>NZ_LTAZ01000023.1 GCF_001593955.1 Halalkalicoccus paucihalophilus | reverse complement strand
CTTGAATAGTCAACCAATGTTGATACTACTCTCTTATCCTCTGAGGATTTCAGCAGAGAGTGGTTACACTTTAGAGACAGCGGCGACCCCGCTACTTCCACTGTTGACTTGTGAGTTAATCAAAAGTAAATCGAGAAACGCCTGATTCGCCCGATAACAAGCGGTACAGGCTTCGAACCCACAGCTTTCGTTTCTATAAATGCTATACGACTACATATTTTGCGCTACTCCTCGTCGGCCATCCCCACAAGCCACCACTTCGCTCGAGTGAGTACACCGGCTTGCGCCCGCCGGTCCTCGCGGGATTGCTCACGTTCGATCGCCCGCACGAGGTCCGTGTGTTCCTCGCGCTGTTCGAGGATTAGCTGTTTTTCGTTCCGTAGTCGTTCGTTTTCCCGCTCCAGGTCGGCAATACGCTCCTCGTATTCTGCTTCGAGGTCAGTCACCCGTTCAGACAGGCGTTCATACTCCTGTATGAAGGTCCTCACCGCTTCACTCTTTGATTCATACTCGCCACCGTCACCCGTTTTCTCATTGAGAAGGGCGGCCTGTTCATCGGTAACGGTGATTGTAAGACGCGGCATTATGCATACCTTCACCATGACGGTGAAAGGTCTATGTCAGACGCACGGCTTGCGATCGATCAGCCTTGTGCAACAATCGCGTTTCATAGACGACCGAGTTGCACAAGGTACGAATTCCAGTCTTTACACATTGGCCCGAAACGCGGTGTGTCTCAGCTCACTCAATGCCTATTTTTCCGAATAATGTTGCCGGTAGTCTACTCCTGTGACCTCGCCAGCGTAGTCTCTCGGATCAAATTGCTCGCATTGAGGTCGGATTTTGCACATCCACTAGATGTTGATTTTGATGTCAGTCCATTTTTCTTAATCGATGCGAAATTACATGATGGAACTAGTGGAAGTCCAGTATTATATAGAGACACAGTGGAAGGGCGGCCCCACCCACGCTATCAATTGATTGGTATCCATTCGGGACAGTATGACCTCGCGCAGGAGGGTAGTGAGAATTTAAATAGAGTTTGGTTCCTAAAACACCTTCGTGATCGGTTGAATGAGATCGAACCTACCTTGTTTGATGAGTGGTGAATCATTGCACTACCTGATATCGGTCTGATTCATACTGAGTAGAGAGTAGACCGCACTTGGTGATCAAGCTGCAATCTGGAAATCCCCGAACATTGTCGGTCATGAGAGGCTATCCAGAGAGAGGAACCCACTTTGTAGCACTCTACACCGGGGTTTCGCAGCTTGATCCTGCCTCCCGATCGACGAGAATACGGCTACTTCTCTCCCGAAAGATAGGTTTCCATATCGGGGGTTTCGCCCGATCAGCCGCTTAAAAAGCTTATATACAAGACACTATGCGACAGATCTCCCTCCTATTAGTGTTATAGGCGAGAAGAATACTACTCGACGTGATACTTAGTAGAAGCCCCGTAGATCCTCCAAGTGATCAGTCGCCGTTTCTTCTCTCAGTCCCTGAGCGCGTTTCTCAAGCGATTTAATCCGATCCGTGTTCTGTACGTTCCTATCCGCTATCGTAGCGAGGTGGCTTACTGCTTCCGCGAGTGCTTCCGTTCTGTCGAGATCGTCTTGATCGGTGTCGGCCTGCTGCTCCTCGAGATTTTGTGTGGACTCTTTGCCGTGATCGGCAAACTCGGAGAGAGTGGGTTGATCAGGCATACTGTAGCTATGGAATCCAGCTACTTCGCCTTGTGCAACATTCGACCGATCAGGAAAGGCGACTGTTGCACAAGGCGAGAACAGCAAAGGCATGGGGATGAATGCGCCAATGGGATGGGCTTCAGTTTTCTGAGCGAAAAAGAGAGGTCGGCGGCCTACTCGAGCATCTTAATCCGTCCGTGGACCCACCCCATTCCTTGGCGACAGATCACGGCCTCGCCCGGGTCGAAGTTCCGGAGGTCGCCCTTCGCGAAGTGATACTCCTCTTTCTCCTCACTCTCGTTGGGCGTCCGGCTGTCGCCTGAACCCCGCGTGTACTGCTCGAAGGACATCCCGATTCAGTCCTGCAAATGAGCGAGTTCAAACACCATGATCTCCAGATCAGGGGCGTCCTCGTACCGACACACCCACGTCGGACCGATTGGTACTTCATTTCGATATGCCGCTTGAAAGAGACGCGATAGCTTCCGTTGTAGTTCCTTCTCACTCTGGATCCCTGATTGGCGTCGATCTGCTCTCGATTGCCCCCTGAGCGATTCCTGACGTGGCGTATTGTCGATCAGCTCGATCTCCGCGAGATAGCCCTCTTTGAAGAGAGTTAGCATAAGCCGTTGGAGATCTTCCCTACTCGCGTTCCCGTTCCGATCCATATTCGAGACAACGGCGTTGGTTGTCTCGGTGAACGCCCCATCATACTCGATCGTCCAATCTGCGGCAATCGTTCCCGTCGCCCCCTCAACATCGGCGAACGCTACATACGTCATCGTGGGTTCACCTCGATTACCCCGTGACTGCTCGCCATGATCTCGAAGCCGCTGAATCGGAAGACGACCCGGCCCCACCGTTTGTGATCGGTCGCAGTAAACAGGTCGTCGAACGCGCTCGTATCGATCACCGAGTGGAGTGGGTCGAGATCCATCGGATCCGTGCGGGTCATCGCAGCGATCGCAGCGACCACAGCGACGCTCGGCGTATCGACCTCTGAATCGTACTCCAATCGATAGACCCTCTTGCCCTTATGGTAAGTGATCTCGTCCGCTGAGTCGAGCAGGTCATCCTCGATATGCAGATCGGGATACTCCCCATCGTCGACGACCGCCTGTTGTGGAAAGGCACCCGCTCTCCTGGTGTTTGAATCCCCTTGATACACAGTAGAGTTATGGTCGTTTCGCGGGTGAGTCTAACTGTTGCTTACGTAATTTCTTTATATACTCAGTCATCCGGAGTGATTAGGGTACTCGCGATGAGGCGTCTGGTACCCCGTTTGAGGCGGGAGGCCACAGCCTGTCTGGTAATCCCAAGCTCGTCAGCGAGTGCTTGTTGCGGTAGTTGTCGCGGCGAATCATAGTATCCACCGGTATATGCGAGCGTCAATGCCTCTCGTTGGGCGTCGGTCAGATCATACTCGTGCCCTGATCGTAACGGGGAAAGCGCGTGCAGTTGGGACAGCTCGACGGGAATCTCGTGCTCTTTGCAGTACGTATGGAACTGGGAGATCGCCTGTTGTTCCTCGCCACGGATGTTGAATGTCCACTGTGCCTGTGTTCCAATGGCCGAGATAAGTTCCGCTTCCGTTTCAAGAATAGCGGTTAAGATACTCTCGTACTCGAAATCCCAGTCGATGCGGATGAACGCGTTACTGCCGACGTTATCGATCACACGAATATCGTGAATCCCGGGATGGACAACGTTATTCATATCAACAGTAGTGACATCCGCGTCTTCGATCCAGAAATACGGGATGATCGCTCCGTCTGTGGGGACAACGCGATCGAGTTCGATTTGCGTGTCGGGGAAATCCTCGAACACAGCAGCTAAGGGGAAGTCGCCCTCGGTGGTCGTGAATGAGGCTTCAATTGCCATACTAACAGTAGTCGAGAGTGAATCAAAGAATGTGTGGATGAGTCCGGACGCATCCTCGACGTGGTTCCTCCTATACGAGGATCGGCCAGACATGGAAATACTCACCTGCGAGCTTGCAGAGGAGCGCCACGATAGATGCGTACTGGCCTCTACTTCACTTCTGATTGTTGCCCAAGGCGAGTAAAAAGAGTCGACTACTCCTCGAGCAACTGGATCCGACAGTAAACCCACCCTTTCCCCTGGCGGCAGATCACGGCCTCGCCGGGGTCGAAATTCCGGAGGTCGCCCTTCGCGAACTGATACTCTTCTTTCTCCTCGCTTTCGCTCGGCGTACGGTCGGATCCCGAGTTCCGCGTGTACTGCTCGAAGGACGTGCCGACGGCCTCACGGAGATAATTCACGCTCTCCTCATCAGCCGTCCGAAGGCCGATCACCGTGACCATGCCCGACAGTAGCGCGTGGGCGCGTTCCTTCCCGTACGTGTCTTCGAGCTGGGCGACTGACTGAAGCGAGAGAATCGCCTGACAGTTGACGCCCCGGCCCACGTTGATCAGCTCACCGAGGCGCTTGATCGTCGCGTCCAGGTGCTCGATTTCGTCCAGCAGGTAGTACGCCGACCGGTCGGGGTCGTCCATGCCGTGCATGATGGCCTGGTCGATCAGGTGGCGGAACACAGGGGCAATCGTCCCTGACTGTCGCGTCGGGTAATCGAGCACCAAGACCCGACCGTCGGGGTTCTGCATGTACTCGCGGATCGAGAACTCGCCGCTCTCCGCGAAGTCACCCACAAAGAGATCCGTGATTTGCTGTTGAGCCGTCGCGAATACGGAGCCTGCCTGGCGCTCCGTCTCAGGGTTGATGGCACTCGCGGCGGCGGTGAGGTCCTCGTGGCCGTCCCGATTAAGGTCCTCGTGCATTTCCTCCGGCGTTGTACGTTCCCAGTACCGGACGAAGTCGGCGTTGTCGGGGTTCTCGAGTTCCCGATACATGTACTTCAAGATCGCCGCGAACAACTGCCGCCCGGCCGCGTTCCAAAAGTCCCCACTCTCCTCAGGGAACAGTGCTCGTGCGAGTTCGTCAGTGTCTTCCTCGGTCTCAATCTCGGCAAAGATATTCCAGGCGAGTGCGTGCCCGTTTTCGTCGGCCGAACCCCCGGATGAGAGGCGGATCATGTCGTCTCCGCGGTCGTCGAGGAACTCCTGATAGTCGGTTTTGTGATCGTAGACGACGACGGGCTCGTTCGGGTCGTTCTGCAGCTGATCGACGAAGTGCTTGAGCGTCTCGCTCTTGCCGGCCCCGCTTGCGCCGAGTGTGAGCAGCGACCGGTGGGGGATCCGCACACCTTTGATGAACCGGCTACTGATGTCTTCGGCGTCGGCGGAGTTGAGCTCAATCGGAAGGGCGAAGTTCTCCTCGTCGGGCTTCGGGGCGGCCGGGAACACTTTCCGTTTCACGCCGTAGGCTAACCCGGCCGTTCCAAGAGCGGCCACAGGCAGGAGGGTCTCGACCACCATTATCGGCCCCTCCCGATTTCGCGTTCGTGTTCTCGAAGATACTCGCTATACACATGGTGGGGAATTGGCGTTCTTCCCACGGGTTCGCCGAGTGGCGTCTCAGTGCCGTCGGCCGTGTAGCGAGTGTCATAGAAGGTGTCGCCACAGTCCGCACACTGCCGGTAGTACGGCCGGTAGGTGGAGAGGACGATCTCCCCCGATTGGAGAGACACATCGTCATACGTGCAATTGCCTTCTACGTAGTCAACATCTTGGTGTGAACAGCTGTCCTCGCTATTCGAGAGCCACGAGGAGAGGACTGAAAGAAATGTCATCGCCCCCTTCCGTGTCCGCGAGTGCGTTCATTCTGCTGTTCCTGCTGAAGTTCCTGTTCGTTCTCGCGAGTCCGGTCGCGTCCGTACTCGAGATACGTCTCATGGGCGCGTTTTCGTTCGCGCTCGATGTCGTCGGGGTACATTGCTAAGTCTGTTTTATCGTTCGCTGTCATGGCGATATGGACGTCTCTGCCGTTCTCCTTGTCGTCGTGGACGGAGTAGACGTAATCAGCCGTGGGTCTCTCCTCGGTCATGTCGCGCATGTATCGCCGGGTGGCGCGATCGAGGTCCTCGTCGGAGCGTTCACCGTGGTCTCGAGGACTGATGATGATGTGCCGGTTCCGCTTGCCAGCGGCCTTCTCGTTGAACTGTTCGATCTCCTTCTTGGACATGGGGCGGCCGGTCCTGTCGCGGATCGCCTGCTGATCGTGCTGAAGGTAGTTTGTGAGCTTCTCGGTCCCCGCGTCGTCGGCGTAATCCGTCTTGTAGATCGTATCGCGGGCGTCTCCGTGCATGGTTAGCGGTCCAAGAGTTCATCGACGCTTTTCGCCTTCCCTGAGTCCGACTGTGGTTCGTCTTCCTCGAGGTCGTCGGCGTCGGGGGGCGCTTCCATGTCAATGACTTTGTTCAGCCGTTCGTGGCTCGTCGCGATCGCGTCTCGTCGCTTCGGGTCGGCGTAGTCGGCTTTCAGTAGTTCCCACAAGGCGATCGAGTACTTCCCCGAGAGGCGCTGCTGTTCCTCGAGGGCTTGTGCGGCGTCGGCCATGTCCTCGGCGGCTTCATTAACGATTTGCGTGAGGCGTTGCTCAACGTTGAGGTCCTCGGCGAGTTGTTCTTCGGCGTCGAGTTGGCGCTGGCGTCGAATGAGTTGCAGACAGTAGCCACTCAGGGATTTGCCGCGGTCGTCGGCTTCCTGTTTGAGAGCGTCGCGTTCTTCGGCGTTGACGTAGAACGTCACCCGTTTTGTCCGACCGTCTGATGTGTTGTTATTGGTCATGTCTCTTACCTCGTGGGGTATGCTGGCTGGCCTGAGTTTTTTCGCTGAGCCGGTGTTTGAGTCGCATGGCAGGTTAAAGACGCACTGTGTAACCCTTCTAATCGGCATACGGTAGCGGTCATGTTACGGTGTGCACCACAGTACGAGCAATGTGGCCCCTATCCTAGTAGTTTTTGGTCCGATCCGTGGGCATACCTGGCCGGTCTGAGACCGTGGACATACCAGACGTGTCTATACACCTGATATTTTTGATTTGTCTCACCTTGTGCAACATCTCCCCTTCTCACAAAGACGATTGTTGCACAAGGGAGTGTATCAAAGAATGATCTGACTGACTTGGTTTCACGTCAAACTTCGGTTACCTTACTGATACGTAGAACGTGCGTACTGTTCGTACTTTCCAGTATATAATACTCAGATTACGCTGTCACCATCACTGCTTATGGAGCGAGGAGCTGTCTCTCCTCTATGACTGATTCGAGTAGCGACGAGTTCGACCCAACAGCACCAGATCAACGGGAGATCGGCCGCGAAATGGTTGACGACAGTACGGGACTCGGTTCGGTGATGGCCCACGCCTATCGCGGAGAGATAGACCGGGTGGGGACGTGGCGGCAGCGCCTCGACGAGACGACGACGTGGGCGGTGACGCTGATGGCAGCAATCTTGACGTGGGCGTTTTCGAGTACCGATAACCCACACTATATCTTGCTGATTGGGATCGTTGTCGTCACCATCTTTCTGGGCATCGAAGCACGGCGGTACCGGGACTACGATGTCTTTCGCTCTCGTGCTCGAGTCATCCAAGAGAACCTGTTCGCAAACGCCCTCGATCCGTCCCAAGGCACTGAAAGTCATGACTGGCGAGCGGAACTGAGCAGGGACTATCGCAGGCCGACGCTGAAAGTCTCGTTATACGAAGCTCTCGTAAACCGGCTCCGGCGTGTGTACCTTGCTCTACTCAGTGTTCTATTGGTCGCGTGGGTCTTCAAGATTACAGCGTTCGCGCCGCGCCAAGACTGGCTCACAACCGCTGGAATCGCCCGTATCCCCGGGATTGCTGTGGTTGCCGTTGTGGGTGTGTTCTACGTCGTACTGCTGGGCATCACCTTCTGGCCCCGCGAGCGCCATGCCAAGGGTGAATTCCGTGAAGGGGACCCGGACGACTGGAAAGAGACAGACGGATAAATCCGCACGTCCTACGTAACAGGTACTTCATCTATTCTGACCGGGAACTGAAGACAGCACCAACCACTACATACAGGGGTATTGTGATCAGTCGCCCCGTTCAACTTCGCGGACCACGGCGGCGGCCTGCTCCTCGATCGTGCAGGTCTCGCCACCGTCAGCCCGTGCCGTTACCGGCGTCGGTGTCTCTCGGAGTTGCGCCTCGAGAAGGATTGTTTGACCTTGTGCAACGTACGCCTTTCATAGAGGCCGAATGTTGCACAAGGCTTGGCATTTTTTATATACTCAGCCGTAAGTCACGCTTTGTTTGAACCCAGGTCGCCGTCGTCATGCGGTTTGCACTTGTGATTAGAAATCAAAAGTAGTGCTCTACAAGTTGGCACACTCGTCGCAAAGGCGGGTGGGTGACTAGTCGGAATATCAGAGGCACCCTGTGTTCCCATGCTAACAATTCCCACCCGCTAATTGAGTATAGATGCTCCTCAGGAATGTATTTTTCCCCTCGTACAGAACATATAATAATTCCTTCAACTGTCCCGTGATTAGTTCTGAAATCAGAAGTGGACTAGCGCCGGGTAACTGCTCGCGTTGGTGTTCCCCTCGACTACTTTTGCGAGCGTTTCGAGGTCGGCCGCCGTGACAGTCTCCTTTTCGGGAGTGTCCGCATCGGCCTCGTCGTCCTCGTAATCTCCGAGTTGCGTCTGTTCGCTCATGAGTAGGGGGCGGCTCAATAGCGGTCGAACACTTCGTCTTCGCGAGCGGCCAAATCGCTCTTTTCCATTTTCGAGCGGGGCGCCGGGTGGGATTTCCCGCCGAATACCTCGCTCTCGAGTTCGGCCAGCGACTTCTCGTCTTTCGACTTTTTGTCTTCGGGGCCGAACACGTCCTTCTCGACTTTTGCGAGTTCGGCGCGCTCCTCGCGGGCGGCCTCGATCGCCTTCTCGACTTCGGACGAATCCGACGAATCGAACGAGAAGTAGTCTTTCATTTGCTTTTCAATCGATTTGGTTTCGGCGGATTCGGAGGGGACGGTGAGCGTTGGCCCGCGTGTCTTTTCTGACCATTCCATCCGGTGCAGCATTTGCTTCGTATAGTTGCCAAAATCTCGTCAGAAGGACTCTTTCAGGAGTTCTTCGCGGTCTTTGCGGGATCCAGCCATTATGGTTAAAATTACCATCTCTATACATTTAACTGTATGGTCGATTCGGGCGTCTTAGTCTAGTTAACCCCTCGAGAACTCGAGAATTGGGGGGAGTGTCTTAGATCATTAAATAAGATTACAGAAGAATACCTATACTCCCGCCACTATGCACCAGCCGTGCCACCCGACGTTGATTACGCGATGAGTGTCGTTCAGTTAACTGGTATTCTAATCCCCCTGCTACTTGGAGTTACCCGCTATTACGTTAAGGAGGAAAATGAGAATTTAATATCAGTTTCCAATGAGACGATTTCGATCTATCTCGGGCTCTTATTCATGCCGTTGTTCATTGCATTCCACCAGTCACTCACAATCATTACCGCCTACGGTAATGACCATCTCACTATAGCAGTGTTCTGTTATGGAGCTTTTCTTGCACTCTTATTCGCCTCAATCCCCTACAGCCTCAATCAGCAGAAATTAGCGTATGTATTCGGAGGAATGGGAGTGATCAGTCTCGTCGTCGGGTTCGTACTACTGGCCACCGGAGTACCCCCCTGATCGACGGAAACAGAATACCGCCACCACACTGCCGTCGCGCCTGTGGCACTCTATTTGATATGAAATATCTGGCTCTGTTGAGATCCTTTGTTGCTGACATTCAGAAGCGGTGCCCTACGTGCCATTCTCGGTCGATACAGTGGAAACTAACCGCTATACGAAACCGCAAGACGTGAAGAGGGTTTCAACAAGGCCAAATATCTAAAATAAATGATTTATCCAAGACATTATGCACCTCGCTGCATAAGGGAATAGTAGCCTTGTCAGAGGCTACAAAGCTCATCCAAGAGTAGGACACAGGGTGATGTCAGAGGCGTCCTGCGTCCCTCTCCCCTTGTGGGCGCTTTCACGGTGTTGAACACGTTCATCAGCGCCTAGTTTGTAATGATTCTACACAGGGATACGTCTTGGCATCAGGCGAATAAGCAGCTAGTCTGCTAGACACACTACTGTGATGGGAGAGTAGCCAGCCAGTGGTTACAGAACTCATCCAAAAATGGGACGCAGAGTGATATCAGAGGCGCCCTGCGTCCCCTTCCCTTTTGGACGCTTTCAATCCACGAAGAGCAGTGCGATTTCAGTGTTCAAGAAGAGATCTTGTAGGCCAAGCACAGACGGGCTAGCTAGGTCAGCCCATAGAGTACTCCAACCGCGACCGCAATCCAGCCGTCGCGCCTCCGGCGCTCTGGCAGGATACGATACCGCCACCGCAGCGGGATAGACCGCACCGCCTCACGGTCGAAAGTCAGCCTGCTTCGATATTTCGACAGGGGGTGTCAATATCCTCTTAGAGGGCGTGCCTAAGGGCACTCAATCAAAATACCACAGCCACCTTCGCAGAAGCGCGCGAAAAATCCGATCCGAAACGACGGCTCGCGCGACGAAAATCAGGCCGAAAAAGTTACACATGATGATAAGTCGGCTGGCTGTATCTATCGATCCTCCAGATACGAACTGACCTCTGATACGTGCCACAGCTGACTCCCGGAACCCTCGCTCGCTCGGGACAGTCGTCATACCGCACGCACGAGAGAACCGCCTCCGGATGCTGAAGGGCCGAGTAGCGGGGAGAGTTACACCGAATCAGAACAGGACACCCCAGGATTCACCAACAACTTCCTACCAGACGAAGTACGTCAAGGGTGTCCTATTTCCTCTATACCGTCATATCAGTATTGTTAGAGAGGGCTTACGGAGACGGCTCCGGACGAGTACTCGCTCGAGATGCGTGACACACCGCACACGCATGGGATGGCCACCACGGGAGAAGTGGGCTCGCGTTAGTCGTCGGCAAGTGCGGGCTTCGCGATCGCGTCGGTCCCGTCCTCGTCCTCCTGGTCGTCCTCGAGGTTGGCGGCCAGCTGCTCGAACTGTTCGCCGCCGTGTTCATCGGCAACGTACTGTGCAAACTCAAGGCCGCCGTTCGGGTCGTAGTTGAGTAGCATATCCTCGAATGGCGAGGCTTCGACGCGCATTGGGATCCAGCCGTGGTGATCCTGAAGACTGATGAGACACTCCGAGTAGCCTTTCCCAGAGCGACCCGTCACGAGGCCGTTCCGGACGCGGTCGGCTTGCTTCGCGTTCATGCCGAAGCGCTCGAGGGTTTCGACGTCGACGCCCGGCGTTCGGAAGAACCGGATGATCGAACACTGATCCTTGAACACCTCCTTGTCGTCGCTCGAACCGCTGGCGAGGAACTCGCTGGGGTGTTGGCTGATCAGCGACAGCGCACTCTCGAAGCGTGCGTACTCCCGAGCCGCACGAGTAACCCAGTCGACGGCGCGCTCGTCGTGCATAAGGACGTGGGCCTCGTCGGCCACGAACTTCGACTGTCCCGGTGCTTTCCGAATCGCTTGCGAGACCTGTCCGAGCACGAGCTGGAGCATCACCGACGTCTCGACGTTCGTCTCGGAGAGGTCGAGATAGACCATGTCGACGGCCGGGTCGTCGAGACCGAGCCCCATCGTATCGACCATGTCGGTGGTCTCATCCTCATCTTCATCCTCGTCACCGAGCAGCGCGTGGTACTTCCCGTTCGGGCGGAAGCCCGAGAGATAGTCGAGGAGTTCGGCGAGTCGGTCGCGTTTGATCCCCGTTTCGGCCTCGTGGCCGGAGATCGTGTACTCCTCGGTCGAGTGGATCATGTCGCTCGCCACGTCGAGGTAGTCCGTCATGTCGGGGCTGTCCATCTCGAGAGATTCGGGGTCGTCCGGTTTGATCCCCGCCCGGCGATAGGTCCGCATGGCGATCTCCTCGATCGAGGAAACGTAATCGCCGGTGTTGCTCACGCCCTGTGCACGCAGAACGCCGGTGATGAACTGTGAGACCTCTTCGACTTTGAGCCGGACGGGATCCGAATCGCCACGACCGACTGAATAGGCGTCGTCGGGTGCGCTGATCGCAAGCGGGTTCAAGGGCGTACTGCCGTCGATCACGACATGTGACCCGTCACAATACTCAGTCAGCCCCGTGAATCCGTTCTGGGTGTCCGCGACGATCAGCGTGCGGTCGTCGCGTTCGTTGAACCAGCGGCCATCGATCAGCGTCTCGGCGTACGTTTTCCCGTGTCTGGTTGTCCCGATCGTCAGCGTGTGGCCGCTTGAACCTCGGTCGAACTCGTCGACCACGACCGGCGAGCCGTTCTGCGTGTTCCGTCCCCAGAGCGTGCCGTTCTCGTCGTGGATGATCGCCGAGCAGAACGGGAACATGGCCCCGATAGCTCCGCCGCCGGCCAATGTTGATCGACCGCCTTCGATCACGTCGCCGGTGTTCTCCGCGCCGAACAGTTGCCGGACGCCGTGCATCCAGTCGGTCCCATCGACGGCGTCGGTGTACTCGTCTAAGCCGATGGGCGAGGACGCGACGAACGCCTCTTTCTGGCGAAGTCCCGGTGCGACGAGCGTGAGGTTCGCCGGCGACCCACCGACGGCCTTCCGAATCGACTCGGCGGTGTCCTCTAGGTGGTGGCGTTTGAGGACGTCGAACCCACGTGTCTCCGCGACGTCATCCTCGAACTCCTCGAGGACTGAGCGGCCGCCCGCGCGAACAGTGATGTAGCCGTTGATCGCCCACGGCTGGGTCACTTCGGCCGCGAGTTGCTGATAGAGTCGGATGTAGGACTTCTTGGATTCGCTCACGTCGAGCGAAGAGATGTCAGTGCCACGGTCGGCCTGCTCGACATTGAGATCGCGAATGTCGTACCGAAGCGCGTCTTTCACGAGGTCGCGGTCGAGCGCCCGGTTGTGGATACACACGTCGACGTCGACGTCGTCGCGAAGGGTGTAGAGGTCACGCAGGAACATCGAGCGGGGGCTGGGATCCCAGCCGCTCACCCAGTACGTCCGGGCGACTTGCTGGCCGATCTCGACGAGACCACGCGTTGCGTCAAAGTGCGAGGCCGCGATTCCGAGGTCCTCGGCGAGCTGATCCTCCGAGTGCGAGACGGTCACTTGTGAGTCGTCGACGGCCTCGGTCGGGGTGATCGCCTCGTCGTCTTGTTCCTCGGCGTCGCGAAGGCGGTCCGTAGGGGACTGCCCGGACCAGAACCGTCGAAGCAGCGCTGCCATCTCCTGTGTGCCGACCGAGGTCGCGGAACAGTCGGCGACCGAGCCCGCCACATCGGTCCGAAGAATCCGCTTGCGGTCCGCGAGGTCGTCCCTCATCTCGCTGAACGTGACCGCGTCGATTCCGTCGGTTGCGTCCTCGCCTGTGTCCTCTCCCTCTAGGTCGGCGTACTGAGCGCGCTGTTCGTCGGCCGATGCCTCCACGATCACGTAGTGGCGCCACTCGCGGGCCTGCCACGTCGGCTCGTCGGCGTCGATGAACCACTCATAGACGGTGTTAAACATCTCCCGAACGTATGCCATCCGCTCGCGCTGAAGGCGCGGTGAGCGCGCTTCTCGGTCGTACTGACCGACAATACGCTCGGGGTCGAAGTCGTCGGTCGTCGAATAAAACCGGAAATCAAAGTCCTTGATCTCCTCATCGACCGCCGCCGAGAGGTCCGCGACCATCCGATTGCGCTCTTGCTCGGTCATGTCGGCCGTATTGACGCCGTCAAATCGGACGGCCCCGACGAGCCGCCCGTCGGTGGTCTCGACCGTCCCGTCGTCGTAGAGTTCCTCAACTTGATGGATCTGACTCGCGGCGACTTCGGCGTGCGTCCACGGCATGGCAAGCTGGAGGCGATTGAACGCGATTGCGTCCTGGAGCTTCCACATCGGCCGGGTTCGAGACGCGGTCTGTTGAACGACCAAGTAGACCATCGACGTCCACGCCATCGTCGCGACCCACACGATACCGGACACGAATAAGCCGAGAAGAGGAATCGCGAGAAGCCCGCCCACGAGACCGAGTACAGTCGGAATCAGGAACGGGGCGTTCTCGAAGGTGATCCATCGCCAGATTGGGGTCGACGTATCCACTGCTGGGGCCGTTACTTGTGTCGGGTCTGCTGGTTCGTTACTTCCGTCGGTATCAGTCATGGGTCTGGATCTGAGTTGTGGTGTCAGTAGTTGTCGGCACGATACCCGCTAATAGCGAGATCATAGGTCCCTCCGCCGCCGGTCGATATCTTGCGAGGAGTTTCGGCCGGCATCGGTTGACGCCCGAGGCCCCGACGAGGGTGTTCCACTAAGGCGGTGAGACGTCGCACTGGGTTGCGAACTGCTCGAATCGCTGCTCCCCGATCCACGGGCCGAATCGTCGAAGCGGGCGCGGACGTTCTCAAACTTGGCCGACGCGAAGTCCGCTGCGTCACTCCCGGCCTGTTTGGCCTGTTTGGTTCCGATCGAGACGCCGACGGCCTGCCACTGCTGTTTGAACAGCATGTACGGCGCGCCGACCAAGGTCAGTAGAAGCACGACGGCCGTCCCGAGTAGGCCGGCGATCACCGCGCCCCAGCCGTACGCTCCCCAGTTGATCTCAAAGAGTAACCGGAGAATCGCCACTTGACCGAAGTTGAGGAGCACGAGCAGCGGGATCGTGTTCACGCCGAACTCGCCGAGTGCCTCGAAGGTCGGCGAAGGAAGTGCTCGGAACCCCCACGAGGCAGGCCACATCCCGACCGCGACATGTACGAGGACGAACTGAGCGAGCTGGAGCACGAGGCCGAGGAGAATGATCACGGCATGGAACTTCAGCAGGATCAGGAACAATGTCGCCCCGACACTGAGTTGGGCCGCGTCTTGGGGAGTGCTCAGGAACTCGGTCCCCGAGGGCGCGAGTGCCACGTTCACGCCGTTGAACGTATGCAGGAATGCCCCGATCAGTAAGGGACCAGCGAGAACCATACCCATCGCTTTCAGGACAAACCGGGCTCGGTTTCGCGTCTCCCGGCTGTCGTTCTTGATCATGGCGAGCATGAGCGACGGGACGAAGATCGCGAAGGCCGCCGAGGCCATGATCCCGTAGAATCGCATGATGTCGGGCCACCAGCCGTTATCAGGGAGATACCACGACATGGGATCACTTGGCTCGCCGGGCGCTGGCAGGCTGAACAGCAGGTAGTTCAGTTCCTCGACGAGTGTGTCGATAATCTTCTGCAGGCCAGCGATCCCGTCGGCAACGAGCGCGTCGATTAGGCTTTTGACCCGCTCCTCAACGTTGAAGATCCCACCATCACCGCCGTCGCTATTGCCGATCGTTCCGCCCGCGCCGTTGTTCGTCCCGATCGAGGGCATATCCGTCTCACCGCTTTCGTTTCCGGCGGTCGAGTTGCCGGATTCGTTACTGTTCGCGTTCCCCGAGTTCACCGCCGTCTCGAGGCGATCCGACGTTTCCGATTCGTTCGCGCTTGTCGTGTTTCCATCATCGTTGGCCGTCCCACCGCCCACCTGGCCGAGTGCGACCCCTGGCAGGATCACCGACGAGAGCAGGACAAGTACCACTATCGCGCCGATGCTTGCGGTAAAACGTCGCATGAAGAGTTAGTCGAGGACCTCAGTCGGGACCGCGGCGAGCGCGATCATGCCACCGAGGACGTTGATGTCCGGGATGAAGCAACTCGCGAGATTGACGCCTAGAACCTCGAGGAACACGGTCACGAGCACAGGGATGAAGATCACACCGAAGGACGTCGCCCCGCTTTTGACGCCATTCTTGCCCTTCCGGTGGGCGTTCTCGTCCGTGCTGTTCAGGTTAATCAATCCGAATCCAGACTGAATAGAGCCGAAGACGATCCCGCCGAGGACGAGCATACTCATGATGAACATGTAGCCGGTGTCGACGCCCGTCCCGCACAGCGTCCCCGTGTTATCCGCGAGCTGAGCGGCGGCCGGATCGACAGCTAGCAGGATTCCTCCGAGACCGGTGATCCCCGCTGCAAGTCGGTTCTGTTTGCGTCTCGAAGCCGCCAACTCGCCAAAGCGGTCTCGTGCGATTCGCCCGATCGTTTGAGGTCTAAGTGCTGTCATGGCAGTAGATTTATAGTGCACCTGTCCAAAGCGTCGGTATGGACGGATTGGACATATCATCCACTCCCGCCGGGAATGACTTAACTTTACCGACCGGAATTATCGGTGTGGGTCTGTCTCAATATGCCACGACCAAACCACGACGTCCCCGGATGGGCTCTTGGCGGCGTCAACGACTACGCCGACGAACAGGATATCAGCCGCGACGAAGCGCACACCGAACTCCTCCGAATCGCTTTGATCGAGGTCGGGATCCTTCCGGGGTGCGACGACGAGGACGACTAGCCCCGAATAACGGGAGCTCGGCATGAGTGCTGCCTCGGCCCTCCAGACGATCAAGAGTACCATCGCGTACTTAGTCGTCGCGTGGGCGATCGTCATCGTCTCACTGGGGTCGTACTACGTGCTACGGCCGTGGCTGATCGAGAACACGGTTAACCACCTCGCTATTTACGCGATCTGGCTCCTCACGACCGTCGGTGTCATCTACGTCGTGAGTACCTGGTTCTGACCATGACCATGTCCCGACGGACGTTTCTTCGGACCACAGGGGCTACCGGTGCCGCGACGATGGCTGGCACGTCGGGCTGTCTCGATCTCTTATTGGGGAGCGGGGCAGGCGGTGGGATCGGCTCGATCGACAACGCTGCCGGGGACGTCCCGACGGCGATCAACCCTGAGAACTACACCCAATATTTCAACGAGGTCGTCGACGCGACCACAGTTGGCGCGGACCCAACTGGTGAGACACCCATCGATGGCGTACTCAACAGTTACGCCCAACCCGGCACGCTACTCGTGTTCCCCGAAGGGACGTATACAATTGCTACCCCGTTCCGACACACCGGTGGGGGGAATATCGGGATTATCGGCCAGAACGCCACGCTTCGACACGCGAACGTCGACGCGATACAGGGCCATACGATCACCAGTGGTGAGTTCCGCGGGTCGAGCATCATGTTCGCGATCGGGCGGGCCAGCTCGCCCCATACCGGCACGCTCGTCCTTGGTGGGTTCACCGTCGACGATCGCGAGGAGAACCACGGAATGCAACTGCTCCGGCTCTATACGACCGGTCTCGCCGACATCCGAAACATTCGATTCATTGGGCGGCAGGACCTCGGCACTCGAGGCCCGTTCCGCGCGCTCACCCGTGCCGACGACGCCCTCGCGATTTTCGCGAACATCGACATGCGCTACGGGGCTCGTCACTTCGCACACACGATCAACGACCGCGGGGGCGGCCGTAGCGCGGCCTCGTGGTCGACGTCCGGGTTCACGATCGGGTCGAGCATGAGCGGGACCATGCTCCTTGAGAACGTGATCTGTGGCGCGTTCCCTGATAACGGGCTGTACCTAAAAGGTGGCCTTCCATCGAACAATGTCGGTCGAAAGATTCTCCGGAACTGTACCACGGCGAATAGCAATGTCGCGAATATCCGGGTCAACTCCGGCGACGACTGGGTCCCACACCCGCTAATCGATGGCGAGGACGGAACGCCCGCAGAAGGTTACGAGCGGACGGTTGTCGAGAACTGCCGCGTGATCATCGACCAGGCGCGGGACCCCGTCGTATTCTCGACGCAACGTGGGATCCGGCTCGACGACGGTAATCCGCTACTCCGTGATACGAGCGTCGAGATCCACCAAGCGAACGGCCACGGGATTAACGTACAAGCTAGCACGAACGGCGCAACCGTCGAACGGTGCCGTGTCGACCTCTACGAGCCGGAGATCGGCATCCGTGTCACAGGAACGAACCCCGAGCTCCTCGAGAACAACGTCAACCTCCACGGGTTCACCGGCGGGACGGTCGTTTCGGGCGTGTCTGCCGGCCGTGGCGTGGCCGTGAATCGAGTCACTCAATCAACTACTGAATCACAATCATGAATCGACGAACGCTACTCGCCGGAATCGGCGGGGCCTCACTCGCCGGGACGGCCGGCTGCTACGGGCTCGCCCAGCTGATCACCGGCGACAACAACCCCGAGAACAGCAACGAAACCACCGGCGACACTGAGAGCAACGAGAACGTCTCAGATAGTCCGCTGGCCGACGCCGAGAACAGCGAGGGTAATGGGACAACGGACCAGCAGCAGGACGAGGACGGCGAGGAGAGCAACGCCAGCGACGAGGGCAGTTCGACACGACCCGACGACCCGACCGAGACGGTCACGGTCGTCGACCACGGGCTCGATATTAGCCCCTCGCCCGATCCGGACATCGACCGCGAGGTCGTCTGTTATGGCACCTTCGAGGTCGGTGAGTACGACCTCCGAAAGACCCGCGTCGACGCCGTCGCACTCGACGAGAACGGCGACCGAATCGAACACGGCTGGGTTCCGTTCTTTACGATGAACGCCGGCGAAACGTACGACGTCGAGATTCCCTTTTATGTCAACCCTGACGAAATCGACGAGTACCTGATCGGCGTCACTGAAGCGCAGTACGTCGAGTAACCGCTACCGGAACCGCCGGCCTGTCTGGAACGAGGCGGTGCTCACTCGCGTCCGCTCGCTGCGCGCCTGTCCTCACCGCCTCCTTCGCTGTGCTCAGTCGGCGGCTGCGACCATCCTCCTGGCCGGCGGGCGCTTACACCAACCGCAGGCACGATGGGACCGCCTGCCGGGTGGTCGGACTCAGTCAAAGGAGCAAGAACGCTTATTGTGGTGTTTTCAAGCAGGAGGCTTACTGAGATCGTCGGTTACGAGAGCAAACGGAAAACTTGTTATCCGCCTGTTAACTAATATAGGTTTGCTCCTACTATTTCACGGGAGGGTCACCCTCCCACTCCGGCCATGGCCTCAGGGCCGGGACCCCGCTTCATATTCAGACGTTCAGTATTCTTCTGGCATGACACAGGGTTCTGTCTCCGTCGTTATGGATACAGTGGACCGGCACTGTCTAGTCATCTGTTCATCACTCACAGCCCGCCGAAGAGCAGGTCGGTGAAATTTTGGATGCTGAGCACCGCAAGAACAACCGCTAGCACCACGAGCGTCGCGTTGACGATATTGAGCTTAAGTGTGTTGGTGTACTCGCCCATTGTCTCGCGATCGTTGACTGACCAGAACAGTAGCGCCGCTGCAAGCGGCAGCGCGAAGATGCCGTTGTAGGTCGGAAACAGAATAACCATATTGACGACCGAGAGATCGAGCACCGCCGAAATGATTGGTGAAAACACTCCCAGCCCGGTTCCACCAACGAAGATGAGCTTGAACAGCTGGCTCTCCTTGGTCGGCTCGTGGCCCATCGCCTGCGGGATGATGTAGGCTGGCGTCCACATAATGGGGATAATGCTGTTGAACGCCGCGACAGCGACCCCGATGACGAAGAGGACCATCGCCCACGTACCGAAGACAGAAACGAGCGCCTCGCCGGGTGTGAGGAACGACTCAAGTTCAGTGTAGCCAAGTCCAGGTAGGATTGCCGCCGCAACAATCAGGATTGATATCGTCGTGATCGCGCCGACCGCGTAGCCGACCATCAGATCCTTTCGCATCGTTGTGATATCGTCCTCGTCTATCCACCCTTTCTCTTTGACGAGGATCGATTCAAGAAAAAAGTTTGGCCAGAGCGCCGTCGTTCCCAGCAGTCCCGCTACGACGGTGAGTGCGGCTGTATTCGGGACAGTCGGGATGAACCCGGCTGCTACCGCCATCGGTTCCGCACCACTGGGGAGCATGACAACAAAGAATATCGCCATCAACGCGATCATCATCCCGATCATGATGTTCTCGACCAGATCGTAGTTGAGCAGGCCCACCCCGATCGCGATGAACGTCGTCACAACCGCGACAGGCTGCCACGGGATTACCCCGCCCGTGAGAAACTCGATGCTCGCACCAACTGCGGCTACCAGCCCGAGAGTCCACGCGACACAGCCGATTGAGAGAAACAGCGCGACCGCCGTTGCGCCACCACGCCCAAGTTTCTCTCTGGTAAATACCATCAGCGACGTTCCATGAATACCAAGACGTCCGCTCATATCTTGGGCCACAAAGCCGAGCAGCGCCGCGCCGACGGCCGCCCACAAGAGCGTATATCCGTGGGCAACGCCAGCCTGACTCGCAATGAACACCGACCCCGATCCGAAGTAGCTCGCAACCATCACGAACGCGAGCCCGTAGTCCTTGATTGCTGCCGATACCCCGTCTAATCGACTCCGTGTTACGTGGTCTGTTGTCATCAGTAGATATCGACGAGTATGCCTAGTAGCAGGATCACTAAGAACTGATCACACTGTCGGTGCACTCCCTAACAATTACACACCAATTGACAATAAAAGTCTTTTGCAGGCAGGGCAGTGTCTACTCAACGAGCGAGCAGTTCTTGAAGTCAGCTGTCATGCATACCCAAGAACCGCTCACTGTTACGCTCGAACCCGACCCGCTTGACTGTTGGGTTGAAGAAAGCACCGCGAGCGCCCTCAGAGCGCTCGTGGTGCGGCTTCACGGTTCGGGTCTCTCGCTTCGTGAGACCGCTGCGGCTCTCGAAACCTTCGGTGTTCATCGGTCACATCAAGCAGTGTTTCAGTGGGTACACCGGGTTGCACAAGAGGCTCCAAATCCGCCGAGAGCTTCGCCCTCACGGGTCGCCATCGACAAAACCGCAGTAACGATCGACACCAAACGACACTGGCTCTACGCCGCTATCGACATCGAGCCGAGACTCGTGCTGGATGTGTGGCTCTCCCCTCGACGGAGAACGGACCCAACGGCCGAGTTTCCACGAGAACCTCATCGGCGCGACCGAAGCGACGTACGTCGAGTAGCCGGAACCGCCGGCCTGTCCGGAACGAGGCGGTGCTCGCTGCGCTGCGCGCCTGTCCTCGCCGCCTTCCTCGCTGTGCTCAGTCGGCGGCTGCGACCATCCTCCCGGCCGGCGGACGCTGGTGCAACCGCAAGTACGAGAGGACCGCCTGCCGAAGGGATGAGCCACCAAAGAAATCGACTCTTGGAATCGAGACACGAAGCGGACGACTGACCCGTTACTGACAGCGCCACCCCGACGCAGTCCCACATTCTCCCCCTTCGCACTGTCATTTCAGGCGCGCGTGCGCTCGACCCTCATCATGCCAAAGGACGATGGCGGTGGAACAAAACAAACCCCATGCAAACCCACCCGTCGGTGGGCTCTATTTCGCGGTGTCCGCTCGTTCTGACCCTCGCTGCGGGACTACTCACATCGCCGTTCGACCGCAGCCTTGCGATTCGGTGGGCGAATTTGGAATGAGAAACACGAATTGGCGAATATGAATATGAAAACGACCCGCCGTAGAAACAAGACGTGTCGACAGGACCGAACGAACCACGATAGGACGAGACGGGAAAGAACCACCCAACCACGACAGAACCAGTGAAACCACGCGGGAGTGGACCCCCAACAACCCACGCGATGCGTTGCTGTTGCGTTGTTGTTGTTGTTGTTGTTGTTGTAGTAGTCTAGTAGTAGTAGTAGTAGTAGAGTAGATCTAGATCTATATCTCAAATCTAGATCTAGAAGTAGAAGAAGTCGTACTGACCTCTCTCCCATCCGTGTCAATCAAATAGTAAAAGGACGAACCGCCCGGTCGTGTTAGTTGTCCGCGTCGGGGTCTCGTGGACGGTACTTCTCTTCCCTCTCCTCGAGTGGTCGCATCTCCCCGTCCTTGCCGTAGCCCATGTTCTTAGCACTCTTCAGTGAGCTCTTGGGGTTTTTGTCCGGTGGCGAGAATCCACCGCCACCGTCCAAGCCACTAAGAAAGGCTTCGTCGGGGACGTCTGGGTTGCGGTGTTTCAAGTCCTTAATAACGCCTTCGGGGCTTTTCCCGGCTTCTGCTGCGATACTCTCAACTTGGCCGTGGTCGGCGAAGAGATTCCTCCCTTCGATACGGATGTTGTATTCGACACTCTCGAGTTTGGCCTCATACCGGTCCTCTTGGGTCGTGAGGTCGTCTAACTTCCGCTCGATGTCTTTGGCTTGGTCCTCGAGATTCTCTAGCTTCGCGTTCAACTCCCGGCGTTCTCGCTGTAGCTTATCCCGTTCTTCCCGAACGTCCTCGAGCCGGGATTCAAGCCGCGAACGCTGTCCCATTTCTTCGCCGAAGGCCACACGGTTCAATTCCTCTCGAATTACTTGACTCATTCCCCCATAAGGGAGTTTGGCCTTTGCCCCGTCGCGAACGGACTCGGGGACTTCGACGGCGACTTGGACCATTCGCTCCTCTGTGTCGGGGATGTTCATTTCCTCGTCGCTAGTCTCGTTCATCGGGCGATCACCCCGTCCTCGTCGGCCATCGGGTGGCCGATTCGTGCGAGCACGCACTCGCGGCGCTCAGTGTAGTCTTCGGGAGCGGAGATCATTCGCCGAGCACCTCCCAGGCCGGGGTAAGCCCCTCGTCGTCGAGTCGCTTCTCAGCGCGATCGAGGATAGCATCATACGCGGGGATGTGCGGGTTCTCGATCGGCACCTCACCGTCGCCGGCCTCGTCGTTAACCCGCGCCTCGACTACGAGGATCTCGATATCCGAGGTCGTGCTCGGTGTCGGGTTGAGCAACCGTGAGAGGTTGATCTCGACCTCGTGTTCCTTTCCGTCGGCGTCTCGCTTCTTGACGGTCTTGACCTTGTGACCGTCGGAATTGATCTCGTCGTAATCGCGGATAACGTCGTCCGAGAGCCGCCGGCGCTGCTCGCCGAGTAGTTTGCCGACGCGCCGTTTCGTAACGGTCTCGGCGGCCTCGTTGCCGTCGGTGTCGTTGTCGCTGGCGTTACTGAGTTCAGTCGTCGTTGGGGTCGTGTCGTGTGTACTCATACAGATAGAGGGCGATCTGACGACCCGGGAAATGAGTACAGGAAAACCTTTTACTCTCCATCACCATGGAGAGTGTAGGAGCACATTCAATACTCATCGCCCTCGCTCCGGGGCCGAACTTCGACGTACGAACGCGGTCCTGCCAGGGAAAGCGCGTTCGTGCGTGCCACAGTTCCTTTTCCGCGAGAGCCATCAGTTGGTACTCTCCGCGGTCGGGGTCTCACCGTATGCCTTCTCGAGCAGCTGTTCAAGCGCGGCGTCCATTGATCGGAGGTTGCGCTCGTCGCGAACCGCTCGGAGCCCGTCGGCGTTTTCGGGCGAGACTGAGATTGTAGTAATCTCCACTATACATGATATCGTTATACAGCCACCACCATTAATGTTTTGTGAGTGGGTCAAGTATTTTCTTTTACGATGGACGTATCCGCGGATCAGAACTCGCTCTTGACAGATACTCAACGCGAGTTCCTACGTATGTCTGAGGCCGAACGCGAAGAGGAGTTCACGAAACAGCTCAGGTCGTACCACAAGCGTAACATCCTCAAACGGTTGCATGTCGGGCTCCCCGACATTTCGTTGCTCCTTGAGGAGCTGCCGATCGAGGACTTGAAAGAGGCCGTCGAATACGACTCTTCATTTGCAGCCCAAGAGGACACGCATTCGCTCAGTCTCTCCGATCTTGTGACTCTCGCGTTCGTGATCGAATCGCAGTTACCATACCTCGAAACGGGTGCCAAAAGCCAGCAAGGCCGCCCCGAACGACGTGCTGAGTTGATGGTCCGCGCCGGGATCATGAACGCACTCGAGATGCTCGGCGAGAGTTGGACGGATCTCTCGGTCGTT
Source organism: Halalkalicoccus paucihalophilus (assembly GCF_001593955.1). Lineage (GTDB taxonomy): Archaea > Halobacteriota > Halobacteria > Halobacteriales > Halalkalicoccaceae > Halalkalicoccus > Halalkalicoccus paucihalophilus. Next base: position 15,842 of record NZ_LTAZ01000023.1, on the reverse strand, counting down.
GTCGACCGTGGCGATCCCCTGGAGGAGCTCGCCGAGCAGGACCTAACGACGCTGTCGGACGATGAATTAGACCAACTTCGATCGGCGGGGTTCATCTCACGCGAAGAATATGCTGAGGCGATACTCGGGGCGTCGGACGGCGAGTAACTCACTCTTCTTGGTAGCGATCGGGGTCGATATCCATCATGCTCCCGCGGAATTTATCCGCGATATCAGCGTCTATATGCAGCGTCCACTCACCAACTCCCGGTTCGGCAGCCTTGCGGAGGAACTCCTCAGACACGCCGAAGCTGCTGGCGAGCGAGAGAGGGAGCCAACCGGCCTTTCCCCCACAGTTGCGACACCGAAGCCGAACGGATTCGACGTCTTCCTCTACAACGTTTTCGTCGCTCACACGGAGGGAGCGCGGTGGTCGACAGTCACACCCGCTCATTTTTCGTACTCACCGAGGTTGAGAATCCGCCGGAGCACGTCGTCGTAACTCTCGCCTCTCTCTTTGCGGTCGTGAAGTTCGTCGGCCACGTCGGGTGTAACCCGAATCGTTGTGTACTCTTTCACAGCTTGGGTTTGTGCGCCCACACTGTATACGTCTATCCCTAATCACTTAAATGTATGCACTCGTATAAACTGCTCACTACTTATGCAAATGTATAAGTGAGTGGCGATAGTAAGTATAGATAGAGAAACCCGGTGCTATCGGGCGGTTGAATCGCCCCGGTGGTTGGACACCGAGGCCGGGTTTCTCAGGTAAGAACCCATGTCGACGAAACAAGCGAACACGAAAGAAGGTATCGACAAGCGAACGATCCGCGCCGCGACCGAGAGCATGAGCATCGACCGCCACGCCGGTGAAGCGGGCGAGTTCGACGTCTACAGCGAGAGCGGCTCAGTGTACCGCGTGTGCCTGATTACGGAGACGTGCGAGTGTCCCAGCGCCACGTATCAGGACGGCGCGTGCAAGCACCAGCGCCGCGTCGAGATGGCACTCAACCAGCGCAACGTGCCCGATCTCGACGAGGAGACGGACGTCGAGCTGATGATCGCCGCTCGCGAGGAGTATCGTGGGCTGGGTGATTCGACCGTTGAGCACCGACCGGCCGACGATGCTGTAGTTGTGACCGACGGCGGTGTTGCGACCGAGACCGCCTCGCAGGACACTGGCGTCGACGAGCCGACCATTACCGGGCCGTGGACGGAACCGGCCGAGCAGGGTGGTGCGGAGTACTGGCGGTGCGAGGACTGTGGGCGCGAATCTCTCCGTCGCGGGGACGTAGAGCGCTCGAAGTTCCACGCCAAGGAGTGTGCGCTCCGATGAGTCTCAAGGGTAGCGACTGAGAGGAATCAGTGGCTGTGCTGAAATATGAGTATTGGACACGTTAATGGGCGAGAGAACCGTTCTGTAAAGATACCTCTGTATCGGGTCGTTTGCCCGTAATTTGATCTCGTTACGCATCTCCCTGTTCATTGATACGTCGGGTGAACTACCATACGCTCCAGAAAACTAACTGGGTTGCGCACACATCTCTGACACTAGGATTTTGCGTTATTTGATGAAACTACTATCTGTAGGCGATAGATTATATCAAATTACCGCTAATCGATATCGAAACCGAAACTAGGTGATTGCTCCTAATTTCCAGATCACCCTTCTAGGGCAGCCTAGAGCACCTTCGGAGGTGTTTCACGCCCATAATGAGCGTGGAGCTTTTATATTAGGAATTCCATTATCAGAGTAGACACTACAGGCGAATGCTCAACTCACGAGAATGGGGCATTGGTTCGAACCTGTTTAGGCCAGGTTCGGACATCCCTCGCGACAGCAGTATGTCTTTGATGTGCGAAGACAACCGTATCTACGCACGTCGGTACGTAAATCTTACTGCCGGGAGGCGAACCAACTGCAGTCTTGCGATTACGCTTGAATCCTAGGAACATTATCAATCGACTTCGAGAACAGCACTCCCACCATCCTAGCCTGGAAGGGCAGATCAAGGTCTACACCGCGCATCACTGGAGACAGACAGTACCCGGTGAAACGGGCCCAGACCTTGGGAAAAGAGACATGGAAATGACTCTCGACGAGATGGGATTGGACCTCAATTGCAACCTCGACACTGCCGTTGACAACCTCTTCGGAGCTGGATTGCTTGATCGCTACGAGCCCAACGGACCCGACTGGTACATCATTCGGGAACGCGACGGCGAGTTCGTCATGGGAGAGAAGAAATTCCCTGCGGCGGTCCACGGAGAATGCGGACGTGCACTTGAGTACATTCGCTCGATGGATCCCTCCGACGAAGACGGAAAGATGGCGGTCGCTGATGGAGGCGACCCTTACGTGACGAACGAGGATAGCGAAACGCTCCGAGAGGAATTGGCCCGAAAACTCGGCTTCGAACCTGGCGAATTAGAAAACTATCTTCGCGTCGGCACGCCGCAGAACCGACGGGAGAAGTTGGAACGGCTCGTCAAGGTCATTCGAGACAGCGAGACCTTCGAAATGCCGGATTCGTTCGACGAGATCCGATTAATCCCGAAGGGGTATCGCTACCACCGTGCGGAGTCCGTGCTTAGCACTGCCTGAGCACAAGGCTCACCAGATTCGTATTCTTTCGACGATCAATTCCAGTCCATCGATCCGAATGAGAACGCTCGTTCTCGAACGGTTGCACGAATCACTACGAAACCAACTATGATTGTGGACCGACTATCAGGGGGAAGTGTTCCAGAAACCGGAATACCCGAAACAACCTCTATTATCAGTTAAAATAGCGTTAGAATCAACAGTATTGCCAGAGACACCTCAAACCACCCGAACTACCGTCAACCAAAACGGGCAGTATCAAACTACGATCTCCAAGGCACTCGACCTCGATGGGAAACGTATCGAATGGAAAGTCTCGAGCGGGTCAGCCCGACCTATGCGACACAGGGCACTCGTATCGGGTAATCGAGAACTGAACCGGCGTGGCCTACTCAACGGCTCGCCGGACCGTTGAGCGCCGAGAGCGGTATCTGTTAGCCGATCAGGGCTGATTCTTTCAGGCTCTCTGTTTCGGCGAGAGCGTTGGGGCTGTCGGCTTCCTCTTGCCATCACTCCTCTGGAGGAATCACAAGCGCAGCGGTAACTAACTCTGGCTCTTCCGGTGTGACGTGCTGCTCCTCTCCAAGCTGGCTCAATTCTTTGTCTCGTTGTCGTCGGAGCTGTTCGAGCTCACGCTGGGCATTCCCGATCGGTGCACTCATATCGGCTCCCTGCTCAGCACGCTCCTGATATGTCTCAAGACGCTCTTCCCACTCCTCAATCTGATCTGTAAAGTAGCGCTCAGCGTGCTCTCGTTTGATTCCGATCTCTCGTTCTCGCTCGGTTCGAGCTTCATCCGCAAACGATTCGACCTCGTCCCACGCTCTCGCTTCGGCTACATCGTGAAGTTGCGATGCTTTCGATGCAAGTTGATCAAGGGTTGAGCACGAATCAACGACGCTATCGTTCGGCGACAGCGTTTCTACGAATTCTGGTATCTCTGCTGTGATCGTCCCTTCACGCGTCGCGTACAGCCTAACGAATTTTTCAGTGATCGCATCACCTGTACCCGAAACGTATCCAAGCCGGTAGTTGAACAGAATCCCCGGTGTCTCCTCGGGGTTCGCCGCTACTTTCACGGCGATTTGGCCCTGGACACGGTTCGAATCGAGACAGTAGTCGATGAGTGACTGGACTAGCGGATGATCGAGTGCGATGAAGTCGACCTCGTCTTCTTCCATCGCGACGTCTTTCGTGAACGTTGCCGTGTCGTAGTGGCTCTTGATTTGGTCTCCGGTGAGGACGTTTGGGACCTCAAGACGGAAGATATCACCACTCGATCGAGCAGGTCCTGGACGTACTCCTTTGATCGTCCCACCGAACTCGTCGAAGAACTCCCGGACGAGCGCTTCAATATCAGCTTCACCTACTTCGCCGTGGCGACTTCGCTCGATGATTTCCAAGATTTCTCGATCTTCATCAGAGAGATCGAACCGATCGCGGATGAGAAAGTCGTTTTCGACTGTTTCGAGCGCTTCCTTTCGCTCTTCGATCGTTGCTTCGATGTCGGCAACTACCGCTTCAGTCGGTCGGCCTTCCGCGATAGCGGCCATGATCGTCTCGTCAAGGTCAACGTTCTCGAGAATCCGGCCGAGCACGTCAGATCGCATCCCGAGATCGGCCTCGATCTGATCAGTCTTCTCGAGGAGGAGTTCGAGAATATCGCTTTCTCGCGTGTTATCGAAGAAGAGGTTGCGTATCTCAACGGTCCGATCCTGCCCATAGCGGTGGAGTCGACCCATTCGCTGATCGATCCGAATCGGATTCCATGGTAGGTCGTAGTTCACCATTATATGAGCGAACTGGAGGTTGAGACCCTCCTGTGCGGCGTCAGTCGCTAACATCAGATTCGCTTCCTCCTCGAACTTCTCCATCTCTCGACGCCGACGCTCTTGTTCGAGATCGCCGTACACCTGCGCGATATCGTGCTCTGGGAAGACGGTATCACGCAAATATTTGAGCGTATCCGTGTACTCCGTGAAGATCAGGATCTTTTCGTCGGGGTCTTCGGCGAGGATACGCTCGACGAACTCGCGGAGAAGTTCCGCCTTGGAATCGGTCTCGATCGCCTTTGCCTGCCGCCAGAGCTGCTTGACGCGTCCGAGTTCCGCATCTATCTGTGCTCGATTGAGCGTGATCGTGACGTGTTCAAGGGCTTCCTCGACGCGAGCACGTTCGGCGTCAGTGAGCGTCTCGGGCTCCGTACTGTAGCGCGGGATGAGTTCCTGGACGTCGTCGGGTAAATCCTCAGCGACGGCATCGTTTTGGATCGCACGCATCCGATTTTCGAGTGATTTCCGGATGGCGTGAATGCTCGAGACGAGCCGTTTCTGATAGATGACCATCGTGAATCCGGCGGCCTGATTCTCCTCGTTTTGCGCGAGGTTGTAGTACTCGCGGATGTACTCTGTAACGTCGTTGTAGAGCTCGCGCTCCTCGGGAGTCATCTCGACAGGAAGTGCCTCGATGTTCTTCTCGGGGAACATCCGCGTCCCGTCGGTCTCGTACATATCGTCCTTGAGCCGGCGGATCATCAGGTCCTCCAAGCCTTCGGGGGTGATCTGGGATTCGTGGCTGAATCGATACGGGTCGAGTAGGCTGACAAGGTGGTAGAACTGATCTGACTTCCCTTTGTGGGGCGTCCCGGTGAGCAACAGAAGCGCATTGGAGTTGTTCGCGACGGCCTCGCCGACCATGTAGCGCTGTGTACGTTCAGTCGAATCGTCGCTCGAACGGCGGGCAGTCAGGTGGTGCGCCTCGTCGAACACGGCGATGTCCCACTCCTCTTCGAGATTGCGCAGAGCCTCGAGTACGTCGTCCTGTTTGGCGAAGTCGATCGACGTGATGATTCGGTCTTCCTGTTGCCAGACGTTCTGGTTCGGGTGTGATTGGCGATACGTCTGGACGGTATTGCGATCATAAAGGACGAAATTCCGGTCGAATTTCTCGCGGAGCTCCTCTTGCCACTGGACGGCCAGCGGTGCGGGGGCGACAATGAGTACCCGTTCGGCACGTCCTCGGGCGATGAGTTCCTCGATGACGATCCCGGCCTCGATGGTCTTCCCAAGACCAACCTCGTCGCCGACGAGATAGCGGTGGTCGTACGAGTTCAGAATCTCGTAGGCAGCTTGGACCTGATACGGTTCGATCTCGATACGATTGTTCGTCAGCGAGAGGAAGCGGTCGTATCGATAGGCAAGGTCGAGACGAGTCGCACGCTCTCGGAGATCATGGTGGAGCGGATCGTCAACCTGCTTGGCTGCGAGCCGGTCAACGATGGAGTCGATTCGTTCGATATGGGGCAAGCCACTCGGAAGCTTTCGGAGCTGTCCCTCTGTGGTATAGACATGGAGGAGTTGACCTCCATTCGGGCGGTCCTCGATTTTCGTGATTTCGCCCTGTCCGCCGGCGAACTTAACGTGGTCGCCGACTGCGTAATCAGTCATCAGCGACTGCGGACTTGACGATTTCAATCTCCTCGTCGGTCAGATCGTAGAGGTCGTAGACGATCTCGTCGATGAGCTGGTCGGTCTTCTCGATCTTCGCGTCAAGTTCGTCGGCGCGATCGCGTACTTCGATGTACTGCTCCAACCCAGCTTGAATTTCGTCAACGTCAGGAAGCGTCAGTATCTTCAATCGATTCAACGGTGAGTTCGTCTTGGTCGCGTCCTGCCGGAATCCCGCAAAGCCTTCGGCCTTCTCGACGGCGACGGGGACAAACTCACGCAGCAGCGTCTCCTCGGTCTCGGAGAGTCCAACGAAGGCCATCGCCTCGTAGGTCTCGAACTCCGATTCAGCAAGTCGGTCCCAGCGGTCGGTTTCGCGAGGGTCGTTTTCGTCCACCTTGTAGCTGAGATCCACCGATAGCACCAATCGCCCGCCGTCATCATCGAAGGTGACGCCCTCAATCCGCAGACCCTCGTATTCCTCTTCCGTTTCGGTCAGTAGCGTGTCTGCAACGCCCGCGACGGGCATCTGTATCTCTTCAAGCGTCTCGCCTGCTTTTGAATCGGGGAGTTCGTCACTCGGGATTCCGAGGTAATCAAAGAGATCGAGATTGAGTGATTGCCTTTCCCGTCGTGTCTCAATCTGTGTTGTCACGTAAGAAGACAGCTCCTGTCTAAACACTTTTCTATTCGTCTTTGAGTTAAATCGCTGTTTCTCTGGAACACAAAATGGATTGAGGTAGTCTGTCTTGAACGTAAAATAGCCACCTCGAAGTACGTACCCTGTATTCCTCAAGTAGAACCAGAGCAAGGAACTGTTCAGAGCGCCCAAAAGGGCAGTTCGAAGTTCATCCCATTTATCCTCAAAAATGATACCATACACTTTCGATTTATGGAACACGCCTTCTGAATCGTGGGTAAAATTACTACCGTAGCTTATTTCTGGAGTGATGAGTTTGGACTTCGAGAATTCTATCATATTTTGATTACGGGTCAGGTCATACCACCTTGGTGAGTCCATGCTACCACCGTCGCGGTCACGCAACTCAGACTCGTAAGACTTGAAATAAGAATGAATATTCGGGTATTTTCTCGATAGAACGCCTTCTTCTATAAATTCTGGTGACCGTTCATCAAATATATTATATGGGAGCACAATCTGCTGCGGAGGATCAAGAGGAGCATACCGTTTTACGTCTTGCCCCTTCAGGAATGGCTGGACGAGTTCCGATTCAAGTTCGACTCGCTTTCCCTTTCCATTCTCCACAAGCACATACTCGCCGTATGATTCAAGCACGTCTACGAGATAGATGTCATCAGCGCTCGTCACAACACCTTGATAAATTTTAGATGTGATCTCTTCGAGCGGTGGACCGGCATTCTCAATAGACTCAAGGACCTGTAGTGTTTCTGGTGACTGGAAGACCCACGGTTCTTCGGTGTAGGTCGCATCCATACTATGGGTCGACCATTCTTCGCCCTGAATCAATATCTCTGGATCAATCTTGGAATATCTGAACTCTTCACATCCACCACGCTGTAGAATCAGGACGCAGGTGTAAACGGAAACTCCCTCGAAAACTTGATGACGGCCAAACGAAAGTACCTCTCTTAATGCTTGATCGTTAGCAATATATCCACGAAGCCCTTCTCCAAAATCACTCTGGAAAAATTTGTGAGGTTCAATGTAGCCAAGCAGACCCCCCTCGCGTAGTAGTGTATGCCCTTTCTCTGTGAAACTCACATAAATGTCAAAACTCTTTACAGCCGACTCATACTCATTCAGAAGATACTCCGCCTGTTTAGGGTTGCGTCCCTGTAATTCTTGAATCCGTATGTAAGGGGGATTCCCAATCACCGCATCGAAGCCACCGTCTTTTTTCCGTGCTCCGTCCTGCTCGTAGAACGCAATCGGGAACTCAAGTTCCCAGTGGAAGAAGTTCTGATCCTTGGCCATCGCCTGTGCAGAACGATACCAGTCCTGCCCTTCGATGTCGTCCCACGAGTCGCTCCGGAGGGCCTCAGCCATGCGCTTGTCCGCGTCACTGGGCACGTCGAGGCCGAACTCCGCGGCGGTGTGGACGTTCGCCATCGCAAGTAGGTGCCGGTAGAGGGGGTCCTCGCGCACCTCGTCGTACACGTCCTCCATCTCCTTGGCGTCTGCGAGCGTCTCGTTGTCGATGGCCAGCAAGTCCTGGAACCGGTCCATCACGTGTTCGAGTGCCTGCTGACGCGTGTGTGCGAATGACTGCTCCAGTGTGAGCTGCCCGTCGTCGGTCCTCGCGCCGCCGTCGCCGTTATCCAGTACGTCCTCGATGTCACTCCCCACCAGCGAGTTGCCGGTCTTGAGGTGGTGGTCGAGGAATGCGAGCGGCTGCTCGGCTGCGAGTGTACGTAGCCACAATGATACTTTCGCGAGTTCTGTCGCGAGAGGGTTCAGGTCCACGCCGTAGATACACCGCTGGGCGACCTGTCGGCGGGCCCAGTTGATGTCCCGTTCCTCGTCGACCGTCTCGACTCCCTGCTGTGCGGCCTGCTTCTCTTGAGCGTCGATAATTTCGCGGGCCAGGTAGTCGACAGCGTTCGTAAGGAAGTGTCCACTCCCCATCGCTGGGTCGAGAACCTTCAGATCGAATACACGGTCGGCGAACTTATCGGCAAATCCTCGTTCGTCACCACGCGCACTCTGCCCAACGAGGTCCTCACGAATGTCGCCAACCAATGGTCCAAGCGTATTATCGACGATATACTCGACGACGTATTCTGGTGTGTAATAGGACCCAGTCGCTTTCCGCTCACCAGAGCCTGTTGTAAGATAGACCTCCCCTACTTCCACAAGGATCTCATCGCCTTCATCGGGAATTACGTACTCCCCATCGTCAAGCGTCAATGGCTCGTCGGCTACGTTGAGTTGATACTCGAGAAGCCCCTCGTAGATGCTCCCCAAGTGACGTACGTCGAGTGACGAGTAGTCGACGAATATCTTTCCACCCTCGCTCTGGCTGCGAGTGAGCAGTTCGATCACGCGGGCGAGATACGCATCACCGACCTCGTGATTAGCAAGAAAGAGCGCTTCTTGGCTGTCAGTCGCGTCCGGGTTTGTACGGAACAGCCCGCCGTTGTACGCAGGAATGTAGAGGTCTTCCTCAGGAATACCACGAGACTGACTACCCTGATCGATAAGCTTGAACAGCTCCCCCAATCGGGACCAGAGGTTATCCTGCCAGTTTCGATACTTCGGATCCGCGCTATCAAGCTCCTCAGCGATCTCCTGTTTGAGCGAGTTCAGGCTGTATGACTGCTTGTAGATGTCGTTGTCCGTATTGAGCAGGTCACGTCCTTCACTCTCGGCATACAGGACAAAGATAAGCCGATACAGGTAGATAAGCGAGCTATCGTGTATCCGGTCGAGATCGCCCTCGTCGAGGTTGTTCTCAGGATACTGGAGAAATCCTTCGGAGAGGACCTTGATCGCATCGTAGATGTTGTCTTGGAGATCCTCGCCTAACTCCTGTGCGAAGACGTTACTTTCCCCGTAGACGTCATCGAGGAAGCTATCCCCGCTTGCGTCCTCGAGAAACGCTTCATGGCGGAAAAACAGGTAAAAGTATTTGAAGTCCTCGAGGTCGCCCTTCTCTAAGACGGTCGGAAGATCGATCTCGTAATAGGAGTCCAGCCGGTGGCTCGTGGGGCCGTAGTAGAGTCGCCATTTCTGTCCGTCAGTCAGAATTGCCCAGCGGGCAGACGTCTCCTGAAGGTAGACGTGGATCTGGTAGCTGGGATTCTCGAAGTCACGCTTGTGTTCGCCACTCCCGCGCGTGTCCAGCGGGCGTCCCCAGCGTTTCGCGTCTGCAACGGCGACGGTGTCCTTGTAGAAGTCGCCACCCTCTTCGCGGCGTTCGAATGCGCCACGGGCCGCTTTCTCTGATTCGAAGAAGCCGTAGTCCGGCCGACGCTGGGTTCGGCTGGTACTCTCTTCGACCTCGAATGGAATACCCAGCTTCCGGAACATCGGCCGGATGAACTTCTCTTCGAGCTGGGATTCGTTGCGCTTGGGTGCTGTACCCTTCTCACGATTCCATAGTTCGTTGATTTCCTCGTATGCCTCGCGGAGCTCGTCCTCGCTAATCTCGTCCCATTCTTCGGTTTCGGGAAGGTGCTCGTCCAGATAGTAGTTGGAAAACAAATCTCGATTCGTGCGGTAGGTAAGTTCCGTCTGCATGTAGTCAAACTGGAGTGACGATAAGGAACTGATCGGACTCTTTGCTGTTGATCAGTGCGTGGGCGATCTCTTTGGTCTCAGCGACATCGATCTCGATTGTGTCACCAATGTCGAGATCGAGGCCAGTAAGTTCGGATCCGGAAAGATTGACGCGGCCGGAGTTCCCGGTATTTCGCCCGACTTGCTTGCGAGCCATTAGTACTGTTTGAGATGCTTTCAACCAGAGTATATAGTCTTTTATTAGACTATGTCTGAATTATTGATGGATTGTCATGGATTCTGTAGTAGATTTACTTCGAGATCGACAAGGCAGAATAATCAAAACAAGCAAGCATTTTAGAGTAACTCATAATCTCACAGTCTCCGTCCGGCATCAATTTCCCATTGAGAATTCATGATATCGTCCTCAGCAAATTTCCCACCCAGCAATTTTAAGAGCCGCCACCGGTCTTCATACTTGCCGATACTCAGCTCAATTTGTTCACCATTTCGAGAGTATTCAATAGAATATCGGTCCGTGATTTTATATTTTTTAATTGATGATTCTACCATATCCGGTGTGATTCTTGTATGAATATCATTTTCGTAAATTTCATACATTGCCCTCATCATGTTGATCTGACTCATCAACCAACTCGTTGTCTTATCGGGGTTAGCAAATGTAATGCCAGCTTTCTCTAGAGAATCAATCACTTCTTGACCACAGCGTTCGTACTCCTCCCGCATCTCAAAAACTTTCTCGAAGGGCTTCGGTTTAACAATAAAAATCCAACCATCATAGCAGAACGCGCTAAATCTTGGCTCGAAGATCAGTAGGTTATCTCGTACTCTTCTATATTCGGTCGCGTTATTCTTATTCGTTAGGATCAACCTTTTACTAGTATCTACAACAGTTACATCTGTGTACGTTTTCAAACCTACCAAGACCTTTCCATCCGGCTCGCTGATCCGGACAAACTGAAAGTCTGGTTTAGGGTCTTCACTATAGCTAGTCCAACCATGATCGCTACGGGAATCCAGTAGACGGAACAGTTCTGTGTCAGGAAGATTTGAAATTTGCTCGCATTCGATTACTGATTCGTCTCCTACTGTGTTACCGATGTCTAGAGGACGCGCCTGTACCGTTCCATCCTCAAGTTTACTAATATGGGTGTTTAAAGATTCTATAGTGATTTCAGCAATTTTATCTTGAATGTCAGCCCCGATCCGAAGTTTACCAACATCAGGAGTGTTTTCTTGTTTCCGTACTAATAGCAGTTCTATATCAACACTAGAATCTGCGAAACCGCGTGCATCTCGTAGGGTTTCAATTGATTCAGTACCTGATGACATGGTTATGGGGCAAGGTACGTAGTGCCACCAAGTGGAACCAATTCAATCTTTGTGTGTGATGGTTTTGTGCTCGATTCAGAACTATTCTCTGGAAACTTTATTTTCTCTTCGATTCGACCATTTGAAATCACCAGTATTGTTCGACCGTTATTAGTTATATTGTATGCATGATATCCTCTGATACCTAGCATTGGGTTAATATGGAGAATTTCTGACCGTATCTGCAATATCCCAAGCATTATGAAGAATACAGCAAATATAACAATATCAATCGTATTTGAGAACGTTAAGCCAGCAAATACGAACACATATGACAAAAGATACATAGATAACAACTCATTCTTTTCCTGATAGCTTTCTACTGTCTTTTCTATAACGCCACTTTGTGATTGAGTCCTCATCACCCAGTATAGTATAAGAGATATTATAATACAAAAAGATGCAATGACTGTGGAAACATACGAGAAGACAAGCTCAAATTGAAAATGGCGAATGTAGAGACCTTTTATTAATAACGGTTTAACATCTCCCAATCTAAGAGAGATTATAAAAAATAAAGGAACATAAGAGCTAATAAATAAGATTAATCTAACCGGAGAACGGAATACTTGCTCGGATTCGGAGAGCCTCTGACTCATATCTGGGTGGTGATTACTGTAGCCTTGGTTGGTCCTCGAGCCGGAAGTACATCAGGCTAGCAGTGTGAAAGTAATCAAATTATGGTCGTAGTTCGAAAGTCGCCTGCAGCCCTGACGTGCGCGATTGTAGCAGCGGTCGTGGAAGCGGTGCAGCATCAGAGCGGTCCAGACATGCCTGAACATGCGCCCGATCCATCTGGACTATATGGCGGGTTAGCAGATGACTGAATTGATGAAGAATAAGAAAGAGAGCAATAGACAAAACTTCTGTCTCTAATCACACCGTGGTGTGATATCCTCGCGAAGCCAGAACAGCTAGAATCGTTTTTACTACCTACACTACTACTGTACTATACTAGGTTTGTTCGGCGTTGTTACTAGACCAACCCTTGCTTACGTGGTTCGCTCTCGCGGACTATTCTCGTCGGTGAGTGGTTAGACCGTTCCGATCACTCTCTCGCCAGGGGTTTCATCGTTCCCCCGATCACAACGACTGTGATATCTCTTAGCTGCTTCCGGATCGACGACAACGAACTTCTTCCCCTGGCGTTTCTTCACCTTGATGTCGTCTTTCCCGAGGTCGTCGAGAAAGTCCATGACACGTGCCACGGTTTGCGTGTGTGGCTTCTTGCTTTCTGCGGCGGCGATCACTTTCGTAATCGTTTGACTATCCATGAAGAGTCCAGCAGGTACCTTCTCGGCGTAGTCACGAACGTCCTTTGCGATGAATCGTGCGCGCTTCTGGTTGGCTGTGAGCTCGCGATCGACAATGTGTTCGGGGAGTCCACAAATTCGCTCGAGCGGCGTTTGATCGTTTTGGGCATCTGTTCCTCCACCGTCACCCGCTGTCGTGCCCGTTGGATCGGGTTGCGATTGGTTGTCTTCGAGATCGTCAACCCGCTCAGTCAAATCTGAGACGCGCGAGTGACAGCCACCGATATTCGATGCTTGGACTTCAACTTCCGTTTCTAATCGTTCGATTTTCTCTGCCTGCTGCTCAATGCGTTCGGCTTGTTCGTTCACAGTTTCTTGAAGCTCTTCAACGGTCTGAGCGAGTGCTTCAACGGTGCTCCTGTCCGTAGCGTCGGCTGTTGCGGTCATGGTTGGCTGAGCAAAGCCACGGCTCTCCGAGGGGCAAACTATAAGCACCAACCCCGACAAAGAACAGGTGTTCAGGCCTTGTTCCTTGTCGGGGTCGGCGCGGTGCCGCCCTTTCGGTTGTTTTCCGTAGCTTTGCGTATCATCTCACAGGCGGTCGTCTTAAAGCCCAGTGACAATTGCGAACCATTTGTCTGACGCTTGGCTGACTGAAGCTCTTGCTGCAGGTGGTTCTAGTTAGGTTCAATGATAGATTCCGGATTTCTTGGACAATCTTCATTGTCATCTTCTGATCCGAATTATTCTAGGCCGCCTACAATCGAAAACACTCCAACGTCGATGTGACGGAGGGGACTCCTATCTAATCACGACTCGTTGCTGAATTATATCTCGAAATATAAATTAAAATTATATATCGTGTAGTATGTGTAATATATATTCTAGAAGAGGAAAACACCAACATGGTGATTAAATAGACACTCCATCAAGTGTTCTTATATTATCTATGCTTCGGAGGATAATTGGTCAAGTCGTTCGAAAGACGACATCAGTAAAAAGAGTTAGCTCAGGTGAAGTACTGTACAGTGAAGGAGAGGAAGGTGAACCGGATAGAGAAGAAATCCATGAGAAGCGTCTTAATCAAGTGACTGACGAGTATTATAAAAAGATTCGTGAGCGAGCGTGGGTGTTTTTATTTCTCCTGCTGTTTTTGTTTTGCCCTCGCTTTTCGTGGAATATCCGTGGATCGGTTCTAACGTTGGCTGGTGCAGCCACCATCTTCGGGTATGCAGTAATGGGAGTAGGATCTGTCTTGGATCAATCAATCAGCCGATACGGTGAAAATGCTTACTCAGAGCCACAAATGAAGGCGTTAATCTCTCGGAACGTTGGTCAAGGGTATGGTGCCTTGCTAACACTCATCGGCCTGTCCATTAGTTTTCTTCTTACTTGGGGAGTTCTCCCATAGATCTCTGAAGATAACTCTGAATAATCCTGCCATACATTTGGGGACATCATCCCATATCTATCCCACAATATTACCCTAGATTTATATTGATTGGGGATATATACCCCTGTATGGCACAAGTGACTATCGAAGTAGAGAAAATCGATACTCTGAGAGCTGATGACCGTGGGCGGGTAGCACTAGGATCGGACTATGCTGGAAAAAACGTGGAAGTCGCTGTTATCGAAGCCACGGAGCGATGTCGTGGGGATATGAACGATATGGCCTTCGGCGAAGGGGACTGGACAACAATCGATGATGTGAGTGATACTGCGATTAGATTCATTATCCAGCGGTGCCGAGATCATGGATCACATAACCACTACGACCCGAACACCCTACGAGAGGCCATCCTTGACCGATTCAACATTGATCCCGACCGAGGCGATTGGTCGCGGGTAGAGGATCTGACGGGAGTTCACCCCAGTACCCCCGTTGAAGATGTATAATAGCTTGTCGCGAAAGTTCCCTCGACAGAGTCGGATGTAATCTCATATATATACAGATGAATCTAGCTCCGCGCTCTTAGCAGCTTCTCGCGTTATCACTCCCACACAGAACACTGAATTAAGGTATCAGTGGGTGTCCGAAAGGAAGGCTTCCGTACAGGCTGACCAGAACCCTTTCGTTTTCGCACTCGTCAAGACCCCAGTAATACGCGATGTCCTCAAGTATCGAGTCGCTGTGTCGCATTCATAGCAGTACACTCCGCGTGTTTCGCGTCGCCAAGCGCACTCGTAATCAGTTTCCAGTCCTTGAACATCCACTCGTCGGGGGTTCCGTAGGGTATACGCTCCCGTAGACCTGTGAAAGTATATAATGCCTCATCACATATCGCATTTGAACATTTAATTTCACTTAGTTAGGGGAATGGAGTCATGATACTCACTACTTCCGAGCTGGCCCATACTAATCCAATTGGATAACCTTTGGTATCGTACACCACCAAAGAACGATCACTGTCAACTGGTGCATCAAGGATAACCTGATTATCGAACCAGTGTTCACCATTCGGGAGTTCTATTTGTATGTGTGCGTCAATACCTTCAACACCTAGTTCGCGTTCTCCGGAAGGAGATAAAACGACGACGCGATCGGAAGGTCTGACAGGGGCTGATGATACTGCATTCTTCGTATCCGCTTGATCCTGATCAGAACGGGGAAAGAATTCATGATCACAGTCCGGACAATAATATTCTACGTGCAGATATTGATGGCCGATTGTCGTCTTCCTTGATAGCCCAAGGAATTGAAGGTTCCCTAAGACACCTGTGGTTGAACTATCATTTGGGTTGCGCGGTAGTATGTCGTCTGTCCCACACTTGGGGCAGGTTTGATCCGGGTCAACCTCGGTATCGACGGTCATAATCAATTTACGGCTCGGTTGTACTTGAATAGTCAACCAATGTTGATACTACTCTCTTATCCTCTGAGGATTTCAGCAGAGAGTGGTTACACTTTAGAGACAGCGGCGACCCCGCTACTTCCACTGTTGACTTGTGAGTTAATCAAAAGT
>NZ_LTAZ01000022.1 GCF_001593955.1 Halalkalicoccus paucihalophilus | reverse complement strand
TCACGCAGCCACTCCACGTCCAAGTAAAGTGCGGCTCGACGGACGTCGCACTCATCATAAAGGGCGAATTTGAATTCCTCAACTGCTTCGAAGAACTCCTCGGCATCTGCCTCATGAATTGCTTGGTTGAATGCAGGGACAAGGGCTCGTAATTCCTCAGCGAGAACCTCCCTGTCGGTCGTCTCAACGATGACACTGAGTTCGAGCGTTCCCTTGTGGAACGTGAGCTCTTTCACATGAACGACATCGCTGTCGAGTTCGAACTCCTCACGATCGAATCCGGGAATGCCTTCGTAGTCTTCTTCCTCTTCGTCTTTATGTTTCTTCGAGTCTCGTTTCTTATGCCTGTTCGTTTCTGATTTCGTGTGGTCATCCTCGCTGTCGTGCGCTAGGGTAGCGCTGGAGTAGCCGGCGAGGCCAGTTGCGAGCATGGTACCAGTTCCGATGAGCATCTGTCGACGCTTCATACATTACCTATCAAACCAGATATGTGTAGTTATTATGATTATAAAATATTGTATCAGAAGTGATGTCCTCTGAGAAGGGAAACCCGTCTTAGATTATATTACCTGTCAGAGCCACCGATTAGGGGTTAAATAATGACTGTTTTCTAAAAATCACTATTGTCTCTACGTCCCCAAAGGCAAGCACACATCTGGAAATG
>NZ_LTAZ01000021.1 GCF_001593955.1 Halalkalicoccus paucihalophilus | reverse complement strand
TCGAACGGCCGTGGCGTGATCACCGTCCGCGGGAACGCCCGCATCAGCGGCGTGCGCTACCGCGGGCCGTTCCACGATTACAACGACAATCCCGCCTACCCCGGATACATTCCACTCGATGATGGGGACACGTACGCTGACCGCCAGGCGATGCGCCAGCAACGCTATGCTCGCGGGCTGCGTCTGTTGAGCGACGAGATCGAGATCGACAACTGCGAGTTGTACGGGTGGCCGGTACAGGCGATTGCGGTCGGGACGGCGTCGCTGCCGGTCTCGCCGCACATCCACCATATCTACGGGCACGATTGTATGATGGTGGGCGCAGGATATGTGATCGACATCTTCAATGGGCATCCGCGGATCGAGATGAGTTATTTCAACGCGACGCGCCATGCGATCAGCGGGTTCGGCCATCCCGAGTGTGGGTATACACTGGAGGATTCGGTGTTCGGTCCGATCACGACGTCGCACGCGGTGGATATGCACACGCTAGCGGAGAACGGGGATGAAGGGAATTTGACGGCGGGTGATCGGGTGGAAGTCCGGCGGTGTACGTTTGCGTTCACGCACAATATCGATGGGCAGAACGCCCAAGCGATCGTGTTCCGGGGGTATCCGGAAGAC
>NZ_LTAZ01000020.1 GCF_001593955.1 Halalkalicoccus paucihalophilus | reverse complement strand
GAGAGGGGGCAAGGTGTGTCAGAGGCACCTTTTCTGCAGGTTTCTCGCTGACCCCTCTCACGCAATAGTAACGCGATTACTCCTTATTAATGTTCTGCTCAATATCATGTTTAGTGTGAAATTCACAGGAGTTGTAACGAAATTCACTCTTGATCAGCAGGTGGAGCGTGCTCGATTGTAGTGTCTTCAGAGGCTTCAGAAGCTTCAGCTCGAGACCGACTGTGCTCAAAGTAGTTGAACGGCTGAGTGAACGTGTTCGTGATGATCTCGGAGGTGTGAATGGCAAGGTCGAGATTCCCGAGTTCACGCGTGATCTCGGTCAGATCTTCCGAACTCGTCGCAATGACTTCAATACGGAGGTTGCGCTCACTGGTTACCATCTCCTGGACGGTGATGATACCACCGACGTCTAACGCGTCTTTTGCTGCTTGGTGGCGTTGGTCCATTGAGGTTGTACAGATGAACTGTACACGAAGTGGGAACCCGGCTCGTTCGTAGTCGAGTTCGGGGGCGTACGTTTTGATGACACCTGCATTTTCAAGAGCAGT
>NZ_LTAZ01000019.1 GCF_001593955.1 Halalkalicoccus paucihalophilus | reverse complement strand
AATGCCCTCACTCCAAGAGACGACTGCTGCCGTCGACGTCGAACACATCGGCGGCATCGACTCTACCTCAGTCGAATTTACACCCGGTGTCACCGTCCTCGCCGGCAGAAACGCCACCAATCGAACCTCCTTTCTCCAAGCGCTGATGGCCGCTCTCGGCAGCGACCGAGCATCACTCAAAGGCGATGCCGACCAAGGACATGTGAGCCTTGCCCTCGACGGTGAGACCTACACACGTGAACTCACACGGTCCGCCGACGGCGTCGCGTTCACCGGCGATCCCTATCTCGAAGATTCACAACTGGCCGACCTGTTCGCGTTCCTGCTTGAATCCAATCCGGCTCGACGGGCCGTCGTTCGTAACGAAGACCTTCGAGAACTCATCCTCCGTCCCGTCGATGTCGAGGAGATCGAAGCCCGGATCAGCCAGCTGCAAGCCGAAAAACGCGGCATCGACACCCAACTCAGTGAACTCTCGGAAGCCAGCCGTGAACGAGACTCACTCGAAGAAGAATACGCACGCGTTACCAATAAACTCGAGACGGCTACAGAGGACCTCGACGAGGCACGTGACGCATTGGAGACAGTCCAGCAGTCTAAGTCCGACTCCGAAAATACGGGATCCGAACAGCTCGATTCGCTCCGGGAGACACAATCCCAACTTGAGGACGTCACCTACGATCTCGAAACCGAACAAGAGAGTGTCGCCTCGCTCGAAACCGAACGGTCTGAGCTCGAAGCCGAACTCGAAGATCTTTCGACTGTTGACGAGGACGAATTGGACGACCTCGCGAGTCAAATCGAGCAGATCCGTGGTCGAAAGCGAGAACTCGACGAGATCATCTCTCAACTCCAGACGGTCATCCAATTCAACGAGCGGATCACTGAAGAGGGTATGACTGATCTCCTTGGTGGAGAGGAATCGTCCGAGACGGAAGCAGACGGGGGTGCAATCACGGATCAACTGCTTGCGGACCAATCAGACGACGTCACATGTTGGACGTGTGGCTCGCAGGTCGATACTGAACAGATCGAATCGACGGTCTCGCGCCTGCAGGACCTTCGCCAAGAGAAAGTTCAACGACGCAACGAACTCAACAGAGAACTCGAAGAGCTCAAAGCCCAACGAAAGGAGTACACCACCACGAGAGACAAGCGTACTGAACTCGAACGAGCGCTTGACACGACCAAGTCAGAACTTGCTGATCGGACTGATCGAATTACTGAACTCGAAGCACAGCGGGAGGAGCTTATAGAGGAGATCAAGGACTTGGAGTCGGCCGTTGAAACCACCGACGACGACGAAGAGCTCCTCGCGGCCCAAAAGCAAGTCACACAGCTCGAACTCAAACGCGATCGGCTTGCGCGCAAGCGCGATGCCCTCGCAGAGGATATCGAGAATCTCGAAGAACAACTCGACGAGCAGGGGAAGCTGGAAGCCCGGCGTGAGGAGATCAACGCGGAGCTCGAAGAGCTTCGGACGCGCATCGAACGGATCGAGCGTGAAGCGATCGAGGCGTTCAATACGCATATGGAAACCGTCGTCGACCTGCTGGACTATGGAAATCTCGCGCGGATTTGGCT
>NZ_LTAZ01000018.1 GCF_001593955.1 Halalkalicoccus paucihalophilus | reverse complement strand
GAAGAACTCACGAAAAACCAGGAGCGCTTCGACCACAAAAACGAGGAGCGATCCGCCTTCCGCTCCGAAAAAGGACTCACCGAAGAGGTCGTTCGCCTCATCAGCGAGGACAAAAACGAACCCGACTGGATGCTCGACCGTCGCCTCAGAGCGCTCGAGCACTACCAGAACATGCCACTCCCGACGGATTGGCCCGGCCAACCCGATCTCACCCAACTCGACGTCGAGGAGATCATTCCCTACATCCGCCCCGACGTCGAAGCACGGGGCAGCGTCGACTCCTGGGAAGACGTCCCCGAGGACATCAAGGACACCTTCGAGAAACTCGGCATCCCCGAAGCCGAACGCGAATCGCTCTCGGGGGTAGGCGCCCAGTACGAGAGCGAGGTCGTCTACCAGAACATGCAAGAACAGTGGCAGGAAAAGGGTGTGGTCTTCATGAACATGGACGAGGCCGTCCAGGAACACCCCGAGATCGTGAAGGAACACTTCATGACCCGGTGTGTCCCGCCCAGCGACAACAAGTTCGCCGCGCTCCACGGCGCCGTTTGGAGCGGTGGGAGCTTCGTCTACGTTCCCGAAAACGTAACGGTGGAGATGCCCGTTCAGGCCTACTTCCGCATGAACTCGGAAGGGATGGGCCAGTTCGAACACACGCTGATCGTCGCCGAGAAAAGCTCGGAAGTCCACTACATCGAGGGCTGTTCAGCACCCAAGTACGGCACGCACAACCTGCACTCGGGTGGCGTCGAAGTGTTCGTCGGCGAGGACGCCCACGTCCAATATAGCACCGTGCAGAACTGGTCGAAAAACACCTTCAACCTCAACACCAAGCGCGCCATCGCCGAGAAGGGCGGCCGGATGGAGTGGGTCTCCGGTTCGATGGGTTCGAAGGCGACGATGCTGTACCCGTGTACGATCCTGAAAGGTCGCGGGGCGAGCGCGAACCACATCAGTATCGCGTTCGCGGGCGAGGGCCAGGACATCGACACCGGGGCGAAAGTGTATCACAACGCGCCCAACACCAACTCGACGATCGAATCGAAATCGATCAGCAAGGACGGCGGGCGGACGAACTATCGTGGACTCGTGCACATCTCGGACGGGGCGGAGAACTCCAGTACGTCGGTGGAGTGTGACGCGCTGATGTTCGACAACGAGTCCGTATCGGATACGATGCCGTACATGGAGATCAACGAGTCGAAGGTCGACGTCGCCCACGAGGCTACGGTGGGGAAGATCGGCGACGAGGACGTCTTCTACCTCCAATCCCGTGGTCTCGATGATGACGACGCCAAACAGATGATCGTGAGCGGGTTCATCGAGCCGATCACCGAGGAACTGCCCATCGAGTACGCTGTCGAGCTCAACCGGCTCATCGAACTCGAAATGGA
>NZ_LTAZ01000017.1 GCF_001593955.1 Halalkalicoccus paucihalophilus | reverse complement strand
TGAGAAGGGAAACCCGTCTTAGATTATATTACCTGTCAGAGCCACCGATTAGGGGTTAAATAATGACTGTTTTCTAAAAATCACTATTGTCTCTACGTCCCCAAAGGCAAGCACACATCTGGAAATGGCGGCAATCCTCGTGGTGCCTTCCTGCCGGCAACCGTCAAAAGTGACCTTGGCGATGATGATACCGATACTGTGGTCAATACGATTCGTGGCTTAGAGTATCGTGATCGAATTCGGAGTATCTCTCCCTCATAGCTACTCACGTTTCTCGAGATCCAAGAGGACTCTGGGCTACAGCACGAGCAAATTCACAATCTACTGTTGCAATTCGATACAATTGACGCTGGATCGCTTGCTGGGTTGGTTCAAGACGTGATAGAGTTCCGTGAGCCACAGTCAGGAGATGGGCGAGAACAAGAACGAGACCCAGAGGGGTGGACACCGGACGGTGGTGCAAACGCTGTGGTTGGCGAGATCTCTCGGCGTGAGCTTCCTGGGACTGCTGACCTAACGGTTGCAATCTTCGGTTACGCACCGTTTTCGATCTCGATGTTTCTGGCGTGTATAGATAGCCTCCGCTGGAACGAGTAACCGTCTAAAAAATCGAGGGTAGTGTTTGTCGCTGTGAGCGACGAGTGTGTCTCGGTATTACTGTCGGACGACGTTCGCCGCGCGAGGCCCCTTCGGTGAGGACTCAATGTCGAACTCAACCTCAGTACCTTCCGTGAGGTCCTCGCCGCCGACATCCTCCATGTGGAAGAAGACGTCTTCGTCGTCGTCGAGATCGCCGTCGTCAGTCGAAATGAAACCGTAGCCGCCAGTATCGTTGAAGAAATCAACTTTTCCGTTTGCCATTGCAAACAAATGTAGTCCCCGGCGACTGATAACACTTCCGAGCGTCGCGGTACCACGGCTCTTCTTTTACGAGATCTGTGGAACGATTGGTCACGCGTACAATTCGTTCGAATTTCAGCAGTCAGTTCGGGTTCGGGACAGGTATTTACCGTACGGTCACGAGGGAGAAAATGCATCGCCATGAAACCATGCCAGAACTGCCAGACGGTCATCGACGAGTATCTCCTCGATAAACAGCTCGATCCCCTGCGTGACCTCACGGTTGACGACTTCAACGTCTGTGCGGACTGTGCGACCATCGTCGCGGATGCGTGCGTGAAGTGTGGCGGCGCAGTGTACGTTCCCCGAACTGAATCCGTCACTCCTGACTACTGTCCGGCGTGTCGGTCTGATCTCATAGATCGTACGGGCCACGATCCTGGCTGGACGCGTGGCAACGTGTCCACCTGAACGGCAATCGCTCTCGAACACTATTTTCGTCAAGATGACCGTTCAAGAGTCACGCATACTAGAGTTAGTTCAGTGAGAATGTCTGAAAGAAATGGGGTCGTCGTGCTGAATACAATCCCTGTGCAGCACCTCGTTCCTCTCACATTCTGAGTGTCTCACTAGAGTACTGATTGTCCCATCTGCGGCTGTGTGCACAGACTCCCATCTCTTGACGTGGTCGGCCTTGTGCAACAAAATGTCCTTAGATGCGAGGTGTTGCACAAGGGAGACTCTCTTTGAGAAGCGACTACCCCCCTATTGGTCCTAGTCAACAGATACGCTCATCATCAACGGCCGATATCGTATGTATCTCGGTACGACTGGTAGTATGCCTTCTTGAGCTTCGGTCACTAAGAAGAGCGGTCCAGCGAGACACCGAAGGGTCGGATGCCCGATGTGACCGGTGTCGGTATCGCTTTGCGGTCGTAGTCCGTTAGTGATCCATCATTTTCAGTTGATGTACCCACCGATTGCACCACCGACCGAACTCGGGATCGCGGTAAGGAATGCGATCAGAACCCCGATAGCCACTACACTTCCGCCGAACAGTGCCCCCAGTTCTGATGAGCCGAGTGCGAAGCCAAGGAGGGAGATAGCGACACCGGCGATAGTTGCAATAATAATCCCACCGAGAGCGCCGGAGAGAAGCGAGTGCCAGGCACCGTCTCTGGCATCATGATTGGTGAGGTAGGCCGAGACGAGGCCAGCGAGAAACCCAGCGATGGCGGTCCCGACCCCTAGGAACGCAAACGCGATGATTCCGAACACTACTTGCAAAACGAACCCGATACCGACCGAGCGCCAATCAGTCATGAACACTAGATATGCACGTTCGGGCACTGAAACCAGTACGGCTTGCGATATTCGCGTCCATGACTGTCGAGAGCATTCCTCGCCCACAAGTTCTTACAAAATTATCGGCTTACTCATGATCCTGGATTGATGATCTACAGGAAACTGACGACCTGGGAAACACCTTCTTCAATCTAACACAGTACCTCTACGTTGTTCAGAAACTGGATGAATGATCCAATAGTTGGCGAGCAGTTATCGTGCTACTAGGTGAGGTCTCTTTACTCACCAGCCACCGACTCACCCATTCAACGAAAGCTTGGAGATGGTGGCGCAAACGCTGTAGTCGGCGAGGTCTCTCTGCGCGAACTTCCGGGAGCTGCTGACCCGAAGGTTGTAATCTCTCCCTCCCGAGAAGATGGCATTCCATTTCTCGAGGAGACCACTGCCCGGGGATTGGTCCGTGTCGGGTAGAATCCGGAATATGCTGGACTGTATATCATCGGTGCTGTTGGGGCCGTCACGTATGGTGTACGAATAAAAGAGATCGTGCCGACGAGTGTGGCACCAGTGTCACGCTCGCTTGCGTCCTCTACTGGCGATTAGACACCGGTCGATCAGCACACGCGTGTCGGTGTGTTTGAGCCCGAGTCGGTGTCGGCGTTGTCCAATCCCATTTCGTTGGTAACGTGTGTTCCGTACGGGCTGCGATATACAGGCCTCGAGTCGTTCCGGACAGCAGAGACCACAGATGATATTCTGTGAGCCGGACGTTCTTTCGTGTAGCGAGTTATTGAATCTTCTATAGATACTCACTCTACGCTGCTTGCGAGCCCTTTAATAGTGTCTTGAACATTTCAATTTAAAGCAGATTGATTCACTTGGACGCTGGTATCCGTTGATCGGTTATAGAGTACGGCATTCACTACGGCACCAACCAAGAGTATCATACTACCAATATAGAACCAGGTAAGTAAGAGCAACACACCACCAAGCACACCATATAGTTCGTATCGGCCTGCATTTGCCGCATAGAGTCCGAAGCTAGTATTCAGGATTACCCAACCGAATGCTGCAATGATCGCTCCAGGGAGCGCTTCGGCCGCCGAATGGTCGATATCCGGGAGCAGGTAATAGACCGGCAGGAACACCAAGGTCAAAACGACTAGTACGCCTACTATACTCATCACACCGAGTAATGGTACATCTGGAAGTATTGTAAATAAGACACTGATTCCAACTAATCCGCTTCCAGCGACTAAAAGTGCAACGAATAACATTATAGCGGTTGTAATCTGACCTATAATTGGGAGGTATGTCTTTGTCTTATAGACTACGGAAAATGCGATATCAAGGCCTCTGAGGAGTCGAAACACACTCCAGACGAAAAGGAAGATCGCTCCGACAATGACACCTAATCGCCCCTCTGTGCTCGTAACGGCGTTACGAATGAGTTCTTGACTGGTTGGTGTCAGAAATTCCTGGGTGATGGTAATAATCTGTATTGCGAGGTCATCGCCACCGATAGCAGAGATAACGATAAATGTGACAATGAAGAACGGAATGAGCGTAGCGAACGCGTAGTATGCAATACTTGCGGCGAGAAATGGTAATTCTATGACTTTTGCAAGGCGGATCATCTCTTTGAGTACCGTCTTGACTTGGGTAATCCATGAGTAGAGTTGCCCGAGATGGTGTGAACTCACTTGACTGTAGTCCTCCGTTTGCATAGGTTCCCTCTAGTCATGAGTGCTCCGTTCAGTGATCTTGACATAGAATATTAACGTGCCTGTTTGAACCGCGACAAACGTCGTTCATGCATAATACCTGCTTCAGCCTGTCGCCCATTGGCGACGCTAACTTTACTCACTTGTATTAATGATCTATGCCATAGTCAGCCTTACCTGTAGATCCTGTCTGAATCGCTTTGATGCGTCTCTGTCTGGAAGAGCTCCGGTGGGAATACGTGTCCTCTCCTGGTGA
Source organism: Halalkalicoccus paucihalophilus (assembly GCF_001593955.1). Classification (GTDB taxonomy): domain Archaea; phylum Halobacteriota; class Halobacteria; order Halobacteriales; family Halalkalicoccaceae; genus Halalkalicoccus; species Halalkalicoccus paucihalophilus. The sequence goes on along the minus strand of NZ_LTAZ01000017.1, from coordinate 331,683 downwards.
TCAGGCACCGTTCGATCAGAACAGGCGTGTCTTCGTGTTTGAGCCCGAGTCGTTGTCTGCGTTGCCTGATTCAACCCTGCTGGCACCGCGTGTTCTGTACGGGCTGCGGTAGACGGACCTCGAACCGTTCCGGACAGCGAGACGACAGACGATATTCTGTGAGGTGACCGTTCTTTAACCTAGGAGTTGGTTTTGTCAGGGTCATACGACGATTTGGCCGTGTTGAAATTCCTCAAGCGGTGATCGGCTTTAGGAGTCGTGCTGAATACAAAGCGCCTATCTCGTAGAACGAATCCGCGGATATCTCGGCATATTGTAATTACATCCTGCTGCACCTACTGCTGGGCAATCGAATGTTGCGTAATCTGATTAAAATCCGGATGCTGTCTTCCGTTCTAATCCCTGGACGACTCGGGACATCGAGTGCTCTTCCAATCTGCAAGACCCCTGTGACGGCGGTGAAGAGATCGAGAGGGAGTACCGAATCCGTCGGCCAGGCGACCGGCGGGATTGGCCGGGTGCTCCCGGGTCGCGCCGTCCAATCTCGCGCCGAAAGCACGGATGAGCACAAGTATCCGGAGAACGAAGAGGGAGTATGGAACTGACGAAGAATCTTCGCAATCGTCACTGGCTTATCCGCATAGTCCTCCCCGCCGGGCTCGCGGTCGTCGCACTCCGGTCGCTCCGGCAGGGTAAGCCCGTGCGCGGCGTGCTAGCGGGTCTTGGTGTCGTCGCACTTGGGTACAGCGCTGTGACCGAATCCAACGACGTGATGGAGCATCTCACAGTGGATCTCGATACCGAAGCAGCGAGTGAGACCACACAGCTGCGCTGTGCAATCTGTGGCGACCCCATCGTGCCTGGCCAATCCCGACGGCCGAACGAGGACAACGAGACCGTCCACGAGGCCTGTCTCAAAGCGTCTGCGTGAGTCTCTGAGCCAGTCGCTGGGTCCGCCATATCCTCCGTCGAGAGAGCTAGCCTCGAGTGTGCCACTGAGTATTGCAACACGGCCAGACCATCGCAATCCGCGCCAGCAGATACGAAATACTATCGCGCGGTGGGGGCCGTACACGCAGCAGACCGCAGCTTTTGGGACGAGAGCTAACGGCGGCATATCCTCGGAAAGTTCTGGCTCTGCTGGATTCCTCAGGTAGCGATGGGTTCAGGAGGAGAAACGGATACGGATTTGCTGAACTCATCCTCTGTATGCAGCACCCCATTCAGGTCACATTCTGAGAATTCAACAGAGTACTAATTGTACCATCTGCGACTGTGCGCACGGATTACCATCGTTTGCTTTGGTCAGCCTTGTGCAACAAAACGTCCTCGGATACAGAATGTTGCACAAGGGAGACTCTCTTCGAAGTGACTCCCCTCTGTTAGTCCTACTCAACGAATACGCTCCTCATCAGCGGCCGCCATCGTAGGTATCTCAATACTGCTGATAGCATGCCGTCTTGACAGTCTGGAGATCGATCTCACCAGAGTTTCGGTCACGGAGCTCAGCGAGGAGTCGCAGGTAGACAGAACGTCGCAGTGCTCGGTCGTCACCGAGGAGGGCTGCAATCATGTATCGATCACCGATTGCGTAGTTCATCGAATCATGGAAGGCGAGAACGACTGTGGCGGACGCAGGCCTGATCCCAGGGATTGACGTGAGAGTTTCCAGCTGGAGCTTCGTATCGTCGACGAGGAACGCTGCTTGGCTTATTCGCTGGACGAACACTGCAGGAACCTCGTACAGCCACTCGATGTACCAATCTCGCCGTCCGCGCTGGGCGTTTAGCTTCCACTGCATGGAGCCAGTGACGTAAACGGAGATGAATCGTCGGATCTTTTCATCGCTGTCTCTAACGCGTCGACCATGGGCCGTGATATTGCAGGACAGGTGAGGGAGGTGTGGGATACATATATGGGTGGTAGAAACGGATTCGTCGGTTCTGTCTTCGCGAGCGTATCACGTCACGTGTGATCTGGATCGGGTCGATCCCAGTGCCGATCATGACGGCCGTAACGTAGAACATGAGCGGCGGGTAGGCGAAGGGCACCCCATCTCCGTATAGTACGGGATGGTCTCGGGCCTGCGGTAGCCATTTTCGAGCAGCACCTCAGCCATGTGAGGGAACAGCGCCGTCGCGTACGACGGATATGGATGGGTAAGGTAGTAGCTCGTGACAACGATGCTGCCAGCGAGAAGTGCGACCGTGAGCCAGACTCACTCATCATTAAGCAGCGTCCCGACCGTGAGCATTCCGGTCTCCTCCCGTTCCCGGCTCCCATACTTTTCGGCCATCTATTGACTGCTCCGCACTGCGAACGACGTCTGTGCCTCGTTGCTCTTGTCGATACCCCTTCTGAGAGCACTGGTAGTGACAGAGACGTCCGGAACGGTGGCAGCGCTTCTCAAGAAGAGGCCAATACCGACTGTAGAGGTCCATTCGCATACTGACGGGGCGGAGTCATGGAGTGTCGAAACAATCTCAGACGAAATTGCCATTGGTATATCCTACCGACACCATAGTGAAATTCTTGTCGAGTTCTCGGTTACGGCACGGTATTTCTGGTCTGTGTCCCACGGTGCATGTGCGATAGGCTCCTTTTGTTAGGCTAAGGCAGTAGAATTATACACTTCGTCCGCAAAGAGTAATTCAGTGGGGTCTTCTGCGTGGAAGGATTACAAATCGAATCTGTGGATGGTTCACCAGAGGGTTATCAGATACATATTACAACAGCAGACACGGATCTCTCATTTCAGTGTGATAGAGACCAACTCGAGATGCTCCAGACCTGTATCGAACGAACTCTCGCAGAGACTACTCTCAATAGTTGTCGGCTGAATGGGGAAACGGGGTTTGCTCTGTCGCCGTGGATAAATAGTAATGAGGGAGAGGACACTCACAAACTCATCATTAGTGTTGCAGGAGAGATTGCTTCGCTTCCGCTTGATCAACAGCAATTAGAGTTCTTTGCTCATTCTGAAATCGATACTATCTGTGAGTAAGGTGGTCCAGCAACTGCGCGTGTTAACAACTGGCAAGTAACGCAAATTCGTTCGATTCTACACGAGTAACCGACAAACCTATGCTATTGTTCGGACACTGAACGCGGCCATCGAACTCCCACCGATGATCACCGGGAGCCAATAGATCACTCCTCGATAGATCAGAACCGCTGCAGTGACAGTGGTGACAGGGAGTCCTGTTGTGGGGACTAACAGTACAATAAACGCATCTTCAATACCACCGAGACCGCCCGGTAACGGGGCCGCTCCGGCGAGGTTTCCAAGTGGAATCACGAAGATCGCAATATAGAGTGGGACATTGTAACCGATCGCTGCGAATGCGGCCACCAATGCAATGGCCTGTAGGAGCCACCCGAGCAATGAGAGACTGAACGCAATCGCAAGATGATGCCGCTGAGTTGCTATTTGGCTGAATTTGTCGAAAAATCCGTGAATGCGGCGGGAGAGGGTCGCAGCGATGATCCTTGAGTCTGCTGTTCCAATTGGACACCAAGCAACAATTTTCGCGATATGTTTCGGGAGTTCGTCGGTGATAAAACCTTGATACCGCCAGACGGCGCTCATAAGGAGTCCCAAACTAGCGATAAGGGCTAACGCTGTCCCGAGAGTTATTTGGAGACGCTCGCCAACGACGGCGGTCGTCGCATAATAACTGACCCCGACGAGGATTAACGAGAGTGACGGGACGACATTGAGCATGTCGACAGTCGCGATGCTCGCAAGCCCAGTCTCATAGCGAGCGTTAGTGACCTTTGAGATCAAGAGGGCTGCAATGGGTTCACCACCGGCCTGGCCAAACGGAGTAACGTTGTTTGCGAAAGCAGCACTGGTATAGACGAAAAACGACAGGCCGCCGGAAATGGAGATCTCGAGAGAGTCGAGTACCGTTCGAAGGACGAGCCCCCAAAGCACTGAGCCACAGGAAGGCACAGATGAGTGTTGTCCCAACGAGCGTGAGATTAGCACTGGCGAGTGAGTTGAAGATGGGCTCAGCACCGACAACGAGAAAGAGGCCACTCAAAAGAGCAAACGCTTCCGCGAACCCGATAAGCAGTGCTCGCCAATCCCAACCGGCCATGCCTGTTGAAGGAAGGTCTGGATCTTTAAACAACTAGATTCTCTTGAGGTCGTCGTCACTGTGTGTTCGATGTTCAGACGAATCCTTCCATTGTCAGTTTCAATCAAAGAGAGGCGGCAGAATCAGTGATCATTATCCAGTATCTGACAGAGTCAGCGGCACATGGCCTTGCCAGACGAGTACCCCAAGCGAGAGCGTCCAAAGAACGAGTGTTCCCACCGGATCATGAATGGGGAGATCACCACTCACACGAAAATCAAGTGGAAACAACCACTGTACCCCCATGGGTGATCCTGAATCAATCACCAAGTGCGAGACAACGGCGAGGCCACTTGCCAGTTCAAGTCGCTTGGAGGAGCGAAATAGGGTAGCCACGGCGACGACCACACCGACGAACAACAATGTATGCGTTATCCCCCTGTGAACGAATGGTGTTCCCCAAGCCGCTGGGAAGAAGAAATCGACGTCGGGAAGAATTCCAACGATAACACCGACGGTTGGGTTGACGTCTGTAAACGCCTGGACGAGCGCATAGCCAACGAGAGCATGCGTGAGAACCGCAACGACACGAAATAGCGCGAGTTCCCAGTCCATAGATCGCTGTGAATACGAAAATACATCAGTATTGCTTGTCAGCAGCGCCAGACTATCTTTTCGTAACGTAAAATCGATGACTGAATATCACTACTACCGCTTCTGGTAGACGGGGAGTCGCGCTCGGATTCCCCTGTCATACAGCTGCCAACCGAGTTCGATTCCGAACCATGCGATTGTAGTCAGGGCACCAACAGCCACGGCAGCGTAGTGAGGGGTGGTCATCCACACCGGAGTGATGAACAGGATAGCATTGAGAATCCGGTGGGGAAGCAACGATTCGATGATAAGGCCGATCTCATCGTAGATCCCCACAACTACCTGGAGCGGGTCGAACCCGCTGTCACTTTCGGCGCTGTCACTGACTCCATCGGCATCACTCGGCGTCTGGGACTCGTAGCCCAGTTGCTGGGCGCTTTCGCCACCTTCGCTTTCGTCGCCGGTTTCGAGGCGCTCGGCGTCATATGGCATCGTTGAGCCGACCTCCCAGACGGCCTCCCAGCCCCCCTCGCCATCGGGACTCAGTTCCATGACGCGATTGCCATGGCTATCAACGACGAGCGTGTTGCCGTTGGGTAGTCGGTCAGCGTCCCGTGGCCACTGCATCCACTCGTCGGACCACTCCCACGTCTGAGTCCATTCGTCGCCCTCGCGCTGGTACTCTTCGATGTTGCCGTTCTCCGAGTCGGCGACGACGATAGCGGGTCCGCCTTGATCGGTCGGAATGTAGTCGGGGTTGTGCTGCTGGTAGAGAACGTCATGATCATTCTGGGCTCCGAGTGTCCACTCTTCTTGGAGGCCCTCCTCAGGGTCGACGAAGACGACCTGATCTTGGTTGCGCATGCTGACCATGATCGTCCCGTCGACCTCGCTTTCGGGATCGTCGATGTACTCGACGTCGTTGATGTGCGCCCAATCACCGGGGAACGGGCCGCCCTCTTCAATGGGGTAGTCAGCCTGCGCATCCCACGTCCACTCGATAATCTCTGTTTCGGTGTTGACGATAAACACCTGATCAGCGACCATATCGGCAACGATAAAGCGGTTCTCGCCGATGCGATCGGCGTCGTGCCACTCGGCAGCCGTCTCCGTGTAGTCATACCGCTCGTAGAGCACCTCGGTCTCGCCGGTCTCCAAGTCCGTCTGCTCGATGACGTTTCGCGCACATGGGGGCGAGCCACATTTCGGCCCCTCGGTGTGGATGGTATCAGTCGCCGTGTATTCGACGGTCATCGGGTCGTCTTCGACGGGATCGACGTCAAAATACTTCGTCCGTTCGTTCTCATAATAGAGAATGCTCCCATCGGGTTCATACGCAGTGATCGTGCCTGCTCGCCCTGACTCAGTGATGACCGTATGACCGTCGGCCTCCTCGGCGCGTGGGACGTCCTCTTTCGTTGCCGTTGAGAGAGTGTCAGCGGTTGCGCCACTAACGAGAACGGCGATCGAGAGAATGATAATTACTGCGAACAGAATCCGTAGCCAATTGCGCGAGACGGCTGATCGCGCACGTTCGACACTGGACATGGTTGTTCTGTTAGATCCCGTCTAGTATTGCAGGAAGATTGTCTACACGTTGTGCTACCATATCTCAGTACTATAGGTTAAGGCAATAGGAGTTTCCATTCTACTGTCTTCGATAACCCGATTGAATACTCATTTGGCTCACGATCAGAGTCTCGTACTCCAAGTTGGGGAGACGACGCTTGAGGATCCCTTTGATGAAGTCCCTGCCAATTCGGCGGTGTGGGCTGGGGGGATGGTGACGGATTGTGAAGGAGAGAGATCGTTGGAGGCAATTCTAGCGGGAGACATGCTCGTAACCAACTGGAACTCTACGATGAGCTTCTTGTGATCACGACGGCACCGACTAACTCGCGACCGTTTCAGACTACTCGTGCTTGTCTTTGATATCGAATTATGAGTTTAACCCTGTTCCAGTAATATTTGTTAGGCCACATGGGTTACTGGTGAACAATATGACAATACCGAACTGTTTTAGCGCTCATTTTAAGACAGGTGGTTATTCTGATTGATATGTTACACAGTCTGGGCAGCAATTATCTACGAAACACTAAGAGGGTACAGATATGGTATCTATTCACGATGGGACTATGAGTTCAGCTCGACCAAGCACGTCAAGTCTAGCAGAAATACTGGACCGAATTCTCGATAAAGGTATTGTCGTTGATCTCTGGGATCGTATTTCCGTACTGGGACTCGAGCTTATCACTGTTGAAGCTCATCTTGTGATTAGCTCTATTGAGACGTTCCTTCACTACGTGAAAGAAATTACCAGCTTCCCTCTTCGGCAAGAACGCCATAGACGTTGTCGCTGAATGACTTCTGCACGGAATTAAGTGCCTGCAAGAACGTCCGATAAAAATCGACAGCTCTCTCAAAGAGCTGTACAGCGTTTCGCCGAAGCCATGCATCCGATAGACATTTCGAATATTGATACGGGGAAGATATCAGCTGTAACTACACTACAGAAAACAGAGAAATACGACCACGACCGTTCACAGAAGATCATGCATCAAGCACTTGAGAGACAGCGATCTCGAGTACCTCTGTTGCCGTCTTTTTGGTTGTGCAGCCAGTAATAACCATTTTCCCACTTGCAAATAGCATCACAACCGCACTTGGCTTTTCGAGCCAATAGATAAGTGCTGGAAATTGCTCTGGTTCATACTCGATTTGTTCGACTCCCAATGTAATAGCAATCATAGCAAGGTCCACTGACTGACCAAGATCAGCACTAGTTACTACATTGTCAATAGATATGTGCGGTGGATTCAACAGATCAATGTGTAGCTCTCGCAGCTCATCAAACAGGCGATAGAAGCCTGTATACACGTCTTGAACGGATTTTGCACCCGTGATGATGAGCTTGCCGGATTGATGAATATTGATTGCTATTTTTGGCTCTTGTAATCGGTAGGTAAGACAGGTAATTGCTCCCGTGCTGTGTTGTGCTCTGTCGAGATCTTGGCAGAGAGTATTGAGATCAACTTCTTGAGCGATTTTTGTTGAAGCGACGATATTCTGGACCTCCACTGACGTTGAAGGAGCCATCGTGAGCAGCTACAACACCGGCATACAAAACCCTTATAGGAATATGATGACTAACAATAGTAATAGTATGTGGACATTCAATTTATACTGCATGGAATTTGTCTTTATTTAGATTATAAACCTGAAGACACGTTTTGAGAAATAAATAGTGTCTGTCTGTTTTCGGTGAGCGATACCTCCTTACTAACTGACTACATAGGTCGTCAGATCATGAACTGCGAGAACGACTGTGGCGGACGCAAGCCCGATACTGCCGACCGAAGTAACAATTAGTAATCTTTCTAAAATAATATCGACATATGAACCATAATTATATTAAATCCTCATACTAATTAACGAACGGATAGTATTTATTAGGTTGGATAGAGGTGCATGAACTATGGTTACTGATGACCAAACCAACTCTGGTACGCCCGGAACTGAAGTTAGCACGTCGCGACGTCGCCTCCTCCAGATGATGGGTGCGACCGGCCTTGCAGGTATCGGCACCACAGGGGCTGTAGCGGCGGACGATGCTGATACGACTGATACTGAGGCACTTCCGATTGATAGCCGTGACCTTGAGGTTGCAGTCATGGCGGCAAAACAAGCTGCCGATATTCACGATGAAAATGCAGATGCGGGCGTCGAAGCGGATACGAAGGCTCCCCAGCAACTCGTCACGGAAGTCGATACGAGCTCGGAAACGATCATTCGCGATACGATCCGTGACGAACTCGGTGACGACTTTGAAGCTGATGGCTACGCGCTCTTTGGCGAAGAAGAAGGTGGGTCTTTAGAAGGGGACCGTGTCTGGATTATCGACCCGCTTGACGGAACAACCAACTTCGCACGCGGGATTCCTCATTACTGTGTTTCGATCGCCGTAACACGGGATAGTGAACTCTACGCCGGTGTGATCTATTACTCACCGACCGATGAGGTGTACGTGGCTGTTCGCGGTGAGGGCACGTATCGCTATCTTGGCGGTGAGGATGGCATGCCAGTTTCGGGTACGACGACTGAACTCACGGTCACCTCAACTGAGACGGTCGAAGAGTCACTCAATTCTGTCGGCTTTTACTCGGAAGCCGGAATCGACGACGAGCGTTACCGTGAGCTCATGAAGACGTTTGTGACGGATTCGCTCGGAATTCGGCAGCTGGGCGCTGCTGCGGTTGATCTTGCGTTCGTCGCCGAGGGGGTATTTGATACACTCACTGTGAAAGATTTGAAAGAGGTCGATATCGCAGCCGGAGCGCTGCTCGTTGAGGAGGCTGGTGGTACAGTGACGGACTTCGAAGGAAATAGCTCATTGGAGGCGATTTTAGCGGGCGATACGGTCGCAACCAACTGTGAGCTGCACGATGAGCTCCTTGAGCTCTACAACAGCGCTGACTAGCTGACGTCTGCTTTCAAGGTATTCGAAGTAGGTAGTAGCGGTTCTGTTAAAACCCTTCAGCGTTGACAGTGAGACGAGCCACTCTTCTCACCGATTTTCACAGATCCGATACCAAAGTAGCCTCTCAGCAAATCACACGACAGCAAGAAGGTTTCAACAAAGCCATTTACTCCTTGTTACAGTGCGCACAAGATGGGGTGCGCTCGCTCGTATGCGAATCACTCTCTAAACGTGTGCAAGGCCGATCGCAACGCCGCCGTTCTCCATCGGTATTATTGCGCTGAAAGAAATCACCGACGGTTTCGCAGTACCCAGAGGACAATAATCACTGGGAGCGCACCGAGAGTTATACCACCAACTACGGGAAGCGAGAGTACCTCAGGACCATCGTCATCATCTGTATCGCCTTGTTGTTCAGCAACAGTAACCGCTTCGAGCGAGGATACCTCTGCGATAAACTGATAGCCCGTATCCGATTCGTTGCTCACTGTCGTTTCCGACTGGACCCATTCTCCGTCGGCAGCCTCGTAGAGGGCAATGGATTTCGGCTCTAGGTCTTGTTCTTCGAGGAGTTCCCGATCGATACTAAACGTGACAGATGTTTGAATGTCTTGTGCTGGCTCACCGTTCATCAGGAGGTATGACAATGAATCGGTGCCGTCGGGTGACGACGGCACTCGTTCCGGAGGTTCGTTTTCAAAGTTCAGCGAAAAATCGCCATCAACGCCGGTTATCTCGATCTGTTCGAATTGAATGGCATCATTCGTACCTGTCGTGGGTTGTAGACTCACGCGATCATCCGGCTCGGCATCCACGACATCGACTGTAATTCCATCGTCGCTTCGATCGTATACAATGGAGGGGGCTTCGCACGTTCCAGTCCGGATCGTAACCGGTTCCTCGAGCGATGATAGGGTCATTCGATCCGGGTCGTCGGCACTTCCCGAAAGAACATGCCACGCTTCCATTTCACCTTCGTCATAGAAGTCAGGATCCGGATGCCCATGATTTTCAGGGGTAACGGTAGCTTCATCGTTAAACGCTGGTTGTATTGTCACGGCGAATTCACCGTCGAACCCTCCCTGAATTGCACCGCCGCCGGTCCGGTCTCCCCGCTGGAGCCAGGATGCGCTTGCCCATCCGTCGCCACGGTGAAACTCGTCGACGTTCTCCTCAGAAGTGTAACTGTCGTTTCTGACGACCCAGTCGGCTTGATTGGGGAGTCCAATAAGGTCGAACGTCACATAATTTTCATCACCGTCCCCGCCAAGTCGTCCATGAACCATGACGAGGCTCAAACCGTTGGGCCCTTCATGAAGGAATAAAATGCTTGTATCGTCTTCCTGTAAATGCGTCGTTCCATATGAACTGTAACTTCTCTCGACACCTTCCGGATGCGTTTGGTGATCCCGATAATCGTAGAACTCTTCGATTGTTTCACCAGACTCCAGCGGCTCAATCGGTTGACAAACATCTCCCTGCTCGAAGATGTACGAATCAGTGTCTTGTATTGCTGCTGAATCCTGTTGCTCCACCTCTGCACGTGAACGATCAGTAGCCGTAGCTATCGTACCGGCACCGAGTCCAGTTGCTGTGAGTCCTTTGAGATAGCCTCTGCGCTTCATCGTACCGTGGTCAGTAGTATTTTCTCGCATGACTCAGTAAGTAGAGAAGATGTCACCCCTCCGTTATTGCCATATATATCAGAATATTCATTTGTTAATCCTCTCCTACGAGGACGGTATTCCATTTATGAAGAAAACAATGCTTGAAGATTCGTTCGTATGAGGCAGAATCTAGAGTCTGCTGGACTGTATATTATCGGTGCTGTTGGGCCGTCATCTATGTGGCGCGTAGAAAAGAGATGGTGCCAGTGAGCGAAGCGACACTGTCACGCTCGCTTGCGTTCTCTACTGGTGATTAGGTACCGTTCGATCAGAACAAGACATTGAGACGGTGACAGCTCGCGGTAATAACCATAACTCATCGTTCCTATTTGACTGCTTACTCAGTCGTTGTCATCGAGTGCTTGAACAGGCGGCAATCGAGAAAGCTCGCTGTGCTTCGTGAGTTCGGTCGCTTTATCGCGGAAGTCGGTATAGACTTCCTCAGCCCATTCGCAAGCGGCAGGTGCGTCCGTATCGACGTACATCCGCAGGAGACCCAGTTCATCCCCATAGATACCGATCCCTATTTGGTCATCACAGAGGGTTAGTCCGAACGGAAGATCGGTGTACGTTCGAATCGTAAGATTCCCGCTTTCGAAGGCCGTCCGGGCTCGATCGGGATTCGATATGAGGAGTTCCTCAGCGACCACCGGCCGAAAGACGACGTCGGTTTTCATACCAGTGACGATACGTTCATAGATCTCATCCAGATGCAACGGATTGATCGAGGTAGGATCGAGACCGCGTAGCCTGTCGGTCTCACTAACTAGCGACATGAATCGGTTCACCGGACGGTAGGGGTTGCCAGGCTCGGCGACCGTCACGGTTGCGTCGGCGAACGCCGCTACATCGATATCTACGTCAGCGGCGCTGAGGACCTCCAAGACAGGGGCGAGTCTCCATGCGGTTTCGATGGACGTTTCGAACGCCGTGATTTCTTTGATGCTTACCTCCCCTAGCGTCGTGAGCACAAACGCACCATTGGAGCGTTCGATCAGGCCATGTTCTCTTAGTGATCTCGTAAATCGATGTACAGTCGATTTCGATACGTCCAGCTGCTGCTCCAACTCCCGTCGATCCGCTACACCTCCTTCTTGGAGCGTTTTGAGGACCGGTGCATACCTAATAAGTTCGATGAGCCGCTCGGTGTCCATCCTCAGTGCTCCATTTCGTCATCCATCTATTAAATGTAACTTACATCTCATTGAAGCGATAAGGAAAATTATATAATTTCTACACTCATCTATCATAATTAAGTTACTATTCACTGAGTAGTATCATCCCACGACCTGAGACGGTTTTACGCCCTGGAATTATCCCGGTCGGTAATTATAATCCCGTTTCTATCCTTCTGACAGCTGTTGGCGGATGATACTGCTCCATTCGTCTGAATGGGAACACAGCAAGGAGTCCACCAGTGAGATCAATGACAAGCATCACACACGACATCGACGAAGAAGCCGCGGTCGCAAGCACTGAGAGCGAGTCAGGACTGGATGAAAACGTTGCAGGAGCACTGTCGTACCTATTCGGATTTGTGACGGGATTGATTTTCTTCCTGATTGAGAAGGAAAACGACTTCGTGCGATTCCACGCAGCCCAGAGTATGGCCTTCTCGGGGCTGCTCTTTGTGGCCTATATCGCGTTGAGCATCGTCGGGACGGTCATTACTACCGTGATGTTCTCCAGTACGAGTACGTTCTTCGTCGGGAGTATCGTTTCGATGGTATTGGGACTGGTCTGGTTGGTTCTCGCACTCGGTGGATTGGCCACGTGGCTCTACCTCCTGGTCAGCTCCTATCAAGGCAAGACCCCGCGCATACCGATTGTCGCGGGCATCGCTGACAAGTTGGTCGGAACACGGTAGATATGTGGCTGAAACATATGGCAGTCGTAAACGAGGCTGACCGTCTTCCCTGAACAGATACAGGGGGTCGACACACAGTGAATCCGACGCAAATGAAACGATCTCCGCTGCTCACAGCACGATCATCCAGGCCGAGAGACCGTTTCTCGAGCGGTGTTTGGATGGAGATGTCCCCGCCCATCGGAGCCCAGTACTGAACGAGGGGCGTGGATGAACCCGTGCAAACGGTTGCCGACTGTTTGCATCTATCTGATGAAGATATCGGTTTCACTGCTGATGTGAACCCGAACGGCTGATGATAGACGGCCAGATGAACGGCTTGAATCGGACGAGATCCCGCGGTCTCTTGGACCAAGTTCTCATCCAACGAGCTCATCCGAACACAGCCGGGCTGACGCTTGACGGAAATGACCGACAACAATCAGATATACGATACGAATCACGAAATCATGTACGAATTAAATAGACAACTACTGAACATGCGCGTCCTAACAACAGTGATACTGGCCATTACCGTTATTCTGGCAGGTTGTACCGGAGTCGGTAGCCTTGGCGGGGACGGCGATTCGAACGAAGACCTATCCAGTAACGGTGTCGAAACCGATACTAGTAATGATGCCGAGGCCGGTAGCGGTGCCGAGGATGGTACCAGCTCAACGGTCAATGAGGGCTCTCAGACGGAGGACAACTGGTTCGACCTCAGCGAACCCGGCTACTACGAGTTTGACCTCGCGGGGATAGACAGGAAGACCGGTGAGCAGGTCACTGGACGACTGGTGTATGATGCTGAGGCTGCTGGTGACGGTGAGCTGACTGTGAGTGTGGACTACGAGTTCGGCAGTGAGCAGTTCCAATCGACTACTACTGGGCCCGCCGATGAGTTCTCTGCCCAGCTGTTCCTCAATGAAGCGTACACGCCCATTGCTACGCTTCAAGGTGTCTCGCTGCAGTATCTCTTCGAGATGGGCTTTACCGATCCGGCCATCGGCAACTACAAGCAGACTACCACTGATGACGGCACACAGATCACGGAAGTCACTGAGAAACGGTCTTATGCGGGTGTTGAGTGCTTCTTCGTCGAAACAACGCTTGACGGCACACTCAGTCAGGAGGGCTGCATCCGCGATGCTGAGAGTGGTATTGCCCCTTACGCAGCTACCTATACTGACGAGGGTGATCTCGAACTCAAAGTCGAACTCGTGGAGTTCGAGTCGAGATAGGAACGGCGGTCAAAACGGAGTACCAATGAGCCCGATTCATCTCCGTGTTCGCTTCCAAAAGAAACTCCACTAGTCAGTACGCCCATACGGATTGTTACCTTCACGGAGTTTGGTGGTTCTGACAAAACCGATGTCGTTTCCCAGTCGGGAGACAGGCTTGCTGAACTACTCCTCTGTCTTTTCGAGGACAGCAATATACTCCGTCCCTCCTCCTCTATGTTCTCGTCGGTCGTACAGTGTTCCTCAATGAATCGGAATCTCTGGGTGCCAACAGACGAGATTTCTTGAGGAGACCACTGCTGGGGGGTTCCGTTCGTCTCGGGCAGGATCCGGAGTAGGCTAGACTGTATATCATCGGTGATGGTGGGGCCGTTATGTTTGTACACGTGTCAAAGAGATCGTGCCGGCGAGCGAGGTACCATTGTTATGCTCACTTGCGAACCGAACACCGAAACAGAAATCAGGCGTAAATTAGAATTTCCTGATCGCGAGTTGGGTCATAATATATATTGGCTTTGAGAGATGCTTCATCCGAACCCGAGTAGGAAACAGGCCAAGGGAACTCTTGTTCTTCTTCGGAACCAATCGTTACGAACAGACGGGCCGGGATCCCGTCAAATTTGATATCTTCGTTAGCTGTTTCTCCCTCTAATTCGAGACTCTCTTCGTGAAAATACCCGTCCGGGCTATCACCAATTCGTACTGTAAATGAATGGGTATCCCGCGACTCGTTATATACACCTAATCTGTAATCTCTTTGTCCACTAGTTTCTTGCTCTTGGTCATCAGAGAGACGTTCTGAACAACCCGAAACGAGGGGTATCAAGAGGGTCAACGAAACGGAGAGATACGAGCGTCGGTTCATATATAATATTATACCATAGTATTCCAAATATATTTGGATCTGTGAATAGCTCTCTGCTGAGTGATGCCTGTGTCATCTGTAGCTCTCAAACCTCCAGTTACGATCAACGGGTGTGAGCTAATTTATGACAGATGCTACAGCTGCCTCCCGTAACTCTCACTCGCGAGCAAGAAACGCCGGAGTCTAACGTCACTTCGCTCTGTTCCGAGATAGGGATACCTCACTCAAGCGGGACAGTTCTCATATCGCATGCTCGGGATGGCTGCCTGCCGAGTAGTAAAGAAACAGAGTAGCGGGGGAGCTACAATGAATTATAGTAAGACGCCCCCTGGAGCCACGAACCTACTACGATGAAACACGCCGAGGGCGTCCAATCTCCTCTATGCCGTTATATTACTATTGTTAGAGGGGGCTTGTGGCCAAGATCCGAGATGGGTGCTCGCTTGCGTCCTCTACTGGCGATCAGGCACCGGTCAATCAGAACACGCGTGCCGGTGTGTTTGAGCCCGAGTCGCTGTCTGCGTTGTCCGATTCAATTCCGCTGACAACGCGTGTCCGTACGGGTTGCGGTAGATAGACTTCGAATCGTTCCGGATGGCCGAGACGACAGACGATATTCTGTGGGCTGGCCGTTCTTTCGTTTCGCGAGTTTGTTGGGTTAGGGTCGTAAGTGGTTTGGCCGTGTTGGAACCTTTCGAACGGTAATAGGTTTTAGAAGTCGTGCTGAATACAGAGCACTCATATCTCGTTTGACTCCCCCTATGGACTTTGCGAAAGGGTCACATAGTCAGACGGCCTATATGGGGCCGCTCACAACGGAAAGGTGGTGTCTGAAGTGATCGTGTACGTTGACCAATCGGCAGTACGTGACGGGAAACTGGACGAACTCAAGGCAGCGATGACTGATTTGGTGGAGTTCATTGATGCCAACGAACCCGACATCCTGTCGTACGATGTCTATTTCAATGATGACGACACCCGAATGACCGTCGTACACGCGCACGCTGATTCGGCATCGTTAGCGTATCACATGGAGGTTGCAGGCCCCAAGTTCCCCCCAATTGGCGAGTTCATCGAACTTGAGGCCATTGATGTGTATGGGCGGCCAAGTGAGGAACTCGTCCATCAATTCAAGGAGAAGGCATCGACACTGGGACACGGGCGCGTGTCCATCCACGATCACTACGATGGAATCAATCGGGATCTTATCGACTGATCCGTGTGCTGAACTCATCTTCTCTATGCATTACCTCATTCCTATTACATTCTGAGAATTTCAACAGAGTATTGATTGTACCAGCTGCGGCAGTGCGCACGGACTACTATCTCCCGACCTAGCCGGCCTTGTGCAATAAAACGTCCTCGGATACAGAATGTTGCACAAGGGAGACTTTCTTTGAGGGGTGACTACCCACTGTTAGTCCTACTCAACGGATACGCTCCTCAACGGCATCGATTGACCTTGTCGGCCTCTATACGCTCAGTACTCTTCAACAACTGCGTGCCCTTCATCAGTCAGCGTATAGAGTGTCGCTGGAATTCCGGTCTCATGTTCGCCAACGTACCGGGTTCCGATAGGTGTGATGAGATCCCACGTCGTGTGACCGTAGCCCGTGGTTTGCTGATAGGCGTGTACGCGGAGATCTGTCGCGAGAGATTCACCGCTTCTGTTGGTGCGACCTCATTGAGCGGCCATCGAGTTGATGCGTTGATCATCTCGCAGTTCTCGTTCCGATAGGTAAACTGGTGGTGCCAGTCAGTGACGATGTCGGCACCAACCTCCTCAGTCTTATCGAGCAGCGCCTGGGTCTCCGGCGATGAGTTAACGCGGTATGAGTCATGAGGTGTTCTTTAGGTTTCCTCGCGCTCACCGTCCTGTTCGTCTGTATCCTCGCGTTCCCAATACGGTGGAACCCATATATCTGCTTCAACCATTGCATCGATTCGGTCCTGAGTGATCTCCTCTGCGTAGGTTTCATGATCAACTGGATCACTGTCTAACCAGAGATTCGGTGGATATAGTTCGCGATCGTAGATCACTTGACAGAGTTCTGTCCGTAAATCCTTCAGCCAGTTTGTTAGTGGTGAGCGGTATCGGAACTCTCGAAGTCCTTCAATGTCGATCGTTGCAGCGACGTACGATGAGCCCGCGCCGTATTCGTGTTCTGCTAGAATTGCCCCATCACGGTCAACGACCATCGAGCCCCCACCGAATGTATCAACAGGTGTCTCAGCGTCCGGTGTAAGGTAGTATGTTCCGAGGTTTGGAGCGACAACGTATACCGAGTTGTCGAGTGCTCGAGCGCGGTTCTGGATCCGCCAGCCTTCGTTCGCCACAAGCGGTTCCGGACAGGAAATACGACAAATGATTTCGGCACCATTCATTGCCAATCCACGAATATACTCGGGATAGGCACCCTCAATGGCGAGTGAAATACCGATCCGTCCGATATCGGTATCGACAACTGGGAACAGTGAGTCTAGATCGGCGCCGTGGGTGCTGACCCAGTCATCCCAGACGTCATGTGGTGAGACCGATCGTTCGACAGGCAATAGCGGGGTGACCTTTCGATGTTTGAGGATGACCTCTCCATCCGGATCAATCACGAATGCTGTATTAAAGAATTTCTCGGGATACTCCGGAGCCCGTTCTTTAGCCGACGCGACAAGGTAGATATCGAATTCTTGGGCATACTCGCCGAGAATATCTGTTTCTTCACCGGGAATGTCAATCGCGATCTCCTCACGATACTCGGCATGATCCATATCGAGTACCTCGTCGGTAAATCCTTGAAGAGCGCCCTCAGGAATAACTGCTAATTGAACAGGAAGTTCGAGTCCACTCAACCAGACCGCAGCCGAGAGGTTCTCGTGAATGTGCTCAAGGTTCTTTCGAATATCTGCTCGCGTTTCGACACCCCAGACGGTTGGTGAGAGACCAACCGCAGCATATTGTTCGATACGAGCCATACTCCTCTGTGCTATTGAACCGACTTATACCCAAGCGATCCGGAATACCTACTAACAAATGGTAGGGAAATTCTCAAGGAGAACAATGCTTGAGGTTCGTTCGTATCGGACAGAATCCGGAGTCTGCTGGACTGGATATCCCCGGTGCTGTTGGGGCCGTCATGCATGCTGTATGTGTCGAAGAGATCGTGCTGGCGAGCGAGGCGACACTGTCACGCTCGCTTGCGTCCTCTACTGGCGCTGGCGATCAGGCACGCTACACCGCGCGGTCGATGGAGAGCACTATCAAGGAAAGCGAGAAAGGGATGGGGATCAACCCTGGCGGCGGCAACGTCGTCATCGTTGAGTCACTTGGTGCAAGTAAGGACGAAATCAACTGTGCGCTCCATGGAACGAATTGAGACCGGGACTGACGGCAACGACGAACACGAACATGACCGTCAGCTTGAGCACGAGCGATAGTATCTCGATCTAGCGTCCGGGCGAACCCTTTTCGTAGCGACCCCCTAAACGTAGAATATGATCCCCTTCGTACCTCTGCAGGCGACATTCACGCTGACGTTCGTCGCGTTGCTGTTATTGTTCCTCGCCATCGTCACCGTCTGGCAGATGGTCGAGATCGTCGACGCGACCGAGAAGCGCGCACTGACCGTCTTCGGTGAGTACCGTAAACTCCTCGAGCCGGGGATCCACTTCGTTCCCCCGTTCGTCTCTGCGACCCATCACTTCGACATGCGGACCCAGACCCTCGATGTGCCGAGCCAGGAGGCGATCACGATTGACAACTCGCCGGTGACCGCGGACGCCGTCGTCTACATCCGCGTGATGGACGCCAAACGCGCGTTCCTGGAGGTCGACGACTACAAGCGCGCCGTCTCGAACCTCGCCCAAACGACGCTTCGGGCCGTTATTGGGGGTATGGAACTCGACGACACGCTCAGTCGGCGCGAACAGATCAACGCACGGATTCGCGAGGAACTCGATGAACCGACCGACGAGTGGGGAATCCGCGTTGAGTCCGTCGAGGTCCGCGAGGTCACGCCGGCCCAGGGTGTAAAGAGTGCTATGGAGCAGCAGACCTCTGCGGAGCGCAAGCGGCGGGCGATGATCCTTGAAGCCCAGGGTGAACGCCGCAGCGCCGTCGAGAAGGCCGAAGGTGACAAGCAGTCAAACATCATCCGCGCACAGGGTGAAAAACAGAGCCAGATCCTCGAAGCGCAGGGAGATGCAGTCTCGACCGTCCTGAGAGCCAAATCCGCCGAGTCGATGGGCGAGCGCGCCATCATCGAGAAGGGCATGGAGACCTTGGAGTCGATCGGTCACGGCGAATCGAGCACGTTCATCATGCCCCAGGAGCTCACCTCGCTGGTCGGGCGCTACGGCAAGCACCTCACCGGCAGCGACGTGAAACTCGACGAGGATCAGCTCGACAGCCTCGAGTTCGACGAGGAAACCCGCGACTTGCTCGGGCTGGACAACATCGGCGAACTCATCGCCGGGATCGAGGAGGAGGCACAACCGGATCTCGAGGCAATGGAACGGGAGGCAGACGCGATCAAGCAGGGCAGGGATGTCGACTCCGAATCTGATAACGACACCGAGGTGTCGAAAACCGAAGCCGAATACGAGATGGAGTAGTGCTGAGCGAGCGCTAGCGAGCGAGGTATGCAAAATCTGTTGCGCGTGTCTTCCACGAAGTGCCTTTCAACTTCTGCAAATTCATCAGTAGATGACGCTATATGACTATCCCACACAATTAAACAAGGGAGACCTGACGTATGCCCAAAGCAACACCACCAGATGAAGGCAAAGATATGGGAATGGTCACGTCCGCTGATGGAACTGAGATCACCTTCGTACGGTCGGGGAGTGGACCACCGCTTGTGCTCGTGCACGGGAACGCCGACCTTCACACGTTCTGGGATTTGGCTGGGACACGTTCTCCCTGCGCAGAACACTGCACGGTCTACGCGATCGACCGTCGCGGTCGCGGCGGGAGCGGTGATGCCGAGGAGTACGAACTTGAACGAGAGGCCGAGGACGTGGGAGCAGTAGTCGATGCAATCGACGATCCAGTAACTCTGCTTGGCCATTCCGGTGGAGCCCTCTATTCACTTGAAAACGCCACTATATCGGGTCAAGGCGGCACAATGTATTAACCTGTCCAGCAACGTTATCTGGCTATTTTACTGGATCTATGTAACCCATATAGGTTCCGTGTACGTTTAGCAGTGGTTCATCAAATCGGAAGGAAGGCGTGCTACGGTGCTGGCTCGTGTCATTCGAGATCGTCAAAGAACTGCTCGACGCGGCGACTGAGTTCATCGCGCTGCTCACGGATGTCTGTGGACTCTAGGTCCCAAACGGAACTTTCGCCCTCCCAATCGTCTGGGCGGAATTGCTCGACCGAACAGCCCATCGTCACGACATAGTCGACGTCCTCAATGTCTTCAGATGTGATCTGTCGAGGTGATCGGTCGCTAATGTCGATACCGATCTCGTCCATCGCTTCGACAGCCTCGTTATGAACATTTTCAGCCGGATCAACCCCGCCGGTGATGATCTTGACGTCCATATCCCGCTCAGTCTGTTCCCGTTCCGCAAGAGCGGTCGCCATCTGGCTTCGCCCAGCGTTCCCAACACAGACAAATGCGAGTTTCATGCTCTCCTATTGCAGGCGTAGCGACAAGAGAGTGAGGGCTTAACCACTTCGTACCCTGTCAGGGAGTGAAATCGACGAAGGTGACTCTGGGAGAAGCCATGCCGGAACCACCCGTGTAAGAACGACCATTCCCATCAGTTCAACAAGCGTCTGTGTCACGACAACGGCAGGAGCCAGTTCGTAGCCTGCTGGAAGCGCCAACGCCAACGGAAGAACAACCAGTGAGTTCCGGGTGACAGACGTGAACACGAGAGAACGACTCTCCTCGACATCCATCTGGAACAGTCCCGCCGCCACCCGTCCGAGTACGGGCATTATGATGAGGAACGCGACATACACTGGAACGACAACTGCAATTTGCCCGATTGAGTCCTGAACCCGTGGGAGTTGGGAGGCAATAACTACGAATAGGGTCACACCCAGCATGGGGACGGGGAGCCACCCCATCGTCTCTTGCCACGACTCACCTCTCGGAGACCGTTCTGCCCACACTTCCGTGAGCCATGCAAGTGCCAACGGGAGCGCGATGATTATCAGAAAGGCCTCAATGAACGGCCCGGGTTCGATAACGTCGGCTACCTCTGCTCCCATAAAGAGCCACAGGTACACCGGGAGCAAGAGAATTTGCACGAGCATCAGAGCGGGCGTCGTCGCGGTGATCTGCTCAGAGTTGCCGCCTGCAAGCCCAGCGAAGGTGATGACGTAGTCGATGCATGGTGTCAAAAGAACCATGAACACGCCCACAAGGATGACTGGTTCTGGGGGGAGAAATCGAGTAAGGCCCCAGACGACGACAGGGACGACGAGGAAGTTCATCCCGAGAGCCGCCGCCATGAATCGACCGTTCGTAAACGCACGGCGAAGTCGTATGAACGGGATTTCAAGAAAGGTCACATACAGGAGAACCGCCAGTACGGGGTCAATGAACTGTTCGATAAATGTCGCCGAACTCGGACGGCTAACTCCAACGCCAATCGCCAGTATGACTGCGACTGCGTAAACGGCGACCTGATGCTGTTGAAGCCACCGATCCAAATCCATTCACGTGCTGTTTCGGGACTGGGAGAGAAACGATTGTTGCTCTGTATCTATCGGTCCCTTTAGTTACGATCGGCGGGTGTGGACTAACCTCTGAGATGTACCACAGTTCACGGCCGGAACCCTCACTCGCGAGAAAGTAATGCCGTATTCTCGCCTCCCGTTGGTCGGCTCCGAGACGGGAGTTCCTCGCACGCTCAGGACAGTAGTCATACCGCCAAGCTTGAGAGAGCACTAACCACCTGTTAATTAATACAGTTGACATTCTAAGATAGACTGCGGCACGCGGACCAACCGCACACCCACCCCTCTCGTTCATGGTTGACCTCTCCGATTCGGAGGGGTTTTCGAGGGCTCGTCAATAGGCGAATAGAATAGAAAAAGTGCGTCATGATGGAGATCACAAGACTGTACGGGGTCGACATGAGGCCTGATCCCGAGCCAGACAGTCTATTTTTGAGTATCAGCAGTAGTGATGAGTTCTTCACCCACCGCCGCGGACTACGTGTCCATATTTCAATACCCCCACGAAGATACCGCCACCAATCGCATTCCCGATTGTCGCCAGTACGAGGAACACTAGGTAGTCGAGCACCGAGACCCGCGGTGAGACGAAGACCCCGAACAGGACCTCAATATTGCCTGCGATCGAGTGTGGGAGATGGAGAAGGCCGATCGAAGCAGTGACGAGCCAGATGATGAGAAGACGGCTAGTCGTTTCCTGGGCTGCGGCGAGTAACCACGCCAGCAACCCCATAAGCCAACCCGCAAGGATACCGGCGACGAACAGCCATCTGAAATCGTGATCGACCAGTTTATGCGCAATGCTGCCGAACGCTTCCGGCGAAGCAACCCCGAGACTGGGCATCAACGTAACGATGAGCGCAGTGAACACTATACCACCCACGATGTTGCTTACCCAGACGAGCCCCCAGAGCCGAGCTAACCCCCCTAGTGATGCTCGGTTGTCGAGCACTGGCATCACTGCAAGGGTCGTGTGTTCAGTGAACAGCTCCGAACGTGAGATGATAACGAAGATGAAACCCACGGCGTAGGCGCTCGCCAGAAGTAACTCCGTCCCGATATCGCCATACCCTCCATCGCTGAGCGTCAGTATGACAGCCATCAGCAGTGGTCCGAATCCAATATCGAGACCAGCCGAAAAGCCCGATAGAAGCAGTCCCGTCGTTTCGCGCTCGATTTCATGTTGACCGGTATCGATGAGTGAGTTAAGGATATTCGGAGCCGGGGTTTGCTCGTCGGAACTCATCTGGTTTCCTGCAGGCCCCGAGCCCTCCATGTTACCGTTCCCCTCCGTTATCGTCCTCACTGATACATCTCGGGAGCCTCATTATGGATTACTATAAAGCGCGACTCAAAGAAGATTCGATCCACACTGACCGGCTTTTTACGCTGCTCAGCTACGTCCAATAATCCGAGATATATTGGCGGAATATTCCAAGGGAAATATATGAAATATAAACCGCCACTGAGCAAACCGACGGCCGACTACACGCTTCTTTTAGACGAATCTCGACTGAGAACAGAAGACCTCTGGAACGAACTAGCCGATCAGGGGGCGTCCCGATTGGGATCCGTACTCACTAACAGCAAGGGTTGTTCGAGTTACGGTACGCCAAGGATCGCGAAAGGGGCCGAGACGATTCACGAGCGGGTCTTGTCCTGTTTATCTGAATTAGGCGAGAAAACCCCGTTCTTTAGGGTGGGGATGAATCGCCGCATCGGTAGATTCACGTGAATACAGTCTGTCTGTGATACCAACCGAGGCGGCCGTGCCGCCTACTCTAATGAGACAGTATCGGGGTTCCCCTCGGTTGGTCGAGGGTATCCCCCTCGGCGACCGCAGTGGGATACCGTCAATAAACAACCAAGTAACCCCGAGTCCTCTCCGGATAGGGGTAACGGCCGCGTGGCACGGCCCGTATCACGACGGGATGCAAACCGTAAATCTCCAATAGGACGTGCGTTTCCATCCGTGAAAGTACTGAAGAGAGCTGCAATTATCTATTCGGTTACCGACTACGTAGTTCGTCGGAGCATGAACGGCGAGACAACATCCTAATGGAACGTATGCTGGAGTACGACGGCTGGTTCAGCTCTCCATCTCGACTTCTCTGTCACGGATTATTCAGCGTGTGCGACGACGGAACCCAGCGACGAGAAGCGCATAACAGCAGTTTCACCAGCGTTGATGGGGAGTGGTTTAGTGATCGAACCCGTTGTGACGATATCGCCCGCCTTGAGCGACTCGTTATGCTCAGGGAGCGTCTCTGCGAGCCAGGCGACGGCGTCGGCTGGATGGCCCAGCACTGCTGCGCCGGTTCCCGTTGCCCGACGGACGCCATCGATTAACACTTCCACCCCTTCACGGACGAGATCTACATCACTGGCCGCTATTCGATCGCCAATGAGGAGTCGGGCTGCGAGCGCATTGTCGGCAATCGCCGCTGGTCCTATAAGGTCCCAGTCACGAATTCGGCTATCAACGATTTCAATGGCCGGCACAAGGAGGTCAGTCGCACTGATAACGTCGAGGCGACTCACCGGCGGCGATAGATCATCCCCCATCAGGAAGGCAACTTCCGGCTCGATTCGTGACTCCGTGTCGAAGCGTCGATCGTCCCGAACCGTATCGGCAAGGAGCCGCCCGAATGCCGGAGCATCGACGCAAAGATCAGTCCGAACAGCTTCGCTCGTGAAGCCGATTTTGTACCCAACTGGCTCTCCTTCCTTAGCGATCCGGTGGTCTATAAACGCGTCTTAGGTCGCGTATCCCTCCTCAACCGTTACTGTTGACGGAAGTGCTGTTGAGTCGATTGGCTCGACATCTCAATAGGCGCGATAGAGCTGTGTGCCCAACTCGTCGGGATCACCGGACATGCGCGTAGTTCAATTGGCACTGTTTACTACTTTGGGGGCTGGAGGGATCTCTGTCTCCGCTGGGTTGTGCATCCTGCAGTCGAGGACTGAACACGGTTAGACGGTCTATTGTCTTTGTCTCTATCGGCAACCGGTCATTGTTGAATTGAAGCGAGATCGGGCTGACGAGACGGCGGATCTGCAGGCGATCAAACCACGGAGGATAGGTTAGTCACCCTCTACTTGATCCCGGAACCAAGTTAGATGCCCTGAACGGTCTCGATGATACCGACTGATTCGAGCGTCATCCAGAGGAGAAACAGCCCATACAGTCCCAGAAAGCCGTAGGCCTCGAGATTCGTCAGTTCGAGATCGGTACGGATGAAAACAATAAACACGAGCGTCGCGAACGCGAGGAACCCCATCGTCGGGATCGCAACGAGGAAATTGATGGTCGCTGTCCCCGCCAGGATGACGCCAACAGGGATGGCGACGAGGAGATTAAACGTATTGCTCCCGAGAACGTTCGTGAGGCTGGTAACGCTGTTATCGTTTTGAGCGGCGCGCACGCTTACGAACGCATCTGGCAGGC
This sequence comes from Halalkalicoccus paucihalophilus, assembly GCF_001593955.1. Taxonomy (GTDB): domain Archaea; phylum Halobacteriota; class Halobacteria; order Halobacteriales; family Halalkalicoccaceae; genus Halalkalicoccus; species Halalkalicoccus paucihalophilus. The sequence continues at coordinate 306,769 of NZ_LTAZ01000017.1, read as the reverse complement.
TCGTTCCAGCAGCAATGACGGTCAGTCCCCACAGGAAACTTGGTGTACCGAAGATAGCGCCAAGTGAGAGGGCGGCGCGAACGATCAGTTCAACGCCGACAGCAATGACCAGGAGCCCCACCGCGAGTAGTCCCCACTCCCGCCTTAGTCGCACGTCTATGGAGTCATCCCCAACGTGCGCACTGGAGTCCTGCTGGTGAAGAAATATGTAGATTCCGTACGTCGCGAGGGGAAAGATCGCCAACGCTGGTGTCAGGATCGCAGCCTCGTTTGTTCCTCCCGGAACGTATGTCGCACCGAGTGCGAACATGATGAACAGAACGAGAACGCTGATAATGTAGAATTGACCGTCTTTATGGACGATATCGCGGGTTGCCTCAAGGTTCTCGCTGGCGAATGCCGAGAAAGCTGGAATGACGAGGAGGTTGAAGATGGCACTGCCAACGATCGCTCCGACACCGAGAGAGAACTCCCCGTGGACGACTGTACTAATAACGACCGAACTGATCTCAGGGAAACTCGATCCAACTGCGACGACGACGGCACCATGGACAGCGACCGGCAAGCCATAGTGCTTGCTGAGGCGCTCTGCTGCTCGCTCGAAGTACTCACTTCCTTTCCAGATGATGAGCACTGCAACCACCACGAGAAGGAGCGAGACGAGCAGGCCCGGCATCGATTATCTGTTCTCGATATATCGGTAAAAGTTGTTTCATCCAGTTAGACTGGGTTTCGAATCGGGAGACGTCATCAGTGAGAGCGTCAATTCGAGCTCACGGTAGTCGCTATCTTCGTCCTCGGCTCCAAGTGATCTTACCGGGGTGTCGTATCTCTGACTGAGCTAATTGCCTTGAATAGCGTCAATGACGATTGCCGCAGCGACGATCGACTCTTTTGGGACCGTAGTTGCGTCGTCGATGGTGATCTCGTATCGGTCCCGAAGCGATAGTTTGCCACGGATCGTCCCAACGTGCGCACCGTCCGCGTCAGTGATTTCGTATTTGTGCTGAATCAATCCACCGAGTGGGAGCTTCCGTCGCGCGAGTATTGCGAGTGCTCCACGGGAGGTGATTTTCGCGAGTGTAGCACCCGTCTTGCTGTCGCGGATCGTCCAGGTATCCTGAAGAAGAGAATAGTCATTATCGAGGACGATGAGCTCCTCAAGTTGAGCGGGCAGCTCCTCGCCGGCATTGGTTTCCCTCGCCGTCGGTAGAAGGATGCTCACCGGTGGGCGGTCAGCCAGTGGTGGTGCCTTCTGGTCAGGCGGTGAAAAATTGAATTGGGTTGCTGTTCTTCGAACTCACTTAGGCTACTGATTCATCGAGGAGCTCACCGATCGCGGTGTCAATGAATTCTTTGTCTTCCGGACGGAATCCGAACATCCCGAAGTGTCCCCATGGCGTCGGGATCGGTCGCAGCTCGCTATCGGGAATCATCTCCTCTTCGAGACGATTGTCCTCGAGTGTGAACACCATGTCTTCTTCAAATGGCAGAACGTACACGCGAGCCTCGATTTGTTCCAATGCACTCTCGAGATTACCGTCGGTCATTCGGCTCACATCGGCGTGTTTCCACTTCCAAGCCATTCGAATCAGATTGTTCGGATCCATTGGGAGGAACCACTCATCCCAGAGCCGATGCATGAAGTCGTCCAATGACGAGAATCCGGCCGCACGCCACTCTTCTTCGCGCCAGAGATCCGCGCTCGTTCCCATTAAGACCCACGTCCGGGCATGTTGCCTGAGTCCTTGACGCATCGATCGGTGATCGTCGTAATACCCGTCATTCCAGTTCGGATCCAATTTGAAAGCCGAGATGAGTGCATCGACAAGGAGGCTACTTTGGGGTGGATTTCTCGCGGTGCCGCCGATCGGCGCCGCTCGCTTGACCATCTCTGGGTATCGGACAGCCCACTCGTAGGTCTGCTGGGCCCCCATCGACCACCCAAGGACGAGTTCGATTTCGTCAATCCCGAATTTCTCGGTAACTAGTTGCTGTTGTGCACGGACATCGTCACTGATACGCACGTTCGGGAAATCCGCTTGTCCGTATGGTGGCGGGGTATTGTGGGGTGACGTCGAGAGTCCCCCGCCGATCTGATTGGGGAGGATGATGAAATACGTCTGTGGATCAAGCGCCATCTCCTCGCCGACGTACAGTTCCATATCCTTGCTGGTCCCTGAATACATATGCGGGAAGAGAATGGCGTTGTCTTTTGCGTCGTTGAGTTCGCCGAACGTTGTATATGCGATCTGGCAGTCGGGCAGTGTCTCGCCTTCGGCGAGCTCGAACTCACCCAGTGAGTACGTCTCGTATGGGCCGTGAACTTCCTGTGAGTAGTACTCGTTTTCGATCCCACTCATCGTGTGGCTTGCGCCAGGCGATGGAGCATCAGTCGGCGTGTGACTTTGGTCTGTCATCAGTCCTTGTTAGCCGACGGAATCCAGAACATTATAATTATCTTCTATGAACTACTCCACTACCATAGTCTCCTCTCTTACGTAAAAACAGGCGCAAAGCCTCGCCATTCAGGGCAGGGATACGCGCCGTACTCTCTATACTCGCCGCTGCCGTAGACCGCACTACCGGAGTTCCCACGTCGGCAAACGCGGTCTTTGACCGCACCGATGCTTCGCATCGACTTGCCCCGTGGTCACAAATCCGGTGCGCGCATCGAACCAGTCCACGACGTAACGCTTCGGGCGACGCGAATCGTGGTACCGTGCGGGCTGAATACCCCGCCGTGGAGCGACGAGCGGTATTCGTCGCGTTGAACCGCCGACCGAGCGTCGGACGGAAGGCCCCTTTGACAGGGCTATACGCACTGCAACGCACCTCCTCGGTCACAATTGGGAGGCAACCGCTGACGTGGCTCCCGAAAGGGAATTTGACCACCGAGGAAACGTGCAACCTTGAACTCCCCTTCGACGAATCCTCGCCCTTTAGGGTGGGGAGGATGTCAATATCGGGAGTCCATATACGTCGTAGCCAGTTTGCTGCTTACGACGAGAGTGAATTGTGAGAGCGATTTAGAGATACTGTGCGCTTGCTGTCCGGTCGTCCGAATCCAGTTCCTCGAGATCACGTTCGACAGAGATCACCCTCCGTGTTGGGATATCGAGTTGCCGTTCGTCGTCTGTAATTCGTATCTGGAGATAGCGTTCTTCGGGCGTTATATTCGCTTCATCCGCGTGGATCGTCGTTATCTCGTCATTGGCGTCCTCGTATGTGACGTCGATCATACGAGAGCCAGTCCCTTGAGACAGATCAATCATTCCGTCTCCTCAAGTAGTGATCTCCTTTGTAGTGGAAGCCGTGTGCAACATCAGTAGTTGAGATTTGGATAGTGGTGCACACGGCCTCAATCATATTATTGCTTCAGCCAGTTCGTGTTCGTCGAGAACCCAGTAGTGAGCAATGTCTCCGAGTCCTGCTGTGTCTCGCAGTGAATGATAAATGAGATCGCCTCAGTAAAAGTAAACTCGTGGGCTTGTGTGCTGTCCGCCGCTGTGAACCAGTGATTTTCCCCAGTATTACTGGCTGTAAATGACAAACATGTCTTGCGAATTGGAATATAATATGGACAATCTCCTTATATCCTCAGATGACTATAGAATACATGTGAGTAATACATTATCTCATGATTTATTAAATATAACTCCGACGAGACGCAAGTTCTTGTTGGCAGCCGGGGCGATTACTGGTAGCAGCCTTCTCGCATCGACAGCGACAGCGGCACGCTCGGATCACGGAGCTCGTCCTGCCTCTCAGAAGGACTCACTAACAGCGAGCGAGATAGAATGGCCACAACAGCGGTACAATGGCGCCCATACGGGGTATCATCCGACTGCAGATGGGCCACGGAGCGGTCTCGAGGAACGATGGCGATTCGAGTCCAATACGATAACCGATCCCGTCATTAGCAACGGGGTAGTGTATGCGAGCGGGCAGGTACTTGATCCGGAGACTGATGAGTCTCGTGCAGGGCTATACGCGCTGGATGCCACCGATGGGTCACTTCTCTGGATGGTCGATCCCGAGACGGAAATAGATGCACTGGCCGTTGACGACAGACATATCTACGCAAGCGGTGGCTCGCTCCGAGCATATTCGCGTTCGGACGGCAGTGTTCGATGGACGGCGCCCATCTCGTCGGCCACGCCACTGACTACTGGCGGGCTCGCTTTGGCCGGCCGGCGGCTCTATGTTACGGATCACGAGACAATATATAGCCTTAACACTGCTTCCGGCACGGTGATTTGGGAACGAACACTCGGAAGCCGTCTCACGCCTCCGGCGATACATGGGAAGTGTGTCTACGTTGGTCGTGTTACCGGTGACGGAGGCTTGGATCGAACCGTCCTCGCTCTCGGGGCGCGAACTGGACGTATTCAGTGGCAACAAAAACTAGTTCCACCGTTTGCGTCCGAGGCGAACATCGATGGCCCACCAGTCGTCGCCAATGGACGGGTCTATCTACGTGTGACAGCTGGCGGTGACGAGGATATCCTTGGTGCTCCTGTCTACAGTCTCGTTTCCCTCGATAAGACAACCGGTGGGGACGTACGGACCGTAAGGACGAACGCTGGGTTCGGCCTCTTACCGATAGCTGCAGGCGACGGCCATATCTATACGACGGCGGTCGATTATGACATGGTGTCCGTTCTAGCCGCCGGGAACGTTGATGGGGCCGGTGGTTGGTCGATCTATGGAGATACGATGGATTTCGGCGTTTCAACGGCACCAGTAGTCGCTAACGATGTGCTCTACGTCGGCGCTACCTCGGACGCGTTTGGTGTAGAGACCGATGCTCTGTATGCCATCGAGGTATCGACAGGGACAATCATCGCGATGTTCGATCTACCGATCACTGGCAATCCCGTCGTCGTCGACGGAAGTGTGTACGTGATCTCAGACGGAACTCTCTATGCGATTGCGGAACCGGGCACCGAAGAATAAGCAAGTCACGCTGTTCACTGGTGATCAGGGACCGTTCGATCCGAACACGCGTGTCGTTGTGTTTGAGCCCGAATCGTTGTATGAACTATCCCGATTCCACTGGCAACGCGTGTTCCGTATGGACTCCGGTATACGGATTTAGAGTCGTTCCGGACCGCCGAGACCACGGACGATATTCTGTGAGCTGGCCGTTCTTTCGGTGAGCGAGTTGGGTTGGTCAGGGTCATATAACGATTTGGCCTTGTTGGAATCTTTCAATTGATGATAGGTTTCAGGAGTTGTACTGAATACAGAGCGCATATTCAGCATGACGGATTATTCCATGCCAGGTCCTCGAATGTCTGCTCAAGCGATTTCCCCTCGCCGATCAAGCGGTCCACTTCTTGTTCTGTCTGGATGACTGCCTCAGCGGCCGAGGTGACTTCCTTGACGGCGTCGCGTCCGATTACAACTTCCTCCGATTCATCACCGACGAGAACGTCTCTCGGCTCAATCGGAACAATTGCAAAGACACTACTCCTGTGAAAAAATTGAATTCGGTCAGGTAACCCAATCCGAAGCTGTAGTATAGACTCACGTCACGAGCACTGCTCGACACCGTGAATGAGTGCTGTCACGTGTTTGTTTATTGGGACGGCAATGTCTGCAGTCTTCCCCAAGTCGATAATCACGCCGTTCAATTCGTCGATTTCTGTTCGTCGTCCATGCTCGATATCTTGTACCATACTCACGCGATGCTCGGCGTGTGACTCGGTCATCGACGCAATCGTTTGCTGTATCGTCTCTACGTCGATGTCGATCCCTTGGCTGGTGGCGACGTGGTCGGCTTCCGTCAGAAGTTGGGTTACAACTTCGTCCAGCGGGTCGGTGGGCAGGTGTGTCACTGGACATCCGGTCAGCGTTAGTACAGGTGCTGTTGCCCCTACGAGAGCCCCTTTCTCCCAGATAACGGGACGGGGGTCGGTGACGGTGTTGACGTTGAATCCCGCCTCTGCGAACGTCTCCTGAATCGTCGTGCGGGCACCTACACTGCTGCCACCGAACGTCGTCAAACCGGTCGAGGTGTGGATGATGGTACCCGGCTCCTTTGTGATTGCTGCTTCGTAGGTGACCCCACAGAACGCTCGTTCGCGTCCAACCTGATCGAGCAGATAGTCGTAATTGCGGAGGCCGTTCTGCAGCGATAGCAACAACGTCTCCGGTCCGATACACGCTGCGTGCTCGGCCAGTGCCGTTGGCGTTTGGTGAGCCCGAACGAGGACGAGAACCAAGTCAGCGGTTCCCACATCACTTGCAGTCGCCGTTGCGTTGATTCCGGCCGCCAGCGGTGGGTCGTCGTCTCGGTGAATAGAAATTCCTGCCGCTGAGAGGGTGTTGGCGATCTGCTCTCGGCGGTGGAGAAGCCATACGTCGTGACCGGCGACAGCAAGATGTCCGCCGAACAGACAGCCGAGCGCGCCTGCACCAATGACCGCGATATTCATGCGTCACGTTCTCCGCCGCTATGTAAAGCCGTTATTCACAATTGATCGACATGATACGTTGTACGGATATTCAGATATTGATTATTAACCTTGATGTGAAACAAACGATGGTCCCGTGCTACATATACCCAACGTTCTCCGAATGGCCAAATTGAGCTAATGGTGACTCATTCGTAGCGAGATAATACGCGCCAAAAAGGTCTGTCTCGATCTCTTGGCGTTTGTGAGCAGCGTCGAGATCGAGGCGCTCTGCGTACGCAAATAGAGCTTCCCGCCGAAGGCCTTCTCGTGATTGTAGAGACGGGAGGGAATCGCGCTCGATTCGCCAATGTAGGCCAACGGTGCATCGCTGTTCTCATACCAGATCCGATACAGGCCGTTATCCGGCGGAGTGGCTTCGAGGCGCTGATCGAGTTGATATGGCTCGGACCACTCGAGTCCATCCACTCTCGGGACCGCGGCGTTCCCCATTGTTGCCAGCTGGGTGGCTCAATGCCCTGCTCAGCATTTGGCTCCTCATCGCCTTCGTCGAGGATACCGCCTTTGAACGTAGGGTCGCTATAGCTGTATGAGGATTGTTTGTAGCCGTCGATTATTCGTCCGAAGTTAGCCGTGGGACTCCGATCGGTTGCACGCCGATGGAGGGCAATGAATGCCGTTTCCAGGCCCTTTCGCTGTTGCTCGTCTTCTAACTTTGTGCTGCTCACGTGTAATACTTCGAGAGCGGGGCCAATCTCATCTCTGATGGCCCAGAGACAAGGAGCTGCGGTATGTGGGTCGCGATACGGCATCTCTTCGGCATAGACACCTCGTGCGAGGCTCTGGACCCGTCGAGAAAAATGGTCGTCGCTAAAATTGGACTGCTGGTGTTAATTCAATCAATCATAATCACTCCGTCGTCGCTGTGAGTGAGTCGGTCGCTTCCATTTTCGGTAATGACGAGCGTATCTGAATGCCGAAGGCCGATACCTTGGTCTGGGAAATATAGGCCTGGTTCGACACTGATGACCATTCCCGGCTTGAGCATTCCGTTTTCTCGAGTGTTGAGGGCGGGCCCCTCATGGATCGTGATTCCTTCACCATGCCCCGACCGATGGATAAGGTTCGATTCGTAGCCAGCGTCCTTCAGTTGTTGTGCTGTCCATGCATCGATCTCATCGACGCCGACTCCCGATTCAATGCGCTCGATCGTACCACGTCGTACGTCAACGAGCGTCTCCATTGCTTGGTAGATCTCATCCGAGACATCTCCTGCCAGTACTGTGCGTTCTTCTTCACACACATACCCTTGTAGTGAAGGAAGCGCTATACCAACGATACTATCACCGCTATTGATCTCGCGGGCTGAAGAGATGCTGTGTGGCTCTAAGGCGTGAGAACCTGCGAGGACGCTCGCAAACCCATATTGGCCAAGCTCATTTGCAGTCCCGATATCATACGATGGATACCATTCGAGATATGTCTCATAGTAGGCGTCCTGAATTGCATTAGCGACGCTAAGCTCAGGCGTATCGATTGCAATTGTCTCCAAATACGCCTCCATACCCGCCCCCGCAAGATCAGCTGCTCGACGGATCATGTCCAATTCCCAGTCCGTTTTGACCATCCGCAATGACTGGTACTCCTCTGTTAGATCGACTAGATCGACGTCAATTGAGTTTGTGAGTTGATCGACCCAGCCGGCTTGGGCTACTGCCCGATCGATACCTAACGAGGTAACGCCTGTCTCTTTAACTACCTCCGCCAGTATCTCGAAGGGTGCATCCGCATCCTCATACAATATCGCTCGGTCCGTCCAGGCGGTTCGATCTGCTTTCCGTGCCTCTAATGCTGGGCCGACAAAGATGCTTGTGCCCTGTGTGACCAAACCAGCTACCGGACGAGAATACATACCTGCATAGCAGCCAGTGAGGTAGTACGAATTTGCTGGCGACAATGCAAGTAGTCCATCGACCTCCGTTTGAGCTATTGTTTCGCGAACCTTTAGCAGGCGATCGTCATCGATGAACTGCGAATCGGGTGTAGGTGTGAGTTTACGCATTGGTTGTAATGGTTAGTTCCGAAATCTGACGTGGATAGTTGGTGAGCATCTCGGTTCCGCCTTCTGTAACCACAATCGTATCCGAGTGACGAAAGCCACCCACGTCAGGGACATAGAATCCTGGCTCAACTGTATAGAGTTCACCCGGCTGAATCTCCCCGTTGTACTCCAAATCCAAGAACGGTCGCTCGTGACCTTCTAATCCGATGTTGTGCCCGATATGATGTTGCACATATTCGCTGACTCCCTGTTCTTCGTAGTAATTCAAGACCTCTTGCTCAATGGTGCTGTATTCCACTCCTGGCTTGATCGCCTCGATTGCGATTTCTTGTGATTCACGCATAATCTCGAAATAGTGGCGTTGTTCTTCGGATGGTTCTCCCACAATGAGCGTTCGTTCTAGTTCGGTTGTATAACCGCTAACGTGCGGTTTGACGATCGTTACAATGGTATCGCCTGATTGGATTCGAGTAGTTTGATCGACACTGTGTGGCCGTGTAGTGACCTCACCCGTTGTAAACTTACACATCATTGGTGCGGACCAGTTCATCATCTCGTAGCGGTCACCGAGTGTATCCAACATAGTCTTCGATGCCTCAGCTTCGACCTCTGTACTGACAACGATCGGGCGTCGCCCCGGCTCAATCCGCTCCTGTAACAGTCGATGGCCTAGAGTCGCCCAGGTACTCGCTTCTTGGATGAGCTCAATTTCAGATTGACTCTTTTGCTCACGCATTGAAGTGATGTAGTCTTCCGTGTGTACAGTCCCTGGAAGCAGCTCAGACAATGCCGGTCCTTGGTATCCATTTCTGCCCGGACTCCCATCCGTATCGACGGCAATGGTACTATCAGCAATCCCTAACGATTCACACATCGTTACGACACGATCCATTGGTTGCCCTTGGGGATAATCGAAGTAGACATGAACATCGTCAATGAGGAACGAATCGCGCTCTGCATGTTCCTTTTCTAGTCGTGGGACGACAATGTCCATCTGCTTATCGGTAACTGCAAGGACGACAGGTCGTTCTGTTGGCAGATGATACATGCCTGAGATGTACTGGATGTTCAAAGAACCGAACAAAAGAACAGCATCGTAGCCGTCCGCATGAGCATGGGAGAGGAGTGTTTCAGTCCGATCCTGATATTCTGCACGGGGTAGCTTGAGAGAGTCCATACACTGTTCGGTTCGTGTATCCGCATATAACCACCCATCAAATATCAATCTTAAATAATATTTTCACTATAGTGATCCACTAATTATATATCTTGTGCTCAGTCACCGTAATACGGAATAACATACCCGATAGAGACAAAGAAAATGGTGCTACAAATACTACAAGCAGGCGTAGAGCCCGATATTACGCTGCTTTACATCGTTCTTGGCTACTTAGGACTAATGCTAGTTGTGGGCTTCTGGGCCTACCAAAAAACAGAGACTGCAGAAGACTTCATGTTGGCTGGGCGGAGTCTTGGCGCACTCATTATCGCAGGAACGCTGATGGCTACGTGGATGGGGTCTGGTAGTGTGACTGGCGGAGGTAACTCTGTCGCCTACAGCAATGGTATCTGGGCGGCGGTACTTTTTGGCACTGCTCCTCTCCTTGGTATCGCAATTCTCAAATCATTCGCATCACAGATTCGGGGATTCGGTACATACACTATTCCGGAAATACTCGAAGAAGGAATTGGGAAAGAAGCGAAAGGGATCGGCCTACTGGTTATTGCATTCGCATACGTTGGTATTGTCTCATACCAATTCACAGGCTTCGGTTTTATTCTGGCAGCAACAACAGGACTCCCTGTTGAGACTGGCACACTCATTGCAGCAGTTGTTATTATTGTTTTAGCAACGATGGGTGGATTGATGTCAGTTGCATATACGGACGCAATTAGCGCATTTTTGATGGTCGTTGGTCTTGTTGTCGGGCTTCCATTTGTGTTGAGTGCTGCAGGTGGCTGGGGAGAAATTACGACAACGGTACCAGCATCTAGTCTGACTGTTTTGGGTGATTTGAGCCCGATTCAATTTATGGGACTATGGGTGCCACCACTATTATTAGTACTAGCAGATCAGAACATGTATCAGCGGTTGATCGCTGGCGAAAGCGATGAAGGAACCGGTATTGGTATCATTGGTTGGTTTATCGGTGTCGCCGTCGCTGGCGTTATTATTCCGATCATTGCTTTTGCGGCACGATCTATGTTCCCTAACATTGATCCTGGCATGGCACTGATTTCAGTGACAACCGTTATTCCAACCTGGGTAGGCGGGATTTTACTGGCTGCAGCTGCTGCCTTTATCATTACTACTGGGAATTCGTTCTTGCTTTCTGCGAGTACAAATATCTCACAAGACCTGTACAAGGGGTTCATCAATCCAGAAGCATCCGATAGAGCCGTTCTATGGCTCACGCGAGGTGCTGTTGTTGTGCTCGGGACTTTCTCATACATAATGGGCCAATATTTTCCAACGATTCTGGAACTGCAACTCTACGCGTACACCGCCTATGGTGCAACGATTACGCCTGCTGTGTTCGCGATATTCCTTATGCGTAACCGGCTAACGAAGATGGGTGGTATCGCAGGGATGCTTGTTGGATTTGCTATTGCTGTCTCTTGGGAAGCAATCCTTGGCCAGCCGCTAGGGTTAGACGCCGTCATTATTGCGGCTCCGGCTGCTGCAATCGCGATTATTGCAGTCAGTATGCTTACGCAGAACTACTCTGGTGGCACTACTGTTTCGGCAGGCCACGAACACTGACTCGTCGGTTGTTGCAACTGCCATCCTACTGCGGAACAAATTTATATAAGACTTTCACGTCGGTGCCCACGCATGACCGAAGTACTCTGTTTCGATGTCTATGGATCAACCCATAATCAGCATAGTGTTACAGATACGTTAGAAGCGGTCACGGGTCTCCCAAGTCCAATCGTACAAGACATGTCCGAGATGTGGGTTGAATACCAGATCTCATACTCGATGGAAGTCACGCTGATGAGGGACTACAGATCATGGTGGGATCTCACCACTGAATCACTTGATTATGTCCTCGACTACTATGGCGTTAACTTGACCGATACGGAGTATCAGCGAGTGATGGAGGCCTACAAACATCTCGAACCGTACGAGGATCTTGCGAACTTCGGGCAGCTTCGAGATGCTGGTCACGAGCTGTATATTCTCTCTGATGGCAACCAAGACATGCTCACTGAACTTGCGGAAAATACTGGATTTGACGAGTATCTCACCGGTATTGTAAGCGTCGAGGATGTCGAGGTATTCAAGCCGCACCCGAAGGCCTACGAGAACATCGAGAACTATACTGACCGCTCGCTTGAAGACTGTACAATGGTTGCGACCCATACCTTTGATGTCGCTGGTGCACAGGCAGCGGGAATGAAGACGATCTTAGTGAATCGGTTTAACGTTCCAGCAACCCGACTGAGTCATACGCCTGATATGGTGGTTGACTCATATGCAGAGTTAGCTGACCATCTTTCGGGGGAGTAGTAGCACCATGATTCTTGAGCCAGTTTGATCCTGAAAGTAGCTGTTCATTATAGCGTTTATCTATACTGATGTCTCAGGCCAGCAGTTTAGTAGCTGCTTCTGGTTGAAGAGTAGATGGGATACCACCTTGTCGACGCTGACGACCTTGACCAATGGGACGACCGCCCGACAGACGTTCGCTCGTTGAGTGTCGCAGCCGGATACGACTACCAAGATTCAAAGCTCGGGCTTCGCGTCTACGAACTCGCTCCGGGTGACCAATCGGGACTCAAATACTATTCCCATACTGAACAAGTCGAAGCATTCTACGTGCTTGATGGGACGCTACACGTCGAGATGCCCGACAAAGAGTGCGTCGTCGAATCTGACCGAGCGCCGTTTGTCGATCCTAGAAGTCCGCAGCGTGCATTCAATCCTGGTTGAGGCCGATAGCCATCCTCTGATCGCAAAAACGACGTTAGTAGTATACTGCACTTCTGGCTTTCTGGATCTTATCGAGATGGCCACAGACGAGCGACGAATCCTCCGTTCTCGGCGATATCAACTGAGACTGTTTCATCAGCAGTGACGGTTTGTTCACGCGATGTGAGCGCCGTGCCGTCATCAGCATCGCTAATCAAACGCATTGTATATTGCTGGTCATCTGGGAGGAACGAAAGTAATAGGTTAACCGTCTGGCTGTCTCCGGCTGTGATACTGCCGACAAACCACTGGTCTCCATCGCATCTCGCTAGTGTGGCCTCTTCTTCAGGTGTTCCACTCACGAACGTTGTCTCATCCCAGACGGCCGAGACCTCACTTAGGAATTGTTCGGCCAACGGATACTCTTGGTAGCTTTCGATACTGTCAGCGAAGTGCTGGAGGTCCGACTGGAAGACAACCGATAACGCGAGCTCATGGCCAATCGTTGTTTCAGCATTGTCGCCCGTTGCCGAGAAGGTTACAGGCGTATAATCCATTGGGCCAACGACGTTTCGTGTGAATGGGAGTACAACGTTGTGCGACGCCGGTACCTCTTCCCACTTGTACTGTTCTGCACCGTAGATCGCTTCGGACGTCAGTAGATGTGGCCACGTACGTCGCCGCCCCTTCGGAAGCGTTGATCCATGGAAGTTGACGAGCAGTTCATGATCGGCTGTCGCTGCAAGCACCTCATCATACCACTGCATCCGTTGCTGACGATCGGAGTCCATGTAATCGATCTTGACTCCGCTGACGCCCCACGATTTCAATCGTGAGAACAACGTCTCTCGCTTTCTCTCCGTATTCAAGTCTGTCCAAACCATCCAGACGAGGATCTCAACATCACGGTCATTCGCATAGTCGACTAACTCTGGCATCCACTCACGGCGCCAGCCGCGGTCAACAAGTGTATACTCCCAGCCTTGCTCAGCTGCATAATCGACGTACTGTTTTTGTATCTCTAAATCCCGCGGGCTGTCGCCATCAGACCACCACGACCAGTCGACGATTCCAGGAGTGATCCACGACGTGTCGTTGACCTGTGGAGGTTCACTCAGTGCTGCGACGAGGTTCGATTCGACGATGGACGATAGATCTCCGATGAGGGCGACACGCCATGGCGTTTCTAATGGGAGGGATGAATCGACAATCGTGGGCAGCCCATATCCCTCCTGTCCAGCGAACCTGAGTTCGAAAAGTCGCGGGTTCTCGTCATAGTCGAACTCTTCGTTTTCAGGGATGATTTCATCGCGATCGTTCTCTTCGCCAACGAGTGATTCCTCACGTGGGGCGTCATCGCCCATTCTACCATCTTCACCATTGACTGCGAGATGTGATGCACAATAGTTTCCGTCGACGTTTGCTTCGGTAAGCAACGTATAGGCGTCATCAGTGACCTCAAATAGTCCAGGGAAACCGAAAGTACCGCTGGCGGATGCAACGTCAGTTCCCTCCCAGACGGATTCATACCGATTATTGTATGAATGTAGCCATGCGGTTGATCCCTCCGGAATCTGGAACGCACTTACTTCCTTGTCGACAAGGATGTGCCCCTCGCCGGGAAGTTGATAGCGATACGCAATCCCTTCATTTGAAACGAGGAGTTCGAGTTGGAGACTCCCGTTCGGTGAGCCAAATGTAAGAGTTCCAAGTCGGGCATGTAGGGTCTGTTGTCCGGATTTGTCACCGCCCACCGTCTCGTACTGTTGCTTGATCGTTTTGACAGTAGTATCTTCTAACGAGAGGCTGGTAACGAACTGTCCTACGTAGGTAGTAATACCTAGTGGCGAGGGTTCGATAACGGTCGTTCCGTCATAGTTCACCGTAAGTGAGGCAACACGGCCAGACGGGAGGTCATCGTCAAGACGCTGGGATGGTCCCATTTCAACGGTAGCTTGGATACTCCCATTTGGACTTGTTACAGTCCCTGAGCCATGGATCTCCGTTGAGGCTGACGCCGATTGAATACCCGTATTAGTGCTTGCTAGCCCAGCAATTGGGCCGATTGCAGCAGCACCCTGTAGGACCGACCGTCGGGTGACTGGAAGGGAGGCCGTTGCGTCCTTCGAATTCACATGGCTTTCTTCCTCAGTGTCAGATACTTCTCCCTGATAGTCGTTATCAGACATCTTCTGCTAGTCATCCACTATATTTATTAATATTAACTTAGTATATTTTATATACTATTTTAAATAAATAGATAGCGGTGGATAAGTGGTAATTGGATTTTTGTGACCACTCCCTCTTCTTAGGAGCGGGTTTCTCCCAAAGGGCCTCAACGACGTTACCAGGGATACAACGGTTCTAATGCGAACCGTTAGAATCCGATCGCTTGGCCATCACGCCGCGGTTCCGAACCGCCGATCAGGGTCCCGTCTTCGGTGCGATAGATAAGTTGTCCGCCACCGTAGTGGCCTGCATCGGGAACGAAGTACTCTTCTTCGGTAATTACGTCATGGCCACGTTCCCGAAGGTCACTGATCGTCTCTTCGGGGAGGCGCGAGGTTTCAAGTGTCACTTCATGATCTTCCATGAATCGGAATCGAGGGGTATCGATCGCTGCCTGTGGGTTCAATTCCGAATCGATCATATTCGCGATGACTTGGACATGCCCTTGGGGCTGCATATCCCCTCCCATCACACCGAAGGAGGCACGGAATTCGCCATCTTCGGCAAGCATCGCTGGGACAAGTGTATGGAACGGACGCTTTCCGGGTTCGAGTGCGTTCGCGTCATCAGAGTCAAGGCTAAAGGAGAACCCACGATTTTGTAGCATGAAGCCTCCGACGGCAAGTCCACTCGCAAAGGGGTAGTACCCACTATTGATCAGTGAAACGGCGTTGTTATCCCCGTCTACAACGGTAAGATAGACTGTATCACTGTGTCTATCGGCCTGTGGTGTATACTCACCTACTGAGGATCCAATCCCGTTAACACGGTTGGCAGCGTACTCTTTCGAAAGCATCGTCTCTACTGGGATTTGCTCGGCTTCGGGATCCGAGACGAACTCGTAGGCATCAGCAAAGGCGATTTTCATCGCTTCGATCATCCGATGGAGACGCTCCGGGTCAGTCGGATCTTCCTCGATGTCGAAGTTCTCGAGGATGTTGAGTGCCTGTAGCGCAACAACACCCTGCGTATTCGGTGGATGTTCAAGCACCTCTACACCATGATACTCGGTTGAAATAGGGTCTCCCCACGTACTCTCGTGGTTTTCCAGATCGGAGAGCTCCATCACGCCGTCGTGCTGTTGGACGATCTCGACGATTTCCTGGCCGAGATCACCACCGTAGAACGTCTCAATACCGTCTTCGGCGATCCGTTCGAGCGAATCAGCGAACGCGGGGTTTGAGAAGATCTCTTCGGGCCGTGGTGGTCGCCCATCAGGCAGGAAGGTCTCGGCAAACGAATCGAATCCTTCGACCCGCGGTGCAGCCTCTTCCCACTGTGCTGCAACGTATTCGGTAATCGGCACCCCCTGACGGGCGTACTCAATTGTTGGCTGGAACACGTCGGCGAGCTCCTGGGTGCCGTATCGGTCGATGAGCTGATGGAAGCCGTCGACTGCGCCTGGAACGGTAACGGGAAGTCCTCCTTCTGCCGGAATAATGGGTTGACCATTCTCCGTTTCATCGGTACGCTCACAGTACGTATCGATATCCGCAGCGGCAGGTGCGCGACCACTGCCGTTCAATGCTTTAAATTCCCCATCAAAATGGGTCAGCGCAAACATATCCCCTGCAATCGAAGTCATATGGGGCTCGACGAAATTGAGCATTGTTGCGGTTGCAACCGCAGCATCGGCAGCGTTCCCGCCCTCCTGCAGAGTTTGAACCCCGACTTGTGCGGCGAGTGGATGGCTTGTCGATACCATGCCGTTTTGGGCCATTACTGCCGATCGGCGCCCGATGAACTGCCAGGGATAGTCGAACTCTGCTCCGTGACCTGCATCGATATTCAATCCGTCGTGAGCGTTGTCTGTTGCCGTGGCCGCCGTGGTGCTTGTACCGATGGCTGCTGTTGCTGTCGTCGCGATTCCAAGTTGTTTCAAGAACGTGCGTCTGTGTGACATACACTCTATTTTACTGAGCGAGACTTTGTAAGCGATTTTGACGATTGAGAAATATACTGTATAAACGGTATTCTTCCGATCATCTATTCCGAGGAATAGACTGACAGTCCGGAGCGGGTGACGCTTGCCAACAAAGAGCTTTAATTCACTGCGCTTGAGGTTGACGGCAAGGAAAGATTGAGGCCGTGATGATCAAATTTCGTGCCTTGTGCAACAAGCCGCTTCTTGGATACAGGATATTGCACAAGGTAGATTCTCTTTGCGGAGCGACTACCCGCTGTTAGTCCTAGCTAACGTATACACTCTTCATCAACGGCCGACATTGTACGTCCCTCGATACTGCTACTAGTACGCCGTCTCGACAGTCCGGAGATCGAACTTGCCCGGATTCCACTCACGGAGTGCAGTAAGGATTCATGGATAGTCAGAAAATCGCAGTGCTCGATCCTCACCAAAGAGAGCTGCAACCATATATCGATCACCGACTGCGTAGGTCGTCGGATCGTGAAACGCGAGAACGACTGTTGCGGTCGTAGGCCCGATCCCAGGAATTGACGTGAGAGTTTCCAACTGGAGCTTCGGATCGTTGACGAGGAACGCTGCTTCGCTTATGCTGGACGAACGCTCTAGGAACCTCGTAGATTTGCTCGATGTATACGATTTATTATCCGCCCAGTGTTGCGAAGGCGAATACGAGCGCAAAGTATGCGATTACAACCACAAGAGCAACCAGTGGCACCGTGTCAAGTAGGTCATACTCACCGGTTGTCTCACTCCGTTGGCGATCGACCGATTCGCGATGCAGTTCGTGGCGCTCGATCTTCTCTCTTGTCGGCATCACCTCGGGGAGATTCTTCCGTCGTGTATCTAGCTTGTTAAGTCCCAGAACGGCGGCGGTAGTGAGAATGAATGCCAATGGCAGGAGTATGAACACCTGCTGTAAGCCAACAGCGTACAGCAATAGGATAATGACCGTCACTCCCGCTGCAGTCATGGCAAATGGAATCTGAGTATTAACGTGATCGATATGGTCAGCACCCGCGAAAATCGAGGACATCACCGTTGTATCGCTGATCGGTGAGCAGTGATCACCCCAGATCGCACCGCCGAACAGCACGCCCATGAGGACCGGTAGAATTCCGGTCCCGACTAATTCGTACCCCAGCGGGACAGCCAGCGGTGTCAGGATCCCCATCGTGCCCCATGATGTTCCAGTCGTAAATGCGATGAACATCGCGGCGACGAAGATGATCAATGGAAGGAACGATCCGGGGACACCGCCGCTTACCATCGCGTTGACGATGTATTCGGCGGTTCCGACTTCCTCGGCAGCTAGGCCGATCGTCCACGCCAGAACGATGATCGCTGCAGCGATGATCATCGTTTTGAATCCGTTGATGATCGTATCACTGGCCTCGTCAAGATCCATTGTCCCGTACCCGAGGGCGCCAATCATTCCGACGGCCATGAAAGCGAACGCGGCATACAGCAATCCGAGGGCGACATCAGTCTCTTGGAACGCAGTCGCTATGTCAACACCGGGTTGGTAGCCGCCCCCCAGCCACCACATTGCGACGATTCCGACAGTGAGCAGGACAATGATTGGAAGAAAGAAGTTCATCAGCTTGGGATTTTTCCGGCTTGGCTCACCGACGTCAGTCGTGATATCGGACAGGGGAGTCGCATCCTCACGTATCGTTTGCCCTGTAGTCCGAGCACGCCATTCGGCGTCGAGCATCGGACCGTAGAACCGTTGTGTGATTGCGATTAGTCCGACCATGAAAAATGCCATAAAACAGTAGATGTTCCACGGAATACTTTGCAGGAAGATCCCGAAGGCTGTGACGCCGAGTTCTTCGGTCGTGACATCAATCGCCTCGAATCCGACGATGATCATCGAGACCTGAAAGCCGATCCAGTTCGAGACGGGGCCGAACGTCGTGACGGGCGAGGTAGTCGAATCGAGGACATACGAGTGCATCTCGCGGGAACTATCGTTTTGCTCGGAGAGTTCCCGTGTCGCGTTGCCGGTAACGATCGTACTTGTATAGGAATCGAAGAAGATGAAAATCCCGATTAGCCACGTCAGGATCTGCGAATCACGTGCAGTCTCGATTCGGTGTCCGATCCACTGTTCGAGGGCGATGATTCCGCCTGACTTGTAGATAAAGGCGGCACCGGCTCCCATGAACATAATCAACACAAGAAATCTCGCGTTGAATGGAGTCATGAGAACGTCGACGATCCAGTCGGTTGAGAGGGCTGTTGCAGCGATCGGATTCCAGTTTGCGATCATCAATGCTCCGATCCAGACCCCTGCGAACAACGAGACAAGGGTTTGTCTCGTAGTCATTGCTAAGATAATAGCCACAAGGGGTGGCGCAAGCGCAAGGATACCGTACTCAGACATTGTTCTTCTATGGGTGGGATTCTCAAGAATAATAAATTACAGGGGATCAGACGATATTTCTCCCCAGTGTCTATCGTTATCGCTGTTTCTCCGTCAAAACGCCTCAGCGTTTCTGTCCATAATCACTCACTCGGCTACCAACGGTGTACCTTCTGTGTATATGATCTGTTGATAGGGGGCGCTGACTGGTATGTAACGATACTCATTGGTAGGGGGATACTGAGAAACGAGTGTGCATGAGTGGCTACAGCGACTGGCGTCATCTTGATTCTGAACGGACGGGGCTCATGTTGGTATTCCTTTCAGCTGTGGGCTTCGGTACGCTCGGTATCTTTGGCATCTACGCTCAACGTGCAGGTCTCTCGATTCCGACTGTGCTCGTCTTTCGGTTCCTATTCGCGACGATATTCGTGTGGGCACTCCTTGCGTGGAGAGGCCGATTAGCACTTCTTCACGGGCGAGCACTGCTGATTGCACTCGGCCTCGGAGCGTTCGGCTACGCGACGCAGAGCGGGCTCTACTTCGTCGGATTGGAATTTATGACCGCAGGAATGGTCGCCATTGTTCTCTATACATATCCTGTCTTTGTCGTCATTCTAGCGGTTGCCCTCATTGGGGAACGGGTGAGCCGATCGATGCTAATAGCACTCTGCTTCGCTCTCGGTGGTATCGCACTCGTCACTGGAGCAAACCCTGCGGGTGCATCGCTTGTAGGCGTACTCGTCGTTCTTGGCGCTGCGCTTGCGTACGCCGCTTACATTACTCTCTCCCGATCGATGCTCCTGACGATTGATCCGCTGGTTCTGACTGCGTACGTGCTACCGGCTGCTGGCACATCGTTTGTCGTCATTGGCACGGCAGGCGGAGACCTCACGATTCCACAGACCCTGTCCGCGTGGACGATCCTCCTGTGTCTCGGGATTTTCGCGACCGCGATTCCGGTTGTTGCGTTCTTCGCCGGGCTCAAACAGATCGGCGCCAGTCGAGCTGGGATCATCAGCACTGCTGAACCTCCTGTCACAGTTGCTCTCGGTGCGGTACTCTTCGCTGAGCCAGTTACGACGGCAACAGTTATCGGTGGGATTCTTATCCTGATTGGTGTTATTATACTTGAACGAGAGTAATGATGTGGTGTATGGAATCGTACTGATAATCGCGGTGTGGTAGATTTTGGAATGAGTTCGCGAACAAGACTGTTCAGCTAGTAGTAGTTGAGGGCAAGGGAGCGCAATAAGGGAGGTTCCGGCCGGGTTACTATCTTGTGCAACAATCACCGCTCCTATTGATGTTGCACAAGACAAAACAAACTCGGGTTCTGGATAGCTCTACGGGCGACCAAGAGTAGGGTCTACTAGGTGCTGTCGGTGAGCGCGAGATCGTGATGACGAAAGGTGAGAGGGATTGTCTTGCCGGTCTCGAGTTCAAGAACTACCTCAATGAATACCTGACAGAGCGTGATACGCCAGTCGAGAATCTGGAAGAGATCATCGCGATCAGCAGCGGTGAGGACTTCTCGATTGATGAGACAGTGCTTGAACGGCTGGAAGAGGCCCAATCTCGAGGATCATTTACCGACAATTTCTATCAGCGAACGCTTGATACAGGACCGGATATAATCCGGCGGATTCTCACCGAATCGATGAAGAAACACGACCCTGATGCACTCGTTGCTCCAACTGGTTCTTGTCCACCGGAGCCGTTACCGTCAGCAGAAGACATTGACTACGACTGTGAGAATACACCATCCAGAACGCTCCTAGGGAACATTTCAGGGTATCCAGAGGTGTCTGTTCCTATCGGGTTCACTTCGGACGGACTCCCGATCAGTGTCTTGTTCCTTGGGCAGGCGTTCTGTGAACCGACTCTGTTCGGATTGGCGTATCTTACGAGCAGGTGACGATGAAACGAGAGGCGCCAGCTACGGACCAGTAAAAAAGAAAAAGTAATCGACGAAAGGAGGTAAGATCCGTTTCTATGGGATTATTGCTTTACTGGGCCGAAATTTTTCGGTGGCTGGCGATGCTGCGTTCCCTGCTCATAGGCATACGCAACCTCAAAGAGCGTTGGTTCATCGAACGGTCGGCACAGGAATTCCATACCAACAGGCACGCATCCCCCTGAAAATCCGCCCGGAACCGTAATTGAGGAGAACCCTGTTCCGGAACTGAGAAAGCCATTCCGGCCAAGTTGATCGTCGCCGATCTCGGCAACAAGCTGTTTCTGATGCGGGAAGAAAAACGCATCCAGCTCATCTTCTGCCATAATGTCGTATAATCGTCCTATGAACTGGTTCCGACGGTAGAGTCGTTCGAAATACTCCGGTTCATCCGTTGGCGATTCGATTTCTAGCGCAGCCTGTAATCCGGATTCAAGCGATTCGTGGTATTCGTCGGCCTCAACAAAATCCTCGAACGTCTCAATCGGAGCTCCGGATCCAAGACTATCGAGATACTCGTTGAACTGCTCTTGTTGCTCGAAACTTCCGACGTGGAATGAGTCGATCAGTTCATCGACATCGATCTCTGCATCGACCTCGATTGTTTCCGCGCCCAATGCTTTGAGGTCACCAATAGCCTCTTCAGCGACTTCAACGACTGGTTTGGATTCAGGGCCGCTACTGAAAACACTCCGGAGGATACCAATTTGGGCATCGTTCAAACCATCCGGATTGAGACAATCAGTGTAACTATCAGGAATATGTTCGACCCCTTTTGCTGTCGACGGGTCTTGTGGATCATACCCAGCAATAACGTCGAGCATTTTTGCAGCATCAGTGACCGACTGGGTGATCGGTCCAACCATGTCTTGCGTCAGCGCTACTGGAATTGTTCCGTCTCGACTGACTAATCCATGACTGGGACGCAGCCCAACCAGGTTACAGGCTGAGGCGGGTGATCGCACTGAATTCACGGTGTCCGTTCCGAACCCAATCGGAGCCATGTTTGTGGCGAGTGCTGCGCCAGTTCCACCGCTTGATCCGCCAGGTGTGCGATCCAATGCATATGGATTCCGTACTTGGCCACCTAATGAACTAACACTGGTACCGCCACCGGCGAGTTCGTGAAGATTCGCTTTCGCAAGGATGATCGCGCCGGCTTCACGCATCCGCTTCACAACGAACGCGTCGTCTGGTGCCATTGACTCTTCGAGCGTTACCGCCCCACCAGTCGTCGGCATATCCTTTGTATCTTGATTATCCTTCAAGATCGTCGGGATACCGTGCAGCGGTCCAACAAAATTGCCGTCCTTGAGTTTCCTATCAAGTTCATCGGCGCGATCAAGTGCCTTTGGATTGACCGTCAAAATAGCGTTCAATTCGTCGTTGTACGCTTCGATCCGTTCCAAATATTGTTCGACGACCTCCCGAATAGTCGTGCGCTCGTTGATGATCGCGGCGTGGATATCTGATACTGTCGCTTCAATCACATCGAACGATTCATCGTTACTGTCCATTCCTGCGACTGCTGGAGTAGAGAGTGCGCTCACAACACCGGTCGCTCCGACTGCTTTTAGAATTGTGCGACGACCGATACCGTGCTTCTTAACTACTGCTTTCCCCTCACCACTGGTTTCGCTGTCCTCCGACATTGTATGTGATTTGTCCACATATCACTATTAAAGTCTATTCCTATTCCAGATAAAATAGATAATATGTATGTAGTAATACGGGGTACTATTGTATACTCGTTTGTTTTATTCGCCTGAGTTCAATAGGGTTGGGAGCAAATTTGAGGTTCGATTACTTGGAGCAACTGCTGTTATTAAACTGCTCGAGAATTCGCTTCGTGATCCGGAGTTTACTCGTACTCGCCCTTATTACCGCGATGCAGCTATGCCGGTACTGAGGATGTTTCTGCGTAGGCTTACGGTCTATAATCTCTCTGCTATTGGTGATGCCGGTACCCCCTGTATTCACCCTTATAAATGCGAAGCGCATCGTGGAAATAGGAAGCCCCACTCTCTAGTGCGAGCCGTCAGACAAGCGGTAGGATGAGGTAGTTCATGTGTGGTCGTATGGTGGTATTTCGGCTTCAATCACGTCACCGAGGAGTTTGAGTTCTCGCCCGAGAAGGATCACAAAGTCATCGAACGTGACGATCCCAGCGAGGTCTCCATCCGAATCGACGGCTGGAATCCGTCGTACACTCGCCTCCTCCATTGTGCGTAACACGTCGAAAATTCCGCTCTCAACGTCGACCGTAACGACGTCTTCGCTCATCACGTCTGCAGCTGTCAGCGACGCGGGGTCTTGGTCACGTGCGACTACCTCAATTGCGATATCACGATCCGTGACGATCCCGCGCGGACGATCCTCTTCAACGATAACGAGACTCCCCACGTTCTCTTCGTCCATTAACTGTGCCGCGTCAGTGAGCGACGCATCTGGAGCTACACTCACGACCTGTTCACGGGCGATTGACTTGATTTTGGGCATGCGAATACACCTCCTATCGCCAGCCGCACCGCTATATTCGCTCTATACCATGTTAAACTCTCTCATACTCGTAATATGCCAAATACATCCCCCGTAGTCAGCTGGCTGTCCTCAGGTCCTACTAGCAGATGTGCGTCATACCATCCTTTGTTTCGATTATTTATCGTTAATCCAACACTAAATCGTTCAATTGCGCTAACATCTACTGATCTAAGTGCATGCTTTTTACGCAGGTTGGATGTAGGTACGATTACTGTAGTGAGCATATTCCTATTTTGCAGATACCCAGATCATTATTATGATAGCTGTTATCATAACTCATGAATGATTCCATATGATTTCAAACGTCGATCATTCATACAGATGATGGGCATCGCTGGTGGCACAGGACTTGCGAGTAGTACTGCCGTCGGAACCGATGACGACGCGAACGCTGATGAGGTGCCAGAGTACGATGGGACTGTCGTACAAGTACTGAGTATGGGTGGGACTATTGCAAGCACTCCTGGAGAGGGTGGGGCCTCTCCCTCCCAAAGTGGTGAGGCGCTAATCGAATCAGTTCCCGAACTGAACAACTACGCTGATGAGATCCTCGTCGAACAAGTTACGCAACTCGGTAGCTTCAATCTTGATCAGGATGATGTCGCCGATCTCGGTGAAGCCGCTCGCAATGTTGAAAACATCGCTGATGGTATTGTCGTAACTCATGG
Organism: Halalkalicoccus paucihalophilus; assembly: GCF_001593955.1. GTDB lineage: Archaea > Halobacteriota > Halobacteria > Halobacteriales > Halalkalicoccaceae > Halalkalicoccus > Halalkalicoccus paucihalophilus. The sequence continues at coordinate 282,682 of NZ_LTAZ01000017.1, read as the reverse complement.
CACCGATACGATGGAAGAATCAGCGTACCATCTTGATTTAGCGTTAGATCTCGATATCCCGATCATCTTTACTGGTGCTCAGCGTCGTCCAGATGAAGTGAGTACAGACGGTCCTGCGAACCTCATAACCTCGTTTCGGGCTGCGACACACGATGAGATCCGTAACGGCGTCTATATTGCCTTCAATGAGGAACTGCACGCCGCTCGCGACGTGACGAAGGGTCATACGAGTAAGTTAGAAACGTTCGAATCACCGAACAAAGGCCCGGTTGCGGCATTTACGCGCGACAACGTGCGGCTGTACCGTGAACCGAAGAGCTACTCTGTGTCACTTTCAGCACTTCGCCCGGATAAGACAGTGTCAATCGCCGCTTCGGGACAAGGTATGGATGACCGCCAAATCAAGTTTGCAATTGAGCAAGGTGACGATGGACTCGTTCTCGACGGGTTTGGCCTTGGGAATACCAGTGAGATCTTGAGTGATGCTGTTCAAGATGCAATCGATAGTGGTCTTCCCGTCGTTGTAACCTCACGAACGCACGCAGGCACACTGAACGCGATCTACGGTAATGGGGGTGGACAAACTCTCAAGGACCATGGTGCAATCAGCGGCGGTGATCTACCAGCTCACAAAGCTCGGATCAAGCTCCTGTTGGCGCTCGAAGCAACGAACAGCGTGACTGAGCTTCGCGATTGTTTCAGCTCATGGTGATGAGACTGGCTCTGTTGGTATCATAATAGCCCGATATCACTGTCGCTGAAACGTTCATTAGGCAGGTGTGCCCGTTTATCACTTTGCTTTTGCGTAGTACATTGTAGATGTAGAGCTAGCTGTAATTCGCCATTGAACCGGGCTGGGCAGGAACTCGTTTGTGAAGCGTGAGAACGACGATGCTACCGATGAATGTACTTATTGGACCTCTCACGGTGATCTGTCTCAGGAGCCGTGCTGAATACAGAGCGCTTATCGCTCAGATCTCAGGAGACCAAATCTGTACTCATCTACGTATCGGCCGAACCCATACCAATGGTCGTGGAGAACCCCTTCTTGCTGGAAATCGAGTTTTTCGAGTACTCTATTCGAAGCCACGTTGTCTCCGACTGTGCGGGCCCAGACCTTGTGAAGGCCAAGTTCATCGAAGGCGTGGGTCAAACAGAGATCGGCCGCTCCGGTCGCGTATCCCTTCCCCTGCTCGTCAGGGGCAATCCAGTAGCTCAACTCAGCCTTACTGCCCTCTAGATCGATATCCTTGATAGAAGCGCTCCCAACGGGATCCCCCTTCCGACACACGAGGAACGTATGGCAATCGTCGGACTCGATGTTTGTCGCGATGTCCTCTTCGGAGACTGGTGCCCGAATGGTCTCGTATCCGGCGTGTCGTACTTGTGGATCATTGAGATTGCGAGCAAGAAACTCGTAATCCTCTGACTGAACTGTACGAAGCGTCACTTGTTCTCCTTTGAGAAATACGGGTCCTGGCATCACCCGAACATTGTGAAAGAAACATGGTGAATCTTCGTGCTGTTTCTAGGTGGTGGCTTAATCCGACACTTCTAAATACAAGCTCTATATTTTGCACGGCACTTCTGCCACCAGTTGGGTAGTTAGCCGACTTTCTGCGAGATACAATCACTCGATTTCTAGCTGGCCGCTCCCACTGTCTCCCCCACTGGCGTTCTCGTCCCATTCAAGTTCGAACTCGATACTCAATTCACCGGATCCATCCGCTGGCCCCTCACGTTCGGCTTTGACCTCGAACGTCGGGCGAGCTGGCGGCTCCATCGTCACGGACTCGGATCCCGATTTTAGCGTGATTGCGTCCCCTTGTTCCAATTTATCGGCTACACGGCGAAGGTACGCTGCGATCTCATCTCGACTCTGATTGCTTTCCGATTTGAACAGGACTTCTTCAGGCATGTAGATACATATATCGTCTATGCTGATAACTGCACTCCTCTGTCGGAATCGCTCTGCTGAACTCATCTTCTGTATGCAGAACCTCGTTCCTATCACGTTCTGAGTGTCTCAAGTTTGATCCGGCCGTGGACCCACCTATTCTCTGCCGGCAGATCACGGCTTCGCTGGGGTCGAAACTCCGACGGTTCCCTTCGCGAACTGAAACTCCTCTTTGTCCTCGCTTTCGGCGGGTGTGTGCTCGTCGCCTGCGTTGCGAGTGTACTGCTGTCGGTAAAGAACAGCGCCAGAGTGAATCATCTGAAATCCTTCGAGGGGTAAGACAGACGGCATCCGTTGTAGCGGTATAAAGGGTAGCGATAATACGACAACAAGATTGAGAAAAGATGACTATATTTCAGAACAATAGCAAAACAATGCTACAAAGATCACAGATCCTAGTGATTGCACTCGTTGCATCAATCGCCCTTGCGGGCTGTGCAGGATGGGGAACCGGCAGCCCCGCCGACAACGCAACCGGCGAACCAAACCAGAGCGACGACCTCGAGCAAGAACAGAACGACACGAATCCAAGTGAAGACACCTCCGATACACCACTTGGATCTGAGGACTCATCCACCTCGGACGCGGACAGTAGCGACTCGGATGCTTCAAGCCCACAATCCGACGATAGCGACGACTCAAGCAGTGATTCGGATGCCGATACTCCCGATTCAAACGACGAGGATACCGATGTACAACAAGAACACAGTGACCTCACCGTTACGGTTACGGACGCGGACGGCAACCCCGTTGAGGGTGTGGACGTAACGGCCACGCACGACGATTCTGGCGAGGAACGGACCCTTACGACTGATGCGGATGGCACGGTCGTCTTTAGCGTGATTGACGGTGACTTTAGCCTCTCGACCGGCGACGCCACCGAGACCGTTACGGTCGATGGCGATACGGAGGCTACGCTCGAGACGGACAGTGATTCCTCTAGCGGTGGTAGTAGCGAGGGTAACGAAAGCGAAGGCGACGAAAACGGAGCGGACGAGAACAGTACTGGGGAACCCGAACAGCCCGAGAATCCTGACGAACCAGAGAACCCGGAAGAGCCCGAACAGCCAGAGGAACCGGAGCAACCCGAGGAACCGGAAGATCCTGAAGAACCTGATCAGCCAGAGGAGCCTGAAGAGCCTGAGGAGCCCGAACAACCCGAAGAACCGACCGTTCATAACGTAAATTTTAGCGTGGCTGACAACGCGACTGGTGAGCCGATTGAAGGCGCGTCGATCGAAGCTGTTGGCGGGCGACTACCAAGCGGTGGGGAGATGGTATTCGGCGGTGAAACGGATGCGAACGGCGAATACTCGACGACGGCCGCCGAATATGAACGCTATGAGGTGACGGTTCGGGCTGATGGCTACGAGCCGATGTCGAGTACCGTCCCGATTACGAGTGATACCAATCGGACCTTTGGGCTGACGCCCGAGAATCCTGAACCTGCGCCGAGTCCGGCACCGAATGAAACAAACTCGACAAATTCGACGAATACAACAGTTGTGTAGCTACTATTCCATAATTCTACTACGTTGTTCGGTGAAAGCGGTGGTATGAGTTTGTGGCTACCAATCTTCTTTCCATCTCAGTAGATATCGATATGCAGTTCCGGTAACGACGAATTCTATCCGCGATTCGCGGAACGATTCAATTCGGATAGTGGGATTGCTGCTGCCCTCCCGAAAAGATCTGAGCGACGTGGTCGAAAATCGAACGTCGTCGAGGGCACCTACGAGATCGGTGTAAACGAACATGATGGCCTGTTCACTAGCTATATTGCTGCATTAGCCACTGTTGTCGACGACCACATCGTGTCGAATCCTTCCTTGATTGGACGGATCGACGAACTCTATGAGGAAACTCTTGCAGAGGTTCTTGCGAGTGACTCTGCGTGAGTAGTTCATAGCCGAACCAAACCACTGTTTTAGGCGTGTGGGTTGAGCTGGGGAGATCTACTGCATTTCAGTCTCTCTGTGCAGCACGCTATTCTTATCACAGTCTGCAAATTTCAATAGAGTACTGGTTGGACCTCTGTGGTTGTTCGTAAGAGGCCCTCTTTTGACGTGGTCAGCCTTGTGCAACAAAACGCTTCTTGGATGTGAACTGTTGCACAAGGTAGACTCTCCTCGCGTAGCGACTATCCACTGTCGGTTCTAATCAACGGATACGCTCCTCATCAGCGGCCGCCATCGTACGTATCTCTCGATACTACTGGTAGGACGCCGTCTCGACAGTCCGGAGACCGAACTTACCCGAATTTCGTTCGTGGAGTTCAGCGAGGAGTCGCGGGTAATCAGAAGGTCGTAGTGCCCGATCCCCACCAAAGAGAGCTGCAATCACGTATCGATCACACTGTTCTGATTGAAGATACTGGACTCACGGCGAGATTCAAAACGAGAGTTCATCATCTGGACGATCTTCTCCAAGTGCTGGCGGTGTCCGATCGGAGTAGAATTTCCGCCCGATCGCCTGCTCACCCACCATCGTGAATATGGCGTTGAGCACGTCGTCACTATCATCATACGAGCTGGTCTCAAACGGTGCTAATACTTCCTCTAAGGAATAATCGCCATTTGGCACGCTGAGTGTTGCGTTGCCGTGTCGTTCTAGAAGGTCAGCGTTTGCGATCGGATAGGGCAGGTGTTCGAACTCATCGCGTAGCTCACCGAATTCGATGCCAAGCGATCGAGTAGTGGGAGTCATGGTCCGTACAGCGACGACAACGACACTGTGCATAGCTACCACCCCTGCGTTGTCTACGACGCTATATGGGGGTCGGTCTGGGGAAAATACTACTGGAGATCTGGTCCCTCAAATCGGACGCTTGACCACCTTGTGGATGGTTCCTCCGGGAGGACCGATCGACGGAGTATCTCGATGCGCTCGCGACGTTGATCGCGGATGTAAGTGGCGAATGAGTGAGGCGCTCAGATCGGAACGTCATTGTTTCTGCGGCGCTGTGCGGGCGCTTGACGCCTGATTAGTGTTAACAAACCATCTCGCGCTGAATGCGAAACCTCAATTCTTGCGAGTTCGGCCCAGCCTGCCCGCCAGCGTTGTAAATATACTCAACGAGCTGGTTGCATACGTCCTTGAGGTCGATATCGTAGGATTCAATCATCACCTCCGGCAGCTGCCTTCCAGAATCCAGAGCCCACTGTTGGCGGCGTGTGAATCCTGTCCCGACTCTGTACCCCTCCGCATCAAGGATCGACAGATACGCATAGACCGGCGGATCGATATCCTACGAATCGAGGTACTGTAGCTGGATTGGCAACGTGAACTCGAGAACTTCATCAATCGTGATTTCGCGCTGCTGAAGGGCTCGATGCGCCGGCTGCTCGGTGTTGAAGAGCAGGCCGACCTTGCGGACCTTCCTCGGTATGCCGCGGAATTTAGTGACGAACACGATTCGGTGCTCACGTACGCGCGCAAGGGCACCGACATCGCAGACGGTGGTGAGACCCTCTCGAAGGTTGAGCTCGCGTTGACGATCGCGAAACAGGAGTCTGTCCGCGTCTCGACGAAGGGAATTCGTGGCGGCGCGACTACCCCGCGGTTCGAGATATCGCCGACCGTCAGTACGAGACCGAGCTCATGCGGGCAGCCTACGACGACCTGCTTGAGATCGGCCTCCCACTGTACGTCGTTCGGCAGGGGGGCGACGACGACCCCGACGCGATCGCCGAACCAGAGAGTGCGGAGCTCCGTCGTGCGGCCTCAAACCCTACCTTGAAGCCCACAGAAGTGGCCTCCCTCGTCGAGCAATTCCGCGAGGAGAACCCACTGCTCAATCGACTCACCGACGCCGGGGCGGTCGACATCGAAGCGAGCACTCCACGGGTGATACCGCCCCCGGCGTGACCCTCGAGCATATCGCCCAGTCAATCTCGGATAGACGGCGTTGCTTGCTGTTCGCGTGGCCCGACACCGCCGCGTCAATCGCTCGGCGACTCGATGAGTGTCCCGAGTGTATGCGGTCGTTCTCAGGCGAAGACGGCGCGCACAGACTGTACAATGCAAATGGGGACGTTCGGGCCGGGCCGAACGAGATCAAGGTCTACCGGCCAGCAGGCGGCCAGACGGTATGGCTCACTCATGAGGGGCGGCCGGGGGTCGAACTCAGGGATTCGGACAGTGAAACGCTCGCGACGTTCGACGACCCCGAGGACGTATTCACTGATCCGACGGTCTACCCCGCGACTGAAACTGATATTACAGACTTCTCGGAGTGGACGCCGATCAAGCGCCCAGCACTCCCCGGTCGGATCGACCGGGACATGGTCGATGTGCTCGCCGTGACCGACGACGACCTCGAGGTCCTGGAGCCGAGCGGGGACCGAACCCCGATCACCGAGCTGCCCGAGGAGAGCGACGACAAGAAGCCCGGCAAAATCTTGGTCGACGACCTCCGACGATAACTGGCTTCTCGTTTTTCAGCTTACCTTGTCAACACTGGCCTTTGCGAGAAAGGCGACTGTTGCACAAGGCTCTCTCTATGAACCGCGTCGAACCGGGGTTCGGCACTCATGCTCTATCATGCCTAAAGCTTGACAACGGCAACAATCCTTTGTAAAGTGTTGCAGGAGTCGGACCTTGGTAATTACACTGTAGGAGCAGTAGACACTACAAACGTTACGCTAAAGTACTTACTCTGCGTAAGCTAGAGTGCATACGTCACTGAGAGGGCAGGTGCGTTATACCCGCCCGCTTAACGAGATTCCTAGTTGCATCGCAGCGATTGCGAGTAACAATACCATAATTACCACCTGTATTGAGGTGAGTGCAATTTCCGTCATTTGTTGTTCCGTTGACCACCCCCAGGAGTTGCATACGTCACTGAGAGCGATCGACAGGGAAATGTTGGTTTCCAGTGTATATAACAGAGATGGTTGCTTGGTGTAGTCAACGTCCGTAACACAGGTATGTAGCAGTTGATGTTCTAAGAAAATGCTAAAATATACTATTTCAGATATTACGGAGCGTAAGGTGTCCTAAGAGATAGAAGAGTACGAAGAAAGGTATGGAGACACACCTACAGCCACGAGCGAGCCCACGCGCTGCTCTCGGGCATGATCACGGTGATCGGCCTCCGGACAGCTGACGAGGAGGGCGTGGATTATCTCCGCGAAACGATCGGGACGTTCTTCGAGCGGTTGAAGAGGTAGTTTTAACCCAATAGTTTGTCTTGACTAGATATGAACTCATCTTCTTCCAACCTTGGAGTTCTTCTCCAACGGACTCTGTCCAAGTATCCGATCGATCAGATCGGGAAAGGAATCACTGACCATGAGGCATATTCTATCGTTGAGGAACGGATTCCTGATACAATTGAGAACCTCCTTCAAAATGGTGAATTCAAGGTTAAAGGATCGGTTGGGAAGGGGCGTTGGACAGCGATACCGTGGGTCGCAATCATAGACCCTCGCGAAACGACCAATACGCAAGAGGGTGTGTACGTCGTCTATCTGTTCGAACCGCAGGAGGGCCGCGTCCGATTGGTATTAGGCCAGGGTGTCACAGAGCTCAAAAAAGATCTCGGGAAAGCTGCGGCACGCACTCGACTGGAGGAAGAGGCGGCACGCATCAGGAGCGAGCTTTCCTTAGACGGGTTCCAAGCCGGGCCAGTCGAATTTCCGCACGCCTCCGGACGGAACGACCTGTACGGGGCGGCTACGATTTACTACACCGAGTATCGGTTAGATGCGTTCCCCCCAGAGGAAACGATCGTTGACGATCTTCGAACCCTCGTGGACGCGTACCGCGAGATGGTTGCCTCCAGCAATCCACCGGCAGCGTTCCTTGGTGAGACCAAAGGGGAACAGGTGTACACGGCTAGGGGCGGTACAGACGATCCGACCCGTTATTTCTGGGTGAATTCGAACACCGATAACTGGCATCACGAAGGTGGCCAGCATTTCTACAAGACGACCAAAGCCAATGGGAATCCACGACTGAATCAGTCCGTCTTCGAACGAGCACGGCCGGGCGATGAGGTGCTCGTGTATCGAAATGCGCCGACGCAGGCGATCGTCGGGCGTGCACACGTTGAACAGGGACTTCACGAAGAGGAAGTAGCGAGCCGCGGTGAACAGGTGGAAGGCATCACGATCGTGTGGGACGAATTGTTCGAGGGTGTCAGCTGGGAGCGACTGCAGTCGCTCCCGTTGCTCCAGAAAAGTCCCGTAATCAAGACGAACAACCATTATGTCCTCACGGAACTCGTCCAACGAGAGTACGAGATGATCGCTGGGCTCGCAGAACGAGGCGGGCCGGTCCACTTCTGGGCCACCGCGAACCCCGAGCTGTGGGACGTGGAGAACGCAGCTGAAGGGGATGAGGTGTTCTTCACCGCCTCCACTGGGTCCGGTCAGAAACGACAGCTTAACGAGGCGTTCGAGACAGCCCAGCCGGGCGACCGAGTGCTGTTTTACAAGCCCTCACCGACGCAGCAGCTTGTCGGCGAAGGGACCGTTGTCGAAGGGCTCCATCGCGAGCGGCCCGACCACAGAGACAACCCCGCCGAGGGGATCACGATCCGCTACGATGGCTCAATCGAACCGGTCGACTGGCAGACGCTCACCTCGCTAGAAACGCTGGAGGGGACGGCTGTGCTCCGGACTAATGCACGGGGGGCCTTGTTCCCACTTCCGGAGCGCGCGTACGAGGCGATCCGTTCGCAGTATCCGCTCACACAACGGATCGAGGCGCTTCGGGCGCGGTTGGCGCCACTGACCGTCTCCGTCAAGCTCCCCGACGGGCTCTACTTCGAGTCGGAATCCGACCTTCGCCGGCAGATTCAAGCCTCGCTCAATTCGGGCCAGCATATCATCTTTACTGGTCCCCCAGGGACGGGGAAGACCAAGCTCGCAAAGCACGTCTGCGAGACCGTCGCTGACGAGCACGGCGACCTCGTCGATGGATATCGGTTCACTACTGCGACGGCTGAGTGGACAACATTCGACACCATCGGCGGGTATGTCCCTAACCGATCGTCGGAAGGTAACGAACTCGTCTTCCAGCCCCGTCTCTTCCTCGACCGCTTCCGGAAGGATAGTGAGATCCGGAACGAGTGGCTCGTGGTCGACGAGATCAATCGCTCGGATATCGACAAGGCGTTCGGGCAGTTGTTCTCAGTACTCTCCGGAGACTCCGTCCAACTCCCCTACGAACGGATGTCGACGATCGAAATCGCCTCGCTTGATGAGTCGACCACTGACGATCGATTAGAGGCTGTCGTCACCAACCAGGATATTTTCCCGGTTACACCCTCGTGGCGGCTGCTAGCAACGATGAACACGTATGACAAAGCATCACTCTACGAACTCTCCTATGCATTCATGCGACGCTTCAACTTTATCCACGTTGGTGTCCCACCTCTGACAAATGATGGGGTGGTTCGAACGTCGCTTCTGGATCCGGACAGAGAGGAGAACTATGCAACAGCGTGGATCGAGGCCGACGAGTCACTTCGCGAGCCCTTAGTGGCATCTTTCCAGCAATTATCCGTGATATGGCATCGAGTCAACCAACACCAAACGATCGGTCCCTCTATCGTCCGTGATATGCTTGGCTACCTCAACGCGAGCGGTCCAGCGACGCTTAAAGACCTCGGCCCCGCGTTAACTGACGCTGTTATTGCTCTAATATTCCCGCAGCTCGAAGGGATGAGACCTCAAGATCAGCGGAGTTTAGTCGATTCACTCACTAGTACTAGCGTACAAACGGACGCTGGACTGGTCGATCTCACACTAGATGAACGTCGACTCGAACGGAAGGCAGAGGATTTCTTCGACCTCCCACCACGAACCGATGAGTAAGCTGGGTCGAACAGAACTGGTTAAGGGAGTTCAGGAGGAGTTAGTTACCTATCTTCGGAACGGCACGGTAAACGAGCGTGCGGTCGCTCAAGCACTAGATATCACGGACCTAGAGATTGAAGATCTCAACCGGCTCAAGCGCATACATTTCTGTCTCAGCGACGACGTAGTCGAGTTTGTCGAGGCGCTTCAGGAACGACTCCGACGGATCCAGACCGCCAACCAACGCGATCGGGAAGTCACTCATGGCGAGGTTCGCGGTGCAATTGACTGGCCAGCAACGACACGACTCCGATACGGTGAAGCGGCTGGTGACCGGACCCGGTTCGCCTGTAAGACGCCCAATACAGAGTACGATATTGACGAGAATCTCGTATTGAAAAAACTACTCTGGATAGTGCATTCGACGGTTCAGGAGGACATCTCCGCCATTGACTACAAATGGCGGACAGAGGCCTGGCCGACGGATCGGATTGCTATGTTTGATCGTATTTACGCGCGAAACGTCCATTTAGATCGAATCCGTGACGCAGAAAATATCCGAGTCACACAGCGGATGTTGAACACAGCTCGAACCGCTCGGCAACCGCTCTACACAGACGCCTATACGCTGTACGATCGCTATCGACGATTGCTTGCAGGGGCGTACACCGATTTGGACATCTCACAACTCCTATCAAGTACCTTAGTTATTCCAGAACGGCTGCCACGATTGTTCGAGCTTTTCTGTATTTTCCGGCTCCTCCGTCGTCTCAGTTCGCAGGGACTTCGACTGCAACCAATCGAAGCTAAGGCAGCCCAACTCGCCGTCCTTGAGGGCGATCAGTACACGATTGATGTCTATCATGACCAAGGTGGAAAGCTCTCGTTCTACGTACCTCTCTCGAAACTTGACGACATTGATGCGGACTACGTCCGTCGCTATCGAAATATCCAACATCGCCACGGTTCCTTGATTGAGGCTTTCCTCGGAAACGAAACGAGACCATCGCTGTTCAATGGCCGACCCGACTTTGTCTTTGAGGTGTATGAATCACGGGCACGAGATGTTTTAATCGAAGTTATTTTAGGTGAAATCAAGTACAGTGATAGTCCTCGGACTTTTACTCGCGGACTGGAAGAATTGCTCAAATACATCGAGTTCGCACAGCAAAGCGGCTATCTCTCTGACAAAAATATCGACACTCGTGGCCTACTTATTAGCGATGGGGTCCAGACGAACCGAAATACATCGATAGATGGTCAGATATTTCATATACCTGCTAGCAATTTGCTATCCGAAACATTTTCAGATGACTGGATTCCGAAATCTATCTGATAACAGTCTTCACGACTGCGAACGTCAGCGGCTACTAATTTGAACTTGTCACTCGGTACTACTTAAGGACCGCGAGAGCGTGAGCGACAACGAGAACGACGGCTAGGCACTCCGTTCGAGACTAGCTATTTTGTAAGAACTCTCTTACAATGAACTAGGCCAGCAAGGAGAGAGTGGGACGTCCTTGAGGAGATGTAGCTCATGGACCTTCCCCTTTGGCTCGGGGGACGTCCCTTTTCGGTCATTTGTCATACTGCTGGTGCTTGATTGACGTTGGTTCAGTTGACGTGAGATTTGTATGACCATGAGAGCGCGGAAGCAGAAGGGAAGATCTTCAGATACTCCCGCGCCACTCTATTATTCTTATAACCATTATGTGAAGTTTTCTCAATATACTTTCGAATAATAAGACATAGTATCAAATATATAAGAAGCGGAATACTAACCTGAATTAAGAGAGTACAGTGAACCATAACCCTATACAAGCGAAAAAAGTGGAACCCCTCTTGTATCGAAGAGGTATTTCTCGAGATCTAGTTTATCAGGGGATCCTCATACAGGCCGACTCTAGAATGGGCGTCTCAGAGCCTAGGAGTTGGTGATTCTACCGTTAACCCGAAAGAGATACCTTCAGCCCGTCATACAAGTTAGAAGAATAGTGCCGGGACCGTGTTCCGGAAGATGTTGAGCGAGATAATGAACAGAAGTGCAATGACGAACCACGTGAATTTCTGCTCGTCAATCTCAAGACGTCGCAAGTAAGTGCCAAGCAATAAGCCGACGATCGTGATGACGGCGATAGTTGACCCGAGCCAAAGCCGATACGGCGTCATCAGGTCAGTAAAGAACGTCATTACCACGAGACGAGTGGCGAAAATCGTCCCGAGCGTCATCGACAGTCCACCGATGTATCGCTCCGCGTCGCGTTCGAACGTATGGAAATACGCCGGAAGAACTGGACCGAGGTTTGCGGCGGCGAGTAGGAATCCTTCGATGAGTCCGATACCACCGAGTGCGACTGGATGATGGGCTTCCTCAATGACGACGAAGTTCTGAATTACCTGAAATAACACATAGCCGAGGACGATAAGGCCGATGAGAAATGGGACAATCGGGCCGGTGCTAAACCACGAGAGAAAGGCCACACCAAGGATTGTGCCGACGATAGCAAGCCCCAGCAATGGCCACTCCTCACGAGCAAACTCGAGACCCGTTCCCGTTTCGCCCATCTGAAACATATTTACCATCAGTGGCGGGACCGCGAGAACGACAACTGTGAGCGTTGGGTCAATAACACTCGCAAAGACGGGTGTCACGATCAGCGAGAACCCGAATCCGAGCATTCCCATGACTGTCCCGGCGAGGATCGCGACGCCAACAAACAGGACGAGCAGTCCTACTGAGACGTCCGACTGAATCCCTTGCGTGATGTTTTCTGCTCCGGGAAAGAGCACGATTGCCGCTGTGATGACGGCGAGCGTCGCACTCGTCATCATCACCTCCCGGTAGCGGAAATCCAGAAGGTTCGCAACGAACTGGTCGATATCTATGTGAGATTTGCTTGTTCCCATCGTTTCTGAATCGAAGAGCGGGTCAGTAACGACACCCGACCGCTGCCTCAATAGATGTCCCAATGAGCGTTGAACATATGTCCTCCCGGTAGCCGGTGAGAACTGTGTATAGACGGGCCAGTCTCACATCTGGTAAAGGCCCGCAGAAGCTCAGTATGGAGCGATACACTCCGAAACAACCATTTAGCTGCTGTATTAGAAATCGGCGAATAGTACCGCTATTATCTACGTCTGTATTATGGTATATCGAAAACTCGAGACTGGCAATACCCTTCTAGTAGTCGTTAACAGCCCCACATAGCCCTTTGGAGAATAGTTAGGAGTGTACCTCCAGATCCTGCTACTAGCAAACCATGTTTCAACGTGCCTTGTGCAACGATCCGTTGAATCGATGGGGTCGTTGCACAAGGTACAAAGCCCAGCCAGTAATTCCACTCAACACGTCTATCTATCGGCCCATCTACCGACGCTTCGGAGGTATAGCCTCAACGACCTCAATTGGCACCAATTCGACTGGATGGCGCTATCGATCCGTCGCGAGAAACTCGCGTCGCCCTCAGTCCCCTCAAATGGTAAACCCACGGAGTTCGTTGAATGATCCATGGCATCAGAGCCGAATGAGGACAAGGAACGTGTATGGCTCGTTGAACGTGGCTATAACAATCGGGATCTGATCATCCTCAAATACGCAATATCGAGCGGAGAACAAGTCTTTCAGAGAGAAGTCGCCTCACAAGCTCTGGACACGGTAACTGCTGCCAGAGACGTTGCCCCTGACAATCTCGCCTCCGTTGATGAACCGGAGACCCAGGAACGATACGCTACTGAAGTCGAGCGAATGAAAGAGAAACACGAACCGGATGATCCAGTGTAATCGCGCTCATCGAATGATGATACTAGTAAAGTAGTATTCTTCACAGACCGAGGGTGCTTATGCAGGCATGAACACTATTGGCAGTCCCTTATTAGCTGGTTTTGTGAGGTGATTCCAATGGTGAACCAGATATCCCCTGAGAAGCTCGCGAGCATGCTTGATGACGGTGAATCGTTCACGCTTATCGATACACGTCCTGAAGATAGTTATGAAGGCTGGCGGATCCACGGAGCAGAGAACATCCCGTTCGGTCCAGACGATGAGTTCACGGACGAGGAACTCGAGCGAATTGAGGACGCCAGTAACGGGGGATCGGTCGTCGCAATCTGTGGAAAAGGACTCACGTCGACACCGTTTAGTTTCAAACTCCAGCAGCACGGGTACGACGACGTCTCCGTCGTGAAAGGTGGGATGGAAGACTGGAGTAAAGTGTACGAGGTCGTTTCCATTGAGACCGAGAACGACGATCTCGTTATCCTCCAGTTGCAGCGACGGGCAAAGGGTTGTCTCGGCTACGTCGTCGGATCGAAACGCACGGAAGCGGCCGTCGTCATCGACCCGACACGACAAACGGATCAGTTTAAAATCGTCGCCCAGGAGGCCGGATTCACTATCGATCGCGTCCTCGATACTCACGTCCACGCCGACCACATCTCAGGTGGGGCGACGCTGGCGGACGAACTCAACGTCCCCTATCATCTCGGAGAGAAGGCGAGCGAGCGGGGTGTTGAGTACGACTACGAGCCGCTCGCCGACGGCGAGACGATCGAACTCGGCGAGATCGAAATCGAATCACTGCATACGCCAGGACACACGACTGAGATGGTGAATTATCTCATCGATGGTGAGGCGTTACTGACTGGTGACACACTGTTCATCGAATCGGTCGGACGGACAGAACTTCAGTTTGGTGAAGAAGACGCATCTAGCGGCGCCGAACTGCTCTACGACTCGCTCCACGATACCATCCTCGAGTTGTCGGACGAAACGCTGATCCTTCCCGGTCATGTCTCGGTTACCGAGGACAACCGATACGAGGTTAGCTCGCCGGGTGAGCCAATTAGTGCTCGACTGAGCGACCTCCGTGACGAACTTGACCTGCTTGGATTGAATAAAGAGGAGTTCGTGAATCGACTAGTCGAGAATGCACCCGAGAAGCCGCCGAACTACGAGCGGGTGATCGAAATCAACACGGGTTCGGATCCTCCGGAGGACGAATCCGAGGCATCGGAACTCGAACTCGGCCCGAACAACTGCGCTGCTTGAATCCGGTCGCATCGCAAGCTCTGGACACGGTGACTGCCGCCAAGACCGTTGCTCCTGACGATCTTTCACCCGTCAATGAGTCAGACTTACAGGAACAATATGCCGCTGAAGTCAAGCGAACGAAAGAGAAATACGAACCGGATGATCCAGTGTAATCGCGCTCATCAAACACTGACGCCAGTAGTATTTCACACTCTTGCGCTGATCGAACCGTTCTTGAGGATGCTTCTCTAACTATTCGAGGTGGACCGATTCCAAAACACGAGACAGCCTGATTGGGATTGGTGGGGCCAACTCTGGCCAACACCCGGCGCGACCCTCCGTCGTCTCGGGATCAAACCCGAGACCTCACTCGCAGAAGTCCCCTGTGGCAACGGCTATTTCGCACTGCCCGCAGCCCGCATTACCGATCCGGGTACTGTCTATGCACTCGACCTCAACGAAGCTCTCCTTGAGGAGTTGAGAACACTCACCAACCAGCAAGGCATCGAGAATATCGTACTAATTCATGGTGATGCGCGGGAACTCACGGAGCTGCTACCGGAACTCGTGGATACCGTTTTGATGGCGAATACGTTCCACGGAATTGATGATAAAGAAGCGTTCGTCCAACAAGCCTTCGAGTCCCTCCACTCCGATGGACGATTTGTGGTTGTCAACTGGCTCGACCTGCCGCGTGAAACTACGACGATCGCCGGTGAAGCACGTGGGCCGCCGACTGATCTCCGACTGTCACCGACTGCAACGGAGTCGATCGTCCGTAACGCGAGTGACTGTCGTCTCGTCGAACAGGTGGATTTGCCGCCGTATCACTACGCGCTCGTCTTTACGCGGTAACTGTGTGAGTTGTCTCAACTCCTGTGGACCATCATCCACCGGGACAAGCGCTTATTCTCTCGGAAATAGTGTCACCAGAATACGGTCACAGTACAATCCACTGCCAAGGGAAACGGGAGAGAAGGGGCGCTCGAACGCTACCAACAGTAGCAAACTATCTCTCCCACTTCAGATGGAAGTATGTATTTTAGCTGTATAAAGTTGGTTCTGAACAAACGCACCACTAAGTACAGTCGTCCATCAATCAGGGATGCATGAGCACAACTGAGTACGCGAGCGATGCGCTCGTCTCAGCTGACTGGGTTGAGGACCATCTCGAGGAAAACACTGCCTGGGTCACCCGTATCAGGTAGACTCCGGAGTATGCTGGAATGTACCTCACCGGTGATGTTGGAGCCGTCATGTACGTTGCACGTGTCAAAGAGATCGTGCCGGCGAGCGAAGCGACATTGTCACGCTCGCTTGAATCATATACGGGTGACCAGGCAACGTTCGATCAGAACAAGCGTGTCGTTGTGTTTGAACCTGAGTCGTTGTATGAGTTATCCGATCCACTTCCGCTGGCAACGCGTGTTCCGTATGGGCTGCGGTATACCGACCTCGAGTCGTTTCGGACGGCCGAGACTACGGATGATATTTTGTGAGCTGGCCGTTCTTTCGGTGAGCGAGTTGGCATTGTTGGACCTCCTCGAACGGTGGTGGGTTCCAGAAGTCGTGCTGAATACAGAGCGCGTATACAGCACGTGGTTTAGAATCTGTTATTAAGATGATAGAAGTTACGGTCGGGATTAAAACAGCTCCATCTGGTCTTGACCATCACGCTTCTTCCCGAAACCAACAAACTATTAATCGGTTGTATCATATTATTATATCATGCGTATTCTCGTTACTGGCGCGAGCCGAGGCATAGGACGATCCATTGCACTCACACTTGGAACAGATCACGATATCGCGGTCAACTACCGGACCTCTGAGACAGAGGCTGCTCAGGTTGTTGAAGCGATTAGAGAACGAGGCAGTAAGGCCGTCGCAGTAGGTGCGGACATTTGTGATTCGGAGGCTGTTGATTCAATGATTGTAGAGGCCGTCGACAGCCTCGGTGGGCTCGACGCCATTGTAAACAATGCAGGTATCGTCGAACCGTCTCTTGCGACTGAAATTGACGATAATCAGTGGGCTCGTGTTATTGATACGAATCTCACGGGAGCTTTCAAGGTTACTCGTGCCGCTCTCCCGCATATTGAGCCAGACGGTGACATCGTGTTTATCTCTAGCATTGGTGGTACCGGAGGAACGGTGGACGCCAGTTACGCGGCGAGCAAGGCAGGGCTCCACGGACTGACCCGTTCACTTGCACGCGAATATGGGAATAGTGGTCTTCAGGTCAACGCCGTGGCTCCTGGCCCCGTTGAGACCGATATGAACGATGCTATCGTTGAGTATCTAGAAACGATCGAGTTCCGCGGCCACGAGAACGTTGATACCCACCTACCTCAGTACGCCTGTCCTCCCAAAGAGGTTGCCCATACTGTCGCGTACTTGCTGGAAAATGAGTACGTGCAAGGTGAGATCGTTAATGTCAACGGTGGTATGCAGTTTCGATAACCACTGATAATACTCCGCTGTCGAGTTAAACTCACGCTCTGTATTCAGCACGTCACTTCTCTCAACTGCCGAGGATTTCACTACTCTATCCCACGTATCCAACAATCAGAACCTGGTTTCGGGAATGATACCACGATAGAACTCACCCATGTATCAATCACCGACTGTATTGTATAGTTCACCGGATTAGGAAATGCGAAACCGACTGTGACGGTCCCGATACTGAAAACCGATGTAAGGGTGGCCTTTGCTGAGTCTCGAGTGCTCCTCAACCTCTTCTTCGAGACATGCTTGAACCCGTCAAATCCAATTGTGCTCCTGAGTACGTACTTTGAAGAAATAATATCTTAGTGAGAACTTGAATTTCTGCCTTATGTCTGGTTAGCTGAAAACGGTTCTACAAGATCTTGAATAGTAAACAACTCTCCGTTTTTCATTGTCATTCTCACATCTATTGCGTCTTCGATTTGTTCGAGTGGATTCCCCTCAACAAAGACCATATCAGCTAGTTTGCCCGATTCAAGCGTTCCAAGGTCATCATCAACTCCTTGTTCTTTAGCGGCAAATCGCGTTGCTGTCAAGAGAGCCTCGTATGGAGTGAACCCATACGCAGCCAAGGGACGCAGGTTTCCGTGTACTCCGATACCAGGATAGTCCAATGGCATATCTGTGCCCGTAAGCACCACTCCACCTGCATCAAATATATTTTTGAAAGTAGTTACATTTCTGCAGAGGCTGGTCTCACAATCAGGATCCGAGGGGAATTCTGTGTTATCCGCGACGTTCTCTCGTAAATCGTCACGGGCCGCAAGTCCGGTCGGACCCGGTGTATCGATACTTCCTCCGGGAATAAATAGCTGTAATCGAGGATCGTCCTCGACATCGTCAGCAAGAATAAAATCGGATGTGAAGACTGTCGTTATAACTGACCGTTCTCCTTCACCGTAGAGGTTGATAACATCATCATAGGTTTGGTTTGTCGCGGATTCCGTTCGGGCATAGCCAAGGCGTTGGGTTGCGGACAGATGTGTTGTCCCGTCTTGCCCAACGAAAGCACCCGGAGCAAGGTAGTGCGATTTGACTGGTACACCGAGTTCTTCATGGGCGGCATCGGTAACCGCAGCCATACGTTTAGCGTTTAATCGAACGTATGTTTTCACGAAGTCGTAATCGAGCTCTATTGCCCGTGACAGTTCCAAGGGGATTTGTTCCAGACTCGTAGTGGGTCGACCGATAAAGCCATAATAGACACGCGAGCCGTCGATCGGTTCACCGCTTGCGAAGAAACGCGGTCCAATCCGATCTCCAGACTCGATCGCTTCGCGCTGTTCAATGGCACTGTAAACACGGTCACCGGGAGAGACTGTTGATGTAATTCCGTACGCGAGATTGATCCGTCCCATTCGGTCGCCGAAGAAGTGATCACTAAACGTCTGGTGAACGTGTGAATCCCAGAGACCCGGAATTACTGTGAGTTCGGACGCATCTACGTAGTCACCATTCGGCGGCTCACTATCTGGCACAACTTTCTGAATTCGATTGTTGACGACAGTGATATTGACGTCTTCTTGGATGTCCTGGCTCGTACCATCCCACAACTTTCCGACGTGGATGACGGTACGACCAGCTGGTTGATCGCGATGATAGTTGAGTTGCCGAACCGGGACATCCCGTGTTTCGCTCCCATCGCGCCTGACCTTTTTAAGTGTTCCATTGTTTAGGTATAAGAGCCACTCCGAATCACCACTCCATGTCGGTGCATCTGTGGCTTCCTCTGTGATCTGTGTTGCCGGGCCGGTCGGTTCACCGCCTTCATCGACTGGCATGACACGTAAGGTGCTTTCAACCACGAAGGCCATCCAGCGTCCGTCTGGTGACCAAACTGGACCGTCGTTACCCCGTGTTGAGAGCGATTTAAATTCCTCACCCGGTGGATAGAAGGTCTCTTCTCCAGTTTCGACATCAACAGTCAGAATCTGGCTCGTGCCTGAACGGAATCGATCCGAATACTGTTTGACAGCCGCCACAGCCACTGTATTTCCATCCGCTGACCACGTTGGACGGCCTGGAAGAAACAGTGGTCGTATGGCGTCCTGAATATCGCTGAGTTCTACCTCGTTCTCGCTACGTTCTACCTCGGCAATTAGGGTCGCTCTATGCTGGTTCTGAAATGCGATCCTGGAACCGTCCGGAGACCACGTCGCCGCTACTACAGCATCGTCCCGCGTAGTTACTTGCTGATTCTCGCCGGTTTGTAGATCGTGTACATACAGATCTTGCGTTCCATTTTCATCGGATGAGTAGGCCACGTACCGGCCATCAGGAGACCACGCTGGGTCAGCCTGATAGAATGAGTCGTCTGTGATGCGTTGCGGTGGTTGCCCAATACGCATTAACCAGAGATCGTTCAGAGCGATAAACGCCACGTGCTCGCCATCCGGGCTCAGACGTGGGGTTAGAATCCCCTGTACCTCACACGCACCCGTATTATCAAAGTCATACGACTTCTGGTCATAATCGAGCGCAGGAATGTCAAAAGTAGCGCTGAATGGAACATTAGATGACGTACCAGAGTCTAAATCCAGTGTTCTGACGTTGCCATCAGCAGAATACAAGATCTCATTTGTGGACAACCAGTGAGGAGCAAAGATGAAGACGTCTTCTCCATCAGTCACCTGTGACTCGGAGACCATTAGATCGATTTCACTTGTTCGGTTCTCCTGTTCGTTAATACGAACGTATGCAAGGTCCTCTCCGCTTGGAGACCACGATGGCGAATGGAGTGTTTGTCCCGTCTGGCCGGAGACGAGCGTTCGGGTCTCACCGTCCTGATTGACTGCTTCGATCGTTATCGGAGAATCGTCGCCATCACCATATTCTCCGGCAGGATCAGCGACGTACGCGATTTCAGTTCCATCAGGAGACCACGTTGGTTCGAAATTCTCACTAGAATCGTCCGTCCATTGCTGTAAGTCGCCGGTCTCGACATCTACTGTCCAAATATCATAGTTTTCGTTCCGATCAGAGGAAAAAGCGATTTGAGTGCCATCAGGAGACCATTGGGGTTCTCGATCGTCCCAAAACCCATCAGTCATCTGTTGAATATCGCTGCCATCGGCAGCTATCGTCCAGATATCGAAGTTCCCATCTGCATAGCCTTGAAATGCAATACGCGCTCCGTCTGGCGCATGGTCGGGCCGAGCAGGTTCTAATTCAACATCAGTCAGTTGTTCTGTTTCGCCCCCTTCTCTTGGTATGCGAAAGAGGACCCCATGTAGATCCATCACGATCGATTCTCCATCGGGTGATGCAGTGAGCGCAATATTGGTCCCGTCTGTCACGGTCACCTCCGTGTCTTTGCGTATATTTTCGTCATCAGCATGTCCTGCCGCAGCGTACGCAAACCCACCAGTAGAAAGCCCAGACAGTGCTACACCACCGAGAACTCCTTTTAGATGATCTCGTCGAGTATGTACGAACTTTTCTTCTCTGTGTGTGGTATTATCTACCATCTTCGCATAATTATCGTACACTGGTTTGATAATATTTTTTGTGTAGATTCTATGACTTCTATGTTAGATTATTAGACTAATACCTAGAAGATAGAAATAATACAAAGTACGACTTTTCCTCGAATATTGTTATATATGTATATAATCACAAACCGATTGAAAAACTATTGGACGATATATGCAGGTGTAAATATCTAAATTCGAATTACCACGAAACGTACGACACCAGCGGAAGTTAGTGGCCACCGGAAACGGAATGGAGACCGACGATACCGACGAGAATCACGCTGATGAATCCGATCCGAGCAAGGGTTGCAGGTTCATCAAACAGGATAATTCCGAGCGAAGCTGTTCCAACAGCACCGATACCAGTCCAGACAGCGTACGCCGTGCCTATAGGGAGGTCTTTGATTGCCTGTGACAGTAGCACCATGCTAATGATGAGGGCAACAGCAGTGCCAAGCGTCGGGACTGGTTTTGAAAAGCCGTCTGAATATTTGAGTCCGATTGCCCATCCGATCTCAAACAACCCAGCCAGTATCAACAGTGGCCACGACATTTCAAGTGTTATCTACTCATTCAGTCGAACTATATCTTCTGCTAACCCACCGACTCGATGGTCTGATGGCTATCAGCGGACTACTCAAGGAGTAGCTTCGTCGGTACGCGCTGATCACATTTCATGCCTTGTGCAACAAATCGCTTCTTGGATACAGGATGTTGCACAAGGAAGACTTTCTTTGAGGAGCGACTCCTCTCTGTTAGTCCTCATCAACGGATACGCTCCTCACCAGTAGCCGTGGTGGCGAGGAAGTATCCCGGCTGCCAGAACGCGCTGTCGAGCGCCTGCCGAGTCTCGGGGTACTCGTCCCGAATCTTGCGAGACGAGACGCCTTTGAGCGAGTTGATGAACTTGGTGAGGTTCGTGGTGGGCTTCGCCGTGAACAGAATGTGAACGTGGTCGGAACCGCCGTTGACGTTCTGGATGCTCACTCCGAAGTCCTCGGAGATGTCGCTGGCAATCTCACCGATGCGTTCGGCTATCTCGTCGGTGAGGATGTCCGCACGGTGCTTTGTGACGGTCACAAAGTGATATTGGAGCGCGTAGACCGTGTGCGACCCTTTTTCGAGGTTGTACTTCATTTGGCCGTACTGATTTCCACACACCCAATTCTAACAAATGTTTGCCGTCGTGGAATATTCGGCCTGCAACCGACGGTGGAACGTGAGGCAGTTGTCGGCTTCACGCCCGCTCTAAAGAGCGGGATTCTCGCCTTGAAGAAGATAGGCCATTCTATCTAATGTTGCGATTCCTTCTATCTATTTCTCTAATCATTCGTATTAATATAGGATAATTATAAATGTTTGGTTCTCGGCCAACTCACATGGGTTTGAGAGATATTAAGGTAACATATCTATATGAAAAATTTTGTGTGAGACAGAATTCACACAATCATTGATTATGAGCAGCAACCGACGGCACAAACTGACTGAATCGCATGACGAAACGGATCGATACACCGCCAAAGATGCAGCGGAACTCGAGAAGAGTGCGTTCGACGGCAGCTCGATCGGCCGTCGCACGTTTCTAAGCGTAGCGGCTGCGACCGGTGTCGCACTCACTGTACCGAGTACGGTATCGGCTGAGGTCACTGACGACGCGATGACCGACCTCGCCGAGTTCGCCATCAATGCCACACCTGATGACCACCACGTAACGCTGGTCATCGAATTCGAGGATACGGATGCCCTTAACGCGTTCTACGACGAGTACGGCCAACCGGACTGGGACATTGAGGAAGACGATTTGCCCCCGAAAGCTGTAACTCGCGAGAAGCCAACACCCGCGGCCCACGCCTATCTCACCGCCGCCGAACTCGCGGAGGCGCTCGATCGCGGCGGCATCGAGTATGTCGACTTCTCGCCGGGCGCAAACCCGTTTTGGAAGCTCGGCGATGCCTACGACGACCGTGTCTTCCCCAAGGTCGAGGACGCACGCGACTTCGTGTCCCACAGCGAGCTGGACCAGGGGCTCCACTATCTGGCGGAGGAGTACTCGGATCGCCTCCAGGTGCACGCTATGGGCCAGAGTCCGGGCTGGGAGAACCTGTACACGGGTGAAGATTCCGACCCGAAGGACGTCTACGTCGCGGAAGTCACGAAGGACATCCAAGACGAGGCGTCGTTCGCCGAGAAAGACAAGGTTGTCTTCTCACTTAGCATCCACGGCGACGAACCTGCAGGCCGCGTGGCCGGCACTCGTCTTATCGAGGAGGCCACGAAAGGCGCGGCCGACGACTTCGAGGACGTCCTCGACGACATCGTCATCGTGTTCGTCTTTATCAATCCCGATGGGTGGGTCGTCCGGAAGCCGCAGTACGAATTCGAGACGTGGTGGGGCGGCACGGAGCGGTTCCGATACGACCGCGGAAACGCGGCCGTTGGGGACACCAACCGGCAGTACCCTACGATGGGATGGGTTAATCCCGGATACTGGCCCGCTGAGCCCGAGGACACTCCTGAGGTGCGTCCCGACGACCCACAGGGTCGGGGATACAGGGACATGGTTCCGGATGCGCTGGCGGTCGTCGAGCATCTACGTAGGTACGACAACGTCGAGTACCTCTGTGACTACCACATGATGGACCTGTCGGATTCCATGGTGTTGAACCTCGAGTCCAACGCGCCCTATGACCACAGCGGGACTCACAACCTGGACGAGGTCAACATCCGGATCGGGGACGGAATGACGAACCACTGGGGCAGCCCGGAGGCGATTGCCGACGACACGTCTCGCGCCAGCGAGGCTATCCACGGCGTCGAGGGGTACGTCCCAGAGCGGTTGCTGGACTACGGGACGATCTACGATTCACTCTCGTACCAGATCACCGGCGGGTTACTTGGCTGGGCGGGCCAGCCCGAGGAGTTCGGCGGCCTCGGTGCTGTGACGGTCGCTCCCGAGCTGGTGCTCCGGGATGGCTATGATTTCAAGCCATTCATCGAGCGTCGCCTCGAGATGGCCTACCGTATCTCGATGCGCGAGTACGCCGAGATGACCGCCGCGAAGACCAACGCAACCGTAGCTACCGACGGACAGGATACTGCCTACGTTGGCTCCGGTGTCCTGACGCGTCGATCAGCGGATCTCCCGTATACTGACGAGGGTCCTGGCGAGGGTCACCCCCGTGCTACCCGGGTCCAACACCGTCATGAGACCGTCCAGCCGGGACCCGGCGGGAGTGCAAGCGCATCGTCGAATCGTACTACCCACTCGTTAGCCGTCCAGTTCGACGCCCACGGCATTGACGAGGGCGTCGTCAGGCTCGTCAATCCCGGCGGCCAAACCGTCCGTGAGATCGACCTCGCCGACCCGCTGTCCGATGACCAGGGTCACTTCTACGTCCCCGATCCGGACGATGGCGACTGGTCGATCGAGTATGACGGTGACGCCGACATCGACGTCGAGATGATTCTTCTTGAGACCGAGGACGAATATCCGAACCCCGAGGAGGTCCTCGGCTACTCTCAGCGCGAATATGTCGTTAACCCGATGCAGTTCTTCGAGGATCTCAAACCGTTCCTCGAAGAGGGGACGATCGACGGCCTGCGCGTCCACGACGTGCGCATTGGCCGGCTGATGCGAGGCAACTCCGGCGAGCGCCAGTACGACAACCTCGTCATCTCTCACGACGATGGCGTCGACGATCAGCGGTACATCGCCGCTATCGAGGAATTCGTCGAGGCCGGCGGTGACCTCGTACTCACTGACGCGGGGGTAAACCTCCTCGGGCGACTCGACGTCGGTCAGGCCGCGGCCATCGGGGCTGACGACATCGAGTACGGAACGACGGACTTCCCGAACCTCATGGACCGGGACCTCGACCACCCGCTGCTGACGGACGTCAGACCGATCCAGCAGGAGATTTGGAAAATTTCCCAGCTCGGCTACACTACGGGCGACGACTCGCCGGTTTGGACCATCGATACTGACGCCTTCACCGCCGCCGGTGGCACTGTCGCCGGTATTCTCGGCGAAGACGGTGACGTCGGCGCCGGTATGCTATCAGCCGGCGACGCAGAGATCAACGTGATCGGCTCTGTTCTACCGCCGGCAAATCAACGGGAGCTTCACCCCTTTGGCATGGCCGACTACACTCTGTCGTTCATGGGGCACACGCTCATCTGCAACGCACTTGGCTTCGAGCAGCGCCGGTACGTAAACGGCGAACTTGTCGGGACCTGGGGTGAGTTCCGGTAGAGCGGTCGGTGCGAATCCGGGACAGATGGCGTTCGCGCGAATTCCGTCCGGACTGTGTTCCGTAGCCACTGTCTCCGTGATCTGCTTGGCGGCATCTTTTGATGTGTTGTACGCGAGCTGGCTCTGCCAGCCGTACAATCCTGCGGTTGAGATAAGATTGATGACGTTCCCACCGTTCACCTCCAAGGCCCTATCTAAGTCTTCGTCAGGGCGTAAAAGCAGCGAGCTTGGTGTTAGTCGTCGTCCGCCGTGACGTCGTCTGGATCGCTGTACTTCTGTTCTCGACGCGCTTGTATATCCTTGATTGCGTGTTCCGGCGGGACGTCCATCGCCGGGCTTTCGTCGAAGAAATTCACGGGCTCTAGTTTGAAGCTGGCCAGATGAGCGGGAAGAATCGGCCAATCTTCAGGCCGATCGACGTGGTTCACTCCCAGTGAATACCACAATACGATGTCTTCCCCATCAAGTGAACGGTCCTGCTCGGTCCACTCTGGAAGACCGATTCCACCTTCGTGCTGGTTCGGGTACTCTCCCGCTGGGAACCGCTCTTCCTCATGGTACGGGGTCGCCCAGAGATGGTTGTCGATGAACGTAGCCCGTTCCATAATACTCGAATCCTTCTGTGCACCAGCCTCAACATTCTCACCAGGAACCAGCCTGTATCCTACTGGTCTGTCAAGATAGTTCGTTTTGTTGGGATTTTCGATTTGCCAGTAGCGTCCCTTGCGTTGATTGATAAGGTCCTGAGCCTCTTGCTCTGACGTCAGCTGCGTCTTGTCGCAGTAGAACGCTGCGCCGGTCGGATTGATATCGCCTGGATCGGTCTCCCCGTCCCAACCAATGTTCTTGTCGGCACCTTTGGGAACCTGTTGGTTCTGGCGTCTATACAGTTGGTTCTCCGGTCCGTCCACGTCGATATCGATCCGGAAATTGAAGAAGTGCTGATGGACCATGCCCTTGATGTGGGGTGCCATCATTTCGTAATATCCCGGACCCTGTTCGCTCCCGGGTTCGACGAGGCCATTGCTGTTGATGCCAGTTAGGCGGACTTGCGGCTCAACAGATCCGTCTTGGTAGAAGTACCAGTTAAACTGGTAGTCGTAATTCCCAACCGTCGACACGAACGAGACGACAAGGCGACGATTGCGACGAACCTCGGTATTCTCGGTTCGCCAGTTCGTATGCTTCCAGAGTGTACCATAGTCTTCTTCATGAATGCAGATTGCATTAGGGACGACGTTAACTTCGCCGTCAGTGTCGTTCATGACAGCGTCAAAGTAGTGCATGTACCCAAGGCAATCGCACCCTTCCATGAGTGGGTTGGCTAAGCGCCCGATATTGTACTCACCGACGTCGAAAGCGTTTTTCCAGTTGTGGTTAGGGTCTGGGTCACCATAGGGCACCGACATCTCCACACACGATGCTCGATTGATGATTTGCCGGACATCTCCATCATCATCATAGCGGATATTGTGCAGGACAAGGCCTTCTCGCTGTGTCCACCCGACACGCATCTGCCACTTTTGCCATTCGAGTTTTCGTCCATCGATCTCCCAGCTCGGTCCCTCAGGCTGGTCGACGTTGTATGGTTTCAGATCAGTACGGAGGTCGCGGTCCTCTTCGCGGTACTTTGCGTCCTCAAGATCATTGACAACGTCGTCAATTTTCGTACCACGGTCAAGGACCTTGACGACCTCCATTTCGTCGAGATCGACCCAGGCATGTATCCCATCTAATGGTCGCGCATACCCGTTGTCTTCTTCACTCGTTCGAACCCACGACATCGCATGAGACAGTCGGCGGTCTTTGTCGATGTCTTCGGGTATTAGGTGATAGCCAGCGGACCATGGGTCTACGATCGCTAGATCGAAATCCTCGACACCGCGCTTTCGTGCGGCTTCTCGCCATTCTGAGTTGTTCTTGACTACCTCTTCACACTTATCGAATTCTTCAAGCGTGATTGATGGTTGAATCCCTGGCTTGTGTTCCCACGACACAACTTCGTTCTGGTCAAGGGATACGACTGCTTCGTATGTCGTCCGCTCGTTGCGGTCGCGAACGATAATGAATGCTTGACGGGCAATTGCTGAACCATCTGAGTTGTCCTCTTGAAGCTTGTCTTTTGATGGCTCATCCAGAACAATCTTGACGTATCTGCTTTCAGGGTCGATATCTTGGTTTTCCTCTAGTATCTCTCTTGCAGCAGTGATTTCATTTCTTGTCAGCGGATCAAGTGGGTGGTCGGCTTTAGCTGTCACTTCGGTCGCCATAGGCGATTGATACTATCGCTAATCATACAAATGTCTTTGGTGCAAGTCAACTAGATTCACAGTACGGTTACTGTAAGCATGCCGGCTGCGGGTTACCGTTTGCAGTTGTGCGCACGGACTACCATCTCTCAACGTGACCAATCTTGTGCAACAGAACGTCCTTGAATGCGGGATGTTACACAAGGGGACTCTCTTTGCAGAGCGACTACGCCCTGTCGGTTCTAGACAACGGATACGCTCTTTACCACCAACCGACATCTACGTATCTCGATACTGCTCAGTCGCTAAGGTACAACCTACTTTTTAGTCCCATCCAGATACAGCCCGATCCTGGAGCATACTCCGGAATTGTTCGGTAGTATTCTCAAGTAACTCTCCGGTATCCCACTCGACAATAACACCGTATCGACGAATTAGATCGAGCTGGTTGAGCTCACCAGTACGATATCGCTCAGCAATCTCCTCTGGATCGTCCTGAAGCCACTCCTCTCGATGCTGTCGAATATACTCTCGGTGCTCTTGTGTGGCTGACCGGTCAAGTCTGTACTCACATCGCTCTGCATCTATCTCTTGAATGATCACCCCGTAATCCTTCTTTGCACGGTCAATAGAGACATATTCATCAATGACATCCTCGAGCACCGCTTCTGGATCACGGTCAAGCGGATCACCAAAACCACCACCGCCGGATGACGGGCGAACAAATCGATCAGCTTCGCTGATGGGGATATTTGAGAACACTGTCCCCATCTCGTTGCTCTCGCCGTCAGTTTCGAGCGTGACTCCATGGGGGATCCCAGGCAGCCCCCCTTCACTTCCCCACGTGACCGACCGGTTCCGGTCAGAACAGTACGAGATCACGCTATTCTCACATTGTAGTAGTTGTCCTCCCTTTCGGACGCCACATCCGCCACGGAATTGGCCAGGACCTGCTGAATCGGTGACGATCGTGTGCTCACTCGTGATGAGTGGTGTGTCGCGCTCCTGTCCTTCGAGCGATTGCACTGCAAGCCCTGCACCGAAAACAGGTGACGTTGCATTCGCCCCATCTTTGCCGTCACGACCGCCCCAGCCACCAGCCATCCAGTCGTACCACATGAATTCCTCGCTGTCCCGCCCTGGGCGGCGATCCGTACCTCCGGCAAGAAGATATTCGAGATTGAATGCACCCGCCATCGCACGCTCTGGAAGCACCTCCGACCAGAGGTCGAATATCGCGTTCATAACTTTCTCGTAGGCACCAGCAACAGATCCTGTAACAGCTACGGGTTCTGGTGCATTCACTACGGTCCCTTCCGGAAGTGTTGCATTGATAACTCGGTACATTCCGGAGTTGAGTGGGACATCTGGGAAGAACATCTTCGTCCCAGCGATGACCGCTGAGAACGATGTTCCATACGTGGAATTCAAGAAATTTCCGACATACTCATCGGATCCGGACAGATCATAGTGTACCTCGTCTCCATCGATAGTCATCTCGACGTCAACGGTCACGAAGCCTTCCTCCTTGTTTGGATCTGCGTCGATATAGTCCTGTGTACGCCACGTTCCATCAGGGAGGTCGCTGATTCGTTCACGCATAATCCGCTCAACGTAGTTCTTTGACTCGCTGAACGCGTTTTTCACCGTTTCAACTCCATACTTCTCGATAAGCTCTAGCAACCGTTCTTCGGCGATTCTGGTCGCTTCGGTTTGGGCTCGCATATCTCCGAGCCGATCCTCAGAAAGTCGCATATTGACAGTCAGTAGATTCGCAACGTCTTCTCGGAAGTCACCAGCATCCCAGAGCTTGACAGGTGGGATACGCATACCTTCTGCGAAATGACTCGCTGCGTCAATATTAAAAGATCCAGGGGCTGGACCTCCAACATCGGCCCAATGCCCATTTGACTGTGTTACCGCAATGAGTTCCTCATCGTAGAATACCGGACGCATGATGCGAACGTCATTGATGTGCGTCCCGCCGAGGTACGGATCGTTGACAATGTAGACATCGCCTGGATTGATATTCCTCTCAAAATACTCGAGTGTCTCTTTGCATGTATAGTGAAGTGTTCCGACGTGAACCGCGATATCTTGTGAGCCTTGCATCACCGTGTTCCCATCAGCGTCATTTAGACAGTTACTGAAGTCGCGGTTATAGATCACGAATGAGTAGCACGTTCGTTGAATCTGTTCGGCCATCCGATCAACGAGATTCGTAAACGAACTGCGCAGAACTTCGAATGTGACGGGGTCGAGATCGATTTCGGATTGTGGTTGTGGTTCTGCCATAGTTAGACGGTGATAATGAGGTTCCCTGTTCGTTCAACTTCAGCCTCAGCAGCAGGCGGTACGATAACGGTTGAATCCATCTGTTCGACGATCGCCGGTCCAGCGATTGTCGTTCCCGCTCCCAGCCGACGTCGATCATAGACCGTTGTTTCGACAAATTCTCCAGCTTCGTCGAAGTACGCTTGACGCGTCCCCGTTTCTGCGTCCGCAGCTGTATCACCAGCATCGATTTCAGGAAATGCTGGCTTGTCAACAACGCCGCGACCAGTAACCCGTAGACCATATATCTCGACGGTCTGGTCCGTATCTGAGTACGCGTAGACACGTTCGTGTTCCTCGTGGAATCGTTGCCGTATTGATTCTATACTTTCGATCGGACGGGAACAGGACACCTTGAGCGAGCGCCATTGGCCCGCGTACCGCATCTGAACCGTGTAATCGATCCGAATATCTTCATCACCAATCCCTTCGCTGTGTAGTCGTTCGCCGATTTCCTCTTCCATTTCACTGAAATGATCTTCGACATCGTCGATAACATCTTCAGTTGCCTCAGCGATGAACGTCTGAGAGAGATCGTGCTCGACATCGACTAGTAGACAGCCTAGCGCGGAGTTAATACCAGGATACGGGGGAACGATAACGGTTGGAATGTTCATCTCCCGTGCAACGTGGGCTGCATGCATTGGACCAGCACCCCCGAATGCCACAAGCGCGAAATCCCGTGGATCATATCCTTTGCTCGTCGAAACGAGTCGAACTGCGTTACACATATTTGCGACAGCGATCTGCTCGATCGCCGATGCTGCCTCGATCAGTGTCAAATCAAGGGGATCTGCAATATCTCGCTTGATAACGCGTTCTGCGGGATCCGCAGTTGCTTCCATATCGCCACCAAGAAACGCGTCTGGATCGACCCAACCAAGCACGACGTTTGCATCGGTAGTCGTCGGTTTATCGCCACCACGAAGGTAACATGCTGGTCCGGGATCCGCCCCCTGGCTCTTTGGTCCGACGCGAAGTGAGCCGCCTTCATCGATCCAGGCGATAGATCCCCCGCCAGCACCGATCGTCTCAAGATCGGTTGACGGGAACATAATTGGATACCCGTATTCAACGGCCCATTCGTCGGTCATCTCTATTTCGCCCTTATGAGTAAGAGAGACGTCCGCGCTCGTACCGCCCATATCGAATCCAATCGCATTTTCGAATCCGCATTGCTCGGCGATATATTGACCAGCGATGGCACCGGCAGTCGGTCCTGAGTTCGCGATCCGGGCGGCGTAGAACGCGATGGCATCTGTGGTCATGACTCCACCTCCCGAGTGCATGGCCAGAACGTCACCATCGTAGCCTCGTTCAGAGAGTTGGCTCGAGAGATCTGTGAGGTATGCCCGAACGACAGGGACGAGTGCTGCGTTGATGACTGTCGTACTCGTCCGCTCGTGTTCGAACATCTCAGGAAGAATTTCGTGTGATTGGCACACGAAGGCGTCTGGATATTCCTCGGCGATGATCTCTGCTACTTGTTGTTCGTGATCCCCATTGACGTAGGCGTTGACAAGGGAGACGGCAATGGTGTCGATCCCACGCTTTTTGAAGATACGAGCAGCTTTCCGCACATCATTTTCGTTGAGTGGTGTGACGACGTTCCCTCTATAATCGACCCGCTCGCTTACCTCAAGTCGATCGCGCCGCTGGACGTATGGGTCGGCAACGTCCTCGTATGCATCCCAGATGGCAGCTTTCGTTCCGTCTCGAATTTCGTGAACATCTCGGAAGCCCTCTGTCGTGATAAGCCCAATACGGGGGAGTTTTCGTTCGATAAGTGCGTTCGTCCCCACAGTCGATCCATGCGAAAAGAAATCAAGGGCCTCGATACTTGTCTCTGCTTTCGTGAGTCCGTTGATAACTCCCTCTGCAGGATTATCTGGAGTAGATGGTGTCTTCGCTACTTCGATCGTTTGTGTTTCTTCGTCGAAGATGATTACGTCGGTAAAGGTCCCGCCGATATCAACCCCGGAACGAGTCATGATATCATCTCACATCATATGATCCCAGATGGGTACATAGTCTTTTTCTTGTGACTGTCCTAGCCTCAAAGCACGTCTCTTCTAGTTGATAGTGCGTTAATGCCTTCCTCTCCGAATACATATCACTTCAGAAGATGGGCGATACACTCGAATATACTGACGAGGAAGCCCAACAGGAAGAATCCACGTTCAAGACCCCACCAGCGAGAGCACGTCGCCAGCTCGTTCGAGAGAGGCTTGATTTCCAACCGGACGACAACGTCCTCTCAATTGGCTGTGGGCCGGGCTTTGAGCCGGCTGAAATCGCGGAAGGTATCGGCCAGAACGGACACGTCCATGCTATTGATCAGAGCGAAGCGATGCTCACCTTGGCAGAGCAACGATGCTCCAGCACGTCAAATATCACGCTCTCAAGAGCGGATGCCGTTGCCCTCCCGTTCGCAGACGATGCCTTTGATGCGGCTGTCGCTGTTCAAGTCTACGAGTATATCGAAAATCTTGACACAGCACTTGCGGAACTCGCTCGGATTCTCCGACCAGGAGGGCGAGCAGTAGTCTACGATACGGATTTTGATTCACTCATCTGGCATGCCACAGATCAAGAGCGGATAGGAGCCATCTGTGAGGCGTTCAATGACCACTGTCCGAGGCCGCATTTAGGTTCCCAGCTCGCACCTCACCTCCGGAATGTTGGGCTGGCAGTTGAGTGGGTAGAACCGAACTCAATTCTCAATACTCGGTTAGATGAGGAGACGTTTGCCTATCATCTCATGGAGGCAATCAAAACCTACGTCGTAACCCGTGGTAAAATCACAGAAGACGTCGCCACAGCGTGGATTGATGATCTACAGGAAACTGACGACCTGGGAAACACCTTCTTCAATCTAACACAGTACCTCTACGTTATTCAGAAACCGAATGAGTGATCCAACAGTCGACGAGCAGTCATTGTACTACTAGGTGAACCCTCTTTACTCACCAACTACCGCAGGGATGTGGGCCAACCGATGTCCGGTTTCATATGCACCCCTACTGAATTCCGAGCGTTCTCCTGTCTCTTCCTTGAGTGAGATAGTCACCTATGCTCGGCTACGTTCTTCACGTTACGGTTGACGCCTTCCAGACTAAACAAGGGAGCGCTATGGATTGCAAGACGCGTCAGTAATTCCTTAGCTATTTGAAGATTAAGTTTATTTATATAGAGAGAATCGAAGTACCGTGGGCCAAAAACTGCCAGTTAGTAAGATTGATCGACGTGATTTCCTTCGATTGAGTGGAGGTGCCGTTGCCGCCAGCGCGTTCATCGGGACCGCGAGTGCAGACCCAAGTGCGGACTGGCCTCAGCCGCGGGCCAACGCCGCACGTACAGCCTCTACGGCCGCAAGTGGACCGAAAGATACGGTACAAACCCGCTGGTCGGTAACAGGGAACAGTAGCGGTGTTGTTGTCGGTGACTGTGCCTATATTGGAGATTCCGGCACTATTCGAGCCATCCGGCTTGCAGACGGATCCGAACGGTGGCGAGTGCAGACTGCAGGGTCGAGAGTGAGTTTGTCTGCCGGCGATGAAACGATCTATGCTGCCGTCGGCGGCAATAATTGGTCGAGTCTCCTCGCGCTGTCAATAGCTGATGGCACTGAACGATGGCGCAACGAACAGTTCCAATCGATATTCGTGCCTACGGTTGGTGACGACCTGTATTCGATCATTGAGGAATCTGACGCTAACGACGAGGAGACGTCCTCATCGTTAGTTGCTCTTTCTACGGCCGATGGAACGGTTCAGTGGACCCAACCACTCGATATGGAGGAACCGAGTGCACCAGCAGTTGCCAATGATACCATCTTTATCGGCGGTTCTGAGGTGGTCGCGATTGACACAGATGGTGAAGAAATGTGGCGGAACCCTGACAGTGGACGGACTCCCGCTGTAGCGAACGACACGGTCTATGTGACTTTTTCGCCAGGCGTGCGTGCGCTGTCGGCGAGTGATGGCTCTGAGCAATGGGAGTACGTCGCTACCGTTAACGATCGGCCGGCTGAGTATGCGTTTCCGTCAGCACCGGCAATCGTCGATAAAACGATCTACTTCGGGTTGACCGACTATGCCCGTGAGGATGCAACGGCGATGTACGCGCTTTCTGCGACTACTGGGACCGAGCAGTGGATGACATTGTTCGAGCGCGACATTGTCGTTGGGGCACCAGCGGTTGCTGATGGTGTCCTCTATAGTCACGTAGCTGGATTTGCTGATTTCCTCAGCGAGCGCGGGACCGTAGAAGCGGGGAGAGCGATTGCACTCGATGCCGACGATGGCACCCTTCGCTGGGAAGTCGATGACGCAGAGGACACGGAGTTTTCCGATCCCATTGTTACCAACGGTCTTGTGTTGGTTGAGAAACACTCAATACTTGCTGATGAATCTGTCATACTGGCGCTTGAGGAGGCTGATTCGTAGCCTACTAGTATTCCTTTTCCGGATAAAACGGCCCCCTAAGCCTGTACCCGCTCGACTGTTCCCTCAAGATGCTCTTCGCAGGTGTACGCTGAGAGCACGTCATCAGTCAGCACGTAGTAGTCGGCATCAGCGTCACAGCCATCGCCGACACACGATCAAGGCGTGTTCCGATCATCAAGCGTGAGAACGAGATCGACACTAGGCCGCTCAAGACGTTCAACCATAGTAACTCATCCAGTCATCACACGGATAGTGTTTCGGTATATCTCTGGAAGAGACTATATCCGATCGAACTCGCCTTCACATTTCCGTCTCGTCACTAAATAACGTCGACCAACCACACTATGTCTGATGATTCAACAGAGCTATTGATTGTCCCGTCTCTGGCTGTGCGCACGGACTGCTATCTCTTGGCGTAGTCGCCCTTGTGCAACAAACATCCTTGGGTACGAGGTGTTGCACAAGGTAGACTCTCCTTGAGGAGCGACTCCCCTCTGTTATCCTAATCAACGGATACGCTCCTTACCAGCGGCCGACATCGTACGCATCTCGATACTGCTGGTAATACACCTTCTCGACAGTCCGGAGATCGAACTTGCCTGGATTCCGCTCACGGAGTTCAAGAAGGATTCGCGGGTAGTCTGAGTAACAAAACCAGCTATTGGTAGACTGGGAGTTAGGTTGTCTAACTATCGGCTGGTGTCTCCACAATTGTTTCTGCTTCTATCGGTTTGATTCCACCAATAAGCGACTCCAGATAGTCATTAATTCCTGCTGCAATCAGATCTCGGCGTGCAGCAAGGAACTCTTCGTACTGGTCTATTTCCCAGAGATCCCTATCAGTAGGTACCATATGAGTATCCAATGCATCAGGATAATTCCGTTCTACCTGCGGAAGATAGTCGATCGGATGATCGTTGAATATGCCGATATTTCCGGATTTGGTAAGTGGGACACGATTAGCAATCTCATTCACTCGCTTCTTGTCGTAATGGTTATCGCCTGTATCGTATCCTGCCTCAGACAACCGACTTCGCGGGAAGATATGATGCCGTTCAATCTTATACGAGTTACCATAGGGCTCGGATAGATCAAGCCCATTCCGCCAATCGACACCGCCTCGGCTACGAATAACAATACACATCATATTGTACAGGGGGTGATTGACGGCACGCAGATCTAAATTAGATGCTGTCACAGTCGGCTCCCCTTCCTCTTCTTTGAGAGTCGCTACAAGGGCTTTGAGCGGTTCTGTTTCTGAAAGTGCATTCAAATCTTGTGCTAAATTAGCATCTACAGAACGACTATACCGACGGAGAAGTAGCGCTCCGTACATCCAGTATAACATCATGTTGCGCTCGTTCTCTGAACGGAACTCCTTATTATGGCGGGAAAGATGTGCTATCATCGGAATAAGAACATTCGGTGTATTGAGATCGTCTGTTGTGTAGATGTATGCGTGATGACGAAGGATGTTGATGAGATAGTCCAGAATTTCCGTAAGTTCATCCCACCCATTTCGCAAACTCTCTTCACTTACCTCGTGGAGTTGGCTGTACTCCGCTCGGCAATTGATAACTGCGTTCATTCCTCTTGCTAAAAACGGCAGATCAAATTCGAAGCCCTCTTGTTCCAAATCTTGAAGCTTCTCTTTGAAAACACGGCGCGTTTCTGGCCAGGAACTAACCATATGAGCAAGCGCAATGTCCGATTCGGTAAGTGGAGTCCCTTGACTATTGACCCGATCGAACACCGTCAAAGCAGCTTTTAGACTAGCGTCGTCCTTCACATACATGACCGGCACTTCTTCTTCGATGATGTCCTCTAACTGATTGAGGTTCTCATCGAATTTAGTGTACTTCTCGAATTTGTCTTCGTCAAATAAGTTATCGACAATGCTACTGACGTTTGGTTCGTTCTCCGAGGAAAAACAATCTGCTACTCGTACCCACCGTGGATCCCCACTCATCTCACTCTTTTTGTAGTACTTGAGATTACCAGTAGCCAGATTGTAGTAGAGATTCCGCGGATCTTTCGGAAGGTCTGCATAGTATGGTGGAATTTTATCTTTGACTAGAAGATAGAGGACCGTTAGTCGCTGTTGCCCGTCCAGTAACACTTCGACACGGCCATCTGGCTCATAGTCAGGCATATTCTTCAACGCAGGCGGTTCATTGGTTTTCCATAGTAGAAGTGAGCCAGTCGGATAGCCTTCCATGAGAGAATCCACTAGCAGTTTTGCTTGCTCATGTGACCATGTAAACTCACGCTGGAATTCAGGGAGCACTAACTCTCTGTTTTCGATTTTGTTCAAGAGTTGCTCGATTGACTCACTCATATCTATTTGGATTACGGAGCGAGATATTAAGAACCCATGTTGACTGATTTAGCGTCCCCTGTTTGACTCCTATCTTGACTATTTATCCCAGAGACTAGGTGTTATCTTGATCAAATGGCTTAGTTTGACGCGGCAGTTGCAGCGACTAAGGCTAGTGACGATATTTCGGGCAAGGGAGTAGCCGTAATCCGGATGGAATTTCCATCTACCGGGGGAATGACAGTAGTTACGCGGTTATTTACGATGCCAAATCGAGTGCTGAACCGTATCGGCTACGAACGGGAAACGAACGGCAGTTTGAGGATTACATCAATCAGCATATTGGCAAGCTTCAACGGCGAGGCATCGATAACATCTATTTCGTCGTTATCCCGGGGTCGTTCGTTGATGAGGCTCGTGAAGAAATTCGTGCGCTGAAGATCCGGACGCCGATTCGGGAGGTCCGGTTGCTCGAGGCTAACGCCGTTATTGAACTGCTTGAGAACTCTCTTCGGGACCCGGAGTTTCGGCTTGGTCCTGGTGGGTATCAGGGTGTTGGGCTGCAGGATTTCTTTGTTGAGAGTGGGATTCTTACTGAGGCCTACGTTCGGGAGAACTCGGGTTGTAGAGAGCAGGTTTTTGTGGGTTGTGGCGACTGTCAGCTCACCATAGGTGACAGTGACACCGAATCGTTAATCACTCATGGATGAGACAAGCGGAGCATAACGGCCTCACCGGATTTCATGTCCCAATCTGCTACCCCAACACAACGTGAGTTTGTCGCTGAGGAATTCGAAACCAGCGTCACGGAGGAAACTACAACACAGCTCGCTCGCGAGATCGAGGAGATTGTGCGTTCACTCCGGCGAGCAATTGGTGACGATGATCTGATTGAGGAGCTTCTCCGTAATCGGTCCCGCGTCCTTCGGGAAGCCGACTCGGTCGAACGGAGTGACCCCGAACCGCTCACCCAGCAGGTCTTCATTGAGCCGCTCTTTGACGCGCTAAACTACCCAACACTCTCTCTCGAAGCTGGTGACCTCTCCGATCAACGCGGTCAGCAGGCCGACTATGCGGCCTCTCTCAACGAGTACGCTGACATCGACTCGAACCGACTGTTGATCGAAGCGGAGCCAGTCAACAAACGCCTCGATCAATCGAAACACGGCCTCAGCCAAGTCAAGGATTGGCTCGAGAAGGACAAGTTCGAAGCCAATCTCGGCATGGCAACCGACGGCCTCCGCTGGATTTTCATCAAGTACGATCGGGATACCTATACGCACGACACGATCGCGGAAGTTGATTTGCAGCCTGTGGTGCTTGCGGCCTTCGAAAATCTCGTCGGTCCGAACGAAGCCACCGACGTATGGCTTGACGATGAGCTGCGCTCCATAATTGAGGAGTTCACCCGTGTCTTCGAATTCGAGAACTTCCTCTCGATTGCTGGGGATGCCCCGACGGTCATCAAGGAACGCAAGCAAGCGATTACCGACGAGTTCTATGATGAGTACGTTCAGCGGGTTTTCGGGATCGGTGACGGCGAGGATGAACCCCGATCGCGGTCATTGATTGGTGAGGGGATTGTTGCACCACCGAAGGCGACCGGCGATGATATCCGGCTGTTCGCCGTCGAGTTGATGAACCGGCTCATCTTCGTCAAGTTCCTCGAGGACAAGGAGCTTGTCGACTCAGGGCTCCTCCGGAGTCTGCAGACAGCTCACAGTCAGGGGATGCACCCTGATAGTTTCTACAAGACGTTCCTGGAACCCCTGTTTTTCGGCGTGCTCGATGAACGCCCGAGTGAGCGTCCCGAACGAGTCCGTGGGATGGCCCTCTATGAGGACATTCCGTACCTCAACGGTGGGCTATTCCGGCCGACTGAGACCGGAGAGGGTGGCATTGATGATACGGATTTCGACGTTCGTGATTCCGTTCTGGGCTCGATTATCAATCTACTCGAACGGTATACCTTCTCGGCGGACGGTGGGCCCACAGATTTGGATCCGAGTATCCTGGGCAATGTCTTCGAGAAGACGATCAACCACATTACCGGCGATGCGGGCGACCAGAAAAAGGAGCTTGGAGCCTACTATACGCCTGACGAGATTACTCGGTTCTGTGCTGAGGAGACGGTTCGGCCTGCACTGCAAGAGCGGTTTGAGGAAGTGATGATCGAGCAGTGGGGCTGGACTGAAGAGATGGCCGACTATGATGACGTGTATGCGTTGATCGAGGCCGTCCCTGATTCGAACATGGACGTGATCAAGTCGCTATTGGCGGAGATCGAGAGCTTTCGGGCGCTTGATCCCGCCTGTGGGAGTGGGCATTTCCTTACTTCTGTGCAGGCGGAGATCGTTGGAATTCGGAAGGCACTGTATGAGGGCCAAGAGGAAGAGCCCGATGAGTGGGAACTGCGCAAGCAGACCGTTGTAGAGAATATCTACGGCGTTGATATTGTTGAACCTGCGGTGGAGATCGCGAAGCTTCGGCTCTGGTTATCGATCATTGCGGAAGTCAATATTGAGGAGGTTAGGGAGTATAGCGAG
Organism: Halalkalicoccus paucihalophilus; assembly: GCF_001593955.1. Classification (GTDB taxonomy): domain Archaea; phylum Halobacteriota; class Halobacteria; order Halobacteriales; family Halalkalicoccaceae; genus Halalkalicoccus; species Halalkalicoccus paucihalophilus. The sequence goes on along the minus strand of NZ_LTAZ01000017.1, from coordinate 243,767 downwards.
GACGAGTTGGCGTTGCCCAACGTTGTGTTCAACGTCCGGCAGGGCAACAGTCTAATCGGCTATACGGATCTGATGGAAACGAGTGGGGATGGGGATCAGGCCCGGTTATCGGCGTGGGGGCCTGATAGTGTGCGCCAGCGGTACGGGAATATCATTACAAAGGTCTCGGAGCACAAGCGTGCGGAGACGACCGAGGAGGCCCAGCGCTACCTCCGGGAGGCCGAGAAGCTGTTAGGGGAGTACCGGGTGGACCTCGACGAGAAGGTGCTTGCGGACTTCCAGGAGGCCGGCGTGGAAAACATCGATTTGGAGAGGATTCGGGAGTTCGAGCCGTTCCACTGGGTCTTGGAGTTCGCTTCGGTGTATGCGGATGGTGGGTTCGACGTGGTGGTCGGGAATCCGCCGTGGGACCAGCTACGTCCGAGTCGGGACGATTACTTCTCCCGATTCGACGAGCGGTTCAGAACCCGAATGCCTTCGGACAAAGACGCGAAACAAGAGGAACTGCTGTCGGATGAACGGATTGCAGAGGGTTGGAAGGATCATCAGCGGAACATTGAGATCCAGATGCGGTACTTCACAGATGGATCAGCCTATGAGCTACAGAAGCCAGTAGTCGCAGGACGGAAAGACCCGAATGAGAACAATTTGGCTGCGCTGTTTCTAGAGCGGGTGTTCAATCTTGTTCAGGAGAACGGATCTGTCGCGCAGGTCCTTCCCGGTGTAATTTTCAATGGCTCCTTCTCGAAAGAGCTCCGTTTGAAGATGCTAAACGATTCCAATATTAGAGCACTTGTACAATTTGAAAATCACGGAATATTTGAAGGATTGCATGCTCAGTACAAATTCGGAATAGCGGTCTTCGAGAATTCAGGAACAACAGATGTACTGACAGGTTTATTCGACCAACGAGACATTAGCGTTCTATTTGATCTCGATCAACAAGGATTGGAAATACCTCGACAGGTATTAGAAGAATATTCCCCAGAAGCTCGGTCCTTCCCTTTCGTAAAAAGTAAAGAGGAAGTCGATGTCCTACGGAAAATACTGTCTTATCCCTCTCTTGGGGAGAATATTTCAGAAAAATGGAGTGGTATTCCACGTCGAGAACTCGACCGTGCTCGCGCTTCTGACCGGTTTGTCGAAAAATCCGAGGGGCATTATCCAGTCTATGGTGGTAAAAACATTCATCAATTCCATCATGGATCCGAACTCTCGGAAGAGATTGAACCACCTGTATTATGGAGTGTTGAGGAAAATCAGCCAGATAAAAGTGCAAAATATCGAGTTCGGGAGCGTTTATTTAATAACGGGAACCTAAAACGAGCCATCTACGAACAGTTCGGTGGTACAGAAACGAACAAATCGCAGAAACAATTTGTCAACGACCTGCTTTCTGAATATCGAAAAGAGTCACTCTCAGAAGCAGATGTCTTACCTGATTTTACTGAATACCGAGCTGTCTACCGAGACATTAGTAATTCTACAAACGAGCGTACTATGATTGCGACAGTTATACCGAAAGGCATCGTTTGCGTACATACGCTTCAGACGTTTCCAGCTTATAATATCGAGATCGAAGAAAAGAATCTCAGCGATTGCCCCCTACATAGTGCGTATAAACGAGCATACAGCGACAGAGAACTGTTCGTACTCGTAGGTCTCTTAAACAGTCTTCCATTTGATTTCCTTATGCGGACCAAGGTTGACACTCATATTGTCCGCTACAAATTCACCGAATCCCAGATGCCCCGCCTCACGGAGGGCGATGACTGGTTCGAGTACATATCTTCGCGCGCCGCGCGGTTAAACTGCTACGGGGAGGCCTTCGTGGAGATGCGCGAGCGCCTTGGTGGGATTAACCCCGCCACTGACCCCGAGGAGCGGAAACGCCTGCAGGCGGAGATCGACGCGGCCGCGTTCCACGCCTATGGATTGGATAGGGAGGAGACTCAGTTCGTCTGTGATGATTTCCACCGAGTACAGAACCCGCGATTGATGACTGATGACTACTTCGATCTGGTGCTGGAGAAATACGACGAGTTAGCAGACAACTGGATTGATGCAGAATAAGAATCAGAGCGATGAACGAACTTGTCCCAACGTTATTACCGCCAATATAGAATATATACTTATATGCAAGAAGTATATGACGGGCTCTACGTTGGTGACGACCGAGATTGCCACGCTGCTCCGTCGGATTGGGCTGTCGTTCACGCCTGCAAACACAGCTGTCATCAGGATGCTGTTGGATATCGCGGATCGCTTTCATCCGATCATCCAGAATACCTCGTTGCCGACCGGGAAATAGACCTCTATCTCAACCTCGTCGATATGAACCGACCGCTTTCCCACGAGTACACAGAACCAATCATAGAAGCAGCGTTCGACTTCATTGATACGCATCTGCCAGACAGAGAGGTCCTCATTCATTGCAACCAAGGGCAATCACGATCACCGGCACTTGCACTACTGTATCTCGCAAAGCGCGAAGAAGTCATTCCGAATGAGGATTACGCGACAGCGAAGGCGGCATTCAGTGAACGATATCCGGATTTCGCACCCGGTAACGGTGTTGATTCGTATCTCCGCAAATACTGGACACAACTAGGAGTATAACATTGACCGAACCAGAGGACCATACGGAGGGTGAGGAGGGTGCGACTACAACCAATACTTCGGGTTCTACCGCTTCCGTCACACCACATACGCAGACGAATGCAAGTGAGAAGTTGGATGCTCTTGACCGGTACGAGCGTATGATTGACGTCCAAATTCAGACGCTCAATGACATCGATAACAAAGCGGAGTATCTCACTCGTTACTTGGCGATTCTTATTGCGCTTCTGTTTACTGGTGCGTCGTTCGTGCTCGATGTCGGAGTTGCAGATGGATTCGTTTCCGAACTGTCGTTGTTCACGACGTTGGTACTGGGACTCTTGGCGTTGACTGTCTCAGTAGTGTTCTCGATTATCACGTATCTCTCGAGCGTGTTTCAGTACGGGCCACGACGGGAATTTGCCGAGGACATTGCGGATCACGATATTGGCGAGAAGCTCTATGCGGAGATCATGCTTAGGACGTACAGCGACGCGATCTACCAGAACAAGCGAGTAGTGCGCCAAAATTCGGCTCGATTCAAATATGCACTGACAGGGTTACTGAATGGTGTACTATTCCTGGCTATTCTGCTCACGAGCCTCGGGATCGTTATACAGGTTCTCGTCGAGCAGTAGAAGAAGTACGGTCTGGTGGTATCCTGGTCATACAGAAACCTTACCATGCTAACGTAGATTGGGGATAGCAATTATGGTAAGTGGGTTTAATACGACACATCTATAACATCAAATCTGGCTAAAGTCCGATTACTATCCAGATCTATAAGCTCCAATTTATGATACCGATCATTGGTAGATACCGAACTATTAGAATAGATTTCAAGTACCCAAGGAAAGTTTCTCTCAGAAACTTTTTCGCACTTTAGAATGCCGTCTTGTGGTAAATATGTATGTTCTCGTTTAGGCTTATTTCGGAGATCAGCGTTAATTTCATTAGAGGGCGAAAATTGAATGTTGAACTGTGAAATGAGCTTTGATAGCTGAATGTGTCCATGAAGAGTACAAGATCCATCTTGGAGGAGTAACAGATCTCTGTTCTCTGCAATTTTGTCTGGCTGACGCTGTCCATCTACTAAGTGAGTCGGTGTACAAGAAAGATCAATACCGAAAGGTCTGCCAGAGATATAATGATATAGAATAGAAATAATGATAAATAACAGAGCGAGTATAGCTAGTAAATTTTGGCGAGGTTGGAGTGATGGAAGGCCTGAGAGCCCAAAAATAATAGATGCACCAGTAACTGCTACGTATTGTGCATTCGTTGCCCTATAGTGAGATATGAATTTTCTAGTAGAAAGGAGAATAGATGATCTATAAGAGATATCTCCGCTTGCCATGAAATTGAGCTAACTATCAGCTAGCACTTCACGTTCAAAAACTTGTATGATGTATTCTCGTCCTTCTTCAGAAGAAGCTTCAATCTGGAGTTTTCCTTGGTCATATTTGACAAGAATTGACTCGTCTTGATATTGAAATCCGACTGTTGCCGTCTCAATAGCGTAATTGCCGATAACATCTTCTTTATCGACACCCTCAATTTCTTGATATGGAACCTCAAATCCATTGTCGAGAACGTGGATTTTTAGAATCCTATCTGCTTGGGAAAAGAAATCCCAAAGAGAATCCTCTGCAGCATGAAGATTACGATAGATGGTTATCTCAGTAGGAACTATATCGGCTAAAGAGCTATAAATTGAATCAATAGACGTAACATCGGTTTTCAATTCAATGATAAGTAGATTTGATCCATCTCTAAATTCAAAATCAAGAGATATATTGCGTCCAGAAGTGTATTGTGATGGTTCTTTGTAGATCGCTGTGCCTTTGTGAATCTGCTGATCGAACGGATAATTCTCACAGAGGGGTTCGGCTGGTTCAGATTCGACAAATTCAATTGAAAGATTTTCTGTAGAAGTTTCTGGTAAGAGACCCTCCCAAGTAGGGCCGGCCGTATCCGCTCTGCGTAGGTTAGCGACGGCCATAGTAGTTTACCTCTCTATCTCCATGCTCATAGAGTATAGGATTTGGTCTCATAACTAGTTATCTATTAAAATCAGCCAGCCCAGACTGATACTGTTCATACTCCTCTGTGCTTCCTTTTTTCCTGAATTTTCCTATAACATCATCTATAGAGAAATTGATTTCAATCCCTTGTCTATCGCATTCATTGTAGAGATCTATGAAAAACTCAACAGGTGGATAACGATTTTCAGCATCAAGGTCCTCCCAATATTGATAAAGACCTGTAAAGCTCCTCATAAAGGCGAGAGATAAGATGATTCTTTCAAAATCGGATGACCCTTTAATTGCATGATCGGCTTTGATGTGGATTCGTCCATCAGTTGAGATACGTGCTCGAACGAATTGTCCACCTATTTCGAATACTCCCTCTAAGGCTACAAGTCCTTTCTGTTGAAGCACTCCGATTAACACGAGGGCAGATTTAGTAATATCTATTGAGTCAGTCACTTTACTATGCTGTCCAAGCAGATCCGGACTTTCACCACTAATCTCTGCGTCGGTCAGCATATTGATTGATATACTTCCAGGAAGATCATCTCCGTTTTTCTCCTTCGAGAAAAGCCAGAGTAAGAACTCAGGATGGAAACTGATTTCTTTGATTTGTATGTAATCATCTAAGGCATATTGGACTAGTTCTTCTGCTTTTCGAGTTTCAGTTTTATTACCCTTTATAAAGAAATAGTCAGGGTAAGCCCAATATGCATCGAAGGATGAATTTTTGGCTAAAGTAGGTCGGTTCTCAGTAGACCCATTTATAGCAACTTCATGGTATTCCCATATTTCTTCCAAGTATCTGAAACCATGGATCTCACCTAATTCACGCTCAATCTTAGGGCTAACAGAGGTATCTTCCATGAATTGAGAAAATGGAAGAACTTGATAACCGTGCCCAGGGTTATCAATAGAACCGTCGGAAAAATTCGTCAAGTCGTTACTGATTACTTCCTGAAAATCTAAATCAGAATTGATAATTTTTGTGGTATAAATGCCGTTAAAAACCAATCGGCCATCATATGTGAATGGCTCCTGTTCCCCCAATTCCATAGGAGATTATCTCTTCTACCTACGTAATAAATTGATGGCTTTGAAATCAGCTTGATCAGAAGTAGGTTGCTAAGCAATTCTGACAATACATTGACCATCCCTGAGACTAATATCTGGTTGGATTGCATGCCAACGGTGACCCTCGTAATGCGAGATGACAAAATCAGTGCTACTTGGAGGTGCTTCTGTATATCGCCCTTACGCAGGCTGTTGATTGCGAAGCGTCATGAAGAATAACAAGCGCGACGGGAGCTGATTAGGTACCTGTTGGCTGAAAACTACGGGGGTCTTTGAGTATAGTTCGCTATTCTCGAGGGTCATCTACAAACTCATAGAGACCACGAGCAGTCCGTTTTATCCACCCGGCACTCGTTAGACTACGGAGACAAAACTCGACATTTCCCTTATCGAGTTCTGTTTTTTCGATAAGCCAAGTGGGGTTTGCTCGTCCCCAGGGCTTTTTTTCCTTTCTTCCGTCTTTTAGAGCCTCTAGGATGAGTTCGTCTTTTTCAGTAGGTTCGTAATCCTCGTTAACCATTTGCTGGACCTGAATACGCATACGTGATACATAGTATCTTATCGTTTATAATACAAATCATTTTGCGTTTCTTATTGCAGTTTGTAATACAAAGCTATAAGTGCCAGTCGATTATAATCAAACTTGGAAGCGCAAAAGTCGCCAGAATCAATCTGGCCCGGTGATAGAGACACCGGACCGCGCTTCTGGACCAACAGAAGCAATGAGCACTAGCAACTCAGCCCCAGAAAACAGTATCGCCTCCGAACAAACTACCCGAATCACCGGTCCTCACATCGAACCCCCAACAGTCGCTAACGCCACCACCTACTGGCGCTGTGAAGCCTGCGAACGGGAATCCATCCGCGAGCAGGATCTTCACCGCGAGGGTTTCCACGCCGAGGACTGTGAGGTGGCCGACCGATGCTGACCGAAATCAGCACCGACACCACCCAACTGTTCGCCGGCGCGCGACTCTCACAAACCAATCCCGAGTGTACCGCCTGCAACCGAACGCTTAGAGAAGGCGAACAGGTCACGATCTACGCTGCCCGCCAGGAGGACGCCCCCACCTTCGCGATCGAACGCATCTACTGCCGCGAGTGCACCCCCGAGAAGCTCACCAGCCCGACGCTGGGCCTGAGCGAACACCTCCTCCAGTCTCGGCTCACTCGAACGCTGGACGTCTGCACCCAGGGCGAGTTTCAGACACTCGGCGAAATCACGACACTCGATGCAAGCGCCCCGAGCCAAGGCACGGCCGAAGCCCACAACGAAGACCCCCCGACAGCCCTCCTCCGGGATACCCACATCCAGAATCCCGCCAGCGCCGTCTATCACATCGATGACGGCGAGGGTCAGCCCCTCTGTAACTGCACGAGCGACGCCCAGTACACGCCCGTGCCACTCGCGGAAGCCGAGGCGAGTACGGCCCGTCAGTGCGGGAACTGCCAAATCGCCTGCCAGGGCGAACAGGCAACCCAGCCCTGCCCGCACTGCAGTACTCAGATCGGGATGAGTGCGTGGCCCCAACACGTCCGGGCGTGTACGGGTGATCCGACCGACGCCGCCGAGGAGACCGATCCCGACGGCGACCCTGCGATCACCCAGACCCAGCGTGCCACGAGCCCGGCCACACGCACGGGCGCTCGTACACCGCTCCACCAGCGCCAGGAGTAACCCGCGCCAGCAATGGGCGGGCTCTCGCACAGCGCCAGCACTGTACGCCCACCGAGAGCCCTGCCTGTAGCACCTCTTGTCCTGCGTGGAGTCACCCCGCTGAGCCACGCGGTCGAATCGCTTGCCAGCCATGAGACGGGCTCGATCGTCTCATTTGTGACACACCACATTTCCGATGAATGAAACCACCACACCTACCGAGAGTACCGCTACTGACCAGCCGACGACTGAGGAACTAACCCTCGAGGCCGTCTACGAACAGCTCGAGGCGCTCACCGATCGCGTTGCGGAACTCGAGGCCGAAGTCGAACGCAAAGACGACCGGATCGAGGAACTCGAAGCAGAGCTCACCGAGTACAAGCGCTTTGCCGGTTCGGAGTTTGCCGACGTTCGCGGACGGATCACCGAGGTCGAAGACCAGACCCAAGAGCTCGAAACGACACTCCAGGAGACGCCCACAGCGACCACCACCGTTGACGCCGAGGAGAACGGAGCCTCCCAGACCACGACTACGGAGACACCATTAGAGCGGATCTGTACGCTTCCCGAGCACGTCGTCGATCGCGAGCTCACGACCAACCAGAAACGCGCGCGCTTCATTGCTCGGGACGTGCAGGACTACGCCGAGAGAGCGCCTGCTGGCCTTGTGCTCGATAGTCGAACCATCACGAAGGTCTTGACTGCGATGGAGGGAACGAAGCCCCACACGCAAACTGTGGCCCGTGTCATGAACTTCCTCGAAAAGCTCGGAAAAGACGAGGTTGAGCAGACGAAACGACGCGGGAAGAAACTCGTGGTCATCAATGAGGAAGCAGCCGACCGCTATCACGATCGTTGTGATCGGGATATTGAGCAACCCCCCGCAGGAGGCGTGATTTCCTAACAACGGGACAACAACAAGGAGCAGAGCTTCCGACAACCACCCCGGGCACGCCCTCCGCTCCTAGTCACAACTCCGAGCAGCCTTCCCTTGGTGTAGTAGTAGTGGAGGGAGTAGAAACGATTTTGCTGGTTCTACCTTCGGAAGTATATCACACCACGGTGTGATTAGTCAGACAACGCCTTGTGCAACATCGTGGCTCTCCAGTAGGGACTGTTGCACAAGACTCGATACTCCGTCTGATTCTGTTTTAGGTAGACTCGTTGCTAGCGCAGCCGGACTGACCGCTGTACGGTTTAGTGGATCTTCTGGAGAACTTCGAGAACGGCGACGCGGCGGCAATACTGAGCGAACCACTACTGACGATCGTAATGATCAAAATTACTTGATACCGGTTTGAGCGAGACCCGCACGAGGTCCTCGAAGTCCGCGCGACCGCATAGGCGTTGGCTGCCTTGTGGTGATTGGCGCGTACCATGAGCAGCTCGCATGTACGGATGAGAGAGAATACCAAACACTATAGTTTAGAGTGACATAGAAGTGGAACAATGCTAAATCAATTAGAAAAAGAGATGATAATTATCGAACGGCATATAGATATTCTGAGTAGAGTCATTGAAAATGAGCCTATCGGGATCGTAAAGCTGTCGAATGAGGGTGGATATAAGAATCACAAGGTCCGCTATTCACTTAGAATTCTCGAAAAAAGTGAACTTATCGAGCCTTCTCCGCAGGGAGCAACTGTGACCGAGCATACTGCAGAATTTGTTGAGTATCTTGATGAACGACTTGAGACAATAGCTGACAAACTTGACACAATGAAACTCGAGAATTATATCGAAAATAATCATTGACCGTCTCTTGCGCCTGAAGACGTGGAAATTTCAAGTGTAAGGAGAGTATAGTTTATTTCCTTATATTATTTTGATATGAAATATCCCGAAGTTTGATTGAACAGGTAGATTACTAGCCATGCCAGCTGACTGTTACCATATCCTCTGTCAGAGGATTCTATGTTATCATTTGACGAATGTTCATCGCGTCGTTCACGTCCGGTCGCGTCTCGTATTCTGCGAGGATGAAGTCTGAGCGGTGTTGTTTAAGCGTTGAAGTCTTCGGAGAGACGGTGTTTGCTGTGCTTAGAAGAGTGTTTGATGTTGTTCTGTTACTTCGTTACGGGAAAGCGTGGGTGGTCGCCACACTTCTAGTAACGGGTGGATTTGCGTTTGAGTTACAGTTCTTGCGCTTTTTGAACCAGCCGCCGAACGTTTCAGCACCTTCTCGAAGAACTTGCTGGCTTGAGTACAAGGAAAAGAACGAGGCTGCCAACTGGGTTGTCAAATGTAGGATTATTGTAAAATCTAGATACATTTATATTGTACTGTGCCAGCATATGACTTGGTATGAAAACTGCACGATTCCTAGATCCGGCAGGCAGTATACGAACTGGTGAGTGGAACGGCAATTCAGTTGAATTCGGTAATCAACGGTTCGATCTTGAGGATGTGTCTCTGCTTCCACCAACAAACCCCTCGAAAATTATCTGTATTGGATTGAACTACGCGAATCACGCTAAGGAGACAGATTCAGATATTCCAGAACGGCCATTGTTGTTCTTCAAAACACCCAATACTCTCGCCGGCCATCGGGATACAATTACCCTTCCGGAATCCAAAGACCGTGTCGATTTTGAGGGTGAACTTGGGGTGGTTATTGGCGAGCAATGTCGAAATGTTTCCATAGAAGATGCAGAAAAGGTTATTGCAGGATATACATGCGTTAATGATCTCTCGAATCGCGATGATCAGCGTATTGAACAAAACTGGGTACGCGGAAAATCGTTCGACAACTCTGCACCAATTGGCCCGGTACTGGCAACACCTGAACATCTGCCAGATGGTGCAACTGTCGAAACTCGACTCAATGGCGAGGTACAACAATCGTCATCTATTGACGACCTTATTTTTGATATCCCGGAACTCATCGCTGAAATCACCGAACTAATCTCACTCGAAGCGGGTGATATTATCGCTACGGGAACACCAGAAGGTGTCGGCCCGATCAGTGGTGGAGATGTGGTTGAGGTGGAAATCGAGGGTATTGGAACGCTCAAAAACGACTATCGTGCGAGCAAGTTTTCTGGTGATGAAACGCACGACTTTGTTCCAAATCAATAGATTCTAGAGCGTAATGGACGCTATCTGTCGAACATTATTGAACTGCATACATATTCACTTGTTCTATCCCTCATTGACAGAATCAACAATTTGTACGTCATGCTCAGCGATTTTCTTATCAAGATTAAGAAGTTCGTAGAGAGACTCCCCTTCGTGTATCTGTCGTCGTAGGTAGTCCTCCTGGTCAGCTTTTGCTTTTGTAGCTTCTAAGATCTCAGAAGCGTTTTCACGCGGGACTACGGTAATGCCATCGGAATCGCCACTGAGAATATCTCCCGGTGAAACGACAACACCACCAACAGCAACAGGAACGTTTACCGATCCAGGTGTCTCTTTGACTGCACCTGCCTGAGAGATCGTGGGCGCAAATACTGGGAACTCGTTATTCGCAAGCCATGCTGAATCACGAACGTTACCATCGGAAACGAAACCAGCGAGCCCTTGTTTCTGAGCGTTCAGAGTCGACAGTTCCCCCCATACTGCCGCACGGTCAGAGGCAGTCGCGACTACAAGTATATCTCCCTTCTGCGCATAATCAACCCCCGCGTGGACCATCATATTGTCGCCAGGTGGGACCTGTACAGTGCATGCAGGTCCGCAGACGGTCTCCTCCCCACTAATGGGACCAATATCGGGTGCCATGGCATTCGTTTTACCCAGTGCTTCGTGGATGTCAGCTGTACTGTACTCCGAAAGTTCACTGATCACCTCTTTTGACGGGCGATCGAAATCACGTACGATAACCATCGAATGAAGCAAGGAATTGTGATCGAGACATAATAAGCTATTTGTTCTCGTGTGATACGCTACCAATTCAGAAACCTTTTTGAGCGATTCACCTCACCATATAATGGTATGCCAAAAACACACACACTTTCGGCCACCCACCTTGCCCAAGAAATACGTACCGGTAATCGTTCCCCAGTGACGGTCGTTGACGAACTATTGGATCGCATTGATAGATACAATGATCGAACAAACGCATTTGTCACTACTACTGCCGAACAGGCACGACAAACTGCCCAAGAAGCCGAGCGTGCTGTAGTAGAAGGGAACGCATTGGGGCCCCTTCATGGTGTCCCGGTAGCTATAAAAGATCTGAATAATGTCGCAAATATTCGGACGACATTTGGTTCAAGATTATTTGAAAACCATATCGCTGAAGAAGATGATGAGTTTGTACGACGACTCAAAGCAGCTGGTGCTATTGTGATTGGTAAGACAAATACCCCCGAGTTTGGTCTTGGCTGTACTACAGACAATCTCACCGTTGGGCCGACAGGGACACCGTTTGATCCAACAAAAATCGCCGGCGGTTCCTCAGGCGGCGCTGGTGCAGCATTAGCAGACGGATTAGTCCCGCTTGCCCAAGGTTCGGATACCGGTGGCTCGATTCGTACTCCGTCTTCTTGCTGTGGTGTGTTTGGCCTGAAACCATCGTTTGGCCGTGTTCCACGTGTGAGTCGACCCAATGCGTTCTCTGATCATACACCATTTTCACACACCGGTCCAATGGCACGAACAGTGGCGGATGCAGCTTTAATGCTTAATGTAATGTCAGGACCAGATCCAGATGATCCATTCAGTCTTCCGGATGATGGAACGGACTATGTCGCGGCCACCGAGCGATCGATCGATAACCTTCGAGTGGCCTACAGCCCTGATCTACAGATCTACCCAGTCGAGTCAACTGTCCGGGATGTCGTGGATGAGGCCGTCGAGGTATTGTCCGATGCAGGTGCCGTAGTCGAATACGCTAATCCGGAGTTTGACTGCAAACAAACCGACGTTCTTGATGCCTTCTATACGTTTGCCAAGGTACTCTGGGAATCGTTATTTGACAACTTGGAAACCATCTACGGACTAGACCCACGTGGCACAGATAAAGAGAAACTTCGACCAGTTACTGTCAAAACCATTCTAGAGAGTGAGTCAGTCACAACTCAAGAGTACAAGCGCGCAGATGTGACGAGAACAACAGTATATGAGGGAATCGTTGATCTCCTCCGGGAGTACGATATCCTCATAACTCCGACGCTCGGTGTCCAGCCGTTTCCACACGGTGAGTTTCCAACAATGATCGATGGGATCGAGATCGAACCGCTTCGAGGCTGGCTGCTTACTCAGCCATTCAATTTCTCGGGTCACCCCGTTGGGGCTGTTCCTGCAGGACTTTCAGAGGATGGGCTCCCCATTGGAATGCAAGTAGTAGGCCGCAGACATGCAGATGACGATGTACTGGCAATCAGCGCAGCCATAGAACGGGAGCGTCCCTGGATACATGATTACCCGATGTGAGCAATAGCTGATTCGGGGGGAACTCTTTATACCACTAGTATAATATGAATAATCATGGATAAAGGGAGTACCAGCGAGTTGCTGTTCACTACCGGGGTACTGACCCTACAAAATGGAGGAATCACAACAACAGACCAGTTTGAATCCACAGTTGAGAAATATAGTCGTGAAACACGGGGACTCCTACCAGAAGAACTGTCCGGTATTATCAACAATCGAATCCAAGAGGAATTACTTGTCGAACCATTCCTGAATCTTGAATCTGAGGATCACCGATCTATCGCTGAATTATGTGCGCTCTATGATCATCTGGATCCTGCTGGTACGGCAATGAGATCACCAGTTGATAGTTGGTTATCATTGCTGCCAATATTATACTTATTCCGTGATACAGAGACGCTACTAGAAGGAGTTCCTGAATCATTTATACCGATACCAGCACCGCACATTCCACACTTGACAGTGATCTATTCTCCAGCGATCGTCTATATTTGGCTTGATGAGTGCCCTCCATGTGATAAGACGAAAACGGACCTTGAATCGATTTTTACAGGTACTCACGAAGTAATGCCGTTTGCGGTGTATGGGCCAAATCATCAAGACTTCTTAATAAGTGAATATGAGGTTACTGCGGGACCTGTATTACTATTTATGCGCAATGGGACCGTTGAGACACGGTTATATGGGAACCAGGGTTGCCGTGCTATCAAAGCGGAACTGGCCAAGTGCAAAAGGTGACTCCCTTCCATCCTTTAGGGCGGGATAGTTCACTATATGACTGAAGTCACCCACCCTGCTGTGAAGGGCTTGCCTGTTAGAGTACCAAACCAACGGAGCATCTTCTTACCGGTGTTCTCACGCTCCAGCCCTGCTACGCACCCATATAAGGTTTCACACGGTCCGTCTCGGACGAGTCGGGGCATCGTTCCCAATTCCAGACGCCAGTGACTGTTGGCCCGTCTCAACAAAGAACAGTCGCGTGGTCCCACTGAGAACGGTGGCGACTGCAACTGCGTTCAATTCATCTACCCTGCTAAGACGTCCTGTGGTTGCGCAACCGACCATCTGCATCAGTGACTATTCTGCCACCTTCTTGCGACGGGCGTAGCTACGGGACGTAGGGTCCTACACCTGACAATTCCGGCGGGTGCGTAGTAGGACGTACGCGATTCCCGCTCTTTCCGAAGGGGGGATTCCCTCGCTGATTAAAGACGGAGACGACCTCGTCTAACGAAATACTTAATATGGATCGCTGGTTGTTGGTTGTTAACGCATATCTCTATGGTAAACGAAAATGTAAATCATTGTTTTGGGTGTACGGGATATGATTTGAATAAGTGTACTATTAAGATAATATGAATATAGTAAGAAAAGTACAGGAATCTGCCAGCGGCGATCTTAGCATCCTTGCAAAGAAGACATTACAAAACCTATTACGTGAGCGAATTACTAAACTTGCATTCGCATGCTTAATCTTGATTCTATTTACAGGTGCTATTGGACCATTAGTTGCACCATATGACTACAATGAGCAACAACTCACTGCAGATGGACAGTTAGACCGCTATTCGCCACCGTCGGCAGACCACCTGTTAGGGACGAACGATCGGGGTGAAGACGTGCTTTCACGGCTCCTCGTTGGAGCGCGAGCCACCCTCATCACTGGACTACTGGCCGGAAGCCTGATGCTAGTTCTCGGGTTATCTATTGGCGTTACAGCGGGCTATATCGGTGGTCAGACGGAAAGCGTGCTAATGCGCTTTGTGGACTTCATGTATGGTATTCCGTTCATTCCATTTGCTATCGTTCTTATCACCTTCTTCGGTGCAGGCTTTTACACCACGATCGCGATTATCGGATTAGTTCTCTGGCGCTTTATTGCACGAGTGATACGTTCTCAAGTACTACAAATAAAACAACGACCATACATCATGGCGGCCAAAGCCTCTGGAGCTAGCACCCCATGGATCATCCGAAAACATATTCTACCGAATATTGCCAATATGGCCGCACTTTTCTTTGCTATGGGAGTCGGATTAGCGATTCTTGAACAAGCCGGCTTGTCATTTATCGGCGTTACTGATCCGTTCACACCAACTTGGGGGATAATGATACGGAATGCACACCAATCGGGTCGTGTCGCTGATGCTTGGTGGTGGTCATTCCCGCCAGGAATCATGATTTCGCTTACAGTACTATCGCTGTATCTTCTCGGTCGGGGCTATGAAGGTACGAGCGGGGATGATGAGGTGGTGGTGTAAGATGTCTGATCCAATTCTTGAATTCAACAACGTCGATATCGAGTATCAAACCCGTGGAGATAACGCCGTTCACGCAGTCAATGATGCCACATTTACTATTGACGAGCATGATTATTTCGGGTTAGTTGGTGAAAGCGGTTGTGGCAAGAGCACCATTGCTGACGCGATCGTCGGTGGCCTTGACGACAACGGTGAGATTTCTTCTGGCACGATTCGATATAAGGGAACGGAAATTCAGAACTATTCGGAATCACAGTTCAACAAGGAAATTCGCTGGAAGGAGATATCGGTTATTCCCCAGTCGTCAATGAATAGTCTTGACCCAGTTATGAAGTTGAGTCAGCAGGCCGTTGAGATAGCAAAGTACCATACTGACCTCTCCAAAGCCGAGGCGATTGATCGTCTCCGCGAACTATTCGATGTGGTCGGACTCTCGGAATCACGGATCCATGATTACCCTCATCAATTCTCTGGTGGAATGCAACAGCGGGCCATCATCGCATTCTCGCTTTTTCTCCAGCCTAGTCTCATCATCGCAGATGAACCTACAACGGCGCTCGATGTGATTATGCAGGACCAGATCCTCGACCACATCAATAGTTTGAAAGAAGAATGGGAAATTAGCATGTTGATGATTACCCATGATATCTCAGTCGTTTTCGAGAACTGCGATACAATGGCAGTAATGCATGGTGGGCAAATTGCGGAAGCAGGCAATGTCGTCGATCTCTTCGACCGACCGCGTCATCCCTACGCTATCCTGCTTCAGAACGCATTCCCGGACGTGAGATATCCTGATCGAGAGTTAGCCGTCATCGAGGGACATCCCCCACAGTTGCGGGAAAAGCCTGATTTCTGTACGTTTGCAGATCGATGTCCGTGGTCTATTGCAGAATGCTATGAGGGTGCCCCGGACCCTCAATCAGTTGAGGGTGATGAGGACCATCAAGCATGGTGTATCAGAGCCAATGAAATGGATGAACTGGCAGCGGATCACCTTACAAAACCAGCTGAAGGAAGGAGCATTTTGGAGGACATTCAATGAGTAGCGATGTACCAGTCCTTGAACTACGAGGATTAGAAAAGTACTTTAACACATCATCGGGTCTTCTCGATACTGTTAAAAACCGAATTACAAGAAAGAGCCCAACGTTTGTCCAAGCTGTTGATGGTGTGAACATGCAGCTGTGGGAAAATCAGGTACAGGGCGTTATCGGTGAGAGCGGCTGTGGGAAAACCACATTACTCCGAACACTTATCGGGCTTTATAAACCAACCAATGGCCAACTTTTATTTCACGGAGACCCAGTGTCAGAGTTCACTAAAGAAGAGTGGAAGGAATTTCGTCGGCACGTCCAGATTGTTTTCCAAGACCCATTCAATTCATTAGATCCAAAGTTCAGTGTCCGTCGAACAGTAGCTGAACCCCTTGAAATACACGGTATCGCCTATGATATTGGTCAAATCAAGGAAATGCTAGAATCAGTGGGACTGACACCTGCCGAAAAGTATCTTGGTCGGTTTCCCAATCAGCTCTCAGGCGGTGAGAAACAGCGTGTTGCTATTGCACGCGGACTCATCACCAAACCGGACGTCATTTTAGCAGATGAACCAGCATCAATGCTTGATGTGTCGACTCAAGCAGAGATTCTAAACCTTCTAAATAAACTTACTGATGAATTTGGTGTCTCTATGGTGTATATTTCTCACGATCTCTCGACGGTTTCGTATATCTGTGACAAAATCAATGTGATGTATCTTGGTAGAGTTGTAGAGGAAGCGCCGACTAAACAACTGTTAACCGAGCCTAAACATCCCTACACGCAGGCACTCATCCAGTCTATTCCGATTCCAGACCCACACTATGAACGTGAACGGGCAGCTGTTGGCGGTGAACCGGGTGATCCGATTAATATGCCTGCGGGATGTCGGTTCAAAAATCGCTGCCCCGAACGGATGGACGTCTGTGATCAGACACCAATGGATGTGGCTCTTTCAGATGATACTAATCGTACAGTAGCATGTCATCTCTACTATGATCATTCTACCGAAAAGACGGAGCAAGCACAATGAAACCGCATACTAACATCAGTTACGATGTATTGGTGGATAATAGTCGATTATCAGTGATTACGGGAATTGAAGGAGAAGTATCATGAGTCGTCTCCGATATTTTGCTCACCGGACAGCTATTACAGTGGCACTCATTTTCTTAGTCGCTTCATCATTGTTTGTGTTTTTCCGATTAATGCCGGGTGATTATTCATCCCTGCTTGTTCAACAGGGGATGAATGCGGATCAAATTGCTCGATTAGAGGCGAAATGGGGCCTGAACGCACCACTTCATGAACAGTATGTTAGATACATAACGAACCTCTTGACTGCAGATGCTGGTCAATCATTTCGGCATAATGCGCCAGTTTGGGACCTCGTTCGCCCCCGTATTATCAATTCAGCTATTCTAGTGTTCCCAGCAATAACAGCGACATATATTATCGGTAGTCTAGTTGGTACGGTTATCGGACGATATCGGGGTGGCCTCTTTGAAAAATCAAGCATTATTACCGTCTCGGTATTCCACTCGATTCCGGACTTCTTCCTAGGTATCCTGCTGATCGCAGCGTTTTCCCAAACGATAAACATCTTTCCGACTTCAGGCATGCTCTCAACAGAAACTGCGGTTATGATCGGAGGTGAACCCTTCTGGCACCGATTTTTCCTGAAGGAATTTTGGATGCACTATGCACTACCCTTTGCCACAATCACACTCTATTTCATGCAGTATCCGGCACTTATCATGCGTAACAGTGTCGTGGAGGTAAGTAATCAAGAATTTCTTCACTATCACCGGCTGAAGGGACTCCCACGACCAGCACTACTGCGCAAACTCATGAGACATGCTTCGCTCCCAGTCGTGACGCTATATCCAATTTCACTAGCCAGTTCCATCAGTGGGCTTGTCCTAATAGAGATCGTCTTTAATTGGCCTGGGATTGGACGATTGTTAGTTGACTCTGTATTAGCGAGGGACTTCCCTGTTATCCAATTTGTTTTCCTCGTCGCAGCTGTATGGGTTATTCTAGGTAATTTCCTTGTGGATCTGCTTTATGGAGTTATCGATCCCCGCGTATCTGTTGGAAATGATAACAATGAATAATACACAATAATTCTACTAATTTCAAAAATAAATCAAGTTTATCACTATATCGGTGTTGGATCATCAGTTTATATTTACACATAAGATATCTGTACTTCGACGCATGATTAGACCAGATAGTAGCTGCCAGCAGGAAGATATTTACCGAAATCTTTTTCTCAATTGACTTGTGTGTTTGGTGTATGCCACCAAATGGCAAGCGAGATTCGGAGCAAAGTGTCAGTCGACGCCGAGTATTACAAACAATTGGGGCAGCCTCTGGTGCTGCTCTCGCTGGTTGTCTTGGCGGGGGTGGTACAGAAGATCTGGGCGAGCGTGTTCCTACACTAACGTTCCAGTATTGGTCCGACCAAGGCCCACCGACCGTACTCTTTGAAGAGACGATCTCAAATATCCGAACTGCTGCCGATGAGCTCGGTATTGAAATTGAAACAATGCCGATGACCACAGCTGAAGGATTGGATGCAGTCGCTAACGATAGTCGTGGCTTTCACATTGCAGTAAATAGCCATGGTCCTTCGCCAGGGCGACTTGATCCAAACGAACTGTTGACCAATTATAGTATTGATTTTGCAGGTGCAAATGGCAACTACAATCCAACAAACTATGCCAGCTGTGAATTTTCTGAATTTGCTGCGCAACAGGCCTCTACAGGTACCACTGAGGAGCGAGAACAAGTTGTCGGTGAAGCAATGAGTGTTTTTTCATCGGATATCGCGTTCATTCCAACTATTGAGCGTCCAACGACCGCTGCCATTAACACTTCCCAGATTCAATCCATTGAAACTGGTTCGGCCGGACTGACTGATACTCATTGGGCCGCACTCGTAGAAGCAGGTGTAAGTGCTCAAAGTGGTACAGACAGTCTTATCGCTAATCTACCGTCAGAGCATCTGACGAGCAGCTTTTATCCAACTGTGGCTGATGGTGACTCCATGGGTCTGTATACAAGCTTAACTCATTCGCCACTTCTCATGTATAATTCTAATTATGAGCTTGTACCTGTTCTGGCAGAAGATTGGGAAGTTTCAGAGGACGGAACATCTACTACATTTAACCTCCGTGAAGCAACCTTCCATAACGGTGATCCTGTTACACCAGAAGATATCAAATGGACTTACGAATTCCTAGCTGAACAGTACCACGCTGGCAACTATCAGTGGACGAATCTTCCAGAAAATCTTACTGTCGAAATTATCGATAACAGTACAGTGAGCTTCAACACTGAAGATCCGGCCCCAACACTGCTCACAGCGAGCCTTTCGATTTATGGAGTCCTCCCGCAGGCACCCTATGTCGATGCGGGTATTGAAGATAATCCAACCGATTTCGAGGATCCGATGATTGGCGCAGGTCCCTATCAAATCACGGCATATAACAATCAGGAAAATATGCGGCTTGAACCTCATGACGGACATCCAACCTACCAAACCGATACACCGATCCTGCTACAACTGTACGATAGTACGGATGGGGTAGTCCGTGCGTTCGAAAATGAAGAACTCAACGTAGCCGTCGCCCTTCACCCGGAGGCGGGTCAACAGTTGCAGGAACAGATGGGCGACAGTGTGCAGGTCATCACTGGCGTGGCGCATTTGCCGTTCGGAGTGATGCCTCAGATGTCATACGCACCGGGGATGTTTCCTGAATTCCGGCAGGCTCTCTCCCACATGATCGACCGACAGACGCTAAATGCAACATATGCATTTGGCGAATCAGAGGTGGTGACTCATGCTACGTTCAACTCCCAAGAACACCCGTGGTACAACGAGGAAGTTCTGACCGAAATCGCAGGCGAGAGATCGGACACGGATCAAGCACGACAAATTCTTGAAGATGCTGGGTGGGGTTGGGATAACAGTGGCAGTCTCTACTACCCTCAAGATGCTAGTATGGAGGCCTGGCCGGAGGGAGAGGAGCCCAGCTCTGACGACTTTTCCTGTCTGGGGTGAAACACCTCACAAGGCTGTCGTCGATGAAGGGTGTCAACAAGGCCATTCCTCTCTCCTGAGGAGGGAGCCCTACAAACCAGAATACGTATACTCCCGACCCCTTTGTTCTTGAGGCATGGTAGACGTGAGTGGGCATTTCGCGATGGCACTGTTGTTCGCCGCTCCTGCGTGGGTCCTCTGGGGTCATCGTGGTGCCCTCGGATTTACCGGGTTCACGTTGGTGACGGCGATGTTGCCAGACTCTGACTTGGTCCTTCAACACTATCTCCCAGTCTCTCATCACGGCGTGACCCATACCGTGCTGTTCGTTGCACTCGTCAGCGTTCTCAGTGGGGCTGTTGCCGCACGCTGGCTTACTGCCCACTTCAATACTCATCGATGGATTAGAAGCACGACAATCCCCACAGAGACGGTGTTCCTCTTCGCCACGGCTGGGTTACTCACTGGGGGCGTCAGTCACATCTTCGCGGACTTGCTCTCTGCGCCCGACATCGCGGCACCGCTCGCCCCGTTTTGGCCAGTCTACCCCGAACACATAATCATCGACGTCATCTACTACAACTCTCCTATCTGGAACTTCGGCTTGCTCGCCGTTGCAGTCGCCCTCCATCTTGCGCTTGCACGCTACGAAGGTTACCCTCTGGAGACACGCTATCGGATCGGCGAGCGTGAAGAGAGTGAAGCATCCGCTGCTGTATATGATTGATTCCAAGTTACCTCGATGCTCTTCTCGTCTCCAAGAGATGTTCGCTCTTTGACTAGATAGCCACTGGGTTCGTCGCGGTCCGACAATTCAACCGCGACCGTCGGCTCCGAGACGGTGAACGTGCTGCTGGAGCGCCTGCCGGGCAATCAGCAGTCGCTCGCCAGAGCCATCCAGAACCTGCCGCAACTTGTGGACCGGCCCAGCCGGATGGGACAACTCTCACAAGCCGAACAGGGGATCAACGTGGTGCTCTGAGGCTCGGCGCAATCTCGACCAGATTGCTGCATATGACGCTCGCACTGACGTTCGCCTTCTTCCTCTATCGCGACGGACACCGCCTCCAGTGGTCGTGAGTTTTTCAACGATCAAATTTGCTCGTCGCTGAGGAGGCGCTTCAGCAAATCTACGAGACCCCCTCCAACAAGCCCGGGAAGATGGTCAAGTGCGAGAACGTATCATGACTAGACAACCAATGAATCTATGCACCGGGTCTAGTGTGATGACACACTAGGCTTTTCACGGCTGATCTCATACTGAGAGATATGAGCAGCGATCGAGTCGACGCCGAAAGCAAGGTCTCGGGGAATCAAGCGAATATTCCCGCTCGTGTTCGGCGTGAACTTGGAATCGATGACGGCGACCAACTTCGGTGGCACCTCGAAGCAGATGGGACTGCCCGAATCCGAGTGGTACAACAGCAAACGGGAACATTTGCGGAATTCGACGGCTACGATGGTGAGGAGACGACTGATGTGAGGAAGGATCACGACGTCTGGGGCGTCGACGTTGAGTAAATGCCGCGTGCACTGATCGATACAACGGTCCTCTTCGCAGCGGTGTATCGGCGGGATAGTTCACATGAGGCTGCACTCCCCATCCTCAAAGGTACCGATAGAGGGTCTCTCCCCGAAGCGGTCGTTCTCGACTACGTCCTCGCGGAAACTCTCAACGGGCTCACGACCCATGCAGGTCACAACGCTGCTGTCGACCTTCTGGACCGAATAGAGGAGAACAGTTGCTTCCATATCGACTCACTCAACGCTGACGCTTTCGCGACGGGAAAAGCCCTGTTCCGACAGCACGAGCCTCTCTCGTTCGTTGATTCCTGTATTATCGCGTATATGCAAACCGAGGGGCTTGGCTATCTGTATGCGTTCGATGATGATTTCGATGCTATAGAGGATGTATATCGGCTCGACACAGCGACAAATCCCTATGACCCGAACTGACATCGACCGGTAAGACCTGAATGAGCGTAGAAGCATGAGCAGGGAACGACGAAGCGGAGAGGTACGATTGCCAGTGTAGCAACAACCGTAGGCATAACCGTAAGCGGGGCAACGACGTGGCTGCTCACCCGAGAAAACGATGAGAATGAGAGCAGTTCTCCACCTAATCCTGAGCCTATTCAAACCAACACTGGGAACGCTACCGCTAAAGCGGGAGAGGCACCACAGGCGTCGAACGAGGACGTGGAAAACCACGCAAGTCACCTCCTAATTGATACGCCGAAATCGGCCATTGAGATTCGTATGAGCCGCTGGTTGAGCAAATCTCACCATACGGTGAGCTCCCTTCAAAGGTCGACCTCGTCGCGGCGAGCTCCTCGCCCCAGCCAGTCTCGTACGACACTGAGGCGTTCACTGTCGATGAGGCTGCAGAGTATCTCGGCACCGTGCGGATGATCACGCCGACAGTCTCCGATACACTGGCTGAGGAGATCGCCGCCTCCACTCACCACATAAACGAGTCCATCAAGGAGGTGGGCGTCCCGCTGCAAATCCATCCTAACGCGGTGCGGCGATTAACCGAGGCGAACGCCCGTCTCACCTCCTCCGAAACAGTCGTGGAGAGCCACCTCACCAACGTAGTAGAACTAATCGAGGACTGTCTCGGGCAACTCGGCGTCGCCACTGAGGAGGAGGTGGGTGAATATGACGTTGAGGTAATCGAGACCGGACGAGCGAAGACGGCTCGCGAACACGTGAAGGCGATCAAGACGATCGTCCACGAACTGCAGGAAATGTATGACGGCGAGTGCGGTGCTCCCAAGGAAAAAGTTTACCAGCGTGCCGGGCAGGAGGGCATGCCCCCGAAGCGCACCAAACACGAGATCCAGAAGCTCCACGACAAAGGCGAGATCTACTCGCCCGACCAAGACCGCCTCCACCTTGTGTGAGAATCTTCCCGTTCAGGTATCACTCCGAGCGCTCGACGTCCCCACGACGGAGCGACTCCCGACCGCAGTCCTCGCACCGGTAGTATGTCTCGCCACCCTGCTCCGGCGGCTCGAGGTTCGAGCCGGTGATTCGAGCCTTCTGATCGCTCTGCGTGGCAGTCTCGTCGCAACACCGCCGTCGGTCACGACCACGGCATCGTCGGCTAGTCAGTGCTCGATCGCGGCGCTCATCCTGTCTGCGATCTCTCTGAGCGGCTCAACTGAACACCGCGCTGTCTCCCGTACAGACTGAGAAACTCGTATCTTATCACCTCGTAGAACACGGCAATACGCTCTGTGGTCAGGATTTCGTGGATCGTTCCAAAACTGGAAGAGGTGGTCGGATCACCTGCAGCACTTCATGGACCAGGCCATTTCCCGTGCGACAGAGAGGAAAGAAGCGTGTCGCGATCGTAGTAGCGAAAATCATATCTCTGGCACCCGTCTGCGGATGCGGCTGGGGCTGGAGGTTCTGTTTCCCATTTGGTTGCCTGCCACGTGGTCAGACTGAATCCCGCCCTCGACTCCTGGTCGAGATGAACGATATCAACCCCGTTGTAGTCGGTTTGAATGGCTTGTTGCAACGTCGTTAGTACCTGTTGTTGATACAACTTCGACACAGAACGGGCTGTCTCGTCGTCAGACTCACTCCCTGGAGGCAGGCCGCGAGCTCGCTTATCCTGTGGAGGTGCAGTGGAAGCTACCCTCGGTCTTGGCTCGGGTGCCGGGTTCGAAATAGCCGGAGAATGTAATTCTTTGATGTAACTCTCTATTGGTCGGCTATGCTGATAGTGATCGGGCTTGGTATACTAAAGGGTGTTATATGATACCACGTGTCTATTCGATACGTACCGGTTGTCAGAGGCACGGATAACCCTCTCACGATCAAGAAATTATTAGCAGAGGAAGGATGAGCTCATCCACGAGCCGACTCAGGGTGATGTCAGAGGCAATCTGAGTCGCAATCCCCCTCTCCCAATTGGAACCCGTCACGCCATGAGCGCACAGTGTGACGGACCATTTACCCTATCGGCCCTATCCCATACCAATCCTCCACCTGGTCAACCAAGCTTACTATTCAAACAGATAATAAATATTTCGGAATTTAAACCTCCCATTGCACCTGCGGCGCTTCTGGACATGAGTTTCTGAGGCTTCACTTCAAAACATGCTGTATTTGATCTCGCACTCGCCCGCGACGACGTCCACTCGGTAGTCGTATCCCGCTCTCGGCGTGTCACATGGCGGTCGACCTTCGGCGCGATCCGGCAGGGTTTATCGCCCTTCTGCCTGAGACACACGTTTCGACTGTATGAGGAAGAATTTCGAGTCTCGAATCTCAGTGGCATACCAAGTCAGTAGACTATGCGGCGTCAGCACGTAGTTGTTTTATCATCACGCCCACTGAGATTCAGAGTGAAGAGGAGTTAGCACAGGAGTTGTGTCGGCTCTTCCGATCCGCCGAGAGGAATAACGTGCCAATCAGATCCACCTGGGTCTGCCGGTACGACGATCGACCTGATCTAGAGGTAATGGTCTACGAGATTGCTCCATCATCGCCAGAAGTGAGCCATTCGTAAGTACACCTGCAACAGTGAGTTCTCGTGGCTCGGTACCCGACCCCACTGATAGTGCCCCTGCTCGCTCAGTCAGGTGTCGTCTGGTGAGACCAGAATGTGGGACAGGATATTCGTGGTCCCGCGGCGGATCCGTTCGGTCACCGCCTGATCCGATACCCCGAGTTGCGCCCCTAACTCCTTGGAGGTTATCTCCCGCGGAACCGTAAAGTAACCCTGCTTCAGCGCTGAAAGGAGTGTGTCATATTGGATATCAGTTAATCCATAGCGTTCGGGTGACTCAGCACTGCTCGGCCGATAGATACGATTGACTGACAGCGGGAGGCCTGCCTCTTTACAATGAGAGTGAAACTCCGAGAGCGCCTCATGGCTCGGAAATCGGAGCTCGAACGTCCACGTACTGCCCATCCCTACTGCATCAAGGAGATCCGCTCGCTTCGACTGGATCTCATTGAAGATACTATCGGGCTCTTCAGTCCACTCGATGCGATACAATGCTCGATCCTCAAAGACATCAAGTTGGGTGATCGACTCGATCAACCGATGCTCACGAAGGTGCTGTTCGACTGGTTCGGGCTCGTCCGTATGGATCCAGATCAGGGGCACCGTTCGCTCCCCGGCTGGAACCACCCGTTCGAGTTGGATCGGAACGTCGGGCAGCTCCGCGAGCAATTCACTGAGGACGAAATTGCCCTCGATCTGGATTTCAGCGATGACGCTCATGCGTCATCCACCACCGTCAGCACCGTCCCGTCCATGGGAGCCTTTTTTCGCGAGTTCGAGAATCATGATCTCCCAGTCCGGATCATCGGTTGTGGTCCGACACTCCCACCCTCCCTCGATGTCGACCCCGTTTGCGTAGGCTGCCTGAACAAGCTTCTGCAGTGCGGTAGTGAACGCTTCCTCTGTGGTGACCGTTTCAGCTCCTGTTTCAAAATCGTCCATGATGCGGTATGATCTGAGTGGCCAGGCTGATCGACCCCTGTCTGTGGAGTAAGCGTGTCTCCTCTCGATACCAGTGTGACCTTCTCATCCGGTCCGTGTACTCCCTCCGAGCCCGGCCCCTATATGACTATGGTCTAATAACCTACATTAACCTGGTATACCATGTCCCATATAAAGTGCTAGTATGATAGGGTGGTATAC
This sequence comes from Halalkalicoccus paucihalophilus, assembly GCF_001593955.1. Taxonomy (GTDB): domain Archaea; phylum Halobacteriota; class Halobacteria; order Halobacteriales; family Halalkalicoccaceae; genus Halalkalicoccus; species Halalkalicoccus paucihalophilus. The sequence goes on along the minus strand of NZ_LTAZ01000017.1, from coordinate 218,015 downwards.
CAAGTCGCCTACTTTTAGGCGTTCTCCACATACGGTTCTCAAGGACGTTACATGAGTGTCATTGCCGAACTCTCAGTGCCTGGGGAAGACTTCGGGTTAGGGCAAGCTCTCGAGGTCGTCTCCGGAATCGCCATCGAGCTCGAGAGTATGGTTCCGATGGGCGAGACCGCGATCCCGTTTTTCTGGGTGCATAACTCTCATCGCGATACGTTCACGGCCAATCTCACCGATCAAGATGTTGTCAACGAAATCTCGGAAATCGACACCCTCGAGAACAAGACGTTGTACGCGCTGGAATGGAACGGTGAGACGGACCAGCTCTTTCAAGCGATCCAACAACAGGGAGCGCAAGTCCTGAGTGCGACGGGTACCCCACGCGAGTGGGAGTTCGAACTCCGATTCCCGTCTCACGAGTCGCTGTCGGATTTCCAGCGCTACTGTAACCAAGCGCAGATCGCATTGGATGTCGCGCGCATCTACAATCCAACGCGCCCGGACAGTGGTCCGTGGTTCGGGTTGACGCCAGTCCAACGGGAGACGCTCTTACTGGCGATTGAGCGGGGCTACTACGAGATCCCACGCCAGTGTACGACGCTCGAGTTAGCGGAGGAACTCGGGGTATCGGATCAAGCGATCACCGAACGGCTTCGGCGGGCGATCGTAACCCTCGCCTCGAATACGGTCCAGTTTTCCAGTGCGCAAACACCGGAGATGTAGCGTCGTTGCTGTGAGTGTTCGTTATCGGGTGCAAAGGAATAATGAGAGCGGCGTGTGGAGCGACGGTGTCGCTCCAATGGCTGTCAGAGGCCCGGACATCAGGTCCCAGGACCGTCTCTCACCGTGATCCGCGTCTGAAGATGATGTCCATATCGTGTTACTCCGCCTATACCTATGAACCAATAGCCTGGTCCACCAAGCTATAATGTATGATACCAAGTCTCTCTTCTGAAGAGACGTGGTGTCCACGATGTCCGATAGTGAATGCGACTCGATTCGGTGATGTTTTGCTACTTGGTATAACTGGTTGAGGTAGTCTACGAAGGGTCTATGTGTTAGTGACTCTATACTAGTCTGCCGGTAGGGACCGGTTGTCAGAGGCACAACTATCCTCCCCTCCCCCTCAAGTACGAAATTGGCAGCAAGGGGAGGATGAGCTCATCCACGAGGCGACTCAGGGTGATGTCAGAGGCAGTCTGAGTCGGAACGTCGCCCTCCTCCCTAGGACCCATCACGCCATGAGTGCACAGTGTAATGGTCCATCAGTCACTTCGATCCGATACCATGTCAATCACCCACTTGGTCACCAGGGTATAATGTCAAACAGACAATAATTATTGCGGAATTTACCCCTCCCGTCGCACCTGCAACGCGTCTGGACACGAGCGTCTGAGGCGCTACTTCAAGACGTGCTGTATTTGGTAGTTGCTGTCGCAGGAATCCGAGCTCTGTCTGTCAGAGGCAATTGAATGGCCGGTCGCGAGGAAGTGCTCAATAGCTGGATGCCCCTGCTGTGTCGCCCTATTCTGTGGGTTGGCTGACCACTCACACACTACGCAGTAGTTACGCATCTTACTATTCCAGCCGTATCCAACGAGCCATAAAAGAGATTGACTGTGCTCCAGCACGCACATTACTTACCTCCGAAATCGGTGTATCCCGCAACCACCCCGCTATGCCGTTCCCTTCTATACTAACTCGCACGTCGTTTCTGACAGGTGTCGGCGAGTAAGAGAACCACTGGCTGGATTCGTTCGCTAGTTCCGATGAGCCGTCTTGGGAACTCAGCGGAGCGTGCACTCCTTGGCGTGGAACTCCGAGCGCTCGACATCCCCACGTCGCAGCGATTCTCGCCCACAGTCTTCGCACCGCCAGTACTCCGCACCACCCTGCTCGGCCGGTTCCGTCCACGGCCCGGTAATGGTTGGCCCATCGACGTCAGTGTCCTGCGAGGCGGTCTCGGTCGCAACACCGCCGTCGGTCAGGACTACGGCATCGTCGGCCGGACGGTGCTCGACTGTCGAATCACCCAGCCCGCGGTACTGCTCGCGAGCGGCGATCATCATCTCGACGTCCGTCTCCTCGTCGAGATCGGGCACGTCGCGCTGGCCGAGTGCCATCTCGACGCGACGCTGGTGCTTGCACGCGCCGTCCTGATAGGTGGCATTGGGACACTCGCACGTCTCGGTGATCAGGCCTGGTAGACGGTCCCGCTCTCGCTGTAGACATCGAATTCGCTGGGCTCGCCGGCGTGGCGGTCGATGCTCATGCTTTCGACGGCCGTCCGGCGCGTTCGTTTGTCGATACCTTCTTTTGTGTCGGCGTTTTTCGTGCTCATGGGTTTTGATCCCTAGAAACCCGGCCTCGGTATCTCTACCACCGGGGCGACTTTACGCCCACTAGCATCGGATATCTCTATTTGTATAGTATATCTACAATTTATTAAATCTATTATATTGATATAACGTTAATAATGGAGAGGATATTATATTCCCGTATATACAAGATAGAGTATGGTAGGATAGACTACCATAAGCAAACAACGAGCGTTGCTAACAGACCGTGAGCGAGGGATCATCAGCGGCGAGGCCGAAGCGCAGGACTCCTATCGATATCAGACAGTAAGTCGTATTCGCCGTTAACGACGGGACGCTCTCTGGCTGTCCCAACTGTCTGAGTGCGACGGCGATCAAGAATGGCAAAGCAACTGACCACTGAACCGCTCAGTCGCTATTGAGCTAAACGGAGTGAATAGGACTCCGTTATTGACCAAGAAGGGAATTCAGGCCTGTGCTCGTTCGACAGTCCGCTCAAGATGCACTTCGCAGACGTACTCCGAGAGTACGTCATCAGTCAGCATGTAGTAGTCGGCATCGTGCTCACAGTCATCGGTCGCACATGGTCGGGGTGTATTCCGCTCGCCGAATCCAAGGACGAGATCGACACCCGGCCGATCGAGACGATTCGTCATAGCTACCTCTCTCTTGATAGGCCATATAGTTCTTCTATATTTCTGAAAAAAACCGTCTGTTCTATCTTCGGCGAAGAAATTACTGTAGTATCTTTTGTATGATTACCGCTCAGTAACCTCAACAAGCAGCTCTTCCCGAGGTTGAGCAGTAATCGCGATTGCCCGTTCGAACTCTTCCGTTACTGGTCGAAGTTCCCACTCACGAAGGATCGCCGCCAGCGCTGTTTTGAGCTCGGCTTTTGCGAACGTTTCTCCAATGCACACGTTCGGTCCACCACCGAACGGACAGTACGCGAAGTTCGGATTTTCTGCTTTGATATCCGACGTTCCTCGCCATCGCTCCGGATCAAACGTGTCTGGATCCTCATACCACCGCTCATCGCGCTGCACGGCAAATACAGGGAGAACCACTGTTGCATTTGTGGAGATATTATACCCCTCAATTTCTGTTGGTTCTCGAGGCTCCCGAAATAGACCATACACTGGAGGATAGAGACGGAGCGATTCGTTGATTACAGCGTCCGTATATTCAAGATCGGCGAGTGCTTCGATATCTGGCTGCTCGTCCCCAAGAACCTCTTGGCACTCCCGATAGACCTGATCAGCGACTGCTGGATGCTGCGCTAAAAGATACAATGTATAGGTAAGTGCAAGTGCAGCGGTATCCCGGCCACCGAGTACAAGCCCCTTGAGGTTATCCCGAATCGTCGCAATATCCATCACTTCACCGCCCTCCCGTTGACGGATTTGGACGAACTTCGTTAGTAAATCGTCCCCAACGGTAGAGGCTGAAGACTCCTGTAACGCCTCCTCTCGTTCTCTGATAAGTTGCTCAAGTTCGCGATCGAATGCCTCAATCGCACTGTCGAACTGCCGATTGGTTGGAGTTGGCAGCCAATCTGGGAGATAGAAATTGATCGAGGATCCATCCGTCTTATCAGCAATCGCCTCACCAGCCTCGCGAATGGGCCCATCGCGATTTCGGATATCCTCTCCAAAGAGCGTCTGTCCGAGAATTGCAAGTGAGAGCTGGGTCATTTCCTTATCGATGGCAACTGTCTGCTTTGCAGTCCAGCTCTGGATATGGTCCTCTGTATAGGACGCCATCGTATCAACGTACGTCGCGACTTGCTCACGTTGGAATGCTGGCTGCATCATCTCGCGACGTTCGTGCCACTGATCTCCAGAGGAGAGAAGAAGACTATTCGAACCGGTAATTGGCTCGAAAATTTCTTCTTGGATCGTCCCCTTGCCATAGCGTTCAAAATCCTCGACTAGTACTTGATCGAAGTACGATGGATGAAAGAGAAGATAGTGGGGGCCTTTACTCGTCTCAATTTTCACGAAGTCGCCGTATTTGTCGTTCCAATCTGGAAAAATATCGAACGGATCTCGATATACCTCGAGGAGATTTCGGATACCAAGAGGAGCGCTAAGACCCGGTGGCTGATCGGACCCCATCACAGGATACGAGGGAGACGATGCGGTTATATGTCCCGCTTGCAGTCAATCACCGGACTGCACTGTAGTACCATTCTCTATATTGACAAAATTACGACGGAGAGCGTAATTCTTTGGTGGGATCCTCATGAAGAGAGACGCGATGAAGCCGAACCCATACGAAAATATCTCAAAATTGGTCTCCTCAAGAAGCCGTATCGAACTGTTGCGCACTCTTTCTACTGGACCTGCCCGTAAACATGAGTTACAAGAACGGTGTGACCTCGCGCGCTCGACCGTTCATCGCTCATTAGAGGCAATGGAGGAAGCTGGATGGGTAGAAGAGCAAAGCACGCGTGAATTTGAACTCACGCTAACGGGAGAGTTACTCATCAGTCACTACGACACGTTTGAGGAGAATATTGAACAAGTTACAGAGAAAAAGGAGCTATTCGACCAACTCCAGGATGATGATGTCTCAATCCCTGTTGAAGTGCTTGAATCCTCAACACTAGCAACGGCAACAGAGTACGATCCGCATGCAGTTTTGAACGATTTCATTGAAGCCAGTATGCTTGAAGTAGATACTCTCCGGGGAATGCTGCCGATCGTAAGTCCCGTGATGAATACGCATGCAGCACGAATGTTAGAAGAAGGAACGGAAGTCGAGCTGATTATTGATCCAACGGTCCTGAAGAATATCGCGACGAAATATAACGACGATTACATGCGTGGGATCGAGGCGGATAACTTCCGATTACTGATTCATCCAGAATCTATCGACGTAGGGATCGCTATGTTTGGGGATCTGCATGCAATGTTTGGCGCTCACGGTTCGGAGGGACATCTGAGTGCAGCACTAACTGGGGATACCATTGAATTTTTCGACTGGGTAGAAACGATGTACAACCAGTATCGTGATAATGCAGTTCCTGTCTCAGACTTCATGAACGAGCCGTCCGCGTAGTAGTGCTGTTTTCGTGGTTATTGTAACTCGGTTAACAGAATGTTGCACCCCCTCCTACACTGTGTCACGGAATGCAACTATATCCCTGGGACTACTCGGTCTGGATGTACATGACTGAGGGCAAATCGACGTACGACTCGGGGAAGTTCTGAGCTCGTCGATGGCCTATTCCACTCCGCAGATAGAGGACCGCTCACAACCCAAGTGCCACATTGAATGTGAGCAGTCCCTTGTCACAGCGGAGAGCGTCGATGGCTGCCTGGTCCTGTACAGACCACCCAAGGCAACCCAGTATGACGCCATCAAAACCACGGTACCCTGAGGATAAATGCTTTCTCACGGTACCAGCTGACCATATAGCACCGCCTGCAAACCACCAGATCGGCGAGGTGATCACCTAATGCGAGTCGAGATCGACACTAGCCTCGCCCAACTATTCACCGGCACTCGCCTCCCGTCAGAGTCAACATGCATCCACTGTAATCACTCATTTGACGCCGACGATCGCTGTAGTCTGCTTGCAATCTGTCCAGAGGGCGCATCAGCTTACACACTCTCGGGGCTCTCCTGTCCTAGTTGTGCCCATCAGACCATCTCCTCACCGACACTCGGATACAGTGAGTACCTCCTTGCGACCCGCCTCACGACAACAGCACACTCAAACGACGGGGCCCTCATCCTTTCGGACGTCCACACGATCCAAACAAGCCCGCCAAGCGAGGGATCAGCCATCACTGACGGGCCAGTAGCACTCGTTCCGACCGCCGACCTACCAGAACTCACAAACACCACCTACCATATCGAGCGCGACGACGAGCAGCGGACACCACTGTGCAACTGTTCGTCCGATACAGACTACACACGCGTTGCGTTCGCCGATCTCGAAACACCGAGCGCACGCTGCTGTCGGACCTGCCTCACCGTCTATCAGAACGACCACTGCTCGCTAAGAGGGGGCCCCCACCACGCTCAGGCTGAGACTGCTGATTCACCTCCCGACCCAGCAATCGGCGAGCTCCAGCGCGCCAGGCGCCACGCAACGGGCACGAGCGCTCACAGCCAGCAGGAGTAGTCCACACAAGCAATGAGTGGACATTCCCACAGCGACAGCGCTCGCTACAGACTGAGAGACTCGTCTCTCTCCAGCGTATCCACTCCAATCAGCCACGCGTCCGTATCGTCCGCTATTAGCCACGAGACGGACGCGATCGTCTCACTCGCGACACACCATATTTCCGATGACTGAACCCACATCCACGACTGCTGAGAGTACCGCTACTGACCAGCCGACGACTGAGGAACTAACCCTCGAGGCCGTCTGTGAACAGCTGGAAACGCTCACCGACCGCGTCGCAGAACTCGAGGCCGAAGTCGAACGCAAAGACGAGCGCATCGAGCAGCTCGAAGCCCAACATGAACACACTCCCGTTGAGATCAAATCAGACGGCGACACTGCGGGCCTCACGGATATCTGGGTCGCTGGGATTCCGCTGGGATCGATCCTCCAAAACACGACAGAGAACGCAGATCAAGCCCACAATCGACTCGACAACGTAGAAGCGGTCACTTCCAACAACAGTACTTCAGGGGCGGAAACGGACACGGCGGAGTCGTACGAGACCAACACTCCGCTTGAGCGGATCTGTGCCCTCCCGGAGCACGTCGCCGATCGCGAGCTCACGACCAACCAGAAACGCGCTCGCTTCATTGCTCGGGACGTTCGCGATTACGCCGAGAAGGCACCTGCTGGGCTCGTGCTCGATAGCCAGACGATCGCCAAGGTGATTACTGCCGCAGAAGGTTCGAAGCCCCACACGCAGACTGTGGCCCGTGTCATGGACTTCCTCGCGAAGATGGGCAAGGGCGAGGTCGAGCAAACAAAGCGACGTGGCAAGAAACTCGTCGTGGTTGAGGAGGAAGCAGCTGACCGCTATCACGATCGTTGTGATCGGGATATCGAGCAACCCCCTACAGAGAGCGTGATGTCCTAACAACGGACCAAAAGGAAGGCGCACAGTTCGAACCAACCACCCCGGGCAAGCCCTCCGCTCCTAGTTACAACTCCGAGCAGCCTCCTCCCGTTATAGTAGTAGTGGAGGAAGTAGAAACGATTTTGCTGGTTCTACCTTCGGAAGTATATCACACCACGGTGTGATTAGTCAGACAACGCCGACCACTTCTTTCCAAAAAAGTGCAGAAGTGACGAGCCTCCCTTTCTGTTCTTTCGTCCACTATCTACGAAGAGTGGATCCGTTCCTATTCGTCATTACTGTCGCCTCTGAGTAGCGCAATCCCTTGTTCAACGATAGCATCGGTGAGAAAGAGGCTCGTCTCATGCTGAAGTGCTCGCATTAACTCCGCTGCCTCATTTTGGCTGAGACGATTCTCCGCGTACCCACGAGCGATAATCCCAATTGATCCGTGGACCTCAATACCAACTGACGTCGCTGTGTCGCGAGCCGCAAGATCGTCAGTCAATAGAATCGCATCGTGTGCAGTCGCAACTGCAAGAGCGGCGGTTTCGCCCGGATCTAACTGGTTTCAAGGGCGAGTTCCCCGCGTCACCGGACGCGGGGGTGAAGTCCGACACTCTGCTTAATGTTCTGTCTGTTCGATGTACCGCTGAACAACTTCCTCTGATACCGCGCCAGTTGTCCCGACGTAGTAGCCTACTTTCCAAAATCCACCGCCCCAGAAATACGACTCGCGGATTTCTGGACGCCGTTCAAGAATGTGCTTCCCAGAGTACGACTTGAATTGCCGAGCAACATCAGACGGACTGTGTTTTGGGTCAGTCTGGATAAACAAGTGTACGTGGACATCCGCGATTTCCAACGCAAGTATCTCGTGTCCGAAGTGGTCGGCTGTCTCCGTGAACAACTCTGTCACCTCGTCTTTGACAAGTCCCAGTACGAGGTGTCGGTACTTCGGACACCACACAAAGTGATACTTACACAAACTAATCGAATGTGCATGGCTCCTGTACTCCTCCATCCTAATCCCTACTTTTATTAATACTAAATCCAATAGTCAAAGTATGGGTATCGAAGAAGTCACGAAGACCGCACGCACCCGGCTCTGTATAGAGTCTGGTGAGCGGTCGTGGCTCAAAGATGCCCGCTTCACCGCACGAGACATCTCCAACGACACACTCCGACTCAAACAAGACGGCTATAACAAGACCGAGATTCAACGCGAGGTTGACCGCGACAACTTCCTTCGGAACAACAAGTGCGCGGTCGTCGCTAAGGCTCTGCAAGCGTGGGACTCTTACAAAGAACTCCTCAACTGGTGGTACGACCAAGACGACACCAACGTCGGGAAACCGTCGCCACCAGCCACGGACAAGAAAGGAGCCTACCCACTTGTTATGGCGCACACCGAAGGCTACCGCCTCACCTACAACGACGAGACTGGCCGAGTAGCGTTCCGTGTGAGTCCAAAGCCGTACAAGAAGGTGAAAGGACACCTTCGAGGACGACCGGAAGACCTCGCGTTGATTGAATCGGCCTTGACTGAAGATGAGTGGTCGTTAGGGCAGGCCGAACTTCTGTACCGAGATGGCGTGTACTACCTACACGTCACGGTCAAAACAGAAATCGAAATACCTGAACCCGAAGACACGGACACACTCGTCGGCGTAGATATTAACGAGCGAAACATCGCCCTCACCGCTCTTAACCGTGAAACGATGGACACACTCGGAACGCTCGTGCTTGACTACGGCTCGGTGAAAGCCGAACGCCAACGCTACCACACCATCACCAAACGCTGTCAAGAATACGGTCAATACTCCATCCACCACCAAATCGGAGAGAAAGAAGAACGCTACACAGAGTGGATTCTTCACCGAATGTCCCGTGTCGTGGTGGAGTTCGCCCAACAGTTCTCGAACCCAGTCATCGTCTTTGAGGACTTGAGTGGGATTCGAGACGCCATCAAGTACGGAACATACATGAATCGGCGTCTGCACAAACTGCCGTTCCACAAGTTCGAGCAACAGGTTCGCTACAAAGCAACGTGGAACCAGATTCCGTGTGAAACGGTGGATTCACCGTACAACTCGAAGTCGTGTTCGTGTTGTGGACACCGTGGATACCGTCAAGGTCGGCGGTTCCGGTGTACGAATGATTCGTGTGAGGTTCAGCAAGACCATGCTGACCGGAACGCGAGTGTGAACGTGGCGTGGCGAGCGTGGGCGAACCACGCTGGCGTAGATGTTGAATCGGTTAATTACCGGACTCGCAAAACCCAACCATTTGTTCGGAAGGTGAGCCTGTCTGGGTCGGGGCGCTCTGTAAACCGCCCATCCTCATCCCGCGAAATCGCTTCGCGTGGAGTGCTATCGGCATAGGCTGAGGGAACAACAAAAGCCACGGGCCACCGCGCCCGTGGTCGTTTACCTGGTCCGCCTCGATCGAATCAGTATCAGCTGTTACTCGAGTCGTCCCAATCGAGTCAAATCCTGTGGGAAGTCCGCCTGCTGTCAGTTCTTCATAGACTGTTTCCGGAACAAGCAACTCATCGATTGTCTCTAGCAGGCCTAAGGCGTCAATCTCTGCAAGATGAATGAGAGGGCCTGTATCACAACCGCGACGGTACTCACCCGTTAAGTCCCCACGCCACGTCTTCTTCAACGATCTCTTGTTCACGGTCTGCCCGTTCGACTTTCGCTCGTCCAAGATGCTCAATGGCCTCTTCTTTCGAGAGCTCACCAGTAAAGTATGCCGAGAGGACAACGTCTTCCCAGATCGATTCGAGTCCGCGTTCAAGCGCTTGTTCGAAGACCGCTGACTCGGAGAGATCACGTGCTTGTGCGATCTCACGAACCCGCTCGGAGAGTTCTGCGGCCATACACTGATTTGAACGGCAGTACGCTTAAATCCGTGCCTGGGTGGAACGGAGCTGGCAGATAGACCGCCACCTTGGAGAGTCCGTTGTCTCTATGGATCTTTACCATTCGAGACATGAAGGACTACGCCGTTTCAGTGGGTGAGAGTCGAAGGTCGGTTGGTGGGCCACGGGGTTCACCGGTGACCGTCGTGGTTTCACGCGGTAAGTCGAGCCAGTTGACGATAATAAACCGTCCATCAGAATGGCGGGCTTCGAAGGCTTGCTGGACGAACGGTTCTTTATCCTCAATCCCATGAAACGTATTCGCCATCAATACCGTATCAACGGGCTCCGGAAGATACTCTGTGAGTGTCCGCGCATCCCCGTGGATCGGCACTATATTCTCGATGTCTTGCTGATCGGCGAGTGTTTCGAGTTCATTAAGTAATTCTTCATCAAGATCAAGTGCATACACGACGCCTGAATCGGTAATTCGGGCTGCAGGCAGTGCGAAATAGCCGTTACCACAGGGGACCTCTGCAAGTGAGGTTCCGGGCTCGATCCCGAGACGACGGAGGGTTGCGCCGGGTGTTGGCCAGAGTCTGCTCCACCACTCCCAATCGGGCTGTCGTGTGTTCTGGAACCGGTCCACCTCTGGTATATCAATACCTATTCGCAAGAATCATTCGACAGTGCTAGGCTGGTCAGAAAGAACTGGCTAGTTGACTTGATAGGATACCATTCAATAGAAGTCTATCATTGGTCGAGATGAGAACTGAACACTGCCCTCATGCATCCGATTCAGCGTCGGGATTTGGTGTCCTGAAGCCGTCTCGGTAGCAGGGCCAACAGGGGAGATCGTCGAACGTCGGGAGACACTCACAGTCCGCTGGGCGAGGATCTGCTTGTTGCTCCCACCGCGGTACGCGCTCAAGTGCCGTTTGCTCAGACAACAGCTTTTCTGAGCTCATGAACTCACCCCCAAATAGAGCCGGCGGCAGGAGCGACAGAGCGGAGATGGTTCGCCAAACGCCTGCACGAGCTGCACGTCCTCGCGACTAAAGCAGTTCGGGGAACGACAGACCCGCTGGTCGTGATCGTGATCGGGCGTCTGTTCTCTAGATGATGGTGTTTTTGCGTATGTGCTCATCTCTAATTAGTTTGAATCGCTTGTGGCGCGCAGTGACAGTAACCAACGCCCGTTCATCTCCCCGCCTGTGCTGGACGAGTTCGTCCGTGCTCGGGAACTTTCGCTCCGAATCACTACTCACAGATTGGACTGCTCAGTTGCTCTGAGAGGTGATCTGGCGGTAGTATCGACGGGTATGGAGCGTGTGACAGGCTCCAATTGACTACAGGTCTCCTACCGTCAAAAGCACGTGCCAACCGTGGTGAAAGTGAACAGTGCGGAGCTCACTAAATGGGTTCTGAGAGGGACTCCGGGAGTGTGGGGACACTTTCAGAAGCATTCTCACCGACCGTTCAACCGTTTCTCTTTAGACGGTCTGGCACTCGTCGAGGGAATGAGACAGTGCAGTTCATTCGTCGGCAATCTCGTTGGGGTACGTCCCAATTCAGTTACAGCGAGCGTCAAGCACACGCCTGCTGAACTCGTGCTCGATAGTCGGACGATTGCGAAGGTACTACCAAAACGCCTTAACGGACATCGTTGAGAAGGCGTCTCGGCGTGCCGTCGAATACGCCGAAACCTTCGACGACCCCGTAATCGTCCTTGAAGACTTGTCGGACATCCGGGAACGACTCGACTACGGGAAGTACATGAACCGACGCCTTCACGCGTGGGCCTTCGCTCGCCTTACCGGGAGGATCGAGGATAAGGCGCTTGACGCAGGCATCCCGGTCCGGTTCGTCAACCCGGCGTACACCTCGAAGACGTGCCACGCGTGCGGACACATCGGTCGGCGTGGTTCTCAAGCCGAGTTCCGTTGTACGAACTCGGAGTGTTGGGTTTCGGAGTATCAAGCAGACATCAACGCGGCGGCGAACATCGCCGACCGCGTCAACCCGTGGGGAGAGAGGTGCGCGCTGAAACCGCACACCGATGACTCTCCACAGGACGGGAGCACTTGTGACAGTGCCACAGGACACCGCTCGCCGAGTCGGAAACCCCGACAGACGACGCTTGCGGACTACAGTCCTGAAACCTCGAAGAAGCCTTCCCTTGTAGGAAGCCCCGGCCTTTAGGCCGGGGAGGATGTCACTCGGTGTCTGGGCCATCGGTACACAGGATTTCGTGGAGAAATGACAGTAACGTCGGGGATGTGAGCTACCGATTCGTCTCTGTCTACCGGTATTCCTGATCACTCACGAGAGCCTCGGCACAGTTGATGAGGTCGTCCTCAGTTGTCCACTGACAGAGACGCCCAGCATCGTCGAGCATCTCGAAGATCGCGGTCTGCATTCCACTGTAGGGATTCTCGACATCGACGTTCGTGTCAATCGCGTCCGCATCTACTGTGTTGTACTCGCGTTTGAACACGTGAGTCTTCGCGAAGTACTTCTCGAGGGCTGTGAAGTAGCCCTGCTCGACGAGGAAGCCGCCCTGGGCGTGTTCGGCGATGCCCACGATGATGTCAGTGTAATCGGCAAGCAGCCGGAATTTGAGGTAGGTATTCGTCCATTCGCTTCGAATGTCGACCATCAGGAACGCGTATGCACCGGGCTGCCGGTTGAATCGATCTTTCACCAGCTGGAGACGACGAATTTCGGGTTTTCCGTAGCTGCCGAGAACAAAGTACGAATTCTCAGCTGAGAAGATCGGTGTGAGCTCCGCAACACTCTGTTTGAGCGCTTCGTATTCCTCCGGTGTAAGTGAGGCCTCGTGCAGATACTCATCGGCTTTCGCGGCGAGTTCATCGACAGTGACCGGGTCCTCACTCATTTCACCTAGCGTTCTCCCGTACTCTGCTTCAATGTAGCGAATACATCGGCCACCGTATCGCCATAGACCGATTCGCATTTGAGCGAAACACTTTTGCACGCACTACACGAATTGTGGTGTAATGAGTACATCCGATCATCCGCCAAGCGACTTGGAGTCCGTTCGGGAGCGGCTCAATGTCGTCACCCAGGAGACGCGATTCGCGCTCCTCCAGGACATCCTCGGGCATCCGTCGGAACTGCCGACGCTAAAAGAACTCGACTACGTCAACCCGAGTAAGAGCCAGACAACGATTCGTCAGCACCTCCAGCAGCTCGTCAACGCTGGCATCGTCGAGGAAGTCCTCCTGCCCGAGGATCGCCGGAAGAATAACCTCCCGTACAAGTTCTACGGAATCTGTGAGAGTGGTCGGCAGTTCCTCGATGAGCACAAGCTCCTCCGGGCACAAGACACGCTTCGCGAGATCTACGATCGAGTGGAGAAGACAGACGACATCAAACGATACGAGACCGCTCCGCGACCCGAGCGCTAACGGTTTCCGTTCTTCATGTCGCAGCCAGGGTGTCTCCCCGAACAACCAGCCGTCGATTGAGGTACTAGTTCGTTACTCGTCCGGATTCACCGCTGCAGAGGGAACGAAGCCCCACACCCAAACTGTGGCCCGTGTCATGAACTTCCTCGCAAAGCTTGGGAAAGACGACATCGAACAGACCAAACGACGTGGGAAGAAGCTCGTGGTGGTCGATGAGAATGCAGCCGACCGCTATCACGATCGTTGTGACCGGGATATCGAACACGCCCCCGCAGAGAGCGTGATGTCCTAACAACGGACCAAAAGGAAGGCGCACAGTTCGAACTAACCACCCCGGGCAAGCCCTCCTCCTCTAGTCACAACTCCGAAGAGTCGTACCTTGGGTTAGTAGTAGTGTAGGGGGTAGAAACGATTTTGCTGGTTCTAGCTTCGGAACCATATCACACCACGGTGTGATTAGATAGTCAGTCTATCTCAACTTTAAGATAGGTTGAACCCTCTTCAGTAGATATACCGATCATCTCGACACTCGATGTATTGATGAGTTGTAGGAGATCTTGATCGATCGAGGAATCCGGGGCAAGACGGACTGTTACCCGTTGTCCAGTGGCAGTTGATTGTTGATCGACAATCCGTGTTCCTGCCCCTTGCTCTACACAGCGTTCGAAATTTCGCGCACGTACATTCTCAAACGAAACAGAGGGTAACCACTCCTGCAGCCATTTCATTTGTAGTGAATTTACGCTAATCACACATATGCTTTACCAAGGAACAAAAATACTAGAATTTATCAAGCATAAGAAGAACGCAGGCTTGTATCCACTATATTCGTTCCTTTATCATTCGATATTCTAGTTGTAATATAACGCAGTACATGAGACGAACGGATATCGTCTGATTGGATCTATTCGACACACAACTACAGAATCACTAGCAAAGGGATCAGAGAAGCGAACTGTCTTGAATTTCCTTCTCTAGCTTAGTACCATGGGTAGTGGGTTTAATCGGAGGGCTGTTCTGGGGGGACTAGGGGCCGGTATTGGTGCCGGTACAGCAGGCTGCGTATCAGATCTTGGATTAACCGATAGAGGTGCTGAATCCGACGAGTCACTCCCAGATTCAAGTCCGGTAAGTGGTACCGTTACTACACAAAGCGGCGATCCGATTACCGACGCAACCATTACAGCAATTCGGGAGGGGGATACCACTATTGCAGACACGACGACCGACCAAGACGGATCTTTCTCGATTGACCTTCAGCGACCAGTGTGGCTCCGAATTGGGCACGAGGAGTATCTAACTGAAATGCAGGCTGTCGGTCCTGGTGAGACAGTTACCCAGACAGTGACTGAACGAGAAGGAGCAGTGTCGCTCCAATTTACCGGCGATGTGATGTTTGGACGGCGATTCTACGAGCCAAACCACGATTCGCTTTCCCCTCGCTATCAGATCAACCCTGAAACACGGCTTGAAGACCACCGTGAAATACTACAGGGGATCCAACCCCTTCTGGCAGCAGGCGATATTACTTCGATCAATCTCGAGACACCGCTTACGACTACTGACCTCCGTCATCCCGAGAAAACATACTCATATGTCAGCCATCCCGTTGCAGCCCAAGTACTTGCTGAAGCGGGTATTGAATATACTGCACTCGGTAATAACCACGTTTTTGACGCCCTTGATATTGGATTAGAAGATACAATCGATTCGCTGGATGAACACGACGTTGCCTATTCCGGTGCGGGATTTTCTAGTGACGAGGCATGGGAGCCGGCCTATATCGAAGAGAATGGACTAACAGTCGCCTATATCTCCTGCACAACGATCGTTGGCGAGAGTGTCGAGATTGACTGGTCGGCTGACCAGAGTGAGACGAGTCAACACCGTTTCGAACACAACGGTGAACAACGGACACTCCCTGCTTCGATTGGGGTTGCAGAGCCAACGTCCGATCGTCTTCAAACAGCCGTCCAACAAGCAACGGAGAACGCTGATGCCGTCGTCGTCCAGATCCATGGTGGCGATGAGTATGCACGCGATCCCGATGAGCGAATACGAACACTAAGCGAAGAAGCAATCGAGGCTGGTGCCGATTTAGTCGTTAATCACCATCCTCACGTAGCCGGTGGAATTGAATCATATGAGGATGGGACAATCGCATGGAGCTTAGGTAACTTTGTCTTTGATCAAGAACTCTGGGAAACGCTTGATTCCTATGTCTTTACCGCTCACGTGACTGCAGATGGTGTCGTCGAGACATCGATCGAACCCGTCCTTCTGGAAGGCTATCTCCCAAAAGGTATTACCGGACGTCCGCGAGATCACGTTCTCCAAACTACCGCCGGTCACTCCCCAGACACCGTACATCTATCCGAGCATCAACTATGGACGACAGGCCCAGCCTTCGAATCTGATGAGAATCCCATTACTAACCAGGAACAGCGTTCGTTCGAGGGTACCGAATCAATCTATACTCGGGAGCAGGGTTGGATCGAGGAGATATCGGTATCGAGTGGGGACGCTCAACTCGGTCGTGATCGTCTTCTTACGGGTGATTTTGAGGACACAACTATCGACGGACAACGGTTTGAAGGTCCTCTTTGGCGTTATGGGCGGGAATCAGATCCCACGATAACGCCGAATATCGGTCACAACGGCCATGCTGGTGCCCGATTAACTCGGCATGAGGGTAATGAGGATCGAACACTCTTGTCTCCCCGATACCGCCTCCCGGTTCTGGAGAATGAACAGGGGTATACACTCAGTCTGCTCTATCAGTATTCCGAGAACGCGAACTTCGAAATTCTCGTTTCATGGTATGACGAGAGTCGGGGTAATTCCTTCACGACTGAATCACTCGAACCGGATTCGAGCACTGGAGAGTGGCACCGACTCGTCTGGCATCTCGATCCGCCAACAAACGCCGAATTCATTGATATGTTCTTCTTCTTAGAGCCACCGGAAGAAGGCGGCATTCGTGAAGTTCTCCTCGACGATATTCGACTGATTGAGTGGGCTGACCCTTCTATTTCCGGTGGCCGTCAGTACGATCACCTCTATCTGGATGGGGAAATAACAGCTGACCTTAGAGCCAATCAGCCCTCGGGCGAAGCTAATCAGGAAGTCAGTTGGTCGCCACTTGCCGAAGAAACAAGCAATCTGGATTCAAGCAGCGAATAAAAAACGGAGTGTAACTAACTCCGTTCGAGTACCAAATGGGGGAAGATCCTATACTCAGACGCGCGAGTTAAGGACATCCGCAACTGCCGTAGCAACTTCCTCACCGTGTTTCGCACGCGTTGTTTCGTCCTGACCAATCCAGACGCCACACCGAGTTGCAAGACGGTTGGCGAGCGTGTTATCGCCATCAACACGATGCTCGCCGGTTCCAAGAACTGCACGCTGCTGTGCATTCTTTTCTTCAAGGACACTGTTTATTGCGTCTCGGATTTCTACCCGGAAGCCTTCCGGTGCCTGTCCTCCGATTTGGACGTTCTTGGTACAGGTTCCGTGGAACGCGACAGCGTATTCGTACTCCGTCTCTGCCATCTCGGCAAGGAACGGGTACGAGGTATACGACATGTTGTAGGACGGCACGTACCAGCGGATGAATGCACCGCCACCCTTTCGATAGCCCTTGGTTCCCCATAGGGAGACATCCTCCCCGAGGAGACTCGAGACGTGTTCGGCCTGACGATCCGTCTCAGGTTGAACGTCTCCACCGTGTGGTGCAAGGATGATCGCATTCGAGCCGGCTTGATCACCGAATTCGATATATTCGTTTTGCTCGCGTGCCTCACTCTCATCGAGTTCGGGATGGACGACCATTGGATCGACTTCGATGGTCGTTTCGTCCTCGTCGTTGATCGGTGCATCTTGCTGTGGCCGCGGGCAAAACAACCGACGATCACCTGTCTGGACCCACGAGGTATTTGCGATGTCGAGCCGGGCACGTCCGGCATCGTTCGATCGAACGAGTTGCTCGCCTTCGTTTTTCTCTTCGCGCACCGTATAGACGGCGTACTCGTTTTTCGTGTCCTCGTCGGTACGTCGAAGGCGAATTTGTTCACCAACCGTTCGACCGACCTCACCGAGCAGGTCGCTATCAGCGGAGACGTATGTGAACGTCTCTGCATTGAACTGTTCGTCATCAATCGGATAGCCAAGTGTCGCGCTTGTCTGACTACCCGATCGATCGATCGCTCGAGAGTTGACTGACTGTACTGATTCATCACGAGCGGAGGATTCGTAGGCATTGACTGCCCCACCCAGTAAAACGGGTGTTGCAACTAACCCCCCGAGGAATCCGCGTCGTGACTGCTTTGAATTGGTCGTATCTTTTGCCATTATATGCGTGTGTATACTGCCTGTTTTTCTCGCTCAATTCGAGCCCGTCTTCGAGAGAGCCCCATCGCACAGCACCCTCTCTGCGTAAAACGGGCTATCGAGGGGGCGGAATCCCCCTTAGATCGCATCCACTCACGGTTACCGGAGACAACCCGCTATCGGGGAGGTATATGCCGATCTCTCACGGACCGTCTCCGAGATAGTGGGCCTTCCGAGGGTAGATACCATCACTCTCCGTCGTGATTAGATTCGTTCTTGGCTTGGGGAGATGGTACTGGAGGCCCCGGAAGCTCCTCTCTAGGATATCCACCATCAGTGATAGTGGTGGCCATATCTCCAACCGTCTGTTGGGACTGAACATCGAGTTGTGTGACACTCTCGCGACGGTCGATCTCAGTTTCGAACTCGCGCATGAATTCCGCGACTGTATTGCCCATCAGAAATGCGGGATATCCAGTCTCAAGCAGCGCATCCAATACTTCTCCAGCACTCTCAACATCGGTATTGTGGATCTCAACCGGGAACTGGGCTTTTCGTTTGAATACCTCAGTCGTCTCGCCACCAACATGCACCGTCTCGAATGCGCGCTCGTTCTCCTCGTAGAGCTCGTTGAGATAGTACAAGAACGAAACCGTCCTTCCACGTCTATCACCCCGCAAGTAGAGAAACGGTGTAACAGGTGTTTCCTCTGTAGTCTCGTTTCCACCCAAGAGAGCCTGACGGACCATCTCGGTCGACTGCACGTCGTTGACCTCTGCAGCATTGTACACTTTCCCGTTTGGAAGGTCCGTCCATTCGACACGCATCTCATCACGATATGCTTCCAATGAATCCTCTGTGAGGGGCGCTTCACCGATCGCCGCAAGCACGTGATTCAGCGCATAAATCGATTCGATTCCCGGAATGGATTCGTATTCTTCAGGGACAGTGACATGCGAAACGGTCGCTCCACGCCGATGAATTTCTTCTTCAAGATACGATCGGAGATGTGGATCCCGTTCAGCATTTACGACATGCGTTCCTGCTGGAATCGCACGGACGAGTCCTCGAGCAACCTGATAGCGGTCACTACCAAGCGTCGAAAGATGGTCCTCTCGAACGTTGCTAAGAACGACGACGCGAGCATCTGTAAATGACCGGTTGACCATCCGAGTCGTGTACGACGAGATCGCCTGATTCTCGACGACCATTGCGTCCTCAGGGGTATGCTTTCGAAGCTCACGTTCGTTCTCGTATAATGTGACACGATTGCCTCGTTTGATGTCGTACGTCTCTCCCCCATGTTCCGTGACTGGTCGGTTGCCCGTGATCTTCGCGAACGTATTGTAATCACGCGACTGGAGGATTTCGTAGAGCCACTGTGTGAGGCTGGATTTCCCTCTTGTACCTGAAACAACGATTTTCGGGTCGATTTCATCGAGCCGATTCTGGTGGTGGCGTCCACGAGTGCAGCCCGTCGTAATCGTCTCAACGAGGTTTGCGATTCGCTGTCGGAGCGGTTCGGTGGTTGATTCGGATTGATTAAGATTTCTGGATGCCATCTCAAATGTTCATCCCTCTACTATGGTGCCGTGCGACCGGACGGCGTCGTTGTTCGAGTCGATACATTGCATAGCAAGCCCCGATAACGCTCCCTCCAAGGACCGCCATATGGATTGAGGAAACCGTTGCAAGCGCACCAACTTCGGTCGGCTCAACGAGCACTCGGGTAACCGCGATTAATGCACTGAACAATCCTGCTGCGAGTACAGCCGATTCGAGACGCTCAGCCGGTGCGACCATGTGATAATTGTAGGCCCCAACACCTGCCAGAATCGCTGTGAAATACAGGAGAAATCCAGTGACAGTGCTGAGTACAGCCGCAACAACACTGACGTAGAGCATTGATACAACAAGTCCGAGGCTAAGGAGCACACGGCCATACAAGAGTGTCTGTCGATGAATTAGATTGATCGCACCATAGACAACCACAAGTCCACCAAGATATACTGGGATTGTCCACACGTTGGTCAACGCCAGCACGACTAATAGTGGAACAGCGATCAAACCACCAGTTCGAACACCCCACCGTGAATGTGCACTCTCAGAGGCAACTAGTCCCGCTAACAGCAAAAGAACGGTTGGCTCTCGAGGTAGGAACGTTGCTGAGGCAACTGCACCTCGGACAGCCCCGTTGAACTGAGCAATATCGGAGCTGGGTGTGAACAAGATCGATGTCAGTCCGGGACTCACTGATGTTGCGAGCGTCGGATTGACAAGGGCTGCACCGAAGATCATTAGACCTCCGAGAACACCAAAGCTGACCGCAATATCCGTTAGGCGATCTTCTGTACCGATTTTGTGGAAGTTATAGGCAGCAATCCCAGGGAGAATAGTTCCAATAAAGGCTATTTCAGCAAGACTATCGAATAGTGGCCAGATCTCAAAAACGACTGTTGAGACTAATGGGACAGTAACCCCGACGCCCAGACTTGCCAGAAGCAATTGCCGGCCATGAATCAACGTCCGACTCCGGATTAGCCCAACGCCGATATACGCTATCACCGTACTAAGAACAAATAGTGGTAATGCCGCGATCGTATATAGCGAGTAAACAGCTAGCAGCGGAACTACGATAACCCCCCCTACGCGTAGTCCTGTTCGTTGTACGATTCCGATTCCAAGCAGTAATCCAAGGACTGTAATTGCAACCGCGGCAATCATTTCTCTGTTTCTCTCCGAAAGAGAATGCTTGGTCTGAAGCTATACGTTACCTTGTTGGCACTATCTACTTTCCCCCTCCCTCTGATCATCGTATCGGCTTCCTATGCTTTGAACTGTTTTAGTCGCTGGGATGTCTAACGGTAGATGTGCATTGATAACACTATAGATAGTCAAATGATATGCCATTTCACACGTAAAACTTCAATAAAGAATGTTCTTAGTAGAATAGTAAAATCATATTATATTCTATCAGAATTTACCCAATCTCATTTCTATATACCTTGGCAACCGCTGTCGCAATCGTTTTCCAATCAGTAGTCCGTGCTTCCCACCCTTGCTCTATTTGAAGTCCATTTCCGTCTTTAGTGAGCCAATTGACGAAATTCTCGGAGGAAGTACCCGAGTAAGGACTATCACTATCAACGAGAGTGATATCATACTTCCCATTAGTCAGTGAGTCTATTTTATCACGCACTTTCTTCTTGAGGTGATTATCTGCATTGCCACCGATTACGATTCCCGAGCGGGAAAACCCATGGAAACTCACTGCGTGCGTGAATTCTCGATCGCTAATACTGTCTAGCTTCGGGAACGACCGTCTATCAATCGCTGTTGACGTAATGTGCCATCGGTCATATGCTCCTCCTCCACTGTTGTAACCTGCACATGACCATTCAGTTACGTCTAATGCAGTAGCAACGTATGCTGATTGCGCATCAGTTCGGTATTCGATCCAACCCCCATGAGGTGCACACGCAACTAGGTCTGACTGCTCCTCATTGTCGACGAGTATCTCGACGTATTCATCTTTTTTGTCCGCCATCCTTCTCGTCTCATATTCTGGGTGGGGTGCATTCGGATCAACAAATCCAGATGAATTGTTCGTAAAGCCAAGCCGGTCTAATCCGTCTTTACTCATCTCGACTGTAGTCGATTCAAGACTGGTCTCCGTAACTGTATACAACCCGGATTCGTATTTTGTCTCATCATTCTGTCCTCCGACACGTACTTGTCCATTTATTGTCATTTTCAGCGCGGAATGGAGATCCTCGCTGATTATGCAGCGTTCTTGTTGACCCCGCAAGTCACGATTGTTCTGGCGTACTGTAACAGAGTCTACTGCCTTTGCTCTAGTAGCAAAAGCATTTGAACCAACTGTGAGACCTATTCCTCCTCCTACTGCTTTCATCACCTGCCGCCGTGAGACTGTATTCTTATTAGCCACTTAGAATATCACTATCAGAATGCATAAATTTATTTACAACATATATATTATAATGCTGGCTTTCCCAAACGAACGGGGTAAGACATCTCTTCTCAAACTGCTCAAAGAAGTTCTAAAAGGGTGGAATCAAGCAGACAGAGGCTGTAGGAAGAAATCATACCTTCATAGGTTAAAGGCGACTATGCGCTATCACGATCGTTGTGATCGGGATATTGAGCGACCCCCCGCAGAGAGCGTGATGTCCTAACAACGGGACAACAACAAGGAGCATAGTCGACGACAACCACCCCGGGCACGCCCTCCGCTCCTAGTCACAACTCCGAGCAGCCTTCCCTTGGATTAGTAGTAGTGGAAGGAGTAGAAATGATTTTGCTGGTTCTACCTTCGGAAGTATATCACACCACGGTGTGATCAATTAGACAGCGCCTTGTGCAACAACTCTCCTCCTCTGATGCATCCCGTTGCACAAGGCCTCATAGTATTCTACTGTCTGCTTTCGTTACGACGCCATACCGCACTTCCCGTAACAAGAGTTGTTACTCAATACACAAATCATGAATTGTATGTCACAGGCTATCGGCGCTTCGGAACGAGCGATCAATAGGCTCCTCTCTGTGGCTCACGTACTCGAAGAGCCACGCCTCGCCCGCCTCTATACGTATATCCTTCGCGAGGACAAGGCAACGATTGATACAATCACCGCTGACCTGGAGACACCACGCACGACAGTATACGCTGATACAGGAACACTCGTCGATCTAGGACTGCTCACGCGTGATGAATCACAGAAAACCCACACCTACACGGCAACCCCGATCAGGCTAACCACGAACCTTGACGGGGATACATATACGATTACCCCCACACTTATCGAAGCCGTTGGTCGCACGTCGAACGATCGGGATCTCGCGTTTGTGGTCGAGAGATACGGCCTCGGCAAACTTGCTGCTGCGGTAACGTACGCAGTTCTATATGTAGACGGCGAGATGACCGAACGGGTCGCTGCTCGTGAGCTCGATCTCCAACCGGCAGTTGGAATCGCCGTTTTGCACGCACTCCGGGAGGTCATTCAGGACATGCGCACGCACGATCCCTATTTCGACCAGATTCGAAACGCTCGGACTGAAGCAGCTAATCGCGATTCATAGATGGGCCTGTTTCTATGAGTACTCCGTCCGATAGTACTGCCTGGATTGCTGATTCAGGGTTGTTCATTGCATGTGGCCGCCAAGAGAATACCAAATACACTGCTCTTGAACGTTTTGCAACGCACAACCAGATCACGTTCGTCGTTCCACAGCACGTCTACGAGGAGCTCACCGGTGCACCAGCACAGAGTACACCGGGACAGATACCGATTGACAGTGCAATCACGAGTGGCTGGGTGACTGTTTCTGAGGAACTTGACTATACAAACAGCACGATAGCAACGGTGATGGATAGGACACAAAGCTATCTCTCTTAGGCGAGAGAATCCCGCCGTTTACGGCGGGCGTGAATCGCCGCGCGGTTCGCAAACCCCCCCGAATCGGTAGGCTTAGGTGCTTTCGGGGGGGGGGTATCTGTGTTTATCCGACGTTAAAGAATCAGGTACCTCTGAATCCCGAAAACCCGAGTGGAACCGCGTTTGGTCGGAACCGAAACGACCGAAACGACTGCGGCTCAGGGATAGGAGTAACGGCACTGTGGCAGTGCCAGCACCTCGTCGGTGTGCGACCCTGCAAATACCCAACTCAGCAAGGTCGGTCTTGTGGGAAGCCCCGTCGTTCACGGCGGGGAGGATGTCACATCGCCAATTCGTCCAATCGGCCTGAAGACCAAATCGAGCGGGCAGACACCGCACTCGCAGGCGTCGCAGTCCAACTCCTTCTCCAGGGATCGGCACCATCAGTATGTCTTGTAACGACAGACACCGATGCTGGTCAGGGGGTCGTTACGGCCGTTGAAGCAGCAGGATTCACTTACCAGATCACGTTCAAAGACGGTTTTGAGCTGATTGAATCGATTACGTGAGTGTATCGGCATGGGGCCAAGAGATAGGTGATACTGTAGCCGACCTCAAGGAGAGATCTAGCGTTGCCCTTACTTGCTTTCGTCTCGCTTAGCTTTGCTCCCCCTGCGGCTACGCACTTGTGTTCGGTCGCGCTCATTTCGCCCCCGCTGGCGGTCGTCAGTTCGGTGATCTCGCCGTCGTGGCGGTGGTGTCTCGTCCCGCCGTCTGTGGTCCCTTTGGTTGTCCTGTCGCCCTCTCTCTCGCCGGTTGTTCCGCCGTTTCCTGTCTCGCTGATTGTCTTGATCCCGTTGGCGTCCATCGCGCCGCACTGCCTTGTCAACAGACGACATGACCTTCCCAACTGTCTTGATCACTTTGCCAATCGGTTTCATCGGTTTGATTACTACCATATTACCCTGTGACATGTGTTAATATATCACATATCACCATGTGTGTAGACTTGCTAAGAAGATGTAACTGTTGCGGTCATTTCCATTACGATTGGTCCTGTGACTCAGTGACTTCATTTAGGAGTTCACATTCCAGAAGCTATATTTGAAACTCTATATTATTATTATCTCTTTTCCAGCTTCGACCTTGAACGACCTGCCCACTTTCCACATGATAATTTAACTCTTATCCAATGAACCGAAAAGCCCACAACCAGAATCGTCTCCTCTCAACCTATGGCCGATCGAATATGGAGTATCGATTCGATGCGAATAATCGCGATGATCTTCATTGTCTCGATCCATACAGACCCATTTAGAGGATTAGGAGTCTACGGCAACACCCTCAACTTCCTTATAGACAGTACAGCGCGATTCGCAGTTCCGTTCTTCTTCGTGACCTCCGGGTATTTTTTCGCGCTTAAAGCAGTCCACCGTGACCCAACGACGTATTTCATCAAGCGAGCGACCACGATCACATCACTATACATCTTCGGACTCTTGCTTGCGTTTCCTGTGTTTCTCGCTGGAACTGTCAGTCGCACAGAAACTGACACCGAAGCGTTAGTCCAGAGTAGTCTGCTCAGAATCGGCGAGTTCATCTCACCGCTTGAGCTGCTCTACTATGGCACCTCTATCTCAGTGATTCTCTGGTTTCTTCCCGCATTACTGTTCTCGCTTGGATTTATCTACCTCGCTATTCTCTCGAAGACGACAAAATACCTTCTGCCCCTCTCAATGGCCCTTCATATCATCGGCTTACTGGGAGCGAGTTATACAATGTTCGTCGATATTCCCGTTGAGACTCGAGATGCACTCTTCTTTGGATTCTTTTATACTAGTCTCGGCTACTGGATTGCTGCATCCGATTGGCAACCGAACTCTGCGCACAGTTCATTCTACCTCGGTGCCACTATCTTGGTTAGTATCCTTCACATCGGAGAACGATACGTTCTTGGCTATGTCCTTACCGGTGAGACGCTTGCCCAGGGAACCTATACGGCGAGTTACACAATCAGTACTGCGTTCCTTACTTTCTCGTTGTTCCTCTTTCTTCTCTCACGGCCCAATCTTGGCCGATCTACGTCAGTACCATCATGGGGGAAATACGCTGTCGGCATCTATGTCGTCCATCCCGCCGTCTTGTACGTACTAGAGCGCACAGACGTCCCATTACGTCAAATTGGCATTGAGGCGACCAACACTCTCCTCTGGCATTTCTTGTTGACGCCGGCGACCTTTTTTGGGGCGCTCTTCGTTTACCTTGCAGCCCACAATGTAGGGCTCATCGAAATCGGCGGGGATCATCTGCCTCGTCTCAGTCGGATACGGGATCAATTACTCTAAGCAAGATAGTCACCCCGCGGTCATTCTTGCTTGCCTCCATCGGCTCCAAGTTCCTTCTGAGACTGTTCAGGTCGGTGTCTACTGCGTCGTACACTTGGCAGCCAGTATGTCAGTTTCTGGGAAGCGAGAGCGATGGCGTACACGCTGATTGCCGCAATAACAACTGAACCACCAGCAGCGATTCCATAGACGTACGATAGTGTAACCCCGGTTATCGCCGCGAACTCGGCGGCTAGTATCGCGAGTAGGATGGATTGTTTGAAACTGCGTGCTACCTCTGTTGCGGCGGCGACTGGAACGACGAGCATCGCGGCGACCAGGATCACACCCATGATCTGCATCCCACTAACGACAACAAGTGCTGTGAGCACGACCATGAGGCGTTTGTACAGACTGACGTTCAGCCGCGCCGCTCGTGCGGCGACCGCGTCGAATGTAACGTACAGCAGTGGTCGATATGCTATCGTGACGAGACCGCCTACAAGGATGCTCATCAGGATGAGGATACCGACGTTCTCTGTCGAGACGGTTGAGAGACTGCCGAACAGGTAGGCGTCTATGCCGACCGCGATGCCACCGTCGGTTGCTGTGATGAGGATACTGCCGACGGCGAACCCCCCTGTCAGGACGATTGCCAGCGAAGTGTCGCTGTATGCCCCGGCGTGTTCGACGAGCAACTCCACGAGTAGTGCCGTGACGACTGCGACTACGAACGCGGTAAGCAGCGGGGACAGCGTGAGCGAGAGGGCCGAATTAAGGAACAACCCAACGGCGACACCGGCGAAAGCAGTGTGTGCAAGGGTGTCGCCGATCATCGCCATTTCTCGATGGACGAGGAACGTACCGACGACCGGCCCGATAACGGCGATACACACCGCAGCAAGGTAGGCTCGCTGCATGTAGGGATACCCGAGCATCGGCGTGCCGAGCAGATCAGCCAGCACGTCCATTCCGGCGCCGAAGACGTGCTCAAGGAACCATTCGACGCCGTCGAGAAGCATGCCACCGATCCATAGGACTGTGGTCACTTCATCGAACAGCACGTTGGCGTCCAGAGAGGAGGATTGTATCATGGTCAGTGGTCGTGGTAGAGGACATGTTGGTCAGTTCCGTACGCTTGCGCGAGAGCGTCCGTTTCGACGAACGCGCTCGGGTCACCGTCGAAATACAGCTGACGGTTAAGACACCTGATATCCGTTGCGTAGGTGGTGACGACGCCGATGTCGTGCTCGATGAGGATGACGGTCAACCCGGTTGCATTTAGGCCGGCCAGGAGGCTGTAGAACTCCTCTCTGGATTCGGCATCGACGCCGACCGTCGGTTCGTCGACCGCTCGCCGGTCCTCTACCGAGAATCGGCCGAAGAGCCGCCACGGGTAACGCCTCATCTCGACAACCTCCTGAACCGTGACCGACGTATCGCGCGCCACCTTTGTCGCGTCCTGTGCGACGTATCCGATTCGCTCACCGGCATCGAACTCGTGGGCGGGTTCGCCGAACAGTGAAACCGTTCCCTCGCTTGGTCGACGAAGTCCGAGCATCAGATCGAGCAACGTGCTCTTGTCGCTCCCGTTCGGCCCGATCAATCCGAGGAAGGACCCGGATTCGACGTCGATCGACACCGACTCGAGAACCGAGACATTTCCGTAGCCGAATGTGACAACGTCGACACTGATGAGTGACTCCGCCGACGGTTCCTTCTCCGTCATTACTGTCGTCATCGGTAGTCGTCGAGGTCGACGAACGCATTCCCGTACGCCGTAATCCAGGTCATCGTCCGATACGGTACGGCCACGTCCGGCGGATAGATCGTACAGACGGGTCTCTCCGCCGGGCCGACGACCAGTGCCATCAATCCCGAACGAGGGCTCTCTGACGGGCCGGGCTCGGCGTTCCCGTCCCACTCCAATTCCGTGTCTCCAGACGTGGTGTCGCTCATTCTGCGTCGAGTGCCTGCTTCAGCGTCTCGAGATTGACATTTGCCATGATCTCGACGTAGCCCCAGTCCTCGTCGGCCCATTCTTGGGTCTGTCCGGGAATCGGCGTCAGTGGCAGGACTTCGGTGGCGTCGGTTTCTTCAACGAGCTGGTTCGCCGCCGTCTGGGATTCAAGCGGATCCGCACAGACGTACTGGAGGTCGTGCTCGGCAATGATCTCCTGGGCCCGCTCGATGTCCTTCGGAGTCGGTTGGTCGTCCGGTGACAGTCCTGTCAGCGTCTGCACTTCGAAGTCATAGTGCTGGCCGAGGTACTGGAAGGCGTTGTGACCAGCGACGAATACGACGTCTTTCGAGGCGCTCTCCAGCGCGGACTGAAACGACTCGTCGAGTTCATCGAGTCGGGACCGATACGCGTTGGCGTTCTCGCCGTAGGTACTATCGTTATCGCTGTCCACGTCGGCGAACCCGCTCTGGATGTTGTCTACGGCTTGCTTCGCTCGTATTGGGTCCAGCCAGAAGTGCGGGTCCCCCCCGCCAGCATGGCTGTGGTCGTGGCCACCCTCCCCTTCGTGGCCGGTGTCGTTCTCCTCACCTTCGTGTTCGCTGTGGTCGCCTTCCTCGTGGTCGTGTTCTCCGTCACCGTCGTGGCCTTCGTCGTGACCGTGATCGTGGCTGCGCCCGCCTTCGATGAGGTCGATACCAGCACCGGCAGCAACGATGTCGACGCCGGTATCGTCGTCACGGAGACTCGTCACGAGGTCGTCGGCCCACGGCTGGAACCCTTCCATTCCGTAGACGAAGAGGTCCGAGTCGAGGACCGTTCCCTGGATCTGGGGGCCGGGTTCCCATCCGTGGCCGTGTTGGCCGATCGGGACGAGTGTCTCAGCCGTCGCGATGTCGCCCGCGACCTGACTAGCGAGTTCCCCGAACACGAAGAACGAAGACTGGGCCTGTGGTCCGTCTCTACCTGAATCAGTGGAGGCGGCGTCGTTCGAGAGACAGCCAGCGAGAGAGCCGATAGTGGTGTATCC
Organism: Halalkalicoccus paucihalophilus; assembly: GCF_001593955.1. Lineage (GTDB taxonomy): Archaea > Halobacteriota > Halobacteria > Halobacteriales > Halalkalicoccaceae > Halalkalicoccus > Halalkalicoccus paucihalophilus. Next base: position 189,337 of record NZ_LTAZ01000017.1, on the reverse strand, counting down.
GATTCCGGCTGCGACGAGGCGTCGTCGGGTGTATCGAGGCATCTGTTATTAACACTAGCGATATAGATAATAAGAGCTATGATTTTATGGTGTGGAGTTAATAAAGACTCACTACGTGGAGGTATCCTTTACTAACCAGTGTCGGAACAACTAATGTGGGCCCTAGAATTGCTAATCGTTGCTACCTCAGATTCCGTATTACATAAACCCGAGAAGTGTGCTAAAAGGTATTTAGTAGCTGTGGCACCTAGATACGGTTGCAATGTGCCACTGCTTCAGCGACCTGACCGAGATGAGTGACGAAGAGCGAGCGGAGGTTCTCGAAGAACACTCGACGGAAGAACTCCGCGCTGAATACTCCGCCGAAGACCTAGAAACCCTTGGCGTCACCGCCTGAGGCCGTCTCTCATTGATCCCACTCGGACGACCGACAGCGTTCGCGCATCACTTAGATCCGGTCGACTCCTGTTTCTCGGCGTAGGCAAGCGTGTAGTAGTCCTGACCGGTCACATCACCGGGATCGTTCGTAACGAGGGTCTCTTCCGTATCCCTGAAGAGTCGCCGACCGAACGTCACCTCATACCCTGCCGCAGTCAGCTTTTCGTGGGTCGTCGGTGCGTCGGTCACTTTGAACAGATCAACCGATTCGGACCGGTAGGTGCTGCACCGTCGGTCGCCTCGCATAGTGTCAACTCCGCGCCGGCGTCGATGTCAACCCCGAGGACCGAGGTGAACGCCGTCACACTGCTAACACCGGGAACGACTTCGACGTCGACAGCAGGATGCTCGTCACGAAGCGTCCGACGCAGGTGTCCGAACGTCGAGTAGATACATGGATCGCCGAGCGTGACAAAGGCCGCGTCGGCGTCTCGGGCTTTCGGGGCGACTTCCGCAGCTGCCGTCTTCCAAGCCGCCTGCAGTTCATCGGAATCGGTCGTCATCGGGAACTCGAGGTCACTCAGTTTCGATTCGGGAACGTACTCGGCTGCGACGCGCCGTGACAGTCGTCCTGGCGAGTAGACGACGTCGACCGATTCGAGTCGTTGCTCCCCGCGAACGGTGAGCAGGTCGGTCGCACCCGGCCCCAGTCCAATTCCGTAGAGTGTCATCGTTCACCGAAGTCACTCGTCTCAATCGTCGTTCCGAGTCGATTCCTGCACCGGGTGGCCGATTCCCGTAACGTGAGCGGCGACCACGACCACGACGGCCACGATCAGGAACCCCCCCACGAAGAGGAACGCGACCGACGGCGAGGAGCGATCGATGACCGCCCCGAGGAAGACAGGACTGACCACAGCACCCAACGAGAGCCCCGTAAAAAAGAAGCCGAAACTCTTCCCTGCTGCACCGCGGTCGGCGACGACGTTCGCGAACTTGTCCCGGGAGGGAAGCGAGACTCCGAGCAGCAACCCGACGATCGACAACAGCGCCCCCGCGAGGAGAAGGCTCGAGACGCCGGTGATGACAAGGGCCCACACGCTGAGCGCGGCTGAGAGGAGCATCGCGACGAGGATTTCGCGGACCGGCAGGCGGTCGGCCAGGGGCCCGCCGACGAGGACGCCGATGGCGGTTGCCGTGAGGTGCGCCGTCAGCAGGCTGTTCGCCGTTGACTCGTCGAAGCCGTAGGTCTCGACCGCGAGCACCGTGGTGAACGACTGGAACCCCACGAATGCCATCATGGTCACCAGGTAGAAACTGAATACCAGGAGCATCTTGGACCGTCGAGCGAACGTCAGCAACGCCCCGATCGTCTCCCGTACTGATTCGCTGGCGTCGGGAGACGATCCAGGCTCGTCGGGCCTGCGGGCTCGGATCGTCCGAGTGTGCACGGCCTCTACCGTCAGGTGAACGACCACTGCGTACCCGGCCCCAATCAATCCAACCGCGATGAGAGCGATCTCCCAGCCGATCGCGAGCGCCACGCCCCCGACGACAACGGGTGCGGCGGCGAAGCCCGCGTACCCCCCGAAAGTATGGATGCTGAACGCGGTTCCCTCGGTAGAGGCTTCAGTGACGGTGCTGAGCAGCGCGTAGTCGGCGGGATGAAAGACGGTTTGTCCCATCCCAGAGAGAAACGCACAGGCGAGCAGTACAGGATAGTTCGGGGCGAGCCCCGCAAGCGCGATTCCGAGTGCAGTCACCGCGATGCCGCTCGCGAGCACGCGCCGTGCGCCGATCCGGTCGATGAGGTCACCGACGGGGAGTTGAAACAGCAGGGTGGGGACGTACATTGCCGTAATCAGGAGGCCGAGTCGAGCCGTCGAAAGCCCGAATTCCCGGGCGAGCAACGGGAACAGCGGTGGAAACGCCAACAGAAAGATGTGCGAGACGAAGTGAGCCCCGGACACGACGGCGATAACGTAAGCGGCATCCCCCCGTCTGCGTAGAACGACCATTGTCCACGTGGAGTACCGTCTCCGGAGTAAAACCCCCTTCTATTGTGTGTACCTCGCGATCTCTGTGAACCATTTCCTGTCGCGAGATTGTTGCCTCCCTGAGAGGTACGCGATGTATATTCAGCAGTGGCTCAATCATAACTTTATTAGTTGATGGAGTGAGCGCGTTAGATTCGCACGTTCTACGTATCAGTATGGTCGCCGAAGTTTGGCGTGAAATCAAGTCAGTCAGATCATTCTCTGATATCCTTCCCTGTGCAATAATCGCCTTTCGTGACTGGCTCATTTCCGAATTTGCTTTGCCCAACTGATTCGGCTAATCAGTCGTATAATTCATGAAAAGTTCTTCGAGTGAGGCATCTTCAGTGGTAAAGTCAATGACTGATACACCCACATTATCAAGAGTAGTAAGTACTGCAGTCTTTGAATTATTATCACAGGAAACGTAGATGGTACCTGATCACAGTGTTCCAGTCATTCATCTACCATGAGTAATTTCGCAAACGCTCTCCGAGTGTCGGGGCTTATTGGATTAACCAGCGGGTTTGGCGTTCAACTGTATACAGTTATTCTTCGCGATCCGATTATCTATCGTGAGGCCCAGCTAATTCCTGGGTGGCTTAGTACGGTCTCAAGTATGCTTTTGATTGGATAGCAGCGGACACCACTGTGCAACTGTTCGCCCGACACAGACTACACGTGCGTAGCGTTCGCCGATCTCGAAATATCGAGCGCACACTGCTGTCGGACCTGCCGTAGCGTCTCTCAGAGCGAATGCGACTCGCTAAGAGGGGGCCCCCACCACGTTCAGGCTGAGACTGCTGATTCCCCTTCCGACCCAGCAATCGGCGAGTTCCAGCGCGCCAGGCGCCACGCAACGGGCACGAGCGCTCACAGCCAGCAGGAGTAGTCCACACAAGCAATGAGTGGACATTCCCACAGCGACAGCGCTCGCTACAGACTGAGAGACGCGTCTCTCTCCAGCGTATTCACTCCAATCAGCCACGCGTCCGTATCGTCCGCTATTAGCCACGAGACGGACGCAATTGTCTCACTTGCGACACACCGCATTTCCGATGACTGAATCCACGACTACGACCCCTGAGAGCACCGCCACTGACCAGCCTGCGACGACCGACGACCCAACCCTTGAGTCCGTCTGTGAACAGCTCGAAACGCTTACCGACCGCGTTGCAGAATTCGAGGCCGAAGTCGAACGCAAGGACGACCGCATCGAGGAGCTTGAAGCCCAGCGCGACAACGACCCCATTGAGATCAACGCAGACGGCGACACTGCAGGCCTGACGGATATCTGGATCGCCGGGATTCCCGTGGGATCGATCCTTCAAAACACGACGGAGGACGTTGATCGAGCCCACAGTCGACTCGACGACGTACAAGCGCTCGCTTCCAACAACGGCGCTTCGGGGGCGGAGACAACAACGGAGTCACAAAACGTCGAAACACCGCTTGAGCGGATCTGTGCGCTCCCCGAGCACGTCGCCGATCGTGAGCTCACGTCGAACCAGGAGCGCGCTCGGTTCATTGCTCGGGACGTTCGTGACTACGCCGAGAAGGCACCTGCTGGGCTCGTGCTCGATAGTCGAACCATCACGAAGGTCTTACCGCGATGAAAGGAACGAAGCCACACACGCAAACTGTGGCCCGTGTCATGGATTTCCTCGAGAAGCTCGGAAAGGACGACGTCGAACAAACCAAGCGGCGCGGGAAGAAACTCGTCGTGGTCGAGGAGGAAGCAGCCGACCGCTATCACGATCGTTGTGATCGGGATATTGAGCAACCCCCTACAGAGAGCGTGATGACCTAACAACGGGACAACAACAAGGAGCATAGTCGACGACAACTATCCCACGCACGCCCTCCTCTCCTAGTCATAACTCTGAACAAATCTAGTATAGTACAGTAGTAGTGGAGGGAGTAGAAACGATTTTGCTGGTTCTACCTTCGGAACCATATCACACCACGGTGTGATTAGTCCGACAGTACCTTGTGCAATCCACTTCTCCTGTAACGATCTTTTGTTACACAAGGTGACCAGAATGACTTACAGGCCAGTTGCTTTCCCGTTCTTGATTGCCGTTGTACTCATACAAGCCGGACAGCCATAGAGCCTCCATCATTATCAGCGAACACACGGTGGAAATCTACGGTCACGTGTTCACCACACCCATCACATTGGGGCATATCGCCATAACATCTATATTCATTATCAACTTTTGGGCTTATAAACGAGTAGTAACAGTGAAACTGGGTCATAAAAGCACTTACGAGGGATACGGCACCGCAGATCATCGCCTACTGGCGGACAGAGGGGCTCGGTGATATGGTTATTGAGTACTCAAATTTCGACTGAGTCGTGCTGCATCTATTATTTACGCGTCTGTTTGAGACACTTCTCTAATGATTGACGGCGATTGGAAGAGATCTTGACCGTCCGTTTTCCTCAAAGACTATTGATAGCGAGATTGAACTGAATCGTATGAGTTCACGAACACCGACGGAGTGTGTTGAGCTTGCTGCTAACGCATCCGCAGATCAGGACGATCGAATGGATGCCATTCACGAGCTAAAACTGGCAAACGAGTGCGATGAACTCGCGAGACTTGTATCAAATGAGGATATAGACGATCAGTTTCGACAGCAAGCACTCCGTTCTCTCGGCACCGCACAGTGTGATTCGATGCTTCGGAAACTCGTTGAAGATGGATCCCTCCAACAATCTCTTCAAGAGGAAGCTAGGAACCTCCTCAGCGAAATATAGGGCTCTTGAGAGAGGGGTACGAAGTAGCCTAAAACCGAATGAGCACCAGCAAATATCTCAAATCTGGTAGACCACATTTGTGATGACACGGTGTGCTTACCCATCCTAAGCAACGGGTCTCTGCCAGGCTTGTGCTGGGTTGCGCTTAGCAGTGCTGTCGTTGAACGATGGCTAGCCGCAAGCCGACCCTCTGCTAGATTCAACCAGTGACTGCGTCTGAGAGCGATCAAGTCCGAACGAATAAACTAGTGAGGCCTAGCTACAGAGTTCGGTCACGATATGCACATGTTAGTCAAGTCCGCTGAACATCCTCCTATAGGTGTCGGGGCAAACCGGCCCGGTGAGTATCGGATTATCCGTTTCGTGCATCTATGTGGCCAGCATCGACACTAACTTTGCTCGTACTTGGGTGTATTCTTCTGGTGATACATAGATAGCAGGCCAGCCTCAACGCATTATCGGATATAGAGTGTGGGCTCTCAACCTATCGCAATACAAAATAACGGTAGATAGGCGAACCGATCCCATAGGACGACATAGAGTTATCGTTTGGAGTGAGCTTGCCGGAGATACTGCAGATGGTTCCTGAGATCAGACGATGCCGGTCCCTCGATATACTGTTTTCCTAACGCGGTTATTCGATACTTCCCGCGTTCGACCTTCTCGACGAAACCTCGCTGCTCTAACTCCGTTAGTCGGCGATTCACTTCATCCCGACTATAATCGATATTGTATGCGACAATAGAAGGCGTCAGAATAAGGTCGGTAGTATGAAATAAGCTGAGAACTGCATCGTCAACTGGAAGCATCCATTCAGAAGCCCGTCGCACTTGCGTTGGATCCTTCAGCAGTATCTCCGTCCAGAGGTCGTGCCGCGAGTCGTTCTGCACCGGATTATACAGGCCAAGAATGACGAGCACGGCTGCAATACCATGAACCCAGTGGACGAACTTCGGGTAGACGACCTCAACGACGGGTCCGCCAACGAGAAACAGCATTAAGCCAGTGATCGTCATGAAGAGAAATCCTCGGTACTCTATAACGGTCTGTTTGAACAGGAGGAAATAGATGATGCCAATTCCCGTTACCAGCCCTATTATAAGATTGTACGCAGTAAACAGAGATATATTAAGCATCTGGAATCAGCCTCCGGACCCGGATGCGGTGTGCTGAAGTTGGTGATGCGTTACGATGACCAACCAGAGGAAGATGGCGAGGATCGTCTGTAAAGCACTTCGAAACGTATCCAAGAAGAATGAATCAGCCCCAACGGCGAACAAAACGACATGGTAGACGATCATCCCGGACATCGTTATCGAAAGGAGAGCGATAATAGTGCCAAACGGGGATTCACGAAGAACGTTCCACACTAAGACCGAAAGTAGCCCCGCTCCAGTCCCGCCGATAATCGCAAAGATCGCACCGAGTGTGTGAATCGTTGTATCCACTATATCCGGGAGAAGAGTAGGTGATCCCTTTAATCCGGTGCCGGCTTGATCCGACCGTATATTACTACCCGATATTAGATAGGGTGCCACTCACTAGAGACAGTCCCGAAGGCGCATCTGCTACAACAGACTGACAGTACACGCCACTATCGAAACCCCCTGTGAAGCGCTCTACCGATGGACCTCATGGATTATCTGGTCCACCCTAAGCCGGCATTAGTCCCGTCTCATTAATTAGCGCCTGAACCTGGGGAACGGATAACAAAGTATGGCCCTCTCATAGTGTAACCTGCAATGGCGCTAACCCAAATCGATCACGTGGAAGGTACGACCGCCGACTGTATCGATGAGTGCTTCACGTGCGCTCAGGCGTGTGAGTGGTGCGCTGATGAATGTGCTGGCGAAGGCGAGGAGATGGCTGAGTGTCTGCGCCTCTGTCGGGACGTCGCCGACCTCACGACGCTCCACGCTCGATTCATGGCGCGCGACTCCAATTACAGTAGCAAGTTCGCTGAGGTCACTGCGGGAGCCTGTGAGGAATGCGCCGAGGAATGTGAGCGCCATGATGCTGAGCACTGCCAGGTCTGTGCTGACGTGCTCCGTGAGTGCGCGGAAACCTGCCGCGAGATGGCATCAGCCTAAGCCATCGATTAGAATCAGATCACCGTCCCGACCTGTCCCCGATATTTCCTAATGAGATCTCCATTACAGTGGATCACAGCGTTCAACGGCGTACTGGGCCTCTGGCTCATTGTCGCTTCCCTCCTAGATGCTCTAGCAATAGACCACTGGAACGACCCCCTCGTCGGCGGGATAATTGTGATCCTGGCGGGGTATAACTACTATTCCGAGCGAACACAGGGAACCATCAACCGACGCGTAGCAGCAATCAATGGTGTCCTTGGAGGCTGGCTTATTATCGCCCCGTTCGTCTATGGGATCTCCGGTAGAGCACTGTGGAACAGTGTCTCTGTAGGCGTACTGGTAGTAGCATTCGCGGGGTATAACGTCTATGCAGCACCTCGTATAGAACGGTCGGCCACTTCCTCCTCAGACGAGATGTCACAATGACCTCACGAGATTCGAACAGGGTACAGTCGAACGATGAGGGATACAAACCGTTAGAAGAGTACGGTATCATCGGCAATCTGGAGACGGTCGCGCTCGTTGGCTCTGACGGGGCGATCGACTGGTGTTGCTTTCCCCACGTTGAATCCTCGAGCATCTTCGCTCGTATTCTCGATGATCAGCGAGGTGGCCACTTCACCGTCCAACCGACACGATCGTTCGAGGCGGTTCAGGAGTACGTTGACCGAACGAACGTGCTCCAGACGCGCTTTCAAACGGTCTCAGGTCAGGCGACGGTCACCGATTTCATGCCTGTCCCGCCGCTCGCTCGAGAAGACCAAACGCCGATGGAGACGATATTCCGACGTGTGACGTGCGAGCACGGTCAGGTCGAGCTCCGTGTCGATTTCACGCCTCGGTTCGAGTACGCTCGGACGACGCCGACCTTCGAGTCCATCCAAGAGGGAGCGATCGCGCGGGGAGACGAGGAGTTCACGGTGCTCTCGAGCTCGGTTCCGCTGTCGGTCTCAGCGCAGAGTGCGGGAACGACGGTCACTCTCGAGGAAGGAGATACCCACTGGTTCGTCCTGGGATATGGCCACGAACCGCCCCTCGAATCAGACGACCACCAGGGGATTCTCGACGACGTCGTTGACTACTGGCGAGACTGGGTTCATACCTGCTCGGACGGCGATGAATGTTCGGTGGGTGGACCATGGCACCGGGACGTCGTGCGATCTGCGCTCGTTCTCAAACTCCTGATCAACCACGAAACGGGCGCGATCTGTGCAGCTCCTACAACGTCGCTTCCCGAGGATATCGGGGGCGTACGGAACTGGGACTATCGGTACAACTGGATTCGAGACGCGGCGTTCACCGTGCGGGCACTCACGGAACTAGGGCATGTCGAGGAGGCGAAGGACTACTTTGATCTCTGTCTGACCCACTGCTCGCGTGGGCCTCCGTCGGACGTCAACCCGGTCTACAGCGTGTATGGCGATCCCGTTCCGGACGAACGGACGCTCGATCACCTCTCGGGATACCGTGGATCAGCACCCGTCCGCGTCGGTAACGCGGCGGCAGACCAGCACCAGGTCGACGTCTACGGTGAACTGATTCACGGCATCTACGAGACGACGCGCTACGGGAAGACCGTCGACGAGGACGACTGGACGGCGATGTATGATCTCATCGACTACGTGTGTGAGGCGTGGGAGGAGCCTGACGCAGGCATCTGGGAGATGCGAACGGACCGTCAGCAGTTCGTCTACTCGAAGATGATGTGCTGGGTCGCCCTTGACCGCGGGCTTAAAATCGCCGCAGAGACCGACTTCGACGCGCCTACCGATCGCTGGGAGACGTGCCGGCGCGAGATCAAGGAGACCGTCCTCGAGAAGGGGTACAGCGAAACGGCCGAGAGCTTCGTGAGTGCGTTCGGCGACGAGGACCGACTCGACGCGACGAGTCTCCTGATTCCACTCGTCGGCTTTCTTCCGGCCGACGACAGTCGTGTCCAGTCTACGATCGACGCAATTCTGGACCGGTTGCTTGTCGATGGTGGGTTGGTCATGCGCTACGAGGGCGATGACGGACTCCCCGGCGAGGAGGGTGCATTCCTCCTCTGTTCGTTCTGGCTTGTCTCAGCGCTGGCTCAGTCCGGACGGGTAGACGAGGCGGAGGCGATATTCGAGGACACGAGACAGCATGTGAGCCCGCTCGGTCTTCTTTCCGAGGAGGTCGATTCCGAGGAGGGTATTCAACTCGGCAACGTCCCGCAGGCGTTCAGTCATATTGGGCTCATAAACGGGGCACTCGCTCTGTCGACAGAGTCCGACAGCGGGCTCAACCCGGACGAAGCGGATGCGAAACCACCCGCCGAAAACGGTGCGAGAAGAGACACGCAAGGCAGTGCAGCGTCCGATTGTACGACACGATCCCAAGCTGGAAGTGAGACCCAATGACCGAAAACCATACGACACGATCGTCGGAGACTGACGAGCAGGATCACCACGACGACTCGTCGAATGGTGAGATGCAAGAACCGGGCAAGATGATGCTCAACCATCCACTTAAAGAACGGTGGATCCAGTACGGTGTCATCTCGTTTGGCCTCTGGTTGTTATTCAGTCCGTTCACCCTCGGTTACGAGAGCACACTCCTGTCGGTGAGTGACATTGTCACCGGTGTTGTTCTCATTGGACTAAGTACGGTGACGCTCGTACGGGAGAATCCCTGGGCGTCGTACGCCAACGCCTTCGTGGGGCTCTGGCTGCTAATGGCACCGCTCGTGTTCCACGCACCGACAGCCGCCGGCTACCTGAACGATACGCTCGTTGGCATCCTGGTGATTACGTTCTCGATCATCATCATGATGCGAATGGAGATGGACGGCGCGACTGTCCCCCCGGGCTGGTCGTACAACCCCTCGACCGCAGCCCAGCGCGCCCCACTGATCGCACTGGGACTCTTCGGGTTCTTCGTCTCGCGCTACATGGCCGCCTACCAGCTCGGACACATCGATTTCGTCTGGGATCCGTTCTTCGGAGATGGCACCGTCCAGATACTCGATTCGCGCGTCTCGGCGGCGTTTCCCGTCTCGGACGCTGGGTTGGGTGCGGTCGCGTACGCCATTGAGGGGCTGATGGGCTTTATGGGAGATAAGAGCCGCTGGCGAACGATGCCGTGGATGGTCTCCTTTTTCGGGATCGTCGTCATCCCGCTTGGCTTTGTCCAGGTATTGCTCGTCATTTTCCAGCCGCTTCTCGTGGGCACGTGGTGTACGCTCTGTCTGCTCTCGGCGTTCGGGATGCTCTGGATGATCTCGCTGACCGTCGACGAGGTCGTCGCGATGATGCAGCTCCTCAAGCGCCGAATGAGTGAGGGAGTCGGGCTCTGGCACGCGTTCTGGATGGGCGGAAATCTCTCTGAGGAGGACGCCGGCCTGAACGGAGAGACGCGCTCGGAGCGCGATCGGCCCGCGGGGATGTTTTGGGGGGTCTCGATTCCCTGGTACTTGCTGGGTGCGATGGCGCTGGGCTTCTGGTTGATGCTCTCACCGGCGGTCTTTGGAACACAGGGACCACTGGTCAATAGTAGCCACCTCGTCGGTGCACTCATCGTCTCGTTCACCGTCATTGCGACGGGCGAACCGGCACGTGCCGTTCGGTTCCTCAATCTCCCACTCGGTGTCTGGGTGATCGCGGCGCCCTGGGTATTTGGTGCGCCGATTCTCGTGACGGCAAATGGCGCCCTCATCGGCTTGTTGCTGATCCTCCTTAGTATCCCCCGCGGAACGATTCGGGACCAGTACGGCGAATGGTGGCCACGCTACATTGTTTGAACAGATACAGGAAATGATCCATATGGACACAATGAACCAATCCGAAGTCGTTGTGGTAACAGGAGCATCGGCCGGCGTCGGTCGAGCGACAGCTCGAGCCTTCGCCGAACGGGGAGCGCGGATCGGCCTCCTCGCACGCGGTAAGACGGGACTTGAGGGTGCGCGACGAGACGTTGAAGCGGCAGGTGGTGAGGCCTTAGTCGTTCCGACTGACGTTGCCGACGCCGATCAGGTCGAAGCAGCAGCAGAGACTGTCGAAAACGAGTTCGGCCCGATCGACGTCTGGGTGAACAATGCGATGACCTCCGTGTTCTCGCCGGCGAACGAAATGGAAGCCGATGAGTACCATCGAGTTACCGATGTGACCTATCTCGGTTGCGTGTACGGCACGCAAGTCGCGCTTGATCGAATGGTGCCACGAGACGAGGGCACGATCGTCCAAGTCGGGTCGGCGCTGGCCTATCGTGGCATTCCGTTACAGTCGGCGTATTGTGGCTCAAAACATGCCATTCAGGGGTTCACTGAATCAGTGCGTACCGAGCTGCTCCACGACGAGAGCAACGTCCAACTGTCGATGGTTCAACTGCCGGCAATGAACACACCACAGTTCGAGTGGGTGAAAAGTCGCCTCCCAGACAAACCCCAGCCCGTCCCGCCGATCTATCAGCCCGAAGTCGCGGCGGATGCCATCGTTTGGGTGGCCCATCATGATCGCGACGAACTGTGGGTCGGGCGGTCAACGGTGAAGGCAATACTGGGTAATCGACTCGTCCCTCGGTGGCTCGATCACTTGTTGGCCCGATCCGGATGGGGAGCACAGATGACTGTCGAGCCGGAGGATCCCGGCAGGGAGTACAACCTCTGGGAACCGGTCGACGATGAAACGGACTATGGTGTCCACGGACGATTCGATGAGCGAGCGAGAAGCCGGAGTTACCTGCTCTGGGCGATCACACATCCCACGCAACTGATCTCTGTCGGACTCGTGCTGGTTGCGCTCATTAGCGCTGTTGTGTATCGACGGTTCTCTTCAAATGGGTCGTTTGCTCAACGTACCTCTTTACCTCTCTCCGAAACACTGGGTAGTAAGCAGGTACGAGCATCCGCTGGGAGGGGAGAACAATGAATATACTCGTTACAGGTGGTGATGGATTCGTTGGACGCTATCTCTGTCCCGAACTCGTCGAGCGTGGTCACATGGTAACCTCGCTTTCCCGATCACCAGATCCTGACGTACTCCCCGATGAGGTTGAAACGAAAACTGGTGATGTGACAGATTATGACTCGATTGTCGATGCATACGAGAATCAGGATGCCGCTGTCAATCTCACGGCGCTCCCACCACTTCACGAACCTCGTCCTGGGACGTTTCACGATACAGTCTGTATCGGCGGTGCAGTAAATGCGGCCCACGCTGCAAGTCAACACGACGTCGATCGATACGTTGAGATGAGTTCGCTCGGAGCAACAATGCAGAGTCCAATTGCCTATTGGCGGACACAGGGGCTCGGTGATATGATCATCGAGTACTCAGATCTCGACTGGGTCGTGTTGCGTCCATCATTTATCTTTGGAGAGGGAAGTGAGACCTTTACGTTCATTAAAACGTACACTACCCCTTACGTGACCGTTCTTCCGAACGGAGGGGATGAACCGACATTTCAGCCAATTTGGGTTGAAGACGTTGCCCGCATCACCGCTGACGCACTCGAAAAGGAGAAACATGGCGGCAAGGAATACGATCTTGGGGGGCCGGAAGTACTGTCGTTTGGTGAGGTCACTCGGATGCTCTATCAAGCAGAAGGAAAATCCGTCAAGATTGTCTCGGTGCCGATGTGGCTCGCACAGGTTGGCCTCTACGCGGCTGAGCCCCTTCCATGGATACCCTTCGGTATTAATCAGGCCCGATCACTGGAGATGTCCAACGTGACTGATCACAACGACATTGATGCCTTTGGAAGGGATACTTCGGAGCTACGCTCCTTATCAACGTATCTTAAAGAAGAGAAAATTTAGTCCGAATAGATAATACATATTCCAGCAGAATACTGTTGTTTTCAGTCTTCAGATAGAATCATATATCATGCACCAGCTCTATTGTCACCTGCAGATATTCCATAAGGAGTCGACTGTCGCTGACGGTTCGCCGGAGGTCATCTAATAATGTGGCTTCGTCGTTTGTCGCATCTTGTACAGCAGGCGGACGGCTGCTGAGTCATACAACGTTTGGACTACCTGCGATTCTATTCTCCGTGCCCCTGCTAGGTTTCACATCCGTGTTTCATGATTCTGGATATTGCACAATTATAGCGTCCATTTTAACGAAATTCACACAAAAGATAGATTGATATGTGATTTCTCGTATCTACTTGCGACTCACTGAGAAGAATATATCACTTCTTCAGAGCAGGGCACTGTCGCTCAGGGAGTAAGTTAAATGCGATGTTTTAGCTCCCGGCCAGCAATGTACTCCTCTGGCGTGATAGCATACTTATCGATCGCCCGAATCATCGGTGAGTACAGTATACTTAGCCTTCTTACTATAGATGGATCGTCAGTTATCAGACGTGATGGTCTTGCCATAGAATAGTATATCTCTTTGTAGACCATAATGATAAACAGTGTAGAATATGGCTACAAAGCAACCAACAATACCGTCCCGGGAAACAGAAATCAAAACCAGTTCCCGATTACGGAATGGATCACTTATGATGGCCCTTGCTGGGGTGGCTTTCGTTGGCTACGGCCTCGTCTTCTTGGTTCTCGCACTCATCGGTAGTGGATTCGAACTCGGGGTGCACATGCTTGATGGCCTTACCCGTGCTGAATTGGCTGGGACAAACCCAGAAGCGGTGTACTACATCACCCATCTTCATGTCGCCCTCGCTGGGTTCATCATCGCTACCGGCGTTGCGGTCGCAGCGTTAGCTTGGTATGGCGTCCGCACCGGCCAGCTGTGGGCGTTGGTGACTGCCGTCACAGCAGCAGTCGTTGCGCTGGCGCTCGCTCTGCCGATGCACTATCTGGGTGGATTCGCACATAACTGGGTGACACACCTTGCTCCCATCTACCTCGCAACACTCGTGTTCGTGGTTGGTGCCGTGCTGGCCTTCCGTGCGATGACACCTAAAGCAGCGTGATATAGTTTTCTCCGTTTTGAAAACCACGCACTCATTTGAAAAATTTACATGGCCATAGAGTTACATATACTACGTATCAGAGGTTAGTTTACACCTGTTGATTGTACTTGGAGGATCGAGAGATACAGACGAACGATGTGTCGCTCTGGGTAGCCATCTACTTAATCTCTGTCAGAAACTACGTGCGAGATTCAGAGGGAGTAACTAGGCTGCCATTTCTGCCCGTATTCAGCCGGTAAAATGTGTCTCCCTTCATGGACACCGGGCCATTCGCCCTGCGACAGGGAAGCAAGAAGCTTTTCGCGATCATAATAGCGAAAATCGTATCTTCGGCAGTGGTTTGCAGATATGGCTGGGGGTTCTGTTTTCCATTTCGTTGCCTGCCATACATTCAGCCTGAGTCCGGTCCTGGATTCCTGGTCGAGATGAACAATATCGACCCCGTTATGGCCGGTTTGAATGGCTTGTTTCAATGTCTCGAACAACCGTTTTCGATACAATCGGTTTATATTAGAACGGGCTGTCTTGTGGTCACTGGTACTACTTGCGGGCAAGGTGAGAGTACGGTCACTGTCTGAAGATTGCATTGGAAACTCTCCTCTGTGTTATATCGGGAGTCGGGCCCGAAGATAGTGTATTTTTGACACTAGTTGTATACGCCGTCTGTGCTAATAATAACCATGGTTGGTATACCACCCCAGTTATTGCTCAATAGCTCCATGACTGCGTTGGAAGCGAATCTCAATCGATTCAATTAACGCGTGAAATTCTGGATGATAGGAGTTCGTGATTCAGTTAGTAACTCCACGCGTCTCCAGAGCGGTTCTACTAATGCTCTTTCATGGTATCCCAAACAGAAAGCATACAGTAGCACCCTCTGTAACAGCAGTTGATGGCAGATCTCATCGTTCAGTCGGCAGTCAAAGAGACGCTCGATGATCAGAACGTCGCGTCGGATTTCTACGACTCACTCGACGAGGAAGTCGAAGAATTACTCGAGGATGCAGCCCAACGAGCCACAGACAACGATCGCAAGACCGTTCAGCCCCGCGACCTCTAAGACCGACGATTCTCTAGCGAAGTAGTGTAGGCGAACTCCCACTGTCGCTCCGTTTTCGTAGATTCCCTGCTGGAAACTGGCCTAAGCAGCCTTTCGGAGCTACGTACCACTCGTAATTGTACCTCCCACCTCGGTATAATGGTCAGACTGTGGCCCGTATCATGAACTTTCTCGAGAAGCTCGAAAAAGACGACATCGAGTAGACGAAACGTTGTGGGAAAAAGCTCGTCGTAGTCAACGAGGAGATTCGGTGCTTACATCACCCGGAGCATGAAGACGGTGGTGTGACAGGTGGGCTGTTTACTGAACTGGCGAGCGATCCATCACTGTGATCCAGACCCAATCACAGCACCAGCGACACGCAGACCTCAACCTGCCAGAGACGCTCGATACAGCCGACGCCAAACTCGTTTACCTCTATTTACGGGTCGAGAATGAAGCAACAATCGATGAGCTGCACGCCGCACTCGGAATGAAGAAGATCACCCTCTACCCGTTACTCCAGATACTCACCACAACGGATCACGTCGATCGGACAGGGACTCAGTATGTCTGCCAACAGCAGACAACAAGCGGAGGAAATCTCTGAGCAGAAACCCAGTCCGAGCGGTCGTTCGAGTGCGAACGTTGGGCCCCAGTGGACTCAATCCACCCCAGATTGGGGCCATTGATCGCCTCCAAACGCTAGCTGACAGAGGCCCGATTGATGAAGTACAGTTATCGAGACAGGACTCTGGCTCTTTGGATGTTGTCAGGACTGGCCTGCTGAATATCTAAACAAGCCCCGGAGAATGCATTCAGCCCATCGTCGCTGTTATTTCGATGAAGCTTCTTTTTCTATCTAATATAAGATTTATAGATTAGGGATGAAATTTATAGCAGAGCAGATGATGCTTGTCTCACTGTATTGGGCACGTAGAGAGCGTTATCCCCGTCGGAGGTGTGCAATTGATATGGACGAGACATCCGACCGACTTGATGCTCACGATGAGGAGGTTGCGGCCAATGCCGGCGCTGATCCAGAAGCGTTCCTTTCGGTCCTCCCGCATTTTTATCGAGGGAGTGTAAGTCAGACGACACGGGCACAGGATCGGCTCGACCGAACAACCGACTGGGCAATCACCCTGATCGCCGCGTTGCTCTCAATAGTGTTTGCAAGCGAGAGTATGCCGGCGTACCTCTTGCTGATCGGGCTGATACTGCTGGGTATGTTCCTCTTTTTCGAAGTCCGACGCTATCGGTTCTTCGACGTATGGCGGTCTCAAGTCCGGTTCATTGAGGAGAACGTCTTCGCGAACGTCTTCAATCCCGCAGACGTCGAATACCATCCGAATTGGAGAGAAAAAATCAGTGACGATCTTCGTCAGCCGACATTCAAGGTCTCATACCTTGAAGCCCTGTCTCGTCGGGTCCGTCGGGTCTACGCGTTACTGTTTGTTGTCGTCGGGCTCGCCTGGGTCTCTAAGATCACTCTCTTTAGCCCCGGAGCACAGTGGACTCAGGCCGCGGCGCTCCCGGGGATCCCTGGCCTGGTCGTCGCAACAGTGCTGGCTTTGTTCTATATCACTGTCTTTTTGATTGCGTTCTGGCCGGGTAAACGCGAGGCGAAAGGAGAAATCCACGGCGTTGAGCCCGGCCATTGGAAGGAGGTGGACGAGAAGGACGATAAACGTCAGTAATCCGTTCCAACTGCGAATACCTTGGAGAGTGGTGGGCGTGTGTCTTCCTTAGTACTATAGTTAACCGACGTGTGACAAGTACTGTATCGGAAGTTCAACTGCCTCACCGAGTACCGTATCCAATTCATTGGATTTCAACAGCGCCACAACTTCCTTTCAGTCGTCATCTTCGAGACTCATCGAAGCGCGCATTCCTCGGCGTGTCACATGGCGACTTCGCGCGATCCGACGGAGTCCATCACTCCACGCGCTTGAGACACCACGTTTCGACTGCGTGAGGATAGATCTCGAGTTGTTCGAGCAGGTGGATGGCCTCCGTACGACCGTCAGCAAAGAGGGATTCAACGAACGAGCGCCGTCGATCGACAGTGGATGCTGCGGCCTTGTCTTGGGGGAGGGCGATAGTCCGAATCGTCGTCGTGGCGAATCGATCTTCCGGCAAGTACCCGTTGGCGGCCCACTCGCTCACTATCTCGATGAAGACGCGTTCGTGCTGGAGTGAGAGATTTCCGACGAGCTGTGCCATTCGGTCTGCGATCGCTTCGGTTGTGGTCGGCGTTTCATCGACAGATTGCGGGGTTAGCTGGACAATCCAGAGCTCGTCGATCGGAGGAAGGGCCGCCGTCGTGACGAACTGGCGGATTGGAGGATTTTGCGCGAACACGCCGTCCCAGTAGGGACGATCATTGATCTCGACGGCACGAAATAGCGTGGGAAGAGCGGTAGAGGCTAGTAGCGCATCCAGGGTTACTCCTTCGTTTGTAAACGTAGCCGGGTATCCATTCAAGGGATCGACAGCGCCGACAAAGAGACGGGGAGGCTGGTTATCAGTAGCAAGCAACTGTTGGAATTCATCGAACCCTATGTGCTCGGAAAGGATCGTAGACAGCTGTTGGTGGGCTATACTGCCGTCGAGAACGAGATATGGACTTAGAGAGGGGGTTAGAAGTCCACCTGGGTCCAGTCGTGCTGTCACCACTGCGGCGGTGTTTACCCACTGTTCCCAGCCAGTGGTCGCAGCGATGTCGCTCCACAGTCCCTCTAGTACACCCTTCGGTGTCTGAGCATTCGAAAGGAGCCGTACCAGGCGGCTGTCGCGGTGATAGCTCCACCAGAGGCGCCACTGAATCCACAGACGCGGTACCCATCTGGGAGATGATCCAGCAGGTGTCCCAGTGCACCATCACATCATCATTTGTGGATACGGGACATTCGGGAAGACCATTGCAACCCGACTCCACGAAACGGATCGCGAGGTTGTCGTCGTCGAGCAACAGGAAGCACAGCACCAACAGGCGATCGATAACAGTGTCCTATAGTACTTACGCGCAACACTCCAATTCAGCGTCAGGATTGACTGAGCATTGATCGTCTCTAGTGTGCCAGTAGACGAGCGGTGTGAGCTAGAGGCTTTCGGATTCTGATATATCCTTTGCTTGTTTAAGGATAGTGCTTATATATCCTCAGTTGGTTCGTTATTACTGATAGAAGAATAAATATGGTCATAATATAGCGTATAAAACGAATACCAATCACTCACATCTAGATCGAGATGAGAAACGATTTCTGGTCGAATCAGCAGAGGCCGAGCGGATTCGGGAAGAAACCGTCTCATTCGTTCGCCAGCGTGTCCAGGAGGCAGACGTGGAGGGTGTTGTCGTCCCAATGAGCGGCGGAATTGACTCAACGGTGACGGCAGCCGTCGCCGCAGCGGCACTCGATACCGAGCAAGTGCTGGCGCTGGGACTTCCCTGTCACAAAACTGAGGACCTCAACGCCATCGACACCCGGACGATCGCGGATGGCTTGGGAATTGAGTACCAAGAAATTCATCTCCAGGGGCTGCTCGACCTGTTCACAGAGTTGGTGAAATCGACGATTGGACCAACCGATGATCAGGTGGTGAGCGGGAACACCATTGCACGGTTTCGGATGGTCTGTGCATACTACGCAGCAAACACGCGTTCGTCGCTCGTGCTCGGAACGGCGAACCGGTCAGAACTCCTGCTTGGCTATTTTACGAAATACGGTGACGGTGGGGCAGACCTGTACCCCCTGGGGGACCTCTATAAGACCGAGGTTCGGGCCCTCGCACCGTACGTTGGTGTACCGAAACGAATCATCGAGAAGGAGCCGACCGCCGGGTTCTGGGCCGGACAGACCGATGCTGAGGACCTTGGTGCGCCCTACGACTTACTCGATCAGATTCTATTAGGATTGATCGATAGAGGGGAGAGTCCAGAAACGGTCGCGGACGACCTCGGAATTGACGTCGACGTCGTCAAAGAGTATGGCCAACGCTGTGTGTCGTCTGCTCACAAGCGGACACCCCCGCCAACACCCAGAAGCACCGACCGACCATCTCTGCCGACGTCACGATAATCCAAGATAGCGAGAGCCACCGTTGAGCGCTTGACTGACTTCTCGCCAAAATGAATGGAAGCGGACGATCCCCATCCAGATGATCTGAAACTACTTTTCGACGTGATTCCGGTCGGTAAAGTGGATCGGCCACCGTTCCGGCTCTCTGGCGGCGAGAAACAACGCGCTGCCGTGGCAAGCGTGTTCTCCTTCGATCCCGAGGTCCTCCTCCTCAACGAGCCCCTGGGGGCGGTCGACGCTCAATATCGCGAGAGAATCCTCGGCCTGCTGGACGATCACGACGGGACTGTGCTCGTGTTCACTCCCTCGCTCGACCTCATCCCCAAGGTCGCAAAACGGGTCGTCCTCGTCGGACGGAACGGGTCGATCGCGGCGGACGGGACCGTTCGGGACGTCCTGACGGATCGGTCCCTGCTGGAATCCCAGGGGCTTCGCCCACCCGCGACCGTTCGGTTATTCGAGGTGATCGTCGATCCCGATGTGATCCCGCTGACCATCCCGGCGGCGCGTCGGTATCTGTCGTGTGAGCGGATGTAGCAGTTCTCGTCAGACCTCCGCCCGAAATCCGTCTCCGCCTGCTACACCGCGAGATGCGTCGCGACCGTCTCGTGCTCGACAGCCGCCAGTTCCTCAACGATACGTCCCTTCTCCATAACGTAACACCGCTCGGCGAGCGCGTCGATCACCGAGAGGTTCTGCTCGACGAACAGCACGGTGGTCTCCGTCTCCTCGCTCATCTGCCCGATCGTCTCGCTCATCTCCGCGACGATCGAGGGCTGGACGCCCTCCGAGGGTTCGTCCAACAGGAGCAAATCGGGACTGCCCACGAGCGCCCGGCCGACCGCGAGCATCTGCTGTTGGCCGCCGCTCATCGTCCCCGCCTTCTGCTCCCGGCGTTCCTCGAGGATCGGGAAGTACTCGTAGACCGCGTCGTAGCGCGCCTCGCCGCCCTCGTTGATCGACTCGCCCATCCGGAGGTTCTCCTCGACGGTCAGGGAGGGAAAGACGTCCCGTCTCTGCGGGATGTAGCCCATGCCGCCGCGGGCGCGGGCGTCGGACGGCTCGTCCGTCACGTCCCGCCCATCGAACTGGATCGTCCCCGAGTCGGGTTCGAGCAGGCCGATGACGCTTTTCATCAGCGTGGTCTTGCCCGCGCCGTTCTTCCCGATCACGCCAACGATCTCGCCCTCATCCACGGAGAGGTCGACCCCGCGGAGGACGGGTGTCGAGTCGTAGGAGGCGTGGAGGTCCTCGATCGCGAGCATCAGACCTCCTCCCCCAGATAGACGTTCCGGACCGCTGGATCGTCGGCGACGTTCTCCATCTCCCCTTCGATGAGGATCGAGCCCTGATGAAGCACGGTCACCCGCTCGGCGAGCGCGCGGACGAACTTCATGTCGTGTTCGATGACGAGCAACGCGACGCCCACCGACTCGTTGAGATCGATCAGCAGGTCGGCGATCCGCTGGGTCTCCTCAACCGAGAGGCCCGCGACGGGCTCGTCGAGCAACAAGAGCGCGGGATCGAGTGCACTCGCCATCGCGATCTCCAGTCGTTGCTTCTGTCCGTGCGAGAGCGCGTTAGCCTCGACGTACTCCTCGTCAGCGAGATCGAATCGCGACAGCGAATCCACGATCGCGTCCTCGAGTTCCTCGCCTGAAACGCGGCGTTGGAGCGCCAACCGGAGGTTCTCCCGAGTGCTGAACTCCCCGTAGACGCTCGGCACCTGGAACTTCACGCTGAGGCCCCGATCGATGCGCTCGTGGGGCGAGAGCCCGTCGATCGCCTCGCCGGCGAAACGGATCGACCCTGCGTTGGGATCGAGCTGGCCGGTGATCAGCGAGAGCAGCGTCGACTTGCCCGCGCCGTTGGGCCCGATCAGACACCGCCGTTCGCCCGGCGAGACGGTGAGAGAAACGTCGTCTGTCGCGGTCAGCCCGCCGAACTCCTTTCGCAGCGCGTCGGTCGCGAGCAACGGTTCTGGTTCGGCAGCCATCAGTCAGCCACCTCCTCGTGACCGCGAATGGACGGACTACTTTGCTTTTCGCTCAGCCAGTCGGCGACCGCCGGGGCGACGCCCTTGGGCAGCCAGAGGATCGTCACCAGCAACAGCCCGCCGACGACGACCAGCGCGTACTCGCTGCCGGTGATCGAGAGCTGCTGGGAGAACCACTCGATGGCGTAGGTCGCACCGATCGCACCCAACAGGGAGTCCCGGCCGCCAACGCTGACCCACACCACCGGGAGGGCGGCGAAGGTGATCCCGAAGACGGCGGGGTTCATGTAGTTGCCCCAGGAGGCGTACAGCACGCCGGAGAGGCCCGCGAGCGCGCCTCCGAGCGTGAACACGAGGAGCTTGATCCGTTTGGTGTCGTAGCCGAGCAGTTCGGTACGCTCCTCGTCCTCGCGGACCGCGACCATCGCCCGGCCGAAGTCGCTGTTGACCAGCGCGCGCAGCCCGAGATACGTCCCGAGAAGCACGAGGAGCACCACATAATAGAAGGCCGTATCGATCAGCTCAATCCCACCAAGCATGAGGTTGGGGATGTTCGTCATCCCGTCGAATCCCCCCAACGCTGCCTCGCCGATCGCCCACTCGCTGCCGGCGGTCTGGCCCATGAACGTGTGGACCACCAGCGCGACCACGAGTGTCATGATCGTGACGTACACGTCTCGAACCCCGCCGTAGAACATGAAGTAGCCGAGCACGAACGCAAACAGGGTGGCGACCCCGACGCCCGTGAGCAGGCCAAGCGCCGTACCAGTAGTCGTAGAGAGGTTGATGCCGACGATCCCGAAAGTATAGCCCCCGATTCCGAAGAAGGCGACCTGCCCGAAGCTGAGGATCCCGCAGTAGCCCCAAATCACACAGAGGCTGAGGCCGAGAATCGCATAGAGGAGAAACAGCGCGGCGTTGGCGACCGCGTACGTCGAGGCCACCAGCGGGTAGCCAAGAAGCGCGACAACCGCGAGCCCGAAGGCCGCCCAGAATCGGTCGGAGGTCCCGCGGGTATTGGGGCCGTCAAGGACAGTTCTGAGACTCATTGGCCGCCCTCCGCGCGCTTCGCACGCCACGAGTCGATCAGGCCGGTGATACCCTCCGGGAGCAGGCGGATCGCGAGGATCGCCGCAAGCAGCATCGCGACTTGGCCGATGAACGTGCCTGCGAGGTTGGTGAAGGTGGCGTTCACCACTCCGAGGAAACCACCTGCAAGCGAGGTACCCACGAGCACCGAGGAGCCGCCGACGACGACGGTGACGAACGCCTCGACGAGAAAGGACGCGCCGAGTTCGGGCGTCATCGTGATCGTCGGGGCGTACAGCGCCCCCGTTAGTCCGGCGAGCGCCGAGCCCAGGCCGAAGGTCCCGAGGTAGATTCGACCGGTATCGACGCCCATGCTCCGCGCCGTGGGCTCGTCCTCCATCGTCGCGCGGGCTTGCGTTCCGAACTCGGTGTACATGAACAGCCAGTACAGGCTAACGAGGACCGCGACGGCGATCCCCGCGAGCACGACCCGGTAGGCCGAGTACGAAAACGCGCCATATGAGATGCTTCCCAGCGGTGTCCCGACCTGCGACAGCGTGTTACCGAAGCCGATCCGTGCGAGTTGGACCGTAACGAGGCTCAGGCCCCACGTAGCGACCATCGAGTCCAGCGGCCGATGATAGAGCCGTCTCATCACCGTTCGTTCGAGGACGAGCCCGAAGACGGTGGTCGCGAGGACGCCGACGCCCATCGCCAGTGCGAGCGGGAGGCCCGCCCCATACGAGAGGGTCGTCCCGTAGGCCCCGACGAGGATGAACTCGCCGTGGGCGAGGTTGATGATGCCCATCATGCCGAAGATGACCGCCAAGCCGACGGTCGCGAGCACGATGAAGGCGAAGCTATCCAGGAACTGGAACAACAGGTTGAGCGTGTCGTATATCATAGGTCGTAAACCTCCGCGGGGAGGTACTGGGTCGTCTCGGGGTCGTCGGGCAGCGAACAGCCCACCTCCTGGAGGAAGCCCGCCCCGATGTACTGCTCGTTGCCGAAGCTCAGGTCGTGATTCGAGTCGGCATGCCCGATTCGCATGTGGTGGTTCATGTGATGGGTGTCGCCGTCGAGTTCGATCGTGCCTTCCGGGGCCTCGATCTCGACGCCCTTTTCTAACTCCTCGATCACCGCCTCCTGATCGGTCGTCCCGGCGCGTTCTGCGGCCTCGGCGTACATGTGGATTGAGAAGTAGTTGTTCTGGGCCTCCTGGTTGAGGTAGGGCGCGTCGGGCCACCGGTCGTAAAAGCGCTCGACGAACGCGTTGCTGGCCTCGGTGTCGACCTCCTCCATGTAGTTGACCCCAACATACATATCAGCGAGTGCGGGCGGGTTCAGCCGGCGATGCTCGTAGCCTTGGGCCATCGTCGTCGAACTCCCGATCGGTATGTCGAGTCCGGCGGAGGCGCGTTGATTGTAAAAGGAGGTGTGGTTCTGGCCGACCAGCATCGACATCACAAAGTCCGGGTCGGCCTCCTGGATCCTGTTGATCGTCGAGCCGAACTGCGAGACGTCCAGCGGAATGAACTCCTCGCCGATCACTTCCGCGCCGTTTTCCTCGGCGAGGATCCGCACCCAGTCCCCGGAGATCTGCCCGAAGTTGTAGTCGGCGGCGATGGTATAAATACGGGGACCGTACTCCTCAATCAGATGGGGAACGACCGCGCCGAGCTGCTGGCGGGCGGTCGCGCCCACCGGGAAGATTGTGCTGTCGCAGACCCCGCCCTCGTACTGGGTCGTGTAGAAGTACAGCTGCTCGTACTGGTTGATCAGCGGCCGGATCGTCTCGCGGGCGGCGCTCGAATAGCCCGCCCAGAGCGCGTCGACCTCTTCGCGCTGGATGAGCCGTCGGGTCAGCTCCTGGTAGCGCTGATTGTCCGACTGGGGGTCGGGGTCGAACAGCTCGATCTCCTTGCCCAGAATGCCGCCCGCCTCGTTGAGCTCCTCGATGGCGAGCACGCTAGTCTGCCACTTCGAGGTGCCGTTGAGCGCAAAGCCGCCGGAGCGATCCTCGAGGACGCCGATCCGAACGACATCCGCGTCCTGTCGGGCACTGCCCGTACAGCCCGCGGTCGCCGTGATTCCAGTGGCCCCCGCGGCGAGGAACGCTCGTCGGGTCGATGAACGACCAGTAGAAAACAAATTATTCATCGCTATTTGTTCTAATATTCGATATCATTGATTGTTCGTCCACTCATTGATGACGTCAAGTCGGTTCCGACCTATGTATAAAAAGATTGTCTACGGACTCCTTTCTATTCATTAACGCAGCCATAACTCTATAATGACCCTATAATATGCTGAAATCAACTGAATATCCGTCCAGAAACGGCCGTTCGATGGGTCGGGAAACTGATCATCGAATCGGGATCGCTATGAGGCGATCACTGCCGGTAGACGAACGGCCGCAATGATCCGCCCAGTCTCGATCGATTCGTATGAATGTCCTCTATAATCACGAATAACGGTAACTATCACGTATTCAGCGTCGTAGGCTGGACAAATATTTCATCGACGCCAATCAATATAAGCGGGCTCGCGAAAGGAGGCTCCATGATCGGACGATTGTGGAGGGGCGGAACGTGAAACCGGGCGAATTGCTCCCGGCTGAAGGAACGGTGACGATCAACGAGGGCCGCGAGACGGCGACCGTCGCCGTCGAAAACACGGGCGACAGGCCCGTCCAGGTCGGTTCGCATTTCCATTTCTTCGAGGTCAATCCGGGGCTCGCGTTCGATCGGAAGGCCGCGTATGGAATGCGTCTGGACGTGCCTGCGGGCACCGCGATCCGGTTCGAGCCGGGCGACCGCCAAGAGGTCGATCTGGTGGCGATCGGCGGCGAACGTCGGGTCTTTGGCATGCACAGGCTCGTCTCGGGTGATCTCGACGCAAACCGCGAAAACGCACTCGAACGCGCCCGTGAGGGCGACTTCGGAGGAGCGGAGTAATGAGCGAGATAGACCGCGATCGGTACACACGGCTGTACGGACCCAGCGAGGGCGACCGGCTCCGGCTGGCCGATACGGAGTTGATCGCCGAGGTCGAGCGAGATCACACCACGAAAGGCGACGAGAGCGTCTTCGGTGGCGGGAAGACCCTGCGTGACAGCATGGGGATGACATCCGGGGTCACGAGCGCCGAGGGCGCGCTCGACTGGGTGCTGACGAACGTCACCGTGATCGACCCCATTTTGGGGATCGAGAAGGGTGATCTCGGCATCAAGGATGGCCGGATCGTCGGCTTCGGATCGGCGGGCAACCCCGAGACGATGGACGGCGTCGACGAAGGACTGATCGTCGGGTCGAGCACCGACGCGATCCCCAGCGAGGGACTGATCGCGACGCCGGGCGCGCTCGACATCCACGTCCACTTCAACACACCACAGCTCGCGGACCACGCCATCGCCAGCGGGATCACGACTATGATGGGTGGCGGCTTTGGCGGCGGGGCGACCACCGCTACGCCCGGACCCCGGAACATCGAGATGCTGCTGCGGGCGGCCGACGACTGGCCCGTCAACGTCGGCGTCTACGGGAAGGGCAACGCAAGCCAGCCCGCCCCCTTGATCGAACAGATCGAGGCCGGCGCCTGTGGGCTAAAGGTCCACGAGGACTGGGGGGCGACCCCCGCCGCGATCGACACCTGTCTCTCGGTCGCCGAGGAGACCGACGTGCAGGTCTGTCTCCATACGGACACCCTGAACGAGGCGGGTTTCGTCGAGCAGACCTTCGACGCCATCGACGGGCGGACTATCCACACCTTCCACATCGAGGGTGCCGGCGGCGGCCACGCCCCGGACGTCCTCGAACTCGTCGCCCACCCCAACATGCTGGCGTCCTCGACGAACCCCTCGATGCCCTTCACCGAGAACACGTTCGACGAGCATCTGGATATGGTGATGGTCTGCCATCACCTCAACCCCGATGTACCGGAGGACGTCGCCTTCGCCGAGTCGCGCATCCGTGCGGAGACGCTGGGGGCCGAGGACGTCCTACATGACACCGGCGCGATCAGCATGATGGCGACCGACTCGATGGCGATGGGCCGGCAGGCCGAGTTGATCAACCGCACGTGGCAGACCGCCGATAAGATGAAACGCCAGCGCGGCCCGCTGCCGGGCGATGAGGGAACGGACAACGACAACAGTCGCATCCTGCGATATATCGCCAAATACACAATCAACGCCGCGATCACCGCCGGGATCAGCGATCACGTGGGGTCGCTCGAACCCGGCAAACTCGCGGACGTCGCCCTCTGGGAGCCCGCTTTCTTTGGGATCAAACCCGAGTGGGTTCTGAAAGGGGGGTATCCTGCCTCGGCGAACATGGGCGAGGCAAACGGCTCGCTGATGACCTGCGAGCCCAAACGTCAGCGTCCCTGGTTCGGCGCGAACGGGAGTGTCCCCTACGCCACCAGCATGACCTTCGTCAGCAACGCGGCCGCCGAGGCCGGCGTCGGCGACGACTATGACCTCCAGTCGGAGGTCGTGCCCGTCAAGGACACTCGCCCGCTCACAAAGAGCGACATGGTTCACAACACGTACTGCCCGGAGGACCTCAAAGTCGATTCCGAGACCTTCGAGGTGTTCATCGACGGCGAGCCGGTCACCTCCGAGCCCGCCGAGGAACTACCCCTGACCCAGCGATACCTGCTCTGAAACTCCCACCACTCTACCACTATCCACAACTAATGAACCTAACACCCAAAGAGGAAGAACGCCTCACACTATTCAACGTCGCACAGATGGCCCGCCGGCGCAGGGAGCGCGGCGTGCCGCTGAACCACCCCGAATCAGTCGCCTACATCGCGGACTGGGTCTGCGAGGGCGCCCGGGAGGGCAAAAGCGTCGCCGAATTGCGTTCGGAGGCGACCCAGTTGCTCAGCCGCGCGGACGTGATGAAGGGGATCCCGGAGATGATCGACATGGTCCAGGTCGAGCCCGTCTTTCCCGACGGGACGAAGCTCGTGACCGTCCACGATCCAATTCGACTGGACGGCGACGAAGGGGGTGAGGCCGAATGAGCAGCCCGCCCACCCACCGGGACGTACCCACCGTGGGAATCGGCGGACCCGTTGGCTCAGGGAAGACAGCGCTGATCAAACGGCTCGTCCCGAAGCTCAAGGACTCAGGATTGGAGATCGGCGTCATCGCAAACGACATCCTCACCCAGGAGGACGCAGAGCAGTTCAAGCGCTCCTTTGCGGGCGAGATCCCCGAGGATCTTGTCGTCGGCGTCGAGACCGGCGCCTGCCCACACACCGGAATCAGGGAGGACCCCTCGATGAACCTCGCAGCAATCGATTCGTTTCTCGAGGAGTACCCCGACCTCGATCTCGTGTTGCTGGAGAGCGGCGGGGACAACCTCGCGGCGACGTTCAACCCCGAACTGGCCGACTACTACGCCTTCGTCATCTCGACAGCGGAGGGCGACGACATCCCCCGAAAACGCGGACCGGGCGTCGTCGAGGCCGACCTGCTGGTAATCAACAAGACCGATTTGGCCGAACACGTCGGCGCGGATCTAGACGTGATGCGTTCGGACGCAGCGGACGTCCGTGAGGGGCCCTCTATTTTCACGAACTGCAAGACGGGCGACGGGATCGACGACGTGATCGCGGACATCGAAGATCGGGTGCTGTTTTGATGGCCGAGTCGGTGCCCGCTGCCTTCGAGGGCTACGCCACTGAGAAACTCCCGACCCCTGCGGGCTCGCCCGGCAAGGACGGCGTTCTGGAACTCACACTCGCGCCCGACGTCGAGGGGACGACCCGCGCGATCCACGAGTACGTCGAGGTCCCGTTTCACCTCACCCGCGGGCTGTATCACGACCCCGAACCGGGGCTGCTCACCCGGTGTGTGCAGACGCCGACCGGTGGGGTCGCTCAGGGCGATCGCCACCGCACCCGGGTGGAGGCGAAACCGGACGCGAAAGCCCGTATTACCGCCCAGAGCGCAACGAAAGTCCAGTCGATGGAGCGCAACTACGCCCAACTTGGAGTCGAGCTCGATATCGGAGAGGGCGCGTACCTCGAGTACCTGCCCGAGCCGGTGATCCTTCATGAAGGGACGCGGTGTCTACAGACAGCTGACGTGACGCTCCACGAGGGTGGTACGGTGCTGTTTTCGGACGTCGTCGTTTCTGGACGATTGGCCCGTGGCGAACGGTTCGCCTACGATCGGTACCGCTCCCAACTGCGCGTCGACGCGTCCAACGGAACACCCCTATTACAGGATTCGCTCGATCTCGCACCCGATGAGCGCTCGCCCCAATCTCCTGGCGTTCTCGGCGAGTTCGCGGTCATTGGGTCCCTGTACGCGCTGGGAATCGAGAATACAGAAGTGATCACGGATCGGATTCACGATCGGATCGACGACGATCAGTCGGCCGTTCACGCCGGCGTGACACGGTCCCCCGACGATCGGGGTGTTATCGTCCGCGCCCTCGGCGACCAGCGCGCACCCGTGACCGACGCACTTCGCGAGGCTTGGGCCGCGGTTCGTACCGCACGATTAGGATCCGAGATCCCGGAGGCCCGGCCGTGATCGTCGCCCGCGAGATCCTCGGGAGCGTCGAGGAAATGGCCGAGCAACGGCAGCGCCACGAGGAAGGTGGAACCCTCGAACGGATCACTGTGAGTGAGCGCGAGCGAAACCGCTCGCGGTTCAAGACCGAACTCTCGGATGGCACCGATCTGGGGGTCGTTCTCGGGGATACCGACCTCGAACCGGGTGACGTACTCGTGGCGAGCGACGAGCGGATGGTCGTCGTCGAGTTCGATCGACGGGAGGCACTCGTAGTCTCGCTACCGGAGATCAGCTGGAAGAACGCCCTCGAATTGGGCCACCACATGGGTAATCAGCATTGGGAACTCGCGATCCGCGACGACGACCTCCTGGTCCCGGTCGTCGGCGAGCGTCGATTGATGGATCGGACCCTTCGAGAGGATCTGCCCGACGGCGCCGAGATCGGCGTCGAACTGGTCGATCCCGAGCTCTTCGACGACGCGAACGAGAATCACGGCGCCGATGGCTCGCACGCGCATGGCTCTACAGCAAGTCACTCCCACGAACACCGCCACGGTAAGCACGGATGATCGACGAGAGTGGCTTGCTCTCGGCGCTCAGACTCGCCGACTCGTTTCTGCCGGTCGGCTCTTATACCATCTCCTACGGGTTCGAGTCGTTCGCCGAGGAGGGACGTGTCGAGACAGGCGAAGACCTGCGCGAACTCCTTTCGGACTACCTCTACGGACAGGTCGGGCCTTGTGATATGGTCGCGCTCTCGGCCGCCCATTGCGCCGCCCGCCAGGGGGACGTTGACCGTCTCGCTCGGGTCGACGACCGGTTGCACGCGACGCTACTCGCACGTGAGTTCCGCGAGAGCTCCCTGACGTCGGGTAAACGACTGCTCGACGTCGTCGCCGATGAACACGCGTTCGTCGATCGCTACGCCGAGCGAGTCGGCGACGAAGCACGCGGACATTACCCCACCGTGTTGGGCGTCGTATCCGCCACGAAAGGCGTCTCCGAATACGACGCCCGACTGGTGTGTGGCTACGCCTTCGTCACCGGTCTCTTAGGTGCAGCCCAACGTCTCCTCCGGTTGGGACACACGGAGATCCAGCGTATCCTCCACGACCTGTTTCCAGTCATCGAGAGCGTCGAGCGCGAGTCTGCCGACCGAGACCTAGAACAGCTCCGCTCGTGTACGCCCCTGATCGATGTCCAAGGGATGCGCCACGAGCGGGCCGAACGGCGGCTGTTCGTCAGTTGAAAATCGACTCCACTCGGTCTTTATGATCTCGACCCACTAAGAGTCAACAGGTCTCCAAGGACTTATTCACGTGACCATAGCGTCGTCTGTAATAGAATAAGCCAGTCTCTCTTCCAGGTAATCAAACGGTGTTAGTTCATTCGTCGGCAATCCCGTTGAGGTACGTCCCAATCCACTCACAGCGCGCGTTAACGGAAGTACATGAACTGAGGATTAATCGGGACCGCGCTCGATTCATCGTTCGCGATTACGCTAGGAAAGCGCCTGTTGGCTTCGTGCTCGGCAGATTGGTTCGGAAGGTTGATCAGCTAGTGATTGATTCTTCGGTGACATCCTCACGAGTCCGACAGTGCGGACAAGGAGAAATCTGAAGCAGTGTGCCACACTCATTACAGTACCATTTCGGATACTGCCGGTCAGTGCTGTTCATCGTTCTGAGAATTGATATTTGCATCACTGATATAAATATCTATTTGTAGTTACGAATCTTGTATACATCCTAATTACAATTGAACTATCTTACTACTGGCCACACAATCCGGAAGTGAATCGCTAACGATCCACAGAAAAGATCCTTCTCCTAGATCATCTCCGAATACACGTCTCGATATTCAACAATATTAGTACTCTGCTGTGGCATCGCTCACGCCGTCCGCTCTACATTGTATCCCAAAATTGATGAATAAGAAATACTCTACTAGAGGTATGCCCCAGTGTGACGGGTGTGGCCAGCACGTGACCGCCGATTTCCACCGCGTGTTCGCTGACAACGACGGGACGCTCTATGGCTGTCCCAGCTGTCTGAGTGCGACGGCAATCAAGAACGGGAAAGCAACCGGCCACTGACCGTTCAGTGGCTACTGATTGCTGCAGCTAAACGAAGTGATAGAGCAAACAGGACTGCCTGTATTGAACAAAAAGAGAGCGGGCTTGTGCTCGCTCAAGAATCTCCTCGATTTTATGAGCCGCGCGATCGCTACGTTCACTATAACTGTTTAGAATGACTCGGGTTCTCGATCATGATCTTCACCGAGTGCGGGTGGTGTTCGATCACTATACCCTTCGCGGCCGATCGCCTTCTTATTCACTAACCCGATAATGGCCTGTCGGACGTCCGCAGATGAATCAAACTGTTCGCCCTGAAGTGGCTCAAGCACGTTTCGCAACGACTGAGAACCATTTGGAAGCAGTAAGGTCTCATCACCATATGTATCGATCAACTCCGTACAAGCTGCTGGGTACTCTACTGTGGTGAGGTCCTCTGCAAGAGTCCCGAACTCGATTCCCTGTTCTCGTGTTCGATCCGTCCGTTCTGGTGAAGTCATCGTATTCAACATTATTATTTATACAAACACAAAACGCTTGGCATCCTACACCTAAATGAGAACAAGGCCATACAAGGGGTAATCCCATTAAATTCTACCCAAACTATAATGGTAGAGAATGCTGTATCCTAATCTGGATTAGCGACCGATTATCGTAGCTAATATCGGATTCGCTGATTCGGGCCACGTACGACTGGTCATCTCCCCCGCGCTCAGCGGGGGATTCACGTGTCTTCACCGCTGTTAAGTATTCAACGGTACTACTACAAATATCGTGCATGATAGAAGAGATTTGTACCTGAAGTCGATCGTTTGTCTCTGGATCCACAGTAGGTCGTAAAGAGCAATCACTGGAACTTCAACACCGGCGAAGTCATACTTTGTCGCCAAGGCAAAGGGTGGGTCTGGTGTTTAACCCTCAAGTCTTCGCCGGATAGTCAGGAACCCAATCAATCCCGCCAGAATCAAATCAGGGCCGTTCTATATCAGTGATATGCGCTCACTCTCCTCTTATCCCCAACTTGCTGGCGACCTCTTCAAGACAGTCCAACAATCGGGGACGTTCAGTGACTCAAAGACGTTCGTCGACGCCGTTCCCGATCGTGAGCTTGCCGAGATCAGAGAGCGATTTGAGCGTGAGCACACAGAGCCTGATTTCGATATGAGAGAGTTTGTCGCCGAGTCGTTCACGCTCCCAGAAGATCCCGTCGCTGCAGCCGACCCCTCAACGGTTTCGATGGAATGGTATATCGACGAGCTCTGGACGCATCTCATCAGGGATCCCAGCGAGGAACAGGAGTGGAGTACGCGGTTATCTGTTCCACGTCGGTACGTGATCGCCGGTGGACGATTCCGAGAGTCCTACTACTGGGATACGTACTTCGCCGCTATCGGATTAGCTGTTACAGGGCGTATCAACCTCATTGCTGATCTCGCTGAGAATTGTGCGGCACTTATTGATCAGTATGGCTGTGTCCCGAACGGAAACCGTCTCTACTATGCAAGCCGATCGCACCCGCCGATGTTCTGCCACCTCCTCGACATCCTCGAGAGTGAACGCGGGATTGAAGCAGTCCGATCGTATCTCCCGGAACTACGACGCGAGTACGAGTTCTGGATGGACGGCTCGGAGGAGGTGACCGACACCGAGCCGGCGTTCCGTCGCGTCGTCCATACCGAGCAAGCCGTACTCAACCGGTACTGGGATGACCGCGCTGCCCCACGTGAAGAATCGTACCGAGAGGACGTCACCCTCGCAGAAACATCCGAGAGAGAGAATCGCCAACTCTACCGAGACGTCCGGGCAGCCTGTGAGTCAGGCTGGGATTTCAGCAGTCGGTGGCTTACGGACCAAGACGATCTAGCGACAATCCGGACGACGAAACTACTCCCGGTTGATCTGAACGCGTTGTGTTACGCGATGGAGAACAAGCTCTCGCGGTGGGAGCGAACGTTCGGAAATCAGGAACACGCCGAAAAATATGCTCGGACCGCAGAAAGGCGGCGGCAAGCGGTCGATGAACTCTGTTGGGACGACGAAGCGGGATTTTATTTCGATTACAGCTGGTCCAAGAAATGTCGAACCGAGACGTGGTCACTTGCGGCGGTCGTCCCCCTCTTCTGTCGAATGGCTACGGAAGAACAGGCAGCCAAAGTCGCAGCACATCTTAAGGAACGCTTTCTCCATTCCGGTGGACTGGTGACAACGCTGACGGAGTCGGGTGAGCAGTGGGACGCACCGAATGGCTGGGCACCGCTCCACTGGATGGCGTCTGTCGGTCTCCATCAGTACGGCCACGAGAGACTCGCAGAGATGGTTGCCGGCCGATGGCTTGATCTCAATCGAGAGGTGTTCGACCGCAACGGTCTCATGCTTGAGAAATACGACGTGACGGATGGTTCCGGTAGAGGCAGTGGAGGTGAGTACCCGTTGCAGTATGGCTTTGGGTGGACTAATGGCGTTGCGCTCGCGTTACCGGCACTTTTCTACTAGTATTCTACAGTATTACGATGATAATCACTGCAGAATAGTAGGAATAATTATCAAGAGTGATCTGGAGCGAGCTTTCAACTGTCGTTCCAAGCGTCAGGGGTACGCACAGTGACGGAGAGGGGCGGACCTTCGTACCATGACGAAGCGCCTGCTGGGCTCGTGCTCGATAGCCAGACGATCACGAAGGTCATCACCGCCGCCGAAGGCTCGAAGCCCCACACGCAAACTGTGGCCCGCGTCATGAACTTCCTCTCAAAGCTGGGGAAAGACGACGTCGAACAGACGAAGCGACGCGGGAAGAAACTCGTGGTGGTTGACGAGGAAGCAGCTGACCGGTATCACGATCGTTGTGATCGGGATATTGAGCAACCTCCCCCACAGGAAGTGTGATGTCCTAACAACGGGAGAACAACAAGGAGCATCGTCGACGACAACTACCCCGGGTACGCCCTTCGCTCCTAGTCACAACTCCGAACAGCCCTACCCTGGTGTAGTAGTAAGGGAGGGAGTAGAAACGGGTTCGTCGGTGCTGGCTTCGTGAGCGTATCACACCATGTGTGATCAGTCAGATATCATCCTCAGACCAGTCTCCGAGGTCAATCCATTGGATGACGAATAAGCTGGCCGTGTTCGACCTTCATGCAGTGGTCTTGGACAACATCCAATCCAGTTGCTTCCGCCACTCGTGTCGCCTCGTCATTTCCTATCCCGAGTTGCATCCAAATCGCTTTCACGTCGTCACGAGCCAGCGCCTGTTCGACGATCTCAGGAACCTCTTCGTTCGGCCGGAAGATTTCAACGATATCGATGGGGTCTGGAACATCGGCCAGTGTATCGGCGGCCTGTTTCCCGAATATCTCGTCCGCCGTCGGATTGACCGGGCTAATTTCGTAGCCATGGCGCTGAAGGTCGCTGGCACGATGTGTGCTGCCTTCTCGTAGGACGTCGATGCGCCGATGACTGCCACTCGGTCGAAGCCGAGAGTCCGTCGAAGTTCGTCGTTGTCCTCGATTGGCATGCACGAACTACTGCGAACCAGCAAATCAGCGTATTGCCGGAAACTTCTTCGCTTTTCGTCCAGATTGTTTCATAACTCAAGCTACTGTTGATCTCTCTCACTCATCCTTGGTATGGTCATCAAACCGGGCAAAATCAAGGAGTTCACGATCGGTACTACCGCTCCCGTCTGGGGTGGTCTCAACAACCTTGGACCGACTATTCAAACGAGTTGGTCGATGAGTGTATCGATGGTCTTGATTTCATCGTCGTTGATGGCGTGCCCTAATCCCTCGTAGAGTCGGCTCGTTACGTCACCATCGAGCCGTTCGAACACGCGTGCCGTCTCGTGAATACGAGCAGCGGTGACATACGGATCGTCACTACTGCACCCGAGAAAGACCGGAGTGCCATCGATAGAGCCGGCGTACTCTTCTCTCACTTCTCAGTGCGTTGCGCTCGGAGCTGTTCGTTGAGGACGTCTATCTGCTCATCACTGATCGATGACGTCGAAGACCGACTCGGTGAGAACCGGGACGAGTGGAAGTGGGGTGATCTGAAGCATGCGCTCTTTGAACATGCCCTGTCACCTGCTGTTGACGAAGAGAGTGCTGAGACGCTGAATGTCGGCCCAAAACCGATGGGCGGAGGGAACTATACGGTGGGGCGAGCTGGCCACAACGATGAGTTCCAGCTAACGTATGGAGGGTCATGGCAAATGATCATTGACGTTGGTGAATGGAATAATTCACTAGCAATGAACGTACCTGGTCAATCCGGCGATCCTGAGAGCCCGTTCTACGACAATTTACTCGATATGTTTGTTAACGGGGAGTATTTCCCCTTACTCTACACACGAGAGGCTGTTCAAGATGCGTGTGTCAGGCGGATTGATCTCACACCCGTGAGTAGTAAGTAAATCTCAATCGATTTTCTCTTTTGATCACTGCTGGTATCTGCCTCAGAGTGCCACTTCCGAATAACTCGAAGGCATCCGATTTAAAGCAAAATGCGTAAGGCACCATTAGGCGCCACGTGGCTCGCCAGCAGGTGCCCTCCCTTCTTTACTGGCACTCCGGCCACCGAAAGCGATCTCGATCATCGAGATACCTGTTGTAAGTAGATTGATGCCGAAAAGAAGACCAACGACCCACACAATAGCAAAGGGCAACGTCACCCAGATAAGACCGGCAAGGACGATTGAGATGGCGCCACTTGCGACCATCCACTGCCAGTTCGTCTCAGGACGGAGTTTGAGTCCACCATATACTTCGATGAGCCCGTCAACAAAGAAGAACGCGACTAATAACACGGTGAGAGTAGCTAATCCTGCTGCAGGGTTACCGACGAGTGCGAGGCCAGCCAGTAGGTACACGACTGCTAAGACAGCCTGAGCCGTGCGTCCTTTCCACCCCTGCACGGTAAACACGTGGGCTGCATGAACGACTGCACCAATGATTAAGAGTGCCCCCAGTGCGACGGTTGCAGATAAGCCGGCGACTAATGGAGAAAGAATCGCTAAGATACCGAGGCCGACGATGATGATCCCCATCGCTAACAACAGTCGCCAGTGATCTTGCAGCGAGTGCATCGATTCTCGGGCCGATTCAGTCGTGGCTGTTTGGTTCATCTATGTGCCTCACTCAAACCGTCTATTCCCGACTACTATAAAAGATGTTAGTCAATTTACAATGGGTCGGAGAGTCGCCTATACATGAGAGATCGAAGGTGAGAGCCAAAGCAGCAGATAGAGCACCACCATCTAATGGCGATTCAAATATATATGAGAAAAATGCTTATGGAATGTCATGATTCGGCTATAGAGGGCTGGAATCGGTACTCGAGAGAGAATACGTATCGATGAGTGAAGCTCAATAAACTCAGACCTCGTCTTTCGACCGATACAGTATCCCTTCACGTTCACGAATAGAGTGACAGAGATGCCAACCAACCCCGTCCATATCGTCGATGTATTCGCACAGAAGAAGTACGCCGGCAATCAATTAGCAGTCGTTCACGAGGCGTCCAACCTCTCCACCGATGAGATGCTTGCGTTCACCCGCGAGACAAACTTCTCCGAAGCCACCTTCATCGAATCGGCCGACACAACTGTTGGTGAGTATGACGTCCGTATCTTCGACCCCGCCGAGGAGATCCCGTTTGCCGGTCACCCAACACTGGGCACGGCGTTCGTGATTCGTGAGTATCTCACAGACGATCGGCCAGACCAACTCGCACTCAACCTTGGAGTGGGCGAGATCCCCGTCTGGGTCGAAGCAGACGACGATGACGAACTCTACTGGATGAAACAAATCCAGCCATCATTTGAAGAGGAGCTTACACCGGAGCTGATCGCAGATGTCCTTGGGCTCGATCAGATCGATATTGACGACTCGTACCCAATTCGTGTCGTGTCGACAGGGCTTCCAACCGTTATTGTCTCGCTGACGTCCCTCGATGCCGTTCAGCGAGCGGAGACGCAACTGGACTCATACTACAACGATCTTATCGATCCGCTCGGCAATGTGAATCTCCTCGTGTTCGCTCCCGAGACGTACGACGACAACGACCTGAACGTCCGTGTCTTTGCCGACTGTGGCGGCGTCCCGGAGGATCCTGCGACCGGCTCCTCGAACGGATGTCTCGCAGCCTATCTCGTCCAGTACGATTATTTTGATGCTGATGAGATCGAGGTGACTGTCGAACAGGGATACGAGATGAACCGTCCCTCACTGCTTCGCCTCCGAGCATCTCAATCGACAGACGGTATCACTGTTGAAGTTGGTGGACGCGTATTGCCTGTCTTGAGCGGGCAACTCCAGTAACTTCATACGTCCTCCAGAGCGGTTCTACTGATGCTCTTTCATGCTATCCCAAGCAGAAAGCATACAGTAGCACCCTCTGTAACAGTAGCTGATGGCAGATCTCATCGTTCAGTCGGCGGTCAAGGAGGCGCTCACTGACCACAATGTGTCGTCGGATTTCTACGACGCACTCGACGAGGAAGTCGAGGAGCTCCTCGAGGCGGCAGCCCAACGAGCAGCTGACAACGACCGCAAAACCGTTCAAGCTCGCGACCTCTAAGGCCGACGAGTTTCTGGTGAAGTAGTGTAGTAGAACTTCCAACGTAGCTGCCGTTTTCGTAGACATTCAGCTGAAAACCGGCCCAAGTAGCATCACGAAGTCAAGTATCACCTGTAATTGTCCGTCACACCACGGCGTACTCAGTCAGATAGTACCTTGTGCAACATCGAGAGCTACTGATCGGTAACTGTTGCACAAGGCAGTGATAGCCACGTTTGGCCCTTCTGGGACAATGAAAGACTATCGAGAGTTCATATCAGGAGATGGGGCCACCAGAGAGTCTGCCCGCTGAGGCGACAAATACGATCTCGTCGATGCGTATTCGAATCTATCTATGTACAATGTTGTTGGTCGGTGATCAATGAATTTGTATAAACAACAAATGGTTTAATAGGATTTATTTGCCACGTTTGTGGGAGTCATTACGAACCCGATGCTTCGAACTAATAGCAAATCGGACGGAACGCATCGCCGACGGACAATCCTGAAAACCGGTCTTGTCGCTGCGACTGGCATCGCTGGTCTCTCAACAGCTAGTTTCGCCCAGAACAACGACAACTCGGACTACGTAATCACACTCACCGCTGTCGATCAGGATGGCAATCCACTCGAAGGAAAAGCGACGATCATCGGCAGTGCGGATGGGGATATTATCGGCGAACGAGAACTCGATGAAGACGGTCAAGCAACGTGGGAGGTGAGTCAAGAAGGCGAATATTCGTATAACGTCTACGATATTCCCGGTTACGAGGAGGCTTCAGAGGATACGTCTTTTGAGGTCGATGGGGATACGGACATCACGGCCGAAATGGAGACAGAAGATTCGCAGGGAGACGAGGAGAATACGGTCATCGTGACCGTCCGCGACGAGAACGACGATCCCGTTGGGGACGCGAACGTAAGCGTCGTTGCGTCCGACGGTGGGGACGAAGTTGCGAGCGGCGACACCGATAGCGATGGCACGGTTTCGTTCGACATCGAGAGCGGCGAGTACGACGTCATCGTCAATCACGACGATGTCACCGGTCCAGCGGCCACTCCGGTCACTGTTGATGATACCGGGGCTGAAGTGAGTGTGACACTCGACACCAACAACAAGGCAACCGGGATCATCCGCGTGGTCGGTCAGGATGGCGACCCTGTCGAGGGTGAGCCCGTAACGCTTTGGGGGCCCGGTACCGTTGAGGAGGAAGGTACGGAGACACACGAGACGAATGCCGATGGCGAGGTCGTGATCGAACTCATGGCGGGCGAGCCGACGGACGCCGTGATGTTCGACGTTGAAGTGCGTGACCAAGAACAGACGCTCGGAATCATGAGTGACGCAGAAAACGGCGTCCAAGAGACTGTCTTTGAAATTGATGTGTCGGACGACGACGAGGATGATTCTGTTGATGATGGCGATAGTGATGCCGGTGACGACGATGACGAGGGCTCGATCGACGATGGCGACAGCAATGATAGTGACGATGAGGATGATGACTGCGTAAAAGGAAGCTAAACTGAACGCGATCTCGAAAATCCCATATAAACATGATAGTCTCTGATCAACGGCGAGAATTTTTGGGGGAGTCTCGGCGTCATGCTGGCCGGGCTGGCGGGCTGTACCAGCCAGACGGAGGAGGAGGGACTACCTGGCCTCCCAGCTGAGGAGACCGGGTCGACGAGGGGAAGTGAGGAGATCGAGAGCGAGCCAGAGTCGCCGCCGGCGTGGGATGAGACGATCCCCACGTACCCCTATCCGGAAACCGGCGTCGGGCCGCTGGAACCGGAGTCCGATCCGGCGGTCAACACCGGATTGTCGACCGCCGAGGACGTGACGGACCTTGACGAGCCACTCTTCGTCGCAAACCCGTTTCTGTTCGTCGAAGACGGCGAGTGGCACATGTTCCTTGAGGCCGGCGTCGGGGGCCTGATCTCCCATGCAACTAGCCCGGACGGCGGCGTTTCGTGGGAGTACGAGGAGGTCGTCCTTGAGCGTGACTGGCACCTTTCTTTCCCGTACGTGTTCAAATGGGACGGCGAGTACTACATGACGACCGAGGAGGGCCGCAACGACGCCGTCGTCCCTCTCTACCGGGCCGAAGAGTTCCCGACTGAGTGGACCGACGTCGGTCCCGCATACGACCCTGCCGAATTCGGCCATGGTGTGACCGACCACGTGTTTTTCCGGTGGGAGGACCGCTGGTGGTCGATCGCCGGTGACAGGAACGAGGATGCCTATGCGTACTACAGCGACGACCTCGACGGCGACTGGACGGCTCACGACATCAACCCGGTGTGATCGAGGGCCGTCCCGACGCTTCGCGACCCGGCGGCCGGCCGATTGTGACCGAGGACGAAATCATGATGTTCTACCAGGCGACTGCGGAGTTTTACGGAGAATCGCTGTCGGCCTACCAGATCACCGACCTTACCCCCGAGACCTTTGAACAGGACCGAAACCCGGCCTCGCCGCTACTGGAGGGGACTGCCGAGGAGGAAAACGAAGATCCGGCCTGGAACTCCCTGCGGATGCACCATTATGACCCGTGGTATCGCGGCGAGGGCGGCGGGTGGCGTGCCGCTGTTGACGGGGACGCACGCGGCATGGACGGACCCAAGGAACGGCGCGTCATCCTTCCCGAAGAGTCCGAGATCCCCGGAGAGACCACACTCGAGACGAATGCTCCGGAGACTGCTGACGTCGGTGGCGAGTGATGTCCCCGGGTCCTAATCCCCGCGAGAGCGGGTCAACCCTCTAACAGGAACTCATCCATTCCCCACACAAGCGGTTGATTGTGCGGTACGATTACTAGCGGGTACATCCGTGAACGGCTGTTGACGGCTCTAGCCACGGACCCCCCTGAGAGGTCCCACTCCCGACAACGGTTGTCCATGGAGACTTGGCCTGTCTCTACTCGTCATTTCTACCAGTATCGAGTAGTAGAATCCTCTGTTCAACGATGGCGTCAGTATACTTCTGTTGCCGCTGCTATCTGTTTCGAGGAAACCAATCCTCAGTAGATAATCGTTTCAATAAGAACTGAACTACGGGAGTCTTATTGAAGCTCACACTGAAGTCTCTACTAGTGAGATACCGAACCCTCCTTCCAGTCGGGGCTACCACCCTGACTGGCGCACTGATTGCCGGTGTGGCGGCACTTCGATCATGCCAACACTCCCCGGAGCGTTCACTCAAACGCGCCACGGACGCGCTCAATCAGGATCGAATCGTCGAGACCCTCATGGAAGGAACCAACCGCGAGACGGGGGTCTACGAAGTCAACGGCTCCAAGGAGGGTCCGACAGCGGTGGTTATTGGTGGGATGCACGGCAATGAGGTCAACGGTTATCGGGTTGCGGCCAACGCCACGAACTGGGAGCTCGACGCGGGTCGATTACTTGTGATCCCGCTGGCCAATATCGTCGCTATCGAACGAAACAGCCGCCGAGGACCGGATGGCGACCTCAACCGATTATTTCCCAGCGGACAGAAACCTGAAAGCGCTCTCGCTCGTGCGATCTGGGGTGTCGTCAAGGATACCGATCCGGACGTCGTGATCGACCTCCACCGTTCTCGCGGGCTATTCAACACGCATCGTCGGTGGATTGGGCAAGTACTCCTCCTGACGGAAGCACATGGAGAAAGAGCAATCGACACCGCAGAATACGTCATCGACTATATGAACGAGAATCACGTGCCTCGGACGATGCGTTTTCATCGGTTTACAATGGCGGACATTCACGATACCGACCGGGACACTGGGATGCTTATTCAGAAGGTCCAGCGCGATATAGGGGCTCTAGGCTTTCTCATTGAGTCGACGGAGTTCCTGCTCGATCTCGAGACGCAACTCCGGTGGACCACGACAATAACCGAACAGCTGCTCGACCAGAATGGGATCCAGCGAACTGCATGATGGGTGAACGCATTACTCTCAGAAAGATCATCATCGCGCCCGCCGTTTGGGTGAGTTTCGCACTGTTGGTCTTTCCGCTTGCTCTGAGCGATATTGACTCGCGATTATTTTCCCCGCTTGCACTCCCGGGATACGTCCTGTTTGTCTGCATGACGGTCATCGGAGATATCCTCCCCAAAGTTCGGAATTTTGGCTTCCGACTCTACTGGGTGCCCTTTATTGTCGTCTGTTATGGGGTCTCACTTGCTCTTGGAGCTGGCTACTATGCGCTTTGTCGACGATACACTATACAACGATAATACGAGGGTTTTTGAGATATCTGAGGTGTCAGAAGGTAGTGGAGACGGATCACATCTGCGAACACCGACATCGAAGACCCAACCCAGGATCTGGACGCACCGTCCGAGGAGACACCCGATGAGGGCGCCGATCCCGACGACGCGGTCTCCCAGACTACCGGTACACCGTTGGAACACAACTGTAGGCTCTCCGAGCACATCACAGATCGTGAACTGACGACCAAGAACGTGCACGGTTCATCACACGAGACGTACACGATTACGCCGAGAAGGGAACCTGCTGGCTTCATCATCGATAACCAGACGATCACAAAGGGATTCCAGTGCAGAACGCACAAAGCCGCACACGCAGACTGTGGCTCGTGTCATGGCTTTCTTCGCCGATATTGGAAAAGAGACGTCGACGTGAAGAAGCAGTGGGGGAAGAAGTCCGTTGTCGTTGATCCAGACGTAGCAGGGCAGTATCACATCGTTGTGATTAGGGGAATTGCGAGAGACCCAGCGAGGGGTGATCGGAACAGTCTAACCGTTTATCGACGAGAATAGTCCGCGAGAGCGAGCCACGTAAGCAAGGCTATTCTAGTAACAACGACGAACAACCCTATTTTAGTACAGTAGTAGTGTAGATAGTAGAAACGGCTTTATTTCCACTGAGGATTCGGATGATGGCGTTTTCTTCCACATGAAGGACGTTGGCGGCCCGGACTTCGAAAAAGGTACAGACATCGAACAGGCTCGTAAGGGCCCCCGAGCGACCATCGTCGTTCGCGCCTAATACCTGCTTCAGTCCCTCGCCTATTGGCGACACTGACACATGACTCCACTTTTATCGATGCTCCGTTCCGTAGCCAGCGCTATCAAATCGAGCACTCATCTGAATCAATAGCACATTCGCGGATTGTATTGGGGGAGAAGTAGGAGAACAATTAGCTATACTGGAACTCTCGAATTCGAGTGAGCTACGCTGAATCAGCTGCTCAGTGCATGCGCATACTACCTGACCTGGTGGTTGATACCGGGTACTCGGCTGAGAGGTGAATTTGAGAGGAACCGACTGGCGAACGGCCACACTCTTATCCCGCTCTCGCTCGTAAATCGGAGGATGGCAGATGACAAAAACGCACGAGACAACCAAGCGGATGATGAAGAACGACGCCAGCGAGAACGGGAACTCCGAGAGTCGCGTGACCGCGCTGACGAACCCGAACCAATAGATACTGAGCCCAGCGAACAGCTCGGTGAGCTGGATGAAGAGCTCGAAAATCACGACTATCCGACGACCACTGATGAACTTATCAGCGCTCACGGCGACCGTGAGGTCGAAACACAAGGTGGGTCGAAAACCATTACAGAAGTACTTGCTCCGGTTGACAACGAATTGTACGAATCCGCCGATGACGTTCGAAATCGATTACAAGGACTGATATCCCGTTGATGGGGTCACCCTCATCAGCGACTCGCGGCCACTCCTGTGCTAAGACTGCTATGTCAGCTTCCGAGATTCAGTCTTCGGTTCTCGACGGCGCCTACTCGACAAGTCACGTTGGCGATCTCACTCACGAGATCGCCAACCAAGACGGGTTCAGGTTCCGCAACACAGCAGGTGGTAAGAAGATCCTTGGCGAATCAGAGGGTTCCACCCCTCAGCCACGGATACAGACCGCTTCTCGATCGACTGATTCCGACCATGCCCAGCAGGACGATCAGATCCGGGACCAAGAGCAGGATGACAGCGACGAACGGGTGAAGATCACGTCAGACGCAGCCGCTGAGATGGATGCACTCATCAACGCTGAAGTCGCGACAGACGGCGGTAAGGACACCTAATTTCCCTTTCCCGATCCCTTCTTTTAGTAAGGTATGACCGCCGAATCGCTGTCTCGCACATGCGCGCCTGAACTGACAGGGTGACGGATGAGAATGAAAGGCGGCGTCGGGGTGCCGCTGTCAGTAGCGAGTCAGTCATCCGATTCCAAGAGTCGATTTCTCTGATGGCTCACTTGTCCGCCAGGCGGGACCGGTTCCCGGGCCGCGGCTAGATATCCCCGTCTATTCACGGCGGCGGGGATTCTCTCATGGCACCGGTGCGTTCGCGAGGCGCGATGACTTCCCCGGACAGCATCATCCGTTCTACCAGAGCCTCGACGTCCAAGAGCGACACCAACGGGGTGACGTTCCGGATGCGTTCATGATCAGGATCCGGCACGGTCGCAGCCGTTGATCGGAGTATCTCCCCCCACCCGCCAGCCATCTCGGACCAGCTCTCGTATCGGTAGGCGACGGGATCGAGTCCGAGGTCGATCTCGATCGCAGTCGGGACGTCTGGCACGGGATCGTCGGCGATATTGGGGTAGGCGCTCTCGCCCCGTT
The DNA here is from genome assembly GCF_001593955.1 of Halalkalicoccus paucihalophilus. GTDB lineage: Archaea > Halobacteriota > Halobacteria > Halobacteriales > Halalkalicoccaceae > Halalkalicoccus > Halalkalicoccus paucihalophilus. Next base: position 145,264 of record NZ_LTAZ01000017.1, on the reverse strand, counting down.
CGGGCGGTTCGTCTGGCAGTCGTGGCTGGCTCAGTCCATTAGACATAATCTATAATTATGTATTGGAGTACGTATACCTTTTCACCGGTTCCCATATCCATCGCCAGTAGTAATTCGTGGTGAATGTCACAAGGCTTCCTCGAATCCCGGTTCCAAAGGGAGCGCTGAAATGGCTCGGCGGTGACGGAGGTGCTCCTCGACCGTACAGTCGTTCTCGTTCGCAGACCGAACCGACGGCCGACGGGCACTATTTGTTCTCGGTCCGCTCACGCCCTTTGAGAGTATCGCCATGGCGGTCGTCCGCAGCGTCTCGAGGACAAACTTGATCAGATTATCGATGACGCGGAAGGGCTCCTCTCGAAGATTTCCGATACAGACTCGAGCCTCTCGACGAAAGAAAAGCGGACAGTCACGATGTGTCGGGAAATCCATGACCTCCCGCTTACCGTCGGCGTCCAGCGATCCCTCGGCGTGACACCTATGCCGCAATCGAGAGCGTCATGGGAAGCCTCTCGGACTACCTCACAGAGACGCACACACCGCTGATCCTCGATCGACTCGGGTATGAGCCATCTTTGGGTAACCCGAACCTCTTCCTCCCGAGGGAAAACGCCGAGCAGCAGCGTCGTGAGGACGGTGAAATAGAGTCGACGCACCAGAGGGACGTGCTCACGCAGGCGATCCCGGCAACGGATGGTGGAACGTCAGAGTGACGTCTCCGCTCCCTAACTGTCACACTATCTATAAACATCTAACAACTGGTACGGTGTTCTTACTACCCCGTACCTCCTTCATACTAATACACATCCGTCTCCGAGTAGTCCTACGGCATTCCGGAGGAAAAACCAACCTGCTCGGTCATGTTACGACCCTCCGTGATGCCGTCAAACCGAGAGAGGATTGCACTCACCGCCCACCGACGTTCGCGGTGTGCTGGGGACTGTTCCGACTCCCCTTTCCTCTCGACGCTTGATCTCGTTGAGTGATTACCTAGCCAGCGAAGCCGTTGTCACCCTTCTTTAATGTTGGATCAGGATCGCCAGAGACAGCACATTTCGCTACACTACGAGACGGTCTGGAAAGCGGGAGAGCGGAGAGAGCACACTGCTTGCAACTCTACTAATAGCCAGTCTACCGGTGGACTGTGAGTCGGTTGTTCCAGCATCCTACCACGGCCCTGTCGATTGCTATGGTCTGAATACTAGTATGTCTGGGTGTTGATAGCGAGATCATGGACGATTTGACTGGCTTCCAACGTGATATCCTGTATGTAATCGCTGGTGGAGACGAGCCAAATGGTCTCGCAATCAAAGCCGAACTCGAAGATTATTATGAGACTGAGGTTCATCACGGTCGACTCTATCCGAACCTCGATTCACTCGGGAACAAGGGACTAATTGAGAAAGGTGAGGTCGATCGGCGGTCAAATTATTATCGACTGACGGCCCGGGGCCAGCGTGAGATCGAGGCTCGTCAAGCGTGGGAAGAGCAGTATATCGCCCTCTCCACCGGCGAATCGACAGCTGAAGAGTCCACGGATGAGGAGGACGGAGGAGACGACACAAAGACCGAATCGACGGGGGGTGAATTGGCTGAGTGAATCGCCTGTCTTCGTCTCTCACTCAGCACCTTCGATAAGCAAACCTTGTGCAACAATCTCCCTTCAGGATGACCGATGCTGCACAAGGTCGGCAGTACCAGCCGAACAAGTACCCCGAGTATGATCTTCGTCAGCCGATTTGGTGTGACTATTATCGAAGCTCTAGCAGTCACCTTTGCCGAGAGTGAAGGCGTTACTAATGGCGACACTGATGTGAGATCTGACGTGCTGTCAAAAACCTTCCCGGCGTGGGAGGTCCAACACTGATCGAAGGGGTAGGTACCCTCGGTGGCGGCGTACAGGGGAGGCGACCGCCACCAATTACTATTATGTCAACATACTTAATATTTTTGATTATAAATTTCGAATATTGGACTTTAGTGACGAGTGCACGTTGGACCGTGTCTCACCGATAGTACCACCGTCTCGACATCTACTGACAGTCTGAAGATGACGCAGCCTCCCGGCCCTGAGGCCACGGCCGGGAGTAGGAGGGTGACCCTCCCCATGAATAGTAGTAGTAGTAGTAGTACATACATATTAGTTACCAGGAGGCTAGAGCGTTCGGTATGGTTTTCACAGTAATCCTATCATTGTATTATATCATACTACTTCTGATAAGATACTAATATATATGATTCTCCGGGTGCTAATAATATGTGCCAGGTGTGGATGACCGGTCTCTCGAGTCACAAGGGGGGCTCGAAGTGGCTCTCTGGATGTGTTCTGGAGAAGGGCATGCACGCCTAAGCGCCTGCGGTGGAGCGCAGGAGTCAACTATGGCCTCAGTCCTGCACTCTCATCAAGGCGTGTACCCTATCGTTAGATGCATGCTACTGAGTATTAAATATAGCACTCTACTGGATTGTCGCTACTGAGACTGGAGACGCCGACGATAATCACGTCTCCAGGAGGGAACGAAAAGAATCCCTATACAGTCCACCGTCTTTCTGGCATGGGTGACGTGGGACTAACCGTCTGCGCTGACACGAACCACGTGTCTGATGAGTCCGGATTGGATGATTTTGTACTGTCTTCAGTCAATATAATATATTAACTCCAGTGATAATTTTGGCTAAATTTGGTCCGACCTCAGAAAATGTTTATCCAGTGACTAATCATTGGTTGGGCTGCGTCAACACGACTATGTCCAACGACAACTCACAGAAGCCGACCGGCCGGAATCGGCCGCTTCACAACGACTGTCACCGACCAGCTCGCTTCACGTCGCAAGTTCATGGCTACCTTCGCTGTTGCGGGGGCGGGTGCCCTTGGAATTTCGATGCCAGCAGCCGCCGACGAACACGGCGACAACAGCGACGAAAATTCAATGGGGATGATGGATGAAGAAGACGAGCTCGATGATATCGGCATTTTGAATTTCGCGCGAACGCTCGAATTCCTTGAAGCCCGATTCTACAAGGAAGTCCTCGATACGATCGGTGAGCAGGGACTCCGATGTTCGGACCCACTGCAGGCTGTTGGTGGCGAGGTGCAAGATCGGGCGTTCGACGATCTCCGTGTGATCCAGGAACACGAAGAGATCCACGCCGAGGTTCTCGGTGAGACGATCGAGGAGCCTGAGTTCGACTTCGGTACCGCAACGGAAGACCCCGTGGAGTTCCTCCAGACTGCCGCCTTGCTCGAAGCAACGGGTACTGGCGCATACGCTGGTGCCGCACCGCTAATCGAGAACGCAGACCTGATCCCGCCGGCCCTCAGCATTCACTCTGTCGAAGCACGCCACACGTCGTTCCTGAACGTGCTCAACGGGGAGATTGGCTTCCCGAACGCGTTCGACGAGGCGCTGACTGTCGATGAAGTTCTTGAACGCGCCGGACCATTCATCGTTGAGTAAGCGGTCAGAGACTGCGGTTTCCATTTCTCTTCTAACGGATATGTAGTGGTTGCTGGGGTGTAGAATCGAACACAAGAGAGAACACGACGTTTTTTGTGTGGGAGACGATAACAAGTAAATCAATGTCTCAGTCACCCCCGATTCAGTGTCCAGTCTGTGGGTGGACTGGCCGCCATGTAGATCTCAAGCGAATCCATACTGGAACTGTCTGTCCGGTCTGTGGTCAGCCATTAGTTATCAACTAGCTATCGAAGAGCAGTTCTCTAGCTTGTGGATTAGCCGCTTTGTTTGACTGAAATTAATGGGTTACGTTCGGACAGTCGTTAGAGTGAGGGAAAAAGAGTTGCGTCCACCAAGTTCAGTTAACAGTTCGCATCTACACCCCTCACAGCGCACGTACTTCTTGCCACCCCGCTCTGGCAGCTCAAGGTTCAGGATGGTGATTAGCGTTTCGTCGTCCTGCGTGGCGGCTTCGGTTGCGACACCGCTGTCGGTCACGACCACGGCATCGTCGGCCGATCGGTGTTCGACTGTCGAATCACCCAGCCCGCGGTACTGCTCGCGAGCGGCGATCATCAAGGTGGTCGAACTCCCCCTTCGAGAAGTACGTGAGACTGCGGAGGGCGTCTTCGAGAGTGGCTCGACACGCTTGCAGTAGCTCATCGCCAGTTTCGTCGAATAGGAAACTCATGGACTCGGCTATGATCCAACGTCCGATCAACCGTTTCGCCGTCAGAGCACCGACTGCTGACAGGTACCATAACTTGCTCAGCATTCAATATACTCACGTCTGCGATAAGAAGTCCTTCCAGTCTACGAACGAACTGTGTCGCCGAACTCATCAACGAGATCATCATTGAGGACCGCTTGATCACTGCGGCGGATAATAACCGCAAGCCATCGCCCGTACTTGCCTCGTTCGTCATCTTTCCGAGTTTCAATGAAAAATGGCCATTCTTGGTCTGTTCCGTTGGCAACCCACTCCTTGACGAACTCTTTGTGTCGTTGCCCAGCAGCGTACTCCTCGCTATCCTTGGATGTGCCATAGATTTCCGCAGTATCAACGTCACGGAGTCGGACCCGTGCTTCATCGCCCGTGAGTATCACGCCGAATCCAAGATCGATACGGAGATCAAGCGTATCGCCATCCACGACGCGCTCAACATCAGCACGGTATTGCCAGAGCTCCATATTTTTCCATCGGTAGATATACGGTTAATATTACCGAATGAAGTGACTTTCTCGGTGGACAGACGGTTCTTAGCTGCTAACTGCAGATACTGAATCGATGTGTGTCACAGCGACCTATGTTGAGTATTACTGATCGCTAATCCAGTTTTTGGTATGTTCCTTGGCCTGGGTACAAATCTGAGTGTGACGCTGAAGGCTGTGTGTATCACTTCAATTTAGAAATTTCACAGTGTCGACCGTATGGTTGATCTGGTGGACCATAGCAGCGGGAAAATACAGCATTTTACAGATTTCGATCAGAGGGTGCTTCTACTATTCAGTTGTCGACAGTACATACCGAGACTGTCCGCGAGATTATCCAAAAACAGGGACTTTCCTAACGGTCGTACGAAACCCACCGAACATAGCAAGACGGTGAGTATACTACCAAGTTGGCTGTAAATTTGCTATTCTCTGTTGGCACGATTCACGTCCTGTCAATATATATTCATTGACATACGATACTGTTTCCAGTTTAGTATCCCGATAGTATTATACATTGCACCTAATGATCATGCATGGAGCGGGGGCCGCATGATAAACTCCACGCACCCGAATATCGCATCGGCTGCTATTATAGTCGTATTCTTGGCTGCTGTTGGCTCTGTCTGATACGTACTGTCGTCTCAACACTGGTTTCAACTCTCAGACGGCTACTTTTCAAGTGATATGTGCCTTGTCCAACATCGGCGCCTCTGGAAAGCGAGCGTTGCACAAGGCTACCCGATTCTATATACTATTGATAAAAACCTATTAATTAATATAGTTAAAGTTTTAAGAGTTAGTGCAGCCTGACTGGTTCCCGGCTGCACACAACCCCACCCCTACCCGTTCATGAGAACCTCTTCGACTCGGAGGGGTTTTCGACGCACAACCAACAGACGAATCGACTACGAACACCTTGTCATGATTGGAACCACAAGACACCGCCGGAGTTGGTGAGTGGTTCCGGCTCCGAATCGGGCAGTCACTGGCGATTACTCACACTATCCGAAGGTGCCGCCCTCTCGCTTCCGTAACAGATGATGGTTTATAAATAAATATGATACTACAGAAAGGTTAACAAGGTGTCAGTATGTGGCTGTACCTGTCGCGGACGGCCCCAACCCCTATCCCGACCGCGACAGCGCCCACATCTGGGTGCAGCGGCTCCCCATTACCTGTCATCGGTTTCGCTTAGACTCGTATCTCGATTGTCCCAATAATATCGTTCCAGTACTGCCCGTGCAGCCTGCCGATGAGGTCCTCGATCGTGCTCTCGTTGACCTTGCTTCCCTGACTCAGTCCGACCACCCGACAGGCGGTTCTATCCCGATGTGGGTCGAAGCCTCGCCATTCAAGGATCGGCTGCTTAACTACGACCCGAACGGCGGTCTTGAGTTTGCACAGTACGCTGCCGATGAACACGGCGGCGAGGAGTTCAAGCAACTGGCCGCCGAGTCCGTGGCCGACCAACAGGACGAGAACCCAGACGCGATCACGAAACCCACATTCGCTGACGACTAACGAACTACCGTTCTAACGGGCCGGCCATCCCGTGCTTGCAGTGTAATACGTATCTCGAGCGAGCACTCGTCCGGAGCCGTCTCCGTAAGCCCCCTCTAACAATACTGATATGACGGTATAGAGGAGATGGGACACCCTCGGCATATTCCATCCGCCAGTGGGTTGTTGGTGACTCATGGGGTGTCCTGCTATGATTCGTTGTAACTCTCCCCGCTACTCGGCCCTTCAGTATCCGGCAGGTGATCCTCTCGTACGTGCGGTATCGCTACTGTCCCGAGGCGCGCGAGAACCCCCGTTTCGGAGCGATCGGAGAGAGCGAGAATACGGCGTTACTTGGAGTGCGCCGAGGGTTCCGGTAGTCAGCTGTAGCATATATCAGAGTGGTCCACACCCGTTGATTGTACCTAGAGGGGAGATGGACTAACACAAACCGAATTCTCAGAACCAGAGGCTGTTGAGGGAAAGACGATCTATGAGATGTGGTCGGAGGAGACTGCTGAGAAAATGGAAACACACTACCAGCGGGTGTTTGAGGGCGAGGCGGTCTCATTCGAAATTAGGGAACAAGGGTTTGATTGGCTTATCTGAATTAGGCGAGAAAACCCCGTTCTTTAGGGTGGGGATGAATCGCCGCATCGGTAGATTCACGTGAATACAGTCTGTCTGTGATACCAACCGAGGCGGCCGTGCCGCCTACTCTAATGAGACAGTATCGGGGTTCCCCTCGGTTGGTCGAAGGTATCCCCTTCGGCGACCGCAGTGGGATACCGTCAATAAACAACCAAGTAACCCCGAGTCCTCTCCGGATAGGGGTAACGGCCGCGTGGCACGGCCCGTATCACGACGGGATGCAAACCGTAAATCTCCCAACTCAGCAGGACCGGTCCTGTGGGAAGCCTCGCCGTTCACGGCGGGGAGGATGTCACTGGATACATTCTCGTTATGCTTCGACAGCAGGCGGCGTTGTTCGCTGATCAGGCCGTGGAACTCGTCTTTCGCTCAGAGGCGTTCGCACAACCGTTTGTAGAAGTAACTGATGAAGAGATAGGCCAAATTACTATTGATCATCTAATTCGACTTGCAGACGAGAGTATACTCGTGTATCTGACTGAGCCAGAACAGAAGATCACTGTATTCCTCAAGGTGATTCAAGGATATCTGACGGTAGAACACGTTCGACAGGTAGAGACAGGGACGCCTACACAGCAGTTCGAAATTAAAGTCAGCGGCGATCAGCCGTACTCGCTTGCAGCCGAGTACGGTGGTCGAATTCAGAAAGTCATGATTGAAGATATCGAATATCAAATGGTTGTCGTCTTCCCACCCCATACGGATATCCGACGTGTGGTGGAGGGGTTTCAGGACAGCTATTCGAGTCTTGAACTGGTCTCTCAGCGTTCAACGAGAAATTCTGAGATCGCATCGGTCGGGTTACAAGATGTTCTGGAGACGCAGTTGACCGATCGACAGCGATCTGTACTCGAAGTGGCGTTCTATGCTGGATATTTTGATTGGCCGCGACGCAGCACGGGAGAAGAAATTGCGTCATCGTTCGACATTACAGATTCCACATTCCAGGAGCATTTGCGACTCGGTACTCGAAAAGTGCTCGAAGCAGTATTGGAAAAGCATAGGAGAATACCATCCCAGATATTTGCTGTATCGATCCCGTCTATGAATAAAGACACAAGATCTGGATAAGGATCTGCTTCACTATCATCTCCTAACCAGTACTGATATGGACGATTACCACGCAGGATGTACTCCTTCAAATAACCGCTGAATGCGCGACCGAACAAAATTGCTCAGCTTCAGGTGGCGAACTGTTTTACAGCTGGCCGTCATCTAGTGGGATATGGGCGTGTACGCTGACGATGCGAACGAGTTTGCTCGCTCTGACACCGATTCTGATGAGCGATTGCCACTCGGGCAGCGACTGCAGGGAATGGCGTCAGACCTAGATATCGATTCCGTATCGGAGGTTCGCGAGCTTCGCGAACAGCCATGAGGCTCTTTCTCGATACAAACATCTTCATTGCAGCGGCCACCGATGAACCTGAAACAGGAGCTATCGCTGTCGAGTTACTAGATAGCGATCACGAGTTTCTCACGTCGACAATGAACCTCATGGAGCTACGCTCCGTACTGACAAAAAAGCAGCGTCTTGAGCTACCACGCGCCGAAGCAATCCAAGATGAGATCACTGCCGACGTGCGGGTTGTGATCCCTGACGCTTCGGATATGATGGATGCCAACCGATTGCAGCGAGAGACGCTATTGTATCCCTTGGATTGTTTGATTCTTTCCTGTGCGCAAAGTCATGACGCAAAACTTGTCTCCTTTGATTCAGAATTGCAGGAATCGAGCACACTCGCACCAACCGACTGTCTCTGAGCGCTCTACAGTACCCTCGAGATTAAACACTCTCAACTCGGTTTCGATCGATTTTACCTCTGAGTCATCCAAATAGATAGCCTTGTGCAACAACGACGTATTCAGAAAGGCAACTGCTGCACAAGGTTTTACCCTCTCAGAGACTGTGAGAGGTCACGATTCCACAACAAGCGGAGTATCCTCCCTCACAACACGTTTTGAGGCGATGTTGAAAACCGGTAGGGGTAATAAGACGTACTACTACAGCGGTAGACTACTGTGTCGGAGTCCGTTGGGGACAAATAACAGGAATTGAGCCGGGTGCTCAGGCCGTCTCGGGCTCATCCACTGTAGCCGGTGTCGTCGGCTGCAGGTGACTGCAGCTATGTCAGAGGTACCGTCTACAGAGAGACCATCACCACTGCGGTCTATAGGTCTTGTGATTGTCTACCACAGACAAGACGATTCACATCCAGAGAGAATTGAGAATTATAGAGACGGTTAGTAGTGCCGCACTGAGAGAACGCTGAGATGCTAATTAGCAACCAGAAGAGGGTCGACAGTTTGATTCAGAGAATCCTGTAAGTGGACACTATGTTTCGGCCGTTCGCAGGTATATCAAGTTGTATCCTCAGTTCTACTGTCCAACTTTCCGGTCTTCTGCCGGATAGTCAGGAACCCAATCGATCCCGCCAGAATCAAATCAGGGTCATTCTATACCACTGATATGCGCTCACTCTCCTCCTATCCACAACTCGCTGACAACCTCTTCGAGACAGTCCAACAAGCGGGGACGTTCAGTGTCTCACTCGCTACTTCAGTGTAGTACGCCTGTCCAAGATTGACAGTCTCCCGCGCCTAAAGTCGCGGAAATCCCCGAAGGGGAGTTCAAGGTTGCACGTTTCCTCAGGACGCAAGGACGCTTTCGCGTGGTCCCGTTATGGATTGCCTCCCAATTATTACCGAGGGAGTGCGTTGCAGTGCGTATAGCCGTGTCAAAGCGGTCTTCCCACCCGGACGCGCCGGGCGTTTCACCGGAACGGAATACCGACCGTCCCTCCGCGAGAGGGTATTCAGCCTCTTGGGTACCGCCATTCGCGTCCGACCCGTGGGCCGGGACGTGGCGGGGTGGTTCGGTGCGCGCACCGGATTTCTTACCACGGAACGAGTCGATGCAAAGCATCGGTGCAGTCAACGACCGCGTTCGCCGACGTGGGAACTCCGGTAGTGCGGTCTATGGTGGCGGCGAAAATAGAGTTTACGGCGCGTATCCCCACGTGAACGGCGAGAATTTGCGCCTGTATTCACGTAATTCTGGCGGTCTCGCCAATTCCACAGCTGAAAGTCGGTTATTGCCATACCGTTTTATGGGTAGCTGGCAAACTCACCTCCATGGCTGAAAATAGCGGGGAAACTCCGGATGAGGTTCCCAGTGAGGAGATTGAACGTCTCAATATGGGGGAACCGGTTTTTAACGAAGGAGGGGACAAACTTGGTGAAATCCGGGGGTTCGATAATGCGGGCTTTTACGTGACGATGCGTGAGGGATACGAAGCCATGAGCGTCGAACATGCTCGTTCAGGAAAAGAGTTCGGGGAGGCAGAACTCATGTGGCGCTGCATAGACTGTGGCGAGATGGGCCGTATTGAGGATGGACTGCCCGACGAGTGCCCCAACTGTGGTGAGTCCAAAGAAGCACTCATGTACTGGACTGAGGACTAACCGGATTCTCATAGTCTCCCTATTTGTTCGAAAGACCGTCCTCCTTATCGAATCAAGGCAGTTCTCTCGGAGAACGATCCTCACGAACTACAAACTGCTCTCACGCTTAGGGACAGATCCTGATGTCGGTGAGTGATTTGATAAACAATTAACTTTTTTCGGTGTTCTTTTGGCCGGCAGTAGAGTCATCACCAGTGCTCTCTTAGATAGTTACGAGAACCGATGGCACAGAGTACCGCCGTGTTCAGTATACAGGGAATCGACTCAGAAGAAGATCTCCAAGAAATAGACAATACATTGAGTGAGCTCGACGGCGTGATGGGAGTGAACGTTGACCAAGGTAGCGGCGATGCAGAAATCAAATATGATGAGGATGTACTCGCCGAAGAGCGAGTCAAAATTACAGTTCGTGAACTGGGCTACACTGTGAAGTAAATCCCTTTTCCGATGATACGCGTTCGGTATTTATTATACTTTTCATTTAAATATAATTAATAGAATATTATATTTTGTATATAGATTAATAAAATACTCACTTTTGAGATATTAAATCACAGAGACGCTGGCGCCGCACGAAGTACTAATCACTATACGGATAGACGCTGTTGATATACTAATGGCCTCAATTATTGAATTCCGCATCCCTGTTGACCAGGTTGCACTGGCGCATACTGTAGAAGGAGTCTCCGATCTCCATATTGAAATCGATCGATTTGTGGGTCGAAGTACTGATTCAGTACTCCCCTTTGCTTGGGTCGATACCAATGACATTGAGACCTTCGAGCAGACACTCAGAGAAGATCCAACTATTAAATCATTCGCAAAGATCAGCGAAATCGGTGACGATCACCTCTATCGGCTACACTGGGCTGAGGATGTCAAAGACGTACTCAACATTTTATTGGATGAAGACGCAGTACTCAGGAGTGCAGCCATAAATACGAGTAGCAAAGCCTGGGAGTTTCAATTAATGTGCACCGAGCACGCCGATCTTTCAAAGATTTATGTTAACTGTGAAGAGAAGGGACTCTCGCTCACTATCGATGCGATCTACAAACTCGATAGCAACGAAGAGTCACAAAATGAACTCTCGGAGCAACAACATACGGCCCTTTCGGAGGCCAACGAGCGGGGCTATTACGAGATCCCACGAGCGATCTCCTTGAGCGAGCTCGCAGACGAGTTCGAGGTCTCACATCAAGCACTCTCTGTGCGACTTCGGCGAGCGCATGGCCATTTAGTCGATCGTGAGATGAGGTCCACGACTAATCCTCAAGCCAATGAAAACTCTGAGAGCTGATAATCTCTAAGATAGCGTCGACCGTCTAATGATCCGGACAAGATCACCCCCTCTACATTTGAGTGCGTACCGACGACTTCGACGCATTTGAAGCAGCGTTTGAAGACGACCCCACCGTCGAAGACGTGACTCTGTTATCTGAAATGGAGGAAGAGCGGTCGCATCAGATGACCTGAACAGGGTCAATTGACTTTATTGCCCATTTATTCACTGAGCATGAGGGAACGATCACGCATGCAGACGGCTCAGTTGATGGGTGCCATTTCTGTATAGTGTCCCAGATAAGAGTTCTAAGACCGGCCTGTATTTTACCTGAGAGGTAGACCAGAGTTGCTGTACAATCCAAAACTGTTTCTCACAAGGCCAGTGAGTAGCTTCTATGTCACACCGTACCGCTCAAACACTTAGTGCAGTTCTCGTAGTCGTCGTCCTCACAACCAGTGGCTGTCTGACGCTCAGTCCATCAGTCACAGCGGACACAGATGCCTCACCAGTGTTCGACACAGTCTCGACCAATGAGCCCTGGGGTGGGCAACACGTCCGTACTGACGCGACTCTCGAATCAACCCCCGAAGCCAGCAACGTGACGACGATAACGGTCATCGATGAATCTGGGCAGTCCTATAGCACAGTCAGTGTTGACTCAGGTCAGACCGCAGTTTCCGTCTGGGTACCTACGAACCAGAATTCGACGCTAGTTGCCAGCAACAGCGTCAACTCAACCACTATCGATACAATGAACGTCACCGCAACCGGCGAACAACCACCCTAATCCCAGTTTCACGGTAGTTAGCGAATGGAAGAGAAGGGAAGAGAGACGGAGAAGAGAAGGGGGTTTTTGACAGCGGTAGCAGTAAATCCGTGCATGAGTCGTCACCGGCACGATGAATCCGACACATTCTGGGAATACGAAACGCTCAGACCACCCCGAGGCGATACCAAGAAAGAAGCCGAGGACCCAAAAACCGAGATAAATAAACTCGCTGCTGATGGGTGGCGACTCGTCGAAACAATCGACTACACGAGTGGCGGGACCAAATATCTCGTCTTCGAACGTCCCGTTCGAAACAGCGATGACCGTTTGGAGGACGAGCAGTCAGCATGAGTTCTGAAATCGACGAGTCGAATGTCGACAAAGATGTCGACGTTAGTACGGCTAATACGATGCGCGAACGGGCTGGTGAAAGCCGCATCAAGCTCTGGGTTCTGCTCAGTGCAAACCGCCTCGTTGTGACCGGTGTGTTGACCCTCGCGATGTTTCTCGTGTTCGTAGTTGCGGTTACAGTTCTTCCGCCCCCACTTATTCCCCAACTTAGCTCGGGGGACACGATCGAAACGCTGTTTTCAACGATGATCACAGTGGTTGTCACAGGCACGACGCTTGTCGTGACAATTGGTCAGCTAGTCATTTCCCAAGAGAATGGCCCACTTGGCGAACAACGCGGCCGAATGGAAGACTCGATGGACTTCCGTGATTATACAGAAGAGCTGATTGGAGCGCCAAGTCCTGCTGATCCATCGGCATTTCTTCGAAATCTCGTTGATGCCTCACAGGATCGAGCAGAGGCAGTTCGAGATGGACTCAGCGATATTGAGAGTGATCAACTTCGGTGGGAGGTCGATCAGTTCACCGAGAGTCTGATCGGTAACTCTGAGGTAGTGCGCGACGAGTTAGAAGGGGCCCAATTCGGATCGTTCGACGTCATGCACGCGGCACTTGACTACAACTATGGGTGGAAGATCTTCCAAGTCGAGCGTCTCCTCCACGATCACCAGGAGGATCTCGGCCAACCTGAGAATGATCTCCTGAATGAATTGAAGGTGGCCCTTTCGATGTTTGGCCCGGCTCGGGAACACGTCAAGACGCTGTATTTCGAGTGGGCACTGATAACGCTCTCACAGCTCATTTTGTATGCGGCAATTCCCGCACTCGCAGTTGCGGGTGTCATGGTTACGGTCGTCGATGCAACGACACTGACAGGCAGTGTACTTGGTGTCGAGAACATCACGTGGTTGGTCGGAGCTGCCTTTGCAATAACGCTCATTCCCTTTTTCTTATTTACAGCGTACGTCTCTCGGGTCGTGACGGTCGCTAAACGGACGCTTGCTATTGAGCCACTGATTCTTCGAGAATCACAACGATAAACAGATCAACAACTCGCCTATAGTCAACTTGCTAATTATATTATTCGAGCGGGATCCTCTTTATGACGTGGAGGGGTGCTACCTCGAGGATGTAGTAGAAACGGACTGCTGCATACGTAAGCTACTCGTCGTCACTTTTGTCAGCCAGCGCGGCGTAGAGTTCGGGGTTCTCTTCCACGTCCCTCGCCATGTCGCGTTCGGACTCCCAGTTCATAACTCCCAGTATTCTTCAGAACAGATAGGACATAATCTAGTGAGCGCTGCTACGTGAGCTGAAAGTATTGTTGGTACCTCGAACCGGGATTCCACCAGAACATTAAGGTCCCAATCCTGCAAGATGAGGAGTTGGATGCGGTCACGGGCGAGCTCGACCGGCTCCCGGAGGCGACTGTGCTGGTCTCATTGCCTCACGTCGATAGTAACGAAAACGAGGAATGGGACTTCTTCGATGAGGATGATGAGGACCCCGCCTACGGTTTCGAAGACGTCGGCGCGCCGACCGACGGCTCGTTCGCCCCGCCCGGACCCGACCGCCCGACCGACATCGAGGCCGTCGTCCCGCTTGAAGAGAACGAGGACGAGTTCCACATCTCGCGTCCCGACGACGACCTTCATAACGGTGAGGCCGACGACGACGACCTCAAACACGACGACGACTGAGATTCCAGCGGAGGGGCTGGGTCTCTACGGCTAGAACATCGTGTCTACGATACGCTCGGTGAGGAACGCTCCGGTACAAGAGCTGCTTGCCGGAAACACTCTCCAATCCCGCGCTATCTTTCGATTCCACCTCTGACAAACTGTGTTCGTATTCGGTTCGCTTGTTGGGTTTGCGGGGAAAATCTCTCTGAATAGAACGGCTCGTATAACTGAGAATAGAGAGGGATGCGTGCAGTCGGGGCCATCAGGCTGCAGTAGTTCTTAGAGTATTACTCATTAAATGTCAATAATTAAGGAAAGATAGAATCAGCTTTGTGCAACTACGTCTACGGTCAGGGCCGGTCGTTCCGCAAGGCTCGATGACTCTATATCAACCTGAAGTTGGCGCTGTTCACTGAACGCAAGTGAACGTAGTTATACGATCAACGAGATGACCTGATCTCATTCATATCAGAACTTGACCGATTGCTGACGACAGAAGTAGGTTTTCCGAGGGATCTGAACCTTTATTCACTTTCCAGTTGTGACTATCCCATGGCCTCGATCATCGAACTTCGATTACCCCTTGAACAGTTCGCGCTGGCGCACACCTTCGATGTGATGCCCGAACTCCACGTCGGCGTCGAACGGTTCGCCGGCCAGAACGAGGAGTCGACCATGTCGTTCGTCTGGGTCGCCACCGGGGATTTCGAGGCGTTTGAGGACGCGCTCGTGGCTGATCCGTCCGTGAGTGCGTTCTCGTCGGTGGCTGACTGTGATGACGAATGCCTTTACCGGATAAAGTGGGCCGAGGAAGCCGAAGCCGTTGCTCGCCTGGTACTCACGGAGGATGGCGAAATCACGGCCGCGAGCACCAGCGGCGAGTCGTGGGAGTTTCAGATAATGTGTCCCGACCACAGCTCGCTTTCCAAGATCTACGTGTGTTGTGAAGACTACGAGCTCTCGCCAACTGTCGACGCGATCTACGACCTTGGGGGCAACAAGGGCTCGGTACACGGGCTGACCGAATTACAGTACACATCGCTGGTGACAGCGAAGGAGATGGGTTACTATAACGTTCCACGGGAGATCACCCTCACCGAACTCGCCGACGAGCTCGAGGTCTCTCATCAGGCGCTGTCCGACCGTCTCCGGCGGGCCCACGGGAGGCTCATCGACCGAGCTCTGAATGCGAACGATAGAACTCGGATCGAGAGCCCATCGCTGGAACAGTAGTCACGAGGGATCGAGAGAGTGACGTCTCCGGCGGCTAGCTGCCGGATTTATCTTTTCCTGGCCTTGTGCAACACTACCCGTTCTCACTTGCCAGATATTGCACAAGGTTGGTCAACTCCTTGTCGATAAACACCTATTAATTAATACGATTGATGCGCTATGAGTTACTGCAGCCTGCCTAGCCCCTGGCTGCACGCATACCCACCCCGACCGTTCCTGAGAACCTCTCCGACTCAGAGGGGTTTTCGACGCACAACCAACAGACGAATCGACTACGAACACCTTGTCATGATTGGAACCACAAGACACCGCCGGAGTTGGTGAGTGGTTCCAGCTTCGGATTGGGCAGTCACTACTGATTACTCACATTATCCGAAGTGTCGCCCTTTCATCCCGTAACAGCTGATAATTTATAAATAAATGCTATATTACAGAAACATTAACAAGGCGTCAGTATGTGGCTGTACCTGTCGCGGACGGCCCCAACCCCTATCCCGACCGCGGCAGCGCCCACATCTGGGTGAAGCGGCTCCCCATTACCTGTCATCGGTTTCGCTTAGACTCGTATCTCGATTGCCCCAAGAATAGTGTTCCAGTATTCCCGGGCAGCCTACCGGTGAGGTCCTCGATCGTGCTCTCGTCGACCTTCCAGTTTCGCAACTCCTCAATCTGGTCCTCCAAGCGCTCGTTTTCGGTCCGGAGATAGGGTATCCGCGAAACGCGTTCGAACACTCCTCTCCTCGGAAAAACCGCTCTGAGCTAGAGCGGTTGGGTCGGCAGTCAGCAACCGACGCACCATGAGTTGGTGTGAACCGCACTAATTCGTACAGTGTCAACTGTATTGTTTATTTAGATATTTATCAATATATTGAAATGAATAGTACTGACATAAAAGACGAGCTCGTTCGCTATTAGCCCCATCACGTTCTCGAAACGTGGGTCGCTCGCATGAGACAGGACGAACTAGCACACTAAGAGAACTCTCAAATACATACGAATGACCTTCACAGAGACAGTTGTTCGAGCGGTACGATTACTAGCGCGGGTACGTCCCGTGAACGGTTGGTGACGGCTCTAGCCACGGACCTCCCTGAGAGGTTCCACTCTCGACAACGGCTGTCCATGGGGACTATCGCGGCCCTGGTTTCTCATCCAGTCTGGACGGAGTAATCAAGCGTCCCACCAGAATGAGCCAGGCTCCCCATCGAGATCACGTCAACACCAGTCGCAGCGTAGTCAGGAACTGTCGCAACGGTAATATCACCGGAGGCCTCCGCAAGCACTTGTCGGCCCATGTCGGCGGCGACGTCCCGAAGTCGATCGGCTGCCTCCGCGGTCGTTTCCGGATCCATATTGTCCAGAAGGACGATATCGGCACCAGCCTCGACGGCACGAGATACTTGCTCAAGATTCTCGACTTCGAGCTCGATTCTCGTGGTAAACGACACTTGCTCATGGAACCATTCGATCACGGATTTGAGCCCTAATTCGGCGATATGATTGTCCTTGACCATCACCATATGTGAGAGATCCAGTCGATGAGTGTCGCCGTCACCAGCAACCACAGCCCGCTTTTCGATTCCACGGAGAGACTTATAAGATATAGAGATATTTATTTAATCAATTACATGCTAACTTTTTTCTTCTCGTCAACTGATTTCAGAACGTGGTTGACGAGATCGACAACACGACAATTAATACTGCAGTACAGAGCGTGGTAGAAGGTGAACAGCTAACCCGCCGAGACGGATTAGCTCTTTTAGCACAGCCTGTTGAAGACCTAGCAGTAGCCGCGGATTATGTGCGGTCACGATTTGGAGACGGTACTGTCGATGCCTGCTCGATCGTCAATGCGAAAGCGGGTAACTGCGCCGAGGATTGTGGGTTCTGCGCGCAGTCAGTCCATTTTGATACTGGAATCGATACGTATGGATTTCTGGATCCTATGGAAATACTCACGGCTGCAAAGCGAGCCGAACGCGACGGAGCGCAGCGATTTGGCATCGTCGTCGCCGAGAAGGGGGTCTCCAAGGAACAGCGTCCCGGTGAGTGGGAGGAAGTCCTCCGGGCCATTAGACTCGTGCGCGACAAAACCGATGTGGAGGTCGACGCTAGCCTCGGCATTCTCACCGAGGAAGAAGCCCAGATCCTCGCCGAGGAGGGCATCAACCACTACAACCACAACATCGAGACCTCCCCACGCTTCTTCCCGGAGATCGTCGAAACGCACTCCTTTGAGGACCGGGTAAAAACCCTCGAAATAGCCAAGGAGGCCGGCATGGACCTCTGTGCAGGCGTCATCCTGGGCATGGGCGAGACGCCCACTGACAGAGTGGAAGCGGCCATCGCACTCCAAGACGTAGGCATCTCCTCGCTGCCGGTCAACGTCCTCAACCCCGTTGCGGGGACGCCGCTGGGCGAGCAGTTCGGCGACTCCGCGAACATCACCACCGAAGAGATAATCAGGACCATCGCGGTCTACCGGCTGTTGCACCCCCACGCGCGGGTCCGTCTAACGGGCGGGCGCGAGGTTAACCTCTCGAAGGACGAACAGCATCTGCCCTTCGAGGCGGGTGCGGACGGCATCCTTACGGGCGATTACCTCACCACGGATGGCCAGTCGCCGGGCGACGACATCAAGATGATGGAGGCGGCCGGCATGCGGCCCAACATGGACGCCAACGAGTTCGACGTCGGGGCAGTGAAAGCCCGCGCTGACGATGACGACGACAACCCACAGACAGCTGCGGGTACCGCCACCAGCAACGCCGAGATGGGTGACTGAACAACACACGATCAACCGGACGAAACACGAATTCGATAGCGATACACGACACACTACAGCCATGGATGATGTCAACTTCGCGGTACTCGGAACGGGTGGTATCGGCCGACGAACGCTCGAAGTCTCACAGCACAAGGAGAGCCTCACGCCTGTCGTGGCCTGCGACCGTCACGGCGTCGCCGTCGACCACGAGGGTCTCGACGTGGACGAACTGCTTACCGCAACCGAAGGCAACATCGCGAGCGAGCCCCAGAGCGAAGGCGAGACACGAACCGACGGCGGCGCGGCGGCAGTCAAGCAGACCGGCCGTGACGAGGGCGTCGCGACCTCCCGACAGGCCGAACCGACGGAGACGCCCATCGATGACGTGATTGCCGAAAGCGAGCACGTCGACGCGGTACTCATCGCTCTGCCGAATTTCGAACACGACTTCATTCCGCGCGTTGCCGACCGCTTCGTCGAGGCCGACTACGAGGGCGTGCTCATTGACGTACTCAAGCGTTCGCGCGTCATCGACATGCTCAACGAGCGCACCGACTCCTTCGAGGAGTCGGGCATCACGTTCATCTGCGGGGCCGGCGCGACCCCGGGCTTTCTGACGGGCGCGGCTGCACTCGCCGCCCAGTCGTTCATCGAGATTGAGGAAGTCGAAATCTGGTGGGGCGTCGGGCTCAAAAGCGGTTACGAGGACAACCGCGGCACCGTCCGTGAGGACATCGCCCACCTGCCCGATTACGACATCAAGACGGCCCGGGAGCTGTCTGACGAGGAAATCGAGGAAGTCATCCAGAAACACGACGGCGTCCTGGAATTCCACGACATGGAACACGCCGACGACGTCCTGCTTGAGCGGGCCGATATCTGCGACGCCGAAGACGTGACCGTCGGCGGTATCCTCGACGTGTGCTCGGACGAGAAGCCCACGACCACGACGGTTCGCGTAACCGGCCGGACCTTCGACGGCGAGACGGGGACAAACACCTTCCAGCTGGACGACGTCACCAGCATGGAGGCGAACGTCAACGGGCCGGCGCTCGGCTACCTGAAATCCGGCGTCCGGCGCAACCGAGCCGGTGAGTACGGCGTCTTCGGTCCGGCGGAGCTGATGCCGGGCTTCTAGGATGAGCGGTGAGGTGCCCTCGACCGACGCGGGGCCAGAAGCGGACACGAGCCACGGCTTCGACCCCGACACGTGGGTCGCTACCCGGAAGAGCGACGACCTGTACCGTGACCTCCAGCCGGTTGACACGGTGACTGCCCGTGCCCAGATGGCCCCGGACCCAAAGGGGAGCGAACCGGAGTACGGCGACGAGCAGATCGTCTTCGCCGCGAACAACTACCTCGGGCTGGCCCACGACGAGCGCGTCCAGGCGGCGACCGCTGAGGCCGCCCGCAAGGTGGGGGCTGGCGCCGGCGCAAGCCGGCTCGTCACCGGCGACACCGGTGTCCATCGGGCGCTCGAACGCGACCTCGCGGACGCGAAACGCGCCGAACGCGCGCTGGTGTTCTCCTCGGGATACGCTACCAACGTCGGGGCCATCACGGCGCTCGACCCGAACGTGGTCTTCTCGGACGAACTCAACCACGCGAGTATCATTGACGGCTGTCGTCTCTCGGAAGCCGAGACGGTCGTCTATGACCACTGCGATCCCGAGGCACTGGCCGCGGCGATGGCGCTTCGCGAACGCGAGGGCGGCGACAACGAGCAGTGGCTCGTGCTCACGGACTCGGTATTCAGTATGGGCGGCGACGTCGCCCCCATCGCCGACATCTGTGACGTGGCAGAGCGGTACGGCGCGTGGGTGATGGTCGACGAGGCTCACGCGACGGGCCTCTACGAGAGCGGTGGCGGTATCGTCCAGCGTGAGGGTCTCGAAGACCGCGTCCACATACAAATGGGCACGCTCTCGAAGGCTCTGGGGAGCCAGGGTGGCTACGTCGCCGGAAGTGAGGTACTCGTCGAGCATCTGCTGAACGCCGCGCGGACGTTCGTGTTCTCGACCGGGCTGGCACCGCCGGCGGCCAGCGCCGCGCGGGAAGCCCTGCGGGTCGCCCGGGAGGACGAACGCCAGCGCGAGCGGCTCTGGGCGAACGTCGACCGACTGCGCGACGGTCTCGGATCCATGGGCTACGAAGTCTGGGGCGACACCCAGATCCTCCCCGTCGTCGTTGGCGATCGGGCGGACGCGCTCGCGTTGGGTGAACGCCTTCGCGAGCACGACGTGATCGCGCCGGCGATTCGCCCACCGACGGTACTGGAAGGAACGAGTCGCATCCGGATCGCTCCCATGGCGACCCACACCACCGAGGACGTCGACGCCTGTCTCGCCGCCTTTCAGACAGCGGGCTCGGCACTAGGACTAATATGAGGTCGTTTACTGTCGTCGGGACGGACACAGGCGTCGGCAAGACGGTCGTTACGGCCGGCCTCGTCGGGTGGCTCCGCGGGGAGGGTCTCGACGCCTGCGGGATCAAGCCTGCGCAGACGGGCTATCCGCCCGACGACGACGCCGGCTTCATTGCCGAGGCCTGCGGCGACGAGCGGGCCGCGGTCTGTCTCGAACGGCTCGAACCCGCCCTGGCGCCGGCAGTCGCCGCAGAGCAGGAGGGCGTCTCGATCTCCTACGCGGAGATCCGCGCTGGCTGTGAGCGCGAACTCGCGACCGCCGACGTCGGCGTCGTCGAAGGCATCGGCGGACTCAGGGTACCACTCACCGAGGGCAAGGAAGTCGTTGACCTGGTGGCCGACCTCGATCTGCCTGCAGTCGTCGTCGCCCGCTCGGGACTTGGTACGCTCAATCACACGGCGCTTACCGTCGAGGCACTCGAACGCCGCGACGTGCTGGTCCGGGCCGTCGTGGTAAACAAGTACGAAGAGGCAACCGTCGCGGAGCGGACCAACCCCGACGTTATCGAGCGGATGGTGGGCGTGCCGGTTCACACCGTTCCCTTGGTCTCACTTGACGAACCCGCGGACGCCGTGGACGCCGTCCGGGACCACCTGCCACGGTCGGTGCTGGGGCTGGCAGTCGAGCGGTAGCGATCCCGATACCAGCAGGTCCGCACTGCGGTTTCGAACGGAGTGTACCCGTTACTGTGACTGTTCTCATCGCTGTGTGAACACTCATAGCCGATTTGTTCACGCCGGTGAGATGGTGATGGACCGCGAGTTCGACAGCCAGCACGTTCTCAAAACAGTTGCCGAATGTAGTCTGAACTATGCCGTTCCAAAGCAGATGCAGACCTGCGAAAGAGTCCAGGCGAAACGCCTACTGACGCGAGATCAGGACTACTACACGACTGACCGGAAACTCTACCTCGGCAACGACGAGTGGCACCCGACCACAATGGTGTACGTGCTGAAGGAGAGCTCCGAAATCAGAAACACCTGTGTGAGGACTATGCCGACGATGTAGTATAGATCACACAAAATCGACAGCAAGTAGGTCAGTAATTCCCTCCACGTCGAAATCAGCATCGCCGACGACGAGTCGTTCACCATACGCTCGCGCACTCCCTGCGATGAACGCATCGCGAGCAGCAAGCGTCGCCCCGGTTTGCTGCAGTTCAACCTGGAGTTCAGCCGCACATCGTGCACTGGCAGCTGTCTCATCGATAATGGTCAGCCACTCAAGTGCCTCGTCAACCGCATCGAAATCCGCTGCTCCTGATTTGAATACCTCTCCTTGGTAGATCTCAAAGAGCACTAACGGTGGTGCAATCGCACGTTCATCGAGATGGTCTTGGACGTAGTCGACCGCAGCTGTGGTGCCGTTGAGATACTCGATAAGAACGCTACTATCGTAGAGTGTCATCGAGTGCCGACGGTTTCCTTCATCTCTCGACGTGCTTTGCGGGCGCTCTCAGCCGCATCAGTTCCTTTCCAGAGTCCAGCCCCGTCCTGCACTGATTCACGACGTTCCTCAATGAGACGCGACAGCAACTCGTCGAATGTCTCATCGTCCCCTTTCAGTGCAGACAGGGCTGCGTGGGTATCGTTTTTGACGCGAATACTCTTGCTCATGTGTTTTGTATACTGCCCTGTATACAAGATTGTTGTGCCGTTCGTAACTGCTCTTTCCGATAAACCGACTATCGCATACCTTGTGCAACAATCGTGTCTTAGAGGTGCTTGTTGCACAAGGTCAGAAGTAGTACACTACTGTCACTATCCATGTCTTACTTGGACCCAATCGCAGAGCACATATGCTATTAGTATAATATTATATTGATATAATATGAACAGCGAGGCGTCTTCCTCATTACTGGATCGGCGCCAGTTACTCAAACAGATGGCAGCGACAGCAGCCGGTGGAACACTCGCTGGCAGCGCTGGCTGTCTCCAATTGCTCGGTCTAAGCGGTTCGACAACTGGCCTCAGTGGCGGCCCCACGTTTCAAGACGTCCGTCGTGAGGACGCTGACGTCGTTGTTGAGTCAGCCGCCGCTCTCGAAGCGGAAATCACTCGCGGTGGGGGACGCGTTATCTGGATCCCGAGCGATGCGAGCATTGATCTAAGCGACCGGAACCTCACACTTCGCCATGTAACGGTGGCGTCGGGCCGTTCGGACGACGGCTCGGGTGCGCTCCTCGCAACGTCGGATCGAGGTCGTGGCTCACCGGCGATGAGCAACGCCCTCTTCACACTCGAGGAAGGCGGTCGCCTCACCGGCGTGACGATCCGCGGTCCCCACTGGAACTACACTGCCTCACCGGTCATTCCCGGATATATTCCATTCGCACCAGGTGAGACACGCCCCGAACGCGAACGGTGGCGTAGTGACTGGTATGCCCGTGGTGTGTCGATGCAAGCCGACAGTAGTCAGTTCGATAACTGCGAACTCTGGGGCTTTTCAACTGGGATCATGGTCGGCAGTCGGGAGTCACCGGCCTCACCGTCGATTCTCTATTCCGCGCTGCACAACTGCATGATGACCTCCGCTGGGTATCCGATTGACGTCAATCGCGGGACACCGACGATCTATCGGTGTGCGTTTGACGCGTATCGCCATGCGATCTGTGGGTACGGCACCGCGGATGCAGGCTATCTCGCGATCGAGTGTGATTTCGGTCCCCACGCATCGAGCCACCCGATCGATATGCACAGGATCGGCGAGAACGAGAGTGGCGCGAACGATGAATCCGCGCTGCGGTGGCAATGGCGGGCGGGAGGAACGATGCTTGTCCGCAACTCGATCATCCGGCCGACGCGAGTGGTTGACCAGCGCCACCACAACGGTGCGAACGCTGGACCGTACGAGCCTGAGCCGTACATCAATCATAACCGTGGTGGCTTCACGCCACATGTCCTGATCCGGGGTGCTCCCGCCGATGGGATCTACCTTGAGGGCAACCGGTGTGCCCATCCTGATCCAGAGACCGGGATCGAACAATCATCGTTTCCAGGTCGCCAGCGCATGAACGAGTTCGGCTGGCACAACATCTTTACCAAGCAGAATCAGTGGGACGTCCCGTTCAGTCAGTAACGTCGTAGACCGTTCGATTCGCTTCGATTCGTTCGATATTCCCCTCTATCGTTCCAGTGGTTGGTCGCGTCTCGAACTCGCGACTCTCACCCGACTCGAGATCACGGACGGTCACGAGTGTGGCACTGAGATACGCGTCGTTCGTTCCGTAGAAGACCAGCTCGATATCGACGACGTCGACTGCTCGGTCGCTGACGTTCACCACTGTACCAGAGACGAGCAACGAGCCATCGGTCGGCTGCTGTGCATCGGCCGTTATCTCGACGGCACTCGGATCGCGAGCAGTGGTCTCGTACTCCCCGTAGGTCTCGTTGTACTCGTTACGATTGATCTGGGTAGCATTCTCGTCGGGATACTGCTGGCGTTCCGTGTTATCCTCACTGGTCGTCTCACTCGCGTTCTTTCGCTTGTCATCAGTGTCGTGTTCGCTAGCGTTGCTAGTATCAGCAGGTCCCTCAGAAGACGTGTTCTTCTCTGATTCGGTATCGGTACGACCGGTGGGACGTCCCTCGTCATTATCGTCTTCCCACCAGCGGGTTCCGATACACCCGGAGAGGGAGACCAGCGTCCCGATACTCCCGAGAAATTTCGCGAATTGCCGTCGTGAGATCATTGTATATCGAGTCTGTGAATCGTCTACTATCGAGTCCTGTTCGCTACGTTAGTCGATCCCAACACCAATTCCTAAGAGGAGAAACAGCCAGTAGAACACGAACAAGCCGAAATTGCGAATACTGAATCGAGGCAGTTCATCACCCGCGCCCAGAAACAGAACCCCACCAGCAGTAGCCAGAAAGAGGGCTGCAAGGATCCCCCACTGGCCGACGACAAAGATCGCGAGGACGACTGTTCCAAGCCCGATGACTTTCGCGGCACCGGCATTCGTTGAACTCAGAAATCCCATTGCTGTTCTAGTTCTAATAATACTCTAATATTAATCTTTGTATGAGATAGAGCGAGAAACGTGGCTGCAAGACGACTCAAGCGCGAGCTATCGCTCCGTTTCCTGTTCCCGCCGAAGACAGCGCTGGGCGTGCAGCAACATCCCGCGCCACGTAAACCCGTTCGTCTCTTTCGTTTCCGAGAGTTCTTCGTACTGTTCGAGTGGAACTTCGATCAGAATGGATTTCATTTCGTCCTCATCGGAAGCGTCCGCTTGGCCGCCATCCGGGAGGAGAATCTTAGGTTCGTCGTCGGAGTGTGGTTGATATTTGGATTTCATTGTATCAAGAGTGAGTATGGATTCGATACCAGAGCTCTGCAGAGCCATTCGTTCGCGGCCCTATTAGTCTTAGCAAAGATTTATCACTGCTGACTATTGTACTAGACTTATAGAAAACTAATACTGATACAATAGCGAAGGAGGGCGAATAGCGAACCCTAACCAGAGTATTCCACACGAACCACACTGACTTCGAAATTCCATGTCATCGACAGACGACACCCTTTCCGAAGACGAGCCGACAGACGATCACAGACTGCTAGAACCACTTACCACACGCGTGATGGACCTGCTACAGGGTCCGACACGGGTTCCAACAGCGTACCTTGCGGCAGGAACCGCCATTGGACTCCTGTTAGTTATCGCGAGCACACCTGCTGCAGCCCAGGAGTTCTGCGATGATCCCGCCGGACAGTTGTTGATCTCGATCGAGACGATGCTAATCAACTACGGCACGATGCTGTTGTTTCTCGCCTTCCTGATCGGCGTCGCTATGTGGGCGCTCACGCCCATCTTTGCCGGTCAAAGCGCGATCGGGCTGGGGATGATCCTGCTGTCGTTCGGGGCAGCGATCGCCTTCGTCGTCGGCACCCAGTTCTTCGGAATGACTTTCGAAATCGCCGGCGCCGGTGGTCAGAGCTGCTCAACTGTCCTCAACTAACCACAGTCTATCGAACCTCGCGATTCGCTACCCGGACCGATCGTCCATGAATATACCACTGAACCCGCGTCGGCTGGTCGTGATCGTCCTCGTCATGGGCCTTGCCATGACTTCGATAGCTGGCCCTGTCGCTGCTGCTTCAGAGACGACTGCTACGCTCGATACTGACGGAATCGTTCTTCAGACCGACGCAAGTGATCTAACCGACGACAACGAGAGTGACAGTACCACCTCAAACGGGGATGACGACGAGTCGAATGTAACAGCAGAGGATCTGGAAGAGCTCCCGATCGACGTCGACGAAGGTGACGTCGACCTCGAGGCCATCAACAACGACTCCGAGGACAACGCGACCAATACTACCAACGGAACTAGCGCCGAGAACGGCAGTGGCACACCCCAAATTGGTGGCGGTGGAGGAACGGGTAGCATCGGGCCAAGTCTTTCGCCCGAAGAAAACGCCAAGGATCTCGCCGAGTGGCTCCGTGATCAGCTCCGTGGAGCGACCGTCTACATCGTTGACGAAGTGATCAACGACATGTTGGGGACGCCGACACCCGAAAACGATGGGTGGCACGGCATCCTCGGCCAGCCCGTTGGCGATACGTACAGCGACCTCTACGAAGAGGTCTACCTGCAGATGATCTTGCCCCCGGCGTTTCAGTTCATGATCATCGGCTTCATCTTCTTCACTCTCTTTGTCGTGCCGTTTTCGCCGATGACCGGCCAACGCGTCTGGTCAGTTCTCTTGGCAATGTTCGGCGCGGGCGCATTAGTAATGCTGAGTTGGAACGTCGCGTCGTTGCTTCACCACGTTTCGGATGCCGTGACGATGTGGTTCCTCCCACAGGGTGAGGAGATCCTCGCCAGTGGCGATCCGAATAATCCCTTCTCCGAGGAGAACATCAAACTGAACGCCGGGCCACTGGCGGTCGGTCTCGGAGTCTATCTCGCGAGTTGGAATGTCGGGTTGATGTTGGCGTTGATCCACGGGATCCGCCACGCAGTGTTATTTCTCATGCCGACGATCCTCCCGATCATCCTCGTCGGGATGTACTTTGGACCGCGAACGTCGAAAGCAGCGTTCTCGGTGCTGTTCTGGCAGTACATCGGCCTGCTCGTGATGAACTGGCCGACAGCACTCCTACTCTCGATCGGCTACCACGTTGGGTTTGACTTCGGCATGGGCGCTGCGGGCTCGCTCGCGAACATGGCGGTGACGATCGGTGTGATCATCCTCGCGGTCGTCCTGCCGCTGACGATCCAGACGTCGTTCCTTGGAGGATCGTTGGTCGCGATCATCACGAAGGGCTCAGTGTTGTCGGCAGGCATGAACACGGCCCGGCGGGTCCTGCCGTCACGCGGGGATACCTCTCGATTGAAACGCGGTGGCGGCTACATCAATCCCGTCTCGCGATTCACTCGCGGTCGATCCAACAGCAAGCGCCAGCAACGACGGGACACGGCCGCGAAGTCAACAACGCGCTCTCGCCGTGGCCAGGCGGCAACTGATGGCGGTTCATCAACTCAGTCACGACTGACGAACTACTCGCAGTCTCACTCTCGATCAACCACACCTCGACGATCGGGGCCTCCTCGCAGTCAACGAGATGCCGGCAGTATCGACGCCCGACGGCGTGAGCGCTATCGTCGCCTTCGAAGCAATAGCTCTGATTCATCGTGAGCACCAGAACTGATCAGCAACGCGCAGCGGATAGACGCAAAGTCCTTCCCAATCGATTAACCGGCCAACGAATCGCTGGCATCTCGAAAGTCGCGATCTACGCTGGCGGTGGTACAGCCGCAATGACGTGGTTTGCCGCGGATATGTACGTCCCACCAGGCTACCGAAGTCCGGTCTACGCGCTTGCAGTCTGCATGTTCGTCGGTTCGATCATCGCCTCGTTTCACACGCCGAATCACCTCTCGGTCCACGAACACCTGCGCCGACGCATTACCCATCATACTCGACAACACACTATGCTTAGTGCACGAAATGGCAGTACGAAGGAACAGCCCACTAACGACACACTTCCCGGTCGTATCGTTCGGCTCCCAATCATCCGAAACGTCCGTGGAATCGGTGTCGACGAGGAGGAGCGCTCGCAGGATGCCGTCCAGATCGCTCGTCCATTCCACAATTCGCCGGCGATTGAGACAGCAGACGGCGGCGTGATCGGCGCAATCAAGATTCGCCCAGCAGCGATGGCCGTCGCCGACGAAGGCCACTGGACACGTCGTGTCGAACGGCTCGCGAACGTCATCGACTCATCGGTTACCGCTCGGACGCAGTTCACCTCGAAGATGCGCGCCGTCGACTATGGTGACCGGATGGGTACCTACGATGATCGCGAGCAGGAACTGCTTGATGAACTCGCTGCGAAACACGGCGATATCGATACGGCCTACCGGAAGGCTCGCAATGGAGAGATCAATCGCGAGGATCTTGGTCTCTTGGTCGGCGCTGACCTCGCTGATGAGCGCCAGGATGTGATCGATCTGTACGATGTCACTACCCTGAAGCGCAATTACTACGTCACGGTCAAGATCGAGCCGGAGGACGTCGTCACGGGGGATAACGTTGAGGCGGGCGGCGGGATGGTGAACGTCCCCTTGTTAGGTCGGCTCTGGAAGCACAAAGAGCTCCGTGATCTTCGCCAGGAGGGCGACCACACGCAAGTGATGGTCGAACGTCTCGAGAACAAACTCGAGACGCTTGAGTTGGACCTCCGGACGATCGAGGACATCAGCACACGGATTCTCTCCTCGACGGAGCTCTCGCAAGTCTTCGCCGATCACTATCAGGCGGCCAATGCCTACGCGAACGCTGACTTTGGCGACGTCGTCCGGCTCTCACCGAAGCCGACCTCCAGTGAGGGAACGGCGATGTACGGTGTCGACCACGATCACCTTCGCGACCTCCCTAACGGGCCGCTTGGCGAGTTCAACGGCACTGTTGAACCTGAAGCGCCCAGTGAGACATCCCAGATAGGCGGCCAGGGGGACGACGGTGATCACCATACTGTCCCCGATCGTAGTGATCAATTCGACGTAGCCAGCGACGACAATATCGTCGATACGGCGAAGAGCGCTGCCAATTCGTTTGCCCAGCGCATTGCGAAGATCAACGACAACCCGGTCGCCGACGTCATTCTCACCAAAGAACAGCTGGTCGACCACTACCAGACGGTCGTTGGTCCTAAGGACAGCATTTACCGGGGCAACGAGAACTGGATCACGATCGACAACGCCGTCTACAGCAAGACACTCTCGATCCGCGAATGGCCGGCCGTCCCGAAGATGGGCATTCTCGAGCCGATTCTTCGCGAGCATGAACCCGGCGTCGCGGTCAACGTTGCGACGCACATCAACCCGATCGACCAACAGCACGCCGAAATCGAACTCTCGGACACTGAAGACCAACTGAAGGATAAAAAGGAGAAAGCCGAGGATTCGCGTCTCCCGATGTTTCTCCAAACGTACCGGAAACAGCACGACGAGGCCCAGGAGATGGTCGAGGCGAACCAAGACTCTGAGTACGACCTCTTTGAGACGAACACTCACATCGAACTGCGCAGCGACGACCCCGAAGCGCTCGGTCGCACCATCGACCACATCAACTCGATGATGAACGATGAAGGGGCCGAAGCCCGTCAGGAGACAGCTCATCACTTCGAAGGCTGGCAGTCAGTCGCGCCTGCATGCGACGACAAGCTCGAGGAGCCGATCATGATGTTCGCCGACGGTGTCGCTCGCGAGTTCCCGTGGACCTCCCGAAACCTGCACGAACCGAATGGCGTCGAATTCGGGATCAATATGCACACGAACGAGCCGCTGTACTTGGACCTCTGGAACCGGAAGACCGGCTTTGACTTCGGGATCTTCACGAAGAAGGGCGGTGGGAAGACCACGACTGCGACGGAGATTCTGGGGCGACTGAACACAGTCTATCGCGACGATCTCATGACGATCATCATCGATCCCCTCCAGGAGTACGCGAACCTCGCGACCGTGCATGACGGTGAGCGCCTCGTTGTGGGCGGCGACACTGGGATCAACCCGTTTCATATCGAGGCCACCCCCGAAGAGAAGCTCGCGACCATCGGGAGGGGGGCACCGTACAAGCACTGGCTTGAGGGCTGTATGGACTTCGTCGAGATGTACTACGCCGACGAAGGCCTCGACTTCGCCGAGAAGAAGGGCATCTGGCGCATGGCGATCCGAGAAGCCGCTGAACGCTACGGCATTGAAGACGATCCACAGACCCACTCGGCAGACTATCGTCGGGAACAGGGCTACTCCGGTGACTGCCCAACGCCACTCGATGCAATCGAGATTATCGATGAGATGACCGACAACCCAGAAGAGTGGGTCCGTTCAAAGCCCGGTCAGGAACCCTCCGACCGGAAGGTCGAGGAACGGGAAGTGACGGCCGTCGACATCATCAACAACGACATCCAGCCGTTCCTGCCCGGCGGCGAGTACGAACACTTCACCAAGCAGACCGACATCGACCTCGAGGATTCGACGTTCTTCTACGTGGATATGCAGCAACAGGAGGCCAGTACATCGATCGGGCTGACGATGCAGGTCGTCTACGACCTCTTCTACGAAATGGTGAAAACCATCGATATCCCGTCGGTCATCTTCATGGACGAGTTTCACTATATGCTTCGGGACTCGCTGGCCCAGAAATCGTTGAATCAGAAGTTCCGCCATGGACGTCACTGGGACCTCTCGCTGGGCGTTGCGACCCAGTCGTTCAAGGACTTCTTCGGTGAGGATGCCGACGGTAACACACATCTGACCGACAACGCCCAAGTCCTCTTCGAGAATATGCCCACACAGATCTTCCATCAGGAGGATATGAGCGACGAGTGGGCCGAAGAGATCGGCCTCACATCGGACGAAGCCAGATTCATTCGAAATGCGGAGCCGGGCAATCGTGAATTGGGATACTCAACGGCATTGCTCCGGGTTTCGGACAAAGGCACGTACCCACTGAAGGTGAAGATGGACTTCGAGGAGAATCCCCGTGAGGCTGTCGTGACGGAGTTCGATCCCTCGGAACATGGCGAGGACTTCTACTCGTATCTTCTCGAGCATGACGACATCTGTGAGTGGCGCTTTGCTCCAATGACAGACGGCGAGGTCGCTACCGAGACGGCAATCACAGCAACGGGCACGAACACTACTGGAGACACTGTTAAGCAGAACCAGGGACCACAGCGCATCAAGAGCGCTACGGGGGACGACTGATGGATCGGATTGCCTCGGCGTTAGTCCGTGATGAGATCCGCCGCTCGGTCGCCCGGAAGGTCCCGGCCCTTCGCGATGGTGGCTCAGACGCCTACGACACACTGCAGCTGACCGACGACGTAATCGAAGAATTCAAAGAGGCCTGTACCGAACGCCGCGCAGTCCACGTCCTTCCACACAAGGAGGGCGGTGGAATCCCGAAGGCCGTCGACTTGCTAACGTCGGTTCATCCGATGCGGACTGGGACCAGCACCGGCTCTCGTCCAGCCCACGCTTTCGAGATACGCAACATCACCGATCAGATCGGCTTCCAATGGGTGATGGGCGACGAGAAGTACCAGAACCGCCTGGCCCGCCAACTAGAAACGTTCTACCCCGACAGCCATATCGAGGTCGACGAACTGCCCGAGCCTGAACTCCTACCCTTCCGCGAGGACTGGCATCTGGCTGCTGCTCGCCTTGAGCTGAAGCTGCAGGGCAAGAAGGAACGCTACTATCCAATCAAGCACATCGACGTCGAGGGCTTCGAGAACGACCCCTATGGCTCGATCACCAGTGAGATGGTCGGCGAACGCGAAACCGAGACGGTCACGAACGTCGCGACACAGGTCATCTTCCGCCCGGCACCCAGCGACTGGTACAAGGGTGGAGTCTTGGAACCCTCGATTCACGACGTCGCTGACGATCTCGAGGAGAACGTCCAGCCCGCCGATACGAAAGATATCGTCCGGGGCATGTTCACAAAAGAGGGGGTGGATCTTTCAGAGGTTCGCACCCAAAAGCGCGGCAAGAACAAGAAGACCACAGCGGCCGCTGATGCCGTTCGCCGCCAAGCCGGACAGAAAGGCTACGAGGTCGACATCCGGATCGTCGCGGTCGGTCAGGACCCCGAGACCGCAATCAGCCGCGTCGACGAGACGGCCGATATGTTCGAGGGATACTACGATTCGGACACCCAGCAGGGCTTTGACTGTGTCCCGATGCGTGGCGAGGACCTTCTAAAGCTCGTCCAACTCGCGATGCGCCGGGAGTACGTCGACCACGGCATGACGATGGGCGTTCGAACCGCAGCAGGTGTTGTTCACGTCCCGAACGAATCGATCAACACCCAGAACGTCAGTTGGACGCGTACCTCGAATACTGGGGATGTCCCGGCTGACTCAGCCCGATTCACTGAGTGGATGAATGAAGACGTCGGGTGGGATACGCCACAACGGTCAGTCACAAGAACTCAAGCCTGGCCGTACGGAATTGAGCGAACCCAGCCGAGTGATCAGGAGATCGAAGCAGCAACTGAACGCGATCAGGAGCACACGCACGAACAGGGCGATCAATCAGAGAGCGAGCAGGCGGACACGACGGAGGTAGCACACTAATGGGACTTTTCAACCGATCTACCAGCGACAGTACCGAGACGAATGAAAACGATGCTGAACCCAATACTCCCCAATCGAGCGAACAGGACTACGATCCTACAAAGCCCACGATCATCAACAGCAAAGAATGGGCGATCGAGCGTATTGCTCCCGTCTCTGGGGACCTCGAAATCTACGCTGGTGAGTGGCCCCGAGCAATGGTTGAGAACGCTCAGTACGAACCATCCCAACCCGTCTGGGTCGGCTGTTCTGAACGAACAGGACGAGAGTTCGGCGTTGAGTTCTCCCGAGCGTTCCGGCATATCGCCTACCTCGGCAGTACAGGGACCGGGAAGACGACTGCTATCTACAACAGCGTCACCCAGCTGATGATGGGCGGGCATGGTGTCGCTATCGTCGATCCAAAGGGTGACGATATCTACGACCTTCTCCGCCGAGTCCCGAAATGGCGCTGGGACGACGTCGTCTACGTCGACCTCGGCGCAGACTATTACTCACTGGAAGATGAGGAGACGGGCGAGGACGTTCCCTACCAGATCGGCTTCAACATCCTCGATACGTACCACGAGCCCGGTGAGCCTGGCTTCGACGAGGAAATTGAATGGATCGTCGCCGACTTGATCGAGCTTCTCGCGGCGGGTGAGTACTGGGGGCCACGCATGGACCGGATCGCGAAAAACATGATTCGAGGGATGGCACGTCACGAAGAGGAGTTCACGATCATCGAGATCTACTATGCTTTGCTTGAAGAAGAGAATCGCCAACAGTACGCGGATCTGATCGGGGATTCGATCGACGATGACGACATCATGTTCCTCGAGGGATTCACCCGACGAATCGCCGAAGAATTGAGCGACGACGAACTGGACCCGTTGCTCGGGCGGCTGAAAGACTGGGTCGAGAACCCGATCACGCGGAAAATCATTGCGATGCGGGGCGCCGAAGTCACGCTGGGCCAGATCGTCAACGAGCAGAAAATCCTGATCGTCAACAACGATCTTCCGAAGGAAGCGAAGATTATGACTGCTAATGCCGTCGTCAGTGGGATCTGGACCGCCGTCACCTCTCGGAAGGACCCGTCCGAACAGCAGATGATGGAACTCGCTGGGATGGACGATGTCGGTAGTGAGTATGCTCCATTCTTCCTCGCGATCGATGAATGTCACTCGGTCCTCACTGATGGCGACGAGATCGAGACAATGCTGATGGAAGCCCGCTCGAAAAAACTTGGGTTGATGCTCTCGACGCAGGTTCTCAGGTCACTCCCAGATGACGCCGCTGACGCAATCATCTCCAATTGCAACACGATTCTCTCGCTCACACCGAACCATCCCGAAGAGGCCCGTGAGATCGCGAACCGATTCGGTGGCATGGATATTGAGGATCTCCAGCGGACACCCGACTACCATGCACAGACTCAGCTCAATAGCGAGGACGATCCGTTCCTAGCGAAGCTGATTCCACCCTATCCGCCACGGCATACGATTGAAGAAGCGTACGAGCTGATCGTCACCTCACTCGAAAACTACGGCTCGCCAGTACAGAGTGGTGAAGAGATCCTTGACGAGATGCATTTCGATGCCGGTGGAGCGATTTCGGCTGGAGAAGCTGAAGCAGGTGCCAGTGACGGTAGCGACGAACAAGTCGACGTGACGAGCGATCCGGCCGAACAAGCACTGTACGAAGCGGCCTATACAGTACAAATCAAGCGAGATGCGATCGGCGAATTCGTTGCGAGCGAAGCAGTAAAAGATGAGTGGCGACGCCGAGCTGGTGAACTCGGTTTCTCCTCGGAAGTCTCGAACGTCATCGAGCAGGCACCCGACGAGTATCTCCAACGCCAACGTCGGGATGGTGACTCGGTGATGAAAGTGACACCCGAGGGCCTCGAATATGCAGGACTAGCCCAGGATACTGGCAGCAGTGCCAGCGGTGGCGGCGATGAACACCGCTGGGTGCTCACCGAAGCCTACCGGGCATTCACGAAGCTTGGCATGTTCGTCGAACTCCCGACCCAAGAGGGCGAGGAGGATCCAGACGGAGTCGCCGATCTCCCGATCGATCCAATGGCAGCCGAGAATATCCGAGAGGTCCACGCACGCGAAGAGCGGCTTGCAGAGGAGTATCCCTACCTCGCTAAGCTCACCGACGGATTGAACGTGAGTATCGAAGCCGAGACTTCGACGATCAAAAAGCCGATGCAGACGCTCACGAACCTGCGAAAGGCGATCGATGAGCACAAGCTGTGTGTCTTCGCCTGCAAAGACGGATCAGCCAATCATGACGAGTTCGGTTACTGGGCCCGCCGAGGTGAGCAAATCATCTACGACGTTGATGGTCGGGGATCAAATAGAACAATCGACTACGAGCAGCTCACCTTCGCTGCTGATATCGATGCCCAAGGCAATCGGACATTCTACAATAAGGTCAGTACGCTCTCCGTCGCCTCGGATACCTATGCGCTGCGTCCTCAGTGTGATGCCGACTTAGTCTGGCGTGAGGACAGTACCGAAGTTGTGATGAGTGATGAAGATGGCACGGAGTATGCTCGTTTCGAGAGCCCTGAAGCAGCAGCTACCCCTGCAAAATCAAATGTCCCTGCTTACTCCATCTACGATGCCTCGGAGCAAGAATACACTGTTCGAGCAGGGGGCGAGAAACTAGTCTATGGCTCCCGAGAAGAGTTAGAAGAAGACTGGATGGTGGTTCGAGCGCCCTTCATTCCAGAGAACGAATTTGATCGGATGCCGACACCGAAGGACTTCTTGTTCGTCGTCTTCCCCGACGAGGATACCGAAGCGTTTGACGAGCCGATGATCTATGAGCGTGGTGAGGTCCGACCGCTGTTGCCCGCAGAGACGTCGTGGGATTCTACCGAGCCACGACCCGAGGGAGCTGCTCAAACACCAACAGGAGAAGCACACTCTTCCGCAGAAGAGCGGACCGAGCAGACAAGTGGTGAATCCAATAGTGAGGGAATTACTTCCTCAACTGATACAGAAAAATCCAGTTCGATTGCTGATGCGGTAAGTCGTCTCTCTAAGCGCGAGTAGCAGAGTCAGTTAATTCCCGTTTTCTTCTTCTTCTTCTTCTTCGTCTTCGAGTGTAGCAAGTCGTTCATCCAGATCAGTGAGTGCCGTTGAGACTGCGGCATCAGTCTCCCGGCGATCTGTTAACTGCTCATCGATGTGACTGACTTGCTCTTCGAGTGCTGTGATCTTCTCCGAGTGCATCTCTACCGTGGCTTGGAGTTGGTCGACAAGACTTGGTAGATCCTCTAGATTACTCGCGTTGCCTCGGCTGTTCACGATGGACTGGGCGACCTCGCTTCCTGCCTCAGTAAGCGCGATTCTCTTTGGAGGAATAGTCGTTCCGTTCCGATCTGGTTGAGTTGTCGTGACTAACCCATCCGGCTCTAAATACTCGGAAACTCGATATAATATTCTGCGGTTGTCCTCAACTGCTGTTGCATCTCGTATCGCGGATGTTTCGAGGGCATCATCTGCTTCATTAAGTGCCTGAAGAATTTCGATCGAGCGCCAGTCTAAGTCGACATCGTCTGACTCCATATATTATATTGATAATCGACTATAGAAAAAAGTTACCGTGAAATCACGTGGTTAAGATTTTACAGTAGAATAGACTCCGGAGGATTCTACAGCATATTCTACAGAGATCTACAGTAGAAAATCGGCGCGTTAGTGTATAGTAGGGAGAGGTACCCAGTTCCGAAGTGAGTCTGATACCCCCAGAGGCTGGTGCACAAGCGAGCTAACAAACCCTCAGTAAAAGTAAGTGAACCAGCGAATAGAGATCACTGGGAGTCCACCTTGAGACAGCAAAGCTGGGAGTCAGAGCAAGCTTAGAACAGCGGGGAGTCCCCAAAGCGAGAGCACCGAAACAAGACAAACCTCCCAACACTGAACTAGCCAATGCAGGAAAATATCTACTCAATCCGAGAGAAGATAAGTAGCTCTGAAAAGGCGATAAAGGAGGGCCGATTCAGTACCGATGAAGCAAGAGACGATACAGCAGCAATGAGGGGTCGATCAGCGCGAGAGCAAGGTATCTTCACCTCGAGAGAGGCGAGTTTCAGAAACTATCGGAATAGAGAACTGTTCATCGGAAGCGCTGTGTCAAACAGAACAGTAGCAAGCCTCGATTACTACTCCGGATAGTCAGTGCTTCCGCTGGCAAAGAAGCCTCTAGAATAAATAACGAGGAGACACACGAGTTCCACACTGCTTGGTAGGTGAGCGAGCATCGGCAGGGGTCCAAGAAGAGCGAAGCACATGAGGGGTCCCCACGAGTAAAGACAGAAGAACAGGAGGTGCCTCGACGCACGATCTCCAAGTCAGTTTCAGCATAGCCTGGGTATCCATCTCTCTCGGAAGAGGGGTACCTCATCAGCGAGACGAGGTACAATCGATTACCGGCAGACAGCAGCGTCAGGGACATGAGGGACACCACTAGCCGGATCGACGATGCCACAGCCAGCTAAGCGGCACAGAAGAAGGCAGTGTCGAGAAACTCGTCGTCTCAGCAGTGCCAGGACGAGACTGAATGACATCACTAATAGAAGTAAGATACTGCCCCAGGACAGCTGTCTGACTCCCAAGGTGGGCTAGTGCCCCTCACCGAGAAAACCGATGAGAGTGGCAGTACTTCCAGGGTCTGGTAGAGATATTAGTGTGAATCAACCTATGGCGTGGGACTCCCAGTCGGCAGTAGCCCCCTGACTCCCCAGTTAAACTGTGTGAGAGCGACGGTGGCAGTGCTTAGATCCCAGTGGTATTTTCAGTGGTCGCTGTTGGCAAAGAGTGGGTGACTTCCCGTAGCACTACTGAGATAGCGTTCTACTCTGGCCGTTGGGACATGCTGTGAGTATCCGAAAGGTGAGAAGAGTGCCTCTGACACTGAGAGAGCAGGGCGACACCCTATTGTCAGTCTATTATCTATTAATGGTTCTCATTGCACTTGCATGGTCTGGAGTACTCTCTGTATTGATCGGTAACAGTGAGCTGAGAACAGTGGACCCCATGCGAGCTGTAGTGTGGGGACCTCAGTCTGCTCTTAGTGACGGTGGACCCCACTGCTATCGAAACGCGATCGCTCGTGGTTTGAGCTCACCATGGAACTACCGTATGAGCCGGCTCCTCAAACGAATGTACCTCAGTATCTACTCAAAACAATTACTGGCGTGAGATCAGCCTGTTCATGCACACTGAGCTGTCGCTGCTTAGAGTATGGGCTCAGAGCCCAGTTGTTCGGCGAGGTCGACAAGATCCTCAGCTACGACGTCGTATGCTGACTCAGCAGGTCGCTCGGTATCATCGGCTCGCTCTGGCCCCCACTCCAGGGGTCGGTGGACGTAGGCGGTTCGAAGTCCTACTTCACGGCTTGCTTCGAGATCCCGCTCGTGGGCCGCGACCATCATGACCTCTGCTGGCTGGAGATCAAGGTAGTCGACTGCGGTCAGATAGGCCTCCTCGTCGGGCTTGTAGTGACCTGAGAGTTCAGCCGACAGAATCAGATCCCACGGGATGCCAGCCCGCTTGGCCATGTTCGTGAGGAGTCGCATGTGACCATTCGATAGCGGGGCGATAAGATAGTCTGTACGGAGTCGGTTGAGGCCCGGAATCGAATCGGGCCAGGGATCCAGTCGGTGCCAAACACGGTTGAGGTGCTCGATCTCCTCGTCGGATAGATTGTCTACCCCGAAGCGTTCGAGGAGTTGCTCGAGCGATTCGCGATGAAGCGCATCGAGATTGCGCCATGGTCTCTCTCCCTGTCGAACACGAGCAAGCGACGGTTGGTACTCCTCGCGCCAGGCGTCGGCAAAGGCTGCCCAATCGACATCCAATCCCTTGGCCTCGTTGAGTCGTTCACCGTCTCGGATGACGCCGCTTCGCCAGTCGACGACCGTGCCAAACACGTCGAAGACGAGTGCGTTCACGGCCGGCAGTGTCATCACGACTCACTCCGTAGTGGGGTGAGTCGCTCAGTTCTCCCGGTCCTC
The DNA here is from genome assembly GCF_001593955.1 of Halalkalicoccus paucihalophilus. GTDB lineage: Archaea > Halobacteriota > Halobacteria > Halobacteriales > Halalkalicoccaceae > Halalkalicoccus > Halalkalicoccus paucihalophilus. The sequence continues at coordinate 106,847 of NZ_LTAZ01000017.1, read as the reverse complement.
AAGTCGTCCGTTCGTGTTCGGATTCCAGTCTGAAGCATACCAAACCATGACTGTGGAGGATCATCTCTTTTCGGTTGAAGACTGACGGTTCTTCTGCTCTACGAAGATCACTGTTATGCCAGTAGTCTCGGTCAGTCAATCGGGTTCACGTTCGTCTGAGTTTCAAGAATGCTCCGTCACGAGATGGTCCATTAGGAATGCGAATCTCGAGGATTGTGAGTATTGAGTTGCGGGATCTCAGCAAAGTGCTCGTCAGTCGCGATCAGCTCACAGCCAAGCGAGCGAGCAACGCCTGTGTTCAGGATATCCGGTGCCGGAATCGAACTCCCACGATCGAGTAACGCTGCACGGATGTCGGCCGCTTCACGAGCGGCTGATTCGTCGAACGCTACTACATCAGCCCATGCGATCGCATCCGTGATCGTCTCGATCGTCTCACCGCTGGCGGTCGAGCGGATAGCCCCAGCATACACCTCGTAGAGTGTGATCGTCGAAATCGCATACTCGGCTTGTGCGTTCGCCTCGAGATACTCGATCGTGTAGGGCTGTTCGTTGAGATAATCGACGAGAAAGCTGGTCTCAAGCAGCTTCATGCGTCGGCATCGCCGTCTGTATCAGTCTCATCAAAGAGTTCCTGCTCGCTTTCCTGAAAGTCACGGTCGAGTTCGTCGCTCACCGCTTCGACCTGCTCTGCGAAGTCGCTACCGGCGAACGCTCCATATCCGGCTCGGAAGTCCGGTGTCGCCTCGTCATTGCTGTCCGTGGTGCGCCACCATACTACCGAGCGTGCGCCGACAGTCTTCCGATCGACGTCGCCTCTCTCGCGGAGATCGAGAAGGCGCTCGCGGATGGCCCGCCGCCCAATCGGGAGGATGTCGGCGAGCTCGGCTGCGGTTGCCACGGGTCCCGATGTGTGATCGATGGCCGTGAGGATATCCTCATCACTGACCGAGGCAGTGTACTTGCCCCCGGAATCTCGGTTTGAGTTAGACATACGTTCCGCTACGACTGGGAAGGACTTAACCATTGCTCACAAAGCTAATGGAAGGGTTTAACACCATGTATCACGTAGGAATTGGTAGAGACAGACCCGCTCCTTGGGGCATTTCGGAGTTAAAGGATGCCCGCCTGTTGGTGCAGGCGAGCAGGGCTGTCTGGTATTCAACAGCCATGTGCAAGGAAACACTCAGCACACTTGAGTTCGACGCATCGACCAGCAAACGCGCCCAGTACGAAGCCTTCGATTTCGAGCTTGAAGCGCCCGGCCTCGTGACCGTTCGCAATGAGAGCCACGAGAACGCCGACGAGCACAGCTATCGCGTGAACGTCGAGGACGGGATTCCGGTCGCCTGTGAATGCCCGTCTGATACGTATCATGAGGGAGCCTGCAAGCACCGTGTTGCGGTTGCGATTCGCGAGCCTGTGCTTGCGGCCGCAACCGACTACAAGAGTACTGAGGAGCAAGAGGTTGCGACCGACGGTGGGACGACTGTTGAACGGTTAGGACTGGGTCAGCAAGTGGAAGATCGTCCGAGCGATTGTGATTGCATCCCGACGTTTGAGGATCTTCCCTGCTGGCCGTGCTATCGCGATGGTTCCGGATGCCGAATCCACATGCGAAGGTTAATACCGAGAACTGAAGCGGATCATAGTGGTTGGATCGCTCGCTAACAAAGACGATTCCAGTATTTGACGATGAAACAAGCGCGACTGATAGATGATAGCTGGATACCCTCGTCGGCTGAGAGCCATTCAGCGCCCACTCAGAGTAACAAGAGCGAAGTGAGTAGAAATCGGTCGTCCAGCGACGAAAGTGGCGCTGTGCGATCGTGCAACAGCTCACGCTGAGCGGGTTGCTAATGAGCACTTTCTAGCGTTATCTGTTGCGGCGATCGACTGGGAGACCTCAACACGGATGCACCGCTGAAAACAGATGCACAGGAGTTTGCGTTGAAGTTCACGTTTCAGCATTCGGAAGAGATTGCTAAACTCATGCGCGAGGAAGGGTTCGGCGTACGATACGATGTCATAGCGATATCAGTAGATGGTCACCTTGACAACTATTTTAAATAATGTCTTATATTCGCTACTGTTGAATCCTTATTAGAGAGATATGTTCCGAGTTCTACTAGCAATAGACGATAATATTAACCGCGCTAGAATGCAGGCTGAGACAATTGAACAGTTGACGGCTCAGAGGACAGATACGGAAATTACCCTCCTTCATGTGTTCACCGACAACACATCTGGAGCGTCGATCAGTCAGGTTAAAGCGGCACGAACAGCAGAAGACGAGCTAACTGGAATTGACGGTCGTGTAACAATGGATGAGACAAGCGGGGACCCATCCGAGATGATACTCCGCTATATTGAGAACAACGATATCGACCTCATTTGTCTCGGTGGTCGGAAACGCTCTCCCACGGGCAAAGCCTTGTTCGGCAGCGTCACGCAGGACGTCATCTTAGGAACTGACTGTCCTGTACTCGTCTGTGGTGGGAACTCGGATACCTAACCCACTACGAGATTTGAGAAGTATATAATAAATAATTATATTCTATATCCCTCTAAATATTCAAAACACCCTTGTAAACCAGCACACCAGTTCCAGCGGTAACTAAGCGTTCCATAAGAAGGAAGATCATTAAGTATCCGAGTTAGTAACTGAGGTGATAGGTCTTCATTAAAAAATTCTTGCCAAATTCCGTCATCTTCCATTTCGAGTGCCCTCTCAACGACTGACTCTGCTTCTTTGCGATTGCATTCAAAATTTTCCAGGATTATCATCACAAACTGTTCCTCGCTATATGAGTTCATGCGTCTCTTCTCTACAAGTACCATTTCATCATTCTTAATTATTACTGTGGTTGGTCAGGACCCTCAGATTACTGTCGGTAGAGAATTACTATTTAAATGAAATATAGCAACAATTTCTCTTATAAGTCGAATTATAGAACGATAATCAGTCCGTATTACAGCAAAGTATGATATTCGTCCCGACCCAAGTGAGTACCTTATCGCCGTTTTGGTTGTACGCGCGGGTCTGATTTCGGACGTAACCCCGGTCATCACGACTTTTCGATAGTCGGGTTTCAAGGATTTCGTTCTCTACGGTCAGAGTGTCATCAGCGTACACGGGTGTCAACCACGAAAGTTCGTCTAACCCAGGCGAACCGATACTCGCTGTCTCAGCAAGGAACTCATCAACAAACAGGCGCATACAGACGCTCGCAGTATACCAACCACTAGCGATCACTCCACCAAAGACAGACTCTGTTGCTGCCTCTTTATCAATATGTATTGGTTGAGGATCGTACCGCTCGGAGAACGCGATCATCTCGCCTTTCGGAATCGTGTAGCTTCCAAGGTCTCTGACTGTCCCAGCTTCAGTATCTTCGAAATAAATATTAGACATCAAGCAGCCATTTGGCCTCCATTGGCATAAAACAAGTTGTTTTCTATTAGCCTTAGAAAGAAATAAGGATTCACTACGCTATTACTAACGGCATAAATAGATGCCATGAGAGGTAGGATCGTTGTCTTGACCAAACGTGGTCATCCACCAATCCTACATGTTCGTGATCAGTCTCTCAGCGCGTTGATCCAGCGAACCGGAACCGTTTCGAACCACAAGTTGACTCGGAGCGCTCGATATTGAGGGCGGCTTGGAGAGAGTGGCGATTCAACGGCATAGATTTGGGAATATACCGAGAATCATAATATCGATTAGATCTGTGTTGGTAGCCAGAAGCGGTCTCCGACTAGCAAAGCACCGTTCGTGAGCATCACGTATGATGTTATTCTCCGAACAAAAAATCAATGAATATTTGCGACGTAAAGCAGATCGGGAACTGACTTTGGTGTCCGGTCGCCAGTAAAAGTAGTGAAAGACAGGTAATCCGACTGGCTACATACAAATAAGCAAAACGACCGTTCATTCCCGTCGGGCGACGAGTTCATGGTTCTCGTAGGAAAGCACAATCTCCTCGCGCTGGTTCGTCACGGTGATTGCCTCGTGGACGATCCCGACACTCGGGTCACTCTCGGAGAGACGGGTGTTGAGGACCTCGTTTCGTACGGAGATCGTGTCGCCGGGCTCAATTGGCCGGTGCCAGCGTACGTCGTCGATTCCGAGCCCGCCGACGACCGCACGCTCGCTTCTAACGTCCTCAACGAGGAGCCTGACCGAGAGACAGAGCGTGTGATAGCCGCTCGCGATGAGGCCGCCGAAGCGGCTCTCGGCCGCGGCCGCCGGATCTGTGTGTATCGCGAGCGGGTCGTACCGTTCCGCGAACTCCACGATGTCGTCCTCAGAAACGGTCGTTTTGCCGCAACGAACGGTGGTTCCGGGTTCGATGGCCTCGAATCGGATGAGGTCGTCTGATCGGCGCATACGAACGCTACCTCGACGCCCATCAAAGCCGTTTCCGATTCAGCCAGCGTAGCGCATTATGATCCGACTCCGAACTCGCTCACAGACCGGGGTAGTCGTCGTACCACGGATTGGCCCGTTCGTAGGCCGCACTCGCTGGATCACCGACTCCGTATCGAACGGCAGACCGACGATCTGCAACCTGACCGGCAGTCCGTTGGCCGTCAACCCGCCGGGACCGAGGCAGCGGGCAGGCCATGAGGTTGCATGCCGCTGTGATGGGTCCGTCGTAGACCGGGTAGGTACCGACGCTGTCGACCTCGGTTGAGCCGAGAACGTCGTTCGAGAACGGCACCGTCAAGACGGTCAGCACGACGAGGAGGTCGTGCTCCTCGAACACGTTCTGGAACCCGAAGAACGTCTCCATCCAGACACCCTCGGTGAGTTCGTCGTCCAAGCCGGTGAACTGTTGTCCTTCCTCGACGCGCTCGACAGTCACTCGGCGTGGAAGATCGGAATAGCCGACTTCAAGGGCAGTGAGAAGTGTCTCACGCGAGCAGTTCGAGGATCGACGTCGAGAGGACAGACACGCCAATCGGGAGGACAGCCTCGTCGACGTCGAACCGCGGCGTATGGTGACCGCTTGGATTGCTCGCGCCGATCCCAAGGTAGGTCGCAGTGCCGCCGTTTCGGCTGACGTTCCGCATCAGGTAGGTCGCGTCCTCGCTGGCACCCAGGGTATCCCGTGGGATGACGTCGTTAACGCCATCAATACCCTTGGTAACGTCGGCAACGAGATCGACTAGCTGTTGGTCACAATCCCACCGGATCGCCTCCCCGATGACCGAGACGTCGACCGAGCAGTTGTGCATCGTCGCCGCGGAGTCGAGACACCGGTAGACCGACTCACGCATATACTCCATCAGTTCGGTCGTGCCGCCGCGGACCTCCGCCTTCGCGGTCGCACGATCGGCGATCACGTTGGCAGCGTTCTCCGACCGGAGCTCGCCGACGTTCACTCGCGTTGTCCCCTCCGCGTGGCGAGGAATTCCGTACATGTTGCTGGCGGCGGTTATCAGCGCTTGGACTGCGTTCCGTCCTGCGTTCGGCGCGAAGCCGGCGTGTGCTGACTCTCCCTCGAAGGTGATGTCGAACCGAGAGAGCGCGAGCGCCTCGTCAAGGCCGGCCACGATGGTCCCCGTGGATCGATCGAGACCGACGTGCGCGCCGAGCAGGTGGTCAACGTCCTCAAGGTGGGAACCGGCGGCCATCGCCTTCCCGCCACCAAGGAGCTCCTCGGAGGGTTGAAAGAAAACCTTGAGGGTCCCTTCGAAGTCGCTTTCGAGAACCGTTTCGAGGACGCCGATCCCGAAGGTGGCGTGGGCGTCGTGACCGCAGGCATGCATGTACCCCTCGGTGGTCGATCGGAATCCCTCGGAGGCGGGCCAGTGGTCCGCGTCGGTCGATTCGGTGATCGGAAGCGCGTCGATGTCGACCCGGAGGCCGATCGTGGGGCCCGCACCACGATCGAGGACCGCGACAACCCCCGTATTTCCACCGGCGAGCCGGTCCAGGAGGTCCGGTCGATCAGTCTCTGCCTCCGCCCGTTCGAACCACCGCGCCAGCGTCTCGCCGTCGGGGACGCCGAGGCGCTCGTCGCTGTCGAGCGCATCTGGACCGACGTGTATCTCGTCGACGCCGAGGCACTCGAGTTCCTCAACGATTCGGACGGTCGTCCGGAACTCACACCACCCCGGTTCGGGGTGGCGGTGGAAGTCGCGTCGCAGTTCGATCAAGTCGTCCGTGTCGGGTGTGGTAGTGTGCATCGGTAGTCTATCCGTGTAACGTCTCGTCCGTTCGGTGCCGACTTCAACGGATGGGATGACATGATAAGATGTGGCATGATCATCAGTCGTCCATCCTGGTGGGCGACTCGATCAATCCCTGTTCCCACATCCAGCGGGCGGCGAGGATCGTCCCGAAGACGGAGACGACGATCACCGCATACAGCGGGAATCCGGGGAGGAACGCGAGCAATCCCAGTTCCAACGACAGGGTCATCGCGAGCCCAATCGAGAACCCGATCGCCGCGACCTTCGGATAGTCCCGACCGAACTGGGCAAAGATCGCGCCGAAGACCGCGGGGACGAGATAAGACTCCAGTGCGCTTCGCCACAGCTCCGGCAGCGCCTGGAACGCCGAGACGAGCGCGACGGCGCCGATTCCGAGCAGCGTCGTATTGACGATGATCGAGGCTCCGATCGCGATCGTGGAGATGATACTCGCCTCAGGAGTTCCGGTCTCGACATCGGCACTCTCTTGGGCCGCTGCGGCACACGGCAGTCGGAGGTTCGAGATGTTCCCGGAGAGAAACGCCATGTACGTTCCCGGGACCCCGAGAACCGGATAATAGGAGATCGGCTCTACGATCCAGAAGATTCCGAACGCCCCCGCGACGGAGACGAATGCACCAATGATTGCCTGCGTCGGTGGGAGAATGCCGAAGACCGACAACAGAACGACCGCGGGACCAAGCGAAAGAGCCACCGCCAGGAGGTTCGTCCGCCGTCCCCACGTGTTGATATACGGAATGAAACGCTCCTCGTAGACGGATCCACCGTCCGTCGCAACCGTTCCGTCACCGTCGGATTCGCTAGTCGAGTCGCCCATTTTACCACCAGCTCCCAACAGTCACCTGAATAGCCACGCCGACGAGGAGTCCGACGACCATCGCCGTACCAAGCGCCCATTCTCTGACCCATTGAGCGTCTCTTTTATCAGCTATGTGTAAAACGACCAGCATCACTAAACCACCGGCGGCGACCGAACCGGTTTCTGGGGTTCCGGCCGGGATCTCTCCCGACAGAAAGTAGGCGAACGCGCCGAGCATCGCCGCGGAACTGACGACCGGGATGAGGTCGTCCTTCCCGTTGGCGATCTTCCGTCGAGCCGACTCCATGTGTGGCGTCCCCAATGCCGAGACCAGCAACCATCCCGTCCCGCCGAGCGTCATGGTCCAGACCGCGGTGGTGTACGCCTCCCGCGTGATGTCCCCGTCACCCAGGCTGTATCCGAATTGACTGACGCCGATCTCGGCGGCAGGGAGCTCGAAGGCGACTGATCCGATCACGGACAGCCGCATCCACGCGACCGGCCCGCCGACCGTCGCGATCAGGGCCAGCATTCCGGCCAGCACCGCGAACGCGGGACCGATCGCCGAGATGAACCCGGTCTTGAACCCGGAGCGGAGCTGTTCGTCGGATAGTCCCATCTCCTTGCCGTCCTGCCAGGCACGGCGGAGGAAGATCGCCGCTTGCAACAAAACGACGGAGACGACCGGGACCGTCGCGAGCCACAACCACCGGCTGTTCGCGATGTCCATGTACGCCGGAACAAGCGAAAAGGCCTCATACCACATGGTGACAGCTATCATTATTTCAAGGCATCTATAAATAGATGCGGGTTTTTCTAACCTGAACCGGAGCGTTCAACACCCCGGATCACGAGGACGGAACCAGTAGTGGAAGGAGTCATTGGGAGCGTCCTCACCGATCCGTTCGCGGTGATGAACGCGATCGGACTGATCGCGTTCGCGCTAGTGGGTGCTGCAAAGGCGATACGCGAGCGGTTCGACCTGTTCGGCGTCGTCGTCGTCGGGCTCGCGACGGCCTTCGTGGGCGGCGCGACGCGCGACGTCCTCATAAACCGGGTCCCGCTGGTGTTGAGTTCGCCCGGCGAAATCGCGCTCGGATTGTTCGGCGTGTCTCTCGCGGTCGGGGTGAGCGCCGCCCTCGAGTCGCCGGACGACCACCCCGTGACGGTTGTCTCGGACGCCGTCGGCCTCGCCGCGTTCGCCACGGCCGGGTCGATCGTCGCAGCGGATACGGGATTATCGGGCTTCGGGATCGTCGTCGTCGCGACGATCAACGCGGTCGGTGGAGGCGCGTGTGCGGACGTCCTGCTGGACCGGCCGCCGTTCGTCCTCCTCACTGATTTTTACGCGAGCTGTGCCGTGTTGGGCGGAGGGGTCTTCTGGACGGTCACGGCCATCGGTGGCGCCGAAAGCGTCGCCGCCGCGCTGTGTGCCGCGGCCACGGTCGGAACCCGATTGGCCGCGGTCACCTACGGCTGGGAGCTGCCGACCGCACAGCGGATCGGGCAGGCCCTGACGTGGCCACGGACGGAACGGAGGCGCTAGCGGCGGCTCATCACGACGGCGCCGACCGTGAGGCGTCCTTGGCGATCGATCCCGATGACGTGGCGATACCAATGGACCCGAACGATACGCCATCCGGTCAACGACTCACGTGCGATCAGTGGGCGCTGAGCGTCGTTCGAATCGGTTCGTTGCTCCGGACCGTGAGTCGAGACAGTCTCGTTGAATCCGCCGGAGTATACCAACGTTGAAGAGGCCCTAGATCGCTGTGGTAGACGATGCGCGTCACAGTACTTGGTGCCGGCACCATGGGCCACGGCATCGCACAGATAGCCGCACAGGCCGGAAACGCCGTCACGATCCGGGACATCGACAACGCGATCCTCGAGGACGGCCTCGACGCGATCGAGTCGAACCTCCAGGGGGGCGTCGATCGGGGGAAGGTCAGCCAAGAGGAGAAGGCCACGACGCTCGATCGGATCGGGACGACGACCGACCTCGAGGAGGCTGTCGACGGGGCGGACCTCGTCATCGAGGCGGTCCCGGAGGACCTCGGAATCAAACACGACACCTTCGAGGAGGTCAAGGCCGCTGCGCCCGAGGAGGCGGTCCTTGCCTCGAACACCTCCTCGCTGTCGGTCACGGAGATCGCGAGCGTGCTTGACCGACCCGGGCGGGCGATCGGGCTTCACTTCTTCAACCCGGTTCACATCATGGGGCTCGTCGAGATCGTCGTCGCCGAGCAGACCGACGAGGCGACCGTCGCGTTCGCCGAGGGGTTCGTCGAGGAGATCGGCAAAGAGCCGGTCACGGTCCGGGACTCGGCGGGCTTCGCCTCCTCGCGGCTGGGTGTCGCCCTCGGGGTCGAGGCGGTCCGGATGCTCGAGACTGGCGTCGCCGGACCACGTGCGATCGACCGGGCGATGGAACTGGGCTACAACCACCCGATGGGACCGATCGAGCTCACGGACGTCGTCGGCCTTGACGTCCGCCTCGACATCTTGGAGTATCTCCAGGAGGAACTCGGCGAGCGGTTCCGCCCGCCCCAGTTACTGCGCCAGAAGGTCCGTGCGGGCAAGCTCGGCAGGAAAAGCGGCGAGGGCTTTTACGTCTGGGACGAGGGCGAGGTCGTCGGCGTTAGCGGCGACCTGGAGGGGGGGCGATGAGCGAGAGCGCCGATCCGAACTCCGAGGCCGTCGGCGCCGAGTGTTCGACCGTCTCGGTGGCCGTCGGCGACCGGGTCGACGGCGTCGCAACCGTGACGCTCTCACGCCCGGAAGCGAGAAACGCGCTCGACGCGCAGTTACGGGCAGAGCTCTCGGACGTGCTCGAGGCGATTGAGGACGACGACCGCGTCAGGGTGGTCGTCCTGACCGGCGACGACGACGGGAAGGCATTCGTCGCCGGGGCCGACGTGAGCGAACTCCGCGAGCGCGACGCGATCGAGCAGCGAGAGGCAAGCAAACGACCGCGGATCTACGAGCGGGTCGCCGACCTTTCGAAGCCGGTGATCGCCCGTATCAACGGCCACGCGCTGGGCGGCGGCTGCGAACTCGCGCAGGCCTGCGACGTCCGGATCGCCCACGAACGCGCGAAGCTCGGCCAGCCCGAGATCAACCTCGGGATCGTTCCCGGCGGCGGAGGAACCCAACGCCTGCCGCGACTGGTTGGGCAGGGACAAGCGATGCGGCTGATTCTCTCTGGCGAGCTGATCGACGCCGAGCAAGCCGCGGAAATCGGCCTCGTCGAGGAGGTCCCCGAGAACTTCGACGAGCGCGTCTACGACCTCGCGGGATCGATGGCCGAAAAGAGCCCGGTCGCCCTCGAGTTCGCGAAGACCGCGGTCCAGGCGAGCGCGCGGATGGACCTCTCGTCGGGTATCGACTACGAAGCCGAACTGTTCTCGCAACTGTTCGCGACCGAGGACAAGAACGAGGGGATTGACGCGTTCTTCGAGGACCGCGACCCCGAGTGGCGAGGACGCTGACGCGTCGGGATCAGGATTCGAAGGGAACGAGCATCGACTCATCGAACGGCACGGCCGCCCCAGAGCGGTCGAAACAGCCGTACTCGGTGATTCCCTTAATACTGACCTGGTCGTCGGCGAACAGGGTATGCTCGACGCGGACCGTCTCGCGATCGACGGCGATCACGTCGCACTTGACGCGCAGGGTCGACTCGAAGGGGACCGGCGCCGTGTGCTCCCAGCGCCAGTCGCGCAGTCGGAAGGGCTGTTTCTCGCCGCTCAGTTCCCCGAGGCTCGTCCCCCGCTCGCGGAGGAACTCCTCCAGAGCAATCCCGGCGAACCGGGGGTACTCCTCGAAGTACGCCAGCTTTGCCCCCTCGATGTGCGGGCTCCGGATCGGGACCGACGATTCGAACGTCGGGTGGCTCCCACCGTCGCTATCGGTCGCCTCGCCCGGGCCGACTTCGGGGTCCCAGTCGACCAGCTGGTCGGTGAACGCCGATCGCACCCGATCGGGGAGCGGGAGGGCGGTGCCGTCCGGACCGATCGTCACGTGGGTCATCCGCGCGGTCGCCAGCGTGCCGCCCTCGCGGTCGGTCATCTCGTAGAGGAGTTCGACGCTGGAGGTCCCGACATTTAGGGGGACGACGTCGACGTCGACGCGGTCCTCGATGGTGGGGTATCGTTCAATAGTGGTACCCACGACCACCGGTGCGAATGGGATCCCGCCGTCGTCGAGGATCTCACCGAAGGAGTACTCGACAGCTGCCGCCACCTGCTGGGTGGCGATCAGTTGCCAGTCGAAGACTGTCGCGCCGTGTATCAGGGGTCCCGCGAGCTCGCCGAACTGCACCCGATGGGAGGTGATCGTTTGCACGCTCTCTCATGGACCGTCGATCACTACTAGCCTACAGGAACCGGCAAACGACGGGGCGTTACCGGGGGCGGGATCGGGTGATGGCGCGTCACTCCCCGGAAAAATCAGGATCGCGCTTCTCGCGGAAGGCCGCGATTCCTTCGCGGTGGTCGTCGGTGTCCAACAGGGTGCTCTGTGCGAGCGATTCGAGCAGACCGGCCGACCGGGTGTCCGTGTCGCGCGCCGCGTTGACAACCCGCTTCGCCAGCCCGAGCGCCTGTGGCGGCCGGTCGAGCAGCGATTCGGCATACGCGCGGGCTGCGACTTCGGGAGCGTCCTCGACGCGCTCGACCAGCCCGATCTCCCCCGCACGCTCGCCGTCGATGAGTTCCTCGCTGAAGATCATGTCCTTGGCCCGGCCGGGGCCTACGAGGTGGACGAACCGCGAACAGCCCCCGAGGCCGGGGAGCAGCCCGATATTGTGCTCAGGGAAGCCGAGCGTCGCGTCGGGCGCAGCGATCCGGACGTCACACGCCAGCGCGAGTTCGAGGCCGCCACCGACGCAGGTCCCGTCGATCGCGGCCAGAACTGGTTTCTCCATCGTCTCGAGTCCGTCGAAGACGCGGCCCAGAACCCGCGAGTTCGCCCGGAACTCTGTGGTCGTCCAGCCCTGGGCCTCCTCGAAGAGGGCGACGTCGGCACCGACCGAGAACACCTCCTCCGTGCCCATGACGATCACGACGCGAACGCGGTCCTCGCGCAGTACGTCGAGCGCCTCGGCCAGGTCGTGGCGCATGCGCTGGCTAATCGCGTTGACCGGATCGTTCGCGAGCCGAAGCGTTGCGATCCCGTTCTCCTCTACAGCCAGATCGAGCGTGTCGAACTGCATGCCTCGGTCGTCGTCTTCCGGGACCATAGTTCAATCCCACTCGGGTGCCCGTTTCTCGAGGAACGCCGACAGCCCCTCATCGAACGCGTCAGAACCGCTCACGTCCTTAATCGCGACCCGTTCGCGTTCGAGGTGCTGGTCGAGCGAGCCCTCGAACGCCGTCTCGACCAGTGCCTTGGTCTTCGCGTACACCTCGGTCGGACCGGCGGCAAGCGTCGCCCCCCGGGCCGTGACGGCGTCGAGGAACTCGGATTCGGGGACGTCGTATGCGTCATTGGCGAGACCGAGGTCGACCGCCTGGGTAGCTGTGATTGGCTCCGGCTCGAACAGCAGCTCTCTGGCTTTGTACGGCCCGACGGTGTTGACGAGGAAAAAGGGCGTCGCATTGTCGGGGGTCAGTCCGACGCGCGCGTATGCGGTGTTAAGCACGGCCTCGGCGTGCATGAAGACGAGGTCCGACGCGAGGACGAACCCGAGCCCGCCGCCGGCAGCGACCCCTGAGACGGCCGCGATGACGGGTGCGGGGAATTCTCGGACTGCTCGTATGAAGCGGTTCGACGCCGCGGCGATCGTATCGATTCTCGCGGGGCGCATCTCCTGTGGCGTCCGCTCGATTGCCCCGAGGTCGGCACCGGCGGAGAATCCCGACTCTCCGTAGAGTACGAGACAGCCGACGGCATCGAGGTCTCTAACGGCGGCCGCCATCGACTCGACCTTCTGTGGCTGAAACGTATTTAATGTGGTCTCTCCAGATTCCATCACTAATCGAGCGACCTGTTCGTCCTCGATGTACTCGACACGGACCTCGTCATGAACATACTCAGTACGCAACACTGATGATCACCTCCTCTTGATGTGGCAAGTCCCGCTGCATATCCTCACAGTGCTCATAACACGTTTTACTCATTACTGGACCCCCAGATACTGCTCCATTGCTGACCGATCCGCGAGCAGTTCGTCAGCCGACGATTCGTGAACGATCTCGCCCGTTTCGAGTACGTACGCCCGATCAGCTAATCCAAGAGCCATCTCGGCATTCTGTTCGACGAGCAGGACCGTCACGCCCTCCTCGTTGAGTTCACGGATGATCGACTCGACGTCCTTGACGATCTGCGGGGCGAGTCCTTCGCTCGGTTCGTCGAGCAACAGGAGGTCGGTTTCGGGACCCAACAGCGCCCGTGCGATGGCGAGCATCTGTTGTTCTCCGCCGCTCATCGTGCCGGCCTTCTGAGTGCGACGCTCGTCGAGGCGCGAGAACCGATCGTAGACCTCCTCGATCCGCTCTCGCTGGTCGGTATCGGCGGTGTGGGCCGCCAGTCGGAGGTTCTCATCAACAGTCAACCCGCCGAAGACGCGCCGTTCCTCGGGGATCCACGAGATCCCCCGCTTTCGGACTTGGTGGGGATCCAATCCGTGGATCGACTCGCCGTCCTTTTCGATCCGGCCCGATTTAGCCGGCGTCAGCCCCATGATACTGCGGAGCGTCGTCGTCTTGCCGGCCCCGTTGCGGCCGACGAGTGCGACGATCTCCCCATCGCCAACAGAGAGCGAGACATCGAACAACACGTGGCTGTCCCCGTAATAGGTCTCGATCGAGTCGACGGTTAATCGTCGACTGCTACTGGAGCGCGGACGCGCGTCATTCTCGCCGCCAACGTCAGTGAGTTCACTCATTTCACTCACTCCCCAAGTAGGCCCGCTGAACCCGTTCGTCGTTTCGGATCTGATCGGGAGTCCCCCGTGCCAGGACCATTCCTTCGTTCATGACTACGATTTGATCGGAGATGTCCATAACGATATGCATGTCGTGTTCGATAAGTATCAACGTGATATCCGATGCGATCTCCTCGACCAGTTCGACTGTCTCTCGTGTTTCTTCGGGACTCATCCCGGCCGTCGGCTCGTCCATCAGAAAGAGGTCGGGATCGGCTGCGAGCGAGATCCCTATCTCCAGATGTCGGCGCTGTCCGTAAGAGAGATTCGATGCCGTCTCGTCGGCCACGTTTGACAGGTGAACGCGCTCCAGGATTCGATTAGCTGACTCAGTCGCCACATCGAGATCGCGATGGTGGGCGAGGAAGTCCCGCGGTCGGAACCCGGTGTAGGGGGCTTGCGTCGCCAGTCTGACGTTCTCGCGGGCAGTGAGATCCGCGAAGAAATTGTTTATCTGAAACGACCGGACCAGCCCACGCTCGACAAGGTGGTGCGGCTCTTTCCCGTCGATTCGGTCACCACGGAGCGCTATTCGACCCTCCGTCGGTTCGTACTTACCTGTAAAGAGGTTGAACAGCGTGGTTTTGCCCGCGCCGTTCGGACCGATTATCGATGTGATCCGGTCGGCAGGGATCTCCAATGAAACCCCGTCAACCGCCGTCAACGTCCCGAACTTCTTGGTCAAGTCATCGGTCGAGAGTATCGGTTCGGCGTCTCCGTCCGTTGGATCAGTGGTATAGCTCTGTGTCATCCTCTCACCTTCTCTACGTAGTTTCGAAGTGCCTGTTTCACATGGGTAATCGTGTTACGTGGGTCATTTTTGATCGAAATGAGCGTGCCGGCGAGCCCTCGGGGTGCAAATATAACCACGACGACGAACACACTCCCGAGGATGATCTCCCAGGTCGCGAAGCCGGCGAGGCGTTCTTCGAGGTAGATGACGAGCGCACCGCCCAGCATCGGACCCCAGAGGGTCCCCATCCCGCCAAGCAACAACATTACGACAAGTTCGCCGCTGATCGTCCAGTGCAGTAGTCCGGGCTGTGCAACGCTCTGGAACGGCACGTACAGCCCACCAGCCAGTCCAGCGAACCCGCCACTGATCGAGAACGCGAGGAGTTTGTACCGCTGGACGTCGTAACCGATGAACTGCATGCGTTCTTCATTCTCACGAATCCCCTGCATCGTACGGCCAAAGGGTGAGTTCGCCACCCGAACGAGGACGGCGAACGACACCAACACGAGCACGAGCGTTAGGTAGAAGTATAGCAGTCGCGAGGTGAAGTCGATTCCAATGGCCTCGTATAGCGGGATACCGAACAGACCGTCGTCGCCGCCGGTGATCGTCTCGACATCCAGCACCGTAGCGGGGAGGTCCGTAAACACGATCACGTAGAACATCTGGGCGAACGCAAGGGTCAGCATCGCGAAGTAGATCCCCTTTGCGCGGACACTGAACCAGCCGATGAACGCCGCGACGGCGACCCCTACAAGCATCGATGCCGGCAGGACAACCAGTGCATTCGTCGTCACTTCGCGTATCGCGAGTGCAGCTGCGTATCCGCCGGCGCCGAACATGGCTGCATGTCCGAACGACAGGAGACCAGCGTAGCCGAAGACGAAATCCAAGCTCAGTGCGAGTAGTGCGAACACAAGCATTCGCGTCAGAATGTTCAGCCAGAACGGTTCAAATGCCTGTGCGACTGGAGCGAACACGGCCAGGACGCCGGCGACGACCAGTGCTGCGAGTCGCCCCTGGGAGGAGAGTACTTGTTCGCCAATTGGCCCCGTGGTCTCCCCTATTCCAATCGCCGTTTTCAGGTCGGCTGCGAGGTTCATGACTGACTTCATATCAGGCTGCCTCCGTTGCGCCGAACAGGCCGCTCGGTTTCACGATCAGGACTGCCGCCATCAGCGTAAAGATGAATAGATCGGTCAGCGCAGGCGCAATCAGGGCGCCGTAAGCGATGACGAGCCCGATCAACAGCGCCGCGTAGATCGCTCCCTTGAAACTACCGAGCCCACCGATGACAACGATGACGAACGCCTCGATGATGACGCCGAATCCCATGCCAGGGTGGACCGACCGCGACGCGCCGAGCAAGACGCCGGCGACCGCCGCGAGCACCGACCCAAAGACGAACACCCCGGTGAACACCTTCTTGACGTCGACGCCAAGAGCATCAACCATCTCCGTGTCGTGGGCGCTCGCCCGCATGAGGATCCCGAGGTCGCTGCGTTCAATGGCGATCCAGATCGTCCCGATCAATACGGTACTGAGCACGAGCACGAACAGCCAGTAGACCGGGTACGTGACAGGACCGAAAGAGACCGATCCGGTGAGCAGGTCGGGGGCCGGAATCCGACGGGACTGTGACCCCCAGATCTGGACAACGATCCCCTGGACCATGATCGCGATCCCGAACGTGAGCAAGATGTGATACAGCGGGTTGCGGCCGTACAGCGGACGCAACGAGAGGATTTCGATGGCGGCGCCGATCAGCCCGACGATCAGTGGTGCGAGCAACAGCGCGAGCCAAAAGCTCCCGAGGCTCTCGCCGACGAGCAGGCCGAAGTACGCGCCGAACATGTATAGCGCCCCGTGGGCGAAGTTGATCACGTCCATCATCCCGAAGATGAGCGTGAGTCCGGCGGCGACGAGCGCAAGCGTCATTCCCAACTGGAGGCCAAGCAGCGTCGCCCGGAGGAGCGACTCGATCATATCGCCTCCGATCCGTTCGGCAATCGGAATAGGTGTCGTAGCATCGTTCTCAGTCTATGCTGCAGCCCCATGTTGGCAGATCGATGTCCTCTAGCGTGTCGACGACCCGGTTCTCAGGCCCGTCACTCCCCTCGACGACCTCGCGAACGTACATGTTCTGGACCGGGTCGTTCGTCTTGGGGTGGAACCGAAAGCTCCCACGCGGGCTATCGATCTCCGCGCCGTTGAGCGACCCGGCGAGGTCGTCAGGATCCGAACTTCCAGCGTCCTCGATCGCCATGGCGAACGCCTGTGCCGAGTCGTAGCCTTGGCACGCGTAGACGTTCGGTCGGGTATCGTGGGTGTCCGCGTAGCTTTGGGCGAATTCCTGGTTCCGCTCTGATTGATCCGTGGGAGTGTAATGAAGAAGCGAGAATTTTCCGAGGGCCGCCTGACCCTGTGCGGGAAGCGTATCCTCCGAGAGTAGAAAGCCGCTTCCGGTCTGGGTCATCGTCCGGTCGAGGCCGAACTCGTGGAACTGCGTGACGTAGTTAACCGCGTCGCTGCCGGCGAAAAAGGAGTAGACCGCTTCGGCACCACTGTTCTCGATCTCGCCGAGGTAGGGCGAGAAGTCGTCAGTCCCGAGCGGAACGCCGACTTCGCCAACGACCTCACCGCCAGCCTCCTCGAAGGCCTCTCCGAAGAATCGCTTCGAGTTCTGCCCGAACGCGTAGTCAGCGTACGCGAGAAACACGTTGTCCGCGACGTTCTCGTAGACCCACGGTGCCAGTGGTGCGCTCGTCTGCCAATCGTTGAACGAGGTGCGAAAGTGATACGGCAGACAACCGTCCTGAACGAGGCGGTAATCGCCCGCGTTCGCGTTGAGCCAAATCGCGCTTGACTCGTTTTCGACCGTCTGCATCATCGCGGTCGCGACCGCACTCGAGACAGGCCCGACCAGCACGTCGGACCTGGACTCGACGAGCAGTTCGCGGGTCGCGGAGACGCCGGCATTGGTGTCGGCCTCCGTGTCTCTCGAGATCGTCTCGACTTCTTGGCCCCCGATCTCGCCGCCCTGTTCGTCGAGGTACTGTTCGAACCCGTTGACGATGCTCTCGCCAAGCAGCGAGTAGACGCCCGTAAACGGCAGTACGAATCCGACAGTAAGGGTATCCTCGGATCCGCCGAGACAACCCGTCAACCCCACCGTCGTACCAAGTAGGGCGCTCGTCTGTAGGTATCGGCGTCTGGATACCCCCGATGATCCCGTCGCGGAGACCTGTCCTTGTGTGGTAACTTCACCCGCGTCTCTGTGAGACATACCCGTTTCGAGGTGTACTAAACTATTTATAATTTCTGATTCATTCGTTTCATGCGACCTATCGATGGATGGTGTGAGACGCGGGTTTATATGTCATGATTCGACAGACATAGTGTATGACGAAGCAAGCAGTGCTTTCACTGGAAGAGGCG
Source organism: Halalkalicoccus paucihalophilus (assembly GCF_001593955.1). GTDB lineage: Archaea > Halobacteriota > Halobacteria > Halobacteriales > Halalkalicoccaceae > Halalkalicoccus > Halalkalicoccus paucihalophilus. The sequence goes on along the minus strand of NZ_LTAZ01000017.1, from coordinate 88,721 downwards.
GTATCCCGAATTGAGCCCGGGAGTTCGATCGCGACGGGCCTCGCGCTCGAACATGCGATCCCCTTCGCGGCGGGCCACGAACTGCTTCGGCAGGGGATCGACGACCTGACGATGATCGGGCCGATCAGCGACCTGCTGTTCGATCAGTTGGTCGGCGGTGGCGCGGTGTCACGGATCCGTGCGGCGTGGGTCGGCAACGTCAGTGCCGGTACTGGCTATCGGTTCCGCGAGGCCGTCGAGAGCGACGAGATCGATATCGAGGACCACTCGAACTTCAGCATCGCGCTCGCCTTACAGGCCGGAGCGATGGGCATCCCGTACCTCCCGACCCGGTCGTTGTTAGGAAGCGACGTCTTCGAGCGAAGCGGCCTGTTTCGCGAAGAGATCGATCCGTTTTCGGGGGATCGAATCACCCTCGTCCCCGCGATTTCACCCGATTGGGCGATCGTTCACGTGCAACGTGCAAGTCCCGACGGCGACGTCCACCTCTGGGGCAACACCGGCATCATCGACCCGGCTGTCGGCGCAGCCGAGAACGTGCTGGTCACCGCCGAGGAGGTCGTTGATCCCGACGTGATAACAAGCGATCCCAGTCGGGTTGCGATCACGCACGATCAGGTGACGGCCGTTGTGGAGTGTCCGTTCGGCGCCCACCCGTCGCCGCTCGCGGGCCACTACAACCGCGACAACGAGTACTACCTAGAGTATCACCGGCGAACAAAAACACAGGCGGCGTTCGACGAGTGGGCCGACGAGTGGGTTCACGGCGTTTCGGACCGCGAGGAGTACGCAGAGTGGATCGAGGCTGACCTCTCGATCACCGAGCCGATTGTCGCCGCGGAGGTGCGCTATGGCCAGTGAGTATACCCCCCGGGAGCTGATGGTCAGCGCCGCGGCTGCGGAGATTGAGGACGGTGACACCGCGTTCGTCGGGATGCGACTGCCGCTCATCGCGTTTCAGGTCGCCGTCAGCACCCACGCGCCGAACTCGATGGCCGTCTACGAGAGTGGGGTCGTTCGGGATTCCCCCGCCGACGGCTTTATCCACACGATGTGCGACCTGCCGAACCTGAACCGCGCGGTCTCAGCCACTGGGATGATTGACATCATGAGCCGTCTCCAGCGCGGCGACATCGACGTGGGCTTTCTCGGTGGCGCGGAGATAGACCGCTACGGCAACCTCAACACGACGTGGGTCCGCGCCGGCGACGACGAGATACGCCTCCCCGGTAGCGGCGGTGCGTGCGACATCGCCTGCATGGCCGATCGAACCGTGCTGCTCATGCCCCACGAACCCCGCCGGTTCACGGAAGAAGTCCACTACGTGACGAGCCCGGGTCACAGCCCTAATGGCGGGAGACGGACGGATCACCCTGCACCCGGCGGTGGCCCCAGCACACTCGTGACCTCGAAAGCGACGTTCGGCTTCGACGTCGACGGCGAACTCTACCTCCGAAGCGCCCATCCGGGGGTCTCGCCGGAAGAGGTCCTCACCGACTTCCCCTGGGAGATGAACACCGCCGAGGACATCGGAGAGGGGCCGGTGACGACGACCGCACAACCCACGGACGAGGAACTGGCGCTGATCCGGGCGTTCGACCCAGATGGATTCTGGACCCGATCCTGAGGTCATTACGGGATGACCGTCCCCAGTCAGTCAAACCGCAAGAGAAGGGGGGGACGTCTCCCGGTTCAGTCACCACGAGATGAAACGACTGTCGGGTTCGGTTGATGATGTTTCTATTCTCTCGGTGAACGGAACCGTTAGGTATTTCTCTCGAAACTATAATGACCTATTCGGATATGCAGTCCAGTATACCATCGGAGTACCTGCCGGACGAAGCGGACGGGCCGGATTACGTCCATGCCGTCCCGGAGGTACACTACCCTCGGCAGATCAACGTGGCGGAGGAGCTAGTGGACAGACACGTCCGTGAGGGGCAGGGGAACAACGTCGCCGTCTACTTCGAGGATCAAACTATCTCCTACGCGGAGTTACAGGAGGCCATCAACCGGATGGGGAACACGCTCCTCGACCTCGGGGTCGAGCCTGGCGATCGGGTCGTCGTCAGATTCCCAAACCGCCCCGAGGCTGTCGTCTCCTGTTTGGCCGCGCAAAAGATCGGTGCCGTCGCGCTTCCTTCAATGAAGCTGCTTCGAGCCGCGGAACTCGAACATATCATCAACAACGCCGAGGCGACGACAGTCGTCGTCTATGACGACCTCCTCGAGGAGGTCGAGAACGCGCTCCCGAACCTCGAAACCGTCGAGGACGTCGTCGTCGCCGACCGTAACGGCATCGATCACAACCATCACGATTACGACGAGCTACTCGACGATGCGAGCGCCGATCTCGACGCGTACGAGACGGAGCGGGACGACCTCGCGTTAATGCTCTACACGAGTGGGACGACGGGTGAGCCAAAAGGGGCTATTCACACCCACCAAAACCTGCTCGCGAGTGCAGATACGTACGCTCGATACTGTCTCGAACCGACCGAGGAGGACGTCTTCGGCGGGAACCCACCGCTGCCCTTCGCCTACGGCTACGGTGACCTCGTCACGTTCCCACTGCGCTTTGGCGCCAGCACGAGCCTCGTCGAGGACGCTACGCCGGGCGATCTGTTGGCGGCTATCGATTCACATGGGATCTCAGTGCTCTGTTCGATCCCGACCGCGTTCAACCAGATCCTCTCGAAGTACCCCGACGGCCCCGAGGAGTACGACGTCTCCTCGCTTCGGGTCGGTGCGAGTGCTGGCGAGCCGTTGACGCCGACGACCTTCGAGTCGTTCAAAGATGAGTACGGGATCGACCTCCTCGACGGCATCGGGACGACGGAGATGCTCCATATCTTCATCAGCCACCGACACGACGAGGAGATCGACCCGAGCGCGACTGGCTTTCCGGTCCCCGGTTACGAGTGTAAGATCGTCGATCCCGAGACCGGTGAGGAGTGCGATCGGGGCGAGGCGGGACTGCTCGCCGTTCGTGGCCCGACCGGTATCGAGTACTGGAACCGACCGGAGAAACAGGCCAACGCGGTGCGGGACAACTGGTCGTATCCCGGCGACATCTTCGTTCAGCGCGAGGACGGGCGCTTCGAGTATAAGTCCCGGAACGACGACCTCATCATTTCTAGCGGCTACAACATCCCCGGCCCGGAGGTCGAGGCCGTCATTGAGGAACACGACTCCGTCGGGGAGGTCGCCGTCGTCGGAAGCCCGGACGAGGAGCGGGGCGCGATCGTAAAGGCGTTCGTCGTTGCAGCCGACGGCGTCTCCCCGGAGGACAATCTGATCGAGGAGATCCAGAACCACGTCAAGGACACGCTCGCACCGTACAAGTATCCACGTGAGGTCGAGTTCGTACACGAACTCCCGCGAACTGAGACCGGGAAGATTCGCCGTATCGAACTCCGCAAACGGGAAGAAGAGAAGAAAGCCTAACGACTCATCAAATCCCCTCCCGTACGCGGCGTTTCGGTCAGTTACTACTGGCTTTCGGGGCCAGCGCCGTGATTCGGACCGCTGTATTCGATGTATGTATTCGATATCGTATACGGCAGGGATGCGGTACTGGTCATCCAGATATCGTCGCGGTTGACACTGCGGACACGAACCGAGCGCGAAAACCGATGTGCAGTATCGTTCATCGTTCTCACCAGATTAAATGACAGACATATTCATGTAATGTCTACTCGGAAAACAATCTGTATCCCCCCACCAAGACTAATAACACACGTATGGTTGTAATGTTCCTATTGGCCTTCTCCGGACTGAACAACCATATCGACGGGTAAGGCGATGAACCGCCCCGGGGGGTACTGTATACGATATACGTATACGACCTTCCGATCCTGGCATTCGATCTCGACCAAGGGATCATTGTCTCTCCTATTTACCTCTCTTTATATAATCAACAATAAAGGACGAGTGACTCAGTACCGTTTCAGTCATCTCGAACTCGATGGGGGCGTCCCGAAAGAACTCTTTTCGGTCACACGCGGATTCGCTGCTTCCGACCGTCAGGGGCTCTCGTTTGTTCGGATTCGCATATCCGAGCGTGGCTTTGCGATACAGGTGAGGACGTATCCTTCGTCCTTTTCGCTTTCCGCGAGGAACATCCCCTCCATCTGGTCGGCCTCGCCGTCCTCACACATGCCGCTACAGACGCCACAGACGCCCATTCGACATTGATAGGGGAGGTCGAGTCCCGCCTCCTCGGCCGCCTCGAGGATCGATTCGTTCTCGGCCACCTCGAGGGTCACCCCCTCGTCGACGAACTCGATAGTGTGTGTCTCGACCATGAGTTCTACTGCTCCTCAATGGAGCGTTCGAAGACGTGTTCGACGGGCTCGAAGTCGAGTTTCTCGTATACCTCGGCGGCCTTCTCGTCGCCGTCGACCACGTCGATCCGATAGAAGTCGATATCGCGTGGCGAGTCGGCGAACCACTCGTGGGCCTCTTCGATCAACGCCGTTCCGATGCCCTCGTTCCAGTGATCTTCCCGCACGTAGTGGCCGTTGATGTAGCCGTGATCCTTGAGACGGAAGATGGGATGGTCGCCCATCACGCGAGCCTCGAGAACGCCGATCAGTTCGCCGGATTCCTCGTGTTCGGCGACGATTACCGTTCCGTACTTCGAGTTGACGAGTTGGTTCTCGAAGTACTGGAGCCAGCGGTCGTCGGCATCCTCCTTGTGTTGATACCGGTCGTCGTACTTTGAAAGATGCTCCGTGAACCCGTGCCAGAGGTCAAGGATCTCCTCGCCATCGTCCACCGTACTGTGTCGCAGGGTGTACGTCATATCCCCTTATCTGCTCCCAACTACTAAAAAAGGTCGTGTCGAGCAATCTATTATATTTCTAATAATTTACCACAGCAGTCCATCGAAGCCTAGTGTCGAGTTCTTTGTTTCCCGGTCGTATCCCGACCGAGTACACGGATTTCGACCGACCGCAGTCAATGTTCGCTCCGGTTCGAGAGGCCATCGGACAGTTACTGGACAAATAGCCGAAGGAAACACGAAGGAGAACTGTATCGGGCAGCTGGGTACGGGAATCGTATACAGAAAACAATTATAGTGCTGGCCAAACAACAGGGGTGTAGAGTCGAACTATGACGACAGAGAAACAACTCAAACAGCGGGTTCAAAACGGGAAGATGATCGAATCGACCGAGGAAATGACGGAGGGGTATAAGAAAGCCCTGAAACAAATCCTGATGGTTTCCGGCGATACGGAACTGATGAGCGCCCCAGCGTACTACGATCAGTCGCTCAACGCCCCATCGCCCAACGCGCGTGCGTCCTGCATCAGCGTTATCCAAGACGAACTCGGCCACGGTCACATTGCCTACCGGCTGCTCGAGGATCTCGGTGAGGACCGCGAGGAGCTCATCTACGGACGTGAGCCCCATGAGTTCCGCAACACGTACGGCTTCGACCAGCACATCGAGAATTTCGCCGAACTCGTGACGGCCCACGGCCTGTTCGATCGGGCGGGGATCGTCCTCCTGGGCGATATCCATGAAAACACCTCGTATGCCCCTTGGAAACGTGCGCTCACGAAGGTCAACAAAGAAGAGCAGTTCCACCTCCGCCACGGTGAGACGTGGATGCGCAGGCTCGCGAACAAGAACGACAAGACCCGCGCGAAGCTCCAAGAGGCCGTCGACTGGATGTTCCCGATCGGGATCGAGTGGTTCGGGCTGCCGGACGACAAGAAGAAACACGACGACCAGCTCGAGTACCGAATCAAGGGCAAGTCCAACGACGAACTCCGCCAGGACTGGCTCGCGCGGTCGATGCCGCTCATGAACGAACTCGACCTCGACGTGCCGGCCCACTACGACGAGGAGGCCGACGAGTACGTCATCGAATACGACATGCCGATCGCGTTCGACGCCGCGAACAAGGAGTGGCGCTACGACGAGTCCATCTCGTGGAGCGACGTGATGGATCGCTGGCGCTCGCGCGGGCCGGCCAACGAGAAGTACGTCGACCTCATCCAGTCGGGCACCGTCGACGTGGGGGTCTAAGATGTCGAGCGCACGACAGCGGGTTGACGACGCGTCCAGTCCCGTACACGCAAGCGAGTTCGTCGAGCAACGCCGCGCCGAGGCGAGCGCCTACGAGGAGTACCTCTGGGACGTCGTCGACGAGATTCCGGACCCGCACATCCCCGTCAGTCTGGTCGAGATGGCGATGATCTACGACATCGAGGCCAACGACGGGGACGTCGTCGTCGAGATGACCTACCCGTGTATGGGCTGTCCGGCCTACGACATGATTCAAAACGACATCGAGAGCTGCCTGACCGTCCTCGACGGTGTCGACAACGTCGATGTTGAGGTCGTCTGGGATCCGGTTTGGTCGAAGGAGATGCTCACCGCGGAGGTCAAAGAGAAGATGCGAAAATCGGGGATCAGCCTCTGAGCCATGAAGTACGAAGTATTCGCCCGGATCAATCAGGGCGACGAGACGCTCCACATCGGCAACGTGCGGGCGCAGAACGATCGCCTCGCGAGGATGTACGCACACAACACGTTCGACGAGGAGGACTGGAACTACCTCGCGGTCGTTCGTGCCGAGGATCTGATAGAGGTCACAGGCGAGCGACCCACAGCGAGGGTGAGCGCCGATGAGTGACTGGCCGGAGCCGGCAGTCGACTACGTCCAAGCCATCGCGGACACGAAACTCGTCCTCGGGCACCGGAACGCTCAGTGGAGCCTCGCAGGCCCCTCGCTTGAGGACGACATCGGCGGAGCGAGCGCCGCCCAGGAGGAGATCGGCCACTTCCGCCAGTTCGTCAACGAACTGGCCTCACAGGGCCGGGAGAAAGACTGGCTGAACGGCAAACGCAACGCCGAGGAGTTCAACAACGCCGCCTGCCTCGACCGGATCGACGGCGACTGGCCGGCGTACGTCGCCTCGATCGCGCCGGCCGACCGGGCGGCGTGGTACATGATCGACTCGATCGCCGTCGAGCACCTCGACGGGTTGATCACCAAGATGGGTGAGGACGAGTACTTCCACCTCGAGTACCACGACGCCCGCCTCGAGACGCTGGCCGAAGACGACCCTGAGGGGATCCAGTCGACACTGGAAACCACCCTTCCGCAGGCGCTCGCGTTCATCGGACCTGCCGAATACGACAAGGAGACGGATCCCCTGATCCAGGCTGGCTTTACCAATCGCTCGATCACCGAGATCCGCGAGGCGTTCGAAGAGCACTACCGCAACCTGTTCGCGGAGACGGACGTCTCGCTTGACGGTGTTGACTGGGACGCGCCGGTCCGCGAGGAGTGGGACGAGGTCAGGCGCCGGGTCGGCGGCGGATCGATCGGCGAGGCCGACGCTCGACAGCTCCGGGGCACCGAAAACGAACTGTTTGCGATGGACTAACGTCATGGACGATTCAGCATCGGACCCGGAGGTCGTCTGCCCGTTCTGTGGCTCTACGGATACCGAGCGGGAGTCCGCGTTCGGAAGCGAGATCTCCAAGATGCAGTACTACTGTAACGGCTGTCACACCGTCTTCGAGCGGATCAAGTTCGACGGCAAACAGCCGGATACCGGATAACCGCGTCGGCGTCGTTTTCGACGAGGTTGTCCCTCGGGGAGCGATAGCCATCCGACCGGCCGTATCGGTATTCGAGCCCCCGGATCGTTCGTGATAGAAAGGTACTTATGTGCCACTACTGATGAACGGTGTGTATGCAATCGTTTAGTGAGCTAGATCTGGAATTCTTCCAGACCGAACTGGAGGACCACATCGGAACCATCCGTATCGACCGGCCGCCGGCCAACGCCCACAATATCGACGTGCTCCTCGAACTGCAGCGGGCCGTCGAGACGGTCCGGTTCGACGAGGACGTCCGGGCCGTGCTGTTCGGAAGCGCCAACGAGAAGTTCTTCTCGACGGGCTTCGACATCAAGGCGCTCCAGCAGGAGTCGGGCAAACAGGTCGGCTACGCGAGCCAGACGAGCAAGGAGATCATCATGAAGATGCGGACGACCGACACCATCTTCATCGCTATGGTCAACGGCCACTGCATGGGCGGCGGGCTGGAACTCGCACTCGCCTGTGACTTCCGGTACGCCGGGAACGACGACGACTACAACGTCGGCATGCCCGAGATCCACCTCGGTCTCATTGCCGGCGAGGCGGGGACTCAACTGCTTCCCCGCTACATCGACCGCTCGACCGCGCTCAAGATGATGATCACCGGCGAGACGATCACGCCCGAGGAGGCGAAAGAGCGAGGCATCTTCGACGAACTCCACCCGCCCGAGGAGGTTGAGGACGCCGCCCGTGAGTTCGCCCAGCAGATCGCACAGAAGTCTCACATGGCCGTCGGCCACAACAAACTGGCCGTCAACGAGGGTCTGGAGATGCCCTTATCGGATGCGCTGTCCCATGAGCGCGAGCTTCAGAACCGCCTGCTCGGCTCCGACGTGGCGAAGGAGGGCGTCGACGCGTTCCTCGGCGATCACGACCCCGACTTCCTGGGCGTCGAACTCGGCGAGAAGGAACCGGGCGAGCCGAGCGACGAGTAATCCGACCCACGAGCCCTACCGCGAAATCCCGGTCCCATATCGTATCCTTTTACGAACCCTGCCTTCGACGACGCGTGCGTCTGGACGTGCTTGAACCCTTAGAGCCCCAGCGCCTCGCTCGCGACGGTCGTCCGCTGGATCTCGTTCGTCCCACCGATGATGCTCAGAATCTTCGCATCTCGGTAGAACCGTTCAAGCGGTAGGTCCGTGCGGTAGCCCTTCCCGCCGTGGACCTGGATCGCGTTCCGTGTGACGAACTCCGCGGCCTCGCTCGCGGCGAACTTCGCTCGGCTCGATTTGCGCGTGTTCGCCTCCCCGTTGGCGATCGCGATCGCCGAATCGTAGACGAGGTGGCGCGCCCCGACGAGTTGGGCGTCCATGTCGGCGACGAGGACCTGCACCGCCTGGTACTGGCCGACCGCCTGCCCACCTTGCTCGCGCGCGCCCGCGTAGTCGATGGCCTCGTCGAACGCGGCGCGGGCAATCCCGGTCCCGATGGCTCCCAACCCCGTCCGAGCCATGTCGATGGTACCCATCGCGATCCGAAAGCCCCCACCGACCTCGCCGAGCAGCGCGTCCTCGCTCACGCGGACCCCCTCGAACGTCGAGTCGCCGGTGACGTGCCCGCGCATCCCCATGAACTCTTCGCGCTCGAACGTGAAGCCATCGCGGTCGTCGACGCCGGGGACGAGGAAGACGCTTACCCCGTGACCGTCCTCGGGTGCGGGCCGCTTGCGGGCGATGACGAGGTGGATGTCCGCGACACCGGCGTTCGTCCCAAAGGACTTCTCGCCATCGATCGAGTAGCTCTCCCCGTCGGTCTCGGCGACCGTCTCCAGTTCCGTCGGCGAACTGCCCGCACCGGGTTCAGTCAATAACATTGCGCCGACCCGCTCGCCGCGGACCATCGATTCGAGGTATGCCTCTCGCTGTTCGTCGGTGCCGAAGTTCAGGATCGGGAGCGTCGCGAACGTGTGGCCCTGGATCGTCTCGGCCACCGCTCCGCTGGCCTCGGCGACCCGTTCGACCGCCAGGCAGTACGAGAGAAAGTCCGAGCCCTCGCCGCCGTACTCCTCAGGGACCATGATCCCGAGCATGCCCCGATCACCCGCTTCCTCAATCACCTCCCGGGGGAACTCATCATTTCGCTCGATGTGTTCTGCCTCGGGTTCGACGACGTCGGCGGCGAACGTCGCCGCCCGATCACGAATCTCGCGGTGCTCCTCGGAGAGCGCGCTCTCGATGAGGGTCATACGGTTCGACACGCGGGACACGCCACCATAAAGGTTCTCGGAGGGGGCGACGCGATGGGCTACGGGGGTACCTCGACGCTACTCGAGGCTTACGTTGACGTTCTTCGTCTGGGTGTACTCGTGGATTGCCTCGGCGCCCTGCTCGCGCCCGAGGCCGCTCTGCTTGAACCCGCCGAAGGGCGTCTGGGGCTGGGTGACCGGAAATTCGTTGACGCTCACCATCCCGTAATCAAGAGTGGCGGCGACAGAGTGAGCCGTCTTCAGGTCGGAGGTCCAGATCCCGGCCATCAGTCCGTACGGCGAGTCGTTGGCGATCTCGACGGCCTCCTCGCGGTCGGCGAACTCGATCACGCTCAGGACGGGGCCGAAGATCTCCTCCCGGGCGATCGTCATCTCGTTCGAGACGTCAGTGAACACCGTCGGCTCGACGAAATAGCCGGCGTCCTTGTCCTCGGGGACGCCGCCGCCCGTGGCGACCGTCGCACCTTCCGCCTTCCCGGTCTCGATGTACTCGAGCACCTCCCGCTGCTGGCCCTCGCTGACGGTCGGTCCCATCCGGCCGCCGTCGTCAATTCCGCTTCCGAGCGGCGTTGCCTCTGCGCGCTCGACGACGCGCTCGACCACCTCGTCGTGGACATCCTCGTGGACGAGCAGGCGTGACCCCGCCCAGCACATCTGGCCGGCGTTCATGAAGATGCCGTAGTGGACCCCGCCGGCAGCGGCGTCGAGGTCGGCGTCCTGGAAGACGAGGTTCGGCCCTTTCCCTCCGAGTTCGAGCGTGACGCCCGTAACGTTTCGTGAGGCGTGCTCCATGACGCCCTTGCCGACGCCCGTGCTGCCCGTGAACGCGACGTGATCGACGTCCGGGTGTTCGGCGAGGCGGTTCCCGGCGGTGCTCCCCCGGCCGGGGACGACGTTCAGGACGCCGTCAGGCAGGCCCGCTTCCTCCGCCGCGGTCGCGTAGTACAGCGCCGATAGGGGCGTCGTACTGGAGGGTTTCAGGACAGCCGTGTTCCCACAGGCCAGCGCCGGCGCGAGGCTCCGACCGGCGAGCTGGAACGGGTAGTTCCACGGGATTACGTGGCCGGTGACGCCGAGCGGCTCGCGAACCGTGTAGTTCAGCCTATCGCCGGGGACCGGCACCTCGTCGCCCTGGACCTTGTCGGCCCAGCCAGCGTAGTACCGGAAGGTGTCGATCACCATGTCGACGTCCAGCGTCGCCTCGAAGGGCGTCTTGCCGTTGTCCTGAGACTCGACGCGGACGATCTCGTCCTTTTGTCCCTCGATCGCGTCGGCCATCGCGTACAGCCGTGCGCCGCGCTCGCGGGGGGCGAGTGACCGCCACTCCGCGTCGCGTTCGACCGCTCTTTCTGCGGCCGAGACGGCGCGGTCGACATCCTCTACCGTGGCCTCCGCGACCTCCGCGTAGGGTTCCTCCGTCGCCGGATCTTCCGTGACGAACGTCTCGCTGCGCTCTGCGCTCGTCCACTCACCGTCGATATACAGGTCTGTCGGACCGGAATAGCTCATCCAGAGAGGTCTTCTTCGAGGACGGTTAAAAATATGAGGTTCACACCGATTGTGAGTAGGTCATATCTGCTGAGAACACTCGATCGAAGCCCGGGCCCCGAAGAACATTATTAATAATGCTGATATCGATACGGACCTATGGAGATCAAAGCTGCGGTTATACGAGAAGAGTCGGGGCCGTTCGAGATCGAAACGCTGGAATTAGACGATCCCCAGCACGGGAAAGTCCTGGTTCGCATCGTTCAGCGTCGAGACGACGGCGAACACGACCGTCCTTCGGCAGGCGGTCGACTGCCTACAACAGAACGCCGACTGCGCGGTCGTCGGCGCCCCGCCGCTGGGAGCCGAGGTGAGTCTCGACGTGAACAATGTCCTGTTTGGCCGGAACATCAAGGGAGTCATCGAGGGGAACTCCACCCCGGACCTGTTCACCCCCGACCTGATCGACCTTTACCGCGCTGGGAAGTCCCCATTCGACGAACTCGTCACGTACTACGATTTCGAGGACATCGAACGGGCGGTCGAGGAGCAGGAGAACGGCGAGGTGGTCAAGCCGGTCCTTCGGATGAGCGAGCCCTAACCCCGCTGCGCACCCTCGCACTTGAACCAATTCTATAAGTCACATCGGCAGGAACGTGAAGGTATGCGAGACGCATACGTGATCGGAGCCGGACAGTCGTCGTTCGGTTCCTTTCCCGAGGAGACCTACCTCTCGCTGTTCGAGAGCGCATTCGAGTCCACTCTCAATAGCGTCGAGGGCGAGCTTCCGACCGAAGTGATCGATGAGGCGCATCTGGGAACGCTCGGCGTCGGCGGCCGGCAGATCGGCCTCTCTGGGCCGGCGGTGACCGAACACATTGGCTTGCACGGCGTGCCGACGACCCGCGTGGAAAACGCCTGTGCAGCAAGCGGCTACGCCTTCCGCCAGGCTGTCACCGCCGTGCGTTCGGGCATGGTCGACGTCGCACTGGCCGGTGGCTACGAGGTGATGACCGACACGAGCGCCGACGGGACCAAGTGGTGGCTCGGCGTCAGCGGCGAGACCGAATGGGAGCGCATCAGCGGGACCACCTTCGCCGGCGTTTATGCCCAGATGGCAAGCGCCCACCTCGAGGAGTACGACACGACCGTCGAGGACCTCTCGCGGGTCGCGGTCAAGAACCACGCGAACGGCGCGAAGAACCCCAAAGCCCACCTCGGCTTCGAGTGCTCGCTCGAGGACGCCGTCTCCGCGCCGTCGGTCGCCGATCCGCTCAACCTGTATCATTGCTGTCCGACCACCGACGGTGCGAGCGCCGTACTGGTCGCGAGCGAGGAGGTTGCCCGCGAATACGGTGAGGAGTTGATCCGCGTCGCGGGTGCGGGCGCCTCGAGTGGGCGGGTCGGCCTCTTCCAGCGGGGTACGCTCACGAGCATCCCAGCGAGCGTCCGGGCCGGCGAGGCCGCCTACGAGGAGGCCGGGATCGGCCCCGAGAACCTCGACTTCGCGGAGGTCCACGACTGCTTCGCCATCGCCGAACTGCTGGCCTACGAGGATCTGGGCTTCTGCGAGCGAGGCGAGGCCGGACGCCTTCTGCGAGAAGGTGTCACCGATCCCGACGGCGATCTCCCGACCAACACGAGCGGCGGGCTCAAATCGAAGGGCCACCCGATCGGTGCCACCGGAACGGGCCAGATCGTCGAGGCATTCGAGCAGTTCCGCGGCGAGGCCCACGTACAGACCGATCGGCCGCGCTATGGATTGACGCACAACGTCGGCGGATCCGGCGGCGGGGTGACCGTTCACGTTTTCGAGCGGGAGGAGGCAGCATGAGGGGGATCGACGCCGGCGGGATCTACCTCCCCCGGTTCCGGCTGTCGACCGAGGAGACGGCCGCGGCGTGGGGCCACGCCGACGCGAGGGGAATCGACCGGAAGACGGTCCCCGCGGCCGACGAGGACGCGCTGACGATGGCCGTCGCGGCGGCCGAGCGCGCCCTCGAAAGTGCGTCTCTCGAACGCTCAGCGATCGAACTCGTGGCGATGGCGACGACGACCCCGCCGATGGCCGAGGGCGACTTCCTCTCGCGGTTCGTCCGGATGCTCGCGCTGCCCGAGGACGTCGCCGGCTCCGTTTCGACCCAGCACACCGCCGCGGGTGGGGAGGCGTTCGCGCGGGCGCTCGACGCCGACGGGCCGGCGCTGGTCGTCGCCGCAGACTGTCCGGAGGGCGATCCAGCCGACGCCGACCACCCGCTGGGCGCCGGCGCGGCGGCGTTCGTGATCGACGACGAGGCGGTTGTCCCGGTCCGGGATATCGCGTGGTACAGCGACGAGACCCCGGGGATCCGCTTTCGGCCCCGTGGCGAGCGCGAGATCGACTCGCTCGACGTCACGACTTACGAGCGGAGTGCGGTCCGCGAGGCCGTGACCGAGGCGGTGACGGCTCTCGAGGTCGACGCGAGCGAGGCGACGGCCGCGGCGCTCCACCAGCGCGACAGGAAGTTCCCGTACCGCGTTGCCGGCGACCTGCCCCTCTCGAACGAGGCCGTGGCGGCCGGAACCGTCGTGGATCGGATCGGCGACGCCGGTGCGGCGACGGTCCCGATCGGTCTGCTCGCCGTACTCGCCGAGGCTGACGAGGGGGAGTCGACGGTCGGCGGCTTCTTCGGCGGGGGAACCGCGGTCGCCCTCGAACTTGAGGGTGGTTTCCCGATCGCGGGGATCGACGACCTCGACGGGGAGGAAGCGATCGGGTACACCGAGTACCTCCGCAAGCGGGGTTACGTCGTCGAGGGCGAGGTCGCAGGTGGCGGCGCGAACGTGAGCCTCCCGAACTGGCAGGGCTCGCTCGATCAGCGCTACCGCCTGATCGCGGGGGAATGTCCCGACTGCGGCGGGGTCACGTTCCCACCCCGCGGAGCCTGTCAGGAGTGTCACTCGCGGGTCGAGTTCGAGCGGATCGAGGCGTCTCGAACGGGGACGATCCGGGCGCTGACGGTCATTGGGCAGGGTGGCGCCCCGCCGGAGTTCGCTGAGTTACAGCAACGGGAGGGCGCGTACGCGGTCGCCATCGTCGCCCTCGCGGCCGGCGACGGCGAGGCGACGCTGCCTGCCCAGTTGGCCGACGTCGATCCCGAGGCGGTCGCGGTCGGTGACACCGTCCGGGCGACGATCCGGCGGATCTACACCCAGGAGGGGGTGCCGCGCTACGGCGTCAAGTTCAGATCGGAGGGGTAGTCCGCGACGCGCGGTCGGTAGCGGATCGACTCTTCGTCCGTCCGCTCAACGACATCGAGTGCAGCCAGCCGATCGAGATGCGCGGCGGCCTCGCCGGCGCCAAATTTCGCGTGGATACCGCGCATTTCGCCGAAGAGGTTACGAGCGACCATCCACGACGTAGAATCGGCGACGGTCGACAACGCGTGAAAGGCCGCGAGGGCGCGCTCGCGATGGTGTGTTCGAACCTCGTCGACGGCCCTCGTCACGTCCATCGTCGTCCCATGGCCTGGTTCTCCCTCATCGAATCGGGCGTTTACTCGATCGATCGAGGAGAGGTACGTCGCTAAGGGATCGTCAGTGCGCGTATCGCTACCCCCGACATTCGGCGTGTACGTCGGGAGGAGGAGATCACCGAGCAACAGCGTGTCGTCGATGGCGAATGAGCTATGTCCCAGTGTGTGGCCGGGTGTATGGACGAATTCTAGACCGGCGACCGTCTCACCGTCCTCGTGGGCTGTGATGGGATACGTCTCGGGCATCGGTGATGGCGAGTCTGAATTAATCAGTGCTTCTCGTCGTGGCTTAGGGACGCCCCAGCGTCGAAGCGTTGCGACGTCCCGATCGAGGCGACGCTGGCGCGCGGCTGCGTACTCGCCGACGAGAGGTGCGTCTGAGGAATGCATATGGAGCGTCGCATCTGCCGCTTCGGCCAATCGGCAGGCAAGACCGGCGTGATCCGAGTGCCAATGTGTTACGAGCACATGCTCAACGGACGATAGGGCAGGTCTGATCGCCTCAGTTAGTGCGGTCCATGCTGTCTCGGTCGGGGGCCCTGGGTCGACGATAACGCCGCGATCAGGGAAATGATATGCGCTGTTGACTCCTTCAGGCGTTCCCGTATCAACCGGAATGCGAATTGGCTTAGTCATCGGATTTTTCTTCCAAATTGAGATCGCTCCACTTCTCGAGGGATAGCTCTCGAACGTCCTCTGGATAGGAGTTTTGGAACGTCACTCGTGGGGCAATGTACTCCTCGTCCCATTGGGGGTCCCAAGTCGCGTTGATGTAGAGGCGTGATCCTGTTTGACCATCACGACGGTATCGCGGGATGCTGGCGGCAGGTGCATTGGGATCGCTGAAGATCCAGTCATTGCTCGGATGGGCTTTCACCCACATATCATCAAGCGCGCGTGCGAGATCGTCGGGTTCAGTGTGTTCATCCAGTATCAGAACCTTGTCGAAGAAGTCCGAGAACGAAAACAAGACATTGGCCAACTGCCACTCGAATCCCGAGTAGAGAATCTCGCTAGAGACGAGACAGATCCCAAGTCGTCCCTCGACGGGTAACCGAATCCATGATACCGGCGAAACACCCCAATAACCGTTGATACGTCGGTAGAGCTCCGCAGCCTCGACAAGTGCGGTCAGGTGGAGATCGTCGGTTAGCGGTGCTCCGAGGGGAATGAAGGGGACGACGGGATCTTCACGCGTTGCAATGGCCTCAACCTCAACAGTCACGCCCACCGTCTCGCATCCTCGCTCCCAGACCGCAACTGGTCCGGAGACTCCATCATTGACATCGATGATCGAACCGTCGAGACGCACTTCTGCATCTGCAGGAACTGTTCGTCCATCGATATCCACGACGGCCGTCTCACCCAGAGCAGCCGCCAGTTTCGGAACAGCTGACGTAGTTCGATCTAATGTCCATCCCTGCAATGCAGTGACCAGCGGCGCTGCAGCGATGCCGAGAGAAATACTTGCTTGGCGGTTATCGCCACACCACTCGATAAACGGTTGAGGAACTGAAAGTCGTAGTTGGGATCGGCGGTGAATCGCTCCACGAACCGGTGCCCACGATGTCATCCCTTCGTGCTCGACGGCGATCAAACCAAGCGTGATCAGCTGTCGACCATTCGGCTCAACGGTCGGAAGTCCTAACGAGGCCGGATTACTTGAGGACTTGATCGTTGCAGCTGGCTCCTCAAGGACGATATGATCGGGTGCACGTGTGTTTCGTCGAGAGACTGCCTCAAGAAGTTGTACGTAATCGTCCCCTTCACGGTCAAGCGCTTTCTTGAGCCGCCGCCATGGTTGATGGGTGCGACTGGAAATCTGAGCGTGCCCCGCATATATGCCGCTGGCTAAATCGACTTCGCCGGACGTAGATGTGAATCTAAGCCCTTTACAGTCGTGTTTGAGCGCCTCTACCGCGACGGCTGCTGTTTCCTCGTCCCAGTGGACGTGTTCAGTTACCGTCAACAGGTCCTCGTTAGCGTCGAGAATTCGAAGATGGTCTCGGAAGGATATCATCGAGATCCCCCTCTTTGTGCCGAATCGGTAAACGGTAGCATATCAGGATTTGCTCCTGCATCTTCGAGTACGGACCGTGCCCAATTTTGCAGATCGTCGTCCAACGTACCGGTAACAAAGTCGTCATCACTCCTTGTTGCGTCGATGTACGCTTTGGCTGTCTTAGCTTTCGAGGTTCCCGTCTGGACGTTACCCTTCTCGCTGGGTGTCTGGTAGATGTTCAATGGAACCTTTGGCATCGTCTCGACGCCAAACTGATGGAAGTCGCTGTCGGGATCGGCGTGCAAAACGAGTGCTTCGAGGACCTCGCGCTGATCGAAGGGATCAATGTCGGCGTCGACGAACACGAAGAAATCAACGTGCAACATTCCCCACGTGGTGAAGATGAAGTTCGCGAGTTCGTGAAGGTATCCTGGATCCGTGTTTCCGGTTGAGATTACGTATACACCCCGCGGGGTTGATGACCAGGGAACG
The DNA here is from genome assembly GCF_001593955.1 of Halalkalicoccus paucihalophilus. Taxonomy (GTDB): domain Archaea; phylum Halobacteriota; class Halobacteria; order Halobacteriales; family Halalkalicoccaceae; genus Halalkalicoccus; species Halalkalicoccus paucihalophilus. The sequence continues at coordinate 71,389 of NZ_LTAZ01000017.1, read as the reverse complement.
CATTGATCGATATCGAACCCCCCGGCTTGCAAGCCCAAAGTTGCATCTGGTCCGACGCAGCCGACCTCCATCGAACTCGTCGAGTTCTCAGTGTATCCAACTCCCGTTCCCTCAACACAAAATGGGATGATTGGCCGTTTCCGGTGAGTGATTCCGGTGACCCGTAGGGTCGGCATTGATCGCCGTGGACCATGCATGTAGCCGAAATAATCCCCAAACGGGCCCTCATCACGGCGGATGTTTGGAACGATCTCTCCTTCGATGATTAGTTCGGCCGTCGCCGGGACCAAAAGGTCGTTTGTTTCACAGGGAACGAGTTCGATCGGTGATCCCTTCAGGCCACCAGCGAAGGCCGCCTCGCTCCGTCCGGTAGGAATCCACATTACGGAGGTGTACTGAACGGCAGGTTCGGTACCCACAGCAATAGCGACCGGCATCGGTTCATCCTCACGTTCGTATTTATAGTAGAAGAGGTTCGGCGTCTGCTCGCCGGCCAACAACAATACGCTTGCTGTTTCATTGTCGTGTATCATCGCTCGATGATATGACCAGTCGATCCAGGCCGAATCCGGATCAGATACGATCAGCGTATGGAGGTTAGAATAGCGACCGCCATCTCCAGCATGAATATAGGGCCACGGGAATTCAAGCAGGTCAACATCTGTCTCAACGCGAGTAACCTCCTTACAGGGAGCGTCTTCCGGGGAGATCGTCACTGGCTCGCGCGGATTCTGGAGTCGCGAAATCGTCTCCCTATAAAATTCTTGGCGGGAGATATCCTGCGGTAGATCGATACCCTGTGCGATACGATCCCACGGCCGTCGCTGACTGCCGCGATATGGATCTCCAACTAACCGTCTACCGTCGACATCTTCGAATAAGGGTATTCCATGGTCACGTTCGTTCGCCAACATTGTCAACGCACTAGCCTCAAGGTTCCATGATATCCGATCCTTGACCTCAATGAGGTCGTTTTTTTCATCAAGCGTCTGCAGGTAGTCGCGCAAGCTATCAACCGTCATGTTTCTCTTGATTGGTATCCAATAATTCCTGATGTTCGATTTTTACCTTAAGATCGACATATTCGTCTACGAGTTCCGGATGTGTATTGGCGAGATATTCGAACATAATCGTCCGACTTGCTTGCGAGACAGAGCTATATTGGCCCGTCTTGACTAAATAGCGAAGCAACGTTTTCACTTCGTCAGACCGTGTATTGATGATATTCGCACCGTCCTTCACTTCATCCATTGTTGTACGGAGGAGTTCCCTATCGACGCTTTCAGACTCAATATCAGCTGTGAGGATCTCAATATACCACTTCTCTTCCTTGTTCTCATGGGGTCCCTTAACGACGGTCAGTGGGGCAGGATCAGCAAGTACGTCAGGATTCCGACTGATCCGGGCCCGTGTGTTAAATATCTCTCTTGTGTCCTTATCGCTAATCTGGAGCGTAATCTCCTTGCCCTCGGGCTCGGGCGGAAGGTTGGTTTCGGACGTTACGTATTCCTCAGACATACGCCGTATTACTCCTTTTCGAGCCGAATAGATAAGCTCTTGGTGTATCGTAGCATGCCTGTTGATGACTCTACGATTGGAGATACGATACTACTTCATGTTTGCCTGCTGTATTCGATCTAGCGGACGGTCAATTACTCTGCAAGTGGAACTGACTGATGAGTACGAGCGGTCGTCGCTGGTCACGGCAGATAACACGTTCACCTTGTGAAGAAGCAAACTGGAATCGGCTAAGTCGTGAATAAGACGGTTGAGAGCACGAATTCCGAGTGGCATTGCTAGCTAGAGCGGCTTTGAATGTGAATCATCGATTTGAACGCTATCTTCGGACTTCCGTTTCACCAATTCTGCTGAAACCACGCATCACAAACCTCTAACCCAGTGTAGTCAACTTCCAGTACGCAGTAGTTGAGACTGGTCTTCTCAATGCATACACCCGTCGCAGGCTTAGTCTGAAGCAGGTCATGTTCGTTGATTCAATCTAAATCGTGCAGTCTGGCGGACCTATAGCTCGTGTAGTCTCAACTACCGACCTGTCCTAGGAAGGTGAGCGCGTTCGGATTCACGGAGCGGCGAAGAACTGGTACAATGAGTGCGTCTCGGTGTCTCTGACCGGTTGGACCACGGTCCACTTCCCTGAACGCAGTCGGTGGTGGGAAGCATAGCCGGTCGTCGCAACTCTCTTTTTTGCTACGAGCCGAACCGGCCCAAGCCCCACCGCCCCACCCTCCGCTCCGTGCTCGCTCCCTCCGGTCGCTGCGCGCACGGCCACGACCTTTGATACCGACGACGGGAACGAATATTTGGGAGACAAATCTGAGGTTGGCTCACCGTTCACGACCCATTCCTGAAGAGCAGCACTCTTGAGTCGAGACTCCATGTGCACCACTATGTCTGAACCGATCTACGTGATTGGCCACCAACAACCAGATACCGACACGATTTGCTCAGCGTTAGCATACGCACGATTGAAGAGGGAACAAGGTGCAGACGTTGTTCCTGCACGTACAGGAGCCCTAAACCCAGAAACACAGTTCGTCGTAGACCGGTGGGGTGTTGAAATCCCAGTGCTTCTCGACGATGCCGCAGGCGAACAGGTGATACTCGTTGATCACAACGAGTACAGCCAAACGGTGACCGGAGCGGAGAACGCAGAGATTGTCGAGATAATCGACCACCATCGTATCGGTGACATCGAAACGAGCGAGCCCATTCTGTTTCGAAATGAGCCTGTCGGGTCAACTGCGACGATACTCACACAGCTGTTTGACGACGCGAACGAGACGATACCTACGCAGACCGCGGGGCTGTTGCTGAGCGGGATTCTCAGTGATACCGTCGTACTCCGGTCTCCAACGACGACTGAACGCGACCGGGCCGCTGCCACACGGCTTGCCGATATTGTTGATGTGGACTACGAAGCGTACGGAAAAGAGCTCCTCACGCAGAAGAGCAAAGTCGGGGAGAAAAGTCCACGAGAGATGGTACTCAGCGATTTCAAGGAGTTCGACTTCGACGGACAACAGGTCGGCATTGGACAGATCGAAACGGTAGAGCCGTCGGTCGTATTGGATCAACAAGATGCCGTCCTCGAGACCATGGACGATGTCGCTACTGAGCGCGACTATGCAGTATTTTTGCTCCTCGTTACCGACCTGCTTGAAGAAGATTCGACTGCACTCGTCGCTGGTCCAGAGGTCGAACCCGTCGAAAAGGGACTAGACACGACGTTCACGGACCGTGAAGCGTTTCTTCCGGGAGTGATGTCCAGAAAGAAGCAAGTCGTCCCGTTGCTAGAAGACGCATTCGGCGCTAATTCCGCTTGAGTAAGTGAAGGTGCTATTCGGGGTGGATTCGACGGATATACTGATCGATGGACATCGCTAAAGGACATTGAGATGCGGAGCCGCTCGATTACCTTCTTCTATCTGATCTTAGGTCTCGATCACTGTTCAGTAGTTGAGACTGGCTGTCTCAATGCATACGGTTCCAATTGGCTCTGCTGGTATCCGATTTATTAGATACTGATTGAGGTGAAACCGTTGTTAGATAGGGATATGAATTTACCAGTGGACCTAACCTTGATACAGATTATGTTCCAAAACTACATTGGAAACAGAGCGTAGACATCTCGATGAATGCTCCGTCAGATTAAGTCTTCATCCCATGTCCAGTGAGGGGCATCACCACGTCTGCATCTTCCGCAAGCGTTCCGCTTTCCCGGTACGCCGCAAGAGCCGCAGGTGCGATTGCAGAGGTTGGTTCCACGTAGAACCCTTTTTTGTGGAGGCGATCTAACTCCGTCTGCACGGCATCTCCCGCAATGGCAATCGCATCACCGCCGGTCTCAGCAATCGCATCTAGGAGCTGTTGTTTCCGCGTCGGCTCCCGTATCTGGATGCCGTCCGCGACATCGTTCTCACCTTCGGGGGCCTCGTGGAGTTCACTCGCAATCGGAGCGTAGCCGGCGGCTTGCGCACCGAGTAGACGCGGCACTGAGTCGATCCATCCCGCTTCAGACAACGCCTTGAAACCACGGTACACCCCCAGGAACAGGGTGCCATGACCAAGTGGCATCACGATCGCATCAGGGACGCTCCAGTCACGTTGGAGCGCGACCTCGTACGCAAACGTCGCCGTTCCTGCGAAGAACGCTGGACTCCACGAATGACTTGCGTACCACGCATCGCCAGATTCGACGGCATCGATGCAGGCATCAGTCACAGCTTGGCGTCCGCCTTCGATCCGAACAGGCGTCGCACCGGCCCGTTCGATCGCTCGGAGCTTCGACTCTTTCACCTCCGCCGGGACGTAGATCTCCGCATCGATGCCTGCTTGGGCGGCGTAGGTTGCGATAGCAGCTCCAGCGTTCCCTGATGAATCTTCCACGACGCGATCTGCGCCACACGCAAACGCGTGACTGATCGCCGTGGTCGCACCCCGATCCTTGAAGCTCCCCGTCGGGGAGACGTATTCGAGCTTGAACTGGGCGTCCCAGGTCGATGATGGGATCAGCGGCGTCATTCCTTCGCCGAGAGAGGGACCTTTCCTGACGGGGATGAATATATCAAAAGACCAGAGTCCGTCTCGCGTGTCGAACTGACCGGGGTCTGGTCGGTCGTACTCCGGAAGCGGTTGCTGAGCGAAGTCGAGGACACCGCCACACTCACACCGCCACTGATCGCTGTATGTCCGGCCACACGAGGAACAGACGAGTTCTGGGGTGGTCATACTCTTTCTTTGTCACTGGGAGTCATATGGACACCGATAGCGCGACGTCTTGACGAAGACAGAAGGGGTCTCATACCCATGAGCGGCTCTGGTAGGAGAGGACGCACTGATCGTTCTCTCTCAGAAACGGCCCGAGCAAGGCGATGGGAGGATATTAGAGACTCGCGTCGAAAGCCCGGGCAATGTCAGTAGTTGTCATCTCTACCGGTGGGACGATAGCTTCGACCAAGGACTCTGGTGGTGGAGCCAGTCCTGAATTGACCGGCGAAGACCTCATCGCAAGCGTCCCAGGGCTGAGCGACGACATCGAGTTGACTACAGACGACTTCTCGAATATCCCCAGTCCGCAGTTCTCTATCAGCCAGATGCACAGGCTTAGTGAGCTGGTAGCCGAGTATGACCGTGATGATACGGTGGATGGTATCATCGTTACACAGGGGACGGATACCCTCGAAGAGGTAGCGTACTTCGTGGACCTCTGTTACGATGGCGATACGCCTGTCGTCTTCACGGGCGCGATGCGGAATCCATCGCTGGCGAGTCCTGATGGTCCAGCCAATCTCCTCACGGCCATTCGAACGGTGACGAGCGACGGTGCTCGTGGACGCGGAGTCCTTGTCGCTTTCAACGATCAGGTCCACGCGGCCAAGCTCGTCACGAAGACCCACTCAATGAGACTAGATGCGTTCCAGTCGCCCGAGCTAGGTCCGCTCGCCGTTCACGACGAAGAGACGGTCCGATGGCGAGCCAGCGTCGATCCGACCCCGACGATCGACGTCGATCCGGAGACACTGACGAGCGAGGTCGCTGCCCTCACGGTGACGGTGGATATACCCCCTTCGCAGATACCTGAACCGGGCGATTTCGAGGCGGTAGCACTGGCAACTACCGGTTCGGGCCACATTCCGCCAGGGATTATTCCCCCCTGAAAGCCCTCGCACGAGAGGATGTCCCACTTGTAGCTACGACGCGTTGCCCGGAGGGGAGACTCGCCAGGTCGACCTACGATTACCGTGGTAGTGAGCAGACACTGTTGGACCTGGGCTGTTGCTTCAGCGAGCAAATCTGCAGAAGACGAGGATCGCGACGGTTGTCGCGCTCGCTGATCGCAGCGTCGAGACCGTGTTTGACCGGCCCACAAGGGAGTAACGATCCGGTGCCGACTAGCCCGGATTCATCCGTCGCTGTTAGCGGACCTTCCCTCTCGCCTGCACCTCCCATAGCTCCTCGACTTGGTCGTCTCGGGCGCCGATGATGAGGTCGTGAAGGTTGATCGTCGTGCAGACGTGGGGGACGATGAACTCCAGCCGGTCGCCCACTGCGAACGACTCGTCCGAGTTGCTGGTATCGATCCACCCGTGTTCCTCACTGGCGTTGGCGTATTTGATATCGTCCCGGTTCTTCGGGACCGGCAGTTGCGGTTTGTCCAGAGAGAACGTCTTGCTGCCTCCGTCGACGACGAGCCGGTCGTCGTCCGGCACGGAGATGACCGTCGTGACGACCGTCGCGGCGCAGTCGTCCTTCGATACCTCCCACGGGCGGAGTTCGAGTTCGCCAACGTCGTTGAAGGGATACATCCCCGGATTGATCTCGGTGACCACCGGATGCTTGCCACTGTACCTCGACGTCGCCGTCCCGCCGACCTTCACCTCGTCGACGGGGATTCCAGCGGCCTCGATGTCGTCGACCACGCCCTCGGCGAGCTCCATCGCCTCCCAGCATAGATCGTCGAATTCTGATTCGGTATCCGCTTCAGCCTTTACGTGCGACTCGTACGCGAGGATGCCGTCGAATGAGAGGTTGGCCGCCTCGTCGATCCGTTCCGCGAGAGTAACGGCATCAGAGCCAGGCGCGACGCCAGTCCTGTGCAACCCCATGTCGACTTCGAGTATGACGTCGGCCGTTATCTCGTGGTCTTGAGCAGCGTCCTGAAGAAGGTCTATCGTCGCGGCTGAGTCGACCGTCGTTGCCAATCTCTCGACCTTCTGTGAGAGCCAGCAGAACCGGTCGAGTTTTTGCTCGCCGACGACCTGATAGGAGAGGTAGATATCGTCGATCCCGTTCCGCGCCATCGTTTCCACCTCGCCCAGCGTTTGACAACAGATTCCACCACCGTCGGTCATCTCGTCCTCGAGCGCTGCGAGTTCGGCGTTCTTGTGCGTCTTGATGTGGGAACGGAGCGTTACGCCGTTCTCGTCGGCAACTGCCACGTACTCTTCGATGTTACGCTCCATCGCATCGATGTCAACGAGCAAGGCCGGCGTTTCTAGATCCTCGACCGGCTGATAAAGCGTCGACGCCATCTCATCGGTCGTCCAAGAAGACATAGTCTGAGGTAGAGTACCTTGAGGTAATAATCTGTAGGAAGACACAAGAGATGTAGAAGAGTTCGTGCGAAACCAGCTTACCGAATTACCTTCAAAGGGAGGAGGTCCCTCAACCGGACACCCCAGAACGCCTATCCGGGGGAGGGAGAGCGCTCGCTATCCCGAGAATGCGATGTAGCCATTGAAGATAGCCATGAGCGTGAGAGTTGCTCGGACTGGAGTGGGGTCAAGGGGTAGAAAGAATGAATACCGTGCTGACGACGACGCCATTCACCGAGACGAGGAACACTTTCCGGCCTGGTGGTATCGTAAACCTCCTTTTTAGTCATGAGCGCTCCGACGCCAGAGAAGAGAGCTATCGTCCCCCTGCGATATATAGCCACAGTGCCCACTCTTCGAGCATTGGCATATGTAACACTCAGAGATTGACCTCAGACTGGTTAGCCCGCAACCCAATAGATTCAGTTCTGATGAATGACTAATAACCCTCTACACCTAACGATTAGCTGCACCGGTTTTGTTCGGAGCTGAGGGGTTCAACAGAGCGAGAGGATCCTCTATACTAGTCGGTTAGACGGACTCTTGAGCGTGTCCGAGCTATCCACCCGTAGTGGTCGCAGCTCGTGAGTCTCGACGCAGTGTCTTTCGACGGATCGCACACCAGCAGCATATCGAGTGGCCCACATATGACTCGACGCCGCTGTACGATCGAACCTCGCTTGCCGGGTTAGAATCGGACGTTCGAGTCGTCTCGGGAACCTGGTTCATGCATCCAGATCACGACTCGGTTGAGCAGTTCATCTGCTCGATTCCGCTGGCCTACTTCCGCTTCGAGGCCCACGACCGCTACGGAAGTTCCACACGCTACGAGATGGACACCCTCTTTCGCGTGTTCGTGCTGAAAGAACTCCACGGCTGGACGCACGAAACGCCTCTCCTCAAGTACCTCGATAGCCACCCCGGACTTTGTGAACGCCTAGAGTTTGAGACGGTGCCCAATCAATCGACACTGTGGCGCAGCTGGGACGAACGCTTCACGCGAGATTTCCGCCAGACGGTCCAGAAAGCGGCTCGAACGATCCTCATCAAAGCACAGAACGCGGATGTCGCCGTGCCACGCGAACCAGACCGAAACCTCCCGCATCGAGGAGACGACGCGGATAAATCTGACCCAAATGATCAAGTATTCTTGACAAGGCTGGGAGGATCACCGACCACGTCAGTCACGTTGTGTTCCCCGCGTTCTCGTTAGAGCGTAGCGAGGGCTGTGAGATTCCCGAAAACGCCTACTGGGGCTTACAGACCTACTTGGGACTCCGTGAAAATTTGGCCGCCAACGAGGGCGCTTGGAGCTTCATTCACGAGTCGACGCGTGATCGAACGCCACTCGGACACGGCCATCGCGATCAGATTCGCGATCTCTCCATCGAGCAAATCCGCGAGATGTACCGACAGGGGGTTCGACAGCTCACCGACGAGCTCGCAGAAACGGAGGAGTTCTTCCGCGCAGGCATCGTCGCCATCGACATCACCGAGGACGATCCCTTCACGGGCGACCGAACCGGCCACGAGGACGAGATTATCGGGACGAAGGAGAAGAACGACGAGTACGCCTACCAGTGGACGACAGTCCAGCTGGTCGGCAACGCTGTCCCGCTCGTCCTCGATGCTCGCCCCGTGCGGAAAGGCGAGTCGCGAAAAGAGATTGTCGAGGACTTGCTGGATTCGGTTGAGGAGCTCGTTCACGTCGATAACGTGCTGATGGACCGGGAATTCGATAGTCAGCACGTCTTGGAGATGATCAGCCAGCGTGGGCTCTCCTACGTCGTGCCGAAACGGATGCAGACCAGCGAGAAGGCACAGGCGAAGCGATTGCTCCAGCGTGACCAGGAGCGGTACGAGACCGACCGGAAGCTCCATCTCGGCAAGAACGAGTGGCACGAGACGACGCTGATCTACCGTCAGAAAGAGAACCCTGAACACGACGATCACCGGCAGTATTCGGTGTTCATGACGAATCGGAGGACCGGGCACCTCACGGAGTATGGCTACAGGTGGGAAATCGAGAGCGGCTACAGATCGATAAAGCGATTCATGGCCGCCACTACGTCGAAGGATTTCGGGCTCCGATTCTTCTACTTCGCATTCGCGTGTCTCCTCTACTCGATCTGGAGAGCGGTCGATCTGCTCGTGCAGGTCGAGTTGACCGGCGAGTATAAGCGCTCACCGGTGATTACAGCAGACAACACGCTGACACTGCTGAAGAAGGAGACTGGAATCGGGTAGAGAGACACTCTGTTCAGATTAGCGTGCCGTCTGAGTGGCTACACTATTGGAAGTCTCGCAAATTCGTCCATACGATTGGAAGTATGACAAGAATGGCCGCTTGGAAAGTGATCTGAGGTAGTTTCCACAGATCGATCAGTCAAATTCGCGCATCACAGCCCCGCTAAACCCAATGTAGTCTCAACTTCCATCTAATTGGTTTTTATATAGTAATATACGATTTATAAGATACTATCTCCGGAATAGCAGTCTCGTCTCTGCGGAATACAGCCGATTCAGCGATTTACCAACCCACTTTTGATTAACTCACAAGTCAACAGTGGATACTAGAGGGTCGCCGCTGTCTCCGAAGCGTAACCGCTCTCGTAGAAAAGTGAGGCTCTGAACGGCCGTCAAGACGCAAGCATAGAGCTCGGTTGTTCCGGTCATCGATCCCATCGATCCGAATCACCCAGAGGACCACATACAGTGAGAGGTTCTGGACAGTCTGTACGGAAGTCTTCCCTTTTGCACACTCTCTGATACTTGAGCGTGGTACTACCTTATCCTGCCAGAGCGCCGGCATGGCGGACGGTGGTTTAGTACTGGACTATTTGGATGTGATTTAAACTGCTTGCAGGATCGCGGACCGTTGTTTTGTAGGTCTCTGTAGTACGAGCGAATCAGGTAGATGCGCAATTACTGCACGGTGTGTGAATGGTCTCTGACTCGCACTGACTGTCGAGACTTGAACCGTGCGGCTATCAATCATTTCCTCGCGACGGGCCACCGGATTGAATCAGAGCAGCAGGAACAGGAAGAGGAACAGCAGTCCAGTGGTGAGGACTATCGAATAGACGAGGTTCTACTCTAGGGATAGACAACCACCTTCGACTTCTGTCTCAATCATAGATAGCGCACAAAAAGAGAGGGTGAGATCATCGAAGAGACGACCTAGAGTGATGTCAGAGGCAGCTAGGTCAGTCTCTTTCCTCTCATAGACCCGCCACACAATCAACGCACTGTGACGGGGCATTCACCCTCACCTCATCCAACTCCATGCCAGACCCCAACTCCCAGGATTCACCCACTACAGAAGGCCCTCCATCGCTCCACGACGGGCTCACACAGTTTCTGAAGGCCAAAGCCAACGGTGACGACTCGGAAACTACCGACAGAACGCCAGCCCATCATCAGTCGCTGGCAGATGACTGGCTCTAACCACCACGTTGGACAGAAACACATATACATTCTCCACCAGTATTACTGTCTATATCCAGTATGACTGGTGAAGATGAGAACGAAGCAATAATCCGGATCTCATTTCCGCTACCGGATGAACGCCTCTTCCGGAATCAAGCCACCGAAGACATCCTAATGCTCCTGCTACGAAATCCGGGACAGGAGTTCACCGTTACTCAACTTCGAACAGTCACCGACCATGGCGGCGATACCGTCACGACTGCCTTGACAGTGCTAGAAGCAGCCGACCTTATCGAAACCCGTCGCGAGGGAAACAAGCGACTCATCAGCGCCAATCGCGATCGGATCCAAAACCCGGCGGACCCGGTAACGCGAATTCCACAAGCTGCGTTCCGGCAACCGATTCAAGCCTTTCTCGAGACAGTAGAGGAAAGTTCCGTTGATCCAATCGGGATCCTCCTGTTTGGAAGCGTTGCCCGTGGTGAGGCCGATCGGGCCAGTGATATCGATCTCATGGTCATCGTCGAGACTGATGTGACGACGGCACGCCGTGAACTGACCGAGGTCCGGCAAACGGTCGAGCAACAACGGTTCGATGGGGATCGCTATGAATTCCAGTTGATGATCGAAGCTTCAGAGAGTGTCAAGAACTATAGCCAGAAGCTACACGAGATTTTCTCCGAGGGTATCGTGTTACGGGATTCTGAGCGGTTGCAGGACCTGAAACGGGTGGTGTTCGATGCAGAATAGCCGCATTGACGAGGTGCTAGATGATGCGGAACGATTGTTCGAGCGACCAGGGCGGATGATCGAGAATGGAGTGGATGTTGACGATCCAGCGTTGCTCCAGTTGCGGAAAGCCTGTCGTCTCGTGACTGCTGCAGAGTTCCTCGCTGACCACAACGGCTACTATACGGTGGTGATCGAGGCGTCCTTTGCAGCGATCGAACGGTCGATCCAGTTCTACCTCTTAGAGAATGATTTCTTGGCGCCGGAGGAATACGTTGATCACACTGTCGTCTACCAACGAGGAGAAGAAGCAGGTCTGTACAACGCGGAGATCAAAGAGAGGCTGGCCGCCTTATGGCGAAACAACCGGTCGAAGACGTATTACCGTGAAGGCGTTGGAACTGCGGATCGTGCCGCGATCATGCTGGAATTAGCGCAAGCGATTCACCAGCATGTTATTCAGTTAGCTGGCGTTCGTCACGAGTGTCTCTGTTCATAGATTATCTATTGATATATCGGATTTCAACTGCTCATCATCACCGGTACCTCCATACGTTGTGACATAGCGTTACGTACTGGATACCGAATCAGGAGAGAACAAACACGCTGTATAATGTGACCAAGCGACTGCGACATGCGACGGTTCAGACGATAGAGCACGTCAACAGTCGTTTCGACTGGGTTTGAAAGCTTAGTCGAAGTAGCCGTACCCAATGTGTCGCATTTCTTGTAAGAAGCTGTCGTCACTGAGGTCGGAACGGAACGCTGCCAAGTACACGTCCAGTCTGTGGACGGTTTCCTCAAACTCGGTTTCGGCCAGTGACTGCAGCTCTCGGAGCCGGGATAGATCCTCGTCCGTATCGAGGTAGAATGTTTTCGCCTTCCGCCCATCCTTGGGACTATCATATCGAACCCGATGTGGGATAGTGGCAGGTCGTTCTGGTTCGTGTTGCGGCTCGGTGGTTGCAGGATCAGACTGTATATCGTTCTCAGATCCAGTGTCTGGTTCGGAGTCGTCTGGTCGCGTGTCGGCAGCAAAAGCGGACGTATCGGTGTCGAACGAGTCGTCAGCGCCGTCGAAATTGTACCGGTCCTGTTTGCCCATCAGGCGTTCACCTCCTGTTTACGGTCGCCTAGCAGCTTCTCTGGCGTGGCATCACCCATTTCCATGTCCTTGACTGCATCCCACTGTGCCACCGCTTCATCGTACGTGTAGTCGCCAGTCATCCACCGGCCAATCACCTTGAATGCGAGCGGAACATGCTCCTCGTAGCTGCGGAGGTCACGCGTCTCACTGGACTCGATAAAGGAGAAAAGATCCATCTGCTGATCCCACGTGTACCGCAGTAGGGAGTGCTCTGGAATAGAGAACGGACTGAGTGGGACGCCACGGTCAGACATAGAATCGCGGTACTGTTCGAAGATTTTGGCGTTCCCGACGCGGCTGGGGACGGTGCCTTTGATCACGATGTCGACGCCCATCTTGGAGAATCCGGAATCCATGGCACCGACCGTGGATTCTAGTCCTTGTTGGGAGGCGTCACCTTTCGGAGTGAGTTCGATCGGGACCATGATGTTGCGGGCGGCGATGATGGCGTTGTCCACGAGGTCGTTCAATGTAGCTTGAACGTCAAGGATAAACACGTCGTACTGATCACTGAGTTGTTCAAGCTGTTCGCGGATTACCCAGTATTCGTCGACGCCACGACGGTCTGAGCTGTTGAGCGCGGATTCGAAGTTTGAGAGGTCTTCGTGGCCGGGCACGAGGTCAAAGTGTGGTGTAGAGACGATGATATCCTCGAGATCGGTGTCACCGAAGAAGGTGTCCATAACAGTCGGTTCAACCGTTTTGTCGGGTGTGTCGTGGTCGAGGTGGTCGTAGCCGGCGTAGTGGGTAAGCGCGCCGCGTTGTGGGTCAAGATCCAGTGCGAGCACGTCGTAGCCGTCGCGGCCAATGGCGGCGGCAGTTTGCATTGTGTTCGTGGTTTTGCCGGGACCGCCTGATTCTGACCACCAGACGAATGCTTGGGTCATCTGCTGTGTGTCCACGCAGCGGGCTATCTTGAAGGTTTGTCAGACATATGGCTGACTGACTGGCTTGTGGGCGTGCCAGAGAGTTTACTGGGACGTTTACTAGCAAGTTTACTGGCTGTATTTCTGGTAAACTGAATAGATTGCTAGATAGAAGACTTTCCAGAAAACGATGATGTAAACCGGCATCAGAGTAGAGACTGCGAGAAACTGGTCACAGATGTGGGGAGGGACACAGGGGTGGCTTCACGTGTTTCATCTGTTCTCTACGGTGCAGAGAACGTGGTTAGTTGCCGAACAGGTCGCCGATCCGATGCTGCTTTTCCAACGCATCCCGGATGATCGCAGTATCCACATTGAAATTTGTGTTCAGTGACATCAAGACTTCCTTTCAAAGTCAGCTGCGAAAGCTGGTCCTCGTGAACTACTCTTATCGATAGCCTACCAAAGTATGGGATAATTCTCGTAAGACACTCCGAAAATACTAGTAATCCGTTGAATAATCGCAAAAGTACTGAAGTCATTGAGAAGAGATAGCAGCAGGTACTAAATTCGTAGAATGAAACAGGTGGCGTGCTCTGTCTCACGTATCAGACACCACCCTGCAAGTGTTCTCTACTGAACTCAGCAGAACGTACCTGTGATATGAACACCACCCTGCAAGTGTTCATTAGTTTGCTGAGAACGATAGAGGAGAGAAGCATCGACACCACCCTGCAAGTGTTTATTGAGGCTCAGTGTCCAGCCATAGGGAACATCACGCGAACTTGAAGAGGTCTCGCTGTTCGGCTTCTAACTCATCGGGGGCTTGGTAAGAAGTGGCCTGGCCCTTCTGATAGTGTTCAAGTATGTCATAGACGTTGCTGGGCAAGACACCACCGAGACGAGAGTCTTGTTTACAGGCGTTGATGATGTCTTCAGGCGCATCTGTGACCTCATAAATATAGGTCCGACCTCCCTTTCGGCCGAGGTTGCGTTCTGTTGATCGCGCAAGTCCAAGCATACAGAGTTGGTCCAAAAACTCGTAGAACTTTCGCTCAGAAACCTGATCTGCATTGACTGAGGCTGCAAGCTTTGTATAGAGATTGTAGACATGCTTTGTCCGTGCTTCTTTCTGAGGTTCAATGACCATCAGCGTCGTCGAAATATACGCCAGCCCTTGTTGGATAGAGAGTTTATCGTCAAAGTAGTCAAGAATTTCATCAGTCTCAATATTTTCCGTTGCTTCGCGTACGTGATCCTCATTAACCACCGATGATCCTTCCATCCGAGCATACTCCCCGGACTTCTCCAGGATCCGAAGTCCCTGCCGAACGTCACCACGTTCTTGGGCTGCGAACGCTGCAGCAAGTGGAATTACATCAGTGTCAAGTACACTATCCTTGAACGCGAGATCGGCATAATAGGAGAGAATGTCTCCTAGCTGGCTTGCATTATATGGGCCAAACTCTATTTCTCGTTCGCCGAGTGTTGATTTGACTTTTGGCTCAAGCGCGTCGACGAACTTCAAGTTGTTAGAAATCCCAATGAGACCGATTTTTGCCTCGCTAATCGGCGTATCTTCGTTAGCTTCGGCCCGTGGTAGATCATAGAGGAAGTCGTTACGAGCATCAGGAGGAATGTTGTCGATCTCGTCAAGAATGAGAAGAACATTGCCTCCAAGCGATTCGATTTCTTCGTACAGGAAATTAAAGACTCGATCGGTACTATGGCCGCTTTCAGCTACTTGATCGTCAGCTGATCGGAGCTCATTGACGATGGTTGTAACGAGACGATAGGCTGTTTTATAGTGACGGCAATTGATCGGTCCTACTACGTGGAGAGGTACTGACCGTCGTTTCGCCTCGACTTGCAACTTCTCACGCATCCATTTCGTCACGGCAGTCTTTCCAACACCGGTGGGTCCATATACGAAGACGTTGTTTGGTTCGTGACCCTCAACGATATCTTGGAGCGAGTTTGTGTAGAGTTTGATTTCCTCTTCCCGATGCATAATCTGGTCAGGCTCATAGGAATCCTTTTTGAGAGGTTGTTTCCAAGCAAATATCTTGTCTTCGTTTTGAAACGGGTTCTCGTCGTGGTCCATCAGTGATTGTTGAGTTGTATCGTCCGTCACCCCCTACTATCATAAATCTTCGTACCACCGTTCAAGTGTTACATCTGTTCTAATTACTTATATACCCCACGCCCACCACTCTGCAAGTGTTCCAGATGAATCGAAGGTACCTGTCTTAGTGAACAGCGGAACAAGCTACGTTTAAGAGTATGAAAATTGGTACCAGCAGTCACTGAATCTTACTAGGAACCACTGATTTCATCTCTACTACTAGTACTAGTTCTAGAATATAGTTTATAGTTTAGGGTAGAAGCAATCCTAACCTCCTATAATCAGTTCTAGAAGGGTCTAGATGGGGTTCTCGCTATAGAGTGGTCTCTATTATATACTTCACCTTGTTTGCAAACCCGGAGAGACGTTCTTGGAGTCAAGAACACTTGCAGAGTGGTGGGTGTGTCCTAAAAGTCACTCTCCTCATAGCCTTGTGCAACTATCGTATACCATGCCCTCCCAATGTTGCACAAGGTGGAATACCACTATTTGCTTCTCCTATAACTCACGAGCGTTTTCACCGAAATCTCTTAACACAAGGTAACAGACGCTTCGAAATACTTGTGCTGAGAAACGACTTTTACAAGTTCTCCGTTGAGTTGGCCAATCGGCTCTTGAAGCTCCGAACGTCCTATACCAACCGCTCTCATATCCCGTGATACAATGAATTCGGGGATTGAACACTTAGAGGTCTCGAATGAACGGACGATCGTTATCTACAGTCGGACGATTTTCAATGTTACCGCTCCTACTGCCCGACTGAACGATGTCCAGACGGTCTCGATTGAGGTGTTTGATATCTCACCTGATGTCGTTGCGGATACAGACCCGGTTTCACTTATTGATCGTTTGATCGAGGAAACAGCTACTGTGATCAGCAGTGAGTGGAACGCCACCACGAGTGAGTAGCTCCTCTACCTCTCTTGACCGACTGACCCCCTTTTGCTAGCGAGTTCGCGTTAGATCTCCGAAATACGCTGATACTCGTCATCAAGTGCATCGGCGTCTTCTGGGAGGAGGGCAACCACGATATACGAGGCATATTCTTCGAGATACTCAACCAACTGTGCGATACGCTCGGAATCGATCGCTTCCAACGAGTCAAGCAGGATCAACGGCATCTCCTCGTGTACGTCGTGGACGAGATAGCCCGCCAACGCTAATACTAATCCCGTGACTTCACGCTCACTCTCACTCAGATGCGCGACTGAATCCTCGTACGTTGTCCCATCGTCCGTTTGGCGCGTTACGTGCAGCTCGAAGGTTGCGTCTCCTTTTGTGTCGGGATTTCGGTACTCGAGCCAAATTCGTGCGAGGTTCCCGTAATCGAGAAGGTCAACGACGGTTTCCATATGCTCGTTGAACGCCTCGATCGCCTCGCGTTCGATCCGTTCGATGCGCGTCCGGAGCTCTTCGAGCTCCGCATTGATCTCCTCACGCCGGGCTTCGAGCTGATTCCGTTCTGCAAGCTGTTCTTCGAGATTCTCGATATCCTCTGCGAGGGCGTCCCGTTTGCGCGCAAGCCGATCGCGCTTGAGTTCGAGCTGTGTGACCTCTTTTTGAGCAGCCAACAATTCTTCGTCGTCGTCGGTGGTTTCGACGGCCGATTCGAGCTCCTCGATTTCCTCTACAAGCTCCTCCCGCTGTGCTTCGAGTTCTTCGATTCGGTCAGTCCGATCAGCAAGCTCTGACTCGGTCGTGTCAAGCGCTCGTTTGAGTTCCGTGCGCTTGTCCCTCGTACTGGTGTACTCCTTTCGTTGGGTTTTGAGCTCTTCGAGTTCTCTGTTGAGTTCGTTTCGCCGTTCGACTTTCTCTTGGCGAAGGTCCTGCAGGCGCGACACCGTTGATTCGATCTGTTCAGTATCGACGTGCGAGCCACACGTCCAGCACGTGACGTCGTTTGATTGATCCGCGAGCAGTTGATCCGTGATCGCACCCTCGTCTGCTTCCATCTCAGACGATTCCTCTCCGTCGAGGAGATCCGTGACGCCTTCCTCCGTGATCTGCTCGTTGAACTGGATGACCGTCTGGAGTTGAGAGATGATCTCGTCGAGTTCTCGCTTTCGACCACGGATCTGCTCGATTTGACTCGCCAGGTCGTCCAGTTCCTCCTCGTCGATAGTCGAGAGGTCCTCGAATTCGGCTTCGAGTTCAGACCGTTCGGCTTTGAGCGAGGCGACACTCTCTTGTTCGGTTTCGAGATCGTAGGTGACGTCCTCAAGTTGGGATTGTGTCTCCCGGAGCGAATCGAGCTGTTCGGACCCCGTACTTTCGGCATCGGACTTAGACTGCTGGACTGTCTCCAATGTGTCGCGTGCCTCGTCGAGTTCTTCTGTAGCCGTCTCGAGTTTATTGGTAACGCGTGCATGTTCTTCTTCGAGGGAATCACGCTCGCGGCTGGCCTCCGAGAGTTCCGAGAGTTGGGTGTCGATGCCGCGTTTTTCGGCTTGCAGCTGGCTGATCCGAGCTTCGATCTCCTCGACATCGACGGGACGGAGGATGAGTTCTCGAAGGTCCTCGTTGCGGACGACGGCCCGTCGAGCCGGATTGGATTCTAAAAGGAACGCGAACAGATCAGCCAGCTGTGAATCTTCGAGATAGGGATCTCCGGTGAATGCGACGCCGTCGGTGGACCGTGTGAGTTCGCGCGTGTAGGTCTCACCGTCGAGGGCAAGGCTCACATGTCCTTGGTCGGCATCGCCTTTGAGTGATGCTCGGTCGCTTCCGAGAGCGGCCATCAGCGCTTGCAGGAAGGAAGTTCGATTCGTCGCATTTCTGCCGGCGAGGACGGTGACACCAGGTGTAAATTCGACTGAGGTAGAGTCGATGCCGCCGATGTGTTCGACGTCGACGGCAGCAGTCGTCTCTTGGAGTGAGGGCATTGTGTGGTCCGTTTTAGGACGGTGTCCTCAATAAGCATTCAGATACGCCATCAGCAGCTCCGAGAGGCTGATTAGGCCTCTGAGGAGTCTGTATTATCGCCCCATCGTCCATGGGATGATGGATACCACTCGTCAGGAACAACGCGATCGGGATTTTCTGGACACATCGATTGATGCCCGTTGATCGCTTCTGACGTGAGAAACCGTTTTCCACGACACTCTTCCATTCTCGTATTAGTACGCCACTATCGTTATGAATTTTCTGAAACAATATAAAATATGGAAATAGTATTTAACCAACAGAGAACGTCAAAAACATAGTTTTGGTAGTTAAGATAGTACTGAGCGTTCTGTCAGATCCTCCCACTGGTTGTAACACTACTCGAAACTCATTTATATACATGTTCCTATTATGTTACACCGTGCTGCGAAGTATCGAACTGAAGGTCCTCGCTGCTGTCGAACGTGGCGACACGATCTCCGAGCTCGCGACAAAGCTCGACTACAGTGAGAGTTATCTCTCGCGTGCCATCACTGAGTTGGTCGAGAAAGGCTTGGTCTATACGCAACGTGACGGTCGTCGGAAGCGGGTCGTTCCCTCTGATGCTCGGGCCGTCGAAGTTTACCAGGACCTCGTCCGCCAGCACTCCCACATCGGCTTCCCCACGCTGTTGACGGGCAAGGCCATCGAAGTGCTGTATTACCTCGACCAGCCACGAACCGTCGCCGACGTCGCCGACCGGAGCGACAACTACCGCAACACCGTTAACCGAGTCTTCAAGCGACTTCGCGACCGTGGACTTGTCGGCACAGACGACGGATACTACGATTTCAACGGCGACTTCGACCGACTATACGAGTTCGCACGCGAACTGGCGCACCATCTCCACCGACAGCGCCTCGAAGCGGTCGCTCCGAACGGGACGATTCTCTGGGAGGACCACGACGAATTTCTCGCCCAGACCGAGACGGAGATCGAGGCGGACCAGTTCCACGAAACCGGTCTCGCTCGGTTCGCGGCGTTCGATCTCCTGTTTCTGCTGACCCGCGACCGCTACTACCTCTACTCTGAGGATGTGGAAACAGTCTCGCCGGCGGAGCTCTGCTGTCACACGTTGCTGATCGACGACGACACTCGCCACCGCTCGTACTGTCTCCTGCTGCTCAGCCACGTCGAGGTCGACGAGAGCGACCTTCAAGAGCGAGCGGCGAAATACGGCCTCGAAGACGAAATCGATGCTCTGCTTCGGTACCTCGAGACGCAGGGAGCGGTCGATGACGATCGCCTCCCCGAGTGGGACGAGTTCCAGGAGCTGGCGGCTGACTACGAGGTGCGACTACCCAAATGAGACCAACATTCGGACGCGAATACATCGAGAACGAGTTCCAGCGAATCGCGGATGGGCTGTCTGACCCGCTTACGGTCTATTTGATCGGCGACGGGGCGATGTCGCTGCGCGACCTCAAGGGTGCGACGAAGGATATCGACCTCGTCGTCGCCGACGGGGATGCGTACGGCCAGCTATGGGCCGTCCTAATGGACCTCGAGTATACGGAGGTGCAATCACTGGACGCCGATTACCGGGCGCTGGGGGCGACGAGCTGTGTTGAGAACGACGATGGGTGTCGCCTCGACATTTTCAACCAGCAGGTAGCGAACAAACTCGTGCTGACCGAGGGAATGCGCGAACGGAGCGAGCCGTTCTCGATACGGACCGATTGACGGTCCAGCTGGTCAGCAACGTGGATATCTTCCTGTTCAAAATGATCGCGGGGCGCGATGACGACATCGAGGATATGAACATGCTCGTGCAGGCTGGCCTCGACTACGACGTCGTCCGAGATGAACTCGAAACACAGATCGACCGGCTCGGCGGCGATCAGTTCACCACATTCGCGAACGAGGCTTTAGTTGAGCTTGAGGAGCAGTACGGAGTAACCACGCCGATCGAGGACTACGTTCAAGAGCTGACGAACCGATACTACCGCGGGCTCGAGGTCCTCCAGGTACTCGACGAACCAATGACTGTCGATGAACTGGCCGCCGACCTCGGAATGGACATTGATGTGGTCCGAGATAGGGTCGCGTATCTTGAGGAATTCGATCGGGTACGCCAAAATAGCGAAACAGTCAGTCGGGTGGAGTAGTCCGGTCTCCACACCTACTCCGAGGGAAGTCACCCATCTGGTTGGGGAACACGTCCCTGTTTGATCTCGTGATCTAGTGAGGTTGGTGGCCCCCGAGAGCGATGTTATGGTCATCCACTCTCAAGCATCCGGTAGTATCTCTAGCTTGGATCCTTTCCCTACTCGTGATTCTCTCTGCAGTGGCGATCTCTCAGCCACAATACTCTATACGAATGGCTGCTGATCTTTCGGTGATATGAATGACGAGGAGTGGTCACCAGTCCAGTATCGATTTACAGAGCTCGTTGACCTTCTCGTAGCGTTCGAACAGGCCGGAATCGAACATTTGGAGGTCTCGGACGAGCGCACGATCGTGATCTATAGCCACACTATCTTCGATCTCGAAGTCGACGACGGGAGCTTAGCCGAGACTCAACTCATTACCGTCGACGTCTTTGATGTTTCGTCCAAGCACGCTACTACTGATGACCCCGATCCAGTAACGCTCACCGAACCATTGATCGACGAGCTTGCGGCTACTGTGCGTGTCGACTGGGAGCGCCGCTGAGCGCTCTCCTAGTCGGTCGTGTTCTCGTAGACGATACATTCCAAGCGAGAGGTACTCGACGATGTGGCGCTACTCTCGCCGCTCGATGATGCTCGCAAACGCGACGTTCGACTGGACGGTGTCGATCTCGACCGTGACCTCCTCGTCACGTTTAGCGTCCTCGACAATCACGACGAATCCCCGTTCAACACGGGTAATCCCATCTCCTTGATCACCGAGCGTATCGATCGTCACCGTTCGAATCTCGCCTTCTTCGACCGGCGGTTCCGACTGATCCGGCGTCGACGAAGACGCTGACGCGTTGAAGGATGACGCTGTGTCGCGATCGTCGTCTGTTGCATTCTCGGTCGCAGCCGGAAGCACGGCGACCTGATAGACTGTTCCTGGATCGACCGCCGCGTGATCGACCAACTCACGGGGAATCTCGATCTGCAGTCGTCCCTCTGTCTCAGTCGCCCGACATGTGATCAGTGCTTGCAGCCGGTCTGGAATCGAAACCATTGATAGTTACCCTCTGTAGGCGACGACACGTAGTTCCACGGAACTTATCTCGGCAAATATGTCTGCTACAGCGTATTCTTTGCTGTGTGCTTCCACTATTTCATTCTATACGATGTCGCTGGATCAGTCTGCAGACACTTCCCTCACTGAGCAACTGCAGACGCTTCGTGTTGCCACTCTTCGGCGCTACGGCCTGCTTGAGCGCTATCTAACAGCCCTCAGACAGACACTCGAACAGTCGACGCGAAACTACGCCTCGGCTAAACAGCTGTATTCAACGTGGGACGACCCGCCGTTCTCTCCACAGACTCTGGGCCAACTCCTGAGGACGATTGCC
This sequence comes from Halalkalicoccus paucihalophilus, assembly GCF_001593955.1. GTDB lineage: Archaea > Halobacteriota > Halobacteria > Halobacteriales > Halalkalicoccaceae > Halalkalicoccus > Halalkalicoccus paucihalophilus. The sequence continues at coordinate 49,563 of NZ_LTAZ01000017.1, read as the reverse complement.
GATCTCGGAATTCTACGGGTCCACATGCATCGGAGCAATCGGAATCGATACGACCTCACCGCGTACGATCAGACGCGGGTAGACCAGCTTGCAGTGATCGTCACCGACGAGAGAGAGTCTGCGACCGGGTAGCGCCCCTCGAACTGATAGCCTGTGGTTAGGCTGCTTTCAGCGTATCACGGAGGTACTGTTGTTCCCACTCCCGACGTGCGTCGAGCTCTCGCTGGCCACGCGCCGTGAGTGTGTAGAGATTCGTCCGGCGATCCATCTGTGATTTCTCGACGAGACCCTTGTTGACGAGCGTGTCGAGGTTTGGATACAGTCGGCCGTGATGAATCTCTGTGTCGTAGTATCCCTCGAGTTCGTCTTTGAGTGCGAGGCCATGTGGATCGTCTAATCCTCCGATGACGTAGAGCAAATCTCGCTGGAAGCCGGTGAGATCGTACATATCTTCGTATTGTCTACTAGCCTTGTCAACTTATTGCATGGTATACACCACGAGAGTGTCTGATTTAACACTCAGATCGACCCACGCCAACGAAAATAGCGACGACACTTCTCTATCCGAACAGCGGTGCTACCCTATCTAGTTTGCTCGTAAGTAGACTACTCAACGAGCGCTTCGATATCACTCGCGCGATCGTCGTTAGTGACGAGCTTCGAGAAGCGCCAGTCAAGCTCTCCGAGGAGGAGGGCATAGCCCTCATCGGTCAGTTTGTACTGGTTCGTGCGCTTATCGAGTTCGCTTTTCGCGACGAACCCCTGTTGAACGAGGTCATCGAGGTTGGGGTAGAGCCGGCCGTGATTGATCTCGCTGTCGTAGTAGTCTTCGAGCTCGCGTTTGATCGCCAGCCCGTACTGGGGTTCCTCAGCAAGGACGGTGAGAATGTTCTGCTGGAAGGCGGTCAACTCGGATGCGGTACGCTCCTCTCCGGCTGCTGTCGATTGTGCCTCTGACATCTCTTCGAGGAAGACTGTTGTCCTCAATAACTGCTTGGGAATTGACCGCATTTAAGATAGATAGATTGGCGACGAAACGCGCGCATAACTGATGAGCGGCCGGTTCTGGGGTAGATAGATAAGTCACAGTGTGTTCACCAGTTTTGTTCACGGAGGTACCTCGCGAGCGTTACTTCGTAAGCCCTCGGGGACACGGACTGACAGAAAACAACCACGTAACTCCGAGTCACGAGCGTGATAGGAGTACCGGCGGCATGGCACCTCCACGGGTTTGTCGGACTCGAAATCATACATATCCCAATGAACCGCCCGTTGGTGGGCGTGGGGGGCTCGCATCTTCAGGCGTGGGAGGATGTCATCCACTTATCGTCCGGTCTGAGTTTCGCCAGTTACTATTCAACTTCGCTAAGCAAGAGCTCGTAGCCCTTGTTGGTGAATTCGTACTGTTCGTTAAATTCGATCTTGATCTTGAAGGTTATTCGCCTTTACTCTCCGCAACGTGCACTTCATCGAACTGTGCGATTTGACTATCTTCTGCTCGTTTAACCGCTTCGAGCGCGTTGATGAATCCTGTTCCTATGTTCTCCGCCGAGTAAACCGCTGCACCTTCGGGGGTATCGACATCATCGATGAGTCCGAGCTCGGCTTCGCTCTCAAGGGTGTTGAGAACATCAATGGGAGCGGGATCTGAACCGTGTGTCTCATGAAATGCATTGATAAACAGTACCGCACAGCCTGCGATGGCCGGACACGACATGCTCGTCCCAGAGAGTAATCCATAGAACGTTTCCGTGTCATCACCGGTTGCCTGCAATGGATGGGCCGGATTGAGTGTACTCAGTACGTCAGCGCCCTTTGCACCGATTCCGTTGCGGTAGATACCTACTGGGCCCTCGGGATCCTCACCACTGTAGTAAGCGGCAAGATTCTCGAAAGCTTCTCCACGGTCGTAGTTAGTCGCCCCATCGTATGATTTAGACCGACCACGCGATGAGAACTCACCTACGCTGTAATCAGTGTGGTTTGCGGCGACACCCAGAACATGTGGTGCCCGGACGAAGTAGTTGAGTGTGTTTAGCCCCGGACCGTCGTTGCCCGCTGAAAAGACGGGGAGAATTCCTGCTTCGTACGCGTACCAGGTGGCGACGTTCCCTGGATCATCCGGATCAAAGTCGGCTGACTCACTTGCGCCATAGGAATTCGAAACGACCTGAACAGTCGTTTTGCCCTCATGCTTCCGCGCGATCATATGGTCGTAGGCTGCGACGACCTTCAAAAGAAACAGTCCAAGTCCAGCCGCATAGACCGTGAGACTGGCATCAGGAGCCATTCCTCGGAACTCACCGTCAGATTTAGCCCCGTCGCCACAGACGGTACCTGAACAGTGTGTTCCATGTCCATTATCGTCGGTATTCGCTTCGCCGGCATCAATCCAGAGAGTGCTTTCACCGTCATCTGAAAGGGGATCACCGACCCAACGCCAGTTTGAAATAAGGTTTTCATGTAGATCGGGGTGAGCACCGTCGATCCCTGAGTCGATTACGACACTATGGACGTTTTCGCCGGTGTATCCGTCTACTCCGTCACCAGCCTGTACTTCGCTTACTTGACTGGTTGCTCTTGACTCATCGTTAAAATACTCGAGTTCGCGATTCGGTGCAATCTTTATGACTGGGTCAAGCTCTGCAACGGTCGTAATCTCGGGGCCAGTCAAGCGGGTAAACGCGATCGGGAGAACATCGAACCCGTAGTACCCGTCCGTGAGATTGAACGTATCGAGTACCTTGATGTCAGCGTTGTTCTCAAAGACGATGAGTGTCTCCTGGAGGCTCTCGGTCGTTGTATCGAGTCCATCGTCGATTGGGTCAGTCAATGTATTGATTGCAGCGGCATCCTGGCCGACTAATACCGACCCAGCGCCCGCCCCGCCAAGTAGCTGAAGAAAGCGCCGTCGATTCGTGGTTGTTCTATGTCTATTTGATTGGGACATATCTCAACAGAGAGAACAGGGTAGTAAAAAGTATGGGTCAATTCATCTGGTATATTATGATACATTTATGGAAATTTGACCTACTGAGCAGGAAAATCATAGATACCACAGCGCGGAAACCCGCGACTTTACGCGCGGGAGGAATGGTCAGGCGGTGAAAAATTGAATTGGGTTGCTGTTCTTTGAACTCACTTAGGCTACTGATTCATCGAGGAGCTCACCGATCGCGGTGTCAATGAATTCTTTATCTTCTGGACGGAACCCAAACATCCCGAAGTGTCTCCATGGCGTCGGGATCAGTCGCAGCTCGCTATCGGGAATCATCTCCTCTTCGAGACGGTTATCCTCGAGTGTGAACACCATATCTTCTTCGAACGAAAGGACATACACGCGGGCTTCGATTTGTTCCAATGCACCCTCGAGATCATTCAGATCTTCTATTTGCTATACAACATGTTGTGAAATCAGCTCCCAGAGAGGCCTCCCATCGGTCGATTTCTTTCCTATATGAGGTACATTTGAGGTGGTATGTAGGGGAAGAATCCAGATGGCCGTTTATCAGTCTCCGTCGCTCGAGTTACACCTGACCATGAGCGCAGATGTGAAGAGCGATCAACCGACGGACGCCGAGATTCCGTTCGCTGCATCAATACAGAACAAACTCCAGGACATGGATCGAGCACTGGAGTCGTGGCTCGCAGCCCACGGTGTCACGTTCCTCAGATACGCACTCGCGATGGTGTTCTTCTGGTTCGGCATCGTCAAGCCCTTCGGTGTGAGCCCCGCCAACCCGGTCGTCGAGACGGGGATTTTCTTCCTCCCGTTCGATATCTTCTTCCCGGTTCTCGGCTGGTGGGAGGCCGCCGTCGGCGTCGGCCTCCTCTTCAAACGAACGATCAGGTTCGCCGTCTACCTGATGGTGTTCCAGATGCTCGGGACGATGATCCCGCTGTTCAGCGCACCCGGGATGACGTTCTCGCAGTTCCCGTTCGTCCCAACGGCGATCGGGGCGTACATCATCAAAAACTGGGTGCTGTTGAGTAGCGGTCTCGTCGTGTTAGCCAAAGTCGATCTGGAGGACGACCAATGAGCCTGAAATCCGACGACACTCTGAACCGAACCACACGACAGAGCATGGCCGAGTTCGGCGCGGAGATCGAACGGACGTTCCTCGCGTTCGTCAAGGACCACAGCCTCACGATGCTGCGGTACGCGCTGGTGGCCGTCTACGTCTGGTTCGGCCTGCTGACGATGACGGGCACGAGCCCGACCGCGGGACTCGTCGCCGAGATGTTCCCGTTCGTGCCAACCGAGGTCTTCCGGCTGGTGCTGGGCGGCTGGGAGGTCGCAGTCGGTCTCGCGCTGTTGTCCCGGCGGACGCTCCGGCTCGCAGTGATCCTGCTGGCGTCCCATGCGGCGGTCGTCATGCTGCCGCTTGCGGTGTTTCCGGCCCAGACGTTCTCGTATTTCCCGTACGGGCCGTCGTTCGAGGGCGTCTACATCATCAAGGACTGGGTGCTGCTGGGCGCCGTGATGACTGTTGGTGGCTGGGTTGGGAATACTGAGTAACGGAAATCGCTCCCGTAATATGAGGGGACGCGTATCGGAGAGACACAATCAACTCTCAGAACGCCGCTGCTCTAGGAGAGTTAATCGTCGTCGTGTTTGTTATCGTCGTCCTCGACCGCTCCGTTGTGGAGGTCGTCGTCGGGACGCGAGATGTGGAAGTCGTCCTCGTTCTCCTCGAGCGGGACGACCGCCGCGATGGCGGTGGGGCGCTCGGGACCTGGCGGGGCGAACGAACCGTCGGTCGGCGCGCCGACCTCGTCCGAATACGCCGGATCCTCGTCCTCTTCGTCGAAGAAGTCCCACTCCTCGTTCTCGTTGCTGTCAATGTGTGGCAGCGAGACCAATACGGCGGGCTCGGGGAGTCGGTCGAGCTCGCCCGAGACCGCGTCGAGTTCGTCGGGGATGTCGATGCGGACACGATCACCGAGTTTCAGGGTCATCACGCTCTGTGGGCCCGCCTTCTGGTATAAACTCTTGGCCGGGCTAACGGATCGTCGTACCTGTTCAGTCGGTGAATCGTAGACTCCGCTGATGAGATCTCAAGCACGTTTTTCGAACGACGAATCGGCCAGAAGGCCGATAACCATTTCAAGCGATGGCAAATACTCTGCCAGCAATCGTGCTATGATATGGCGTGATATAAAGGTAGCGTAGAGGTCCGTGTTTGGCCTTTGAGAAACACAATTGGCTTACAGCGATTGGCCGCGTCATACCTTGTGCAACATCGGCAGCCAATAAACGGTGATTGTTGTACAAGGCAGTTGACTAGGGTTGGATGCGGTTGCTCGTGCTTTCGAAGGACGCCAATTAGATCGTATGCCTCTATAGGTACTTGCGGTAGGTGTCCGGACTCGCGGAGGCGTATTTACCGTTCTTCTCGACGAGATCACCGCGTTCGAGTGCTGTGGCGATTGCTCGGTTGACTGCCTCGACGGGATAGATACTGTTCGCACAGAGATGGGTGCGAATCTGGGCGGCGCTGATCGCCTCGGATGCGCCGTTGCCGGTGTTATATTCGACCGTGCGAACGACCCGGCCGATCATCTCGTCTGTAGCGTCGGACATTTCGATTGTCTTCTTTCTCCTCGATATTGTGATTAGTGGCTCTCTCTGATTTCGTCGGGAATCGGTAGTAGAGCTTGTTCCGTGGAGTGAGCTGGGTTAGTAGGTCTCTGTGATAGAGTTGTCGTCGAGTTCTGTTCGACACAGAAACCGCCCTAAGAGAAGTGGCAGATCGGCCCACCGATACTCAGTACACGAATCTGTAGCATGGGCTGGTGTTCTGACTGGAAGTACTTCGCTTGCGGGTCGTCCACTGTCGTATACTGCCTCTCGGATTTTGTCCGTGCGTCCCTTCCGTTCGTGAGAAGCGCGTCTCCAGTGGGGTCGTCTCCCGTGGTGGCGGTGCTTATCGATAACTAGCTTGAGTCTATCGTCTCTCACCGAATAGTGATCATTGGGAAAGCAGTACTATGGAGAGCATTCAAGAGCGACTTCGAGGGAACATCCTCTGTACATCATATTTTCACTAGTGACGAAGCGCCTAAATCGGATCGTCTGGATCGTGTACGTTCGCCATCCGCGTCGCCTCAGTAGCGTACTGATTTTGCAACGTTTCATCGCCGACTGGGTCAAGATCGTCTGGGTCAACCTCAACCGCGGCGGTTGTACGACGCGTTTCGGCGTTGCCCGTAATAGCGTGCTCCTTCATCGTGTACCGTTGACCGTCAGTTGTCGCATACACCAGGACAATGAGGTTCGACTTGTCTTCAGCAAACATCCGTTCAACCAACCAGACTTGTACTGGGGCTGCATTCTCCATCATAGCCGATCAGACGGGAGATACGAGGTTAACTGTTCGCCACTGGAACGTCTCGAGTGGGTCATCTTTCGAGGTACGAATCGTAAGTAAATCGGTAGCCGGCTACACCCGCCTCTCGCAAGACGAGATCTCGATCGAGAACTAGAAAGCCTTGATTTCCCGGTCAGGACGATACGAGTCCGATTGACCACCCTTACCTAGCGGTACTCCATGAGTAGTCTATCATCGCTGATAGTCCGCCGAAGCTCCTCGAGAAACACAGCCTCGTCAATGGAGTCTCGCTCGAAGATCGCATTGGGTAACGGAGTCGACATTGACGTCATAGATGATCAGCAGGTCGTCGACGATCCCCTCTATCGGAGGGGACGCTCTCCAACCGCAGAAAGCACGTTGTTGCTCGCGCTTGGCGTTCTAACATCGACCGACAAGGACGATTTGCAGGAGATGTTTGACACCTACTGAGCGCTCGCAATCAACGATAGGAATCGAGAAACGCTTTCTCGAGTGTAACACCGACTGTGAAGAATCCAGGGTGGACGAATTGATACACCCGGACAGTCACTGCCGGATTGACACTCATCTGTACATAGGCTTCTCGCTGGCTCAATCCATGCTGTTCAACGAGTTCGTCCATCAAAGCAATGAAGCAGTTATTGACTGCGTCTTCTGGCGACCCTGCGTTTTTCGCTGAATCAACGTGGATAATGCTATCATCGTTTTCGACTCGGAAGACACCTGGTACTTGCTCGTCTACAATTTCGACTCGCAGAACGATTTCGGCGATTGATTCAACTGCGATTCCGGTATACTCGGAATCGCTCTGAGAAGCATGGACGTCACCGACGAATAGCAGACCTCCCTCGTTGAACGAATTTAGAAATACTGTACTGCCTTCAGCGACATCCCGAACATCCATGTTACCGCCCCACGGTCCCTGTGTCGTTACCGTCTCCTGTACCGTTCTGCCCGGTGCAGTGGCTATTGTGCCAATATGGGGGTTTAGCTCCCACGTCCATTCATGATCGTTGATCTCAAGTCGGGCTGTTCCGTTTGTCATTGATCCGTCTGACCCCGGTTCAAGTTCAACCTCATGAGCATGATTCACTTGGCAGTCTTCCCATCCACTCTTCCCGACCAAGCAGCCAAACTCTTCGAGAGTAGTAGTAAATCCTCGTTCAGGGCTAATCTCGTCGATATGAATCGCGAGTGTGTCTCCGGGTTGTGCTCCTTCAATATAGACAGGACCGGCAACAGGATTCCCGTCAAATGCTGGCGGTGGGGCAGTGAGCGCTGGAATATCCTCAGTAGTGAATTCTCCGAGTCCGTGCTCGAATAACGCTCCTTCGAATGCATCCCAGGTTTCCACTTTGAATGATTCGCCTTCTTCGACGGTCAGAATAGGATCCATATCCCGACCGAATTCGTATAACGTCGCGTCGTCCCTGCTAATCGTTTCCATACAACATTAGCGGACTACGGACACATAGAAATATCTTGCCGATCCAACCACACGCGATATGACTGTATCTGTACACATATGATGATCCAGGGCATGAACTGCCGTTCTCTGTGTTCTACGGATTTGATCTGGTGAATCTTGAGATTCAGGAGGCTCCAGCCTTTAGCACGAGGAAACTTTCACTCTTTTTTTGACACTCGATACGATCACCGGTGGATCGCTTGTTGGCTTCGTTCAAGACGTGTTCGAGTTCTGTGAGCCACAGTCAGAAGACGGCCACCGCCGAGAGCAAGACCCAGACGGGTGAACACCAGACGTTGGCGCAACGCTGTGGTCGGCGAAATCTCTCGGTGCGAGCGTGCTGGGGCTGCTGACTTACTGATTGCACTCTTCCCGTCCCGCGAGGATGGCATTCCATTTTGTGAGGAGAACACTGCCTGGAGGTTCGTTCCTGTTGGGCAGAATCCGGAGTATGCTGGACCGTATATTACCGGTGCTGGTGGGGCCGTGATGTCTGTTGCAGGTGTCAAAGAGATCGTGCCGGCCAGCGACGCGGCGTTGTCACGCCCGCTTGAATCATATACCGGTGATCAAGTCACGTTCGATCAGAACAAGCGTGTCATTGTGTTTGAACCTGAGTCGTTGTATGAGCTATCCCGATTCCACTGGCAACGCGTGTTCCATATGGACTCCGGTATACGGATTTAGAGTCGTTCCGGACCGCCGAGACTACGGATGATATTTTGTGAGCTGGCCGTTCTTTCGGTGAGCGAGTTGGGTTGGTCAGGGTCATATAACGATTTGGCCTTATTGGAATCTTTCAATAGATGATAGGTTTCAGGAGTTGTACTGAATACAGAGCGCGTATCTAGGAGCAAATTCCTCGTGCGCCGGGTGTCTTCCGCTATCGGCGGTGAACTATCGGACACGGCGTGGAATGGAGGCATCGGATCAGTTGTGCCAGGAATCTACCGTAGCGTCCCGATCACCACGAACGTCTCTCGGCGTTCCTGGGCCTCAACGATGTGAAAGCCGGCCTCCAGGAGGTGCAATTGGACGGTCGCGAGGTTCAAGTACTCCTCTTCGTCACGACCGTCGCGTTCGCCGGCCCCGGTAGCCGACCAGTCGACGATCACGAGGCGACCACCTGGCCGAACGACGCGCGCAATCTCGTCGAGGGCTGACTCGAATCCGTGATGATATGTGCGAATCGACACGCCGCCGTCAAGGTGGTTATCGGGAAAGGGGAGATTCGCAAAGTCAGCGGTGACAGGCGTGACGTTCGCTGGAATCTCGTGTTCGCGATAGACTGTGTGGAGATCTCGTCGAACGTCGACAGCGAAGACGGTATCGGCGACCGGGGCCAGCTCGGTCGTGAAGAGGCCAGCGCCGCTGCCAAAATCGGCAACCCGCCAATCGGGCCTGGGAGCGAGGAATCTCCGAAGCTCTTCGCCGGAGCAATAGCGGAAGGCACTCGGATCGGTAAGCTTGCTAATCCGTTCCTGATCGTACGGTGTTATGGGCATAGCTGATCGATTATACAGAAAACGGTCGCCTTGCGACTTAAACACGGGGTAGAACTCCGGATCGACCGCCGGACCAGGAGCTGCGGAATGTCACATATCGGTAAGTGTCACGCGGGGACGCCGAACACGGTTCGCTTGCTGCATAGAACCTCTGTATGCAGCACCTCGTTCTCATCACATTCTGCGGATTTCAACAGAGCTACTGATTGTACCATCTGCGACTGTGTGCACGAATTACCATCTCTTGGCTTGGTCAGCCTTGTGCAACAACACGTCCTTGGATGCGAGGTGTTGCACAAGGCAGACTCTCTTTGCGGAGCGACTACCCTCTGGCGGTTTTATTCAACGGATAGGCTCCTCACCACCGGCCGACATCGTGTCTCTCTCGATACTGCTGATAGCATGCCGTCTTGACAGTCCGGAGATCGAACCCACCTGGGTTTCGGTCACGGAACTCAGTGAGGAGTCACGGGTAGTCAGAGAACCGTAGTGCTCGATCCTCACCAGAGAGGGCTGCAACCATGTATCGATCACCGACTGCGTAGTTCGTCGGATCATGAAAGGCGAGAACGACTGTGGCAGTCGCAGGCCCGATCCCAGGAATTGACGTGAGGGTTTCCAGCTAGAGCTTCGGATCGTCGACGAGGAAGGCTGCTTCGCTTATTCGCTGGACGAACGCTACAGGAACCTCGGACATCCACTCGATGTATCGGTTTCTCCGTCCGCATTGCGTACCCAACAATTAACGATGCTCGCCGCTGAACAACCGCGTGTCCATGGCTGATGCACCGCCAGTCGTACAGCTCCACCATCCTGCTGATAGCCGTTTCAGTCTCAAATTTATTACTGATGAGTGGACAGACCGAATCCGGAAAGCGCAGACTCTAACAGAGAATCCAGATATCGAAGTCGCGGTCCGCGAAGACATAATCGACGGCGATCAGCTCTATCTCCTCTATACGAAAACTCGATTTGACGCCGCCTACCAGTCGTTCGAGACGACTGCAGAGGTTCTTGACTGGCTTAATGCGAACTTTTCGGATACTGACAAACAGATTCTCTTCGTCGTGATCGATGCATTCGATGGAATCATCTCGGAGACAGAAGACGCCGATGGCACCTTCTCTACATATAAGAAAATGGATCTGGAGGCGATTCCTGCAATCCTCAATAGCGTTGAATGGCGCCAGTCAGTACCCGAGGTTGGAGCCGAACTTCTCTCTCAGTTCATTCTCACACATCCGATGCCCAATACGAATCATCGAACGGGGCTTAGCCTCCTTGACCGGTATCTTGCGTCATATGATCCCAGTGCTACCCTCCCAGCGACTGGCGAAGCAGGCCAATGGTATGACTGGATCAAGGGGTATATCTATGACTCAAAGCGGCTTCTTACGCTCCGTAATAATCTCCAACTGTTGTATTGGGCACGTCAGTACGGGTATGAAGTTGCTGAACGGAAAGAAGGGATTCGCATAGAGCTCTCGAGTGTTGACTTAGAGCGGTCTGATCCGTGGGACTATTATGCCGATCGCCATCTCGATCTCACGCGGGAATTCATCGTCTCGACAGTGCTTGAGCAAGTGGGAGCACCGCAGCTACGTGAGCGAACGGATGACGGAAAACGGGCGTTTGCTGATCGTCTTCGGGCAGCTCGTTAGTCGGGGAGGTGGGCCAATCGACGTCCGGTTTCATAGGCGCCCTTACTGAGTTCCGAACGTTCCTCTGTGTTCTCTTCGAGGGCGTCCTTGAACTCGTCAAACTCCATTATGCTACCACGTACGTGCTTCGGAGATAAGAAGGTGCTGACTAGCGATTTCACAGATGCTAGAACCGACGTCCTTTACCGCCGAGATCTTTCTCCCAGTCATTCAACTCATCTTTCAAATCTTCGATAGCATCTTCAAGCTCGTTAGCCCGTTCTTCAAGTTCATCAGTTCGATCCTCAACACTGTCACTACCCTTATATCCACTACTCCGTGAGTACGTAACATCCTGTAATTCCTCAACATGCTCTTCTAAGTCTTCTATACGTTCCTCTAATTCGTTTGTCCTCCTTTCCAAGCTATCTCGGCCCCTATATCTCCCGAATTTTTCGTAGAGAGAATCCTGCATATCCTCTATTTCATCTTTAGTCTCCGATATCTCCTCTTTTGCATTGTTGACTTCATCCCGTATACTGGATATTTCGTTTTTCGTAGTATCCACTTCTCCTTTTGTCCTTTCTACCTCATTTTCAGTTCGGCTGATCTCGGACTGTGTAGCTTCAATTTCGTTTTGGATGGTTTCAATCTCCAATTTGTAGATCCCTAATACCCCCAGGTCAAGGATAATTCCCATGAAAATCAATACTCCACCTACCACCGATTGAGTAGTGAAAATTGACGATCCACTGATGATGAAGACAGCACTAAAGACCACCAGACCGAGTTTCAGGAGAAAGGAGTTCTCCTTGACTCCTTCTTTTATTTTATACGGGAGCTCCATTCTACCTCCGGAGACGAGTTTTCTGTCAAAATTACTTGGGGACTCTTCTGGTTAGGATGAAGGGTAAAAGAGCTGGATTACAGAACTACCTGGCTGCCCTCTGACTCGTTGACGACCTTATATAAATTGAATTTAAATGAGAGTTGTAAATCAACAGACGGCGTCGAGTTGTTGATTCCGGCAATCGCTATCCGGTTCTACTCCAAATAGAAGTACGGACTATGGGAGATAAACCACTCCGAGAACAGTACCGGAACCAAATCAAGACTGCTGATGAGATCGATAGCCATGACGTGCAAACGATTCTGGCCGTGCAGCTACACAAAGCAAAGTTTCACCAACGAAAGGCGTTTGATGAGTATATCAGTGATCGGCCCCTCCCCGAGACTATTCCCTAGGCGGTAGTACAAGCCTCGCGACGATTGGCTGACGCTCGAGGTAAGGTCTCGACGTCTCTGACCACACAGGAAGCATGGAGCGGCATTGCAACTGATGAGCAGTGGATCGGCGCTCTCCCGATCCAGATGTACCGAGAACGCGAGGACGTCTATCTACGTGGCTATCCATTCATCATCGGCTTTCAGAACGGAACGCCGCGTGTCATTCTAAACAAGACCCTCGTGTCGGATCCTTCGAACCAATCTCTCGTCTACGGGAATGAGTGTGCCCGGCCATGGGTAATCGCACAGATACTCGATGCAACACGGTTCGATACGAAGGACCTGGTTCTCGCTACGATGAAGGCGGATGGAGCCCGTTACACCGATTTCAGCTACCTTCGTCAGATTGCATCCCGAACTGTCGCGACGTTTTTGGAGGAGGAGTATCGAGAGGAACTCCCGGCTGATCAACTGCATTCGTGGGACCCACCGGAACAGGAGGGAATTATAACTGAGCTTCTTCGCTATGATTCGAATCGGTCACTGTTCTCTGAGCTCGGATACGGCGATTTTATTCGGGACTTGGTTCAGATGTTCTTGGGCCACCAGTCGTCAAAAGGGATACCTTCGGATCGTGGTCGTACGCTGTAAGTCAATGTGCGGAAGATAGTGTCAACTGGTATGCGGTAATCAAGCTCATTCCTTGTGCAACGAGCTGGTTTTGGTCGTAGATTAGAGTAGTCGGTGAAATAGCAGTAGGTTAACTTCAAATATTATAGATATATTATATCCTTATTTAGCGATTCTCTTCTTACTGCTCTGTTATTTGTTCCCATAGCTTATCTACAATGCGATGGCCTCTATTTACCTGATCCTCTATATTCTCTGTATCTTCAATCACCTTTCGTTTGGATGAATTATGGATAATCTCATTGCGAAATTCTCGTGCTTGTTTCATTTCGCCTTTTAGCCCCGAATCAATTGCACCAGTACGGAACAACAATTCTTCGCGAGATCCCTGAGTGAGTCTTTCTTCTAAAAACTCGTTAGTTTCTTTGCTCTGTCGATGCTCAGAAGCGATAATTCCTTCTCTTAGGGCTATTACAGATGATACACCCACGAATGACTATCAAATACAGCAGGTCTTGAAGTAGAATTGCAGATGCCCATATATTCGATCGTCAGTGGCTAGGAGATCGCACGGCGGCATACGGGGTACGAAGTGTGTATCTAACCAGTAGTGGTTGAATATTGTGATTATCTAGCCAACACTTTTCTGTCTGCGGGACTTTAGTAGAGTCGATCAGTCCATTCGTTACAAAATGCGGATGGATGACCGGCCTTATAGGAGCTGTCAGAGGCACCTTGGTCCCCTATCCTAATCATCTCCACCCGCCACCCATTGTTGAGTGTCAATCAAAAAAATTCGGCAGAGCGGACTGGCACTCGACAATAGACAAATAGTACAGCATGTTCTCAGAGTATGGATTTCCTTGGCAAATCAGGGGGTTCCACCCATCAGACACGGAGGGCGAGCAACTCAGCCGCTCCTGGACTCGAGATCTGCCAGATTCACATTTGCGAGAGAATCAAAGAGCTCGAAGCCACCGACACGGAAACTCTATCCGATGAAACGGGAACCGAACCCGCCGACGCGGATATTCCTGTTGAGGAGCGACAGAGCGAGTAACTGCTAAGCGCCCGGTGTTAGTCCACTTCTGATTTCAGAACTAATCACGGGACAGTTGAAGGAATTATTATGTGTTCTGTGTGAGGGGAAAATATATTGATGAGGAATATCTACATTCAACTAGCGGGTGGGGATTGTTAGCATGGGAACATCGGGTGCCTCTGATATCCCGACTAGTCACCCACCCGTCTTTGCGACGAGTGTGCCAGCTTGTAGAGTATTTAATCAAAAGTAGATTGACGATACACCGGACCTCGGATTGCCGACCTCACCGCTATCTAGCGATTCCACTCCTGACAATTATAAAACCTCTCCGAATCGGAGAGGTTCAACATGACCAACGGAGTGGTTTCCGTTGTGGCGGTCACCCGCCATTGAGTGCTATACCGTTATTGGTTTTTAATTATACGGTATCTATCTTATGAAACCCCTCCAATTCAAGAAAAGAGTAGTGTATTAGACCTGCCGCTTGCTTGCGTTTTCACTTGTTACAGCGGTTCACCTGAACCGATCTCTAGAGTTTCTCCTTTAAAACCTCTCGGGGTGGAGAGGTACTGTAGGGTGGGATCAACCGCAACTGACCATGAGTCGCAGTGACCGCATTATCCCGTAGACTGTCAATTATATTAGTAATATAGGTGATATTTCATGTAGGGTCTGTACGTAATTCGCCTTTGCGGGTGGTGAACGGTCAGAAATCTAGTTATGGACTTCTACGGCAGAGCCGAATGTAAACGCAACCCAACAAAAAGCCTATATTATAGACTCTGCTACAACAAGTCACCCTACTGGATTACGGAGCGAAGGTAAATGTCAGAGGCACCTTCACGGCGTCAGTAGGGTGAGTGCAGTTGACCACGAGTGCAGCCCCCGCTTTCTCCCTCTTGGCTCTGGCGCCGTAACTGAGGGTATGTACAACAGTGACAAATACGTTGGCATATTTAGGGGAATTGAGAAGATCTGCCCGACACTGGCCTCAGACGAACGAGGACCTGTGTGAACCTGGGATCGAATATCAACTCTACCGCTGACCTTCGATCACACTCTTGATAGTATACTGTCGGGATGGGCAGTTATCGGACTCTAACTCGCACGTCGTTTAGGAGTCGTTCCCATTCCTCTCTCCTCTCGTCGCTCGATCTTATCGAGTGATCACCTAGTCAGCGGAGCCGTCGTCATCCTTCTTTCATGCTGGGTCGGGTTCGCCAGAGACAGCATGGTTCGCCACCACTACGAGACGGTCTGGAAAGCGGGAGAGAGGAGAGAGTACACGGCTCGGGTTGACTCTGGTAGTAGTCAGTCCACCGGTGGGCTATGTCGGTTGTTCCAGCATCCTACCACGGCCCTGTCGATTGCTATGGTCTGAATACTAGTATGTCTGGGTGTTGATAGCGAGATCATGGACGATTTGACTGGCTTCCAACGTGATATCCTGTATGTAATCGCTGGCGGAGACCAGCTCAATGGCCTCGCAATCAAAGCCGAACTCGAAGACTACTACGAGACTGAGGTTCATCACGGTCGACTCTACCCGAACCTCGATACACTCGGGAACAAGGGACTAATTGAGAAAGGTGAGGTCGATCGTCGGTCGAACTACTATGCACTGATGGCCCGGGGCCAGCGTGAGATCAAGGCTCGTCAAGCGTGGGAAGAGCAGTATATCGCCCTCTCCACCGGCGAATCGACAGCTGAAGAGTCCACAGACGAGGATGAAGGAGGAGACGACACAAAGACCGAATCGACGGGGGGTGAATTGGCTGAGTGAATCGCCTGTCTTCGTCTCTCACTCAATTCCGTCGATAAGCAAACCTTGTGCAACAATCTCGCTTCAAGATGACCGATGTTGCACAAGGTCGGCAGTACCTGCCGAACAGGTACCCCGAATATGATCTTCGTCAGCCGATCCTTGATGTGACTATTAATCGAAGCTCTAGCAGTCACCTTTGCCGAGAGTGAAGGCGGTACTAATGGCGACACTGATGTGAGATCTGACGTGCTAGCAAAAACCTCCCGGCGTGGGAGGTCCAATAATGATCGGAGGGGTAGGTACCCTCGGTGGCGGCGTACAGGGGAGGCGACCGCCACCAATTACTATTATGTCAACATACTTAATATTTTTGATTATAAATTTCGAATATTGGACTTTAGTGACGAGTGCACGTTGGACCGTGTCTCACCGATAGTACCACCGTCTCGACATCTACTGACAATCTGAAGATGACGCAGCCTCCCGGCCCTGAGGCCACGGCCGGGAGTAGGAGGGTGACCCTCCCGTGAACTAGTAGTAATACATATATATTAGTTATCAGGAGGCTAGAACGTTCGTTATGGTTTTCACAGTAATTTTATTATCGCTCCAATCACTCTATCATTTCTTCATATCATATTAATTTCAATATAATGATAAGATATATGATCCTTCGGCTGCTAATGATATGTGCCAGGCGTGGATGACCAGTCTCTCGATTCGCAAAAAGAGGGATCGAAGTGACTCTCTGGTTGTGTTCTGGAGAAGGGCATACGCCTGAGCGCCTGCGGTGGAGTGCAGGAGTTAACTATGGCCTCAGTCCTGCACTCTCCTTTGGGCGTGTACCCGACCGTTAGATGCACACTACTAGTTATTAAATCTAGCACTCAATTGGGTTGTCGCTACTGAGTGTTGAATTCACAGGAACCCTGCGGTGTGGGCTGGGCTAGTCGTCTTGCCAGAGAAAGTGGAGAAAGAGCTGTTCAGATACCTTGTGCAATATCACCCGTCCTCACTTGACAGATGTTGCACAAGGTTAACCAATCCTTGTCGATAAACACCTATTAACTAATACAATTAATACTCTATGAGTTACTGCAGCCTGCCTAGCCCCTGGCTGCACGCATACCCACCCAACTTTCTCGTTCATGAGAACCTCTCCGACTCGGAGGGGTTTTCGACGCCAAACCAACAGGTGAATCGACTACGAACACCTTGCCATGATTGGAGCCGCAAGACGCCGCTGGAGTCGATGAGTGGTTCCAGCTTCGGATTGGGCAGTCACTACTGATTACTCAAATAATCATCAGTGGATATCATAGGGTCGCCGCTGTCCCCGAAGCGTAACACTCTCTCGTAGGAAAGTGAGGCTTTGAACGTCTGTCGAGACGCAGGCATAGAGCGCGGTTGTGCCGGTCATGGATCTACCGATTCTAACTATCCAGAAGATCACGTAAAGCGAGAGGGCTCTGGCCAATCTGTACGGGAGAGCCTCTATACAAGAAAGATCGCCAGATCACAGTATAATTCATTCCGCTAGCGCGCGCCTTCGCCCGCCTGGCGATAAGATCCGTATTGTATGGTCATTTCCTGTAATTGAGGTCACTAGCCGGCGAGTCTTCTTCCTCGGCATCAGTTTTGTCAACTGTGGACACTTCTTGCTCCTCCTGATCCTCCTGCAGCTGATGGTATCGCTCAGCAACAAACATCTGCGCAACGCCCGATTTTGTCATCAGACGTCGCTCTGCTTCTTCTTCAAGGAAATCATCAACCTTCTCAGACGCTCTAAAGCTCACTCTCATTCGTGAACTGCTTATACGAGCGTCGCCCTTTCACAGTTATATTAGTTTGGCCAAATCAACTCGCGGCCCGATTTCAAAAATCACGGATCAAAGCAGGGTAAGTGCAAAAAGAAAGTAGATTGCGATGCTGAAGGCGTCCTGAAGCGCAGTGGCAAGCGGACCACTGCCGAGTGCCGGGTCCACGTCCAGCAGAATGAATCCAATCGGGATGAGGGAGGCGAGAACGGTTGCAACGGTACTCGAAACGAACAGCGACAGTCCGACGACAAACCCTATCTGTGACGAGGCAGCGATAACCGTCGCTCCAACTCCGCCGAGAATCCCGATCATTGTGCCGAGGATAATCCCAACGAGGAGTTCTTGTTGGATGTAGCTACCATAATCAACGTCAGCAATCGCAAACGCCCTGATTGCGATGGCTTCTGACTGCGTTCCTACTGAATCGGCAATGTACGCGATGACGGGCGGGAAGAATGCAAGGGCGATCGTCTCTTGCATGGTTGCCTCGAACTGGCTCGAGATAACGCTAAGAAGCAACCCGGCTACCAGACCGAACAAAAGCCACGGAGCCCGGCTCCGGACAGCGATGCGAACACGAGCGGACGGCTCGTCTAGGATCTGACGCCCAGTCTTTTGCACTCCTGCACGGAGGAGTATATCCTCAAAGTGTGCCCTGTGCATCGTATCGATGATGGCTTGGGAGGTCACGGCACCGATGAGCCGCTTGTCGCTGTCAACAACCGGGATCTCATCTCTATCCTCCTTTATCGCGAGAAATATAGCGTGTTCTCGATCAGTACCGGGCTGTAGCTGCGCACTTGGTGTCTCCATCAACTGTGAGAGAGGAACGTCGTCCGTTGATTGGAGGAGGGCAGTAATATCGAGACGACCAACGAGCTTCCCCTCCTCGAGGACGTAGATCGTATCCGCGCTTTCCCACGTCCGACCGACAAGTCGGTCGAGAACAGTTGCTGGAGTGTCTTCCGGCTGGCATGTAGGAATCTCTGTAGATGTGATGCTCCCGATTGGTCCGCCTATACTCCTTGACGACATCTCCAAGACACGTACAGGTCCAGTACGGATATACGAGTCGCTGCTCTCCTTGCAGTAACCATCAAGTGTTTTTTAAGTGAGGCTAAATTGCGGCCTGTGTGGGACGTAACTGACGACCCAGACACACAGATTGTGGCTCACTACCTGATTAGACATCCAAACCGAGAGCAATTGCTGAGATACCAATGAGGAACGCGTACCCAGGAATTACGTATTTCCACACTACATTCGGGACGACTCGCACTAGAAATGGGGCGAGGACTGCTGCAAAGAAGCCCCCGATGAATATCGACGGAAGAAGCAGTGGATCGATCGATACCCCGTGAATCGTAATCAGAAAAAAGGTGATGACACCAACCAACGAGACGATTCCTTCAGAGAGGGTTGTGATAGCCGTCGCACTCTTTTCGTACACTCCTGAAAAGAGTTGTCCGAGAGTAATCACGGGTCCGTATCCTCCGCCGCCGATACCCTTATTCACTCCTGCCAGGACGGCAAAGCCGACCAACAACTTTGGACGATATGTAAAACTCGTCCCGATTTTCGCACGAATGAGCCCACTCGCACCCATGAGGACAACGACACTCCCCACGTACGTTTTAATGAGGCCCGTATCGAGTTCGACTGCTGCGTAGACGAGGACGATCGAGGCGAATACGGCGACCGAGCTGATGGTCGCAAACAGCGCAACTAACTTGGTTGCGTCATTGCTTGGATCCAATTCGAAGTGTACATTATCGAATTCGTGGTGGACGAATCCGGCAACAAGCCCCGTCAGCATCTCTGAGAGTAAGAGAATTGGAACGACTTGAAGCGGTTCGTAGCCAAGAATGAATAAGAGCGGGGCTAGCGCCGTCCCAAATCCCATTCCAGCCGACGAATCGAGCCCCTCGAAGACGAACGCGATGACGATCACGGTCGGGATTATCTGTAACTCAGCCCTCCCAGCGGTTTGGGCGACGGTTACGTAGATTGCCACGAGAATACCGACGTACAACGCGCCAACCAACGCCAGGCGTTTTAGCGTGGCACGTGAGAGTCTAACCCGTTCAAACGCAGACCGTTCTTCATCGAGTTGCTCCGCTCGAGAGCCGATGTTTCGGCGGAGTCCCGAGGATTCGTCCGTTGGGTTTTCGGTCATGTACTATACCTCCAAGCAGGTAGGAGAATCGGTCTGAAATCGAATCGGAAGTGAGTTGCCTCCTTTTTTGTTGGCTGTAGTGACCAGGGTTTCGAGACCGGATCTAGCGAAGGTCGGAGCACTCGATCGGCTACACACTGGAGACATACTCTCCGTACCACGCGTATATTCAATAAAACGCCGCCCGAATATCGGGTGGATTCCTGTATAGCGGGTATCACCTCTCCTGTACTAAGCGAACACTATCCTCGCAAATTGACTTTCAACTCGTGCCACACTCGCGCTGTATATTCAGCAGTGGCTCTACCACATCTATATTAGATGATGGAAGTGAGTACATTAGATTCGCACGTTCTATGTATCAGTAAGGTCGCCGAAGTTTGACATGAAACCAAGGCATTCAGGTCCTTCTGTGGCTTCTCCCTTGTGCAACAACCGTCCTTGTGAGAAGAGAAGTGTGTTGCACAAGGCGAGATGAATCAAAAGTATCAGATATACAGACACGATTGATATGCCCACGTTCTTCGACTGGCCAGGTATGCCCACTGCCTGAGGTCGACAGGCCCGGAGCTTTCTAGTTAACCTACTGCTCCACTTACCGGCAAAACATCGACGCAGGCAGTCCGCATACCCACCCCTCAAAGAACTAACCAACACATGACCCGCGATACAGTAATCTCAGTGTATGTATCAGAAAGCGAAAAGAACCACCTCCAAAGCGAGGCCAACGAGGAAGGCGAAACACTCTCGAGTTACGTCTACAAACTCGCCCAAGCCGAACGGAAACGCCGAGGCGTCGAGAAGGCAGCCACGGATCTCTCCGCCGAGGAGCGGATCGAGGCCCTCATCGCAGAGGCAAAAGAAGACCTCACCGAGATCGCCCAGGCTACAAAGGACATGAACGCACGGGCCGGCGCCTACTCGGTCGCGAACTTCGAACTGCTGAAGCAGAACTACCCGGACGCCCGCCGGAAAGACGTTCTCGAAACGGGCGCTCGACGGCTTCGCTACCCGCTGGAGGACCACGACATCATCGACGATACCGACGACCAGGAGGACGGCGACCAAGACCAGGACAACTCGGAATCGAACGGCTCGGACGGGAAAGCGTCGAGCGTGGATGAGTTGCTAGACAGATGACCACCTATCTCGACACCGATTACCGGGACACGGGGTCGGGTGATCTCGTGAATTACATCGGCAGGGAGGGGGATACGCCGGTCTGCGACAGGGCTGACCGACCCATGTCCGACGAGAGAAAAGAACAGTTCGTCGAAAAGAGCGAACGCCACCAATTCGAGAGACACATGATAATCAGCCCAGAGAACGGGAACGACCTGAGTAACGACGAACTCGGGCGGGAAACGAGGAAGACGATGGAACAGTTCACGAAGGGGCGACCAACAGCCACGTATGCCTACTCCGTCCATCGGGATACCGAACACCCGCACGCCCACGTCGCCATGACGGGCGAGAAGACGGACCTCTACATGGATAAGGGCGACATCGAGGAGACGCGAGAGCACGCCAACGAGCGGATGGTTGAACGCTCCCGGT
Organism: Halalkalicoccus paucihalophilus; assembly: GCF_001593955.1. GTDB lineage: Archaea > Halobacteriota > Halobacteria > Halobacteriales > Halalkalicoccaceae > Halalkalicoccus > Halalkalicoccus paucihalophilus. The sequence continues at coordinate 28,377 of NZ_LTAZ01000017.1, read as the reverse complement.
ATCGGAACCGTCGGCAAGAACAAGAGCGCGAGAACGAACGCAAGAACCAAGAGCAAGAGCTAGAGGATGAACGTCGCCGCGCAAGCGGGAGGGGACGATAATGGTCGTCGAACCCCTCCTGCCGGTAGCCGCTGTAGGAACGGCCGGATTATCAACCCTGAGACGGAGCGCCAGGCAGGCTCCGTATTCGCGACGGCTCAACAGCAGGTCACAGACCTATTCGTCGGTGACTTCGCGGAGAGCGGCGAGTTCTCTATCCGCGAGTACATGCAGAACCCCGACGGTCGGGTCCTCGTGCTCGACTATCCGATACGACAGTCTGGCACGATCGCGCCCGTGTTCCGCTATCTAATCGACCAGGCCATCATGCACGGCATGGACGACCCCGACCGATCGGCGTACTATCTCCTCGACGAGATCGAGCATCTGGACACGACGATCAAACGTCTCGGCGAGCTGATCAACGTCGGCCGCGGCGTTAACTGCCAGGCGATTCTCTCGCTTCAGTCGGTGGCGCAACTCGAAGACACATACGGGAAGGAACGTGCCCACGCGCTGCTGTCGGGTATGGTTACGGTGATCGGCCTCCGAACAGCCGACGAGGAAAGTGTGGACTTCCTCCGCGAGACTGTCGGGACGTCTTTCGAACAGTACACCCAGAATTCAGGCGACGACCATACACTCAGTGAGAGTGAGGAGAAAGAGGAGTATCAGTTCGCGAAAGGCGACCTCCGGAACTTCGACCCCGGCGAGACCGTAATCTGCCGGCAGGGTAGTGGATGGGTTCACGGTCAGATACAGCTGCTCGAGGATAGGGCCTCTTTTTTTGCTTTGTGCAACGATCGGTCTTGTACAGAAAGGTTTGAGTCTTTCATCGAGCAAAGTGCTATCTTCACTCAGCGCCTAGTCGGGACATTATAACATGTCTATCTGGAACGAAATTACCGTCGGGTGAGACGACCACTCCCTGGTTTGGGCGCGTCCATCCCGATCGGCTTTTGAAGGCCGACCGGAGTACCACCTCGCCCGCGAACCGTCGTCATGCACTGCGCCACATCCATGCACGGCCACAGGTCGAAATCGCCACCACGGGAAACGCCCCGCCCGAAAGAGCGAGTAGGGCAGGGTGGTTTACTAGTAGGATACAACACTTATTTGAAGCAGTAGACAATGGCCTTTCTTGAAAATCTCGCATTCGTGTTCGTCGCTGGATTCATCACGGCCCTTGCGACCGGAGTTGGTGCACTGCCGTTTTTCTTCTTTGACTCAATCAGTGACAGGAGGAATGTTATTCTCTGGGGTCTCGCGTCGGGTATCATGCTTTCTGCGTCGGTATTCGGTCTCGTTGAGGAGGGGCTTGCGGAGGGCACACCATTAGAACTCCTTACAGGGATGGGCGCCGGTGTCCTCCTAGTCGTTGTTGCCCACCATGTGTTACTAGATTCCGATATTGACCCACACGAGTACGAGGAGGCCGACTTCAAGAAGCTTGTACTCATTCTTGGCATTCTGACTGTTCATAGCTTTCCCGAAGGAATCGCCATCGGTGTCTCATTCGCTGATATCGGCCTTGAGGGAGGTACACAGATTTTCGGTGTGGTTATTCCGTTGCTGGGAATCTTCATGACGATCGCGATCTCAATTCACAACATTCCAGAAGGGACCGCTATCTCGATCCCCTTGAAGGCAATGGGCGTCCCCAACTGGAAGATGGTGTGGTGGGCAGTCTTTTCGAGTCTCCCACAGCCGATTGGTGCTGTTATCGCCTTCACATTCGTCCGTGTGGCTCGGGAGTTTCTCCCCTTCGGCTTCGGGTTCGCTGCTGGCGCAATGATCTATCTTGTATTAACCGAATTCATTCCCGAGGCACTGGATACCGGTACGGAACTCCCCGGTGGTGGAAAGAGAGAACTCGCGACCGGCATTATAATCGGGGTTATAATTATGATTCCACTCGCGTTCGTGTGAATCAGTATGTCTGGCGCGATACTACTTTTCGCGCTGTTTTCGACTGGCTACGTTTAGTCTTCGTCCTTCCCTCCAGTATCGTTTTTCTTTGTAGTGTGGTGTTCGTCTTCGTGCTTCTTTTCGTCGTTACCGTCGCGCGGCAGCACTTCGTATGGACGCATCATCTCGTGATCTTCGTGTTCGAGGATGTGGCAGTGCCACGGATACTCGCCAGTAAAGTCCTTGAACAGTCCGTCAAACTCGCCGAAGTGAGCGATCACTCTGGTCACCTCGCCCGGATTTGCCGAAACCGTGTCTTTCCAGCCCTCTTCGTTCTCTTCCGGTGGCTGAGATTCGCCGGTATAGTAGTTCTCGATTGCCTGCACTTCGTTGCCGTCTGCTGTTGCATCCTGGAGATAGGCGTCAACATCAAACGGACGACGGCCGAGGACTTGGAACTGGACTAAGTGAAGGTGGATCGGATGAGTGTCCACTGTGAGATTAACCAAATTCCAGATCTCCGTATCTCCAACCGTTGGGTTCTCTGTAATCGGCGCATCCCAGTCTAGTCCATTCGGGGACTCTTGGGTTCCGAGCAAGAGCTTCAGACGGCCAAACTCGTCTTGACCTTCAGCAAGAGTGAGATCTCGCTCTTGATTGATTTTGCACTGTTCCAAGTCCGGCACTTGTTTCAGCTCAGTGGGTATCTGGTGCCGATCATGATCATCTTTCTTCTGTTCCGTGACTTCAATGAGCATGACCTCCGGTAGTGGTTGTGCGTCTTCCGTATCGAACGCGCCTGTGAACGGTGTCGGAGCGTTGTTGTGCACTAACAGCGTCTGGCCTTCATAGTCAGAGAAGTCAACGATCGTATCAGCACGCATAGCCGGTCCAAGTAGCAGCCGGTCCTCGATCGTAACAGGCTGCTCGAGGAATCCGCCATCACTCCCGATCTGGATAATCGGCGGTCCATCGCCTGTGATCTCATCCGTTTCCTCATCGTACTGGAAGAGTTCAATGTTGTAGAACCGGCTGTTCGCGCCGTTAAGCATGCGGAACCGGTACTTTCGTGGCTCAACTGTCAACCTTGGCCAGGCTTTACCGTTGACGACTGACGTATCCCCAAAGAACTCAGGGACAATACTCGGGGAGGGAAGGTCATTCGCAGCACCATCCGGACCCTCGGGATAGAAGAGCGATCCATCCTCATTGAAGGTCCGATCTTGGAACAGAAGTGGGATCTCGTAGTCGTCCTTTGGAAGGTCAAACTTTCGTTCGTGCTTACCACGGAGGAAGTAGAAGCCAGCGAGGCCTGCATAGACGTTCAACCGGGTAATTCCGAGTGCATGGTCGTGATACCAGAGAGCGGTTGCTGGTTGCTCATTGGCGTACCAGTACGTTTTCTTCTCGAAGAAGGGACCTCGCTCTTCGAAGTCGCGTGTGAACCATGCTTCGGGGTGGCCGTCGCTTTCGGGTTCGACGTTCGCCCCGTGGAGGTGAGTAGTTGTCCGTACTTCCGGAGTATCTGGCTCAGCACCATGGATCGTCGTATCAACAGGAAGCAAGTGCTCAGTTGGAAGCTTATTCTTCCACGTCACGTAGACATCTTCGCCACGTTTGGCTTCGATTGTCGGGCCGGGATACTGTCCTTCATAGCCCCACACCGTCGTTTCCGGGAGATCACGGTGGAGTTGTTGCTCTACTTCGCGCATCTCAACTTCATAGAGTGGCTTGCCCTTTTTTCGCCCAGTAGGCTCGAGCACGTTCGGGCGAGGTAGTTCATCGACGAACCGCTCGAGATCTGGTGAACTTTGTGTTGCCGTAATCGGTTGTTGAGTTGAGGGGCAACTCGTTTCGGCCATGCCGGGGGTACTAAAGAGCGCAGCGGAGCCGAGTAGACCCAGGCCTTGCAATAATCTTCTGCGGGATGATTCGACTATTTGATCACGTGTCTGTTCTCTCGCATCGGTCGATTCGGAGTGCTTCATTGGACTTCCCGTCTCCCATGCTGGGTGCTTGCCACTCCGTTATGGATAGACATGTTAGATTTATACTATTATTAAAATACCATCTGATCTATATTTCTATTAAATATAGCCCCGATACTCCTACCGTCTTCATCGTGATCAGCAATGGTCACGGTGATCCGGCTTTGGACGGCCGACTTGGAGAGCGTGAATTATCTCCGTGAGGCCGTCGGGACGTCCTTCGAGCAATATACTCGAAACTCGGAATCCGACCGTACGCCGAGTGAGAGTGAGGAAAAAGAAGAATATCAGTTTGCGAAGGGCGACCTCCGGAACTTGACCCTGGTGAGGCCGTAATCTGCCGACAAGGTAAGGACTGGATTCACGGCCAGATTAAGATGCTTGAGGAATAGCGCGCCACGAGGACAGGAGGCGACCCGCGCCGACGACGCGGACGGATTGTTCACCGATCTCCGATAGATTTAGATTTTTGATCACGGTGGTCAAATCGGTAGATGTCGGCCCCCCATATGCGATGAATCGCTGGCTGACCGAGGTTTCTCAAGCATTCCACATCAGTGGCATGGCGAGTATGGGGAGCCATGCTCACTCACCTTCAATCCACGATCGTGACCCTCATTTCTCAACCTTGGGCAACATCGTGGCCTTGTGAAAGGCGATCGGTTGCCCAAGGTTTTGACACACCTTTCCCACCCGATGAGTGTCTGACGTAATTCTATCTGAAGGCGTACGACATGAAACAGATCACCGTGCGGCTCAACAAGGAATTGGACCGAATTGCCGAGGATTCGAATCGGAGTCGTGCCGAAGTCATCCGGGATTAACTCAATTCGCTGGAGGATGCGAGCGAAGTTCCGTTGACATCGGTCGATAGGATTCTACCGAAAACACAGCGAGAGTGCCTCGGGGCTTGTCCCCCGGGGTAGTTCACGCCGATGCACCGGGTAGCTCTCCGCGTTTGGCAGGGCGGGGGAACCGTATCGGCACAGTAAACGTCCGAACGTCCGAGTGAAGACAGAGTGCGTGAACGCATTCTACTTCATCAGCTTGCAGTGTCTCTGTGATACTAACTAGTGGGAGCGAGGGCGAACGGAGAACGAATCTGACGACCCGCGAGGAGTTCGATCCCGAGCGGATCGGCGTGCTCGGCATCTGCGGATCGGGCGGCTATGTCCCGTTCGCCGCACAGGCCGACCATCGAATGAAGGCTGTGGCAACCGTCAGCGCAGCGGACGTGCCAGACTGGTTCCGAAGTCCCGACCCCGAGGCATTCCAGGAGATGGTCGAGCAGGTAGGAGAGTTGTGTACTCAGGAGGCCGTTGGCTTCCCGTCCGAACTGATCAGTGCGCTGCTAGATCAGGACGAGGTCGACGACTCGACTCCTGCGACCATCCGCGAGCTCGTCGATTACTACAAAACGCCCCGTGGCCGACACCCCCGTGCGACTAACGAGTGGGTGGCTCGCAGCGCCGATCTGCTCGACCAATTCGACCCGTACGCCGACGTCGACAAGATCGCTCCGCGGCCCCTGCTAATAGTCGCTGGCACCGAGGCATCCTCGCTACCCTACAGCGAGGACGCGATCGAGCAGGCGGGTCAGAACGCCGAGCTCTTCACGATCGAAGGCGCGACGCACGTCGACCTCTACGACAGGGACGAGTACATCGCCCCAGCCGTGGACAAGCTGACCGAATTCTTCGATCAACATCTGGCCAATTCCTAACACAACGGCTAGTAGATGCTTCTATGTATCAATATAAATTTTATAGAATGATATTCTCGGGATACCAGCGCCGTATCTGCGGAATACAGCTGATACGGCAATAGCGCAATCCATTTTTGATTAATCATAAGTGAATATCATCACCATTGAGCCCTCCACTCATCCAACCACATGCCAGACCTCAAATCCCAGGTTCAGACGCTACATCTACTTCTTCAGGAGAGGTTCGAACCGTGACCAACGCAATCCATAGTGGAATCAATTGTCAAGATATGATCGTCACCTACGGGAGCACCTGAACAGCGCAGTCAACTGCACTCTATGGTTCGCGATCAGCGGCGAGACCTGTCGGTAAACCAATTACCAACTATTGGTTATGATTTGCGAGGCCTCTTCTGGAACTAGCAAAGATACGACTCTGATTTTTGCTAGTCGAGACTATACCGGATCCTCTGGCTCGTGCTTTTCTTTCATTCGTGCGACTTCGGCAGCGTATCGCTCCTGCACATCGGGTTCGTCGACGAGTCCAAGATTGTCAAAAGAGACGTCCTTTGCAGCAGTTACCGTACCTAGAGCTTGCGACGCTACCTCCCTCCGGAAGACTTGATCGCCGCTGGGCGTTGCGTACTTGAGAATGATGAGATTTCGATTGTTGTATCCACGCTCAACAAGCCATACGCGCACTTCATCCGAGTCAGATACCATGAACTACTCTACAGGCCATACGAAGTTACTATTTGGCCTGCTTATAGTGGATGAGTGAGATACTGGTACCCTTTATTGGTAATCCGGTATTTGCCACGATCAACCCGCTCAACAAAATCATGGCGCTCTAGCTCACTCAATCGACGATTGATCTCTTCACGACTATACTCAATATTATACGCGATGATAGAGGGTGTGAGGACGAGATCGGCCCTAGAACAAACCTCAAGAATCCGATCATCCACAGGACTCATCCAGTCTTCCTGTGCCCGAACTCGTTGTGGATGTCGCACTAAAATATCAATCCAGCCCGAGGAGCGCGCGGTTGCAGCTGGAAGTCGATACAAACTGAGTATTACCAAAGCTGCTCCACTTCCATGGATCCAGTGAACGACTGCCGGTGCAACAACCTCGGCGATAATTCCACCGGCAACAAAAATACCGGGTCCGAGGACGGCGACTAGCAGGTAATAATCATATTCTCGAAGCGGAACAGTCGATTGAAGCTGAATCTTACCAAGTAAGGCAAGAACACCGGCCAATGCAACGTATTTGACTGCACTAACAGCCGTGAGGGATGTCGCTTCCGGAGCCACGAGCAACGCTGCGTGGTAGGCCGTGACAATTCCCATAATGACTGCAACGGCTGCAATAGCGCGCCCGAGTGGTGAGTAGCGAAAGACACGCCAAAATAAGAACGCAGAGAGACTTGCACCACTTCCAGCGACAGCTGCAAACGGGATACTCAACGATTGAACCGCAGCGGCGACCATGATTCCCCTCTGGAGTTATCATCACATAACCATACTGGCGCAGAGCCCACACCGTAGCATCCCTGGCTAATTTTGCGATTAACGGCTGCCATACCCGTAATCTCTACAATCTCACTAATACGTGAGGACACTGTATTGGCCGACAATTCCACATCATTATTTAACCGTAAATGTTTTATTCGTTATAGTAATATACCTGCGAATCAAGGATTATCTGTCGAGAGAGGGCGCAATTTCACACGAGCACTACTCTCGACTTATAAGAGTGAGTAATAATGACACAGTCCACAAATCGACGTCGATTTCTGTACTTGATCGGTGCGACCAGCGCTATCGGTTTTGCGGGATATAGCGCTGCAGATGATAGCGATGAGCATGAACACGGCCATGATAACAACGAGGACGGTAGGCATGATCACGACGACCACGACCATTCTGGTGATCACGATCATGACGAAGAGGATCATCACGGACATGACACGGAGTACAACGGCGAGTTCAATCACGCCGACGTAGAATTCATGCAGATGATGATCCCCCACCACGAGCAAGCGATTGAAATGGCTGAGCTCATTTCTGGTCGTACGAGTCGTCAGGAGCTATGCGATCTTGGTCCCGAAATCATCGATGTCCAAGAGAGAGAAATCGAGATGATGCACGAGTGGCTCGAGGAGGCGGATGCTGATTCCCATGACCATGAAATGGATCATCACGATATGGATGGAATGATGACTCCGGATGAAATGCAGGAGCTTCGCTGTCTTGAGGGTCAAGCGTTCGACTGTCTGTTCGTCGAACACATGATTCATCACCATGAAAGTGCGATTATCATGGCAGAAGACGCTCTAGCAGACGGCCAGGCAGACCGTGTACTCGAAGTTGCTGAGGATGTCATCGAAGTCCAAGAAGCCGAGATCACAATGATGAAGAGCTGGCTCACTGAATGGGGTTGCTGATCGAATCAAGAGACCCCTGCTAATGCATGCCTGAGCCATCAATACGCCTTCTACAGTGCGGTCTATCGAGGGTAAACGTTTTTAGTTAATCAATTGACTCGTATACATGGGAACCACTGATACACTGTTCCGAACGCTATTGATTATCATTGTTGCGGTATTACTAGTACCGCTTGTAATGATGATGCTGTTCATCCCGCTGATGGGGATGGCTGGCTGGGGGCACATGGGTCTCTGGACTGATACTGGTGGGATGGGATGGATTGGAGTTCTGATGTGGCTCGGATTTCTTGTTCTCATTCTCGGTGGTGGCTATTTGACATACAAGGCAGTTGTTCGAACCACGGAGCAAGCACCTGATGCTGCTCTTGAAGAACTCCGAATTGCATACGCTCGTGGTGATCTTTCAGATGAAGAATTCGACCAACGGCGCGAACGTCTCACCAGACGAAAAACCGAGTAGATAGAATGCCAGAGAATCATCGGCCACACAGCCATCATCAACCTACAGAGAAAAAGGGAAAGGCCGACGGACAAGCACTGTTTCTGCTGTCGCCTATGTGGGTTAGAGGACACTGGAAGTAGTTCTGAGAATTACAATAAACACAAGGGAAACGACGGGCCTGCCGATACGCCTGCTGCCACATACGATCACGGTCGGCAAGAAGCAGATCACACAGCACATGTCGATCACAGCGATCACGAGGAGATGTTCAAACGTCGGTTTGTGATCTGCTTTGTCCTCGCAATTCCAGTACTAATTTACAGTCCATTTATTCAGGACCTTCTCGGTTTTACTGCCCCGACGATGCCTGGTAGTGAATTCATTGCTCCGGTCTTCGGTATTGTCGTCTTGGTGTACGGTGGTGTACCGTTCCTAAGGATGGCCACGACCGAAGCGCGCAATCGGGAACCAGGGATAATGATGCTGGTTTCGCTTGCAATCACTGTGGCCTTTGTCTACAGCATTGCTGCTTTCTTCCTTGGTATCGGCGAGACGTTTTTCTGGGAGCTATCTTGGGGCATTCGGCCATCTTGTTGCACTTCGAGACGGTGATCTCGCGTATCTCCATATCCATCCTGAAGAGACCGATCCAGAAAGTGGCCGTGTTGAGTTCGGTGCCCAATTTCCGACACCAGGACGGTACCGTCTATTCCTGCAAGCGAAACCAGACGGAAACCTGATCACCTCATCCTTCGATATTGAGATCGATCGCTGAGAGTATCTGACGAGTATCTTGACGCTATCTGTAAAACACCCTTAGAATCGATCTCAAGGACACTGTCGTCGTTTGCGGACACAGATACGAAGTGACGTTCGACTTTGTCGTTGACACTCCTAGAATCTGGTTGGTTCACTGGCACACTTGCTATCATATTGAATCGAGGGTGCCCGCATAATACGATACAGAAGTAACGAAGAGCGCGTCAGTGCGCCGGTTTCGCCTCCTCCGGTGCAGACACTCCCGGCAAATTCGGAACCGTGAGATCGACACGGCGGAGAAATTGTGCATTGATCGCGACGATCACCGTCGAGAGCGACATGAGCAAGGCACCAACTGCAGGTGAGAGAAGGATGCCAATCGGGGCAAGCACACCCGCTGCAAGCGGGATCGCGAACACGTTGTAGCCGGCCGCCCAGACGAGATTCTCCTTCATTTTGCGATAACTCGCCTTGCTCAACTTCACGAGACGAACGACGTCCATCGGATTGTTCTGGACGAGGATGATGTCCGCCGACTGGACCGCAACGTCCGTCCCGCTTCCAATCGCGATCCCAATGTCGGCTCGCGTCAGTGCAGGTGCATCGTTGACGCCGTCGCCAACCATCGCCACCAGCTTTCCCTGATTCTGGAGTTCGGTCACCTTCTTGTCTTTATCCTCGGGCAGCACCTCGGCGAAGACCGTATCAATACCGAGATCGGCGGCAACCGCATGGGCGACATCTTCGCTGTCGCCGGTCAGCATCGCGACCTCGATATCAAGTTCGTGGAGCGCATTGACGACGTGGTAGCTCTCATCGCGAACGACGTCGGCAAGCGCGAACGCAGCGATTGGTCTCTCGTCACGCAGTAAGTAGATAACTGTCTGTGCGTTTTCTCCAGCCCGTTCTGCGAACGCTGTTAGCTCAGAAGGAACGTCCGTATCGAGATGCGTAAGAAGATTCGGTCCACCGACATGAATCGTTTCTCCGTCGACAGTCGCACGTACTCCACGACCCTTGAGCGCCTCGAAATTCTGGGCATTCGGTGACTGGAGCTCCCGGTCAGCTGCAGTCTCGCGCATCGCCTGGGCGATCATGTGTTCCGAGTCACCCTCAACGGCTGCGGCGAGTGACACTACTTCATCCTCGTCGATGTCTTCGACAGTTATGACGTCGACGACGCCTTGCTCGCCTTTCGTGAGCGTCCCTGTCTTATCGAAGATAATCGTATCGAGTTCCCGTGCTTGTTCCATGGCGATGCGATCCCTGATAAGCATCCCGTTGCGTGCGGCGAGGGACGTGTTGATCGCGACGACCAGTGGAATTGCAAGCCCGAGTGCGTGTGGACAGGCAATCACCAGCACCGTTACGACTCGCTCAATGACCGTCGCGTTGAACGAGACTGCGACAGTCCACGCGATAGCGGTCACGACCGCTGCGCCGAGAGCGACATAGAACAGCCACCCGGCGGCCCGGTCAGCGAGCACCTGTGTCTTCGATTTACTTCCCTGGGCTTCCTCGACGAGACGCATGATGCCCGCGAGCGTTGTCTCCTCGCCCGTTGCGCTGATTTGGACCCGAAGGCTGCCGTCACCGTTGATTGTGCCTCCGATCACCTCGTCACCGGGCTTTTTGGAAACGGGTTTGGATTCACCCGTAATCATCGATTCATTTACATCGGAATCGCCCGATTCGACGACGCCATCAGCGGGGACGCTTGCACCCGGACGGACGAGAACGAGATCCCCTTCCGACAGTTCGCTCACAGGGATCTCTTCAGTCTCGCCCTCATCCGTGATGCGCTCAGCTGTATCGGGCATGAGCTTCGCCAGTTCGTCAAGTGCACTCGAGGCCCGACGAACACTGCGCATCTCAATCCAGTGACCCAGCAGCATGATATCGATGAGCGTTACGAGCTCCCAGAAGAACGCCGAGGTTGTTGGAAAGACGACACTCGCCAAACTGTAGACGAATGCAACAGTGATCGCCATCGAAATGAGCGTCATCATCCCTGGCGAGCGGTCCTTGAGTTCTGGAACGGCCATCTGCAAGAATGGGACGCCACCGTACGCGAAGACGATCACCGCGAAGACTGGGTTGATCCATTCACTCCCCGGGAACACCGGGACCGAGAAACCAAGCCACTCCTGGAGCATCTCGCTATAGAGAAGAACGGGAATCGAGAGGAGTGTCGAGATGAAAAATCGCCGGCGGAACATCTGCTCGTGGCCCTCGTGCATCCCGCCGTGCCCATCGTGTTCTCCTTCGTGTTCGCCGTGATACTCCCGTTCTTGTTTGGCGTGTATTTCCTCGCGAGCTTGTTCAGAATCGGCCTCGTCTTCAAGAAGTGATTGCTCGGTCTGCGGTTCTGTACGTCGCTGGTTCTGTTTTGATGACTCGTCACCGATCCCGGTATCGTCATCGGAGTGATCCTCGTTTGATTCGTGAGTGTGGTCATCCATTGGTTATCTCTGCGTGCTACATCTTCTTCAATTGAACAGCGATCTAGAGTCTTCGGAAGGTGAGGAGGTGACTGATCAACCTATCTGAGGTGCTGCATAGAGATTATAAGCAGAGAACGATGTCACACTACCCCCACACAGACGTTGTTCCAAAGCACTATACCGGAAAGTCTGTGGACGACCGGAGCAATAACAAGCTATCCTCCAAGCATGCCATAAATTGCTGATGCACGTTATTCGTGGTGTCGCGATCATATTGGCTCCGACAGTGGTTGAGCTTAGCTGTGAAGAGGTCTGTCAGCGTGGCTCGGTTCCATCTGATGCCAGAACTGGCCAACTCTCCATCGACATTGAGGTCACTGCTTGTGAGAATGGCCCCATCCACGAGGGCAGAGCACCTACTCGCGATGTGAGTAAGCGAATATACTTGTGACATGCTATGGCCGTTGTCCGTACCATCAGCAGTATATTTCTTCCTCCCCAGTTGCTCGTGTTCATCCTTCCTCCGATGATATGTCATGAGTGACAGAGTGTCATACAAGCTGTTGATATATACAAGTATCGAAATTGATGTGAGTGATATATGACTATTCTCGCCACTATACGCATGTCTGTAATGGCAGATCGCGGGCCGACGTCCTCCGATTGTTACTCCGATATGCTATCTCGGAGATAGACGACTCGATACTCGAACGCGGGAAAGCTGGGAGAACACAGTATCTGACGGAAGCCGACGATTTTTAGATTTGAATATTGTATTCAGATACTAGATACGGATATCAGATACAAAGACTAGATCTAAGTAGTAAACTGCTACTGAGTTCGGGATGCGAGCGAAGAACCGCTTAGCGGCCAAGCAGTGCTCAGGTTCATGGCGGTGTCAGAAGATGAATCGGAGCAGACCACGACGGATGATGACGATAGTAAAAATGACAAAGAGAGAAGTTCACCCTGATCCATCACGGAACCGGATCAGGGAGATCTCTGTAATAGAATCGAAATCATCGTCACCACCGATCAGCAGGCTTGCATCAATATGATCAGCAGTCGCAAGTGCAAAGGAATCTCCGAGAGCAGGGTTATGATCAAGGATGAAGTCCGAAGCCTCGATCCAGATATCATTACTCCCGACCGGCCGGATTCCGATGTCGAACAACCAGTTGAGATACTGATCCGCTGTCTCTCGTCCGGAAACCCGCCCAATTACGTACCGCGTCTCAGTGAGATTGACCTGATTGATGAATCCAACCGTATCTCCATCTCGAACAGCGTCTAAATAGGAATCAACGACAGATTTTCCCTCTTCACTGGTAGCATGGGCAACCAACGGCTCTGTATCGAAGACGAGACGATCAGGGATTGACTCTGCCACCGTCCCACTAGTGCTTCTTGGCGTCTCGTATGCAGAATGTTCAGGTTCGGGTTCAGCTTCTACCCCCGGTTCTACGTCGCTCATCGGTCAGCATATTCGTCAAGGTCACGCTTGTCGCGCTCGCGTAGCTCGCGCAAGGTCTGAGTTGCTGATATCCCTTCTGACGGCCTCCCTTCGTCGGCGAGAACTTCACGTATCTCTGCGGCTTTTGGAACGTGTTCGATAACAATCTCTCCTGATGCCCGCTTTCGAAAGGCGACTTTTCCAGGGGCGTCGATCCCCATTTGGTCACGGAATCGTTTCGGGATCGTTGCCTGTCCATGTTTTGAGACGGACACGACTTCGCGTTCTTCATCATGATTTCCGTTTGGTTCAGACTCATTCATTATTCATAACTTGATCCCATTCAGATATAACAATTGCGGTCATACAACTGTTGACCTTGTACAGGGATTACAATGGCGCCCCACGGCCTGAGAAGCGTCTTCTAGGAAATGTACGGGACACTTCAAGAAAACTTAGCCTTGTGTAACAATCGCCTTTCATTGTAAGTGGGCGTTGCACAAGGTAGGCCACTAGTGGCGACTACGCGCTCAACCTCGCCGGCGAGTTCGACTGTCTCTTTACGTATCCTCAGTATCCGTTGACATCGAGACCATCGACCCGCGCAAACTCGTCGACGTTCCGAGTAAGAACTCGTGGATCTGGGCTGCCGACTGCAATCCCCGCGATCAGAACGTCGCGAGCACCGATACGTTGACCCTGATCAAGCAAGTCATGCTGGATCGCGATCGCGCGTCGAGCGACCGTCTCCGTAACCGGGAGAACAACGAGCTCGTCGATACGCTCGTCGAACTCCGCGCGGTATTGTGCGCTCTCTCCACGAAGCCCGACACCGACCTCGAAAACAGTAAGTGTTGAGAGAGCGACCGGCGTCTCAGAATCGCGAAGCTCGACTAACTGCTCGATCGCGTCACTATCGTTTCGAAGGACGTCATGAACAAAGGTCGAATCGAGGATCATCGAACGCCTACGCCTCGTCGATTCCGCCCATCATCTGTTGATCGAACTCTTCGCCCCACTCCTCGGAGCGCTTGCGAGAACGGGCGGCCGCCTCGTCGTCGTCACCGAACAGACCGACGAGGTCAAAGAGTGGGCCGACGGGGCCGCCACGGGCACGTTGCTCGTCGGAGAGCCACCAAACGACGGCACCAGCCCCGACCTTCTTCCGTTCGACGTTGTCCTTCTCCTCGAGCGAGTTGAGCTTATCGAGCGCGGATCGATTCGATATGCCGAGTGCTTCACCCACCTCTTTCCCGGTGAGTGGCTCGTCACGCTCGGTAAGGACCGCGATCACGTCGTCGATCGTCGTCTTCTCGATATACTTCCCATCGTCTCCCCGGCTCCGGCTCACGCGCATGAATTGGTACCACTGCTAGTTAACCATTTCGTCCGTGTGAGAACGGGTTCAGTACGAATAAAATAGTACTGAACCTGACGAACCCTCTCCCCCCTTTTTCGAGTTGTAAACTCGTGACGGCGGGGAGAGGGTTAACATCAAGAGAGACTGCGAAACAGCTAATTGTGGTGAATACACTCGATAGAAAACCAGAATGTTCATTTGACTAGTCTATAGGTAAAACACGCGAGTCGGTCTGTCATAGATGTTTGGCAATTCGGGAACTGACGTTGCACGAGCTTCACGAGAGTAGATGATTTATAAACCACACACACACCAGTTTGCACGAGAGTGGGACTACAAGGACACCTCCCCTATCTGAAGATCATGAAAACATATTTACTAATGCATAAATTTACAAGCTCTTGTGCGGTACAAGAACCGCACTAGAGAGGACTAAAGCAAGGAAGGATAGAATCCGACCGCGCTTGCCGCTAGGTGCTTGATTTACGTGGTTTCCGCTCTTTGCGCAGTAGAATCTCTCTTGCTGGGCTTCACCCCATTTCTGACACCCCATTCCTCGATTATTCAATCTCTCGTGCAAAACGGTGTGTGTGTGGTTTATAAACTATCTCCGCAAATGAAGCTCATGAAGCTCATGCAACGGCAGTTATTTACCATAGGAGTGTGACCTGCTCCCATGGTTGAACTCACACGGGATGATACGATCTTCAAAGATCAAGACGTGTTACGTGATAGCTATCAACCAACAAACATTGACGAGATCATCGAGCGTGATGAGGAGATCGAAGAATATGTCTCCGGATTCCAGCCAGTCATTGACGGCAAGCAGCCGTACAACATCTTCGTCTATGGACAGACTGGCGTTGGAAAGACTCTCTCTACTAATCTCATCATTGACTATCTCAACGATCGTCAGCAAGACTACGGCGATCTCGAGGTTCTTACTCCACAGATTTCCTGTAAATCCCTTACCAGCTCCTATCAGGTCTCGATCCGGCTTGTCAACTGCTTTCGCGACCAAGAGGAGGAACTACCAACGCGAGGGCACGACTCCGGATTCATCTATGAACAGCTCTGGGCCCATCTCAACGATGTCGAGGCATCTCACGTAATCTTCGTCCTCGACGAGATCGACTCTATTGGGACCGACGATGATCTTCTCTATCAGCTTCCCCGGTGTAACGATCTTGGTCACGTGACGGAGACAAATGTTGGCGTTGTTGGAATCTCGAATGACTTCACGTTTCGAGACAACCTTTCAGCACAAGTCAAAGACTCCCTCTGTGATTACGAAGTTCACTACCCACCTTACAACGCACAAGAATTACAGAACATCCTCCAGCAGCGTGCTGAGAAAGCCTTCTACGAGGGCGTCCTCGCGGAGGGAGTAATTCCCTTGGCTAGCGCCTTTGCCGGGCAGGATTCTGGCAGCGCTCGTCAGGCACTCCGGATTTTGCATAAGGCCGGTGATCTTGCTCGGCGGGAGGGTCGCGACCAGGTTACTGAACAGGACGTCCGTGACGCAAACACCCTTATCGAAAAAGGACGTCTGCTTGACGAACTCCGCCGTCTCCCTACTCAAAGTCGCCTTACGCTGCAGTCTGTGCTCCTCCTCGCAGATGAGGGTGAGACACCAGCCAAACGATCGGAAGTGTATGCGACATACGAATCTCTCGTTGCAGATGTCGGGAGTAGCAAGAAATCAACGCGAACGATCCATAATCATCTCAGCCAACTCTCACTCAAAGGATTTCTGACTGTTGAGCAGAAAAACAAGGGCTCACACGGTGGTAGCTATTTCGAATACGATGTCAATCAATTCGAGACGCTTGAAGAAGCTCTTGATGATTCTGATTTCGTCTAATAGATGATTGAAAGCTGCACCTACGTTGCATGAGCTTCATAGGAGACTCTCCTCATAAATCACCGATACACCACTCTGCATGAGCAAATAGAGACTCATTCATCACGGTGCGATTAGATCGGTTGTCTTGACCAGGATCTTCACCTCGTCACCTTGTTCAACACTATTTCTTGCTCATTCCGCTTGTTGCACAAGGCTCTGAAACGTTCGTCTGGTAAATATAGGTCTGTCAGACGTTTCTCGGGTGTTGTAGACGGTACCAACACTTAACCTGTTGTGGGATATAACAACACTTGATGGCGGAGGATGATGATACAACGTTACTCATCGAAACACGGCAGAACTTCGGCGATACCTACGCCGAAGTCCGCGCGTGGGATGTTCCTCCGTCGGAACGCTACCCGGATGGGATTCGCTACTCGATGCAGTACGGCACGATCGACGGCAGTCTCATCTTTCGCTACGATAACTTTCCGGACCATCCTGGCGCGGCGCCGCATCACAAACACACGAGCGACTCTCACGTTGAAGATATTGAATTCCCGGGCGTACTCCCCCTTTTTCGGCGGTTTAAACAAGAGGTGAATGACCATGAAAACGGACAATGGAAATGAGACAGAGCCAGACGAGCGCGTACTGCACGTCCGCTTCAAGCAGAGCGATACCGAAGCGGTTGAAGCAGCACTAGCCGCACTTGACCAGGGAAAGACGCCCGAACCTCATCTTGAAGTCGTGTTCCACGACCCTGCGCAACTACATCAAATAACTCGGCCGAAAAACTTGGAGCTGCTACAGGCGATTGCGAGCGAGCGCCCTGAGAGCATTCGGGAAACAGCCCGCATCGTTGGACGGGACGTTCGACAGGTACACCGAAACCTGAACGAGTTAGAATCGCTCGGACTGATCGACCTTGATACAGTCGGCCAATCGAAGCGACCGGAGGTCTGGTACGATTCGATCTCGGTTGATCTCTCATTAGACCGACCGACGAACAATGGACGGGGGGCCGAAGCGTAACACCCTCCTCAGAATACGTCGTCTCGACGATCTCAACAAAGTCTTTGAACGCCTCCTCACTGACTGTGTCCTCCCGTAGCCGCGCGATCTCGGCCAGGTGCTCGTGACCTCGTCCTCCAGACTCAATACGTATTTCATAGCTAGCGAGCCGCTCCTCGTCGCCGGGAGATATTCTTCGACGACAAATACGGCGGCGAATCGTACAGGCGACCTACTCAATCCGCTCTGTGCTCGCCGGCGAGGACGATTAGAAACACATCTACGTGCTGACAAATGTCGCGACGTCACTGCCGATTGACCGCCTGACGTCCTTCGACGCGTTGGGCGACCCGATCGGCACAAGGTTTGACATACGCGAGTCCACTTTCTGGCAGGCAGTCAACTCGTGTTTTTCGGTGGCGCTACTATCCCGAGCGAGCGAGGAACCCCGGTCTCGGAACGAAGCGAAGCGGAGTGAGAATACGGCGTTACTTGCTCGCGAGCGAGGGTTCTGGTGTGCTGGCTGTGGGACCAAAAACAACGCACCTCAAGGAGAGATCGGCGAAAGGCTGTATTCTACGGTACATACAGAATCGAGAGGGAATGTATACTCCTTTCTCAGAATCAGCGGGCATGGATCAAAGGGCGGGGACTCGCTTGATTACCTTGGCCGCCTGGCAACCGCGAGACGTTCCCAGTCGGAACGGTATCACTGAAGACCATCCGCACCCTCCTTCAATAGGGAATGAAGGAAGATGGGACTTAATATACATAATCAACTCTGCCACGTAAGGGAGACAATCTGATCACGTATAGGTGCCATGACGCTGGGAAGACGCTTGACGAAGGCATACTGAGGGACTACCATCCGATACACCCTGGATTGCCAACGGTCTTACCGATTGGTTGAGTAAGAGCAGCTATCTATGGTTGAAGCCGCCGGTATTGATCTGCTCAATCTGCTATTGGTACTCACCCTCGCGTGGGCCTTCGGCCTCCTGGTTGAACGCGTTGGCTACCCCGCGTTAATGGGCGAAATTCTCGCAGGAATTCTCTTCGGACCAGCGTTATTGGGTCTCGTGCACCCAAGTGAACCGCTCGATATTTTTGCGGAACTCGGGGTCTTCTTGTTGATGATTTATGTCGGCATGGAAGTCGACATTCACGACCTCTTTGACCTCGGACCTCAGGCGCTGATGGTCGCAGTCGGTGGTTTTGTCCTACCGTTTGGCCTTGGCTATGCAGTCGGCGGCGTCCTTGGTGCGACTATTGAACAGGCGCTGTTCATCGGGATCGCGATGGCTGCCACCTCTCTAGCGACAAAATCACGAATCTTAGTCGATCTTGATATCCTTGATACGCGAATTGCAGGTGTTCTCCTCGGCGGAGCACTGCTGTCCGACGTTGGGGTGATGGTCGTATTCACTGGGATTATGGGCTTCGTCGAAACCGGCGAAGTGACCGCTCTGGGTCTTGGATTGGTTGCAGGAAAGGCACTCTTGTTCTTTGCGGTAGCCCTCGTAATCGGCGATAAACTCCTTCCATATATTTGGGAGCAGTTAGAAGGCTGGATGACACGCCACGAGTTCGTCGACAAGACATCCGCATTCACGGTTGCGCTTGTTGTTGCCCTCATCTTTGCCTTCCTCGCGGCACTCGCGGATCTCCACATGATCATCGGCGGATTCATCGCTGGTCTGTTCCTGCGACAGGCCCAGCTCGATCCAGACATCTACGACCATATGTATAATGTCATGTACGATTTAGCGATGGGTTTTTTTGCGCCGATCTTCTTCGTAACCGTCGCATTTGAGCTCACACTTACGGTGTTTACCCAAAGCTTGGGACTGCTCGTGCTCATCGTAGTGGTTGCTTTTGTCAGCAAAATCGCCGGAAGCTGGCTATTCACCCTCCCGACAAAGCTCTCCTCAAAGGAAGGACTCGTTATCGGGTTAGGGATGAATGGACGCGGGACCGTTGAGATCGTCATCGTCTCGATTGCCCTGTCAGCAGGGATTATCGGTCAGGAACTCTTCTCAATTCTCGTCTTTACTGCAATCTTCACGACAACACTTGTCCCACCAACTGTCAAGTGGGGCATCGACTGGCTTGAGCAGACAGACGAACTCGTTTTTATAGAGGATGTGGACGTTGAGGTCGAGTAAGAAACGTCCTTCCTCCCGGATCATCGTTTGATACACTCTACGTCGATTCTGAGAATCCTCCTTGATCATCCCAGTTGTTAGAAATACCACGACAGGGTGATGGCCCTCAGTGATCAATCGATACGCTAGGTTTCCCCCGAGGAACTCGCGTATTCGTCCGCCCGATCGGGGATGAAACCGATCGCAGAGATGTCAAATTCATCGGCTGCTGCGACAATTTCTTCAATAACGTCAGTTCCATAGCGCAACTCAGGCCGAATCTTGGGTCTCTTATCGAAATACTCCTCGATGATCGAGAATGTGGCCTCAGATTGCTCTTCTTGAGCTGCTAGTGGTGCCTTATCTATGTCAACCCGTGGAACTATCAGCAAGACCGAGTTTTACGATGAGACGCTCGGTAATAACCGGTTCAACGATGTCAAGTAACTGCTCACTGTCAGCCGTGTAATCAGCAAAGATACCCAATGGAATTTCACCGCCTGCCGAATCGTGGTGGCCATCGGCACTTCCGACGTCCTCGAACACCTCCCTGAGCACGTCACCGACGTGAATGCGCGGGTCTGGCGATCGTGCACTGAGGTGAATGGGATCGTGGACGATCCCGAAGACAATGACCGTCTCGACACCTTCCAGCGTTGCGAGGTAATCGGCGGCCTGCGGGAGTGCATCTCGCTCAGTTGTCCGGCCGACATGCGTGATAAGCACCGACGATCGTATCATTCGATTACTGATCGCAGTCGCGATAGCATCGAGAGTTGCGCCAGTAACCGACGGGGTTGACAGCTGTCGAAGTAGATCCGGTCCACGTACTCATGAAGATATCTCGCTGCATCGTACTCTTCACGGGTCGCTCCACGAAGGAAGTTGAGAGTCTCGCGACGAATGGCAAACAGGAGAGCAGTCGCAAGTGCGGTATCAGGCTCGATGTCAAGGGCACGGACGTACTCCGTGAGAATGGTCGCAGCGGCCCCGATGGTCGACGAACTGGGCGTCAATATCCTCGGCAGGATGATGGTCGATTACGATGTCCACGGGAGTCCCCTGCGGAATATAGTTGTTCGCGCCTGGAACGGCATGATCGACGAATGCAAGCAATGAATCTGCAGGTCGATCCTGGACGGCCGCAGGTTCAAACCGGTTGAGGTCGATATCGAGCAGATTGACGAATGCCCGGTTTTGCTGATGCGAGATATCGCCACTGTAGAGGATGTGATGTGCGTCAATACCAGCTTCGGCCGCAATTCGACCCAATGCGAGCGCACTAGCAAGACAATCCGGATCGGGGTTATTGTGACAGACGATGTTGATCTCGCTGCCATCGGCAAGCAGTTCGTGGAGTTGCTGGGCTCTACTCATTCTGTATTATATGATAGCGATATACTTAGAAGGAGAGTGAGGCAAGCAGGTCTTGAACAATACCGAACCTCGCGCTGCCCGACTTCCATCTCTACCCGGCGGAACCGCGTTTAGCACGGTGATATCGAGTGTTTCGGAAACTCCGGCAAACGAAACATTCTCGGCAGACGACATATACACCTGATAGTCGGTCCCACAATCATAGAGGGGTCTCATAGTGATTTGCAAAGTGTTCGTACATTCTATTGTCAGAGATTTGTAACCGACTTAGAAAATAAGTTCAGTAACATCAGGTTATCGGAACAGGTACAATAACGAAAAACCCGTACGAAAGCGCTAGCGAGACCGTGGGACCGATAATCCACATCGAGATGTACTTTGCGATTGCTCGGGGATTGAACAGGTCTCCTACTTCAAGCACTTGCTGGGGTTCTGGATCCCCGATAGCCGGAGCAGGAACATCTGGGTCAGCCGTCAACGCCCCCGTCTGGATCTCTGCATCCGTCTTGCCGCTGACAACATCACGTGCCGAAATCGGACGGGTTGCCCGCCCCCAGCCAAGACCGACAATCGTCATCACCATCGCCATCACGAGACTGATCGGAATCCCGGCATACGAGAGAACTGTCGTAATCGTCGCAGCGGTCGTCATAACGAGAAGTGCCGCAAGCAGTGGTATATCAGTTAGTTCGGTCCCGACCGACTCCATCGTCCGACGTGCAATCGTAAATCCACCGATCCCGATTGCCACAGTCGCAATGAGGATTGCTGTGTTCACTTCGAGCGCGCCACTACTCACTAAGGGAGCGACCGCGTTCGGAACATTACTGGCACCAGCACTGAACGCCATGTAACAGCCAATAATAAGAACCAAGATCGTACCGACCAACTCCTGTTGCGTCGTGTTCGGACCGAGTACTGGTGACGGGATAGTCCCGCTTTTATCGACTGTAATCAGCGCGCCATCGCTCGAGACGATCTCGAAGCGGTCGTTGAGCGCCGGGTAGAAATACCGACCGAGAATTGCGCCGATCCAAAAGCCGATAACCGGTGTGACAATCCACCACGCCATAATCCGCCCGATCGTATCGAAGTTGAGCGTCCCGGTCGCTAGTCCGAGGCCAGCGATCGATCCGACTGTTGTCATCGATGTTGGCACTGGGACACTGAACACGTTGGCGATGAAGATACCGGTTCCGATGAAGAAGAGAACACCCACGCCAGCTTCCAACGTGATCGGGATCGCAATGATATCGCCGGCCAACGTATCCATGACGTTCCGCCCAACCGTCCACCCTCCCAAAAAGACGAAGAAAGTCATAAGAAATGCTGCGAGTGTCTTCGAAACAATACCGGCACCGACCGCAGGCCCCCAAGCGATACCGGTGGATGACCCACCGATGTTGAATCCCACGAAGATTGAGGCGACAATACCGACCAACAGTACTACAGTAAGATCCATATAAGTGATACTTCACATGTGAAAGGGAAGAGCATTCCGATCCTATCAGTGAGTGATTTACAGTTGATATATAATATTTGTATAAGTTATTAGATGGTGTTGAACAAGCCAATCGATACTGATGAGCACGACTACCTATTTACCGACTCGAACTAACAATTGGATATGATCAACCGTATACTTGTTCCAATGAACGACTCGGAGATGGCACAAAAGGCATTAGAGTACGCTTTTGAAGCCTTCGGAGATGCGGAAATAACGGTTCTTCACGTCGTCGGGAAAACGACACCGATGATGGGAGAGATAACTGGCCTTGCGCTTGAGGACGACTTTCAAACAGCTGCTGAGGAACAGGCCAACGAGGTGTTCGATATCGCCCGAAAGATCGCAGAGGAGCACGACATGGAGATCAACACGAGAGTGGCAGTCGGCCACCCAGCACGGACGATCATCAAGGAGTCAGAGGCGTTCGACACGGTCGTCATTGGAAGCCACAGCGGCTCACTTGTTGATCGTTTGTTCGTCGGAAACGTCGCTCAACAGGTATTCCAGCGCGCCCCGGTACCCGTTATGGTCATCCGCTGACGCACGGTGCTGAACCTGACTACTTCTCGCTGTCAGCTGGCAACTTAAAATCGGGCTCCGTTTTATCGTCATCCGCCTCAATCTTCTCTTTGGTCTCGCCAATCGCCTCTTCGAGTTCCTCTTTCGTCTTGTCGATGGACTCCTCGACCTCGTCCTTTCGCGGCCGGCGCTCGACACGCTCGTTTACCTCGTCGACCTTTTCGGCGACTTGGGTAACCTCGTTGGAAACCGTCTCCTCGACGGTCTCTGCGACCGTTTTATCGACTGTTCTACTGACTTCATTCTCAATGGACTTAGCGACCGTCTCACTCATTTCTTTGTTTACTGATTCGGCAACCGTCTCTCCAACCTGCTTTTCGACCGATTCGGTGACTTCCTGTGTAACTTTTTCAGTCACTGTTTCTTCGACGGCCTCGACGACTTCATCAGTCATCCACTGCGGATCGAGCCTGCTCATCTTCCATCCGACGTGGATCGTATACGCAAGGAACACACCTAATCCGAACGTGATCCCTGTTTGAATTCCCAGGATGACCATGAGACCGATCGCAACAACAAACAATATGCCATAGCCTAGATCAGCAAGAGCATCGGTACGATATCCATTCATACAGAGTAGTCGGTCCCAGTGCGTTTCTATCTGTTGTAACACCGCCAAATCATCTTAGAAGAGACCGTTGAACAAGGTATTATTCTGAAATAAACCTAGGACCGGTAGGGTGTCGGAACCAGTGAGGTCATTGGAGTGGAGAGCGGCGACACATCCTCACGCTACCGCATATCGGCTCGGCGATTGACGTCGATACCAAACTCAGCGAGTAGACTAACCGACGCCCTCTTTCCTAATGACGACGTGGGATTGGGCGCCTTTGGCCCTACTAGGGAAGACCCCACTCGGGGATCATTCCACATTCTTGAGCGGCAGCACTGACACTTCGCCCGTTTTCAGATGCTATAAATCAAGAGCCACATCGCCGGACTGTCTGCAGTTCATCGAAATTACTTCTGTATCTGCGGTGCTCTGGCAGAATAAGATAACACAGCCCCGCTCAGCATAGCACCGCCAGCGCGATAGACCGCACCACTTCATAGTAGATAGGCGGCCGGTCGCTGTCCTCTCGTCGTTCGATCCCGTTGATCTCGTCGAGTAATCTCCTGCATTTGTCTTACTCAACAATTTTGATAAGCAAGCCTTGTGCAATGGCCGCCCGCTCTTACGCAGGCTACTGGTGCACAAGGCTCTGTTTCTCGCCACACAATAAGCGATCTGTCTCCCACCAGTGAGACCTGTAGCCACTGATTCAATGGGAAAGCAGCCCCAAGTTCACTCAGAAGTACTGTGGACGCTGCTACAGTGACTCCTGAACGAAATCCGACGATAATTCTTGATAGGCCGCATGTTCGGCGTACTCTTCGATGAAGGGCCGTCGGTGATATCGAACACTCCCATTTCGGGAATCGTATTCGACCACATCAAGCTGCTCGAGCTGCGGGATCGCTCGCTCAATAAGGAGCGATTTGAGACACTCATCGTCGACCACTGACGGTTGCTTACTTTCGTGGGCTGCAAGCGTTTGAATTCCTGTGACTACGTCCTCGATCGGGACACTGGAGTCAGATGCCACTAAGAAATAGTAGATGAGATAGCGGCACGATTGGAATGATAGTGTCTTGAAGACAGCCGTATGAGCGGTTGTCCCACCAAAGACATCCTGTTCAGGGGGAGGGGACAACTGGTTCGATTTACTACTCATCGGTACCCCTCGGTGTCTGCCGTCGTTTGGCTGGTGAATACTGGGTCATTGTGTCAGAGGCTTCCTTTTCTCTGTAGATACGCACTCTTTTCGGCGTATCCAGTCCCTATCTAGAGTCCGTTCTACTTATTAGCTCACCTTGATATACCATACCTGACTTGTTACACCACGGCGACATTAGGGCCGCAGTCACCTCAAAAACGCGCGGGTGACGTACCTACTCGTTCAGTTCTCTGGTGACACAAGGATATGCGTTAGTATATTTGTGGTCCCGCGTCGAATTCGTTCAGTGATCGCCTGATCCGATACCCCGAGTTGCGCCCCTAACTCCTTCGACGTTATCTCCCGCGGCACCGTAAAGTAACCCTGCTCAAGCGCTGAAAGGAGTGTATCGTACTGAATATCCGTCAATCCATAGCGAGTGGGTGACTCAGCACTGCTCGGCCGATAAATACGATTGACTGACAGCGGGAGGCCTGCCTCTTCACAATGATCGTGAAACCCTGAGAGCGCGTCGTGTGTCGGAAAGCGTAATTCAAATGTCCAGGACTCACCCATCCCAACTGCATCAAGGAGATCTGCTCGCTTTGACTGGATCTCATTGAAGATACTATCGGGCTCTTCAGTCCACTCGATGCGATACAATGCTCGATCCTCAAACACATCCAGTTGGGTGATCGACTCGATCAACCGATGTTCACGAAGGTGCTGTTCGACTGGTTCGGGCTCGTCCGTATGGATCCAGATCAGGGGCACCGTTCGCTCCCCAGCCGGGATCACTCGTTCGAGTTGGATCGGAACGTCGGGCAGCTCCGCGAGCAATTCACTGAGGACGAAATTGCCCTCGATCTGGATTTCAGCAATCACACTCATGCATTATCCACCCCGTCAGCAGCGTCCAGCCTCTGGGTGTCTTTTTTCGTCACTTCGAGAATCATGATCTCCCAGTCCGGATCGTCCGTCGTGGTCCGACACTCCCACCCTCCCTCGACGTCGACCCCGTTTGCGTGGGCTGCTTGTACGAGCTTCTGCAGTGCGGTAGTGAACGCTTCCTCTGTGGTGACCGTTTCAGCTACTGTTTCAAAATCGTCCATGATGCGGTCTGGTCTGGGTGGGCTGTTTGAGTGGCCAGGCTGATTGAGCCCTATCCGTGTCGTGGGCGTGTCTCCTCTCGATACCAGTGTGACCTTCTCATCCGGTCCGTGTACTCCCTCCGAGCCCGGTCCCTATATGACTATGGTCTAATAACCTACATTAACTTGGTATACCATGTCTCATATAAAGTGCTAGTATGCTAGGGTGGTATACCAAGTCGCCTACTTTTAGGCGTTCTCCACATACGGTTCTCAAGGACGTTACATGAGTGTCATTGCCGAACTCTCAGTGCCAGGGGAAGACTTTGGGTTAGGGCAGTTTCTCGACGTCGTCTCCGGGATCGCCATCGAGCTTGAGAGTATGGTCCCGATGGGCGAGACTGCGATCCCCTTTTTCTGGGTGCATAACTCTCACCGCGATACGTTCACGGCCAATCTCACCGATCAAGATGTTGTCAACGAAATCTCGGAAATCGACACCCTCGAGAACAAGACGTTGTACGCGCTGGAATGGAACGGTGAGACGGACCAGCTCTTTCAAGCGATCCAACAACAGGGAGCGCAAGTCCTGAGTGCGACAGGTACCCCACGCGAGTGGGAGTTCGAACTCCGATTTCCCTCTCACGAGTCGCTGTCGGATTTCCAGCGCTACTGTAACCAAGCGCAGATTTCATTGAACGTCGCGCGCATCTACAATCCAACGCGCCCGGACAGTGGCCCGTGGTTCGGCCTGACGCCGATCCAGCGTGAGACGCTCTTACTGGCGATCGAGCGGGGCTACTACGAGATCCCACGCCAGTGTACGACGCTCGAGTTAGCGGAGGAACTCGGGGTATCGGATCAAGCGATCACTGAGCGACTTCGGCGGGCGATCGTGACACTCGTCTCGAATACGGTCCAGTTTTCCACAACGGAGACACCGGAGATGTAGCGTCGAGGGCTCTGAGCGGTCGTAGTTACGGGGACAACGAAATGATGAGAGCGGCGTGTGGAGCGACGGTGTCGCTCCGGTGGCTGTGTCAGAGACCCGGATATCCCTCTCATAAGTAAGCGATTGTCAGCAGAGGGAGGATGAGCTCATCCAAGAGGCGACCCAGGGTGATGTCAGAGGCAGTCTGAGTCGCAATCGCCCTCCCCCAATTTGGAACCCGTCACGCCATGAGCGCACAGTGTGACGGACCATCTACCCTATGTACCCTATCCCATACCAATTACCTGCTTGGTCAACCAGTTTTACATTCAAACAGATAGTAAATACTATTGAATTTAACCCTAGTTGCACCTGCGGCGCGTCTAGCCATGATCTTCTGACAGGCGCGCAGCGAGCGGACGCGAGTGAGCACCGCCTCGTTCCGGACAGGCCGGCGGTTCCGGTAGCGGTTACTGTTCGACGTACTGCGCTTCAGTGACGTTGATCAGCTACTGACGGTTTCGCTAGGGTTGCCGTACAGGGAGACCCCGACGTCATAGCTTTCGCCAGCACGATCGTAAAGCGGCGGCACATGGTTAGATAACCTGCTTGCCGTAGCACCGTCACCATTTTTGTCGATTAGAGAGCGCTGGTAGACTAGGCAAATGCGCTATTACTGTCTAATGTGCGATTGGACAGCACAGACGGATGAACTACTGGAGACTGACTCAGGGCATGCAGCTATCGACCATCACGTTGCGACAGGCCATCCGATTGTCTCCGAGCGATCATACTCGAATGCACGCACGAACGACTATCAAATACAGCAGGTCCTGAAGTAGAATCGCAGACACCCATGTACTCGGGCGCCGGCGATTAGGCGTGATTGCACGCCGGTATATATGGGGTATGGGGAGTGAATCTAGTCAACAGTGATCAGATACCATGAACTCAGACAAACAGTACAGCATGCTCTCAGACTATGGATTCCCTTGGCAACTCAGGGAATTCCACCCAGCAGACACGGATACAGACGCTTCTCGATCGACTGATTCCGACCATGCCCAGCAGGACGATTAGATCCGGGACCAAGAGCACGATGGCAGCGACGAACAGGAGAAGATCACGTCAGACACAGCTGCTGAGATGGCTGCGCTCATCAACGCTGAAGTCGCGACAGACAGCGGCAAGGACACCTAACCTCTCTTTCCCTGTTTCCCTCTCTTGGTGATGTGTGACCGCCGAGATTCGACGGGAGTGGCTACTCACTCACGATCTCGATCCGCGTGTTTTCTCGTTCATTTCTCGCGCCTGGAAGACTGGAAAACGCTAACATACTTTACCTGAGCCGTGCAGTCGACCGTATGGTCAAAGAACAGGATGGCACTGTCACGTTAGACGACGTCGATCGAGAGATCCTCTATGCATTACAGCAAGATGCACGGAAAACCACTCACGAGCAGATCAGTGCCACAGTTGAGGTCTCACAGAGTACGGTCCGCAATCGGATCACTGCTCTTGAAAATGCAGGTGTCATCAAAACGTACGCCCCCGAACTCGACTACGAACGAGCCGGGTTCCCACTTCGTGTACAGTTCATCTGTACAACCTCAATGGACCAACGCCACCAAGCAGCAA
>NZ_LTAZ01000016.1 GCF_001593955.1 Halalkalicoccus paucihalophilus | reverse complement strand
TGTGAATTTCACACTAAACATGATATTGAGCAGAACATTAATAAGGAGTAATCGCGTTACTATTGCGTGAGAGGGGTCAGCGAGAAACCTGCAGAAAAGGTGCCTCTGACACACCTTGCCCCCTCTCTCGCCCAGGAAAGGGTAACGAAGCAGTAGTTAGTACGGGATCCTGTTATTTAAATACCACTACTATGCCCTACAGATGCGATTTTCGCAAAAGAGACGTGCGACGTTTTTGAAAAAGATACGCTAGCGACCTTGTGCAATAACTGTCATTCCTGCTACAGCGAATCCTGTACGAAACCCGACACTAATTCTTGATAGGCCGCATGTTCGGCATACTCTTCGACGAAGGACTGTTGATGATATCGAACACACTCACTTCGGGAATCGTATCTACGGTATCATTGAGTATAATCAAACTCAAGGAACGATTCGTCGAACCGACCTCGAAGACCAACTTAACCCCTATCTGAATCTTGAAAAGAGTGATTATATAGACATAGAACTGAAAGAACAGGTAGTAATGTTCACAAAGCAACTATTATCGTCGCCAGATAAGAAATCCGCTGGACGAGCGTAGGGGTACACATGATGACGGTTATAGCCACTGTTCATCAGTAGAGTTATTTTGGATAGGTCTCAACTCCGTATCGAGACCATGTCCGAGAAAGAAGGACAGGAAGTAGAGACTGAGAAAACAAAGGCAGTAGCAGAGTGCGACCAGTGCGGTACGTATACCCCCGTTCGCGTCTGGTCGGACGGGACTATTCACCCTGTCGGCGGTGACGAGTTCTGTTGTGAAGAACAGTCATATACCGTCCTCGAGAATGATGCCTTCTCTGAGGCTGAACGTGAGCAGTAATATACGTAGGTTTCTCTAGTCAGAGGTGACTGCGATGTTCTCAGTATAAGCAGAACTGATTATCATTAATAACTGACCTGCGTGTGCAGACCTAACATGCTCACCTATCCGGTGGTTCACATTGCTTGGACACGAACCGTACGCTCCGAGTGAGCGTAAGAGTGCCCAAAAGAGGAGGGACGCAGGACGCCTCTGACATCACCCTGAGTCCCGCTCTTGGATGAGTTCGCCCGCTTACCGTCACGTAAGGTGTCTCTGTGCTTCAACCCTTACTTATTCTACTGAGGAGTGTAGACATAGAATGTCTCTAGTTGGTATACCATCTCTACGGGATCACCATCAGGACTATCCGCTAATTACTGGTGTCGAGTTGATGCAGTACTACTCTGTTCTAGGTTTGTAATCGGACTCTACGAACAGGTATCCTTTAGTCTTGACTCGAGGAGCTACGATACCAACTATTCCACTATTGACGTGTTCGTTAGTATCTCTACAATTCGCGTAAATTCACTGAAATCCACATACCTCAAATAACGCAAAAACGCTTTTCGTTCTCCCAGCATTTGCAAGTACAATCCATGACTGTTCTTCTCACAATCACCGTTCAAGCAGCTGAAACGGCACTCGAGGAGACTTTCGAGGAGTTAGATGATATTCGCTTCAAAATGGAGAACACGGTGACAATGCAAACCGACCAGGAGTGGCCGCACGTTTGGATTCGGGGGTACTCACGAAGAGAAATTGAAACTGCATTACGCGCCGATCCAACAGTGGCCAGTTTCGAGTATATTGGCTTGCGAGAGGGTCCCTTCTTGTACCGCATCAATGTCACAGAGGATCGAGTGTCGATGGTAGATCTCGTTCAGGAAGAAAACGGCGTGATATTGACTGCATTAGGATTCAACGGACAATGGGAGCTCCGAATACGGTTTGCCGACAATGCTCACCTCACCCGGTTTCACAACCGCCTCAAAGAGAGCGGAATTACACCTGATGTAAAGCGCGTTCGCGAATTCAACGCAGGCACCAAGGGTACCGAACTTCTTACTGGTCCACAGCGAGAAGCGCTCAAAGCAGCCGTTGAACACGGCTATTTCACGATTCCACGGCAGATCTCACTCGAAGAGCTTGCCGATGAAGTAGGAATCTCCCATCAGGCACTATCTGAACGGCTTCGCCGCGCCTCCGAACAGCTGGCCCAGTCTGAAGTCGGCCAGCCAATCGATGAGTTTGATCACGATCAGTGAATCAGCTACTGGGCTACTATTTTCTCTGTAGTAACGCTATGCCACGAAGTGAACTCTCTCTAATTCGTGTTACATTCGCACGTTCTCCGTATCAGCAAATTCGATAACAGTTGGCATGAAACCATGCTATAAAGATCATTCTATGCCATCTTCCTTGTGCAACAATCGCCTCTGCTGGAAAGGGAGATGTTGCACAAGGTAAGACGGACTAAAATATAGTATATATTATACATTTGGTATGCCCTCGTTCTCAGACCAGCCGGATATGCCCACGCTTCGGACCACTCAGATGATTCCAAACTACTAGGATCTTGACCACTGTGGTCTTACTGTGCACCACAGTAGACTAAACCGGCCGACGGCAGCGGTATGTGGCCTTGGCCACATCAGGTTTTAACCTGCCTTACACCCAAAACACCCACCAAACAGACAAACACAGCTCTACCAGCATACCCCACGGACGAAAACACATGAGCGACGACAACGACGGCGGACGGACCAAACGGGTCACGTTCTACGTCTCAGAAAGTGAACAAAACGCGCTCAAACGGGAAGCCGAAGAACGAGATAAATCCTTGAGTGCCTACTGTCTCCAGCTCATCCGACGCCAGCGCCAACTCGACGCCGAGGAACAACTCGCCGAGGATCTCAACGTCGAACAGCGCCTCGAGGAGATCACCCAGCGCGCTATCGACCGGATCGACGACTCAGTCGGAGACGTTGAGGAAACGACCGGGGCCCTTCGCGATCTCCACGCCAGAGCCGGGAACTTACCCCCTCGTGAACTTCCGGCTGCTCATGCGCCAGCACAGACCGCCTGAGGCATGGGTCGACGAACAGTTCAAATGGTCGCGTAACCGGCTCCGCGAACCACTCGCCGAACACGACCCCGTCGACGGCCTTATGACCGACAATAGTAGGGACGATACCGACGACGGCGATGACTCGGGGAAGGTGGATGACACCGACAAGTTGATCTAATCATGCACGGAGACGACCGTGACACGATCTACAAGACGAGTTATGCCGACGACGAAGGCACGGAGGCACTCACGAACTACCTCCAGCACGATCAGCAAACGGTCCGCGACAGGACCGGCCGCCCCATGTCGAAGAAAGAGATCGAGCAGTTCAACGAGAAGGCCGACGGGAAACGGAACCGGCACATCATCATTAGTCCTCGAGACCACGACCTCTCCGACGGGGAGCTCGACCGTGGCACCCGCGAGTACATGAGTGAGATGATCGAGGACCGGCCGACTGCCGATTACGTCTACGCCGTTCACGACGACAAAGAGCACGGCAAGGACGTCCATATCGCCATGACCGCAAACGACAAGCAGGACTTAGAAATGTACCCCGACGACATCAAGCGCGAGCGAGAGCACGCACACGAGACGTA
Source organism: Halalkalicoccus paucihalophilus (assembly GCF_001593955.1). Classification (GTDB taxonomy): domain Archaea; phylum Halobacteriota; class Halobacteria; order Halobacteriales; family Halalkalicoccaceae; genus Halalkalicoccus; species Halalkalicoccus paucihalophilus. Next base: position 71,420 of record NZ_LTAZ01000016.1, on the reverse strand, counting down.
TCTCGAGTACAGACGCGACCGGACTCGCGAGAACGAACAGCAGCAGGAACAGGAACGCGGACGCGAGCGTGATCTTGAAAGGGGGAGGGGACCGCATCCATGACAGTCGAATCCCTCCTCCCAGTGGCCGCGGCGGGAGCGGCCGGGTCGGCCTTCGCAGCGAAACGTAAAGTATTCCCGTCCGCCCCGGAGCCCGACGAGGAAAATTTCGTCCACCCGATCAAGCTCAAGAGCGCAGACGCCGAGGATATCGACAACCGGTTCATCAAAGGCGTGCGGATTCCCCGTCGCTCGCTGCTCGCTCTCGGTGCGTCGGGCGCGGGGAAAAGTGAGACGTTGAAACACTTCGTCGATCAGCTCCAGAACGACCCAAATGAGCCGGTCGTCATCTACGATCACAAAACCGATTATCAAGACTTCCTTGGTGACCGCGAAACACCCATGATCCGGCTCTCATCCGAGGGTTCGACCGACGAGAACGAGGACGCAATCGCATAGAATATCTTCGCGGAGATCGCAGCCGAAGAGGACGCCGATGAACTTGCCCGTGGGCTGTTCCCGGACGAAGGAGGTGATTTTTGGACCGGCGCTGCTCGCCAACTGTTCGCAGCAACGCTGAAATACATCAGGCGCGACGTGACAGACCCGGATAGCGCCGACCTCGTGCGCTACTGGCAACGCACACCGCCGGAGAAAATGCACGAGAAACTTACTCGGGATGGCCACGAGGATCTCGCAGCCGCCGCGAGCGCGATCAACCCCGATACCGAACGCCAGGCTGGCTCCGTATTCGCAACAGCTCAGCAGCAGATCACGGATCTTTTTGTGGGTGACTTCGCCGAATCGGGCGAGTTCTCTATCCGCGAGTACATGGAGAATCCGGACGGGCGGGTCTTGGTGCTCGATTACCCGACTCGACAGTCCGGCACGATCGCGCCCGTGTTTCGCTACCTAATCGACCAAGCGATCATGCACGGCATGGACGACCCCGACCGGTCGACGTACTACCTCCTCGACGAGATCGAGCACTTGGATACGACGATTAAGCGCCTCGGTGAGCTGATCAACGTCGGCCGCGGCGTCAACTGCCAGGCGATTCTCTCGCTTCAGTCGATCGCCCAGCTCGAGGACACGTACGGGAAAGAACGCGCCCACGCGTTGCTCTCGGGCATGATCACGGTGATCAGGCTTCGAGTGGCCGACGTGGAGAGCGTCAACTTTCTCCGCGAGACTGTCGGGACGTCCTTCGAACAGTACACCCGGAATTCAGGCGACAGTCGTACGCCCAACGAGAGCGAGGAGAAAGAGGAATATCAGTTCGCAAAGGGCGACTTCCGGAATTTCGATCTTGGCGAGGCCGTAATCTGCCGGCAGGGTAAGGGCTGGGTCCACGGCCAGATCAAGATGTTCGAAGAGTAGTCAGTTTTTCTCATTGCCTTGTGCAACGGTTGTCATAATTAGAGAGACATGTTGCACAAGGTAGATTGATATTCAATCACTATAGAGACATAATAATTAATATGGTTAAGGCTCTACGAGTTATTGCAGCCTGAATGATTCCCGGCTGCACGCATACCCCCTCCCGTTCATGGTTGACCTCTCCGATTTGGAGAGGTTTTCAAGGGCGAAGTAATGGACGAATCGAATATAAAAACGTGCGTCATGATTGAGACTGAGAGACTGCATCGGGGTCGGTGTGCAGGCCTGACCCCAAATCGGGCAGTCCATGGCACGCTCGCACCAACTGACTGTCTCTGATCTACCACGGCAAATACGCCACTGCCCTTGAGAATAATTCTGGATGGTGTACATGTATGTGTGACTAGAATGAAGAGGGGGACCGGTCACTCCAACTGTGGTAGTCATCCATGGCAGAATAGTGGCTGACTCACCAACTGCACCTCGTCAATGAGAAGAAACACAGGGACCATCCCTTTCCCGTGGAGTGCCTCTGACAATTGATGGCGGCACTGAAAAATACAGCAGTCACTTATTTGTATTTTTTGCTTGAGTAACATATATAAGTCAGCCATACGTCTGACGTACAGATGACGCATAACTGACGCAAGGACTACCACTGTGCACGCCTCAGTTATTTTATTCATCTGGCTATTGTTAACTAGTATTACATAACAGTTAAATAACAATAGTACGTATCCACAGAAGAGAGCGACCCTGTCAGAGGCACTCCATAATATGAAACATCATCGCTCTCACCACTGGCCTGTCAAACCGCATCACTACGATCCTATATAAAAAATCTGCGGGCCTATTTAAACGGCCCTGACTAGTCATACTAATTTCAACCGCGGGTCCCAACGAGCCCTCCTAGCGCCAGGGCTACTCTTTTGTGAACTCCCCTCCTAAGAATTGCCGCTCCAAGAAATATCATAAAAATCATGCTTTACCATACTAATAATTTAATTACAATAAGAGAAATGGGTATTAGATGATGCGATGAGCGTTCTTGTTGAAGTGGAGGTTACTGCAGGTGAGTTCGAATGGGGGCGAGTATTTTCAACCCTCCCAGAAGCGACACGCATCGAACTCGAATCACTTGTCCCGCTTCCAGGATCGACGGCTCTGTTTGTCTGGATCACGAATAACGCCCATGAGTCGCTCAAAAGCAGTATCGATGCTCATCCAACAGTCAGTGCAGTTGAGCGAATTGAGAGTTTAAGTGATCGGTCACTCTACGCGATCGAGTGGGCGCTCGACTACGATCACCTGTTTCGCTACTTTCGCGACGAGAACATCCATCTCATGTCTGCGAGTGGCTCAGCAGAGACGTGGCAGTTCACGTTGCGCTTTCGGACTCACCGCTCACTCTCAGCATTCCACAAACATTGTGAAGACAGTCGGATCAGTATCGAGGTACTCCGAATCTATAATCCTCGAGAGCACCACTCCGACCAAGCGTTTGGGATCACGCAACCTCAACAAGAAGCACTCATCTTAGCCGTTCGTAAAGGATACTATGATATTCCCCGTGAGTCTAACACTGAGGAGTTGGCTGAGCAGCTGGGGATTTCCGATCAGGCGGTGACGGAACGATTGCGCCGGGCGATTGCAACGCTCACCCGGAATGCACTCATGGGTGAGAAGCTGTGAGTGAATGTATTCGAGCGGAGAAACACGCGAATTAGGGCTGGTGAGACTAAATCATGGCTCACCAAGTCAACTATTATGCATATAGCATTGGTAATTAGAGTCGTCTGCCGCGAAGGCAGGCCACTCACCCTGAGGGTGTGCCCACACCTTGCAGGTGCCTCTGACAATCGGATGGGGCCAGTCGGGCCGACTCCTACCCGGGAGTGCCTCTGACACAGCATGGCCCGGCTGGTCTGAATTTCCTCTCGTTATCGTTCGTTGGTCCTCAGATGACGAAATCTGAGAGCGACACGAAGCATCGGGCCAAAATGGGCGCCAGTCACAGGAGGACCACACCTTGTACAACGTCGAGTTTCTGCTATTGGAAAGTATAGAAAAATGTGGTATACAAACCATCCTGGGAGGCTCAAAATCGGGCCAGAAATAACCATATCCGTGCGATTATTTCCCTCCCCATTACTATCAGTCCTATGGGCCGTACCGGATTTGAACCGGTGACCACTCGGTTATGAGCCGAGCGCTCTCACCAGACTGAGCTAAAGGCCCCTACAGCCGATGAGAGAATCGGTTTAAATAATTGTTTCTATTCAGAAAAATATTGGAAGTATGTACTATCTATTGAATCAATCTATCAGCTAATACGCTGTAAGTGTAATTCGAGTACAAATTCGTCAATGAAAGCTCGTCACATGGACGTTTGAGGACGCAAGAAGAACGAAGAACTTCCATTGACATCCTCGCACGCCCTAAAGGACGTGAAATCCCCCGCATAGGGAAGATCCGGCCCTGCTATCGGAACCGAAGAGGTTTCAGCCCTACTCTTCGAGATCGTCTGTACGGGTTTCGCACTTGGCTCGGAGTGGATTGTAGCAGGACGACGTCAAAGAGATATCGTACCAATACCGCGATGTGAGAGAGATAGATATGCCTGAGGAAGGATATCTGCATCTTGTGTGAGAATTCGTACCACACACAAACACGAGGATGTAACTGGCATAACGGCCTTCAGGTACTGATCTCGACTAGCGAGTTGCTCATCGGGATGATTGCGCTGGCGATCGCTTTCTCACAGGAATCCGATCTTAGTCAAACGGGTCTGTAAGATCGAAGCGAGAATCTGGTTAGGGGGTACGTGAACAGTATCTTGTCGTAAGTACGGTTGAACAGTACGGACAGGAGATGACGAGTTTGTCCCCCTTGTGAGTTGATGTCCAATCGCCCAGGCAATGATCCTGATGATCGCACCTTGGACAGAAGAGGGTAGGCTTTTCTTCTGCCTCTAGCTGCTTCTTGGATGAGCGTGGTTGGAGTGCGGACATCATCTGAACATAGGTGGCTGCTGGTTAAGTCTCTTGTTGAGGGATTGCCATATAGCAATAAATAGTGAGATTATTCATCAAAGACTCTCACAATCTCTCTTACGGATTTCAGCAGACAACAGCAATACCATCAATGGGTATGACGATACCAATGACGTTTCTAGTGTGAGGAATCTTCGAAGTGATGATCAAACGACGTTCTACGGTTTGACCGAAGCCCAGTAGGAAACGTTAGCGATGGCTGTTCGAGAGGGTACTGTGATATCCCACGGGAGGCAAATACATCGGATCTGAGCGAGCGGTTTGAAATTTCTGATCAAGCGGTGACCGAACGCTTACGACGGGCAATTGCGACGCTAGTCAGGAATACGTTACTGATTGAGGGATATCACCGTACTCGCCGATAGTATATATAGTGGGTTAGCCGGTTAAATCATGATGTGTAAGGGCCAATTACCATAGTACTCTCGCCACATCGAATACATGTCTGCCTTCCACAGCAGACACAGATCAAGAGCGGGAGGCTACACGCTCTCACGGGGTGCCTCTGACACTCCATTTAAACAGAGGAGAGCGTCTCTGGCCTGTGCGGGGGGAGATGGCCGCTCTCATCAAAGATACCATCTCCCAGCGCGAAGCGGTGCCTCTGACAGCTCGACTTCTTTCAGACACTCATCTAATGGGATGAGTGGAGCAACAGAGACTCTGGACCGACACCAGGTGAATCCTCAGGCGTTCACATCCAGTGGCAATCAGAGAAACAGCAGTGCACAGCAACGATATGCGTACGAAATGGCTGTGTCCGGTTACTGGGTCGACTTCAATGTCGATATCTCTCTCGATGCGCAACAAATCCCTGCTGTAGGCACGGTAGTGATAGAACGGGAGGTTACAGTGAGTCAGCAGTGATTCTTCTGGCTGACTTCTAGAGAGCGTCTCGAACGAAATCCGCCGACAACTCTTGATACGCCGCATGTTCGGCGTACTCTTCAATAAAGGGCTGCTGGTGATATCGAACACACCCGCTTCGTGAATCGTATTCGATGACATCAAGTCCCTCGAGTTGCGGGAGGGATTCCTCCATCAAGAGTGATTTGAGCTGGTTATTCTCAACTACTGCTGATTGTTTACTCTCCTGGCTTGCAAGCGTTTGAATTCCTGCAACTACGTCCTCAATCGAGCTACTGGAATCAGATGTCGCTAAGAAATAGTAGATGACATAGCGGCATGATCGCGATGCGAGTGTCTTGAAGACAGCCGTATGGGCTGTTGTCCCGCCAAAGACATCGGTATCGCAGGGCACAACCGCGTCGATGTTGCTACTCATCTCTACCTCGCTTTGTGTGTCGACGATCGAATGGTGAGTGGTTGTTCAGGTTCATTGTGTCAGAGGCATGCGCATCGAGCAAATGATCGCATGGGCAATCGAGCCCTCTTGCTGTAGCGCAGATACAGAATATACCGCCACACCTTCATGGTGATTATGCCTGACAGACCATGCTGGAATCAATAGAGGGGGTCACGACCTGTCTTGATCCCGCAGGTCACCTCACCGATAGCCTACTCGTCTGCGGTCACAGCCCCACTCGGCATCTGGTCGACAACGGGGATGGCAACGTGTTGAATCAGTATATCTCGGTGCTAACAGACGCCTCTCCTGGCATAAAAGCACTAATAGGAAAGGGGGACTCAGGACGCCTCTGACATCACCCTGAAGCCCATTCTCCTGGAATCCATAGCCTCTGACAACTATATTTGAGTCCCCGCTGAACTCAGACGCTCATAGCTGCAAGGTGGTCCAATCCTTGCTTTTGTGTAAAGGGGATAAACAGGTATAATCTCGTCCCTTGGTATGCTCCTGTCTTGGCAAACGTGTCAAAGATAAGTATGACTGGCTGGCTCTGTTGAAACCCTCTCGCAGTCGTGCGATTTGCTGAGAGGCTAGTTTCGCATCGGATCCATGAAATCCGATACGAAGAGATCACTTCTTACTGTCAACCCTGAAGGATTTCAACAGAACCAACTGGCTTAATCTCCACCAAGAGATGGCATACCAGGCTTGTACTTTTTCGGATAATAGAGCGTAGTCTTTGTATCGAGACTCCCTATGACGTGCAGAGCACGGAAGAAGTAGACCGTGAACTATGTCGGCTCTTTCAATCAGCCGCCCGGAATGGCGTTCCCCTAGGTCCAACGTGGGTCTGTCGGTACGAGGACGCCCCTGATCTGGAGATCATGGTATTTGAACTCGCTCATTTGCAGGACTGAATCGGGACAGTCTTCGAGGAGCACACTCACTCATCAGGTGATGGTCGTCCACCGTCCGATCGCGAGCAGTGGGAGGAATATTGCTTCGTGAAGGGCGATCTCCAGAGCTTCGACACCGGCGAGGCTGGGATCTGCCAGTAGGCTAAGCGACTACTTACCGAGAGTCCACAGTAAAGTCCTACCTCAAGGACCGAAGCGCGTATGCGCCTAGGAAGTAGGATGAGGTGTTTACGTATTGAAATCTATTGTTGATTTGCTAGTACTTTACTAACTAGTGATTGGATGAAATATAGAATGAGCTATACACTAGCGTCTCCCTACACCAGTTGGACCGTCTACATGAACGGTCCCACAAGAGGGACTCAAGCAATGGACCGCGCTTGCTCCACTTGTGGCGGATGGTGTCGGTCAGAGGCTGTCAGAGGCACTCTCACTTCCTTTCCCTGCCGTTTTGGTGACTATGAGAGTGGATGAACAGTGTTATCATCCAGTTTGTCCTTTAATGACTCTCAGTCACTAGTGAGGCTGTAGACGCGAATGTACATATTTCTTAACCCTAACATAGGCCAACTGAGCCCTAATCGATTTCAATACTGAGCCTGTACGGCCCTGTAGAACATTTGACTATGAGTTCGCAGGTATCTCTTGTGCGGCAAAAAGGAGGGTACACACCTCCCGTTCTGCAGCCCGAAGATGAGCTGTAAATGTTGGTTGCGATACGTCCAGCGATGCAGCAACCTCCTGGCCTGTACTCATACGAGGAGATTCAAAGAATCCACTGAAGTACGCTGTTTTGAGTGCGGCCAGTTGCTTGGCTGTTAGGCGCTCTTTACAGATCGACTGAAACGTGCTTTGGGTCTTGAGGGCTCGAGTTCGGGTTTGCCGGGAGAGTAACTCTAGACCTGATGCATCATCTTGCAGTCGTTCGATGAACACACGAACATTCGCTGTATGCGAAACATCAACAATCGCTGTTACCGTCCCATCCTCGATTGTGAGCGTACGCACGACTGCATCTTGCTCGATAATCAGAGACGCGAGTGTTGGTTCGGACACCCGTGCTCGAAACAGAGTCTCACTCTCAGGAGCCTGATCGGAGAGACAGCGTAGTTCTGTAATCGCAGTCACCTGCTCGCTCGCCGCAATAAGATTCTCTGACGAGACGCCACTCGTAGTGAAGAAGACGTCCGGTTCACCGTCCGATCGATAAACAAGTCCCTCGAACTCGATTGTACAGCCCGCTTTTCGTGCAAGCTGGCACAGCGGTGTGGTCTGTCCGTGACACTGGAGTGTGAGTTCAACGACACGGTCGGTGTGGCGTGTCTCTCGGGTCTCGACCGCGTTAATAGCATGAGCAATTGTGTGGCCGAGCTCCGCTAACACAGCGTGGTCCCGCTCGTCAGATTGGGGATGACCGGCATAAATCGAAAGGACACCGTACAACGACTCTTCGTACACCAGTGGAACGCTGATACACGAGCGTGCACCCTGTTCGAGAGTCGCCTCACGCAAGGGTTCAAACCGGGTCTCAGTAGCGATATCGGAAACAACCTGCATGTCGTATGTGTCTGCCGCGGCGACGATGGGATTTCGACCGAGCGCTGTCTCGTCAGTCGAGATCGTGAGTTCATCCATGTAACTGCTATCGACCCCTGCCCACTCGCGCGGCGTAATCGTCTCCGTCGTCGGATCGCGTTCGCCGATCCAAACGAATTCATACTGATCGGAGGCTGCCAGCCGATCGCAGACGGCCCGGTCGATCTCCCCGAGACTGTCGGCCTCTACCAGCGCTTTGTCGATCTCCCGGATGAGGCCGTTGAGGCGATCGAGACGCGCTAGCTCCTCGTTCTGTCGTGCCAGTTGTTGCTCGCCCGACGCTCGATCCCACGCCGTTTCGAGGGTCGCGCCGAGCATGGTCGTGAGATCGACCATTTGTTCGTCGAACGCCTTTGTGTGAGTGGCGCCCGCACAGACGACGCCGTGTCTGCCGAGCGGGATCAGTGTGTAACTCTGGAGTGGTGACGTCCTCACTGCGCGTTCCCCATCGTGTTCACGTTCGTTTTCGAGAATCGAGAGATCGTTTTCGACGACGGTTTGGTTGTTGATGAAGGCGTGCCAAACTCGTTCAGAGAGCTCCTCAGAAAGTCGACTTATGTCGAGGTTCGTTCCTGGAGCAGTGTCGTGGATGTGCTCGGAGAATTCGCCGGTGGTTTCGTCGTACTCCCAGAGAGCTGTGTACTCAACATCAAGGACGGTCCGTGTAAGTTCGGCTGCTCGGTCCGTGATGGTCTGTGTACTCGCATCCATTAGATCGCGACTACCGGTAGTGAGACGTTCGAGGCCCTCATTAGCCTGTTTGAGCGCCTGCTCGGCGTGGGCGCGTTCGACCGCGTTCCACGTGCGCTCGGCGGTCTCTTCGACGAGCGCTATCTCGTTGTCGGTCCACTCTCGCGGCGTCGTCTGGTTGATAACCACGTACGCTGTGCAGTGGCCCTTTTTGAGTAGTGGTACGGCCACCAACGATCGAATGTCGAATTCCTCATATGTGGTACGTTGTTGCTCGCTGAACGCCGGATTGGTCGTTAGGTCGTCTACCACTACGGAATCACCCGCTTGAAGTGTCTCCAAGATGTGCTGGCCGAAGTCGTCAAAGTGATGCTCGCCGGTAGCGGGCGGAACGTCGCCGTGGCGATATTCGCTATGGACCATCACCTGGCCGTCCTCGGTGAGAACTTCGCAATAATTCGCTCGGTCGGCGTTGAGATGCTCTCCAATGACACGAGCGGCCTCTGCCTGAATCTCGACTGGGTCAGAAATCGAGTGCAGCGTATCGGTCAGCTTCGTGCGGAATCGCCCGCGTTCCTCGCGCTGCTTGCGCTCGGTAATATCCTCGAAGAGGATCGCAACTTGGTGGCTGTCTTCGCTGCCATGTGGGAATGCGTTGACCGCGTACCATCTATCCTTGAGTGCCTGGGCTTCCTGTTCGAATCGCTTTGATTCGCCCGTCTCAACGATCTCACCGTAGATGTCGAACCAGTGTTGTTCGTGTTCCGGTTCTAGTTCACGCATTCGGTTCCCCTCGGCGTCCGTCAATCCAGTATGGTCTTCGAACGCTGGATTGGTTTCCAGAAACCGGAAATCGACGGGCTCGTCGTCCTCATCGAACAGCATCTCGATGATACAAAAGCCTTGATCGACTGATTCGAATAGCGTGCGGTATTTCTCTTCCGACTCACGAACCTGCTCTTCCATTCGTCTACGCTCGGTGATATCCTGAAATATCACGCCAACTTGCTCGCTGGCCTTATCGCCAACCGGAAACGCGTACAGTTCCAGTGTGCGCTCTTCTGCTATGAGTTCGCGCTCGAATCGGTTTGCGTCCCCGGTCTGCACGACAGTATCATAAACCTCGATCCACTCAGAAGCCTCCTCAGGGATGATCTCTCGCATGGTCTGTCCGACCACATCATCGAGACCTGATTGTTCTGCAAAGGCGGGATTTGCTTTCACGTATCGGAAGTCGAGTGGTTCGTCTGGATTGGTCTCGATCTTCTCGATCACGCAAAAGCCCTCGGTCATCGACTCGAACAGTTCTCGGTAACTTTCCTCGCTCTCACGGAGCGCCTCCTCGGTTCGTTTGCGGTTGATAGCGATTCCAGCGATATTGGAGGCTGCCTCTCGGACCTTTTGATCAGGAATCACATCACCGGATTGGGTCGAATAGAGACCAAACGACCCAAGAACTTCGTCATCAGGACCAATAATTGGCGTCGAATAACAACCATACAAATCGTGTGACAGCGCCAACTCACGCCACTCTGACGCCCAGCGTGTGTCGGTTTCGAGGTCATCACAAATCACGGTCTGGCCTAGATGTGCTGCTTTGCCGCACGGGCCCAGATACGGGGGGGACATGGAGGCTCCTTCCAATGCACTTGTATACGACTCCGGTAGATTCGGTCCGATTACCGTTTTAAATCGCTCTTCACCGAGTTGAGAAATAAGAAATGTCCCATACATTCCCCCGGTGTACGCTTCAATCACGTCGATGAGTGTGGTCAACACCTCGTCTAAGCTGGCTCCTTTCGCGAGTTTCTCGAGGACGTGCTTTTGTCCTGCTACCAGCTCCCGGTTTTTGCGGAGGTCTTCTTTCACCTGCTGCTGGTTAATGAGGTCGGTAGCTTGGCGCGCCAGTACATCCAGTGAGCGGAGATCACGCTCAGACGGTTCGTGAGGCTCTTTCCAGTGTGTCGACAGCATTCCAATGACATCTCCACTGCGCGAGACGAGCGGCGTGCTCTGAATAGCACGGATACCGGTTTCAAGAAGTGTTTCTTGATCCTCCGTGTCGGCCATAAACTCGCAGGTTTTGGCGTCTGAGACGATAACTCGCTGGGCAGTTTCCAATGCCACGCTACACGGTCCGTTCGAGTCGGAATCGACTCGGTCCCACAATGCTGTGGTTTCGTCGAATCCCGAGTCAGCTAAGAGCTTGAGGTCGCCCTGGTCGGGATCGCGCAACTGGAGCCGCGCGAAGTCAGCGTGCATGATGGTGACGACGGCATCAAGAATCTCTTCATAGAGGGTGTCGATATCATCCTTCTGTATCAATCTAGTGCTGATCTCTTGCAATTGCTTCGTTGTAGCGAGTTCAACTGCAAGGTCCCTCCCGCGTTCACAGAGTCGAGCTCTTGGTTCAGTAGAGCCATTGCTATCGGCAACAGGAGTCTTCTGCTCCGATTCATCAGTAGCCGTAGAATCATACTCATTGAGAGGTCGCCACCACACGCGCCCCTGAGCACCGACCTGCTTGGTTTCGAGGACTCCAATCTCGACGAGCGTGTCTAACCTGTTGTAGATCGTCCGATCTGTACACTCAAATTTGGCGGCGACTTCCGCGGTTGTGAGTGGCGTCCCAGGTGGGCCAAGCTGATCGACTCCCTCAAGGATGGTCGAGAGTGAGGGGGCGGATCCGTTCATGAGTCTAACTATCGATAGACAAGGAAAAATATTCGGCTAATTGAACAGTCACGATCTCTTAACGAGGAAACAGACTGTCTATCGATAGCTACCGAGACAGCAAGAAAGACCGTTTGACCGAACACCTCAAAGAGTACCAACGGAGATTCGAACGATAGCACGGGATCGATTCCAGGAACCGATGTCAGACGCCGGGCTCGAGAATGACGGCGGCGACCAAGAATCTCACATCAGGCACTCTCGGAACGCCTTCGACGGGGAGCGAGCAAACTCATTGAATCGATATTAATTGTTGGTAGTGATAGAAGAGACGAATGAACCGATCTCCGCAGTATGTGTTTTTCGGGAGAAAACGCTTCAACCGAATTCCGGCACAACCACATAGAAAAGACGAGATCGAGTTAGATCTGGGCTTGTTCCTTTGGTTCGGGACGTTCCCGAACGGGAATTTGCTCAATGTCAGCCCAGGTGTGGCCGATGATATAGTAGGCTGCTACGATGGTGTAGAAACCGACGAACGCACCAGCGATGAAGCCGAGGATCGGAATCACGTTAAGCAGGCTAGAGACAATGCTCCCACCGATGATGACAAGGAATGCCATCAGCCAGCCGGTAGCGTAGGTTTTGTCCATCAGCACGCGACGCATGGTCCCGACCTCGAATCCAGACACTAGGGTCCGCTTCTCCGCGAAGTTCGCCAGTGCTGCGGGAATAGCGTATGCCGCGAGTAGGCTCAATCCGAGCCAGAGCACCATCCCCACGAAGATGCCAAGCCCGCCGATCGTTCCGAGGATGTCGCTGCCGGTCGACCCGAGCAGACCGGCACTCAGGGCGAACGCGATCAGAACGACTACGGGGACGAACGCGTAGATGAACGCGATTGCGCTTGCCTTCGCACCCTCAACGATCAGCTCGCTCCAGTCCTCAAAGCCGGGCGCTTCATCGTTCCCACTCGCAGTCCGGTCAAGAACACGAACAAGATAGCCTGCGATCGCGAACAGGGGGACGATCAGGAATCCGAACAGTGAGAGGATTCCACCAATAATCACTGTTCTCCAGAGGTCTTCGCTTTCTCTGAGATAACTGAGGGATTCGCTAATCATCGCCATCCCTCCCTAGTACTCTTCTCGCTATATCGCACACTGTCAGTCACGTTTGACGTTATCATGATTATTCCTGATACATCTCACCAGAGTGAATGTTCAGTACTACCTCATGGTGTGCTGATGGCTTAATGATTTCTATGAGAAATCGACGTAATCAGACGTTTCAGACTATCTACTTTGCGTTTGCTGGCGCACCGATAGGTGGCCTAACTTCTCATGATGCGGTCTATTTCAAGTTCCGTCTTCAGATCGGTCTCGTCGACGAGTTTGATCACTCGGCGGACAGCCTTGCTATAGGGCCGGAATTGTTCTTCGTTCACGGGAATATTCCGCACCAAACTTGAGGGCAGTACAGACTTCGAGGTAGTTCGGTCGCAGGTCTCGAGAAAGTGTAATCAGACGATCGCTGCGCGACGTTCGGTCGCACTCAGGACGTCCGGATCAAAATGGGCCCTGCTATGTGCCCTGAAGGGGCGCATCCTATCACTCACCAGTTCCAAAAGGCCGTGATCTGCCGACAGGGCAAGGGTTGGGTTCACGGCCGGATCAACATGCTCGAGGAGTAGCGCCTCTCTTTTCCCTTACCTTGTGCAACAAACGCATTTCTAATCGGGTCAGTGTTGCACAAGGCTACCGAACAGGCATCGCTACTAATTGATTCTATTACCACCATGGCGGCGCGACTGAATAGGTAATAACTCATGCCTGCCGGCCCACCACGTGACTACGACCGCATACACGAGACTCCACTCGAAGGGCCGCTACAAATCCGTATAGGCCTCACAACCGAGCGTGGCCGCGTCGAGCGCTTTGTGGTACAACTCGAGTACTGGATCAACGATAAGTGGCGAGAAGTGGTCCGATACGATCACGACCCCGAGAGCGAGATGGGTCAGGACGTGACCGAGGAAGGCCCCTTTGACAGGGCTATACGCGCTGAAAAGCACGTTCTTGGTGATAATTGGACGGCGACCGTTGAGGTGGCTCCTGAAAGGGAATTTGACTACCGAGGAAACGCGCAACCTTGAACTCCCCTTCGGGGAATCCTCGCCCTTTAGGGCGGGGAGGATGTCAAAACCAGTACAGTTGAGTTCAATAACCTCGAGATTGACGTCATCGTATTGCTCGGCAGACATTCGCAGCTCTTTCAGCAGGTTGTGGGTTGCAGCGGTTTTCCCGACACCCGTAACGCCATAGAGAAAGACGTTGCTCGGTTGCCAGCCCTGGATGACAGGTCGAAGTGCGGCTGCGTATTCGTCGAGTTCCTCGTCTCTCTCCTCTAGACTTTCGGGTTGATAGTCGTCACGGAGGACGTCTTTGTTCTGGATGATGAACGATTCCCGAGTAAACCGACCCATGAGAGAGTATCTAATAAAACCATAGGCACCAGTATCACCACTATTCTACCGATAGGACCAGTATTGCCAGTAAATCGGTCACTTATATGCCACTCACACTCCACTATTGCCAGTAAAACCTCTCGAACAACTGGAGGGGATCCGCGATCCCCTCCTAGATAGTGGTAGTTTTATTACACTACTACTCAAACCAAAACCGTACTAGAGAATACGTAGAAGAATCTAGATCAGCTAAACACTAGGTGTGATGGCAGTGCTATCGTGTAGCTTAGTAACTGGCAATAGTGGTGTGTGTGTGTTACTTAAAGAGCTCCTATACTGGTGAAACTGGCACCGCCGGTGTCCCAAGCAATCTCTCCTCTGCGATCTCCACCAAACTCCACTCGAAAGGCAGCCAATTAACAGACACATTGAGAGTCTGTGAGTGAACCGTTCTATCCTGCCAGCTTGACGATCTTCCGGAGGACGGGGGCTCGTTATTTCGATGATGTAACCATAGAACAGGTCGTAACGTCGATTTTGAGACCAGTTCTCTAATCTAACATCCCGAATCCTTCGTCGCGCATGAGGGCAGCAACACGCTCTGGATGCTGGAACGCGAACTTCAACGCAAATTCCCGGGCGTCTGTCTTTGGAACTGCATCTGTACCCAGTTCAGTTGCCAACTCATTCCGGAACGCTGCCTCCTGGCTACTGATCTCCCGCCGCAGATGCAGCTCGATCCGATGATCTCGTTCGTCGGTGACGTTACTTCGCCGTATGAAATACGGATATTCCGTGACAGGCTGCTGTTTTTCTATACGCTCAGACGGGTCAGGCTCCGTCACAACGTTCGTTTCTGTATCGCCAGCTGTCCCTTCCGATTCGGGCGACCTCTCAGTTTCACTCTCATCCTTCGTTTCTTCCGCTTCTTCTGAAGCACTCTCACTGCCGCTGTTGAAATCAAGATTGCCGGAACCGGATTTGAAACTGGTCATGACGTCGTCACCTCCACTTCTTCAGTCTTGGTTCCTACACTAAATCGTTCAGTCCCTTTACCTTCAATTTCCACCACCACCTCTGATGCTATCTCTGCATCGAACGTCTCAGTCGCGATAAATGCGGCCAATTTACAGATATCACGTAGTGTCTCTAATTCCCGATCCCGAATTCGTCGATATCCTGGTTTGCTCACCATCGCGCCGTCTTCCTCAAACGTCTTCCACCGTTCTTCGATCACCTTGAATGCAGAACCCCGTGCTTCCCACATTGCGTCCATTAGGCTCTCTCGATAGGCAATCGCAACCGGTGTTTCGAACTCATCTGTCTCTTGGAACTGCTTGTGGTACTGTTGGTGGGCATTTGTCTGCCCAATGCCTGACGGTACAACGCAGGACAGTCCAATCTGGATATCCAACTCTTTACTCATGTTTGCAACCATCTCATCTAGGCCGTCAAGGCTTAGATTGCCTTTCCCAGCCGGTTTGACTGGCGCCATCAGGGTGCGCAAGGCAAAAATCGCATTATAAAGCAGGTCCTCCGCTCGCGCATTTGGATCGATTAGTACAGCATCGTATTGTTCATGCAGCTGGTTTTCGTTCCACAGAAGGTTGTGTAGCAGTTCATAGCGAGGATAGTCCTCCTTACTCATGTTTTTCATTCCCGTTTCATAGGCAATCTTTTGCTCAAGGTTTGAGGTGAAATCACTGAGCATATCGTGACTAGGAATTACATCGACACCCTCATCCGAGGTTTCGATCAGATCCGTAAATGGACCATCTGGCATCCCCAGGATGTGCTTTACCAAATTATCGGCATCAGGATCATTGCGCCGTGTCCCAACGTCGAATAGACTAGTCAGATTCCCCTCTTGGGGATCGAGATCGATGACACAGACATCCAACCCCATCCGCGTTAATGCCACTGCGAGATTAGCAGTGGTCGTAGTCTT
This sequence comes from Halalkalicoccus paucihalophilus, assembly GCF_001593955.1. Lineage (GTDB taxonomy): Archaea > Halobacteriota > Halobacteria > Halobacteriales > Halalkalicoccaceae > Halalkalicoccus > Halalkalicoccus paucihalophilus. Next base: position 55,348 of record NZ_LTAZ01000016.1, on the reverse strand, counting down.
GTATGTCCCCCCTGATTCGGAGTAAACGACAGCAGTGATCATGCCTATGAGAAATCGATGATAGACTGTAGCATAAATCTGTGTCAGACATCTGTTCGACATTGCTGGTACAATTATCTGTGCCATCTCTCTGTAACGAAAACCTGTAACAGGTATCTGTACCATCTATCTATAACAGGTATTTGTAATGAACTTCTGTAACAGGAGGCCGAAACAGATACCTGGTACGGAGGCTGCCTAATGGAGCCATCTTCTTTCTGGACGGCTGTTTCACCTTGTGCAATAAGCGTGCTATCACATCCCTACTGTTGCACAAGGTCGAATGTCCTCAACAGCACCCTCATCACCTTTGAACTACCTTATCGAAGGGCTTCCCAAACAAGGTGACATCCTCCCGCGCCTAAAGGCGCGAGCCTCCCACGCCCACCAACGGGCGGTTCGTTGGGATGTTTACGGTTTTGAGTCCGACAAACCCGTGGAGGTGCCACGCCTCCGTTACTCCTATCACGCTCGTGGCTCGGAGTTACTTGCTTGTTTTCTGTCGGTCCGCGGTCCCGAGGGCTTACGTTTTGATGAGACAGACACCGAGTCAACTGCCAGTTTTCGGGGTGTCGAGACGCGACGGGAAACCGGCACATCGACGGATGGATATACGTCTGTTGGGCGCCTAAGCCTTCCGATCCGGGCGTTTAAACGGATGGTGACGGCAATTCATCCACGCCATAAACGTCGTGGTATTCTCGCCTGTAATTCATATAAAGTGCTTACAGTTCGTGAGAAACGCCGCTAAGAACCAGTCATAGACGAACTGACCGAGAATACTCACGTCCTCAAGAATGAATCGGATGACGCTATATATTCCGAGTACCGCACGTACGGGAGTGAGGAGTGAATGAATAGTGCACTGACCCTCCCCCACCCCATGAGTTCCGCTGTTAACGGAAGAACGACTGCATCACCTCCATGGGAGGAGGTCATTTGCCGTTCGGTGAAGAACGTCCTACGGATCTGTTTTCTAGCCTATACACTTAATACTATGTTATATTTCTAGATAGTTTTAGCGGAACTGTCCGGTATGGTCGTTGCAGCAATAGTCCTAACAGCGGAAGCAGTGGGGGGAGGGTCTGTTGACTACTGTCTTCGCTAACAGCGGAAGCAGTGGTGTTAGGCTTCTGCTTCAGGTCCTAGAAGTTCTTTCAGACCGGATTTCACGCTGGAGACGGGTTGATCCAGTTTGTGTTTCTTGTACTTTCCACCACTCTTCCCGCGATTGATCTGTGTTGAGGAGGTGATGCCGAGTGTTTCGAGTTCGGCAAGATATTCACGGATCGCCCGGTCAGAGATTGGATCACTTCCTTCGCGTTCACATAGAGTCTCGTACGGTGCCCTGATCTCTCGTGTTCGTGCCGGTGAATCACCCTGTTCTTCGAGAATGGTTAGCGCCCAGAGTACCAGTTGTCCATGCTGGGAGTAGTTGTCAATACCTTTGATTATTTGGTCAGTTTGAAGGCGTTCTCTGGCTTGACGGACGTGGAGTTCCGTTACGTGCTCAGCGTTGGTTTCTCGAGCAATGTCACCGCTTTCAAGCAATAGATCCAATGCTTGGCGGGCGTCTCCCGAGTCTTTTGCGCCAAATGCGGCACACAGATCGATTACGCCATCCTTCAGTACGTTTTCTTGAAATGCGACGGCTTCGCGTTGCCGCAGGACTTCACAGAGTTCGGTGGCGTCGTAGGCGCTAAACGAGACCTCTTTCTCACAGAGGCTAGACCGGACTTTTGAACTCAGCTGTTTTCGGAAGTTCAGATCGTTCGAGATCCCAATGACGCCGAGTTTTGTGTCCACTATGTCGTTATTTGACCGGGCGCGTGGTAGTTTGTAGAGAAGACTGTCATTTTTGATGTGATCCACCTCGTCGAGGACGATGAGGACGGTGCCACCGAGCTGATTGAGTTCATCGAACAGGAATTCGTAAACGGATGCTTGCGGGTAGCCGGTGTTAGAGATCTGGTTTGCGGGATCGCGGAGTTCATTGATGATCGCGACTGCGGTTTGGTAGCTGGTGTTGAGACCGTCGCAGTTGATTTCGATAGTGTTGAGATCTAGCCCATCGATATTGGTGGCATCGCGTTCGAGACGATCCAGAAGAAAGCGGGTGGCTGCGGTTTTGCCGACACCGCTTTTTCCGTAGATGAAGATGTTGGACGGGGTTTCGCCCTCAATGACAGGCTGGAGTGCGGCGTGGTATTGTGTAAGTTCTTCATCGCGACCGACCAGTTCGTCGGGCGTCCATTCTTCGAGTAGGGCTTCTCGTTCTTCGAAGATGCTTCCAGTTGGTTTGAAGCTAAATGTACTCATTGCGCATAGCATAGCATCCATTCTATGTTAACCTTTGGTTCCGCTGATTCCGATGTCCGGATTTGTTTATATACTTCGACTCCGCTACTTCCGCTGTTAGAACTTCAGCTTTGTAGTCGTTCGTGCCGACTTCGATACCGTTCTAATGTGCAAGCTATGTGCAAATCGACGAAACTATTATGACTCTGTGTGCAGAACTTGCACATAAGATGAGTGCAAGCGATGAACCTCGACGGGTCCACTTCCAGTCCCCGGAGTATCTCGTCGAACGTCTCGATGCGATCGCTGATCTCTTCGATAAGGATCGGACGGACCTCCTCGTCGAAGCCATCCGAGAGTATATCGAGGATACCGCGGACAGCAAGACCTTCCAGGAACTGGTTGCGGCCCAGTACTACGACAATCAGATTGAGTTCGAGACCGTCAAACAATTGGTCGGTGCCGAGACTGCTCAGCGGCTCCGCCTCCTCAAAGCGGATCTCGAGGGTGAGCCGTTGGATCTTACTGCTCCGGATGACGTCGATATCTATAGTGGGGATGCGACAACGGTCGCTACCGATGACGCCGATGAGCGATGAGCAGGCCACCGATGCGGACGGCCGTCGTCGATACGAGCGCACTCATCAGTCTTGCAGTGCCGCGTGCAGACGCTGACTCTGAGACTAACACTGCACCCGATCCTCTCCAGTATCTCCTCACCTCATGTGATGTCTTTCTACCGTCTGAAGTCGTTACAGAGCTACGCGACATGGCGCAGTATCAGGACATCCATGGTGCTGCAGCGACCAATGTCCTTGCTGCTCGCGACTACTACACGGTCATTGATCCGTATGACCGATCGGACACAATCGAAGCGCGACCGACATTTGGTCTTGACGACGGCGAAACCGATGGGATCGTCCTTGCGAACGCACTTGATGTCGACAGCTTTCTGACTGACGAATTCGGCGGGACGAACTTCGCTCTGGTCCATGCTGCGCTCCGAGGACCGCGAATCGTTCCGACACCACGGTTGATCTGTGATTATGCCCATAACGGTCATATGACCCATAAGGGAGCGCGAACACTCATCACGACGATTGGTGCGCATCGGAGTTGGGAGAACAGCCCCTACGTTGCCCAATTACTGGCTCTTCTAGACTAATTTCCTTCTGTCTCCCTACCTAGTCTCACTCCTGCCTTGTGCAACAACCTTAATTGAATACGGACCGACTGTTGCACAAGGTTACGGTACCGACTGTACCTCTTTCACTCCCGAACTACCTTGCCGAAGGACTTCCCAAGCAAGACAAGGAGACGCTTCGTGAGACACGCGAGTATCTCGACAAGTTGCTTGAGACCTGCGAGCAACGTCGAAAAGAGCCATTTACCGAGGACGAACTGCCCGGGACTGCCCAGATTCTCAAGGACGAATCAAATGGTGCAGTCTATCTCGAGTATCAGACCAGCGGCGATACCGTCCGACATGAGTACTCGGGAAAATGATCGAGACGGCCACTGAGTAAGTGTGGTGCTCATAGAATGATCGAGAACCGATTTGGCTCCTGCAAAGCACGGCTTGGAAACAGGAAGTCCCGTCTGCAGCGAAACCGTTAGTCCGAACAAGGCGGACTAATTCACATCAATTCTTGTTTTTTCGCATCTTCCCGTAACGACTCTAAATTGAGTTCAGTACTCAAATGAAGATGCTCCAGTGTTGAAATCGCGGCTTCCATCGATACATCAATCTTGTATTCGTAGTAGATACCACCACCACGTCCTTCATTGCGTTTTCTCCGATCGAGAATCCCAAGCATCGAGAGTTCAGCTAAGTGGTTATGGAAAGCACGCCCACCGAGAGGATCTCGATCAGTAGCGTGAACGAGATCACAATACTTCTCGTAGATTGTCCGTTTCTGCAATGGAACAGAGGATGGATCGCTTACTGTCGAGGAAACCATTGCAAGGAGAGTGAGGTGACCATGAGAAGTGAGTTCTTTCATACTTTCTTCTATTCGCTGCTTTTCAAGCAGCTGCTTTGCTTCACGAACATGGGGTTCTGTGACCTGTTGGTCACTACGCCGACGTGCTAGATCACCTGCCTCAAGAAGCAGATCTAGCCCTTGACGAGCACTTCCCTTATCTTGCGCAGCGAATGCAGCACAGAGAGGAATAACATCACCATTGAGCACGTTATCGTCGAATGCCAGCTCAGCGCGCTTTTGCAGGATATTGCGGAGATCTTCCGCATCATATGGAGGAAAGTGGAGCTCACGTTCACAAAGCGTGTCTTCAACATGTGGATCGAGCTTCTCGCGAAATTTGAAATCGTTACTGATACCGATGATTCCGATACGAGCGTTCTCGATCTTTCCGTTACTCCGGGCACGGGGAAGCTGGTAGAGGATGCTATCGTCATCACCAATGTAATCGACCTCATCAAGTACAATCAGAATAGTGCCGCCGATCTCGTCGAGTTTCTCCCAGAGCATATCATAGACGGCATTTAATGGATATCCAGTTCGACTGATCTGGTTATCTGGTGCACGAAGATCGTTAACAAGAGAAACAGCGACACGATAGCTACTCGTGAGATCCTCGCAGTTTAGATAGACGGACTGAACTTGCAAGTCATCATATTGAGTAGCGTCCTGTTCAAGATGTTGGAGAAGATACTTTGTAACTGCAGTTTTTCCTACCCCTGTTTTCCCATAGAGAAATATGTGCCGGGGTTGCGAGCCGTTGATAACTGGTTGTAAGTACGCCGTGAACCGCTCGACTTCTTCATCCCGTTCTTCGAGCGACTGTGGCTGATAGTCATCATGCAGGACGTTTTCGTCCTGGAAGATCTCCTCAGACCGCTCGAAGAGGACCATGCTCACCCAATGGAAGAACGGGTACATAATACCTCGGGTGCAATTGATACAAACGATTCATTCGTTTCCTACGTTCTCTGGAGAGACCCCCCATCGATTCAAACGTTACGGTATCTCCACGAAGGGGGTGAGAGACACCACTGATTCAAACGTTATGGGCTAAAGAGTGGGGGGAGACTTAGAAGTGCTTCTAGTTTGGAGAAAAGTTTAATACATAGAAACAAGAACCGGAACCGCACTAGAAAGTGTGTAGAAACGAACGAAGTGGTGGTGGATCTAGCAGGCATCTAGTTCCTAAACCAGTTTTATACCTGCTTGAGAGGTTCTTACTAGGGAATACGTTTGAATCAGTGGTGTCCTTGAGCAGAAATCTATCCCTCTGTCTCATCTTGGAACGTTTGAATTAGTGGTGTCTCTCTCCTCTACAACCGATCATCTCCATGCGATGAACGCTCGTTACGTGAAAACAGGCGCAAAGCCTCGCCCTTTAGGGCGGGGAGGATGTCAATATCGGTGTCGACTGGGAGCGTCGCTGAGCGCTCTATAGGTCGGTCTTGTACTTTGAGATCGATCTGTTCGTTAGCCACTGCTTGCTGTTATATCTCTGAGATACGTTGATAGCCGGTATCGAGTGCATCGGCGTCTTCTGGGAGCAGGGCAACGACGATGTAGGAGGCATATTCCTCGAGATACTCGACTAACTGTGCGATACGCTCGGAATCGATCGCTTCCAACGAATCAAGCAGGATAAACGGCATCTCCTCGTGTACGTCGTGGACGAGATAGCCCGCCAATGCCAGCACTAAGCCGGTGACCTCCCGTTCGCTCTCGCTGAGGTGATCGATCGTATCCTCGTAGGTTGTGCCATCATCCGTTTGGCGCGTTACGTGCAGCTCGAAGGTCGCGTCTCCTCTTGTGTCGGGGTTCCGATACTCGAGCCAAATCCGCGCGAGATTTCCATAGTCCAGCAGGTCGACGACGGTTTCCATATGCGTATTGAACGCCTCGATCGCTTCACGCTCGATCCGTTCGATGCGCGTCCGAAGCTCTTCGTCATCCTCGTTAGTTTCGACGGCCGATTCGAGATCTTCAACCTGCTCTACAAGTTCGTCTCGCTGTGTCTCGAGTTCGCTGATTCGGTCAGTCCGGTCAGCAAGCTCTGTCTCGGTCGTGTCAAGTGCCCGTTCGATCTCGACACGTTCGTCTCTCGTGGTAGTGTACTCCTTTCGTTGGGTTTTGAGCTCTTCGAGTTCTCTGTTGAGTTCGTTTCGCCGTTCGACTTTCTCTTGTCGGAGGTCCTGCAGGCGCGAGACCGTCGATTCGATCTGTTCAGTATCGACCTGCGAGCCACACGTCCAACACGTGACGTCGTCTGATTGATCCGCGAGCAATTGATCGGTGATCGCACCCTCGCCTGCTTCCGTCTTGGACGGTTCCTCTCCGTCAAGGAGATCAGTCATACCCTCTTCAGTGATTTGCTCGTTGAACTGGATGACTGTCTGGAGTTGGAAGATGATCTCGTCGAGTTCTCGTTTTCGACCACGGATCTGCTCGATTTGACTCGCGAGGTCGTCCAATTCGTCCTCGTCAACAGTCGAAAGATCTTCGAGTTGGTCTTCGAGCTCAGACCGTTCGGTTTCGAGCGAGGCGACACTCTCTCGTTCGGTTTCGAGATCGTAGGTGACGTCTTCGAGCTGGGATTGCGTCTCACGGAGCGAATCGAGCTGTTCGGACCCCGTACTTCCGGCATCGGCCTTGGATTGTTGGGCCGTTTCCAATGTGTCGCGTGCCTCGGCAAGTTCTGTTTCGGCGTTCTCGAGTTTAGTGGTAACGCGCGCGTGTTCTTCTTCGAGAGAGTCGCCTGCCACGAACCGACGGTCAACTGCTTCCAGCACTATCGTCGGACGAGCCCGTGAACTGCCTCGCTTGCTCGATCCAGGACGACACTCGTGATTCACTGAGACCGAGTCGCTCAGCGAGCGGAACTGGTTCTGCGGCTGCAAGGTGCGTCACCGTCGTGATTCCGACATCGTGGAGACACTCCTCGTACGTCGGACCGATTCCGTCGAGCGTCTGCAGCGACTGATCCTGGTCAGTCTTCGCTTCAGCTTCACCCTAGTCGACCGTGGATGACTCACCAGTCTGTGTTATCGACCGCTCACGGAACCACGTCGCAACGCGGGGCCACAACTCCGTGTGAGCCTTCCCTGAGACGGCCATCCCGACGTGACCGGTCGGGAACTCATAGATGTCGGTGTCTGCACTCGGAATAACCTCGGTGAAGGGCTTGCTCGCGTCAGGCGGGATGAGATGGTCGAACGAGCCAATGATCTGTAATACCGGCATCGTGAGATTCTCGATGTCGACAGGGGTGCCGTCCAGTACCAGTTCGTTCTGGTAGAGTGCGTTCTTCTGGTAAATGTCCTCGATGAACTGGCGGTAGGCTTCTCCCGCGACGTCAACCCCATCGCGCACCCAGCGTTCCATCCTGCCGAAGTTCTCGACGGCGGTCTTGTCATCGAGATTGTCGAACAGGATCGTGTACTTGCCGAGATACGTATCGACGCGATTCATCTGGGCGAACCCCGTCGCGAGAAACTCCGCCGGGACATTTCCGTACGTCTCGGTGATCGTTCCTGGATCGAAGTACTCCTCACTTCCCCATTGTTCGAGGATGCCGCCCGTGTCGTCGAAACAGAGCCCAGTTGCCATGAGCCCGAGATTACGGACCTTCTCCGGATGGAGCGCCGTGTATATCGTGCTCAATGTCCCGCCCATGCAGTAGCCGAGGATATTGATGGCGTCAGTGCCAGTTCGCTCACGGACGACGTCGACGCAGTTATCAATGTACCGATTCACGTAGTCGCCCAGAGTCAGCGATGCGTCGAGTTGGGACGGCTCACCCCAGTCGATGAGATAGATATCGAATCCGTCTTCCAAAAATCGCCGAACTACGCTCTTGTTGGGTTGGAGATCGAGAATGTAAGGTCGATTGATCAACGCATAGACCACGAGGAGAGGCGTGTTGTGCGGGTCGTCTGCGAGTGACTTGTAGTGGAGGAGATTGAGTTTGTTTTCGGAGTAGATGACCTCACTCGGAGTCTGCCCGACCTCGACGGAGGCGAGATCTTCGAGCCGATCCGGAAGAAGGCGCATCTTCTCGGCGGCGTCCGTTCCTTGGGTGAGCATTCTGCGTTGTATCTTCAGTGGGGCTATGAACGGATTCATGGTCTTGATCTGGCTGTACAGACGAGTCACTCCGGGAGAGGGTCGATCAGCACTGTCGCTGTTCCATTGAGGACGATCTCACCAGCGTCGTTTTCGATGCGCGTCGTGAGTCGATACCGCTCGTCTTCGAGTTCGTCGACGATCTTGCACCGGGCCGTCAGCGACTCGCCGATGTCGACCGGACGTCGGAACCCGAGATTTTGCGAGATGTAGATCGTTAGCCCGGGGAAACACGCGAGGGCGGCGCTGATGAGTCCGGAGAGGAGCGTCCCGTGGACGATCCGGTGGCCGAACCGCGTCTCCTCGGCGAACGCGTCGTTGAGGTGGAGGTCGTTCGTGTCGCTGGTCGCTTCGGCGAACTTCCGAACGTCGTCGTCTGTGATCACCTTCGAGAAACTGACGCCGTCACCCTCCTGGAGCGACGTGGAATCTTCGATGTCGATATCGAATTCGCCTTTTGCGCGGCCATATGGTAGGCGAGGGAGAACGGCTCCACTCGCCTCGACGAGATGTGGATGAGGAGTCTCGACGTACTTCTTGGGGGCGCCTTCGAATAGTTCGAGGCAGTCCGTCGAACAGAAGTAGAATGACTCTCCCTCGTACTCGGTGGTCGGTTCTACAGCGTCCGGCGGGATTTCCATCCCGCATACGGGATCAACTGGCATGGGTACAATCGGATGGATTCGTGCAGGATCGTGGTTCACTGTCTGGTGGCTGGGGCCGATCGTTGTTTAGAAAATAACGTAGCGGCGAAGCATCAACGTATGTGTGCCCCCGGCATCGCTGGCCGGGTGGATATTGTATAGCGTCATACGATCCATTCCTACAAGGCATCAAACGCGGGCAAGCTGTGTTGTTGTGGTTTTCTGAGTGGGAAAACACCACAGCACAACATCTGAGTGAACATAGATTATCGCTCTATCCACCGAGAACAACTGGCTTAGAATCAGGAGTACACACAGCAAGTCGCCTTCCCTAACGCTCCTTCGTTCATCTGATTGAGACGTCCGAACACAACGCGCTTCACACTTCAGCAGGTCGCGACCACAATCACCCATGTCCACCGACACTACGACTGACTCACCACGATACAGCACGATGGACCTCGAGGACTGCGGAGCCTTCTATCTCCAGGAGATCGCCCAGCAAATGCGGGCTGACGGCCTCGATCCCGACCACGAGACGCCGCCCTACGCGTGGCTGAGCGACCACTATCGAGGCTTCATCGCCCATCTCTCGCGGAACTTCAACCGCTCACCCGGGGACTTCTACGCCGAGATTGGGGTTCCACCAAATGACGACGAAGATAACAGCCCGTTCGCGTTCGTCGACGATCAGGCCACGCGCCAAGCGCTCGAATCCTACCTGCGTGAACTCCGGGACCGACAGGGCCGTGCCGAATCGACGGTCGCGACCCGACGCTCGGTCCTTCGCCGCTACGTCGAGACCTACCAGCAGGTGAACGACACCGACGACCTGCTCTCACCACTCCAATCTGAGCAGGGGAACGAGACGATCTCGTCGGATCGTTCGATCCCGAGTTTCTCGATTAGGTTGGGTCCACCGAGGTGAAGCGTCTCGCCGTCGACGGTCGCCCTGACACCGAGCCCGCGAAGGTTCTCAAAGTTCGAGATCTGCGCTCGTCGGACGCCGCGTTCCTCGGCAGCGTTACGGATAGCGCGAGCAATCATATGTTCGGAGTCGCCCTTGACGCCCGCAGCGACCTAAAACGCCCGTTCCTCGTTCCAGCTACCCGTTGTCTCGACGTCGACGACGCCCTGCTCACCCTTCGTGAGTGTCCCCGTCTTGTCGAACATCACCGTGTCGAGGCTCCGGGCTTCCTCCATGGCGATACGGTCGCGAATCAACATCCCGTTCTGAGCAGCGGTGGAGGTGTTGATCGCGACCACGAGTGGGACGGCTAGGCCGAGCGCGTGTGGGCAGGCGATGACCAGGACGGTCACGACGCGTTCGAGGACGCCGATATTGAATCCGACTGCGACGACCCACACGACGGCTGTAATGCCTGCAACGGCAAGAGCGATGTAGAACAGCCACCCCGCTGCGCGGTCGGCCAGCAATTGGGTTCGAGGTTTTGATTGCTGGGCTTCCTCGACGAGGCGCATGATACCCGCCAGCGCCGTCTCCTCCCCGGTCTTGGTCACCCGGACACGCAGGCTGCCGTCCTGGTTGACCGTACCAGCGACGACCTCCACGCCGGGTTCCTTGTCGACTGGACGGGACTCGCCGGTGATCATCGACTCGTCGACGGACGACTCCCCTTCGACGACCTCGCCGTCCGCGGGAACGGAGGCTCCTGGACGGACGAGGATAACGTCGCCCTCGGACAGGTCGGAAACGGGAACCTCCTCTGTGTCACCGCTCTCAGTGACGCGCTCGGCGGTATCGGGCATGAGTTTCGCCAGCTCGTCAAGTGCACCGGAGGCCTGCTGGACCGACCGCATCTCCATCCAGTGGCCCAGCAGCATGATGTCGATCAACGTGACGAGTTCCCAGAAAAACGGCGTCGTACCCTCAAGGAACAGGCTCGCGATGGAGTAGACGAACGCGACGGTGATGGCCAGCGAGATGAGCATCATCATCCCCGGCTCACGGTTCTCGAGTTCTGTTCGGGCCATCGAGAGGAACGGCACCCCACCGTACGCGAAGATGATCACCGAGAGGACGGGCGTGATCCAGACACTACCTGGGAATGTCGGCGCGGTATAGCCGAAGACATCCTGGATAAACTCACTGAAGAAGATAACCGGGATCGAGAGAACAAGCGATACCCAGAACCGCCGGCGGAACATTCCTTCGTGGCCTGTGTGGTCCGTGTGGGCTCCGTGATCTTCGTGCCCTCCCTCGTGGACGTCCGTGCCGTGGTCGTGTGCGTCGTAATCGTGTTCGTCCCCTCCAGTATGGGTGTGGTTGTGTCCGGACTCGGCTTCGTGATCGTGGTGTGTGTTCGTCGGTACTTTTGGGTTCCGTGGTGGTCTTGTCCGTCCGATCGTGGTTCGTGTGCTCAGAGGAGTGGGAAGATTCCGTGGCGAATGGGGGATCTGTCGGCCGCCTTCCTCCATCTGCTTCTAGCTGGCAAATACGGCAGCAGTAGACGGGTCCCACGGAATGAGTTTCCGACGAAGAGTCCCGGATACGCTCGTGGTCTGGATGGTTGCTCATGATGTGGGTTTTGGTGCCGTCCCTCATTATATTGTCTATACAATGACACTGCGCGGTGCCACTAAGAGGGTCGGAATCGAACGAGAACGGCGGGGCGTTCGTCGGCGTGTGTTCCAGCGTGTCTCAGGCGTGGGCGGTGTATCCAGCGTCTTCGACGGCCTGGACGAGTGCCGTGGCGTCGGCATCTCCATCGACGCTTGCCTGTTCGGCTTCTCGATCGGCGGTCGCGTCAGTCACGCCGCTCACTTCTCGAATCGCTTCTTCGACTGTCTGTTCGCAGTGGCCGCAACTCATTCCCTCGACGGTGATGGTCGTCGACATACACGAATACCTACGTACTCCCCTCTTATGCGGATTTTCCCTTCGACCTAGCAGGTACTAGCAAATCCAAAGTTTGGAAACCAAGCAGATGGCACCGAGATGTTTTAGTCAGTCGTAGCCGTTGGCTCACCATGCGCGATCTCGACGAAACCGATCTCGAAATCCTTCAGCTCCTGATGTCGAACGCCCGTCGACCGTATAGTGACATCGCTGATGCCGTCGGTCTCTCGGCACCGGCCGTCTCGGATCGGGTGGCGAGACTGCAGGAGATGGGCATCATCAACCGGTTCACGCTTGATGTCGATCACTCGCAACTCCGAAAGGGGATTCCTGTATTGCTGACACTGGACATCTCCTCTGACGGTCCGGATGTCGCATCACTCAAAGATGTCCTGCTCAACGAAGGAGCGGTCGAACACGTATTTACCACCGCTGAAGCCGATCTGGTCGTCTATGCGCGCGTTCCGGACAATGACGTTGCGAGCTGGCTCGACGACACGCTCGAAGACGGAGCGATCGCAGATTTCGGAGTGACGCTTCTAGCAGGCGCTGATTGGTCGCCCGATCTCGGCGGGACGGAGTTCGCACTCACCTGTGCCCAATGCGGGAATACGGTCGATACCGAGGGGACAGCTGCTCGTATCGACGGGGAGTTGTATCAATTCTGTTGTCCATCGTGTGAATCCCGATTCGAGGAGAAATACGAGCAGCTTCAGCAAGGAGCTGGTTGATGAAGGAAGTCTGCTATTCTGGTTTGTATTCGAAATTTCACATACCTATTTCCTGAGCATATGAAAGGGCAAACCGATTGAACAAGGGGGCCGTATGAGTATGTAATGAGTCAGCGCCGAAGCCAAATCAACATCCAGGGGATGAGCTGCGCGAACTGTTCGCAGACCATCGCCGACGCCGTCACGTCCCTAGATGGCGTCTCGAACGCGAACATCAATTTCGCGACCGACGAGGGAAGCGTCGAATACGACCCGGACGAGATCTCACTCGGTCGAGTCTTCGATGCCATCGAGGAGGCCGGCTACTCGCCGGTCACGGACTCGGTGAGCATCGGCATCACGGACATGTCGTGTGCGAACTGCTCGGAGACAGTACAGGACGCGCTCGAGCGGACGCCGGGCGTCGTCAGCGCCGACGTGAACTTCGCGACCGACGAGGCACAGGTCACGTACAACCCGGCCGAGGTGAGCCTCGCGGACTTCTACGACGCTATCGAGGATGCTGGCTACTCGCCCGTTCGCGAGGACGCTGAAACCGAGGACGGGTCGGAAGGAGATGCCCGGGAGGCCGCCCGGCAAGACGAGATCAGACGACAGTTGCGCCTGACGCTGTTCGGCGCCGTACTGTCCCTGCCCCTGCTGGTGTTCATGGCCGATCACCTGCTGGCGCTCGGGCTCATTGGAGACGAGCTCTTCGGCCTTCCGTCTGGATGGATCGCGTTCACGCTGGCGACACCCGTCCAGCTGGTGCTCGGCTGGCCGTTCTACAAGAACTCCTACAAGGCGCTCGTCAAGAACGGCCGTGCCAACATGGACGTGCTGATCGCGCTGGGCTCGACCACCGCGTACGTCTACTCCGTGGCGGTCTTGCTCGGGATGATCGCTGGCGGGCTGTACTTCGACACGGCGGCGTTCATCCTCGTGTTCATCACGCTCGGCAACTACCTCGAGGCCCGCTCGAAGGGCCAGGCCGGCGAGGCGCTCCGGACGCTGCTGGAGATGGAGGCAGACACCGCTACCGTCATTGACGACGGTGGAAGCGAAACGGAAGTTCCGCTCGAGAACGTCGAGGTTGGCGACCGGATGAAGGTCCGCCCGGGCGAGCAGATCCCCACTGACGGCGTCGTCGTCGATGGCCAGTCCGCGGTCGACGAGTCGATGGTCACCGGCGAGTCTGTCCCCGTCGAGAAGAGCGAGGGCGACGAAGTCGTCGGTTCCACGATCAACGAGAACGGCGTCCTCGTCATCGAAGCGACGAAGGTCGGGAAGGACACGGCACTCCAGCAGATCGTTCAGACGGTCAAGGAAGCGCAGTCGCGCCAGCCGGACATCCAGAACCTCGCCGACCGCATCTCGGCGTACTTCGTGCCCGCGGTCATTGCGAATGCCGTCCTCTGGGGCGTCGTCTGGTACCTGTTCCCCGAGGTCCTCGCTGGTCTCGTCGACGCGCTTCCGTTTTGGAGCCTCGTCGCGGGCGGTCCCGTCGCCGCCGGCGGGGTCTCGGTCTTCGAGTTTTCCATCATTGTCTTCGCCTCGTCGGTGCTGATCGCTTGCCCCTGTGCACTGGGCCTGGCGACGCCCGCTGCGACGATGGTCGGGACGACCCTTGGTGCACAGAACGGCGTCCTGTTCAAGGGCGGCGACGTCCTTGAGCGCGCGAAAGACGTCGACACCGTTGTCTTCGACAAGACAGGGACGCTCACGAAAGGCGAAATGGAACTGACCGACGTGGTCGTCTTCAATGGCGACGGCCAGCCCGTCGCGGACGGCGGGGATCCCGCTACCGATGGGGGCCAGCTAACTGCACAGGAGCGCCTCAGCAAGGATGACGTGCTTCGACTCGCGGCCACCGCCGAGAGCGGGAGCGAACACCCGCTCGCCCGTGCTATCGTCAACGGAGCCAGAGAGCGCGGGATCGATGTAACCGACCTGAACAACTTCGAGAACGTCCCCGGACACGGTATCGAAGCGACTGTCGGTGACGACGAGGTGCTGGTCGGCAATCGGAAGCTCCTCCGTGACAACGGAATCGACCCCTCGCCCGCTCAGGAAACGATGGAGCGCCTCGAGAACGAGGGAAAGACAGCCATGCTCGTCGCCTACGAGGACGAACTGGTTGGAGTGGTCGCTGATGCCGACACGATAAAAGAGGGTGCGAAGGACGCTGTGAGCCAACTGCAGGAACGCGGCGTCGACGTGATGATGATCACGGGCGACAACGAGCGGACGGCCCGCGCGGTCGCCGAGCAGGTCGGGATCGACCCCGAGAACGTCCACGCGGAGGTCCTCCCCGAGGACAAGTCCGACGCCGTCGAGGCCATTCAAGACGGGGGGCGTAAGGCGATGATGGTGGGTGACGGCGTCAACGACGCGCCCGCCCTCGCCGTCGCGTACGTCGGAACCGCCATCGGCTCGGGCACTGACGTCGCAATTGAAGCAGCCGACGTGACGCTGATGCGCGACGATCCGCTCGACGTGGTGAAGGCGATTCGCATCTCGGACGCGACGCTCGCAAAGATCAAGCAGAACCTCGTGTGGGCGTTGGGCTATAACACGGCGATGATCCCGCTCGCGTCGCTGGGCCTGCTCCAGCCCGTGCTCGCTGCCGGCGCGATGGCGTTCTCGTCGGTGTCAGTGCTGTCGAACAGTCTGTTGTTCCGTCGGTATACCCCCGATCACGACTACGAACTGCTGGGGAAGCTTCGCTGACTACACACCTTCTGATTCATCCTGTCTAACGTATCCCGCCGCACGGTGCGCGCGTACCTCGTCAATAGAGCTGGCACCGAGCCAACGTACCTTCACGCTCGTGAGATTGCCAGCGATCTCGACGGGTCGCCGAAAGCCGTCGCACAGTATCTGAGCCAGCTCCAGGACGACCTCTCCGACGTATCACTCGAACAGTGGGAGCGCTCGAAAAGTATCACGTGGCGAGTCGAGGTGAGCGAGTCGTGAGTACAGTCACGCGGCGCGTCGAAACCGCTCTCCCCGACACCGGAATCCGAGAATGGTGGGCGCTGTATCTGCTTGCCCAGGTCGTCCTCGTCGGTGTAGCACTTCTCGCGTTCCCGTCGCTCGTCTACGACCGATTCGTCTGGCAGTACCTCTGGGGACCAGTCGTCGCCGACGCTGCTGGCCAGCCAGTCACACACGAGGGAATAAGGGCCGTCCGCGGGTACAACGCGGTGAACACGATGACGTACCTGGCGGTCGTCGTGTACAGCCTCCCAGGCCTCCGGGCGTATCTCGACGCATTAGACGTTTCGTTTGATGCTCGACTCGCGTACGGTTTCGCGCCAATCATCGTCGCCGGCGGAGCGATGCGCGCCCTCGAAGATATCGGACTGCTCGGTGACTACTCGGTGTGGTTCATCACGCCGTCGATATACTTCGTCGTCACCGCCGTCACCGTCCTCGCACTCGGTATTCTAATCACGTACTACAGTTTCGAGGCGTATCGACGAACGGGTACATACTATATGCGAAACGCTGCAATTGGCTTTGGAATCATCACTCTCGGTGTGTTCATCGAAGGAGTACTGTTTGAGTTCGGGGGGCTTGATCTCACTCTTGTCCACATCATTGAATCGGTCGCCATCGGTCTCGGATTCGTGGTCCTTCTCATCTCGCTCCGTCGGTAGCTCAGGCCGCGTCTATACTCCTCGAATGGTCAAAACTGGCTCAGCCGACTTCCGGAGAACCCGTTCGGTCACACTCCCGATGAGCCGTCGTGAAAGGCCGGACCGTCCGTGTGTTCCCATCACGACGAGGTCGATCCCGTGTTGATCGCAGTATTCCCCTATTGCCTGATGAGGAACGCCGTAGGTGATCTCAGCAGCGACTGAAACACCGTCGGCAGCTGCCCGGGACTGGACGTCTTCGACGATAGTCTCCCCGTTTTGCTCCAGTACTTGCTGCAGTTCGTCCCACGTCCATCCCGGGCGAGACGCGTAGGCACCTCTATCCACTACGTAGAGGGCATGAAGTGTCGCATCGTACGTCCGAGCCAAATCCAGAGCGTGAGTGACTGCCTCTCGTGCGGGCTTACTCCCGTCAGTCGGGATGAGGATATTCTCAAAGCCTCCCCGCTTCACGGATTCTGATAGCGCCTCCGTCAGCTTTGGTTTGACACTGAGCACGGGGATATCGACGGTACGGATGATTCGGGTCGTTACACTGCCGAGCAGGACCCGGTCGAGACCGGTGTGTCCTCGGGTTCCCATACAGACGAGGTCGATCCCGGTATCGGTGATGTAGGAACGAATTTCACGCGCTGGAATGCCACGGCGAACCTCAGTTACCGCGTCGAGGCCATGTTCTGCGGCTCGAGTTGCGATCTGCTGGGTGGCGACATTGCCAGCCTCATACCATGTGTCTGGGAGTGTTTCTAGGTCGGTTTCCAGCGCGGTCAGTTCCAGCTTTCGTTCGATCGGCGAACTGTCCACGACGTGGAGGGCGTGGACGGTTGCGTCGTATCGGCGAGCGAGATCAAGTCCGTATTGGATTGCGGGCTCGACGTTATCGCTTCCATCAGTCGGGATGAGGATGTCGGTGTACATGGTTGGATGAGTGCGTTGATTTTGCTACGGACTCTCGTCCGTCGGTTTGGGCGGCTCATGTGCTGTCGACTCGATGCGTTCCTTGAAGAAGACAAGCTCCTTGTTGGTGTGGTCGTAGAGCTTTGCCTTCCCGTCAAGAATGGTGGTGAAGAGCCGCTTTAGCAGCCGGCCCCGACGGTTGTTCGGGAAGTCCATCCAGACGGCGTGTGACATCCGAGTGCCGTCGTCTGCCTCTTCGAGCCGTATCGTACCGCCCTCGGGGATTCGAACGGTGACAAGTCCACGAAGAGCCGGATAGTACGCTGTCCCAGTCCAGACCGCCACGTGTGGATGATCGATGTACTGGAATCGGCCGTGCAAGTCGGCGTACATCCCAGCGACCTCTTCGGCCTGGTGGAACGTCGCACCCTCTTGTGGGCGATTATCGGGTGTGTCATACTCGAGTCCGTAGTGTTCCTCGGGGTTCGATGCCGTCCAGTGGACGGGGTCCGTTACGTACTCCCAAATCTCCTCCGGAGTGGCAGTGATGACGATTTCTGCGTTGTCGGTGACGTACATGGATTGGCTCCTCGATTCAGCGTGCGAAGACGTTGTATAGCCACGCAAAGGCGTACACGAGGACGAAACTGATCACCGCTGCCTCGACCATGCCCGCCACTGTCCCGACGACAGTCGGTTCGAAGAACAGGTGCCACTGTTCCATCATCGCGACCGCACCCTCGTAGACGCCAATCGCGCCGAACATGCCGAGCAGGAGCATTACGACGGCAGAGACGACTGCTGCTGCACCTGCCAGTGCCAGCGCATCGAGGTGCATCAGACTGGTCGTGGATTCTGTTTCGTACGTGTCCTGATTTGTGGTAGTCGTGCTCATGACTAGAGATACGCTCGACTCCTTCATTCGGGTTTCTCTTACAATTCGAAAGGGAGAGTCGCTCTGTCAACACGGCACGGGAATATGTTGGAGAAACAACGGTACTACGCTCACCTCTGTGAGACCTCTCTACGAAAGAACAAGCAACAATCAGCGAACCGAATCAGTGACGCGCATCAACTGTTGAGCGTGAACACAGTCCTCGAACGGTTGACCACAGCTAATAGCACGGATTACCTTTGAATACAAAAATTACTCCAGCGAACTACCACCGTTTCTTAAGAACAACTAACAAGACAGATGACTGCGATAGTCTATATATGCAAGCGGCCCTCGTCAACGGACTTCTCGAGTCGTTGCGGATCGGCGTCGGCTTTCTCTGGACCGCCGCGTGGGCGATCATCATGGGCCTAGTGATCACGAGCCTCGTTCAGGTCTACGTCTCGAAGGAGCGGATGGCTCGGGTCCTCGGAGAGGAAAATCTGAGTGGACTCACGAAGGCGACGGTGTTCGGCGCCGCGAGTAGCGGCTGTAGCTTCGGCGCGGTCGCCATCGGGAAGGGCCTGTTCAAGAAGGGTGCGCACGCGGTGAACGTCCTCGCGTTCATGTTCGCCTCAACGAACCTCATCGTCGAACTCGGCCTGATGATACTGATCCTCCTCGGGTGGGAATTCTTGGTGGCGGAACTCCTCGGCGGTGTCATCCTCATCGCCGTGATGGCGCTGCTCGTCCATCTGACGCTCCCTGCGAACCTCTTCGATCAGGTTCGCCAAGAGCTGAACCAGCGCGATCAGGAGCACGGTATCACTGAGGATCCGACCTGCGGGATGGAGGGCAAAGATGAATACTCGCTGATGACCGACGGGGGCGAGACGCTGAAGTTCTGCTCGGAAGGCTGTATGGAGACCTATCAGCAGGAGGCAGCCAGCAGCGGCGGCTGGCGCGACGAGTTGCTCTCGTGGGGTGGCTGGTATAAAATCGGCAACCAGTACCGCAAGGAGTGGTCGATGATCTGGAAGGACGTCATCGCCGGGTTTCTCATTTCGGGGTTCGTCATCGTGTTCGTCCCACAGTGGGTCTGGAATGCACTCTTCCTTCAGGGCGAAGGGCTGCTCGTGAGCGCCGAGAACGCGATTATGGGCGTGGCCATTGCTGTCATCAGCTTCGTCGGGAGCATTGGGAACGTCCCCTTTGCGGTCGCGCTGTGGGGCGGTGGCGTCAGCTTCGCCGGCGTCATCGCGTTCGTCTACGCCGATCTCATCACGATTCCCGTCTTGAACGTCTATCGGAAGTACTACGGTTGGAAGGTGATGGCGTACATTCTCGGCGTGTTCTTCGTGACGATGGCCTTCACGGGCTTTCTCATGGAGGAACTGTTCAACGCCCTCGGCATCATACCGAACCTCGCTGGCGGGCAGACGGCGTCCGAACAGACGTACTTCGAACTCAACTACACATTCTACCTCAACGTGATCGCGTTCGCGCTTTCCGGATTCCTCCTGTACGTCTACCAGCGAGGACTCGGCGCGCCCGGGCAGTACTGCGATCCAGTCTGTGGAATGCGGACGGACGATAGCGGCCTGAGCCTCACCCACGACGGCGAGATGTACTACTTTTGCTCGAATCGGTGCAAGCGAGTGTTCGAGAAACATCCCTCCGAATTTGCACATCACCACCCACAAGTCTCAGGGACAGAAGCTTCCCAGAGCCATGAGCATCACTAACCGCCACGTCTCAATACCAAGTATCGTGGCCAAGCAGCCCCAAGTATTGTTTCGGTTAATCATAACTGGTACACCGATGTCTCGCCAACTCTCAGGCATGAACGAGTATACCGGCAGATTGAGGTGGGATGGATGAACCGACGACGAGCCGATACAGTCGTCGGTGGCCTGGTCGCTGCCGTCCTCATTGTCGGCAGTGTGCTCAGCTGGCAAGCGTACCAGCAACAGCAGGCCTTCGAGGAGATGGGATCGATGATGGGCATGTCGATGGGGGCAGTTCACGGAACGAATCCGCTCTGGTACGTCCTCGGGACCCTCCTCGTCTCGGCTGTCATCGGTGGGGGGTATCTCGCGGCTCGGGACGACCTCACCAGCACAGATGTAAAGGACCGCTCACAGAATGGGATGGCGGTTCCGACCAACCCTGAGAGCGCCGATTCGCCGGAGGGGGCCACCCAACCAGATGGGGCTATCAATCCAGAATCTCAGCCACAGGCTCGCGTGTTAGACCTCCTTCCGGAAGACGAACGCCGTATCCTCGAACCAGTCCTATCCTCGCCCGGCATTACGCAGATCGAACTGCGGGATCGCTCAGACTTCTCGAAGAGCAAGGTTAGTCAGACGGTCAGCGCCCTCGAGAAGCGCGGATTGTTGTATCGTGAACGGCAGGGGCGGACGTATCGAATCTATCCGAGTGACGACTTGCAGCAGAATCAAGCGCACTAGCAATCGCTACCGCGAACTAGAACCGTTTGGTACCATCGTCATCGGTGCTGAACTCGAGACGAGCTACGTCCGTGTGACCCTGTTTTCACCAGCCGTGTCTATATTGCGTGCAAGTGCTATTTCGCCGGGGTCGCGGGGTGTCTGTCCCAGCCCGAGGCGTCAGATCCATCGACGAACTCGTCACCACGATTACCGACTACTGGCACAGCAAAGATGCTGACCGACTGAACGAGAGAGACCGAGAGCGTTAGTCGGCGGTGTGAGCGTGCTCGCCGTGCTCCTCCTCTCCAATCGAGTCCGAACGGTGTAGCCAGTAGAGGAATAGGAAGAACACCGTTGCGAGGACGTTCAATACCATCTTGTAGTTCATCTCGATCTTCACCTCTGCAATCTGGACGCTCGATGGGTCTGGGATGACCCCCGCCCCGAGGAAGATGAAATGAATGACAAAGCCCGTGAGCACGGCGGAGACGAAGATCATTCCCGAAAGGATGGCCGCAAACTTCGTGCCGTAGTACTCACGGTACGCGTCCATGATCGGTGGGACGATGAGGTCCGCATAGATGTACGAGAGCACCGACCCGAACGGCAAGCCGTTGGCGTAGAGGACAGCGCCGAACGGGACGTTTCCGACCGAGCAGACGAACGTCGCGACGCCAATGACCGCTCCCAGTACTGCCGTCCAGAAGACGTACACCGGGAGTCCGAACGTCGGCCCGGAGAAGACGGAGGTCCAGACGCTCTCGGGGATGAAGCCAGCGATGAGACCGGCGAAGATGAAGCCGATGGCGATTTCGTCCCAGAGCATCCCCCACTCCGACCACTGCTTGTCCGCGAGCGCCTTCCAACCCGAGAGGGAGGTTGCCTGTTCGCGAATCGTGGTATTGGCCTCTTCCGGGTCGAAGCTGTCCTTACAGGACTGCGAGCAGAAGTAGTAGGTCTGACCGTCGTGCTCGGTCGAGTAGTCGGCTTCCTCGGGGTCAACCTCCATCCCGCAGACCGGATCCTGGACGGTCG
The DNA here is from genome assembly GCF_001593955.1 of Halalkalicoccus paucihalophilus. Taxonomy (GTDB): domain Archaea; phylum Halobacteriota; class Halobacteria; order Halobacteriales; family Halalkalicoccaceae; genus Halalkalicoccus; species Halalkalicoccus paucihalophilus. Next base: position 33,772 of record NZ_LTAZ01000016.1, on the reverse strand, counting down.
AGTCGCCCTCGTCTTGAATGTTCTCTCGGGCCTGCTCGATGACCTCGTCGGGCGTGAGGTAGACGAAGCCGAAGGCCATCAGGCCGATCAGCATGAAGCCGCCGACGACGTCCGCGACGAGAAACTGCCAGCCCAGCAGGAGGTAGATGACGATACCGATCTCGATGACGAGGTTGGTCGACGCGAACATGAACGCGCCGAGGGTGGCCGCCGCCGAGCCCCCTTTCTTGAAGAGGTTCTTCGCGGTCGCGATGGCGCTGTATGAGCATGACGATGACACGAACCCGAACAGCGACCCGTACCCGATCTCCCGGAAGCCGTGGCCCTCTAACAGGTCCGAGACCTTCTCGTCGGACGTCCAGGCTTCGACGCCACCGGCGATTGCGAAGCCGATCACGAGCGCCCACCACGTGATCCACGCCATCGCTGCGGTCGTCGTCAGGAACTGGCGCGTGCTCTCGACGAAGAACGGCCACAAGGGCTTCGATGTCGTGAGGACACCGAGTGCGACCGTCGCGAGCGCGATGACGGCAAGGATCGCGTATTCTTTTTTCTCCATATCCCCACTTGGGGTTCGATCTTTTACGGAGCTTCGGCTAACACTCCAGGGGTGAGACAGTGTCGTAATTTTCTGTCCGTAACGTGTTGACGGCTGAGATACCACACTCTGAATACGCTGGTGAATTAAACACAGGCAGCTACTCCTTCAGGCCGCGTTTCGCATGACTCATAAGGACGAGATCCTCGTTTCATCAGCATCGTTTTCAATAGCAGTAGTCAGAAAACGTCCCAGCCCATCCATGTACCTATGGCTGAGCTAGATTCAACAGATGCAGTTATTTTGGAGTTGTTACTGGAGGACGCCCGTCGGTCGTTTCGCGAAATTGCGGAGGAGGTAGAACTCTCACCACCGACCGTTTCAAATCGTGTCGACCGACTGCGTGATCTCGGCGTGATACGGCGGTTCACGGTTGACGTGGATCGAACGAAGTTCGCCGACGAGGACGAGTGTCTCGTGGTAATCGACACGCGACTCGCCCATGCTGAAGACGTCTTCTCCCAGTTGCAAGATGTCGACGGGGTGGAACACGTCTTCTACACAGTCGACTCGACGGTGGTCGTCAAGGCGGTTCTTCCCCCGGCCGAACTCCGCTCGCTGCTCACTGACACGCTGAGCGACGATCAGATCAAGGATTATTACGTGTCGTCAATTCTGGGTTCTTCGTGGCAGCCGCAGCTCGGAACAGACGACCTAACGATTGAGTGTACGATCTGTGGAAAACCGATCTCGGGGGATGGTCAAAAAGTAGAGATGGACTCCGGAGACCTGTATCACGTCTGTTGCTCGTCGTGCGCGGAGAAAATAGTCGAGCAGTACGAATCCCTGAAACAGGCAGCCGACGAATAGACGTGTCTGTCTGAGTGGGGTCTTTGTCCGCTGTTACAAACCATGGATTGATCAGCCTTCTATTTCGGGTTGTGAAACGACTGGGGAGCCAATTCGCTCCAACGTGAAGTCAGACGCTGATTCATCTATGTACCAGATGACCGAGATCTGCCTTTTCGAGCCCCTAAGCGGACCGGAGGGGATCGTTTGTTTCCCCACTTGGATTGGTAGCCACAACTCACGAAAAGGAGTCTCTCGTAGTACTGAATGCGATGGCTCAGATCAACGATCTGCTCGACGATTCGACCCGCGAGTGTATCGACAACTGTCACGAAGCCGTGAAAGCCTGCGCCCATTGCGCCGACGAGTGCATCGGTAAGGGCGAGGAGATGGCGGAGTGCCTCCGACTCTGTCGCGACGTGGTCACAGTTGCCTCGACGTGCGCTCAGCTCTGTGCATCGGGCTCGCAATTCAACAGCGACATTGCCGAGACGTGTGCTGACGTCTGTGAAGCTTGCGCCGACGAGTGTGAACAGCACGACCACGACCACTGTCAGGCCTGTGTCGAACCGCTCCGCGAGTGCGCGGAGTCCTGCCGCTCGATGGCGTAGGCCACAACCGCATCGATTCTTGGACGCCGACTTTCTTCGTCGCTCTCAGGCAACCTAGTAGGGGAGGAGGCCTTTCTGCAGTTGTGGTTAACATTCCAAAGTAAATCGTCTCACGATCGCTGGCTTCAACCGTTGCATGACGAATGAGGGGGGCGAACCTAATCCTCATCGAATTCAGCGGCTACGAACGGCTCTGTTCCTGAAAAACGATTAAAACGCTCTATACACGTTCTCGAACGTTCTCTTGCTTGGGTTCACACCCATCGCGATAACTCCTGAGGGGGCCTACGACTAACCGAGGAAAAAGACAATGACCAACTTCACCATCGGCCGCTGGCTGCTCGTGGCGCTCGCGATCGTCGGACTCGCGTTCGCTGCGCCTGTGGTCAGCGCACACGGCAACCAAACGATCGCAGACGACGCGCTCCCGTACGACGGGACCACCGCCGACTGGGCGGCCTGGATGGAAGGCCACATGACCGAGCACATGGGCCCCGGTGCTGTCGAGTGGATGGAGTCGCATATGGGTGTGACCGTCGACGAAATGGCCCAGGACATGGCTGACGACGACTACAACGGCAGGATGTACGGGCAGGGCCACTGCTGACGACCCTGACCGTTTCGATCGCTTCGACAGAACACCGCGACTCACCAACTCAAGATAATGACGCAACTCACCACCCACATCGGACGCACTGCTCGTCGACTTACGCTACTCGCCATCTGGCTGCTGGTCCCGATGACCGGCGCAGCTGCCGCTATGGGCGGCGGCTACGGTGGCGGCATGATGGGCGGAGGATGGGGACTCTTCGGCGGCGCGATGGGGCTGTGGGGTCTCCTCTGGATGGGGCTACTGCTCGCGATCCCCCTTTACCTCATCTTCGCGCTCGCGACGCGTACTGGAGCTGGAAACAACGAACGGCCGCTGTCGACCCTCAGAGAGCGCTACGCCCGTGGCGAGCTCTCTGACGACGAATTCGAACGGCGGCGTGAACAGTTGGAACGTGCCGGATGATCCATCCGGTGCCAGTTTCAACACGGATGACTCCATCCGTGACAACCGCTTCGAAACCACACCCTTAAGACCCCCAGTAATGTAGTATATTGCATGAAGTACACAATACAAACGTCCGTCTCCAATGACTTCGACCAGGTGGTCGAGACTACGATTGACGCGCTCAAAGACGAAGGATTCGGCGTCCTCTGTGACATCGACGTCCAAGCGACGCTCGAGGAGAAACTCGGCGAGGAGTTCCGACAGTACCGCATCCTCGGTGCGTGCAATCCGGCACTCGCGCACGAGGGGCTAAACGAAGAGATCGAACTCGGCGCACTCCTCCCGTGTAACGTCATCGTCTACGAAACCGACGACGGCGAGGTCATGGTGAGTGCAGTTGATCCGCAACAGCTGGTTGGCATCGCCGACAACGAGGCGCTCGATTCAATCGCGAACGAGGTCCACGACCGCTTCGAGCGCGTCCTCGCCAGTGTCGTGGACGAACTCGAATCCTCGTCGGAGGTCTAAGCATCGATGTCATCATCGAATCAACTCGACACTATAACCATCGTCCTCCTCATCCTCGGGGCGATCATCGTTCTCCCCTTGCTCACGATGGGAATGGGATTCGGCGGGATGATGGGCTACGGTGGAATGATGGGCGGATACGGGACGACTAGCGGCTGGTGGCCACTCGTTGGGATGCTTGTCCCGCTGGTCTTCCTCCTCGTCCTACTGGGTGGAGGATATCTCGTCTTCCGTCGCGTGACGGAATCGCAGTCGTCGTGGAATCCTGCGATGGAGGAATTGCGCATGGCGTACGCCCGTGGTGATCTCACGGAGGAGGAGTTCGAAACCCGCCGAGACAAGCTCGAACGCTCGGAGTAATCGGTTCGACCACCAACCCTGGGGTTGCTCACGTACGCAGCCTTGGAATCCGAAATATGAGACCCTCGCAGCTTTCGGATGCGAGTAGAAATGTGCAAGATTTACAATCCCATACTAGCTACTATGACCGAAATACTCCTCTTCACGCAGGAGACTTACGGGGCGTGCGCAACGCAAGGCGAGAGAAGAACGAGGGCATTGGGACGCGTATCCGGATGTCGAATTCCGGGAGGTTGACATCCAGACCGATCTGGAGAGAGCCGAGGAGTACGGTGTTTGAAAGACACCCACGACGCTCGTTTATGCGAACGGGGAGCGGACTGCCGAGTTCATCGGCATCGTCGAGCGGGACGAACTGGAGGCGGCTATCGTACGCCCGACCAGCAATCGACCGGACTCGCGAAGCGACTCGCCAGTATCGTCCGAGGATAATGAAACCAAACAATCAGATAATGACCTACAGTAGACGCCAGTTTCTGGGAGCGCTCGGGGCCGCACAGTCGCGAGTGCTGGACTCATCCGGCCAATCGCTGCACAGGAAACGCCCATCGTCCGGATGGGGAACAACTACTTCGACCCGATCGGGCTCCACGTCGACCCCGGCACGACCGTCCGCTTCGAAATAGCGGCAGGAGCACACTCGGCGACCGCCTACGAGAACCGGATTCCATCTGACGCCAGCGCATTCGATAGCGGAGTCATCTCATCGGGAGCGTTCAAACACACGTTCGAGGAACCGGGCACGTACGACTACTACTGCATCCCGCACAGGTCGGTCGGGATGGTCGGTCGCACCGTCGTCGGCAACCCTGGCGGTCCAGTCGAAGAAAGTCCGATCCCGGATGGTGACGTGCCCGAGAGCGACGCGATCGTCGAACAGGGTGCTATAGCGTATGGGTCCAGCACCGGAGGTGACGGGAACTCCGATGGCGGAATGATGGGTGTCCCGGGATGGGGTCTGGCCCGGGGATGATGAACGGCCGAAACGGTGGCTGGGGTGGCGGGCTGCCGTTCGTCGGCGGGGCACTCGGACTGCTCGGCCTTGTCGGGGGATTCCTCTACTGGGCACTGGGTCGAGGTGACGCTCCTCCCGAGAGCGACGATTCCGCGATGGAACCCCTCCAACGCCGATACGCACGAGGCGAGATCGACGAAGCGGAGTTCCAACGACGCCGTGAGCGATTGGTGCAGAATCAAGAGAACTGAAGCCTGTCTGGGTCTGCGCGTGTGGAAGTCCCGACGCTCGTCGAGCACAAGCCAGTCCCCAATCTCGATGTGGGACAATCCGTGCCGAAATTAGGTGTCAATAGCAGAGATGCATGGGCACAGCGATTTATCTCGATAGCCACCGTACGTTCTACGAACCATGGTCCGGTGCTACATCTGTGAGTCACAGTGTACCAGCGACAACGAGGTGTTCGTCTGCGAGCACTGCGGGAACTCCTGCCACCGGCACTGTATGGAGGAATACGACACCGATGTCTGCCCGAAGTGTGTCGGCGAGCCAATGATCGGAGCGATCGAGTTCTAGTAGCTCCGTCTCACGCCTACACTGCGGACAGCCCGGAGTCGAAGTATATGGATGGTCGGCTGACGAAATACGTTTTTGACTCGTGCCCGTAGCGCAGGTATGTCTACGACCGTCGAACTCCCCGACGCCGACGAGACCTGTGCGTACTGCGGGTCGCGTATCTTCGACCACGACCCGATCTGTGTACGTGACTGTAACGACGATTGTGGCTCGCCAACGTACTTCTGTAACTATGCCTGTCTCTCGACCTATGTGGACGAAAACGACCTGATGACGGGCGACGCGTGCGAGTGGTCGTCCGACGAAAACGACTGCTGCTGAGTGCACTCAGGCCAGTGAATAATAGAGCAATGTACCGATTGGTCAGCCACATCAGGCCCAACCACCGGCGTGATACTGGCAGCCAACTAATTTATATCGTCAACTGACCAACCTTTCTAGTGGTTCACTATGTCCACAGAGCGCACGTCCGACGGCTTGCTCCGCATCGTCCTGATCGTCCTCGCGGTAATCGTCCTGTTCCCGCTGTTGATGATGGTATTCGCGATGCCAATGATGGGAATGATGGGCTGGTGGTGGGGTGGTGGCATGGCCGGCGGCCTCTCGCCGCTGTGGGGCATCGGGATGATGCTCGTCTGGCTTATCATCCTCATTGGTATCGGGTACCTCCTCTATCGCGGCCTCGTCGGCGGTGTTGGGTCGTCGATAACTACCGATCGGGCGCTCGAGGAGCTTCGCGTCGCGTACGCCCGCGGTGATCTGTCTGAGGAGGAATTTGAAGAACGTCGTACGAACCTCCGCCGCGAGAAATCGCAGTAGACCATACTCATGTCCCCGACAGTATACGATACTTCCCTCTTTACTTAGTCTGGACGCAGACTACTCAACGAGCGCTTCGATATCACTCGCGCGATCGTCGTCGGTAATGAGCTTCGAGAAGCGCCAGTTGAGTTCCCCGAGCAGGAGGGCGTAGCCCTCATCGGTCAGTTTGTACTGGTTCGTCCGTTTGTCGAGTTCGCTTTTCGCGACGAACCCACGCTGGACGAGGTCATCGAGGTTGGGGTAGAGCCGACCGTGGTTGATCTCGCTGTCGTAGTAGTCTTCGAGCTCGCGTTTGATTGCCAGTCCGTACTGGGGTTCCTCAGCAAGGACGGTGAGGATGTTCTGCTGGAAGGCGGTCAACTCGGATGCGGTACGCTCCTCTCCGGCTGCTGTCGATTGTGCCTCAGACATCTTTTCGAGGGAGAGTGTCATCTATAATAACTGCTTGGGAATCGTCCGTGTTTCGGATAGCGTAATCCTCGATGAAACGCGCTCATAACTGATGAGGTGCCAGTTTTGAGTGGGGTAAGCGAATTCCGGCAGCCAGTAGTCTAGTTGTATTCACACGGGCGGCTCGCAAGCGTCTCATCGATTTATCTACACCCTCTCTGCTGGGTCTGGTGAGTGCGATTCGACGGGTGGCAGTGGCTCGATTGGTGGGCGCATATTCCACGGATGCATCTCGATCGAGAGCTCTTGGATTTCGAGCGCGACTTTGTAGAAAACCTCACACCCGCATATACACCGGCCGGGGTCATTGTCGGGGACGATGGCGTGTTCGCTGTGCAGATTGAAGTCAGGATCGAGTTCGTCGGGGATGTCGATACGGACACGATCACCGAGTGTGAGGGTCATTACGCTCTGTGGTCCCGTCTTCTGATATAAACTCTTGGCCAGAGGATCGTCGTGCCTGTCCGAGCGGTGGATCGTAGACTCCACTGATGGCATCTCACGCACGTTTTTAGAACGATCAATCGGCCAGGAGGCCGATCACCATTTCAAGCGATGGCAAATACTCTGCCAGCAATCGTGCTATGATGTAGCGTGATATAGGGGTGGCGTGGAAGGGTGTATGCTTCTTGTTTCATTGACGAGCATGAGTGCGTGCGGCAACTGGCTGTGTCGTCACCTTGTACAACATCGGTAGGTGCTGAGCGGTGATTGTTGCACAAGGCGGATGGTTGGACTTGAATGCAGTCGCTCGTGCTTTCAGAAGGTTTTCTCTGGGATCGTGAATGACTCTACGTTCTCAATTCATCTTCGATATTCAACTCACCGACAGTTATTTGCTACCATCTAACACAATTACCTGCGTATGGCTACTGAAAATTCGCTGGATGGAGCGGTTTCAATTGTCACAGGAGCAGGGGGACAGATCGGACATGGTATCGCTACGGAATTAGCTGCCGCTGGAAGCGATATTGTCGTTGCAGACGTTGACGTCGTTGATTCGGAGTACAATCAAGCAGGGTCAGAAGATATCGGTGGTGCATCGCGTGCTAGGGCTCTTGTCGATGACCTCGAAGCGATGGGCAGTCAGACTCTGTTAGTTGAGTGTGATGTTACTGATGCAGCGCAAGTCGACTCGATGGTCGAGCAGACAATCGACGAGTTCGGCCAGATAGACGTTCTTGCAAACAACGCAGGTATCATTACGGTTGCACCGACTGAGGAAATGGACGAAGCAGAGTGGGATAGCGTCATGGACGTCAATGTTAAGGGTCCGTTCCTTTGTTCGAGGGCTGCAATTCCGCACCTCCGACAGTCCCACGGATCGATCATCAACACGGCCTCGATTGCGGGATCTATCGGTGCAGCGGGACTCGGCCATTACTGTGCCTCAAAGCATGCAGTGATCGGGTTTACGAAGACGCTTGCACTCGAGCTTGCAGAAGACGATGTCACGGCGAACGCAATCTGCCCAGGGATTGTTGACACACCGATGTGGTCGGATGTTCTGACACCCTCTCTCGATGAATCCTATGAAGACACTATTGAACGGGTAATTCCGCTTGGTCGTGATCAGACGCCCGAGGACATGGGACGGTTAGCCGTCTTTTTCGCGACGAATCCAAACGTGACCGGCGAGGCGGTCAAAGTCGATGGGGGGATTACTCAAGCAGTAATCTAACCCACTACAAGGGCTCTGTTGAAACCCTCCGAGAGTTACAGGTTCGCCCGGTAATCAAACCGGATGGAAGCCCTCCCGAAGTCACGGTTACTCCGATTTGTTGAGCAAGCGATGCACTTGGCTCGGCGAGCTGTCGCTCGTTACTCATCGAAATTCTCGAAACGGCGGTACACACTTCATCAACACATCGTCCTGCTCTGTCTCAAGGTTCGAAAGAATACGACGTACCGGATGCTTCTGGACGAACTTATCGAGATGCCTCGGGTTCGGAGAGCCCTCGATCTTGAAGAAATCCCGGCTCCTTCGACGTTGTGTAAGGCATTCAATCGGCTTGATATGGCGGTCTGGCGCGTCCTGCTCAACCTCTCGGTCACACTCCTCCCGACCAACGGCGTCGTCGGGATTGATGCCTCCGGTTTCGACCGCAGTCACGCCTCGAAACACTACACCAAGCGAACGAAGTTGACGATTCAGCAATTGAAAGTCACACTCCTCGTAGACACGAGATCGAACGCAATCATCGACTTACACGTGACGACGACCCGAAAACACGACTCGCAAATTGCGCCGTCGCTCATCAAGCGAAATACCGGTGAAGTAGCGGTTCTCCTTGGCGACAAGGGATACGACGACCAGAAGGTTCGCGCGTTAGCCCGTGAGACTGGTGTTCGACCGCTCATCAAGCACCGCGAGTTTTCGTTGCTTCATATGGCGTGGAACGCTCGACTGGACGCCGACCTCTACGGACAACGTAGTCAGAACGAGACGGTGAACTCTCGCCTCAAACGGAAATACGGCGCATTCGTCCGCTCACGTCACTGGTGGAAGCAGTTCCGTGAACTCGTTGTCGGCTGTCTCACTCACAACATCGACAAGGCACTCTGAACGTTAGATATAGGGCACTCATCGACCGTCGCGCAGTGATAGCTGCGTTGCTACCACCGAAAAGTTTCTCCATGATACGTGACCAAGAGAGTCCATGGATATTCCTGAACTTGTCTGTTCTTCGTGTGGGCGGGCGTACACCGATCACTGGCGGTGTGAGTGTGGCGGCGTCCTTGACTTTACTCACCAACCGCTTCCGGAGTACGACCGGCCAGACCCCGGTCAGTTCGACACGAGAGACGGACTCTGGTCGTTCGATATGTTCATTCCGGTTGAGAAAGGCGTCTCTCTCGGCGAAGGAATGACGCCGCTGGTTTCAGCATCGACATGGGATGCGCAGTTTAAACTCGAATACGTCTCGCCGACGGGGAGCTTCAAAGATCGGGGTGCAACCACCACGATCAGCCATGCACTTGCGTGCGGCGCAGATCGAGTCGTCGAAGATTCATCGGGGAATGGTGGGGCTGCCATCGCAACCTACGCGGCTCGCGCTGGACTCGACGCAGAGATTTACGTTCCAGCCTCTGTAAGAGAGGGGAAGCTCCGAGGAATCGAACGGGTCGGGGCGACACCGATTCGAATCGAAGGCGGACGCCAAGCCGCAACCGATGCATGCATCGAGGCTGTCGAATCGGGCGATGCATGGTACGCGAGTCACTCGTGGAGTCCAGCGTTCTATGCTGGGACGGCGACGTTCGCATACGAACTCGTACTCCAACGTGACTGGAACGTCCCTGACGCAATCGTGATGCCACTCGGCCATGGAACGCTGTTCCTGGGCGTGTACCGTGGATTCAATGCGTTGTCCGAAGCCGGGTGGATTGATACGGTGCCACGTCTGCTCGGTGCGCAAGCCGCAGGATATGCTCCGATTGCGAGCGAACTCAACGCTGTCCCCGAGGGTGAGAACGATGTCGCAGATGGCGTCCATATACGGGAACCGACACGAAAACGGCAACTCCTGAATGCGATTGCTGAGACCGATGGTGATGCGATTGCGATCACGGAAGATGCGGTGCAAACGGAGTTAGACCGGCTCCACTCACACGGGTTCTACGTGGAACCGACCTCAGCGATCGCGCCGGCGGCACTTGCGGCATATCGAGAACGCGGAACGCTTGGGCCAGATACAGACGTGGTGATGCCACTCACGGGGCATGGATTAAAGATGTAAGCAGACGATACGCCCACCGATACGTTCGCACGTTCTAACTAACGGCTGTTTCAGCGGGAAAGGTGTCGAACTAATAGGATTTCAACAGAGCCGTTGAGACGTATCGAGGGTGTCATAGAAAACGTCACACACGAGCTGCTACACATGCTCGCTGCTGGCTCCTTGGACTACTAAGTCGTCGTGCAGATTCACATCACGACACTGCTCGACTGGAGAGTGTCGGGTATCACGTACGGGAAGTTCCAGACGCGGCTGGAGACCACGCTGATCACACTCGCCCCACTCATGGTGCTCACGCCGCTCGGTATCGCCGCACTCATCCTTTAATTCTTGTTTTTAGAGGTGAGAAAGAGAGTTATTGGGCGAATTCGACCAATTTCTCGTTGAGTTTCTCCCGTTCCTCATAGAAGAGTGCATGTTCGCTCTCCTCAAAGCGAACAAGCTCTGAATTCTCGATTCCCTCATGGAGTTTTTCTGCCGTCAGCTCGAACGGGCAAGCCTGATCGTGGATACTATGGCAGATGAGTGTCGGGACAGAGATATCCGCTAGATCGGAGCGGAGATCCATCTCACCGACCGCTTCGATCGAGTCAGCCATGGCTTGCGGCGACGATTCCATGCTCATGTTCTGAAGCCAACCTTTCAGTTCTGGACTTGGTTCGGAATGAAACATTGAACTGGCGAAGTCACTGCTTACCTTCGCCCGGTCCTCATAGCATCCTTTGGCAAGGTCCATGAACGCATCTTCATCGACGCCTTCCGGGAAGTCGGATTTCTTGGCTAGAACGGGACTCGCAGCACCAATCATTACTACTTTTCCCACATGGTCGCCGTTATGCCGGCCCATATATCGTGTGACAACTCCCCCACCCATCGAAAAGCCCGCGAGTACTACATCCTCAAGATCGAGTTCATCGAGAACGTTCTTGAGATCGTCAGCGAACATGTCGAAGTCGTATTCACTCCACGGCTTGCTCGACTGTCCATACCCACGGAGATCGATGCCAATACACTGGATACCCTCCCTCGGTAATTGGATGTACTGGTATTCAAACATCCTATGACTTAGCGGCCAGCCATGGACGAACACGATAGGAGTACCTGATCCCCAATTCTCAACGAGCAGTTCCACACCGTTTTCCACTTCTATTCGGGTCATACTGACCAAAGGCCGGTACAACAAACACGTGTATAGTCATTTTGGCTATAAATGTGGCTATTTGAGCCATTCGTATGAAAGTAGTTTGCAAACTGTGATTTTCACCTCTATCTATGTACGAACTTCATGATTAGAGGTACGAGAGCGTACTCGGACACAGCTCCACCAGCGCCAGCCGTTCGCCTATCGAGAGCCCCGCCTGTACCACCCCATATATCGAGTGTAGTTACGCCGCTGAGCCACGCCGTCGAAACGCTTGCCAGCCACGAGACGGGCCCCGCGATCGTCTCACCATCATCCTGTTTCCAATGACCGACAGTACTACCACCGAGAGCACCGCCACTGACCAGCCTGCGACGACCGACGAGCCAACGCTTGAGTCGGTCTGTGAACAGCTCGAAACACTCACCGACCGCGTCGAGCAGCTTGAAGCTGAAGTCGAACGCAAGGATGATCGGATCGAGGACCTCGAGGCAGAGCTCACCGAGTACAAGCGCTTTGCCGGCTCGGAGTTCGCGGACGTGCGCGGACGGATCACCGACGTCGAAGACCAGACCCAAGAGCTCGAAACGACACTCCAGGAGACGCCCACGGAGGCCACCACCGTTGACACCGAGGAGACCGGCTCCCAGACCGCGACTACGGAGACGCCGTTAGAACGCATCTGTGCGCTCCTCGAGCACATTGCTGATCGCGAGCTCACGACCAATCAGGAACGCGCTCGCTTCATCGCTCGGGACGTGCGTGACTACGCCGCTGCTGGGCTTGTATTGACCAGTCGGACCATCACGAAGGTCATCACCGCTGTCGAAGGAACGAAGCCACACACCCAGATTGTGGCCCGCTTGTCATCTGTACACCTTAGGAGATCCGCGAATATGAGAGTTAGTTTTTTACCTCTAAATCGAGATCATCACCTCGATCCGATTCGTGCAGAATGAACGGTCCGATTGCACTCGTTCGCTTCGCAATGGTTGCAATTCGCAAGACAATAGAGGTGAGCACGAAAAATGGGATGATAGTGATCGCTGAGGATGCGCTAACGACCCAAATGATATTCGCGACGCCAAAGGTCACCCCAGGGAATGAATTCGGAGCCAGAAAGAGTAGTGTCGCAATGGCAACGGCCAATGCAGGAAATGCAGTAATCAAGATCGACCGAATGAGACGCACAAGTTCCCACTGGAAGTAGAGCGACTTGAAATGCTCTCGCAGTGGGCCGAAGATCATGAGTACATCGACTAATTCATCGAACGCACGTTGCTCCTCATCGTTGAGACTATCTCTATACTCGGATTTGAGCCACAGGGCACCATACAGCTTCCAGGAATGGTTATAGTTCATGGCGGTACGTAGCAGATTGAATTCACCAAATTCAGCATCCTCTAATTGATCTTCGACTTCGTTAGCGTTCTTGACGAGAGCGGTAACGAATTCATCGACTTGTTCACGTAACTCGTTGTTACTGTTGTCTGTAAGATTCTCCTCAAGAGTCTCGGCACGTTCTTTGCTCTTCTGAACAAGATTGCGGAGAAACGTCTCGGGATCTGGTGGCCCGACTGTACCAAAAATACTGTCAACATCATGGCGAAACTCGACAGCGCCCTCCATTCGTTCTCGTTTGGTTTTTAGCGATCCGAGTTCTTGTGAGAGAACTAATTGACCGATTGTGACGACGAGCGTCACACCAGTGACGAGCGAAGCGATAAATGCCTGAAAGGCGATCCCAACTTGGTTTGTGCTGCTCATGACCGAGCGAAACGATGAGGGGGCGACGGTACCAGAAATGATAAGAATAATGAATAGGCCAACAGTCAACATGCTGGTGATCACCCAACGATCTCCATCAAGAAGAAACCAGAATCTGATCCGGGACTCGCCCATTCGGCCCACCATGGATTCGTCCTCTTCTCCCTCATTCATGGCCGTTAATAGGCTTCCTGCAATGAAAAGGGCACCTGCTAAACAACTCTATTAGCAGATAACAGTATTTTGTAATTTCTATCCTACTTATGATTTAATCTGGCGGTGAGCTGGACTCATTGCTAAGGGTATGTGCATTGGTGAGGGTAACTCAGCAAATCCGAACCTGACAATGTCGATCAATACAGTATACCCCTCTCGTTCACGAATAAAGCTACAGAGATGGCAACTAACCCCGTCCATATCGTCGACGTCTTCGCACAGGGGAAGTACACCGGAAATCAGCTAGCAGTCGTTCACGAAGCAGCCAACCTCTCCACCGATGAGATGCTTGCGTTCACCCGCGAGACGAACTTCTCCGAAGCAACCTTCATCGAAACGGCAGGACGAGATGTAATCGTCTATACGATCGATAGTTGGCAGGAAGCACGACAGTCCCTCGAATTGAACGTTGACGAAGTTATCGTCAATTATCCCAGTGTCTTCGATTTTGCGACTGAAATCTAACCAGTGAACTATGGCTGCAATGGCTGTCGAAAACTCGTACTACGTGGATTCGTAGTTGATAGATCAATTGCCATCTGTTGAGCGATCGCACGAGAGCAGTAAACTCCTTCTGGGAGAGGTACATAGAGTCCTATAGAGATATATACTTCTCCTGACTGGTATGTTGTTCATCTATTCGATGTGCTAGACTGATTTTGATGTGTCTGAATATGGGAATATAACTCTATTTATTACTGAAATAGATTTTTCTACGCTTAGAATTTGACTAACGTGGCATCACACAATCTATCCGTTCAAGCGATTCACACATCAAATAGGTATTAATTACCGATCGATGTCGAGTTGTGTCTGATTGCTATATAGGCTTAGAAGTATTTATGTATTGGTGTTCGAATGAGAACACATGGAGGTCCGCAAAGTCCAGATCACGGGCGGGTCGACCTACACCGTTTCACTGTCCAAGGAGTGGACAACCGAGACTGGAATCGAAGCAGGACAGGAACTAGCCTTCTACCCTGACGGTGACACCCTCATTGCCGCATCCCCGATAGCCAACGAGGCGCGCACGACACTCTCGATCGAAGACGCAAGTCTTCAGGAACTTGAGAGCCAAATCGTTACCCTCTATGTCAATGGCTTTGACGAAATCGCCTTTGAGGCAGATCGGATCGCAACCGACCAACGCCGGGTGATCCGTTCAACAGCGCAGACCCTCACCGGATTCGAAGTCAGCACTGAAACCGAAACTCGGATTGTCCTCCAAGACTTTCTTGACGCCTCAGAGTTATCGATTCACGATACCGTCATGCAGATGCGATTACTCTCGTTGTCAATGCTCGAGGACGCGACCGAAGCGTTGTTCGAAGAGCAACCAGGAACCGCGGAAGAGATCTCTGAACGCGACGACGAGGTTGACCGACTATGGCATGTCACTTCGCGACTGTTCCGGTCCGTACTGCGCGCCCCACGGGTGGCCGCCTCAACTGATCTCGGAAATGAATCCTATTTTGATTATCGAACCTGTGCGAGGCAGATCGAACGTATCGCAGATCACACCGTCAAGATCGCGAGCCACAGCGACGAACTCGAGACACTCCCCGAAAATATCCGTGAGCCATTTGCAGCACTTAAAAACGAATCTCACGAGGTCGTCGAGAATGCCATGGATGCCTTCCTCGTCGACCACTGCCATCCTTGTGTGTTACGTCGTTGAGTGCGTGGACGATCAGTTGCCAGTCTTCGAACAGCCATTCGTCGGGGGTTCCAGCAGGCATGCCCCTGGGTGGGCCTGTCTTCTGGTATAACTCTCGGTGACTACCACTAGATATTGATCTGAATAATGAGTCAATAGAGCAGCTTACTGATCGATAAGTCGAGATTGTTCCTCGAGTGTAGTCTCGTGTTCTGCAACCGCATCTTCGTGAGCGTCAGTGTTGCCTTCGTCACGATCAGCCAATTCTTGCAACCGATCTTCCTTTCCGTAGAGTACAACCGTGTCTTCGGGCTGGATCTCAGTATCACCTCCTGGAGCCCCGATATAGTTGCTGTCGCGTTGAATGCCGAGAAGCAGCACGCCTTCGCTATTGAGATTCATCTCATCAGCCGTATTGGTAGCGAGCCACTCGTCTTGCTCGACGTCGATCTCAGCGACCCGGTACTCATGTTCGAGGCCAAGTAGGTGGGTGTAATCTTTGATTGCGAGGTCCGTTGTACTGTCTAGACCGCGCTCGATAAGTGGCGTCACGATATTGTTGAGTAGCTTGCTGCGGGCGATGAGAATAATCAGTAGGACACCCCCGAGGACGTAGACGAGTGTCAGCAGGTCGTTGCCCTCTGAATTGATAAACGAGAGAAGGAGCGACGCGAACACGCTCACGAGTCCAATGCTTCCGAGACGGATGAGCCAGATGACTATCGTGCGTCGTCCTGGCTCAGCAACAGTAAACTCTGCTTCTTCGGTTGTGTATCCAGCACCCGAAAATGCGGATGCAGCTTGAAACGTCGAGACATCCGGTGAGAGGCCGGTCATTCGCAGTGCTACTGCGCCGATGCGAACGATAAGCAAGGAGAGAGCGAAGATGACAAAGACGGAGAGGATCTGTGTTGTTGCAACCATGTGGGTAACTTACACAACAAGTGGTAAAATACCGATCCCTGGGAGTGCTCATCAAGGAAAACACAGGCTGGATCCACCGGTCACCCGATTCGGGGTTGGTGACTCACACTACTAGTGCGCCTTGTGCAACGGTAACCGGCTTACAACAGCGAGTGTTGCACAAGGCAATCACGGGTGTGGGACTCGGACCGCGCTTCGACGACTATTACGTCGAATATCCTCCGCTAACAGTATTCCTGGCACCCTCAGACGAACGTCCGACGGGCGAGCGCATACACAATGAGCGGGCACAAGTACCGCTGGATAGGCCAGCACGGCCGTCCATCTGCGGCCATCCAGGATCTCGTTGACCGTGAGGTGCAATACTGTTAAGAGTACTACCGCATAGAGTGGAACGGCTCTGTTGAAACCCTCAGCGTTGACATTGAGCAGAGACACTCTTCCGACCGGGTTCCGTGGATTCGATGCCAAATCAGATTCTCAGCCAATCGCCAGACAGTAAGAGAGGTTCAATAAAGCCGTCTGATCCAATTTTGCTGGCAACGCGTGTTCCATACGGGCTTTGGTATACGGACCTCGAGTCGTCCCGGATAGCCGAGACCACGGATGATATTCCGTGAGCTGGCTATTCTATCGTTCAGTGAGTTGGTTTGGTTAGGGTCATACGATGGTTTGGCCGTGTTGGAAACTCTCAGGCGGTGATCGGTTTTAGAAGTCGTACTGAATACAGAGCTCGTTTCTATCACTCGTCCAGTTATTCTGATGGCACAATCGCAAGAGCTTGGAAGGGAACCACCATACTAACTCACATGAAATCCGCGAGGGTGGTAACAAGCCGAGATACCTTTCAGGCCGTCGCAGAAACAGCGCCGCCCACGGCTCGGATCCCCGTCGTCGTTACTTTCCAAGCAGACCCCTTTGACGCCTATCGACGCGCCCGAGAAGACGCACCATCGTTCTACATCGAGACCTCCGGGGGACGATCAGGGTGGGGATATTTCGGCGTGACACCGGATCAGTTATACGAAGTTAGTGAAAGCGGGACCCTTGAAACGATCACGAATCTACTCTCCTCCGAAATGCTCGTCCGCGGTGACTGTAACGTGCCCCACCCCGGTGGTTTCTTCGGCTGGCTTTCATACGATGTCGCCCGTGACATCGAATCACTCCCCGAGACGACCGTCGACGACCGAAACCTCCCACGGGCCCAACTCGGCCGCTACTCGTGTCTCGCAGCGTGGCAGGAACCACACAATGGTGAAACAACGCTCCAGATCATCGCTACTCCCCGCATTCACGATGACCCCGATGAGGCCTACGACCGGGGTCGGGAGCGAGCAGTTTCGCTCGCCCGTGCCGCTTCCGACGGCGATCCGACCGTCGGGCCCGCACCCGCGACTACCGATCACCTCGAATTCACGAGCAGCTGCGAGCGAGCGGCGTACGCCGACCGCGTTCGACGAGTCAAACAATATATTCGCGATGGTGATAGCTTCCAAGCGAACATCTCTCACCGGCTCGAAGCCCCTGCTGCCGTTCATCCTGTGGATGCGTATGCCGCACTTCGGCGAATCAACCCGGCACCATATTCGGGTCTTATCGAATTCCCTGGGATCGATCTCGTAAGTGCAAGTCCCGAACTCCTGCTTGACTGCGATGAGGCTACGGTGATGACCGAACCTATCGCCGGAACGCGGCCACGTGGTACGACTGCCAAGCAAGACCATCGATTCGAGACAGACCTTCAAACCGATGAAAAGGAGCGTGCCGAGCACGCGATGCTCGTCGACCTCAAGCGTAACGACCTCGGTAAAGTCAGCAAGTACGGCTCTGTGACCGTTGACGAGTACCGGCGTGTTGACCGCTATTCCGAAGTGATGCACCTCGTTTCCCGCATCTCAGGGACACGCCGCGACGACTGCACCCTAGCTGACGTCATCGCCGCCGTGTTTCCCGGCGGGACGATCACCGGGGCTCCGAAACCCAGAACCATGGAGATCATTGATGAGGTCGAACAGAGGCGACGTGGCCCGTACACAGGGAGTATGGCGGCGATTGGCTTCGATGGTCGAGCAACGCTAAACATCATCATCCGGACGCTCGTCCGGTACGAAGATGAATACCACCTGCGCGTCGGTGGTGGGATCGTTCATGATTCGGTTCCCGATCGTGAGTATGACGAAACTCTCGCGAAAGCGCGAGCGCTCGTGAATGCTATTGACACAGCCATTAGCAATGATGTCGACATGGAGGTGCGTTCCCAGAAATGACCAGTATTCTAGTCATAGATAACTATGATTCATTCGTATACAATCTCGTCCAGTATGTCGGTAGCGTCGCCAAGGACGTAGTAGTTCGACGAAACGATGCAGTTACACTCTCAGAGATTCAAGAATTTGATCCAGATGGTATCGTTATCTCTCCAGGTCCGGGAACGCCCCAAGAGGCCGGCGTGTCTATGCCCGTGTTCGCGGAGTTAGCGTATCCGACGCTCGGCGTCTGTCTGGGGCACCAAGCGCTCTGTGCAGTACACGGCCTCGCAGTTGATCACGCACCTGCCGTAGTTCACGGGAAACCATCGGTGATCAATCACGATGGTGTAGGGATATTCGCGGGGATCCCCAATGGATTCACTGCTGGCCGCTACCACTCACTCGCCATCGATTGCGAGGAAATGCCTGCAGAACTCGAAGAAACAGCCTATACCAACGAGGAGACCGAATTAGTGATGGGTGTCCGCCACATCGAGAAACCTCACGTAGGTGTCCAGTTCCACCCGGAAAGTATCCTGACTCAGCACGGGACCGATCTTGTCCGAAACTTCGTCGACCAATGTACTACCACGTAAACGGTGAACTCGTCGACAGTTCGAATGCGTCAGTGAGCGTGCGGGACCGTGGGTTTATGTACGGTGATGCAGCGTTCGAAACTCTCCGGGCGTATGGCGGATCAATTTTTGAGTGGGAGGCCCATCTGGCCCGCCTCAAACGCACATGCGAAACTCTCGCTATGCCGGATGCAGTTCCAGGGGACCTCGCAAACCGGGTAGAAGAGACGTTGGCCGCGAATGACCTTGAAGATGCGTACGTTCGGGTGTCGGTAACCCGCGGCGAACAACCTGGGAAGCTCACACCGCATCCTACGGTCGAACCTACGATCGTCGTGATCGTGGCGTCCCTGCCCCGAGGTGGACTCGATGGTAGGTCTATTTGGGATGAGCCAGCAGTGCTCCGGACAGTCAAGACACGCCGGATACCCGACGAAGCTCTTCCCGCAGATATCAAGACCCACAATTACCTCAACGGAATCCTCGCGCGATTGGAACTTCGACGAACACAGCGCGGTGACACGATCGCCGACGAGGCACTCATCCGTGACCTCAACGGTTACATCACCGAAGGAACGACCAGCAATGTCTTTTTCATCACTGACGGTACCCTGTGTACACCAAGCCTCGACGCTTCGATTCTTCCGGGCATCACCCGGTCAGTCGTACTCAGTCTCGCTCAAAAAGTGAATATTCCGGTGGAGACAGACCACTATCGAATCGAAGATATCCACGCTGCCAACGAAGTGTTCCTGACGAATACGACATGGGAACTCAGGCCGGTAACAACACTCGACGGAATAGAAATCGAGACTGGCGCGATGACTGATCGGCTGATCAGGCTGTTCAATCAGCGGATTGAGCAATTCTATTAGAGACGGGCAGTATTGGTACTGTCACTTTCACTCAACGGACGATTTCGATGATGGATACACCCTCTCTATGCAGCATTCTATTCCTATCAAATTCTGATAATTCAACAGGAATAACTATATTAACATCTGCGGCTGTGCGCACGGACTATCATCTTTTGACGTAGTCAGCCTTGTGCAACAAATCGCTTCTCGGATACAAGATGTTGCACAAGGGAGACTCTCTTTGCGGAGCGACTCCCCTCTGTTAACCCTAGTCAACGGATACGCTCCTCACCACCGGCCGACATCGTACGTATCTCTCGATACAGCGAAAATCGGTGTTATCGGAATTAGCAATGATTTCAAGTTCCGTGATCAACTGGACCCTCGTGTCCAGGATACACTCTGTGAGAGAGAGCTACATTTCCCCCCATATGATGCACCTGAACTAGAAAACATTCTTGATTCCCGGGCTGATGTCGCAATTACTGAAGACGGACTTGAGCAAGGTGTTCTAAATTTTTGCGCTGCCCTTGCTGCACGTGATAGTGGCAGTGCTCGACAGGCGCTTGACCTACTTCGACTTGCTGGAGAAATCGCCGAAAACAGTGATGCAGATCTTATTAAGCGTGATCACGTCGAAGGAGCGCGAGCACGACTTGAGCAAGAGCGTGTTGAAGAGGGGATGCGGGAGCTAACGACACACGGTCGACTAGGATTACTGGCAGTGATTTCGAAGATTGCAAAGGGGGAAACGCCGTGTCGCACTCGTGATATTTATGAGGAATATCTCACTCTCTGTAGCTCTTCTGGGACCGATTCGCTCGCCCAACGGTCAGTACACAACCATCTCTCCGATCTCCGAATGCTTGGCATCCTATCGGCATACGAGAATCGTAGTGGATCTCGCGGTAACTACTACAGCTATGAGTTAGATGTCCCGTTCACCAGTGCAATCGAAGCAATGTCCGATGTTCTTCGAATGGACGGTGAGATTGAGGTAATTCAAGAGATTGCGTCGGTCAACGGCGTTTCATAGACGGACCACACCACCCTTACAAGTGAGCTTCACTTGCAGCAGTGGTGTGTGCGACCCTCTCTGTTTCACTTGTAAGAGTGGTGTGCTTCACTTGTAACCACGGTGTGTCTCTTGAGGACCTCAGCGTCAGCGACTCTCGTTAGATCGTTCATTCCTCTCTAGCTAACCTTGTACAACAGTATTAATAGAATAGCAATCTTTGTTGCACAAGGTAGAATGCCCCCGACAGCACCTTCGTCTCTTCCGAACTACCTTGCCGAAGGACTTCCCAAGCAAGACGACAAGACACTTCAAGAAGCGCGCGTATATCGACGAGTTGCTTGAAGCCCGTAAGCACCGTCGAAAAGAGCCAGTCACTGAAGACGAATTACCCGAGAATGGTCAGATTCTTAAAAACGAATCGAGTAGCGCAGTGTATCTCGAATATCGAACCTGCGGTGACGAGAGTTGTTCGTGTATGAGCGACGGTGCAAAACACGGCCCGTATAAGTACCGCGACGGTGATACCGTCCACCGGGACTATCTGGAGAAAGCAACCAAGACGGACACTGATACCAATGCTGATTAACACTGATCAGCCATGGCTCCCAGCCGAGATCGATCGTGTCTCGTGGTCGCAACCCTCTATAGTGCTGAGTGGTATTACTGAATGTAATGAATAAGAAAGAGCAGCCAGCAGTCCAATATCAGTTTAGTGAGACTGTTGATGTTCTCGCGGCATTCGATAGGGCGGGGATCGAACATTTGGAGGTTTCTGCAGAACGGACGATCGTCATCTACAGTCGAACGATCTTCGATTTTGAAGTCGATGATAGCCGATTAGAAGACGCTCGAACGGTTACTGTGGAGGTGTTCGATCTCTCGCCGGATCTCGATGCTGATACCGACTCAGTCTTGCTTATCGAGACCCTGATTGAGGAACTTGCAACCACGGCAAGCGTCGACTGGGAACGCCGATGAGGATCCGTTCCCTATTCCTATCTTCACCTCTAATAGATTCAGTCGCTAGATCGCTGTGATTCGCTGGTACTCATCATCGAGTGCATCGGCATCCTCTGAGAGGAGTGCCACCACAATATAGGAGGCATATTCCTCGAGATACTCAACCAACTGTGCAATACGCTCGGAATCGATCGCTTCCAACGAGTCAAGCAGGATCAACGGCATCTCCTCGTGTACGTCGTGGACGAGATAGCCCGCCAATGCCAGCACTAAGCCGGTGACCTCCCGTTCGCTCTCGCTGAGGTGCGCGACTGAATCCTCGTACGTTGTCCCGGCTTGGCGATATGGACGCGGCCGGACCGATGCTGGTGGAGATCGACAACCGGTGCACGTCTTCCAGCGTGGCGACGAGGTAAGGACATTGTTAATCTGGCCACAGTCCCGATCGTCGACGCCCAGCAGCAGTAACTCTCAGCATCGGAGACCATTTTGTGTACGAACAGTCATTAATTTGGTGTGGACTGTTCTATATGTAAGAGTGAGGCCGAGTAACTTTTCAATTAGCGTACCGACGATCCGGATATGGGATTCGAGGAGGAGTCACGTACGTACCACGAGTCCGACCCGCCTGGAAAGATCGAAATCGCCACCACGAAGCCGACCAACACCCAGCGCGACCTCTCGCTCGCGTACTCGCCCGGTGTCGCCGGTCCCTGCCGAGCGATCGCCGAGAACCCCGACGACGCCTACCAGTACACCGCGAAGGGCAATCTGGTAGGTGTCGTCTCAAATGGCTCGGCAGTGCTCGGCCTCGGCGATATCGGACCACAAGCTTCCAAACCTGTTATGGAGGGAAAGGGCGTGCTGTTCAAGCGTTTCGCCGACGTCGACGTCTTTGATATCGAACTCGACCTCGACGATCCCAGGGCGTTCGCATCGGCGGTCGCAGCGATGGAGCCGACGTTCGGCGGAATCAACATAGAGGACATCCGCGCGCCGGAGTGTTTCGAGATCGAGGAGACGCTCCACGAGGAGATGTCGATCCCCGTCTTCCACGACGACCAGCACGGCACCGCCATCATCACTGGCGCGGCGCTGCTCAATGCCGCCGAAATAGCTGGCAAGGAGCTCTCCGAACTGGAAGTCGCCTTCGCTGGAGCGGGAGCGGCTGCGACGGCTACCGCCCGCTTTTTCGTTTCGTTGGGCGTCGAACCCGAGAACGTCACCATGTCCGACATCGACGGGATCATCACCGAGAAGCGGGTGGCCGCCGATGATCCTCATCCATATGTCGAGGCGTTCGCAAGCAATGAGGGTGGCGATCTCGCTGACGCGATGGTGGGTGCCGACGCTTTCGTCGGCCTGTCGGCCGGCGGGATCGTCTCTCAGGAGATGGTCCGCTCGATGGCCGCCGACCCTATCATCTTCGCGATGGCGAATCCCGATCCCGAAATCGACTACGAGGAGGCGAAGGCGGCCCGAGACGATACGGTGATCATGGCGACGGGACGCTCGGACTATCCCAACCAGGTCAACAACGTGTTGTGTTTTCCCTTCATCTTTCGGGGAGCGCTTGACGTCCGGGCGACGGAGATCAACGAGGAGATGAAGGTCACCTGTGCTGAGGCACTCGCCGACCTCGCCAAACAGGACGCTCCTGACGCGGTTCGAAAGGCGTACTCGGACGAAGTGCTACAGTTCGGTCCCGAGTACATCCTTCCGAAGCCGCTCGATCCCCGCGTACTGTTCGAGGTATCATCCGCGGTCGCCCAGGCCGCCGTCTCCAGCGATGCCGCCAGAGCGGAGATCAGTCTTGCCACCTATCACGAACGCCTCGAGGCCCGGTTGGGCAAATCCCGCGAGATGATGCGGATCGTCCTCAACAAGGCCAAGAGCAACCCAAAACAGGTCGCGCTCGCCGAAGGGGACGATGAGAAGACCATTCGGGCAGCCTTCCAGATGCACGAGGAGGGAATTGCCCAGCCGCTGTTAATCGGGAACCGCGAGGAGATCACCGCTATCGTCGAGGAGTTCGGCCTTGAGTTCGAACCCAACGTAATCGATCCATCGGAGGTGGACCTGGGTGCGTATGCCGATCGGCTCTACGAGCTCCGGAAGCGAAAGGGAATCACCCGAAGCGAGGCCGAGGATCTCGTCGAACAGAACTCCGACTACCTCGGCAGTGTGATGGTCGAAATGGGTGACGCCGACGCGATGCTGACCGGCCTCACTCGCCACTACCCGACAGGGGCGCGTCCGCCGCTACAGGTCATCGGCACCGCCCCGGACGTCGAGTACGTCGCTGGGGTGTACATGCTGGCGTTCGACGATCGCGTCGTCTTTTGTGCGGACGCCACCGTTAATCGGGATCCCGACCATCAGGCGCTGGCGGAAGCCGCCCGCCGTGCTGCCGAGGTCGCCCGTCAATTCGACGTTGAGCCACGGGTCGCCCTATTGTCGTACTCGGACTTCGGATCGGTCGACAACGAGGGCACCCGTAAACCACGGGCGGCCGCCCGCACCCTTCGTCGGGATCCCGATGTGGACTTCCCGGTAGACGGAGAGATGCAGGCCGATACTGCCGTTGTCGAGGAGATACTAACGGAGACGTACGCCTTCTCGGAGCTTGAGAAACCGGCGAATGTACTCGTCTTCCCGAACCTCGAGGCCGGCAACATCGGCTATAAGCTTCTCCAGCGGCTCGGTGGGGCTGAAGCGATCGGTCCAATGCTGGCCGGGATGGACGAACCGGTGCACGTCCTCCAGCGCGGCGACGAGGTCAAGGACATCGTCAACCTCGCGGCAGTTGCTGTCGTCGATGCTCAGCAAGAGTAGGCAGCGAGCGACGTGACCGCTATCTCATCCGATGTCGTGGATGGGTGGACACCTTTACGAGAATTACGGCGCGTATCCCCGCCCTGAAGGGCGAGGCTTTGCGCCTATTTCACGTAAAATAGCCCTCATCGGACTCTTGATGCCTTTAGAGGTACTTACGACTGGAGTGATGTCAAAGGCATCTCCATGGCGCCAGTAGGGTGAATGCACACGGCTACAGGCGCAGTCTCCCCTTTTTATACTCCCTGACTCATGCCCAGATATAGGGCAATCGGGAGTGTACGCGGTCGTGCGTCCGCACATCGACAAACCTGAACGGATGTCGTTCGGTTCTGCACCATCGACCAGCGCCGACAGCTTCGGACGTTTTCGTCGATCGTGTATACGATCCCACGAACGATCCCTCTCCACCTCTTCCGAAGCTATCGGTCCTCGTTGACGGCCCTGCGAGATGAGGCGGGAGCGGCGGACGAGGCACTTCAAGGGACGTTCGACACGGGCTGACAGCTCAGCCTCATCGGTACTCGCCAGCGAGGTCGTCCGAAAGCGCGTCCGCGTACTCGGTCGCGAGCGTTCCCGTCTCCTCGTCCGAGAGATA
The DNA here is from genome assembly GCF_001593955.1 of Halalkalicoccus paucihalophilus. Lineage (GTDB taxonomy): Archaea > Halobacteriota > Halobacteria > Halobacteriales > Halalkalicoccaceae > Halalkalicoccus > Halalkalicoccus paucihalophilus. Next base: position 8,546 of record NZ_LTAZ01000016.1, on the reverse strand, counting down.
GGACTTGAACCGGCGTACGCGCGCCGGGACGCCAGCGGCGATGGCGTGTGGAGGGAGGTCGTTGGTGACGACCGCATTCGCCCCAATGACGGTGTTTTCCCCGACCGAAACGCCCTCAGTCAAGAACGTGAACGCCCCAATCCAACAGTCGTCCCCTACCGTGGTATCACCCTCGTTGACCGCGAGGTCGTCGTTGGTGTTCGGCGCAACGCTCATATCCTGATCGGCGATCCGGTTTCGCGTATAGCAGAACACGAAGTGGCTCACGGCCGTGTTCCTGCCGATCCGGACCGTTCGTCCGGACTCGGCCTGAATCCGCGAGTAGCGGCCGATATACGAGTCTGCCCCCAGTTTGATGTCCCCGTCGCCGTACAATAGGATCCCAGGGCCGTTGAACCGGAACGTCGGATCGACGTCGTACTTCCGTCTGTACCGAGCGTATTCTCGGCGATAGCGGGCCGCCTCGAAGTACTGACCGATGGACCCGGTCAACTCGTTGAACAGGATCGCGTTCGTCACGGGATTTTCGACCACCGCTCGTTCGATCTCACGAAGCATATCGGAAGAACGACCGACCGTCCGATTGTTAAGCCGTGTTTTCAGCGCCACAACCGATCACCTGCGAACCATTGCCACGTAGCTGGACAATACCGAAAGGCCGCTTTGCCAGTGAAAACGGCTACACGGTTTCTACTTAAATGCCGACCACGAAGGCTACTGGAGGTGGTTGCGCGGATTGAAAGAGTGTACAAAAGCTGTCAGAACGCCTCAATTCGCGGCGACTACGTCGTCCTCAAAACATCCTGTCACCGTTCGTGGAGTCGCGTTCGGACCGCCCTCGCGGACTGCTTTGTCCCGAGTACGGCCCCCTCGGCGAGTGCGACAACCGTCGGTCGGGGATCGTCGGTCGAGACGAAGGTGTGCTTCGGGCCGACGAACGATCGTACGAACGGCGCGATAGCGCTGAGATCTCCCTTTGCGAGGTAGTAATACAGCCAGTTGAGATCGCCGTACAACAGACGGCGCTGGACGACGTTCGTCTGGTACGACGCCGGCGGTTTCGGCCGTTCGCCCCTGAGAAGCTGGTAGTGGTGCCACGGGAAGTCGACGCCGCTGTTGATCGCGAGCGGGAGTGAGCCCCAGTATCGGCCGTTCATCTCGATCAGATGGAACTCGCCGTCGGGGGTCTTCATGAACTCGACTTGCGCCGGCCCGGTCCACTCGAGGACCCCGATCAGCGTCTTGGCGTACTCAAGCATACGACGGTTGCGAACCCCCTCGAGGAGCGTCGAGTTCCCGCCGCTCGGCGGATCGGTGCGCAACCGCCGTTCCTGGAAGTGTACGAGTATATCGCCCTGATCCGCCAGAGCTACCGTCGTCTGCGTCTCGCCCGGGATGTACTCCTGAATCAGCGGTGGGTGCGTCTCGAACGTGGGGCTCGACTCGTAGATCGTGCGGTAGACCGCATCGAGTTCGGTTGGCGACGAGGCGTAATGGGAGTCGTCCACGCGGCTCAACTCGTGGGTCCCCTCGTCCGTCCAGATGCTCTTGCTCCGTGATTTCACTACAACGGGATACGGGAGGTCGTTCCGGATCGAATCGAGATCGGTCGGCGACTCCGGAGCGATCGTCGTGGGCGTCGGGATGTCGAGTCCTTCGGCGACATCGAACGTGTTTGTCTTGTCGTACGCCAGCGAAAACGTCTCCCAGTCCTCGGTGGCGACGATCGTTCCGGTTCGTTCGAGATCGGCCTTGTGTTGCGAGAGGAGCGCCGTCGTCTTGTCAGTGGCCGGAATGACGGCGAAATAATCATTGCCGTTCAGGTGCTCCGTCAAGTGATCGAGGAAGTCGTAGCAATCGATCTCGGGATCTGGATAGATGTAGCTATCCGTGGCGTATTTCGATTGTGGGCCGAGGGCGAACGCGCTGTCCGCCCCTGCGGTGACGCGGACGCCGTGTCGACCGAGCGACCGAACAATACTGAGGGCTGCATATCCCTGACTGTCGAGTACGAGAACGGTGGGCATTGTTAGTGTCTCCTGTAGGACCGCCCGCGGCGTTCGCTGGTCATCTATGACCACTCGCTATGCCACACTGCTCGTGCGTCGCGTCGAATGGCGAGCGTCGTTACGACGAGGCGCTACATTGTAACTGCGAGCTTAGTTCCGAAGCCGTGAGAGGGTCCCGGTAAGGGGACCTATGATCGGTTTAGGGAGCACATACTCTTGATGATTCCGTGTTCGACGGGCGTTCGCTCGTGTACCGTTCGTCCGACGGTAGACGACCTCCGCAGGGGATCCGTATCGTGTTGAGTGAGATCCAGTCAGACCAGGCTATACCGCCCCAGTCTGGGTCGTCAAAATCATGCTCAATCATTGGTTCTCGTTGTAACGCGCTTTCGTCTTGCGATATGTAGACCTTCGGTAGAGATATGGACAGTAACAGTCGTATTCTTGATCAGCGGGCTGTCGCCTACGAAGTGAAAATCGGCAACGATGGAACCGCTATCTACGACGGCGCACTCCAGACCGTTCGTTACTGGCGTCGATTTGAACGTGGCCAGGAGGAGTACACTGTTGATGGAACTATCTACACTCCCGATATCTTCGCCTTAGCGACTGGTAATGCACAATTCGGTCGGCTGTATGATGCTCGCGTTAAAGACAAGTTCAAGTTCGACATTTTCACGAGTGACGATCGAAAGAAGGGAGCACAATATGGTCAAGTGCCGAAACGCGAGTATGCCTCTTCGGAAACGACCTTGCGGCTCATGTGGCGATTCATGGAGCAGTATACCGCTGACGAGGATCTGTCTCCAGAGGGTGGTGTTGGTGCCCTGTATTCGGATGGGCTCGATAAATCGCCAGCATATCTCGTTGATCAAGGTGCAGCGCATGAGCCCGGTATTTGCTATAAACACCCTGACACGGATCCAAGGTGGCGTGTTCTCCAGTGAGAGCCAGTTCTTTGGCAAGGAGATATCGAATTTCCGACTGTCCAAGGACCCTACGAAGAACTAGCTTAGAGAAGCGGCAGCGTAATCCTGGGCGAATGGATCACGATACGCCGCTGACGGCTGAAGGACGGGTCCGCTTACGAAAGGTTACTGAGTATGAACCGTGGGGGTATGAAAGCCGGCGAGAAGCGTTACGATCTGAACTTGGCGCGACACGACTTTTGAAAGGCCATGTCTATACGCTTCCATCCATCCATGAAGACCGGCGGCATGTTGAGCCTGGATATAAAGAGACGTATGTACTCAAGGTCTGTTCCGAGTGTGCCAGCGACGGTCCCACTGAAATGACACACCACTGGGATCGCTCTGATGTCTCCTCGTGTTTCCTTGGATCCGAGCTAGGAGTATGGAACGACGCGGTCCGACGCGGCGACGACGACCTCTTGTGCCCGATTGTCGATGCCGACCGGTCGCAGGGATGGCTTCTCATGGAACATTGCGATGGTCTCGGCGCATTACCGGATGATCTCCTTGAGGTTCGAAATTCATCTCACGCGGATCGCTACATAGGTCGTCGGCTTCGCGAGAGGGGCTGGCGACCGTTATCTACAGACAAAATGGATGTGGAAGGGATGGTTCTCGATGGTCGACTTGTCGCCGTCGATTACGAAATGCTGTATCACGAAGAGTGGATGTTTGACCCGTTGTGCTGGCGCTGGTCGAAGTTTCTCCGCCGGGATACTCCCTATACTGCTGCGACTAATCTCGCGATTGCTGAGCGCGATCATCCTAGTAGGGTATCTTCACGTCACCGAAGATTAGTCGAGGAAATGCACTACTCAACAATACTATCACGTAGATCGATTAAAAACCTGGGATGGAAACCGAAGAGGAAGGTCCGTCATTAGCTACAGCTATCAATGCGAGTATGTGCCCATTGCCGTTGGCTTCTCACTTGATGTGATTTCTATCTGCTCCTTAGTTGATTTTCTTGCTTCAAGTGCGGCAATTCCATCGTAGATCGTCCGAACTTCTTCGTTAGTCCTATGCGGATAGACCGCCTGGATTGTCGTATCGTTATAGACCGCTAGACAGAGCAGCGGCAATATAGTGTAGGTGCCATCCTCGGTGTTGCCATCATCACTCGAGTTGGTGTCGGAGCGCCCAAAAGCGGGACTAAGGGTACAATTATGGGCTTCTTCCCATTGTTCGAACTCGGAGAGTAGTTTTCGTGTGCCGGTGGAATCGCGATCGTTCGAAATGGACATTCCCATTGACGATCCCCACGTGTCGATATCAAGGCCAGCGATTATTCCTTCCGTCTTGAACTCTTGAAGCTGGTCGATAACGTCGGATTGGATTGAACTGATTCCTCTGGGGACGAGTGTTCGCAGCCGTAAGACGGCACGAGGCACAGTAGCGGTCATGATGTCATCTCGATCATCGAGTGGTTCTGACAGCTGTATCTCCCCTCGGATTGGGTGACGAGATCCGCGGCAATGAGGGTGTTCAGGACTGGGTACAGCGTCAGCTTCTCAACATCGAGCGCTGCGTGGAGTTCGTCGATCGTTGCCGGCTCACTGCTCGATAAGTACACGTACACGAGCTTTGAGGTACTTGAGTCCAAACTAGGTGGTACTGGCTCGACAGTCGCTTCGGACTGGTTGGAAATGGGTTGTTGGGAATTCATGGCGTTGGGATTTGGGTGGCGTTGTACGGGCTGGTTCGACGGGATTGGGTACTACCCCCGTCTCGACTATACTCTTGAGCGATGATCACTTAGAATCTTATAATATCTAACATTACGGGAAAAGAGCAGTCAGCTACGCTCCGGAGAAAGCAATAGCGTTTGGAAGACACTGTAGTGTCCTTTTTCAGTACGGTGGTTATAACGACGATTCTGAGCCACTCAACCCAGCAAATTCTCGTGGTCAGTTCCTCACAGGTGTCGGTTTGCCTTGTCGGCGTCTATACGCTCAGTACTCTTCAACAACTGCGTGCCCTTCATCAGTCAGCGTGTAGAGTGTCGCTGGAATCCCGGTCTCATGTTCGCCAACGTACTGGGTTCCGACAGGCGTGATGAAATCCCACGAGTCAAGAATCGAGAGTTGATAGTGCTTACTTCCGTCTGGGATCTCGGCATGGTCTCGGATTTCACTTGAGCGCAGTTCGTCGTGTTCAGCAAGGACTTCGAGGATCCGATAGCGATCGTCTGTCAGCGCAGCCTGAAGTTCTTCATCGGTTGTCGGCTTTTGCATACTGATCTACTTAGAGCCGGTGTAGTTCGCTTCTAGTCAGTTACTGCAGATAAGGGACGGCGATATAATTAATATTTCCCCTTTAATCGTGTACGTAGTCAGGTACTCAATTACAAGCAGAAGTATGGTGGACCGCAATTTGTGTACCATCGACAGCGACGTTCTATATGAGGAGGGGAAGCACCTCCGAGATCGCCTCTGCTTTTCGCCGTTGGCATTGATGTCCAGTTTAGGGAATCGAAACAACAGCGTTATACCTTCCAGTTATAGTAGACTCGCTAACGGTACATGACATCGTCGCTCCCACCACAGAACTCTGCGGTCCTCTCGTCGCTGTCACTGGATACCGTCTTAGAACTTTTAGCTAACCAACGGAGGCGATTTACGCTCTACTCACTCCTCGATGCCGACGATCCGACCGTCGAATTCGAGCCACTAATTGAGGATGTCGCGACGCTTGAAGCAGCACTCACGGATCAGGCGCTCACTCGCGAGCGGTATCAGGATGTTGCCGCGGATCTCTACCAGTGGCATCTCCCAGTGCTCGACGACGTTGGTGTCATCGAGTATGACCCTCGGCATGATCTCATACGTTCGTTTGAGGACTCATGTCTTCGCAAATGGACACTCCGTGTACAGCAGGACGAATTCTCGTAGCTCGAGTCCACTATCCGTTTTCGAGACCGCGTACAGTGTCGTCATGAATTCTCTGATCGGTATGACGCTGAATTGTCCGCGGATCTATTGAGACAGATTACCTATTCCGTGCAGCTGCGAGTCGGGATTTCCGTTGCAGTAGAATCGTTGTGCAACAAATCGATTCACAGCATCAGATCATATTCATTGCATGAAGAATATTAACACATAAATCTGCCCGTTAGTTTCATTTTTTAGGATTTTCCCCTTCTTTTTTGACAAGGTCACACGTATATCTGGGTATGGTCGCCGGATCAGCTGTCACAAGAGAGCAGGAATCGCTTTTCAGTCTCCCTTCCCATCCGGTCGGATACATTGCCGTCATTGCAGCTGTAATCACTGGAGTGATCCACCTGATTCTCGGACCGAGCGTAATAGGATTCAGTCAGACACTAGGGATCCTTTTCATATTGAACGGAATCGGCTTCCTTGGCGGCGTCGCCCTATACTTCAGCCGATACTGGCGGCGGGAACTCTACCTCGCTGCCGCCGGATACGCCCTCGTTACATTTCTCGCGTTCTTCTTTTACGGCGGATTTGGGGGCTTCCTCTCGGCGTTTTATATGATGGGTTCCCTTAACTGGAATGCTGTTGGGGCGAAAGTAGCAGAACTCATACTACTTGTCTCCGTGCTGTATCTTTACGCAAATGGGGATTCTTGATGGATCAAGCGTACTATCATCGCTGATCTCTTCAACAGTAATTTAGTCACCATTAATGGATTTAACTCAAATTGCTCGTGAGGAGTCGGTGGCAGTCGATCCGAATGATCAGACGGCTGTCGAGACGGATGGAGCGGTCTACAAAGGCTGGGTGGTCTATATTGGCTATGATAACCACTCAGCTGCCTTCTATATCGTTTAGGGTTTGTTAGATGGTGAGGAAATCCAATATCTTGATCAGGTTGATTATCGGTCAAAACATCATCTAACACGGCTTGATACCCGTGGTCGATTTCGTAAGGGAGATTCAAACGCGTCGAATATGTGGTTACCAACACAGTGTCATCCCTGCCATGATCTGTAGTATCTGTAATAAGTTTTCGACCGGCAAAGGACACGTGAACAGAAACAACCAGATCCAAGCGTAGTCCATCTATTTGGAACGTATCATATTATACCCGAATTTAATATTATACTATCTGTTATGCTGTTTGACATCCTATACCGAGAGAACGCTATGGAGCAAAGAGAAACAATCCAACCTGAGTATGTGGAATTCATGAGTGAGGGAACGCGGTGTGCAGCCTCCCTCTATCGACCCGATGATTTAGCGACCACGAATACTCGCGATCCACCGATAGTGGTGATGGCCAATGGATTTGGTTTACCGCGTCAGGCGGGACTTCCAGCGTTTGCTGAGCGATTCGCTGAGCACGGGCTGGCTGTTCTGTTGTTCGACTACCGATCACTCGGCGAGAGCGGTGGCGAACCCCGGAACGTCGCGCTCCCGTTTGGACAGATCACCGACTGGAAGTCTGCCATTGAATACGCGCGCACCATCGACGGTATCGATGGGGACCGACTCGGCGTCTATGGGTTCTCTTTGGGAGGTGGCGGTGCATTCATCACCGCTGCTCGCGAGGACGTTGACGCCTACGTCGGGCGGACGCCGATTCTCGATGGACGACGAACCCTCATACACTTTATCCGTGCAATGGGGCCAATCTACGGCCTCCGAGTGACAGCGGCGGGACTGCGAGATATCGGTCGAAAGTATACCGGGCGAGAGCCCTACTATATTCCAATCTGGGGAGACTACCCTGACGAGCTTCCGGCGCTCGCCACTCCGGGTTCCAAGGAGGGCCACGAATCCGTCGCCGGTGAAGACGCGAACAACCAAGAAGTGAATCGATGTGCCGCGCGTGCATTCGTTACGTTCGGCCTGTATCGGCCCATTAAGAGCGTCCATAGGATTGAGTGCCCGACGCTAATCATTGAAGCGGCTGACGACACGATTGCACCGAAGAATGCCATCGATGCAACAGTTTCTCGCCTCTCGGATGTAAGGTACATCACCATCGAAACTGATCACTTCGGAGCGTTCAGCGAGTTGTTTGATGAAGTGTCTGAGCAGGAGGTCGAGTTCCTCGAACGGCATTTACTCGATAACGGACAATGAACACTTTTGACACGCTGAATGTTGCTTCGCCGTGTTAGTCTAAAGGTCAGCGTTTGTAATTGGACAGGGCCGTTGTTCGAACTCATCGCGTAGCTCACCGAATTCGATGCCAAGCGCTCGATTAGTGGGAGTCATTGTCCGTACAGCGACGACAACGACACTGTGCATAGCTACCACCCCTGCGTTGTCTACGACGCTATATGGGGGTCGGTCTACGGGAAATACCAGCGGAGTTTTTTGGGATCGTTACTTGCTCGGACCGAAAAGCGGGCCTACTTTTGCCTAGTCAGTATCATTACCTTCTGGTCCGGCGTCGTCTTCGACAGCACCAAGGATCATGAGAATTCGGTTCACGAACTCCTCGGTCGTGAGGTCGCCGAACAGGCACTCACGCAGCCACTCCACGTCCAAGTAAAGTGCGGCTCGACGGACGTCGCACTCATCATAAAGGGCGAATTTGAATTCCTCAACTGCTTCGAAGAACTCCTCGGCATCTGCCTCATGAATTGCTTGGT
>NZ_LTAZ01000015.1 GCF_001593955.1 Halalkalicoccus paucihalophilus | reverse complement strand
GGTTCGATTGGTGGCGTTTCTGCCGGCGAGGACGGTGACACCGGGTGTAAATTCGACTGAGGTAGAGTCGATGCCGCCGATGTGTTCGACGTCGACGGCAGCAGTCGTCTCTTGGAGTGAGGGCATTGTGTGGTCCGTTTTAGGACGGTGTCCTCAATAAGCATTCAGATACGCCATCAGCAGCTCCGAGAGGCTGATTAGGCCTCTGAGGAGTCTGTATTATCGCTCCAGCGTCCATGGGATGATGGATACCACTCGTCAGGAACAACGCGATCGGGATTTTCTGGACACATCGATTGATGCCCGTTGATCGCTTCTGACGTGAGAAACCGTTTCCCACACCGAGGACACTCGTTCATTACTCTCTCCTCTCAGTTCTACTCTTGCAACCTTTCTGAAACTGCTTGCAACCTAACTACCGTTTATTCTCTACGTGTTTGCTGTCGTCTTTCGTCTTTAGAATTCACGAATAGCCACACTCGGATACCACTACACTCATATCTCTGGTGCTGTCTTTATTCTACCTGAGATTTCAAATGGAACTCTCAGATGATGTTCTGTGTTTGTTCAGTGGTGTACTCGACCAGCGGAATGGATCATATGTCATCGAGGTTCCCGAGCGCGAACTCACGCTGGGAACCCTTGAATCCGATACTGCCTATGGTGTCGCTGTTATCTCACAGGAGACGATCTCTGTCCGGAAAACCGACACAACCAAATCGACACAACAGCACGAGGATCCCGAGCCTCCTGTCGCGGAAGGTGAGCACCGGACAGTCGATATCAGCGATATCGGTGACCAAGGCGATGGCATCGCGCGTGTTGAACGCGGATACGTCGTGATCGTTCCGGACACAGAGCTAAACGAACGCGTCGAAATCGAAATTACCGACGTGACACAGACTGTTGCTTTTGGCGAGGTTATCGAGCGCGAAGAGTACTATCAGTAGTTAGCGTACTGGTTATCCCAAACTCTGTCGGATTATATTTGAGAGATGTCAGTCGACATTTGCAGAGCCGCCATTACAGCGTGTTTTACGAGTACATATCGGAGACAAGCCATTTCGATGCAAGCGTTCAATCACAGTCGCCCTTGGTGATCTTCTAGGGCACAGATCTCTTTATCGCACTCATTTCATTCCTGTAACAGAGTGGCTTCCAAAGTCTGTTATCGCTCTGCGATTCACCGAGTAAAATACCAGCTACTTACATGCGTAGAACGAGCTCATCTTCGACTCGACGTCGCTCCGTCGTGCAGTGTTCAAGGACTGTCGTTGCATCTACCAGCACGGGATACGTAACGTCCAGTGAATAATACACATATTCTTGCAGATCGACGATTTCGTCCGTATGTGGCTCAGCCGTATGCCCATCTGTTCGCTGTGTTTGACGCCCCTCGATGAGTTGTTCACACGTCTCGAGACACGTAGTGAGTTGCTGGTGAGTTTTTTGGAGGTCCTCAACTGATTGGTGATGGCGGGGTTGTTCAGTGATCTGTTCATACTGCTTACCAGTGGTCGTCAACGTCTGCTCTGCGTCGGTGAGAGTCGCCGCTTCGTCATTGAGTCGGTTACTGAATCGTGCGCGGCGGACGCTGGCTGCTGTGGCTGCCTGCACGACCGCTTGTTGTAACGAGGGGGTGAGTTGAGAGTGTGTCGTAATTGCGGTGGTGAGATCCTCTCCAAACTCGGTTGCCATATTCTGTACGAGTGGCTCATTATACTCCTCGTCGTAATGCGGGGTACTCAGAACAGTGTCTCGATAGGCCTGCTGGATAGCATCGATCCCTTCCGTTGTCGATGGTGACGAGGAGTGTGGATCAAGAGACCGAGTAAATTCATGGTCAGAAGGGAGAGTCGTTGAGGATGGGGATGGTGGTTCAAGTGCACTAACCCGGTCGCCAAAGTGTTTGAAGGCATCCCGCTCAGCACGTGTGCGCTCTTGTTCTGTCTGTACGATGGCTTTAGCACGAGGAATCCATGTAATTAGTGACGAAGCAAGTCCACTGGTTGCGACACTTCTTGCCTGGAGTAGTTCACTGGGCTGAAATGGAGAGAGCGTAGTGGGTGAGCCCACAAACGCAAGGACTGTAGAGAAGTCTAATAGCGGGATCCATCCTCCCAGTGCTGGATCAGTGATAGAGATGGGCGCTCCAAGAGCGAGGGTACCAATAAAAATAGCACTCAATATGACAATTGGATATGATACAGGCCTCGTTCTCATGTAGCAGGCTATGCGACACTGGGAAATAACTCTCCTGCCGGAAGAAGACAATATGTGCAGCCGATGCGCATCGCTAATCGCACTGATCGGTTACATGGTGTGCTCATAGCTGCTTCCGAACTCCACTTGGCTATAAGACTGGGTGGCCAGCAGTGGTTGCATCATGCATAGCCAATAGCTTCATAACAAATAGAGCCCTATGGTAGCATGGACCAGTAACTAACACCGGCATACTGCAGGCTGGTCCAGGCCACGTACGGCTGGAGGAGCATTCTCCCACGCGGGAATCTCGTGGCCTCCGTCGTGTTTCTGTGGTAGTTAGCTATCTGTAAGGAACTGCAACCTGCTTAATCACAAAATTGCCGAGGACAGTTCAATAGGGAGTACATCTTCGAGATCTGTCTTAAGAAAGCGGAGTTGCTGGGCGATCGCAGCACTAACGAGCTGTTTGACCGTCTAGAAATCCGGTTGATCGTCGCCATCTTTTGTACTACCGGGGCCTAAAACGTCTGCTTGATACACTACTGGGAACGACCGGAACATCGGTCAACTACAGAATTCTCTGAATCAACCTGTTGACCTTTTTTGATTGCTAATCAGTGTCTCAACGCTCTCTCGGTGAGGCATTGCTAACTATCTCTATAGTTCTCGATGTACCTCTGGATGTGAATGGTCTTGTCTGTGGTAACAAATCACAAGACCTATAGAGAGACGTGATAATGGTATCTCTGTAGACGGTGCCTCTGACAGAGCTGCAGGTACTTGCAGCCGATGACACCGGCTACACTGGATGAGCCCGAGACGGCCTGAGCACCCGTCTCAATTCCTGTTATTGTCTCCGACTGACTCCGACACAGTAGCCTACCGCTGTAGTACGTCTTATTACCCCTACCGGCTTTCAACATCGCCTCGAAACGTGTTGTGAGGGTGGATACTCCACTTGTTGTGGAATCGTAAACTCTCACAGTCTCTGAGAGTAGCGTGATGGCGGTCATTATCAAGTCGAAAGACCCATTCACGCAATTTTTTACTGACGAGACAGAGCCAGCGGTTGCTGCGGAACCCTTCGATCGATAACTCGTATTCAGGCCGCGCTTAGCGTGTCGCGCAGGTACTGTTGTTCCCATTCTTGACGAGCATCGAGTTCCCGCTGGCCACGTGCCGTGAGTTTGTACAGGTTCGTCCGCCGGTCCATCTGTGACTTCTCGACGAATCCTTTGTTGACGAGGGTGTCGAGATTTGGATACAGGCGGCCGTGATGAATCTCCATCTCGTAGTACTCTTCGAGTTCGTCTTTGAGTGCGAGGCCGTGTGGATCGTCTAATCCGCCGATGACGTAGAGCAAATCCCGCTGGAAGCCAGTGAGGTCGTACATATCTATAGAGTGTCTGCTGTGAGTGTCAATATATTGCATGATATACACTACGAGCGTGTCTGAGTTACTACTCAGAGCGACGCACGCCGACGAAAATAGCGACTACACTCCTCCGTCCGAACAGCGGTGCTGCCCTCTGTATTTCGTTCGGACGCAGATTACTCAACGAGCGCTTCGATGTCGCTTGTTCGATCGTCGTTAGTGATGAGATTCGAGAAGCGCCAGTTGAGTTCCCCGAGCAGGAGGGCGTACCCGTGTTGGAGGTCCTGGAAATGGTGGCGGTAATGCGGGAGATGTCCACCCTAAATAATACCCTCTTTTCGGTACTATGATTTATATACTAGACTAATCTCATCAATTTCGTGAATGCGAGAAGACGATGCGACCATCGTCTCCAAACTCAAAAACGCAGGCGGAATCGTCCTAGCAAAAACTAATCTTAATGTACCTTCATCTACGAGACGATCCGTGCAATCACATGGTTGCAGTGGCTATCTGAGAGCCCGTCTTACAGACCGCTCAAGCAGAGTTAGTTGCAAATGGGACCACAGACCCTGAATTCTTGCAAAAACGGTCAGGAAGAATGTTATAGCCCACAGGGAATCATCCGCCATGTCTCAAATGCTATAGAAAAAGTAATAGTAGAAGACATTAATATCTAGTGATAAATATTGAGAATTGACTTGACAAAAAATTTATTTAATAGGGCTCTATACCTTTGATATGATGGAAGAATGCCTTAATTGTGAAGTAGAAATCATGATGATTGAAATACATGGCCCAAGTCCTGCTGCTCACTATGCCCAACCGTGTGGGTGTAATATGGCAAAAGCAGGGCTCATGATTCAATAGATAGGTTTTCAGTCCATAGACAGAACCCACCATCTCCTGGTCTACATCTAGAGTCCGAGCACACTTCAGTAGACAACTGGGAGTAGTCCATAGCTCATATTCGATTTCTTAGCGGAATTATTCTGCTCTGAAGGGCACTGAATCCAGCGATGCGTGCTTATAGGAGTTCTTCTAATCGGCGTTCTTCGTCGTCTGTGGATCCGTTATCAGCATCCAGTTGGGTGATCTCTGGCGCTGCATCAGCGTATAGTGTGGCGTTTCGTAGTTCCGAGATATTCGCCGTAGTTTCCTGGTTAGTATGTCCGCTAGTCAGGTCTTCTTCTGGCTCGTCGTAGGTGAGCGTTTGTTTGACTTCTACCGGGAGTGTTGGTCGTGGTGCGTTTTGGTGACGCGTGATCTGAGCTGGTCGGTGCGTATGATCGTGAGCAACACGCATTACTGGCAGACCCTCAAGATAGTTGTACTCGTCGAGCAGGGAAACGCCAAACGACGTGAATCCCCAGAACTCTTTCGGTAGATCTCTGTCTGTCGTGTCCTCGTTCGGATAGAGTGTGAGTACTGCGTGTTCTTTGAGGTCGTAGAGCTGATCCCGGATCGCCGACCGGCTTTTTGGAATGTAGTAATCAAGCTCGGTTAGGGATGCGAGATGTTTTGGATGACCGAGCAGTGCTTGAACGATCTGATGGCGGGTTTCCTGAGAGAGATAGTGATCGATCCGACGTTGTTTCTCGTAGATTGTAACACCGGCCGTATCGAACACCTCGTCAACATGGACCTCGCTCGCTGTACGGTCCATCTCCAGGTAATCGGTCTCGGGAGCCGGTTCGCTCATAGGCTATCTCTAGGTACTGCATCCTCCTACCTAACTGTTCTGGCTAACCAAGACGGTTTCAGTATAAAAAGCCGACATGGATAGATAGCATTATACGGCTGTTATCCAGAGATGAACCACCGTGACTGACTCTGATCGGGACAGAAAACAGCGCTGGACACAGACGCACGCCGCTATCGAACGCGCATTCAACGATCTCACTATCCCGCCAGACGACTATACCACGATCCGACAATACGTCCAGAATGAAGCTGCCCAGCTCTATGAACACGGATCGACATCATTCATTATTTTTGGTAGTTACCGAAATGACTACCAGCGCCGTCTTCGGCTCGTTCAATACGAACTCAGCAAACCAACCACTTGGACAGCAACCCTCATCGGTGATATTCCTGACCCTGAACTCACCTGTCTTCGCAGTCAGTCGGACCCACTAGGCTTCCTCCTCAAACTGCATTTATTTAGTTCGTTTGCGGATCGTCTCGTTGGAGTCTATGAAAAAGATAGCGGTGGCGAAGCTCCTGAACTCAGTGTCATCTCACATGACCCGTACTTCAAGAAGACACGTGTCTTCCCCCGTGATTACTGTCTGGATGGAGAACAACCTCTTGACAAAGACGATGTGATCCGGCAGGCAGTAACGATCTGGTTTACAGCGGATTCAAGAGACAAGACTCGCCGGCAGAAACTCAAGGAAATCCGTGGGTTGCTCGTTCACGCCCAGGAAAACGATGTCTCGATAACGGAAACTGAAATCGTTGAGATACTCGAACAACGGGAAGCGGATGGGTTTGATGAGCACGCTCACTACAGTTGGGTGCATCTTAGTGCGTTCCGCAAATTCGAGCAGCATGGTCGTTGCCATACGTGGTGGACGACAGATGATCTTCGCCGGACCGTCTCACTAGTCTATAGGCAAAACCTCTGATCGGCGTCCGTATTGCAAGCGGCGAGAGGTTAATCGGCGTCATTGATCGATTCTTCTTAGAACGTGTAAGTGTAGCAACTGAGCTCGCGTTCAGTACTGTACTATGAGCTTCCCTCATTCAAGCAGTCCATGATGTAGTAGGAGTGGTCGTCAGAATCGTCTGATGACCTGGCCTGCTACTGATTGAATATCAGATGAGTGGCATCGGCTTAATTGGTGGGCGGAGATATCAAGGATACACGCTGGTTATAATACATTGCTTTTCCAATACGACCTTACACAAAACCGTGCACCCCACACAAGCAGCGGTCAGAGTCCACACCTATGACAATGACGTGCACACCATGAATCTTGAAGTCGGAATCAAGTCCATTACGGATATCAACTTGTACTCAGTCACCAAGTTGGAGTGTCATCATACTGTATGGCTCGTTTTCTGGGATAATCTCTTGGCCAGTGGATCGTCGTGCCTGTCCAGTCGGTGGATCGTAGACTCCACTGATGGGATCTCAAGTGCGCGTGTTTAGAACGATCAATCGACCAGGAGGCCGATCACCATCTCAAGCGATGGCAAATACTCTGCCAGCAATCGTGCTATGATATGGCGTGATATAAAGGTAGCGTAGAGGTCTGTGTTTGGCCTTTCGAGGAACACAATTGGCTTACAGCGACTGGCCGCGTCGCACCTTGTGCAACATCGGCAGCCAATAAACGATGAGTGTTGCACAAGGTAGTTGACTAGGGTTGGATGCAGTTGCTCGTGCTTTCGAAAAGACGCCTATTGGAACGTGAATGCCTCTACAGGTACTTTCGGTAGGTGTCCGGACTCGCAGAGGCGTATTTACCGTTCTGTTCGACGAGATCGCCGCGTTCGAGTGTTGTGGCGATCGCTCGGTTGGGCGTCTCGACGGGATATATATTGTTCGCACAGAGATGAACGCGAATTTGGGCGGCACTGATCGCCTCGGATGCACTGTTGCCGGTGTTATATTCGACCGTGCGAACGACCCGGCCGATCATCTCGTCTGTGGCGTCGGTCATGTTGGTTGTACTCTTTCCACTCGATATTGTGATTAGTGGCTTTTGCAGGCTTCGTCGAGAATCGGTGGTAAAGCTTGTTCGTGGAGTGAGGTGGATTAGTAGAACCGATAGCCTGTGGGCACCTGAATAAGGAGTATCAATTGAGAAAATCTCGCAGATCGCTGTTGATGCGTACTATTACAGCTAGCTTAGACTCCTCCTGAATATCCAGGTGATGGGATGATATAGCTACTATATGTTATGTCCACCCCCGTTCTACGCAATAGCGTATTCACGCTGATTTCTGTATATACAAGGAACTAATTAACCTGTATACAACTATTATAAACGTTGAACTATTGGTTGAGAAATCTACTACTCGTAATCCGATCGCAGGAAGGATACATTGAAACTGACCAGCTGATCATATCGCGTCGATATGACGGTTGACCGGCGCATACGGGTTACTCGAATCAGCGGTCACGATCGTCGAGGCCTTGCCTAATGTCGATGAAGTCAGCGTTTCCCTTGATCACCATGTCTTCTAACAGGCGACGGACGATGTCCTTTTCCTCGGTTGTAGTTATCGATGACAGTGATTTCTCCGGGGGCTTTCTAATGGATGTTCACGTGCTCCGATTCCTTGTTGAGCGCGAGGTTCGCCGCGATCTCGGCGTTGCGCATGGCAAGCTGGGCGGTTTGCTGGAGGCTCACGAGCACTTCCCTGACCTGCAGGAGGTCCTCATTGTCCATCTCGGGGAGATCGTTCAGGATCTCCTCCTCGCGGTCCGAAATTTCCTTGAACAGCTTTCGGACCTCGATGGTCAGGTCGTAATCGCGCTCGACGGCTGCCTCGACCGCGAGCGCGGTGATCTCATCGACTTGGTCGGTGAACTCGCGGATCCGGCGCATCGTCGCGCTATCGACGGCAAGCGAGTGGTCCTCGGATTCGAGGACGATCTCGGCAATGTCTTCGGCGTTGTCGGCGGTCAGCTCAAGGTTCTTCGCGATCGAACGATAGCCGATCAGCGCGAACCCGTCGTCGAGCCCGACCGCCCGCGCGAGGGTGGGGTTCCGGTAGGCGGTGAAGATGAGGCGAAGCAAGAGAACAAAGATTTTGTTGGCCTGACGCTCGCGGTTGAGCGCGCGCTGGGCCAGATCGGGGTTGCCCATCGCGAGCGCCTTGACCGCCTCGCCGCGCATCGTGCTGCCGGTGTTTTCGAGGCGCTGTAGCAGGTTGTCGAGCGTGAAGTCCTCGGGATCGACCGAACACCGGATCGCGATGTTCTCGGGGGTCTCCTCGATCACGCCCAGCCCCATGAGTTGGGTTTCAGCCTGATAGACCGCGTTGATGTGATCCGAGGAGAGCGCTCCCTCCTCTTGGTCGATGTGGATGATCCGCCGGCCCAGCACGTACTGAGCGACGATCGCTCGCTCGACCGATCGGGCGTCGAGTTCGTCCGCGTGGATGATCGCCTCGCTCTCCCTGTGATCGGCGGATTCGGGAATCACCGTCAGCGCACCTTCGCTCCCCCGGCGTAACGTCACCTCGTTGCCCTTCTCGACGCCGTGTTCCCTTGCCCACTCGGCCGGCAGTGTCATCGCCAATGTCGACGGTCCCAGCCGCTGGACCTTTCGCGTATCCATATATCGGAATATATCTTGAAAGGCATTAATAGCCTTTATTCCATATTATATATTTTATTAAGGGTATGTAAAATTCCTAAACAAGTTAGTATTCGTATAACTGGCACCGTCTAGTCAAAGAGCGGGCAGGTCTTGGGTTTGGTATCTATGCAACTCCAAAACCGGATCACCACGGTCTTAGAACCCGCTTCAATTGAGTGTTGGAATGACGAGAACACCCTGAGTGTTCTGAGCCTCAAGGAATCTATAGTGACATCGAATCAGTTCGCAACAAATCGTCCGACTCGCGGATCGGATCGCAACCAGGATCTCGCCATCCATCCCGGACAAGATATTCACACGGTGTAAGTAGAGAGAGTATAAACCTAGTGGAGAGGATCACCCCACGTTTCCGTCGTACGGCAGGAAAGATGGAGGACAGCGGTGTGTAAGGTATCTCGAATACCGCACCCACACACCCTATGTTTCCGTCGTAATTATTATCGATAGCAGAGGGGAATTGAAGACTACGAAGACACTATTGAACGGGTGATTCCGATTGGTCGGGATCAGACGCCCGAGGACATAGGAAGATTAGCCGTCTTTTTCGCGACGAATCCGAATGTGACCGGTGAGGCGGTCAAAGTCGATGGGGGAATCACTCAAGCAGTAATCTAACCCACTCCAAGACATCTCAACGAGTGCCTCACAGACGAGAAATTGGCACCAAGATAGCCGTCGACTGATGCGTGAGACCCTCGCATTAAGCGGTCAGCTCCTCACAGGCATCGATTGACCTTGTCGGCGTCTATACGCTCAGTACTCTTCAACAATGGCGTGCCCTTCTTCGGTCAGCGTGTAGAGTGTCGCTGGAATCCCGGTCTCATATTCGCTAACGTACTGGGTTCCGACAGGTGTGATGAGATTCCACGAGTCAAGAATCGAGAGCTGATAGTGCTTACTTCCGTCTGGGATCTCGGCATGGTCTCGGATTTCGCTTGAGCGCAGTTCCTCGTGCTCAGCAAGGACTTCGAGAATCCGATAGCGATCGTCTGTCAGCGCAGCCTGAAGTTCTTCATCGGTTGTCGGCTTTTGCATACTGATCTACTTAGAGACGGTGTAGTTCGATTCTAGTCAGCTACTGCAGATACGGGACGGCGATATAATTAATATTTCCCCTTTAATCGTGTATGTAGTCAGGTACTCAAGTAAAAGTGAAGCGGACAGCGATTCAACTATCACTATCAGGAGATTTTGTTTGACGAAGTACAGCATCTCTGAGACTAGTCCTGCTTCTTATCATCGGCGCTGCAAGAAGCTAGCCAGTCCAGTGAGTGGTGGAAACCGTCGATTTAACAGGACAACCAATGGAGCCAGAGTGAGAGTGGTTGGTTGAGCTTAGTACTGCTCGCGGTGGAGGACATCGCTGACATCGCGTCGGGGGAGACGATCGGGCTCGTCGCCACCGCTCGGACCAACTGCGATGAGCATGACTGGTATCTTGTCCTCAGGGAGTCCAAGAAACTCAGCGAGACCGTCGGCATCGAACCCAATCATGGGTGTGGCCGTGAGTCCACGAGCGTGTGCAGAGAGCAGAAGGTTTTCAGCGGCTAAGCTCGCATTGCGGATCCCGTAGTCACGGCCCATACGGTCGTCGGCGTACATTCCGACGGTCTGGTCTTTGGTCTGGTTGGCTGCCTCTTCGTCCATGCGCCCAGCCTCAAACCACTCATTGAACACCTGATCTGCTGTCTCAGGTGCAGTATGGCCCACGACGAGAATAGCTGTCCCTGCTTCTCGGATGTGCTCTTGGCCATAGGCAAGCTCAACAACCTCATCGATTCGGTCGGCTTCCTGAACAGCAACAAATTCCCATGGTTGAAGATTATACGAAGAGGGAGCGAGCGTGGCATCCCTAATTAATTCCTCAAGTGTCTGCTCATCAAGATCCGTATCGGAGTCAAAATTGTGCCCTGATCGTCGCGTCCGGATGGCTTCGAGTGCCGCTGGGAACGTTGCGTCAGCTGCACTATTTCGTTGATCATTATCAGTACTACCTTCGTCAGTTTCGGTCTGAGATTGCACTCTATTCGATACTTCGACTCTATGGGGATATATGCTCGCTAACACTCTCGACACGTGGTTACACTGGTGTTACGAGAGGATGGAATTCTTCGGCTATCCAGATCGTGAAGCCAGCATCCTTTCTAGCTGACTCAGTGAGCAGCTTGCCGGGATGATTTTGATCCGGCGCTTGATGCTGGTTTTCGATCACGACGGAGCAACCGGTGCTCATTACAATGTCGACGATATCGGTAGAGGGACTGCCGACCGCTTCCTCACGAGAAACGTCTTCCAGGACAATTTTAGGCACAAACAGGATGTTATGACATAATGCGTGTGAAAAACTACCCTCCGTGGATGGAGAAATGCCAGTAGCTAATCGGCACGCAAGTCATCAAGCTTGGCGGCTGCGGCGCCTGAGTCGATTGCTGTGCGGGCTTGAGCGACACCTGCTTCCAACGAGTCAGTGAGACCAGCGACGTATATCGTCGCCCCCGCGTTTGCGAGGATCACTTCTTGTTTCGCGCCCGTCTCGGCACACGTGTCGGTGTGTTTGAGCCCGAGTCGTTGTCTGAGCTGTCCGATCCAATTCCGCTGGCAACACGTGTTCCGTACGGACTGCGGTATACGGACCTCGAATCGTTCCGGACAGCCGAGACGACATTCTGTGAGCTGGCCGTTCTTTCGTTGAACGAGTTGGTTGGATTCGGGTCGTAGATTATTTGGCCGTGTTGGACCTCTTAAGCGGTGATAGGTTTCAGAAGTCGTGCTGAATACCGAGCGTGCCTCTATCACCGGGCGTGATTAACTGAGAGACGCCCTTACGAAGGAAGGATGAAACGGAAACAGAGAAAATTCGGGCGTGTAGCCTCGTATCGTTCTGGATCCGCTTGGCGATACTCTTCTGTCGGTGTCGGTTCTAGAATTCGATCGAGACGGAATCCCGCGTTGAGTGCGGGGGTTATCATTGTTGAAAGGGGTCGGCGGTACGCTGGAACCTCCACCTCTTCTCCGAATGAATCCCACACCGCGGAGACTCGCTCTCTCTTGTGATAGTTCTGCGCGTCGTCATACTCCTCGAAATCAGCATGCGGATGCTGAACCGAGAACACCACCCACCCTCCAGGCTGAAGAACGTCACGAAGGTTTCGGAACAATCGCTCCCACTCTCTGACGTAGTGAAACGCCAACGAACTAACGACACCGTCGAAGACGTCGGTATCGAACTGGAGATCACTACGGAGGTCAGATTGGAGAAAGTCGGCGTTAGGGGCCCGGTCTCGCGCATATGTGAGCATCTCGTGACTCACGTCAAGCCCAACAAGGGTTGCTCCACGATCAGTGAGTTCACGGGCGAGGTGACCCGCTCCACACCCGGCGTCGAGAATGCGGTTTTTCGTTACATCCGGAAGCAATGAGAGGGTTGCTGGGCGTTCTAGATAGGCGTTTGCAGGTTTCGTGCCGTCCTTTCGGTTGTATCCAGCTGCAAGCTTCTCGTACGCTTAGTGGGCTGTCGCATGATCCCCCGTTTCAGGCACTGGGGTGTCAAAGACGGGATGGTCACATAACTTCATCTTTCAACGCTTTCTGTGGTGGCTGCAGCCCCCGTATTTCGCACGCACTGTCCGCCAGTTGTTGCATCCCTTTTCTCTATGTGGCACCCCATTCCTGACACAGTCTGAGAATTCCAACAGAGCTACTGATTGTACCATCTGTGCCTGTGCGACGGACTCCCCTCTCTTGACGTGGTCAGCCTTGTGCAACGGTAACCGGATCACAACAGCGAGTGTTGCGCAAGTCAATTACGGGTGAGGTACTCGGACCGCTCCACGACGACTGTCAAGCGCATACACCGTGAACGGGCACAAGTACTGCCGGATAGGCCAGCACGGCCGTCCATCTGCGGACACCCAAAATCTCGTCAATGAGGCGCAGGAATACGATCCGTCGATTGCTGTGTGAGACCCTCTAAGCGGCATAACTGGCCACCTCTCTGGGATCGACGCAAATCTACTCAAGAGACATTCTCGGAAACACAGGTTCGACATAGCGGAACAATTAGAGTATCTCGGCGATCGCTGACCGACCCAAGATCTATTCGGAACTTTCGGAAGGAGCCCAGTACCGTTTATTACCCTTCATTTGCAACCCATTCTGCAATGTGATCACGGACGCTCGAGTGTTTCAAGATACGTTCGTTCCTGAGGAGGTCGTCCACCGCAACACGGAGCTTACACACCTCTCCGGGGTTCTTGCGCCGGTCCTGCGCGGCGAGCCTGCTGAAACAGCTGCTATTTTCGGCCCCACCGGTGTCGGGAAAACCTGTTGTGCTCGCTACGCCGTCGAACAGCTCTGTGAGAACTCGTTCAATGTCCGGACTCAGTACGTCAACTGCTGGCAGGACTACAACCGCTATCGCGTGCTCTATCGCCTTCTCGAAGGGCTCGATCGAACGTTCGACATTCATCGGCAATCAACGCCCCGTGACGTTCTCTATGATCGCATTCGCGAGGCAAACGAGGATCCCTATGTCGTCGTCCTTGATGAGGTCGACCAACTCGAAGAAAAAGACGTCCTCTATGATCTCTACACATTGCCTCACATCTCGCTGATTCTCATCGCAAACGACGAGCAGGAGTTCTACTCAAATCTCGGCGATCGCCTGTACAGTCGCCTCACCGGCAGCGAGCGGATCCAGTTTGATCCCTATTCTCTCGATGAGATTATCGCGATCCTCGATGCGAGAGCTAACTCGGGGCTTGCAGACGGCGTCGTTTCACCTGCGCAGCTGGAGCTGATTGCTGATCGAGCCGCTGGGGACGCTCGCGTTGCGATAGGGATTCTTCGAACGGCCGCTCGCAAAGCCCACCGCGACGGTGCCGAGTCGCTTACCGCCGAGCTCATCGAAGCGGCCGTTCCCGACACGCGCTCGGAGCTTCGACAGAAGACGATTGAGCAACTTTCACACGATCAGCAGGTCCTCTACAAGATTATCGAAGAGCACGGTGAGATCACACCGGGAACGCTCTACGAGGAGTACGAGCAACGCTGTGACGATCCAAAATCCAGACGGAGTGTTCGGAACTACCTCGGGAAGATGGAACATTACCATCTGATCGACGCCGAAGGCGAAAAGCGAGCCCGGGTCTACCGACTTTCGGAAAGTGCTTTCGGAGCCCGAAATTCCTAAACCGAAAATCGACAGGCTGCGGTGGGGTCAGACGAACGCACAGTCTCCTTTCGGCAGTATTGGTACTGACACGCCGTCACTTATTCCAGTTGTAATACATTAGCTCACCATGGAATCCAATCGATCGAACCGTATCCCGGAGTTACCATCGCTGTCGGACGGGGTCTATCTGCTCGAAATCGAGTCTGTTCGCGGTCCATTACACACGCTCGTACTGGATCACATCCTCACGACTCGTGGGCCTGCCTACTGGATCGATACACACGGCCACGCGACGACCCAACCGCTCGCGCGACTCGCACCGGACCCACACGTACTCGATCGTATTTGCGTTGCTCGTGGGTTCACTGCCTTTCAGCACTACGCTCTTACCGAGACCCTTTCGACGGTGGTTAATAGCACTGCTTCTCTCATTGTCTGTCCAGCGATCGACGGCCTGTATCGCGCCGACGGACTTCGAGAGGACGACCGTCAGGCGATGCTCGTCCGGGCTCTCGCGATGCTTTCGGCGGTGGCTCGGGAGTACGACCTTTCGGTGATGCTCACCCGAACTCGGGAGGATACGTTCTCTGAGCCCGTGGCTAACGCTGCCGGCGATCTCATCAAGTGTGAGCAGACACGGCTGGGTCCGCGATTCTATAGTGGCGGATTCGAGACACTCGTTTACCCACTCGGAAACGGACAGCTTCAGACGACGCTTGCCTTCTGGATGCGGATATTGGAGGCCCGACAGCCGGTCTATGATGCCGCGCAGGTCGGCCCGCAGTCTTCGGAGGTGCCTGCCAATGGGTCGTACTAACCCGACCTATCGCGACGTTCTGCGAGCGCTCGACAACCAGTGGTCAGACTATCGCCGAGGACTTCGCCGGGAGGATCAACAGCGCTTCGATCAGCTCTTTGCGTATATCCGTGCCCACGCCGATGCAAGCGGCTATCTGAATCATACGGAGCCGTTCTACCCTGCGCTGGTATCGATCGATCTCGAACAGGAAGCACGGTTCGACGAGCTCGAAAGTCGGCTTGCGCAAGTAGAGAATGAGATCGCTTCAATCGAGGGCGAGGAGTGACCAACGAGATGGTCTATAAGATCGACTTTCTCAAGGACGTCTATGAGTGGTCGATCACTCCCGGCGGTGCCGAGTACGAGCGAGTGACCGACTACACGCCGACAATCTATGCGACGTACGATGGGCGGACCGAGGACGGTCTTTCTAACATTCGAGAGCGCCTCGAGTATTATCCGACAGTCGTCTCGATGGTGATCGAGCAGTGGCGACGGGGCTTTCGCCATGAGCACGAACCCGTCCTTCGGATCGATGTTCGAGGGCTTGCTGATGTCCCCTCGCTTGCCTCCCGGATTCGTCGGCTCAGCGAACCTGGTGAGTACAAACTCTACAACGTGGATCTCTCCCGGGAATTTCGCTACTGCTTGGAGCGCGGCCGTGATCCCACACCAACTCGTGTTCCAGTGACGCTTGCGATCGATGTTGCACCACCCGAACTCGTGAATCCGCCGCTCACTGAGCTTACGCTCGATGACGAGACAGTAACAGGTTCACCGGAGGCGATACTACACGCGATTCAGCGACGACTCGGGCAAGTTGACCCGGACGTGCTGGTCTTCTCCTCGGGTGAGATCCTTCCAACACTCTCCGAGATGGCCGACCAGCACGAGGTCGACCTCCGACTTGGACGGCGTCCGGGCTGGGAGCAACTCGCTGAGCGTTCGACCTACGAGAGTTATGGAAGCGTTGGGCACTCTCCAGCCCGGTATAACGTTCCAGGACGGGTGATTATCGATCGTTCGAACACGTTTTTTCACTTCCAATCGGGGTTGGATGGCTGTCTGGATATGGTCGAGCGGTCAGGGAAACCATTGCAGGAACTCGGGTGGGCATCGATCGGCAACGTCCTGACGGCGATTCAGATTCGTGAAGCCCGCGATCGGGGGGTACTGGTGCCATGGAATTCGTGGCGCCACGAGTTTTTCAAGCCATTATCGACGCTCCACGATGCTGACCGGGGCGGGTACACGTTTTCTCCGGAGGTCGGCTTTCACGAAGACGTCCACGAGCTCGATTTTTCCTCGTTGTACCCGAACATCATCTGCCAGTTCAACATTAGTCCCGAGATGATTCGCTGTGACTGTCATGCCGATCGCGCGGACGTACCAGGTTTGGGATATTCAATCTGTGATGAGCGTGGGGATCTCCCCGACGTGCTACAGCCGTTGATCGACGCTCGTGATACGATGAAACAGGAGATTCGAGAGAGTGACGATGAGGAACGAGTCGCAGTTCTGAAGTCACGTGCGGACGCGATCAAGTGGATTCTGGTGAGCTGCTTTGGCTATCAGGGGTTCAGTAATGCGAAGTTCGGTCGCATCGAGTGTCACGAGGCGATCAACGCCTATGCTCGCGAGATCCTGCTCGATACAAAGGAGACGTTCGAGGCAAACGGGTGGCATCTTCTGCATGGAATCGTCGATAGTCTCTGGGTGACCGCAATCGAGGGCGAGGATCAGACACCGCTTTCAGAGCTTGCGGCGGTGATTTCTGATCGCGTTGGGATTCGACTCGAGTACGAAGCGGCCTTCGAGTGGCTTGCGCTTGTTCCTCTACGTGACAGTGACGAGGGGGCGCTCACGAAGTATTTCGGGAAAGTCGCGTCTGAAGCGGGCGACGAGCCCGAGTACAAGTATCGAGGGGTCGAGTGTCGCCAGCGATCAACGCCCGACTGGATCACGAACGCTCAACAAGAGCTCATTGAAACGCTCGATCAGTCTCGCTCGCCAGAAGCGGTCTGTGCTCGCCTTCAACGGCAGCTTGCGGAACTTCATGCTGGACGGGTCGATCCACAAGCACTCGCGATCGATAATCGTGCGTCGAAGCACACCGAGGAGTACACCCGGGCCACGCGAACGGTTGCTGCGTTGCAGCGCGCACAAGATGAGGGGCTCGATCCACAACCTGGACAGAACGTCTCGTATGTGGTAGTCGACGATTCGAAGTGTTCTCGGGATCGGGTTCAACTTGCCCATGAATCGCCCCAACAGTATGACGTGGAGTTTTACGCGGATCTATTGTGTCGCGCTGCCGAAAGCGTCTGCTCGCCACTTGGGTGGCAGCGGAGCGATATCGAGACGTATCTATCCGACCATCAGGACAGTTCGTTGGCAGCGTTTCAGAACTGAGAGTTGTTGCGTAAGTGAGCGTATTGCTACCGCTTTGTGTGCTGTATGAGTGGAGACCACTTGATCGATACAGTCGCCAATGAACAACGTTGCAAATCACTCTTCCGTTGCGCAAGGATTATGCTGTTCTACCTCTAGTCTATAGGTGCATACAGATCGGGGCTCCCGAGCTTAGGGAGACCCGCCGATAACACCGAGGAGAGTTATCGCTGTCGCTACGGATACGAGCGCTCCTGTCAGTAGATACAGCGCCTTTGATCCGAGGACGATTCGTTCGAGCTGTTCTCGACGTCCGCATTCACACGATGTGAGCGGACTGTTCGTTTCGGTTGCGTTTTCTGCGGCCATAGTTGTAACTCGTGCCGGCAGAATCCCGTGCATACAGATCGGGGCTCCAACCGGCATTAATTCTCATAACGCTCCATGAACATAAAACCAAGGATTTTAGGGTTTAGAGGGGCTTAAACGGCTTTTTTCGGAATTCCGATACCGATGCCAATACCAATATTTGGACTGGCTATCCGATGAGAAAGGCTACTCATTTACTGGCCTCTCAGAGGCGATTCTACATCAGCTCGTTGAGCGGCCGTATGACAAGGCCTTGAACGGTACGACAACTACTGGTATCATTTCACGCGGTAGGTCGAGCCAGTAGTACAGTGGTCGAACACCACCGATAGGGGAACTCGTCCGGCGACTACGGTACCTTCGAGACCGGTCATACACCTTGTAGCCGCACCGAGGATTGTCAATCCGTCCGGAATGATGGAAGTCGTTGGTTCAGATGGGATAATCGTGGCGTGCTGATATGAGAGATATTGGTGGTGCTACGAGACGAGGTAGACGCCACCGATACAGGTAGCAACTGCTACTACTGCCCCTATACCAAAGTTGGCATACAACACGGCGGCTACGCTGCCAACAGCCACCATTACGGTGAGTGCTGAGGGCTGTCGAGCGATACGTTCGCGCTGGCGTCGTTGTTCGTGTTCCAGTTCGGCTTGTGTCCGAGGTCGTTGCATTGGATTTCGGAGTGCTGCTCGAGTACGACAGAGAGATGTCTCTCCGGGTCCCGAGCGCTTGCTGTAGTCAGATACCGACCGCCCAAAAGACGCGAGCAACCACGGACAGCATGCCAGCACCGTCTCGATAGTGCTGACTGCGTTATGGCCGTTAGAATACGCGCCAGCCGCTTCCCACTATCGGGTAGCGGGGAGAGAGTGGCGCGATGAACCGTCGAAAACGCGGCCGGATGATGCGTGCATTGATGAAATCAACGCGTGAATCCGGCCGTCGGGGAGTGCTCGACCGTGACCGGACCTAACGTTGATTGGAGAACGTGATTGGTCCGAGCATGGTCATATATCCGCTCGCGACTGTGTAGTCAATGGTTATAAAACTATTTTGAGATGAGATAGTACTAGCCAGGAGTCGCCGAGAGATCAACTTTCCTAGTAGGAATACTAGCATTCATCTACCCACAAAGAACTAATACGCTCCGTTCGTCTGTAGAAGTGAAATGGCCACTTCCCAAGTCGTCTGCTGGCGCTGGCGTGCCTTCCGGGAAGTGGATAGTATCGCAGTATAGGGTCACCCGAGCTTCACTCAGGGGATTCGACTCCGGTGCTCACTCGCTTTCCTGATTGCATCGCTTCCAGAGTGACGACACCACCCACTACTAATGCCAGCAAACCCAGACGACTTCACCGTTACACCATACGCCGTCGAAGGCGAGATCGACTACGACCGCCTGCTTGAACAGTTTGGCGCTGACCGACTGACCGACGCGCAGATTGCCCGATTCCCGGAGCCCGTTCACCCGCTTGTCCGCCGAAAGGTGTTCTACGCACAGCGGGACGTCGAACCGTTTCTCGAGGCCGCAACCAGCGGGCAGACCCACTCTATCGTGACGGGGCGTGGTCCGTCAGGATCGATGCACATCGGCCATATCGCCCCGTTTTACTTCGCAAAATATCTCCAAGATCAGACCGGGGCGCTCGTCTATATCCCGCTGTCCGACGACGAGAAATACTTCGCGAAGGACAAGTCGATAGCCGAGATCAGCACATATACTCGGGAGAACCTGCGTGAGATACTGGCTATCGGGTTCGATCCGAATCGGACACGCATTATCATCGACACGACGGATGCGGACGTTATCTATCCACTTGCAGCGGCATTCGCGACCGAAGTAACCCAATCAACAGTGGATGCAACCTATGGGACCCCAGAGAACATCGGGCTCTCGTTTTATCCGGCGATACAAGCAACGCACCTCCTCTTACCGCAGCTGGTCGAGGGGCCACATTCGACACTGGTACCGATTGCAGTCGATCAAGACCCGCATGTCCGTCTCTGTCGGGATATTGCAGCAAAACAGCGGTATGACGTTATGAAGCCGGGAGCATTGCTCTCGAAGTTCCTGCCGAGTCTTGAAGGCCCTGGGAAAATGAGTTCCTCGAGTGACACACCGAGCATCCTGCTTTCGGATGACCGTGAAACGGTCCGTGAGAAGGTTCGGACATATGCGTACTCCGGTGGCCAATCGAGTGTAGAAGCCCACCGAGAGCATGGTGGGAACCCCGAGGTTGACGTTTCCTATCAGTTCCTGTACTACTTCTTTGAGGAGAGCGACGAGCGAGTTGAGCAACTTGCGCGAGAGTACCGCGATGGAGCATTGTTGAGCGGTAAGCTCAAAGAGATCGCAGCGACGAAAATAGCCGATTTTCTTGAAGGCCATCAGAAGCGACGCGCTGCACTCGGTTCACTAGATGAGGAGTTACGCCCCTATCGGATTACTGCGAACGAGCGCCAAATAGCGCGTCAACGAGTGGGCTACTCTGATGGTTTGCTGATCTAAGCAGAGGTTCCTCCCCACTGTT
Organism: Halalkalicoccus paucihalophilus; assembly: GCF_001593955.1. Lineage (GTDB taxonomy): Archaea > Halobacteriota > Halobacteria > Halobacteriales > Halalkalicoccaceae > Halalkalicoccus > Halalkalicoccus paucihalophilus. Next base: position 65,288 of record NZ_LTAZ01000015.1, on the reverse strand, counting down.
TTGAGTCTAAGCTTGATAGGGATCAGCACCGATGATTGGACCCCCCATTTCGTACAACCGCGATTTGCCGATGCATATCTTTTTGCACTGGAGGATAGAACGTCACGACAAGAGGAACGACGCTCAATGGCACTGGACTATATCAGCGAGGATGTGAAACGCCTCCGAAAGAGCGAGAGCGAAGCTCAGGTAACACTTCTCCTCGGTGTAGATGGCGACCGAGAGGCTCTCGTTGACCGTATTGAGCAAATCGGTGGCCTCGTTGATGCCAGACTCGGACGCGCAACACTCCGTGTTTCAGCGCCTGAAAACCTCACCGACGAACTCTGTGAACTCGAGGACCTCAAATCGATTGAGGTGGATCACGAGGATGTCCAAACTCTTGGAAGTGACTCGCCGGGAAACGATCGATCCCTCCCGCTTTTGACTCGCTAGCCGAGTTACATCAGTTCGTCTGTGATTCCCATCTCCGCTCATTAAACGCGCGTCAGTCCGACTCGCGAGGCGAATTCATCAACGTCGGCGTTGTTGATTCCGTCCTTCACCCACCAGTAGAACTTGAGGATGCCTACGAAATTAACCGCAAGGAGAACTATATCTACACTACTGAACCAACCACCCAGCATGGAACTGACGTTCTTGAACTGATCGGCTATACCGCCCCAAATGCAGTCTACAGTTTGTATCGCGTTATTGCGGAGACGAACACCGCACGGCGAGGTGACTTTGTTGCTGCGATCGGGGATGCAAGTACACACAATATTGATCTTCTCAACTTATCCGTTGGTGTCTGGCACACGGAAGAAGAGAACCACGACTGTGGTGGTCACTGCCGCATTGCTGATGAGGTTCGATTAGCGACCGAAAATGGAATGACGATCATTGCGGCGACTGGTAATCAAAGTAAAACCGAAGAAAAAGCAACTCACTGTCCGGCACTGCTTGAGGAAACAATCGGCGTTGGTGGGTTCGTTTCCCTTTGTACAGCAGAGCTCAACCGTTCTCCCGATAGCAGACAGTATTGGATCGAAGGTAGAGGCATCCAGGGACCGTTCTGCGGTCAGCGAGACTGTTATACGGGAAATTCGTGCAGTGAGTATCAACTCGAAAAGCCTTGGCCTGGCAACGTTGCATTTGAACCAGTCGAGCCAGATGTGCTCGCTCCAGTAATTCGAGTGAATGATTCCGAGGATGATCCCTTGTTTAAAAGTGGAACGAGTTTTGGAACGCCATTCGTGACGGGATTAGTTGCTGTATTACTCTCTGAATCACTCACGCAGGGGTCATTACCAACTCCTGGAGAAATCAAGAAGGCAGTTATCCACGGCGGTAGCAGTATCGACGTTGGTGAGGTCCCGAAATTCAATGCCGATGGGACATGGCAACTCTTGAAAAACCAGTTATAATCCTATTTGAGGTCGTTCTGCTATTTTCGGTGTGAATTGCTTACGGCGACTGTCGGAGTAGGTGCCTTGTGCAATATCGGTAGCCAATAAACGGTAATTGTTGCACAAGGCGAGCGACTAACAAGCGCAATCGTTGCATAAGAGAGAATCACAGAGAGATCTGCGAATATTGACTATCTATAATAACTATACCAAGGAGGCTATAAATTCCGGTCAACCTAAGTCAGCGGCAGTTAACCTACAGAACGACTATGATTGAGTTTGCGACACTCGCTACGTTCGTCCCTGGCGTCCTTGCAATCATCGTCGCACCTGGCCCTGACACGGTCTATACCGTCACCCAATCGCTCAAAAGTGGGCGCTCAGCGGGACTCATTACAGGATTTGGGACGGCCACAGGAGTGTTAGTCCACACGACTGCAGCGATACTCGGTCTGGCAGCACTCCTGCGAACGAGCGCACTCGCCTACCTGGTCGTAAAATACGTCGGTGCCGCGTATCTGCTCTATCTCGGTGTCCAGATGTTCCGGAGTGACGACCAGTTCGATCTCCAAACCGACCTCGCTCGTAGAGTCCTATCGAAAGGCGGTCGTCATCAACGTCTCTAATCCGAAGGTTGCGGTATTCGTTCTCGCGTTCTTCCCGCAGTTCGTTCCAGCAACCGCGAACGCCTCACTCCAGATGTCACTCCTCGGGCTCCTCTATGCAGGCCTGAGCGTCTGTTATCTCGGCGTCGTCGCACTCTTCGCTAGCCGAGTTCGACACCAGCTCCTTCACTCGGCGGCAACTCGCAGAGTGATTCAGTATCTGAGTGGGAGTGTCCTCATTGGATTCGGACTAAAACTCGCAGTTGAGAAACGGCCCACTGCCTAACGTACGCATTGTCGCTCTCGGTTCTTCAGGTACGATCAACGGGTGTGAATTAGCCGCTGATACATATACAGTTCACAACTGGAACCATCGCTTGGGAGCAGGTAACGCCGTTTTCTCACGTCGCTTCGCTCCATTCCGAAACGGGGATTCCTCGCTCACTTGCGACAGTAGTCATACCGCACGCACGGGATGGCCGCCTGTCGAGTAGTAAAGAAACAGAGTAGCGGGGGGAGCTACAATGCATCACAGTAGGACGCCCTCTGGAGCCACGAACCTACTACGGTAAAATACGTCGAGGGCGTCCAATCTCCTCTCTGCCTGAATGCTCGGTACAGGTTCTGTACATACCATCTCCAGTAGTGACGCGGCGCCTAAATCGGATCGTCTGGATCGTGTACGTTCGCCATCCGCGTCGCCTCAGTAGCGTACTGATTTTGCAACGTTTCATCGTTGACTGGGTCAAGATCGTCTGGGTCAACCTCAACCGCAGCGGTTGTCAGACGCGTTTCGGAGATGCCCGTAATGGCATGCTCCTTCATCGTGTACCGTTGACCGTCAGTTGTCGCATACACCAGGACAATGAGGTTCGACTTGTCTTCAGCAAACATCCGTTCAACCAACCAGACTTGAACTGGGGCTGCATTCTCCGTCATAGCTGATTAGACGGGTGATACGAGGTTAGTTGTTCGCATCTAGTACCTGGACACGCTTCTGACCGGTGGATCGATTAGTACGTAGGTTCTCTTTCGGGTAAATCAGGATTGACAACATGAAATAAAGCTTGTCGCCATACAGCATACATCCTCTGAATCGGTCACGACGTTCTTGACTGAACCCGAGTGGTTTGGATCACCCGTGCTGCATACTCAGCGCGTATTTTGCACGGCTAACAGGGTGATTGGACTGTAGCTACACCCCCTGACGTTAACCCATGGTGGTAATTAATTGTCGACTTTTGATATGAATAAGCGGATCGCGGCCACTTTACTCGGCTTCCGGAAACTCCACCAGTCGGGCCAGATTCTCTAGGCTCATTCCCCATCCCGTGGCGGCATCCTCTTCTGGAATCGGCTTCGGGATACCCTCCTGACGCACGGTCACCGTGGTACTATCTTCAACCTCTTCGAGGGTGATAGTCACGGTCATCACGCTCTGCATCTCGGGCGTATCCGTTTCGAATTGGTCCGACTGGACGATGCGCTTGTGGGGCATCAACTCCACGTATTCACCGCCGAAGCTGTGACTCTCTTTGGTCTCCAGCGCAGTGAACGTCCCGTGGTACGTTCCGCCGATCTCGGGTTCGACGTGGTCGTACGTGGCGGTGTAGCCTGCCGGCGGCGAGAACTTCCCCAGGGCGTCGGCATCCAGAAACGCGTTGTAGATGCGCTCGGCCGGCGCATTGATCACGCGGCTAATTTCAATGCTTCCAGTCTCGGTTTCGCCTGGCTGAGTGCTCATGTCTGCTTGTCTCCTTCGACGTGTTGCGTCCGTTCATCACCGCTCAAACTGACAAGAGAGCGAAAGCCGCCAAAAGCCATGCGCTCCATGTCGAATGGCATCGATACGTCTTCTGGACCCTCCATCTCGGCCATTACGGCGGCATTGACCTCGTTGCGATGCTCTTCTGACTGGTAGACGATGAAGGCAAACACCACTGTCTCGTCCGGGCCGGCCTTAGCCATCTCCGGAAACGTCGACACCGTCTCCTCTCCCATATCCGGATTGAGTTCGTCGCCTACGCCCTCAAAATACTCAAGAGCGCCGTGGTTAATCCACATTTCCCCGGCCTCCGCGGCCATCTCTCGGTACTCGTCTACGTTGTCATTCGGAATCGGGAGCACGAAGCCATCGACATAGGGCTGCATAACGTAGAGTATAGGACATGCTGGGAGATGAAGTTATCGCGAGACTCAACCCAGTCGTCTGGTAGACACGGTTCTACGGCAGTGCCGAATAGAAGGCGCGTCTTCAGCACAAGATGTATCCTCTGTCGGTGCGGTACGTAGGATTCAGATCTATGTCGCCGAGCAAGGTATCGATCGTATCACAGTCGTAGTACCGGCAATCCTCGTGCGTTGCAGCAGTGAGTGCGCGAGCGATCAGTTGCCAATCTTCGAATAGCTATTCGTCGGGGGTTCCAGCGGGCATATGCCCTGCTGGGTCTGTCTTCTGCTATAAACTCTTGGAGGGCTGAGTTGGTCCTAACAGACATGGACAGTAATCGAATGGGAATGTCCTCATTGGTTTCGGACTGAAACTCGCAGTTGAGAAGCGGCCCACTGCCTACCACACGCGTTGTCGCGAATACGGGGGCTTATTCGTTTTCGAGTGCTGCGTAGATCTCCGCGTGGCGATGTCCATCGAGCTTCCCCATCTCGAGGGCGATCTCGCGACGTTCAGCGTCGCTCTCGGCCGCCTGATACCGCTCGTAGAGCTGGCGGACCTCATCGTCGATCGCCGGCGAGGAATCGGTGCTGGACGCCATGTTCTGTTGAAGATATTCTGTGTGTCCATTTATCAGTTGCGACGAGCGCACGCACGGAAGTAGATGACTGCAGTATCGGTGTCGACCGCGGCTTCGTCAGTTGCGAAGCGGTGCAAGAGAGCTCGGATTTCATCGCCGTAGTCGAACGTATACTCGTTGATCAAATAGAAGACGACCACCGTTCGGAGTGCTGTTCGCTTGTTCCCGTCGACGAACGGATGCTCCGCCACGAGTAACCGCATCAGCTGGACCGCTTTTGAATGGATCGTTTCGGGCACCTCGCCGAAGAATCCTTCCGAGATATACTGCACTGCGGAGGCAATCGCGTTCTCTGACCGAACGCCTGGCTCCGTGGTGTCGCCTTCTGCAATGATCTGCTCATGGAGATCAAGGATAAGGTCGACAGAGGGATACGCGAGATCGTCAGTCACGTATCCGACTTTCTCACGCCGCCCGTTAACCGTTTCTCAACCGTCGAAATCAGGTCTCGTCATCGTCGGCAGTGTGAGCTGCTCAGTCACCGATCATCGTCGGCCACGGTGTCGACCGTCGTGTCGCCATCGTAGATGTGACGTCGTCGACAACATGAGCAAATTCTCACTCTACTGTTGCCACCCGATACGATCACCGGTGGATCGCTTGTTGGCTTAGTCCAAGACGTGATCGATTTCCCTGAGCTACAGCTAGAAGATGGACGAGGCCAAGAACGAGACCCAGATGGTGGTGCAAAAGCTGTGGTGGGCGAGATCTCTCGACACGAGCTTGCTGGGGCTGTTGTGAGTGGAGATATTTGTCTCATTAGCCAGAATGCCAGTCATGCGACTGGTAACTGAGATTTGTTGGTCGTCGTAGTGAGAAAATTCAGTGTGTGCGAGCGCAAAGACCACTAGCTCTGGATGTAGCACAATGACGCCAGTAAGGTATTCCCGTCTCCTCAATAATGGTCTCACAGACACCATGAAACTCGAGTTCGACGGTGGGACACTCCTCCTCCGTGGAGCTACTAAATCAACTCCGTACGCGGAGTGGGATGACCGCGTCGATGAGTATCGCGTCCAAGCATATCGGTATCGAGCGTTGCTCGAATGGGCCGGCATATGGACTAGTACTCGCACTCGCGGAGAGGAGAGCGACAACGCCGAGCAGCGAACACTTCAACAAGGATTTGAGCAACCAATTGAGGACACCGCTCGTGGATATCACGATCTCGAGCTCACACCATCTCTCCATATCGCACCACGTGACTACCAGCAAGCTGCCCTCAACGCGTGGATCGGTCACGAACGTCGGGGCAGTGTCGTCCTTCCAACTGGGAGCGGGAAGACATTTCTCGGCCTCCAAGCAATCGCGAACGCCGGTGTCAGCACACTTATCGTAACACCAACGATCGACCTAATGAATCAATGGTATGCTACGCTCACAAACGCCTTCGGCGATCAACTCCGCGAGCCGATCGGTGTTCTCGGCGGTGGTTCACACGACGTCACTCCGATCACTGTCACCACCTACGACAGCGCCTACCGCTATATCAATGAATATGGCGACCGATTTGGCCTTCTTGTCGTCGACGAGGAACACCACCTGCCCGCTCCAACCTACCAGCAGATCCCTGAAATGACGATCGCACCGTATCGACTCGGACTTACGGCAACCTACGAACGTCCTGATGGTAAGCACGAACTCCTGGAGGACCTCATTGGGCCGGTCGTCTACCGCGAGAACGTCGACGAACTCGCCGGCGAGTACCTCAGCGAGTACGAGACGATCCACATGTCTGTCGACCTTATAGCCGACGAACGCTCGGAATACGACGAGGAATATCAAATCTATCGCGACTACGTCGACAGTCACGAGTTCGACCTCTGGAAAGAAGAGGGCTATGCGGAGTTCCTCAAGCGGACGTCCTATGATCCGCAAGGCCGGCGGGCACTCATTGCCAAGCAACGGGCCGAACGAATCGCCCGTACGGCAGCGAAGAAACTCGACACACTAGATAATCTGATCAAACGCCATCACGACGATCGCGCCATTATCTTTACTGCGAACAACGACTTCGCCTACGATGTCTCCCAGGAATTTATCATCCCTTGTATCACCCATCAGACAAAAACTGAGGAGCGTACTGAGATTCTCGACCGATTCCGCTCCGGCGAATACTCGCTACTGGTGACCTCGCAAGTTCTTGACGAGGGTATCGACGTTCCTGCAGCGAACGTCGGGATCATTCTTTCGGGGAGTGCTTCGAAACGCCAGTATGCTCAGCGACTCGGTCGCATTCTCCGACCCACGGACGATCGCCAACCGGCACGCCTCTATGAGATCATCTCAGAGAATACGATGGAGACATACGTCTCTCAACGCCGCCGTAAGGGGGTGACGAATAATGCTAACAGCTGATCTTGCACGATCGCGTACGACTGACGAAGAGGTTACACCGATGCTGATTGACCCCGACGACCAACGGTATCGAAAAACCGCTCGGGAACTTATCGTACTGTTCGAGGCTCATCTCGACGAACCGCAAGGCGATCTTGAGGATGCGATCGATGAACTGACCGTTGCGGATACCGATTACAAGATCGTTCAGGGATTGGCAAAACTCCTGAAAGACGAGTGTGAGTTCGAGATCGTCGTGCCAGTCGAACCACGTGAGATCCGTCGGCAACTGTTCGAGAGGGCCAACGCACAGTACCCAATCGTCCGCCAGCCTACCCTCGGTGAGGATACCCAGAAGCTGGAGGTGTATAGCGGGGTCGCCGATTCATTGGGTATTTCGCTCGAAGAATGCTATCGAGGGATGTACGCTGATCTCGAGGACAACAAACGCCTCGTTCGAACCGGGACGCGGACTGCCGAGCAGTACGCCAGTGATGGAGAGACAGGCATATCGTCATCAACGTCAACAACCGCACTGACCGGCAGTAGCACTGAGGAGTACGAGAAGACAGATCTCACCATCGACTGGCTGCTGACTCGGTATAACCTCGCGCTCGCTCAGGCGGTACTCTACGATGCAACGGAAATGCAAATTCGCGTGTGGGATCACTTCGGGACGGTATTCAGCTACGTGAAGCTGTTCGGGCTGATGCACCGCATCTATCCGATCGACGCCGATGGCGAACGCGTCAGAGATACTAATCAGGCTGCAGGCTACGAAGCCGTGCTCGATGGACCGGCATCGCTGTTCTCACAATCACAGAAGTACGGAATTCGAATGGCGAACTTCCTCCCGGCGCTCCCGCTCTGTGATCGGTGGGAAATGACCGCCGAGATACTCGTCGACGACACTGTCGGCGAGACGCGGCAGTTCACGCTGGATCATACTGAAGGGTTAAATTCGCATTATAGTGCCGGGAACCACTTCGATAGCGACGTCGAACGGACGCTCGCACAGAAGTGGGAGCGAGCGACGACGGAGTGGAAGTTGGTGCGAGAGGATGATGTGTTCGACCTCGGTGCAGAGGTGATGATCCCCGATTTCGCGATCGAACATCCGGATGGACGTCGGGCGATTCTCGAGGTCGTCGGGTTCTGGACGCCCGAGTACTTGGAGTCGAAGCTGGAGAAGATTCGACAGGTAGATGCGGACAACTTCGTCCTCGCTGTCTCAGAGCGACTGGATTGTTCCAGCGAGGAGTTTGGGAGCGCTGCTGATCGCGTGTTGTGGTTCAAAACCGGAATTCACGTCTACGACGTAGTTGAGTTGGCTGAGACGTACGCCAGTCAGTCTGACCCAGCAGCGACTACTGAGATGGATACCTGAAAGCTCGGACGGGGTTCCAGTATATGAACTCGGCCTTGACATCCTCCACGCGCCTAAAGGCGCGGGAACCCTCGCGCTCGGGGTCTGGCATTAGCGCCACCCCCGACGCGAGCGACTTTCTCCTATCCGTGGATACTCCGGTTCGTGCGCGTTTCTTTGGGACGATGAGAGTGTGGTGACTCCAGTCATTCGTGGCTGTCCCACTCGAATCGCACGGGCCGTGCCATCGGCCGTGGCACGTCTGTATGCCGTCTCAGGAACGACTCGCTTGCAACGAGGTCCGCGTGCCCCTCGAACCCGCAGGAACACGTGAGCGTGTCTTGGTGTTGAATCGTGTCCGTTGTGGAACCACAGTTCGTTGCTGGCCGGTCGTGGTCGTACAGGCGACGAGGTTGTTCGCACCAATATCCAGAGCGGCTTCTTCCGAAGCCAGTGGTGTATCCAGTCGAGAATTGTCTACCGTGACTGGTTGAAAGGCCCTGAATTGGTTCGAAGACGCGTCGTAGTACAGTTCCAACCGACCCTGTTTGCCGTCCCACTTCGGAACGCCCGCCCTTCGAGACGAAGCCGCTCGGCGTAGCCGAGGTCGTACTTCTCTTTGAGTTCTTTCCCGACGGGGAGTTCGAGGCGTGAGCGGTCGCCGGTTTCCAGCGTGTACTGGTCGTTGCGGATGTACGTGCGGAGTGTTCGACCGTCCTCCTCGTTGCCCCAGTATCCGGGTGGGGAACAGCGTTCGCCCTTCTCTTTGAGCGAGAAGAACGATTTCCACGCGCTCTTGCTCTTGAGGATGAGTTGTTGGGCGGTGGCGCTTCCGAGAACGCCGACGTACTGTTTGCGGTAGTCGGCGATGTCCCAGATGCTTTCGCCGTCGAAGTAGTTCTGGCGGCGCTCGTAGGTGAGTTCGTTCCAGAGACTGGCAGAGGCGTCCAACAGTTCGTGAAGTAACTCCGCGTCCTGTCCAGAGCGGGGTCGCACGACGAAGGTGTTGGTGCGCCTTATCAACTACTAGTTATACCGGAACGCACATAACTGTTCAGTTTGTGTGATACTGTATGGTTGCTATCCGAATCGAGTTTGACGACGATGAACAGTATGAGCGGTTGAAGAAACTGAAGAAGCACCGTGGTCTGACGTGGAAGGGGTTGCTCCTCGAAGGGGAGAAGCGTGTTCTGGAACAGACCCCGGAGTGAGTGTCGTCGGTAGATTGTGTAGTTCTGTGGTCGCTCGACCCCTGCCTGAAGGCGGGGGCATGCGCTTGATTATATGTCATTCGTGAACCTTGTGCAACAGATCGTTTTCACCCCTGTTGTTGCACAAGGTGGATCATCTCACGAACAAACAGGGCTTTTGGATCCTATTAAAGGATAGCGTCGCTACTAACGGTCGATATCGCGTGTCTCTCAATACCAGTCGTGGATGCGTTTTCGTTACCGAACACATATTGTCATTGATATATATTTTAGCAAAATAAAATTGGAATGGAGTTTATATGCGGTTACTATTCATACTTACATATCCATGAGCACAACCCCGTTAGAAGCTGAATTTATCTCCTAATATTCACACACGATGGAGCTACAAATCTTCAAAAAGACCGACAGACATCAGTATAGATGGAGAGACTCCGGTGAGACAATCATTGCACTTACGCTCACCCGGAACGGCCATGTTGGCTATCACCATACTCTCGATTGTGAGAGCGACGGTTCTCAGTGGCGAGTTGGCACAACTGGATTGCCACCAGAGGATGCTGATCACGTCTGGCGGTGGTATACTGATGTTTATGAGACAGCCTCCGTGAATGATAACCGTTCTCGAGGTGTGCGTGCGTTTTTCGAACGAGTCGTCCTCTTTCCACGACGGATAGCAATGGAACACAGCCAGTGTCAAAATCCTGTTGCGTCTGCGCTCCGGGCGGACTGGGCTCAGTGGGTTGTTGATCGCGGAATTACGTTTGCGGACGGTGGTCGTACCGCTCTTCTCATTGAAGAAGAGGGGTCTAGTACTGTACCGATACCGCGACAGCAGGATAGCCATACCTAATTGATGGTCGTATCTGTTCTGTAGGCATAGATCGACAGTTAAGGCTAGTACTTTCCAGTTCTGTCTTAGTTCGTCTCATTGTAGGGGAATGCCACGCCCTTTAGGGCGTGGTAGCTTACATTGACAGTGAAGAGGACGACAATCGCTATCCTGGGTCGGAAACAGACGGCGATCCAACAACAAGTCAGTGCACGGGAGCGAGCGCCTCGGGAAGAGATATGCATGCTCCCCGCTAAATAAGACCGAACTGCCGTTCATGACACTGGATACTCGAGACGATCGGCTAATTCTGTTTATACTCTGGCTCGTGGTCTTCTGTTTCTCAAGTCAGACGATGATCATCGCCCCGATCCTCCCGCGAGTAGCGGGAGAACTCGCGGTTGCCGAATCGACGCTGGGGACGCTGATAACGATCTACGCCATTTCGGTGGCCGTGTTCGCACTCGTTTCCGGGCCGGTATCCGATACGATCGGCCGCCAGCGGATGCTCGTGCTTGGAACGGCGAGTATGACGGTCGCACTCGTACTACATGGACTTATCTGGGACTTCGGATCGTTCCTCGGTGTGCGGGCGATCGCGGGGGTCGCCGGCGGGATGCTCGCGGGCGCATCAGTCGCCTACGTCGGTGACTACTTCCCGCCGAAGCGACGCGGTTGGGCGAACGGCTGGGTGATGAGCGGTCTCGCGGTGGGCCAGATTCTCGGCATTCCGATCGGAACGGTACTCGCAGCTCGCTTCGGTTTTCGGACACCGTTTCTCGCCTTCGCTGTCGTGATGGCGATTACAGCTGCACTCGTCGTCCTCGTCCTGCCTCGGATCCCGATCTCGAATCCCGAGCCGCTCTCAGTCGGATCAGCCGTCAGCGAATATGGTGAACTGTTACATCGAACTGACGTCGTTGCAGCCGTCATCAGCTTCGCGCTCATGTTCATGGGGATCTCGTTGTACATCGCCTACCTCCCGACGTGGCTCGAGACGAGTCACGGCGTTACCGGGGCCGCGATCGCACTCCTGTTTTTCTTCGGCGGTATCGGCAACGCGATCGCCGGTCCACGGTCGGGAAAGTTCTCCGACACCGTCGGCCGCAAGCGCGTCATCGTCGCGACGTCACTCGCGGTTGCAGTGGCGATGTTGTTCACGCTCGCAGTCACGACAACAGTTTGGGCAATCTTTGCCCTCTTCGTCGTCGTGATGGCCCTTCTCGCCTCTCGAGCTAGCCCCTTCCAAGCGATGCTCACCGAAATGGTGCCGGATACCCACCGTGGGTCGCTGATGAGCCTCAATATGTCCGTCGGACAACTCGGATTCGGAATCGGCGGTGCGCTGGCCGGTCCACTGTACGTCACTACCGGGTATCCAGGAACCGTTGTCGTTGCCGCCATGACCGGAATCGTTCTAGTGCCATTGGTGTGGCGATACCTCCCTGACACAGTCGAGTCGGTGAATGAAGACAGGGGACCAAAGGCTGAACGCAGAAAATATGCCATTCCGACTGGTGGCGGCCAGGATGCTCTCTGTGGCCCACTTCCGGAAGGCGGTCACTGTGCAGCATTGACCGAGCCTGCTTCGGAAGAGCTTGGGTGAGCTACTCATAACTAAAGCCGTGGATCTGGCCTGGATGGATCGTTTCGGTGCGTTCTTTCGTCAAATCCCGGCTTCAATCCCGCCATACGCTGTCCGCATTACCGTCGCCTCAAATACGACGAGCCCGGCGATGCACGAACATCACCGGGTAGGCTAGCACGGCCGTCCACCGGCGGACACCCAGGATCTCGTTGACCGTAAGGTGCAATACTGTTAGGAGTACTACCGCATAGAGTGGGACGGCTCTGTTGAAACCCTCAGCGTTGACATTGAGCAGAGACACTCTTCCGACCGGGTTCCGTGGATTCGATGCCAAATCAGATTCTCAGCCAATCGCCAGACAGTAAGAGAGGTTCAATAAAGCCGTCTGATCCAATTTTGCTGGCAACGCGTGTTCCATATGGGCTTTGGTATACGGACCTCGAGTCGTTCCGGATAGCCGAGACCACGGATGATATTCCGTGAGCTGGCTATTCTTTCGTTCAGTGAGTTGGTTTGATCAGTTTCATACGATGGTTTAACGGTGTTTAAACCCTCAAATAGTGATGGATTTTAGAAGTCGTGCTGACTACAGAGCGTGTCTCGCTCCCCGGTTAGCTACTGGAAGCGCATTCCGTAATTCGGTAGCTACAGCAGGGCTACGCATTAGTACTCCCGGTGTCGGGCTTCTCGAATTTTTTGCCCATGACGGCAAAGAAGATACTGACAACAGCAACGAGTGTCGTGTCAATGCCTGGTTCGTAGGAGGGGTTGGTGAGTTTCAGCACCGTCAAAGCGAGTAAGAGACAACGAAAATCGTTGCCCCAGCTTCCAATCCGACGTATGCAATGCCTTTTGATTTCGTCCACGTGATCGGATTCATGCGCTGTATTCACCGACTGCTGATTTAGCTGTTTTGTCGCTGATGAGTAAAATGAGCACTGTGCCGTCTGCTGAATATGTCCTCTGTATTCAGCACACCACTCTTGACAGCTATCAGTAGAGTCGATTGCTGTGCCGTTATCTACTTGATCTGACATAACACGGCTACTGAAAGCTTATTAATAAGTATAGAGATTCAACAGAGCTACAAATTTCCGTTCAATCGCCGGTGATATCTTCAACGACTACTCCTCCGATTGCTTATCGATTGCTGCCGTTTCCACCTCCATCTGACCCACCCGAGGGCAGGAAATGGCCGTCGTTGAGCTCGCTTACAATCCTCGTCTCAGTCCCCTCAAGTTGAACTTTCAAACTTGGCGCGAGCGTGCCACCGAACAGTTCTTTCTGTTCTTCAGCGGGAAGACTGCCGACTTCATCGAGGCTAATCTCGCCTTGTGAAGTGTCGTCCAGTCCGCGGAAGTTCTCGAAGCTCTCAACCAAGATGTTATCCCCTTGTGGCATCGCGAGCCACGAGTACGCTTGAAACGGTGCAGCCTCAGGATTCGCAATGACCAATCCGCTTTCGTTGAGCGGTTCGTAATCACCGTACAGTGAGTCACTCACGAAGCCGTAGAGCGCATCGGGACCCGAGAGACCCGGAGCGAACGTAAACTCGTGGCTCAACACGAAGAGATACCATCGACCGTTGTTGAAAACGTAATGAGGACGCTCCAGTTGCTGGTTGACCTCAATTGCCTCTAGGTTCGGTGGGAGAAGCTCCCACTCAGTGAGCTCCTCGTTCGTCGCCTGCATCACACCAACATTGCCGTTGTAGCTCTCGGGATCGTCTGGGCTATCGCCCCCAGTCGGCGTGTTCCCCTCAAAGACGATCAGATCCTCACCGGTTTCGGGATGCTGGAAATACCAGGGATCACGGAACGCGTAAACGATCCCTTGCTCTCGGGACTGTTCTAACGTCTGGTACAGGTCGCCATCGGCCTCGGCCATGATGACGTGTTCTTGCTCACCAGTGAGTTCAACTGACTGGGAATTCGTTTCAAGTGTCGCGCCTTTGCCGAGTGCGAGACGCTGTCGGAACTCCGGCTCGGGGCTGGTAGCCGTATAGAAATGATAGATCTGATCTTCATTTTCGTCGTACATCGCGGAGCCAGCCCACTGATGGTGTCCGAGTGGGTTCTCAAAGGCTTCACCGCCTTCCTGCCAATCATGCCCATTCCGCGAATAGAAATATCGAATCATCGCTTCGTTGTGACGAGCACCTGGCACGAGATCTTTTGACGCAGTGAGTGAGAAGACGATCTGCCAGCCGTTGATCTTCACGATCGAGCCATCGCGATGTCGAAGCGGCCACGTATCCCAGATCCAGTAATCATCCGAAATCACAGCGGAATCATCGTTGATCACCGGCGCTGTGGTCTCGTCAGTGAGGGTAATCTTGTTTGCATCGGTGCGTGTCCACTGGCTGGCATCACCTGTCTGAACGGCGCCGACGGGATTCGTTCCGAGTGGTAATCCAAGGCTAGCAGCACCGAATGCCCCGGCCGACTTCAGGAGACTTCGCCTATTCAGTGTAGCGTGGTCGTTCTTATCTGCCATTGCGTGTAGAAATTTACTCAGATGTAAATAGTAATTTCGATATTAGACATTTGCGTAATAAGACTGTGCTATATAATAAATAGATGTTTTAGATTCCGTATAACAGCAATAATCGTCCACTCTGTTTCAAACATCATCGAATCCGCGGCTATCGAAGAATCTTCGGAGGAACTCTATTTTAGCCAAGGTGCGCGTCCACGTTTGATGAGATTATCTCGTTTGAGTGCGATGGGAGTTCCCTTCGCCGTGGATTCGGACTCCGGCTCAGTACCCGCAGGGATACCGATGCGGGCTCGATCGGCAAGTTTGAGGGTTATCACGCTCTGTGGGCCCGTCCTTTGGTATAAACTCTGGGTCGGGCTTGAGGGTCGTGCCTGTCTAGTCGGCGGACAGAGGCTCTGTTGGTGGGATCTCAACCATGCTTTTGGAACGACGAATCGGACAAGGAGGCTGATAACCATCTCAACCGGCGGTAGGTATTCAGCCAGCAATTGTGCTGTGGTATAGCGTGATATACAGGCGGCGTGGAAGGGGGTATGCTTCTTGTTTCATTGACGAGCATGAGTGCGTGCGGCAACTGGCTGTGTCGTCACCTTGTGCAACATCGTGGCTCTCCAGTAGAGACTGTTGCACAAGACTCGATACTCCGTCTGATTCTGTTTTAGGTAGACTCATTGCTAGCGCAGCCGGACCGACCGCTGTACGGTTTAGTGGATCTTCTGGAGAACTTCGAGAACGGCGACGCGGCGGCAATACTGAGCGAACCACTACTGACAATCGTATTGATCAAAATGACGACGTCAAGGTAGTGGACGGCTCCCGCTGAGACGATGCCGTGCATCTTTGCGATGGGTTCGATGGGCTGACAGAGGCGGAGTTCTTGACCGTCTGTAATCGGCTGGTTACAGAGGTATTTCTCGAAGGCGTCGAGGATCAGCAATCAGTCTTGGGTGTGCCATTCTGTTGGGGGCTCAGGAGGTCGGTAGTCGATACCGTGCTCTGGATGTCGGTTGGGACATTACTCTTGATACTCTGTTTAATATATAAACTCTCGTCAAGGATGATCTACTCTTCCTACAGGAAAATCATAAGCTGTACACGAAAATTCTCAATCTATTTGGATATATATTATATATTATAAAATAATTTATATTGCCTCTGTTTCATGTGGTGAATGAACATGCATCTAACTAGGCGCGATACGCTCAAAGCCGTCGGGGGAATTGCGGCGCTCACGGCGGGCGGTTCGACCGCGGCTCTAGCGGATCCCAAGACGAAGTGGGAACTCGGCACGGAGTACCTTGAGAACGACGATTTCCTCGATAACGACGAGCTAGAGTCGATCCTGTACGGACTGGCGGACGAAAACCTTGATTTGGTGACTGTGGATCAAATCGGTGAATCGAATCAGGGCCGTCCACTCTACTCAGTGTCGGTACGGAAACACGACTCCTGTCCCGACGTAATGGCGATCGCCCACCAGCATGGCGACGAGGGTCTCATGGCTGACGGAACGCTCGCCGCTCTTCAATTCCTCGTGAGCGGTGATTCGAGGGCCGAGCGGATACTCGACGGCGTGTCCGTCCACCTCGTTCCGCGGGTAAACCCCGACGGTTTCGTCGCCCGTCAACGGTATAACGTCGATACGGACGCGCCGGCGGACGACGAGGGAAGCGACATTTTCGGCGCCGATACCGGCATCTTCGCCGGCTCCGAGGAGGGAATCGGCTGGGACATCAATCGGTACAACCGCCACGATTGGACCGAACACGAACTCTACCAGAACTTCCCCGACGAGTACCCCGAAAACCCCGTTCCGGAGGCGCGGGCAGTCATCGATCTGGTCGACGACGTCGACCCGGCGTGGATCGTCGACTTCCACCGCCAAGGGTCGTATGTTGTCGACTACGAATCGACGTTCGATATCGAGGACGTTCTCAACCCCGACGAGGATGAGAACGAAGACGAGGAGATGGAAGACTACCCGCCGGATCCAAACGATCCAGGCGACGGCGACATCGTCACGGGCTCGATGTTCTGGCCGATCAACCCGGACGTCGGCGAGGACGTACAGAACCTCTCGAAACAGCTCGTCTACACCATGTACGACGCACTCTCGGAATACGACGGAGCGAACTATACGCGATATCCCGGCGGCACATTCGGCGGGATCGCCCGAAACGGGCACGCGTTGGCCGGCTACGGTAGCGTGTTGTTCGAACTCAGTGCGGGCACGCTTGGCGATAGGGAGTTTCGCGTCCGACAGGTGTTCGAGGCAGTGCTGGCGGCCGCACACGCAACGGCCGATAGCTCGCTCATGGACGTCGATCCGGATAGCGTAGACGAACTCCCGGAGCGCGGGGACACCTACACCGTATAGGATCGACTTCGACCGATCGGGGCGACCTGTGCGACCTGTTGGTCGCCCTGTGGATCTTTGCGGCTCCAATGAAATCCTCCACAGATGAACTGGTAGAGATACCTAGGGCTACATACAGGACGTGTATCTTGCACGGAGTAACAATCTAATTGAAGGAGTTGAATTGTTCACTACGGAGAACGATATCGACACCCATCTCAGCCTGAAGGTCGAGATGGCTTCGAAAAATCTTACTCGCGGCTCACGTGTGTAATCGGGACAACAGTTGCTTCATTGCAGTTATAGCAAAGTTTCGGCTTTGCTTTATATGGAGTTCCGCAGCGTTGACAGGCGTATTGCCATGGTTCACAGTCTGGATTCCGTCTATCGTATGTTATTTCTAAAACTCTTCTATTGTTATATATTTGGTACCTCTAGTATTTGTACTTCTTGCTTGCACTGGCCGAGCAGAGTCACGGATGCCGCCTGTGAGCCCACGATCAAGAATGTATTCAGAGGGGAACTATGAACATATTTGCTGCATTAATCACTACGTAAGGATTGTTTCGTTAGTCGGTGAGGAGTGTTTCTAACTGATTTTGCTGCTCAAATGTGCCAATAGTCACGAATATGTCTCCTGGATTAAACGTGAAGTCAGGATCTGGATTTGAAATCACATCATCACCGCGCTGGACTGCTAAGATAGTTACTCCCGTTCGATCTCGAACTGCTGCTTGTTCAATACTCTGGCCAATAAGATTCGAGGGCTCACGAAGAGTTTGCCACTCAATCATCGTGCTCTTACTTGTTGTCGTCTTCGCTGTTTTCGAAGCACTGGGTTGGTAGAACCCACCAATAAGGATCGAACCAAGCAAGCGTGCTTGTTCGCCCATCAACTCGAGGAGTTCCTCAGCATCTTGCTTGGATGATGACCGACGAAATACTTCTCGCTGTCCCAAGCATTACGTACTGTATCAATAGAAGAGGATATAGGCATTCATACTGAAAATCCGCTTCTTGAGAAGAACGAGAACACGCAATGACAGGATATAAACGCCGGTCGATACTGTCACTACCAAGAACTTCCAATGGCGATAATGCCGACTGTAGTTCCTCCGTTGATAATTCAAATATCTGAATTATTTACTACCGAAAATCCATGGATCCTCGTTCCACTCATTCTTCTCAGCTCTTTTCTACTAGCTCGGCTTATTGAATGGGGAGGTCAACGGATCGTCCAGCGCTCAGCTAAGCGGCCGAACACAGACACCTCATTCAACCATGTCTTTTTTGAAGAGATCTATGTGCCTCTCTACGTTTCGACTGGCTTGTTAGGTATCTATCTTAGTTTGCGTGTCGTTGGTATCGTTGAGTCTAGCAACATCCTTGTTGGATCACTTCTTACCGCACTTGTCCTCCTCTGGCTTCGAACTGCGATTCGTCTCGGGAATCGGTGGATCGGCGTCGTCTATGCGAGTGGCGAAAAGCAATTGATGAGCACAAGCTGTGTGTCTTCGCCTGCAAAGACGGATCAGCCAATCATGACGAGTTTGGCTATTGGGCCCGCCGTGGGGAACAGATCGTCTATGATGTCTCTGGACGAGGGTCAAATCGGACGATTAAGTACGACCAGCTCACATTCGCCGCCGATATCGATACTAAGGGCAATCGAACCTTCTACAATAAGGTCAGTACGCTCTCCGTCGCCTCGGATACCTATGTGCTGCGTCCTCAGAGTGATGCCGACTTAGTCTGGCGTGAGGACGGTAATGAGATTGTGATGAGCGATGAAGATAGCACGGAGCATGCTCGTTTCGAGAGCCCTGACGCAGCAGCTACTCCTGCAAAACCGGCTGTTCCAGCCTACTCCATTTACGATGTCTCAGAGCAAGAGTACACTGTTCGAGCGGGCGGTGAGAAACTGGTCTATGGCTTCCGAGAAGAGTTAGAAGACGACTGGATGGTGGTTCGAGCGCGTTCATCCCTGAAGTCGAATTCGATCGGATGCCGACACCGGAGGACTTCTTGTTCGTCGTCTTCCCCGACGAGGATACCGAAGCGTTTGACGAGCCGATGATCTATGAGCGTGGTGAGGTCCGACCGTTGCTGCCGTCGGATAGCTCGTGGAGCACGTCGGAAGCACGAACAGAGGAATCGACACTGACTGACGAAGAGCCCCAACCGTCCCCCGATGACTCGGCTGAGCAGAACAGTGACGAACCCGAAGATGACGAAGCCTCAACGGACGATGCAGATCAGTCCAGTTCAATTGCCGATGCAGTAAGCCGTCTTACTGGACGCGACTAGTCGCTCACTATCCGGTTTTTTTCGAGAGCAGTGAGTCGCTCATCAAGATCAGTCAATGCGTTTGAGACCGCAGCATCAGTCTCGCGACGCTCTGCTAACTGCTTATCAACCTGCGTGAGTTGCTCTTCAACTGTCGTAACCTTCTCAGTGAGCGCGTCTACCTCCGCCTGCAACTGGTCGACAAGACCTGGTAGATCCTCGAGAGTATTGTCCCCATCGCGGTTGTTCTGAATCGACTGTGTAGCCTCTCGTCCCGTCTCGGTGAGTGTGACTTTCTTTGGAGGAATAGTTGTACCATCTCGATTAGGCTGCGTCGTTGTGACCAGCCCTGCTGGTTCTAAATGTTCGGTTACACGATATAAGATTCTGCGGTTGTCTTCAACTGCTGTTGCATCTCGTATCACGGATGTTTCGAGTGCCTCATCGGCTTGTGTGAGTGCCTGCAGGATTTCGATTGATCGCCAATCGAAATTAAGTTCATCCAACGTCATAGTCACATCAAGAAAAGACTATCAGAAAAAGATTACCGTAAAGAAGTCCGTTAATATTCTACAGTAAACTATCTACAATGGAATTTAACGGTATATTCTACAGCGATGTACCGCAGAAAATCGGCGCGTTAGTGTATAGTAGAGAGAGGTACCCAGTTCCGAAATGAGTCTGATACCCCCAGGAACTGGTGCACAAGCAAGCTAACAAACCCTCAGAAAAAATAGAGAAACCACCAAATAGAGACCACAGGGAGTCCACCTCGAGACAGCAAAACTGGGAGTCAAACCAAGCTCAAACAAGGGGGAGTCCCAAGAGCGAGAGCACCACCACAGGAACATCCCTCACAACACTGAACTAGACAATAAAGGAAAATACCTACTCGATCCGAGAAAAATAAGTGGCTCTGAAAAGGCGATGAGACAGGGTCAATCCAGCACCGATGAAGCAAGAGACGATACAGCAGCAATGGGGAGTCTATCAATGCAAGACCATGGCATCTTCATCTCGATAGCGGCGTGTCTCAGAAGTTATCGGAATAGGGAGTTGTTCATCGGAAGTGCTGTGTCAAACAGAACAGGAGCAAGCCGAGTCCAGTACTCCGGATAGTCGATAGTCCCACTGGTACAGAAGACTCTCTATAAGACGATGGGGAGGAACCTCGAGTTCTACACTGCTTGATAGGTGAGCGAGCACCGACAGGGGGTCCAAGAAGAGCGAAGCAGATGAGGGGTCCCCACGAGCGAAGACAGGAGAACAGGAGGTGCCTCAAGGCAAAATTGCCAAGTAGATTTCAGCATGGCCTGGGTATCCATCTATCTTCAAAGAGGGGTACCTCATCAGCGAGATAGGGTACAATCGATTACCGGCGGACAGCAGCATCAGTGACACTAGGCACACTGCTAGCCGGGTTGGCGACTCCGCAGTCAGTGAAGCTACTCATAAGAAGGACAGTATTGAGAGATTCATTTCTTTAGCAGTACCAGTACGAGACTGGACAACATCATCAGTAGAAGCAAGACACCGCCACAGGACAGCCATCCGACTCCCAAGGGGGAACTAGCGCCACTGACCGAGACATCGAAAAGAGAAATAGTACTATCAGGAGATGGTAGACCAGCAGTCTGTCAGTGTGAGCGGACCGTGGCGTGGGACTCCCGAAGAAACGAAGACAGATCGACTCCCGAGGGAAACACGAAGAGGAAGAGGGATCGAGGGGAAGACAGCACTCTCTCGCTCTCAATCGAGTGGGTGTTCAGGTGAGACTGTGCCGTCAGTGAAATTACCAGTAGCACAGCCCGTGGGACTCCCAAAAGAAAATGAGAGCAGCGGTCCCTCGGTACACTGCAACCGAGAGGACCCCAACAATGGCTCGAACACTGTGGACCCCGAATGAGAAGAAAGGAGGGCCCCAGCCTGTGTGAGCACTGGTGGACCCCTACCGTGTTGAGCAATGGGACCCCTTCGAGAGTATAGCTTGTCACGGGGCGACCGTACGTGCCGAACCAGCGGTACAGATCCACTGTACAGCCCACACTTACGCTTGTGCTTACTCAATGAGCGCTCGAGATGTACTCCACATAGGTACACCGAACGCACGCAGTCTATAGAGGAAAGAACACTACGTCGTATCGTGCATATAGTCCCGACCTCGCAGAAATAGACGGCGTTGCGTTTCCTAAGGCAAGAGAAAGAGATCAACAGTAACGAGATAGAAGTTTAATCACGACGGCATCAAGACCTGAATTAGAACGGTTACGGTCTAGATACCGATGCTGACCGCACGCAGCACATCTATCTAGCGGCAGATATGCTGCTTGTGAGTGTCAGGGTGCTGTCATAGAGTTCTTGAATTCGGTGAGTTCGTTCATCAACGGTAGTGAACCACGAGCGACTTCATCTACTGTTGCCATGCGATTGTTAGCGATTTTGATCGATCCAGCGACAAAATTCGTCGAACTCCTGTGCCCCTGCATCGTCAGCGATCCCGCGAAGGGTTCCGGTCCGGACGCGATCGTGAAGCGGGACGCTGACCGTCCGACTCTCAACCTCCGGGCCATCGGGGTGGTGCCACTTCAGAATGGCATGGTCGCCAGTTGTACGAACCCACTGGAAATTTCCGGCGTTACAAAGCACCTTCACAACATCGTGGCCGCTGAAATCGCGCGTAACCACGGAGATCTCACTTCAGTACGTCGGGAAGGTCGCCACTCCCCGCACGGCGGTTCTCGTCAGGGTCGATCCCGGCTGCGCGAAGCTCCTTGTCGGTCGGCGACTGCCCGAGGTTGTTCTCGACGGCATCGATCACGTCGTCGAGATTACTGAGCGCGTCGTCACGGGTTTCGCCCTGTGTGGTGAGCCCGATCGTCTCTTCTCGAGCGGTCCACCAGCCGTCATCGTCCTGCGTGAGTGTGATCTTTCGCTGTGTGGTGCTCATGCGTTCACCTCAGCGTCGGGCGCGAGCATCCACACTAACGCTGGCCCGACCTTCTTTTTCGAGACACGTCCTTCGTCGGCAAGTCGGCGAAGATGATAGTCGACGTTCTGACGGGCAAGGCCAACTGCCTCTCCGATTTCGGTTGTCCCAGCAGGTTCGTTCGTTCGGACAGCATCGAGGATTTCCTCGTCGGAAACCTGTCGCTTGTATTGTCCGCGTTCGTTTCGTGGACGGTCGCTTTCTTCCATACGCTCCCTTATGCTACGGAGAATATATACCTTATGCTGCGTGGATAAAGGGTAACACTTATTACCTTATGCTACGGAGCATGAAGTAGAGACAGACTCGCTCCTCGGGGCATTTCGAATTGGAAGGATGCCCGCCTGTTGGCGCAGGCGAGCTGGTCTGTTTCATGGAGACAGACCATGTGCACGAACACAATCGACGCACTTGAGTTCGACGCATCGACCAGCAAACGCGCCCAATACGAAGCCTTTGATTTTGCACTGGAGGCGCCCGGTCTCGTGGCCGTTCGCAATGAGAGCTACGAGAACGCCGACGAGCATAGTTATCATGTGAACGTCGAGGACGGGATTCCGGTCGCCTGTGAGTGCCCCTCTGATACATATCACGATGGGGCCTGCAAGTACCGAGAACTAAAGCGGATTCAAACCAGCTAATCCATCCTGACAAGAACGCCTGCTGTCGACCGAGCGCTTCGCGAACCCAGAGATAGCCGCCACCAGGTTCCGGAATCGCGCTCCCCAGTTCTGCATAGACCATTGCGGTGAAGATGGTAATAACTCCATTCAGCGCGAACGCTAAGACGATCGCCGGACCAGCTTCGCCGGCTGCAAGCCCTGTCAAGACGAAGATACTGCCCCCAATCATCGCCCCAACACCAAGGATAATGATATCGAGCAACGACAACTCCCGGGCAAACTCGGCGTCCGCTCCGTCAGGTGTTACCATTATCCCCGTCAACCTTTACAGTCATTGCCCGATACTGGACCACACTACACCGCTACAACATTGTTCTCCATCTAGTAACGGGAGATTCTCATCCAATGCGAGCGGCTTTGATCATGGCCCACATCAACGATAGACATGATTTCAAGTGTATTCCTTGGAACTAGTCTTACTCTCATTGCGTGGCTTGCACTGCTCGTAGCAGTCGTACATGGCCGGTATACTATCAAGAAGATCGCAACGGCTGCCGACAGCGAGGGGTCGGTACGGGCAAATAGATAGCGACGGAGTCGCGTGTACGTACCGTCGAAACCCGTGCAAAGAGCCGTTCTTGTCTGGGAATTCACACTGTCGATTATTTCGACTACCGTTTTCCCGCTTCGTAGTGTTTTGATGATATGGCCGAAAAGATTGGGCTGTCAGAAGCTATCGCGATGGCGGTGGGCGGGATGGTCGGTGGCGGTATTTTCGCCGTGTCGGGTGTCGTTGCTGTGGAAGCAGGGCCGTCGGCATGGCTTGCGTTCATCGCCTCGGGATTGATCGCCGCGTCTGCAGGGTACTCATTCGTTAGGCTGAATGACCTCCTATCCGAGCCGGGTAGCCCGATCACAATGATCGAGGCATTTACCGGAAGAACGGATCTGGCGGGGATGATGAGATGGACGTTCGTAATCGGATATATCGGAACGATGGGGCTGTATGCGTACGCCTTCGGAAGCTACTTCGTCGCTCTCTTCGGTATCAATACAGTAACCGGCCTCTCCGCGCAACCCCTCATATCTGCCATTGTCGTATTGGTCTTCGTTGGGATCAACGCCACCGGGGCGCACGCGTCCGGCCGAACCGAGGATGCGCTCGTCGGACTTAAGGTTCTCATCCTTCTCCTCTTCTGCTTTGGGGGAATATACTACGAATTCACCCATGGTGAGCTTCAATCCGGGCTCGCGTCGCTCGGCACGGGACCGCTCATCGCCGCGGCACTCTCGTTCGTCGCGTTCGAAGGATGGGAACTTCTGCTGTTCGATCAGGAAAGCATTCGCGATCCACGCCAGACGGTCAGCAAGGCCGTTTTCGTTTCGATCGCGGGGGTAACCGTTCTCTACGTCCTTGTCGCCATCGTCACGACGAGTCTCGTCAGTGCCACAGTAATACAGGCCAACTCGGAGACCGCGCTGGCGATAGCCGCCGCACCGTTCCTCGGTCAACTCGGTTTCAGTCTAATCTCCATCGCCGCACTCTTTTCGACAGCAAGCGCGCTCAATGCGACCCTGTTTAGTACGTCCCGGCTCATGAATCAGTTGGCGACCGAGCAATTGCTTCCGCGCCGCCTCGAAAGTCACGGAGGCGACCCGGTTCGAGAGCTC
The DNA here is from genome assembly GCF_001593955.1 of Halalkalicoccus paucihalophilus. GTDB lineage: Archaea > Halobacteriota > Halobacteria > Halobacteriales > Halalkalicoccaceae > Halalkalicoccus > Halalkalicoccus paucihalophilus. The sequence goes on along the minus strand of NZ_LTAZ01000015.1, from coordinate 40,730 downwards.
GTGATCCTCGGCGTCCTCACCGCATCTCTCGCAACGCTCGGGAGTCTCAACGCGATCAGTTCCTTTGCCTCACTCGCGTTCATTGTAATCTTCGGTTTGGTGAGCGCCCTCGCGTATCGGAAACACTCTGACGCCGCCACATCTACTGTAGTCCCAATAGTCGGAACCGGCGGTGCGATCGCAACGGTTCTGGCACTCGTCTGGTACCTCGCGGTGATCGAGCCGGGGACGTTCGTCGTCGTTGTCTTCCTCACCGTTCTCGTGATCCTCATGGAGCTGTTCTATTTCGAGCGTATTCCCATCGAAGAAGAGATCGAGTCCCTTGCGTAGAGAGAGCGATTGGTCGTCAGAAATGACTACCGTGACGCAGCGTGAATTAAACATATGTCCACCCCATCCGTTCTAGGCTAATCTCGCTGTATTCAGGACAACTGAGCCAGAATTCTGTTCGTTGGTTGGGTTAGCACAGTCGGTCACAGCCAATCACTTCGAAGTGAAGTGGCTTCAGGAGCGCTCACCGCCGTGATCGCTTCGAACCGTCCACTGAATCTGAAAGCTGTCGCTGACGACCGTTCGACTCCGACCCGACTAGGGCGGATTACGCGAGTTCAGGACCGAACGGCTCGTGCTGAACTCTCTAAGAGCAGGGCTCGGTGAGTGTTCGGATCTAACGCATCGTTCAGAAACGATTTGACTAAACTCGGGGATTCATAGCCGAGTCCCCGAGCGACTCGGCACAGAACTCGATCACTTCGACGACTGGACACCCGTTCCTACCGTCCCTTGGGAAGCAGGGACGACGTTGACGCGTCGTCGCTACCGTCGCCGTGCTACGGGGGACCGTGCTCCCAGAGACAACAGCCCAGTACGCACTGGAGGCAGCTGAACGGTATGATAACAAGCGACTGCTTATACACTATCTCCAGCCAGATTACCCGTTCGTTGGTGCCAACACAGAGTTTGATAAAGGCCATCTTGAGGCGCCTGATGAGGCCGATAGTTTCTGAACTCGACTAACGACCGGCGAACTGGATGTTGAGCCCGAGGTTGTCTGGGATGCTTATGCGAAAAACTTGGATTTGGTTCTACCGTACGTCAGCAGCCTCATAGAGGAACTTGAGGGCGGACAGTCGTTACATCTGATCATAGAAATTTGTCAACGATAGTATATTTCTATTCCTGATGCGAATATGGGGTCATCCAAAGGGAATTCACGTCGATCAACTCATTAAGGTACCCTGGCTCGTGCATGAGGCAGGCACTCGCAGAGAAACCACCGCAGAAGAGCCACACAAAACAGAAGTATTCGTCAGTGAGGACATTGTCACTGATCGACTGGAAAGCCTCGGATACGTGTGATAAGTAGTTGTCATTAGCTTATTTGTAAGAATATCTTTAATTCCCGGTTTGGAGGAGATCATCTCTTCGAGGCCGGATGGTATACAAATCAGTATGGTTTAATTACTCGAACCAGGCGACTTCTGTTGACAGCGGCCAGCGAAGCAGAGCGATTATATAGAATCCTGTATTCAAACCCAGAGCACGAGAATAGAAACAAGCAAGGAAATAGATTTCGTCAAAGGGTTGACACTAACGCATTGAACGTTAAGCAATTTCTCTAGGAGCGAGATCATCTCAAACGCCGCCAATATGAGTGGATCGACACCTGCGATCCGGCAGCGCTCGTTAAAGGAATATCGAAGTACATTATTGTAAAGTTTATTGTTGTCGTTTTATAGATTACAGGAATTGATGAGTGTTATCTGAAGGGGAAACAAACCTACGGGCGAGAAGGGGCAGGACATTTAGTCAGAACTGCACCATCCTATCGTCTATCCATCACGGTCGCCGTATACGATCTCTACACAAGTGGAAAGAAATCATTTCGTCCGGATAAAATGGACGTACAGACGCCTTATTCAACAATCAGACATAGTATCGACACGTTTCGGGCACACTAGCTGCGATTCTGCATGAAGACTCGAAATAATCATCTTGTATCGATTTTCGATGTCCCTTTCGAGGAGTGGACCAATGACAAACCCGGACAGGAGTTTGTCTAGTGTACCCCCTGTTAATTCGAATGAACGGCGAAAACGGGGCCGACAACGTTCATAACATTCGATCAATCACACACCTTAACAGGACTCGGCTCACACCGCCTCCTCGACAAGTTTCTACCACGATGAGATCAATGTTGTTCTTGTCTACATCTATTATTTGATGCGGAACACCCAGTTGTATCTCGTTTATGTCCGGAATATCCCGTCATGTAGTCCTCGTGAACACGCCCTCAATCAATCACTGCCTTACTTCATGTTTTGTAACAGTTCTTGAAGTGTCTTGAGGTCAATCCCCATCAATGCTGTAACACAGTCGTTCGAAACGAGTATCGTCATCAACTTCATTGATGCGGGCATTGACGTTCTCCATCGCTGTCACAGACGGCGTTTCTTCTCTTTCGGCTCCCTCGTAGATGGTGAGGATCTCGTCATAGATAGACTGAATCGGGAAATACGCGATATTCTATTGCTGCCGCCGCAATCCCCTCGTAACCTCGGGTTGACCACCGACGGCAAGTTGTACCCGATGACGTTCTCCAGACCAAGCGCATACACAGATGGCGGGCCCAAGCGAGGAGTCGACACTGCCCGAGCTGAGTTCGATCACTCCCTTTCGCGGTTCAGTGTTCAGGCCAGGGGGGTAGCGTTCGGTGACGAAGTCAGGAAGCCAATCATGTCAATTTCTCACTCAACAAAGGTGTCGCAACTATCGTTCCGACTGCAACCACAGCCCCAAGAAACGTCACTATGTACGACAATCGAAGGGCGTAGATACCACCAACAAATCCGGCTGCAAGCGCCAGCATTGCAAACCCAACAGTAACTTCTCGTCGATCTGCTGGGTGCGCCGAGGTCAAGTCAGCAACCGTACGCCAGACGGTCCATCCACCAAGTGCGCCACCGAGCGCTGCGACACTCTCCACACTCGGATTGATGACCAGTCCAACAAACCCGATAACAACTGCAAGAAAGAGGAGGCGGGTAGGTGCGGTTCCATCGTCCGTCAATCGATAAAGGATCCCGAGGGAGAGTATGCCGATGCCGATACCGGCGAGCACATCGACGGGATAGTGAACACCGAGAACGAGACGAGCAAGCGAAACCAGGAAGATAACCGCGCCAGCAACGCCAAACCGTGCATGATTCGACTTACGGTCGAGGACGAGCGCGAATCCACCCCAGACTAGGGTAGTTCCGAGCGCATGGCCACTCGGAAACCCGAAGCCGTGTGCGGTCGTTATGGCTGCAATCACTGCTGAGAACAGGATGGGAAGTCCAGGTACTGTCAACGAAGTCGTTGCTCCAGGTGGTCGTGGGAGCATGAATACGTTCTTCAGAACTCCGATGAGCGAGATGTATATAAGAACGAGTCCAAAGACAAACAGTCCTCGTCGCCGTTCAACCCCACACCACGGGAAATGCCTTCCGGCAATATAGAGACTTCCACCGAGGAGAAAGAGGAACCACACATCACCTAATTGCGAGATTACTGCAAACAAGACAATGACTTGCCACGGGGCCTGCCCGTAAAGGAGCTCGGTAATACCGATCCCGCAGCTGTATCTCTGTATCTGTCCGAAGAGATGATTAGGCATGGTATTTTCAATCTTGATTTTGGTCAAATGCTGTCTGGTACAAGTGAGGTTTGCATGATCTAGCAAGCCACGGACATGTGCACCTGCGTTGAGGATATTAGATGCCAATGGTGTCCTCCAATAAGAGACCTGTGACCAGTAAGCGTCCGACGCTCTTAACGAACGCGGCAACGGCGAATCTCTGGTTATTATTCTCTAAGCCTGCGAACGCGTAAATGAGAGCCGTATCTGGAAAAACGGACTAATGAGCCACGAGACTACAAAACGGATAGTCGAGTGGGAGGAAGTCGACTTCGTCTGGCAGGTTTCAGGCGAACAGGACATCGTCCTCGTCGTCGACGCCGCTGACACCCGTGGCGGCAACGACTCATCACGCAGGCACGCAAGCAAGAAGAGGTCGTGAGCACGAAAACGCGGCTCATTCTCGACGAGCAACTCGGGTGATGTCCAGACAAGTCTGCTCTCCTCTCACCTCACTCGTGTAGTTGTGATTGCTTCGAACATCCCAAACGTATCGCGTTTACTCATACGTTCGGCTGTACCTGCGTGAAAACACTCACTGCCCAATGGCAGCGAGAATGTTCCATGAGGGACAGCCGGCAGTATCACTTAATTTTCTTGGCCTAGCACGTCTTCTCGTCCTCGCCCTTCTTTTCCTTTTCAGGTTCTTTCTCGGGTTCAGCTTCGGTCGGCTCCTGTTCGTCCGCCTCGTCCGGGAGCACGTCCTCCGTGAGGAGTATCTCGAACGGCTCATCGGCAGGTGCTGTCTCTGGCTCGAGGTAGCCAACCGCGAACGCGGAGTAGACGGTTCCTCCAGCGAGGGAAACGTCGATTTCGAAGACACTGGCCTCTCGATCACCCGCAGGATAGATATTGAGCGTATACTCGCCTTCTGGGACTTCGGTGTAGTCGTATTCGCCAAACGCGACGTTCTCGAACAGCTCATCCCCGGTTTCATCGGCAACGACATCCACCGCAGGCGCATCGGGTGATGCGTGGAGGGCGCGAACGCGAGCGGTACCTGGATCGACCGGGCTGTTATCGTCGTCGAGAAACAGCGCCTGGAGGGGCTGGTTTTCGGCGGCCACTTCGCCGATCACTGCGAGGAGACCGTCGAGGGTGGAGTCCTCGTTGCCGGCCTCGACGGTCTCCTCGAGCACTGCTTCGGCCGGGTCTTCACCGGCCGGAACGACTTGCACCGTGTGCGTGCCAGGCTCGAGGTCGCGGTAGTCGGTGACCGTCCCGTACGAGATACCCTCGCGGACCCGCTCTCCGTCGACGTAGATGTCGATGTTGGGTGCGTCGGGTGAGAGGTGTGCAACTCGAGTCTGGAAGCCGGTATCGGTCGGCTGGTCGTTCGTTTCGTGGTTACTGGAGGCGGCCGTGGTACTTCCGATGCCACTAATCACCACGAGGCCGCTGCCGATCTGTAGAATTCGTCGGCGGTTCACGCAATTTCTCGTCATGTAGTTGTCGTGAATGGCGATATCGAATATAGTGCTAAGGGTTGCAGGCGCAGGCCGATGTAGTTCCGAGACTCGATTTCCAACGGCTTGGGCCTTTCGAGCGAACCAGTTGGTATGGAAAAATACGATACGGCCACTCCCTGCCCGTCGCCATCGAGACGGAACGTGACCTTGTTCTGATCGTTCGACGTTGACGCACTCGGCTGACAAGGCTGTCAACCGATCACTACAACGAAGTATTCCAGTGTTAGTATATGCCAGCGAAGCCGGCCTGCGGGGTCGAATAGAATCAACACTGTTCACCCCTACCGATATTTGCTAAAGCTGAGTCGGAACAAGGGCAGTCGCAATCGATCGGTAAACGAGTCGACGTCCTAATACGCTAAGAACGTGAACACGTTATCAGAACTAGGTATATTGACGTAGCTCATCCCCGCTATTGCGACGACTGTGACACCGAACATTGCGTAGGCGACGAGGATCGTATGAGCCAGTCCCCGGAGGCTATCTGCATATACGCTGACGGTCACACCTGCCAGAAGACCGGCAACAAGACCAACGAAGACGCCGATAATACCAATTCCAGGTGCCTCCCCAGCCCCCAGCAGCTGGATTGACATGGCACCCGTAAACAGGAAGGTAGTGACGGCGGCACCCACCCCGAATGCAATCGTGTGAATATTCATAATGAAATCAGCACATTCGTGAGAGATACATCCCTTAACGAGTTCTCAAAGATCAATCTTTGTAGTCGGTTCATTCGTCCTCTTCCGGAATCTGCCGTGGCAAGAACGTCGATGCGATAAGCAAGAGCAGTACGAACAGTACGAGAAGGAGCAGTGCTGCCCGTTGCGCGTCGAACATCGCAGCCTCAAAGATACTCTCGAGCAATTGATGCTGTATAGGAGTAAGTTGGTTCAGGAAGTCTTGCTGAGTGGCTTCGGTCGCTGTCTCTACTGCATCTTCGAGAGCTATCACCAGATCATTTCGGCGCTCCACCGAAACGGTCACGTGTTCTGCTCGTAGTACTCTATCGACGACGCCACCGTAGAAGTGTCCGAGAAAATACGAGCCAACGACTGCTGTCCCCAGGGAAAACCCTATGGAATAGCTTACGTTCAGGACTCCGGATGCCTCGGCGGAGTGTGCAGTAGGGACAGCCGACATTGTCATATTGGTGATTTGTCCCAGTATGAGTCCGACACCGACTCCATAAAGCGTCACTGGGATAACCATCTTGCTGATCGTCTGACCGGGGCCTGTCTGCTCATACAATAGCACCAATCCAAGGCCCATACACACGATACCGATCTGAATGAGCGTCTTTGGCGAGATGTACTTACGCCAGTTGGGCGTAAACGACGCAAAAAGGATCGACGCAAGTGAATACGGTAACAATGCGAGCCCGGTTTCAAAGGCGGTGTATCCGAGTACTGCCTGAAGATAGATCGGGAAGATAAAAAAGAAGCCAGCCGAGACTATCGAGCGAATATTGTATGTAAGAACACCGGCTAAAAAAGGACGGTTCGTCAGTACATGTAGCGGAACGAGCGGCGATTTCCCAGCGTGTTCCATTCGGCGTTCGTACTGAACGAACGCGGCGAACGTGAGAAGACCGACCCAGAGAAACCAGATTGCCGGCGATGTCCCGAACGGATTGAACTGCATCTCGCCGATGAAGAACGGCCGCTGTTCGATTAACCACCCGTACTTCCCGCTAAGAAGGAATCCAGTGACGAGCGACGTCGCACCTACGATGGACAGCGCGGTCCCGCCTTTATCGAGTGAACTGCATGTTTCTGATAGTGGGTTCGGACTCACATACTGAATGAAGAAGAGAATAAACCCCACACCGATGAGTTGGATCGCAAATCCCCACCGCCAACTCGCGTATGTAGTTAGTGCTCCACCAATAATCGGTCCAAGAGTTGATCCAATCCCGCCCACGCCAGCCAATAGTCCGAATGCCTTCGCCCGCTCATCGTCCTCGTAACTAATTCTCAATACAGTGAATGTCAGAGGGAATATCACAGCGGCTGCAGAACCCTGGATGAGTGACCAGCCAATATAGAGGATCGTAGTATTCCAGCTAATCGACGCCACCACCGTCCCACCGGCATAGACGGTCAGTGCGACTGCCAGTACACGCCGAATACTATGCCGAGACGGCAGCGTACCGGCTGGGAGAACCAGCGCAGCTATCGCCAGCGAGTAGAGTGAAACCGCCCCTTGAATCACGGTAACCGTAGTATCAAACTCATCCACCATCGTGGGGATCGCCACGTTCATCAGGGATGCATTGATCGTTACCATGAACGTCGTCAGACTCACGGCAATGGCTGGGGCCCAGTATTGTAGTCCGGTCTTTAAGTCCATAGAAAAAGGAGACTTCCCTTTGGAAGTAGACTCATCTTGGGACATACAGTAGTCTAACACTTTTGATCCTTAAATAGCGTATGCACCCGGTGACCACCTGAAAGAACTTCTTTCGGATGGGGGCTGAATCGATTGTTCAAAAGTTTTTACCGTCATTCTAGCAATATCTTATGTGATTTTGCGATTATCTCTTTATAGGGGGCTGTCGTACGGGAGTACGCTGGGCGGGGACAGTACTGTGGACACCATGCAGAGAAAAACCAGTACCAACCATGACTAATAGGACACACGACATGGCGGCTGAACCAGAATCGGATGCCAACTATCAGATGAATCAACAGCCGTCAAAAGATGACGATTCAGTCCCAGTCACATGGGAAAATTTCCCGCGCGCGCAGTTGCATAAAGAGATGGAGACCTTCGCTGAGTGGGGTGGATTCAGCGAGTTCTATCACTTCCGAACGCTCATCCCCCTCGACAAGCAGGTCGAAACCTTGCCCAATCGAGACACGCTCTATTCGATTGGTGTCTTCGACCTGACCGAACCGGTCACCATCACCAAACCGGACACCGGTGACCGCTATCAGTCGATGATCGTCCTCAACGAGGACCAGTACGTCAAGATGTTCGAATACGGTCCTGGCGAGTACACGTTGACCCAGGACGAAATCGGGACGCGGTACGCCGCTGTCCTGGTCCGCACGTTCGTCGACCCGAACGATCCGGACGACGTAGAGACCGCCCATGGATTACAGGACGGCCTCACAGTGAGCCAGGGTTCGGTTGGTACGCTCGAGATTCCCAATTGGGACAGCCAATCCCGCGATGAACTCTTCGATGCAATCGTTACGATTGGGAAAACGATGGATGACTTTCGGGGCGCCTGTGGGGACGTAGACGAGGTCCACCCCGTGAAGTTCTTACTACAAAGCGTGACGACGTTCGGGTTTCCGGAGTCCGAAGCGCTCTACGTTCCGAGGATTCCCGACCAGAACGACGGCGAGACGCCACATATACTCACTGTGGAGGACGTCCCTGTCAACGGATTCTGGTCGATCACCGTCTACAACAGCGACTGGTATCTTGAGGAGAACGAGTACGACGCGTACGTAGTCAACAATGTGACCGCAGAGCAAGCAGACGACGGGAGTGTCATGGTGCACTTTGGGGGCGATCCCGACCAGCCGAACTTTATCTATACGCCTGAGGAGTGGAATTACGTCATCCGGCTCTACCAACCACACGAAGAGATTATTGATGGGAGCTATCAATTCCCCGAGTCCCAGCCAGTGGAGTGAGGTGAGCGCGCGGATATCAGCTCCAGTCGCCTGCGACCACGTCTCAGTGCTGTGGGCCGTCGACTCAGCTGCCGTCTCGTCTTGCTGGTCGGGCTGAGCTTATTTTCTGTATTCGGCACGATCCTTGGAGCCTCTCACGGAGGTTGCGACCGACGGCGGGACGACTGTCGGGCGTTCGAGAGGTAGTGAGCAGCGAAAGGAGAGTCGTCCGAGCGATTGTGACTGCACCCTCGGTATCGCTGCTACCGTCGATCGGGACGAAGATCGTCGAGTACATCGGGATCAGGGTGTACTACTTCGTCGAAGGTTAAGAAACGACGCTCTGAAGTAAATTTGTGGAATGCCCTATAGCAAAGCAGTTGGCGATAATTTCGATGTGTCTGTCGACGATATTTAGTGAGCGAATGATTCCAATGTTGACGTGGACGCTGTCGGGTGAAACATACGTCTCGTCGTGCACGACGATCTGAATAAGTCTTTCACAGGTCGAGAATAACGCTTGAGCATCGTCTATTAGGAATCTCGATAATACAGTAAATCTATGTATGGGTATTATCGGCCCTTTACAACAGAGGTGGTCTGAAGTACCAGTAGGTGGTGTGAGATTTATGTGACTATCTAGCGAAAAGCACCCATGGTTGGCCTTGAGGAGCAACTGATAACCCTCCTGTATCTCTTCGCCATTGCCGCCGTAGTCGGTATCGTCAGTGCGAGATACAGCCTTATAGAATACACGACCGGCCTCATCAGCGCGGGGATTCTTATTTCCGTCGTCGGCTCTCCGATCGAAGTCGAACTCACGTCCGATTTCATCCTGCTCGTATTACTGCCCGTACTAATTTTTAACGAAGCAGTCAATATAGACCCACGAGCGTTTCGCGAGAATCTGGTCCCTATTCTCATGCTTGCCGTCCCAGGACTACTCGTTTCTATCGCCATCATTGCCGTCGCGAGTCGATTCCTGTTCGGGTTCCCGCTAGTGATTGCCGTCCTTTTCGGTGTCATTATTATGCCGACTGACCCCGTTTCGGTGCTCGCCACCTTCGATAACCTCGGCGTCCCGGAGCGCCTTTCGATCCTCGTCGAGGGCGAGAGCCTCCTGAACGACGGCGTTTCGATCGTCGTTTACTCGTCTGTACTTGGTATCATTCTCGAGGCGGAATCCGCGGGCGTCGCAACCGGTGAACTTCTCACTCGCGGTGACCTCCTGTTCGACATCGGGATCGGTATCACTGTCGCGATAATCGGTGGCGCGCTCGTCGGTGCCGGGGCCGGATACGTCGCCTCCAAACTCATTGCCTTTGCGGACGACAGTCTGACCAGTATCGTCGTCTCGGTGGTCCTCGCGTACGGCGTCTACCTCTTCCTCGACGTTCTCGGCACCAGCGGCGTCATCGGAACGCTCACTGCCGGTATCTTCCTTGTGTCTCCCAGAGTAACGGAGTTTTCCCCGACGGCGCATTTCACCCTTGAGAACATCTGGGAGTACCTAGCTGTCCTCGCGAACACCCTCATCTTCGTTACTATCGGCATCGTCACACCGATCGATCTCAACGTCGAGTTCGCCGGGCAAGTCGTCGCGGCGATCGTGGTCGTATTCCTCGCGCGGGCCATCGTCATCTACCCCCTGGTCGAACTTCTCAACCGTCAACTAGCCGACCCGATTCCCCGTTCCTACCAGCACGTCCTGACGTGGAGCGGCATTCATGCCTCTGTCTCCATCGCTCTGATCCTCGGCGTCTCCGAAACGGGAGCGTTCGCCGATCCCCTCGTGGCACAGCTCTCCGCGATGGTCTTTGGCGTCGCCGCGTTCACGCTTCTCGTCAACGGTCCGACGATGGGCAGACTCCTCGACAGAGTTGGAATCGGTCAGCAAACGTCACCCCAGCGACTCTACGAGTCGCTCATCGGTCGAATGCACGGTGTCGACGCCGCCCTCGACACCGCAGAGCGACTCCGCGAGCGCGACGAGATTTCAGAGAGCATCTTCGAGGACGTCACCGCGATCTACAGGCGCGAACGCGCCGAACTTGAAGCCGCCATCGAGTCGTTACTCGATCAGTATCCCGACATCCGTCGCCACGAGGAACGACTCGAAACCCGGCGTATCCTCACTGCGGAACACGAAGCTATCCACGAGGCGATACAGCGAGGGGAGATAAGCAAAGACGTGGGCGAACGCTTACTCGATGACGTCAAAGTCGAACTCGACCGCACCCTGACCGATGAGTGGACCGTACCTGAACCGACACCGACCGGCTTCACGCCGTACTGGCGCCAGCAACTCGAGACGGTCCGTCCCGAGAATGTCGGCGAGGGTATCGAGACGGATACATCACGATCAGACGATGGCTCAGAACCCGCAGATCGGTAAACGGAGGACGCTTCACGTCTGGTTTCCTGTTTCGTTCCGAGACATGACGGCGGCATCGGCCAGTGATCACCTCCTGTTGTTATAGGTCGTTTCAATGTTTAAATATTTGATATTTCCCCACGTCTGAAATCATGGGCTTCCGCTTATTCTTCGTCTTTCTGGTCGGGAACCACTAAGAGATACAGATTTTCATACGCCAGCAGTCGGTGTATGCCCACCGCAATGTTGATGAGAAAGGATCCATACATTAGGACGACCGCTCAGCTCTCCAGCGGTCGATGACGTCGTCGACCGATTCCTCGGGTTTCACACCGCCAGTGTTCGCCGCGAGCCCCGTCGTTTCGAACATTTGCACAACCTCGGACTCCGCCCCCGCAAAACGGAGGTCGGTTCCACGTGAGTCGAGTTTTTGTTCGAGTTTCCCCAACATTTGTGCGGCCCCAAAGTCGACCGTTGACGACGATGTAAGGTCGAAAACGATTAGTTCGACATCGGAGTCGCGTTTTGCGAGCCGTTCGAAGAGGTCGGTCCGAACCGTATCTGCGTTCGCGTAGAACAATTCAGCTTCGACGCGGTAGACGAACACATCCGTGATGGTCGTTGCCGCCGGATACAAGTCAAGCGCGACGAAGTGGTTTGTCCCGGCGATCTGACCGAGTTCGTGTGTCAATGGACGGCTGACCCGTGAAATCGCGATTAATAATGAGAGGACGACGCCGACGAAGACGCCCCAGAGCATCCCGACTGTAAGTACTCCGATTAATGCCGACATCGCGATGGCAAACTCACTCTTGCTTACGTGGTACAGTTGACGGATTGCGCTCGTATCGATAAGGCCCGTGACGGCGACGATAACGATTGCTGCGAGAATCGTTTCTGGGAGATTCGTGAACACGCTGGTGAGAAAGAGCAAGACGACGACGAGAACGAGAGCGACGACGGCGTTCGTGAGTTGTGTCTTGCTGCCGACGGCGTCGTTGAGCGCTGACCGAGACATACTTCCACCGACGACAAATCCGCCACCGAAGCCAGCAGCAAGGTTGGCTCCGCCATCAGCCAGCAGCTCCTGATTCGCATCGGTTCGGTAGTCGTGGCGTCTGGCAAAAGTCTCGACTGTGCTGATGCCTTCGACGTACGAAAGAAGAAACAACGCGGCGGCGACGGGGACGAGGAAACCCAGCGTCGAGATACTGGGAATCGCCGGAACCGACAGCGAAGGGAGACCGCTTGGGATCGATCCAACGATCGCGACACCGCGGGCCTGCAGATTCGTGACCGACATAAGCACGATCGAGAGGACGACAACAAGAAGTGCATTCGGGGCACGCGGCAAGTAACGTTCTCCGAAGACGAGCAACACGATGCCAACAACGCCGATAGCCAGTGTCTCGGGGTTCGTCTCAGCGAGATGGGTTCCGGTGTACCATATCCGCCCAAAGAACGTTTCCCCGAAAAAGGAACCCGATGCACTACTCTCAATGCCGAACAGTTTGCTAAATTGAGTTGACATGATGTACAGCGCCGCCCCGGCAGAAAACCCCGTGAGCACCGACTCCGAGATGAAGTGGACGAGAAACCCCAATCGAAACGCCCACGCGATAACCGCGAAGACACCGACGAGGATCGTCGTCGAGATGACGAGTGACGTGTACGAAGCGGTGTTTCCGCCAGCGACTGCCCCGACACCACTGGCAAGCAGAATCGCCAGTGCCGAGGTCGGTCCCACCATGACTTGCCGAGAGGTGCCAAGAAAAAGGTAAGCGATGGCGGCCATCAACCCGGCGTACAGGCCGGTCTCCGGTGGCAAGTTCGCCAGAGATGCGTACGCCAACCCCTCGGGAATGACCGCCGCCGCGACGGTGATTCCCGCGACGACGTCCAAACGGAGCCACGACGTGTCATACCGCGGAAGCCACTCCAGTACCGGGAGAGTCGACGAAAATCGTCGGATAATTCGTTCTTTTAGGCGTTTTGTTGACACCGAAACTCACCTCTTGGTCATGGTAACTATCATTGTTGGTGGGTAACCCGCTTCGGGACGTCGCCCCGAGACACTCGCCTCGTGCTTTCGAATGCGTCGTCCACCGCTATTATTCGTTTGTTGGCATTCCTCTACCGGATCCAGATTGATGCCGTGCATCGACCGGTACCGGTTATGGGAGTCTGATTTTGTGATGGTAATTGGTTCGGTCAGGCTGAAGACCACCGCGAGACGGGTACGTTGCGGTGTGGCCTGTGCTTTCCGAGTGTCCCACAGCAGTGGCCGGGGCCAACTTGTACAATCCCACATCAGCATTATATATATAACGATGCCAAGTATATAAAAACAATTGATGTGTTTGCCCCTTAGGGTTCAACTGCTGGTACAGCGTGAACCCGTAAAATCATCGCGTTGTTCGAAACGACTCGCTGAAGTTCCTCGTACGGATTGCGTCCTTGCTAGTTAGGTGGAACCAGCAGGGACGAGAGCGTCTCATGAACGAACATTCCACGGTCGTTGCGAAGCGTTCCGGCGGTTTTCCGAAGACCAACGGGCTCACGAAGCACGTCCTCGGCAGCGTTGTTCGTTGGAGAAACTGCTAGCTCACCGACAAAGATGAGCTAGCGGTCGATCCTACCTTCGATCTTTCCGAGTACGCTCTTTAGAAGCGGATTGTTGGTCGGGTAGAGCTGTCGCTGGTAAATCGTAGCGGGCAAAGGTGATGCGTTCGCGCCACCCCATATGTTCCCATTTGAAAGCCGTCGTTCGCCAGCCCATCTGGTTGAATCGAGGAGGATTATCAAGATCACGGTCGAAGCTACACCGAGGCTTAGCTAAAGACCAATGCGTACAGATGTAGATAGCCCGAAGATCGCGATGGCCACCATCGCCAGGCCGACCGCGGTGAAGCCCACAAAATGTGTCCACTGCCTTCGACGACCGGCTATGATTAGCGCGATAAGACATTGTAGCGCGTAGTACGCCGCGAACATCCGCGAGGCTGCCGCGACGACCGTGAACACGTCCATGCTCAGCACAACCACGATGCTGCCCGCAGCGAGCAGCGGGAAGGTATATCTGCGCGGGATTCGTTGATCTGAGAGTTCTTCCATGGTATCTGAGCGTGAGTGAATGTCATTGATTGACGCGGAGAACTGACTACCGATGACCAGAAGCAAAACAAGCAAGGGGAGCACGGGGCTCGCCACCTCGGAGATCGTAATGATCACGGCTGGAGTCGGCGCGTAGCCGACCTCGTCGAAAAGAAAGAGAGTCGACACCGAGAAGAGAACGTAGATGACGGTGGCGATGATCTGTGCGTTCCGCATTGTCTGGATACGTCGTGACGTGCTGTACTCCTTGGTAAGGTACCGGGATGCCTCGAATCCCTGGACAATCACGTAGAAGCCGAGGATATAGCGGAAGTCCGTCGTTGTCACCGGCGGATTGTAAGCGGGGACCGACCAGTTCCCTGCCACGGCCGCTCCGCCATTGTACGCAAGGAAGCCGGCGATAATCGCCAAGACGGCTGCGAGGTTGAAAGCCGTCGTCCGCTGCCCCATCTGGTTGAACCTGCTAAGTCCGAAGAAATAACCGATCACGCCAAGTGCGATCAGCGATACGACGGCGATGATCGTTGCGATCGAGTCACCGTTGCCGAAGTCGAAGGGGTAGATGATGATCACGCCCATCAGTTGCAGGTAGTAACCGACGTTCACGATAGATGCGATGATCAACATCCAATTGGCGACGTACGAACAATCGTGCAAGATACCCCTCTCCTTAGCTATCGGCTCAAATCGCTCGATGTTGTAGCGTATGACCCAGCCCATCGCGTAGGCGAGCGCACAGAGACCGGCATACGTCAGAGGCGATTCGAGGCCAGTAATATACACGATAGCCGGCGCCAGCAATACGAACCCGATGTCCATTATGTTGGCAATCGGGACGACCATGGCTTGGTAGCGCTCCGAATTTTGGACGTGGCTCGAGTAAAGCACCCAGTTCAGTCCGATCAATGTTACGAGGACGATGAGGGTGATCACAACCATTATCTTGCTTTCTCTGTCGAGCCGAGCACTAATGTTGGTGATTCACAAACATGCGCTGACTCCGGAGAGACCTGGGATCGTGCTTCGACGCTTCGGCTTGTGTCGTCACCTTCTTTGTGGTAATTCATGGCTACTTGATATCGGACCCTCGAATCCGTCCCGGTGCACACACTTCCCGGCCGCCACTCGTCCCACAGTCGAAGAAGTAGACCCCCACTTGACAACATGGCTCCGCGTCACATTGAGTTGTATGACGAGGTCGGTAAGTGCGTCGTCGATCGTTGGTTGCTTCCGCTCGCGTTCAAGCATCCGGTCGTCCCAGGCTGCTGAATTGAAGACTCCAATTACCGCTATTGGACTGATGATGTGGACACCAGTGATCTCAGCGTCCGCGTGCTTATCCAGCGCGAACACTAGTACTTCACGAGCGTGTGTCGAATCGTCGACTGGCACTAAGATACGTGAAGACACACCAGATAGTTCTCTGTGAAACTACAAAATAGTTCTCTAAAGAATGAAGTCAATCAGATCGCTTTACCGAACCGCAGGCGTTAAGATCCCTTGCTCAGCGAGGCCACAAAGCCGAGAAGGACGGGTAGTTCACTACGAGAACTGGGACATCAACAACCGGAAGCACAGCGGATGCAATACTGCCTTGTGATGAGCTATACCAGTCGCTCCGGCGTCTTCAGTTATTGCTCGGCAACGCTTCCAAGAGCGGAACGCGTTGATCTCATGCACTGTGATAATCCTTCGTTAAGAGATTGGAGAGTATGGTGAATGAGAACTCACAACATAGATATTTCCTCCGAGGGCCAACCTTTCAACGGGAACCCGTATGGTCTCGATACGTGAGTCGGAAGCCCAGCGGCGGAAAGCGGGACTAGATGCATTACCATCGATCGAACGCTCGATAGAAACGGCACACTTTATGAGACCCGCCAGTTCCGTGGGTTCACTCTTGAACAGGCGATGAAGTACCTTGAGAACCTCGACGGCGAACGGCGTGACGGAAATGTCATCGAGGGAAACGAGTGGCAGGCCCATCTCTCTGCCCGAAAGGTCCCCGTCGGACCGTCCTACCGGTTGACTGAAGTCACGATAACGGGCACCGGTGAAAAAGACACGCTCGAACCGATCATCTCTCAGTTTCGGCTCAAAGCGTTTCGAGCATCCGGGTGACGGTCCTGAACTATCGACCATTCGGGAATCTATCCGTATATGGGTCTGTTCGCCTGAACAGTTGAATACCCCTCTTATGAACGTCCGCTACAGGCCTGTCTCCGTGGGTCGTTCCTGAGCTCGAGAGAACGAATACGTGTTCGGGGTAGTCACGCCTGGAATAAGAGTGGGCGTGAACAGTCTCAGACGATATCGACCGGACGCATCCACCGGCGTACTGGGCGCCGGTAGTCACGGCGAAGTTCCGTGATAGTCATGAAGCAACCAAGCCCGCTCTTGTCAAGAGATCAGTAGTTGGTGACTCGATAATTGCTAAGTGTATATTATTGAGATGTCAGTGTCGCTACTAATACCGCCGGTCGGCCTAACTGACCATCCGGCGGTCGTACTGCTAAGCAGGCAATCACCGATCTCGGATACTGTTGTTCGATAATTGCCAACTGTCCCAATCCGAGAGAAGTGTGAGCGTCAATACAGCCATATCAATTGAAGTCATTCTCAACTAATGCGACAGAGAAATAGATTCATGATTCACCCAGTGTTTGTATATAACATGCTCAAAGTACTATTAGCACTACTCGGTTTCGTTGAACTAGTTGTTCCCGATCGGTTCATACAGTTTTTCGAAAGGTATGCACTCGAAAATCCAGAACAGTGCCTACGAAAAGCATGGGTATCACCCGTGGCTCGACTCGAGGGGCTGACGATTCTTGTCACGATTCTTCGCCCAGGAACGTTCTCAGGTGTGGTGCGGTCAGTACTCGGCTGCTATGGACTGATGGCTGCCATTTCGCCACGAGGATATCTCGATTACTGGACACCACTTCTGTACGAGGAAGCCAAGGCGTGTGAATGGAAATCGTGGGTGATTCCCACAACCCGTATAGCAGGGATCCTCTACGTCCTGATTGCAGTGTTTGGCTGGAAATCGAAGCCCAGTTCTGACCAGCAAATCAACAAATGAAACCTATACATATCTTCACTCAGGAAAAAACAGGTCCCAGAGGTCGAAACGGTAACGGCGGAGGACTCGCCATCAGTTATCCGTTGAGTCGTAGTACACCGCCGATATGACCGACCTACAACCGAACATTCTGCTGATTCACGGCCACGACCTTGGACGGCACCTTGGCTGTTATGGTGTCGACATTGATACACCACGAATCGATGCCCTTGCGGACGAGGGAGCGCTGTTCGAGCGACATTTCGCGAGTGCTCCGCAATGTTCACCGAGCCGGGGTGCCCTTATGACCGGACGAGTTCCGCACGTCAACGGGTTGATGGGTCTCGCACATGGGAGCTGGGAGCTTCACGACGACGAGCAAATCCTCCCACAGTATCTCAGCGATGTCGGGTACGAGACGCACTTGTTCGGCATCCAGCACATCACGCAGGACACAGACCGGCTCGGATACGACCACGTCCACTCCGAGGGGAACCTGTATCCCGGTGTTTCGCCGACGGTCCATCAGGCCAATCGGGCGCGTAACGTCGCATCAGTCTTCAAATCATTCTTGGTGAAGTCAGCGTACGACGCCCCGTTTTTCGCATCGGTCGGGTTCTTCGAGTGCCACCGGGTCGAAGAAAAGAACGGTCGGTTCGGGTTCGATGCCGGTTACTACCGGGCCGACGGTCCAGAATCGGTCCGTTCACTCCCGTACCTTCCCGATCGGCGAGGAATCAGACACGACCTTGGGGAAATGCACGGAATGGTGTACGCCATCGACGACGCGGTCGGCACTATCCTCAATGCGCTTGCTGCCGCCGGTATCGAGGAGGAGACGCTCGTGATCTTCACCACCGAACACGGTATCGCCTTCCCACGTGCGAAAGGGAGCTGCTACGACGCCGGTATTGAGGCCGCACTAATACTACGCTATCCGGGCGTCGTCGATGCTGGCAAGCGGTATGACGATCTGGTAAGTAATATCGACGTTTTGCCAACAGTCCTCGACTTTGTTGGCGAGGATTGTCCAGTGGGAATCGACGGCCAGAGCGTCGCGGGCCTGATCGCTGACAGCGTGTCGGGATACGACACGCGCGAACGAATCTTCGCGGAAATGACCTGGCACGACATGTACAATCCGGTCCGTGCAATCAGGACTGATCGCTACAAGTATATCAGGAGCTTCTGGCACCTCCCAATGGTTTACTTACCGGCAGACGTCTTTGCGAGCGAGTCTGGCCGTGAGATTCGCGAGGTTGACGGGGTTCCGACCAGACAGTACGAAGAACTATACGATCTGCGGGACGCGCCCCAGGAAGATGACGACGTCGTTCATGAGCCCCGCTACCAGGAGATCAGACGGGAGCTCTCAAGACAACTCTACGAATGGATGGATGAGACCGACGACCTGCTTCTCGATGGTCCCGTTCCTCCGGGCGATTACGACGATATCCGCTCGTGGCCACATGATTCGACGTGAGCGACCATTAACCGTGGTGTCCGAGCCCGACGCAATTCGAATCTCGGCTCGGCGTCGGTAGCAATGGCGAGTGAAGGAAACCCAGAGCCGAAACGACGTCACCGATACCTGTTCCTCCTATGAGGATTGAGAACACGATTTAGAAGGGCGTGGTCGGGTTATTCGATGGACCTAGAACAGCAAAACGTCCGACAAAAGGCGTAGCCGATGAACTCATCTGCCCATCTCCCGTCATACCTCTGTCTCGTCCCGTCGGACCAGTAGCGCAACCGCGAGGTAGAGCGGAAGACTCACAGCCATTACAGCGAACAGTATCAGCCAGTCATTCACTCCGATCGCAACGGTCCCGAAGTACCGGTTGAGCGGCGTATAGAGCACTGCGAGATGGAGAGAAACGGAGCCTGTGACGGCAGCCGTCAGCCAGGGATTCACTAGTGTCGGAGTCTCGCGCAGCCACCGAATGACGTAGAGTCCAATGAGCTCGAGGAGGACAAAGCCTGTAAACACCATTGTCATTGCATAGGGAGTGATTGAGACCGCTCCTTCGAGCGTATAGAACATGAGTGCGAGTAAGACGACCGTTGTGACACCACCCATGCCGATGATCAGTTTTAAGATTGGGCGACCGATGATCCCACTGTCCGGATCGCGGGGCGGGCGCTCCATCACGTCGGCACTTCCAGGGTCAGCACCCAGCGCCAGCGCCGGTAGCCCATCAGTCAGGAGATTGATCCACAGCAACTGGACGGCCGGCAGGACGAGATAGCCATACAGCGAAGCAACGAACACGATCGCCACCTCCCCGACGTTGGCAGTAAGCAGGTAGGCGACGAATTTCCAGATGTTGTCAAAGATCTCCCGTCCGCGCTTGATTGCCTTCTCTATTGATGCATAGTTGTCGTCGAGTAAAACGATGTCTGCGGCCTGTCTGGCGACATCCGTTCCCCGAATTCCCATCGCGACGCCAACATCGGCATGTTTCAGCGCGGGTGCATCGTTGACCCCGTCGCCAGTCATCGCGACAGCGTTGCCCCGTTTCTGGAGGGCTCGAAGAATCCGGACTTTGTGTTCGGGCGATGTCCGGGCAAAGACATCGACGGACGCGACCCGTTCACGTAGCGTCTCTGCGTCCATCCGCTCTATTTCCCGACCCTCAAGGACGGTAGTTCCGATCCCCAGCGTCTCGGCGATCGCCTGCGCAGTTCGGGCGTTGTCTCCGGTGACCATCTTTACGGCGATCCCTGCGCGTTCGGTCGCCGCGATCGCGTCGGTAACCTCTTCGCGGGGTGGGTCAATCATGCCAGCCAGCCCCACGAACACCAGCCTTTTGTCGAGGTCGTCAGTATCGCTTACCTCCTTGCGATAGGCCGTCGCGAGAACCCGCAACGCGTCGTCACCAAATTCCCAGACCGTTCTTTCAACTCGCTCGCGGCGGTCCTCGGAGAGCGGGACCGGGCCATCAGCGGTTAGGATCCGATCGCAATTCTCAACGACGACTTCAGGCGCGCCCTTGACGTAGCCAACGTCGCCGTGGACAGTCCCCATCCATTTGCGTTCCGAGGAGAACGGTATCTCATCAGCCCGCGGGTTCTCGGCCCGGAGTCGGTTGATGTCGAGTCCGCGACGGTCGGCCGCCTCGAGCAGCGCCCGCTCGGTCGGATCACCGTTGTCTGTGAGTGTTGAGTCGTTACAGAGCGCGCTAATTCGCAGGAGGAGTTCTTCTCGGTCCGAGGGCGCGTCCATGTTGATTCTGCGCGATCCGGGTTCGATTACAGCGTCGTTCACCCAGAGCCTGCTGACCGTCATTTGGCCTTTCGTCAGCGTCCCCGTTTTATCGGTACAAACAACGTCGACGGCACCCAATGCCTCGACCGCCGGAAGTCGGCGTACGAGCGCGTTCTCGGCCGACATCTGCCGGACTCCGAGAGCGAGCGTGAGCGTGACGACGGCCGGAAGTCCCTCAGGGACCGCGGCGACAGCGAGCGACACGGCGGTCAGGACGGCCTGAACCGCGTCCGTACCGCGTACGAGCAACACTGGCACGATTAGCGCAGAGAGGACAAGCGCCCCCAGTCCGAGGCTGCGGCCCAAGTCGTCGAATTCGCCCTGTAGGGGCGTCCGAGTCTCACTGGTCGTGGCGAGATCCTCCGCGATCCTGCCGACCTCGGTTTTCATTCCTGTTTCGGTCACGACGGCGAGACCTCTTCCACGGGTGACGTTCGTTCCCCGGTAGACCATCCCTTCCCGTTCGGCGAGAGGGGTCTCCGGCCCGACTCGCACCGACGATTTCGAGACCGGGGCACTCTCGCCAGTCAGCGCCGCTTCGTCAACCTCAAGGCTGGTCACCGAAAGCAGCCGGCCGTCTGCGGGGACCACATCGCCGCCCCGCAGAACGACGACATCGCCGGGAACGACTTCCGTCGCGTCGACCGTCCGTTCCCCGCCGTCTCGTCGAACCGTCGCCATCGGGGCGGCCATCTCGCGCAGTGACTCCAGACTCTGCTCGGCTTTGTAATCCTGGACGAATCCGAAGACCCCGTTCGCGGCGACGATGATCGTGATTAGGATCGCGTCGACGGCGTGACCTGCCCAGATCGAGAGGGCGGCCGCGACGAGCAACACCTGAATCAGAACGCTGTCGAACTGCGCGAAGAAGATGGCAGCCGGTCGCCGCCCGCCGCTTCCCACGACGGCGTTCTCGCCGTGCTCCCCAAGTCGCCGCCGGGCCTCCTCGTCGTCTAGCCCATTGCGTCTCGAGCCGAGCGTCTCGGCGACGCTGTCCGCCGGCAGTTCGTACGGGGAGTCGGCCACTATGTCATTTTCCAGTTCAAACTACTTAGACATACGTCCCGGATGTCATACCGCTTGACCGGTACAGTGATCCGGACGGGATCAGCTCTTTAACACGAGGAGGACGGAGAGTCTGGACAGAAGGGCAAACGAGTGAATCCCTTCGCTGGTCGTTTAGCAATGGACGACCGGAGTTGCCAGTAGTAAAGCCGCATCTTCGTCTACCGGCTTGTTTCTCATGCGTCTAAACCGAACAACAGGCTTCCGATGCCGATTCCAAACGCGTAAATTGGGATGGCGTAGCGCCAGATTCTGTTCGGAACAACGCGAACGAGATACGGTGCGACGTGCTCCTCCGTGCAGGGGTGCGAAGGGGAGTGCGTCGAATCGCAGACCTCGCGTCCGCCTGCGTGCGAGTCACCGTTTGGAGTCGGGCGCTGTGGCTCCTGTTCGGGCTGGTCGCTGGACTGTTCCTTAGCGTCATCTCGAGCCAGTTCGAGGCAACCATTCAAGAGACGATCACACTTGCCTTCTTTCCGCCCGTCGTCGCGTACATCGCCGATTCGGTAGGGACACAATCGGAAGCCATCGCGATAAGAGCATTTGCGATCACTGACGTCGATTACAGCACCTACCTCTGGCGAGAGTTCTCGTCGGGATTATTCTTGGTAGTATGATCGGGATCCTGCGGGCTTGGCGCGATAGTTATTGGCGACTCGCTACAGATCGGCCTCGTTGTTGGGCTCTCGCTGTTCGTCTCTAGTGGGATCGCGACCATCCTTGCCTCGCTTATCCCAATTGGGTTTATCCGGGTGAGGGTGGGCCCAGCACTCGGTAGTGGCCCGCTTGCAACTGCCATTCAAGATGCACTCAGTATCGTGATCTTTAGCCTCTATGCTAGCAGTTCGGCACCCGAACCAAACCCGATCTTCCCGAGCAGTGAGAACCAACGATACTGCTTAGTCGTTGGACGGCAATCTCTAGTCGGGAATAGGCTAATGAGTGACCTTGACTACTACGACAAAATTCTCGTTGGAATCGTTGGAAGTCTAGTTGGTGGGATAAGTCTTGGCCTTGTAACGTCCATTAGCTTCCATGCCGCGGTCATCGCCGGTGCGGTCGTCGCAACTGTATTCACCTACGATGCCATGTACCGGAACCCCCCATTGCCACCAACCGACGCGAGGGTCCAGGCTGCAGCGATCGTCTGGCACGCCGTTTTGCTTGCCCTGATTCTCAGCATTTATGTCGGATAGATCTCTCCGCTGTACTTCGATTCCCGGTAAAACTCTGAGAAAAGTACGCGAACGCATCTGCAGGTATCCCGATACAGCATTTTATCATTCCTATATGATAAATTGTTCATATTCTATCATATCCCCATATGAGAGCTACAAAACACAGTTGTCTATCGACGTCCTTGTTCCCTAATATGGAACTTACCGTGATTCTACTCGTTGGGGTCGCGGCGTCGGTCTTCGTCGGGTTCAACATCGGCGGCTCGTCAACTGGGGTCGTGTGGGGACCAGCTGTCGGTGTAGGACTGGTGAAGAAGACGACGGCCGCCGCGGTGATGACGTTTTTCGTCTTCTTGGGCGGGTGGACGGTCGGTCGCAACGTCATCGATACACTTGCCAACGACATCATTACTACCGCCATCTCGCTCGAAGTCGGAGTTGCCGTCCTCTTTTTTATTGGACTGGGAATCCTTATTGCGAACGTCTTCAGTGTCCCTGTCCCCACTTCGATGACGACCGTCGGGTCGATTGCCGGGTTGGGGCTAGCGACTGGTACACTCCAGTGGGAGACAATGGGGAGAATCGGAGCGTGGTGGATCTTCACTCCCCTCATCGGCTTCTGGATCGGCAGTGTAATCGGACGCTATCTATACCCGCACCTCGATCGGCACTTCAAAGTCTCCTCCACACCAGGGGCGTTGCTCGTCCTCGATCAAAGCGGGACGATTCCGAAGCCCGCACTCGGCCCGAACACGACGCACCAAGAGTTCGTCGGCACCATCGTCGTGTTAGTTGCCGCGTGCTATATGGCGTTTAGCGCCGGCGCAAGCAACGTCCCGAACGCTGTCGCCCCGTTGGTGAGCGATGGTGCGCTCTCGGATAATCCTGCGATCCTCCTCGGGACGGTCGCAATCGGACTGGGCGGATTCACCATCGCTCGACGGACAATGGACTCCGTTGGAGGCGAACTCTCTGATATTCCGTTGCTAGCGGCAGTTATTGTGATGGTGACGGCGGCGACTATCACGACCATTCTCTCGTACATCGGAATCCCGATCAGCCTCGTGATGGCGACCGTCATGACCATTGTAGGTCTCGGGTGGGGACGTGCGAGTCGGTTGATCGCCGCAAAAGATCTCGTACAGGGTGAGATCGATGTTGACGTTTTGTCGATGGGCGCACTCAAGGTCGAGACACCCGAGAAGGTGCCGGAAATCGGTGAGGAGGAACCCGAGGTGATGGAGGCTAACGAATTGTTTAACCCGCAAGCTGTGACGAAGTTTGTCTTGATGTGGGTCATCGGACCATGCGTCTCGCTCGGCCTCTCATACGCATTCTTCGTTTTCTTCCCATTCGTTGGATAGGCTCAGTTTAGCGTACTCTACCAGAAATAAGTAGTCCACGCTATCCTCCGTTTCCTGCGCAAGAAGAGTATATTTTCGATCAGAGTCCGCATCATCGTGTTCCTAACAGAGTTATTCTGTGGCCAGTAGTAATCTTATGTACCTCCTGAGATGGTAGTTCGAATAGCCCTGGCAACTGCTTTCACGATCATCCTTGCCTCAGTCATCCCGATCGGGTTTATTCGGATGGGGGGTGGACCCAGCACTCGGTAGTGGCCCGCTTGTGACTGCCATTCAACCACACTCAGTATCGTGATCTACTTCATGTTCGCACTCGTACTCCTCTGATCTGAGTCGTCCTGTTAAGCCATACGAGATGACGGTTCGTTGGAGACTACTGCCAATCGGATATGATAGGCTCGGATCCTGTTGAACGTCTATCTATTGAAGACGGTTGTCCGGCAAAGTGAGAGTGATCTCAGGGATTAATGTCACTGGGAATCGAAGACACACGATACGATGAACTTCGACGAGTTTACCGGCCAGGTACAGCACCGCCTTGAGTTACAAGATACGGGCCATGCAGTTCGGGCGATCCGTGCGACGCTCATGGTCCTCGGTGAACGGATTCCCGAAGGAAACGCCGAGGATTTCGCCGCCAACCTCCCCTTGGAGATCAAATGGTACATGACTGGCGCGGTTCAGACCCACAGCCAGCGGTTCGACTGGCAGGAGTTCGTCTCGCGAGTCAGCGAAATTGAGGGCACGGGCGTCGACAGGGTTGAAGCCGCCTTCCACGCGTGAGTGATCATCGATCTGATCGAAACGGTGGTGCCACCGTCGGATTTCCAGCAGTTACGTGATCAGCTCCCGGAGAGCCGAAACGACGAGAACTGGGGGAAGCTGTTCGAGATGGTAGATGCTGGCGGCTGGACGGAGACCCAGAATCCGTAGGTCGAGAACAATCGTGGCCCGGTTCCAGGATGGGAAAGACGCCTATCGGGACCAATCCAGTAACACTGTCCACTCCGATACTGATATCGCGTCCAGCACTAGTCTTCTGTTGCGACAAGCCGATTATAGTAATTTCTTGGCGGGACAGCTTCTATTTGGGGATCATAGTGGGTACTTGGCCGACAGTTGCTCTTGATCACAGTCCTACTGGCTATTGTAGACGGTCCTGTTTAGGCCACACACTAGGACGGAATCGATCTGCAACGGGGACCAATATATAGGGTTATACGCTAGTTAGCTTGCCTCTCTTCCGAAAGCCCGTTCTCGAAGGGTCTCCACCCGGGCGAAACGCGGTGGCTTCGGGCAGTCAGTCGATAATAATTCGTCCGCTGATCGGCCTCACCCTTCTCGATCAATCCTTTGATGACGAGCGTATCGAGGTTTGGATACAACCGGCTATGAGGGATCTCGTTTTCGTAGTACTCTTCGAGTCTAGCTTTGATCGTGAGACCGTTTGGATCATCGCGCCCAGTGACAACGTAGAGCAGGTCCCGTTGGAAACCGGTCAAGTCATGGATGAGGGATACTATTTGTAACCCGCCCCACTAGTACTCGTTTCATACCACACAATGATTGAATAGGTATGTATTATATAAGGGTAAAGCACCGTCTGTGTGGCGCAATTAGCTTAGTTGGACTTATTCATGAGTAGGAGCGATTCGAACGCAACTCTCCGAACATCACACCAGTAGTTCAAGCAGTTTCTCTACTACCGGCTGGCGCAACCGAATGCTGGCTTAGCAATGAAGAATGCTATACTGTGGCCACTGTTCAGAAGGTGTATCAGACGTGGTAACTCAGAATATAATGATACCGTATAGTGGTGAAATAAAATTCAGCAGGAGGCCACCTTGAGTTATGCAGTAATCTCCAAAGAGCTCTCCAAAAGACCTTGATATAATACTACTGCAGTTCTGCTATCTTCAATATCTAGTTGAATTTTTGTCAATTTCCGAATTACTAATGTATGAGTGTAATTTCGGAATTGAACCGATCTACGGAAGAGAAGAGACCAGTGCAATTAATCAGGGCTGGATTATTCTATCGTTTCATTGTAGCCATCATTATATATATCTGTCAATCCTTTTGTTCAAGGAATATAGCTACACAAAACCGTTTCAAGAGAAAGGCATCACCATGAGAACACCCATACTAATTTATCAGTTGGGATCGATTGTGAACCATGGTACAGCGAATCTTGGCCCCATTCGACGAATCGCCCCAATCGAACGCCGCGTTGCACCACGCCCTTTCGACATTTCCCAATGCAGACATCCACGTCCTTCACGTGACCGACCCTCGAGAGTGGTCAAGTATGAATATGGACGGCGGGTTCTACTCACAGGAAATGTACGACCAGGCACAGGAATCCGCCACCGCACTTTTAGAGCAAGCCGAATCGATTGCGGACGAGTATGGAACCACCGTTACCACTGCTATGCGGGACGGCAGGGCCGCCGATGCGATCGTCAAATACGCAGAGGAGCACGATGTTGATCATGTTGTTTTGGGAAGCCACGGACGACGCGGACTGTCCCGGTTCCTGCTCGGAAGCGTCGCCGAACGGGTCGCTCGCCGTTCGCCCGGTTCTGTGACGATCATTCGAGAAAAGGAGCCTAAACACGGAGACTGACCGCAGTCCGTCGAAACGCGACAAGGTTGAAGAGTCCTTGTTGGGATGATACCAAAGTTTATGTATACGGCCGATAAGTGGCTCGGTAGTCTATACTCTGTTTTACCTTTGTTCGATAGAAGGATACCAAATCCGGCATTGTGAAAGGGAAAACGAGCAATATACCAGATATCGAAAGAGCACTCAGATTACTTTTTTAAGACGTATGCAGGTCTCAATAAGCAGCAAGAAGGGAATCGTCTGGGCAATTGTAACTACCTACCGACCTTTGAGGACCATTCGTGTTGACCCTGTTATCGTGGAAGCTTCCAAACGCCGCATCCACATGCGGAGGGTGATACCGAGGATTGAAGCGGTGTCCGGTGGTTGGATCGTTCGCTAGCAAACACGACGATAGTATTTGATCGATGAAGCAAGCACGATTGACTGATGGCGACTGGACTGCTTCGACGGCTGAGAGCCACACAGCGCCCGCTCAGAGTGATGAGAAAAAGCGAGTGGCGAGATCAACCAGAGACGAAAGCGGCGCTGTGTGAGCGAGCAGCGGCCCATGCTGAGATGGTTGCTGATGAGCACTTTCCAGAGTTACCCGTTGAGACGATCGACTGGGAGACCTCAACGCGGATGCAGCGCTCCGCGGGCGTCGCGATCTACGACTACCAGAGTAAGCAGATCACGATTCGCCTCTCGTGGGACGCGTATGAATCGTATGGATGGGAGCAGTTTTCCCGAGTCGTTCGCCACGAGCTCATTCACGCGTGGCAGTATCACGAGTGCGGTGAGGCCGATCATGGGTCGACTTTCACCCAGTGGGTTGAACCGCTGGAGACGGATCGGCATTGCGAGCGGTATGCTGACCCGAACTACTGGATCATTTGTGAAGAGTGTGAGAGTCGTGATCCGCGATATCGCCGGTCAAAGGTTGTGAAGCGACCAGAGCAGTATTCTTGTGGGCGATGTGGTGGTGAGATCTCGATTGAAGAAGCATAGTATAGGTTTGTTTAACCTTGTGCAACACCGTAATCCGCCGTAGCCGGTATGTTGCACAAGGTCCAACTGATCGAAGCTGTTGTTTCACCGCCGCGCGGAGAATACACTTGTCTCGGGGAGTATGGGACACAGAAAGACCTATTCAGCGGTCGGTTGTTTCAGCGGTCGTGCCACATCTTCAGTTCGAAACGACGATCGGTCTCGACAGGGCTGCAAAACACGACTTTGCGGACGCGGTTACCGAACTGTATGCTGATCATATGGCGACCGGGACGGGCCACGTTGCAGTCACGATCCACACACTTGCGGATGGGTTTTTCTCACTCGGACGGCTTGAGCCCGATGCTGATGCAGTAATGCTCAACGCCGACATCCGGGAGGGACGAGAGTTCGAACAGCAACGGACGTTCGTTCGTGCGGCCTTCGAGACTGCTCACGAACAGTGGGCAATTCCAACGGCGAATATGTACGCAGTTGTGACCGAACATTCGGGAGAGCAGTTTCACGAGTACGACCGCGTCCTGTCCTCCTGGGAGGCCAACGAAGCGGATACGGGCGCTGATTGAACGCTCTTGCGTCCGGTCGCTTGAAGCCGACGTGCTCCCCACCAGGTAGGATGGGTCTCTGATTCGATCGTCTGGCTATCGGGTAGGAGACTATAGGCGCCTTCTTGGCGGAGTAAAATCGTTATCCACGAAAAAATCTCCAACCGTAATTGTGGACCGGACCGACGAAGATAACAGCGGATACCATCCCTTAACCTATAAATACACTAATAAATGGGTTGTATCTTCCGTGGGTGGCTTTTACAAGCCTGTGAACTCATCACTAGGTCCGTACTGGTTTCCAGTACTGGGAGTCCACAATGGCAGAAACAGAACTCGGTTCACAAGCGTGGTGGGAACACTACAAAGAGACGGTCAACAGCGACCCGGAGATGAAGGTCCGTGGCCACGATAAATTCGACGAAAATTTTTATATTGAGATCGGTGACGATCGGGTTCTCATCCAAGTCGATAGCGGGGAAATTGACGCAATCACCCCGAACCCGGCGATGAATCATCAGTGGTCTTTCGGGGTCGAGGGTGACACTGAAGCATGGGAGGAGTTTGTCCAAGAAGTTCCTCCAGCATTCAATCACGAGATTATCGCCTCCCACTACCGAAGTGCAGTGAAAGGTGATGACGGTCATCTCCAATTGACTGGCAACAACAAAGTTATTTTCCAGAATTTGCGTGCGTTTCAGCGGATGCTTGACTTGCTGCGCAAAGCCCACAACAACGGAGGGAACCTCTAATGAGCACTGAACCAGGAACAGTCGAGCCGATCACCGGCAAGTACGTTCACGTCGATGTCGATGGAACCGATTATCGAATCTACTTCGAGGAAAACGGCCCAGACGATGGGATTCCACTCCTCTGCCAGCATACGGCTGGCTGTAACAACCAAGAATGGCGGCATCTCCTCGCAGATGACGATATCACCGACGAGTTTCGGGTGATTGCATACGATCTGCCCTTCCACGGGAAATCCGTTCCACCAACCAGTGACGACTGGTGGGAAGAAGACTACGAATTAGATGCCGAACAGTTTGCCGCGACGATCGTCGGTATCGCGGATGCACTCGATCTTGAGGACCCGATCTATATGGGCTCAAGTATGGGTGGCAACATTACGCTGGAGCTGGCCGATTGGTATCCGGATCGGTTCCGAGCGCTGATCGGACTCGAATGTGGCGCGTACAGTCCCGGCTTTCATATCGATTGGCTCGATCATCCCCACGTCAATACAACGGAGGTCAACGCGTACTCCTGTTGGGGATTGATGGCCAAACAAAGCCCAGAACAGACCCGTCGAGAGACGATGTACCTGTATGAGCAAGGCGCGACAGGCGTGTTCAAAGGCGATCTCTACTACTACTCGGTCGATCACGACTACCGCGAGAAACTCGATCAGATCGATGCCAGTGAGTGTCCACTCTATGCAGTCAACGGCGAGTACGATTACCTGACGGATCCAACGGATGGGCGGGAAGTAGCAGATGGTATCGGGGAAGGGGCAACAGCAGTCGAGATGAGCGATATCGGTCATTTCCCGATGAGTGAACATCCAGCGCTGTTCAACGGCTATCTCTCGGAAATCCTGGCCGACATCACTGGTGATCGAGAGGGGGAGCTGCCCGAAACGCTGACCCCTGAGGATGTGGGGGTCGATCTTACTCCGTCCTCCTAGTGACGCGCTTGTTTTTGCTGCTGGACTGAGTTGACTGTCACTCATACAACGAGGGCCCGTGAGAGAGAAAAACGATAAAAGACAAGAGCAGGTTTTTCACAGCGTGAATAACGGCCAGATATCCGTTCACGCCTCCAGCCTCCACGTTGGAGTGGAGTGGAGGCGGTAGACCCACCGCTACTGCTTCCTTTATTACCGCTACTACAACAACATAGGTTTAGTCTAATTAAAGTGGCGGTGGTTTGGGGAGGGTGTTTGGGGCCATCTCAGGCGGCCTCCTGGCTGGTTCGATTATTCCCAGCATGAACGAGCGTCTCATCGTTCACAGCCCCAGTATCGACGCGAACCACTTTTCCAGTCCCGTTCGAGTCGGCGTACTCGAAACCTTCCTCTGCACCGGCGAGTGTCAGCAGCTTGTACGCATACCCATCGGAGGGATGATTGTCGAACAGCCGGAGAATTTCCTTGTAGGTCATCTGGGATTTCCCACTGTGGCGATGCTGGGCATCCTCGAAGAGGGTTGTCCGGATCTTGTGTACGCGCTCGTCGCGACTCATCGACTCGTACTCCTTGCCGTTCGGATCCGGATCGAGTTGGGCCTCGAGTTCGGCGACGCGTTCGGTGAGCCGGTCGTTGTCTTCCTCGAGGGTTGCGATCCGTTGGTTCATCCGCGCGTGGTGCTGGCCAACGTACTCCTTGTAGTCACTGAGATCCTCGCGGAGCTGTTCAATTGACCGCCTGGGAATCATCCGATGGCTGGCTCATCGCTCAGCCACCATTTGGGTGGTGTCTCGGTACACGCCCGGACGTGTTGGGGCCACGCACTCATCCCGATCTGGGCATTGCAGTGCGGGCAGGGCTTGGTCGCCTGTTCGCCTTCGCGGGCAACCGTGCAGTTGCCACACTGGCGGGCCGTACTCGCCTCGGCTTCTGCGAGTGGGACCGGCGTGTACTGGGCGTTGGTTTGGCAGTTGCACAGCGGCTGGCCCTCCCCGTCGTCGATGTGATAGACTGCGCTTGCGGGGTTCTGGATATGAGTGTCTCGAAGAAGGGCTGTCGGCGGCTCTTCCTCGTAGGCTTCGGCGCTGCCTTCGCTTGGGACGCTTGCATCGAGCGTTTGGATTGCTCCGAGTGTCTGGAACTCGCTCTGGGTGCGAACGTCCAGCGTGCGGGTGAGCCGGGATTGGAGGAGGTGTTCGCTCAGGGCCAGCGTCGGGCTAGTGAGTTCCTCGGGGGTGCACTCACGGCAGTAAATGCGTTCGATCGTGAATTTGGGGGCGTCCTCTTGTCGGACGGCGTAGATCGTGACCTGTTCGCCTTCTCTGAGGGTTCGGTTGCAGGCCGTGCAGTCGGGGTTGGTTTTCGAAAGTCGAGTGCCGTCGAACAGTTGGGTGGTGTCGATGCTGATTTCGGTCAGCATCGCTCGGCTACCTCACACTCGTCGGCGTGGAAGGTCTCGCGGTGGAGATCCTGCTCGCGGATGGATTCGCGGTTGCAGGCCTCGTAACGCCAGTAGGTGGACCATTAAGCGATGATCTCTCACATCTGGAAGAACACGCTCCAGATTTAGCTAATGAGCTGCGTAGTGTAGTTTGTGAATAGCTGAGGCAACTGAATCTTTCGTGTGATTGGTCAAATCGTCTCCCTTACCATGGGAGTTGTCTTGAGATCCACTCCCGACGAGTCCATATTCGTCCTACGCGCTTCCCATTCGCCCGATAGCGACGGGTTTTGCCTTCTTACTCTTATAACCTGCAATGGGCTATAATGCGATTTGAAGTGGGTTCCCAGCAGGGAATTCCATTGTGATTTGAATGGAATTGGCTTCGCGTGTCGTCCCCGTTTGTCGGTTTCCAGTATTCGATGACATCCCCAGCAAGTTATAGATTGTGCCAACATTCCTCATAGTGGTTCAATTTCTATGTGGTATGGGAAACCTTGCAGTTACAAGTATGACAGAAACTGTTGTAGGCTTTCTCCCTGTATAGTATTTCGAGCACCGGCCGGTTTGGAGGTCTATGGAAGACTATGGCCAAACAGTCCGTATACAAAATATAGTATGGCCGTTTTGCCAGGAAGACGAATCCAAAATTCTGCATCCAGATTTTGCTATTGTTGAGGATTCGAATAAAAGAAAATTGGCAACGACTCGTTGGTTACTGTCTACTCGTCCGGACAGTCGTTCTCAGGTTCTGGTTCCGGCTCTTCCTCAGGACAGTCATCCTCTGGTTCGGGTTCTGGTTCTTCTTCCGGACAGTCATCTGACGACTCATCAGAATCGTCTGACCCGTCACCTTCGTCAGTATCTCCGGATTCGTCCTCATCCTCGTCTTCGACCTCCGAATCCGATTCTGAATCTTCATCCGAATCCACGTCTGACTCGTCTTCTTCCGGCGCATCTTCGTTATCGTCCGTATCCTCTCCCGATGTGTCTTCCTCGTCCGGGCTGTTCTCCTCATTATCCGAGTCATCTGAGCTTCCAGTTTCATCTGTGGAAGCAACCACGTTGCCGTCAGGCGAGAGTAGCGCCACAACGTCTGGTTCTTCGTTGTTCAGGACTTCCCCTTCGTATGGGTCCTCCAGCGACACGTCACCGCTCTCTCCAGCGCCCGTAGCGACCGTCACGGACTCACCAGCGCCAATGATAACCTCTCCTGCCAGTGTCCGAATCTGGTCCACTTCGCTATCCTCGCCCGCTTCGAAGTTCATCTGATAGCCCGACAGGTCAACCTCGCTGTCGCCGTTGTTCGTAATTGTGACCGTTTCTCCTTCAGCATCGGCATTGAGAGACAGATTCAGGTCTGTTTGAGCGAGCCCGATTCCCGATGATGAAATCCCCACTGCTGCCGCTGAAACCACAAGCCCCGCCTTCAGTACTGTTCGTCGAGTTGTATTATTCCCCTCTGACTTGTCCCCATTACGTTGTGTCATATGACGCGACTTCCCCCACTCGCTAACAATCATTAAAGATATTGTTATCGGAAATCACCACACAAGTATAATCTTTCTATTCTGATTTGTATTAGATTATCGGAATAATTTTCGTTAGTCCCCATTATCGCTATTTCTTAGAGATTTTGGAGCTATCCCATTGTTTGCTACCCAAATCAGAGCCGAAGAGATGATACTGCAAATCGGAATGCTAATATGGTCGCGAAAATATATCTTAGACAGATACTTCTTCGTAGTAATTTGAATTACTACTAATTTAGTTTATGTAATATTCCACTGGCTGTTGCATCACTCGTGTAGGGAGAGCTATGCTGCATATTACTGCAGTGATTATCACTGGAGGTTCAACATTCCATAGTGCGTCCGATATTCCGTCTATAGGAATTGCCTCGAAACAATTATTCTAAGCGATCAGCAAGATCATTGAAATCCTCGATAACGATGTCAGGATCCTGACCGAGAGATTCATGGGGAGCCTTCTGTTCGGGTCGTGCAAGCCACCCAGCCATCATGCCTGCATGCTTTGCGCCCCAGACGTCACGCATACCGCCACCCGAAACGTGCAGGATGTTCTCGATTGGTGTTTCAACACGCGTAGCGGCGTGTTGATAGATAGCCGGATCAGGCTTGTAGACCCCGATCTCATCGGCACTGATCGTATCGGAAACGAGATCCTCGAGTTCAGCAGCCCCAATCAGATGCTCAAGCATTGCCGGGTTCCCATTCGAGAGCACGTACACCTCGTAGCCTGCATTAACCACCCGCCCGATACCATCAGCCACATCATCAAAGACGGTAATCCGCTCCTCATAGACCTCTTTGCGAATGCGGTCGCGCACGTCATTCGATACGTCATAGCCGGTCGCTTCGAGAGCGTACTGGAGTCCTTGGCCGATCAACTCCCAAAATGGACGATACGCGTCGATATCGTTCGCGATCATTGAGTACTGGATGTACTGGTTCCGCCAGAGCTGCGAGACGCGGTCCCCGTCCTTGATCTCCGGGATATGTGCCTCTAGGACGGCGGCCTGTGAGCTAACATCAACGAGCGTTGTATACGAATCGACCGTGACCATCTCAGGTCTTTCCATGCTATGACAGAGGCGGAGGTCACTCTCAGATATAAGTGTGTCTTTATCACACAGAGATCAGATATGGTACCTAATGACCCGTCTACAGTGTTTTTATAACGGGTAGATTGACGTAATTGACTCTGACCAATCTTGCGGGAACTATTCTCTAGTGCCACCAACTTGTGCTGCGACACGAGGATCGATATCTGTTTCACGGAATTTGTAACTATTTAGGAAAGATCTATCCGAGTGGCTGTTGAAATAATTTCTGTATGTCTCGGAAAGATAAGATTGGATCACAACGACGAAGAGTTCTCCAAGGACTGGGTGCCGTGCTAGGTGCTGGCGCATTCACAACTACTGCAAGTGCTGACGAACAGGAGAGCAAGAACGCAGACGAAGGTAGAGACACGACGAACCAGGACAACGCTCACAAAAACGAAGAATTCTGCTTTCCCGATAATGGCCTCGTCACTATTGAGGGGGGGACTAGTGTTGAGGCGACTGTCGCCTGTATTGAGCGGGCGATCGAGGATGACGATCCCATGGTGATCACGACAGTGGACCACGCAGAAAACGCCGCCTCGGTCGGTGAGGACTTGCGGTCGACAACGCTCCAGATGTTCGGTAATCCTGCAGCCGGAACCCCATTAATGCAAGAAACGCAGTCAGTCGGAATCGACCTACCGCAAAAAATGCTCGTCTGGGAGGACGAAAACGGGGATGTGAACGTCACTTACAATGATCCCGAGTACGTCGCCACACGCCACGGGATAGACGGACAAAAAGAGCTACTGAACATGATCAGCGACGCTCTTGCTACACTAGCAGAAAGCGGTCAAAACGGGACTGAGTAACGTGCACTACTTATGTGTTTTCTATGTGATAAATAGGTGAGATTTCCACTCAGAGTTCGACTGACGAGGCGTTCGTAACATCGAACTGCGTCACAGTCGGCTCACCAGCGAGGAGATCCGGGAGTACTGCTGCGAACTCTTGGAAGTGATCCGTCTCGGCATGTGCTTCAAACGCGGCCTCGTCTTCCTACTTCTCGAAGAGCCTGAACACGTTCCGATCGTCGATATCGGTCGCGACCTGATACTCAATGATGCCGTCCTCATTGCGAGAGCGTTCAGATACTGTTTCGATTCGTTCGCGCGCTTCGCCCTCGTGCTCCTCAAAAGGGTTCTCGCTGAGGTGTTGGTTCGCCTCGGTCGAAACATCGCTCCACTCGTCGTTCACCTGTTGGGCGTTCTCCGCGTTCTCACGATAGGCCTGTGCGAGTTCGTCGTCCGAGGGATCCATCGCTTCGTCAAGCTGCTCCTGGACGAACTGCGAGAGGTTGATGTTGCTTGCTGATCCACTCGGACTGATCCTTCCTTATAGGAATGGCCGACGAGGAGTAACGAAGGATATACAGTCGTATATAGTTCATAAAGCCGGATACGAGGGTCAAGAGGCCCGTACTGCCTGGTAACGGGCGAATTAGATGTTGGCCAATCTATTTTAATCAATAATGATTAAAATGAGTTTGCCACCCTCCACGTCCTCGGTTCATCTATACCCATTCCGGACCCCAAACCTAGAGTCCACCCACCATACCCGCTTTCCAACACTCCACGACGGGCTCACACAATTTCTTAAGGCCAAAGCCAACGGTGGCAACTCAGAAAACTATCGACAGAACGCCAGCTAAGGAGGTAACTAGACAGTACCAAATGAAATGAAGAATAACTGTTAGTATACAATTACATTCATATTCATAATTTTAAATGTAATTATTTTAATAAATACCAATACTATTAAATATAAATTAGTTATATATTAACTACCTCTGAAAGAGGTAACAATCGATAAATATGACTGATAAACAACGAACACGGCGCTGGTTGCTCCAGACAACTAGCATCGCGCTCATGAGTAATATCGCAATCGGCAGTAGTAGTGGCGACGAACATACGGGTATACCCACTTCTTCACCAGCGCAAAGTAGATCTACACTTACGGTGAATGTTATGGATGCGGACACGGATAAGCCAATTGAGGGGGCTGCTGTCGGTGGAATAGGCGGTGTCTCTGATGAAGGTGATACTCTTTTTGGGGGGATCACTGATGCAGATGGCGTCGTAGAAATCGAAGCGGTAAACCCCATTTCACCTTACGATACGAGTTTCTCTCGAGAGGGTTACGAGCAGAAAACTCGATCGATAGATCTTGCTAGTGACCAAGAGATTACCGTTTTCACTACTCCAGTACCAGATCAAGACAGCGAAACATATCCAATTAAAACAGAACATGAGAGTGGTGGTAAAGAATATCGCAACGTATTCTATCCAGATAATGCAACCAATTATGAGGCTCGCTCTTATTGGAAAGACGACATTCTTAGCCATATTGAACAGAAACCACTCGGAGGAGGCAGTGTTTACGTCAATCAAAATGATGTACCTACTCGATCAGACGCCGATCAGATCATCACATCGGCATCGGAACTTCAAAACGCCTGTGAATCATCAAATAAGCTGATTGTATGGATCGACGAGCCGATCGACATGGAAGAGCGACGAGGAATTAAGACTCAGAATATAACAATTGCAGGTGATCGAGGGCATGTTAATAACCCTAGATCTCTGATCTATACGAATGCGACTGGCTATCCAATCCCACGTATATTCGAGTGTGAGGATAACGTGCGGTTCACTGGTCTTCAACTCCGTGGACCCTCACATGATAATTGGAATAATAACGAATATCCTGGGTACCTACCATTAGAAGATGGTCGATTCGATAAAGGCAATGAACTTGCCGACCTAAATAGTGACTCAATTGAGGTGGACAACTGTGAAATTTGGGGGTGGGGCGTTCAGGCATTTCGAGTTTGGGCTGATCCCCATATTCATCACTGTTACGCCCATGATAATATGATGACAAGTTTGGGTTACTTCCTTACTGTTTATCGTGGCCATCCAACTATCGATCACTGTTTCCTCGATGCACATCGCCATGACATCAATGGATTTGGTTTGCACGATGCAGGATATACAGTAATCAATAATGTTTTCGGTCCGTCCGCTTCAAGTCACCGAATTGATATGCATGCCCTCCAGAACAACCTCTCTGAGGACTGGATAAACGATGACAAAGACGACGAGTTCTTCAGATACCGTGCTGGTGGTGATTGTATTATCCGCAATAATACATTTTGCTTTACAAACATAATTCATGGTCCCGAGATGCCCCCCCATCCACTAGGATTCGATCGAGGGCGCTGGCACTGGGTGTATTCGAACCGAGGAATCCCACATCCAGGTACGGAAGTTCGGATCACACGGAATAGCATTATGCATATTGGTCCACAACCACGTAATTCGGGTGTCGATGGAAGTGTTCGAAATTTCACACCGTATGCGTTTACTCAAAATACGGCACCTCATACCGGCACAACCACGCAGGGCGGCTTTGTTCGCATCAGCCATTGGAGAAATTTCTACGACAATGCTCGGAAATTAACACCACCCTCATTTGGAGCACCTATTGACCACAACGCGATTAAATCTTCTGAGTAGTCAGCTCTGTAGTTTCGATATACAGCGCTGGATTTCACGGATATCGAACGCTACGGCGGAATTATATTGGATCAGATAACCCTCTTCACATTCGATTATCATCGGTGGTGATAGCCACCATCAAGCCCTCGCCGCATCCACCCACATGCCAGACCCAAAATCCCAGGATTCATCGGCTCTAAAGTGGAGAAGGAGCCAAGGGTACCTCTGACACAGCCTCT
This sequence comes from Halalkalicoccus paucihalophilus, assembly GCF_001593955.1. Taxonomy (GTDB): domain Archaea; phylum Halobacteriota; class Halobacteria; order Halobacteriales; family Halalkalicoccaceae; genus Halalkalicoccus; species Halalkalicoccus paucihalophilus. The sequence continues at coordinate 2,866 of NZ_LTAZ01000015.1, read as the reverse complement.
AACCAGCTGCATTCGCTAGCAAGAGAGGGCCACTGCTACACGGCGTTGGACCCCTCTTACTGGACTTATTGTACTAAACGACTACTCACGCAAGTGGAGAGTGTATAAACTGCATTAGCACTGAGATTACTATTTATTGACATGGGAGTAGTAGATGTCTGTAGGGGCAGTGAGTCACCTTGCCCCTAGGCCGTGTCAGAGCCAAACCGGTGTCAGAGGCACCTTCTTTCTCCGTTTTGTGAATATCATTCACCTAATCGGTAGCGCGGATGCCCCTTCCGCAACCGCGAGGGGAGGAAGCACGTTGGCAACAGCTATGTAACATAAACGCAGAGTGGATGACACTACACCGGAACCAAAACGGAGCCGGTGTAGGGGCCGCCGTAGACCGGCCCTTAACTCGGGGACGCTGACGCCACACGCAACGTGGCCGAGAACACCGGGAATTAAACTCGGGTGAATCGGCTTCGGACGCTGACCACGGGACGGAAAACCACGCAGAAAACCCCTCTGTGTGCCCGTCTTGCCGATGTGAACCGCGCCACGTCCATGCACGGGGACGGGACGGAAAGTGCGGAAATTCACGGAAAGCCCGTCCTCAATGAGCGAGCCGAACGGCGAGCGAGTAGGGCGGGGTAGTTTACTGTGGAGAACTCTATCACAGACTCACACGTCATCTGCTTTTTCTGAGCTGGTTTCCCTATCATCCGCTAGGTTCAAGCTATTCACTCGCTAGTTGTAAACCAACTAACTAAAATACAGCCTCGTTCGGAAGCAATCGACGACTGACCACCAGAGCATACTCATGGTTACAACCATTACCGATATCCGCGTTCCTGCCCATGCCTTTCCGCTCGGCCGTATTCTGCAGGAGTATCCGGACGTCGAAATCGAGCTGGAACGACTCGTTCCGACCCAGAAAGAGATCATCCCGCTCTTCTGGGTCGAATCCGCGAGTGAAGCCGCTGTCGAACGAACGTTGCAGGAGGATCCACTTGTCGAAGAGCTCGCCCAACTCACGCGAACACCTGAACGAGTCCTCTACTCGGTCACGTGGAGTCCCGACATCGATACGTTGGTCAAAGCACTCGTCGATCTCAAAGTCGACGTCTTGAGCGCTGATGGGAGAGCTGATTTCTGGGAGTTCCGCCTCCAATTCAGAGATCGGGCCCAATTGGAGCAGTTCCGACGAATCTGCCACGAAGAGGGGATCCCTCTTGACCTCCTGCGACTGTACAACCCGATGATGCCGCCGGAGGAGGGGTCGCTCACCGCAGAACAGCTTGATGCGCTCAAGATGGCATACGAACATGGGTTCTGGGATATCCCACGAGCGATCAATCAGACTGAGCTTGCGAACCTCATTGGGATCAGTAATAATTCGATGTCCCAACGCCTCCGACGGGGTATCAAAGTCATAGTCGAAGAATCGCTCTATGGTTTTGCGAAACAACAGGAGGACTAATCATTCACCCCTTTCGCACGCGAGAACACAGCCATCGAAATCACTGGTCGGAGCGATGTGAGCCAATCGGCCCGATCAAAAACCTGTTCCCGAGGTGATTGCATCTGGTAACTATTATCACTGATATCCGCGTTCCCGCAGAGGCGTTCCCACTCGGCCGAATCTTACAAACGTACCCTGAGGTCGAACTTGAACTCGAACGACTCATTCCAACAGACGAGGCGGTCATGCCGCTATTCTGGGTGATGTCCGAACACGAACGATCAGTCAAGGAGACGCTACGTACCGATCCACTCGTTGAGCAGATCGATCAGCTTACCCATGCCTCTGATCGGGTTCTGTATGCGGTCTCCTGGAGTCCTGACGTTGATGCGCTCGTGACGATTCTCCTTGATCTCGAGATAGATGTTATGCGTGCGGAGGGTACGGCTGAGTTCTGGGAATTCCGCCTCCAGTTCATGAACCGGGAGACGCTCACCCAGTTCCGCCACCGGTGTGCCGACGAAGCCATCGAACTCGATCTCCTCGGCCTATATAATCCGATGATGCCCGCAGAAAAAGGCCCACTCTCGTCTGAGCAGTACGATGTCCTCGCCATGGCCTATGGGAATGGGTACTGGGACGTTCCCCGAAGAATCACACAAAACGAACTCGCAGAACTGATCGGTATCAGTGAAACAACCATCTCCAAGCGGCTTCGAACAGCGATTCGTCGTCTCGTCGAGAAACATGTGTATGGCCCCGCTGGAGAACCGTTTTAGTGTGTACTGTGCGACTCTTAAGATCCTATCAGCTCATATGATAGAAGTTCACATTGCCGAACGGATCGATAAGCTCATCGTAGTATGGATCCAGTTGCATCTCCGCTCCTGAACGGTGTTGAGGAATATCAACTGGACGAGCAAATACAATTAGATCACTACAGAAGGAGGTCAACAAATGAACGGGCCAAAAACGGTTACGGAGACGTATCAATGGCCCGGGGGCGCCGCAGGAGGAAGTAATCGAGCACGCAGGCTAAAGGATCCACTCCTCGGTTCTCGACGGCGCTTGGTCGTGGAGTCACGTCGACAGACTCGCTACCGAGATCGCCAATCAGGACGGATTCGGGTTCCGCGACACAAATAGCAGTAAGAAGATCCTTGGGAAATCGGGCGGGTCCTCTTACCAGACACGATCTCAGCCCTCCTCCCAGTCGAGTGGGACTGATTCAACTGCCTCCGGCCACGGCCAGCAGGACGATCACGACCAGGTGGATCAAGACGACAACGATGAACGGGAAAAGATCACGTCGGACGCAGCCGCCGAGATGGACGCGCTCATGAACGCGGAGGTCGCGACGGACGGAGGCGAGAATACCTAACTCCCAACCCCTGCCCCCTCCCCCCCCCCCCCTCCCCG
>NZ_LTAZ01000014.1 GCF_001593955.1 Halalkalicoccus paucihalophilus | reverse complement strand
TTGCTGCTTGGTGGCGTTGGTCCATTGAGGTTGTACAGATGAACTGTACACGAAGTGGGAACCCGGCTCGTTCGTAGTCGAGTTCGGGGGCGTACGTTTTGATGACACCTGCATTTTCAAGAGCAGTAATTCGATTGCGGACCGTACTCTGTGAGACCTCAACTGTGGCACTGATCTGCTCGTGGGTGGTTTTGCGTGCATCTTGCTGTAATGCATAGAGGATCTCTCGATCGACGTCGTCCAAAACGACGTTGCCATCCTGTTCTGTGACCATACGGTCGACTGCACGGCTCAGGTAAAGTATGTTAGCGTTTTTCAGTCTTCCAGGCGCGAGCAATGAACGAAGAAACGAGGGCGGAGACTGTACGTGATCAGTCACTCCATCCATCAATGGTCTCCCATCGGTCGGCTCCGAGACAGGGGCTCCTCGCTCGGGTCAATCTTTCAGACGGACTCTTCTAGATCTTTCCGATTTATTGTAGTGTCCCTCCCCAAACCGATGGCGATTTGATTACGCAATTTTTCTGATGCAGCTCGAATCGTCCGACAGCGTCGGGGTCAGAGAATCGCGAGTGCTTGAGAGAGGCAAGCCACTTGTGATTAAGAGGTATCCAGAAGATACTATACACAGCAATTCGTGAAGGAATAATAGCCTTGTCAGAGGCTACAGATCTCATCCAAGAAGGGAGGATACAGAGTGATGTCAGAGATGTCCTGTGTCCCCTTTCCTTGTGGGCACTTTCACGGAGTTGAACACGTTCATCAGCGCCTGGTTCTATAATGATTCTACAGGTGTATCCGTCTTGGGGTCACCCGTCTGAGTAGCCGGAACCGCCGGCCTGTCCGGAACGAGGCGGTGCTCGCGTCGCTGCGTGCCTGTCCTCGCCGCCTCCCTCGCCGTGCTCAGTCGGCGGCTGCGACTGTCCTCCCGGCCGGCGGACGCTGGTGCAACCGCAAGTACGAGAGGACCGCCTGCCGAAGGGATAGCCACCAAAGAAATCGACTCTTGGAATCGAGACACGAAGCGGACGACTGACCCGTTACTGACAGCGCCACCCCGACGCCGCCCCTCATTCTCCCTCTTCGCACTGTCAGTTCAGGCGCGCACGCGAGAGAGGCAGGCATCTCGGCGGTCATACCCCTACCTCTCGGACCCCAAGACGAGGATGTAGGGAGTCCTCACAGCGAAGGGGTAGGGGGGAGGGGGCA
>NZ_LTAZ01000013.1 GCF_001593955.1 Halalkalicoccus paucihalophilus | reverse complement strand
TGAGAAGGGAAACCCGTCTTAGATTATATTACCTGTCAGAGCCACCGATTAGGGGTTAAATAATGACTGTTTTCTAAAAATCACTATTGTCTCTACGTCCCCAAAGGCAAGCACACATCTGGAAATGACGGCAATCCTCGTGGTGCCTTCCTGCCGGCAACCGTCAAAAGTGACCTTCATCAGACAGCCAACGATATAGCGCCTACCGATACAGTGATCGACCTCTTCGAACGCAGTATCCGCGATGTCGTCAAACGCACTGCCAAATGCGCCGTCGATGAGACCGGTTATAAAGGCAGTAGCCAACCGGTAGAAGAAGGTGAATACTGGTAATACGGAAGACCACCTCTCAACATACGGAAGTGTTTGGCTAGAGCTGTATGTCACCCACGAGGAGCACATTCACAAATGTGTTCATCGTCCTGCTCGGGCGGGGCGGGTAACCCCCGCAGTCGCAGAATTTCGCACCAGATATTTTGCCGTTCGATTAAGGCAAAGCCGATGACGATGACTACAAAACCAAAGATAGTTCGGACGGAGATTACTTCACCGAGAGCAATAGCGCCCACACTTGTTGCTACAAGTGGAACCGTATAGCTAATGAGGTTCGCTCGGACTGGCCCGGCACGATCGATCAGGCCGTAATAGGACGGGAAGGCGAGCGCCGTCGCAGGCAATCCAACCCAAAGGACTGCTATGAGTGCCCCAATCGTCGGCGTAATATCTTCTGGTGACTCTCCCATTAACAAGCTAAAACTATGGACTAATCCAGCAGCCAGTAGAAGTGCCCACGCCGTCATTCCCAATCCGGATATTGATCGGTCAGTTCGGCTTAGAAGAACGCTTCCGAACGCTATCGCGACTGCAGCACCTCCAACGAGAGCGACGCCACGGACTGTCGAGTTTCCGAAGTTGGATAGTGAGTTCAACCCGACAATGATCACCACCCCCACCAATCCGAGTAGGATACCAACTAGTTCGACGAGACCAAAGCGTTCTTCGGGCAATAACACCAGTGCGAATAATGGCGCTAAGACAGGGACAAGGCTGAATATAACAGCGGCAGTCCCCGTAGTGAGATATTGCTGTCCTAAGAAGAGAAGGGTTGCACTCAGTCCCGATAGAAAGATTCCGGCGACAACGACCGCTATCAGGTCGCCGCGGGTGCGCGGCTGCCAGTAGCCACCGCGCCAGTAAACATACGTGAGAAGGACGACCGCACCGATATCGTAGCGAAACCCAGCGAATAGTATCGGTGGAATATCATCCAAACCGGCCTTGATACCAACGAAGGCAGTGCCGAATGCCAAGGAAGTGATTATGAATAGTAGAAGCGTTCGGCGGCCTGATTTCGCTTTGGTTTGGCCGCTCTCTGCATTCATTACTACGCGTACGCTAAGTGAACACTTAACAGTGCTGAGAGTCAACATTTTTTGAAAATCTGTTTATAAATATGATTATTACAAGCAGTCGTAACTCCAATGTAGTTATTGTGGGATGATTCGGTCGCATGTCCCAATATCAACACCTATCACCAAACACTAACCTGGAAAATTCTCATACAGGATTACTTCCGCAAAATGACTTCACTCCGCTGCGAGGCACGATACAGCAAACGTCAGCAGCGTCACCGATACGGGGCTCTTGTTCGCTCCGTCTGCAGACGGCGTGTCCCACACACCGAGGGAGTGGACCGATTGGGATGACTGTGCGACCGCGACGCGCGTCCTCGCGGAAACAGCCGCTCGACTCGCCACCTCCTCCACGGAATAAATCCCTACTGATATTCACCTCTCGTGGGATTTTGGATTCCGAACAGACGGACCAACGAATCGTCGCCAGCGTAGCGTCTGGGCGATGGTAAAGAACCGGGCACCATCCGGAGCGGAGTTACTTTTGGTACTGACAGTGTCTTTTCCCCTATGGAACGACTCGCGATCAATCCGCTAGAACTCAAAGACGCACGAGAGATCGGATACAATCACGCTATCATCGCGGACGGCACCTTTTACATGGCCGGCCAAGTTGCTATGGATGGCGATTCGAATATCATCGGTGACGATATCGAGGCGCAGGCACGCAAAGCCTACGAAAACATCGGAATTCTGCTCGAGACGATTGGCAAATCGTACGACGACGTCGTGAAGATCACTACGCATATCATCGATCCGCACGAGCGCTACTACAACGGGTACAAGGAGGTGTACCTCGAGACGTTCGACGAGCCGTATCCATGCCACACGGTGCTCGGCGCGCATCAACTTGCCCACGAAGATTACCTTTTAGAGATTGAAATTGAAGTGCCCCTTACCAACGAAGATATTGCCTCACTCGAGTCGGACGGCGACGTGATACGAGAAATCTAACGATGGACCAGGCCACATTACCCACTTTACTGCGAGATCGAACGAAGTACGTCGTTCGGTCCCCGTTTCGGCGAGTCGACTTTGTTTGTTCCGTGTTCGAGATTGTGAGAACACTCGACCGCATTGTGAGAACACTCGACCGCAACGGCTCCTAAAGCACGCCGAACACAGCGAACAGGTATGTCATCGCAGCGATGACCGGAACGAGGATGATCGTCCGCAAAACGAACAGCAGGAGGAGGTCGCGGAACCGAATTGGAACGTCGCTGAACATGTCCATCATCATCGGGCCGATCGCAGAGAAGAAGATGAGTTGCAAAATTGAGAGCACAGCGATGAAGAACCGGGCCATCGCGTCGGCTTCAGCGACTAACAGCGCGGGAATGAACATTTCGGTGATTCCGATGATCGTCGTCGGGGCGACAATTTCCGCGTCCGGGATGCCAAGCAGTTCGATAACCGGAACAAGCGGTTGAGAGATGACATCGAATACCGGCGTGTGTTCGGCGAGGACGACCGCAGCGAGCCCGATCGAGAGGATCGTACCGAGGATCAGCACTGCGAGTTTGAGTCCGTCGACGAAGCCCCGAACCGATGCACCGACGATGGACCCACCCTCCTCGGCTTTTTTTACGGCTTCCGAAAGTCCGAATCGGAAGTAGTCTCTCGACGATCCTCGGAATGCTGTCTCGCGATTCGGTTCGGTGATGTATTCGTCGGGGACATTGCTAAGCGGTGGGATACGGACTAAAATAGCGGCCGTGATTGCGATGCAGACGAGGTATGCAAGGAAGATGATTGGAAATAACTCGAGCAGATCGACAGTCGCGGCGACGACGCCGACGAACCCAATCGAAACCGTTGCGAAACACGTACAGATTATGAATACGTCCCGCTTCGATTACTCACCGCGATCGAAGACACTGCGTGTGACGTAGAAGCCAACGCTGTAGGAGCCAACCCACGATGCCACGCTGTCGAGCGCAGCACGGCCAGGGATATTGAAGAGCGGTCGCATGATTGGGCGGGCCATCGGCCTCACAAAATCGAGGCCACCCAGTTCTACGAAGAGGTTGATGAATATCGCGCCAATCGGGATAATGACGGCGACGCTCAGGATGAGCGTGCCCCAGACTAACCCGCCGGTCGAACCGCCGATCATCCACTCCGGCCCGATCTCGAGGAAGAGCAACGGTGCGAGTACGGCGCCGGCGACCCGGAACAGCCAAAATGGTAAAGTTTCCCAGTATTCTAGCGCCAACCGTCGGCGAGATCGTCGCTTAGCGACAAGATACCGTGTTTACGGAACTCCGCGAGCGTAGTAAGGAGTCCCCCAACGACGATGAGTACTAACGCATACACGCTTGCGATAGTTGGAAAGGAATCGGTGATCCAACTGACGACGATGTCAAACGGGACTGTCACCTGCCTGTCCCACGGAACCGGGACGAGAAAGAAGACGAACCCGATTACGAATGCTAAGACGAACTTCGAAACAGGGACGCTACGAATTTCAACGAGATCTACTTCAGCAATTGTTTTTGGATTTTGTTCTTACTCGGCGTACTTCGTTGCTTGATCCCCACGCGACCATGCTGATTCATCAAACATACGACTGTGCATGATATCATCTATCAATATTAGTGTGGTGCCGTATGGCGAGTGGTTCAAAAGACATACCAGCGATGGAGTGAGCACGGTTCCCATCGCACGAACCGAGCGCGAATCGGCTCAGTAAGGCTGGTACCTGGATCCGGGACGGCGTCGAGGAGTCCTCATTTTGAATGATCGAAGTCATTCGTTGAATCCGATCGGTGAGCGATTTGTCGCCACACGGAACACCGACAGCGCTCTCGGGAATTATAACGGTGACCCCGGGAGGCAGGGACAGTTCGGACTTCGCGTCGAAAAGCAACCTTCGAGCCGTACAGAGCAATCTGATGGCAACGATTCGTTTGTACTGTTCAATTGCCGACGAGATGAACATAGTGTTCCGGATCGAGAGGTGGCGCAGACAGTCAGTAGAGATACGAAACGAGCGACGTGATGATCTTACGCTCGGCTCGGCGAAGATGATCCTCTGCCGTACGTCGGCTTACTCCTAGTTCGTCGGCGAGCGCTTCGGTCGTTGTTTCCCTAGGCAGTTCGTAGTAGCCATTGTCGACAGCGAGCATAATCGTCTCTCGTTGGCGAGCTGTAAGTTCCGGGAGCACCTGATCGAGGGTTAATAGGGGCGACGACTGGGTTGGCGCGTCGATCTCACGTTTACTTTGGACATCGATGGTGAACCCATCGTCAACTAACTCGGCGTAGAGATTCGACAGACTTTCTGACTCGATCGCGAGGATTCGGCAGTGTTTTGCCCCGTTTTCGTACCGCAGCGGGGGTAGAAGTAGACTGTTGTGCGACTCAAGGTAGCGTTCGATGTACGTCGTTTCGTGGCGTTTCAGACACGAACTCGTGATAATGACGGCTTCCCCGTCCCCACGAATCAGTTCGTCAATTCCAATATCCGTCACCACCTGTGAGATAACCGGCTCAATCGTCGATCCAGTGACGTATAGAAGGTCAGCATGTTCGTTACACCAGAGTTCGATCCGACAGTCGGTACCATCGGTCGGTTTGGTGTACGCGCTTGAGTCCGAAATGGCGATGGTAGCTTCATACACGTGTTATCACTACACAGTCCGTTGGGTTATAAATTATTTTCCGAACGGAACGCTTTCGATATTGGTACTGGGGGTTGTTGGCACACGTATGGGAAGTGACCAACAGCCTGCCCGTGGACGAGGCGACCCGAGCGAACAGTGGCGCGAGTATCGCGGAGCACCGACGGGTACCGATATCGAGTGCGAAGGGTGGCGACAGGAGGCCGCACTTCGGATGCTCAACAACAATCTCGATCCAGAGGTCGCCGAAGACCCGGAAAACCTTGTCGTGTACGGCGGCACGGGTCGTGCCGCTCGATCGTGGGACGCGTACGACTCGATCCTATCGGAGCTGCGAGCGCTTGAGGGCAACGAGACGTTATTGGTCCAGTCAGGAAAGCCAGTCGGTCGATTCACCACACACGAGCGTGCGCCACGCGTGTTGATCGCAAACTCTAACCTCGTCGGCAAGTGGGACAACTGGGACCACTTCCACGAACTTGAGGCCGAAGGCAAAATCATGTACGGCCAGATGACCGCCGGCTCATGGGCATATATTGGCACCCAGGGGATTATTCAGGGAACGTTCGAGACACTCGCGGAACTGGCTCGCCAGCACTTCGATGGCGATCTCTCTGGTAAGGTTGTCGTTACGGCGGGACTCGGTGGGATGGGCGGCGCCCAGCCGCTCGCAGTCACAATGAACGAGGGCGTCTGTATCGCCGCCGAGGTCGCCGAAGCACGTATCGATCGACGCATTGAGACGGGCTACTGCATGGAGAAAACCGATGATACCGACGACGCGATCGAACGCGCTACGGAGGCGGCACAAGCGAGAGAACCCTACAGCGTCGGCGTTCACATGAACGCGGCGGATCTACTTGAGGCGTTGCTCGACCACGGGTTCGTTCCCGATATAATCACTGACCAGACGAGCGCTCACGACGCGCTTGAGGGATATTACCCGTCTGGCTACTCTGTGGCCGAAGCCGACGAACTTCGCACGGAGGACCCGGAGCAATATTGGATGCAGAGTCTCGACACGATGGAACGACATATCGACGCGATCCTTGAGTTACAGGATCGCGGTGCGATCGCATTCGAGTACGGGAATAATATCCGTGGACAGGTCAAGGAACACCGTGGGCGGTCCGACGCATTCGAGTTCCAGGGATTCGTCCCAGCGTACATTCGCCCCCAGTTCTGTCGCGGCAAGGGACCGTTCCGTTGGGTCGCGCTGTCCGGCGATCCCGACGACATCCATCGGACCGATGAGGCCGTCCTCGAACTATTTCCCGAGAAGGATCATCTCCGGCGTTGGATCGACCTTGCACAGGAGCAGATTCAGTTCCAGGGGCTGCCGAGTCGGGTGTGCTGGTTCGGCTGTAACGCGGAGGGTGAAGGCGACGACAAACTCACGGAACGGGCCCGATTCGCGCTTCGGATCAACGAGTTGGTTGCCTTGGGTGAGATCGCCGCGCCTATCGTTGTAACTCGGGATCACCTTGACGCCGGAAGTGTTGCCAGCCCGAATCGCGAAACCGAGGCAATGCGGGACGGAACCGACGCGGTTGCCGACTGGCCGATTCTCAACGCGCTACTGAACTGCGCGGCGGGCGCAGACATTGTCAGCGTCCACGACGGTGGCGGCGTCGGCATCGGGAACGCACTCCACGCGAACAATCACGTCGTTCTCGATGGGAGCGAACTCGCCGCTGAGAAGGCAACGCGAGTATTCACCACGGACCCGGGGATGGGCGTGATCCGCCATGCCGACGCAGGCTACGAGGACGCCCTCGACGAAGCTGATCAGTCTGACGTTCCCGTGCCAATGCGGGACCAGCAATGAGCATACGTGCGGGTGTAAGCGCACCTACTCCCGATCCCGACAGTATCTCGACGCGTGAACAGGTTCAGATACATCGGACGGTCACAACTGATGACCACGTGGCGAGCTTTAGGACCGTCAGGTGTGCGCTGCCACTTGCCTCTGCAAGGCGAACTACCGCCGCCAACATGCGGACGAGTACTCACCCAGTAGCAACAACGGAGCACCATCATGACTGAACTCACAACTATTGTCCACGACGCAAGCGAAATCGTCGTCGGACCAGGAACGGACGAACCGCTTGAGCGATACGAAAACGCCGCCATCGCCGTCACAGACGGCCGCGTGACCGCGGTTGGCCCAACTAACGAGATCACTGACGAGTACCCGGTCGAGAACGCTACGCACGCGATCAACGCAGACGGAAAGAGTGTGATCCCCGGGTTTGTTGATTCTCATACCCACGCTCTGTTCGCGGGCGACCGTTCGGACGAGTTTGCAGCGAAACTCGGTGGCGAACAGTATCAGGACATCCTGGCTGAGGGGGGCGGCATTCTTCGAACCGTACGCGCCGTCCGAGAGAGGAGCGATGACGAACTCCTCGTGAACGTACTCTTTCACCTCGACACGATGTTCGCCCATGGCACTACGACCGTCGAGATCAAATCCGGGTACGGTCTCGATACTGAGACAGAGCTGCGGATGCTCGACGTGATTCGCCGAGCTGACGAATCTCATCCCATGGACGTGGTGCCGACGTTTATGGGTGCCCACGCTGTGCCCGAGGAAACCGATGCCGACACGTACACCGACCGAGTGATCGACGAGCAGCTCCCCGCGGTCGCCGATCAAGGCGTCGCCGAGTTCTGTGACGTCTTCTGCGAGGAGGACGTCTTTTCGGTCGAGCAGTCACGACGGGTGCTCGAAGCCGGACTAGAACACGGGCTCACTCCAAAAATCCACGCCGAGGAGTTCGTCCGGCTCGGTGGCGCACAGCTCGCAGCCGAGGTGGGTGCGACGAGTGCCGATCACCTCCTTCACGCGAATGAAGACGACCGCGCCGCACTCACCGAGGCAGGCGTCACGCCGGTGCTTCTCCCCGGGACGGCCTTCTCACTTGAGGCGGACTATGCGGATGCGCGGGCATTCTTTGACGATGGCGGATCGGTCGCCGTCGCTACCGATTTCAATCCGAACTGTTACTCACAGAGCATGGGCTTTGCCATCGCGCTTGCCTGCGTCGGGATGGGAATGACGCCTGCCGAGGCGCTGATTGCTGGCACGCACAGTGGCGCACGCGCTCTCGATCGTACGGACAAGGCGGGTATGCTCCGTGAGGGGATGCCCGCCGATATGGCGATCGTCGACGCGCCATCGCATGTTCACGTCCCCTATAATTTTGGCGTGAACACCGTCGAGACAGTGCTCAAGGGTGGCGAACCCGTCCATAGAGGCCAGCGATGAGTGAGAGCGAACCAATCGTACTCGACGGCGCGTCGCTCACTCCCGAAGACGTGGCCGTGGTCGCTCGCGACGGCTATCCAGTAGCCATCGCTGATTCCGCACGTGAGGCCGTTAGGGTGTCCAGAGAGCGCGTTGAGGAGGTCCTTGACAGCGACGAAGCAGTCTACGGTCTGAACACTGGTTTCGGCCAACTCGTGACCGAACGTATTCCCGCAAGTGATCGTGAGCGGCTCCAGACCAACCTCGTTCGGAGCCACGCCTCGGGTGTGGGCCGTGAACTCAAACGAGAAGAAGTACGCGCGATGATGCTCACACGGATCAACGCACTCGTGAAGGGGTATTCAGGCATCCGTGAGGTCGTCATCGACCACCTCGTGACGATGCTTAATGAAGGGGTCCACCCGGTCGTTAAATCCCGCGGTAGCCTCGGTGCGAGCGGCGATCTCGCGCCCCTGGCCCACCAGGCACTCGTGCTGCTGGGTGAGGGTAAAGCCGAGGTGGACGGCGAACGACTCAGCGGTGAGACAGCGCTCGCGCGGGCGGGTCTTGACCCACTCTCGCTTGCCGCGAAGGAGGGACTGGCGCTTATCAACGGAACGCAACTCTCCGTCGGGCTGGGGGCGCTCTGTGTCGTCGATGCCGAACGTGCGCTCAGGGGCGCCGACATCGCCGGCGCGCTCACCACTGAGGTCGTGATGGGGACGACCGCTGCCTGCGACCCAGCGATTCAGGACGTGCGCCCGCATTCGGGTCAGGCCACGAGTGCGCGCAACGTTCGAAACTTCACCGCCGAATCGGAAATTGTCGAGTCCCACCGCAACTGCGATCGTGTTCAGGACGCCTATTCGATTCGCTGTCTTCCGCAGGTCCATGGAGCGGCACGCGATGCAGTTTCGCATCTCCGCGAGGCAGTTGAGATTGAACTGAATAGCGCAACCGATAATCCACTCATTTTCGCAGGTGAGTCCATCGACGACCGCGCGAGCGGCACCGAGAACGTAGGTGTGCTCTCGGGGGGGAACTTCCACGGGGCGCCGCTCGCACTCCGGCTGGATTATGCTACGAACGCACTCACCGACCTCGCTGCCATCGCCGAGCGCCGCGTTGATCGGTTGCTCAACCCGAACCTCCAAGAGGAGCATCTCCCACCGTTTCTCACTCCTGACAGCGGCGTCTGTTCAGGCTACATGATCGCCCAGTACAGTGCTGCCGCACTCATCAACGAGAGTCGATCGATCGGTGCGCCATCAATCGATAACACGCCCGTGAGCGGTGGCCAGGAGGATCACGTGAGCATGAGCACTCAGAGCGCGCTCAACGCCTGTACTGCCGTCAAGAACGCGCTGACAGTGGTTGGTATCGAATTATTGTGTGGCGCACAGGCAATGGAGTTTGTCGACGATGGACTCGCACCCGGTAGCGGCACCGGTGTGGCCTACGATACGATTCGAGATGTAATACCACCACTCGACGAAGATCGAGCACTCCACGCCGAAATCGAGATTGCGTCAGAATTGGTCGCTACAGGAAGGCTCGAAGCCCAGGTCGAGAGGGTAGTTGATGAAGCAGTCATCTAGTTGCAGGAGTACCAACCGCATCCGAATTCGTTGATGGGGCTACCCTGTTGATCAGCCTCTCTGAAGGCACTGATCATCCGGTCGTCGAGTTGCTGGCTTTGATATGCAAGTGATTTTCTCGAACGTCCTCTTTGCGGTGTCGAACGCACAAGCAGCGGTTGCACGTCCGGACGTGCATACGAGAACCCGGTATCTCCGCTGGAATGGTTTTCTCACTCGTGACGCTACGTCGCAGTAGCCGTCCACTAACCCGGTCAAACGTTGCTCCTACGTTCGTGTGCAAGCTATGTGCATACACCGGAACCGTCATCCGTTTGTGTGCAGAACTTGCACAGAGAATGAGCGCGAGTGACAAACCTCGACGGGTCCATTTCTAGTCCCGGAGTATCTCGTCGAACGTCTCGACGCGATCGCGGACCTCTTCGACAAAAACCGGACGGATGTCCTCGTCGAGGCGATCCGCAAGTACATCGACGAAACCACCGACAGCGAGCCGTTCTAGGAACTGGTGGCGACGAAGTACTATAACGACCACCTCGAATTCAAGACTCCAGCGCGACGTAGCCGCCGCCGATCATCACGACGCTCTTGGGGAGAAACCGCTCTCCTCGAGGTCCTCCTGACGAAGCCTAGGAAACCTCAGCCTCTTCCAGATCCGGTTCGTCGAATTCGAGTGCCTCTCTAACGACTTCTGGAAGCGTCGGCCGCGGTGCGTCTTCATGGCGCTGCACCCGCTCGGATTTTTTCGTCTCCTCGTAGACCGCGCGTGCAACCGGGACACCCCGCAGGAAATTATGCTCGTAGAGGATCTCAATCCCACGCTCGGTCGGTCCCCAGAATTTTGACGGGAGATCTCGCGTCGACACGTTGGGTTCGTGCACGTAGACGTTGAGGATTCCTGCCTCTTGGAATGTCTCGAGCTGGTCGAGGATGGCCGCCTCGTTCTTCGGAATCATGTAGTCGAGTTCGGCCAACGACGCGAGGTGTGCTGGGTGACCGAGGATCAACTGCAAGATGAGGTGGCGCGTCTCCTGGGAGAGCAGCTCACGCATCCGCTGCTGCTCTGCGAAGGGTTCCTCGAACCCTTCCGGGGCCGTGTCGCTCATACTGTAGAGTAGTGGGCTCGACTGCATAACGGTTTGGGTCGAATAAGTCAATAGAATCGCCGAAACACTGAGTCAGTTAGAAACGCCTTTGACTCAGCCAGTACTGTCCTCACTTGTGAGTGCTCCATCCGTGCCCCCAAACTCGGGCGAGATGATGAAGGCTGTGCAGCAGGCCTTACGCGGGCTCGACGTCGGGTCGACGGAGGCTGTGCAAATCCTCTCGTGGGCAAACAGTGAGACACCAGCAATCTACGACCGGGATCAAACCGCGTATCTCGTCCTCGGGAGCTACCGTGATCCGTATCTCCGACGCGTACGGGCAATCAGTGATCGGCTGAACCGCCGATACGGAACATATGCCTTCCTCATTGGAGACCTCTCAGACATCGACCTCCCCCGACTCCCGGAGTTCCGCGTGAAGTTTCATATCACGGCGACACTCTGTGATTACGTGGCTGCTGTGTTCGAGCAAGATGCGGGCGGTGAGATCAATGAACTCGGCAAACTGGGCGAAACCGAGTACTTCGAAAAGGCGTACGCCTTACCGCGCGCATACCAGTGGGAAACCGAGGACCACCTCACCGACAAACGTGATGTAATCGCTGCTGCTGCGCAGATCAGCGCTGCCACCGGTATCGATAATGAGACGAAGACTGCAGAACTCGAGGCCCTCGTCGAACGAGCGGACGACGCTGGGATCGACATATCGGTCGATGCGGTGAGGACCACGCTTGAAGAGCACGATATCGAGGTTCCGACGTACAGTTGGGTGCATCTGAATGACTTCCGTCTCTTCGAACTCCACGGACGATGTTATTCCTGGACGACTGAGGAAGAGTTACTCGACGCTACAGATGATCTTCCAGGCTCACCGAGACCTGGGTGGGAACAACGGTAAAGCCAGTTTTAATATTAATTCTACTCTTAAGAGTGGGTTTTCCGCTGTTGCTCGGCATCAGCGTGTCCAATCGAGAAGCGTCTTGTCCGAGAGAAAAGCCGTAGTTCCCACAGATTTGAACAAATCCTCATTGAAATGGCGCCATCCGTTATCCGGACAGAAGGCGCTATTAACCTTAACTCTAAGATTAAACTAGATTGACACCCTTATTTGTTGGGAAGCGGGCTGGCGTCGGTGGGTTGTGGAGGTGGGGACCGGCCTCCCCCTTCGTTCGCTCCTTGAAGTAGGAGCACTTGCCTCGACCCCTTCAGGAGGATCCGAGCGAGTAAAGATTAACCAACAGGTGCAGAATACTGGCGTGTCTGTTGGTTAACCTTGTGGACTTGTTGCTGCCGACTCCAGTATCAATATCTTGCCGTAGGATGGATGTCTTCCGCGTATTCCAGAGAGTCAGATTTCGATAGAGACTCAAATTGTCTTGCAATCGGTGACTTGCTGACTGTACGCATCGACCCTGTAGTGACGTAGAATCCGATGGATTACATTCCAATCGCCAGGATGCGGAGGCTCACCTCTATCGACTTGTTCACCGAGACCACGCGCGTACACAGAGTCACCTCTATCGATTTGTTCAGGGGCGTAGCTATAGGCAGTTCGATCATTGAGGAGAGACATTCCTGAATTGCAGGATAGAATTATGAACGCGGAAAGCCTCGCTGTGGAACGGATTCTGCATATTACGGTACTGACTTTGGAACCACCCTCTCACCCCTATCGATTTGTTTTCCCGGGAAAGAGCACCACCGGAGCGGTTTAACACCAGTGGAAGTAATGAGAGATACGGTGATCAGGGGTTCTCGCTATATTTTACGCTTTTATAAGACTGTTTTCGACTTTTTCGGGAGACGAGGACGATGAGAACAAATCGATAGGGGAGACTGATTGAACTCAGAAGCAAGTCTAAGGATTTATACTGGGGGTGTAGAGGCTGACCATATCCACGTTATAGGAATCTGTTTAAGTCAAGAAACGAAGCCAAATCGAGCGACTTCAATTGATTAGAACAAATCGATAGGGGTGTGTCTACTCTAGCTAGTCTAGTACTAGAACTAGAAGAAAGAAGAATAGATAGAGAGGACAACAGCTTATCTAACGAAAATTCGGCTTAGAGGTGGCGACAGTGTGATCGCCATCGAATGACCTCTACCCTTCCTTTCTGGGTAGAACAAATCGATAGGGGTGAGAGGGTGTTATTCATTTCTCGCGATGTCGTCCAAAGAAAGCCTCTCTAACAAATCGTCGGAGGTCTACGAGCAGAACGCTATAACTCTTTGATTCTATACTGATGAGCCTCATAGCGGTAGAAAAGAAATCGACAGGGGGAAACTTTTAGTATCCTGATAGAGTGGGGTGGGGTATGCCCACGGATCCTGGTCCCAAGGAAACACCCGAGTCCACGGGTTCTATTAAAGATCTCATCCTCGAGCAGGAAGAAGCCGCGAGTCTCATCAAGAACCGTTCTCTTCTCGAACCGAACGAGATCGTCGATGAGGAACGTATCGTCGGTCGCGACTCCCAGCTCACCGACATTACCCAGCATCTTCGAGTCGCGATTAGTAATGAACGCCCTCCAAACCTCTTCCTCTACGGGCCGTCAGGGACTGGGAAATCGCTCATTATCAACGCCGTCTGTTCGAACATCCTCGAACTCTGCGAAAGTCGTGACATCAGATTCGGCGTAATCCAGATGAACTGCCAGAACGTCGGGACTCTCGGCTCAGCCGTTTACGAGCTAGCCCGAAAAGTCGCGAACGACGCCGGAGCGACCGTTGAGGTCCCAGAACACGGTATCCCGAACAAGAAGAAATGGCGAGAACTCTATCGTCTGATCAACGAGCACTACGACACAGTCGTCTTCATCCTTGACGAACTCGATATGCTCGTCGGTCGCCGAGATATGGACGAGCCGGCCTTCTCGCGTCTTTTGTACCAGCTATCTCGTGCTGGGAGCACGGACGAGATCACTGCCCAGGTTTCGGTGACCGCCATCACCAACGACACGAAGATGATGGAAAACGTTGGCAGTCGAGCACTTAGCTCGTTTACACCCGAGGACGTCCACTTCAGCGACTACGACGCCAACCAGCTCCGGGCAATCCTTCGAGCTCGGAAGGACGCCTTCCACGAAGGGGCTCTCAGTAATGATGTGATACCTCTAGCAGCAGCGTTCGCTGCACAAACGAACGGGGACGCACGGAAGGCGATCGACCTTATGCGAACAGCAGGGTCAATCGCTGAGAAAGCCAATGCGGACCAGGTTCGCGAAGAGCACATTCGAGAAGCCCAAGATAAAGTCGAGAAGAACCGCGTACTCGAAGTGACTCGTGGGATTAGCACCCAGAAGAAGCTCTGTCTCTTTGCGACTGCTGCCGTTGCTCGGGAAACCGGGACTGGTGCAGCGAAAAGCCCGCTCGGCTATCGTGTGTATCAGTATCTGACGGGGACACTCGATGCAGATCAGTATCACCAGGAGACGTACGTGAACAAGATGAAGGAGCTCACCACGTACTCCTTGGTCGAGACAGAGCGGAAGAGTCAGGGCCCCCACTCGGGAAGCTACCTCGAGTTCACGTTTGGGGAGAATCCGAACACGATTATCGAAACGCTTCGAGAAGATTCACGACTGAAAGACGTCCACGTGGATGAATTACGGACAGTCGTGAGGGCTCAGATCAATCAATGACATCCCCCTCGCGTTGAACGGCGAGGTTTCCTCGCGCTAGGGGTCTCGTTTACCGACCCACGGAGGCAACTTGCGGGTTCGTATGCTCCTCGTTGGGAACTGAGCGTGGTGACTCTGGCCAGTGATGGTCGTCCCATTTGAGGCATACAGGCCGTGCCATCGACCATGATACCATCGTCTGCCGTCTCAGGAACGTCTCCGAGGTCATGAGGTCTGCGTGTCCCTCGAACCTATACGGACACGTCAGCGTGTCATGGTGGCGCGTCGTATCCTCTGTCGAACCGCAGTTCGGACACTCCTGACTCGTCCACGCCTCCGACTGAACCTCGACCGAGATGCCGTACTCCTCGGCGGTGTACATTACCCAGTTCACGAACGCTCGAAACGCCCAGAAATTGTGCGTCTTCGCGTTCGTCTCTGCCGACCAATGAGTGTCGAGTACGTCCGTTAACGCCCCCAACGTATACCGTTGAGACGCCTTCATAGTACAAGCGTTCGATGAGGTCACGGATGAGCGCCTCTTGAGGTGGTCACGTCGCTTAGTGCGCCGATCGTACAGGCGTCGGATTCAGTGACTACTGTATCAACCGTCTTCCAACAGCGATTGGGGTCGGGCGACTTCCCGTGTGGTTTCACGGAACCTGTCGAACAGGTTTCGTCCTTCGTACAGGTATTGCTGGCCAGTTGTGGTTGTGCAGGCGACGAGGTTGTTCGCACCGATGTCCAGAGCGGCTTCTTCCGAGGCCAGTGGTTGTGCCAGTCGAGAAGTGTCGATAGTGACTGGCTGGAAAGCCCTGAACGATTGTGCGTGTTCGTCGTAGAACAACTCCAACCGACCCTGTTTGTCGTACTCCTTCCAGTTGGGATCGCCTCGAACTTCGAGCCGAATGCGTTCACGGTGTCCTAGCCCGTACTTGTCTTTCAGGTCTTTGCCGACGAGGATTTCGAGTCGAGAGTATTTGCCCCATTCGACAGAGTACGACGTGTTGCGAATGTACGTGTAAAGTTCACGCCCTTCCTCGGCGTTACCCCAGTACCCGGTCTTGCCATTGGCTTCGCCCTTCTTCTCGAGTGCGAAAAACGACTTCCACGCTTCGCGGTTCTTACACTCAATCTACTGAACCGTGGACGCACCGAGGACGCCGCCGTATCGCCCGCGGTACTCGCTGATATCCTACACGTCTTTGTCTGGGTCAGCGTAGTGCTCGCGACGCTCGTACTGATCTCGTTCCAGAGAGCGGCAGAAGCGTCCAACAGGCGTCGAAGCAACTCCTCGTCCTCGTCGGATTTCGGAATCACCTCGAACGTGTTGGTTCGCTTCATCGGCTACTGGTTGCCTTGAAACACACATAAGTGTGGGATTTGTGTGTTATTATATGATCGAAGTTCGCATTGAGTTTGACGATGAGGCACAATATGAGCGGTTGAAGGAACTGAAAAAGCACCGTGGTTTGACATGGAAGGGGTTGCTCCTGGAAGGCGAGAAGAAAGTCAGGGAGGATACCCCGGAGTAAGCGTTGAGCGTGGGTTGTGAAGGGCAGTGTCGGAATCACGTTCGCCGTGAACGACGGGACTTTCTCCTCGATCCAGATAGCTCGTTCTCGGAACAAATCGATAGGGGTGGGGTGCTGCAGCGGTCTACCTCTCTCGACATCGATAACAAGTCGATAGGGGTGCGTCCTTAGGGTTTGGTGGTCTCTATCACAACAAATCGATAGAGGTGTGTCCTTTCCAAATCCAGAAGTCTGGATGACCGTCGCCTAATGAAAACCTGGTATAAGCAGGCGCCCGCTTCTCATGTTACCATATCTTATGAAATGGATTTCGGAACAACCAGTGGGTGAAATTTGCACTTCAAAGCCCGTAACGCTTGATTTCGATCCTTAGCGTCTCTTCTTGGCCATCTTCTTGCGAGGAGGGAATCCGACACCGTCTATCCTTACGTGAAAGAAGGCGCAAAGCCTCGCCCTTCAGGGCGGGGAGGATGTCAAACCACGTTGAGACACCACATATACTATAGAGAGAAACACACCGGTACGGGGTTTGCTTAGTAGTATGTCGGAAGTACCTCCTCAAGGTCGCACCCCTACACGTCATAGAGAAGATCCGGCTCGGGTAAATTAGTGAGTCGATTGAGGAATAGTTGTTGACTTGCTTATCGCTGTGATTCCCGGAGGATCAGTGGTTCGATAGCGAGCGTCCGTTTAGCCATCGTAAGGACTCGGGAGACGTAGGCTGTAAACAAGAAAAAGGGAATGAGCGTTATTGCAAAAGCAGCTCCAACCACCCACGTGATGTTTTCGACACCAAGCGTGCTCCCCGTTAATGTCGTTGCATCGACGACAGTAACCATAACACCCGCAACTGCAAGTGCTGGAATCGCCGCATACAAAATGAGCTGTGAGAGCGTTATCAGTGCCCACTCGAAATATAGCGTTTTCACATGTTCGCGAGCCGGACCAAACATCGAAAGGGCCACCTTCAATTCATTCAAGAGATCATTCTCTGGTTGGCCGAGATCCTCCTGGTGATCATGGAGGAGACGCTCGACTTGGAAGATCTTCCACCCATAGTTGTAGTCGAGTGCCGCATGCATGACGTCGAATGTTCCGAATTGGGCCCCTTCTAGCTCGTCGCGCACTACCTCGGAATTACCGATGAGACTGTCGGTGAACTGGTCGACCTCCCACCGAAGTTGATCACTCTCAATATCTCTGAGTCCATCTCGAACCGCCTCAGCACGATCCTGCGAGACATCAATGAGATTGCGAAGAAATGCTGAGGGATCAGCGGGGCTTGGCGCTCCAATCAGCTCTTCGGTGTAGTCACGGAAGTCCATTGAGTCTTCCATTCGGCCGCGTTGTTCGCCAAGTGGACCATTCTCTTGGGAAATGACCAGCTGACCAATCGTTACAACAAGCGTCGTGCCCGTGACAACCACGGTAATCATGGTCGAAAACAGCGTTTCAATCGTGTCTCCCGAGCTAAGTTGAGGAATAAGTGGGGGCGGAAGAACTGTAACCGCAACTACGAATACGAGAAACATCGCGAGGGTCAAGACACCGGTAACAACGAGACGGTTTGCACTGAGCATAATCCAGAGCTTGATGCGGCTTTCACCAGCCCGTTCGCGCATCGTATTGGCCGTCCTAACGTCGACGTCTTTGTCGACGTTCGACTCATCGATTTCAGAACTCATGCTGACTGCTCGTCCTCCAAACGGTCATCGCTGTTTCGAACGGGACGTTCGAAGACGAGATATTTGGTCCCGCCACTCGTGTAGTCGATTGTTTCGACGAGTCGCCACCCATCAGCAGCGAGTTTATTTATCTCGGTTTTTGGGTCCTCGGCTTCTTTCTTGGTATCGCCTCGGGGTGGTCTGAGCGTTTCGTATTCCCAGAATGTGTCGGATTCATCGTGCCGGTGACGACTCATGCACGGATTTACTGCTACCGCTGTCAAAAACCCCCTTCTCTTCCCCGTCTCTATTCTTTTCTCCTCCGTTTGATAACCACGTGAAATTGGACCTAGAGGGTCTGTTCGCCGGTTGCGGTGACGTTCATTGTATCGATAGTGGTTGAGTTGACGCTGTTGCTGGCAACTAGCGTCGAATTCTGGTTCGTAGGTACCCAGACAGAAACTGCGGTCTGACCCGAGTCAACGCTTACTGTGCTATAGGACTGCCCAGACTCATCAATAACCGTTATCGTCGTTACGTTGCTGGCTTCAGGGGTTGATTCGAGAGTCGCATCAGTACGGACGTGTTGCCCACCCCAGGGCTCATTGGTCGAGAATGTGTCGAACACTGGCGATGCATCTGTGTCCGCTGTGACTGATGGACTAAGCGTCAGACAGCCACTGACTGTGAGGATTACGACTAAGAGGAGTGCACTAAGTGTTCGAGCGGTACGGTGTGACATAGAAGCTAATCATTGGCCTCGTGAGAAACAGTTTCGGATTGCATAGCAACTCGGGTCTGCTTCTCAGGTAAAATACAGGTCGATCTGAGAATTCTCTGAGGATTTTACCAGGGCTGATCAGCAATATGTCGGAAGCGCATTTTCGAGAAGGTCGTCAATGATCTCCCAGAGGATCAATGACGGAGTTCCATGTTTGAATGATATACCCCATCGATCCTCCGTCTCAGGTGTCGTGTACTGAAAATGCGTTCGCCCGAGATTGGGGTGGTCTTCGTCTTGATGCCACCCAGCATGGAAGCCTGTGTTTGGATCGCTGTAGTCCACACGAAACCAGTCGTCTGGATTCTGCCGATACCAACTCACAACTAACGTTGGGGGCTCTGGACCCGATACTGGATCGAGACGAGTGGGGTCGAAAACCGCTTTGAGTTGTTTTGCTTCAATGTCATCAGGGATGTATTCGGCAGTCTTGATGTGAGGGACGCGCTCGAGGACGTCACGCTTGAGTTGCTCGTACAAGTGCGCATTCGGATCGCTCCCAGGATGTAGAACTGACATCCGTCAATTGCTGGCCTCTGCGCGCTCGGTCTCAGGGGTTAAGAAGTCCCATTCGCGAACGGCAAACCCAACGATCTGGATTCGGCGCTGGAGATGCTCCCAGTTACGGGCGATCTCACGCCGCTGGGCTTCTTCTTCAGGGGTCAGACCGTCGTCAGCAACGGTTGCCCGCAGCTGGTTCGGGGACTGCGCATCGAATTCGATTTCCCATGCGCGAATTTGGTCTTTCATATCGGTAATACGCTCGGTGAGTTCCTCTGCGGTATGGTTCCCATCCCGCAGGCGCATCGCTTCCTGCATCGCTTGCTGGCGGTAGTCTGGATAGTACGTCGTGTGAGAGCCACTCGTATCCTGTCGAAGGACTCCGTCGTCGACAAGGCGTAGGAGGACACGCTTAGTTGGTTCGTGTGACCACTCAGCTTCCGTTGCAATCCAGTTTGCTGTTTGGGGCTCTGATAGCTGCCGAGCAACCATCCGGACGCGGTCTTCGCCGGTCGTGTGGCGCTCTAAGAGCCCGCCGTCAGTGTCGGTCGTGCGGTCAGTCATACCTCTTGTTCGGTCTGAGACTTAATATAGATTGAGGCTATTCATTCTATATCGAACTAGCTCAAGTGGAAGAGGATCAAAGATAGAGAAATTGCTGCCTGCAGTTGAACTGCTGTTTGGTTCCGTTCAAACACCAATATTCAGATATGTTAATCAGTGAGATAACCGTTCCATAGATAATCCTGTCCTTGAGACGCGAGATGGATACAGATGGGAGTCCCATTCTCTAGGGATGTACTCCTTGGTGTCTCGATGGTCATCGCTCGCCGACTGGAGGAGTGGGGCCTGATTGAAGAGGTCGGCCGTGTCAATGAGTCCGGCGGAATCCCTGAGCGAGTGTTCGGTCTCACTGATGCCGGCCGCGAGTTCGTCGAGAAATATCTCACCGAGGAGCGAGAGCGACCTAATAGCTACGAGATGCGTATCGAGCGACTCAAGGACGAAGTCGACGACCTACAAACGACCAACGAGCGTCCGAAGGTAAAAGTCGATCAGCAATATGAACAACTCAAAGATCTCGAAAATCGGTTTGATACGCTCCTCGATCGGCTTGAAGAGCAGTTGTTCTAATCAAGATTATTGGTTGACTGGGCCGAGGTAGCGCCAGTGGTATGCTCGTTCTCCACTATCCGGGTCAAAGGCATGTGTGACGTGGTATGCAGTCTGTGTTTCGGACATGGTTTGCTCTACGATTACGAGTGTATAGTTGTCTCGCTCTTCTTGGGAGATGATTGTTTCATTGTGGTGGCGTGGTGCGATTTCCGTGGTGGGACTGTGCCGGTCTTTGAGACGTTGCTGTGCGGACCGAATGATTGCCTCGAGCTGCTGATCGCTGCACTGCTCCAGCTCGTTCACGATGATTTTCGGTAAGTTACCATCCTGGTTTGAAGCCATCATTTCTGTCAACACCCGCCACATAGTAAATACTGTCCTGCCTTTGAACGAGATGGTTCTCTCCCACACCTCATAGGCAGAACAGCAGTGTCAGAGGAGCGAAAAACGGTGGCTCTCCCGCTCTCCCTCTCTTTTCAAATTCTGAATACTCAACCTGCTCCGAACGTTCGGATGTCCACCTCCAGTGAACAGACACTGGCCTTCGATATTACTTCAGTTGTGCCTTGTGCAACCGTAGTCTGATAGACGATTGTTGCACAAGGTAAAGACTTCCCTGTAGTGAGTGCTACTGGCTTGATTACGGATACTACCCTTCTCAGATAGAGCTGCGATTTTCTTTGGCTTTGAGCCTTCTGTCGAATCGACTCTCTGAGTAACGCGATATTAGAAATACAGATAGACGGTGTCTTCGTTAGTAGAACGATTCGCTGACTAATGCAACACCATATTCAGCTGTTGTTGACTGTTCGGCAACGACCTCACCGTCTTGGAGAATTTGAGTTGTGAGTTCATTACTTGAGTCGTCCTGCTTTTGAGCATTTGCTGATATGACCATTGGGTCTCCGTCAATCTCAAGTTCCTCAGTGCCACTGCCATCAACGGACCGCGACGATCCCTCGCTGCCAACCGCACCAGACCACTCACCGTCGTAATCCACACGGATACTAAACGATCCGTCTGTGCTCTCTGCTTGGTCCGACTCCTGGGTTGCCTCCTGTTGTTCGTCTTCTTGGTTTGTTTCTGAGTTATCTGTCTCTTGGCTCGTATCCTGTTCTTCGGCTTCTTCAGCACTGTCCGTCTCTTGACTAGTATCCTGCTCGTTGGCCTCTTCTTCAGCCTCTTCCTCGAGAAGCTGGGAAAGGATGAGGTCGAGCAAACCAAGCGTCGCGGGAAGAAACTCATCGTGGTTAACGAAGAGGCGGCCGACCGGTATCACGATCGTTGTGATCGGACAAACGAACAAGCCCCTGCAGAGAGCGTGATGTCCTAACAACGGACCAAGAGGAAGGCGCAGAGCTCACGACAACTACCCCGGGTACGCCCTCCTCTCCTAGTCACAACTCCGAGCAGCCTCCTCCCGTTATAGTAGTAGTAAAGGGAATAGAAACGGGTTCGTCGATTCTACTTTCGGAACCATATCACACTACGGTGAGATTAGTCAGACAATGCCTTCTGTAATGCAAGAGTCACTGGTCTATTGCCGGGACTGATTGTCGGGAGCCCACATCAAAGTCCTACCCTCAACGAGCGATCCACATATATCTGCGAGATACAAAGATATATTGAGTGCAGTCGCTTACAGTGGGGTATGACTGAGTTCGGTCCAGCTCCAGATTCTGGCACTCCCCAACGGCGGTGGCAGGAGGGAACAGACACATTTAGTCGAGTGTACGATGTTGCCCTTGGAATTACAGCACCGACTGCATACACAGAGATTGCAGAGCTTGCGGACTGCTCGCCAAACACCGCTAAAAAGCACCTTGAGCGGTTAGCGGAGATGGGGATCGTTCGAGCGGATCGAGACAGTCGTCCGGCCCAGTATGAACGAAACGAAGGCTATCTCGAATGGCAAGACGCTAGCCGAATAGCGACTGAGCTCTCTATCGAGGAGATCATCGACCGCGTGGAGACCCTTGAAACGCAACGAGCGGACTACGAAACACAGTTCGGGGCTACAGATCCCACGACAATCTCCGTGTTCGATCACGATGACCACGGGACAATCCACGAACGGATGGTTGCAATCAGCGACTGGCAGGGTGTACTTCGGGATATTCGATTATACGAACTCGCCCGACAGCTCTCCCAGAACGACGGGCATCTGATTCCGGCCTGAATGGCTCCACCACCAGGAGACTCATGGCCTGACTCAACAGGACCACCGGACCGCCAGACGTTACGACTCTTGGAACGTCATCTCACGTCGGATGCACTCGTCACCGGGACGAAATTCGAGCCAGATCCCTACGAACCACGGCAGCTTCAGGTCTCTCTCGATAGTGAGCGCTATTCGGAATCGATACCGATTGTCCGGTTAGATATTCGGTGGTTCACGACGGGGGATTTTTCGATCCATTACATCGAAGACCATACGGATGGAACCCAGTGGGAATGTCGCTGGGACCGTCATCCCAATCCACATACTACTCGACTACATTTCCATCAACCACCGACTACAGACGAGATTACTGAGCTTTCTTTTGGGTCGCTCCATCCCCTTGAAGTATACTCGACAGTGCTTGGTGCGATAGAACAGCGCATAGAGAGTCTCTGGTCGAACCAATAATACGCAGACGGAATCCACCCGCTTTTGGGCTTAGACGATACTACACTTGAACATGGACTACGTCACCATCAACGGTACCGAAATCCCGGCACTCGGATTTGGAACGGCTCGAATGGACGATTATGACGAACAGTACCGTGCCATTTCCGCGGCCGTGGAGACCGGCTATCGACATATCGATACCGCGCAGATGTACGACAGTGAAGAGGCGGTCGGCGATGCCATCGCAGAGACCGATATTGACCGGGAGGAATTCTTTGTCACCACCAAACTTGCACCCGGAAATCGCGATGCTGAGGCCGTCCACGAGTCCACAGCGAAGAGCCTCGAGCGACTGGGGATGGAGTACGTCGATCTGCTGTTGATCCATTCGCCCAACGATGAGATTGACCACCAGGAGACAATCGAAGCGATGAACGATCTCCAAGAGGAGGGCAGTGTCCGACATATCGGCGTCAGCAACTTCTCAGTCCAGCAAACTGCCGAGGCGATGGAGTACTCGGAAACGCCGATCGTGACAAACCAGGTCAAGTACCACCCCTACAAATCGCAGGCTGATCTCTTGGCATTCTGTATTGACGAGAACGTGATGCTGACCGCCTACAGCCCGCTTGCCGTTGGGGATATCAGCGACGACGAAATACTGCGAGAAATTGGGGAGCGGTACAACAAGAGCGCGGCGCAGGTCACACTCCGATGGCTGCTTGAACAGCCGATGGTATCGACGATCCCGATGTCGTCTTCGGCTGAGCATATTCGGGAGAACTTCGACGTATTTGACTTCGAACTCGACGACGAGGACGTCCGTGCCGTATTCGATCTTCAAGACGAACTTCCAGCCGACCTTGCCGACCGGCTTGGCTTCTAGCGGTTCGGTGATCGATCGCGAACGTTTCTAGGCACCTGCTGATCTCGTGCTTGAAGACAATCACATCTAGTCGATCACCTTATTGGGGAAACACGTCAATTTCAACGGATCGAACTCAAGAGCGTTCAATCAGCGCCGGTATCCGCTTCGTCGGCGTCCCAAGAGGACAGGACGCGGTCGTACTCGTGAAACTGCTCTCCCGAATGTTCGGTCACAACTGCGTACATATTCGCCGTCGGAATTGCCCACTGCTCGGGAGCAGTCTCGAAGGCCGCCCGAACGAACGCCCGTTGCTGTTGAACTCTCGTCTCTTCCGGATGTCGGCGTTGAGCATCACTGCATCAGCATCAGGCCCAAGCCATCCAAGTGAGATTTGAGGAGAAAACTATCGTTCAGTGGGATTATTTGGTCGGTGCCAGCTCACAGTCCACAGGTAGCGAGAGTCGGCTCTGATATCTCAGGCTGCTCCCACAAACTGGGTAGTGAGCCGTGACTGATTCGCGGTGCCGTCCAGCGAAATCTCGGTAAATTCCATGGCACCACTGATCTGATTCCCGTCCCGGAACTGGATGTCCAAACGGCCATCGGTCATTTCGTGAACCGCCTCGGGGTCAAGCCCCGAGGCACTCGCCTTGCTTATCTGTAGAACTCCATTGCCCCGATCTCTGGCGCCCCTTTTGGATTCCCAGAGACCAATGCAATGTCCCGTAGATTGCCTGGCGTCATCTCAAGCGATGGTGAAGGATCGCCTGTCTGCTCGCATCGGTCTCGCCGCTTACGAGGATATCATGGCCCCGCGGAGTATCGACCCGAGACGCAGTCGACAGTCGCGCCCTCGATCGGATCGCCGTCAATATCGACGACCGAGACGGTTACTTCGGTTTCCTCGGGGAACTCAGGGTAGAGTCCCGCGAGCATAACGCTCGTATCCTCGCCGTTAATCGTAACGTTCTGCTGGTCAGTCATACCGTTTACATCCTCACCAGAGACGACGTAGCGCCGTCTGAGAGGGAGAACGTAACGGAACCGTCCTCGACCGTCTTCGTCTCCTGTTCCTGCTTTTGTCCTTGTCCTTCGGCAGTGAGTTCGACTGTCATGCCATCGTCGTCGGGGATCGTGATATCGGAGATCGTGGTCGACTCGTACCCATCGGCCTCGACGAGGACTTCATGGCACACACTCGGCGAGATCACACTCGTCTCGATCACGCCATCGGCGTTCGACTCGCCCGTGATGTAGGCGTCTCCGCTCGAGTAGTAACCAGTTGCAGACACCGCTGATCTCCACACCCTCGATCCCCTCGCCAGTATCAGCGTCGACGACGTTCACCGTGAACTCGTCGTACCCGCTCTGGGGTTCAATCTCTGTGAACCCAGGGATGTCGAGCGGCATGTGGATTGAAGCGTGATCTTCGGCCTCAACAGTATATCTTCCCACAGGAAGGTCGAACATTGCCGAACCGTTAGTAGCGTTCTTGGTCCATTCTTCGCGCGTGTCACGGTCCCAGACGGTGACCGGGACGTCTTCTTGGGTGTAGACCGTGAACTCGTGCGTCTCGGGCTCAGGCTCGGGCTCCTGTTCAGCGCCGATAACGAATCGCTCAGTCTGTGCCGATTGGTTCACCTGGACGCCGCGCGTTTCGTCACGGACGGTGATCTCGTACCTACATACAGCGGTCTATTACTAGCGGGTCCGTTTCAGTTTCGTCGTGTTTCGTATGGGATTCCACGGGAAACGGCTGGTTCACCCGTCACAACACTGTGACCGCTGAGCGACAGTCTCGAGTCAGGAGAACGAAACGGAGCGGCTTGTCCTCTCCCAGATGAGGAGGGATCTATTTCGATACTCTCGCCACCCAGCCTGAGGCAACAGACAACGAGACGGACGCGGACTCAGTCAAGACGTCTCTCCGAGTGTCCTAATACCGACCCAACATAAACGAGAATAGTCTGTAAGAGCGAACCACGTAAGCAAGGCCATATTAGTAACAACCATGAACAACCCGAGTATAATATAGTAGTAGTGTAGGTAGTAGAAACGGTTTGAGCCGTTCTGGCGTCGCGAGCATATCACACCACGGTGTGATCAGTCAGATACTGCCTTGTGCACCGTCAAGCCCTTCTCGACAAGATGTAATGCACAAGGGCCCGATTTTTGAAACACTCCCAGCACACAACACACCCGCCTGATAGTCGATCCCACAATCATGGTTCAGTTGATTCGCAAGAGTGTTCGTACTGTCTATTGTCACAAATTCTTGACCGACTGAAATCGGCGTGACTAACTTAGAGGGTGGGTTCAGCACGAGTATCCTATCCACTTCAATAAGCGTTAATTGCATCCTATTTAACAGGAAAGCGATATGAGTACGAAGATCCGTACCGCTGAAGACTATTTGGGGGTATTACCGATGGTCCCACGCTTTGCAACCCAAAAAATTTCTTTAAGCCTCTCCGAGAACCTACAAGGACATGATGTCGCACCCGGACTCGCTCGGAAGACACGAGCGGGGCCCTGTCTCCCAACCTGGACCTGTGGAAATCGTTTCCGAGGGGATCTTCTATCCATGAATCCGCGTTACGTCGACGCTGTCGTCGATCTTGCATATGGGGTGGTGCTCTTTAGCGCCATCGCGCTGATCGTCATGAGGGGAACCGAGACCGGTCTCGCCTTCGGGTTCGGAGTGCTGGTTTCCTACGCGATTCACGTCGTCTGGAAGATGGCACGCTTCGATCCCGACTGGATGACCCGAACCGTGGAGGAGACCGTCGAACAAACGGTGGGGAAAACCGTCGAAGAAGCGGTCGAACAAGACGTCGAGGAGCAGGTCGGCACGGTCCAGGAACAGATCAAGACCATCGAGCAGCGCGTCGAGCGTCGCCCACGGGAAGACGAGGTTGAGGAGCTGATCGAAGAGACCGTCGAAAACGACGCGCAAGGCCGGTCGGATAGTTGATCAGGTTTCCCCGGATACCGGGTCGCATCACGGTAGTGAGACGAGTTTCGAGTTGCCCGATTTGAGCATAGCTGGCATTTGGGTAAGAGTCGTGGATTCGGTCGCAGTCGCCTCCTTCTGGGTGAGTGTTACTGGGCTCATTGTGACTACCTGAATCGATACTGTTCACGTATAGCTTCATCGTCCGTGACGTTCGGGATTACGCTGAGAAAGCGCCTGCTGGGCTTGTATTGAACAGTCGGACGATTACGAAGGTTCTTACCGCGTCTGAAGGATCGAAGCCCCACACCCAAACTGTGGCCCGTGTCATGGACTTCCTTGACAAACTCGGGATAGACGAGGTCGAGCAAACGAAACGACGTGGCAAGAAGCTCGTTGTGGTTGCCGAGGAAGCGGCCGACCGCTATCACGATCGTTGTGATTGGGATATGAAGCAAGCCCTCGCAGGAAGCATGATGGCCTAACAACGGGACAACACAATACGGAGCATAGTCTGCGAGAGCGAACCACGAATGCAGAGCCGTACTAGTGACAACGCCGAACAAACCGAGTATAATATAGTAGTAGTGTAGGTAGTAGAAACGGTTTTACTGGTTCTACCTTCGGAACTATATCACACCACGGTGTGATTAGTCAGACAGTACCCGACGAACCGTTCCAGCAAAGTGCAGGAGCGACAAACCACGCTCTCTGTTCCCCCTAACATGGCTCTTCCAGAGGGACAGCAGGGCACCAGTATTTTATATGGCCGAAGAGTGTAGACTGTACTATGCGAACCGTGGAAACAGCCACTCTTCCCGAGTCGCTGGATATCGAGGCTCTCCAAGCGGTTCTTCGAGACCACCCTGTTCAGATTGCACTCCTCTTTGGGTCTCACGCCACGGACACCGCTCATGACGCAAGCGATATTGACATCGCGGTCGTTTTTGAGTCCCAGCGTCCGTCTGATCCTGCATACAACGAGACGTTTTTCGGACTGAGTGCTGATCTCAGTGAGACACTGCAGACGGATGCTGTCGATCTCGTCGATCTTCGCACGCTCCCACCGACAGTAGCGGCGTCCGTCTTCGAACATGGACTACTCCTGATCGGAAAACAAGATCGCGCCGCTGAGCTCCGCGAGCAACTGACAACTCCTCAAATCGAGCCTACCCAATCACCACGACAACGTCTTGATGAGGCTCTCACCAAGATCGAGACACATCTCACACCGACGGAAAACGATACTGAGGCGGGTGTCCCAGCGAGCGGGCCACAACCAGACGACACCTGACGAATGACAGCCGACGAGTTTCCAACAGAGAGCCTCAATCGAATCCTCGTCGCTGTCGAGACCATTGAGGGAAAGTCTCGGAGTCCTTGCTCGTAAGCAACAGATTAGCCGTGAAGACTTCAAAGCCGATTCTGATACACGTGATATCGTCGAACGCCGGTTCATAAAACTCACCGAGGCATCGATCGATATTGGAGAGGAACTCGTCAAATACGAACGTAGTGAGCCACCAGCAAGCAATCCAGCATCGATGCGAGCACTCGGGGAACTAGACGTTCACCCCCGCCGGCGAGGGGTCCGAGGCGGCGGTCCTCGAATCCGAGGTCATCTTCGAGGAAGGTCGCTATACGGTTGCCGCCGTTGGCGAGGTCTGTGCGGGAAGCGACGAACCACTACGGATCGTCACCTTCGAGGACGATACGACATCTACGTCGCCGGGACACGCTCGTGTCCGGGGTATTCATGCATCGGTCGACGCTCCACGAGTCGACTTTACCGTTCGAGAGAGTGAAGAGACCGTCTTTGAAAACCTCGGATTCGGAGAGGGGAACTATAGCGAAGTGGCCGCTGACGAAACGGTTCTCAAGATACGTGAGAGCGCGACTGGTGAAATCGTTGAGCGCTTCGAGATCGGGTTCGAAGCGAGGGCAGTCTACACGGTGTTCGCTCTCGGATACGTCGATCCAACTACTACACCCGAAAACGCGGTCGAAAACGCCTCGTTTGCACTTGGGATTACTGAGAACGCGGTACCGGGTGAACGGTAAGCCGATGACACGTGTTATCTAGATTCTGAGAATCTGAATGGTTCTTTTGTAAACGATCAAAATGAACCGCTATCATTACAGTAGCAAGTGGAGATAGAGGAAATAATGGAGGCCGTTATCTGGTACGTGCTCACCGGAACCCGGGGGGCCGAACCGCGTGCGCCTCCTGCAGGCAATTGAGGAACGGCCACGCAATGCTAATCAGTTCGCCGAGGATCTCGACCTCAATTATACGACGATCCGCCATCACCTTGACGTACTGATGGACAACGGGATGGTTCAGAAAAGCGGTGGCGATTACGGCGCGGTGTACCTGACGACCGACCAGGTTGACCACCATTGGAAGACTGTCGAGACGATCATCGAACAGGTGGAATGAGTATGGATGAATTTGGGAACGTGTATATCCGAACACAGCAGAACGAGGGCGTGTAGATGAGTCCTTGGATAGCAGCCGTCGCTTCAATCATTGGCTTCCCTCCGCTCTCACCTTCCTTCATAGCGACAGCGGTGACGCCACTACAGGCCGACCCTGGTATCTGGCCAACGATCGCTCGGATCTCGGTTACACTGAACGCTGTCCTATTGCTTGCTCTCGGCGCTCTGTGGGCGCGTAACTACTGGCAGTTCCGCTCGAAACACACCCTGGGCTGTTCGTTTTCTCACTGCTGCTGCTTGCTGAGAACGTGTTGGCATTCTACTATTACCTGGCTGACCCGACGCTCGCAACATGGTTTGCGACCGCTGTACCAGCGGTCACATGGCGTGCGATGATGCTGCTCCATGTTTTTGAGATGATTGCGTTGGTCTTTCTGACGTGGGTCTCGTGGGACTGACCGACCGTTGTCTTTTGGACGACTCTTCGTTTTCGATTTGAGGAGAGATAGATTAGTGTTCCCAATACAGACGAGTGGATAGTCGTTGAGTGTGACATCCTCCCGCGCCTAAAGGCGCGGGCCTCCCACGCCCACCAACGGGCGGTTCGTTGGGATGTTTACGGTTGCCGGCCCGACGAACCGGGGGCGGTGCCACGCCGCCGTTACTCCTATCACGCTCGTGACTCGGAGTTATGTGGTTGTTTTCTGTCGGTCTGCGTCCCCGAAGGGCTTACGTTTTGATGAGGCAAACACCGAATCAACTGCCAATTTTCGGGGTGTCGAGACGCGACGGGAAACCGGCGCGTCGACAAACAGATATACGGACATGGGCACCTAACTCTATTGATTCTGATGTTTGGGCGGATGATGACGGCGATTCATCCACGTCGTAAACAGCATGATATTCTCGCCTGCAATTCATATAATCCGCTTAGATCCTGTTTGAATTCGTGAGGACCACGTAGAAGACGCCGAGTTTCGAAGCTACTGCAGCGGCTAACGGGAGGAGACCACCGGGGAGGATGAACGCGGCAATCGAAGCTAGTAAGCTACCATGCCCTAAAGGACGTGACGTTCCTATAGTCCTGCAGAGAGTGATCCGTCAGGTGATGCTTGACAGCCTTGCCTACCGACATTGATCCGGTCGATATCTCGATTAAGCCCGAGAATTCGTTCGGCATCAAGGGTCGCAATAGACAAGAAAATCAGATCCACGTTGACATCCTCCACACCGTCAACGACGTGGAATCTCGACTGCCGTTGGGAGAATAATCTCAGGGACGTAGCCGCGAATCGTTGGCACAAATACTTATACTCGTAGCACAGCTATCTATAGTCATGGCATCGTCCAACACAAAGACGATCGCACTCAGTAAACGCGCGTACGATCTGTTAGCCGCGAAAAAGCGCGAGGGAGAGTCGTTCAACGACGTTGTTGAGCGACTTGCAGGCGATCGCCCACTACTCGACATGGTCGGTACAGGGGACACTGACGACGAATACGAGCGCGCAGTCACTGACGCCCGCAAAAGCATTGACCGATCAACCGACCGCTACGCGAGCGAATTCGACGCAAACGAATCGGATCCAGCGGCGGATCGCTAGCCATGATCCTCGACACGAGTTTTCTGTTGGACATTCGACACGGGGATAACGGAGCGATCCGACTGGCGAGCCAGCTTGATTCGGACCACGTTTATCAGCGCGTGTCATCGATAACCATTGCAGAACTCTTTGCGGGCGTTCCGCGCTCGTCAAACCCAGATAGAGAACAGGAGAACATCATCAGCGTCGTTCTATCGAAGGAGGTCGTCCCGATTGATGAACGCATCGCACAGCGCGCTGGACGCCTACACGGCGAGCTCTATAACGATGGGACGCCAGTGGAGATGCACGACTGTCTTATTGGAGCAACGGCAATCGGCTTCGAGGAGCCTGTCGTGACGCGCAACGTCGATCACTTCGAGCGTTTTGATGACATTACTGTCCGCGAGTATTGATGTAAGTTACCCATGACTGAAGTCATGGGCTTTCCCCCTCGAGGGGTTTCCGCCCACACTCCGTCCGTCGTCACAGGCGGGTTGCACGCACAGCGTTCGGTTCGAGCGAACCGTTCCGTTCCCTCGAACGTACTCCCGGCGGGGGTTATCTCCGCCGAGGCCCTGGCCCATGGAGAGGCACTGTCATGCAGCTCGTTGCCGCGTGATAGGCTGGCTTACACCGCTTTAATTCTCGGTGGCCTCGAGCGCAACTGTTTCGCGGACGGTGAATCCGCCTCGGAGGGACAGCGGCATCGGCCCCAAGTTTCGGCACATCGCCGGGACGGTCTGTCCGGGGCACGCCTACGGGTGCCCGTACATTAGACCATATATGGCCCCAACGCACTACGACCGTCCGTATCGTGAGCGTATTTGAGAAGCCCAACGTCGATACCGACGCACCGCTCGGGATACTCGGGTTTCGTCGGCGGCTCACGGTCGAGGTCGACGCCAAAGGTAGCGTACCATTCGCCGGTCGGCTCCTTCTTGATCGTGACCTACTTGAGTGTCGCGTCGTCGGAAATCTCGCGGTGAAGCCGTATCGGTATGTCGCCGAGTTTCGAGAGACACAATAGCGTCTGACCGCCCTTCTTGTCGAGCTTGAAGCCGGATTGACTGTACGTGAAACTACGGAACTCCCGTGGCGGTTTCCACTTGAGCATCCTGACGTCCTACCCCTTTCGATTGAGCGCGGAGAGGCCTTTGAGATTGCCGAACAACCGTTCTACAAGGGTCTGAAGGACTTTCGAGTACATGTCGGTGAGGTCGTCCCACCACTTCTTGAGGTCGGGAAGCTCCGCGGCGTTCTCGGTAGCCTCCATAACTGTTGATACAGTGAGCCGCACTGGGTACGGATAGAGGGAAGAATATGCAAGCAGATTGTTTAGGTGACTGGAATTACAATTTACATTATATGACATCAGAAAAGCCGTTGAAATCACAAGACAATCTGGAGGGGGGTCTATCGAAAGATGACTTATTCCACATTCTTTCAAATTCCCGACGGAGAGATGCGCTCCACTATCTGAATGAACACGACGGACAGATTACGATGAGAGATATGGCGGAATGGATCGCTGCACGGGAACATAATACGTCAGTCTCACAACTCCGTTCTACAGAGCGCCAACCGGTCTACATCGCACTCTACCAATGCCATCTCCCACAACTTGACGACTATGGTATCATTGAGTACAACCAAGCTCGGGGAACAATTCGTCGAACCAACCTCGCAGACCGACTTAACCCCTATCTATATCTTGAACAGAGTAATCACACAGACGGAGAAATGAAAGAACGGGTAGTGACGTTCACAAAGCAACTACTCTCGTCCCCATCTGTCGCTTAATAGCCCCGTTTCCCGCTCACGATCTGACTGCCTGATATGCGAATCTGGAACGCTCTCACATAAAAGAGTCGGAGATGACGTTTCTATCGATATCCAAGATCCACCAGCTGTTCTTCCACATCGTACTCTTCATTCGTCGAGAAGTCACGGTCCGGCTGTCTATTTTTCGTATCCGTCCCAGTCATTTCCACCCATGGAACTTTCTTTAACTTTGGATGTGGGATGCTTTGGAAGTGTCCGTACTGGCCAAATTCACCGAATAATTCGCCATGATCTGCGGTGAGAGCAACGCTTCCATTAATGTTTTCAAGCAATTCTCCGACCGAGTCAAGAACAAGCCGAAGATTGTCGAGATACAACGGCCAAATATCGTCGATAGTGGCCTCTCCTGACCGACCGGCATCGTATGGCTTGTCTTCGAGGAATGTCATTTTCTCGTTATTTTTGACGAGATTGTGAATAAAGGGCCGATGGGGTTGAAAATAGTGGACGACAACCTTATCGAAGCCCTCGCGGCCGGCAACGATCGCTCGATCTGTAACATACGACGGCTCTTGAATAGTAGTCGAATGAGGCGCTAGATCGGAGATATCATCGAACTGTCGATTATGTTGACACGTTACTTCGAGATACGCCAGATCAGCATCGGATACCGTACTCCAGTTGGTGAAATCAAGCGGGCAAGGATGACTGGGTGGGCGAACGCCGTTAATCAACGTGTGTTCTGCATATGGGTTCGCTGAGATAAGAGCCGTCTCAGCGAGGACCTCGCGGTATTCATCTACGAACGTCTTGGCATACCATTCGCCCGATGTCGAGCCGACAGACCAGATAGACCCGATATCATCCAGAAACGAATATTCGGGCACTACCTCATGAAGCGCATCAGTCCGGCATGCGTCGAGCACTACCAGCACATCCCACGCTTTCTCGAAGACGTTTGTTCCAAGTGGATATCTCGACGTTAGTGAGAGGGAGAGACCATCATACGCATAAAACGCCGATGTAGCGATCTCTCCAAGGTCACGTGAGCGGACGCCAGCGAGAAGACCATGTGCCCATTCGTTCCGGTAGGTCATATGAGAGACCATAGAGGCTCTGTACAATGATAGCTATTGCGCCAGCAAAGCCGATTTATTCCGGAATTTGAGTGATTCTTCATGCTCAGGTTCTCTGGCAAATCCTCGTTGTAGAGGCCTGGTGTTGGTACTGAATCGTATAGTTATCAGCGAATTCCTGACCGTAGGCCGTACAAGATACGTACCTTGGATTTTTCACCTTCGCGGTGGCGCGGTACCTCCTTCTTCACCGAGCAAGCAGAGCGAGTGAGTAGGAAGAGAGGAGCGCGTGGCGAAGTCGTTCGAAAGACGCGAAGCGTCTTTCGTGATGTGGCCAGACGACGAAGACGCCTGGCTGCCTGCCGAGCTTCGTTCGGCAATGACGAGACGGCAAAACCGTCTTGAACCATCGGGCGAAATCGTGGCCACGGAGTGCTGTGCTGGCACACGTCCCGCACAGGACGGGCCGCAGTAGCCCGGCCCCGAATGGTGGGTTCGGAGACCCCCAAGGGTGTTCGGTAGGTGGGCGCAAACAACGCCCCGTCGCGCCAAGTGAGGACAAAAACCACATCAAAGCCCCACCCGCAACGAGCGAGCCCATCAGGGCGAGCGAAGGAGGGAGGGGTCAGTTACAGACTCGACGAACTACTGAGATAGTGTCAGAAGAGGCATGCGAGATACAGAGAACCCATGAAAATCCCGCACCTAAGGCCCTAGACCGTGAACGAATAGGGACTGGCTGAGACCGGAATACATCCAGTGAGACAAGCACGTTAGCAGAGAATCAGTACCACACAAAGCTAGTTTGCTGATTTCAGGTAATACCACTGCAGGTACTTTGTGAGGTACTGAACTGATTACACGCAAGAACTCAAGATGTTCGTCATGATGGTGTCAGGGGTACAACCGTCGACTCCCTGTTTCGGGAGAATACTGCTCTCTGTCGGGTCACTCTCGGGAGTAGTCATGGGCATCCTGGAACGAATCGCACTCTTGGCAGACAGCTCCTCGATCGAACTGAAGTCAAGCAGTTCCGAGAATTCACCAATCACATTGCCTACAAAGATCTTCTCTTGTCTGATACAGCCGTTCATTGAGACAACGAGCAAGATCTGGTACCCCTTCCGCAGTGAGAGTATCATATCCTGAATCGCCTTCTCGAAGTTTATGACCGGTCGTACAGCTCTTTCTCATTGGTTTAGCGATATGCCAACGACCATCCGGGTCTAACCGAGCCTCAGCCTGATCCATGGTATGTAGTACAATTCTGTACGGTACTATTTCAATATATTGAGGTTTTTCGTCGTTCCGATTACGTACAATGTAGATAGATTGACCCCAATAACCATGGATTCACGGGTGAACTTATGCTTGTGACTCATCGGTGTGTCTACTACAATGCCCATTGACGGCGGTAAGAACTCAATTACCATACTGCGTCTGAGAATATGGGGAAATACCTAGGCCATGAGTCACCGAGTACGCGAAATCGTTCCTAAAGAGGCACTCACTAGAGTAGTAGTTGCGGCCATTCCTACCAAGCGCGATACCCCGCTCACACAGTACCCACTCACGTCAATTTCAACTGATGGGAATAGGCATCTGTCATTCACTCCCACGTTGGAGGGCTAGCAGTAATGTACTCCTTGTTCGAAATCCGGCGAGCACTCGCAAATCCAGCCCGGATTGGCCTCGAGTGTAACCGCCTCTATTACCGTCGAGGCTATCAACGAGACTACAACCTTGACGGGGTGGATATTTTCGCCGAGGAGTGGGATACATTGATCATCCTTGATGCGTGTCGATACGATCTCTTCACAAAGCGCTCGACACTCCCAGGAGAGCCTGAAGTCCGCTACTCACGTGGATCAGGGACCGCCGAATTCCTTCGAGGAAACGTTGCTAATCGAGATCTTCGAGATACCGTATATGTGACGGCGAACCCACAGCTCTACCGCTATCGAGATGACTTCAAAGCACGGTTTCATGACGTAATCCATGTCTGGATGGAGGACGGCTGGGACGAGCACTATGGGACTGTGCTCCCGGAGACGACGACGCAGTACGCCCTGGACGCCGCTGAACGGTATCCGGACAAGCGACTACTCGTTCATTATCTCCAGCCCCATTATCCATTTATTGGTGCTGACACGGAATTCGACAAGGGCCATCTCGAAGCACCCGATAAGGGCGACAGTTTCTGGCTCCGCTTGACGAGCGGCGAGTTGGCTGTCGCGCCCGAAGTGGTGTGGGATGCCTACGCGAAGAACCTTGATTTCGTCCTCCCGTATGTCAAATCACTCTTAGAGGAATTTGAAGGCCGAACGGTCGTAACGTCCGACCACGGAAACCTGATCAACGAACGTGTGTTTCCGATACCGATGCGAGTGTGGGGGCATCCAAAGGGGATCCATGTTGAGCACCTCATCAAGGTGCCCTGGCTCGTGTCTGAGGCGGGAACTCGGAAAACGATTACTGCAGGAGATCCTGCTAGGGCAGAGCAAACCGTTGATGAGGAGGTGGTCACCGATCGATTGGAGAGTCTTGGGTACGTATGACGAGTAAGTCAGTATCGTGTTGATGTGAAGGATAACACGCTTCAGACGCGGGTTATCCTCCCTGGTTGAGAAAGGTGAGGTCGATCGTCGGTCAAACTACTATGCACTGACGGCCCGGGGCCAGCGTGAGCTTGGGGCTCGTCGAGAGTGGGAAGAGCAGTACGTCGCCCTCTCCGCTGGTGAATAGCCACTTACTCATCAAATTCGAGAATAAGCGATTCTCGTTCTTCGATATTCGCTATTCGATAAGCAATCCTTGTCCAACATCGGTGGCCACGGAAGGTAAGCGTTGCACAAGGCTAGCCAACCCTATATCTGCTGATAAAAACCTATTAATTAATATAGTTAAAGTTCTAAGAGTTAGTGCAGCCTGACTGGTTCCCGGCTGCACGCACACCCACCCCTACCCGTTCATGAGACCCTCTCCGACTCGGAGGGGTTTTCGACGCACAACCAACAGACGAATCGAATACAAACACATCTTGTCATGATTGGAACCGCAAGTCACCGCCGGAGTCGATGAGTGGTTCCGGCTCCGAATCGGGCTGTCACTGCTGATTACTCAAATTACCCGAAGGGGATCCCCCTCTCGCTCCCATAACAACTGATAATTTATAAATGGATATTGATAGGATACTGACCACAGTACTACTACTGTGCACCACAGTAGACGAAATCGGCAGACGGCATTCATCAAAGGCGTGCGGATCCCTCGGCGCTCGTTGCTCGCCCTCGGCGCGTCGGGCGCGGGGAAGAGTGTGACGTTGAAACACTTCGTCGATCAGCTCCAGAACGACCCGAACGAGCCGGTCGTCGTCTACGATCACAAAACCGATTATCAAGACTTCCTCAGCGATCGCGAAACACCCATGATCCGGCTCTCATCCGAGGGCCCAGCCGATGAGAACGGGGAGGCAATCGCGTAGAATATCTTCGTTCATTGAAAAGCCGACCGCGGTGCGGAGATCGCAGCCGAAGAGGACGCCGATGAACTTGCCCGTGGGCTGTTCCCGGACGAAGGAGGTGATTTTTGGACCGGCGCTGCTCGCCAACTGTTCGCAGCAACGCTGAAATACATCAGGCGCGACGTGACGGACCCGGATAATGCCGATCTCGTGCGCTACTGGCAACGCACAACGCCGGAGAAAATGCACGAGAAGCTCACTCGGGACGGCCATGAAGACCTCGCGGCTGCTGCGAGTGCGATCAACCCCAATACCGAACGCCAGGCTGGCTTGGTGTTCGCGACCGCTCAACAGCAGATCACGGACCTCTTTGTCGGGGACTTTGCCGAATCGGGCGAGTTCTCGATCCGCGAGTACATGCAGGATCCCGATGGGCGAGTCTTGGTACTCGACTATCCAACTCGACAGACGGGGACAATTGCCCCCGTGTTCCGCTATCTGATCGACCAGGCGATCATGCACGGGATGGACGATCCTGACCGATCTGCGTACTACCTGCTCGACGAGATCGAGCACCTGGACGCGACAATTAAGCGCCTCGGAGAGCTGATCAACATCGGCCGGAGCGTCAACTGCCAGGCGATTCTCTCGCTTCAGTCGATCGCCCAGCTCGAGGACACGTACGGGAAGGAGCGCGCCCACGCGCTGCTCAGTGGCATGGTTACGGTGATTGGCCTCCGGACGGCTGATGAGAAGAGTGTTGACTTTCTCCGCGAGGCCGTCGGGACGTCCTTCGAACAGTACACGCGGAATTTAGGCGACAGTCGTACACCCAGCGAGAGCGAGGAGAAAGAGGAGTATCACTTTGCGAAGGGCGATCTCCGGAATTTCGACGCAGGGGAGGCGGTGGTTTCTCGACAGGGCACGGGCTGGGTCCACGGCAGGATCAAGCTGCTCGAGGAATAGAGTAGAGTTCTATGAATAGATCAAATAGAGTCCAGATCCAACTCAACGGCGTACCAGTCGAGGGTAAGGAGGACAATCGCGCCCACGACTGCCGCGCCAGCGAACGCTACGACTACATTCGTTGAAAAGCCGACCGCGGTGTGGACCTCTTCCACCGGTGCTCGGAGTGCACCGACGACAAGAGCAATGAGAAAGGCCATGGTCGCCTGTCGGTTCCAATCCAGCGAACGGCGGATAATTCGTGAGATAGTAAACAGGCCGATCAAGCCACCCAACAGGAACGTTATGACAACTATCCCATAGTCAGCTAACTGTCCAGATGGCTCGCCTATGACGACTTGACCAACTCCATCCACGAACTGGCTAAGCGTCGTTGACATTCGAGTGTACTGGCCAAGGATAACCAGCAGAAGCGACCCGGAGATTCCAGGGAGAATCATTGCACTGACTGCAACGGCACCAGCAAAGAAGACGATAAGAAGACTCTCTCCTTCTAGAAACTCTACCGGGCCAGAGAGAAAGAACGCGACGACAAAGCCGAGAGCAGCAGCGGCCGCTTGGAACCCTGTTGTGATGGATAATTCACGGAGCAGGACGATAGCAGAGGCCGCGATAAGACCAAAAAAGAACCCAAAGAGAAGTGTCGGAGAATTCTCATTGGCAATATGTACAAGACGGGTAACGACAATGATGGCGGTTCCGACACCGGCCACGAGCGCTAGACCGAACCAACCGTCAATGTCTTCCCAAATGCCGAGCGCTTTGCGGATAGCAATTCCATCATCAAACGGAATTAGCGCACTGAGCAACTGCTGAATTCGTCCAAGCGTGATCGCCGAAATCATGGCGATAAGGCGGCCATAGATACCCAGAATGAGAGCAATGGTACCGCCGGAGACGCCCGGAACAGCATCGGCACTACCCATACAGAGTCCGATGACGAACGTACGGCCCCATTCACGCACTGATGGGACGGAGCCACGTAGCGTTGACACCGTCTCAGACACAGTCATTAGTAGTACATGCTACCGGTGACATTGTCAAATACTTTGTCGAGTTCTATGGTACGACACGGCCTTTTCGATTTAGATCATAGAATTTATACAGAGAGGTTGCACGGCGGGATCTCGGTCGACGACCTCCAACGATGACCGGCTTCTCGTTTTTCATCTCACCTTGTGCAACACAGCCCCTTATGATAAAGGCATTGTTGCACAAGGTCGGGGATCCTCCTTCCGTGCGTCATTGGTGTAAACTGTGAGTCGGTCAGCCGTGTTTTGGTGTTCCTGCCCCGTAGCAGCCTCTGAGCGGAGGGTTGCTGCGTAGTAGATCCGTCGGTTGAGACACTGCCCTTTGATGACGCCAGTTCAATCGCGGCTCTAGGTACCCAACTGCCGTTTTTAGGACCTACTACAACACCGAACTAAATATTCAGTATGGGTACGAAACTATTTGTCTATTCGTGCCCAAGGCCTCGCTAATGAGTGAGACAACCCCCC
Source organism: Halalkalicoccus paucihalophilus (assembly GCF_001593955.1). Classification (GTDB taxonomy): domain Archaea; phylum Halobacteriota; class Halobacteria; order Halobacteriales; family Halalkalicoccaceae; genus Halalkalicoccus; species Halalkalicoccus paucihalophilus. The sequence goes on along the minus strand of NZ_LTAZ01000013.1, from coordinate 389,652 downwards.
GTTGGCCGGATAAGATGGATGCAGCAGAGCGTGTCCGGCATGTTGCGTTGACACGGACGAACCCACAGAATGCGGGGTGGGTCGCTACCGAAGCAAACGTGTCACGCGATACTGCTGCCAAGTATCTCTCACGGATGCTCGATCAAGGTGATCTCAAAGCAGTTGAGACAACCGAGGGAACGTGCTACGCACCAGATCCCGTCACGCAGCTTCTGCGTGACGTTCGTGAGCTCGCTGAAGCACATACGCTCGGCGAGCTCACGCGAGAACTCAACGCGATCAGTGACGAGATCGACACCTGGAAGGACGACTACGAGGTTGAGTCGCTTGCAGATCTCCGCCACAGTATCGGTCGTGATGACTTAACTAGTGAGGACCGCCGAGAGCGACTCGAATGTATCGAAGAGTGGGAATATAACCGTGAATATCGAGAAGCGATTCAGCTCGCCATCAGTCTGAAGAGTTCTCTGGCGACACTAGGAACAGACACTTCCTTTGATGACTCATCTGCAACACTCCCGCAAGAAGGGTAGTTGTTGAATGGTCATCTTCCTTGCCGGCGGTCGCGGCTTCACTCGACGGGAGGGTCTCCGTCGACTCAAAGAACGAATCGAGAACGTGCCAGGAGCAACCAACGTCAGATACGAACCGTCTCGGCTTCGGCCTCGAACTGTCGTCACCGATATCGATATTGAGCTGTTTCTTGGTGAGCCACTGTCGCGATCAATGGGGAAATTGGAGGTTCTCTGGCGGCCTCGAGAGAGTACTGACATTCAGCGGGTCCATTGGGCTGACGATGTCGTGGATTTCGGGTGGCACAAAGACGATGACCATCCAGAGCTTGGAACAACCCACTTTCAGCGTACATTCGGGGATGAAACCGACTATGAAGCACGAAATATCGTAGTCGAAGCACCGCTGAGTTTCCTTGAACACTGCCTTGACCAACTCCCAGAGGAACTCCGAAACACAGACGAGTGCTAACCTGACTGTCCCATGACAGACCAGTGGTTAACTGACTAAGACCTTGTCAACGAGAAAAAACGCAGGGACCATCCCTTTCCCATGGAGTGCCTCTGACAATGGGTGATGGCACTGAAAAATACAGCAGTCACCCACTTGTATCTTTTGACTAATTGACATATATAAGTTAGCCATACGTCTGACGTGAAGATGACGCACGGCTGACGAGGACGAGTTCTGTATGTACACTTCAACTATTTTATTCATATAACTATTGTTAACTAGTATTATATAACATCTAAATAACAATAGCGCGTGTCTACAGAAGAGAGCGAGCCTGTCAGAGGCATGCGCATCGAGTAAATGACCGCATGGGCAATCGAGCCCCATTGCTGTAGCGCAGGTACAGAATATATTATCACACCTGCATGGTAATTATGCCTGACAGACAATGCTGGAATCAGGAGACGGGGTCACGACCCGTCTCAACCCCGCAGGTCACCTCATCAATAGCCTACTCGTCTGCGGTCACAGCCCCACTCGGCGTCTGATCGACAACGGGGACGGCGACGTACTGATTTTCCCATTCACGACGCGCGTCGATCTCCCGACGCCCGCGATCAGTCAGCACGTAGTAGTTCGCCCGCCGATCGATGTTCCCCTTCTCCATCAGTCCTTTCTCAATAAGACGATCAAAGTTCTGGTACAGGCGACTGTGAGCGACCTCCGTCTCGTAGTACTCCTCGAGCTCGGCTTTGACTGCGAGCCCGTTAGGGTCGTTCTTACCAGCAACGACGTACAGGAGGTTGCGCTGGAAACCGGTCCCAATCAAGTCTAACACTGGTACCGAAACTGGAAGCCTCAGGCTGGGCAGAGTGGAGTAAGTCGCTCAAAACGCATCGATCTCATAATGCCTGCATCCAGAAGAACAGTAACACTCCTAGCGTGTCATTCAGTGAGAAACACTGGTTAGATATGCAACAAGCGAACATGACAATCAATCTTTATCTACGTCGCATGTGACAACGAGTTGTAAGGGAAAATAGTCCCCTGAGGCCGATACACCATGAGCTACGAGATACCTGAACCGGAGAGCGACCGAGAATCGACTGAATCGACCGACCCAGAGGATATGATGACTGAGGGCATCAGCCATCTGCCTGGCTACGAGCTACTCCAAGAACAATTCTCCTCACCACCGTCCGACCAAGAGCCGTCAAAAGACCTGCTGTTCGACCTCCTTCGCAATCGCCGACGTCGGTATGTGTTGCAGTATCTTGAGACACACTCGGGAGTCGTGAGACTGAGTGATCTTGCAGACGCGCTCGCAGAGTGGGAGCTGGAGGATGAGGACGCCTATGTGACCCACAGAGACCGAAAGCGCGCGTACGTCTCGCTCTATCAGACGCACCTCCCGAAACTCGATGACGCAAATATCATCGACTACAATCAACCGAGAGGCATGATTGAACTCGGGCCAGACTATCAGTATGTGCAGGAGTATCTCCACCACTCACACGCGGGGACGTTGTTTTGGGATCGTCTCTATCTGAGTGGTGGGTTTGTAACCATCAGTGCTCTGGGACTTGCCCAATTCACTGCCTTTCCGTTCGTTGCTGTGCCTGATGTGGCGTGGTTCGTGCTGGTGCTGTTCGTATTTGGATCGATTGTCTGTGCTCACTCGATCGCTGCTCGGTCTGCCTAACTCCCAATTGAGCGAGATAGATTGCATCTGGAGGTGTTTGAGCTATTCAACTCTATATCCAAGAACTAGTGTCCAGATTTGATTTCTAATCAGAAGCAGATCGGCATATCGTACTATTCAGGTGGGGTACCTGTTTTCAGCGTCAGGGTAGATCGCCTGCCTGAACTCCCTGCGAGACGGATTTCGGCACTGCTTCATCCTCACTCGTCTCAAATCTCGATTTGAGCTTCAGATGAACATGTAGATGAGAGTTCGATTGAGACGATACGCGTTCGGTCGATTGTCGTTGCCCGGAGTTACTCTGTGAGGAGTCCATCGTTTCCGACGGTCTACCTAATTCAGCGAGAGAGTCCCGCCGTTTACCGCGGGCGTGAATTGCGTAAGAATCGTTCCACAACCGCCGGTTACTGCTGGTCTGGGGCAACGAACGCGAAGGACGCGACCTTCGAACGTACATCTGAAACACGTCGTACTCGGTCGAGTGGGGCGAATGTTCTCGTCTCGAATCCTCGTCGGGAGCGACCTGAAAGAGGAGTACGGCCTCGAGACGCGGAAACGCCTTCGGCTCGAAGTTCGGGGCGATCCGAACTGGAAAGAGTACGACAAGCAAGGACGGTTAGAACTGTACTACGACGAGACCGCACAGAAGTTCAGGGCCTTTCAACCAGTCACCGTAGACGATTCTCGACTGGCACAACCACTGGCTTCGGAAGAAGCCGCCTTGGACATCGGTGCGAACAACCTCGTCGCGTGTACAACCACGACCGGCCAGCAGTACCTCTACGAAGGCCGCGACCTGTTCGACCGCTTCCGCGAAACCACGCGCCGAATCGCCGAGCTTCAGTCGAAGCTTCGGGACGGTCGATACAGCAGCAAGCAGATACGCTCATTGTATCGACGACGGACGCGCCGACGCGATCACGCACAAGACGCCCTTTGTCGCGACCTGATCGAGCGGCTGTACAACAAGGGCGTTTCGACGGTGTACGTCGGCGACTTAACGGATGTTCTCGAAACATCGTGGTCGGTGCGGGCGAACGCAAAGACGCACAACTTCTGGGCGTTTCGCGCGTTCGTAAAGCGACTCGCGTGTACCGCAGAGGAGTACGGCATGACGGTCGAAGTTCGCTTGGAAGCGTGGACCTCGCAAGAGTGCCCGAACTGCGGTTCGACCGACCGGACGACGCGGCACCAAGACTCGCTCACGTGCGCCTGCGGCTTCGACGGTCACGCGGACTTAACAGCGAGCGAGACGTTCCTGAGACGGCACAGCGACGTAGTACGGCCGATGGCACGGCCTGTATGCCTCAAGTGGGACGACCATGAATGGTCAGAGTCACCGCGCTCAGTTCCCAACGAGGAGCATACAAACCCGCAAGTTGCCTCCGTGGGTCGGTAAGTGAGACCCCTAGCGTGAGGAAACCCCGGCGTGAACGCCGGGGAGGATGTCATCAGCGATATCTACGAATATGGTTTCAACTTAATCCCTATGTAGGGAATCGAGTTTCTTGTTATCTGTAGAGAAGGTTGATGACTGCTCATGTACTACTAGTGTAAATGGCGAGGCCGATCTTCGATGAAAGTACTGCCCGAAGTTTCGATACTAGTCGACGGACGGTCGGCGCGATACTTTCTACGATTCAGACTCACCTCCAGAAGGTTTTCATCGTCTTCACAATCGGGTTCCTCGGCATATTCTATGCGCTTCGAGCATTTGTCTGGGACTGGCTCCGGGCTATCACTGAGTCAAAGATGTCCGCACAAGTTGCAGGCCAACATGAGATCATCGTTACGACACCCTTCGAGGTGATTTTGCTCCAGGCGAAAATCGGAATCATCGGCGGGGTTCTCATTGCGGTCCCACCGCTTGTGTATCTCTCCCGGCACGAGCTTCGGGCACAAGGGTACTGGCCGCGTACTTCGATCTCGTACTGGAAATTCGTTGGAATAAGTCTCGTGTCAATCTTGCTGTTCCTCGGCGGGGTTGCATACGCCTATGGTTTCTTCTTTCCTCTTATCCTCGGCTTCCTCGCCGAATTCTCTTACAATGTTGGGATCGATCCGACCTGGTCGATCGTTATGTGGGCGGAATTTCTTGTCTTGCTTACTCTCTCTTTTGGGCTTGCTGCACAGCTCCCGTTAGTGATGATTGTACTCGCATATACTGAGATCGTTCCCTATGAGACGTTTCGGGACAAGTGGCGGCACGCTGTCCTTGGAATGTTTGTTTTCGGCGCGATATTTTCGCCGCCTGATCCAATCTCCCAGTTAATGTGGGCGCTGCCACTGACCGTTCTCTACGCCGTTAGTCTCGGGATCACGCGATTCATCGTTGCGCTCAAGCGTGGCGGTCAGCCGAACGTCGCAGAGACGTTCCGAAAGAACCTCAGTCGCCTGCTTGGAATCCCATTGTTGCTTGCCGCTGGAGCGTACGCTGTGCTTGCTACCAGCCTTGGCGAGAACATCGAGAAAACGCTGCTCACGTTCCGTACTATTGTTCTGCCTGAAACACTCCCGGTTCACGGATCATCGGAAATCTTCCGAGAAGTTGCCCCCGAATTTGGTATTCCGGTACTCTTGTTTCTCATCTCCTTTCTCATTCTGGCGATCTATCTGGTGATCGTCTCTGTCGAAGACATACCGTTACAGACGGGTCGGATGGGTGACCCCACGGCACTTGATCTCACGACGCTTGATGCCGCCGGAATTCGTGCTGCGCCCGATGCATCGTTTGAGACACTCTCGGAAGTGGCAGTGCTCTCGATTGCCCGTAAGGCGATAGATTCCGAGGACTACGAAACGGCCCAGTCTGTTCTTGATCGGTTTGATGCGATTGATAGAGACAACGCCAATGAGTCAAGTCGCAGTAACGATGTCGAGACAGCGACAGCTGATACGGACCAAAGCAATACGGAAGATATCGGTGGTATTCTAACTGGGTCAGCCTCCGGCATGTTTGCGTCCTTCTCCGAAGAGAAGGACGAGGACGACATTGGAGGATATATCTACGACATCAAGTATATCGTTGACAGCCTCCGCTCGCGACTGCTGTGGATCTTCCTCGTTTTCGGTGTCGTCCTCATGGGGGTGTTCACGTTTTTCTACATGGGCGGAGTCCGCATCATTACACAGGACTTCGTCTCGCGGATGCCAAGTGCGGTCGTCAGCATTGATGACATTCGGATCATTGATCTCCATCCCGTTGAAACATTGATGTTCATCATCAAGGTAAGCACGCTCGCGGGTGCGCTTGCCGTCCTCCCAATGGTACTCTACTACGCGTGGCCGGCAATGAAAGACCGCGGGCTAACCGACGGCCAGCAATCCGTGGTCTACGAGTGGACGCTCGCTATCGCGCTCGCGCTTGGGATCGGCACCCTCCTCGGGTACTACTACATTGCTCCCGGCCTGATCGGTCTTCTCGTCTACGACGCAGTCCAGGGCGGGATGCGCATCTCCTATCGGATCAGCAGCTTCTCGTGGCTGATCATCTATACGACCGTCGGCGTCGGTCTGCTCGCCTGTGTTCCGGTCACGATGTGGATGCTCTTTCGCGGCAAGATTGCTTCCTACAACACAATGAGACATCGCTGGCGTGAGGTAACGATCGCGGTACTCGTAATCGTTGGTATTATTACGCCTACGGGTACGCTGACGATGATTTTGGTTGCGGTCCCGATTATGCTCGCGTATGGAATCGGTCTCGCAGGCCTGTGGGTCGTTACTGTTGGCGGGCGTCTTGATTTCGGTAACAGAATAAGTCATTGACATCCCCGCACGTCATAAAGGGCGTGAACTGCCGCGGGGCTAAGCCCGAGGCACTCTCGCTGTGTTTCCTATAGAATCCACAGCACGGGGAATCCACGTCCTTTAGGGCGGGCGAGGATGTCAATGGATTTCAACAGTGCCACTACTTCCTCTCAGTCGTCGTCCGCGGGATTCATCGGAGCGCGTACTCCCCGGCGTGGAACTTCGAGAGCTCTACGTCCTCGTGACGGAATGACTCGCAGTCAATCGGCTCTGTTGAAATCCTTCACAGATGAACGGGCAAGGCCGCCTAGCGCTACAGACAGTGCGTGCTGGCACCAACGCAATTTACGACCCGTCCAACTATTGGTAATGCCTGTGTGCAAGAGTCAATAGGCGAATCTATCGCTGCCGTCCTCCGGAGAAGGTGAGTTAAGGCGTTGGCACCTACTCTGTCTATGGTGGACGTAGCAGAGGTCGTACTCCATTTCGTGTTGTTATACGGTCCACTTGCCCTGTTTTGTTTCACGTTCCTTGAGACGTCGATGCTCTTCCCATTCTTCCCGAGCGAAGTCGTTGTTCCGACAGCTGCCGCACTGCTCATCAGCGACTTCACATCATTTCTCGTGTTCGTGCTAGCAGCGACTGTCGGCGGGACACTCGGAGCGTTTGTACCGTTCTACGTGTGTCGTGGCACTCGTATCGGTGAGTTCAACTGGCTCGAAAACCATATCACCATTTCAGACGAGCAGCTCAACCGAGGAGAGAAATGGTTCCGGAGATGGGGACAATCGTCGGTGCTTTGGGGACGATTCCTTCCCGTGCTTCGGTCTGTCATATCCATTCCGGCTGGTTTCGCTAACATGAACTCGATGCGATTCGGCATCTATACAGCAATCGGAACTATTGGATTCTACGCGGCCACCGGCGGTCTCATCTACTATGGCCACCACCAAGCACTCTTCGCAGCGATGGTTACTTTTGCCACCACTAGACCAGCCATCGCTACAGTCGTGATATGTACGCTTCTTGGACTCGGAGTGCTCGTCAGACGCTGGGTCCATCGTCAGAAATTCAGAACGTGATTAAAAATGCGGCTAATGAATACTGTAGATTCAACACAGCCCCGATTTATTTCAAATAAGAGAGAAATTCATTTCCATCAGCCATCAACTGCAGATGAGATCACTGACCTTTCTCTCGAGTCACTCCATTCCGTGAAGTATACTCGACAGTGCATAGTGCAGTACAAAAGTGCCTAAAGAGCCTCTAGTTGACTCGGCAATGTTCGGGCAGATCTGTCCTTGGTATCGGGCCGACTGAGAATATGCGATACTGTGGTAGAAGAGCGGTACATCAGGTCGAATTGACGATTACGATGGGACAGGTTACGTTCTGGAGAAGATATTCAACACGCGGACCGTAGAATGCTCGCTGACTAATCGAGCGGGTCTCTGTTCCAATAACAACTAGATCCGCATCATTCGTTTCAGCAATATCGATAATCGCTATCTCAGGTCGGGACCGTACTGCGACAGTCGTGAGCACCTTAGCGCCCATCTCGCGACCAATCGTCGCCTCCCGATCGACGATTTCCTCACCGATACCGATCATCTTTGAGAGATCAGGTTGACCAGCGAAACGATCGTCAGGGTGCGGTTCATCGACAATGTGGACGATCTCGACAATAGCGTTTTCCTGTGTCGCAATTGCAAAAGCAATCTCGGCAGCACGGCGATTATACTCGGTCCCTACCGTTGGTAGCAGAATCCGGCGTAATTGCTCGTCTATTTGCTCAAGAGCATACTCACCCGAATACGGCGTACTGACAACCATTGTTGGGCATGAGGTCTCTTGGAGGATTTGATCGACATTCTCACTGAAGAGGGGTTCATTGGGATCGGTCCTACGGCCGGTCTCCCCAAGAACGAGTAAATCGTAGTTGATCGCTTCGGTAATGATCGTGTCGGCTATAGTTCCACGACACTTACGTATGAGAGATCGAGATGAGTGGCCTTGTTCACCCAACTGACGTATGATGGGTTCAAAGATATCTTCGGAATCGTCGTTCTCAACAACTTGTTCAAGAGACTTTCCCCCCTTCCCGAGCGTTATTTCGCCACTTGTCCGTTTACTATCCAGTTCAGTGGCTTCCCGAAGTGGTTCCCTGGATAGCTTGGTTCGCTCTCTGGATCTGAACAAACGGGTGAACGAGTTCGAAAGCCTACGGAGTCGATTGTTGGTTTCGTCGTCTTCGGTTGTAACATACATTGTCGTCAATTCAATATCCCGATCGCGAATTACTGGCCCAAGCAAGCGCGCTGCATACTGAGTGGCGGCTCCACCACGAGTTGGCAATAGAATTCGCGTGATACCAGCGATAAAGCTTTCTCGGAGCCGCTCTTCTCGTTTTAGACGTTCACGTTCCTCCTCGCTCATCTCGATTTTCGGAATCGACCAGCGCATGATGGGTGGCGCCATGAGTGAAGTAGTGATAGCGACCATGACGATGATACTGTACATATCGGTCGTTAGAATGCCAAGGCCAAGCCCGATTGTCGCAACGATGATTTCCATTGCACCACGGGCATTCATTCCACCGCCAATCGTGATCCCTTCCCATTTCGAGAGACCAGCTGTTCGAGCGACACTCATCGTGCCGGCAAATTTACCGAAGCAGGCGACACTGAGGACAACGAGGCCGACCAAGAATACAGTCGGGTCAAACAACGCCGCAACGTTCATTCGAAGCCCAGCGATAGCGAAAAAGATCGGCGCGAAGATTCCGAGAGTCATCAGTTCGAATGTGTGCTTAAGATGGTAATCAAAACGGTTGACTTGACTGACTAAGATCCCGACAACGAATGCTCCTAAAATTGCCTCGAGACCCATGTATTGAGTGATTGCGCCCGCCGTAAGTGCGAGGATCATAAGCGTCGACAACATCGCCGTTTCGCCTGTAACAACGTTATCGACCCAGCGAAAGATTTTTTGAACCAATTTCCGACCAACAGTAAACGATAGTCCGAGGAAAACAATCACCGACAGAATGGTTGTCAGGGCTGAACCCACATCCACCACACCACTCCGGGCTAATCCAGCGACAGTCGCAAGGAGGATCCAACCGATTGTATCATCAACCATGCCTGCTGCGAGAATAAGCTGTCCAATATCTCGGCGGATAATATCGAGTTCGATGAGCACTTTCGCAATGACGGGAATCGCTGAGATACTCATCGCCGTCGCAATAAACAGGCTAAACACCAGCTGTTGATCATTCGCACCAATAAAGTTCCCTGGGAGGAACCATCCTAACGCGAAGCCAGTTACGAACGGCACGAGAATGCCACCCAGTGAGAGAATAACTGCCGTCCGACCCTTACTGATGATGAGATCAATGTCTGTTTCAAGCCCTGTGACGATCAATAGCATAATCAGTCCAATCCAGGATATGATCTCAAGTAGGTGGAATTCACTCTCGGGAATTGCAAACAAGGGTTCATAGATACCTGGAGCGACCAGTCCGAGGATAGATGGTCCGAGGACAACACCAGCAAGCAATTCTCCGACGACAGTGGGCTGTCCTATTGAGTTGAATAATTCGCCAAGAACGCGTGCGACGAACAGCAACACTGCAAGTTGGGCAATAACGATGAAGAGTTCATGATGGCCGATCGGCTCGAGAACCATCACTATGACCATCCCATACTTTCAATGGAGATCAATTCCCGTCGCTCAATTGATCGCCATCTCGTTGGTTTGCCACGTCTAGCCCTTCCTCTTCCAATGAAGGGGGTATCGATGCTCCACATAGTCTAACCCGAGATAAGTGTTAGTAATCTAAGGTGCGAGGGTATAAAAAGTCACAGATGATCTTCATTCGATTTGACGCGGTTGACAGAGGCAGAGATAGTGAATCAAGCGGAATAGGCGATACTGAGATAGTGGTGATCTCCTAACGGAATCTGACTCAGAAATGTTTGCCCCGCAGAAAGTGTAGCGAGACTAAAGGGATAACGACAAGGAGCACAACTCGAACCAACCACCCTATACACGCTCTCCTTTGCCTAGTCACTGTTCCGAGCAACCTCTTTCCTGTTGTAACAGTAACCTGGTTAGAAACCAAAAAGCGTGTAACGGCAGTTGTCGTCGAGCGATGATTCGGTAGGGATGGGTCACTCTGAACCGCCTGTAAAGGCAAATCGCCTACAGAGTCTGGAACCCCTGAGGGGACGTTCCTATAAGTTCCGACACAGAAACAGGAAGCATCGCCCTCGATAAGTGAGGGCTGGGTAGGCCCGAGCGCGGTAGGGTGGGATAGTTCACTCTCTGTCCTCGTTATCGGTAGTTGCTGCGAGTTTCTGAATAGTGTGTCTCCCATGTATGGCTGTAATAAGTAACATTAACCACGCAAGAATGGTAAGGATTCCTCCGATAACAACGCTTGATACCATCTTCTTCTATTCTATGCAGTCCCTTCTCATACGATTTGCTCCCTACTGACGATGCAAGGTTGTTGGTCTAGTAACAAGATTGTAGTACTGACAGGGTGTGTTAGTCTATTGAAAGATGACTATAGACGACGATGAGGGCAATGGCATCGATTGACGACATGGATGCCGAGTTCGCTCGGGAACTGTCCCTACTCGATATCATCGTCCTTGGCATTGGTGCGATGATCGGTGGCAGTATCTTCGTTCTGACCGGGCTTGCTGCTGGTGAAGCTGGCCCAGCAATCATTTTAGCGTTTGCACTGAATGGAATTATCACCATCTTCACCGCGATGGTTTACGCTGAACTGGGAAGTGCTATTCCAGAACCCGGCGGTGGCTATCTATGGGTTCGTGAAGCACTCGGTCGTCCTCATGCGTTTCTTTCAGGCTGGATAAGCTGGTTTGCCCATGCAGTCGCTGGCTCACTCTATATCCTCAGCTTCGGTTCGTTTGTCACACTGATCATCACGGGATACTTTGGATTCGATCCAGGGCTTGCTCCTGTAACACTTCAGAAATTGTTCGCGCTACTCGCAGTCATTGTTTTTACGTATGTCAATTATCGAGGAGCAAAAGAGGCCAGCCGGGTTGAGAACCTCGTCACGTTTTTCCAGCTGTCGATCGTCCTTGTGTTCATTATAGTCGGTCTCATGGTGTTGATTCGACAACCGAATCCGACTGTCGATTTCGATCCGTTTTTGCCACAGGGAGTTGGGGGCGTCTTTCTCGCGATGGGGCTCACGTTCATCGCCTTCGAAGGGTACGAAATCATCGTTCAATCCGGTCGAGAAGTAGTCAATCCGCGAGAGAACATTCCCAAAGCGATCTTCTACTCAATGCTGATCGTCGTCACGATCTACATCCTTGTCGGTATCGTCCTTATTGGGGCCGTTCAACTGACACCTGGCCTCGTAGAGACCGCACAGCAAACCGATAGCATTGGCGGTAGTACGGTTCCCGAACTACCGGCTGATCCAGCCGTCTGGCAAGTATTAGGGCATCTTGGAGAGTTTGGGCTTGCGCAAGCGGCTGGACAGCTACTTCCGTACGGCACTTTGCTGATCCTTGTCACTGGAATTCTGTCTGCATTAGCTGCGCTGAATGCGACCACGTTTTCCAGTTCTCGTGTGGGTTACGCAATGGGACAAGATCGGGTATTCCCTGACTCGTTCAGCTACATCCACGCCAAGTACCGTACTCCCCATATTTCGATACTACTCAGTGGTGGGCTTATCGCTGTAATGGCCGTTTTGTTGCCGCTCGCACAGGTTGCAGCAGCGGCCGATCTTATGTTCCTCTTATTGTTTTTACAAGTGAATTACTCAATGATCAAAATTCGGCGAGAACGAGGGGATGAACTCACATACGGGTATATCGCACCGTTGTTCCCATATATTCCTATCCTCGGTATCATAACGAAACTTCTTCTCGCGATGTATTTCTTCAACTACAGTCCGCTTGCGTGGTATATCGCCATTGGATGGATTCTCGCTGGGGTGGGTCTATTCTTCGTTTACTCCCGTGGTCGGATCCGAGAGACAGAGATTGCCCGCGAGACGAGGGCAATCTCAGAGGAACGCGCACTAGTTGAACGACCGTATCAGGTCGTGGTGGCTATTTCAAACCCGGAAACGGCAAAGCGGCTGGTGACCTTTGGGAGCAGAATCGCTCGCCACCATAATGGAGAAGTATTGCTCACGACTGTGGTAACGGTCCCCGTCCAGACACCACTTGAAGAGGGAGCGAATTATATCACGAATCAACGAGAGCTACTAGCGGAGGCGATGCGATATGTTCCCGAGGACATACCAGCGCATCGAGTGGTAACGATTGGTCGGAATGTTGGACGCAGTATCGTAAATCTCGCTCAAGAACGAGATAGTGAACTGGTTATACTCGGATGGCGGGGGCGCTCTAAGCCAACCAAACCCCCGATATTAGGAACGACTATCGACTATATCGTCGAGAATACCCCCTGTGACCTGGTCATCGCGAAAACGGAAGGCCCGAACACCCCCAGAAATATTCTGTTACCAACTGTTGGAGGTCCGCATGCAGCGTTCATTGAGAATATCGCCACGGCCTTTACGGATGATGAGCGAGTATCGCTTACCCTTCTGTACGTCGATGAGAATGATACCGATGCTGTTGAGTCGCTTCTTCTAGATCGACAAACAGCGTTACAGGGAAGTGGGGTTAATGCTTCCATTGCTTCGATTTCGGCGACGAACGTTTCGGAAGCTATTATTCAATTTGCCGAAGCGGGCGAGTATGATACGATCATGATGGGAATTACACGAGGAAGAATTCTACAACGATCGGAGATCGGTCATATTGCAGAAGACGTTGGTGAACAGTTTTCCGGTGAAGTCTTACTTGGGAAATACTATCAACCACTCCAATCACCACTTATTCAGTGGCTTCGCAAACGGAGAGATGAGCAGGAAGAACTGACCGAGGAAAACCGTGAGCTTTGATTCGATTGCTACTTCATCAACCTTCTCGCGAACCACCCGGGATCTCCCATCAGTTGTTCTCCAAACGTCTCCGGCATGGTCACGGGGGATTCATCGACCGTGCTCTGAGTCTGAACGACAGAACTCGGATCGAGATCTCGTCGCTGGAACGGTAGCCACGAGGGATCGAGGGCGTTCGTTTCTTCGAACCGTCGTTGATCGCGAGCTCACGACCAACCAGAAACGTGCTCGCTTCATCGCTCGCGATGTTCGGAGTATGCTGAGAAAGCGCCTGTTGGCCTCGTGCTCAATAGCCAGACATTCGCGAAGGTGATCACCGTCGCCGAAGGATCGAGGCCACATACGCAAACTGTGGCCCGTGTCATGGATTTTCTTGAGAAGTTAGGGAAAGACGAGGTCGAGCAGACGAAACGTCGTGGCAAGAAGCTCGTTGTCATCAACGAGGAGGCAGCCGACCGGTATCTCGATCATTGAGACCGAGGTATCGAACAACCTCCCGCAGAGAGCGGGATGTCCTAACAACAGTCCAAGAAGAGGGAGCACAGTCGACGACCCGGGAAAGCCCTCCTTTCCTAGTTACAACTTTGAACAACCGTACCTTTGTTTAGTAGTAGTGTAAAGGGTAGAAACGGTTTCGCCGACTCTGTCTTCAGAAGCATATCACACACGGTGTGATTAGATCGGTCGTCTTGACCACGATCTTCACTCTGGTACCTTGTTCAACACTGTCCTTTGTGCACTCCGTTTGTTGCACAAGGCTCCGTCTCTTGCTATACGATAACTGATCCGTTTCCCACCAGCGATACCTGGAGCCACTAGCAGTCATCCAGAGTTCACTCAGAAGTACTGTGGACGCTGCTACAGTGACTCCTGAACGAAATCCGACGATAACTCTTGATAGGCCACATGTTCGGTGTACTCCTCGACGAAGGGCTGCTGATAATATCAAACACTCCCACTTCGGGAATCGTATTCGATGACATCAAGCCCCTCAAGTCGGGGAAGCGACTCCTCTATCAAGAGCGATTTGAGCTGGTTACTCTCAACTACTGCTGATTGCTTACTCTCCTGGCTTGCTAGTGTTTGAATCCCTGCAGCTACGTCCTCAACTGAGCTACTGGAGGCAGATGTCGCTAAGAAATAGTAGATGACATAGCGGCATGATCGCGATGCGAGTGTCTTGAAGACAGCCGTATGAGCGGTTGTCCCGCCAAAGACATCGGTATCGCAGGGCACAACTGCGTCGATGTTGCTACTCATCTATACCTCGCTTTGTGTGTCGACGATCGAATGGTGAGCGGTTGTTCAAGTTCATTGTGTCAGAGGCATGCGCATCGGGCAAATGACCGCATGGGCAATCGAGCCCCATTGCTGTAGCGCAGGTACAGAATATACTGTCACACCTGCATGGTAATTATGCCTGACAGACAATGCTGGAATCAATAGAGGGGGGTCACGACCTGTCTTGATCCCGCAGGTAACCTCACTAATAGCCTACTCGTCTGCGGTCACAGCCCCACTCGTGGGCTGGTCGACAACGGGACGGCAATGTGTAGAATCAGTATATCTTGGTGCTAACGGACGCCTCTCTCGGCATAACGCACTACAAGGAAAGGGGACTCAGGACGCCTCTGACATCACCCTGAGGCCCATTCTCCTAGGATCCATAGCCTCTGACAACCATGTGTTGAGTCCCCGCTGAACTCAGACGCTCATAGCTGCAAGGGGGTCCAATCCTTGCTTTTTGTAAGGATATATACAGGTATAATCTCGTCCCTTGGTATGCCCGCGTCTCGGAAAGTGTCGAAATAAGTATGGATGGTTTGATCTCCACCAAGAGATGGCATACCAGGCTTGTACTTTTTCGGGTAATAGAGTGTAGTCTTTGTATCGAGACTCCCTATGACGTGCAGAGCACGGAAGAAGTAGACCGTGAACTATGTCGGCTCTTTCAATCAGCCGCCCGGAATGGCGTTCCCCTAGGTCCAACGTGGGTCTGTCGGTACGAGGATGCCCCTGATCTGGAGATCATGGTATTTGAACTCGCTCATTCGCAGGACTGAATCGGGACAGTCTTCGAGGAGCACACTCACTCATCAGGTGATGGTCGTCCACCGTCCGATCGCGAGTAGTGGGAGGAATATTGCTTCTCGAAGGGCGACCTCCGGAACTTCGACCCGGGCGAGGCCGTGATCTGTCGGCAGGGAATCGGCTGGATCCACGGCCGGATCAAGATGCTCGAGGAGTAGGCCATTCTCGAAAGAAGCCCCATGGCAGGGAATTTTCGAGATGCTGTGCAGGTGCGTGAGGCTAATCCGGGAACAAACCACTCCATGGGATCTATATCAACAGCGCCGAGTGTCACCCAAAACGGGCGAAAGATTCAGGTGCGTCAACGTACAATGTCAACGAAAGATGGGCGTTGCCGACAAACAAATTCGGGTCAGTGAAGCGGTGAAACGTGAGATCGAGCGCCGTCGACGGGAGGGGGAGAGTTACAACGACGTCCTCGAACGAACGTTTGCTACTCGCCCTTCAACTGATCGCGACCTGTTCGCTGGCTTTGGGATACTATCCGACGAGGAAGCTGACCGGGTCCGTGAGAACGTTGATCAGAGTAGAAAGAAATCGAAAGAACGCATGCGCCGCATAGACATCGAATGAAGGTTCTGGACGCGACGTTTCTGATCGACTATCTCAGTGGCGTCGAAGCCACCCGTGAGTACCTTCAAAAGCATAGCGACGAGGTGTTCATCCATCCAGTCCCTGCATACGCCGAAGCGCTTGTCGGAGTCGGAAACGGCCCCAAAGACAGCAATATTGATGAAGTGCGTGATTCCTTGTCGTGGGGAGAAGTATACAGCGTGGATAAGCAGACGGCAGTGACCGCGGCAGCGATCGCTGATGAAGTCGGACCAGAAGGACCGTATCTTGCAGGAATGGACGCGTTGATTGCAGCGGTTGGGCGCGAGCTTGACGCACCAGTCGTCAGCGCTGATAGTGACCTTACCCACCCCGCGATGGCCAAGGTCATCGCTGTCGAAGAATACTGACTCTTACTCACTCCAGGAGCGTGAACCGACCGCATATGAGGCATCTGATACCTCCTTAACCCTCGATCAATCTCTTTAGGACAAGATATCGATTCAGTGTCGAAGATTCGCGAGCTTCGCGAACAGCCATGAGGCTCTTTCTCGATACAAACAGCTTCATTACGAGTTTCTCACGTTAACAATGAACCCCATAGAGCTGCGCTCCGTGTTAACAAAGAAATAGCGTCTTGAGCTGCCACGCGCCGAAGCAATCCAAGATGAGATCACTGCCGACGTGCAGATTGTGATCCCTGACGCTTCGGATATGATGGATGCTACTCGATTGCAGCGAGAGACGCTATTGTACCCTTGGATTGTTTGATTCTTGCCTGTGCGCAAAGTCATCCCCGAACCACGGAACGATGACGGGAAGGATGGGACATCGCGGCGGTCGTCCCGCTTGAGGAGAACGAGGACGCGTTCCACATCTCGCGTCCCGACGACGACCTCCACAACGGCGAGGTCGAGGACGACGACAACAAACACAACGACGACTGAAGCCCATCCACAGGGCTTACATTCTGAGAACAGATACCTGTGTCCGCGGTACTTCCTTGTGTACCACCAATTGTCTACAAAACCGGCTGTTGCACACGGTACTCATCCACGGTCATCCACCGTGTCAAACCCGGAAGAAAAGATCGGAAGATGCCTTCAATCAGGCGTCTCTACTCGTCTGCGGTCACAGTCGCACTCGTGGGCTGGTCGACAACGGGGACGGCAACGTACTGGCTTTCCCACTCGCGACGCGCGTCGATCTCCCGACGCCCGCGATCAGTCAGCACGTAGTAGTTCGCCCGCCGATCGATGTTCCCCTTCTCCATCAGTCCTTTCTCAATAAGACGATCAAAGTTCTGGTACAGGCGACTGTGAGCGACTTCCCCTTCGTAGTACTCCTCGAGCTCGGCTTTGACTGCGAGCCCGTTGGGATCGTTCTTGCCAGCAACGACGTACAGGAGGTCGCGCTGGAAACCGGTCAAATCATACATGGATACTCACCTCAGTCTCCCTTCGAATGTCCGAGTGAATCAACCACCGTGAGCTGCTCCGAGTCGGAATCCGATCCGAACCCGAGCGAGTCACGTGATTCTGAGTCATCTTCGAACTCCGCTGCTCGATCAGGGAGTGGCAACACTGATTGATCGAACTTCTTTTTCGCATCCTGGACGCGCATAAGCCCCCAGAGTCCACCTTCGAGGTAGAACTTGGTCTTGCGCTCCTGGTAGACGTAGTCGCCCGTGTCGCCAAGCACGCCCCCGGCACCACCGTCTAGCACCAGTTCGCGAGCTGCGCCTGTCGAGAGATCGTCCTGCGTGCCAACCAGCCGTGCTTCTGAGACGTTGTTCCGGCGCCACTGGTGACCGGCACAATGGAACGTGATCCCGTTGGCTCGATCAGCCGGCTGACTCACGCGCAGCGTCACGGGATCCTCCGTGTACGCGCGCAGGAGCGGCGTGTTGGGATCGCCGTGGACCTCCGAGCTGTAGACCTTGTACTGGCGCTCGTCGTTTTCGAACCGCCGTGCAAACGGCTCCGAGCGGTAGTTGATTCCCTGGAAGCCCTGGTCCTCTTGTTCGAGGATCTGATTACATGGTTCGTCCGCTAATTCTTCGACATCAACGTCCTCTTCGTCGGCCAATCCTACTCGCGGAATCGGACAGCTTCCGTCGTCGTTGACGATGTACATCCCGTCGGTAAACATCAAGGCGAACTCGCGGAAGTCCTCCTCCTCATGGTTCGTAATCATCGCTTGGGTGCTATTCAGAACTGGCTTGCCCGTCTCGGGATCAAGCCATTCCGAGCCTTCGGGTTCAACGATCATGTTGCCGAACGCGCCGTGGTGGCGGTTGCTGCGCACGTCCGCGAAGTCCGAGACGACGCTCGTTCCGAGCGAGCGGGCCCCCTCAGGTTCCTCTCCAGGTTCGACGACGGGTGCAGGATCCGCGAACCACCGATAGGTCATCGTCTCGCCCGGCGCCACCGTCGAATCGAAGTTGAATCCGACGGCCATGCCTGACGAGCCCTGGTCGTCGAACAGCAGGTTCTGGGTCGTTAACGAGATGCGCTGTGAGCGATCCCAGTCGGCGTCCGGCTCGATATCGAACGTCGGGTGAGCGTGATCGTCGTCCAGATCGCCTAGCGCGTTTGTGAGGTTGATCTCGACGCAGTCACCGATATTGGCCCGGATCGTCAGCGGCTCGGGGTTCTTCTCCCCCGAACGAATTGCTTCGACCTCGTTGTCGAGTACATAGACGATGCCGTAGGGATCGTGATCGCCGTAGTCGTTGTACTCGATCTCCGTCTGGATCGCGGTGATGTTGTACGTCCGGTCCGGAGCTCCCGCCGGACAGGGTTCACCAGGCTCGGGTGCTACCGGTGGGCGCTCGCCGATGCTGTCGTTCTGGCGGGCGTCTTTATCGGGTGGGAACTCCCGGTCGTCGTTCTTGGCGTACAGTAGCTTCGCCTTGTGACCGAACTCCGTCCAATCGAAGTCGCTGAACGGTGCCGGGTGGCCCATCTCCCGGAGCTCCTCGTTGCTGATGCTCGCGTCGGGTGCATCGCTGCCGGGAAGCGTCTGAAGGTGCTCGACTTCGGCGTCGAACAGCCGGAAGATCCCCCACATCCCCTCCCAGAGGTCCTGGACTATATCCGAGCCGTAGACGTGGTCCCAGATCGGCAGGCCGTCCGGGTTCGGCAGGTCGTGCAGCCGGTCGGCCGCCGTATCCTCCGCGAGCAGATCGAAAGAGAACGCTTCCGATGGCCCGATGATCTGCGAGGTCGTTGCCTCACGCCGGAGCTCGTCGGCCTGACCACGAATGCCGTGGATTCCGAAGTTGTGCTGTTCCTCGTAGGGACCCTGCAACAACCGGATGCGGACGGGATCGCCCGCGTACGTCTCGAGAGTGGGTGTCGGTGGGTCGCCATGGAGCCGCGAACTGTGGACGTATGCGGGATCGTCGCCGGTGCGCCGGAAGTACGGCGCGGTCCGATAGTTGATCGCGCCCGAGCCCGCGTTCTGGTTGTGCTCCATCTGCTGGTTGATGAACTCACCATCACAGTTCTTGAGCGGGGCGAAGTCGTGGTACAGCAGCGCGAACTCGCGGAAGGCGTCCCCGTCCTTGGGATTAATCATCGCCTGGGTTCCGCTCTCGATCTCCTCACCCGTGTGAGGATCGTGCCACGTCGAATCCTCGGGTTCGACAATGATCGCCCCGAAGATGCCGTTTTGGGACTCCGGGATCCCGGTGATGTGGTCGTGGAAGAAGATCGTGCCCTCCTCGTTTGCGAACCACCGGTAGTGCATCGTCTCGTTCGAGTCGGTCCCTTGATCGTAGTTGTAGCCGACGTTCGCCGAGTCCGACCCCAGTGGGTCGAAATTGACGAAGTGGGGGTGAACCGATTTGCCGAGTTCGAGTTCGTTTTTGAACGTGACCTCGACACAATCGCCGACGTTCGCGCGAATTACGAGCGGCTCGGGGTTCATCTTCCCCGAACGGACCGCCTCGGCGTCGTCCTCGAGGACGTAGACCTTCCCCTCGGGGTCGTGATCGCCGGCGTCATTATACACAACATCCGCCGGCAGCGCGACGATCGTATATTCGCGTGTTTCACCGAGCACCTCGGGGTCGAACCCCTCGGGATCGCACGGGTCCTGATACGGCGCGCCGGGGACGACGTCGCCAAGCGCCTCGGCTTCGGCCCCTTCCGCCTCACGACCGTTCCTTTGCGATCCCGGCGGCTTGGGCGGGAGTTCGCCGTCCTCGTTGGGAATGAACTCGGGGAAGCCCTCGATCTCGGAGTCCGCGTCAAGCGGCGGGTCGCTGTTCTCCAGCAGCTGGAGCTCTTTGTGCTCCTTATCGAGCACGCGCATCATCCCGTTCATTCCCTCACCGTAGTGGGGGAACATGTGGCAGTGGAACAGGTAATCGCCCGTATTTTCGCCGTTGCCCGCACCAGTCTCGAAGGCCTCCTCAGCCTCGATATCTGGCGAGATTGAACCCGGTCCGTGGGCGATGGTCAGGCGAGCCTCGAAGCTCGCGGTCGGGCCGATCGTCTGGGAATCGATGGTGTCAGATTCCGTTTCGCCGGGGATGCTCTTCCAGCGGTGACCATGGAGGTGGTGAACGTGGTTCTCTTCGTGTTGGGCGCCGACGATGGACATCTTCACGGGGTCGCCCGTATAGCAGGGGAAGACGAGGTCGCCGCCGCCGGGGTCGCCGTGGACCCACGAACTGTAGAACGTCTCCTCTTCTTCGTCCTGAAGTCGTGCGCTCGTCGTGGCCGCGCGGTAGTTGATCGCGTGGATGCTCTGTGGGTTGTCAGTGCCGGGCCAGACGGGCTCGCTGCCATCGGCATTGACGATGTCGATCGCGTCGTGATAGCAGACAACGAACTCGCGGTGGCTCACCCCGTCGGGTTCATGGATGTCGGCTTTGACCCCACTTTCGAGTTTCTTGCCGGTCTTCGGGTCGGTCCACGTGGCCTCAGGCGACTCGACGGCGAGCGCGCCGAAGAGGCCACGCGACTGGAGGTTGTTGTCGTCGAATTCTTCTTCGGGATCGCTCAACATTGCGGGGCTGGCGCCGTCGCCGAAGAAACGCGTTCCTTGGTGGTTCGCGTACCAGCGGTAGGTGATCGAATCGTCCGGCGCGACCGTGGTGTCCTCGTTGTAACCGACCGCAAGGCCGTCGCTTTCGTTGACCTCGTAGGGGAGGCCGTACTGGTGCATCGAGGCGCGGCAATCGAGATGGTTGTGGAAGTCAATCTCGACGATGTCGCCCTCGTTGGCGCGGATCACGAGCGGTTCAAGCACCGACGTATCGACGTCGCCGCCGGGCGCACAGCCCGAGGCCCGTCGGGCGGCCTTCAGGTTCTCTTCGAGGACGTACATCACGCCGTTGGGCTGGTGCTGGCCGAACGCGTTGTAAACGATGTCAACGTTGATCGCGTGCACGTCGAAGTGGCGGACTTTCCCGCCCTCATCGGGCGTCTCCGGAACCATCTCGTCGAGGTCCACGTTCTTGGCGGCACTACTGAGCGTGGTGGCGGCGGCCCCCGCACCGATCATGAACTCGCGTCGAGTGGTGGCCGGTTGATCGAGTGACTGTGCTTCGTCCGTTCGTTCCTGGGTGTGTCCAGGTGACGTTTGCTCGTTCATGTTACGAGACAATCAGTCCCATGTGGCAGTTGGAATACTGTTATCCGGACAATACGTCGTCTAAGGGACAAGTTAGTCAATCGTAATGAGCAACTGATCCGATGAGCACTGCTGGTCCGATAACATCAACGATAAGTATCGATTGAAACGACTGGTATATGCTCCCTATACCGCTCAGATCACGTCTCAATAGCGGCTTAGAGCAGATTTAGAATTAGTAGTGATTTGCCCGCCACCGATATGTCCGCAAACAGAGACTGTTTGTAGAGGGACTCTACTGCAGGAATTTCTCGAATAAGTATCGGCTACTGGGAAATAATTCGGTGTCATTTGCCGGCTAATTTCTTGAGCCAATTCGTGGAGAGCGGATTAGAACAGAATTTTTAACCATTATTCTTCATGATACATCAGCCGATACATACTCATTGGAACGGACCGCTGAGAATAATTTTTCAGTACTGTCAAGAAAACGGAGCGTTTATGATTAAAATCCTTGTAATAATAGCAGACCGTAGACGTTTATTGTCTGGGAAGTCTTGTATATGATGATTAGTGGCATTTCGTTGACTGAGCGTAGCATGTATAACTGGAGCGCCTTACTGGTGAGAGTCTCTCTTGGAATTGTGTTTCTCGTCACCGTGGCGGAAAGGTCCTCAATATCGGTCCCAAAGCAGCCGGTATTGACGGATTCGCCGGTTTCCTCGTCAGTCTTGGCGTCCCATTCCCAACGCTCTTTGCATGGGTAGTTTGGCTCGTTGAGCTTGTCGGTGGATTCCTACTGCTTGTCGGTCTGTTCACCCGGTACGCAGCGATTCTGCTCGCCATCGATATGGCAGTGGCGACCTGGATTGTCCACCTTCCAAACGGGTTCGCAGCCGGTACCAACGGGATCGAGTTCACTCTGACTCTCTTCTTGGTTACGACTGCGCTCGTTCTAAGTGGGCCAGGACGCTACGCCCTTGAATACGCGATCTTCAGGCGAAAACTCATGCTTACACCGGCCGAGGAATCGGCAACAGACGGCAATATTAAGGCATAATTCGTCTTCACTCACGTTAATAGTAAGCATTGATTGATAGCGTATGTTTGAATGGTTGTTTTCAGTAAGTAGCTGATAACAATACCTCAGACTAAGTTATTGTAGCGTATTCACAATGACACTTAATCGACGAGCCTTACTCGCAACAGTCGGGGTAACCAGCGTTGCAGGCTGTCTCGGGCAATTAGATCAACTCGAGGACACGGATCCAGACCAATCCGAATCAACTCAGGATGACAACGAGGCAGACGATCAAACAGAAGACACCCATGAAAAACCGGATCCAGAATCATATGATCCACTCTTCGACTTTCATGATCTGACTGCATGGGAATCGAGCGGCGGCGAACTCACAGCTGATCAAACCGAGCGAATAACGGGTGAGCACGCCGCCCGAATTGACGTCAGTGTGACTAAGCCGTGGGCACGAGTCGAGCGTGC
The DNA here is from genome assembly GCF_001593955.1 of Halalkalicoccus paucihalophilus. Lineage (GTDB taxonomy): Archaea > Halobacteriota > Halobacteria > Halobacteriales > Halalkalicoccaceae > Halalkalicoccus > Halalkalicoccus paucihalophilus. The sequence continues at coordinate 366,537 of NZ_LTAZ01000013.1, read as the reverse complement.
AGGCCTTGATCTCGATCTGAGTAATCACCGCCTCAACCTCGTCTGTCAATTGCATCTATCCGACACACAAGGCGAGTCAGTCGATATCGTCGTTGAAGACCACCAAGAACGCCAGCTCAGATTTCGCTCACGAATACATAAAACAGGCGATGATACAACGTTCATGCCGGTCGATCTCGGCGTCCGTGAATGGGAACCAGCGGCGATGCCGGATCTTTCATCGATACGCCGGATTCAGATACAGTCGCGCTTCGGGGAAGACACAAGCGGCTCACTGTGGCTTGACTCGCTCGATGTCGTCGAGTTACCCGAGACGCCGAAGCTCATGATCCAGTGGGACGATGGGTTCGTCTCCCAATATACCGAGGGACTTCCGATCCAACGCAAGTACGACATTCCGTCGAACACGTTCATCAATCCCACAAACGTTGATACGGGAGATGATCGGCTCACCCTCGAACAACTCGAAGAACTGCAGGCAGCTGGCTGGGAGATCAGTAGCCATCTGCTCTATCATGATCACCTTACTGAACTCGACGTCGACGAACAGGAAACCCAAATCCGGGAGTCAAAAGAATGGCTTATCGAGCACGGATTCGAACGGGGAGCGGAGTATTTCGCGTATCCATTTGGTGAGCATGATCAGTCGAGTTACGATCTCATCGGAAAGCACCATTCGCTCGCGATGATTGGGGGCGAGCCGGGATACGGGCTCCCACGCAATTTCCCCGCTCTTGGTCGATCATCGGAACGGACGTTCGAAGCGGCGACTGAGTACGTTGACCTCCTTATTGAGTGGGGTGGATTCGGCGGATTATTCTGGCACGCCATTCCTGGGGAAACGCCGGTTGATGAGTTCGATGCGATCATGAGCTATATTGCGGATCGTCGTGATGCAGGAGAACTCGACGTACTCACCCTCTCGGAATTGGATGAGATAGCGCCTCCTGTGCCAGAGGTCATGCCGTGGTACGCATGAATTGATCTGACGCGATGACGCGACTGTGGCCCATCTTTAAACAGCGAGGGAATCCCGCCCTGAGGCCGAAGGGCGGGAATCGCGTAAGTCCCTCTACGCAACCACCGTATACAGCCGGCCAACTCTCAGACGTTTATAATACACTGCTGCACATATGGGATTGTGATACGGCGTACCGTCGTTGTCAAGTTAGCCGTTCTACAAGAGCGGCGCGACGACCTCCGCGAAACCACCGAGCGGGGGAACCGACCCAAACAGGAGCGATTCTGTTGCCGGAAGTGTGACTACGAGGTTCAGGCGGACTACAACGCGGTCGTCGGATGATATCCGACGGGCAGCAACGTCGTATTGCGACGTTGCGACGGCGAAGAATATCGGAATAAAGCATGTCCGTGCGGGGCAGAAGTCTCCGCATGGACGGGCGAACCGTCAACTCGCCCTAAAGTCGGGAACGGTGAACGTAAGCGACGAGTTTACGTCCGCCGATGTTTCGGCTTGAACGGGAGTTCACCGACAAGCCCCGGCGTACACGCCGGGGTAGTTGACGAGAGCGCTGTGTTCAGAGAAGCATTTCGAAATCCATCCGAAAATACGAAAAAGAGTTGTCCTTCCGGCGTGTCATTCAGTGAGAAATACTGGTTAGATATGCAACAAGCGAACCTGACAATCAATCTTTATCTACGTCGCATGTGACAACGAGTTGTAAGGGAAAATAGTCCCCTGAGGCCGATACACCATGAGCTACGAGATACCTGAACCGGAGACCGACCGGGAATCGACTGAATCGACCGACCCAGAGGATATGATGACTGAGGGCATCAGCCATTTGCCTGGCTACGAGCTACTCCAAGAACAATTCTCCTCACCACCGTCCGACCAAGAGCCGTCAAAAGACCTGCTGTTCGACCTCCTTCGCAATCGCCGACGTCGGTATGTGTTGCAGTATCTTGAGACACACTCGGGAGTCGTGAGACTGAGTGATCTTGCAGACGCGCTCGCAGAGTGGGAGCTGGAGGATGAGGACGCCTATGTGACCCACAGAGACCGAAAGCGCGCGTACGTCTCGCTCTATCAGACGCACCTCCCGAAACTCGATGACGCAAATATCATCGACTACAATCAACCGAGGGGCACGATCGAACTCGGGCCAGACTATCAGTATGTGCAGGAGTATCTCCACCACTCGCACGCGGGGACGTTGCTCTGGGATCGGCTCTATCTGAGTGGTGGGTTTGTAACCATCAGCGCTCTGGGGCTTGCCCAGTTTACTGCCTTTCCGTTCGCTGCTGTGCCTGATGTGGCGTGGTTCATACTGGTTCTGTTTGTGTTTGGATCGATTGTCTGTGCCCACTCGATTGCTGCTCAGTCTACCTAACTATCCATTGACTTCCTCCTGCACCTACAGACATGGGACTCTCATCATGGAATTTCGAGCTGATAGCCTCTGTCCTCTGGTTGCAAGACGGTTTTCCGTCATCGCTGTCGGAATACTGTTCAAAATTCCCTGGAATTTTACTGATCTAGTCCTCGCATACACTGTATTCAGAGAATAACTACGTGGTAGGGACGCTATGGTACTAGTGAAATAGCGTTCATCTCACAGGAACGAGAGTGGTCACGACTGAATCCATCAGCCTCTCACCAAGCCATGGATAGTGATGAAGCGATTAGTTGTCTTCTCCACCAATCGTATCGCAAGCAATTGGTAGAGACAGTCCAAAAAGCCCTTCAGAATGGGTATGCTGGAATCGATATTCAATGCCTCATTCACCAATCGGGTCGGGGGGTCGAACTGATCCTCTGGCAAGCACACTATTGGGACTCAGAGCCAATCGACGTTGGTGAAGAGTGGTTCGAACGGTATGATTTTCGCTTCTATGATCGAGAAACGCTGTGTGAGAGACTTTCACGAGGAGAGTTGCCAGCTGCGGATATAAGAGGCCAACTCAAGACTGAGCGTTGACATCCTCCACATCGTAAACGACGTGGAATCTCGACTGCCGTTGGGATAATAATCTCAGGGACGTAGCCGCAAATCGTTGGCACAAATACTTATAGCCGTAGCATAGGTAGCTATAATTATTGCATCAATCGACACAAGAACGATCGCACTCAGTAAACGCGCGTACGATCTGTTAGCCGATCACTTCAATCGTTTTGATGATGTTGCTGTCCACGAGTATTGACATCTCCCGTATCGCAGCGGTCTCTAGACACGTCTGGCGTATCTTTAAGCCTCAACTAATTTGACGGAGCTACTTATCTATGACTTCTGAGCGACGGTCATAGATGCAGTTTCAGTCCATCTCAATGGGAGCTCCTCCGACTCACTCGACAGTGAAGGAAGTACGCCGGTCTCGATGTGAGCAATGGTTCGTACTGGTACTCTTCGTGTTTGGATCGATTGTCCGTGCTCACTCGATTGCTGCTCGTTTCATCCAGCTATCAAACACGGAACTACCGAATTAACCGATAGTGCTACGGAGATTCATCAAGAACTGTCTTTTCCACTGAGAGTTGATTAGGCTGTTTCGGATTTGGTATAGAGCGTAATCTGTTCACGTCGTGTACTCCGCTTACCCTCATAATCCTCAGTTTCGTTGAGATAGATCTCGTGATAGCCATCACTAATCACATCTCCATCATCGTTAAGAATATACCAGTATGCACCGAGACGACTAATCGGTGTGCCATCCTGCAAGTGTGCTGTTTCGTGCCAGCGTGTGGGATTTGGCATCCTCGATTCGACAGTAGATGTCGAGCGAGTAGGAGAGACGGTCTCTTTCCGATCTTCGTGGGTGCTCATTCCAATAAGATCATTAGCACGTTATATAGTTATAGTATTCATACATAACAATCTCTGGAGCGACTATACTCTTTGAAGTGTATGGGTGATATGTGTGGATCACTAATATAGATGTGAAACAGATAGAAACAAGTGTATTTTTATAGTAATTGTTATTTGCATAAAACGAACCGGTCCCGCTGGGTGTCATTTAGCGTTGTTGGGAAGCGTAGATCGAGGACGCCTAAAAGGAATTCACAGAGTATACCAACCACCTATACATTCTATCGCCAATACGTTGGTATACCAAGTTAATGTAAGGTATTAGACCATAGTCATATACGAATCGGGCTCGGAGGGGGTATACGGACCAGATGAGAAGGTCACACTGGTATCGAGGGATACCCGCCCGCGACACGGACAGAGATCGATCAGCCTGGCACTCAAACAGCCCATCCAGACCATACCAGACCGCATCATGGACGATTTTGAAACAGTAGCTGAAACGGTCACCACAGAGGAAGCGTTCACTACTGTACTGCAGAAACTCGTGCAGCCAGCCCACGAAAACGAGGGTGACATCGAAGGAAGATGGGAGTGTCGGACCACAACCGACGATTCCGACTGGGAGATCATGATTCTCGAACTCGCGAAAAAAGACGCGGGACGCTGATGACGGGGTAGGTAACATATGAGTGTGATTGCTGAAATCCAGGTCGAGGGTGATTTCGTGCTCAGTGAGTTGCTCGCGGAGCTGCCGGATGTGCCGATCCAACTCGAACGGGTGATTCCGGCTGGGGAGCGAACGGTGCCCCTGATCTGGATCCATACGGACGAGCCCGAACCAGTCGAACAGCGCCTTCGTGAGCATCGATTGATCGAGTCGATCACCCAACTGGACGTCTTCGAGGATCGGGCGTTGTATCGCATCGAGTGGGCCGAAGAGCCCGATAGTATCTTCACTGAGATCCAATCCCAGCGGGCGGATCTCCTCGATGCGGTTGGGATAGGCAGCACGTGGACGTTCGAACTTCGGTTTCCGAGCCATGAGGCGCTTTCAGAGTTTCACGCTCATTGTAAAGAGGCAGGCCTCCCGCTATCACTCAATCGTACCTATCGGCCCAGCAGCGCTGAATCACCGACTCGCTATGGGTTGACGGATATTCAGTACGATACACTCCTTGTCGCGCTTGAGGAGGGCTACTTTACGGTTCCGCGTGAGATAACCTCCAAGGAGTTAGGGACGCAACTGGGGGTGTCGGATCAGGCGGTGACCGAGCGGATCCGACGTGGGACCACGAATATCCTGTCTCACATTCTCGTCTCACCAGAGGACGACTGAGCGAGCAGGTGCACTATCAGTGAGGTCGGGTACCGAGCCACGAGAACTCACTGTTGCAGATGTACTTATGACGGCACTGACAATCCGGGTCGCCTCGGAAATTCTCTTAGGTGAAGATCTCGGCCGTGAGCGGGCAGCACAGTTCCACGAGTGGATGCATATTGCGGGCATCGAATTCGAGTTCTCACCGTCGACTGTCCGTCTGAACTGGCTTCCACAACGGATCTCCCCGGAGTTCAAGCAAGCAGCTGAAGGCATTCGCAACTTGAGCGAGGAAATAATCGAGCAACGACGGGCCAAACTAGCAACTACGGACGAGGACCAACCTCCGCGAGATATGCTTGCGCTCTTGTTACGCGCTGAAGCGGATCCGGCGGTCACGTACCCGGAGACTCAGATCCGTGATGAGGTCGCCACATTCCTTATCGCGGGACACGAGACGACTGCGCTCAGCCTGACCTATACACTCGGTTTGCTTGCTCGATCCCCGGCGATTCGAGATCGCGTTCGAACCGAGGCAGACAGTGCGCTTGGTACTGAACAACCACGGTATGACCATCTCACGGATCTTTCGTATACTCGCCGTGTATATCGGGAGGGGCTACGATTGTATCCACCAGTGTGGGCGGTGTTCCGCCAAGCAAGTGAGAAAGTCAAGCTAGGCGACTACGTAGTAGAGAAGGGATCTGCAGTGATCCTTCCGCAGTGGTCTGTTCATCGGGACAAACGGTACTTCGACGATCCACGAAAGTTCGATCCGTCGCGATGGGAACGACGATCACCGAATGCCGTGAGCGCGTATTTCCCGTTCAGTACGGGACCTCATTCGTGTATTGGCTCGCAGTTTGCCCTCTCGGGAGCGACGCTCTCGCTCGCTCGCCTGACACAGGAATTCGATATCGAGGTGGTTGCTCAGGAGCTCCGGAATTTACGACCAACGCCGACGCTTCGCCCTGTTAAGGGTGTTATGACCACGATCGAACCACTCAGCTGAGTAGAGAGTGATTGTTCGGCTTGATTCGTTTAGAACAGCTGGGTGTAGACAGCTGAGGCAGAACAGACGGTTTTCTCAGAAATATAGAAGAACTATATGGCCTATCAAGAGAGAAGTAGCTATGACGAATCGTCTCGATCGGCCGGGTGTCGATCTCGTCCTTGGATTCGGCGAGCGAAACACGCCGCGCCCATGTGCGACCGATGATTGTGAGCATGATGCCGACTATTACGTGCTGACTGATGACGTACTCTCGGAGTACGTCTGCGAAGACCACCTTGAGGAGACTATTGAGCGAGCACAGGCCTGAATGCAACCACCAGTTGTTTAGAAGTATTCGTGATACAGAGCAAAGTCAAACAATACCGCATCACAGGACTAATCACAACGGGAATGACCGTAACAGCTACGTTCCTTGAGTAAGTCTGTACAATAGGAGGGTGTGTGATATCTTAACATATGACACACACTAAAATGGTATCAGTCAAACCGTTGAAACCGATTGGAAAAGCGATCAAGACAGTTGGTACAGTCATGTCGTCTGTTACCAAAGCAGTGCGGCGCGATGAACGCCGACAGGATCGAGACAACCAGCGAGACAGGAGACGGCGGAACAACCGGCGAGAGAGAGGGCGACAGGACAACCAAAGGGACAGCAGCAGACGACGGGACGAGACACCACCGCCACGACGGCGAGATCACCGAACAGACGACCGCCAGCGGGAGCGAAATGAGCGCGACCGGACACGGGTTCGTAGCCGCAGGGGGAACGGGGCGAAGCGAGACGAAAGCAAGTGAGGGCAACGCTAGATCTCTCCTTGAGGTCGGCTACATTATTCTATAGGCCCTACCCAAAGAGCCACCACTTTGTTTGAGCCCATGCCGGCGCATCTTGGTACTCTCGCTGACCGTCGGTGGAGCAAAATCGAGGAGATTCTTGAGCGAGCACGAGCCTGCTCTCTTTTTGTTCAATACCGGCGGTCCTGTTTGCCCTAGCACTTCGTTTAGCTGCAGCAATCAATAACCACTGAACGGTCAGTGGCCGGTTGCTTTTCCATTCTTGATTGCCGTTGCACTCAGACAATTCGGACAGCCATAGAGCGTTCCGTCATTACCAGCGAATACGCGGTGGAAATCGGCGGTCACGTGCTGGCCACACTCATCGCATTGGGGCATATTCATTCAACCATGTAGCATGGTTATCAACTTTCGGCCTGCATCGTGGACGACTATACGTGAGAGACACGATAGTAGGGCACCGGAACACTGAGTCGTGAGGGTAATCCTCAAAGCCTTTTCAAGGTTGCCTAGCGTTATCTAGTAACATGACATCACACACGCCACTGCTATCTACTGTTCTTGATGCAGTTGATGAGCTTGCTCCACCCGGAACACCACTCACAACGCCAGAAATAGCCGAGCAGTTTGAGTGTTCTACTCATACGATCTACGACAAACTCGACAGACTCGCCGAGGACGGTCGGCTGAATACGAAAAACGTCGGCACGGACAGTCGTGTCTGGTGGCAATCCCCTCCTACTCAAAAACAGACGAGCGAATCGAGTCGAAAACTGGTCTTACTGAAAACAACAATTCCGAGCGGGCGGATGACGATCGCAAAGACGCCGCCGCACGAGCCACTGAAGCGACATTTCGACAATTATTTGAACACGTTCCGGAGCTGTATCTCATTGTCGAGCCTGATGACTACGAAATTGTCGCAGTGAGCGAGGCGTATCTAGAAGCGACAATGACCGAACGTGCAGAGATAATCGGTGACACTCTGTTTGAAGTCTTCCCTGCCGATCCTGAGAATCCGGATCCAGAGGGGGTTCCGCGATTACGTAAATCGCTTGATCGAGTGCGATCGACGGGGAAAGCAGATGTAATGCCGATAACCTATTATCCAATCCCTGATCGTGAATCTGAGGACAGCGAGTTCGAAGAACGCTGGTGGAGTCCAACGAACTCCCCGGTGTTCAACGAAGCCGGTGGGATCGATTACATCATTCACCGCGTCGAGGATGTGACGTCCATCGTCCGCCAGTTGCAGGCAGATGGAGAGGATGAGCTGCTCTCACGGCTCGATACATGCGATTCGCACCTTGCTACGGACGTTATGCTGCGCGGTCGGGAACTCCATCGGGCAAAAGAACAAGCACGCGAACGGCTGCGAGAGTCAGAACGGAAATACCGAACGCTGTTCGAATCGATCGACGAAGGATTTTGTATCATCGAGAAAGTCGAGACGGATTCAGACGACCCAATCGATTTTCGCTATGTTGAAGCAAATCCTGCATTCACCGAGCAATCCGGCGTCGACAATGTAGTTGGAAAGACGATGCGAGAAGCGATTCCCGATATCTCTGAAGAGTGGTTCGACGTTTACAATACCGTTTTGCAGACTGGTGAAGCAGTCCGCTTCGAACGCGAATTTTCATCTGAGGGTCGGATTTTAGAGTTGTACGCGTTCCACATTGGAGAGCGGAATAGCAAACAAGTTGGAGTGATTTTCACAGATATCACTGAGCGAAAGGAAACTGAAAAAGCACTGCGTAGAAGTGAAGAACGCTACCGGACGCTGTTCGAATCGATCGACGAAGGGTTTTGTATCGTTGAGATGCTGTTCGATGAGAACAAGGACCCGGTTGATTACCGGATTATCGAGGCTAATCCAGCCTTCGAAGTACTGACTGGACTTGAGAATGCCGAGGGGAAGACTGTCAATGAGCTCGGGGCAAATATCGGACAAGAGTGGTATGAACGGTACGGCAATGTTGCTCTCAGTGGTGAGTCGATCCGGTTTGAACAATACGTCGAAGACTGGGACTGCTGGTTCGATGTGTACGCGTTCCGTCTTGGAGACCCACAAGAGCGCAAAGTCGCGATCCTATTCAACGATATCACGAACCAGAGAGAGCTGCAGACGGCTCTCGAACGGCTGAATACCATCAGTCGTGAGCTCATGAACGCCGGAACACAAGAGATCAGCACCCGATCGGTCGACATCGCACGGGATGTACTTGACACTGAGTATGCTGCACTATGGCGCTACGACGAGACAACTGGTGAGTTCCGACACGGTACTAGCCACACGGATCCAGACATAGAGGAGATTTCAAGTGAGCTATTAGAGGGGTTGTCAGAGCAGGCGTGGCAAGCGTTCATCGACAATGAGATCAACGTTGAAAATGGCGATTCATTCACTGGGGGTCCCTCCTCGGAATCATCGCTACAACAGTATATACTGGTTCCACTGTCGAGACATGGTGTTCTCTGTATTGGCTCTGCTCAGGCAGAACCGTTTGATGACTCAACAATCGGTCTCGCTGGAGCGCTTGGGTCGACTATCGAAGCAGCGTGGGATCGGGCGAAAGGTGAACAGCAGCTCGCCCAACAAAACGAAGAATTAGCCCGTCTCAATCGCCTCAATAGTCTCATTCGAGAAATCGATCAAGCATTAGTGCAGGCCGACAGTGTAGAAGAGATCGATCGTGCGGTCTGTGAGCGGTTAGCTGAGTCCGATCAGTACCAATTCGCTTGGATCGGCGAGCACGATTCGGCCACAAACACGATTACACCACGGGAATGGGTCGGCGTTGATAGTGGCTATGTTGAAGAACTGAAGACGACGATTGACGAGACCACGACTACTCGAAACCCAATCACTACTGCGATACGTACTCACGATACACAGGTCGTACCCGATCTTGCTACAGAAACGGAGTTTGCTCCCGCACGGACGGCGACGCTCGAACGGGGTGCACGCTCATGTATTAGTGTCCCGTTGGTGTATGAAGAATCCCTGTATGGAGTCTTATCAGTCTATGCTACACAGCCCCAATCCGACGAACGAAATCATGCTGTCCTAACTGAACTCGGTCAGACGATCGGACATGCGATCAACGCTGTTGAGACTCGAGCAACGCTCCACACCGATCGAGTCGTTGAACTTACGCTTCAATGTCGAGAGCCGACTACACCGCTTTGTCGCCTCGCAGAGCGACTGGGGTGTACGGTCACCCTCGAGGGGCTTGTTCACCGCTCAGAAGGGGAGCCGGACGTCTTTTTCACCGTGAAGGGTAGTTCACCGGAAACGGTTCGTGCTGCCAGTACGCAGTCCGTTGCTATTGAAGAACTACGATGTATCGACGAGCGTGATACCGGATCCTTGTTTAGATTGCGATCATCCGAGCCAACACTTTCGTCCATGCTCACCAAACAGGGTGCAGTCATCCGAACGCTCACCATCGAAGAAGGAGTAACAACAGTTGTCGTAGATATCTCCGATATGGCCGCTGTCCGCGAATTTTATTGAGCGGATTGAACAGAACGTTCCGAACATAGAGTTACGTGGACGTAAAACCCGTGAGCGCCCGCTCAAAACGCAACGAACGTTTCGAACGGTCTGCGGAGAGCGCTTAACTGAGAAACAAGAGGCAGTTCTCCAGACGGCATACCTGAGTGGGTATTTCGAATCGCCGCGGGTTCAAACAGGTCGGGAAGTCGCGGCCTCATTAGATGTTTCCCAACCGACATTCACGCATCATCTGCGAGCGGCCCAACGAAAAATCTGTGAGGTATTGTTTGATGCGTCTACGACCAGTGCTGCATAGGCTCCTACGGATTCTACGGGCTGTTACCTAAATGGTAAAGGGGCTGTTTGGGGTCGATTTCCTATGCTAGCACTAACTGGTTTCCAGCCATAGCCCCTAAGGACGAATGCGGATGAACATCCTCGTCTCCGCTTTGGCTCATGAGCAAGCGGAGAAGGGCGGGGAGTTATAGGTGCCTCTGACAGCCCTACTCGACTCCTCCCGCCACTAAGGGGAAATTTTGGCGCTATTTATGAATTACCTCGCTGTGCTCAAACCTAGCCTTGTGCAACAGTATGCCGATCATGAAGGTTGTTGCACAAGGTAGTAGCTGACGGATCATACCGTGGTGGGGTGGGATTCCGAAGGTCAACCAGCAAAACCGGTTCTACTACCCACACTACTACTGTACTATTCTAGATTTGTTCGTCGTTGTTACTAGTACGGCCGTGCTTTCGTGGTTCGCTCTCGCGGACTATGCTCTGTGTTGTTGTCCCGTTGTTAGGACATCACGCTCTCTGTAGAGGGTTGCTCCTTAGTCCGATTACAACAATCGTGATACCGATCGGCTGCATTCTCGTCGACCACGATGAGCTTCTCGCGAGGATGTTTCGTCTGCTCGACCTCGTCTGTCCCGTGTTTTCCTTAACGTAGAATCGCCTGTCTCTCCCACATGGTAGAAACGCTAAGCTACTTGCCCTCCTACATCGCATATGACTGTGGGAATTGACAACATCCAGTTTTTGGCCACGTCGGTCCACCGCGTCGGCGTCCTCGAAATGTTGCACGACGGACCGACCGACCGTCAAGACCTGTGTGAGGCCACCGGCGCCTCCTCACCGACCATCGGACGGGTGCTCACCGACTTCCAAGAGCGGAGGTGGCTTGTACGGGACGGCCCAAGGTACGGGCTGACTCCTCTTGGCGAGTACGTCGCCGACCAATTCCTGACTCTGCGGGACGCGATGAAAATCGAGGAGAAGCTCCGCGACGTCTGGCAGTGGTTGCCCGTCGAGATGCCGGGCTTCTCCGTCGATCTCTTCGCCGACGCGGTAGTCTCCTATCCTGGACCAGGGTACCCCTACGAGCCTGTCGAGCGTCTCGGCCAACTCATCGCGTCTACCTCGTCATTGCGCGGGTTCGACAACATCGTTTACAAATCAAGCAATCTCGAGACGGCCTGCGGCGCGGTCCTTGAGGGAATGACGTTCGAATATGTGTTCACGCCTGAGGCTCTGGAGGGGATGGTTGCCTGGAACCCAGATCGGATCATGGAGGTCACCGCCTGCGAGAACGCGACCGTTCTCGTCCACGACCACCTCCCCGACGGTGACCGCTGCGGTCTCGGCATCGTGGACGACCGGGTCGGTATCTGCTGCCATGACGTTGAGACCGGGGCGCTCGTGGCGGTTATCGACACCAACGCCCCGGAAGCCCGTGACTGGGCCATCTCGGTCTTCGAGCAGGTTCGCGTGGAGGCGACGCCAGTCGATCCCGACACCTTTGAGTCCCGCGTGCCCTCGTAATTAGGGACGACGACCACTGCCGTCGAACTGCCAAATCGGTCAGCCAAGAGCTGTTGACGTAGCAGTCACCTGGTCTATCTGAGATTTCAGGGCATGAAATCTTGCACGCGGCATCATCACGTTCCTCCAACGCGTACACTTACCGAGAAACGAAGACATGATCGAACGACATGACACCGTCGTCATCGGTGGCGGCCAGGCCGGACTGGCGACCGGGTACTACCTGCAGCAGCACGACCAGGACTTCATCATCCTTGATGCGAGCGACCGCGTCGGTGACGCATGGCGGGCACGCTGGGATTCTCTCCAAGTGTTCACTCCTGCCCGTTACTCGAGCCTACCGGGGATGGATATTCCGGGCTCACCGTACGCTTTCCCCACGAAAGACGAGGTGGCCGATTACCTGGAGACCTACGCCCAGCGGTTCGACCTGCCCGTCGAACTCGGCGTCCGCGTGGACGGGCTGGAACGGAGCGGCAATGGCTTTCTGGTCACCGCGGGCAACCGGCGGATAGAGACGGACAACGTCGTGGTGGCGATGGCGAGTTACCAGGTCCCGACGGTCCCGGATTTCGCAGCGGAACTCTCCAATGACATCGTCCAGCTGCACTCGATCGACTACCGTAACCCCGATCAGCTTCAGGACGGGGACGTGCTCGTCGTTGGGGCGGGCAACTCCGGTGCCGAGATCGCACTCGACGTCGCCGACGGACATGAAACGTGGCTGTCGGGCCGGGACGTCGGCCACGTGCCGTTCCACATCGACTCGTGGGTCGGCCGTTACCTCGGGGTTCCGTTCGTGATGCGCGTGCTCTTCCACCGAATCCTCACTACGGGGACGCTGATCGGGCGCCGTCTCCGCCCGAAGGTGCTCTCACAGGGCGGCCCGCTAGTGCGCACGAAACCAAGTGACCTGGCCGCGGCCGGCGTTGAGCGGGTGCCTCGCATGACCGGTGTCCGCGACGGTCGCCCCGTCGTCGGGGATGACGACGTTCTCAACGTCGAGAATGTCATCTGGTGCACTGGCTTCCATCCTGACTTTTCGTGGATAGACCTCCCAATCTTCGACGGAAAGGAACAACCCAAGGAGCCTGTCCACGTGCGCGGCGTCGTTCCGGACGAGCCGGGACTGTACTTCGTCGGCTTATTCTTTCTGTATGCGATGACGTCGGGGCTGTTCACCGGCGTCGGCAGGGATGCGAAGTATGTGGTCGACCACCTGACGTCGACAGCGCGACAGCAGCCGCCTCGTCGAAACTACACCGAATCGGTAGCCGGACTCCCACAACAGTCGTAGTTGAGTTTGGCGTCGGCTGTATCGAGTGTTTCTGGCAGATCGAGGTCTGCGTGTCGCTGGTACTGTGGTTGGGTCTTGTTCACAGCGATGGATTGCTCGCCAGTTCAGTAAACAGCTCACCTGTCACACCACCGTCCTCATAGCCTGGGTGATTTAAGCACCAGAAATCACTTATCGGGGAAGTCAGTGATACAGGCGGCTACGTTCGGACGAGTCTGATGACTACTTCGAGATGGTGCTAGAGAATACGACGAGTTAGCCCATTGAATCGATGAAGAACAAGAAAGAGAGCACTAGACGGACCTTCTGTCTTCATCACACCGTGGTGAGATGGTTCCGAAGATAGAACCGACGAAACCGTTTCTACTCCCTCTACTACTACTATAACGGGAGGAGGCTGCTCGGAGTTGTGACTAGGAGAGGAGGGCGTACCCGGAATAGTCGTCGTCGACTGTTCGCCTTCGTATTGTCCCATTGTTAGGATATTACGCTCTCTGCAGGGGCTTGCTCCTTGGTTCGATTACAACAATCGTGATACCGATCGGCTGCTTCTGAATCACCGACAACGAGCTTCCTCCCACGTCGTTTCGTCTGCTCGACGCCGTCTTTCCCCAGCTTTGCGAGTAAGTCCACGATACAAGCTACAGTTCGTATGTGGGGCTTCATTCCTCCGTCGGCGGTATGACTCCACGATCGGTCCACTGTCGAGTACGAGTCCAGTCGGCTCTTTCGCAGCGTAATCGCAGGCAATGAAGGAAGTGCGGTTCTGATTTGTCGTGAATTCGCGATCAGCGACGGCTCGAAGAAACGAACGCCCCCGGTCCCTCGTGGCTACCGTTCTAGCGATAGGGTCTCGATCCGGGTTCTGTCGTTTGGATTCGGAGCACGATCGATGAAGCTCTCATGCCCACGCCTGGATTCAGCGTCACTCCTCCTGAACGTCTATAAGATCGAGTCGCGGTGCGAATCCCTCGTACATGCCGTCACTGGAAACGATGGTATCGCCTGCAGATTCCACGAGATGGAGCGCCTCAAAGGGAGTGAATCCGTGATCTTCGACGTATGTTGCCGCGGCGACGACGGTCTCTACGTCGCCCTGTACTTCGAGGAGGGAGGTAGCATTCGCAATGACTCGTTCAGTGTTCCGTCCCTCGCGATACGCGACTAAGAGCAATTCAATGAGTGTGAACTGGGACGTCCATAGCTCGTCTCGATGCTCTCGATATACTTTCTCAGCAGCATCGCCCAGCCAGTCGTCGTCTTTGATAAGGGCAAGGAGGAAATCCACCTCGGCGTACATTTAGCTGCCGGCCTCGTCAAGGGCTGTTTCCCGCGCCTCATCACGGAGTTCGGTAGCTGACTTTTCGACGTCCGCGAACTCGTCACGAAGTGCCTCGAGCGGATTGTCCGCGACTGGGACGAGTTTAATTCCGTCGTGCAGTTCAACGATATGATAGTGCTCCCCATATCGCTCCCGAATCTCCTTTGGGAGCGTAAGACGACCACGTTCGTCAAGCCTCGTGTTTGACATACACTACTCTATGGTGGGAACAATCAAAAGATTCCCCTGAATAGTAGCTTTACCCACTGATAGGCTTTCGACTTTGCGCTTCGGTTATAAGCAAGTAGATACGGGCGCTGGAGTAGTCGACGACGTATCGGCCACCCTATTGTACCTGCGCTTATGTTCACGAGCAAAGGCTAGCTCACGCATCTGACTAGCGTAGAGGCCGTAGATATAAAACGGCGGACGTGGCTCGCCCGTGAACAGCTCAGATGGGGCACAAGCCCAGCAGGCACCTTCTCAGCGTACTCCTGCACGTCCTGTAGAATGAAGCGGACGCGGTGCTGGTTAGCCGTGAGTGTGCAATCGACAACGTGTCCTCTGTAATAAAGGCCTGCGTGGGACAGCATATATATTAAAGAGGGACGGAGATAACAGTCCATCCGTGTGTTATCGTGTGTCATCCATTGGCGATAGCGCACATGAGATGGGTAGAGTCCCACTCTAGGATGAGTCCACCTGCTGCGTATGTCATGGGCACTGTGGACTCACTCCTCCCCCACACGAGACGAGAGCGATACCGGCCTACACATGTTCAATATGAATCTCGCCCTAGAGACGTATCAGCGACGTTCTATGCCAGAAAAACTATGAACAGCGTGTCTGGCCTTGTGCAACAAATCCCGTCAAGCAAGAGACGATGTTGCACAAGGCGTTGTCTGACTAATCACACCGTGGTGTGATATACTTCCGAAGGTAGAACCAGCAAAATCGTTTCTACTCCCTCCACTACTACTACATCAGGGTAAGGTTGTTCGGAGTTGGTACTAGGAGCGGAGGGCGTGTCCAGGGTGGTTGGTTCGAACTCTGCTCCTTGTTGTTGTCCCGTTGTTAGGACATCACGCTTCCTGCGGGGGCGTGCTCGATATCCCGATCACAACGATCGTGATAGCGGTCGGCTGCTTTCTCCTCAACCACCACGAGTTTCTTCCCGCGTCGTTTCGTCTGTTCGACCTCGTCCTTCCCCAGCTTTGAGAGGAAGTTCATGACACGGGCCACAGTTTGCGTGTGGGGCTTCGAGCCTTCAGACGCGGTGATGACCTTCGTGATCGTCTGGCTATCGAGCACGAGCCCAGCAGGCGCCTTCTCGGCGTAATCGAGTACGTCACGGGCGATGAAGCGAGCGCGCTTCTGGTTGGTCGTAAGCTCCTGGTCGGCGACGTGCTCGGGGAGCGCACAGATCCGTTCTAATGGTGTTTCCGCGATCGTGGTCTGGGAGCCGTTCTCCTCGGGGTCGATAGTCTCCGTGGGTGTCTCCTGAAGTGTTGTTTCGAGTTCGTCGGTCTGGTCTTCGACGTCGGTGATCCGCCCGCGAACGTCCGCGAACTCCGAGCCGGCAAAGCGCTTGTACTCGGTGAGCTCCGCTTCCAGTTCCTCAATGCGCTCGTCCTTGCGTTCGACTTCAGCTTCAAGCTGCTCGACGCGGTCGGTGAGCGCTTCGAGTTGCTCATAGACGGACTCAAGGGTTGGGTCGTTGGTTGTCGCGGACTGATCAGTGGCGGTGCTTTCGGTCGTTGTAGTGTCGCTCATTGGTAACAGAATTGTGGTGAGACGATCGGGCCCGTCTCGTGGCTGGCAAGTGTTTCGACGGCGTAGCTCAGCGGCGCAACTCCACGCAGGACTCGGGGTGTTACAGGCGGGGCTCTCGGTGGGCGTACAGTGCTGGCGCTGTGCGAAAGCCCGCCCATTGTGGCGCGGGTTACTCCTGGCGCTGGTGGAGCTGTGTGCGAACGCCCGGGCTTGTGGCGCGTTGGGTCTGGGTCTGGGTGATCGCGGGGTCGCCGTCGGGATCGGTCTGCTCGGCGGCGTCGGTCGGATCACCCGTACACGCCCGGACGTGTTGAGGCCACGCGCTCATCCCGATCTCGGTATTGCAGTGCGGACAGGGTTTGGTGGCTTGTTCGCCCTGGCGGGCGATCTGGCAGTTCCCACACTGGCGGGCCGTACTCGCCTCGGCTTCTGTGAGTGGGACCGGCGTGTACTGGGCGGTACTGTTGCAGTTGCACAGTGGCTGGCCCTCGCCGTCGTCGATGTGATAGACGGCGCTTGCGGGGTTCTGAATGTGGGTATCCCGGAGGAGTGCTGTCGGGGGTTCTTCGTTGTGGGCTTCGGCCGTACCTTCGCTGGGGGCGCTTGCGTCGAGCGTGTGGATCTCGCCGAGTGTCTGGAACTCGCTCTGGGTACGGACGTTGAGCGTTCGGGTGAGCTGTGATTGGAGGAGGTGTTCGCTCAGGCCCCGCGTTGGACTGGTGAGGTTTTCGGGGGTGCACTCACGGCAGTAGATGCGTTCGATCGCGAAGGTGGGGGCGTCCTCTTTGCGGGCGGCATAGATCGTGACCTGTTCGCCTTCGCGCAGGGTTCGGTTGCAGGCGGTGCAGTCGGGGTTGGTTTCCGAGAGTCGCGCGCCGGCGAACAGTTGGGTACTGTCGGTGGAGATTTCGGTCAGCATCGGTCGGCCACCTCGCAGTGTTCGGCGTGGAAGGTCTCGCGGTGGAGGTCTTGCTCACGGATGAATTCGCGTTGGCAGGCCTCACAGCGCCAGTAGGTGGTGGCGTTGGCGACCGTTGGGGGTTCGTGGTGGGGACCGGTGATGCGGTGCGTCCGTTCGGAGGCGATACTGTTTTCTGGGGTAGAGTTGCTAGTGCTCATTGCTTCTGTCACCACAGGAGCACGGGTTCGGTGTGCCATCACCGAGCCATTTCAATTTCTATGGCTCCCCTTGTGCTCCTATTTGCGTATATGCAATACTGTCACTTAGGAGTTTTCCTATACGCAAAACTTTGCCTGTGGGCAAAGTAGTATAGGGTAGTATCCGACACTACCATTTGCATGTGCGCGAATACTCAATATCAGATGGCACGAACACGCGGCCTCCTCACGGAAAACGACCGACGTGTACTCGCTGGTGAAAAAGGGTCAGAAAACCGCCGTCAACAAGTTATTTGGGAAATCAGAAGTCGAATACGGGACGAAATACCACAGGATATTGAGTATCTTTCCGAGTACGAACCAAAACTTCTTGACGAATTACAAGAAACAGTCTGTGAAGATTAAGATAATGGCCAATCAATTCTCTTTCTGAGATCTTATTTGCGAGCAAGAATTTCAAGCAAGAGGTCGCAGTGATCGTCGAGAGCACGGAGTACCAGATCTAGAACGCAGCGGATCCCGCGGCAGCTATCCTAAACCTCAAGACGCGCCAGGTGGCCTCAAGCGCGTTCCAGAAGTGGTGTACGACGTATGCCGGAAAGATCGTTGAGGTGAGCGATGAGGGCCATCATACGCTGCGAATCGACACGGTCCTTTCCCGGCTCAAAAGTTCGCTGAATCCACGTATCCAAGACATACTTCAAGAAGCAATCGACGCGTGGCGCAAAGACGGTCGTGACCACTTGATCTGCTGAACGCGACCGTGAAGTGGCGAACTGGTCCCTCTCAGATTGCTAAATCCGACAGTGCCCGACGCATTGAGGCATAGTAAATTGGGTAGGTATCCGGACTCTGCAGTTACCAAAAATACAAGAGAAAATACCCCGCCTCGCCATCGTTGGGTTCCCATCCGATCTACTCAAAATAGGGCTCAAATCTGATCCTTAACTTTCATACTTTCTCTGATGCCCATTATGGCGTATTATAACAATAATGTCAGATAAGAACATTTACTTATTAAACTTCCAGCAATAATTGATCCGCAAAAAGACGAGTAACTTATTCTATGGAGTCACCCGTTTCAGTCCTCATTTTTAAGTTGCTTAACAGCGCGCTCTCCTTCCTTAGTTGGCACAATGAGTTTGTCTTCGTTTCTGGTATAGAATTCTTTTAGATTAGCAATGAGATACTGGTAAACTTCCGATCCGGAATTGTAATCCCATGCCTCCGCAAGTTCGCTGTTCTTCGTCGGCGCGAATTCAACTAGTTGTGCCAGACGCTGTAAGTCCTTCTTAGTGAGGTCCACAGTCTGATTATCCTTTGGAACCTCTGACTCATCCTTCTTTAGTAGATCTCCTTTGATCGATTCACTAGAAGTAAGCTCACCAACGGGACCTTGGGCATTAAGCGCAGGCATCGGATATGGACTTTCGGCAGCCCCCGATGTCATTATATTTAACTGATTTATATATTGCTTAGCGTGCTTCTCTATTGTACCCGTCCTCTGGTCATTGTAGGAGAGGATCACTGTCTTTTTCGTACGGGGGTGGAGGTAGAAGCCTGCATAGTGAGGATGTTGAGGTCCGGGAAAGAGGAGGTGCCGACAGGGAGGCATATCACGGATTGAGTCGCTGTTAAGGAGCACTACGCTTGTCCCGATCACATCCTCCGGCACACTATCCTGCGATAGTGCCTCTCGGAGCATATGAACCCAGCTCTTCCTCGGACAGAAGATTCCCAAGCGAAACCCGTTCTCTACAGCGTCCAATACTTCGTCACGAATGCGTTCAAACATCGGATTCCTATCCCTAAGACTAATTTCAACTTTTCTCAGAGCCCTCAGGGCCCCAAATATGGATGCCGGCGCTCGGAGGTCCTCTATCTGTCCTCCGTACGTTTCAAGATCTTCAAGTATTCCGTCGGTGGTTTCGGGCAGGTAACGTTCGCCTTCAGCGTACTGCTGGCGGATCCACTCATTGTACAGATAGGTCGATACAGGTAGTCTCTTAAAGAACATCTCTCTTGAGTATATTTTGTATGCTGCTTGTTCTACATTATTATCAAGTAAATCAGTGAAGTGTTTTGTGACCATCTTAAACCAACGGGAAAGATCATCTCCTTCAACGGGTTGGACTTCTATTCTTGGTTCCCGAAGTAGTCCGAGCGTGTCGGTTATACTCGGTGGAAACGGACTTCCCTCTGAGCCTGAAGCGTAGTGCTCTCCATTCGTCCCGATGGTTGTTCTCCCGACTTGAGGAGTGTATCCATTACAGGCCTCTTTAATGTCACTAGAATTCGGGATGACCTTGTCTTCCTCTAAGAAACTCGGTGGAGCGTATCGCGGTACACCATCACCCTCGTTCTTCGTGTACAGACTAGCTATTGAGACTATCGGCGTGTTCGGAAACCGCTCTCGCAGCTTGGTGATCGTCTCTTTATTAACTCCTGTCTTCCTAGATGTATAGTCCACGGTGATCACGGAAAGATCACTCACGGCGGAAAGTTCGTCTATCTTCTTCGTGAGCACAAGCCGCCGATTAAGCAGAGATTCGGATGACGTTTTCAGCTCGCCGTTGGAAACGTAGCTGTGAGCGAACACCTGATCTAAGGGGACTGCCGTTCTGGTTTCCCCTTCGTTAACTGCTAGTCCATATCCACGGTATGTGTCTCGTACCTCCCCTTTCTGGCCCCAGTGGACCGAGGTCCCCGACGTGAGGAGAGCAACGTTTGACCGCGGCTCTGCGTTATACAGGAGTTCTATCACTGCGCGAAGGGGAAAATCTGGATCAAATCCCGGATTGAGTATTGAGACGGATTCTCTCTCTCTAATTAGACGAACCATTTCAGGGAGAACAGTCCGCTCCAGCCGACCAAGGGGGACTTTCCTCCAACGGCCGTCTGACATCAGACGCTTCAAACCGAGATCCGCTTTGTCGGACGCCACGAAGGCGGACGGGTAGTCAATTCTCGTAGCTTTCGCGTGATTGGCTCCGAACTTCTGCCTCTCCGCCTCATTAACTTGAGCGATGGCGATCTCTCCTGAACGTGCCTCGGGGATCTTAATCTGGTATCCTCCCGTGACTAACTTCGGATCTCCCTTAAACTGGCCATTTCTCACAATACCGACAACGTAGTCTCCCTTCCCCAGATTCGGACTGTCCATTGAGAGTCTCGCTTGGGTTTTTGAAGTCGATATTGTATCATGTGGTGGGTCTCTCTCGGGGCGATACCGGGGATCAACTACCCTCCCTTCGTTTTGATCCCACATTTCAACTAGCAACTCTTTGCCCGCAGCTTCTGGAGGTAGAAGTCCAAGATGTAGGTCTTCACCGTTTTCTCGTTTATGGACAGATTCTCCGTTATTGAAGATCCGATCAATTGAAACACGTGAGGTGGGGAGCCCTTTTTGAGTCATGTTCGCCCACCGTTAACCCGGATATCGGTAGAGCAATTGTCGGCCAAGCTTATCTCTTGGAGAAAGAGCGCCTGGCTGATGTTCTGCACCAAATGCAGCCGTATCAAGGGATCCACGATAGACGCTACCATCTATCAAAGACATTATCTGCTTAACAGACAAATTCTTACCGGCTAGGTTGTCTCAGTAGTTCAGTTGTTAGCAGGCGTTTTACTAGTGGCGAGTTCGGCATCCATGTGAGATAGAATCGATTCGCCGACAACCTCTGCCAAACGGGGCGGTACGGCGTTCCCGATCAACTGTCCAAGATTCTTTACACCGACATCATCCCAGTTTTGGTAGAAGTCGTAATCTTCCGGAAACGTTTGGAGAAGTGCTCCTTCAAGTATTGAGAGTGCCCTGTTCTGGTCAGTATCGTAGTGCCCGAAGCGCCCGCTGCCGTAATTGTAGAACTGCGTCGTGATTGTTGGTGCTGGCTCATCTGGTTTCATCCTACTGTACGGCGCTTTGTAGGATCGTCCGCTATCTCGCTTGTGGCAATCGGCGAGTAGGTGGTCTAATCCACATTCTTCCCAGATGCGCCAGTCCTCTCCTGGTTCCATGTTTCGAATCCGCTCCAGGTTCTTCTTGGAGAGCTTTCGGGAGCGGTGTAATCCGTGGGCATCATGAACTTCGCCCGCCACAATTGGGGGTAAGTGTCCGATGGTTTCTCTCACCGCCGGATACTCCTTTTCATCCGTGTAGAACGGATCTGGGAGGCGAATTGGGCCTTTCTGGGATGCCAAGAGCACCCACCGTTTTCGCTTCTGGGGAATACCGTATTCCGGACAGTATACGTTCTTGTTTTCGTCACTGTTAACGAAGTACCCCATCTCTTCTAGCGTCTCAACAAAGTCCTTGTAAACTTCGTCATGCCTGACTTGCAATACGTTCTCGGTCATGACGACGTCAGGTTCTACGTACTCTACAATTTTCCGTAGATCGTCTAACAACCCCCACTTTTCGTGGTCAGTTGTATTTTTTGATTTCGAGTGTCCCATCGTAGAATACGGTTGACATGGGGCACAGGCTGTGATAACGTTAAGATCACTGTTCCAAGGAAACAATCGAGCGATACGTTCGGGATTCTGAGACAGAGGTCGAATATCTGTTCGCCTGAACGAACTATTTGTGTTCTGTTCGTACGGATATTTGCTTTTCGGATTAATGTCGATACCCGTGCTGACGGAGATTCCCGCTTTTTCCAAACCATGAGTGAGACCGCCGGCACCACAGAATAAATCAACGGCAGTGACGTCCATGCTGGTCGTCTTTATTCTAACGATATATATAACGTGGTCTGATTCGACACCTATTACCAGATCATATACAAGATCGCAAAACACCTCTACGGAAACACTGATATAATTCGATCGGTGTTCTATACTTATCGTCTATATGCTCGACGTGATGGCGAACTCATGACCTGTGGTCCAGAGAGTCGGTAACCGAGAACTGCCGATTTGAATGCCACTATCGCCGTCTGTATAGTAGAAATCAGAACATACCAAAATGGAAGAAAGAAGACTAACCGAACAATGAATACAATAGTGGATCCTGAATGACGCAGGAACTGAGTAGCAGAACAAGAGGCGCACAGTGGTACTTTTTCAGCGGAGGTCCAGGAACTCCACGGTACGGTGATGACCCTACGAAACACGCCGTGGATCACGATACTGAGACGTTCGTTCGGGAAGTTCTTCAGAACTCTAATGATCAGAATATTGATGGTGACGACCCGGTAGAAGTCACCTTTCGGTTCGTGACATTAAGCGGAGAGGACCGTCGTGAGTTCCTTAACGCACTCCAGTGGGAGAGTGGACTCTCAGCGCGTATAGCTACCATCTCTAATTACGATCACAGTAGAGGGTACCAGCGGTTCTGTAAGAGGCTAGAAGATCCTGGCGCCGAACTACGGTTGCTCATTGTAGAAGATCGGAACACAACCGGGTTAACTGGTGAATGGGATGAAGATTCGAACTTCGCTGCACTTGTTCGGGACGAGTTGTACAGCAGTAAACAGGAAGATACAGCCGGAGGGTCTTACGGACTCGGAAAATCGGTTCTATGGACGTTTTCAAGCACATCTACCGTCGTTTTCAACTCACAACCCGTTGATACCAAAGACAACCAGCAACTAGGACCGAGGTTGATTGGCCGAACCAAACTCCCCACACATGAACAGGACGGAAGTACCTATCAAGGTGCAGGATGGCTATGTCAGACTGAAGAAACGGAGGAAGGTATCCGTCCAGAGTCGCTCTGGGGAGTGGAGGCCGAACACCTCGCAGAACGGTTGCATGTAGATCGTCCTGCAACCAGCGGAACCAGTGCAATGGTGATCGGATACCAGGATCCTACCCGCGACACTAGACCAAAACTGGAAGACCTGGCCAATGAGTTCCTTGAAGCGGCGGTGAAGTACTTCTGGCCCGCGATAACTCGAGGCGACCTACGTGTTTTTGTGGAGACCCCTGAGGAAGAGCAAGAAGCGGACGTCCATACCGTCTCAGCTATTCGTCCCTTTGTCGAATGTTATGAAGAACGACACATTGAAAATGGATCGCTTAACTCTCCAGGCGACGTGGCTGGTTTAGATGTCCCGATGAAGATACCCAGTAGGTCCGATGACCGAGAGACTCCAGATGGCTCCGTCAGGCTTGCAGCCCGGCTCGCCTCGCCGCTTGACGAAGATACCTACCTCAACCACGTCGCTCTGTTCAGAGGGGCCGGGATGGTGGTGAAGTACTACGACCAAAGCAGGGTAGCGTTCGGTGACCGGAACTTCTTCGGTGTCCTTGCGTGCGGTGAAGCGCGAGCAGACCGAACAATCAAGAGCGACGCAGAGATTGACCGTTTTCTCCGGTTCGCAGAGCCCCCCGAACATGACGAGTGGGAATCAACGGAAAACCTCCGTGATGAGTACCAACGTGGATTCAGGAAAGCTATTGACGAAATGTTCGATACCCTACGTGACGGACTCCGTCACCTCGTCGCTCGTAGTGGCCATACGAACAATACCCTGTCCAATAGAGTTCTAAAGCGGTTTCCAATCCACGGGAACGTCCAAAGACAGAATAGAGTGGACTCCCCTTCCAGAGTGTTTGAGATCAAGAGTTCCTCTTCATTCCAGGGAGACCATTGGGCCTTCACTGGGTATGTATCCCCGGAAGAGGAGTTCGAAAAGTGGACCGCAGAGGTCTCACTCACGGGGATCGGTGAAGACGGATCTAAACAAGACGAGGTACCGATTTCGTCGCTGACTGCGGATTCTGAGGCTGTCACAGTTCACGTGGATGATAGTGTTGCACGTATCGTCGCCGATGGAGACGCGCACAAAGTCAAATTCCATGGAAAGTCTTACGAGATCGGTAGTGGGGCGTTCTTCAGCGGTAACGTAGGAGAGACACAGCTTGAAATCAAGGCGGAGATGGAAACCCCTGCTGGTGACTGAAAATGGTCCAACTCTCTCAACGACATCGGAGGACAGCACTTCCGTTCCCGTACTCCAACGACGGTCTCGAATTTGACCTTGACACCTACACTCTTGACGATCAGGAGACGGGCTCCCTCAACCTTAAGGCAGGCCAGACGCGCGTTGACTTAACGGCTGACGGACCGATCGGTTTGTCGGAAGGCCACCAACCGTGGAATAAAGCGACGTTGTCTGGCCGTCTCGTAGTTCCTGACGACGTCGTTTTTACTGTCTTTCCGGAGGAAGAACGAGATGAACCCCCAGCTAAGTTGTACGTCGCGGTCCGGTGCCACAAAACCATATACCGAGGACGCTCTATGGTTTCAGAGGATCCAACTACGCCTGGAACCTACGACGTTGAGATTAACTTAGAGTGGTCAAATCTGCGAGGGAAAGTTGAGTTACGACCGTATCTAGTCCGTGCCGAACGCGGAAGTAGTGACGGTGACTACGCGACGAGATCAAACGTTAGGCTCGCAGACGGTAAGATATACACCATCCTCATTGACAGTTCCGAGCGAGAAGAGCGAGCGTTCATTGACGGTGAGGAAATGAGTTTTTCTCAGTCTGCTCACTTACCAGACGGAGAGAAGCTGTACTACCTGGACTTCCGTAACGAATCTCGCCCGAAGCTGTGGATCAACTCGGACAACCCTCGAATCACGGACGTTTTACAGCGTGACGGCTCCGTAGGAGCTGGGCCGAGAATGCGAGACGTCATACTGGACCAGATCAGCTACGGTATCTGGACGCAGCTTATTGTCCGGGCAGCTTGCGCAATAGATTACGAAGGTGAGGTAGACTACGAGTGGCAACGAACGGTGATCCAATCGTTCGGACGACAATTGTACGAAGTGGAGGACGTGACAGAAGCCGCGCTCCGATTGCGAGACGAGATTAAGGACAGTAAAAAGTTACCACACTTAATACAGCGTATCGACAATGAGTTGCAGGAATTCATTAATCCGCGATCTCAGCTGATCAACCTAATGGAGGAGGGCCTCCAAATCTAACATGAGCACGGAGTCATACGAACTGAAGAGGCTCACCGAGGACGGTCGAAGATTAATCGGCGACTCGTTCCTCCGAGGGGAGGACTTACTTAACGAAGACGACCTGTCCGAGTACGTTGAGCCTCTCCCAGGGAACCCAACTGCCGACCTGAGTGCGTTAGATACCGTCGTAGGCCGTGTAGTTCTCAAGCACTCTAAATACGATACGAGTATGGATGCAGCATTAGCGAGTAATGTCCACCAACACTTGGACATAACCCGTCGTGTCGCTGCCGATCCAGGGCTGTGGCACTGGTTAGCCGTTGTTCGGCACCCCGACTTCGTCCGCCATCGGTGGGAGTACCACTCAGAAGAAGCGATGCGAGAGAAGTTCCTTGGAGCAGGTACAGACCTCTACTCCAACGCTATCCACCGTCTCTGGTGGATAGCGGAACTCACTCACGAAAATGACGACTACAACCGGACCGACGCGGTGTTCTCCAACCAGACGATAGTCAACAAGGTATTCGATCGCTGGTTCGCCCGCTACCGACCCGCCGTCGTCGCATTGTGTGACGAGTTAGCCGACGAACCATCATGGGTCATTGACGAAACTACTCGACGTTTCAACCACGCGTTGACCAACGTTCAACTTGAAGGACTAAGCCAGTCTGATGCCCGAGAACTGGTCCAACAGATCCTCTCTGAAATCTACGAATCAAAGGAATAAATTCCTCGTCGTCACGTATTGACTCCCTTCTCGTGGTAGAAACAGTAGTTTGATGCGAAACAGGTCTCACAATTGTATTCACTTTTATCACATATCAGCGTTCCAAAATCCACAAGAGCTAAATTGTAGGCTCGGGCAATAGAGTTGTCTTTCGGAAGCATCCTTCTAATGAACTCCATACGATTAGCTTCATTTCCGAGGAATTGTCTCCGAATACACGTTGATACACGCGCTCAACATTGCGATCAAGGATCGATAGAGCCCGCTCACAGGCGGTACATAGCGTCGCGTTGGCTATGTAAGGTCCTAACACGCATCAGATCCACCATCTCTTGCGGCTCTTTCGGTAAATAGTCGTACTCCGCCGCTATCGGAGATAGGGCTTCGGCTCGCATACGCTGAAGATCAAGGATTTCAATTTTTTCTCGAAATATTCAATATTTGTCCATAAATAGAGCGAAGAGTAGAAATTCAATTAAGAAAGACTAGGTACACTCTTGCAACATCGTCCACAAGTATCTATGTCAGAAATAATTCATCAATAAATACCTCGTAAAGAATCTTCTTCTTATCCCTCCAGGAATATTCCCGTAAGTTGGCTTCCGCCCGGGATGAGAGACCTGAACGGAATCGGTCAGCTGTTTCCGGTAGTTTTTGGACCATAGCGAATAGTGGTTCCGCTCTTCGTTAAAATCGTACTACTGTTCTCATCCGTACACAGCACTATAGGAATATATCGCATTATCACTGAGTGTAATGTTCTGTTCGCAGATCAGAGCGAAGCCGTCCGGAATACATAACCGTGTGGTTCTGTTGAAACCCACTTCACGTCCTGCAGTTTCGTAGAGTGGCTAGTTTCCATTGCTTTGACCGAAAGTGGCACGTAGAGCGTCTCTTCCGACTGTCAGTAACAAATGATTTCAACAGAGACAGCCGTGTGATTGTGCGTTACAAACTTGAGTAATTACAGGAGTAGGGGGAATGGGTGATACCCCCCTTGTTAGACGGACGCATGGTCACTCATTTTCATACGAGTCAAGAGTTTCGTCTGATCCGGGAGTGCCCTCTACGTAATCGTAGATTGACTGGTTAGCTTCGGTACGTCGACGCTTGTTCATCTGCTCGTCATAATCAGAGTAATCCGGCCGTTCAGCATCTGCACCGTTCTCTGCTTCGTAAACTTTCAACCACTCACGACAAAGATAGTGAACGTAGGGAGCGGGGATGGCGTTCTTCGCTAGGTGCTCCTTTGGATAGCGGTCGGCACGATATCCCTTCACCGAAGCCCACCACTCCTTTGAACGCTCGGAGAAGAAGAACGGGGACGTCTCAACTTTATCTTCACTCCCCAACTGTTTCTGACGGGGCGGTTGTGGGACTCGGAACGTCATCTCAAACCCTCGTTCGTATGCTATTGGTAAGCCGAACATCTGTCCGCTGAGGACAACGGGGTCTTGAAGTGGTGCTTGGGGCTTATTCTCAATCACGTAGTGTTTACAGTACTTTTCGCCAATCTCACGCGCTTTTGGTATCTGGTCAGGGTGGTCTTCTGGATCTCCCGAAATGCTAGTCAGTGAGGCCCATCGCTTACACACAGGATGAAAGAACCCCAGGTCAAACACAGTATCTTCATTGAACGGAAGATGGTATGCGTCGGCTTGAATTGGTTCACTTTCGTTCGTGTCACGTGCGTTAATTCCTACTCTTACGACGTCTCCGTAGGTCACAAGAGCTTCACTCTCAACACCATAGTCTGCAAAGCAGTGAAGAATACGGATTTGATCTTGTTCTGAGTCGGACATAGCTTTACCTGCCCCCCTCCTGTAAGCTCAGAATAGAAAGGTCACATTTCCTTTCGGAAAGTACGAGAGACGAATTGGATATTCGGCGACTCTCAGCCATCATCTGTTGATTGGGAAGACCCCGAAATAAAGCTCGTTATCTCGGAAAGAGGTTGGACTGGTCCTATATATTAGTTGGACCGGTAAGTCACGGCCCGTACTCCTCTACCAAATTATCAGCTAGTGTCTGGATCATTGAATTACAACTTATCTATTCACTATCTTCTGTGTTCATCCCGCTTCGTCATAATCCTCCGGCGGCCACTAAGAAAGGCGCTCGTTACGTCGTTTCAGATACTCTTTAGCAGGAGATTGTCCAAGAATGTTGATCGTCTCTCAATCGTTCAATGTACGCTCAAGGTATGCCCCTCCATCTGAGAATTCGGGTCAAACAATCAAATCGTGAGTCTCTGATATAGTGAAAATCCCGAGGTCACAGGCCCAATGATGATTGTGACAGAGTAGCATTCCGTTGCCGGGGTCTTCTCTCAATTCTTCGAATTCGCTCCAATCTAAAATATGTCCTGCTTGGAGTAAACCGGGAGTGGAGATATCACAGAGGAGGCAGGCATCTTGATACTGTGAGCGTACAAGAGAGCGAAAGCCGCTTTGGCCTATTTGACTCTTCTGTTGTGTGTTTACCTCTCCGGTTTGAACACTACGATACTCTTCTGTCTCAACCGAATCCCTGTTAACCGATGCGAGTTGCTGTCTGGCGAGATTGGCTTCGTAAGCTAATTCATCGTCATTTCGATAATATTCCTCCCAAATTTCACGGCAATCTTCACTAACGTGAATTATTCCCTCTGTACTCTGTGGATATAGGTGTCGATAGGTGGCTAGTCGTAGAGCGAGTCCATCTGGGGTTCTACTGATGAATGAAGCTGCTTCCTGAACCAATGGATCGTCTTCGTCTTCGTCTTCCACGACTTCTGGTCGGTTAATGTACAAGTCTAGGGTTGCAAGATATTCATCACGTGTCCAGGTGTTTCTACTCATACTTTGAGACAGTATGCCGTAAACAAACAAACGTCCGCCAGTCACGTACTCCAGTCAATGATTCCGGTTGTCCTTTCCAGAAGAGAGAAGGACGATTTTAGGACTCCCGTCAGATAGGTAATTTCACCTCTCTCGCAAAATCAAAAACAGTATCAAATACCTCGGTAGCGACTTTGACGTTCTCTCCCCGGAGGAGGACACCCAACTCAAAGTTGTTTGAGAGGCTCGTGTCGGTCAAATTGGCGCTCCCAATGTAACAGACCTCACTATCGGCTATCGCGATCTTTGCGTGAGTTGCGTAAGCTTGGCGTCCAGTTTCGCCGTCTCTCTCGTAGAGATCACGGACCTTTAATCTGTGTCGATTCGGTGGATCTATTCCTTCGTAAACGGAGTTTAACGCAGATACGAGGTTCAAACTCGCTGAATTCGTTTCACGAGTCAGAATCTTCGTCTTGACACCACGATTCGCTAGGCTCGCAATGTCACCGACCACGGAAGGGTTCGGATCAAAGTACGGATTTGCGATCCGAACAAGGGAGTCGGCGCCAAAAAACAGCGTTCGGAGATCGTCAGAAAGAGGCCGAACATTGGTCAATACCTCGTCGGTAATTTCTGGAGGAAAAGTGGCGGTTAACTCTGCGTCAGGAGTTTGGCTCCGCCAACTCTTCGTTCTTGCCTCTTCTAGCGCGGCTCTCGCGATTCTCTGAGTCTCAAGTACTCTCGCTGCGGGCTCGCACTCAACCATGAACGAGTAGTCGGCGAACGATCGCCCTCTGCGCTTCTGATTCGCTACTCTGCTCAATACCAATCCCGTGAAGAGGGATTCCGCGTCGGATTTCGTCAGTTCGGCGTCCAGTGAACGATTGAGCTTCGCTCGATCTACCTCGATATTTTGTTCGGAACACCCAGTGAAGTAGTCCCGGAGAGCTAGGAGTAGTTTAGCGTCGCTCACACCCCGAGCGATCGTAAAATCCATTTCGGAGTCGAACCACTCATTACCGTGGGTCATCTATCTCTATACATCCCAGAATGGGGTGTGCTTGTCACCCCCGACGAGTAACTCTCTGTCGAGCGCTCCGTTATAGTACTCACACGTGAATTCGCTGACGTAAAGGCACGCGTGACAGGCAGCTCCTTCGTCGTCGTCAAGACACGCCGGGTCATAGATACACCGGGAGGCGTGGTCAACTGCGTTGTCAATCCAGGGGTGAATCCTGGTCTTAAACAACGTGAACATTCCACCGAGTGCGAAGTGTTCCATGCTCTGAGCGTAGAGGACGATCGCAGGGACAGTTGGGAGGAGCAATTCAGAAATGCTGTCGGTGCCGAGACCACACTGTTCACTCGCGGTACTCATTAAGGCGTGACTGCTGGAGTGGATCAGTCGATAGACAACGTCCGTCAGCTCATGCTCTATCGGCGTGAATGGATTCTGGGTTTGAGTGTTGTTGAAAGTATTCAGGAACCATCGCTTCAATTCTACGTCATCGTCGGTGTCCGGTGCCGATGTATCAGTGAGATAGTCGTTCTTGACGAGCCAATCAACGATGGCCGCTCTGTCAAGTTCAAGGACTATCGCCTCTGACGGTGAACGGTCTCCCCAGACGGTGAGAGCGTCAAGATTGTACGGATGGTCAAACGCCCGTAATGCCGTCTCACTGGCGTCCGGTGAATCGCGTGTGTAGCCGAACACGGTGTTCAACAGCGGGAAATTATCTACGACCCAAGCGTCGGACACGTGGATTCGGTCTAACTTCTCTCGGTACAGTTTCGCTTGCGGGTACTTCTCTACGAATTCGTTGTTATCCACGAACTCGGACAGTGCCCGTGGAGTAGGGTGGCGTTCTTCGACGCTCTCGCGCATTGAACCTCCTTCGTAGCCGCGTGTGGATCTCAGGAACGTGAACAGTTCGTGGGCGACTGCGGTGTAAGCTGCACCTGCATCGTTCTGCCCTCGCTCTGCCGGCAACTGGATACGGTCGCGGTTCTGGGCTACGACTGTCCCTCGACTTGGAGAGTTACCCATCGCAATCTGTAGCGCCTGTTTCTTGTTCTCCTCAACCCACTCTTCTCCGAACTGGTCGTACAGGTCTTCAAGGACTTCCTCTTCTGACTGCTCACTGCTCGCTATGTCCTCAAGAGTGACATCTTTCTTATCTAAATCAACGTCTCCGAGGTGCGCAGCCATCAGAATGCGAGTCCACTCCTCACCGTAGGGGATTTCGTCTTCTTGTACCCCGACGTGGGGAATATCAACGATGATCTCTCGCTGAGGGTAGAACACCGTCCCAGCGTTAGTCGGTTGTATGGATCGGACGATTTCATCACAACGGTCACAGTAAGCAGATAGGTCCCCAGTCCGCTGGTGGCATATTCCACACTCAAAGGACCACGTCCGCATGTCTTCCGGATTCCCCCGATTCAGACGGACGTCGTCATACCCGTGTGCGCCGCAACTTGATGGCTTCAGAGTGAAGATCTCCCCACAGTCGTGCGTCGCTATGAACGATAGTTGTTGGAGCTGACCGCCGCACCCACCCCGTGTACATCGTCCATTCGTATATTCGAACCCCTTAGCCGTGTCTCGATACTCAACGTGGTCACACCGTTTGCAGACCATCGTTGTTGGGAAGATCTCGCCGTAGACCTGCTGTGGGCGAAATACATCAATACGGGCTTCGTCTAGTTCGGACCAAGGCGGACTCTCACCGTTCCGGAAGCTTGACACTCGCCCCTCAACATGGTTCGCTATCCGTCGCTGATCAACGTCCATCTCTTGGTGGTGCCACTCATCTACCATCATAGTGATCCCATACCTAGCGTAGTCAAACAGGTCGCCAGGTACAAAATTTGCTAGCACCTGCGCTACACCGCGTTCCATTTCCGCGTTCTCGTGGCTCATGATTTCTCTGGGCTCTAATTGTCAGTTAACATCTTGAGAGCGACGGCCGATCCGGGGGTCGGGTAGACGGGTATCTGTTCGTCGATATCTCTGAGACTCCGCATGGGGCCTCTGTGATCTTCTTCTCGGTCAAGCAGGAACCCTATCCAGTCTTTCTTCGGGTTAAGCGGTTTCTTCATAGCACGAGTCCACAGTTCCTTAAAGTACTTCTTCAGTTTCTCCCGGTAGAGCTGCATCCCGGTCGTGTCGGCCCACTCGCGCTCATGATCCTCAGTGACGGCGTAACAACGTAGTACCATCTCCAGCATCTCTTCACGGTCAATATCGCCGTTCCGAGCCGCTTCCTGAAGTCCTTCGTGGAGGTACACACGGTCGTCATACTGGTCTTCCAGGAGTTCATCGTAGTACTGGATGATCAGGCCAGCAAATATCCCCGGTAATGTACACTCAACGGCGAATTCCGCCCACCGCTCCAACGGTGTCGCTTCCACTAGAAGGTCTTGATAACGGTGATAGTGATCAAAACGAGTGTAGTGGCTCCGATCTCGCGCCCGCATTGAGTCAAACAGGAGGAATACACTTCCAGTGTGGCGTCGGCCAACCCGTGAGTACGCTTGAATGTACTCGGCAGTATTCCGGGGCATCCCAAAGAATGAGATGAAGTTGAACTTATTGACGTCAACCCCGTGGGAGATCATTGAAGTGGCGATGACGATGTCGATTGGTCGGTCTGGGTCGTCAGATTCCAGCCGATCAAGGGCGTCTCTTACGATACTCATCGGCGTCTCTCCAGTCAGCGACACGGATGTAAGTGACTTGTAAGGCTCTCCGTAGGACTCTAACTGCCAGTTGATCATCGTTTTGACCGACCGCTGGAGCATGTCGCTGTTGCCCTTTGAGATGTTGTACGAGATCTGTGTCTCATACTGTGTCAAGAGGTCTTGGAGGAGGTTCTCCTGTTCATTGACTTTATCTGGTAGGTCAAGAGGCCCGCTCGTTGCATCAATAGAAAATAGAGCGTCGCGGAGCGAATCAAGGTCGGCACGGAACTTCTGGACAATCTGAGCGTACTCTTTGATCACTGTGTTGATTGCGAACGTCCGAGAGACACTCCGCGGTACAGCCCCGACCATCTGTCTGCCAAGCTGATGGGGGTCTTCATAGGCGTAAAACGACTGTTTCAAACGGGGACCTTGAGAGGGGAAGATTTTCGCGTCACGCCAGTAGAGAGACTGGACCTGCTCTTTCGCACCAGCTATCGTCGCTGTGGCGGCGACGTACTTGGGAGTCCAACCATTGTCCGTTACTTTGTCCATCCATTCTTGTAGGAACGTCTCGTAGTGTGAGTCGAACGCTCCGAATTCCTCCCGTAGCAGGTGTAACTCGTCCTGGATGAAGAGAGATGGAGGGTCAACTGGGTCTACGGATTCTAGCGACTCGCTATCACACTGTATGTCATCCGGGTAGTTCCAATCGTCACACAGGCATCTGTTCTCACCCGTATAGCCATGGTTGGGGCACCTGTGTTTTACTCGACCGAACAGTGTACGTGCTCGCCGTTGCATCCCCATGATCGCCATCTTGTCAATAGTACTCACGATAAACGTTGGCGCGTACCGGTATACCTCTTCATCCGTTATGTAGACGGGCAACTCGGCGGCCTCACCTCCCTGACGCTCTACCTCGGGACACTCCGAGTTCGTACACTGGTGGACAATCCGTAGACGTTGTTCGTCTCCCGTGACTTCAACGGAATCTTCTCCACAGTACGGACACTCGGAGACGATGAGCCAATCTTCTTGCTTCTCTTTATTGTCCCGTGCTTTCCGTGCGTTGTTCGCACCGTTTGAATCACCTTCTATCACCTTGTTCGGTGTGTTGTTCTTCCCAACGAAGTACCCGACACTGAACTCTTCTCCACTAAAGTTATCATCTTTTCGACGAATTGTCTCGGCCTGACAGAGCACGTTTGCGATTCGCTGCAACTGCTGGAGGGAGAGTAGTCTGAGGGGGAACTTTGTCCAAGCTGTCGTGCCGAAGTGCTTCCCGCGTAGACGGTCGTAGAAGGCCGTGAAAACGACGAGTCCGAGGTAGGCTTCCGTCTTCCCGCCACCAGTCGGGAAGTAAATCACGTCACCGATATCAAGATGATCTTTGATGTCTCGGTCGGGGTCTGCTTGGGCGACAATGTCCGGGATACTCATCACAATGAAGATAATCTGGAAGAGTCGCCACTCTGTGAACTCATCACCCATTTGAGAGAACGTTCGGTTCAGTGCCCTAAAGGCCCGCCCTACGTCTTCGTCTTCCTGGATCAGCTTGCGCCCTCGCTTAAAACGCTCACGCTCCGCAATGAACTCCTCTATCGCGTTATTGAAATCCTCGCCGGCCGCCTCTGATTTCTCCTTAAGCACTTCATCTCTCAGTTCGTCGTACTGTTCTGCAGCTCGTTCCATCTCGTCTGCGATCACTCCCAACACGTTGTTTGTGACCCCGTCAGCGAGAGCTTCAAAGGGTGCGGGGACAGTCTCGCGGGACCGGTACTTCGGTTGTTCGTGGATAGGAACCGTGGTAGTCTCGGCATAGCTCACCGTCTCTCCACCTCTAGAATTCACTGCACAGTTCTCGCCAACGGCGTAGATCTCTCCGTCATATTGGTACTTGTCACGAATCTCTTGGGACTCAAAGGGAAGGAGAGACGCGCCGTTAATATCGACAGAGACTCCAGCATCAAATAGGTACGTCTGCCACTCGGAGTCGCACTTGATGGCTTCGCTAAAGTCTTCACCGTGTGTGTTGACGAGTTGAACGGAAACCACGATAGTGCTCTCTTCCGGACGGCGACTGCAGGTGATTCTAACTGCAGCCCTCCACGGTGTAGGGACTGGCTCCCCAGAGAACACTTGATTGATGTACTCCTTAAACGAGGACTCGTCTTTTCGCGCTTCGGGTGGAACGTCTCCCTGTTCTCGGTATGTTGCGTCTGGGTCGGCTTCACGGAATGTTCGCTTGGCGTTTTCAAACTCTCTCCGAGCCTCCGCGAATGGTTCGTCTAAACTCTGTTTTATAGTTTGACCAGTCTCAGCAGCTTCCTTAAGATCCGAGCCCGTCAGCTCTATTGATGGGAAGGACGGTTCTAGTCGCTCATACACTCCGACCAAGCTCTGTGTACGAGCACCCTCAGCTTCGGTGCCGCCATCGGCACGAACGTCGGTCTCTTTCACCTCCTCTATCTCAATGTCTTCTGCCGCGTTTGCAAGTTCCCCGTGTTCAACTTGTTCCTTATATGTCGGATAACGTCGGTAAAAGACCTTCGCGTCTGGTGTTACGTCTACAACTGCGTCGTCTGCTACGTCCTCATTAAGACGAAATTTCAGACCAAGTGTAAACGGTGCGACCTTTGTGGCGATGTTCTGGAAGGTGTCGTCCTCAGCCTGAGCTTTCCGGTAGGGGTACTGACTGGCGAGAACACCGGCGAAGAACTGCTCCTGCGGGTCTATCCCAAAGACCCTCTGCTGTTTGTCACCACGCCCAGTGATACGGTTCGTGAGTCTCTCGGTGAAAACCTTGTTGACGGCTTGGTGCCGTCGATACGACGGATCATCTGATACTTTATACGCGCTATCCGGGGGACGAACGTACTCCGGATCGGTTTTCGGAGGTATTGAATCAAATCGAGGAGACACAACTCCGCGTTTCTCTCGTGGGGGCTTAAATATTCAGTTGTGGCTTTTTACGTTGGGAAAAGTCCCTTCAACGATCAGAGTGTTCTCAAAACTTAGTTAGAATTAAACTCATTATTTATCTGTTTTATATCCTTTACTACGTGCTGTTCTGCGGCCTCCCGTACATGCGTGGATTTACTAGTATTCATCTGCTCTCGGATCGCATCGTGGAGTTCGTGGCCCTGCTGGCGGTTTATCGTTCGGAGTCCTTCCATTGCAGCTTCAATTTCCTTCGCGTCGGCAGAGAGTCGGTCATATTTGAATGCACGACCAATGGCTTCAATATCTGAATACGATCTCGGTCCGATCGTCAGTGAGGGGTCCTTAACAAGATTAAGCGGTCCGTCTGCCTCCAGAACCGAGTTAAACCAAGTTTGGACAGTTGGCTTGGTACGTTCAAAATTATCATTCGACTGTTCCAGATTTTCAAATATCACTTCATGGATTTTCGAATCGGTGGCAATTTCAGTGGTGGATAGGTCTTCTTCAATACGACGCCAGATTTCCTGCAATGCTTCATACCAATCGGTAAGCCGATTAATTGCCTGGTCTGCATTGACTTCGTTTTCGTAGAGATTTCGAAGCTGCTCTCTCCATAGTTCTCTCTCTATCTCATCTGGAATCGTAACTATGGTATCTCCGGAAGTAAGTGCTTCCGGACTGACCCAATGGTACTCTACCTTGCTGTTGTTCGGCCGTCTACACAAGATTCGATCATAGTTCGTGAGTTTGATTTCTTTATCGAATTCAGTTTTAACAATGTAATGACGGATTTCTCTCTCGTACCGCCCCGACTCCTCACGGTACTCCCGACTTGAGACAGCTTCCATCGCGTCAGCGAGAATTTTAACCTTCGTTTTTAACCCTTGACCCGCTGAACTTGCAGGGTCCAGTGAACCGGACTTGTAGTGTTGAGAGTCGCCATCGGCCACCACGCTACCCCCTGTAGATTCCACGTTACTTGTCTCATCAACAGGCTCTTGTTCGGTGTCCCCTAATAGCTCGGGATACAGGTATGGAGAGGAGTTAGAGCCACCGACGACATCATTTAGGGTTTCAACGAACTCACGTGCGTGTCGTTCTACCATTGTTGCCCACGTCCGATCGTAGGTCAATATGAGCGTCTCAGAGACTCTTGGATGAATATAAAACGCAGCATTCTCTCTATGGAGGACTCCGAACACTACAAGTATGTCGTGAACGTCCATTCCTCTCGCCTCATCGGGAGAGACGACGGAAATAAAACCCGTGTCTAGTTCGTCTTGAGTGACTACTTCCTGTTTCAAGAGGGAATATTTGAGTATCTCTGCATGCTTCGGACTCTCGCTAAAGATTGCCAAGCGTTGATCGTTTTCTCTAGTATCACGGATGTATTCCTTCAGTTTGTCAAATAGAGGATTTTGTTCTCGGAGCCGCTGATCTATCTGCTGGAAGATCCGCACAGATCTGTTCAGTGGACGTACTGCTTGGAGATTCTCTACCGTTCCTGCTCTCTCCTCAATATCCCCAATTCTCTCGTTAATGAGCGGTGGAACGAACCATTCGCCCCTGTAGTAACGCTCTCGCACCCACTCGTCAAAGTCTTTACCTGGCACTGGAAGCCGTTCAAAGAACAGTTGACGAGAGAAGATCATCCCCCCTGCACCGCCATCATCAACGCCTCTCAGACTAGCCGACTCTTTAAACACTTGATCTAGTAGCGACGAGATATCTTTGGCCTTAACGTGGTCTATTCTTATTGACGCTGCATCCGCTAACGACCGGATATCGTCTTCACCGAGTGACCACTTCTTTTGAGTATTGATACATTTCGTCAAGCTAGATAAGGTAAAGTCGGCGGGGGCAGATTCGGAGAGATACGATTCCCGATTGAAATTAGATCGTTGTAGAACGGTATCAATTGTGTTGAGGCCGGGAACAGTTGATATTGAATCTAATCCTAGAGGCGGACCGTATCTCGGGCGGCCATCTCTCTCATTTTTCACATAGTAACTATATGCATTAACGAATGTTGCTTGTGGGTGTTTTTCCTCAACATCTCGTAGTCTCTCCTGTAGATCCTCTTTCGTTCTGGATGTCAAATTCAACAAAATGACGTCGAGATCACTAACGTATTCTAAATCGTGTAGCTCCTTACAGAGGATGAAGCGCCCAGGTCCGTCCCCTCTGGAATCGTTTTTCACTTCCTTATCCCAGACGTAGGCGTGAGGGACAATATTGGGAATTGGTACTGCGTTAACTACTTCGCCCGCAACATTTGAGAGCGCAAATTTATTTAATTCATCTCTAATCTCACCTTTCATTCCCCAGTGTGCTCTTGAACCAGGAGAATATATCCCAATCTGTCTCTTGGCCTTAGTATCACTCAGTACTAGTGCTATTGCAAGGAGAACTACATCCCTCGGTTCATAGTAGGGAAATACGACAGGGACATTTTCGTCCCTATTTACAGTCATTACCGTCTCCTTCACGGTACCCATCCTTATTTTACTAAGATCAAGATCAGCCCAAAATCCATCTCGCGTGCGTTGTTTAAGGTGGGTCCTTCCTCTATCGCCTTTGAATAGACTCACCTCTGATTCAGCTAACTGAAATTTCCTATCAGAAGATGTCAAACGGTCTCGCTCTCTCTTTAATAATTCGTCTATTGCTTTTGAAGCTGCTTTGCCAACCTTATCGTTCCCTTCCGCCAGAGTCATCAACGGATCTGGTGGTGGATAAAAATCTATTGTAGAAACGGCTTCTACTGCCGCGATGACGATATCTCGTTCTTCTTCTTTTAGAGCGCATATCGTGGCTTTAGCAAGATCCGCCGGAACCGCAGGACCATGTCTACCGAGAATTGATACAATCTTCAAACCTTCTAAAGTGCTATCAGATCCATTAGCAGTAATCTCTTGTATCAATTTATCAGACCTGTTAAGTACGACAATCGGAGTACACTCTGCAACTCTTGACAGTATACGCCAAGCGACATATTGATCGCTAGAATCGCCATCTAAGAGTTTGAATGCCTCTTCTCCGATCACCTTTGCGAAGTCCTTGTTTTCCTTCGAAATTTCCACAATTACGGATAGGAGTTGTTTTTCATTCCTGTCTTCCGTTCGTAGTAGGTTTAAGAGTTGGTTTCGAACATATTCTAACGTTTGAGAATCAGGTTCTAAGACATCAGCTGAATACAATTCGGAAAACGAAACAATAGTTTCCGTAGTGGTAATATTTTCATCATTGCTAAGAAAATCCAGAACGATAGTACATGCGTCTTTAATTGCCTCCTCATATGAACTAACAACTAATTCTAGTTCGTATGAAATATCATCTCTGGTAAGTTTTCGGACAGCTTCTGGAGTAGCACTCCGTCCTAACAACCGGTACCCAAGTGAACGGTGTTCCGAACCACCGTAATTAAGGAACGCATTAATATCTCTTGGATGGATATCAAAGCGTGCTTCTGAGGCGTCCGTCCCTTCTAAAATGTACTGCAGAATTTCCGTACCCCAATTCACCTTGGTATTGCTTGAGAGATCCTCCTCAGCACTGTTCCGTAATTCATTGTTCACTTCTTTGGCGACTGAGGGGACAGCTACC
This sequence comes from Halalkalicoccus paucihalophilus, assembly GCF_001593955.1. Classification (GTDB taxonomy): domain Archaea; phylum Halobacteriota; class Halobacteria; order Halobacteriales; family Halalkalicoccaceae; genus Halalkalicoccus; species Halalkalicoccus paucihalophilus. Next base: position 327,100 of record NZ_LTAZ01000013.1, on the reverse strand, counting down.
ACAGCTTCGCTAGGATGTTCTTGGGCTAACCGTTTTAGCTGCTTAAGAATCTGGAATTTATTGTACGCTCCAGTCTCGGTATCAAGAGCGTAGACTATGTCATTAATCCAAGCTGTAGCCAGAGATTGAGGTAGAGGATTAATTTTCGAGATTAAATTAATTGCGTTAACTCTGTGTCTCTCAGTCCGGAGTGCTTTACCGATAGCCTCTATTTTCTCCTCATCCATTTACCGTAGGACCCCCTGGGATGTTGAGCCCCATTTATATAGAATTGGCTAAACCCTTGTGCCGTCCCCATTACTTCCATAATATCTGTTGATTAAGTTCATTTTGGGTTAGAACTATATATTGAGGAGGTTGAAAACCCTCAAACCTCGCGATCTCCTTCAAATATTCTATCTCTCATATCACTTCATTAGTTATTAGCATGATACAGTTTCGGTTACCTATACTCAATCTTGTATACTATTGATTCACGCCTAAAGGTAGCGTGAACGATTACTTACAGAGATTATTACAATCAAAGTTAAATCGAGACGATCTTCAGTACAGGGTTTGGCTATCAGATTACGGGGGTCAGCATTCGCAGAGACAACGCCGATCAACGCTATAAACTCCTCTTCGCAAAAGGGAATGGGCTATAGATGGCAACGTACGCCAAGGCCAGTCCAAGTACATCGGTGAAGGCCTATCAGGCGATCAAAGCGCTTCATCGCTGGGGAACAACTCACTGGCCGTAGAGACATCGGTCCCTATCTACTTCTTCTATAAGGACGCGACTGACCAGGGCTGGGAGTACCAAGGACCCGTCGCTGTCCATGACTACCAAATCGAAGAACACAACGGACGAGACGTGTTCGTCTTTGAGATGAAACACAGTGACGGCCAAAGCAACGCGGTATATTCACTTCCTGGTGGCGTTACAGCCTACATCAACATACTAGAGCGAATGCTGCTCTATATCGAATCAAACAAGTCGACCTACGACGAACTGCTTGAGTGGTTTTTACCACGTTCAACCTTTCTGGAGAAGCATACGTCAAACGCGACATCTCGCTAGTAAAGAAACTCGGCTTCATTGATCGTACCGACGGGCACTACCAAGTGGCTGAAAGCGGACACGCCTATCTCGAAACTCAAGACGAGGCGGTTGTCTACCAAGTATTGAACCATCAGTTGATCGGTATCGAGTTTCTCCTCCGAGAACTCTTCAGCGGCCCCAAATCAGCCGATGAACTCAATGAGGCGATCCTTGAGACATTCAACGAACTACAATAGGAGAAACCTCACCAAACGAAGTTCCGTCTGAACTGGTTGCGAAGCCTTGGCGCCGTTACGTTCCAAGACTCGCAGTACCGGATAACTCGTAAGGGTCGTCAGTATCTAGACAAACCAGCAATGCCCGCTCTCTATCTGATCCCCGTTAGCGAATCATGGCGTCCACAGTTCAACCGAACCGTCAACACACCAATCACGCTCAATACGGACGATGTCCCAGAGCAACTCGCAGGCTACGATTCATTGCGAGTCTGGGGTACCACCGAGACCGATTCACCGAAGAAACAAGCTCATATGGACCGCCTCGAATCGGGCGACTGGATCCTGTTCTATCATAGCGGTGAGTTCATCGCGACAGGCAGCGTTGGACGCATATTTGAGAGTTCCACGGTCGGCGAGTGGCTCTGGGACAACCCTGAAAGTAGCTTCATTTTCACCATCGAGAACTACGAGGACACTGCACCGAGTATCGAGCACGTCTGGGATATCCTCGAATATGACGGCCGCCAGGTGGTCAATGGCTTCGAACGTGTCCGGGACGATCGCGTCCAGCGAGTACTCACAGAGTATGGCTCACTCGAAACAGCACTGTTCGATGCCGATAGAACCCAAATAGAGCGCGAAAAATCCGCGCTTGAAGCCGCCCTTGAGTCCGAACCACAGCTCACAGAAAACACAGCCGACTACACGACAATCCGCCAACGAACACGCGACCGAGCCTTTCGTGAACTCGTTGTTGAGGCTTACGATGAAACCTGCGCTGTCTGTGGTGCAAGTCGTCACTCACCGGATGGAACACCGGAGGTCGAAGCCGCACACATCTACTCACGAAGTGAGAACGGTCGTGACGATGTTCGAAATGGCATCGCACTCTGTCGATTACACCATTGGGCATTCGATACGGGCTGGATCGAGATCACAACCGACTATACGGTCAGCGTCTTCATCAACCCGGATCGCGAGGAATACCACGAATTCGAGCAGCTGGATGGACAGCAGATACGCCGACCTAATAGTCAAATACCCCATCCAGACTATATAGCAGCCAGGCGACAATTATAAGCAATTCCGACTCGAGACGTTTGTGAAGGTCTCGCGATGCCATTCAATGAGTTCGTCAGTCGCTGGCTAGTGGCTATCAGCGAAATTGAGTAGCGAATTTAGTGTCGTAACGTAGTGTGTCCCACCACCGAACATTGGAACAATGCTTTTGAGTCGAGTTTCCGTCATGGCATACCCTTCATGATCGTCACTGCAACACCATCAAGCCGTTCGAAAGCAGACGCGTTATGCGTAAAGCTGGTAGTCCTCGAATTTGAAGGTTTGATCGTAGAGAGGATACTAGGATATACCATCGCTCACAAACGATCCCTCAGGAATTGACTCGATCCGCCCAGTATCCGCATTCAAAATCACCTCACTATCTGAGTTCGCTTCTGGAAATAGCCATGAGCAAATTTGATTAATTCTTCCTCTAACGTAGAGTCATAAGAATCGGATCGAAAATGGAAAATTTCGTTTCGGATACGACCGACCTCCTTGAGAAGACGACGAACGAAATCACCGTCGTTCTCAGTTTCCTGAAAATACTCCTCAAATCGAGACCAATTCGGAGGAATAAATTGGATATAATGCCCGAAACTACACTCATCGATTCCATCAGGTGTCCTAATATCTTTGTCATTGAAGAAATTATGTAGTTCTTCTTCTAAATGATCAGAAAGCGCGTCTTGGATAAGCATACGAATTGACCGTTCAATGTCCTCGATCAGTAGAAAGGGCTCAATAGACTCGCGTAAATAATGGAGGAGGTCATAGTTCGTTAAAATCTCGAAAGAAGCATCCTCTGATGATTGAACGAGAACATACGGATCTTCGCTCAATAGATCGAAAAGGACAATGAGATCCTCATCGGTCTCAACGATTGGATTAGTGTCTTCAACGGCAATTCCCACTCGACGATCTGAAAGGTTCTCACTGGTCCCTAATTCTTGCAAGATCTACCCAGTGGCCGAAGCTCAAGACAGCGCTCAGTGGTGGTGTTATGTTGATTCCAGTTTTCGGAGTTCCTCACAAATGCACACTCGATTGGCCTACCTATTAGGGCTAACATCAACTGTTAGTGAGGCGTTCTCGATTCATTTTGTCGTTCATCCATCGAAGGCTCACCTTCCCATCTGACGGTATGATTGCTTCGAGTGACGACCGGTGGTGTATCAGCCATAGATGAGTGATTGTTTAGTGGCGATCATCGTTGACTATTGGATTGACTCGATCACGGTCATTCGACTATAGTTTCAGTAGAGCGATTTCTCGAAGAGTTTACTAATCCGGTGGCGGTCGCGCAAAAAGCGGAATACTAGCTACTCCAGTCGAGATCAGGCGACCAAAGCGTTCGTCTGCTCCTCCTCGTCTCCCGATTCATCCGAAGCTGCGTCGAGTTCGATTGTCATTCCATCATCGTCTGGGATGTTGATGACGGAAATCGTAGTCGACTCGTATTCATCGGCCTCGACGAGGACATCGTAGCACACACTCGGCGAAATCACGCTGGTCTCGATCACGCCATCGGCGTTCGACTCACCAGTGATGTACGCGTCGCCACTCGAGAAGTACCAATCGCAGACACCGCTGATCTCCGCGCCCTCAATGGGATCGCCGGTCTCAGCGTCGACGACGTTCACTGTGAACTCGTCGTATTCGCCCTGAAGTTCGATCTCCGTGTATCCGGGAACGTCGGTCGGCATCAGAACCGAGGCGTGTTCATCGGCATGGATGGTATACATGCCCGGGGCGAGTTCGAACGTTACCGAGCCGTTGGTGGCGTTCTTGGTCCATTCCTCGCGCGTATCGTCGTTCCTGACGGTGACCGGGATGTCTTCTTGAGTGTAGACCGTGAAGTCGTACGTCTCAGGCTCCGGTTCGGGCTCCTCTTGCGCACCGATCACGAAGCGCTCGGTCTGTACCGATTGGTTCACCGGAAGGCCGCGCGTGTCGTCGCGAACGGTGATCTCGTACTCGACGGCTTTCGCGATGGTCGATTCGGTAGTGACGTTGACCGTCCCGTCCTCGCCAGTTAGGTACTCAGTCGTCTCGCCGTTGACCGTTGCGGTCACGGGTTCGTCCGCGATCGGGTTTCCGTCCGCGTCGACTACCTCAACGGTCACGGTGTAGGTGTAGCTTGGTGGCAGAGGCTCCTCTCCGCCCTCACTGTCGTCTGTATCGTCGCTGTCGTCACTATCATCATCGTCGCCCGTGTTGTCAGTCGAGTCGTTATCGTCGGTCGAATCACTGTCGTTGGACGACGATTCATCGGTACTGGTGTTCTCATCGGCAGATCCACTAGAGTCGTCGGGCGATCCGCTATCGCAGGGATCTGTCTCTGATGAGTCTCCACAGGGGTTGCTTGCCGAACTCGTTGAGGCGTCTGTGTCGGAGTTAGAACTGGACTCAGATGAGGACTCAGATGTGGATTCCGACGCAGATTCTGACGCAGAATCGCTGTCTGAGGTTTCGTGTTCGGCCTCACTGTCAGTGTCGGCACTGCTGTTGGTGCCCTCCGCACTGTCCTGTTCGTCTTCGAGGTCGTCGCTTTGGTCTGGCGAGTCGGTACCGGTGTCGTCTGCTGGCTCGCCGGCCCCGAAGCCGGCGCAGCCGGCCATGATGACGGAGACGCAGACCAGTAGGGTGATTATCGTGTGGTTCTGTAGCTGTTGGCGTTGTACGGTCATGTTGGCCTCACTCCATGTGATATGACTGAGATATCGCGCTATACGATCTTAACCTTTGCAGATCGAAAACAAGTGTCAGCAAACGACTCAGTTCGGATATCGAGGAGAGTGGACTGGCTGTCATCTTCCGAATAGCCTATCTGGAAATAGGCTATTTCAGAATGGGTTATTGTACGCTACGTCGTGGGCCGCCACTGTTACTCCGAGGGAAGGTGGTCGTTGGCCCGGATCCAGTAAGGTGGCCCATAGACCAGCGCTCTTATGAATCTCCATCTCTGTATTAATAATATGCTGAGCGAAACTGGTAGTTCCTCACTGCTCGGGGACCAGAGAGAAGTTACCCTAGTCGGCGGAGTGAGTACCATTGTGCTCATCGCTACCTCTGGACTCGCGTGGGGAGGGGGACACCAGAAGCTATTGGGGATCGCCTGGATCGCCTTTTTAGGCATGGCAGTCGCCGGCTGGCTCGGTGAGCGTGCCCCCCACGGGAACGCGAGTGCGCTCGTATGGGGATATGGCCTCGCAAGTGGAGCAATGATAACAAGCGCTGCCGTCTTTTTGCTCCCGCAGGCAATGAACCAGCATGCGACCTATGGAGGATTCGGTGTTGCCCTCGGCCTGTTCGCTGGGTTCGGCGCTCACACACTTGGCCATCGACTCGCACACATAGACATCCCGCTGGACCGCACGCTCGCAGAATTGACGGTCCACGCTCTTGCAGCCGGTGCCATTATCGGCATCATCTATGGCAACATGCCAAGACTAGGGCCGTTGCTGGGGCTCGCTATTGTTTCGCATAAGGGACCGGCGGGATATGCGGCAGTACATCGCTATAGCCAACAGGACGGCGACTGGTGGGCAATCCTCCTCCCGGCGGCGGGGGTTGGGGTCGCTGCAATGGTCACCTCGTTTCTTGCGCTTCCTACTTCCGCTTCGATTCGTGGCGTTGTCTTTGGCTTCGCTACTGGCGTCTTTCTCCATGTCGCAATGGACTTCTTACCGGAATGTGAACTCGGCAGTGAAGTCCATGAGTCACTCGCCTACAAGGGTGACGCGCATGCAATACTCGATCGAATGCGTATACATGCTGTCGCCAGTACCGCTATTGGTGGACTAGTAGTGTTCTTTGCGTGGCTCATCGTTGCCTGACGAGAGTACTAGTGACTCTATTAGGAGCTTTCCCCGAGCCGGTTGGTGACACTCAACGCCAACCACAAAGTCCGTGCATCGATGCCATTCGATGAGCTCATCAGTTGTTGGTTGGTGGCTGTTGATAAAATTGAGGAGGAAATTCAGCGTCGTAACGTAGTATGTCCCACCACCGAACATCGGGACGATGCTTTTGAGTCGAGTTTTCATCATAGCATACTATTCCTGATCATGACTGCAACACCTGTCCGTCTCCTTTACACAGAACGTTTCCTACCCTATACCCTGCAATTGGGAATATCCCGTATAGACAAAGACTTATTCCGACTCCCCTCTTAGAGCCATCTATGAAGGAGCCACGCCAAGACCTGAAAGCCACCGACGACGAGCGTGCCACCGCTCCTGATTTCGACGCCTTGGTGAGCCCTGAGAAACTCGTACGTGGCAACCGAACACGCGATGACTTCCTCGATACCGTTCTCGAGTTAGAGAGTCCGGCAACCATCGACGAGGTTGCTGATCGTGCCGACCACGGACGCGATGCTGCCAAGGAGTACCTGGACTGGTTCGAACGGATGGGCATCGTTACCCGCATTACTGACTCGCCAGTCACCTACGAACGGAACCAAGAGTATCTGACTTGGCGACAGGTACACCACCTCCGCGAGCAGTACACTACCGACGATCTACTCGGCTTTCTACAGACCGAAACGGAACACGACCGGACCTATAGAGAGAAATTCGATGCCGAATCGCCGGAAGCAGTATCGATCTCGGCGCATGCAGCCAATATTGACCGGTCGATCGAATCGGTATGGGAAACACTCTCAACGTGGAAGACAACACGTCGACGGATCACACTTCTCGAGCGGGCCTTAGCCAGTGATTCCGCGACCTAGGCACCACCTTTTCGGACACGCGAGCCGAAGATAGGGGTGACATGAGCGTGAAAGACAAACTCCGTCGACTCATTGGTCTCGTAGAGGGCCACGAAGACAAGGTGGCCGAGCAAGTCGGCAAACGTACCAGTATGGACAAAAAGCAGGCCAAGGATCGTATTCATAAAATTCAGGAAAAGGTTAATGAAGACTCGAACACCGACGACAGAGACCGAAACCAGAAGTGACGACAGCCAAACTGGCTCCACAGACGGTAGATGCTTTCAGACGAACTCTACTCTAGTTGGGTTGAAGCGTTCTTATTGACGTGCTGATGTTCGTCGAACTGTGAATGTTTCAGACGAGCCCTTGTTGAATGGACAACACCAGAACGGCTCAAGAAGGTAATGTAGTGGAAGCTGAACGCCCAACGCGGACGATGAGATCAGTAATCGAGTGGATGTCCGAGGTCCCTGCAGCGTTCGTCAAGTGAATAAGCGAAGCAGCCTTCCTCGTCGACGATCCGAAACCCCAGGTCGTCTACAACGTCTAAGTAACTCTGATTTCCCCAACAGCCTTTCATTTTAACCTCACCGAAGTGTCTCTGTTGGGGAAGCCAAACATAACCAGGCGTAACGCGTATCTCGACCTCAAGGACGAGATAACCCGCAGCGCCGTACCATAACGACGCGTGGATCACGACCGAGTCCGTGTTTTGACTGTTTGAGCGAGAGTGGTAACTAGTTCAGCGCATCAAAAAGCGGCTCAATGAAGACCTGCTGTGTGAATGGCTCGGGTCACTCCGCTCGACGGAACCGTCTTCGCGAAGGACGCGGGACCGATTACGGAGAGGTTTCTCAATCAGATCATCGTCATCAATTGCTCCCCGGAGTGGGCGGACGATCGTCTCAATCTCTTAGGAGAGCTGTGGTGTGGTTTTCTCCGTGGTGCTGGTTTCGAATTCCTCAGCGACAAACCCACTCTATGTAGGGGTTAGCAGATTAGGACATGAAATCCGGTTACGTCGTTATGCTCCACTTGTCTCATCCATGAGTGAGTAACGATTCAGTGTCACTGTCACCCCCGAAGCAGAACAACGGACCTACAGTAATTAGCACCTACCCCGTAGAAGCAACCACATCCAATCTGAAACCAATGAATGACTCACTAAACGACCGGCTTGAGGGCACGCTGCCGATTACTACTGCAGACGAAGCGGCCAGCGTCATTGACGATGGCATGACGGTCGCAATTAGTGGCTTCGGAAGCGTTGGGTATCCAAAAGTGGTCCCTCCAGCGCTAGATGGCCATGAATCGCTAACGATCCTTAGCGCTGGAAGCGTTGGCGGCGAAATCGATGAGACGTTAGTTAACTCAGAAACAATCAACCGACGGGCTCACTTCCAGTCCCGGCCGGCAATCCGAGATGCGATCAATGCAGGTGAGATTGCATTTTTTGACCGCCATGTCTCACAGTTCGGTGACGAATTACGCTTTGGTGGTGGTTTTAATGTTGACGTTGCGATCATCGAAGCCGTATCTGCAGGAGAGAATTGGTTTATCGCCTCTACATCGATTGGTCACGCCCCATCGATCGTCCAGGCAGCCGATCGACTCATTTTGGAAGTAAACCATGCCCAACCGATTGCTCTCAAAACGATTCACGATGTCTATGAGCGGGCGTCGCCACCTCATCGAGAGCCGATTCCAATCGACGGACCGACCGATCGAATCGGTGACGCTCGGATCGAGTTCGATCCCGACGCACTCGAGGCGGTCGTTGAGACCGATACGGCAGACGATCCGTACACGTTCCGCACTCCAACACCCATTGACCAAGCAATCGCTGCTAATCTGGGATCATTTCTCGAATCAGAGATTCAGTCGAATTCGATGTTTTCGTCGGCAGTTTCGCTACAGTTTGGCGTTGGTAGCCTAGGGAACGCACTCATGGGTGCTCTGACTGAGATCGAGTTCGGTGATCGCACGGTCGTCTATTTCGGCGAAGTCTTCCAAGACGGGCTATTAGACATGCTCGATTCAGGGCAACTGGCTGGAGCAAGTGCAACATCGCTTGCGCTTTCACAAACAGGCCAGAAGCGCTTCTTCGATGCAATCGATCAGTATGCCACGGACGTTGTCTTGCGTCCGGCTGATATCTCGAACAATCCCATATTGATAGAACGCTTCGGCGTTGTTGGTGTCAACAGCGCCATTGAAGTCGACTGCTATGGGAATGCAAATGCAACGCATATTGGCGGAACACATATGATCAACGGCATCGGTGGCGGTGGCGACTTTGTCCGAAATTCGCGACTGTCGATCATTGCCCTCCCATCGACAGCTGCTGACGGCGCTGTCTCTCGGGTCGTCCCGATGACACCGCATGTCGATCATACGGAACATGATGTTTCGGTTGTCGTTACTGAACACGGTGTCGCAGATCTCCGTGGGTGTTCTCCGCGTGAGCGCGCTACGAAAATAATCTCGATCGCTGACCCCTCGTTTCAAAACGATCTTGAGGCCTATCGACATCGTGCTGTGAACGCTAATGGACAAACACCACATGATCTGGAGACCGTTTTTGACTGGCACATCGACTGGGGCAAATAGGTCTCTGCTGCGAGCCGAATTCAATAATATCTCAATATGTATTGAGGGAAATCTTTATTTTTAATCAGTCAGATTTACGTACCGGTGTGAGACAATGAATGTCATACAGGTCCTCACGTTAACGACAATTGGGTACTTTCTGTTTGTCACTTTCTGGATTCTCAAGATGGAAGACTACCTACAAACACGCGCAAAACAGCAATACGAGAACGAGCAGACGAGAGGTGAGGTCTAATGGCGGATGTCGGCAGCACGGTCGCGACATGGGGATGGGGATTTTTGGCGGTATATGTAGCGTTAATTCTGGGACTCGGGTATTTGGGGTACCAGCGAACTCATACTCAAGACGACTATGCTACTGCTCGCGGTGGTTTTGGTTTTCTTGCACTGGCACTCGCATACGCAGCGACCGTTGCCAGCGGCTCGACATTCATGGGGATTCCAGGCATGGCCTACGGGATGGGCTTTAAGGCTGGCTACTACGCTATGATCTACCCCATTGGTATCTACATCGGGATGCTATTCGTCGCTCGAATCACGAAAAAAGTTGGCGACCGGTTCGGCTCACAATCAATTCCGGACTTTCTCGGCGACCGATATCAGAGTCCACTATTGCGAGTACTAGCGGCACTAGTCGCCCTCTTCTTGCTGTTTTACATTATGTCCCAAATCACCGCTGCCGGCTGGATGTTCGAAACGATTCTCGGTCTAGATTATGGAATCGGTATCTGGGTTGCCGGGGCGTTGCTCTTGTTGTACCTGACCGCCGGTGGTTCCCACGCCGATATCCTCACGGACGCAGTCCAAGGGGCGATCATGATCGGCGTGACGCTCCTGATCGTATTCATGTTCGCGACTGGCTGGGGTGTCGAGGGCGGTATGAGTGGAGTCAACGCTGCGCTTCCAAGTGACATGGGCTGGAATTCCCATACCGATCCTGAAAACCCAACGTTCGCCAACTGGTGGGTGATCTTCCTGCTATTTATCGCTCACATCGGCTTCACCGCACAGCCGCATCTGGGCAACAAATTCTTCGCAATCAAGGGCACTGAGTATATGAAGAAGTTTATGACGGTCTCCGCGGTCGTCGGGATCGCGTTGCCGCTTATGTTTCTCGGCGGCGTGCTCGGTCGCGCACAGGGCATACAAATCGACAATCCTGACGCTATCATTCCAATGCTGTTCGTTGAAAATCTACCAGCGGTGCTCGCCGCCTTCCTTGGCGTCGCAATCCTGAGCGCGATTATCTCGACAGCTGACGGCCTAATCATTGCTATCTCACAGATCTTCGCCAACGACCTTTACCGCAAAACGTACGTGCCGTGGAAGGGCGGCGACCCCACCGATGAGCGAGTCAATCAGCGAGCACTGTGGATTTCTCGACTCTCAACGGTCTTTGTGACAATCGCTGCTGTCATCGCCGTAATGACCCCGCCGCAATATCTGTCGATTCTCCTTTGGGTCGGTATTGGCGGTATCATTGCGGCTTACAGCGGTCCATATCTGGTCGGCACATTCCGCGAGGAGACATCGAAGACGGCTGCCATCATTGCATTCGTCGTCGCTTTCGGCGTCTACTTTGTGATCCATCTCGGTCCGCAGTTCGGGCTCTACGAGGGGTGGTATCCCTACAACGAAAACCCATTCGCATCCTCTGGAATCGGCTTCATCATTTCCTGCGTGCTGACCTACGTGATTAGTAAGTTCACTGAGCCGCTACCTACTAGCCATCTCAACAAGGTGTTCCGTCCCGAGCGGGTTTCTCCCGACGGAAGCCCTAGCGACGACTGACGGAACTAAGTAGCCGTCGGGACCACTCCTCGACTGATGGAGATTCGGACGATCGATCCAAAACTTGACGCCGAGTCAGCGACCGCTCGTAAGGATCGCATCACGCTCAGCGCGTTTCTGATTGGGCAGCTGCGCTCGCTGCTCGGTCGCGACGAACAGCCACGTAACGTCTCGCTGGTGTACTACCCGGATTATATCGCTTACACCACTGTCGAGCTCCACCGGTACATTCGAAACGACCGAATAGAGAAGTTCCTCGTCGGAGTCGACGCTGTTACCGGACGTGTCGGCGAGGTCGATGTCGACCTCCCTGAGCGTCGGTCAGTCGATGTCGTTCCAAGTGACGTGATCAAGCCCGAGTTATCGGTTGCCGACGCCGAAGACGAATGGCAGGAATGGCTCTTCCCCTACCTTGATCGTAGGTTCCGACCCATCAAGCGACCAGATACCGCCCTCGATAAGCTTGAGCTCGTCTTTGTTCCTTACTGGCTAATCGACTATGGAACTCTCAACAACAGTTACGTGGTCAGTGGGTTGACAAAGCAGATTGAGGAGGTCACCTCGATCACAGCGATCGAGGATCACTATCGAGATGTTGAGGGCAAATCTTAATTTACGTTCCCCCAGAAACATTGAGAAAGGATGACTACCACAGAGAAGCACGATCTCCTGATCGATGGGGAGTTCATTCCCGCCACGTCCGGTGAACGGTTTGTGACGTTAAACCCGGCGACCGAAGAGCCGATCACCGAGGTTGCCGCCGCAGATAAGGAGGACATAGACCGGGCAGTCGAGAGCGCCCACGAGGCATATCCAAAATGGCGTTCGACCGCGCCAGAGGAACGCGGTCGGCTGTTGACCGCACTTGCAGCGCGCATCCGAGAGGAAACAGACTACCTCGCTGAACTCGAAACCCGTGACAACGGCAAGCCTATTTCGCAGGCCCGAAGCGACGTCGAGGGGTGCGCCCGTTACTTCGAGTATTACGCTGGGATCGCCGATAAGATCCACGGTGACTCAATCCCACTGACCGACAAATACGTCGACTATACCGTTCGTGAGCCGCTCGGGGTTACCGGCCAAATTATCCCCTGGAACTTCCCCGTGAATCTCGTCGGCCGGACAATTGCGCCGGCGCTAGCTGCCGGTAACGTCGCTGTCGCAAAGCCCGCCGAACAGACGCCTCTCTCAGCACTCAAGATAGGTGAGTTCGCTCTTGAGGTAGGAATCCCTCCGGGGGTGCTAAATGTCGTACCCGGGTTCGGCGCCACAGCCGGTGCATCACTAGCTGGTCATCCTGATGTCAATGCGATTAGTTTCACGGGGTCCGTCGTCACCGGTCGACAGGTCGCGAAGCTCGGGGCGGACAACGTTACGCCGGTTCATCTTGAACTCGGTGGGAAGAGTCCAAATGTTGTTTTCCCTGATGCCGACCTCGATCACGCCCTTGACGAGACAATCACGGCGATCTTCGCGACTAACGCCGGACAGGTCTGTTCAGCAGGCTCGCGACTGCTCGTCCACGAGTCGATCCACAGTGAATTCGTGGACCGGCTGGCAACACGTGCTTCTGAGCTGACGGTCGGACCTGGCCTCGAGGATCCCGACGTCGGGCCGCTCGTTTCTTCGGATCAACATCGAAAGGTCCGCGAGTACGTCGAAATCGGTCGTGAGGAAGTCGGTGACCCAATCGTTGGCGGTAAGACACCTGATCACGATGGCTACTTTGTCGAGCCGACAATATTCGACGACGTCGATAACAGCGATCGCATCGCACAGGAGGAAATATTCGGCCCAGTGCTGTCAGTGATCGAGTTCAGTGACGAGCGCGAGGCGTTCGAACTCGCCAACGACGTTGACTACGGGCTGGTCGCGGGTATCTTCACGTCTGACGTCGGTCGTGCTCACCGCTTCGCTCACGAGATGGAGGCTGGACAAGTGTATATAAACGAGTGGTTTGCTGGCGGCGTTGAGACGCCCTTCGGCGGCTATAAACAGAGTGGCTTTGGCCGTGAGAAGGGGCTAGAAGCAATTGAATCGTACACTCAGGTGAAGAACGTTTGTGCCCGAATCGAGCTGGAATGAGCGATCCGGAAGAAGTGTCGATCGAGATTACTGATCGCGCTCGTCGCGTGCTGACGGAAATCGAACGCGAGCGGGAGAGCAACGTAGCGCTCGTACTCAACGACGGCTGCTGTGATGGAATGGGGCCTGTCGCTGTTGAGGCCGATACAGTCGGCGTTAGCGACGTTCTCATCGGCGAGACCAGGGACATCAAGGTGTATGCCCCCTTAATTCGCGAAAACGCCCGTACCGGCTACGAGTTGGCAATCGACGTGGTCGAATCTGAGGGTGTGGGATCGTTCTCGCTTGAGGTGTCGCTTGGTTATCGGTTGACCGTTGTGGAACGACGCCAGTAACCTAGTCACTCCTTGTGCTCATGTGGCGGTACTAGTGCTGCTCGTGTGATCTCTCGGCTATCAGACTTCGCAAGTGCCTCGTCGACGTCCATTAGATCGAACTCAGCATCAATCAGATCTTCATAGGGGTACTGCTCGGCATTGTCCGCCAGAAAGGTAAGCGCCTTATGGAGATACCAAGGATTGTATCGAACGACGGCGGTGATATCAATCGACTTTCGGGTAAGTGTTCCGGGATCAAACTCCGCAACGTGTCCAGGATTAACGTTGCCCATTTCTAGATAGCGCCCGCCGTCCCGAAGCAGATAGATCCCCTCGGCGAATGCTTCGGGCACACCTGCGACTTCAACGGCAACATCGGCGCCGATTCCGTCAGTGAGCTCACGCACCCGCTCTGCGCGGGCGTCAACGGTATCATGTTCCCGGAAGTCAATCACGTGATCGACACCAAACTCCTTCGCGCGTTCGATGCGGCCGTCAACACCCTCGACGACGATCGTCTCTGCACCTTGCTCGTTGGCTACCGCAATAGCGTTGAGTCCTAATCCGCCTGCTCCTTGTACTAGAACAACATCACCATATTCGACACCGGTCTCGTCCAAACCAAACATCACCTGTGAAAGCGCGCAGTTTGCGCCTGCAGCAATCTTCTTATCGAGTCCCTCAGGTATCTTGTAGAAGTACTGGTTGGGATGGATATAGTAGTGGGTCGCGAACGTCCCGTGGAAGTGGGGTGGTTCCTCTGGCGGTTTCGACCAGTACCGATACGCGTTCTGACAGAGGTGGAACTCTCCGTTAAGACACGAGGAGCACTTCTGACAGGTAATGTAGTAGACTGGTGCAACAATATCGCCTTCTTCAATGGGTTGGCCAGCATAGTCGGTTTCGACACCATCACCAAGTTCACTCACACGACAGAGCACCTCGTGGCCGAGAACACCTTCTTTCACCTCGGGATGATGGCCACGCCAGATATGCAGTTCTGAACCGCAAACGTTCGCACGAACGACCTCAGTCACAACTGCGCCAGGTTCCGGCTCCGGGACCTCATATTGCTTCGTTTCTAGCGTTTCAGGCTCGTTTAGGTGAATCAGGCTACCTGTAGGACGTGATGCCATACCATGGATGTGTGAATGCGCTCGCATAAAGATATTGTCCACAACGACTGGATTTTGTCGGTCATACTATTTTAATTGATTTTCTATATTTCCGATTGTGGAGGTCTAAATAGATGTCACAATGGAGGCGACAAGGAATCAAACGCAGAACGAGGTATCGAACCACCTAGCTGGCAACGATGGAAAACGCCACGAGCTCAAAGAAGGCGACCAATTCGAACTCACGATCGAGAAAGCGTAGGGAGCGGAATCCAAGTACGTTCAATCTCCGGACTGTCGAGACGGCGCCCCACCAACAGTATCGAGATACGTACGATACGGCCGTTGGTAAGGGACGTATGACCAACAGAAGGTAGTCGCTTCTCCAAAAAGAGTATATCTTGTGCAACACCTTACATTCAAAGACGTTTTGTTGCACAAGGCTAAATGGTACTCCGCTTTCGTTACTGATAGAGCCGACAAGGGAGACGAACAGAGACGCGATACTGGTTCAGGGTCTTCACTTCATGCATAGCCGAGATCCTTTAGACGTGCTTGGACTGCAGCAGAAACACTTCTAGAGCGATGATGATTCGTTGGCACTGATAGTGATGATTTAAGCTTCTGTAATAGAGCGTACGGATCCTTAGCCCCTGCTGTACCGGTCTCCGTCCACCCATCGAGAGTCTCATACCCGTAGTAATTTCCGTCCATAGCGAGGCCGGTTAGTGGTTGATCATACGACTGAATTACTTCATCTGCATACCCCGCGTTTTTCATCATCTCAAGCCGGGCCGATCGGAGCCCCTCGTATTCGACGAGACACGGTCGGTCGTCTATACTTCCGAGTAGATCTCGTCCACTGGAGGGTCCATTTATCTCCAATAACGTCAGGATCGTTTGGTGTACATCAAGAAGATTGACCGTCTTTGTACAACTCCCGGATAATCCATTTCCGGAGATGACCATTGGTACGTGGGTCAGCTCTGGATAGACGCCATGGAGGTGACGCCAGCTTCCGTGTTCACCGAAAAGCTCTCCATGATCGCTGAGCGTGATGACATACTCAAAGCGGTGGTTCAATTCAGTGAAGATCTGTCGGTAGCGATCCGAGAGATATCGTACTGCATCATTGTACGCACTTCGAATGAGATCTCCATCTGGTTCGTCAGTCGTTACGGTCGCAGCCACTTCATCATATGAAGGATCCGAAGTAGTCCGATATTGTACTGGCGGTAAATAAGGGGCGTGTGCTTCCATGAGGTTCACGAAGAGAAAGTCCGTGTTCATGTACTGTCCTCTATGAAGCGCATCCAATAGCGTTGTAGCTCCGTCGTCGTGACTATGATTTTTGAATGCGGGCAAAAATGAACTTTCAGACAGCCGCCTAAACAGCCCAGCTGCAATCGAGGGAGTGATTCGGTAATGACCACCCGAAGCGTGTTGCAGAAGTGAAATATATTGTTGGAGTCCGGAGTGGCCGTTTTGCAGGAGCTCTCGCCACCCACTGAGTCCCTTGCTATTAGTGTTTACACGCCAAGTCCCATCAAACGAATCGAAGCCACGATCGAATTCAAAGACCGGCGATGCCATGAGGTTTGCACTGAATGCACGCGTAGTGTAGCCTACCTCAGAGGCGATTTCAGCAAGGGTTGGTTCAGGGCAATCAAGTCCTTCTGCTTTCGCGTTGACCCCGATCTCACTTGCATATTTTCCGGTGAACAACGAAGCGTGTGCGGGCATTGTCCACTTAGCAGTTGACCATGCGTGCTCGAATCGTCGACCAGGAAGCCACTCAAAATATCGATCAAATGCATCCTTCCGTAGCGTATCAAGGACAACAAGTGCAACACTACTCATCTAAGTGACTTTCTCCGGGATAGTTGATAACTATTTATCCTAATCAAGGCTGATGCCGTAAGCACGGCTCTATCCCACCTGGTGGGATGTTGAGACTACATTGGGTTTAGCGGGGCCGTGATGCGTGATTCCGGGCGGATTTGTGAGTAGAAGCTGCTTCGGATCCCCTCTCGAGGATCTTCTCGTGTCGTACTACCAACTAGACCGGTGGATCTCCGAGATTCCCGATAGCGTTGCCACTTAGGAATTCGCACTGGCCCTGGACAGATACCTCCTTATCCGATTCCAGTCACCTTTTTCAGTAGCGTGAGCGTATTGTTTCAGTACGAATACCCGAAAGAGTGTGTCCATTCGGTACCGTGTGAAGGCCGTGTAGCAGTCGTGTATATCGAAGATGAAATAGACCAGCGGAAATGAGTAAATGAACTGGTCTATCGAGTCGTGTTCGTCGTGGTCAAACCAAATTTCCGACACGACGCGTACGTCCGATTCCAGCCCAGCGAGCGAGGTTCGATCGTACAGTGGTGTCAAGTCGTACACGGGCCACTCAGCGTGCGAATGCTGAGCGATACGTCGAAAGACAGCTCCCCGAGCATCACGAGCCAACGCCACGCTCAGAAGTCCTCGGTGAAGACTCTCACCTCGCCTTCGTTGGTAATCCCGACATCAATATGATATCGTTATTTCTCTCGGTACCGGCCGAAGATATCCTTGCTCGGATGAACCATCCGACCGTCATAGATTCGGCGACCACGTCGCTTCTGTCGGCGTCGATTAGCACAGTCGTCGCCACCCTGTTCGGCTTGCCGCTCGCGTACTGGCTCGCACGCACTGACGGAGCTGTAACGAAGATAGTCCTCGTAGTCGTGGTCCTCCCGTTGGTACTCCCCCCAACGGTCGTCGGAATAGTGTTGCTCACTGTCTTCGGTCCCAGCTCGCCGCTCGGTGAAGCCGCGATTGCTGCTGGGTTCCCACTCACACGGTCGCTCGCCGGAGTAGTACTGGCTCAGACATTCGTCGCGTCGCCGTTCGTGGTCGTGACAGCAAAAGCGGCGTTCGAGAGCGTCGACCAGACGCTCGAATACGCCTCTCGCTCGCTCGGAAAGAGTCGATGGACGACCGCTCGCCATGTGACGCTACCTCTAGCTGGCCCGGGGATTCTCGCCGGCGTGACGCTTGCCTTCGCACGAGCGATCGGTGAGTTCGGCGCGACGATGATGCTGGCGTACTATCCACGGACGATGCCGGTCCAGATCTGGGTCGCCTTTATCGAACTCGGCCTGGATAACGCCTACCCAGTGGCGATACTGTTGGTACTGATTGCCTCCACGGCGCTGGTAGTTCTCAACACCGTCGCCTCGAACCCATGGGAATGACACTTGAACTCTCTCGACTGCGCAAAGCCTACGGCCAGTTCGACTTCGGCCCGGTGGACCTGACAGTCGAGGATGACGTGCTTGCCGTTCTGGGACCGTCCGGCAGCGGAAAGACGACGCTCCTCCCGCTGATCGCCGGGATCACCAGCCCCGATTCGGGATCGATTCAGCTCGATGGGCGAGAACTGGTTGGCTTACCACTCGAAGATCGACACGTGGGGATGGTCTTCCAGGAAGGAGCGCTCTTCCCACACATGACCGCCCGGAAGAACATCGAATACGCGGCCACAGCCAGCGAGCGCGTCGATGAGCTTGCGACGCTTCTCGAATTAGAGGACGTGCTCGATAGAAAGCCTCCGACCCTCTCCGGTGGAGAACGACAACGAGTGGCCCTTGCACGAACGCTGGCGACTGACCCGGACGTACTCCTCCTCGATGAGCCGTTGTCGAGTCTCGACGCGCCGATCCGGAAACGACTTCGGGACGAACTGCACAGCCTGTTCGAATCGCTTGAAAGCCCGATTCTATACGTCACGCACGATCAGCGGACGGCGACGTCACTCGGTGATCGAATCGCTCTCGTTCGAGACGGTGACCTCGAACAAGTGGGCTCGCCGTCGACTGTGCTCACCCGACCGACGAGCCGATTCGTCGCCCGTTTTACCGGTAACGAGAACCTCTTTGAGGGGACAGTGACCGACCGAACAGAAGACGGGGCGACGGTTCTGCTCGGTGATATCCAGTTCGAAACGACCGCATCGGATATCCATACGTCGACAGTGACAGTCTGTATTCATCCATCGCGGGTAGAGATCGAAGCCCCCTACGTTGCCGACGGTGACCGAACGGCAAATACCGTCACGGAAACGGTTGCTCGTTGGTTGAATGAGGGGAGCGAGTATCGGATCGATATCGAGATTGAAGCGGGATCGATCACTCTCACGGCGAACGTTCGTCCGCCGACGTTCGAACGGCTTGCGCTTGAGAACGGCTCAGAAGTCCAAGTGCTGATCCCGAAAGAGTCGATACATCTGATCCCAGAACGTGAATAGTTTCGAGCCAAATACTCACTGATTCGCGCCTGGTTAGGCATTCGTAGAGAGAACCATATGCATTGAGAACACCAGTCTCAACTTCTGAATCAGCTGGAGTACGCAGACGAACACGACATCAAGCACATAATCATGGGAAGCCACGGCCGCGAGGGCGTCTCGCGGCTCGTCCTCGTAAGTCTCGCAGAGAGCGTGATGCGACAAGCACCGATACCAGTGACGATTGTCCGATAGATCTGTGCGCCTCATACCGTCGGTCTGTTCAGGAAGGGGCCGTCTTTCTCGGAGCTATCTCACCGCTATTCTATTGGATGAGGGGGCAGGCAGCGGTCACGGCCGGGTAATAGGCTGAATGCACTACTAAGTCCTCACGTTGCAATTACACTAGATATGACGACTCCGGAGGATATCGAACGCTACCGTCGCAATCGCCAGGACGAAATCGACAGTGCGACGGTCTACACGGCGATGGTTGACGCCGAATCGCAACCACAGGTCGCAGAAGTCTACCGCCGGCTGGCCGACACGGAGCGAACCCATGCAGACTTCTGGACTGAGAAGATTCGAGAGGCCGGTTCCGATCCGGGAGAAGCCAATCCATCTCGGAGAGCCAGAGTACTGGCGTGGCTCGCTCGTCGATTCGGGCCGGGGCTGGTACTATCTTCAATGCAAGCCGGAGAGGCCATCGGTGGGAGTGACTATGTGACCCAACCGGAGGTCACGGGAACCGGGATGGCCGCCGACGAACGGTCACACGATCGTCTCCTGACGGTTATCGCGGAAACGCCTGGCCAGGGGGCACGGGGAGAGGTCCTCGCCCAGCTCGAAGGCCGCCACCGGGCGACTAGCGGCAACGCACTCCGTGCCGCTGTTCTCGGCGCGAACGACGGTCTGGTCTCCAACCTGAGTCTCGTGATGGGCGTCGCCGGCGCGGCACTAGATTCGACGGCGATTCTAATTACGGGTCTCGCCGGGCTCCTCGCTGGGTCGGGGTCGATGGCGATGGGCGAGTGGCTTTCCGTCCAGAGTTCTCGAGAACTGTATCAACGCCAGATCGGCATTGAGGCCGAAGAACTCGCCGAGGTTCCCGAAGAAGAGGCAGAAGAACTGGCGCTCATCTACGAGGCGAAAGGGCTCTCAAAAGAACGTGCCAGAGAGATTGCCGAACAGTTGATTGCCGACGAGGAGATGGCACTGGACACGCTCGCTCGTGAGGAATTAGGTATCAACCCCGAAGAGCTGGGCGGTTCAGCATGGGAAGCGGCCGCGACATCGTTCGTGCTCTTCGCGCTCGGAGCCATCGTCCCCGTCCTCCCGTACTTCGTGTTGAGCGGACTGGTTGCCGTCGGCGTGAGTCTCGTGCTGAGTGCAATCGCGCTGTTCGTCATCGGCGCCGGCATCACGCTTCTCACGGGACGGTCCGTGCTCTTTTCTGGATTGCGTCAGGTCGGGATTGGACTCGCTGCCGCGATCCTGACCTACGGTGTCGGGAGCCTGATTGGGGTGACGCTCGTTGGCTGACGACGGGTTTCGACGCGGGTGGTCGGAGAAGGCACGGCATCTAGGAAGCAGGCGCTTACCCGCTCAAACCAGCTAGCAGGAATATCCCATTCGAGTGCGTACGTCCGCTATGGAATTCGTTCGTGGTATCGAGGTCGCCGATAGAGTGTATCGATTCGGGACGCGCCGAATCAACTGGTACATCGTCGAGAAGGACGATGCGCTTACCGTCGTCGACACTGGCCTCTCCGGTCATTGGAACCTCTTGGTCGAAGGTGCCGAGGCGCTCGGACACATGGTATCCGACGTTGCGGCGATTCTCATCACCCACGGTGACCTCGACCATCTCGGCTTCGAGTAGCCGCTGACGCGCCAGTGTGGATCCACCCGGCCGATGTGCAGCGGGCGAACACGGTGTCCCGGTCGCTCCCACCGCTCGACATCCTGAAGGTACTCTGGAAGCCCCCGTCGTTCGCGTACTTCGTCGAAGTCGTCCGTTCAGGGGTCGGGTCAGTACCAGAACTCACGGCGTTCGAGATCTTCGAGGACGGCGACGAACTCGACGTCCATGGGCATCCAACGGTCATCCATGTCCCCGGTCATACGGCCGGACCCTCCGCGTTCTATCTCCCCGATTGAGATGTGCTCTTCTGCGGTGACGCCCTGATGACGTACAACGTGCGAACTGGCCGCCACACCGAACCAGCGCTGTTGCCACCAATACACTACGACGCCGAGAAGGCGCGGTCGTCGATACGGAGATTGGATTCCTGTGGCGAGGCCGTATTGTTGTCCGGACACGGTGAGCCTTGGGAGGGCCACATGAGGAACGTCGGGTAACAGCTGGCTCGGCGGGCCAATAACAAAGTCCGTTCACCGCGAAGTC
Source organism: Halalkalicoccus paucihalophilus (assembly GCF_001593955.1). Taxonomy (GTDB): domain Archaea; phylum Halobacteriota; class Halobacteria; order Halobacteriales; family Halalkalicoccaceae; genus Halalkalicoccus; species Halalkalicoccus paucihalophilus. The sequence continues at coordinate 305,469 of NZ_LTAZ01000013.1, read as the reverse complement.
TACTGAGAACACGAGAGGGGGGCTCGGAAGAATTCCCGCGCGCTCCAACACCAGTCCGATGAATCCAATCGAGAGAGGAAAGATCACGCTCGACGTGTGGCGGGCCAGAAGAGCAATCCGTGTAGAGATAGAGGCTCGGCAGCGACGACGGCTCGCTGAGATGCTCTCGTTTGCCCGGCGACAGTCACGGTTCTATAAGCGACACTACGCCGACGTCCCCGAGGTCAGTACCGACCTCACACAGTACCCGCCGGTGACGAAGCCGATGCTCATGAAGCACTTCGACGACGTCGTCACGGACACGGCGATTACCAAAGCCGAGATCGACGCGTTCGTGGCTGACGAGACGAAGATCGGCGAGCGCTTCCTCGGCACGTATCCGGTTTGGACCACGTCTGGGACGACAGGTGAACCGGGGGTGTTCGTCCAGGATGAGACCGCATGGACCATTGCAGACGTGCTGGGTGATCGGTGGATCGTGCCCGCAATGGTCAGCGTTTCGCCACTCTCCAGACTCTTCACGCAGAATCTCCGTACTGCACTCGTTGCCGTTTCTGGCGGACACTTCGCCGGTGCGGCCGGCCTCGAGATGATGCGCAGAGAATCCGCGCTCGGAGCACGGCGTCTCCGGCTCTTCTCTCCGAAACGTCCGATCGGCGACCTGGTTTCGGACTTGAACCAGTATCAACCTGCCATCCTCGGTGGCTACTCGACCGTCCTCGTCGAACTGGCGCGAGCCCAGCAGGACGGTCGTCTCGACATCAGCCCGGCACTCGTGACCCCGACGGCAGAACCCATCTCAGAGGCCCAAAAGCGAATCCTCAAACGGGCCTTCGATTGTGTTGTCCGAGAACTCTATGGGGCGACGGAATTCATCCCGATTGCCGTCGAGTGCGAACGCGGAAATCTCCACGCCAATACCGACTGGGTCGTGGTCGAACCGGTCGACGAGGACTATCAGCGGGTCGAACCTGGGACGCCGTCGGATACCGTCCTCATCACGAGCCTCTCGAATCGAGTGCAACCGCTCGTTCGGTACGATCTCGGGGATAGCATCACGATGTACGAAGAACGGTGTCCATGCGGGAGCGCATTCCCCATCATGGAGGTCGACGGACGGCAAGGAGACGTCCTCCAGTTCGAAACCGACGAGGGAGAGGAGGTCCCGATTTTCCCACTCGCACTCTCAAGCGTTGTCGAAGAAGTTCCGGGTATCCATCGAACCCAGATTATCCGCACAGCCCCCACAACACTTCAGGTCCGCTTTGATGTCACCCCTGCTGCAACCGAGGAGGAGGTCTGGAAACATATCGAGCGGGAACTCCAGTCGTTCCTTCGTACTCACGGGATTAACCACATAACCATCGAAGCAGTATCCGAACCTCCACAACGAGAGGAACGAAGTGGGAAGTTCCGGCACGTCTGGTCAGAATTAAAGAAGTAACTCACTCCGTTCAGTCGCCGTCTTGGGCATTCGATGTTGCTGAGTGAGTCAATGAGGAAATCATGCTCAACCACGAAGAGATTCGAGGACCGTATGCATTGAGAATCTCAGGCTCAACTTTTGCACTTGGTGCATTTGCCCTGTCGACAGCTATGACGGCGGCAGTGGCCGGTTCTACAGTAAAGAGTGCAAACGAGATATACTAGCAAGAACAAATCACGTAGGAACCTCTCCGTCTGGTATGAAGACTGACTGAGTCTCAGCGAAAAATCCACTGCCAGACGAAAAGATATCAATCAACACAAACAATGTTATAATTCACTGCAAGTACTCTTCAACAATATGCTCGCACTAATGGGGACGCCAGGAATCCAAGTCGGACCTGGACTCACATTTGAGTGTCTCATCGAAGGCCACGATCGAGCACGACCCCGGGACCGCAGAGCAAGAGAACGGGGTCAGGGGGGACGCCCGATGAAATGCTTATGTGAGGTCTGCAATCGCCCGGGTAACTGTGGGCGCCGTCGCTGTGAGAAGTATGCTGACGGGCGTAGACTGATCACTCAGACGGGAGCGAGCAACTGACAATGGACAACGACTCTACTGACCGTGATTCAGAACCCTTCGGCGCGCGGCCGGGCGACTTTGAGCGCTCGGGTCCCTCACGGGAGGCCATCTCTGAGAACCTCGACGACGAAGACGACGACTGGACCAGCGAGATCGGGATCGCGCTGGCTCTCATTGGTGTCATCCTCCTGATTGCTGGCTTGTTGTTCGCTGGCCTCGGTGGTTTCGGGGCTAGTGACGGCACTGGGGATGAAGGTGGGGCTGAACCCGCGACCAACACGACGAGCGCTTCGGAAGACCTTGAGGATGTCCAGGAAAGCGACGACGAGAGCGATACGGAGCCAGCGTCGCCTGAGAACGATACGGACGGCGCGGAGGGTGGCGAAGATCCGGGTGAACCCAACAACGAGACCGAACCGAACGAAACGGGGCCCCAGAACGAGACCGACAACACTGAACCAGGTAACGGAACTGGAAACGAGACCAACAACACTGAATCGGGCAACGAAACTGGAAACGAGACGAACGGACCCGAGCCACAGAATGAGACAGAGCCGGGCAACGCCATCAACGAAACTGAACCAGGCAACGAACCTGAGCCACAAAACGAGACCAACCAAACTGGAAATGGGACCAACCAACCTGAACTGGGATTAGGTATGATCACTATGATCTAGGTCATCGATCAGGCTGGTGTTCCTGTTGAGAGGAGCCGGTAACGGTGATCGCGTTGTCGGTCGTTTTCCAATCGAATCTCCAGCACTGTGCCAATAATGTCGAACGTCACTGAGAATATTACCTAGCCGAACAGTTCCTGAGTAAGGTCTCATCCGTATGGGATGAGACAACCGTCATGAGTGGAAATCCCACAGAGGAGGCGACATTGGCGAGGTGCGATGGTGAACAATGGAGAATTCGTTGCTCGTCTGTGGCCATCTCGAGAAGAGGCCGAAAAACGGAATCACAGCATACGGCGTTTTTGTGCTCAGAGGATGGCTGTCGGCCTCATCTAGGCCGACTTGCGGGCGATCGCCGAGCCCAATTTCACCGGTCGGCTACTCTCGATTGGGTTTCGGAAGGCGCCGCTTTGCTAGTTCCATTGGATCCTCATTAGTGAACGGCCGAAGCGAGACTGTGAAAGCCATCGTTTCGGGCTGAACCTGGTACTCAGGCAATGGGGTAGTCGGTGTCCCACCGACACCAGTCACTGCATGATCGAGGTTGAATCCGATCGATCCGCGCTCTTCGAGTTCGTACTGGTGATTCGCCTCATCTAGATTTGCGTACTGCTCGAGACTGACGTGCATCTCAGGATGTCCACTGGCCGCGATACCGACGCCATCGTCGTTCGAAACGGCAGCCCAGCGGGTCTCAGCCTTATTTCCGTTGTCCTGCGGTGGGAGATAGGGGACGTACTGCTCAGCGACCGACCCCGAGTATCGACCGACGCGTACGCCCCACTTGCGGTCAGGCATCGTCTCCTGGGGGCCGCGACCGTACCACTCGAACTCGCCGAACGATTCGGGCAGTTCAAGCTGGACGCCTACCTTGGGTAACCAGTCGCTGATCGCGCTCTGGAGTCGGTCATTGGGATCGGATTCGACATTAAGGACGATCTCGCCGGTCCCGAAGACCGCGTAGGTGTACCGCGTCGCGAATCCAGGCCCGTAGCCTTCGCCCTCAGCCTCCTCGAATTCATCAAGGTCGTACCACAGTACCGCGTTCTCCGGCGGTTCGTCGAATTCCGTCGCGAGTTCCTCATCATTGAGCGCAATGTCGTAGACGGCCACCGAATCGATCGTCGTTTCGGTGTAGCGGTCCTGATCAGCGTTCTGGCCGATCCGGACCGGCGCGCTGCTTGAGTCGATGTTTCCGACCGAATGGCTCTCGGTGGCCAACCGTTCGCCGTTGAGGTACAGCCGGAATTCGTCGTCAGCACAGACGCCTGCGAGTGTGTGCCACCCTTCACGAGCCTCGTTGGGGATCGGCGCCTGCATTGAGACCCAACCATCATCGTAGACGAAAAACTCGAAGGCATCGCCGCCAGCGGTCTTCAGCGCGTATTGGTAGTCACCCTTGGCGACCAACGGACCGTGCTCAGCGTCGTCGATTCCTTGGAAGGTGACCTCAAGGGTGAATCCCGGCTCGGTGAAATCGAGGGCATCGGGCGTACCGACCTCAATGTAGTCGTCCTCTCCATCCAGCGCAACCGCGCTGCCGGAAGCGCCCTCAACGATCTCAGGACCGCCTCGGAGTACGCCGTCAGCCTCCGTTGAAGACCCATCAGGTGTGACAAGCCCCTCGTCTTCGGCGGTTCCCTCTGCGAAGCCTTCGACAGTGACGCGAGCAAGTGCGTCCTCCGGTTGATCGACATCGATCGACTCGACAACGTGGTTCAGATCGTTGAGCCCGGCATCGTACCAATCGGGCGCCTGTGCGCCGCCCCATTCCTGAAGTTCGTTCATGATCGGCGCACGCCAGGCGTTCAGCAGCGGGCCCCGATCAAGCAACTCGGTTCCATTGTACTCCATTGAAGCGAGCGTCCCGAGCCCCGTGTCGAAGACATACTCAAAGCCCTCACCGCCGACCGTGATCCTCTCGTCGGATTCCGAGATCGACAGCGCTGGCATGTCCTCTGTACTCTCGGTTTCCGGATCGGGGACGTCGAACGGTACCGCAAACTGCTCGAAGGCGACCTCGTGGCCGGCGTCGGCATAATCGGTCGCCTCGGTGAGACAAGCCGAGATATCGAGCCAATACTCGACGCCTGCCTCGAGGTCGGGTTCTTCGAAGGGGACGGTGACAGAGTAGGTCTCGCCTGGCGGGACGTCGAGATCGAGCTCGCCCGACTCGACAGTTTCGTCGTCGGCGGTCAGCTCCCACGTCACGTCCAACTCGTCGAGGTCGGTAAACCCGAAGTAATTTGTAACATAGATCTCGCCGTTCTCGACCGCGCGCGCAGCGAAACCGACAGGCTGGTGGCTCTTCTTGAGTTCCCACATCTCGGGCTGTGGGGTGCGATCCGACCAGAGGGTACCGTTGAGACAGAATGCCCCATCGGGCCCTTCGAGATGATAGAACTGAAACGGTTCGCCGTCCTCGGTCTTGTCGTTCAGGTCTTGGTTTACCCAATCCCAGATCCACCCACCCTGTAGACTCTTATCGCGCGCGAGCTCGGCGAAGTCGTACGACAGCGTCGCGTCTCTTGGCGAAGAATACTCATCTCCATCGGGGACGACGTCGTAGAGGGCCACCGAATCGAGCGTGACGCCCGTCTCGTTATCGGTATTGGGATCGCCGGCGATCCACAAGTCACTACTGGCCTCAAGGGTATCGCCCGAATGATCCTCAGCACCCGCCTGCTCGTCGTTGACGTATAATCGCAGTTCGTCACCCGTGTAGACGCCCACAAGGGTGTGCCAGCCATCTCCGATCGGCACAGACGCCGAGACTGACACGTCGCCGACTGAGAACTCAATCTCGCCGTCGGAGACCGCCAGCGCGTAGCCATCGGCGACAACGAGCGGAGTCCCATCAGTTATCTCCCGGGCGACAATTTCAACGGTAAAGCCCGATTCGGAAGACGCGATTTCCTCGACGCCGAGGACCTCGATGTGATCCTCGCCGTGGAAAACGATCTGGCCGTCGCCAGTGACCTCTGGATTGCCGATGAGGACGCCGTCGTTTTCACCCGCACCGTCGCGTGCCTGGCGGACTGGGGGCTGGATATACTCGGACCACATCTTGTGAATTAGCCCGAGACTGTTGCCCATCGCGTGGTTATACTCACCCATCATTACGGGCCGCAGGCCATCGCCAAGCCCGGACCCGTCGCCCTCGCTCACCATCCCATCGGGCATGGGATAGCGCGGCCCGAGCATGTCGCTATAGTCGATGGTCCAGCCGCCGCCGTTAGGCTGGTGGTAGAGCTGGCGGGTGGTATCGACTCCGCGAGGCTCGAGGTCGAGCTCCTCGCCAACACGATCTGCGTCGTCGGCCCCTGAAAGGTGGTGAGCCTCGAAAGTATCGGGGATTCTGTCTGCGTTCTCCTCGCCGAGATTGTAGGCAGCCATCGCGAGGTGTGGTGGACCCGTACCGGCCTCGTTGCCCGTCGAGTAGACGAACACGGAGGCGTGATTCTTGTCGCGCTGAACCATGCGTCGCCACCGGGCAAGGATCTGCTCGTCGAATATGTCGACGTTGGCGGCCATCTGTTCCCACCAGTGAGTCTCGACGTTGATTTCGTCTTGAACGTAGATCCCGTACTCGTCGGCTAATCGGTAGAACGACGGATCATTGGGGTAGTGAGAGGTCCGCACAGAGTTGACGTTGAACCGTTTCATGACCTCGAAGTCCGTCCGCAAGGTCTCGATTGGGACGTACCGACCGTAATCGGGGTCGGTTTCGTGGCGGTTCACCCCCCGGATGTTCATCGGCTCACCGTTAACGTGCCACGCGGAACTCAGCTCGCCGCGCTCGCCTTCATATGCTCGGAATCCGACCTTCTCAAGCAGTACTTCGCTGGGATCGTCCTTGTTTTCAGACGTGCCAATTGGTACGAGTTCCAGAACCAGTGTGTACAGTGTTGGGTCCTCTGCAGACCACTTCTCCGGGTTGCTTACCTCGGTTTCGAGCGAAACGTGGGCTCCATCAGCGTCAATTCTGGCTAATCCAGACAGCGTTGCGACCTCTCGACCAACTGACCCACTTTTCGACGAACTGCGACTGGAGGCTTTGGATGGGCTTCTACCCGCGTCACCTGCAGGTGGCCCACGACCTGAGAAATCATTAGACCGATTGTGGCCCGGTCTGTCGTCCGGTGGGCCGCGTCCGGGCGTTTCCTCGGGTGGACCGCGTCGGGGTCCATCTGAATCAGGCGCATAAAGACATCCTCGAAGCTCGTATTCACCGGTTTCCTCGCTGTTGTTCGTGAGTTCGGCGTCAACTCGCAGCGTTGCGTCCTCGTACTCGTCGTCAAGGTCAGTCCGAACAAAGAAATCGCGCACATGAACCGCCGGCGTTGAGTACAGAGAGACGCTCCGGAAGATCCCTGAGTAACGGAACATGTCCTGGGTTTCGATCGCTTCGCCGTCCGAGAAGCGATATACTTGTAGAGTAACGTCGTGTGTCCCACCAGGTGTGACGTATTCAGTGACGTCAAATTCGCCAGGCGTCATCGACCCTTGATGGTAGCCAACGTATTGGCCATCGATCCAGACGAAATACGCCTGTTTCACGCCGGCAAAATGGAGGAATGTCTGGCGACCGTCCCACTCGGCAGGTATATCGAACGAGCGACGGTAGACACCAACTGGGTTATTTTCTAGAGGAACCTCCTCAACGGGGTTCGCGTCGGAAGGGGGATCGTAGTGGTTCCACGTCAAGTCGGTATTGATGTACAGCCGTTGGCCGAACCCTTGGGTCTGCCAACTGCTCGGCACGGCGATTTCATCCCAGTCGATATCATCGTGAGAATCTGGAACCGACGCATAGTTCTCATACCGTTTGAATCGCCAGTCTCCGTCGAGTAACTGGAAATAAGGAGAGTGATTGAATCGCGTCTCTAAGCATTCGTAGGGAGAATCCGAGTCGATGGCCTGATCGGTTGATTCGAATGGGACAGTCGTCGTAACGTGTGGCGGTTCGTGGTTTTCCTCAAAGACTGCTGGATCGTCAATGTACGACGAGAGCGTTCCCTCGTCGATCCTACCCGGAGGGAGAGTAGATAGAGTATTCGGCGATCCTACGGCGGCTCCAATGGTACTCCCGGTAGCTACTGTTGCCAGACCGGTCACCTGCAGGAATCGCCGCCGAGAGGTCGAGAATCGGTGCTCTACTGGTCCGTCCTCTGTCGAATCATCCGTTCCACTCATATTTTTGTCTTGTTTCCGCATATAATTATGAGTCTGTTAACATTTGATGGTGTTAATATTTCCATACAACATTAAAATTCTTATGAGACTACTTAATAATAATGTACAAGGAATGGTATGCCTGAAAGAGCACTTCACTACTTGATGCATCGACTGGCTACCACCGTAGATAAACTGGTAGGGGTATCGAGCGCTACAGACAGATGGAGACGTTGCTGAACGACTATTCTACCTCTCTGGCAGCTGTCGGAGACACTGTACTGAATACAGTCCTCTCCAAACATCACCTATGTCACGATATGATAACCAAATCAACGAGAACCGATTCGCGACTATCGCTGTCGGCGCAGCCGAGGACATAACGCATTCCAGCCACGGTAGCACGAGTGACGTCGTCGCGCCCATCCATCTCTCAACCACCTTCGAATGGGCCGGCACGGGCGCTGCTAACGAGCACGAATACTCGCGTGAGAGCAATCCGACACGGGCAGCTCTCGAAAAGCAGGTAGCTCGCCTCGAAGGTGGTGAGCATGGGCTGGCGTTTGCCTCGGGGATGGCCGCTATCTCGACGACAATGCTATCGCTGGTACCGCCAGGAGGCCACCTCGTTTCGTCGGACGCTATCTATGGCGGGACTGAGAAACTGCTCACGAAGCTGGTCGCCGGACACCTCGGCGTCAATGTCGAGTTCGTCGACACCCGCGAGACAGAAAACATCGCCAAGGCAGTCGATTCGAATACCGACTTGATCTGGGTAGAGACACCGACGAACCCGCTGATGCGGCTGTGTGATATCCGTTCGATAGCCGACATCGCCACCGACCACAGTGTCCCATTGGGGGTCGACAACACCTTCGCAAGCCCGTATTTCCAATCGCCGCTCGAACTGGGCGCCGACATCGCCGTCCATAGTACCACCAAGTACCTCAATGGACACTCAGATTCGATCGGTGGGGCCGTCATCACCGACGATGATGATATCTTCGAGCAACTGGCGTTTGCCCAGCAGGTTGGACTCGGAAACGTGCTCTCGCCGTTTGACTGCTATCTCGTCGCGCGGGGCATTAAGACGCTGCCAGCACGGATGAAGCATCATCAGAAGAATGCGATAGCGGTCGCTCGCCTCCTCGAAGACCATGACCGAATCAGCCGCGTCCATTATCCAGGCCTCGAGAGTCACCCGCAACACGACCTCGCAGCCGAGCAAATGTCGGGGTATAGCGGGATGCTTTCCTTCGAGTTCGACGGCTCGCTCACCGAAATCGAAGCGTTCGTTAAGGGGCTTACAGTGTTCACCCCTGGGACCAGTCTGGGTGGCGTCGAGAGCCTCGTTGAGGTACCCTCATTAATGCGCCCCGATGAGGGCAGCCACGAATCAGCCACTACAGACATTCCCGAAACCTTGGTCCGTCTATCAGTTGGCATCGAAGATGTCGACGATCTCTGCGAGGACCTTCTGTCGGCGCTCCCGTAGACATACAACTCCCTTCCTCTCGACTATCCCGATTCGTAAGCGAGGACACGAATCGTCCCCAAACGAACGAGTATGAATTAGTCGAGTGGCTCGATGACGTCTCCGGAGCGAATCAGTCCGTCTTCAAGAATATCCGCTCGGAGCCCGCCTCGATGAACGAGCGCCTGCAGTACGCCGTCCTGCGTGATGCGCTGAAGGTGGTTGCACGGTTCACACAGTCGATTTCCTCGACAGACGGCGTCACCGACGCGGAATCGTTGTCCAACGAGATGATTGAGTGCAACGTCACGGGTTTCGATATTCCGTCGATGTTCACCCGGTGCGAGTTCGATTCCCGCTTCACGTTCGATTGCAGTCACAGCCTCCTGCTCGATCAATGTGAGGTCGTACCCCTCGTGACGTTCCTCATCTGGTTCCCACTCGACAAAGGTTCCCGTCTCGATTTCGCTGAAGTAGCGATCACCTCGGAGTCCCTGTCCAGCGATCGCTTCAACCTCGGTCTGTTCATCCATTTCGGCTTTAGCCGCAGGTGCAACAAAAACCCGTCCGATGGTGCCACTCCCAGTCATGCGTGGTATGCCGTCTAATAGGATATAAACGCTCGGCTGTAGGTAGTGTTGGCAAGGTAACCCTATTAGAAACAGTAGATAGAGACAACGCCCCAAGGAAATAGGAAACTATTCCAGAGAGCAAGAACTATATCTCCTGCTACGCAAGATCAACTATGTCTAATACAGAATCTGGCGATTCTCCACCTTCGTTCGAGGATCCATTTCGCGGTGATGACGTCGAACAACGCATCTACGGGACGATCCTCCAAACACGGGAGCCGACGACAGCAAGTGACATCGCCACGCGAGTCGAATGTGATCCAAAAACCGCCCGGAAATATTTAGGCTGGTTTACCGACCTCGGTATCGTTACGCGCTACGACGGCCACCCAACCACGTACGAGCGCAACGATGCCTACTTCGAGTGGCGCCGCATCAACCAGCTTGCAGCCGAACATTCCGTGGACACACTCCAGAAGCGAGTCCGCGAGCTAACGGAGCGTATCGACGAGTATGAGGAAACATACGACGCCACAACACCAGCGGCCGTCGACGCTGTCGCCGCCGGAGAGAAGCATGGGGACCGAACGATCGACGATATCTATAGTGATTTCGGCGACTGGACGACCGCTCGCGAAGAGCGCAAGCGCTACGAACGCGCCCGCCAGCAACGTGCCAGTACTGAAACCGAACAGGCCTCTGGATAATCGTCTCTAAATGGTCCCGCCGAGAGGAAATAGCGGAAGCCCCGCTCCGATTGACCGTCCGATTCTCGAGTTTCTGCAGACGCGGCTCCAAGCCACGGACCAGGTTGCCCGCGCGACAATCACAGATTCAAGCGGGCATCTCGAACTCCAAGTCATTTTTACCGCGACCTATTACCCCGCAATCGTCAACAACGCACAGTTGGCCGTTCGCTGGTATACGAACGACGACTTCAAAATCCATTACCGAGAGGTCCATTCAAACCACGCATGGGAGTGTCGGTGGGATCGCCATCCGAACCCTCACAATACACGGGATCATTTCCATCCACCTCCGTCTGCCGCAACACCTGGTGGTGACAGATCCTGGCCAGCCGATTATCGCGACGTACTGGCGCTGGTCCTGACGGAGATCGAAGAGCGAATCACAGCCCTCTGGAACGAGTGAACTACCCCACCCTACGCGCTTCGCGCGTTGAGGGTGGGGCTTCCCCGTCGCTTCGCTCACTCCGTTGAGGAACGGGTATTGCAACTATCAAAGATAAACTGTTCAAGCCGCTCAGAGATGCTCGCCCGACTGCCCAGCCCACGAAGTATGGAAGCGGTCGATGCGTACTTTGAAGGTGTGAAACGCAGACTCCCGGCCCTGAGGCCGTAGCCGGGAGCAGGAGGGGGGCGTCCCTCCCATGGAATAGTAGACACGGATATATGTTAATTACTAGGAACGTAACAACTGCTCTCGGGATTCCCTTTTCCATCTGGTTTGATTGCTACTCCATAAGCGTTTATCGTTAACATTGAATGCAAAGAGTATATATTTCCTTGTAGGCTATTAGTATATGCACAGGCGTGGATAATCTTACTACTTCAAAATTCCATCAAAGATGCTATAATTCGGCTATTTGGTGTGTTCTGGAGAAGGGTATACACGCCTGAGCACTGCAGTGGAGTGCAGGAGTCAACTATGGCCTCAGTCCTACACTCTCATTTGGGCGTGGACCCTATCGAACAATAGCATACTGCTAACTATTAAATCTATCATGATATGGCGTATTCTCGACCATTAATAGCCCTTCGCTCCCTTCACCTTGTGCAACAATCCTTTGTGGTCCGGAGATTGTTGCACAAGACAGACAGTGTACATCTTGTATAGAGACATAGTAATTAATACAGTTGGGGTGCTACGAGTTACTGCGGCCAAATGACTGCCGGCCGATCGGCACTACCGGACATCCCCCCTCCCGTTCATAATGAGCTTCTCCAACTCGGAGAGGTTTTCGAAGGACGAAGTAATGGCGAATCGGACATAAAAACGTGTGTCATCATGGAGACCACAAGACTGCATCGGGGTCAGTGTGAGAACCTGACCCCGAATCGAGCAGTCTATGTGTGATTACAAACGGGGTAGAGTAGCCACCCTTGGCCAAGTCTTTGGGATTACACGATCCCAATAAGAAGCAGTCGATGTCACCTACAAACGGAGTAGCATAGCGATATCGATGACCTCACCGCGGGTCACAGCAGTCTAGCGCACAAGAATAGTACTGAACGACCGTTCACTGTGACGATAGTATTGCATTAAGAGCTGCTCCTAATAACAAGAAGATACTAGCCACATAGAACCAGAGTAAGAGGAGAAAGGCTGTACCGAGTGCACCGTACAATGCAGATTTACTCGAAATCGCAGTGTACACCCGAAATCCTTCTTGCAAAAGAAGCCAACTAATTGCTGCCAATGCTACTCCCGGGAAAATACTTCGTAAAGAGACAGACAGTGGTGGAAGAAGATAATATATCGGATAAAACAGGACAAACAGAAGTACAAACATAATCATCCAACGAGGCACGATCGGTAATTGAACGAAAACGCTTGTTACAGTAATCGCTGTGATCATACAGCCGATAGAAAGAATTGTAATAATCCCGTTTCGGAGCTGGGTATACAGGGGAATAGATTTGTGATCGTCGTAAATTTCCACAAAGGCGATATTGAGTCCACGGAAGACCGATAATGAACTCCACAATAAGCCGATAATTCCAAGCACTCCAATTGAACTCCCTGTTTGGCTGTTCAATGTCTCTTTTAATGTCTCCGTAGCAGCTGGTGAGAGAATATCCTCTACGATTCCAATAACCCTCGTTGCAAATGCCTCTTCACCGATAGCGGTTCCGAGAACGAGAATAAGAATTAGCACTGGAATCACGGAGAGGAATGCATAAAATGCAATACTTGCAGCCAGAAATGTGAGATGTTTCTTTCGAGCAGTAGTAAGAAGTGTTTGCCCAAGGGTGTACAGACTCATATTCACCAAAGTCAATTGCCGCTCTTGTAAGTATAGAGGAATCTGCAGTTTTCAGAATCGCCAACTCGCTATTTGCAGAAAAATCTCCTTAGACACCCGTAAACGAACCCTCCTCACCATCATGCAATTACTTACCATTGTTTGACCGACCGGTCTGGTCCGTTACTCAAACTTGCCAGCACTCTGCCAGCGGATCGATCTGCCACTCCTCTCGGGGTGGCTTTTGGGCCGAACAGAATTCGACGATATCACCGGGAACAAGCACCCTATTTTCCAACAGACTCGAATCGCAGTACGCCGGCGGTCACTCTACTGCTGGCGCTCTGGTTTCACCCGCTACCAACTCAAGTACACTACATTGAACCTCAGTATTAATACAAAGAAAATAAGAATATAGGAAGATGGTTAATACTGATCGTCATGGAAAGAAACTGAGAAAAGACACTAGCAACGGAAGGAAAATTGTAGACGAAGCCGAGGAATCCAATCACCTTCCGATTACTCGACGCTCGGTGCTGCAAGGTGCAGCCGCCCTTGGACCAGTTGCAGGTATAGCTAGCATAGACGAGTTTAGTAGACCAGCAGCGGCTACAAGCGACAATCGTGAGCCGGTATCGATAGCCAGTCCAGACGAGAGTATTGAGGCAACCGTTGAACTAGGTCCTTCGACTGATCTCAATGATGACCTTCCATCCGGACAAATCGCATCGCTCACAGTGGACTACGACGAAACGACAGTGATCGAGCCTTCACCATTGGGTATTACAACCTATATGGGACAATTCGTTACTAGTCTCTCTTTGGAAAATCAGCACGTTGAGACAGTAACACAAGAATACGAGACCATTGGTGGTGATGAATCGGGTCCACAAACACTTCACGCTCGTATTGGTCTGCTCACGTTCGGATCGCCGAACGGCGTTATGCAACTCGAGTTAGCTGTATCAAATGAAGGCGTCGCATACCGATACCATCTCCCGGGGGAGGGCCATGTACTCGTTGATAAGGAAGTGAGTGCATTTCAAATCCCAGAAGGATCAACAGCTTGGCTTCATGAATTTGCAAACAATTACGAAGGGCTCTGGGAAGAGAAGGATGTAGAATCTGCAGGGGGCAACTTTGCCTTCCCATGCTTATTCGAAGTAGATGACGAGACATACACCCTTGTTACCGAAGCAAACGTAAACGGGAGCTATTGTGCATCGCATCTCGCAGCCTATGCGCCACCTGAAAACGGTGAGTCCGAACCACGACCAGGCATCAAGGACGATCAGGACGAAATCGTACCTGGTAATGAGGAATTTGACTATGATGAGAACTCAACGTTGTTCGAGCTTCGATTCGCCGGGACGTATGGGCTTCCACAAGTCGTCGATACAACCCTTCCATTAGCGACGCCATGGCGAGTTGCTATCGTTGGCGACCTCCCGACCGTAGTCGAATCTGACCTCGTCGCGGCACTCAGTGATCCTTCCGAGGTCGAAGATACCTCGTGGATCAAGCCGGGTATCGTAAACTGGTCGTGGTGGTCGGACGGCGATAGTCCGCGTGATTTTGAAACACAAAAAGAGTACGTCGACTATGCTGCAGAACAGGGGTGGGAGTACACACTTGTCGATCGTGGCTGGCGCCGCGAATGGATGCCTGACTTGGTTGAGTACGCGAACGAACGCGACGTCGGTATTATCGCGTGGATGGTCTGGTACGATCTTGATACAGAGACAAAACGGGAACGGCTTCTCTCACAACTGAAATCGTGGGGTGTGAGCGGTATCAAGATCGATTATATGAACGCTGATCGTCAGGATCGAATGCAGTGGTATGACGATATTCTTGAAGCGACGGCGAAGCACGAACTGTTGGTGAATTTTCACGGCTCGACGCTTCCAAAAGGACGACGGCGCACGTGGCCACATCTATTGACATCGGAAGCGGTGCGCGGGGCTGAATCGTACGGGTGGGAAGAGATGCCGCCAAGTCATAACCTCATTCTCCCCTATACGCGGAACGTCGTTGGTCCGATGGATTATACGCCGGTTACGCTCTCATCTCGATATGAGGATGCCGAACGTGCCGCTGAGACGACACGTGGTCATGAACTCGCTCTCTCAGTCGTATTTCAGTCAGATCTTCAGCATCTAGCCGATAGTGTAGAGAGTTATCGTAGTTACCCAGTCGCCGAGCAGTTCTTGAGCGAAGTCGCTGCTGTCTGGGATGAGACAATCTTCATTGATGGGTATCCTGGTGAAGAGATTACAGTGGCTCGCTGTGATGGTACGCAGTGGTTCATTGGGCATATCTCTGCTGGAGATCGCCACACTACAAAGATCCCACTTTCATTCCTTCCGGATGATCAGCAGTATAATATCATTATTAGCAGCGACACCCCTAGTACCTCTTCACTCCACTCACGAACTCAGGTCAGCACGGCTGACGCAACGATCTCAGTCTCAGTACCTGAGAATGGTGGTTTTGTAGCTCAGTTATCCCCTCGCGACTGATGGGTATCGCCTAGGAACGTACAGTGATCCGGATTTTTATGTCTGTGTCTACAGATAAGCAAGGCGAGTGCCTCGGGGCTTGACCCCGTGGCGGTTTACGGGCCCTCTGCGAGCCATCTTCAGACCGAAGTCTTCGACCGTGCGAAAACATATGCTACCAACGATATCGAGAGTGCTCTTTTCATAGAAGGCAGCAATGCACAACGTGATATTCACCGCAAAAAAGGATTAAATCCGAAAAATAAATTACCCTACTCGACTCGATCCGGGTTCACTCGTGCTCGTGGTGCCTGCCAGAGCCTTCATCCAACAGCGATGACAAGGATGCCAACTAGCGGCTGTCACCAATCGTTGCACCAACGAACGCACCAATGCTGGCGCCTGTCCGTGCTGCGTTTCGACTGACCAACCCACCAATGGCAGCCCCACTAGCTGCACCAATCGCTGCATATTTCGCGCGGTTCACCCGACCCTTGGCGTTCACATTCATCAACTCCTGTTGAGCAGCAACGGGATAAAACTAGACGGTACGAAGACCGCTACGAGACGTTTGACGCCCGACAGACAGCGAGGCAGCTATCACGACTCAAGGAATCCTCTGAGAGTGCACTCACAACCGTCTGTACCCAAACCTCGACGATCTCATCAAACGCGGATTCGCCAAAAAACATAGCACATAATACAAAACGGAATACCGAGTATCAAATCGATATTTATTAGTATAATGGTACCACTTGCCACAGTATGCGATGCATATTATCCGGTCCGAATAGGGGAACACTAGAGATTATTGAACATAATTTCAATAATGTGGGAAATACATGTAGTATAGAGGTGGTGGCAGAATGATTTTCGGTCTTGATTGGTCTACAGTAGTACTTCTCTTCGGTTGGATCCCGTTTTGGTGGGCTATTGCCATCCTTACTCTCTATCGGATGAACCAAAACGACAAGCGGAATCGACAACGGGCTCAATCGGCACTCAATAAAGATACTGGAGGACGTCAATAATGGTACAGTGGACGCTCGTCGCTCCATTTATCCTGTATTTGCTTGGTCTCCTTGGCTTTGGGATCATTGCCAGTCGCTATATGAATGATCTGAGTGACTACTTGCTTGGTGGACGGACGATCGGAGGTGGCGTCACGGCGCTTACTCTCCAAGCAACATCCATGAGTGGCTTTATGTTCATGGGTGGACCCGCATTAGCGTTCCAACAAGGGCTCTGGGCACTCTGGTATGCTGTCGGAGACTTCGGTGGAGGTCTTGTGAATCTCGCTGTATTGGGCCGAAACCTTCGGCGGGTTACCGAGGCAATGGGTTCACTAACACCGATCGAATGGCTTGAAGATCGATACCCACATCCGAGTATTCGTATTGCTGGTGCAAGTATCTCGATTGTGTTCTTAGCTGCCTACGTATTCGCTCAGTTCATCGCCGCTGGCAAAGCTATTGAGGTGATCAGTGGGTTGCCCTTCTTGTACGGACTCATGATTGGTGCTGGGATCATCATTCTCTATACGTTTGTTGGTGGCTACCTTGCCGTTGCGTGGACGGATGCATTCCAAGCGATTGTAATGGCAGTCGGAATCAATATCATTCTTATCGCAGGTCTCTTCGAGATTGGCGGCCCCACAGCATTGTTCACCAGTATTGCCGCAATAGATCCCACGTATCTTTCGATTTGGGGACAAGGAAATAGCCATGCTGGTGAATATGGCGTTATTATCGGGGCAATTCTCATCTATGCAGTAGGATATATGGGACTACCACATGCCGTTGTTCGTCACTTGAGTATGGATAATCCTGATACGACAAAGCGAGCAGCTATCTGGAATGTCTTCTATAACACATTTTTCATCTATCAGCCCTATCTGCTGGGTCTTATGGCGATCGTTCTTCTGCCGAATCTCCAAGATCCGGAGATGGCTATTCCAACTCTCGCACTTGATCTTCTCCCGACTGTCGTTGCTGCAGTTGTCCTTGCTGCACTGATGGCTGCCGTCATGAGTACTGCTGATTCACTTCTTATGATGGCTGGTTCGATCCTTTCTCGTGATGTCGTTCAGCGATTCGCTACTAGCGATATCTCTGATGATCGTATGTTCCTCTGGTCACGGATCTTGGTCCTTGCAATCGGGATTCTGGGGGTTGTAGTTGCTACTATCCAACCACCAGGCGTTTTCGAACTCGTAATCTTTGCATTTGGAGGACTTGGTACCGCATTCCTCGTACCAAACGTTGCGGGCATATACTGGGATCGAGCTAACTGGAAAGGGGCACTCGCAGCAATGCTTACTGGGTCCGGAACGAACGTTATCTGGACTGCATTTGATCTCCAAACTACAACCGCAGTTCATCCGTTCTTAGCTGGCCTCGTCGTTTCGGCGATATTGATGGTAGTTGTAACGCTCCTCACCGAACCACCGAACGAGGAGGTAGTGACGATCGTTCGTGATGCACGCATCTCGGTTGACACGCCCGCAGGTACTGCAAGTGCATCGGCTCGATCGCTTGCACCTGAAGCACGCTCTGTAAGCGAGTTTATCACGGAACGGGATCTCACTCAGGAACCACACTCGAGCTCCTTTGGGACGACCAATGACTGAACTCACCTCCCCCGGATCAGATGATTCCGTAAGGGAGCGGACGGAGACAGCCGAACTTACTGTGTTCCCGACGCAAATACGGAGAGAGGAAGCAGAATCACTACTTGCAGCAACTGATGATGATCTCGTTCAGACAACGGTAATCGAAACGCTATATTATCCATATCAAATATTTCATTTCCGAGTGCAAGCAGAGGCGCTGTTCAATTCTCTCGATCAAGAACTCGTCTGTGGTGTCGATCTTTGTCGCAAGAAAGCACTCCTCATTGACGACAAGCCAGAATTGACTGTTAAATCGGTTCCCACTGATCAGATTCTCCCTATTAAGCACGATGATGTACTCGAAACTGCTCGTTCATACCTTACAACGATTATCCATCGACGATTGACTATCAGTCGGTCGATAACGTTGACTCAGCAGAACAGTTATCGTCGATACCGCCCCTTCTACCACACGGAATGTCAAACCAACGATGGAAACTGCCTTCGATATATCGTTGATGGTGTCACAGGTGCATTTCATCGTATTCATGGCGTAACCGAGTAGCCGTTGTAGTACTACTCAACGAACTATATTTACAAAATCTGTTAAGCAGCAACTGGTAGTAACCAATGAACTTCGCTGCAGAATGATCGACTGGGCGCCAAGCAGGAGAACTCTGGTAGACGAACTGTACCATCTCTAGTAGCTGTTCCCCTCCGGTCCCTCAGTCCTCACTCGTGCTCTTATCCAGGAAAGCATGAGTCGCTCTCTGACACTCCTTGGACCTAGCTATCTGTGCAAATGCACCTGCAATTGTATG
Source organism: Halalkalicoccus paucihalophilus (assembly GCF_001593955.1). Classification (GTDB taxonomy): domain Archaea; phylum Halobacteriota; class Halobacteria; order Halobacteriales; family Halalkalicoccaceae; genus Halalkalicoccus; species Halalkalicoccus paucihalophilus. The sequence continues at coordinate 286,641 of NZ_LTAZ01000013.1, read as the reverse complement.
TCGATCACCAGAACTCTGCTCTCCGGAGTTGGCGTGCTGCTTAGCCAACTGCGTTGAACGTTTGGGAGACTTAGCGATGGTATCGACGTATTCTATTACCGATTCTTCTAATGCTGAACGAGGGACCACGCGATTGATGAGCCCCCAGTCGGCGGCTGTTTCTGCGTTAATCGGTTCTCCCGTTAGTATCAGCTCCATACCGCGCTTTTTCCCACCGATCGTCTGTAATCGCTCGGCAGCGAACGGAGGATACGCTCCGATGCGTGTTTCGGGCAACGCAAACGCTGCGTCTTCGACTGCAACAGCGAGATCAGCCGCTGCGACCATCTCACACCCTCCACCATAGGCAAGTCCGTTAACTGCCGCGATCACCGGAATCGATAGCTCTTCGATGCCGAACAAGACGTCGTACAGCCGATCAGCAAGCTTGGTCACATCCTCTGGGCTATCCATCGATGCTAACGTCTCGATATCGTCCCCTGCACAGAAGACACGGTCTGTTCCTGTGATCACTGCGACACGCGCTTCATCAGCTGCTCGCTCGAGTTCCGTGGAGAGATCAGCCCATCCCTCTAGATGTAGCGCATTCATCTTCTCCGGGCGCTTTAGGCGGATCCATACCGCATCACCACGAACGCTACGTTCTATCATACGTTGACAAACTCATTACCCGTAATAAATACACACCTCTGCTTTGAGACGCGGTTTCTCAAAGGTCTCTCAAAGCAGATCTGAATGCAGTTGAGACGGGATCAACATGCACACCTGAAGTCTCAGGCACCCGTATGATATGGATTGGTTGCTATGCTAGTCAGCAGTCGGGGTTGGTGCTGGTGAACTACCCCACGCAACGTTGCCAATCGCTAATGCGAGTGCTGCTGCACTGAGACCCACGAAGACAGCTGGGAATCCGAGTGGAGCTTCTAGGAGGTCCCACCCCATTCCGAGAACTGCTCCTGCAATGATTGAGAGGACAATGGCCTCTCCAGGGATATCACGTTTATAGAGTGCGAGATAAACCGGGAGGAGAAACGCGCTTGTTAGCAGTACCGCCCGCCATGCATACAGTTCAAGAATTGTCCCCGGTGGATCAACTGCGATAGCGGTTGCTGTGATTCCGAAAAAGATGGTCGATACCCGAGAAATATTCATCAGCCGTTGATCACTGGCATTTGGATCGAAGTAATCGTAGATATCCCGTGCGGTAGTAATCCCACACGAATGCAGTCGAGTGTCGGTTGTCGACAGAATTCCACTCAAGATCGCGAGAATGATGAATATTCCAACGGTCGTCGGGAGGTACTCGGTGATGAGTACCGGGAATGCCAGATCAACGTTCTCGACATTCAAACCTGCGTTATATAGCGCGACTGTAGTCGCACCACCGAGGAGGATCAACAGCGCATACATTATCGAGAGAATAACGCCGGCCGCAGCAATGTGGATCTTCGCCGTTTTGACGCTATCCGTCGCACTGATCCGAACGATGTTGTTCTGCTCGGTAAATACCGTTCCAAAGAACGCTATAATCCCGGCGATAGCACCGATAACGGTATAGACCCCATCACCTAACGGGGCGACGAGTCCAGGATTAATAGCTGCAAATTGGGCGTTCGTCGCAGCGATCCCTCCAATATCTAGAATCATATATGCAAGGGCGAGCGTAATCATAACGACCATCAAGGTCCCCTGCAGGAGATCGGTCCACGCGACACTAACCAGCCCACCAAGAACGGTATAAATGATGAAGACACCCCCGATCACCCAAATCATGTACTCGTAGGGTACTCCCGTAATGGTTGTCACCAACAGCCCCGCTCCGGTAAGCTGCATAATGAGGTAAATCCATGCGTTCGCAAGCAGGACGACCCCTGCAATTGGCCGCGCTCGCTGGGAGCCAGTTACCTCCGCGATTATATCCGGTAAGGTGAATTTATCGATATTTCTGACTTTATCAATAACGAAATACAGACAGCCGATACCGAGCATGAGTCCAAAGATCACGCCGGTCATAATTGAGTAACCGTCTGCATAGACGGCCCCAATGAACCCAATAACACTCACCGAACTCACGAAGTTAGCAACGAACGACCACGTAGCAAGCGTCGGCCCGAGGTCTTTACCGTAGACCCAAAAATCATCTACTGTGTTCGTCTTCAGATAGGCCCAACCACCGATGAGAAGGATGATCGTGAGGTAAATAACAAAGGTTGCCAGGTAAAATGGGTTAACCTCACTCATTTTCTACTGGTCTTCCCGCTGCGGTTTGATCGGTTAGGGGCTCTTCGATCGGACGGCCGAGTATGATGTGGACGATCACATAATGGATCGCCCCGATGCTGCCTGCCAGGATCGTTGCCACGAAGACTAAAAACATCTCCAGTGGCATGCCAAGTACTGTCATATCACGTTACCCCATGCACTATGGTATACTATAAAATTACCGATTTATAGAAAATTATCCAGTATTCAAACACACACTTCCATCTTATTCAACTATCACCAAATAATATAGTCTGTAAGGGTAGTCACACCTTATATAGAACAAAGGAGTATATCGTCTGTTCTTAGAGCTACCTGTAATTGAATTTGAATCGGTGACTAACTCAACAGTTCTTCGACAGACCGACAGAGAATTTCATATCCGTTTGCGACTGCTTGCGTGCTGATTCGTTCGTTATAGGTGTGCGCTTGTGAGAGATCCCCCGGCCCCCACGTGATTGCCTCGGTGTTTACGTCGTTGATGAAATTTCGAACGTCAGTTGATGCTTTGACACCAAATGGGTCACTTGAGACGCCAGCAACGGATTCTGAATGCTTTCGAAACACAGTCGCTAAGTCACTATCCGTCTCAATAGCTGCCGATTCGTATGTTCGTGTGCGTTCCCATTCTGTTTGGACATTGTATTCCTCCTCAACTCCAGATAGCAACTCGGCAATCTCTTGATCGACCTCTTCGACAGACTCTGCGGGTATCATTCGTCGATCAATCGTTATTGTTGCTCGCTCAGGAACGACGTTTTCCTTGGTTCCGGCCTCAAACTTCGTAATAGTTGCATATGCGTTCCCAACGAGTTCATCAGTTCGCTCCCGAACATCGGTATCGTACTCTGTGAGCGCTGTGAGAACGGGGCGTGCATCTTGAATCGCATTTCGGCCTTGATCAGGGCGACTGGCGTGAGATGGTTCCCCTTCTACAGTAATTTCGTACCAGACTAATCCCTTCTCGCTTGTCGCTGCACGCATTCCAGTTGGTTCTAAAACGACACCATAGTCTCCATCATACCCGTTCTCTAGCAACGTCTTCGTTCCTGGTTCCGCCGTTTCCTCACCGATTACTGCCTGCATGATAACCGATCCAGACAGTTCTCCCGAGTCAATCTGTTCGGCGACCCAAGCAGTTGTGAGCATTCCAATAGCGACACCAGCTTTCATATCCGTACTTCCGCGTCCGTAGAGATACTCTCCATCGACGGTTGCAGCATATGGATCATAGGACCACTGTTCACGATCCCCAGCAGGAACGACATCGATGTGACCGTTGAGAACGACTGTTGGGCTTCCGTCGCCAACCCTTGCTACAGCTTGTGGGCGATCTGCATACGGTTCCTCAACAAGTCGTGTCTCGATGTCTCGATCGGAGAACCAGTCAACAATATACTCGGCACACGCTTGCTCGTTGCCCGGTGGATTTTCGCTTTCGCGTTGTACTAATTCACTAACCACTGAGATACACTCGTCTTCTATGTTGTTCGATACCATGGCTGAAGACAACATAGACGATGTATATTAGTCCTTGGGTTGGTAGCCAACCAGTTATGAAAATTTTCCATATATAGCGGTATCTATTGATCAACATTCTTCTCACACTACTCCTAGTAGTATGCCTTACTGACCAGCATAGAACTATCTGTACCGCTGGGAGCTAATTAAGTTGAAATAATACGATTATGACTATTCAATTCCATCAAGATCATATTTATGCTCCACTCGATTAATGGAGATTTTTTATCGAAATAGCAATACGGGAGGACAAAAATCAAGAGGGAGGGACACCGATGATGTACGACCGTGACAATCTCTCTCAACAAGAATCGACTTGTCGAAACGATGAAAGAACAAGCCGAAATAGGTGGTACTACTGATGGCGGACTTCATCGGCTCGCTCTCTCCGATGCCGACAAAACCGTCCGAGATTGGTTCCGTGAACAGATGGCTAACGCCGATCTAGATGTCCGGATTGATACGATGGGTAATATGTTCGGTCGGCGGAGCGGGACGGATCCACAGGCACCACCTGTACTCGTCGGTTCTCACCTCGATTCACAGCCCAACGGCGGCATCTACGACGGGCCGCTTGGTGTGATCACTGCACTTGAACTCATCCGAACGCTCAACGATCGCGAAATCGAAACCGCACATCCTATCGAGATCGTTAACTGGACGAACGAAGAGGGGTCTCGATTCCAACCTGCGATGCAAGCAAGCGGTGTCTGGGCAGGAGCCCATGATCTCGAGACTGAATACGCGAAAAGCGATGCAGATGGCATCTCATTCGAGGAAGAACTCAATCGAATTGGCTACAACGGTGATACACCTGCAGCCCCGCAGGAAGCGTACGAAGCCTATCTTGAGCTCCATATTGAACAGGGACCGACTCTAGAGAATGTCGACGCTGACGTCGGTGTCGTCACGGGTGTCGTCGGATTCACCTGGGGCGAACTTTCGTTTCACGGTGCAGCAGATCACTCTGGTCCGACACCAATGGACCACCGAAACGATGCGCTCGTAGCGGCTGCAGATGTCATCACTCAAATTCGCCGAATTCCCGGGACACTCGGTGATCGAACCGTTGGAACTGTTGGCCACGTGGACGTCTCACCCAACTCGGTCAACATTATCCCTGGAGACGTCACGATCACGTGGGGATTCCGTGATCCAAGCGACGAGGTCGTCCAGGAAGCATACGACCGCGTGTTGGAAGAAGCAGACTGGGCAGCGAGTCGAGAAGGGGTTGAATTGGATTATACTGAAACGATGCGTGCTCCAAGCGTCAAGTTCGCCGATCGCTGCATCAAGGCTGTCCAGTCGGCTGCTGACGAATTAGAGTACGAAAGCCACCAATTGCTATCCGGAGCAGGCCACGATGCGACGCATCTAGATTCGGTTTGTGATACAGGGATGGTTTTTGCAGTAAGCGAGAACGGAAAGAGCCATTCCCCGGCGGAATACACGAGTTGGGACGACTGCTATCGTGCCGCTAACACGCTTGGAAACGCCGCATACAAACTCGCTACGAGTGATTGATCGCTCTCAATCCCTGAGGGCAGGATAACTCTCTTGCCATGGCCGTTTCCGTTCAAAGGCTGCACTGGCCGCGAGCACGTCGTCATCTGCGTGCCGGTGACCAGCGATCTGTAGTCCAATGGGGAGGCCGGTATCCGTCTGCCCTGCTGGAATGGAGGCTACTGGATGGCCAGACAGGTTGAACGGCTGTGTGAGTAACCAGCCGCGCAGCGGTTCGATTTCTGTCCCCTGAATCGTTGTTGGATGGTCGCCATGATCAAACGGCGGAACGGCTGTCGTCGGTGTGAGAAGAATATCATAGCTACCGAATAGATCAATGAGACCATCATAGACTCGCGTTCGCGTGACGTCTGCTTGCGTATACTCACGGGTCGTTACAGTGTCTGATTCGAGGATAATTTCAACAGTATCTGCATACAGTCTCTCGCGGTCCGCGCCGCGTGGATCGAACCCATGTACCTCTTCGAGATCATCGAACAGGGACTCCCAGTGGACTTTTATGAACGTGTAATACGCATCGAGCAATTCGTCCTGCGTACAGCCAAGGTCCGGATCGACTCGATCAACCGTCGCACCGGCCCGCTCGAATACAGGTACGGCCTCGTCTATTACGTCACGAACGGCAGGGTCGATCGGGTAGATTCCGAGATCCGGACTGTACGCTATCCGTAGATCATCAATCGGTTGATTGACCGCATCCAGATATGAGGTCCCATCAACCGGGAGACTGAACGGGTCTTTTGGATGCGGGCCCGCCATGACATCGAGCATGAGTGCGGCATCTTCTACTGTCCGTGCCAATGGCCCAAGATGGGAGTACGGTGTATGATCGGCGAATGCATTCGGGCGGTTCGCTCGTGGAACCCGACCGAAGGAGGGCTTGAAACCATAGACCCCACAGAACGCAGCAGGAGTACGGATCGAACCACCCGTATCCGAACCCTGTGCAAGCGGAACGAGATGGTCTGCGAGTGCGGCACCAGCGCCACCCGACGAGCCACCCGATACTTTTTCGAGTGCAAAGGGCGTACTCGTCGGCCCTACAACGCGATTATCCGTCGTACAGCCTAATCCGAACTCCGGCGTGTTAGTTTTGCCGACGACGATCGCACCAGCGTCCTTAAGCCGACTTACAAACAGGTCATCCGATTCGGCAGTGTAGTCTGAGAACAGTTCCGAACCGAACGTCGTCCGGATACCTGCGACATCGTTGAGATCTTTGACCGCAACTGGTACGCCATGGAGTGGTCCTAAACGTGCCCCATTTTCGACTGCACGCTCGGCTTCTTTGGCAGCGTCGCGAGCAAGCGAGTCGGTAATCGTAATGAATGCGTTCGTTTGTTCATTGCGGGATTCGATACGGTTGAGTAGCGCATCAACCGCTGTAACCGGGGATACGGTTCCGTCTCGTATTCGACGAGCAAGGCTCGCAGCCGATAGTTTGTGGATTGCTGGCATACTGTACGACCACAGGGCTACATCAAAAGCCTGTCTCTACAACTCATTCGATAACCGGTAACCATTCATCATTGTCCACCTATATGGCTGATATGCAGAGCACGAATCAAGATTCGATCGAATTAGACGAAACTGATTTAGCGATCCTTGAGCGTGTTGAACAAAATAGCGATGTAAATTTAGAAGAGTTATCGGATACACTTGATCTTTCGAAATCTGCGATCCACTACCGACTGAAGAAGCTCAAGGAGTCGAACGTCATTACGGCAATCTCGGCCGATGTCGACCCGATTGCTCTCGGCTTGAACCTCCTTATCATCACTGAAGTCTCCGTTGTTCACGAATCGGGGTACGCCGTCGATATCGGTGAGGCATTGAGCGAAATCGATGGTGTCTATCAAGTGTTCTATACGATGGGTGATACGGACTTCATCGTTCACTCACGGGTGCAAAACCGTTCTCAAATGAACGATCTGATCGATGCCATCGTCGGCATCGACGGCGTCAACGAAACGTCTTCGACATTCGTTATGCGAGAGATCAAAACAGGGAACCAGACTATCGCCAATATGTCTGATGAAATGCTTGAGACCGTTTTGGACGACGAGTAATCCGAACCGAAGACGATAGCGCTAAACTATTATTGACCTATTGGCTCGGGGTTCTAGCTCTCCATTGCGTCGTCAGAAACCACCAGCGCCTCGTCAAGTACTCCGACTGCTTCGTCGATATCCTGCTTCGTAATCGGTAGAGGTGGGGCGATAATGAGGGTATTGATCATGTTTGCAACGTACACCCCGTTATCAGCGGCTGCGCTACTCACATCGTCGACGACAGTGCTCCCCTTGGAGATCTTGTCTTTTCGCTGACCGAAGGGAACTCGGCCATCGGCGTCCTTGGTGAGTTCGATTCCTCGGAACAGTCCGACACCCCGTGTCTCACCAACACTTGGATGGTCATCCGCGAGTTCCGAGAGCTGTTTCCCGAGATACTCTCCAACCTCGCTTGCATGCTCGATGAGGTTTTCTTCCTGGTAGGTCTCGACTGCCGCCAAGCCCGCTGCACACGCGACAGGATGACCGGCATAGGTGTGACCGTGACAGAACATATTATCCTCGAAGTGCTCAGCAATCTCCTCGGTAACGATGGTCGCGCCGAGTGGGACGTACGCCCCGCTCAGTCCCTTCGCCATCGTCATGATGTCGGGCGTGACGCCGAAGACGTCCGACCCAAACCACTCGCCGGTTCGTCCGAATCCGGCCATGACTTCGTCACAGATCAGCAGGGCGTCGTGGTCGTGAGCGATCTCCTTGAGTCGAGGGAGGTACTCCTCCGGGGGAACGAGGATTCCGTTCGATCCGACGATTGGCTCGACGAGCACCGCGGCAACCGTATCGCCCTCGAGCATCAGCATCTCGTCGATATACTCGAGACTTTCCATTGGATCGAGGGTAGAACCGTATGCGTACGGATCCGGGGCCTTAATCACTCCGGGGATGCCGGGTTCGGCCATCAGACGGCGTGGGTCTCCAGTAACGCTGATCGAGCCGTACGTCGCGCCGTGGTACGATCGGTAGCGCGAAATGATTTTCTGCTTGCCAGTGTACATTCGGGCGATCTTGATCGCGGCTTCAACGGCCTCCGTGCCGCTTGTCGAGAAGAACGTCTTCGAAAGATTTCCTGGTGTGACCTCCGCGAGCTTCTGGCCGAGTCGTGCGCGTGGCTCCGTCGTGTACCCTGGCGCGAAGTACGCACCTTCGTTGACTTGTTCCGTAACAGCATCCGCTACCTTGTCCGCTGAGTGGCCCAGATTCGAGCACATCAACTGTCCCGAAAAGTCCAGAAATTCGTTCCCGTCTGCGTCGGTGAATCGAACTCCGTCTCCAGCGACAACCTGCGTTGGGGATACTTCGGACTGGTATGCCCATGTTCCGAAGACGTGCTGTTTGTCGATCTGTTCGATGTCGAGTGGAGCGTCTTGTTCCGACTGATTGCTAGCCATTACCACTCTCGTGCACGGACTGTTGATTCATTAATCTTCACATTAGACTCGTATCGGCGGAACAAAAAACGAAGATAGAGGTAGATATTGAATCTGCTTCATCAGAAAAAGTCTACAGTAGAATAGAGGACATCTTATTCCGAACTTTTATTCTACTGCTTGTGGTAGCGAGTATCATATGCGCACAACAATAGAATTTCGACCACAGAGAACCATTCCGGTGAAAGCGATATGAGTCGTGATCTACCTGCCTGTTACGGGGGCGAGATCCTCCACGTTAAACTCGAGACTGGGACTGTCGAGCGAGAACAGATCGATCCGGCTGACGCCCACCGCTTTCTGGGCGGGAACGGACTCGCCGCAAAACTCGTTTACGACCACGTTCCGACCGACTCGGATCCGTTCGACGCCGAAAACGTCCTCGTGTTCGCCGTCGGCCCGATGACTGCCACGCCATTTCAGTCAACCAGCCGCGGTGTCGCAGGGTTCATTAGCCCTATGACCAACGGCTTTTTCGACAGCACATTCGGCGGGACATTCCCACAAGCGCAGAAGACGACCGGCTTCGACCTCATCGCATTACACGGCAAAGCTGACGACCTCTCATACGTCCACGTCAATGAGAACGGCGCAGAATGCAAGGACGCAACTGATCTCCAAGGCAAGGACACCTACGAGACGTGTGAGGCGATCCGTGAGCGCGAAGGAGACGGGTATTCGACGCATGTCATTGCCGCCGGGCCCGCAGGTGAGAACCAAGCGCGCTATGCGTGTCTCGTCCACCAAGGCCGTGACCGTGAGGGGGTTGCTGGTCGCGGTGGTGGCGGGGCAGTGCTGGGTTCGAAGAACGTCAAGGCTGTCGCGATCCGAGAGGGGTCGTTCGAACCCGAAGCCGCCGCTGAATCCGAATTCCGTGACCTTACGACTGGGCAGATGGGGCGGATCATGGAGGAAACCGAGATGCTCCAGACCTACGGGACATCGGGACTCGTTAACCCGATCAACGAGATGGGGAAACTCGGCCGGCGAAATAATCAGACCGAACAAACGACGGACGAAAACGCGGAGGCGGTCAGTGGCGAGACGCTCAAAGCTGAGTACATCACCGAGGACACGACCTGTGCGAACTGTGCCGTTCGCTGTGGGAAGCATGTCAGTGTCGAAAGCGAGGGACTGACTGAGGCGAAGATTCCCGAGTTCGAGAGCCTGTTCGGGACGACGACCATGCAGGACGTCTACGATATCCAGCGCGTCATCAAGGCAAACGACCTCTGTGACCGGCTGGGGATGGACACGATCAGTTGGGGCGTCACGGTTGCGTTCGCCCGCGAGTGTTACGAAAAAGGCCTGCTCACCGATGAGGACTCGCCGCATCTCGAGTTCGGTGACGCCAAGGGCCTCGTCGAACTCGCAAAGCAGACGGCTCATCGTGAAGAATTCGGCGACGTACTGGCGGAAGGGTCATTCCGAGTTGCAGAGCAACTCGACGACGAGGCCCACAAGTACCTGCACGGACGGATGGGTCTCGAGTTCGCCGCCCACTCGCCACGCGGGCTGAAAGGCATGAGTATCGGGTACGCAACGTCTACTCGTGGCGGCTCACATCACGATACCCGTCCCACGCGCCAATACCAAGGGATTCATGACGAGACGACCGACGGAACTGCGGAATTTGCCGCCCGGTCACAGCATTACACTGCGCTCGGGGATTCACTAACACAGTGTCGATTCGTGAGCGAGGCGGGCTGGGGCAATCAGCTCAACGAGAAGTATCGCGATGCGATCAACCTCGCGCTTGGATGGGAGCTCTCGCTGGAGGAGGTCGAGGAGATCGGTGAGCGGATCTACAACCTCGAACGACTGATCAACGTCGAACGTGGTGTCGCGGATCGCGAGTCGGATACCCTGCCGTATCGAGTGATGCATGAGCCGATTCCTGATGGTCCGAGCGAAGGGATGTATTGTCCGCCGGAGGAGCTCGACTCGATGCTTGAGGAGTACTACGCGTTCCGCGGGTGGGATGAGAACGGAGCGCCGACGACCTCAACGCTTTCGCGATTAGATCTGGCATTCGGAAACTCCTGAGAACCACAGGTGAACTACGACCGCTCTCGGCTTAGATCCCGTCAAACGTATTTATGTTCTGAGGAGGTTTGTTTAAGAAGGCGAACTACGCGAACTGTCGATGCGACGAGTACGAGACGATCGATGCGAAGTACGGACTCGTCTTCGACGATATCGAAGGAGGCTACTCCTGTAGTGCTGCCAAGGTATCGAGATAGCCACCTCGCCCGTAGTACTTTTTCGCATACTCGTCTGGAATTACAGCAGTCTTCAGAAGCGAGTTTCTGACCTGATTGCTGTTGTAGCTCTGATTGTTGCCCTTTACGAGGGCAGCTGCCCCCGCCACTTGAGGTGCAGCCATCGAGGTCCCTGCAAACCAGTCATATCCGTACTCAGCACCGAGATACGTACCATCCTCAGCGAACTGTGGATACGCGACCGTATTTACGACGTCATCATGCTTGAACTCACCACCTTTTCCACCCGGTGCAGCGATGTCGATCGCACCAACACCATGTGTCGTATAAGTCGCCGGTGAGTGGGGCGGTTCCTCATACTCGCCAGTATCAGGATCGAATCCATGTGGACCCGTCGCACTGGTTGTGATTCCACCAGCAGTTTGGGACGAATCCGTCTCGTCTCGGTTAAATTGGAGGCTCTCACCCCAGTTGCCACTCGCATGCGTATGGAGAGTGCCTTGTCGTCGTGCATAGTTCCCGACGCGCTGATGGACTTTACCCCAGAATGTACCCCAGCCCTCTTCGCGCATGTTCCACGTCCAACCGAGGCTAAGATTCACAGCGTCACAGCCGATCTCGGCAGCGTAAACGAGAGCCGCAATAACCGACCCCATCCATGTCTCACCCCAGTACTCAGGAGGAAGTTCCTCCCGGCCCCGACTGTTGAGTGTTGCATCGAAAACACGCAGATCAATGAGGTCAGTCCCGGGGGCGGAACCGATAACACCACCTTCCGTTTGGTCATTGGCGGCAACGATACCTGCAACGTGTGTGCCGTGTGCTCCCCCGTAGGGTTCGCCGATCCCATATTCGTCGGTAGCAAAGCTTTTCGAGAGCTCGAGGTCGACTTGTCCATCGAGATCAGGATGCCCAGCCGCAATACCGGAATCGATGATCGCGACTCGCGTCCCTTCTCCCCTGGTGATATCATGAGCCTCGGGAATTCCTTGGTCCTGCTTATCCCACTGATATCGGTACAGGTCATCGCCTTCCTCAGGGTAGTCGATCGTCTCCTGACGTACCGGTTGGTATGGGTCGCGTGCCATACGCATATCCGGTGTAAACTCGGCTCGCGAACCGCTAAGCTGCTCTTCGGTTGCCTGCACCACGAGAAGGTTAACGGGACTCAGATCATGGATGATCTCGACATCATCCTCATTCCGAAGGCTCTTGCTATCAACGATAAACCGTTGGGTCGACTCACCCGCCGCAAGCGACGATCCCAGTGTGAGAGCACTGAGCGATACACCTGCTGATTTCAGTACGTGTCGACGGTGAAGATGTGACTGTGTCATCGTGATTGGATCCCCTCTCCGTACAATGGGGTATCAAAGTACGTCTCAACGCTGTAATCCGCCAGTTCGGGATCGTCGGCGAGTGCGTCGAACGATTCGAGGAACCCGACTTTCGTGAGTTCCATCTGTCGACCAAGGCCTTTCTGACCGAGATCGTCGGTCTGATAGGCGACTTCGTAGAGCATTCCTGCGACGCTATCGCCATCGTTGGCGATATTAGGACTCAAGCTGTCAAGGTACGACCCCCATAGTGGGTAGTAGCCATATCGGGTGATACTGTCGAAGATACTGTTACCCCGCTGAGCCAGTGCGTCAATCACTAGCGAGTTCAGCTTGATCGAGCGTGTACTCGTTTCATAATCAAGGAATGGGTTGACAGCCTCTGTGACGGGCTCATGAGTTGCGGGATAGAACGGTGAACGCTCGAGGTAATCCTCGCCGTAGGCTGCCATCACGCTCATGAGAGTCTGTTTGGCAGGTTTGTTCTCATCACCAGTGTCTGGATAGAGGTTCCCGCCCTTGTGATGATGCGTAATCGCGTAATCGGGATCAGCGTCGATAAACGATTCTGTGACGGCCCTAACTTCAGGCGCTAACCGCAGGCCACTCCCGAAGAGCGTATATCCCTCATACGGCATATCCAGATATTGCTCATCGGACCACCACTCCTCTTTGTCGTCCGTTCGCGGGTTGAACTCTGACGGTGGTCGGATATTGAAATCACGGTTCATGTCGTAGCCTGGATCGCCACCGGGAGAGGTAGAATAATAATATGGCCGATATTCCGACTCTCCCTCCGCCCAGGATTGAGTATTCTGACGACGACCAACCCACTCGGCATCGCCATCACCGTCGAAGTCATAATGGTACATCGCACCATCGGGATTGACCCGTGGAATGATGGTGAACGAAAGGTTATCGAGGATGTGATTGGCCTGCCGTGAGTTGCTCATACCGAGGCTCTTGATTACTTTGAGCGCTACCTCAGTTCCAATCGCCTCGTCTCCGTGGATCTGTGTAATAAGATGGACCTTTGTATCGCCGTTACCAACCTGGACTTCCCAGATTGGATCATTGCGTCCAGCCGAGCGGCCGATCTCTTCCAGGGAGACACGGTCACTTTTCCGATCTATGGTTTCCAGTTCTTTCGTGAGTTCTTCGTTCGTATGGAACGCATTCAGATTGATCGATTTTGAACTGCCGAGCTTTGGCCCACCTGGTCGATATTTGTCTCGGTCTGGTTGGGCGCTTGCCATCCCAACGGTCGCCAGCCCGAACGATGCTGCTGTTGTCTTCAGGAATAGTCTTCGTTTCATCGCTGGTGGTATTTTCTAGGGGGTCGTTGATTCTCTTCTTGAATACTGTACATCTATTAAAGGTGTTAATTCCATCTTATTATAGATAACTGTAGTTATATGATAGTTTTATTTTCTTTTATTGGTATTGTAACTTTGTAGTTATGATAGCAGTGGTCTCATTAGCTCGATTTCGTTTTAGTTCGATCACGGCGAACTGCCCTGTTTCACAGAAGACACAGCGCGGATGCCTCGAGGCTTGTTGGATAGAATATAAACTCTCGGCTATAGACCAAATTCAACTCATCGTCGAAGCACTCAAACGCCGTTATCAACGCGGTATTCGGCCCACGACTACACAATCTCGACACGCAGACATCGCGAATTAGCTAATTGCAGGCGCTAAGCCCCCTTCCTTGACGAGTGCCGAAGGCGCGAGTAGGAGGGGATACAGCGTTCACGACGCGAAGCGTCTCGTTAGCCACTCAGAACGCCGAGCGTTTTGATGACGCCGAAGGCGTTCAGAGCGGGGTAGTTGACGACGTCATTCCGATATCGTTTCGCGGCGAAGAGCCGGAAGTTCGGCGTTCAGTCCGTTTTCTGAGGGGTTGCGTTGCGAAATTCGGTTGCAACGGTCTCCATCTTTTCGAACCTCGTCCCGGACTTCGATTGTACGTGTTGAACGAACGCTTCAAGTCGCATCAGTCGATGCGATTGACCGATTACCTGCGGATGCAACGTCAACACGAACACACCATCCTCAACATTGTCGTACATCCAGTCGAATTGGTCGTACCACTTCTGAAAGATCGTGTCTTCCGAGACGTATCCCATCCGGTGCGGTCGGGACCATGTATACGTAAACGGAGGGAAATCATCACGTTCCCACGACACTGGTAGTTCGACGATGTCCGTTGGTTCACCACGCTGATACGGGCCGTCTTCGGGGGCTGCCCACCCTCCATAGAGATAATGCGGTCGAAAATCTGCTGCCATGACACTCGAATCCCACTCGAAACCCAGCTCTTGGAGGATATCAAGCGTATGTTCGGAGAAATCCCAGGCCGGTGACGCGTACCCACTCGGTTTCACGCCAGTGAGGTCGCGAATGGACTCGATACCTCGTTCGATGTCCCGTTTTTCTGCATCCTTGCTCTCGTACGTTGAGGGCCCCCTATGTGTCCATCCGTGGTGCTGAACGCCGTGTCCTTGGGCGTAGACCTCCTCACAGACCTCTGGGAAGCTTTCGATTGTGTGACCTGGGATGCACCATGTTGATGGAACTGTGTACTGATCGAAGAGTTCGAGTAGACGGGGAGCCCCGACGTCCGCACCGTAGACCCCACGAGAGTGTCTTGTTGGCATGTTCCATGAATCGTACGACCACAGCCACGTTGATACCGCATCGAAGTGAATCGAGAGACACACGGTCGCTGTTGTCATACCAGCTTTTACGACGCCACCAACGATAGAGGTGACGGTAGTCTGATGGGTTTTTCTCCACCGCTCACTCCCCTCACGACGATTCCCCAGTGGTAGAGTAGTCCACCTCTCGAGTTTGGTCCTTTTTATTATCTCCAATTCTCGCTCGATGAAGGCGACAATAAGAAAGATATTTGACTAGGTTGAATATCAGTAGTCTCACAGAGATCTCTGTTCTCGCTGGTTCGATCACTATTAGAGAGATAATTCACTGAGTGGGCTAAAATTCTCGTCTAATACCGACAGATTATGGTGTGAGATAAACGTTAACATTTAACATGATTGAACTCTAACCGTTCTAAGAAGATCAATGAGTAAAGAACCAAATCCGAAAAGCACGATTACAGGCGAGGAACCGGCCTTAGATGAGGCAGGGCTCCTCATTACATTTCGCGTTATTGCCATCGCGATGGGTGGGGGACTCTTGGGGATGCTATTGATGCTCCCTCTTCTCGGAGGCGTACCGATAGTCTTCAACATATTCCAAACCGAATCTATTATTGAATTCGCACAGTTCGGAGGATATCTAGGGTTTGAACCGTCGTTGGCAGTCGGTATCGTGCTGTTCGTCGTTGGTGGAGCCACTATTTTACCAGTACTCTTTCTCATCGCAGGGGCGTTCCTGCCCCCCGAGGAACCGCGCTACCTTCGAGGGATGACGTTTGCATCCATCACGTGGGTCGGGTTTCTTTTCGCATTCTGGCCCACTGGGGGTCTTCTGACTGTTGGGCTCTTTATTATCATTTCGCTTGTTTCCCACTGGATTTATGGAATCACCCTTGGCTACGTGCTCCATCGAACAGTCGGAATTCCTCAACACAGTGTATAGACCCACCTTTTTACCTAGTCGCCGCCAAGGGTTGGTTGACATCTCATTGTGGGGGACTGCCACATCCTAAAGGGCGTGGTAGCTTACTCGGTTTCTAACCTCTTGGACTCTATCCGGTACCAGCGTACCCAAAGCATCTTTGACATCCTCTCGCCGCTAAAGGGGCGAGATTCCTCCGTTGGGGTTCAGCTACCGACCCACGGAGGCAACGTGCGGGTTCTCACGCTATTCATTGAGACAAGCGCATGATGACGCTGACCATGAACGATTGTCCCACTTGAACCGCGAAGACCGTGCCATCAGCCCGTCTCCGCCGCTTGTTTCGCGTTGTAAGAACGTCTCTGACGCCGTGAGGTCCGCGTGCCCCTCGACCGCAGGGCCACGTCAACGTATCCTCGTGGCGCACAGTCGGCTCTCACGCCCCACAGTCGGGACACTCCTGCGAGGTCCACGCTTCCGACCGCGCTTCGAGGACGGTACCATGTTCCTCGCAAACGCAGGCGAGACGGTTGATGAACGCCCGGAACGCCCAGAAGTTGTGCGTTTTCGCGTTCGCCCGAACCGATCAATTCGATTCGAGAACGTCAGTTAAATCCCCGACCTACACTGTCGAAACACCGTCGTCGTAGAGGCGTTCTACGAGGTCGCGGGCAACGGCGTTCATAGCGTGGTCCCGTCGGCGCGTCCGTTGTCGGTTGATATCAATTCCACGGTTTATGAGAAGCCCGATATGAGAGAGCTGAAATTTGAATCGGAAGTAGATCCGTAAACTGCCTCATCAGATAGCCAGACATCATCTTGGTGCCAGTTGGATGTTTCTCCGAGCTAGGCCGCAAGCACGTTCGCGAAGTCGGCTGCACTATCCACAAAGAGGGCTGACCGCCCTGTGAGCGCTCTCCAGATTGGAACCATGCGTCCCTCACCTCCGTATCGGAGGAAACCGTATCCGAGAACGCATTGTATTTTTTGATTGACGTTTATTACTGTCGGGATGGTGGATGGGGTATGCTCGATTATCTGCATGCCTACAAGCCGGGAAAGAGTGTGGCGATCGAGAGCGTCGTTGCGATCGCGTTCGTCTCGATCGCAACGGGCGTGATAGCCATTATAACCGAACCAGTCGTTGGCGTGTCCGGATTTCTCGGTACTATCGGGTCAATCGCGGGGTTCAGCGGGACAGTCCTCGGATTTGCGTTGCTTGTTACAGCGTGGGGGATGCAGCGGGGCTATCGGTTCGCCTACCTCGTCGCCGGAGTGCTCATCTTTCTCGCGGCAGTTCACGGCATCGTCCAGTTACGGCTCCTCTCGATCCCGCTCGCCGTCCTTTCGGTCGGTGGACTCATCGTACTCACGCTCACGAGTGATCGATTCACGCGTCAGATCTCGATAAGCGATACGCAACTGGGCGCACTGGCGGCTATCGTTGGCGTCGTCTGCTATGGGACTGCCGGGACCTATGCGCTACGGGCCGGGTTCGACGACGTCGAAACGGTTCTCGACGCGTTGTATTTCACCCTCATTACGGCAACGACGGTCGGCTACGGTGATATTCATCCATTGACGGAGGAAGCTCGACTGTTTGTGACATCCCTCGTCGTTCTCGGCCCTGCAACGATCGCCGCGACCGCCGGCTCCGTATTCAGTCCCATTCTCAGGGCACAGCTCTCGAAAGGTGTGCACAACGAGTCCTCACAAGCCACTGCTCGTTCGAATCACGTCGTTGTTCTCGGATACGGTGACCTCGCAGCGCCGATCGTCAACGAGTTCTCCGAACGGACGTCGTTCACGATTATCACTGAGAACACAGCCGCTGTCGAGCAATCCGATATCGATGCCGAAGTCATTACCGGTGACCCCACGAACGGAAGGCTACTCGAACGAGCCGGTATCGAAGATGCGACAGCCGTTGTAGTCGTCACAGGACCGGAGGACACACCGAATATCATCCGTGCTGTCCGGGACAGAGTGGAGTCAGTACACCTAGTCGCTGTGAGTCATGAAGCCGATGTTGAGACGCTCGAAGGACTCGGTGTCGACGTAGTCATCGATCCGCAGATGATACTCGGGGCAGCGACCGTTGATGCTGCCCTCGGTGGGCATGATAGCTGAACGCGATCGATTTTCGCCGTGCCGTCTGCAGGCAGTCTCGCATAGAGTAGCTTGCAAAATGCGTTCATTAGATTCCAGAGATATCTGATTGACTGTCAGACTCTTTGAGTCTGACAACGTTGTAGAAACAGGAAATCCCGTTCCCAGCGAAGCCTCAAGCCAAGCACGGAGCGAACGACGACAGCAAGCGAGAAATGTGGTATGTGCACAGTTATTAAGATCGCCGTTCTCAATTTCGATAAGATCAGCGTGACCACATTCGGATACTTACTCCCGACACGGGGAGTCGTCTTTTCAAGCACGTCGACAACGGAACTCACAGCCCGCGCCAGCGCTGATATCGTTGCTCTCGCCCAGCGTGCCGAATCACTCGGATACGATTCGGCGTGGGTGGGTGACAGCGTCCTCGCGAAACCACGCTTCGAGCCACTCGTCACTCTCGCTGCCGTCGCGGCAGCGACCAATTCGATCGAAATAGGAACTGCAGTGTATCTGCCGGTGCTTCGTCATCCAGTGCACGTCGCTCACATGACGGCAACGCTTGACCAGCTAAGCGGTGGTCGCTTATCCTTGGGTGTCGGAGTAGGCGTCAGACCGCCCGAACGCGAAGAGATGCGACAACTCGGTATCGACGATGAGCAGCGTGGGGCGACACTCAACGAAGCACTAGCCATCATCTCCGAGCTCTGGAAGGGAACTGCAGTCACCCACAACGGCGATCAGTACAACTTGGAGAATGCGGCAATCGGATTTAAACCGGCGCATTCGCCATCACTCTACGTTGCATCGGCTGCCTTCGACCCAAGTCGGGGATTTCCGCGGACGATACGGCGTCGCCTTACTGACCATGGCGACGGGTGGCTCCCAATCGCGATGGCACCCGATACGTATGCTGCAGGCTTAGATCACATTCGAGAGCTGCTCAGAGAAGCCGACCGACCCGTCGAGACGTTCACGCCGGGCTATTATCTCGACGTGGTTATCGCTGACTCCGAATCAGAGGCCCTTGACGACGCACGCGAGTTCTATTACAACTACTACGGAGATCAGGTCACCTATCAGTCTGATCGCTTGCTCTCGGACGCAGAGATCCGGAAACGAGGTGCGTTCGGAACATCCGCGGCAGTCGAATCATTGCTGGCTGAGTACATTGAAGCGGGCGTCGAACAGTTCGTCGTCAGGTTCCCCACCACTGATCAACGTCACCAACTTCGAGCATTTTCGTCGATCGCAGATAGAATACATTGACAATCCACCCCACCCTGAAGGGCGAGACTTTGCGCCTGTTTTCATGTAAATGATATTGCCGATTCGTAGTGTCAGACGCAAAATCGTCATTCAGACAGCTGCGATCGGGTCTCAGCGTGAAGCGCCCAAATTTCCGTCATACGTGAGCGGATCTGTACATACTGCTCGTAAAGTAGATCATACGTTTCGGTCACAGCAGTAGTCGGCTGATACCGATCCGGAGCCGACAGAACCTGACTCGCACCAACTGTAGGATCCGAATAGCAGTCAGTACCGACTCCTGCAAGCACCGCTGTGCCAACTGCAGTCGGTTCGGCACTATTCGGAACGAGGATCTCGACGCCCATGCAGTCCGCGACGAGTTGATTCCAAAACGTCGACCGAGTGGGCCCACCGGTTACGTAAAGCTGTGAGACCGTATTCGGAATCGCCTCGTAACAATCTCGAAGTGCCAATGCAAGCCCTTCGTACACCGCTCGAACGATATGAGCGGTCGTATGCGATGGTTCCAGGCCAAACAACTGTGCTCGTGCATTCGGATCGACGAACGGACCTCGCTCGCCAGTTGGACTAAGATACGGGATATACAGAAGATCGTCTGCCCCCACCGGCACCGATTGTGCAGCCGTCTCCAGATCCGAATACCTAGCGTTGCCCTTATCGACAATCTCGTTGCGTACCCACTCGATACTCTGAGTACCTGCATTTGAGCCAACCGCCTCTGTATAGAGGTCTTCCCATAGAGCGACCTGGATCGTCGTCGAATCGACGCGTGGTGTCGATGCCAGTGATTGGTTCACCACTGAGGTCCCGATCGAAGAAACCGAATCACCTTCGGAGACGGCACCACATCCAATGGCGGATGCAGCGACATCGAACAGTCCCATTACAACCGGCGTTCCAACTGGAATGCCAGTCCTCGCTGCCGCAGGTTCCGTTATCGACCCAACAACAGACCCCGCCGGCTGCAGGTTCGGCCGAAGGTGCATGTACTCGGCTAAGCCTGTTGTCTCCCAGACGGCATCCGAATACGACTGTTCGTAAATGTCCAGTAGTGGTAGCGAGGCATCGCTCAGATCCGTCGTTCGCTCTCCAGTTAGCTTGTAGCTGAGCCAATCCTTGCAGAACAAGAGCGTCGCTGCCGTCTCAAGGTAGTGGGACTGTTCATCGGACAACCACGCGAGAAGCGGGAGTACAGTACCCGGAAAGAGTTCTGACCCACAGATGTACTCAATTTCTTCAAGCGTCCCATCAGTGCGCCACTGATCGATATACTCGCTGGCTCGACTATCCGACCAGAGAATAGCATCGCGAACGGGCTCACCATCGCTATCGATCAGCCAACAGCCATCACCTTGGCCTGCGATGCTCACACCAAGAATCGTCCCATCACGTGGAAGCTGCTCGAGGAGATCCCCAAGACAGCCAGCGGCCTGCTCCCAGACAGTGTTCATATTCTGTTGGGCCCATCGGGGCTCTGGATGATCAGTCGAAAGAGATCGCGTAGCCAGTGCTATCTCACTTCCAGCCGGCGTAATAGCGATCGCTTTGATCAGTGATGTACCGGCGTCGACACCCACAAGGATATCCATTAGTCAGTACGCTACTGCCAGTCGAGTTAGTGATTATGGACGGTCGCCATCAACACGTCGGAGGGACTATTATCTACTTTGAGATGAGTCTTGCTCGGTAACTTTAATAACTGAGTGATTTCTATTGATTGAATCATCGTTAACAACCGGCTTAAGCGGCGAATTCCAGATTTAGTGAATAAGTCATCAGGGGCAGAACCCTTGTGCAACGGATCGATTTTGATATCGTTGTTGCACAAGGTAATGTGAAGAGCTACAGTACCGGGAAGAGTTTCCCAGTGCGCGAAAGAAACGAGTGGATTCAGGCAGACCGGCAGGCTTCAACGACAATTTCGGGATCGTCAACGAGTTCATTGACAGTGTGCGCTCCTTTTCCTTTTCCTCGTCCCTTTCGCTCTTGCTCAATAAGTGAGAGAAACGCGAGTTCGGAGAGAAGATCTCGAACTCGGCGTATCTTTAGTGGCTCAGCTCCCTCACGTTCACAGACGATTTGATAGGCAGAATGGATCTGTTTCGAAGGAATCGTCGGCTCGTCCTCAGCGGCTTCCTGCATTCGCAGCGCAAGCGCTAGCATGAGGTACTTCGAGTGTGTCGGCTGTTTCGAGATAAGTTCCGAGAGTCGAGCTTGTTCTTCGCGATCGTGCGCTTCATCGACATAGTCAACACTAACGGAATCATCGCCATGTTCGTCAGTGATTTCACCAGCGTAACGGAGAATATCGATCGCTTTCCGTGCGTCACCATGTTCACGGGCAGCGAGTGCTGCGACTTTCGGAATCACGTCTTCATTGAGTACATCCTCACGGAAGGCGTCTGCCCGCGATCGAAGGATCGCTTGGAGTTGGGAGGCATCGTACGGAGGGAACACGAAGTCACGCTCGGAAAGACTCGATTTTACGCGCTCGTTCAATGTGTCTTTGTACCGGATCTTGTTGCTGATCCCAATGATGCCGAGTGTTGAGTTGTTGACTTTGCCTGCCTCTGCTGCACGCGAGAGTTGCATTAACACGTTATCGTTCTCGAGTTTGTCGATCTCGTCAAGAATGACGATTCCTACGTCTAAGCGAGCATCGAGGATTTTCCAGAGTCGCCGATAGTAATTGGATGTACTCACACCCGAGTGGGGAACGGTGATATCCGTCTCGTCGGGATCGTTGAACGATTCAGCGATAGTTCGAACTGTCTGTGTTTCAGTCGACTCCTGGAAGCAATCAACGTACGCGATACCAACTTGCACACCATTTTCGGCAGCAGCCTCGGCGAGATCGCGTGTGATGTACTTCGAACAAAGACTCTTTCCAGTTCCTGTTTTCCCATAAATTAGGACATTATTCGGTGTTCCACCGCGTTGTGCGTCCTTGATCGCTTTCGCAAGGCTTTGGAGTTCGTCATCTCGACCGATAATTCGATCCCCTTCAGGAAGGTGACTAACCCGAAGAAGCTCTTTGTCGGCGAAGATCGGATCAGGATCGCCGAAGAATGATTTTGACTCGCCCATAGAGGGGTTTTCTCAGGGACAGAGTATGAATCTTCGCCACTACAATGCCGCTGTAAGACATTATGTGTTTTCCATAAGAATGAAAAACGCCCGTTGTGAGGGTTAAGAGAAGAGTATAGCGGGAACGGAGCTAAGAACCCCTCATTGCCGCTGTAAAAATAGAGGATCCTCACACCCCGGAATGCCGCTGTAAGGAATGAGATGGTGACCCCACCTGAAACCAAGGTTGAGCGGAGTAGCGACTGGAATAGTCACGCTACGACGGTAAATAAGAGGGATAACCGCCATTGGATGGAGACCACTTGTTCGGCTTTTCGATGGCAAAAGCGATTGCCATCTCAATTAGACAAAAGTGTAGCACGGTAACGAATAACGTTATTGGTAATAAAGGTACTGAAACATAATCAATCCGAATTGTTCCTGAGCATCAGCAATTGACAAGGACTTCTGCTTGGGTATGGTCGAGCAATCTTACAGCGGCATTCCGGGGTGGCGGTGTTCACCTCAAGATTCTATTCGCTTTTACAGCGGCAATTGGGGGTGCATCTCTGTGATTGATAGGTCTCTCACCTCTTATTCCGATAAGACGTCTCTTCGTCGGTGTTATTGGTAGTTTACAGCGGCAACCCGGGGTGTCTAACCGTTTCAATCTATTCTATTCTTCTTATTGCGTCATAAATACAGTTATGGCTCGCTTTGTGTTTATATTCGGGATCACTAACCTCTCAGCGTACAGTCCTTTGGCTTGAGACCGAAACCGGATTACAGAGACTACGAAGAGCGGTCCGTGCTCGCGCGTGCTTCGTGAGAATAAATAGTATAGCACTGTAAATCTGCCTTCAGTGTCCTCTCTTGCTGGTTATGTGAACTTCACCGGGGGGTTTTATTTACCCTCCCCTGTATGTCCTCAATTATCATGGCATCTGGAAGAGTGTCAACACTCGAAACCACGGAAAACGGTGAGGACACGACAAGAGTGCAATCGATCTCATACGAAGACGTAAATATCAATCTGACAGCGGGGTATAAACCAACAATCGTCATCAGCCTCCTAGTAGCTGTCTCATTCGTTCTATTCGGTGGGATCATGCCAGGTCTCGATGGCGGCGGTGGAGGCGTGACCCTCATGACTTACACTGTTGCAGCGTGGGGACTCGTCGTTGGTGTCCTTGGTTTCGTCTACGAGTACTGGATTGGGCGCAACCAGGCCATAACAGGTGAGCAATAATCTTCATGAGGGTGATATTGCAAGGGGGAGTAACCCCTGAGGTCGAGAGCGGTCCACTAGCAGTCGCAGTGATCATCGCGTACTTCGCGGTCGTTGTTGGGATCGGTCTCTACTACTTCAAGCGCTCGCGCCAGTCGACGGGCGACTTTTGGATTGCCGGCGGACAAATTAAAACCTACACCCAGGTGTTTGCGTTCTACGCGGTGCTCGCGAGTGCCGGCTCCTTCTTCGGTATTGGTGGATTCGCCTACGCCTTCGGCGCAAGCTTTGGGATGTTAGTGGCTGTTGCCGTCGCCGCCGGTGGGCTGTTTACGATGATCTTTCTAGCGGGACCGATCCGCCGAGCAGGCGTCTACACAGTCCCAGCTTACCTCCAGATGCGCTACCAGAGCAAGCGAGTGCGCTTGGTCGGCGCGCTCATCTTCGCGATTGCCGCCTGGGCATACATGATCCCGCAGCTGACCGCGGGGGGTATCACAATGGACTTCGTCCTGCCACAGCTCGGCTACGGTCTCGGTGTGATCATCGCTGCGATTGGCTTTGCGCTATACGTCTCGCTGGGGGGCATGTGGGCGGTCACTTGGACCGACTTCATCCAGGGAATCATGATGGTGATTCTCTCGGTATTCCCCATTCCGCTGATCCTACTGGAGTTTGGCGGTGTCAGTGGGACCCTGTCGGCGGCGCTTGCGGCCAACTCCGAGTTTGCGGGATCGAACCAGCCGTGGATCACCCACCTCGGAATTGGTCTAGTATGGGTCCTCGGAGTGTTATCGCTCCCGCAGTTCGGTCAGCGGATACTCTCAAGCGAGAGCGACAGAGCTGCACGCCGAGGATTCATGTGGATGGTGCCGCTCTACATTGCCACATTCGGTCTCTCGGCATACATTGTTGCCGGCGCTGCGACGGCCGTTGAACCGAATCTCGCCAATCCGGACTACTTCTACTACGCGATCCTCGCTGAGTACTTCGGCCCAATCGTTCAGGGACTAGGCGCCGCCGGATTGCTCGCGGCGATTATGTCAACTACCGACGCGCTGCTGGTCGCGTTGAGCGCGAGCATCAGCCACGATATTCCTAAGACGCTTGAGTGGGATCTCTCCGAGCGTCAGGAGCTTATCGTAGGCCAGGTCGTCATCTGGGGTGGCGCACTGACGACGGCCCTGGTTGCGCTTGATCCGCCGGGATTGATCGCCACGATGACGACGCTAGTGACAGGCGGGCTCGCGAGCGGCCTCTTCCCCGCGGTCGCGATCGGGACATGGTGGAAACGCGCGAACGAGCCGGGCGCTATCGCGGCCATGATCACGGGCTTTCTGGTGTATGGGGCCTTGCTGTTCGGTGATGTAATGGGCCCGCTGTTCGCTGAGGCGCTGATTGCCGTACCGGTCGGAATTGTTGTGTTCTTCGTGGTTTCCTTGGCGACGCGGCAGCCGACCGGCCAGGAGCTCGTCGGCTTTCAGACGTTCCACAGCGACTCCATTGTCCCCGAATCCGGAGCTAATGCCGGTGTCACTGTCGGTACCGACGACGACTGATCCTGAATCCTTTCGGGTCGACCGTATCGGGATCCTACGCAGCATTGATGGTCCACCACTCACGTATGCCATCATGTTCTGGAAGGTTATCGGGCTGCTCATCGGATCGGAGTGGCGGGCGTTCTGCGGCCTGAGTCCCAATCGATTCTTGGAACTCGCAACCAGCGTGCTCAACGATCTCGGCTACGATTACACTGTCGAGAAGACGACGACTACCCAGACAGAACAGACAATGCTCGGCGCCGATGAGACAGGCGAGCGGATCGTCGTCTCCGAACCGGTTCACTTCCGGATCGAAATTATTCGAGCGAGACATGACCCCGTCAGCAGTGTGGCACTCTCGTTGGTTCTCCCGGAGAAACGCCGCGAAGAGTTGACCGATGAGCTCTCGGTAGTGACGTTACAGGAGGTCAATGATACCACCCGCGAAGCCATGGCCACGTTCATCAACCGGGTGATCGCTGAGAGCGACCGGCCGCCGTGGAAGGTGAACCACCACGTCGGCTTTCAACTCGCAGTGTTGCTCCGGTACAAGGTCCGACTGCTGTGGGAATACTGGTACCACCTCTAAGCTCATCCGCTCAGCTCGGTCATTTAGCTGAAAGTAGGCGCTAAGCCCCCTTCCTCAACGAGCGCCGAAGGCGCGAGTAGGGGGGGGGGGGGATACAGCGACGCACAGTTCTCATCCACTCTACGGTTACAGGCCCACAGGCCCACGTAGTCGCAACGTTTTCGTGCATAGAGTATATACTATGCATACGGTGAAGCGGACCACAATCACACTCCGAGAGGACCAACACGAGTGGGTTCAGGAACACCACCTGAACCTCTCGTCGTTCATCCGCGAGCGACTCGACGAGTATATCGAGGAACACGAGTAACGGATGTACTACGCCTACAAGTACTGTCTCAAGCCGTCCGACTCCCACCGCGAGGAGTTGGACCGCCACCGGGACATTTGTAGGCAACTGTACAATCACGCTCTCTACCGCTTTGACCAAATCCCTGAGGACGCAGGTACGCTCAATCAGCGTGTTCGGTCCATCTAAGACGAAATACCGTCCCTGAAAGGTTGGTGGGATGGTCTCTCGGACGTGTACTCGACAGTTCTGCAAACTGCGGTCATGCGAATCGAGCAGAACGTCAAATCACTCGGCGGACTCAAGGAGAGCTACGGCGTCGGTCAACTTAAGTGGAAGCCGCCACGCGAGTTCCGCAGTTTCACGTACAGTCAGTCTGGCTTCAAGCTCGACAAGAAGGGCGGTCAGACTGTGCTGTCACTCTCGAAACTTGCGGACATACCGATACGGCTTCACCGCGCCATCCCCGACGACGCGACACTCAAGCAGGTCACGGTTAAGAAGGAACCGACGGGCGAATGGTTCGCCACCTTCGGGGTTGAAGTGGACCGCGAACCACCCGAGAAACCCGACGAACTGACCGACGTGGTTGGTATCGACGTAGGGATTCTCAAGTACGCCCACGACACTGACGGCACGGCGGTCGAGTCGCTCGACCTCTCGAACGAACGTGAACGCTTGGAGCGCGAGCAACGGAAGCTCTCGCGCAAACAGCACGGGTCGAACAACTACGAGAAGCAACGGCGGCGCGTTGCGGAGTGCCACGCCGACCTCCGACGGAAGCGCCGCGACTTCTTACACAAACTCTCGGCGTACTACGCTCGGGAGTATGACCTCGTAGCAGTCGAAGACCTGAACGTCAAGGGGATGATAGAATCGCCGTCGAACAGCCGCAATACCGCCTCCGCCGCGTGGCGGACGTTCCTCTCGCTACTGGAATACAAGTGCAATCGAGAGGGGACGCACTTCGTGGCGATCAACCCGAGAGGGACGACTAAAGAGTGTACGTCATGTGGCGTTTCGACTGACAAACCGTTGTGGGTTCGTGAACACTCCTGTCCCGCCTGCGGATTTGAGGCGGACAGAGATGCGAACGCGGCGTGGAACATTCTTTCTCGCGGCATCGAAGATATAGGAGTGGGATACTCCGAATCAACGCCTGTGGAGACTGCGCTCCCTGTGGATACGGCTGTATCTGCAAAGCGCGTCGTGGAAACAGGAAGCCCTACCCTCAAGGAGCGAACGGCGTCAGCCGTGAGCGAGTAGGGTATGGTAGTTCACCGAGTGATCGAGTCGCGTTCTGGCTCGCCATCAGTCGTCGATTTGGAATCGGAGGCAGACTCCCCGCCCGGAAGCTCGAGCGTCCCTGCAGGATCGACTACCGTGCGTTCCGGAATCGATGTCGGCGCCGGCGGTTTACGCGCGACCAGTCGTTGAAACCAAGTGAGGTCCCGCGGCTGGTTCGTCTTGATCTGCTCGTACTCGACGACGATCTGATCGCCCTCGGGAACGATTCGAAAGTAGTTCAGCCGGAACGAAGGATAGTAGAGCCCGGGAAGCCGAGAGAACCACGTTTCGACGTGTTGGAGCTTCTTCAGCCATGTTCCCGTATTGACGACGACGCGATCGCCCCATTTCGTGAGCGACGCGCGGTGAGTGTGTCCGTAGACGAAGACGGCTACGTTGGGGTGTGAATCGAAGACGTCCTTGGCTGCGTTCAGAAACGGCTGGTCACCCTGGCCGACCCGCACCCCGGACAGCATGACGCCGAAGCGTTCGAGGGTTTGCCTCAGATCCCGCCTGAAGAGCCAGAGCGGAATCGCAAGCATGAGTAACACGCCGATGATGACGATGTTGATGGCGATTATGAGCTCAAGAACGTAATCGGCAGCACCGAGGGCCCGAACCAGGGCGTTGTTGGTGAAAAAATGTGGCGGAAGGAGTCCGATCGCCTCGAGGACGGTACCGATTAGGTAGAATATCGTGATGTTGAAAAAGAGCAACAGTGGAACGACGATCGTCCGCAAGAGCGGGCTCATCTCCCGATAAAAGTAGTTCGAGAGCAGCCAACGTGGGATCTCCTCCATCGGCGCGACCGACTGGATGTCGCGGAGCCAGTCGCCTCTAGCGTGTTCGGAATAACGCCCGGCGGCGGCGACGATCCGCTGGACGACGAAGTAGCCGACCGGCAGCGCGTCCGGGTTGCCCCAGTCGGGCATGCGGTTGTTCGCGTCGTGTTGCTGGCCGTGCTCGATCCAAACCGTTCCGTCAGCGACCTCGCGGGTGAGGACGATCTCGGGCTCGAGGATCAGGTTGTACTCCGCAAGCCGGTTCACGTAGGACGGGTAACAGGCAAGGTCATAGTCGTGGTTGCCCGGCATGAGCGTGATGTCGATCTCTTCGCCGGTCGCGCGGAGCTGTTCGAAGACGCGAGGGTGATCCTCGATCACCCGTTCGAGCTTATCGGAGCCGGTGACCTCCGCGTACTCCCAGAGACCGAAGGCGTCGCCGTTGATGATCAACTCGACGTCACCACCGCGCTTGCGCAGGCCTTCGAGAAAGGAGACGAGTTCGTCCTCGAAATCGAGTGTAGTGAGTTGCTCATCACCGCCCATATGAAGATCGCTGATAAAGACGTACTCGGTAGCCATTTAGATGCCGTCCAGTGTACTACCAGTAGTGACATGATAGTGGTTTCCCTGTTTTCGTACCTGACTTCGTGATCCACACTGGTCGAGACTAATCTCCAGTCTCTGAGAGGCGCTAGTGACATCCTCCCGGCCGTAAACGGCGGAGCTTCTCTTTCAACAGGCGGTAGCGAGAAATCGCGTGGCGAAGTTGGGCGAAACAGGTAGTATCGCCCGCCCCGTCGTCGTATGTAGTCCTGTGGCGGGCTTCAGACAGCCCAGCAATGGGTGCCGAACCAATATTGCGGTGCGGGGACGGTTTGGTTCCTCGCTTGGGACGGGCCGCCGTCAACCGGCCCCGAAGGACGGACCGACGACGTTGACGAGACGCTTCGCGTCTCGTTAGCCACTCAGAACGCGGAGCGTTCTGATGACGCCGAAGGCGTTCAGGGCGGGGTGGTTGACCAGAGCCAAATTTTACGATAACAGCGGAATTGCGCATCAGCTGTGTCATGTCCGTCGACGAGCGATGGGTATTCTTTAGAGCACCTACGTCGACCCTGGTATCGGGTTTGCGACCGCAACAGTCGTTCTCGCATTCCATAATCCAACAAACCACGCAGTCGGTGATCAATACATGGTTGCAGCTCCCTTCAGTAAGGACCGCAATATGCAGCTCTCTGACTACCCACGACCCCTTACTGTACCCCGTCAACGGAATCCGGATGCATTCGAACTCCGGGCTGTCGAGACGGCATCCCCCAGCAGTATCGAGAGATACGTACGCTGTCGGCTGGCGGTGAGGAGCGTAGCCGTTGAACAAACAGAGGTGGTTTCCCCTTCAAGAGAGACTACCTTGTGCAACACTCTGTATCCAAGAAGCGAATTGTTGCACAAGGCTGGCCACGTCAAAAGATGGGAGTCCGTACGCCACAGTCGCAGCTGGTACAATCAGTACTCTGTTGAAATACTCAGAATATGGCAGAAATGAGATGCTGCATACAGAGCATCTACTCAGCAGTGAACTCGACGCCTGTGATCTCAAAACGTGCGCCACCATCGGTACCGTCTGTCACACGTACGTTCCAGTCGTGTGAATCCACTATCTGTTTGATAATACTCAGACCGAATCCAATTCCGTCCTCAGCGGTGGAGTAACCTACGTCAAACACGTCGTCGCGTTCGTCTTCAGAGATACCCGGTCCGTTATCTTCGACGTAGAAACCATTCACCAACTCTCCAACAGTGACCATCACGTCCTCGCCGCCGTGTTCGACCGCGTTCCGGAAGAGGTTCTCAACGAGTTGCTGGAGGCGGCTTCGATCTGCTCGAATCACCCCGTTGATATCGGTCGTGAGTGTCGCCTCCGCTGTCGCAACGGTTCTCCAGCAATTCTCGGTGAGGCTTGTCAGATCGACTAGTTCGATATTAGTCACGTTATCGCCCTCACGTGCCAGTGTGAGCAGATCCTCGATCAGTCTGTCCATCCGGTCATGGGCCTCCGCGACACGATCGAGGTTATTGCTTTCACACTCCTTTTGGGTGAGTTCGAGGTATCCGCTCGCCACATTGAGGGGATTCCGCAGGTCGTGACTAACGACAGAGGCAAACATCTCTAACTGTTCCTCGCGTTGTTTGCGCTCGGTTATCTCGTGGTAGAGACCGATCAACCGATCAGGCTCGGTTTCCTCCTTGATGACGACTCCCTGAACCTCTGCCCAGACCGTGTCCCCATCTTCGTGAATCATTCTGAATTCCGTGTGATATAGTTCGTCAGTTTCGATGGCTTGATTCATCGCCTCCTCGACCCGGGGAAGGTCATCCGGATGGGTACGCTTAGCGAAGGCTTCGTAGGTACCCTCAAACGAATCGGGCTCAAGTCCGAACATTCGTTCCAATGTGTTGTCCCACTCAATTTCGTCCATACCAATCTTCCATTCCCAGATGCCCGTTTTGGTCCCCTCAAGAACGAGATCGAGCCGTTGTTTCGTCTCGCGGAGCTCCTGCTCTTGGGCTTTCGCATCGGTGAGGTCGCGGCCGATTCCAACAACACCGAGGAGCTCTCCTTTGGAGTCGGTTAGCCGTCGGTTGACGAACTCGTAGGGTATTTGGGTACCGTCGCTCGTTTGGATCTCAGCCTCTATTTTATCAGCACCCGTTTCCAGCGTTGTCTCGAGCGACTCGGCAATGCGCGACTGTTCGTCATCAGGGAACAATTCGATTGCGCTCATTTCGGTTAGTTCCGCCTCCGAATACCCGGACACTTCTACAATGGGTTCGTTCCACCGCCGAAGGGTACCCTCCGGGTTAATCACATAGAAAATATCAGTCAACGCATCTAGTGCCTCGGAGATAAACCTCCGCTCTGCTTCGAGTTCCTGTTGTCGCTCACGTTGCTCTGTGACTTCGATGAAATAAAACGCGATTCCACCATCTCGTTTCGGATAGGCTTCGACTTCGAACCAGCCATCGAGTTGGGAGAAATACTCTACGAACGAGGTCGGTTCTCTGGTCTCCATCACCCGTCGGTACTCCGTCTCGAACCGAGTGTCCTTCGCGTCCTGGAACACGTCCCAGAAGTCCCGTCCGAGGAGATACTCGTTGGACATCTCGTAGAGGTCTTCGGCTTGCTCGTTGACGAGGGTGAACCGCCAGTCAGAATCTACTTCAACGATCGCATCGGTCACACGTTCGATGATTTGCTCGCGTTCGTTCCCAATCGATTCGAGCTGGGTCCACATGTGTTCAGCCTCGCGTTCAATCCAATATCGCTCCACGGCGTTTCGCACACGGTTTGCCAGAATCGTGTACTGGTCAGTCCCACTCTCCTTTTGGAGATAGTCGGTTACGCCCGCAGAGATCGCATCGGAGGCGATCTCTTCTGACCCCTTACCGGTATACAGGATGAACGGCAGGTCTGGATACTTCTCACGGATCGTTTTCAGAAATTCGATACCATTCTGGCCAGGCATGTCGTAATCCGAGATGACACAATCGAATTGTGTCTCAGAAAGGCGGTCCAACCCGTTGCTGGCGTTTGATGCCATTTCGATACTGAATTGGTTGTCCTCGCGCATGAGGAAAGCGGCAGTCAATTCTGCTAGATCTAGCTCGTCGTCGACGTGAAGGATACGGATCGTATCGCCACCACCATCAGTAACTGAGTATCTCACTCGTTGACCCCCTTGTTGGTTCCAACATCAAATCGATTGCCATTGACCGTGTCGGTGACATCGTCTTGGGCTCTGAGCGGAGATTGGGAGTCAGACACGATCTGCGCGGGGATTGTAATGTGCAACGTGGTTGCGTTACTGGGAGGCAACCTATGACGGGACCACGCGAAAGCGTCCTTGTGTCCTAAGGAAACGTGCAACCTTGAGCTCCCCTTTGGGGAATCCTCGCCCTTTAGGCCGAGGAGGATGTCAATGCTTGCGAAAATACGGCTTGAATGTGTCGTTACCATGGTGAAGGGTGTGGGTCATCGAAAGTAGGCCATGGGACCGAACGAACGGTATGGGGTGTAGGTCCGATCGATCACAGACTATTTCGCTCGATAGTATTCTATTTATTATGTAATATAATAAATATCTTGCGAAAGAGATGATAGCAGAGATCACACGTCATTACGAGCCCGTACTGGGTATGGTTACACTGTATACGCTTTGTATTCAGCAGAACTTCTGAAACCCATCACCGCTTGTGAGTTTTCAACAATGCCAAATCATCCTACGACCCTAACCCAACCAACTCACTCAACGAAAGAATAGCCCGCTCACAGAATATCGTCTGTCGTCTCAGCCAAGAATGGAATATTTTCATGAGTAACGTCTTATCAAATCGGCCGAGAATAGAAACCAAACTCGTCCCTGTGCGGCGCCATGTGATTCGCGAAGGCATTCTCAAACACCTTGAATAAACCGGGGAGGTTCCTCGCTACCGCAAGATGAGGCGTCCTACCGACTGGTCTCAACGACTAGTGTCCGTTCACCATCAGGATCGGCTTCGGTAACAACCTCCCATCCACGATTGGTCTTGCGTACTTCGCAGTCGGCGTCCTCCCCGTCAAGGGCGACGCTGACGATCTCGATATCCTCCGGAATAGTGTGACCAACAATAAGATGTTTAAGTG
Source organism: Halalkalicoccus paucihalophilus (assembly GCF_001593955.1). Lineage (GTDB taxonomy): Archaea > Halobacteriota > Halobacteria > Halobacteriales > Halalkalicoccaceae > Halalkalicoccus > Halalkalicoccus paucihalophilus. The sequence goes on along the minus strand of NZ_LTAZ01000013.1, from coordinate 253,841 downwards.
ACACATCAGCGTCAGCACAGACAGTCGTCGAGTACGTGCCATCGCCGGCCTGCGCCTGGACGTCGATCGATCCGTCGCCCACACGAACGTTTTCTGCGCCGATTTGCGACTCCTTAGGCGGGACCTGTGGGGTGATCTCTAGTCGACCACGACCCATATCAGGTCTGACACCGAGTTGTTGACCAACTACCGGCCAGACTGTTCCATAAGACCCCCATGCCTGCAGTGCCATCAGCCGATCGGTAAAGGGTTGGTTGATTGAGCGACCGTATTCTGGTGAGGGGACAACCTCTGGCATCGCGCCAGGGATCTCGTCGGGTTCAGGTAACTGCAGCGAGGCGTTCGCGTCGATGAATCTCCCTTGCTTGTCGTTACCAAGGCGGCCGTAGTTGCCCTCTGAGATCGCCATAATCGCAGTATTGAGCGTGTAGATATTGCGCTCGGTATGGTCTTCCGAATAGTCGTACTCCTCGCGCTCACAGCCCGGTGCGCCTGTATGATAGAGCCCGATGTTCCACTCGCCTTCTAAATCATCCTCGGGCGATCCGATCCCGCCGAAGCACTCAGTCTCGCGCAGTGAGAGTGCACTGTCAGCGTCAACGTCGCCCGTGATCCCGAGCTCTCGATCGTCGTCTCCGAACTCGGGAAGTTGAATCTCGAATGGCGTTAGCCCGATCCAATGGCGGTGGTACAGTGGCGTGTCGTCCTCATCATCGAGCGAGTCAGCGTAGCTCGGAGCTTCGGGTACCCACCAGGTCTGGTTGAACTCGTCGAGCATCTCGTCGGCACGCTCGGTCGCCCAGGCAACGGTCTCGTCATCACCCTTACTCACGGCCATGTCGGCCAGATCATACAATCCGCGAATTGTGTAGACAGCGTTGTCAATGACGCGCTCGCCCATTCCCTCACGTTCAACGTTGCCTTCACCGACCGGCCAGCCCTCATCACCGCCGAACTCCGCAAGGAGGTACTCCATATTCCGTCGTGCAAAGTCGTAGAGCTCGTCGCGAAACGCGTCGTCGCCGCTCCAGCGCCAGATCGTCGCGACCGCACTGGGGAACTTCGCTGTTTCGTCAGTATTGCCTGGATCATCATTCGCACCGTAGTATACCGATCCGTCAGTAATCACCTCGTGGACGACTTTCCCCGAGCCCTCATTTGCGACCTCGCTGATCTCGTAAAGCGCGCGCATGTGTTCCTTAATCGGCTCGAACTGCCCGAGTGCGACGCTCGCGAATGTCGTGTACTCGCCGTCGACAGCGAACAGCCACGGAAAATCGGGATAGCCCGCACCGACGAACCGCGCCCGATCAACGGTTCCCGATGGCTCGGGATAGTTCTCGCCGGCATTAGTCACCCGAATCTGCAAGTCTCTCGACTCCTGGACGAGGTCCGAAAGATTCTGTTTGGTCCAGTCGATCGCCTCTTCAAGTCGGCGGTTCCCGGGTAGATTGAGGCGAGTCCGTTCGTAGCGTTCGAGTCGCTCTTCAATCTTTACCGAGAGCGCTTCCTCTGGATCCGAGAGCGCCGCCTCGCACGCCTCGATGGCGGGGTCGGCCCCTGATTCGGAGCCTGCGACTGCGAACCAAATCGTCTGTGTCTCGCCTGCCGAGACCTCGAGTTCGTACTCAAGCCGCCCGCCCGTTCCGCGGCCAAAGACGGAGTTATCGTGGCGTTCGAACTTGGAGCCATCGGCAAGTTCCGCGTCCTCGTCTTCCCCCGCGTTGGGATCGTAAGTCTCCCACTCGTCCTGAGGACCACGAAAGTCCTCACCAGCTTCGCCCCCGACGGGCTCGAGCGTCGCACCGACGGCGGCCGCCCAGTCGCGCTGGCCAGCGTTCTCGATTGGCGGCGTCCCCCCGGAACGAAAGACCAGTCGTTCGCCGTCGAATTCGCCCTCGTCTTCGAGATTAAACTCCGTCTGCGAGGGATCAGTGTCGCTCCACGGATAGGCAGTCGTGAGTTCTGAGTGAGCCTCTGCAGCGATCTCGATGGTGGTGTTCTCTTCGGCAGTGAAATGGAGCCCGATGAGTGCAACACGCTCGTCGTCGGGGACGAACTCCGTTCGTTCAAGCGAGATCCCGCTACTAGTAGGAAGATCCATTTTGACGAAGCCATAGCCCCGTGTGAACTCGGTCGCCGGACCAACCGACTCTCCGTTCACTTCGAACCAAATTCCGTCGAGCAGTTTGAGCGGCGGGCTCCAGACTCCTTCCATCTCGCCGCCAATGTGCCAGCCCATCGCTGGAAACCGGCCGGTTTGGATCCCTGCGATATACGCTCGCGTTCCGCTGGTAACGTATCGACGATCCTCAAGCCGTTCTGTGATCGAAAGCGTCGGCGATTCGGGGGCGCCCTCTACCACTTGCGTGTTTGAGCGCTTTGTGTCGCCACTGGCAAGTCCTGTTGCGCCAATGAGTCCCATTGTTGTGGCGCCTTGCATGAGTCGTCGTCGGCTAATTGCATAGTCGTGGCTGTCATTCGTTCCCATTACATCACAGCGATTCACATCTATGATAGTTAATACTGAGGAAAATTCAAGAATATGAGGTGTTCGAACACAAACTATCAATCTGGGAGCTTAATTTGGTTTATTAACTTAGCTGATAATAGACGCCTGCCACATACGATATAGTCTGCTTCCCCAATTCGGGGAATGAGAATATCACCATCTCGAATTCTACATAGTGTCTGTTCGTTCTATTCTCTGAGAGAGCATCGCTTGCTAGCACAGACTGTTTAGACTGCAAGCGCCCGTACAGCGTCTGCAGAAACGATGACGTTCCGATCCGAGCGTGTCACCCGCTCGCCGCTCACGTCCGCGATCAGCGCCGCCAGCGCGTCGAGATAGTCCGTCGATCGTTCCTCCCGGAAGTGAATCGTAGCCTTGTGATCGTAGCGATGGCCTCGATTCCTGAGATAGACGTCGATGAACTCCCGTCGAATCGACTCGGGAGCACCCTCAAGGTACGCCGGAAGCGTGATCGCGGCGTCGGCATTCTTGGTCCCTGTCGGTGCACCCAGTAAGGACAGCACGCGGCCAAGAACTGAGGCGTCCTGCGCGGGGCGGTACTCAGCACCCCGACTATTCTCCGCTTCACGGCAGACCGTGCAGCCAACACCCAGCTCCTCAAGGAGCGCATCGAGATCTGCAAGGTCGCTTTCGCCTCCGACGGTGAACAGCGGGACGAACCGCTCAGTATCGATCGACCCACCCGAGAAGATCCACGCGACTGCCTGTGAGAGCGCCGGGAACGTCTTGCTGTCATACCGTGCGGGGATCCAGTTGTGACCTTCTGCGACCTGGATCGCACGAACGGGATCAGGACGGGACGGTTTGCGTTCCGCATCGGGTTTCCGAACCCACGGTCGGATACGGGATCGGGGAAGATCGAGCCGTGAGGCGAGCGCCGACGAACCGAGGGTCGTATTCCGGGCGGCGTAGTCCACTACACGCCAGTAATCCTCAACGAGCTCCCAGGGATCCGCATAACTCCGCGAGTTGTATGTTCGCGCGAGATCCTTTGGGGAGGCAAGCGAGTCATCGGGCATGTGTGATAGATCGAGTTTCCGAGTATATGAAATATAGTCATTACAAAAAACAGTAAATTATTCACCTGCCTATATCGCAACTATTTTATAATCAATATCTACCGTTGATACTGGCCGTCAGTCAACGCGTATCTTCCTCCCGATGACGCTATACGATGAGGTCACGGAAATGAGCCACATCAAGCACACTGATTAACTATGTGGGCTGAAAGACGGACACATGGATATTCAGTCGATCGCTTCACAAGCGAAGTTGGTCAAAGACGTCTTCAGCGAGAAGAACGTCACCTTTTTGGCCGGAAGTATCGCCTACAGTGCGTTCGTTTCGCTGGTTCCACTGCTCATGTTCGTTCTCCTTGCCGTCTCGTACGTTGATCCCCAACTGCAACAACAGGTCATCGAAGTTGCAACCACTAACGTCTCTCCGTCAGTCGGTGGCGTCATCCAAGTGATGATCGAACAGCAGTCAGGCGCCGGTGCCGGGTCGACAATTACCGCAACGATAATCGGGATACTCACTCTCGTTTGGGGCGCGCTCAAAGTGTTTCGTGGGATAGACACTGCGTTCTCAGAGATCTACGAGACGACGGCTCAGGAGTCGTTTGTCAGCCAAATCAAAAACGGCCTGGTGATGCTCGTGACACTCACGCTGGGGATCGTCGCGATGGTCGCCGCTACCAATATTGTCGCCTTCTTTTCGTTCATTCCGTTCATTGGGCTTGTAGTGCCGCTCTTGCTTATCGGAGGTCTCGTCATCGCGTTCTTCCCGATGTACTACCTGTTTCCAGAAATCGACGTTGAACCACGGGATGTGCTTCCAGGAGCACTCTTTGGAGCGATCGGGTGGGCAATCCTGCAGGTTCTGTTTCAGGTGTACGTCTCCTTAGCTGGGAGCGACAGTAACCTCATCGCGAGCATCCTCTTATTAGTTACTTGGCTGTACTTCAGCGCTGTTATCCTGTTGTTGGGTGCGGTAGTTAATGCAGTCTTCATCGGTCGCGCAAGCGAGATTGTTGAGACGGAGGCTGATTCCGCGACGTAGGATGTAAATCGGACGTGACATCCTTCCCGCCCTAAAGAACGGGGCTTTAGAACGGGAGTCCACGCGAAAGCCTCGGGGCTTGACCCCGAGGCAGTTTACTGGTTTTGGGCTTGCACAACGTTGTATTGTCTCTATTCCTCGTCACGTCTTGGTGGCCGCTCAGCCAATGCATCAAACCGGTCTTGGAAGTCTGACCGTCGCTGCTTGGTCACCTGTGGTTGGTACTCAACCCCATCAATCTCTCCATCAACAAGGGTGACACGAACAACGCCCAGATCGTCGCGTGCACGTTGAGATAAATTCTCAGCCGAGCAGTGCAATTCCTCGATGACCTCTCGATCCGAGGCAGAAGCATCCTTTGCGTCGGGATCTGCAGCATCATCCTGTTCATCTTCGATCAAGATGACAGCAATTCTCTCCTCAATGCGATCGATCGTCCCCGTATACGTTCCATCCGGAAGCGTCATGCAATCACTCCAGTAGCGACAGCCGCCGATGATGACACGGAGCTACGCATGTGATGATCTGAGAATTCATCAACGATGAGTACTGTGAGCGGCTCGTACTCAGTCGGGGGGTCGGTCGGGTCAGCCTCGACTTCCGAGTCCTCCCGCAGCGCTGTCGGATCAGTCGTCGCGTCGGCCTGGGTTGCGACCGTCCACGCCTCGCCGTCACTTTCGAAGATCATCGTTCCATGGGTGGCCGTCCAGTAAGTAGGAATCTCCCGCTCAGCGAACGCCGCAAGCGGTTCCTCGTGGGGATGGTCATACTGGGAATCGTACGCCGAGGAGATAATCGTTGCCTGCGGACTCATCGCATCGAGAAATGCGGGCATCGAACTCGTTGAACTCCCGTGGTGGCCGGCCTGATAGAGATCGACATCGAGTGCCTCCGCGTGAGTCTCGAGTAAGCGCTCTTCAACGTTAGTGCCGGCATCACCCGTAAACAGGGCAGACGACTCTCCAAACTCAACTCTCACAACAACGCTGTTGTAATCAATATCATCGGGTTTCTTGGAGTCAGCCGGCGGATTGAGGACGGTCGCCTGGGCCTGCTCGCTCTCGAAGGGGATCTCGTCGCCCTCCTGGGTCGCATACAACGTCACGTTGTGTTCTTCGACAGCGGTGAGATACCGGTCATAGGCGGCCGAATCATGGGTAACCCCTGAATCCCACACCGCGCCAATGCCATTTCGTTTGGTTTCGTAGTGCTCGATAATCGCTGCGTGCCCGCCGATGTGATCGGCATGGCCATGGGTTGTAACGAGATGGTCAATCCGATCGATATCCTGTGCATTGAGATAGTCGATTACGGTTCGACCATCGTTGGGCCAGTCACCGGAATCGATTAGCATCGTCTCTCCAGACGGCGCAATAATGAGCGTTGCATCGGCCTGCCCGACGTTGATCGGATGAATTTCAAGCGTTCCCTCGAGATCCTCGGAAGGAGCCGTCGTATTTGAATCAGAGGATGGGTCAGTATCATCGTCGACCGGGCTTTGACCACCACCACCAAGACAACCGGCACTACTCACGAGCAACACGAGCATAAGGAGTACAAGTCGGCGTTGATCCATACCGTGGTACTGCTACCCAGACCTATCTACTATTCGATACGGACTCTCGAAGGGTAGCGTTGAAAGAAATGGATTACCGCTGCACCGATTTACTATCGCACGCGTTGGCGGCAGTCACGAATTCATTGCGAAGAGCCAACTGGGTTCGAAGAGAGGAGAGAGTCAGCCCAGCCAAGAGTTTATACCAGAAGACAGGGCCACAGGGCGTGATGACCCTCAAACTCGGCGACCGTGTCCGTATTGACATCCCCGATGAACTCGATCCAGACTTCAACCTGCACGGTGAACACCCGATCGTCCTTGACAATGACCCCAGCCGGTGTACATGCGGGTGTGAGGTCCTCTATAAAGTCGCGCTTGAAACCCAAGCGCTCTCGATCGAGATGCATCCGTGGGATCTGCGCCCACCAATTGAGCCAATGCCACCTATCGAATCGTTCCCAGCAGACTCAGCAGACGAACAGTAGGTGAATTGGTGGACCGCTCACGAAGCGCCTGCGTGGACACGACTAGTCCAATGGCTGTAAGCATTCGCCCATTTCACAGAGGGCTAGCCGTTTATCGGTTATGAGCACGTTTCATCGAGGATTACGCTATCCGAAATACGGGCGATTCCCAAGCAATTATTATAGATGACACTCTCCCTCGAAAAGATGTCTGAGGCACAATCAACAGTAGCCGGGGAGAAGCGGACCGCACACGACTTGACCGCCTTTCAGCAGAACATCCTAACCGTCCTTGCTGAGGAACCCCAGTACGGGCTGGCAATCAAACGCGAGCTCGAGGACTACTACAACAGCGAGATCAACCACGGCCGGCTCTATCCCAACCTTGATGACCTCGTTCAACAGGGGTTCGTCGCGAAAAGCGAACTCGACAAGCGCACCAACCAGTACAAACTCACCGATGAGGGGTATGACCTCCTGCTCGGAGAACTCAACTGGCGCTTCTCGAATCTCGTTACCGACGACGATCGGGCACGCGATATCGAAGCCCTCGTAGAGTAGCCTGCATACGAACCCACTAAATGAAGTGGCTCCGTGGTTCAGACAGAGAGTTGATTCGCAGTCTAGTCGGCGTAAGTCGATCTGGGCCTGCCTGATATTAGATCAGCCACCCTCCCATTGTATACCATGCAATACTTTGACAATGGTTGTGGTCAATGTATAGATATGTACGACTTGACAAGTTTCCAGCGGGATTTGCTCTACGTCATCGAAGGTTTAGAGGATCCTCATGGCCTCGCGCTCAAAGACGAACTCGAAGGGTACTACGAGACGGAGATTCATCACGGCCGACTCTATCCAAACCTCGACACGCTCGTCAACAAAGGCCTCGTTGAAAAATCACAAATGGATCGCCGAACAAATCTGTATAAACTCACAGCGCGGGGCCAGCGGGAACTTGAGGCACGACAAGAGTGGGAACAGCAGTACCTTCGCGACACGCTGAGTGCAGCGTAAACTACCCTACTTCGTTCACCCCATTGGTGGGGGAAGGAGTATATATCTATATGTGAACTACCCTGCCCTCAAGGAGCGAACGGCGTCAGCCGTGAGCGTAGGGTGTAGGATAATTTACGAGTCCTCTTCAAGGAGAGTCCCGTTGGTTCGGTCCTCACGGGTATTGACAAATGCCTCGGCGATGTCATCAGCCGTCAGTGACTCTGCTGCGGCACGGAGGATTGCATTATGCAACTCTCTTTTTTGAACGGCATCATAGCCATCTCGACGGAGTGTAATCTCGGCCTCAAACAGCAAACCTGATGACCCATCTACATTTTCCCATGTCTCTGGAAGACAGTAGATAGAGTGCTGTGTCTGAGTTTTTGCAGTTGGAAATGCAGGATCACTTTGCGGATCATATACCGCTATCTCTGTGGTAGCCTCCTCGTCGCTTTCTTCGGTTGTGTCGTCAATGGCTGTCGATTCGCTGGCCGACTCAGGTATGGTCTCTCCTGAGAGAGTCCCAGCGAGCTCATCAAGTGCTTCATCACCTGGATTGGTTTGCTCCTCATTGTCGTCGGAAATATCCTCGAATGGCATTATCGAACCACCTCTCCTTGTTCGACGATCTGTGCGAGTTCGTCGTAATACTCGAGTTGATCACAGTGAGGATCGAAGTCCCGAAGCGGTGTTCGTGCTCGGTGAGCTTTATCGATACTCGCTCGGTGTCGAATGCCTGGAAGTTCATCATTGTACTCGCCAGTATCGATTGCTTCCCAATCTAACTCGGAGAGATGCGCAAAGTTTGGGACAAATGGCTCTAGTGCATCGCGACTGTTGATGGCTTGAAGTAGGTTCCGATCCCGGGTATCTTGATCCAAGCGTTCGCTTAGATCCGTCGGAACAAGTGCAAGCAGTCGAAGATCGAAATACTGCTGTGCTTCTTGAATCAGCCGCTTGTTCGTTTGTATAATACCCGACTCCCAGCCACTCTCTGGCCGAAGCGGGACCATGAGATTCTTCGTCGCAAACAGCGCATTGTCGTTTATTTTTCCTCTATTCGCTGGGGTGTCAACAACAATATAATCATAGACGTCTCCGAGTAACGGATCTACAACATTTCTGAACAGACGTTGACTTGACGCCATCGCCGACTTGAGATTTGTTTCTACCTCTTCAAGTGCCTCGTGTGAAGGAAAGAGGTCAAGATCCTCAACGACAGGAACAATGAAATCTAATGGATCTTCCCCGTCCAAGAGAACATTCTGTACGTGATTCTCATCGTCATAACGGTCCTGGTAGCCAAGATTAAACGTCGTATGACCGTTGTCATCGAGATCGATAAGTAACACTCGGTCGTTTCGCTCCGCCAGTTCCCGTGCGAGATTGATAGCAGTCGTTGATTTTCCAAACCCTCCTTTTAAAACATTGATTGCGATTGCCCGTGGATCCTTCTGATTTTCGTCGACCATATTTGCCCCTCTCGTCGTAACATTATAAAATGTACTGGCCTGCATGAGAGTACTAACTGTGGATAATGTATGTACTCTATCTACATTTTATCATTGCAGAACACTCTAGGAAGTACGTACTCTAATTCATGTATGGATAGACGAGTTGCCACACATACTGTGCACTGTTACTCATGTTCTGAGCATTGCTACACTCTATAATGTATCTAATGTCGCGAATGTACAGCATGTTATTACAGGCACTCTCGTAACACCTCCTTGATCGGGTTCCCCCTCAAGAATCGCTTCTATCGACTCTTCGTCGTCACCCTCAGCTTCGCAAAGATGTGTCCGAGCACACTCATAGATCGATGGGGCGTGTCTGGTGGGGAAGACAGTCCAGTCATCTACTCGTGGATTGCTAACTGTCCGATAGCGTTCGACTACGGGGATAGTTTGATTGAGTATCCAGGCCGGGTGACGTTGTTGATTCTTTTCAAGAACGGAGATCGTCTGTTCGCCGAGATCCACGTCGCACCAGTGCATGCCTTGGCGACCGGTACGGTTGTCGTGTTCAGAGCGGAAGATTCGGATGCACGCACCTCGTGACATCCTCCCGCGCCTAAAGGCGCGGGCCTCCCACGCCCACCAACGGGCGGTTCGTTGGGATGTTTACGGTTGCCGGCTCGACGAACCGGGGGCGGTGCCACGCCGCCGTTACTCCTATCACGCTCGTGACTCGGAGTTACGTGGTTGTTTTCTGTCGGTCTGCGTTCCCGAGGGCTTACGTTTTGATGAGGCAAACACCGAATCAACTGCCAGTTTTCGGGGTGTCGAGACGCGACGGGAAACCGGCGCGTCGACACACAGATATACGGACATGGGCACCTAACTCTATTGATTTTGATGTTTGAGCGGATGATGACGGCGATTCATCCACGCCGTAAACAGCGTGATATTCTCGCCTGCAATTCATATAAACGCAAGGACAGCGACCAATGCGCGATCTTGAGTTTGGATCGCCGACTGTGACAAGAGCGAACCTCAAATTCGAGGTATGGCCGCCTAAAGTGATGTGATGTTGATCTCAACGATGTTGACCGCCCGCCGGATCATCTCCGGGATCTCGTCGTTCAGCCGCTCGTCGCTCATTCGCCGGGCCGGACCGATAACGCTGATTGCGCCGTAGACCGTACCGTTCTGGTCCCGGATCGGCGCGCCAACGCCGACAAGTCCCTGGATGGTCTCCTCGTGGTTGTATGCGATCCCGTCCTGGCGAACCCGTTCGAGTTCGTCTCGAAGCGTCCGTGGGTCAGTGATCGTGTTCGGTGTTATCGGCTTGAACTCCATCCTGTCAATGAGCGAGTCGCGCTCCTCCGCGGGGATAAATGCGAGTATCGCCTTCCCGACAGCAGTGTGATAGAGCCCGTTTCGATAGCCGACGTAGACCTCGGTCTGGACCGCATTGTCCCCTCTGGCGACGTACAGACAGACGCCGTCACCGCCCTCTTCGACGGTAAATAGGGTCATCTCTCCGGACTCCTCGGCGAGTGCGTCGACCTCCGTCGTCGTCACGTCGTAAATGTCGATTCGAGCCTTCGCATGGTGGGCCAGGTCGATGAACCGCAAGCCGAGTTTGTACTCATGTCCCTCCTTAATCGCGTACCCGTTCTGTTCGAGTGTAGCCAGATGACAGTGTGCCGTCCCTTTCGAGACGCCGACCGCGTCCGCGATCTCCGTCACGCGTGCTCCGCCGGTATCGCGGAGGTAGTCGATGATATCGATGGTCCGCTGAACCGCCTGCACTGGATTTTTCGCCTTGTTCATTATTTAGATTGTCTATCGAGTAAGGATAAAATAACTGTTTCCCCATTCCAAACGTCGGCTCGATCGGGAACAGTTCGTTCCCACCTACGAGATCGGCGATGGAATCATTACTCCCTCAACAACATTATTTATATTGCATTTACCACCACGTATTTATCGTATCGATTGGATGTTGTGGAATATGAGACCACGTCTCAGCTCTATCGCAGTAGTCGATACGCTCTCAAGCAAACTACGAGCTATTGGTCCGGCACTCGTCCTAGCTGCCGTAATTGTCGGTCCCGGGAGCATCGCCCTCAGTACGATCGCGGGCAGTTTGTATGGCTACCAGTTGCTCTGGGTGCCGATCGTTGCGACGGTGTTCATGATCACGTATACTTGGATGGCGGCGAGGATCGGCATAGTGACTGGCGAGACATTGTTTCAGGTCACTCGCGAGAAGTTCGGTTCAGGCCTCTCGATCACCGGTGGAATCTTCGGATTTCTAGCAATCCTTGCGTTTCAGGCGGGGAACAACGCCGGAATTGGGTTCGCGACCAATGCGCTCGTCGGATACGACGTCAGGATCTGGGCCGGCGTTTTCTCGTTGGCAGCAATTGGATTCCTTTGGCTTCCGAATCTATACGACAAGATCGAACTGCTTGTGAAACTGGTCGTCGGCGTGATGCTCGTCGCCTTCGTCGGGACTCTACTGCTAGTGGGAGTCGATCCCCGTCTCGGTGCTGCCGGTCTCGTACCCTCGTATCCAGACATCGACGCAGTCTTTCTCTCGCTCGGAATGGCCGCGACGACGTTTTCGATCGCGGCGGCGGCCTACCAAACGTATCTCGTTCGGGAAAAGGAGTGGGGTCCTGATCGGATCGGCGAGAAGAGCTCCGATAGTATTCTCGGTATCGCGCTGCTCGGACTCATCGTCACGGTTATTCTGCTGACCAGCGCGAGTGTCATCCACGGCCAGACGGACCCGGTCTTCGACGCAGTCGGGATGGCCTCACAACTTGAACCGGTCGCCGGACCCGGCGCGTTCTACCTGTTCTCGCTTGGGTTCTTCTTCGCGAGTCTCTCATCACTCGTGGTCAACGCGATCCTCGGTGCGACGCTCTTAGTTGACGGGTTCGGCCGTGATCCTTCGATGGACGGCAGACCGGTGAAGCGATGGGCGACCGTTGCGATTCTCTTCGGACTCGGCGTCGTTCTCGTCTTTCGGGGGAGTCCGGTCGAGTTACTCCGAATCGCACAGGCGGTCGCCGTTATCGCCTTTCCCGTCATCGGATTCCTCATCCTTGCGATCGCGAACGACGAGGCGGTGATGGGACCGCATACGAACGGCCGGATCGTCAATACGCTCGGTCTCGTCGGCTACCTCGCGATCATTGGGATCGTTTGTAACTACCTATATGAAGTTATTCAGTTTATTTGATAGACACCGCTTGTTGAGTACCCGTCCTAACACATCGCACGAAACGTTTATTATTACGCTGACGTGTGCTTTCTCAGTATGCGAGTTGGTATTGCGGGAGCGGGCTTCATGGCCCGCACCCATGCTGAGGAATATGCAGGAATGGATATCGAAGTCGTCGCCGTCGCCTCACAAAGCGGCCCCGAGGGGTTCGTTAACGAACTCGGACTAGATGCTGTAGCCTATACTGACGTCGCTACGTTGTGCGATCGGACCGATATCGACTATCTCGACATCTGTACGCCGACACATACCCATCTTGATTTTGTCCGGACTGCAGCAGAGGCGGGCGTCGATGTCTTTGTTGAGAAACCGATCGCGGGAACACTCGAGGAGGCCAACGAAATCGCCAGCCTCGTCGAGGAGGCGGGCCTGACGCTTATGGTGGGTCATGTCGTTCGGTTCGATCAGGGCTACAGAGCGGCGAAGGACCTTGAGATCGGTTCGCATGGCGTCGCCCGGGCGCGGCGCCTCTCGCCGTTTCCCGACTGGGGATCCGACGACTGGTTCGCCGACTGCGAGAAAAGCGGCGGAGTCTTCGTCGATCTCGGAATCCACGATCTGGATTACCTCCGCTGGTGCTGGGGCGAGGTCGAGCGGGTTTTCGCGCGCCGCCGGCGCGACGCTCATGGGGAACATGGTTTCGTCACGCTCCGATTCGAGAGCGGGGCCGTTGGCTACGTTGAATCCTCATGGAGCCAGCCCGACTCGCGGCCGTTCACGACGGAACTCGAGTTTGCGGGCAACGACGGACTGGTCGAACTCTCGAGCGCGGACGAGTCCCCGTATCAGGAGTGGACCGACGACGGCGCAGTCGTCGAGCGTCCGGTCGCGAAAAGCGCCTATCGACACGAGCTCGAACATTTCGTCGCCTGTCTCGAGTCGGGAACCGAACCCGAGGTCGGTGCGGCGGACGCGATCGCATCGCTGCGGCTCGCGCTTGCCGCCGAGCGTTCGGCCGAGCGCGGCAAACCCGTCCGCCCTGAGGAGGTGGTCGTGTGACGGTCTCGATTGGCGTTCTCTCGTCGGCCCACGTCCATACCGATGCCTACGCCGACCAACTCGCGACCCGCGAGGACGTCGAGTTCGCGGGCGTCGTCGACACGGACCCGGAGCGCGGGCGTGAGACCGCACAACGCCATGGGACCGAGTACGTCGATGACGTCGAGGCATTATTCGAGCGGATTGACGCCGGCGTCGTCTGCTCGCCGAACGTCGACCATTTGGAGTGGATCGACCGGGCGGCCGCGGCGAACGTCGACGTCCTCTGTGAGAAGCCGCTCGCGACGACCGTCGAAAATGCACGCACCATCGTCGAACGGTGGCGAGCAGCGGACATCCGTATCGGTGTCGCAATGCCGCTTCGGTTCTGCGAACCCGCTCGCCGGGCCAAGGAGACGCTCGAAGCCGGCGGAATCGGAACGATCCGGTCGATTTCCGGTACCAATCGTGGACAGATGCCTGGCGGCTGGTTCGTCAACCCCGACCTGTCCGGCGGCGGTGCCGTCATGGACCACACGGTCCACATCGTCGACCTCGTCACCCACCTTACCGGCGAGAACGTCGTCGAGGTGTACGCGGAGGTCGACACGCGCTTTCACGAAATCCCCGTCGAGGATGTCAACGTCCTCTCGATGGAGCTCTCGGACGGAACGGCGTTCCTCCTCGACGGCTCCTGGAGCAAGCCCGATGCGTGGCACACGTGGGGCGACGCCACCGTCGAACTGACCGGCAGTGATGGGACCGTGGCGGTCGACTACACGGACCAGTCGGTCGTCCACACGCCCGCCTCCGGTCCGGACGCCGGCGTCAACTGCGTCTTCCACGGAACGAACACGACGGAGGCGCTGATCGGCGATTTCGTGGCCGCCGTCCGGGAGGGGCGCGACCCGATGACGACGCCGGACGAGGGTCTCGAAGCTGTCGCGGTCGTCGAGGCCGCCTACGAGTCCGCCGAGACCGGCGAACCGGTCCGCGTCGACTACTAAACGCGTCGATTGTCCCAACCTTTCGGGCCGCAAGCTTTTCGGTATCTGAGGGCACGTCTCGGGGCATGCCCTGCAGACTCCTCGTTATCGGTGCACACCCCGACGATCCGGACATTCGGGCGGGCGGGCTCGCCTGTACGGCCGCGGCGGCCGGCCATGACGTCACGTTCGTCTCAATGACCGATGGCCGGAGCGGCCACCACGACCAGTCCGGCGACGAACTCGTGCGGAGACGACACGCCGAAGCGGCGGCGGCTGCGGCGGTCGCCGGCATCGAATACGACGTCCTCGATATCTCCGATGGCGAACTCAGACCGACTCTGGAGAATCGAAAGACGCTCATCCGGCTTATCCGCGAGTATGAACCCGACATCGTATTCACCCACCGGACGAACGACTACCACCCGGACCACCGTTACACCTCGCAACTGGTCCGCGATGCCGCCTACATGGTTATGGTGCCGAACGTCTGCCCTAACGTCCCAGCCCTCGGGTACAACCCGGTCTTCGCTTACGTACTAGACGGGTTCGAGCGCCCCTGTCCGTTCGATCCCGACGTGATCGTCCCGGTCGACGACGAGTTGGTCGAGCGCAAGTACGACGCACTCGACTGTCATGAGTCCCAGATGTACGAGTGGCTCCCCTACACCGAGGGGATCCTCGAATCGGTTCCCGAGGACTCCGACGAGCGCCGCGAGTGGCTCGCCACCGATCCGATCGGAGGGCTCAAGGAGATGAAAAACACGGCGGACCGGTTCCGCGACCTGCTGGTCGAGCGCTACGGCACTGAACGCGGTCAAGAGATCGAGTACGCCGAGGCGTTCGAGGTCTCCGAGTACGGCGGCGACCTCACGCCCGCCCTCGCCGAACGACTGTTCTTGTATTGACGGGGTTCCGTCGGTACTCTCACGATTTCCCCGACTTTCGTCCGGTGACGCTCAGTACGGCCCATCCCCCCACCTCGATAGACTACTGCTACGGCGTCGGCGGGCCGTCCCACTCCGCCCCATCGTCTTCGGGGTCGTAATCGAGGACGCTTCGTGCGTGATCGATATCGAACCAGCGCCCGTCGTTGTCACTGACGCCGTAGAAGACGTCGAAGGTAACGGATTCGTCGTCGAGCATTCGCTCGATCATCCCTCCCAAGTCGCGCTGGGAGAACCACGTCGCCTTCAGTCGGGCGACCTGTCGTTCGTACTCTTTGCTATCGCGCTTCCACCTCCCGTCATCTACGCCCTTCTCGGCGTCCCCGTACGGGTGGTCGTACTCGGGCTCGCGGACCGAACAGATCCGCAGCGCGTAGAATCGCTTCGGGTACTCGTTCGTCTCGACGAAGAACCGGCCGTCGTGTTCGTTGCAGAGCTTCGAGACACCGTAGGTCGAATCGGGTCGGACCGGATCAGTGTGGTCGACGGTCAGTTCGAAGTTCGGATCGTAGATATCCGGCGAGAACTCCCGCTCGTACATCCCGACGACGTGGTTCGTCGACGCGAAGATCACGGAATCGACTTCGGCTTCCCTCGCGGCCCGGAGAACGTTTCGCGTCCCGCCGACGTTCACCGCCATGATCCGCTCCCAATTCTCGTCGACGAACCCCGGCGCGTACACCGCTAAGTGGACGACCGCATCGACGCCGTCGAACGCGGGCCGGATTGCGTCGTAGTCGGTGACGCTTGCACGGGTTATCTCGATGTCGGGGTGATCCTCGATGTCTAGTGCCGTAAACGAGTAGGCGTCTCTGTCGCCGATTTCGTCGAGAATTGCCCGCCCGACGACGCCGCTCGCTCCGGTTACCAGCACGTTCATACGCGCCGATTCTCGATGGCTCCTCTTAACGATGTGGGCCGGATCGTCGGTCACGGCACGCTGCGGTCGGCTTCCCGTTATTCCCACCCGAACCGGCCGCCGTAGGAACGAGTTCCGACGAAGCGTTCAGTCGGTCAGCGTTCGAGGTGATCGACGATCCGTTCGGCGACGTAGTCCACCTCGGAGTCGGACAGACACCGCGGATTGATCGTGAACCATGACCGGTGGACGTTGTCAGCACCGACGAACACCCGCGGGTTCTCCCGGCGCAGCGCCAGGACGAGTTCGGCGGCGGTCAGCGAGGCATCCTCGCCGACGGTGACGACAACGGTCGAGACGGCGTCGGTCTTCGCCGCGTTAGCGAGTTCGACTTCGAGGGTGTCGACGGACTCGAGGGCGGCGGCGATCCGTTCGGCGCGCTCGTGCCACCCGCTCAGGACGGCGTCGTCATCCTCCTCGATGAACGCGTCGAGCGCGGCGAGCAGACCGGCGAGTTCCTCTTTGCCGACCTTCATCGACCGGCCGATTCCCTGTCGGGGGATCCCGGGGAGTCCGTCGGCGCCGACGAGCGCCTCTGGCGGTTCGTAGACAGAGCTCTCGGCGTGCATGTCGAGGTGCTGGCGCGCGACAGACCTGATGAAGGTCTCGCGCCCAGCGAGGATGCCCGACGACTGCGGTCCGCGGATCGCCTTACCACCGCTGAACGCGACGAGGTCGGCACCCTGCTCGATGAACGTTCGCAGGTTCCCCGTCGGCGGCAGTTCAGCCGCGGCGTCGACGATCACCGGCACATCGTGGTTGTGGGCGATCTCGACGACCTCAGGGAGAGGCGGTCGCGTAAACGGCTTTTCCATGTAGGCGATAGCGACCGTCTCCTCGGTGATCGCTTCGGCAATCTCCCAGGGCTCGGTGTTTTCCGAGCCGGTTCCGAGATGATAGTCGTTCGCGCCGACGTCGACGATTTCGGCACCTGCAAGGCGGAGCGCGTGATCGTAGCCGTTTCGATGGGTGCGTGGCATGACGATCTCGTCGGGGATCCCCTCAGTGTCGGGGAGCCTCGCCATCGTTTCGAGGTCGTCACCTGCGATACACGCCGCGGCGGCGAGCGCCAGCGCGGAACTCGCCCCGTTGGTCACGTAGCCCGCCTCGGCTCCCGTAACCGCGGCGATCCGCTCGGAGGCGACGGCCTGCAGGTCCGAGAGGCGGACGAACGCCTCTGCGGCCCGGTCCATCGCTTCGCGGGCCTCCTCGCGGATGAGTGTCCCGCCGATGCGGGTCTTAGTGCCGGTCGCGTTCACGACCGACGGAACGCCCAACTCGTCGTAGATCGTGTCTTCGTTCCCCGTCATCGGCTCGTGACGTGGTTTTCGAGGACGCCGACGCCCTCGAACTCGACCTCGACGGTGTCGCCCTCGGCGAGTACGTCGGGACCGAACGGCGTCCCCGTCGCGATGACGTCGCCGGCCTCCAGCGTGATCAGCTCCGAGACGTCCGCGACGAGTTCCTCGACGGAGAAGATCATGTGTTCGCGGGTGGTCTCCTGCTTGACTTCGCCGTTCTGTCGAAGGACGAGAGCCGCATCGTCCGGCACCTCGTCGGGCGTGGCGACGACCGGTCCCATTGGGAGCGAGCTGTCGAAGGCCTTACCGCGGACCCAGTTGCGCTCTTGCTCCTGATCGTCTCGGTTCGAGACGTCGTTGATGCACGTATATCCTGCGACGACGTCCATGGCGTCCCCTTTGGCGACCGCTCGGCACTGCTCGCCGATGACGATGCCGAATTCGGCTTCGAACTCGACCCTGCTCCTCCCCGGCGGTAGCTCGATCGCGTCACCGTGGGCGACGACGCAGTTGGGCGTCTTCAGGAACAGCTCAGGTCGATCGGGCCGGTCATTGAGTCCCGACTCCTCCCGGTGGTCCATGTACCCACCGGCCTGGCAGACGATCTTCGTCGGTTCCGTGGGCGGGAGGACATCTACGTTGTCGGCCTTGTACGTCTTCCCGGCCGTGTAGATGTCGTCACCGCTCCAGGTGCCGCGTCTGACGTATCCCGTCGAATCGGCGAATCTGACAGTTCGCATTGTCACCTGAGTATTTTCGGGAGACACTAACCTTCTTTCGGCCACGAGATCCGGTCGAGTTTCCAGACATAGCCCCATCGATCCGGGTTGACACCCCGGCCAGTACTTTTATAGCTCCCTCTGGAGTACCGTTGGGTCGGAGTGACAAGCCATAGGTACTCATGAGTTCTGACATCACCATCCCCGATTCGTTCGACTCGGAAACGCAACTGGTCGACACCCTCTCCGAACCCTACGAGGAGGACGTTGAGTTCGCCCGCCGACTCGACGGCGACGTCATGGTCCTGGGCGCCGGCGGAAAGATGGGACCGACGTTAGTCAAGCGGATACAGCGTGCGATTCGAGAGGCGGACGCCGATACGACGGTTTATGCGGTGTCCCGATACTCCGACCGGGAGGTCGAACGAGAGATCGGCTCGTGGGGTGTGGAGACACTCAGGGCGGATCTCATGGACGACGACGCGCTCGCGTCGCTACCCGACTGCGAGAACGTCATCTACATGGTCGGGAAGAAGTTCGGAACGGCCAGTCAGGAGCCCATGACGTGGGCGCTCAACTCGTATCTCCCCGGGCGGGTGGCAAAGCGGTTCCGGAACTCTCGGATCGTGGCGTTCTCGACCGGGAACGTCTATCCGCCTGTTCCCGTCAACTCCGGCGGGGCGACCGAGATGGACCCGACCGGCCCGGTCGGTGAGTATGCCCAGTCCTGTCTGGGGCGCGAGCGTGTCTTTCAGTACTTTTCGGCGGCGAACGACACGCCCACCCTTCTCCTGCGACTGAACTACGCCGTGGAACTGCGCTACGGCGTGTTGGTCGACCTCGCGAAGAGGGTGTACGCTAAAGAGCCGGTCCCATTGGAGATGGGATACGTAAACGTGATCTGGCAGGGGGACGCCAACTCCGTCTGCTTCCGGTCGCTCGAACTGGCCGACTCCCCGGCCGAGACGCTGAACCTGACAGGGCCGGAGGTGCTATCCATTCGAGAACTAGCCGAGCGGTTCGCGGACGCGTTCGGCTGCGACGTGACGTTCGAGGGGGAGCCGAAGGACACGGCCTTACTCAACGACGCCACCCGATGCCACGAGCGCCTCGGGGAACCGAAGGTCCCTGTCCACGACGTCGTCGACTCGGTCGCGTCGTGGATCGAACAGGGCGGAACAACGAGCGGCAAGCCGACGAAGTTCCACGTTCGCGACGGGGACTTCTGACCGCACGATACGGCAAACGATGGACAAGGCCCGGCGTTGTGACGTGGTTCGTGATCGGTCGCTCCGGAGATCAGCGAGCGTGAGCAGTGATCAGGCACGGATCGCTTTCCCGGGACGAGCATCCGTGACGGCACCGTCCCGAACAATGGCGGTGCCGTCGACGAATACGTTCTCGATGCCTCGTGGAGTCCGTCGGGGATCCTCGAAGGTCGCTTGATCCGCGACGACGTGGGGATCGAAGACGACCATGTCGCCGTCTAGGCCCGGACGGAGAACCCCCTTCGAGTCGAGACCATAGATCCGGGCCGGTAACGCCGTCATCTTGTAGACGGCCTCCTCAAGAGAGAGCACGCCCTCCTCCCGAACGTAGCGCGAGAGGACCCGTGGATACGAACCGTAGACGCGAGGATGGGGCCGCGAGCCGAACAGCCCGTCCGTTCCCACCGCGACGCGGTCGCTCTTCAGGATACGCTGGACGTCGGACTCGACCATTCCGTGGGCAATCATCGCCGCATCGAGGTCCTCAGCGTGCAGAACGTCGCAGAGTACGTCGACCGGTTCGACCTCGCGTTCACTCGCGATGGTCGCGAGGTCCTTTCCTGCGTCGGCGCGGTACTCCTCGGAGGTGAGGTTCGTCATCTCGACGCGGTCCCAGCCGGTCTTCCCGCCGACGTTCTCCCAGCCCTCGATCCGCCACTCCTCGATATCCCTGCGAATGGCCTCGCGCCGTTCGGGGTCAGCGAGCGCCGCACGCATCTCCTCCGCGTTTTTTGACTGCATCCACGGCGGCAACAGCGATGTCAGCATGCTGCTGCCGGCGGTGTAGGGGTACTGGTCGGCCGTCATATCGACACCGCGCTCGCGTGCGAGTTCGACTTGCTCGAGGACGCGGTCAACTCGCCCCCGCTGGCCGCTGCCGGTGAGTTTGAAGTGTGACTGGTGGATCGGAACGCTGTGCTCGGCGCCGATGTCGATGAACTCGTCCATCGCCTCCCAGATCCACCGACCCTCGCTACGGATGTGGGCGACGAACGGTCGGCCATGGGGCTCGAGTTCGGCGGCGAGTCGCGACACCTCCTCAGTGCTCGAGTACACCTGCGGCGTGTAGACGAGACCGCTCGAGAACCCGACCGCGCCGTCGGCAAGCCCCTCTGCGACTAGGTCGGCCATCGTCTCGAGCTCGGCGTCGGTCGGTTCGACGTCGTCCATCCCAAGAATCTCGTAGCGGACCGTCCCGTGGCCGACGAGCGTCGCGACGTTAGGCGCGACGCCGGCGGCGTCGATCCCGTCCAGATACTCTGCGATGGAGTTCCACGACCACTCGCCTTCGAGGCGGCCCGCGAGCCCGCTCACGTAGTCCTGCCATGACTCGATACCGTCGTATAGCGGCGCCATCGAGAACCCATCCTGTCCGAGGATCTCGGTGGTGATCCCCTGGCGAGTCTTCGGCGCGAGTGTCGGATCCGCGAACAGCTCGAGATCCGAGTGGGAGTGTGCGTCGATGAAGCCGGGACAGAGGACGCTGCCGTTGGCGTCGATACAGACGTCCGCGCTGAACACCGGATCACGACCTCGGCGAATCTCCGTAATCGTCCCGTCCTCGACGCCGACCGCACCCCGAAACCAGGGTGCACCCGTCCCGTCGACGATACGTGCGTTTTCGATGGCTAGCTCGACTGGCATGGCTCACCCGTTCGCGGCTGTCCTCCTAAATCCACTGCCTGTGTACCAAGGAATCAGCGGACACCGAAAGTATATTTTATCCTTACTCAAATGAATAGAAGGTGAGACGACAAATGACACATTGCCGGTCGACCCCCGTGGGCGATCGCGCCGCAGAGACCGATGGCTAACGACCCTTCGGCCCGTATCGAACTCGGGTCCGAACAGACGGCCGGCGGGGAGTCGTATTCGGTGTTCGTCGCCGGCGATTACGTCATCGGTCGGGACGAGTCGCCTAGTCCGGAGACCACGATCGCGCCGTCGCTCCGGGACCGGATCGCGGCGGCCGACGTTTCGGTCGTCAACTTCGAAGCGCCGCTCGTCGCTGCGGACGCAGAGGGCGTTCCCAAGAGCGGACCGGTCGTCTCGAACCACGATGCTGCGGGTGAGGCCATCGCTGAGAGCAGCTTCGACGTCTGTACGCTCGCCAACAACCACGTCCGCGATTACGGTCCCGAGGGCGTCGCCTCGACGGTCGACGCGCTCGAGGCGCTCGGCCTCGAGACGGTTGGCGTCGGCGATACGCACGACGCCGCGTTCGACCCGATCGAGGTTGGTGGTGGCGGTGTCTCGATCGGGATTGTCAACGTCTGTGAGAGGGAGTTCAACATTGCCGAGGAGAACGACTATGGCGCGGCCTGGCTCTCCGACCGCCGCGCTCGGGAGACGATTCAACGGGCCGCCGAGCGGTTCGACACCGTCATCGCCGTCGTCCACGCCGGCGTGGAGTACGTCCCGTTCCCGTCGCTCGACCTGCAACGTCGGTTGCGGGAGTTCGTTGATCTGGGCGCCGACCTCGTCGTCGGCCACCACCCGCACGTCCCACAGGGCTGGGAGCGCTACGAGGGCGGAATGATCTTCTACAGCCTCGGTAACTTCCTCTTCGACGCTATGACCGACTCTAAGAACGCCTCGTGGGGGCTCGCACTCGAAATCCGGTTCGAAGGTCCGACGCTCGTCGCCGTTGACCTCGTACCGACCGAGGTGATCGACGGCGTCGTCCACCCGCTCGGCCAGCGGCGCGACCGAGACGACCACCTCGCCTACCTCGAGCGCGTCTCGGAGATCATCACGGATCGAGCGTTGCTCGAACCCTACTGGCAGGAGATCGCCGTCCAGTTGCTCTACGAGCGATACACGAACTGGCTGCACACCGGCGTCGGCACGACGCTCCAGCGGGCACGAGCGGATCCCAACAACTCCGAACTCCAGCGACCGCTGTGGGATCTCGAGGCGCGCCGTCGCGAGATTCTCACGTTGTTGACGGTCGTCCGGATGGAGTCACACCGCTGGACGATGGCCACTGCGCTGGCAGTACTGACGGGCGAAACCGAGGACCAACGGACGCCGAAGATCAGCGAGGAAGCACGGTCATTGCTGTCCCGAGCGTCCCGCTAACCCCCTCTCTTTCTCTCTCTGCGGGATCGTCTCACTCGGACGCTACCGATTCGACGTACTGACGGTCGGCCTCGATGGCCTCCGGATACGGCCGCTCGTCGGTCACAAACTCGACGTTCGCGTAGCCGTCGAACCCCGCCTTGAGGAACGGCTCGAAGACGGCCTCAAGGTCGTAGAACGCCGCCGAGAGCGGGCAGCGATGGCTCGCGCCGCACTCGCGGACGGACTGAACGTGGAGGTTGTTCGAGAGGTCCGCGAGTTCGTCCGCCTCGCACTTGATCTCGTCTTTCGGGACGGAAAAGCCGGGCTGGTAGTTGAGCCCGCAGCGGTTGTCGTCGATGGCCTCGATCAATCGCCTGGCGCCCTCACGGGTGTTGGTCAGGGTACCGGCGTGCTTCTCGACGGTGACGCCGACATCGTACTCGGCCACCCGGTCGGTCAGGCGCTCGAGGTCGGCGACGACCCGCTCCCAGTAGTCAGGGTCATGATCCCCGTACTCCTGGCGACCGGCCCAGACACGGATCAGGTCAGCGTTGAGACGGTCGGTAATCGCGAGTTCGTGCTTCAACTCGCTGTCGAACTCGTCGGTACCACAGCGGAGGTAGGAGCCGTAGACGGGGATCTCGAGGCCGTTGGCGTCGACCTCCTCCCTGATCCGTTGGCAGTCGTCGGCCGTCCCGTCGCCGACGTGGTCGCGTCCCCAGATCTCGACACCGTCGTAGCCGGCCTCGCCGGCCAGTTCGATGACGTCCCCGACGGCGCGTTCCTTGCTCGAGATCGTGCAGAGGCCGACACGGATGCTCATCCGTTTTCACCCTCGCCGTCGATACTCGTCCCCTGCGAGTCGGGACGAATCGCCGTTCCGGACGCACTGGACTCGTAGAGCGCATCGATCACGCGCTGGACGGTCAGCGCCTCCTCGATGATCCCAGCCGGTGGCTCGCGGTTGCCCGCGACGGCCTCTACGAACTCCCGGTCCTCCGCAAGGTGCATGTCCGTCCCGCTGACGGAAACGGATTCGACCGGCTCGCCGGCATCCGCGCTCACGAGCGATAGCTCCGATTCTCCGACGACGAACGCTGCGCCGGCTTCGGAGCCGCGAACGACACACGAGCGTTCCGGAGCGCAGGTCCCGTGCCAGGAGACGTCGATCGAGATCGTTCGGCCGTCGGCCAGCCGGAGCAGTCCCGTCGCCGAGTCGTCGACGGCGTACTCGCCGTGTTCCGAGCGCACGGTACCGCTCACCTCGATTACGTCGGGATAGTCGAGGACGTGGAGTGCGAGGTCAATGACGTGAACGCCGAGATCCATCAGGACGCCGCCACCGGCGAGATCCTGGTTCGTAAACCAGCCATCGCCGCTGCCAGGGACGCCCCCTCGGCGCAGGTAGGTCACGTCGACGTGTGAGAGCGATCCGAACTCCCCGGCGTCACGAAGCGCCCGCACGCGTTCGGTCTGGCCCGAATATCGCATTGTGAACCCGACCATGCAGAACCCGTCGGCGTCACGTGCGGCGTCGGCGATGCGCCGGGCGCTTTCGACGGTGTGGGCGAGGGGTTTCTCTATGAGGACATCGACGCCGGATTCGAGCGCGTCGACCGCGACCCGCTCGTGAACGCCGTTCGGAACGCCGACGATCACCGCATCGACGCCAGACTCGAACAGCGCTTCGTGGTCGGGATAGGTCGGGGCGCCGAACTCGTCTTCGAATGTCGCTCTAGCGCCGGGATCCACGTCGGCGCCGGCGAGTTCGCCGCCGAGGGTGTCGATTCGATTCGCATGGATCTGTCCGATCGTGCCGAGCCCGACGATACCGACGCGGACCGGCGTATCAGTAGCCATCCCAGAAGTCATCGTCCGACCGGTACAAAAAGATATCCGCCGGGCTCCGTCCGCTCCCTTCGCTCAGTGCATCGCTCCGCTCAGTACTCCACGGCGACCGGTTCGTCCCGCTCGTTGGACTCGTAGACCGCGCAGACGACAGCCGCCTCCCGAAACCCGTCGTCGCCCGAGGTAAGCGGTGGTCGGTCGTTCTCGATGGCGTCGATGAAGTCCCGCAGGAGGCCGTCGTCCGGGATCGATCCCCAGTAGACACCGTCGACCCCCGCTCCCTCTCGCGTCCGTTTGAGCGTCTGATCGAAACAGTCGACGGAGATCTCACCCTCGGTCCCGATCAGGTTCAGCGTCGCGTCGCCCCAGTAATCCCAGTCGTCGGGGCGGTCCCACGAGCCGTCGAGCGTGAAGACGCTGCCGCCCGAGAGCTCCATCGAGAGGACGTTGACGTCCTCGACCGTGAGTTCGTCGTGCATCGTCGAGAGCTCGGCGAATACCTCGACGACCTCCTCGCCCGTGATCCAGCGCACAAGGTTCACGATGTGAACCGTGTGGTCCATGGCTGCGCCGCCACCGGCGTGTTCGGGATCGGCCGACCAACCGGTCAGGTGGCGGTCGCGCAGCCAGGCGCGGTTCGTCCCGACCGCGACGCGGAGGTCGCCGATCTCGCCGGCGTCGTACGCCGCTTTCGCCCGCCGTGCGGGAACGCTGAACGGGAGCGGCATGCACAGACCTAGCTGAACGTCTGCCTCGTCGCAGGCGTCGACGATCGCCCGGGCGTCGGCCACGTTCGTCGCCAGCGGTTTCTCGCAGAGGATATGGACGCCGGTGTCGGCCGCCAGTTCAACCCAGCGTCGGTGAGTCGTGTTGGTCGACGAGACGATCACCGCATCGACGCGCTCGACGAGTTCCGACGGTTCGTAGAATTCGGTGTCGTGTTCCGTGGCCGCTTCGCGACCGCGCTCAGCGTCGTCGTCGGTGACGCCGACGAACTCCACGCCCTCAGCCGCGGAGAGCCGCGACGCGAAGCCGCCGGTGTGGACGTGGGCCGTCGAGAGCAGCCCCATTCGGATCACGCCGTCACCTCCGCGACCGCGACCGGCTCGCCGCGCTCGGCAGACTCAAGCGCGGCGAGTGCGACGCGCAGGGTCTCGATCCCGTCCTCGAGCGTGATCGGCGGCTCCGAACCCGTTCGGACGCAGTCGACGAACGCCTCGAGCTCGCGCAGGTACGGGTCTTTCACGAGCGGTTCGTCGATCGGGTCGCGGTCAGGTTCGCCCGTCGCCGTCGTGCTGACGATATCGATCGGATTCACGTCCTCGCTGTCGAACTCGAGAAGTCCCTCGTCGCCAGCTATCTCGAACCGCGTCGCGAACGGGAGGTCGGGCCGTCGGGGCCAGCGGGCGTCGACGTGTCCGACGGCGCCGTTTTCGAACCGAACGGTCGCGAGCGCGTACTCATGGGCGTCCCACCGCCGACGGCGGGCGAAGACGCGCTCGATCTCGCCGATCGTCCACCGGAGGAAGTCAAAGTCGTGGATCGCCAGATCAAGCAGGACGCCGCCGCTCTTCACGTCGTCCGCGAACCAGTCCGAACGCTCCTCGAACGGCGACTGTCGGAGCGTTCGGATGTTTCCGGGTGAACCGATGTCCCCCACCCGTACTCGCTCGCGAGCCTTCGCGTACTGGGGAAAAAACCGGATTGTGTGGCCGGGGACGACCGTCGCATCCGAATCCGCGGCCGCGTCGGCGATCGCCCGTGCGTCCGCCATCGTCCGTCCGAGTGGTTTCTCACAGAGAACGTCCAGACCACGTTCTACGGCCGGTAGGACCAGTTCGCGGTGGGTGTGCGTCGGGGTACAGACGTCCACCGCGTCGAGCGATTCCGTGTCATACAGCTCGAGGGCGTCGTCGTAGACCACCGCAGCGTCGGCGTACTTGTCGGCGAACTCCGTCGGGTGGCTCGGCGACGCGACCGCTACGACCTCGACTCCGTCCATCTCGGCGTATCGCAGCGCGTGGACCGTCGCCATAAAGCCACGACCGAGGATCGCGATCCGTTCCATCACTCAAGGCCAACAGGGAGTGACACGATAAGTATTGTGACGGCCGATCGGCGGTCGCTTCCGCACGTTTCTCTACTTTCAGCACAAGCTTTCGACGTGGCTAATTCGGGAATACGATGGGTGGCAGTCGAAGACCTCAACGTGAAGCCGATGCTCGAAACCTCACAGTCGGCGAAGAACAAATAGGACGCCGCGTCAACTACCCCGGCGTAAACGCCGGGGCTTGTCGGTGAACTCCCGTTCAAGCCGAAACATCGGCGAACGTAAACTCGTCGCTTACGTTCACCGTTCCCGACTTTAGGGCGAGTTGACGGTTCGCCCGTCCATGCGGAGACTTCTGTCCCGCGCGGACATGCTTTATTCCGATATTCTTCGCCGTCGCAACGTCGCAATACGACGTTGCTGCCCGTCGGATATCATCCGACGACCGCGTTGTAGTCCGCCTGAACCTCGTAGTCACACTTCCGGCAACAGAACCGCTCCTGTTTGGGTCGGTTCCCCCGCTCGGTGTGGCCGCACTTCGAACAGCGTTGGGACGTGTACGCCGGGTCTACCTGCGTAGTCGAGATACCGAATTCGGCTGCTTTGTACTCGACGTACTCGTAGAGCCGCTGGAACGCCCATGCGTAGAACGCTTACCTACAGAATATATTTCTGATATTTATAGATTATTATTAAGGTTATTCGTTCCGGGTAGTTATACGCTTTATGCACCGTGTGTGTTACTGACATCGTTATGGATAGCACTCAAAACCGCGGCTCAGACGATGCGAACAAGGAACGACGGGCAACCGACAGGACGACTGAAACGTCCCTTAGTCGGCGGGCAGCGATGACGGCGGCGGGGATAGCCGGCATGGGACTTCTGGCCGGATCCGGATCGGCCAATGCTGCTCAAAATCAGCGATCGCGCCCGTGGAACCGGGACGTCGACGCACGGGAACACACCCTGTACGACCTAGGCACCCTCGAGATGACGGGTTCGGAGCCGATCACCAGCTTCGCGGGCGAGAACCTCTCCGTCGACGACGGCGTGCTGAACGCCACAGCCAGCGCCAACGACGTAATCAACAACGTCCGCTACGTCGACGTCGAGGAGGGTGCTACGGCGGTCCAGGAGGCCGTCGACCAGGCCGACGCTGAGGGTCACAACAAGGTCGTTGTCTACGGCGACAAGGGTGAGTGGAATCGGACGATCTACCTGCCCAGCGAGTTTACCTTCGAGATTCTCGACGGCGTCACCATCACGTCGACGATGACAGCGGAGGATACCGAGGTGTTCCACGGCGGCGCCGCGCTCATCACGAACGACGATCACGAGAACGGCAATCATGACATCACGGTCCGCGGGGGCCACATTGACTTCGCGGGCGTCGATTCGGACCAGGATGGCATCCGGTGGGGGCCCGTCTGGCTCCACACCGTCGACAACGCGCGCTTCGACTCGATCACCGTCGAGAACGTCGACTGGCGCTACGGGATGGTCTTTACCGACTGTACACGGTCGAAGATGGTCGACTGTCTCGCTCGCAACACCGGCTACGACGGTATCACCCTTCGGGGGACCTGCCGGCACGTCGACGTCGTCCGCTGTTCGACCTACGATAACGTGAACGGGCCGGGCATCCAGGCGGCGCCGAGTATCGGTGAGGGCGGCACCGGCGGTCATAACCTCAACTTCATTGACTGCCGGATGGACGAACACCTGGCGATCCACGGCGTCCGGGGTGGCATCACTGATGTCGGCATCCACGGCTGTTCGGTCCGGCGCATCGGCATCATCCAAGAGGTCGACGGGTTCCGTATTTCGGACTGCGACGTCGATACGATCGCGTTCTCGGCGTTCACCGGCGAGATCCGCAATGGCCGGGTCAATTCCTGTACCATGGCGCCGCGATACGCCGATCACGACGCCCAGATCCCGGCGGCGATCGTCCTCTGGACGTGGGACGACGACCTCATTGAGAACGTCTCCTTCAGCGACTGCACCGCGCGGAATCTCGATACGTTCGTCGAATGTCGGATCCTCGCCGAATCGTCCACGGTCAGGTACATCGACTTCACCGACTGTGCGTTCGACGTTGGCACCGGTGACGAACCGCGGGCGTTCATCGAACACACCTCCGACGGCGACCAGCCATCGGTGGGCGAACTCTCGAAGGTCCGTATCCACAGCTGTAAGGTCTGGAACGCCGATACCGCCGTCCTCGGTCCGATCAACGGCCTTCGCGTCCGGCTCTCGGAATTCCATGACGTCGGCGACCTCCACGACAGCAACGTGACGGATCTGGAGACACACCGAAACGACTGGTGGTAAGAGGAGACGAGGATCGCGACCGTCTCGCTGAGGAGCAGGCGTGGTTCATCCCGAGCAGTTATCGCTCGTCCGGCGGTCCGACTCGGCGAGCAAGCGCCGTCGCCGTCGAGAGGACCCGGTCCTCGACGCTGTGGTCGAACCTCGCGGGCAGCTCCGTCAGATGGACGAACCGGTCGGCCTCGTAGCCTCTGGCATAGAGGTCGTCGACCGTCGGGATGTAGGTCATGTAGTTGTTCGAGTAGCCCGCGACCCACAGCGGGCCCCCCAGTCGCTCCTTGAGCTTCAGCGAGTAGCTGACCAGCACTTCGCCCGTCAGCGCCACCATCGTCAGGTCGCCGCCGAACCCGATCGCCTGGATCGGATAGGGATGGCTACGTGGCAGCTCACCATGCTCGTTGAGTTCTCCGAGAAGGTGTTCGGCGTGGCGTCGCTCGTAGCGCTCCTCGGACTCGAGTCTCTCCTCGAGATCCGCTCGGGACGGGGGCTCCTCGAACTCGAGGGCGACCTCCTCCTTCACGCACCGCAACGGTCCGTGGACCTCCCGGCGCTTGGCGACGAGCGCACTCCGGACGGCCGTCGCGAGCGACTTCCCGTAGTGTTTCGTGAGTCCGAGGTCGCGCTGTGGGTAGGCCTTCTGGTCGCCGCCACACCCCTGAACGAAGACGGCAGTCGCCTCGGGATACACCTCTTCGAGGTGGTCCATTGCGTATCCCGCCCAATCGCCGCTCCACTCGCGGATGAACAGACTCGTCGGGTGACACGCATAGCCGAAGAGTATCCCCCGAAGCGTCTCACCGTCCGGCGATTCGACGGCGAGGACGGGCACGTCGTGATCGACCGGACCGTCCGGATACGGCTGGAAGCCAATCCCCTCCTCCAAGGGGAGACGTCGGTTCATCGCGATCCCACAGCGAGAGTGGCTGTACGTGAGCGACGCGGGAGCGAGGTCCCCGAGGGCTTCGCCGACAGTCTCGACGAGCGTCTCGATGAGAAACGATCGATACGCCCTGGCCTGAGCGCGCTCCTCGTCGTTCAGGGAGAAGACCTCGGTCTTTCGCTCCCGGTAGACCGGGCCGCAGTGGGTATGCGAGGCGTTCAGTAGGAGATGGGATGCGGGGAGGTCGTAGCGGTCCGCACAGACGGCCGTGATCTCCGCGTGCAGCGGCCGCGAGATGGCGAGCACCTCGACGCCGACGGCGACGAATTGCGTTCCCTTCTCGTCCTCGAGGGCGATGGCCTTCGCGTGCAACGGCTGTAACGTCCCCTCGGAAGGCTCTTCACGGGCCCCGTAGCCTGCCATCCGCATCGGTTCGGACGGCGTGATATCCACGCTCGCAGTCCCTGCGAGCCATTCGGTCGAGGCATCGGTCTCATTCATACACCCCCTCATCGACCCCCGGGGTGAAAAACACGACTGGTTTCGTAGTCGATAACGCTGCAACAATCATTCTCACGGTCTTGAAGGCGACCGGGCCTCTCTGTGCTCGATGGCTGACAGTCGGATCTCGGCTTATCGGAATCGGCTCAGATCCGTCCGCTCCCACGTCAGGTCGCGGTCCTCGAGTGCCGGTAGGAGCTGTGGCACGTCACACTCCCCGACGACGCCGTGGACGACGAGCCGAAAGTCGATGTCGTACTCTGTCGCGGTGGCGATCTCGTAGAATCCCGTCGGGACGTCCGCGGCATTGATCCGGCGGAATCGCGGGTCGGCCGCCGCGGCCACGAGCGCGTGCAACGCGCCGACACCGATCCCGTCGAGCGCGTACCCCTCCACGTCGTCGGGTTTGTCGCGGTTCCGAACGCGTCGTTCGAGATAGTCACACGCGCGGAGGACGTCGAACACTCGCATTCCGAACAGCGAGGTCCCGAGCATGAGCGCGTCGCTCGCCAGTTTGTACTCTGTCCCGTGGTAGTCGAAGTACTCGCCGCCGTTAGCCAGTGGCGTGTTCACGGCTCGTGACCGGACGGCACCGACGCCGCGCGGATCGAACGCCATCGCGATCCCCCGCTCACGGGCGTGGGCCGCGATCCGATCTTCGTGGGCACCGAACTCCTCGGTGCCGTGATCCGACAGGACGATTGTCGGAACGGTTCGCTCGGGCGGTTCGAGCGCGACAGCGACGATGCCGGCGACGAGCACGTCGGATTCGGCGTAGAAGAAAACCTTTTCCCAGCGAACACCGGCCGCCTCGTCGGTTTCGGTGTCGATGCGGCGTGGATGCAGTTTGGAGGCCGGTCTCGCGAGATCGAACCGCTCGGTGACGGTCTCGCGGACTGATTCCGCGTACGCGTCGTGGTCGTCGACGGAGGGTGCGCTACCGGCGTCTCCGTCTCGACTTCGAACGAACTCACGGTTGCGGTCGACGACGTGGGTCTCGTCTTCGTACTCGCCGTGAACCTGCCCGACTGCGGTACACAAGAGCGTCGCCTCGTCCTCGACGGGTGGATTGGCCGTCTCGAACGTCGGGGTCACACCCCGAAGGTGCTCGCGAAACCAGTTGATCATCGCCTCACGGAGCGGTGCCGAGAGGCCATGCGTGTCGTCGGCGACCGCGAGGTCCACGTTCTCGGGACTGTCGTAGAGTTCATACACGTCGCGGGCTCGCCGGAGCGTCTTTCGGCTCCCCTCGATACACAGGAAGTCCGACTGTGCGGAACCGATCAGTACGGGTTTCGGCGCGAATGCGGCGATAAAGTCGTCGTAATCGATCCCCCGTTCGATGGCCCTGTAGAGGATCTGCTCGCCGTCCTGGGCCTGCCCGGTCTTCATGTACTCCTCGCGGGACGTAACGAAGCAACACGGGACCGCCACGTCGAGTCGGTCATCCGCGAGCATCAGAAAACCCGTCTGCATACCGCCGCCGGAGTTCCCGGTCGCACCGAGTCGGTCTTCGTCGACGTCTGAACGGCCTTCGAGGTAGTCGAGCGCGCGTACCATGTCCCAAATGAGGTATCGCGCGAGGTTCGACCCGGCGACCTGACACTGCTGGCCGAGATACGTGTGCTCGCGGAGGTTCATCCGATCGATCTCGCCCGTTTCGGGGTCGTAGCTCTGGACGCGCTCGCCCTGTCCGATTGGATCGATCGAGAACGCGACGAAGCCGTTCCGGGCGAGCTCGATACAGGCTCGCTGGTAGGCCGGGCTCGCTTTGCCGGTCGCGGCGTGGCCGCACAGGAACAGTACCGCCGGGAACGGCCCGTCACTGTCGGGCCGGTAGAGGTTACCCGTCACGTGCATTCCCGGCAGGCTCTCGTAAACGATCTTCTTGACCGAGTACCCCTCCCGATTCACCACGCCGGTACACTCGGCGCACAACGACGTTCGTTCCTCGGGCAACCCGCCCAGTGCGTCGAGAAACGCCGCCCGAACGCGCTCAACGCGGCGCTCGTGGTCGGCCACCGACCGGATCGCGTCCTTTCGTTCTCGTATGGCTTCGAACTGCGCTTCGGCCCGTTCGCGGAGGTGTCTCGGGAGTTGGTCGCTCACGTCGTAGAACCCGTCGAGGTTTGCTCGAAAGCTGTCCATTACCCTCCCTCTCGCCACCGCTCCCTTCAACGTTGTGGCGATCCTCGAACCCTTGACCAGAACGACCACTCATACTTATCCCGTCGGCCGTCCGTCTTGGTTGATATGGAGATCGACGTGAAGCGAGCGGAGCGGTACGTAAGTAACCTCGACAAGCGGATGGCGTTTCATTTCGGAAACGTCGTCGCGACCGAAGGCCCCCACCACTTCCTTGAACTCACCCTCGGGATTGACGACGAAGAGGCGACCGGACTCTCGATGGTCGGGATGGCCCCGATGTGGTTCCTCAAGGAGCCTGAACTCTCGCTTGCCGAGGCGACGACGGCCCTTCTCGACGTCTTTCGGGCTGCGACCGAAACGGCCCTTCGTCAGGAGCCGTCGTCGACTGTCTTCGACCTCTGGTACGACCTCTTCGAGCGCCAGCGGGTGTGGGCTGTTGGGACGTCACACCCGCCGTTGCTGTGGGCCTACGGCGTGAGCATGGTCGAGCAGGCGGTGATCGACGCGTTCTGTCGCCATTATGGGATCACGTTCGCCGAGGCGGTCCGTAGCGACGTATTAGGCGTCGAACCTGGCCGGATCTACGACGAACTCGAGGGGGTCTCCCTCGCGACCTATCTGCCTGACGAGCCGACCCGCGATGCCGCAGTCCGGCACACGGTCGGTCTTTCAGACCCGCTCGAACCCGACGAGATGAGCGAGGACGACCGTCTGGACGACGGCCTTCCGCAGGCGCTCTCGACGTACGTGGATCGACAGGGGATCGATCACTTCAAAATCAAGCTCTCGGCCGATGCGGAGCGCGACGCGGATCGCCTCGCGCGGATCGGAGCCGTCCTTGAGGCGAGTTCACTTGAGTCGTATCGGTGTACACTCGACGCCAACGAACAGTATGACACCGTCCGTGCGTTCAAGGACCAATGGGAGCGCCACGCAACCGATCCCTCTCTCGCGGCGGTCGTCGATCACGTCGCGTACGTTGAACAGCCCCTTCCCCGGGCGGCGGCGCTGACCGACAGGACCCGCGACGTACTCACCGACTGGGAGGGGCGACCGCCGATCATCATCGACGAATCTGACGACGACCTCGACAGCGCCGGGCGTGCCCTCGAGTGTGGTTACGCGGGGACGAGCCACAAGAACTGCAAGGGCGTCTTCAAGGGGTTGATCAACGCCTCCCTGATCGAAAAGCGCCGCCAGGAGGATGGCGGCGAGTACCTCATGAGCGGCGAGGACCTGACGACGATCGGGCCGGTCGAACTGCTTCAGGACCTCGCCGTGATGGGAACGATGGGGTTGGACCACATCGAGCGCAACGGTCACCACTACTACCGCGGATTGAGCTTCCTTCCGGAGGATCTCCAGACCCGGGTTCTCGAGGCCCACGACGACCTCTACCGCCGTCACGAGGACGGATTCGTCACGATGGCCGTCGAGGACGGGCGGTTCCGGTTCGGAAGCGTCATCGACGCACCGTTCGGCCGGGGCTTCGATCTCGATCCGTCCCGATTCACGCCGGTCGAGGAGTGGGACGTCGACTCGATGCTCGCGTAGGATCGCTCAGGTGTCGAGTTTCGTCCGGTAGGCGTCGGCCCACGGCCGTTGTCGTTCGAACGCCGCACTCGCCGCGAGGACCGCCTCATCGCCGAATCGCGGGCCGACGAGTTGCATGCCGATGGGGCCCTCGTCGAGGAACGCCGCCGGGATCGACGCGGCGGGATGGCCGGTCATGTTGATCGGCCACGTCAGCAGCCACCCCGCCTGCGGATCGACCTTCTCCCCGTCAACACGGACGTTTTCGAGCGAATCGTTTTGAAGCGGGGGTCTCGAAAGCGTCGGCGTGACGAGGAGGTCGTAGTCGTCGAAGACGTCCTGAATGCCGTCGAACAGGACGGTCCGAACCTGATTCATTCGCCCGATATCGACCGGTGAGAACCGTCGACCAGCCTCGATCCGGTCGCGGAACGACGCCGGGACGGCGGCGGCCGCATCACCGAGGAAGTCGATCCCGTGTCGTCGTTCGATGGAATCCGCGATCTTGGCCGAGAATGCCTGCATTAACCCGAAGCGTGTCTTCTCGGCGAGTTCTTCCAGCGGATAGCCGAGATCGATATTGACGCGGTCGACGGTCGCACCTTCCCGTTCGAATGCCGATAGAACATCCTCAATTCGCTCGCGAACGGTTCCGGCGACCGGAAACACGCCGAGATCGGGGCTGTAAGCGATCGACCAGTCGTCGAGGGACCGGTCGAGGGCCCCGCGGTAGTCCGTGTCGCTCGCCGGGAGCGAGAATGGATCACGCGGGTGCGGATCGGCCATGACTTCGAGCGCGATCGCGGCGTCGGTGACCGACCGCGTCAGAACCCCCTTGTCGATGAACGGGGAGTGATACTGGAACGGGTTCGGCCGTGCCGGTTTGGGAATCCGGCCGAACGAGGGTTTCAGTCCGTAAACACCACAGCACGCCGCCGGGATCCGAACGGAGCCTGCGGCGTCGCTGCCCTGTCCGATCGCGACCATCCCGTCGGCCACGGCCGCCGCACTCCCGCCCGAGGAGCCGCCAGCGTTGCGCGCCAGATTGAACGGCGTCGATGTCGGCCCGACAAGTAGGTTGTCCGTCACCGGCCGGTGGCCGAATTCCGGCGTGTTGGTCTTTCCGACTACGATCGCGCCGGCATCCTCAAGTCGCTGCACGAACACGGCTGTGTGTGTGGCGACGTTGTCGGAGAACGCCTGACAGCCGAACGTGTGGTGAATCCCCTCACGAAAACCGGTGAGGTCCTTGAGCGCGAGCGGAACGCCGTGAAGCGGTCCGATATCGTCGCCGCGTTCGAGCGCCCGCTCGGCCTCGCGAGCCTGCGCTCTGGCGTGGTCGGTCGCCACCGTGATGAACGCGTTCACGTCGTCATTCCGGTCGTCGATACGTGCTAAAGACGTGTCGACGACCTCGAGCGGCGAGACGTTACCGTCCCGTATCCGCGCTGCCAGTTCGGATGCGGGTGCGTACCGAAGGTCAATGGTCATCGATTGTATGAGAAGGTCCGGGCAGCGAGAAAAACGTACTGGTCGATCGAGCGTCGAACGGATCACCGCCGGCTCGCGACAGAGATGGGTACACACCTTGACTACCGTCGTCCTCATCGCGTTTTGTATCGACAAACGCTGTGCGTCGATCACACTTACTATCTTACGCCTGTACAACTGTAAATGACGATGCCATTGCAGCTCGCGACGATTTGTAAACACTAATTCGTACACTTCTATATTATATTTCTAATAACGAAAATATGTGGTGCGCTCGACTACGGTTTCGAGCAGCTCCGCCGTGTCTTGCATCTCGGAGCGCGATTTGTTTAGTATTACAAAACTTCTATGAGTGGTGTTACCAAGGGAATCGTTTGTCAGCGAGTCGGGACTGTTCGAGTCACTCCGTATCGTTTCCGGGCGCTCATCAACAACGAATCACTTTCCGACCACCGCTCGCATGGCTGCGGCCGGGGAGACGTTCGATAGGCATCGTTAAGGAGGTAGGGGGGTATCGTGGGGACAGCGAGTCTGCTTCGAGGTAGCTCGTAGAAATATATGATCGACGTCGGCATCATCGGGCTCGATACGAGCCATTCCGAGAAGTTCGCTGAACTGCTATCGAGCCGGTCAGATACGACCGTTCGTGGGGTCTGGGACGGCGGCGACGTCCGCCCCGATGCGTACACCGAGGCGTTCTGCCGGGATCACTGTTCGTCCCGGTACGATCGTCCTGA
This sequence comes from Halalkalicoccus paucihalophilus, assembly GCF_001593955.1. Taxonomy (GTDB): domain Archaea; phylum Halobacteriota; class Halobacteria; order Halobacteriales; family Halalkalicoccaceae; genus Halalkalicoccus; species Halalkalicoccus paucihalophilus. The sequence goes on along the minus strand of NZ_LTAZ01000013.1, from coordinate 217,785 downwards.
GGAGATGATCGATCACGTCGACGCAGTGATGATACTGACGGTCGACTGGGATCGCCATCGACCGATCGCGGTCCGATTCCTCGAGGCCGGCGTTCCGACGTTCGTCGACAAGCCGATCGCCGGTTCGATCGACGACATTGAGACGCTGCGACGTACCGTCGAACGGAACGGGACGCCGTTCTGTGGTGGTTCGGCCGTTCCCTCCCATCCTTCCCTGGCAATCATGCGTGGAGACGCCGGGACACACGATCTGTTCGCCGCCGGTTACAACGACCCGTTCTACTACGGCGTTCACATCACCGACGCCGCACGTACGATCTGCGGTGCAGACTGGACCCGAATTGTCTCCGCCGATCACGGTGTGGCGACGACCGTCACCTTCGCCGACGGATCGAGCGCGACGCTCCGGTTCGACGGCCCGACCGAGAACGCGGCGTTCGGATTGCTTGACGTCGGAGGGGCGACCCGCACCGCTCGAATCGACGCTACCGCGGAGGAACTCAACCGGATGTACAATCCGTTCATCGAGGCGTTCGTCGAAACCGTCCGTGGAAATCGCGACGAGAGCGGTCGGCTGTTCGACGCCGCGACGCTCCTCCTCGGCGTGCAGGCCGCATTGGAATTCGACGTGGTGGTCACTCCCGAGAGCCCGCTGTTGGCCGATCTCACACGAGATGGGAGGTCGTTTACGGATACCTACGAGCCTCTCTACTGATCGATTCGGCCGTTCAACTTCGTCTCTTTGCCTCTTCGTCCCTGCAGCCTACTGAAATGATTGACTAGCTGTTTTATATGAAATGAACTACAACCGATGAATACGATATGTCCAGAGCGAGCACCCTTGCGGTCGATGGCGGTGATCCGGCCGTCACGATCGACGACCCGGAACGCTGGAAGCGCCCGATCGAGGCCGAAACGGAGATTGTCACGGACCTCCTCGAAGCGGGAGCGATCTCCGGATCGGGTTCGGGCTTTCCGCTCGAGTTCGAAGCGGAGTTCCGGGAGTACAGCGGCGCCGAGTACTGCCTGACCGTTGATCACGGTTCGACGGCGATCGAGAGCGCGTTCTACGCGGTCGGCGTCGGTCCCGGCGACGAGGTCATCACCCCGACAGTGGGCTACATCGGCGCGTACGCCGGCGCGCTACATCTCGGCGCGCGACCGGTCTTCTGTGAGATCGATCCTAAGACGCTGCTGCCGGACCCGGCCGACATCGAGCGCCGGATCACCGACCGGACCGCCGCGATCGCGATCACCCACTGGAACGGGCGAGTTTGCGATATGGACGCGATACTTGATATCAGCGATCAACACGACATCCCGATCGTCGAGGACGCCGCCCACGCACACGCCTCCGAATGGAAGGGCGAACATATCGGGAGCGTCGGCGACATCGCCTGCTTCAGTCTGCAGGGCGTCTCGCCTCACGGAAAGCCGATCGCCGCCGGCGAGGGCGGTATCGTTACGACCAACGTCCGGGAGTACTATGAGCGACAACTGTCGTACTGTCACCTCCATCGATCCGGCGTCAACGATGAACTCACGCTCGAACCCTACGATGGACTCGACTGGGAAGTGCTGGGACTGAAGTATCGCGCCCACCCGCTCGCACTCGGCATCGCGAAAGTCGGTCTCGAGAACCTCGATTACCGGGTCGAGCGGCGGTTGCGATATCGCGACCGGCTGTTCGAACGCCTCGAGGAGCTACCGGGTGTCAGACCGGTGTGGCCGTACGAGGAGTCCGAGACGGATGGCCTGTACGGTGGACTAAAAGTGGTCCTCGAACCCGACGAACTCGGCCGATCCCCGGAAGTCGTCGTCGAAGCGCTCACGGCAGAGGGCGCACCCGTCCGCGGTCCGGGATTCTCGTACATGGAACACCGCCGGACGATCTTTCGGGAAGGGTACGACCTCTGGGGACGCGGCCGGAGCCCGATCGACGGCGAGTTTTGCGGCCTCCCCGCCTACGAGGGATATCAAGAAGGCGACTTCCCGATCTCAGAAGCGCTCGACGAGCGCGTGGTCACCGTCGCCTCGTATATCGAACCGGAAGAGGGGTTCGTTGAGCAGGTCACCCGCGCCTTCGAGAAGGTCGCCCGATAGCACGGAGACCACGCTCCTTCTCGCGATCGGACCAGCGCGAGCGCCAACGGAATCGATTATCAGGACACGATATCGCGTGACCGCGTACGTCGAATCCGACACCTACGCCGTTCCAACGTCGACCCAGCGTCCCGTTTCGGCGGACTCGTAGGCCGCATCGAGGATCCGGAGAACGACCAGTGCGTCAGCGAGCGTCACCGGCGGGTCGCCGTCACCGTCACAAGCGTCGAAGAACGACTCGACGAACTCCCTGCCCCACGCACCGCCGTATCCCGGTTCCGGGTCGTAGTCATAAGTGATCGTTCGGTGTGGGGTGCTGGCCCACTCGCCACTCGTGTCGTCGAGTTCGAGTATCGTCGTCCCGTCGAAGCCGAACTCCCGCCCCATCGGGTCCCAACTGCTCCGACCGGCGGTCCCGTAGATGTCGAGTTTGGTATCGTAGAGGGTCTTACTCAGATAGTAGCCACACTGGAGCGTACCAAGTGCCCCGCTCGCCGTCTCGAATTGGAGCGTTGCGCCGTCCTCAACGTCGACGCCGTCGGTTCCGGCGACCATACTGGCGTTGACGCGGCTGATCGGCTCCTCGAGAAGTCGCGTGAGCAACTGGATCCAGTGGATTCCGAGCCACTGGAGGATACCACCTCGACTTGCCTCTTCGTCGAAGATGAAGTGTGACGTCTCCCGGTAGGCCAACTGGGAGGCGACGAACCGCGCGTCGAACGCTCGCAGTTCGCCGAAGAATCCGTCATCAACGAGTGAGGCGAGTTCCTGTGCGATCGGGTGGGATTGCCAGGGATACGAGACGCCGACCGTCGCGTCGCCTTTTTCCACGCGCTCTATGAGAGGTTCGAGTTCTGCTGCGGTCCGAGCCGCCGGCTTTTCCGTATAGACGTCGACGCCGGCCTCGAGTGCCCGGTCAATCGCGGCTGGAGTGTCCCGATTGGGTACTGTTAGAAACACGACGTCGGGAGCCGACGCCGCCAGCAGCGACTCGAGGTCGTCGTAGACCGGAACGTCGCCGAGACTCGGAACCGAGGATGGATCGAACGCGGGGTTGGGTTCACACGCGCCCGTAACCCTCACCGGCAATTCTCCGAGCGTCCGCAGGTATGGGTCCGCGTGGTGGTGGTCCAGGCCGACATAGCCGATGGTTTGGTCGGTCATTGAAACGCCGGCATGACCTTGGTTCCGAAGCGCTCGAGCGTCCCGAGGGTGACGTCCTGTGGCTGTCCGGGGAATTGGCAGCGAAGGTATATCTGGTCGACACCGAGGGCCTCGTACTCGCGGAGCTGTTCTATGCAGTCATTAGGCGACCCGAGGACGAATTTCTCCTCTAACTCCTCGTAGTCGACTTCGACGTTGTTCTCGTCCATGTAAGTCTGCCCCCAGCGAGCGTACCACTCATACATCTGCAGGAGGTACGGCTCGATTGTCTCACGGGCGTCCTCGACCGAGTCGCTGACGAAGCAATCGCGCATCAACACAACGTCGTGATCCGACCGCACCTCGTCGAACTCGTCGAGGGAGTCCTCGTAGACGCCGATCTGGTGTCGGAGGTTCTCGGTTGTCGACGAAGCGCTGGCGATCCAGCCGTTGCCGCGGTAGGCGGCCCGCTTGATGGCAATGTCGGCGTGGCCGCCGATCCAGACCGGGAGTTCGGTCTCCGGACGTGGACTGATGAAGATATCGTCGAACGACCAGTACTCGCCATCGTGGCTCACGCTCCCCTCATTCCAGAGGCGTTTGAGGATGTGAAGCGATTCGATAAAGGCTGAACTCCGGTCATTCATCGGTACGCCGAATGGTTCGATCTCCCGCTCCCGGTAGCCGATGGCCGCCCCGAAACGCATTCGACCACCTGAGAGACGATCAATCATCGCGACCTGTTCGGCGAGGTGGAGCGGATCGTAAAGCATCGGCAACATCGCCATCGTCGACAGGTCTAGTGTCTCCGTCCGTGCCGCGATCGCCGCCAGTGCAGTGATTGGCTCGACGAACCCCTCCTCGTGAAGATGCCGCTCGCCGAGGGCCGCACCGTCGAATCCGAGGCGTTCCATTGACTCGACCTGTTCGTACAGGTCCGTCACCGAGAATTCGCTCTCGGGTGTGTAGTACTGGTTTAGAAAGACGCCAAATTTCATGCGATACTCTCCTCCGTCCAATCCGTCTGACAGGCATACATGATCCGTCCTCGTCGAAGCACCCCATCGTAATGTACGTTATGATGGTCGGAATATCGCCATCTACGGTGCTACAGCCGCCGATATCAGACGTCTCGTTCTATATATTATATTTCGTATTGTAACTATTGATAGCATAGAGAAATTCAAAGGCGGAAAAAGCTTATTACAGAGTAGATGAAGGTATTGTCCATGGTTGATAATACCAATCGCCGCCACAGGTATCTCTCGAGGCTTGACTCAATCGACCGACGGCAATTCCTCGCCCTGACGGGGGGGACGGCCGCTGGACTTGCAGGCTGTATGGGAAGCGAAGGCGGAGAGACGAATGGCAACCCCACGCTAACTCGTATCTCGGGGAGTACTCTTCCCGACGAGTACAACTGGAGCCCGTACGGCGAAAACTGGCCGTCCCGGATGGTCGATTTCGCTAACGACCGCCTCTATATTCCGTACAACGACGGCGAAGTCGGGACGCCAGCCCTTGAATCGTGGGACTACGACGGGAACGAACAGGTCTTGACGAAACGGCTCCGGGACGATTTGGCGTTCTGGAACGGCGATCAGTACACCGCAGAGGACATGTACACCTGGGAGGAGATGAACCGTCTCATGTCTCCTGAGGGAAGCGAATACGAGGAAATCTGGCAGGAAGATAAGTTGACGATCAAATACCGGCTGAAAGAGCCGAAGAACCCTGCCCTCATCGAGACGCTGAATCTCGGCGTTGAAATGGGTGAGAACCTCCACACCCTCAATACGGCGACCTGGAAACCATACCTCGAGCGGCTGCAGGACGCGTCATCGGACGGCGCTCGGGACGAGGTCGCAGCGGAGATCCTCGATGTGACCATCGGGATGGACCAGTACATGGACGAGGGGCTCGGAACAGGTTCCTACGAGATTGTCGACTGGTCTATGGAGGCGGTCACATTCGAACCCGCCGAGCACCACCGCTATTCCGACGCTGTTCAGATCGAGCAGTACGAGGAACTGATCGCGGGAGGGGCCGCGGAGGACGAGTTAATAATGAACCAGCAGATCGATCTGGGAACGGTCGCACTGGAAGACAAGTACGCGGGGGGGCTTCCGGACCACTATCAGAACATCGCCCAGTACCCCTCGAAGTTCATGTACAAGGTATTAATCAACTGGAACCACACCGACGCCCTCGCCGACTACGCGGTGCGTCGTGCGATGGCGGCCGTTATCGATACGCAGAACGTGGTCACGAACTTCGAGACTGGGTTCCCGATCGAGGTACACACGGGGATCGAACGGGAGTGGAACAAAACGTATGTCGGCAACGATCTCGATAACTTCATCGACTACGCACCGAAAACCTCTGACTACGACCTCGCAGACGGATTCCTCGAACAGGGTGGCTACAGCAGGGAAGACGGGACGATATACGGGCCCGACGGCGGCGAGATCGACCCGATTGTCATGACGATCGGTACGGATGGCTTCTTCAACGTGCCGGGTCAGACTGTCCGTGGTCAACTCGAGGAATACGGCTTCCCGATCGAATTCGAAGGCGCGGAGCAATCGACTGTGAACGATCGGATCGAAGAAGACATGGACTGGGGAATCAGCATGTACAGCCACTACGCCGCCGACACGCTCCACCCAGTTAGTTTCTTTCGAACACACCACCTCTTTGGGTTACGGCTCGCGTCGACGACGGCGCTGGGTGGCGACTCTGCGGCCCGTGGACAGATCAACGAGTGGCTCGACGAGGGCCGCACCCACTCGCCCTACAACGGTAAGGCGTTACTGTGGGAGGTTCCGACCGAGATCGGCCAGCAGGATCTTTCCGGTGGGACCGAGGAGATCAACCTCCATGAGACGGTACAGGAGATCCACAGGACCGACGATACCGAGTGGACAAACGACCAAATCAAGAAGCTCTGCTGGATGTGGAACTTCTATATGCCCGATATCGACGTTCTGTACCGTGAATCTGGGCACTGGGCGAACACGAAGGACTTCGACTGGCCGATCGGCGACCGCAGGCTTCAGACCAACAACGGCCCGTATCCGTTGATCAAAGACGGAACGGTCGGCTACAAATAAACAACCACGGGTCGGATGATCCGTGGCTTTTAGGATCGATCTTATTTGGTTCGTCACAGTTCGCTTGATTCAATTATCTTTATCCTATCATATAGTATCATCTAACACAAAATTTATATAATGATATCACTACACGTTCGTATGGAAAAACTGCCGGCTTCATTCTCGGGGCGTGGCGTTGCTGGCAGCAGTAAAGCGAACAGTGTTCGCGAACGGTGAGAATCTGTGACGATACGCAAAACCCAACGACCGACTGCACGCAAGAATCAGCACGAACTCCTGCTCGAGGTCAGAAACGCGTCCGTCTCGTTCGATATGGACCGGGGCACATCAAAGGTACTGGACGACGTCTCGATCGACATCTACCGCGATGAGATCATCGGTGTCGTTGGCGAGAGCGGGAGCGGGAAATCGATGTTCGCTTCCGCGTTGCTGGACGCGGTCGTCGAGCCCGGCGTTCTCTCGGGCGAGGTCATCTATCACCCACCCGATGGCGAACCGTACAACATCCGTAAACTCAGCGATCGGGACCTCAAGAGATTCCGCTGGGAGGAGATCTCGATGGTATTCCAGGGTGCGATGGACTCGTTTAATCCGACGATGACGATCGGTGAACACTTCGAGGAGACGCTTTACGCCCACGACTACGAGCTCGAGGCGGGGATGGAACACGGTCGCACCCTGCTCAAGGACCTGTATCTCGACCCGGATCGCGTGCTGGAGTCGTACCCCCACCAGCTCAGCGGCGGGATGGCACAACGAGCGCTAATTGCACTCAGTTTACTCCTCAAGCCGAACGTGCTCGTGATGGACGAACCAACTGCGGCGCTGGATCTGCTCATGCAGCGCTCGATCACAAGCTTGCTCTCGAAGCTCCACGAGGAATACGACATCACGATCGTCTTCATCACGCACGACCTCCCGCTGGTCGCGGATCTGGCGGATCGGTTGGCCGTCATGTATGCGTTCCAGTTCGTCGAGGTCGGCCCGTGTCATGACGTTCTGAAAGACGCCGCACACCCGTACACGAGGGCGCTCCTCAAGGCCGTCCCGAACCTCGCCGCGGCGCTCGACGAGATGCAGCCGATCGAAGGCGACAGTCCGGATCCCGTCGACGTTCCCATAGGGTGTTCGTATCACTCCCGGTGTCCGCTCGCAAACGAGCAGTGCGTCGAAACTCAGCCGGCGTTTCGGAACGTGAGCGACCGACATCGAGCAGCCTGTCATCACTGGTCGGAAGCACGGGAGGTACTCCCCTACACGCTCAGCAATGAGACGCCCGAGGTGATGTTCGATGACGCGAAGTGAGGAGACGGTGGTTTCCCTCGAGAACGTCGGTGTCGAGTTCTCGAATGCATCCCTGTTCCAGACGCTTCGTGGAGATCGGGAGGTAGTGAAGGCGGTCGACGACGTCTCGCTTGACATCCGCGAAAACGAGGTCATCGTCCTCGTCGGCGAGAGCGGATGCGGGAAGACCACGTTCGGAAAGACAGCCGTCGGCCTCCAGCGACCGACCAGCGGCTCCGTGAAATACCGGGGACAGGACATCTGGGACGCGAAGGACGGAAACGGCGACGTCACCATTCCGTTCCCGGAGATTCGGAAGTCATTGCAGATCATTCACCAGGATCCGGGCAGTTCGCTGAATCCGAACAGAACGATCCTCAACTCCCTCTCGGTACCGCTCAAAGAACAGTACCCACAGATCGGTACCGAAGAACGGGAAGAGCGGATCTACAAACTGTTGGAATACGTCGGGATGAAACCAGCCTCGTCGTATGCGTCCCGCTATCCCCACCAGCTCAGCGGCGGCGAACAACAACGGATTGCATTGGGCCGAGCGCTGTTGATGAATCCAGACCTAATACTCGCGGACGAAGCCGTCAGCGCCCTCGACGTCTCGCTGCGGATCGAGATGATGGACCTCATGCACGATCTACAGCGGGAGTTCAACACCTCGTATCTAAACATCTCACACGACCTCGCGAACGCCTACTACTTCGCCGAGAAGGTCGGTGGGCGGATCGGGATCATGTACCTCGGAAAGCTCGTCGAGATCGGCCCGGCCGAGGAGATAATCCGAAACCCCCGACATCCGTATACTAGAGTGCTCCGATGGGCGACACCCGTAATGGACCCGGATTCGATAACGGAAGAATCCGACGAGCCACCAATCCGACAGATCGACATTCCGGACCCGAAAAACCCCCCGAGTGGCTGCCGGTTCCACACGCGTTGTCCCGAGGCGCGTGAAACTTGTGTAAACCGCGTCCCCCAGTTAACCCAGACCGGCGAGACCATCGAATCGGGGGTTGCCTGCTTCAGGCGCGACGAGAGGGACGAGTATTGGCAGAGCGACGAGATAGCGTAACCCACAATTCCAATCACAATCGGTTTCTAATGTTCACCCATTACCCATGACGCTTAGCGATCAATATCCCGACGCCACACAGGCCGATGACGAACACGAGGGTTCCGATATTCACGACAGTAATGTAATAGGCTCCGCTTCCCGGCGCAACGACGGTAAGCGAGACGACTGACAGGAGGAGGAACACGATTGAGAACGCGATACCGAGGACAAAGTAGTGTCTGTACGCACCGATCTCCCTCGCCAGCTCATCGGTGAACGAACGTCCCATACCGTCGAAGGCTTCTATGCGGCGATAAGTATTGTGGATTGAGCTATCCCGACAGTCCGGCTAAGCGGCGCTTCGACTTCGGGGAAACACTTCGTCCACATCGAATCTCACCGTCGATTCCTGATCGTCTCCGTTCGCGAAACGCTCTCAGTGATAAGCGTACACTGCTTCGAACTAAGAGCGGGCGACGTCACCGGAAACGAAATTTTGTCCTGTGGTCACACTGGACGTAAAACTTATACTCTGTCCAAGTGAGATATACTTTATGAACTATTACGCTAAGAGAATAGGTCAAGCAATAATTACATTATTTTCCGTGATAACAATAACGTTCGTTCTATATCGTTTGATGCCCGGTGGTCCGCTTGAGGCGATGCGAGAGCAGATGATACGGGACGCTGTCCAACAGGGCCAACCCGTCAATATCGATCAGGTAAACCGGATCATCGAACTTCGGACAAATGTCGATCCGGAACAGCCCATTCACGTCGCCTATTATCAGTATCTGGTGGACATCATCGTCTACCAGGACTTCGGCGAATCCATCTGGCGACGCGAACCCGTCTTCGACATCCTCTTTAGGGCGATGCCGTGGTCGATATTCATCAGCGTCTATAGTCTCTTGATCGGGTTTACCGCGAACATCCTCCTTGGAGCGGTGATGGCCTACAAGGAGGGAAGCTACTTCGATAATGTCGGCTCGATCGGTGCGACGTTTCTCAACTCGGTTCCCTACTACGTTGGTGCCATCTTGATGCTCTCGTTTCTCGGCTTCCAACTCGAGTTGTTTCCAACCAGAGGGAGATACGACCCGAATACCGCCCCCGGATTCAACATCTACTTCATGGCGAGCGTCGTCCACCATTCCATCTTACCGATCGCTTCAGGCATCATTGTCGGGTTCGGTGGAACCGCACTGTCGATGCGCGGTAACTGCATCCGTGTGATCGGCGAGAATTACCTCCACGTCGCACGGCTCCGGGGCATCAGCGACAATCGGATCGCCCTCCGGTACGTCGGACGGAACGCGATCTTGCCCCTGTATACGCGGTTCATGCTCGGTATCGCCGCGATCTTCAGCAGTTCGATCATCATGGAACAGATCTTCACTTATCCCGGGATCGGCTGGTACACGTTCGAGGCACTCACCCAGCGGGACTACCCGCTTCTCATGGGGTTACTCATATTCTTCTCGACGATCACCATCATCGGGATCCTGATAGCCGACCTCACGTACGGCGTGGTCGATCCACGAGCGGGAACGAGCGATCGCGAAGCATACTGAACACGGAGCACCAACAATGTCAGACGAAAACGACACGATGACCGACGGAGGAACAGTCCCGGACTTCCTCGTAGACACACCCGCATCGTCCAGACCGAACGTCTCGAGGATGGAACGCGCGACCCGGTTCGTTGACCGATATTTCCTGACACAGGCCAGAATCGCGTGGACCGATTGGCGAACCCGGTTTGGCATCATTGTCCTCGGTCTGTTCGTCTTTACCGGAACAGTGGGCGTCCATCTCGTTCCTGAACCAGGGATCAACGAGGCCGAAACGTACATGACATGGTTCCAGTCGTGGAAGTACCCGCTCGGTACTGACAACATGGGCCAACCGATCCACAAGCAACTCGTCCACTCGACGCCGGCCGTTCTCAAGATGGGCTTGGCTGGCGCCATCTTCGCGGCCGGCGTTGCAGTCGTTGTCGGAACGGTCGCTGGATATAGGGGCGGGTTCACAGACTACGTGCTAATGCTGGTCTCCGATATCCTGATGGTCATTCCGGGACTGCCGCTCATCGTGGTGCTTGCGGCAATCTGGCAGCCGCGAGACCCGTTTACGGTCGGCGTGATCTTGGCGATAGACAGTTGGCCGGGATTGGCGAGAACGATCCGATCACAGGTCCTGACGCTTCGTGAGGAGGAGTATGTGGAGGCGTCCCGTTCGATGGGCGTTTCGATCCCGTCGATCCTGCAAAAGGACATCGTTCCGCAACTCATGCCGTACGTGTTGATCAACTCTGCACAGGCAGCTAGGGGGGTCATTTTCGCGTCGGTTGCGCTGTACTTCCTCGGATTTCTCCCGTACACGGAGATGAACTGGGGGGTCATGATGAATGAAGCCTATTCGACGGGTGGCGCGCTCTCGAACCCGCAACGTGCGGCACACTGGCTGTACCCACCGATGCTGGCGCTCGTCCTCCTCTCGTTCTCGCTGGTGTTGCTCTCTCAGGGGCTTGATAGGGTCTTCAACCCCCGCCTCAGAGCGCGTCACTCGAAAACCGTCGATGACGACGGAGCGGAGGTAATGAACCGGTAATACCGTACTACTCTTCCCGTGTCTACCCGGAATCCGTCCAGCTGGATACGGGCGTATTTGGTATCGGAGCACTCACTGTGGCAGCGTTCATATTACAACGCGAAGCGAGCGGCGAAGTCGGGCCGATGGCACGGCCTTCACGGTTCAAGTGGGACGATCATTCATGGTGAGCGTCATCATGTGTTTGTCCCACCGAACAGCGTGAGAACCCGTAAGTCGCCTCCGTGGGTCGGTAGCTGAACCCAACGGAGGAATCTCGTCCCTTTAGCGGCGGGAGGATATCAACTGTATGGCTGGCGGTTCTCCGCGCTGACGTACTCCGTTGGCAATGGTTTCCCCTAAATTGCGAGGCGGAGGCCTCTTCCTCAACGAAGTGAGTGAAGCGAACGGAGTAGGGAGGGGAGGAGCCGACAATTCCGCAACGAACAACGTTCCCTCATTGTCCGAATTAGTATTCATCTGGGGAGACCAACATTTATATATCAATAGAGAGAATGATGAAAACACATCACATGGTAACAGATACAACGACGAAATCGCGCGAGGGGTTTTCGGCCGGTGTCGCATATCTCGAGAAGGTCCGACGGTCGAAGCCGCTACAGGGAGTCGTCTTTGGGCTGGTGCTGGTCGGGATCGGGCTGGTACTACAGGTCGGGGTGATGGCCGGAATGATGGGTATCTACGGTATTTCTGCGATTCTCGTCTCCACGGTCGCGTACGTCGCGTTGCGGGTGTTGAGGCGGGAGCCGTGATCGGGTGACTGATTGGAATAGTCCTACGGTTTGGGTAACAGTTCGGAGATGCGGGACCGTCACTCTCCGTTCGACTGTCGGCTTCGATCACGTCGAGGATCCCACGCGGTGCCTGCCAGTCCGATGTCGGCAACGGGGTCGAGTTTTCCAGTGATGTTGTTGAAGGCGGTAATCGCAGTGTAACGGTCGGTCCATTGGCGTATTGCACCGCCGCCGTCACCGGTTCCTTCGTCCGCGCTAAACGGCGGTGCTCGACTGGTGAAAAACCAGTTGCCGCGCACGTAGGCTCGTTCCCGTGGAACGCCACGAATGACCACTGCTGGCTGTGGAGAGCCGCTACGGATGCCCTCCTCTGACAGCACGACGTTGTTGTCGATGATCATTCGGACGCCGGCCTGGGGTTCGTCCATATCGTTGACGGTCCCCCCGTGAACGTCTATCGGTGCCAGACGAGTCCGCGGGCCGAAGAGGTTATTGCGAACGACGTAGTTGACAGGTAGGTCGCCGCCGACCCCGACAACGGATCGACGGTTATTATCGAAGTAGTTGTACTCGAGCAACGGGTCACCGCCGTAGACGTTCACGCCGTATCCAAGCGATGGCGAGGGGTTGTTCACGAACTCACAGTGATGGACGTATATGCCGTCACACCGGTAGTCGCCCCACATACCGACGCGGATGCCCGTGTACGTGAACCCGGAGAACTGGCAGTTGTCGATCTCGATCCTGTCGTCGTCGTCGATCGTCAGTGCCCATGTGATGCCAACGTCGTAAATGCTGCTTACGTCCCGCTCCTCGAGGTCCCAGTACTCGTGTTCGGGACCCGAGAAGCGAATACCCGTGATCCGAATGTCGTCACCGCCCGTCTTGAGGAAGGTGTTGAACTCGTTGTGGTCCTGATAGAGCAATGCACCCTCCGATCCGTCTCGACCACGATCCGACGCGATCGTCACACCGGATGCGAGCGTACACGAGAGGCCGGTCACGTCGATCGCGGCGTCACCCTCGATCCAGATCGTCGCATCGGATTCGGCAGCGTCGGTCGCGTCTTCGAGCTGATCGGCTGTCGAGACGACGTAGTCGCCGTCCGACCGAGCGAACGTGCCTCCATGCGGATAGCCGCTCGCACCGGCGAACTCGTCGGCGTTGTAGGCCGCACCGCCGCCAACAGCCGGATCGAACGGTCGTCGAACGGCTTCGTTGTCGAGTTCGAGGAGTTCGACTGTAGAGAGTTCAACGAGGTCGTCTGCGGTGTTGATTCGATTGGACGATTCCTCGGTGTCGTCCCCGCGACTCAGGTCTGATCGAACCCCGCGTCCCGGTGTCGTTCCGCCTAGAAGCATGCCGCTTGCGATCCCAACCGACGTGAAGAAATTGCGTCTGTCCATGTGAATCCGGATTATTATTTAATCTAGAAGTATATAAAATTAATTAAAATATATGAGGCTAAAATAAAGGACAGAACGATCCAATCAAGAATCGAGTTCGGACAGTACACACGGATCGGTTAGGAAGTGAACCACCGTGGGATTAGATTCCATTGATCAGGATCCCTCTATCGCCGATTCGATCCAGCGACGTTGGGTTTCGGACAGTAGACCGTGGTGGTAGAACGACAGCGGTCCGTCCACGTAGTCTTTGAGGGTGTCGACGAGTGCGTGCAGTTCAGACGCGGTTTCGACGATAGTCGGGTCGAGCGTCAGACCAGCGTCGACGGGACAATCGACCAACTCCTTAAGTTTCAGAACCCGCTCCCGAGCAACCGTCGGATCCGAAACGTAGCACATCGCAGTCATGCGGTCGAGAGACGCATCGAGTCGGTCGGGTCTGACGCCTGCGGACCACACGTCCTTGGGATCGGCACCGCCGGGTGACTCCGCGACGTAGTAGTTCATCGGGACGGTCCCGGCGGCGTCGGCGAGTCGCTCGACGAACGCCTCGACGACCGACGCCCGGAACTCGAACAGCGCGTCGAGAACCGCTTCCTCCCGGATCAGGGCGTCGAGCGATGGAGTCTCGGTCGTCGGATCCCTCAACGCTCTCTCGAGGAGATCTCTAACGCGCGCTCTCGCACGAGCGAGGTCGATCGGGTGTGATTCGGCCGCGTACTGGCACCCGTCACAGAAACACTGCGAAAGCAGCATCATTTCGGCCGGATCGGTCAACACCTGTCGCTTGTCGTGACCAAACTCCTGTCCGTGGCCGTGGAACGCGCTCGGGAACCCGATCGACTCGAGGTGAACTCCATCGATGGACCGGTCGACGAGTGCCTCCACGACCGTCGCAAAGTAGTCCCGAACCGCTGGGTGGGACGGACACAGCGAGTGGTCGTGGCTGTCGCCGAACGCGCTTTCGATCCGATACTCGGGGTTTGTCGTCCCGAGGCGGGTATTGTGTAGACACACCGTCCACGCGTTGACAGCGAGTCCATGATCGTGTGCGACGGCCGTGATCTCCGCGAGCGGGTCATCGAAGCCCTCGATGGCCACCGGAGATGGGGTGACAGGACACTCGTCGAACCGATCTGCGTCCGGCGAGAAGTGACATCCACCTGGGAACTGCCGGAAGAGCGCGTGTGGGAACTGGGGCTGGAGCGACCGAACCGAGTGGTAATGGCTCGAGACGGTTATTTCATCGAGACCGCGTTCGACGATCCCCTTACATGTCTCGTCGAGACCCTCTTGGGCCATCGTCCACGGATAGGTCCACAGTGCTGGCATACTCCGCACGAGGGAGACCGATGGTAAAACGATTTGTGTACCACTAACGGTGGATGTCCGGCATGAACTGTTTCGTATCACTAAACTCATTGTGCCGTGATAGCGATCTATGTGTCGACTGGCGCCGCGAATCGCATCCGTCGTCGCGTCAATCCGGGGTTCGCCTGAAAATATTTGGCGATAGTAAACAGACTACTAATCACCGATATTCAGTCTCAACCGTCCCTATTCGGCGTCCATGAGCTTCGAAGTCGGGAGGAGATTACATCTCTTACACTCGTACGATTGTAACAGTCGGCTCTACTATTGTCGATCGACGTTTTGAGGTCCCAAACGACGTTATAGCGGTATCGTCCGATCACTCGCCCAAAAATGCTGACTCACTCGACACTACCTTTAGGCTCCTGTAATGTGTACTGAAATCACTATCCCATGATTATCGAGATCGATCGATTGACGACCGAAGATGTCGACGACGCCTGGCGACTGTCGTCACAGGTCGGCTGGAATCAGACGAGCGACGACTGGCAGCGTCTTCTCAAACTGTTTCCGACTACTTGTTTCGCAGGCCGTCTCAACGGCGAACTCGTCGCGACGAGTACGCTCGCGACGTATGGGGACGTCGGCTGGATCGGCATGGTTCTCGTCGACGAGGCTCATCGACGGCGCGGGTACGGCAGCAAACTCTTCGAGCGGGCGCTCGATGCCGGCCACGATCGATCGCTCGAAGTAATCGGCCTCGACGCGACCGACGCGGGCCGGGAGGTGTACCGGCAGTACGGGTTCGAGACGGTCGTCGGAATCGATCGATGGGCCGGGTCCCTCCGGCGACTGGAGGCCGATGAAATCGAGGGTCACGACGCTGATCACGGTCATGTCGAGCCGATAGAGACGGTCGAGCCGATCGCCAACTTCGACCGCACGCACGTCGGTACCGATCGACGTGTACTACTCGAACACGTGATCGCCGCTGATGATGCGTTCGCACTGCGCGTGAACCGTAATGGGCGGACCCGAGGCTACGCCGTGGCCCGGTCCGGCCGCAGGCAGCAACAGGTCGGCCCGATCGTTGCGGTAGACGGCATCGACGTATTGGTACTCCTCTCGGGCGTCGCAAAACGGGTCGATGGGCCGGTCATCGTCGACGCCCTCCGTGGCGAGCGAACCGAGTCACTGTTTCGCCGGTTCGGACTCGACGTCCAGCGCCGACTCCACCGGATGACGGAGGGGAACCCGCGGTCGGTCCTCGATGGGGATGCGGTCGTGGCCGCGGCGGGATTCGAGTGGGGCTGATCCGTAAGGGACCCCTTGTCGAAACGGCTTTGATGGTTCGGCGCGGTCGTGAGGTCGATGTCGCTCTCACAGGACGAGCTCCGGGCCGGCCTTCGCGGTCTCGGACTCGAGTCCGGATCGCGGGTCGTCGTCCACAGTTCCCTCAGCAGTCTCGGCCGTATCGAGGGCGGGGCCGAGACGGTCGTCAGTGCACTCCTCGATGCCGTCGGCTCCGACGGAACGGTTGCAGTACCGGCGTTCACGAGGTACGACGAGCCCTACGACCCCGACGAGTCGCCGTCGATGACGGGTGCGGTGACGGAGGCACTTCGCCGGCGCGACGGGGCCGTCCGGAGTCCGCACCCGACGAAGTCCATCGCGGTCATCGGTCCCGACGCAGACGCGCTCGTTGCCGACCACGCCCCGGCGAACTCGATCGGTCCCGGAAGCCCGCTCCACCGACTGCTCGATCGGGACGGTCGCGTGCTCCTCCTCGGTGTCGACCACACCGCGAACTCCGCGATCCACGTCGCTGAACGGCTCGCAAACGTCTCGTACCGCGATCAGACCGCATGGACGGAGACCACCATCGATGGCTCGATCGAATCGGTTGAGGTCAATCGAGTCCACTGCTCCCGCGGGTTCGAGGTGGTCCGCCCGCTTGCCGATCACGCCGGAATCGTCTCGCGCGGCGAGATCGGCCGGGCGAACGCACGATTGCTCGACGGGCATGCACTCCTCTCAGTCGTTGTCGAACTGCTCGAAGCCGATCCCGGGGCGCTCCTCTGTTCCGTTCCCGACTGCGATCGCTGTCAGTACGCGCGCGAACGGATCGCCGACACCGACTGACCGAACAGTCGGTTCCGACTCGCTTCGGAAAGCGCTCTGTCGGCCACAACGGTGTTATCGGTTCGGCTGAAACCAACTCTCATGACCGCGTCCCTCGACGGCCCGCGACTTGCCCGACCCGACGAGTTTCGGGAGACGATGGCGCTCACGAACCGATGTTTCGGGTTCGAACCCGGCGGACTCGAGGAGCGGATGCCCCACTGTTTCGACGCGGCTCACCCCGAACGACACGCGATCATCGAGGCGAACGGCAACATCGTGAGTCACGTCGCCTGCGTTCCCGTGGAGCTACGAGCTGGCGACGCACGCGTCGAATGCGGCGGGATCGCCGGCGTCGCGACCGATCCGAATCACCGCGGAAACGGGTATATGCACCGATTACTCGAGTTCTGGCTCGACCGCCTCGATGATCGCGGCGTGCCGGTCGCAGAACTCGAGGGCGACCGGGTGCGCTACGGGCGTTATGGATGGGAGAATGCCGGTCGGGAAGATCAGTATCGAGTGACGGAGCGTTCGTTCGTCGCTGCGTTCGGAGAGAGATACGCCGACTTCGAGGCCGTTCGGCGCTTTCGCCCGCGGACCGACCTCGCGTTAGTGCAACGTATTCACGAGTCCGAACGCTACCGCGTGAACCGCGACCGCCGTCGCTTCGCTCGCCTCCTTGAACAGACCGGACTCGAGACGCTCATCTATGACACGGCTCGGCCGGCGTATCTCTGTTATCGCGGCGACAACCCCGTATCCGTCCTCGAGTTCGGCGGCTCTCGCGACGGGATCACGGCGTTGCTCGGTCAAGTCCTCGACGCCATGGCAGACGACATCGTCGTTTATACGCATTCACGCCATCCCTTAACTGGACTCTTTCGTACCGTCGCGACCGACTGGAGCCAGCACCCACACCGAAAACTGAACGTGCTCGATCTCCCGGCGACGCTCGCCGCGTATCGGCCGCTGCTGGAGGAACGATGGTTGAACACGGTCGATGCGTTCGGAAGTACTGCAGGGGACCTCACCTTCGAAATGGTCGACTCGACGGGTCGATCCGGGGATACCACAGTCGCTACGGACCAGCAGTCGACGACAATCATGTACGACGCGTCGGGTGTGAGCGTTAAGCGAACCGACCGCAACCAAGACGTTTCGCTCGGCCGGCGGGAAATGGTCGATCTGCTCTTCGGTTCACAGGACGCCTTCCGCTCGATTAAGCGATCAGAACCGTTTTTGGACGCTGTCTTCCCAGTCGAGTTTTATTTTTGGCAAACGGAGACGATCTGAGGACCCGGTTCGATTCGACGACGACCACCGATGGGCCCGGTCGTCGATCAGGAACGGCGCGTCTCGCCGACCGTGGCGATCTCACCCGTTTCGGCAGCGTCGATGACCGTCCAGTTGAGCGACAAGGTCCGGAGCGCGTCGGCGAATTCGGATCTAACGTGAGACTGATCGCCCGAACGCACCGCCTCGAGGAACGCCTCGACCTCGCGCCCGTATCGGTCGGTCGTGAAGTCGTAATGGATCTCGTCGCCGGCGACCGAGCCGGTTAGTTTCTGGGCAGCGTAGTCGAGTCGGAGCGAGACGTCATCACCGAGGACATCGAGTTCGGCGACCCACTCGGGGGAGGTAACGCCCGAACTGACCGTGCTAACGATCCCGTTTTCGTGGTCCAGTCGCGCGGCCGTCGCGTCCGGATAGTCGATCCCGTCGGTTCTGAGGCGATCGGTTCCGCTCGCGGACACCCGCTCGACGTCGCCGCCGAGATAGCGGATCGTATCATAGATGTGGGTCGTCCGCGTAACGATCTCCCCGCCCGAGAGGTCGAGTTCATTTCCCCACGAACTGGCGAGCAGGCCGCTCCAGTACCGGCCGTTCAGGAGGGATATCTCGTGGCTCTCGAGGAGTTCGAGCGCGACGTCGGTGATCTCGTCGTACCGAAATACGTAGCCGGTCCCGGTGAGGATATCGGCCTCCTCGATCGCTGCCAATGTCTCTCTGCCCTGGTCGGGTCGCAACGCGACGGGTTTCTCGACGAAGACGTCGATGCCGCGTTCGGCGGCCAACGACGCCTGATCATCGTACGCAAAAGGCGGGATCGCGATAAAGACGGCGTCGAGCGCTTCCTCGGCGTACAGCGTCTTGTGGTCGGTATAGACCGACGCACCGCGTGGTTCTGCCACCTCAAGAGCGGCCGCTTCGTTCACATCACAGATACCGGTGATGGTCGCATCGTCGACTGCGTCTACCTTTTCGATCAGCATACCGGCCATCTTGCCGGCTCCGACGAATCCGATCTCCATGCCACCTACTGCATCGAAACCCTCTTGTAATCTTCGATATATGTAAAATTATATAAATTAATATATATTGAATGAAATCCGACGGTTCTGTCGGTGGGTTCGCGAGCGCCGGTGGGCCGTGACTCGCGAGAGGATGAGACGGGAAACACCTTTGCTGGCGCGCATCCACGGGGAGAACGTCATGGATACACGCGAAGCGATATCGAGAGCGAATCTCGTTCGATACGTCTACACGCTCGGCGTGATGGTGACGGGCGTCTTCCTCAGCCAGCAGTCGGGTGGGTTCGACAGCTCGCTGCTTTGGGTGTCGCTGTTCGTCGTCGCGCTCGGCTGGGTCGGGTACTATCATGTCGTCATCGTCCCCCGATTCGAGCATCTTGATGGGCACAAGCAGGACGTTCCTGACCACGGCGGGTAAACTACCTATGCTGATCGTGGTCGATCAGTCATGTCTGCAGGGTGATGATTGGCCGGAAACATAATGAGCCGGCAGCGTAGACGTTCCCGGAGCGACGCATGAGCTACGACGAGTTACAAACCGATCTGGCTGCTGTCGCCTTCACGACAGCGACGCCGTTCAGTGACGACGGAGACGACGTTCTCATCAACGAAATAGAGACTACTGCACGGACACTGTACGACGCTGGTGCTCGCGTCTTCGTCCCGTGTGGCAACACCGGCGAGTACTACTCGCTTTCACGGACCGAACGGATCGATGTCGTTCGGACGATGGTCGAGTCACTTCCCGACGATGCGACCGTCGTCGGCGGAGCGGGCGGCAGCACGAAAGACACGATCGAACTGCTTGAGGCCTACGAGGACGCAGGGGCCGACGCAGCCATGATCATGAGCCCCGCTCACGCCTACGTTCACGAACGGGGACTGATCAAATACTACCGAACGCTCGCGTCGGCGACCGATCTCGGGGTCGTTCTCTACAAGCGCGGGCCGTACATCACCGAACGGGTTATCGACGAGCTCGCGTCAATCGAGAATATCGTTGCCGTAAAATACGCTATCAACGATGTGAAGGCCTTTTCAAGAATGGTCGAAACCGTCTCCGGCGACCTCGTCTGGCTCAATGGTGTCGCAGAGCGGTACGCGCCGGCGTATGCGCTTGAGGGCGCAGACGGGTTCACGACTGGGATCGGTAACTTTGTCCCCGGACCCGTACTGGAACTGTCTAGAGCGCTTGCTGAAGACGACTGGAACCGGGCGAAACGGATTCGGGATGTGCTTCGACCGTTCGAGGACTTCCGCGAGGAGGCTGGAGATCGGCCGCCGTTCGGGGCCGCAAAAAACGTCCCCGCAGTAAAATTCGGACTGGATCGACAGGGCATGTACGGCGGCCCCGTCCGCGAACCGCTCGTTGAGCTTTCCGAGGAGGATCAAGACCGTGTTAAAATGTACATCGACGAGATCGAACGGGCCAACCTCGAGTGACTCCTCCCCGCCCTAAAGGGCGGGGCTTCCTGTTTCAACGACGCGCTTTGCAGACACCGAATGGGTGTCCGTAGGGAGCGCAGTCTCCGCAGGCGTTGATTCGGGACAGCCCGTCCCTACCTTCTTGAAACCGCGAGAAAGAATGTTCAGTGCCGCGTTCGCGTCTCTATCAGCTTCGAACCCGCATGAGGGACACGAGTGCTCGCGTACCCATAGCGGCTTCTCGGTTTCGACGCCACAGTTGGAGCACTCTTTCGTCGTCCCTCGTGGATTGACGGGGACGAAGTACGTGCCTTCGCGTTCGCACTTGTACTCCAACATTCTGAGGAACGTCCCCCATGCCGCTCCAGCGCGGTTACGAGAGTTTGATGGGAGTTCCATCAGCCCTTTCGCGTCGAGATCTTCGACGGCTACGAGGTCGTATTCCCGAGCGTAGTAGTTCGAGAGCTTGTGAAGGAAGTCCCGGCGCTTTCGCTTCAGGTCAGCGTGACGCCGAGCAACGACGCGCTGTTGCTTCTCGTAGTTCGCGGAGCCGTGTTCTTTCCGCGAGAGCTTCCGTTGCTCGCGTTCAAGCCGTTCGCGTTCGTCGGACAGGTCGAGTGAGCCGACGGTCACGCCGTCGGTATCGTGAGCGTACTTGAGAATCCCCACGTCGATGCCGACACACCGCTCGGGATTCTCGGGCTTCGGTGGCGCGTCGTTTTCGGTTTCGATGCCGAGGACGGCGAACCACACCCCCGTGGGTTCTTTCTTGACCGTCACCTGCTTGACCGTTGCATCGTCGGGAAGGTCGCGGTGGAGTCGAACGGGTATTTCCCCGATCTTTGAAAGTCGTAGGACAGCCTGACCACTCGTGTTCTTGAGTTCGAAGCCGGACTGTCGGTACGTGAACGATCGGTACTCATTCGGTGCCTTCCACTTGAGCGACCCGACTGTTCGACCGTTGTCCTTCGCGTCTTTGAGGCGTGAGAGGTTGTCATACAATCTCTCGACGACGTTCTGAAGCGTTCGGGAGTAGAGGTCGGACAGCTCGGTCCACCACTTCTTGATCGACGGGAGTTCGTTGATCTCGCCGTACTTCGTAGTTCCGTTGGTTCGGTTCAGCATAATTCGAGGTGGAGCCTCCGAGCTCGAGGAGCGAGCGAAGCGAGCGAGTAGGTCGGAGAGGAAACCGACAAAAGACGACACAACCGCACGACGGTAGCTACCCGACTCCCGAAGCTATAAGTACCGTCGGGTGTTAATCTGAAACATGGAGGTGCGTCGAACCGCGCCGGTCAAACTCATCGTTCCCGATGAGCGCCGCGACGACCTCCACGAATCCGCCCGGCAGTTCCTTCACTGCGCGAACCGTGCCGCCGAGTTCTGTTGGGACGACGACTCCTACGCGAACTGCGTTACGGCGAACACGACCGCACGGGACGCGCTCTACAAGGAACTCCGAGAAGAAACGGACCTCACCGCCAACCTCGTTCAAGAAGCCATCCGACGCGCCGTCCAAGCGACGAATGGGTGCGTCGAACGGTGGAAACAAGGCAAACGAGTGAGTCAGCCGGAGTTCACGTCATGGAGCATGGTCTACGACAAGCGGAGCGCGACCTTCTACCGCGACCGTGTGTCCCTCTCGACTGTCAACGGGCGCGTCGAGTGCGACTTCGAACTTCCGGCGGACAGTCCGACGCCCTACGAGCGATATATTCTCTCGGAGGACTACGAGTTCCGGGCGAGCACACTGCAATACGACAAGGCAACCGACGAGTTCTACTTCCACATCACGACGCGGGAGTACGATACCGATGAGTCCGAGGTTTCGGAGGATACCGAGCACCAAACAGTCCTTGGTATCGACCTCGGCGTCAACAGCCTCGCGGTGGCCTCAACCGGTACGTTCTGGCAGGGCGACGAGTACGACCACTGGTGTGGCGAGTTCGAGAAGCGACGTGGTGAGATGCAACAGCGCGGGACGCAAGCCGCGCACAACGCGCTCCTTCGCCTCGGCAAACGCGAAGAAGCGTGGCGGAAGCAGTATATCCACACGGTCGCTAACGAGATCGTCACGGAAGCCGTCGAGAACGGGTGTGACGTAATCGCGTTCGAGGACCTCACAGACATCCGCGAGCGGCTTCCGCACGCGAAGTGGCACCACATCTGGGCGTTCCGACGGTTGTTCGAGTACGTTGAATACAAGGCCCCGGAGCGTGGCGTCACGGCGAAGCAGGTTGCGCCGAATCACACGTCCCAACGCTGTTCTCGGACGGACTGCGGGTTCACGCACCGAGACAACCGTGACGGCGAACACTTCCACTGCCAGAAGTGCGGATATGAGGTCAACGCGGACTACAACGCGGTCGTCGGATGATATCCGACGGGCAGCAACGTCGTATTGCGACGTTGCGACGGCGAAAAACATCGGGCTACGGTACGCCCGCAAGCGACACCACAGACTCCGTTCCTCGCCCAAGCCGGGGGGCGGAGACGCACCAGTAGACGTGCGTGTGAATGGTGGGACGTTGAACGGCAAGAGTCACCGGCAGATTGCCGGCGACTGATTGTCGGGAGTCCACATCAAAGCCCCACCCTCAAGGACCGAGGCGCGTATGCGCCGAGGGAGTAGGGTGGGGTAGTTTACCCGATGAAGGTAGTGGTTGTACACCTGCCGGTACAGGTCGCGGTGTCGGTCTAACACCTCTCGGACCGCGTTGGACGGGTCGAGTCTGTACCGGTAGTTGTAGCGCACAGTTGCCTACGCGGTGTACACGCCGTATTTTTCTTCGGCGTTCTCTGCGTGGTGGGGATTTTTGTCCCGGCACTCGGGACATATGTCGATATACCCATCTGCGGCTGTGTCGTGCTTCTCGTGAAAACGTTTGGTCGCCGCTTCCTGATCGCGGAAGCATCCGATCAGGTCAACGGTTGCCCGATCACTTGTTTCCCCACAGATGTAGCAGGTGAGTGGTGTATCAACGGTCATGGTCTACTCGCCTGAATCGGCATCGGGTTCGGAGATACGGACGACCTTCACGTCCGCTCCGATCCACCGTTTCGGGACGAGGACGTGCGCTCCGTTTCCGACCGGGCGAACGTCTCGGTCGAGGACTTCGTAGCCCTCGATTTCGTGCCGATCCATTAACTGTGTATATACTTCGTTACAACTTAAATCTACCGATTGCGTGGGCCTGCGGGTCGGCAGTATCGCATTGATGAAAGATGATGACGGCGCTGTATCCCCGCCCTAAAGGACGGGGTTTTAGCGCCTGCAATTCAGATAACCGTCGATGAGGACGAATTGATCGACCTAGCAAGTCAACTTCAGCCGATCCTTCGCCGCCGAGCAGCCAAAGCGTTCCGCGATACCGAACTCATTCCAATTGACGAGGTCGACAGCGCCATCGAACAAGTAGGGAGTATCGTTGAGATTGATAAATCTGGTCAGGAGTATCTATTTCAATGTGATGTATTAACTGACGATATAATCCTGCTCATTGCTGCACTGTCCGCCCAAGATACCGGAGACGCCCGCCAAGCGATCAAATACCTTCGAAAGGCTGGCGAACTAGCCGACAAACACAACGACGAGCAAGTTAGTACTGATCACGCTCGTGAAGCTCAGGCACTGGTCGAGCGTGAAGCCGTTGTTAAGGCGATGCGAGAAATGACGACGCAGTCCCATCTCGCGCTTGCAGCCCTTACTGCACTGGAACTCTCCGGGGATGCACCTGTACGTGCCAGGCCCATTTACGGCGTCTACAAAACTATCGCTTCACAGATTGATGCCGATAAACTCGGTCAGCGTCGGTTCAAAGACCATCTCCGTGAACTAGATATGCAAGGTATTGCTGACGGTGAAAAGGTAACTGCAGATTCGATAGGTGGGCCAGCCTGGGAATACCAGCTACAAGTTGCTAGCGAGATCGCTGTCGAGGTTATCAAAGATACAGCTCGGTTCGCCGATATTGACTTTCACAGAGTCAGCTCTGATCGCATCAACTCTTAGGCCACTCAATGACCCTTTCAGGTCACCCCACCGTTTCAGCAATTCCGGTTTCTAACGATTCATATTGTTCGCTCTATTGATGTACACACCCCCATTTCATCAATTCACTCGCTTCCAGACTGACCTGTCTAAGTGTCTTCAGATTGGTTGAGCATCTCGCTTGCGCGTTTGGCTCCTTCAGTCGCATCGATATGTGAATAATGGTCTTTGGTCGTTTCGAGACTCTGGTGGCGCATCAAATCCTGTGCGGTGCCACGATCCATTCGATAGAACGTATCGCCAATCCCACGGCGAGCCCCGTGAAGCTGGAGATACCCGGGACCCTCCGGTGGAGTCGGAATATCGAGCTCTGCGGCCTCACAGAGGCGTTTCATCACGCTTCGAGCGCCCGTCGTTGTGATCGCGGGTGGCGTGATACAGTACTCTCGTAACACCACCTCGATTGGATTCTCTTCGAGAATCGCTTCTATCGACTCTTCGTCCTCATTCTCTACTTCGCGAAGATGCGTTCGAGCACACTCATAGAGCGATGGGGCGTGTCTCGTCGGGAAGACGGGCCAGTCATCAGTCGGTGGATCGTTGATCGTCCGATAGCGTTCGACAGCGGGGATCGCTTGCTCGAGTAACCAGGCCGACTGGCGTTGTTGGTTTTTCCCGAGCACAGAGATCGTCTGTTCGTCGAGATCGACGTCGCGCCAGCGAATGCCTTGGCGACCGGTGCGGTTGTCGTGTTCGGAGCGAAAGACCTCGGATGCACGCACTCCTGTGAACGCGAGCACGGCGACGAGAGCGCGATCTCGTGCCTCGACATCGGCGTCGAGTCCTTTCTCATCGATGGCGTCGTGAGCGCGTTCGTTGACGTAGTTGAGAATCTGTGTCCGTTGCTCCGGGGTCCAGAACTGTTGTTGGGATTGTTGGGAGACGGACCGATCGGGCATCGATTCCTGGGCAAGCCCGGCTCGTGCGTAGTTCTCTTGGAGATAACCCCACTTGGAGGCCCAACTGAGAAAGGCTGAGACCGTGTTGTAGTAGGTCCAGGCGGTTGAGCGGGCGATTCCACTGTCGGTCGTCTCGGCTTCGTTCGCGGCGACACGACGGCGGAGGTGTTCGGCGTAGTGGGCGAGGACGGTTTCGTCGAGTTGCTCGAAGTGCTCGATGTCCCGTTGGTTGAGCCACTCAATCCAGCGAGTAATGACTCGTTTGGCATTGCGCCGGTAGTTTCCTGAGTCGTCGCCTTTGGCTTTAGCCTTGAGAAACTGCGTGAGTCCTTTTTCGAGCGATGGAGAGTCTTCTGTAGTGGTTGAACCCTGGGATTGTGGATTTGGCATGGGATTAGATGAAGTGAGGGCGTGGGGGATAGTAAATCCACTGTTGACTTTTGGCTTAATCAAAAGTAGATCACCGAATCGATGAATCGGCTGTATTCCGTAGATACGATGCTGCTATCTCGATAACAACATTTTATAAACTCCATGACGCTACATAGAATCTGTGCTATACGATTGTTGAAAGTGTTGGAATCACTTTTCACAAGAAGCCAAATAGCGAGGAGCAGGAGTAAACCGAATGCAACAGTAGCGGTGAGGAGGCCACCGAGTGCACGGAAGACAGGCGTCACATCCGTTCGGCTGACCCGGAGGCCGACGAATGACGCAATATTGATCGCGTATAGAAGCACAATCCCGACAAGCGCGGCGAGAACGATCTCACCAACAATCTGCTTACCGATCACGACAGCAGCAGTGGCGACAGCGACAACACACAGCGTGACATAAGGTACATTTGGTCGATTGCTCGTCGCGGCGAAGCACTAGGTAAGGTATTACAGTCGATGAGCGCCTGGAGGACACATGTAGATCTGGTCATGCCAACGAGTATCATTATGAAAATAGCTACGAGCGGCAACGCGTAATTCGCGAGAATCGGGAATCCCACACCGAGGACAACTGCCGACAGCAGCGTGGTCATCACGTTGTTCCCACTCGCGAACGAGGTCGGCGGGACCATGAGGTGAAGAGAGCATGACCATTGTATAGAACAGCGTCGTGATGAGGAGACTTCCGATAATTGCACGGAGAATAGCCCAAGACGGCTGTTTTACGTGAAAATAAGCGCAAAGCCTCGCCCTTCAGGCAGGGATACGCGCTGTACACTCCGCCAATCGACTGAAGTCTACAGTATAGTCGGCATCGTACAGTAGTTCAAGCCAATCACGTAAAGTATCAATCGGAAGCACCGGGGCCGCTTCCCACCGATATTGACGATTCCACACCCAGCGGTGACAAACCCGCCGGGGAGTACGTGGTTGAGATTCGTACGCTATCCTCACAGTACCCCTACCTGTCAATCGAGACGGGCGGCAACGCCTGCGTAAACGAGGTGGAGACGGCATACAAAAGTCTGCCCCGTTCGCGGTTGCACCTCGCCATCTCCGGCGGGGTACGGTTGATGGCACGACCTGTGTCCGCCCGCCGTCTAAAGGGGGTGGTCGCACGGTATTCGGACGCCTCGGTCTAGGCGGTATCGGGTGTGGCACAAGCAGATACCACGTCCCTCTCGGGCGCGCGAATACGCCTGCCCGTTGTTTCAAGGGCCGACTTGTGGCGCACGAACCTGTACTTTCCATACGGGAGAGATAGTTGCCTTCGGAGACTGACGGAACGGCCCGACGCCCCACGGAGGAATCCTCGTCGTTCACAGCGGGGAGGGTGCCAAAGTGGAGTAGTTTTACCGACTTATCAGTCACTCTTGAGTATTGTGAGCGGTTGGAACCGAACTCTTAGAGTCGAACCTCCCGATTGAGGCTGTCGCTAAGGAAATGCCTTATGAGACAGATATTTTATACAAGGCTTGTGACCCCTGTCGTCCTTCTTGAAGAGATAGAGACCTATATTACAAAAATACGGGTGTAATCATCCAGCATATTCGAGATTGAGTTCGATCTCATTTGTCGCTCCAAGGAGGAGATCTGGAATTTCCTTTTGCAGTTTATCGCCTTTGAACCGTTGAGCAGGTCCTGAGATGCTTATCGCACCGAGAACAGATCCATCTGAACGTTGGATAACTGTTCCGGCCGCATTCAGCCCTATTACTGATTCCTCCCTGTTGAAAGCCACCCCCCGTTCTTTGATTGCCTCAAGTTCCTCAAAGAGGGCTTTCCGATCTGTAATTGTATTCGGTGTTACTTGTGGCAGACCTTGCGTGTCAATGATTTCTTCAACTCGCTCCTTCGGTAGAGCTGCGAGGATTGCCTTGCCTGCTGCGCTACAATGAAGCGAGCCACGTTTACCGATATGGGCATCTGTCTGAACCGCATTTTCGCCTACGGATGCGTGGATATAGACTCGTTGGCCGTGTTCCTCCGTAATAAACTGGACCCGTTCGTTCGTCATCAACGCGAGTTGCTGGACCTTGTCCTTCGCAAGTTGATAGCCCCGTTCGCTGTATTGGATGTAGCCGCCGATAGTAAGAAACTGGAGACCGAGTTGGTAAACATCCCCTTCTTTCGTCACGTAATCGCGAGCGCGCAGCGTTGTGAGATGCCGATGGACCGTACTCGGCGCGGCATCGAGATATTCTGCGATCTCCTCTATGCGACCTCCCTCAAGTTTGTAGAGTGCCTCAACTACTTCCAAAGATGTTTCAGTCGTCTTGAGCCGTGATTCGATCGGTTCGTTTGTCATATTCGCCTCTTAGCAACCCTCCTATATAATATTCCGCAAAATGGGATACCTACTCCCGTAGAATATACTTTCAAGCT
Organism: Halalkalicoccus paucihalophilus; assembly: GCF_001593955.1. GTDB lineage: Archaea > Halobacteriota > Halobacteria > Halobacteriales > Halalkalicoccaceae > Halalkalicoccus > Halalkalicoccus paucihalophilus. The sequence goes on along the minus strand of NZ_LTAZ01000013.1, from coordinate 189,376 downwards.
TGTATCGTGAATAATAGTGGTAAACGAACTAGCGATCCCATTCTGCGGAATGAGATGAGAACGATGAATAACTATTGCCCACGGCGCAGCTACTAGTCTGAGTTATCTTCAAAAGCGGATGGGCGATAGCTGCCCGGTTACTCCAGCAACTCTCGCCGCAACGCACCGTCGTCTACCACTGTTGTACCATCAAGTTTCACAGTCGGTGATTTAATCACGCCATCGAGATGGATATCACTCTTCAGCGTCCCACCAAGTGACTCGTTATCCCCGACTGCGAAATGGATCGTCCCTTCGCGTTTCTTGTCTTCTGCGGTGTTCCCGATCAGCTTCGCCTTCGGGTTCGTTCCGATGGCGAACTCGGCGAGGTTTCGAGCGTTCTCGTCGGCTCCCTCAAAGATCTCCTCTAGTTCTTCTGCTTGTGTTCCCCCTTGAACGTCGGTAACGAATCCGTTTTCGAGCGTCAGCTCGATCGGCTCTTCGAGATGCCCGAGGTTGTCCATCGCGACGTCGATAACGATCGTTCCGTTTGCCGTTCCTTCCGCTGGGTGTGTCGGTGCCTCACCCGGAGGGAGCGTCGCGAAGCCGTACTCCTCGTGGAAGTAGCCGTCAAGAGAGAACGACTGACATCCCTCTATACTGAACTCTACGTCCGTTCCTTGATCGCTGGTAACGACGGCCTCCTCGGCGTCCGTGATGATCTGAGCCATCGCTTCCGTTCGGCGCCGAAGCGCCTCGAAATCGACTGTCATCGCGCCATCGACCATCATGTCCTCAGTAACCCCCCGAAGCACTCCTATTCGAGTTCCCTCCCCCGCCGCTCGAAGCCGGGCCCGCGTATGGGTGATCGCGTGTGTCGTGCAGGTGAACGCCACGTCGGCCGTCGCCATCGCGTCAGCAACGGTATCGAGGGGCTCGTTTCCGTGACTTTCTAGTAACGGCATGACCGACGTCACGACGTCGGCGCCGACACCGTTTGCGGCTGTCGCGATACTCTTGCCGACGCCGAACGTCCTCGGATCCGTGAGAACCAGCACCTCCTCGTCGGTTTGAACGTTCAGACACTGTTCGACGATCGAACGCGAGGCTGTAGCCATCTCTAGCTCAAGCATGTCCTGTGGCATTACCTCACAGTATCGCTGATAGGTAATATATCTTCGTTTATTAATTAGAAGCCGCTGGCTCTATTGGAACCTCTTGCAGCCGTGCGATGTGCTGAGCAGCTTGTTTCGCATCGAATCCGTGAACTCCGATACGAAGAGTCGCTCTTCTCACTGTCACCGCTAAAGGATTTCAACAGAGCCAACCCGCTGGAACTGATCGCCACCGGTGAAATGGAGGAGGCCGGAGAAAGGTCCGCGCTAGTCGGTGTAGAAACCGGTGCCTTCCATCAGACGACGCTGTGTTCGGTACACCGTGACGCTCTCAACTGTCTCGGTTTCCACATTCACGTCCGCTGTTGCGGACATGGTCCCCTTCGGATGACCGAGCGTCACCGTCTCGCCCTCGAGAGCAGCCACCTCATTCGGAATGGTCCCCGGGAGAAGCGCCGCCGCAGCGGTACAGGAAACGCCGGTGACCGCGTAGACCGGATGGAGCTTCTGCATGCTCATATAACGGGCGACGAGGTTCACCTCGTCTGCCTGTACGGAATCGCCCTCGGGGGTCTCGTAGTCCGTCGGCTCGGCCACGAACACGAGCTTCGGGTACCCTGGCGATTCCACCGAGGCCCGCTCAAGGTCGTCGACGAGGCCGAGTTCCGCACAGATCGTCCCCCGGATCCGTTCGAGACGCTCGAGCAGTTCCGGATCGTTGTCGATCTTCTCCTGTCCTTCGGTCGCTGTGAGTCCGATATCGGCTGCTCGCACGAACGCGATCGGCGTCGTTACGTCGACGACGCTGAGTTCGAGCAACTCCCCGTCGATCTCGCGCTCGATCGTTGGCCCGCCGAGCGGGAACAGCTCGTCGGTGACGGCGCCCGCTGGTTCGAGGAAGGACGTATCGATCCGGGCCCCGGTCCCCGGGACGCCGTGGATCTTGAAGTCGCCGCGCGAGGCCGCCCGGCCGTCGTCGGTCAGCGGGACGTGCTGGTCGATGTACGAGTCGGTGTTGGTGTTGTAAAGGCGTAGGTCCGCCACGTCGGCCTCGGGGTCGACGTCGACGAGCCCCTCGTCGATGGCGAACGAGCCGATGGCACAGGTGAGGTTTCCGCAGTTGCCGCCGTAGTCGATCACCGGCTCGTCGATGGCCACCTGTCCGAACGTATACGAGACGTCCGCAGCCTCGTCGTCGGACGCCTCGACGAGCATCAGCTTCGAGGTCGTCGACGTCGCCCCGCCCAGACCGTCGATCTGTCGATCATCCGGGCTGCCGAACAGCGATAGGATGGCCTCGTCACGACCCTCTTCCGGTACCTCCTCAGCTCGGATAAACACGCCCTTGCTCGTCCCACCGCGGACGATCGCACACTCGAGTGCCCGTTGATCCCCGATCATTGCCCTTCCTCCACGTACTCCGCGCTCTCCTCGGCGGCGATCCGGCCGAAGACGGCGCCGTTCGCGAGGCCAGTGCCGCCGGGGTAGTTGTCGAAGAAGAGCCCACCGGTCGTGTTGCCCGCGACATATAGCCCGGGGATGGGGCGACCGATCGTATCGAGCGCGCGCGCCCGCTCGTCGGTCGCCGCGCCGCCGAAGCCGAAGGTGATGCCGCCAGTGACGCGATAGCCGTGATACGGCGGCTCCTCGAGGGGGAGCGCCCAGTTGGTCTTCTCGAGGTCGAGTCCCTCGGTTCGGTTGCCGTCGAGCGAGTCGGGATCGAACTCGCCGGGGTCGGTCGCCGCGTTGAACTCCTCGACGGTCTCGGCGCCCTCGGTGGGCGATTCACAGCCGAGCTCCTCGAGGACGCTCTCGACGGTGTCGCCGGTGACCCAGTCGCCGGGCCCCGTCGCGCGCATGTGCTCGGTGAGCGAGTCGTCGATAAGGATGTACGCCTCGTGGCCAGGCTCCTCGAAGATGAGCCGGCCGAGCTTGGCGTAGGTGTGCGCGCGGGCGTCCTCTCCCTCGTCGAAGAATCGCTCGCCGTCGTTGTTGATCAACAGGCCGTACTGATAGCCGTCGACGCGGTTTGCGCCGCCCTCGTAGTCAGGTGCTTCGCTGTCGATCAGCGCCATATGTGCCCCGCCCCACTGACCGGTCGCACGGCCACCTGCGTCAAGTACCATCTCGATCCCCTCCCCGGTGTTGTACCGGCTGCCACGTACCTTCATCGCATCGTAGTCGGAACCGTAGTACCGGGTCCGCTTCTCTTCGCTTGATTCGTACCCGCCGGCAGCAACGACGATAGCGTCCGCCTCGTATTCAACGTCCCCGTCGTCGGTTCGTGCCCGCAGTCCCGCCACCTTGCCATCCTTGAACAGAAGCTCGCGAGCCTCGGTTCGGTATTCGAACGTTGCGCCCTTGTCCTCGGCCGCCTCAACGAGCGCGCTCACCAGCTGTTCTCCATCAAAGAACGTCCGCGCGACCGTGTACCCGGAGTTGAGCGGCTCCATATCCCACTCGACGCCGCGCTCGGTGAGCCACTCGACGGTTGGGCCGATTTCGTCGACAATCGTCCGGGCCAGCTCATCGTCGGCCCGTCCATTCGTCTGGCTCATGATGTCGGCATAGAAGTCGTCTGGACTATAGTCGTCAATGTTGAACTTGTACCCATACTGTTCTAGATCAGCCTCAGTAGAGGCGACCCGGAACGATTCGCTGTGCCATGTATGTCCACCTCTCTTCTCTTTTGGGGATTTTTCCAGAACAGTAACGTCCATTCCGAGTTCGACCGCCCGGTTGGCTGCGCTTAGTCCTGCGATACCACATCCTACTACTATGAGGCGCTGATCGTTAGCTGCGTCCATCTCCACAAGGTACGTAAAAGGGAATCACTATAGACGTTTCGTCCTATAGTACGTCCTACTGGGTATTGCGCTCGTCCGAGGATATTTCTACTAGCCCGTGGACGGATCGATATGGATGCAATTGTCGTCGAAGATTTCGGATCGTTTAGTGTGGCGGATGTAGACCGCCCTGAGCCGCGGGAGAGAGAAGTACTGATTGACGTCTCACGGGTGCAATTGAGCGTGACCGAGTGTTCTCTCTATCGAGGTAAGGAGGTTGCCCATTACGATACCGTCGAACGGGCAATTACCGAGGGGGAGAATGGAGCTCAGTTGTTTGGCCACGAGTTCTGTGGCGAGGTTGTTGAGTGCGGCCCAGCTGTTGAGGAATTCAGCGTCGGCGACCGCGTGTACGCACCCGGAAAGATTCATTGTGGTTCTTGCCCGTACTGCCGTGCAGGATACACCAGCTACTGTCCCAACACTACTTCCATCGGCTACGACAGATCGGGGGCACTCGCAGAATTCGTTCGGCTTCCGATTGACCCGCTCCGACACCTCCCTGACGGCGTCTCTGATATCGAAGGCGCAGCGCTCCAGCCGTTAGCTAGCTCTGTCCTCTGTACTATCGACGCGGGGATTAGTCCCGGCGACAACGTCCTCGTTGTCGGTACAGGAGTAATGGGGTTTCAGTGTGCGTTGCTCGCTAAGCAATTCGGAGCGGGAGAGGTGTATGCCGTAGATATTAGGCAACGACCGCTCTCGATCGTTGCCAACCATGGCGTGACGCCGATAGATGCGTCCGCGACCGATCCGGTAGAAGAGATCAGGGCAGCCACGGACGGATTTGGCGCCGATGTCGCGTTCGCGGCGGTCGGTGGCGAGCAGTCACACGCTACTATGGGTGACGAACCTCTTGCCCAAGCATTTCGTGCGGTTCGATGCGGTGCAACAGTTCTTCAGGTCGGTCATGTCGAAGGAGATATCGAGATCACACCTCGTACTCTCCGTTCAAAAGCGGTTCGCTGGAAGAACCCACGAAAGGGCGTCGTCAACGTTGGTCCCGGGACCGATACCGGCGAACTCGCCACCGACCTTGTCGCCTCTGATGAAATTCCTATCGATGAGTACGTCACACATGAGTTCGACGGTCTTGAATCGTTCGGGAAGGCAGTAGATGTTACACTCGATAAACGGGAGTATGATGCGCTTGGACCGGCACAGATCATCCTCAGCGATAAGTGATGCCACACTATGGCCAACGGTTTGGACAATGCCTTGAACCGCGTCAGAATCGCCTTCGCGTCATTACCGGTAGCGAGGTTGGGGTTCCCCGCTGTGGAAGGTTTCGCTCTCGTTATGAATCGCAGCCGCCAAAACTCCGGCCTTCAGGGCGGGGATATGGCGGCGTCTTCATCTGTTCAAACGCCCGTATCGGAAAGATTAGGTGCCCTACGGACGTATACTCGGTCGTCAACCCCTCGGTTTCCCGCCGGGTCTTGACGTTCCACAAACTGACAGTTGACTCGGTGTTTGCTTCATCAAAACGTAAGCCCGTGGGACGCAGACCGACAGAAAACAATCACGTAACTCCGAGTCCTGAGCAGGAGAGGAGTAACAGCGGCGTGGCACCGCCTCCGGTTCGTTGGACCGGCAACCGTAAATCTCTCAACGAACCGCCTGTTAGTGGGCGTGGGAAGCCCGCGCCTTTAGGCGCGGGAGGATGTCACTGACGTCATAGTAATCGAAATTTTCGGTGGGCGGCCGTTCGACTATTTCTGTTCCGTACCCGAAGTCCCCTAATGAATAGAACACTGGGTATTCCTTGTAGATATCCATTTTGCCCAGTACGGCAGACCAGTACCGTCGAATATGGTTGCACCCGTGTCGATACACAGTCGTGCGAACTCGCGTGATTCGAATTGGTCATCCAAAGAGCGTGATCCGGATTGGTGTTGATACGGACGCTACGGAAACTCCAATTCGGAGTGTCTCGATCGACCAAACGGCTCGACTTTGGAGGAGTGGAGCGGCATTCGCCTCAGACCTTGATCAGGTATAGAAAGAGCGACCCAGAAGGCGTGTAAATAAGCTTAAAATTGGTACGGCGAATGATCGTCGAATATAGGAATGGATGCTCGGAAGTGAAGTACTGTGAAACAGGCTGGCCGGTTCAGGAACGTATTAGTATCCGCCTGTGTGATGTCGAGTCATGGACTCTGTCCAAGAGATGAAAGGAGCGAGTATTGTTGTTGAAACCTGTGCTGCAATCGAACCCGGTGAGGACGTCCTCGTGGTTTCTGATTGGCAGGTCGCCGATGTTGCAGAGAGAGTCGCTGCTGCTGCAAAGGAACGTGATGCGAATGTCACCATGACTCTTATGGACCCGCGAGAATATGACGGTAATGAGCCCGAGGAGGTTGTGGCAGCGGCAATGATGGAGGCAGACGTGATTATCACTCCCGTCCATCGATCCATCACTCATTCGTCGGCAGCGGCTGAAGCGAAGGAAAACGGTGCACGAATTATTAGCATGGTAAAGTTCACTGGCGAACAGCTCATTCGCGGGGGTCTATATGCGGATTATGTCGGGATGCGGCCCCATTGCGAAGAGATGGGTAGAAAGTTCGGCGAAGCTGATGAAGCGCGAATCACCTCTCCACAGGGTACGGATGTCACGGTGGGTCTGGAAGGAAGATCCGGAAACGCTCATCCCGGTATCGCTGACGAACCCGGCGAATTCACCGCACTCGTCCATATTGAGGCGAACATTGCTCCTGTCGAGGGAACAACCAACGGAACAGTCGTTTTCGACGGTGCAATTCCGAATCTGGATATCGGTGTTCTTGAAACACCTGTGGAAATGGAGATCGAAGACGGAGCAGTTACGTCCGTTGAAGGGGGGCGGGAAGCCGACCGTATCGCGAATGTCTGGTCTGAACACGATGACCCTGCAGTCTACAACATTGCTCAGCTTGCGGTCGGAATGAACCCTGAGTGCCCCGAATTCAACGGTTGGTTTTCTAACGACCACGGTCGGTACGGTAACGTCCACTTCGGTATCGGCACGAGTAGCAATCTCGGTGGAACAACGCGTGCCCCGGTTCATTTCGACGCGATGATGGCAGAACCCACACTGGAACTTGACGGCGAAGTCGTCCTAGATAACGGTGAGTTCACATTTTTCTAATCAGGTAGCCGAAATACACTGCAACTGCTGTATAATTCTCACCGTTCCTCATGATTGACCGACCAAAACATTTATTTGGTGTTACCGATGTATCACAGATGCATGAGGGAAGAAACCACGGACCATCACACTAGTCGACGGCGAGTTTTGAGAAATGTCGGTATAGCATCAACATTAGCAACTGGACTGGCGGGTTGCACCGAAAACCTGGCTGGAGGCGGTGGAGGGGATGGAGGCAACGGAGACGGGTATCCGAACGAGGATCTTCGATACATCATTCCCTTTTCAGAAGGTGGTGGTACTGACACGTTCGCCCGACAGATGATCCCTATCATGGGTGAGGAGCTCGGTACTAACATTGCTATCGAGAACATCCCGGGTGCTGCCTCTCTCCGCGGGACCGGCGAGCTGGCTCTGGCTGAGCCCGATGGCTATACCTTTGGTGGGTTTAATCCCCCGTCTACTCCGGTATCCGCGATGGTCAACCCCCCAGATTTCGATATACGGGAACTCAAGGGCGTTGGCGCATACGCTCGAACTCCGTTCGTTATTGTCGCCAACCCTGAATACGAGATAGAAGGGTTCGAAGATCTGGTTAGCCGGTACCAGTCCGGAGAGCTAGAGGCATTCTCCGGGAAGCAAAAGGGTGGGGTCGATCACGTCCTGGCACTGTTGATGAGGGACAACGAGGAGTATAACCTCGCCTGGCAACGCTACGTGGGCTACGACGGTTCCGGACCCGCCGTGCAGGCAACCACGTCAGGTGAAGTGCCTGCTGCGATTAGTACCGATACGGCCGCACAAGGTGCCGCCGAAGACGGGAGGATCGACCCTGTTGTTTCTCTCTCCAGCGAGGGTACGGGGGTCTTTCCCGACCTCCCGGCGGTCACCGATGTCGGCTATCCGAACATCGATTACCTCGGTCAACTCCGCCGATGTATGTATGTGCCACCGGAAACGCCCGATGAGCCCATTCAAACGCTTACAGAGGCACTTGAAACTAGCCTCGAAAACGAGGAGCTTCAGCAGTGGGCCGAGGATACTGGCAACGTACTTGAGTACGGCGGACCGGATGTCGCCGAAGAGGCTGTTAGCGACGCCTTCGAGAATATCCCCGACCAAGTCGACCTCGAAGAAGTCAGGGAATCCGCCTGAACCAGCTGTTTGCCACCCCTCTCAAAGAATCGCGATATGACCATGAATTACTATCAACATATGTTGTTCGAACCCCCCACACCAAATCACCATGACGTTTGAAGAACAGTACAAACGATTTTCAGAGAAGTTCGTTCATATGGAAACGTTACTTCTCCTCATTATGCTCGTGAGTTCGGCGTACATGCTCTGGGGAACGTTCAACTTTCAGAGCGTTAGTGCTGCCCGATTCCCACGGCTCACAGCTGGGACCGTGTTTATTGGCTCGGTATTACTTATATCCCGGAACTACCTCCCGGACCGTGTTTCGACTCTCCTCACCGAACAACCGGAGGTATTCAAAACTGATGATGAACTAAGCCAGAAGCTTGAGCAGTCTACATCGGAGCAGACAGCTTCCTCTTCAGAAGCAACCGAGTTATCTGTTGTCGGTCGTCCGATTCACGATTCGCTGTTCACTGCGATCGCCATAGTCGGCTATGCGGTGCTTAGCTTCGCTATCGGGATCTATCTCGCTACACCGATTTTTGTGCTCGTGTATGCCCGGTGGTTTAAGCTCTCGTGGAAGATGACTATTGCACTCACCGTTCTCGGGATCGTCATCGGTGACGTGTTCATGGGGCTGCTCGGTGTACCTCTCGATCGCGGTGAAATACTGTTCCCCTCGGGAGTATTGAACATATCTGGCATCTCGCTTATGGAGGCTCTCAAATGAGTGGACTCGGACTCGTTGCACAGGTGGGAGCGATCGGAGCACTGACCGAAGCGATCAGCCTCGTCTTTACTGGTCAAACACTCCTGTGGATCGTTGTTGGGCTCATCCTCGGTATGATCGGCGGTGCACTCCCCGGTGTTGGATCCTCGTTGAGCATGGCCATCATCCTGCCTCTTACCCTTCCGCTTTCACCAGTCAATGCAATTGTCCTTCTGGTGAGTATGTATAGTGGCGCAATGTACGGCGGTAGTATCTCGGCGATCCTCGTCAACGTCCCCGGCACCGGTGCCGCCGCTGCGACGACGTTTGATGGGTATCCGATGTCGAAACAAGGACGAGCAGTCGATGCGTTATCGATGTCCGCGACGGCTTCGTCCGTAGCCGGATTTTTATCGGTACTAACTCTCCTTCTCATTTCACCGTTGCTTATCGAGGTCGTCCTTCTGTTCGGCTCTCCGGAGAACTTTATGATGGCAGTCCTCGGTTTAGCAATGATCGCTATCGTTGCTCGTGGATCTATTGTCAAAGCAATCATTTCTGGTGGGTTTGGGTTGATGATAACAACGATCGGTATCGCACCGAACTCTCCGGAACTCCGGTACACATTTGGCCAAATCGGTCTTCGAAACGGGGTCGACTTTATCGCCGCGTTGATCGGTATGTTCGCTATCGCTGAAATGATAAAACTCGCCGGTCAGCAGGGTGGTATCGCTGATTCCGCGATCAAGATGACTGGCAATAGTCTCGCGGGCGTCCGTGAGACGTTCCAGCACCCTCGGACTCTCTTGAAATCGGGATACATTGGAATGCTTATTGGAGCTGTCCCGGGAGCTGGTGCAACCGTCTCGAACTTTATTGCATACGGCGAGGCGATGCGGAGCTCGGTTACTCCTGACCGATTCGGCAAGGGAGAGCCTTCAGGCGTGATCGCAGCAGAGGCATCTAACAACGGCACTATCGGTGGTTCACTCATCCCAACGATTGCCTTCGGAATTCCCGGTAGTGGATCGACTGCAGTCTTACTCGGTGGGTTGCTAATGCACGGGCTTCGTCCGGGACCGCAGTTGTTCGAGACGGATCTCCACCTGACGTACACCTTCCTTATCGCACTGCTCATCGGGAACTTCTTTATCCTGTTTGTTGGTGTCGTATTCGTCACGCGGATGGGACGGCTAACACAGATCGACACCCACGTGATCATCCCAATCGTCGTCGTCCTCTCTATGGTCGGTGGGTTTACCCTTAACAACAACTGGATGGACATCTTGACGCTGGTCCTCCTCGGTCTCATTGGCTATTTGATGGTCAAGTACAACTATTCGGTGATCGCGTTCGTCCTTGGGGTCGTCTTAGGGCCGATCGCCGAGGAAAACCTCCTACGATCGTTACAGATCTCTGGCGGTGAGTACTCCATCTTCCTGAGCCCAGGACAACAGCCTATCGCGTTCGGGCTCCTCTTGATGACGATCGTGATGCTCGTTGGACCGTTCGTAAAACCGCGGCTTGAACGAGCGCTGTCCTGAGATAGACCGGTTTTCGCGGCTTCTTTTCCGATCCTCCATAACTATTCTAATGGCAGCACTCAGGTAACGAGGGGCCAATAGAGGAACCATGACAGCGAGATGATGACTGCGGCGAGGCACATCGTCACGAAGCCAAAGCCGAACACTTCGCGGTTGGTGAGTGGTCCCCTATCGAACGAGATGAGAACTGCAGATGTGTTGAATGGAAGGAAGGTAGTCGACCCAATAAGGATCAGTACCGATAGCGCGAGATACAACGAGTTCGCACCACTGATCTCGCCGAACTCGAGGATGATCGGGAGGACGATAACGATCGCAGCAGAGGCGGTCGAGAAGAACACTCGAATGCAGACGGCCAATATCAGGAGGATCGTCACTGCCTGCCACGTTGGGAGCGATGAAAACGCTATGTATTGAGTTATACCATCGACCACATACCCAAGCGTGCCGGATGTCTCCATCACGCTGAGGATAGAGAACATCGCCCCGATGAGGAAGAGGACGCCCCAACTCACGTCCCGAATATCCTCGGTCGTGATGATGTCGATCCCAGGCATTGCCAATATCACTCCAGCACCGATCGCCGGAACAATCGTCGGTAGTCCGATGAACGACCCGATAACCCACCCAAGGATCGCGCCGAGCATCACGACTGCAACGATGCGCTGATCGCGAGTCAGCGGCGGCGGCTCCTCATCAACATCGGCTCCCAGTCCCCCTTCGTCGGCGCTTTCTTCGACGGTAACGGTATCATTGACACCGTAAATCAGTCCGGCGCTTATCGCTGCCAACCCGTAGAGGACCAACGTAGGTGGGATCATCAGGATCCCCCATTCGACCCAAGTGACGGCCCTGACCGTGGAATTGATGATCTCGGAAGTGATGATCGCCATGCCACCGCCCGTCATCAGTGCCATTGATGCGATGGGGTTTACATGACCGAGAAGAATGAACGAGGACCGAGTGAAGTTGCTGTTCTGGTCCAGTCCGTAAACCGTCGTCAGGCGGCGAACGACTGGGATGAACGTTACTGTCCGAGCCATGGCTGATGGCATGAAAAACGACAGGATCAGTAGGTTGCTAGCCAACGACCGAATTGTTCGACGAGGCGTGCTCTGTGACGACAGGAGTCCCTTCGCGACGCGGTCATCGAGTTCCACTTTGGAGATCGCGTTCCCTAACAACAGGAGGACGAACAGAAAGAAAAAGAGCGAGGATGCATAGCCAATAGCAGCTTCCTCGAACGTATCCGTGAGCTCTAACGTGAACAACAACACTACACTCAGAACGCTCGAAAGGGTGTAGGGAATCGCCTTCGTGAGCCATAACACGAGAGCGAAGAAGAACACTGTCAGAACTAGTTGTATTTCTTGAGTCATCCCTGCCGGAGGTGGAGAGAGAATACCGATGACGAGCACAACCAGTGCAAGCGCCAGTCCAAAGCTCCGCACAGAAGGAAGAAACGGTAGGATACGCGTCTCTCCGAACCGATCTAATCGCATTAACGGTGCTATTATCACTCCTCTGCAAAAAGTTACCGAAGCACTCGTTTTCGACCGGTAGTCCTGCTATCAGGGTGACGGTCGGAAGAGGTACAACTTATAATAGGGCCTAGTTTATGTATACGGGTAGCATGGTCGTTATTGCCGCAGTGGATAACCAAGAGTCCGAATCTGCTGTCGTGGATGAAGGACAAAGGCTGGCGAACGCGTTCAATGAACCGTTACATGTGGTGCATGTGTTGAATCAATCTCGATTTCAGGAACTCGAGCGGGCGAGCGTCGATGAGACTCGTCAGACGATCGACGTCCAAACGATCCGTGAGATGGCAGAGAAAATCGCCGATAACATCGCCGGTGCGACTGTCGATACAGAGTATACGGCCGTCGGTCTCGTCGGTGATCCCGCGGAAGAAGTCTTGAAGTACGCCGGTAAAGAGGACACATCCTACATCACTATCGGCGGTCGAAGCCGATCCAAGGTTGGCAAGGTACTCTTCGGGAGTGTGACTCAATCTATCTTGCTGAGTGCGGAATCTCCCGTTCTTACGGTGATGAGCGACGATGATTGAGCAATCCTCCGAGCTTATTCCCGGGCTTATCGACCAAGACGTCAAACCCCGTGATCGATTGCTTGAGCGAATTGACGATCGCTTCGCTCTTGAAGTCGGTGTTCCCCCAACAGAAACGGCCGTGATCGAGAAACTACGGGGGAAACAGGTCCTGTTTACGACGTCTCGACTACCGCTTACTGCTGACGTATTCAAAGCGGTGGACTCGTTACAATTGGTCTCGAAAATCGGAACAGGACTCGATAGCATCGACCTTGAAGCGGCGGCTGCCAATAATGTAGCCGTTCTCTATACGCCTGGGATGAACGCCCTTTCCGTTGCCGAACACGCCCTCTCGTTGCTACTGGCCGTGAACCGCAATGTCGTCATTGGTCAAGACGCTCTCCGGAACGGGTTGTGGCGAGATGAAGTCCCCAATGCACGGCCAGTAACAGGGACAACTGTGGGTATCATCGGGTTTGGGAACGTCGGGCGGCGGTTAGCTGGGCTACTTTCCGGGTTCAACACTGACGTGTTGACCTACGATCCCTATGTTCACGATATCGACACCGACGTCACTGGCGCCGAGCTGGTCGAACTACCGACCTTGCTTCGATCCTCGGACGCAGTCGTGGTGACTGCCGAACACACAGCGGAAACACACCATATGGTCGATACAGCCGTACTCTCGCAGATGAAGTCCTCAGCGATCCTCGTCAATACCGCCAGAGGAGCGATCGTTGATCAAGATGTACTCATCGAAGCACTAATGAACGAGGACATTGCGGGGGCTGGCCTCGACGTCTTCGAGGACGAACCGTTACCAGCCGATTCATCCCTCCATGATTTCGAAAACGTCGTCGTCACTCCTCATATCGCCGCTTCCTCGATTCGGGCGAGGAGTAATATCATCGATACTCTTGTGGATTGTACACACGACTACTTCGAGAACAACGCTATAGACGACCGGTTTGTAGCCGTTCTACCGTAACACTTCACGTCTTCCAATTCTCATTGGTAGCGTCCTGAACGATTGAGGATATCATACCCTTGTTATATATCATGACATTAAATTAGAAGATGAAACAAACACTTGAGTGATCGTCTATATTTGCGTATCTGCTGGCGGAATCACACTATTTTATAATACTGATGGATTTGTGAAATTGCTATGAGCTACGACAAGGTCGATGTCTCAGAGGAGGGAGAGACCATCGAATTCGACGGCGAGAAGCTCTCGGTCCCCGAAACGCCCGCCATCCCGATCATCTACGGCGACGGCATCGGCGTCGACGTCGCCCCCGCCGCCCAGACCGTACTGGAGTCCGCCGCCAACGCCACTGGTTTCGCCGATGCGATCGTCGAGAACATCGAAGAGCTGTCGTAAACAACTATTCTGACTCTTGGAGCGTCGTTGCGAGAATCTCACAAAATTAACGCCGAGCGGTTTTTTCCAGTCAAGTGGTGTCCAGCGACATCAGGTTTGAAACGCGGTCCTCAGAAGGCGTGTCTGTGCCACCCGCCGTCGACCGGCAGTACTGCACCGGTCACGTAGTCCGCAGCCGGCGACGCCAGAAACGCGACGGTGCGGGCAAAAGACTCGGGCGTTCCGAGGTCCGATACTGGGAGCTCCGCGACACGCTGACCGCGCGCTTCCTGCTCGGAGATTCCTTGCCGCTCAGCACGTTGAGAGAGCTTCTGCTCGATCCGGTCAGACATAATTCCACGTGGTGAGACGCAGTTGACGCGGATGTCGGATTCCCCATATTCTTCAGAGAGGACCTTCGAGAGACCGTAGATCCCGGGCCGGAAGACATTCCCCACCGCCCCGCTTGCTGACGGTTCCAATGCAGAAGCTGCAACGAGGTTTGTTATCGAACCTCTCCCATTGGAGAGCGCGGGTAGTGATTCCTGACAGACCTGCAGCGTGCTTCGAAGTATGCCCTGATAGGCGGTGTCAAAGTCTTCTAACGAGAGTTCAGAAAACGGGTCGATCCGCGGACCGCCGTGGTTGGTTACGAGGACATCTAGGCCACCCAGGTTATCGATCGCCTTCCACGTCGCGTCTTGAATGCTCTCGGGGTCGCTCAGGTCACAGACCGTGTAGTCGATCGTCTCCGTTCGTCCAGTCGCCTCCGTGATCGAGTCGACGGCCATCCGAAGGTTATCCTCGTCGTGCGACGAGATGATGACGTTCGCGCCCTCGCGAACCAGTTCGGTTGCGACCGCCTCTCCTAACCCGCTACTGGCCGCCGTGAGATACGCTCTCTTTCCTTCTAAATCGAGATCCATGCACTCCGGTGACGCGCATGGATCATATAGATACTGTCCGATAGAGCGCCGAGTTAATCGGTCCTCTCTGTGGGGAACCGAGGTGATTAACTACATTTATTACCCGGGTTTCTCTTACTGGTGGCCAATAGCATGGTCTCGAATCAGAAGACAGGCATTGCGCTGAGTTCGAAGCTGGTATATTACGTCCTGAAGAACGAAGAGAAGCTAACGCGAAAACAGATTACCGCCGAATCCCGCCTGTCCACCCAGACTACCCGTTGTGGACTGAAGCGTCTTGAGAGTTCGAACATAGTCAGGAAAGAGAAACCGAGCGTATCCGGGGAGTCACGGAACGTCTATTCCCTGGTATGACTGGCAGTCACCCTTCACTCGGAGCTGATCACGTTCGGTGTCGGATAGCTACCGCCGTTGGCGTGGATTACCTGACCAGTTATGAACGAAGCTCGATCCGACGCCAAGAAACGTCCGCGATCTCATGTTTCTTCCCAGCCGTTGTAGGTGTTATAAAATATTTTGACTTGCATGATGGTATTAACGGCAAATAGCGTATTTACTTTACATACTTTATATCATTGTAAGACATTCAAAACGGTACAGACATTACATCATGTACGAATAGAATGCCTACCATACCAACGCGACTTGCTGCTTACATTCTGAACGCTATTACTGTCTCTAATTGTGAAATGCGAGAATGACTGTGGCAGTTGCAGCGATCAAGGAGATGGCACTGCGTGTGTTGAACGGGGCTTCGTCGTGATCGTCGCGAATACTGAACCCGACGAGGAAGTTAACAGTTGAGATTGATACCGCGACTGCCACGTATCGGAGTTTCAAGCGGATATTAACGCGGTCGCCGGAACGGAGTTCCGACGGGCGGCCAGAAGCCGACGGCTTCTGGCGACGGCGGCAAAAATCGCCGATCGCGTTGACCCGTGGGGAGAGAGCGTTCCTTGGGAATCGGAACGCGATGACTCGCCACAGGACGGAAGCGGTAGTGACACCGCCACAGTCTCGTTCGAGACGGCTCCGCCGTCTCGTGATCACGAAAGACGAACGCGTCTTTCGAACGATACCGGAAGACGAGTGCGAACCCCGCACAAATGACGCTTTCGGCGTATTCGGACTGAAACCGACAGTAGCAGACTGGAATCCCCTTGAAAGGGAAGTCCTGCCGTGAACGCCGGGGAGGATGTCACTAACCGTAGATACGGAAATAGAGTACTTAGCATATCAATTCAATGAGTAGGTACTAGATTCGTCAAGCGTACCTTCCTAGTTAGGGACGATCCTATATTTCATCTCCTGCACAGCGGTGACCATAGCATCCTTACTAGGTCTGCCACCATGTTCTCTAATATCCTAAGTACTGGTTCAGAGTGATGAACTCTTCAGGAGAGAGAATGACCTTTGCAGTGAATTCGTCTATCTGTTTGAAGTCATCGTCGAGAGTGAGAACGGTCTCAATGCCCTCTTCGCGAGCGACTTGCGCGTAATATCCATCCCAGCCTTCGATGTTAGTCTCAGCTGCGAGAGTGAATCCTGCTCGAACGCTGCTCTCTGTTGTTTTCTCGTACCAGTGAATCTGCTTGGCGTCCATGAAATTCTGCATTAGTCGAGACGCTTCCTCATTCGAAAAACCATAGAACGATGATAGAACATGGTGTGCTCCGATGAGTGATGCATACGGGATGACTACTTCGATCTCTCCGCGAATTGCTTGCTTTACATACGAGAGAGGGGTTTCACTCACAGGGGTTCCCGCGTGCGCGAGCGCAGTCACACCGACATCGAATAGAAATGGGCCGTTACTGGTCACTGGATTGCTCCTGTTGGGCTCGCCGTTGTACTGTGTCTGCGTGATCTTTTGCTATCGGATCGAGTTCTCCATACGGTGTTGGAGATCTGGTTTCGGCAGCTTCTTCGATTATTTGATCCATTCGGTTCAGGATTTGCTCTGGCTTGTCTTCGGGTTCGACTACTGCTTTTCCTTCTTCTTCGTGAACTTCGACTGACGTTCCAGGTGAGATTCCGAGCCGTTCGCGTATCTCCTGGGGAAGCACAATCCGTCCCTTCGAGTCTACTTTCGGCATAGTCCCACCTACGGTGGGAATCAATATAACTGTTCTGTACAGTCAGCGCAATTCCAGAAGAGGGAATGAATTTAATCAACAGAACTCCCCCTTTCGCGACTATCTAGTTGGTTAAGACTGATCCCGGCCAGTGTCTTCCTGATGCGCTTTCTTCTCTTCGTGAACGTACCCCGCGGTCAAGCCGCGGGGCTTCCTGCTTCGATGACGTGCTTTGCATCCACCTGCCCTGAATGACGAGTGAACGCAGGGAGCACAGTCTGCACAGGCGTTGATTCGGACCGTCCCGGCCCTACATGAAGAGAGTTGAGTCCCCTGTCGAGGATGTTCTTTGCCGCGTTCAAGTCCCGATCTTCCGTGTGACCACACGCCGGGCACGAATGTTCTCGGACCCAGAGCGGCTTGCTCGTTTCGACGCTACACTCGTTGCACTCTTTCGTCGTGCCGCGAGCATCGACCCGAATGACGTGCGTTCCGTGCAAGTCGCCCTTGTATTCGAGCAGGTCGAGAAAGCGCGACCATGCGGCGTCCTGTTTGTTCTTTGCCGACTGTGATGTTTCGAGCATCGGCTTCACATCGAGGTCTTCGACCGCCACCACGTCGTATTCCCGAACGAGCCACGTCGAGAGCTTGTGTTGGAAGTCGAGTACCTTCCACCGGATTCGACGCTTCGCTTTGGCGACCTTCCGGCGTTGGTTCTCCCAGTTCGCCGACCCGCGTTGCTTGCGGTCGAGCGACCGTTGCTCTTTGGCGTAGTGGTCGTACTCGTCGGCGAGGTCCAAGCACTCGACTGAAAGGTCGTCGCTCGTATGGATGTACGACTGGATACCGAGGTCTACGCCGATACAGTCGGTGGGATCGATCTCGTCCGGGTCTGGTTTCTCTGGCGGTTCGACTTCGACCACGAAGCAGGCGAACCAGTCGCCGGTTCGTTCCTTCTTGAGAACCGCGCGTTTGACGTTCTCCGTCTCTGGCAGGTCGCGGTGAGCGCGAATCGGTATCTCGCCAATTTTCGAGAGGGTGAGCGTACCGAAGTCGTCGTCTTGACCCGTCGTATGATTGACGTTGAAACCTTCCGACTGGTACGCTACCGACCGAACTTCGCCCGACCCTTGCCACTTGAGACGCCCGGTCTTGCGACCGTTCTTCCGGTGCTCTTTGAGTACCTTCAAATCCTTGTGGATTTGGCTCACCGTTTGTTGGGCGGCATGAGCCGATACATCCGCGAACATCGACCACTGACGTTTCCACTCGGTGAGCTTGCGGTGTTGGTCGTAGGCACTCGGACGGTCGCTCCGGGGAGCGCGGTAGTAGTCGCGGACGGCGTGGTTGCGGATCTGCCGGTGGATATTGATGTGCCGCCACGCTTCGCTCTCGGTATCGTCGTCGGGATACGCACGAAAGCGAAGCGTGAGGTCCATCTATTCGGACTCCTTGCGCTGTTGCTCCCGAATCGCTTTTTGGAGCAACCCGCTCGGAGAGAGGTGTGGTTGGCTGTCCAACCACTCGCCTTCGTCGTCCGAGACGGTGACAGTGTATCTTTTGCTCACATGCAGTGTATGCATTGGAACGCCTTAAGCGTACTGGCGACGTATACTGTGCATGGAAGTTCGACGCGGGAACCACACTGTCTATACAATTAACTATCGCTTCGTGTGGTGTCCGAAGTACCGGCACGCCGTACTGGATTTGATCGAAGCCTCGCTTGAGCGGAGTATCCGCGGTGTGGCCGGACGGTACGGATACGATATTCTCTCGTTGCATATCGCGCCGGATCACGTGCATCTGTTCCTGTCGGCTCACCCGAAGCACGCGCCGAGCGAGATTGTTCGGATGATTAAGAGTGTCACCGCCCGAGAGATGTGGGAACAACACGAGCCGTTGCTCGAACAGATGTTCTGGGGCGGCGGTTTCTGGGAACGCTCGTTTTACGTGGGGACGGCGGGGGAAATGAGCGGGCGGACTGTGGAACGATACATCAATCGCACGGAGCATGTTTGAATCGAACGTACGCGATTCACCCTCGGGGTCAAGCCCCGAGGCACTCTCGCTATGTTTTCTGTAGAACAGATGTAGTAGCGGTGTGCATTGAAAATGTTCACTACACACATTCATTGATTGTGTTCATCACATTCATTCATAGGGGGTATTCAGTACGTTCTGTAGATGTCTGAATTACTGAATGTGTCTGACGAACATTGATGGGGGATCGCAGTATCGGAGAGAGTATGTTAGCGTATTCAACGTACAGTGAGGCTGGGGGGGTAGGGAAAACCACGACCGCAGCAAATCTAGCAGTTGCTCATGCGCGAGCAGGCCTCAAACCACTTGTTGTACCACTCGATCCACAGGATGGTGATCTCTCACGGCTATTCGGTGTTGATGACCAACGAACGGAACCTGTCGATAATCTCGCCCGGCATCTCATTCGCCGGCCCAAAGGCGATTTGAACGATCTCATCCGGACCGTAGAAGGCGTTGATATCATTCCCGAACACAATATGCTCTCTGATCTCGCAGAGTACCTCCAGCGCGAGAAAGACCAAGCAGAAGCAATGGGTGAAGCGTTTGGGATGCACTCACAGCTTCTGCGCGTCCTCCAGGAAGCAGGTGTCCCTGAGAACTATGATGTCCTCATTTGCGACCCACCAGCTACTGAAGGACCACATCTCTACAATGCAATCCACGCAACTCGTTCACTCGTAATCCCTGTCGAACCGAGTGCAAAGGGGAAGGCAGCAGTTCAAGGCCTTGAATCCCTTGTTGCCGGCCTTGAAGACCAACTTGACGTCGAAGTTGGTGTATTAGCAGCCGTCCCTATCGGCTTCAAAGACACACGCGACCAGCGAACGATTCTTAACGAAATCGAGTACCCTATTCCCGAAATCATTGGGGAGCGCGCTTCTCTCATGGAAGGATGCTGGATGCAGCAATGTTCGGCATTTAGATACGTCCGGGTGTTCCGTGATCGACGTCGTGATTACGAGATCAATACGCTCGCTCAGTTTGATTCCTTAGCTCGTCAATTAGAGGCTGAAGTTGGACTTGAAGCACCAAACCCACCTGAACCAGGAGATCTCGATCATGAGGTGGTCATTGCATGACGGGAATGAAACAAGGCGCCGGAGAGAACCCGTTCGCTGAGGACTCTGACACAGACAAGGAACAGTCACCAACTGTCGACGATAAACCTGATAGTGAGACACAGTTGATGGATGTTGACACCGAGAATCCAGGTATAGTCCGCTCAGAGGGTACAACGCGTTCAGAGAGCGGAGACTCATCTCAACCGATGCAGATTCCATATAAATTCCGGCGCGATGGAGTGCAAGATGGGCGTAATCGGGTCCCACTATTCCTTCACAGCGATACGAAAAGCGCAGAACGTGATGCACTTCGGGAATTCGAAGAGCAGTTCGATAGCAACGTATCACTAACCGATCTGCGAGAAGCACTCGTAATGACCGGTCTTGATCATCTCGACGAAGTTAAAACCCAACTGGAAGACTGGGGATATGGAATGACATTTGACGACTAGCGTACTGTGTTAACTCTCGTTTGCTCGAGTAACCAAGCCGACTGGACGTATACTTGGCAGCGTTCCGCTCCGACCTCAGTGACGACAACTTCGTAAACTACCCTACCCTACTTCGCTCACCCCATACGGGGTTCGCTCGTTGAGGGTAGGGCTTTGATGTGGACTCCCGGCAATCAGTCGCCAGCAATAGGCTGGTGACTCTTGCCGTTCAACGTCCCACCATTCACACGCACGTCTACTGGTGCGTCTCCGCTCCCCGACGTGGGCGAGGACCGGAGTCTGTGTGTTCGCTTGCGGGCGTACCGTAGCCCGATGTTTTTCGCCGTCGCAACGTCGCAATACGACGTTGCTGCCCGTCGGATATCATCCGACGACCGCGTTGTAGTCCGCGTTGACCTCATATCCGCACTTCTGGCAGTGGAAGTGTTCGCCGTCACGGTTCGCTTCGTGCGTGAACTCACAGTCCGTCCGAGAACAGCGTTGGGACGTGTGGTTCGGCGCAACCTGCTTCGCTGTGACGCCTCGCTCCGATGCCTTGTACTCGACGTACTCGAACAGGCGACGGAACGCCCAGATGTGGTGCCACTTCGCGTGCGGAAGCCGCTCGCGGATGTCTGTGAGATCCTCGAACGCGATTACGTCGCACCCGTTCTCGACGGCTTCCGTGACGATCTCGTTGGCGACGGTGTGGATGTACTGCTTTCGCCACGCTTCTTCGCGCTTGCCAAGGCGAAGGAGTGCGTTGTGCGCGGCTTGCGTCCCGCGCTGTTGCATCTCACCACGTCGCTTCTCGAACTCGCCACACCAGTGGTCGTACTCGTCGCCCTGCCAGAACGTACCGGTCGAGGCCACCGCGAGGCTGTTAACGCCGAGGTCGATACCGAGGACTGTTTGGTGCTCGGTATCTTCCGAAACCTCGGATTCGTCGCTGTCGTACTTTCGGGTCGTGATGTGGAAGTAGAACTCGTCAGTCGCCTTGTCGTATTGCAGGAGTGTGACGTATCAATATCTACCTTAGTCGTCGCTTTTGGCTTTGGTCTCAAGGAACTGCGTGAGTCCCTCATGAAGTCTTGGAGGGCCTCCTGTAGTGGTTGAATCTTGGGGGTTGGGGTCTGTCATGGAGTTAGCTTAGGAGAGGGCGTGGGGGTTGGTAAATCCACTATTGGCTTGTGAGTTAATCAAAAGTAGATCGTCGAATTGCTGAACCAGCTGTATTCCGCAGATACGATGCTGCTATCTCGGTAATAACATCTTATAAACCCCATAGTGCTACATAGAAAAATCGCTGATTGGAAGTTCGCAGCTTTAGAGGATAGAGTAATATTCGGCTGAATATTCGTTGATCATGGTGTTATTTTCCGACCAATCATCAATATCGGACCGTCGAGGGACTATTTGTCGGATGAATATGAGAAATTGCGCAGATTTGACGCTGCCGAATTGCGGACTCAGCGATGGCTCAGCCAATTTATCGGGCGGAGTCAACGCCGAGACAACGATATCGACACATTCGCCCGCGGTCAAGACGGGTGCGTAGTCCATCTCGCCGTTGACGCCCGCTTTCAGCAGAAAGTCGGTGAGTTGCTAGATGTTGTACAGCAACACGGCGAAGACGAAGTAGAATATCCGCCACGGTAGTTTTTCGAGGATGTTTTCGCTAGGAAGTCCCTCTTGATGGATTTATATTCGCCTTCAATTTGCCAGCGGCGGTTATAGCAAGCGAAGGCGGTGAATCAGCGCTGGTTCTGCGGCCATCCATATCTGATGAAACCGATCGATCCGAACAGCGAGCGTCTGGAATTACTTTCGATCAGATCCCGGCCAACGTAGTTGAGGGGCCGCGAAAATCGCACCGCGCGAGACACGAATCACGATACGAATTCAGTATGCAGCACACGCTGTCGCCAGACATTGTACGATGTCCAGTGTCGAGGTAATGTTCGAATTGCTCCGTCTTGTTCGGGTGCGAGACTACTTCCGAGTGGGTTTACGACTGCATGATATTGATTTACTACAGTATGTTTGTAATGGTGGTCCACGAATCGGACGCGTTTGCAGCTCGGAAACGATATCTCTACGATCCTGCACAGAATTATGCTTTTCCGCCACGCTCGTTTGTAGCTTGCAAATGCTACTGAACTTGGGCGGCGTTCACTTCGATTACGTTCGATGTGTGACGTACCATCTCTGCGATCTCCTGTTCGTGATGGTCGTCCTGCATCCTGCTGCGCGGTCCGGTGACGCTGACCGCGCCGATCACTTCGCCATCGTGGTCGAGCACCGGTGCGGCGACGCATTGCAGCCCCTTGAAAATCTCCCCTCTGTCGAACGCAAGGGCGCGCTCGCGTACGCGTTCGAGTTCGTCGAAGAGTTTGTCACGTTCGGTGATCGTATTCGACGTCTTCGCCGGAAGCCCGTGGCGGTCGACGATCTCGTTGACGCGCTCTTCGGGCGTGTAGGCGAGAATCGCCTTCCCTAGGGCCGTACAATGGAGTGGGTTGCGATTCCCGACGTACGAGAGGGTCTGGACAGCGTTTTCGCCCTCTGCCTTGGCTAGGTATACACCTCGGCCGTGTTCCTCAACCATGAACTGGGCAATCTCGCCGCTATTCTCGGCGAGCTTCTTGATCTCCTCCTCGACGATGTTGGAAATTCCAATCTGATCCCGGATGTATTCGCCCAAGTCGATGAAACGCAGACTCAACTGGTACTCTCCATCGTGATTGACAACGAGTTCGTTCGCTTTGAGCGTCGCAAGGTGGGTGTGGACAGCACCCTTCGAGACGCCGACGTGGTTCGCGACCTCTGTAACGCCGGCACCGTCGAGTGCCCGGAGCGCGTCGAGGATGTCACAGGAGAGCTGGACCGCTTTCACGGTGCGTCCGTCGCAGGATCGCCGCGGTGGTTTGCTCATATCGGTAGTTGAGGCACCTACCACATAATCGTTTGCACCTTGAAAACAGTTGTGGAACCGTACACTCGATCGCAGCTGATCCCGGCTGCTGCAGCGTAGCGCTACTACCTAAAGGTTCGATGTTTCATGCCCGCAAGAGGAGACAACGGGCCTACGTAGCGGCACAATGCGAAAAATATGATCACGACGAATTGCGAACGAGCAGAACAGAACGCCAGATTACCTGAATAGACACGAAATGGCCACGAGTCGTTACTCGTTGGATGGGACAATCATGTGCTTTTCCAGCGCTTCACCTTCGTCGATCGCTTCCCGGTTCTTGACTGCTTCACCGGTGCGCTGGTCAAACAGGTGAATCCGGTCGATCGGGAACATGACGTGAAGCTCTTGCTGGTTGTCGATGATCAGTTCGCCGCTGACGCTCGCAGTGAACGTCTGGTCGCCGATCTCCAGATAGAGGTAGGACACTTCTCCCATTGGTTCGACGACGTTGACCGTCGCGGGCACCGCGTTCTTGACGGAGGAATTAGCAAGCTCTATGTCCTGCGGCCGGATACCGAGAGTCAGCTCGCGATTATCGCTATCGATCTCCTCTTCGATCTCAGGCGTGATGTCGTAGGTGAACGACGGGGCTTCAAGCTGGCCGTCTCGATGAGATACGTTTATGAAGTTCATACTTGGTGAGCCAATGAATCCCGCGACGAACTTATTCTCTGGCTGATGGTAACACTCCAAAGGCGTTCCGATCTGCTGGAGCTTTCCGCGGTTGAGCACCGCGATTTGATCTCCCATCGTCATCGCCTCAGTCTGGTCGTGAGTGACGTACACCGTCGTGACTTCCAAATCCTGCTGGAGTTGCTGGAGTTCAGTGCGCATCGTAGTCCGCAGCTTTGCGTCGAGGTTCGAAAGCGGCTCGTCCATCAGGAACAGTTCGGGATCCCTGACTATCGCGCGCCCGAGCGCGACGCGTTGTTGCTGCCCGCCGGACAGATCCTTCGGATGCTTTTCCAGAAGATCAGAGATATCGAGGATGTCGGCTGCCCACTCAACTTTCTCTCGGCGTTCCTCCTTCGAGAGGTCGGTCGTCATCTTCAGTCCAAACGACATATTCTTCTGCACGTTCATGTGGGGGTACAGCGCGTAGTTCTGGAACACCATTGCAACCCCTCGCTCTTTCGGACGCTTTTGGGTAACTTCTTCTCCATTGATCTCGATCCTTCCGTATGTCGGCATCTCTAGGCCGGCTAGACACCGGAGTGTGGTCGATTTCCCACAGCCGGATGGACCGACGAGCACGAGGAACTCTCCGTCCTGAATCGTGACGTCCAGGTCGTCCACGGCGATGATCTCGTTGTTGCTACCGTCGTTGTAGATCTTCGTCAGATCGGTTATGTTAACCTGTCCCATGGGTGCTCTCCTGATACCATTGATTTGAATGGATCAATAATAAATCCCGTGGGTGCGTGCTGTGGAGCCACTCCGTGTGCATGCTATTCTGCCTCAATGCTTTCAATCGCAACGACTATAATGCTTTTCTCACTTTTGACGAGTGTACTCATGGAGGATAAACCAGACTACCGAATCCCGCAGGGTGGCGGCGTTCCCTGGCGCGACATGGGCGTCGAGGAAACCCACCGTCCGCCCGAACGCGACATCAAGATCACCGACATCAAGACCATGGCGATCGCCGGTAACTTCACCTGGGGGATCGTCAAGGTCGAGACTGACACCGAGCACTACGGTATTGGCGAAACGTTCCGCGCGGAGGCTGCCCTCGACATGGCCGGGCGACTGGCCGTCGACCTCGAAGGCGAGAACCCGCTGGACACCGACCGCATCGTCGAACTGCTCAACCAGCGCTACACCGGCTGTGGCCGAATCGGCCAGGCCGCGTTCACCGCCATCGAGACCGCCTGCTACGACCTCAAGGGCAAGGTCTTCGACGTGCCCGTCTACGAACTGCTCGGCGGAAAGTACCGCGACGAGATCACGATCTACTGCGACACCCACGGCGGCGCGTCGCTGGGCGAGGCTGAGGCGCACGATCCCCGTGAGGTATACACCCCAGAGTCGTACGCCCGCGCCGCCCGTGAGGTGGTTGACGAAGGGTTTGAGGCGCTGAAGTTCGACCTCGATGTACCGACTCATGCCAAATACGACGAGGCCAACCGCCGAATGGACAACGAGGCCATCGAACACAAGGTCCAACTCGTTGAGGCCGTCCGCGACGAAATCGGCTACGACGTCGACCTCGGGATGGACCTCCACTGGAACTTCACGACGGAGACGGCGATCCGACTGGGCAAGAAGCTCGAAGCGTACGATCTCGCGTGGCTCGAAGATCCTGTCCCGCCGGAGAAGCTCGACGCTCAGCGCCGGGTGACCGAGGCGCTCGACCTGCCGGTGCTCACCGGGGAGAACCTCGTCACCCCGGCCCAGTTCAACAAGTACGCCCGCGAGGGAGCGTTTGACATCGCCGCGCCGGACGTCAACAAGTGTGGCGGCCTCGGCGAGATGAAGAAGATCGCGACGATCTGTGACCTCTACGGGATTCCGATCGCCTCGCACAACATCTCGAGTCCGATCGGGACGGTCGCCGGCGCGCACCTCTCGGCAGCGGTTCCGAATTTCCTGTGTATGGAGTGGCACTCCCGGGACGTCCCGTGGTGGAACGAGTTGGCCGTGCGAACCCACGGGAGCGGGCCGATCCTTGAAAACGGCTCGATCGACGTTCCGGAGGGACCGGGCCTCGGCGTCGAGATTGACCGTGACCTCGCCGAGCAGCACCTCACCGACGACTCGGAACTGATCGTCTAAAGCGGTCGGAACCGCTCCGATCGGTAATTTTTTATTTTTGTCGAACAGGTAATGTATGTTGGGATATATTATGGTAGTAAGCGATCACGACTTTGACGACCTGGGCATGGAACGCGGCGTCCTGTCGGCGTGGCCGAAGTTCGCAACGCAGGCTGCGACTTTGACGCCGGCGCCAGCGTGGACGACGAGTTGATGGACCCAGACGGTTCTCAACCTGCAGTACGACATCAGTCGAGACCTGATTGAGCGAATGAGCGACTGCAGGATCGTCGCGCGCTGCGGTATTGGCATTGATAACGTCGGCCGAATCTGTGGTTGTAATCGTACGGTAACTTCGCCGCTGTTTCACCATGTGTAAGTGAAACGACGACCGGCTTTTTTCTCACTGGAAGGCGCTCCGTATCTTCTGAGGCTCTCCTCGCTACTATCGGTGAGGCGAGAATTTCTCCTCGAGGAAAAGGTCGTTTCTTAGGCTTTCCCGACGCCGGCGGTGAGGCCCTCGACGATCTTGCGCTGGAAGAACAGCATCAGCAGGAGCAGCGGAACGATCGACATGAACACCGCCGCCGAGATAGTCGCCCACGGGAACGTGAACTCGCCCTGGTAGAGGGCGATGCCCACGGTGATTGTCTTCATCGAATCCTGGGTCATGAAGGTAAGAGCGAACAGGAATTCATTCCACGCGTAGATAAACACGATGACTGCGGTCGTCGCCATCGCTGGCGCGGAGACGGGCAGGATGATCCGGAAGAGGACGCCGATGTGAGACAGCCCATCGATCAGGCCCGCTTCCTCCAGCGAGTCGGGGAGTTCTTTGAAGTATGCTTGGAAGATCCAGATCGCGAAGGGCAACTGGAACGCCGAGTAGGGGATGATTAGTCCGAGGTAGCTGTTCAGGAACCCGGTTTCGCGAGCTAGGTTGAAAAGCGGGATGAGCCGACCGAAGAAGGGCAACATTGCCGAGACGAGTACAATCATCAGCACGTGGAGCTTGAACCGGAACTCCAACCGCGAGAGGGCGTAGCCGGCCATCGACCCGAGTACGACACAGACGATAGCGGTCCCGGATGCCACCACGAAACTGTTGAATAGGTACCGCGCGAACGGCGCCTGCTCCAGTGCGATCCGGTAGTTCTCTATGATAATCTCACTGGGCAGGTATTTGACCGGGAACTGCACGATTTCCGAGGAGGGCTTAATCGAGGTGAGGAAGATCCAGATGATCGGGAAGAACGACACTAGACATAGCAGGATGATCGCCCCGTAGAAGCCCACCAACTCGCCGATCCGCTGGGGGTCGTAACGCTTGAACAGGGAGCGCTCTCGCGTGTCTGTACCCATCTCAACGCACCTCCGGTTCGTAGAGGGTGGCGACGTAGACGACGCAGATCACCATTGCGAACACAGTGATAATCGTCGCGGCCGCAGCGCCCTCACCGAACTCCAGTCGAGTGAACGTAATTTGGTGCGCCCAGAGTACAAGCGTCGTCGTCGACTCACCGGGGCCTCCACCGGTTAACCCGTAAGGGAGTCCAAACGCCTGGAACGCTGGCAATGTCCGGAAGATTAACGCCACTAGGATGACCGGCTTCAGGAGCGGCAGCGTGACGTACCAGAACTGCTTGACCTTGGAGGCGCCGTCGATTCGCGCAGCCTCGTAGAGGTTCTCCGGAATGCTCGCGAGCCCCGCCAGCAGGATCAGCGCGACAAACGAACTCGTCTTCCAGATTGTGACGAATAGCATCGACGCCAGCGCGATGTCGGGATTAGAAAGGAATGGATACGACGACTCGAGAATACCCACACGAATGAGCATATCGTTGATAACGCCGTACTCACCGTGGAACAGCCACGACCAGATCCGCGCGTTGATGATCGTCGGTAGCGCCCAGGGAAACAGGATCGCCGCCTGTGCGATGTACTTTCCCTTGAACCCGCGATTAACTAGCAGCGCGAGACCGAGCCCAATCACCATCTCGATTGGTACGCTGACGAACGTGTAGATCATCGTGACTATGAACGCGTTCCAGAACGACGAACTCGACACTACCGAGCGATAGTTCTCTAGACCGACGAACGTCTCTTCCTGGGTCGGAAGCACGCTGCCCTGATGCAAGCTCGTCCATATCGTATCGATGATGGGATAATACGAGATGAGAAAGAGGTACGTCAGCACCGGTGTGAGCAGCAGCGCCGCCATCTCGGGATCGGTAAATCGAAGTTGCTTGTAACGCCGATACTTGTCGCGTAAGCTTGTATCCCTGTCCGCAAGCCGCCGCGGATCTCCTGACACATCTGTCGCGTCGGTTGCCATCTATACACATGCAATGCCCAAACGCGTATATAAAACTATGTACTGTAGGACGGACCGAATGATCGATATGCCGTCCGAGTAACTCAGCGAATGTCGAAGAACCACTAGTCAAGACAACTCGTCCGCTGCGGTCGAGGGATGCTCCGTCTCAGCGAGAAGAGTTAAATAGCGAGCGATTCGACGCGTATACGTAAACGAATGTCGAACGACAGGCACGTAGTTGCCGCTAGACGGCGGGTGACAGCGAAGGTCGTCCGCCGCTGGGCGCAACTCGATACCGACTGGAAAAGCGTCGCGTGGGGACTAGCTATCGTCGGATTCGTCGTCGGGTTCGACGTCTCGATTCCGGGGTGACACCGTGCCCGAGGGCGGGTCGATACGGGGCCGGTTGAGGACGTTCCTCCCCGGCGTCGGAATCCTGGTGTTCGGTGCGATCGGAGCTCGCGCGATAGCGACCAAGCTTCCGGGCGTCAATGAGCTGCTGGTGGCGATTCTCGGGGGCGTTCTACTTGCCAACGTGGTCGATATTCCGAAATGGGCGACGCCCGGCATCCGCACGCACAAAGTGTGGCTCGGCACGGGGATTGTCCTGATGGGCGCGTCGCTTGCGTTCGACGCGATCGTCGAGAGCGGTCCGATCGTCCTGCTATTGGTCTGTTGCGTGACCGGATTCACCCTGCTGTACGTTGAGGCACTCTCACGGAACGTGTTCGGAATCACCGACCAGCTAGCATCGCTGCTCGCGGCCGGTGCGAGCATCTGTGGTGTCTCTGCCGTCGTCGCGGTCGCGGGAAGTATCGACGCTCGTGAGGAGCAGATCGCGTATGCTGCGGCGACAGTACTTCTGTTCGACGCGGTGACGCTGGTCGTCTATCCCGCGATCGGCGGTGCGCTCGATCTCTCTGCTCGGGTGTTCGGCGTCTGGGCGGGCGTGAGCATGTTCAGCACGGGCCCAGTCGTCGCCGTTGGGTTCGCCCACTCGGAAGCTGCCGGACAGTGGGCGACAATCACGAAACTGGCTCGGAACACGCTGATCGGCATCGTCGCCGCCGGCTACGCGGCCTACTACGCGCGCAATCGATTGAACACCGAATCGGCCTCGGCAGACGATTCAGCTGACAATACTGGTACTGGCGAGAGCGGTGACATTAGCCTGCGCGAACTCTGGGATCGGTTCCCGAAGTTCGTTGTCGGGTTCTTGCTGCTGGCGCTGGTTTCCAGTGCAGGGCTTTTCTCGTTGGGAGACCTCCGATCTATCGAAAACGCCTACGGCTGGCTGTTCCTGCTCGCATTCGTGGGACTGGGTACCGACCTCGAACTTCGAAAGCTCAAGTGCGCGGGAGTCCGACCGGTTTTCGTCGTGTTCGTCGCATTCGCGACCGTGAGCGTTCTGTCGTTGTTGCTCCTCCGAGCCGTTCTCGGTTGAGACTGGACGATGATATACGGCGGGCGAATCGTTCGACACTGAGGTAAACGGGTTCCTGCAGTCGCTCAGACGCGTCGAGACGACGGACGTAGACGAGATCTGGCTTTCAGGCGAGACGTCGCTTCGCGAGGAGTGCATGGACCCGATCGCGATCGACGATGAATTCTGGCAGAAAACCCGCGAACTGGACTAACGTTGGTCCTCGTAGCTCACTTCTTGAGCCGTGGTCACTGTGGTCCGTTCCGACTTTTTTTATTAGTTTCCGAGATCCTTGTGAACAATAGCAAGGATTATTAGCCACATCTCCGAAGTATGACTCTGTATGCCAAACGATACCAGGCGGAAGTTTATCAAAGCGACTGCGCTAGGCAGTGTCGCCGCTCTGGCAGGGTGCCTTGGCGGAGGCGGTAATGGCAACGGTGGCGACGGCTCCGGGAACCTCAAATTCGTTCACTTGGGGACGTTCGACGGTGAAGCCTCTGAGTTCCTCCCACGATTTCAGGAGCAGTACCCGGAGACCAGCGTCGAACACCAGCAGACTCCGGCACAATCGGCATCGAGCCGCGAGTACTACATCAACCAGTTCGTCGGCCAGGCGAACGACTTCGACGTTGGGCAGATGGACGTCATCTGGCCCGCCGAGTTCGTCGAGAACGGCTGGATCACCGAGATAGAGGATCCGGAGAACCACACCGATGCGATGCTCGAGACGCCTGTCGAGGCCGCCACGATCGACGGGACGCTCTATGGCATGCCCCTCTACACGGACGCCAACGCGCTGTACTACCGGAGCGACAAGCTCGAAGAATACGGGTACGAGCCGCCGGAGACCTACATGGAACTCGTGAACACCGCCCAAGACGTCATGCAGCAAGACGACGAGATCGACAACGGATACATTTGGCAGGGCGGCGCGAACGAGGGACTGACAATCATGTGGCTCAATTGGCTCTGGGGAATGGACGGAACAGTTGAACAGGACGGAGGGTTGCAGGTCAACACGGACAAGGGCGTCCAGGCACTTCAGCACGCTGTCGACCTGATCCATGAGTACGGCGTCACACCGGGAAACGTTCCGTCGAGCAACACCGATCAGAACCGGCAGACATTCCAGAACGGCAATACGCTGTTCATGCGCAACTGGCCCTACGCGGTCAACGTGATGAACGAGGACGGTTCGCCCGTCCAGGGAAGCTTCGATGTCACACCGCTCCCTACCCACGAGGACTATCCGGACGTGGACAACTCGTGTCTGGGCGGCTGGAACATCTTCATCAACGAGTACTCCGAGAACAAGGAGGCCGCCCAGCGCTTTGCGAGTTACATGGCCAGCGAGGAGGTCCAACGGGAACTCGCAACCGAGTTCAGCCGTTTACCTGTTCATCAAGGCGTCTTCGAGGACGAGTCGATCCGAGAGGAATTCCCACTGCTCGGCACCTTCTCGGAGAGCCTCCAGAGTACGCGTGTTCGTCCGGGAATCGCACAGTACCCGACGTTCTCTGAGATTGTGTACACACAAGCAAACACCGCGCTCGTTCAAGAGAAGACGCCCCAGCAGGCACTTGACGATGCGCAGTCGGAGATCGATAGCGAGATCAACAACGGCTAATTGCGCCGTCCGTCGTTGTATCGGCTCATCTGATCGAAGACCTAGTTCTGCGAGCAAACGGTTGCCAGCGCGATCGGTCACTCCACCTATTACGGACAGGGCCGGGCCACTCATCTTCCCGTTTCGGAAACCGCTCTCCTCGAGCGTCACGACTACAGAAAGAGATGATCGTTACGGTACCACTGACGCCTGGACAGACTCGTAACACCGATCGAGCGCCTCGCGCTGTGCGTCGCTGAGTTGTGGAAGAGGCGGTAGCGGCTCGCCGATGTCGTAGCCGCTGAGTGAGACAAGGTATTTGATCGCGGCTGCGGTCGGCAGATCGTTCATGGCGCTGACGACGGGATTGACGACAGCGTTCATGATCTGGTTAGCTCGAGCACGGTTGTCCGCCCGGTAGCTGTCGTGCAGCTGCGCGACTGGTCGGGGAAACACGTTCGCCGGCCCGGCGATGAGACCGTCGGCGCCGGCATCGAGCGACGCGATTGCGAGTTCTGAGGCACCTTGGAAGATATCAAACGACGAGGGCGTCGCTTCCACGATGTCGTAGAGAAACGTAAGGTCGCCAGAGGTGTCCTTAAGACCGACGATGTTCGGATGCTCGGCGAGACGTGTGACCAGATCGACGGAGAGTCCTTCGCCAGTCAATGCCGGGATGTTGTAGAGTACGACCGGCAGCGGACTGTCGTCGGCGATCACGTCAAAAAAGCGCTGGAGTCCGTGCTGGTTCGTGCTCAGGTAGTACGGTGTAACGACGACCGCGGCGTCAGCCCCTGCCCCGGCGGCGTCATCAACGTGGTCCCGTACGTCCTCTATGCTCGTGTGTCCACAGCCCGCGAGAACCGGAATGTCGTCAGCTCGTTCGGCTACTGTCTCTAGCACGTGCAAGCGCTGTGATCGTGATAGGCTGGAGAACTCGCCGATCGATCCACAGGGAAAGAGCCCGTGGATTCCGCTGTCGACGAGATGCGTCGTATACTTCGCGAGTGCGCTCGTGTCGACGTTCTGCCCGGTCGTTGGCGTCGGTATAGGACAGACTGTCCCCTCAAGTTGCATGAGTAGTTGGTTGCTAATGTGAGATAAAAATGTTTGGGTTAAACGTATTCGACAGTAGTAGCATAAGGGACGGCGAGCATGCGATTCGATTTTGGTTCATTTCGAAAACACGGCAGATACAAACGTTTATGAGAATCGGCGAAACATGTCTCGATCGAACACTATGAGCGTCGAAATCGAAATTCACGACGAGAAGATGCTCGTTAACGGCGAGTGGATCGACGCCGACGAGCGCGCCGACGTGGTCCATCCCTACGACGGTGAGGTCGTCGGCTCAGTTCCAATTGCTTCCGAACAGCAGGTCCAGCAGGCGGTCGCCGCCGCCGACCGGGCCGCCGAGGCCTCTGAACTGTCGGCTTACGAGCGGTACGAACTGCTCTATCGCACCGCCGAACTTCTGGAGAAAGAGGTCGAAGAGATGGCCCAGCTGATGACCGCCGAGCAGGGCAAGCCTATCACCGAAGCCCGCGGCGAAGTCGACCGGGCGATCCAGACTCTACGACTGTCGGGCGAGGAGGCAAAACGGATGTTCGGTGAGTACGTCCCGATGGATGCCCAGCGTGGGTTTGACCGCACTCACGCGTTCACCCAGCGCGAGCCGTTAGGGGTTGTCGCAGCGGTCACGCCGTTTAACTTCCCGCTGAACCTGATGGTCCATAAGATCGGCCCCGCGCTGGCGGCCGGCAACGCTGTCGTCGGCAAGCCAGCGACGAACACGCCACTGGTGTCGATCCGTCTGTTCGAGTACCTCGATCAGGCCGCCGAGGAGGTCGGCGCCCCTGACGGGCTCGTGAATGTCGTCACCGGGAGCGGGAGCACCGTCGGCGACGTCTTCCTGGAATCTGAGGAGGTCGAAGCCATCTCCTTTACCGGCTCGACGGCCGTCGGCAAGTACATTGCCAACAACAGCGGCATGAAGGAGGTCACCCTTGAGCTGGGCGGCAACGACCCCACGATCGTCTGGGAGGACGCCGACGTTAAGGAAGCTGCCGTACAACTGATCGGTGGGGCCTGCTCGAACGCCGGCCAGGTCTGCAACAGCGTCGAGCGCGTACTCGTCCACAAGACCGTTGAAGACGAACTCGTCGCCGCATTAGTCGGGCAGGCCCAGACGCTCACGCCGGGTGACCCGTTCGATGAGGAGACCGACATCGCCGCGCTGATCGACGACGACGCCGCCGAGAAAGTCCAGCGCATTTTCGAGGAGACCGTCGCGGCTGGCGCGACCGTCGAGTGCGGCGGCGACTACGAGGGCCGCAAGTTCGAGCCCACAGTGCTGTCGGGAGTTACCCCAGAGATGCCTGCTGCCGCCGAGGAGGTGTTCGGGCCGCTGGTGCCAGTCATCACCGTCGCGGACTTCGATGAGGCGATCGAACAGGCCAACAACACCGAGTACGGCCTGGAAGCGGGCATCTTCACGCAGGACATCGACCGCGCCAAGCGCGCTGCCAACGAAATCGACGCCGGCGGCGTCAACGTCAACACCGTCTCAGGGTTCCGGACCGACCACATGCCCTACGGCGGGTTCAAAGACTCCGGCAAAGGCAAGGAGGGGATCAAATACGCCGTCGAGCACTTCACCCGCGAGAAAATCGTCGGCTTCCACGCCGGCAAGAACGCCTGAGGCCGGCGCCCGCGATAGAAGCTGGTCACCCCAACTTTCGTGCGCTGCTTTCGGCTCCGTAAACGTAACCGAGATGAGCGCGAATTACACGCAAGCTATAAATCGGTGGGATGTACGAAACTGAACATGCAGAGAACAACAGTCGTGGGTGTAGCTGACTACGCATACACGTCCGATTCCGTGACGCTCGATTGCTGTATCGACGATGAGTTCACGGCGACCGACTGGAAGTATCGGGAAAACGCCAACGAGGGCGCCGGAGGGCGGACGGTCCCCGTCACTCTAGAATTTTACAACCCATCGACCTTCCGGTTCGAGTTCCGGGCGAATCCCGAAGTGGGAGCGACCGAAACGCTGAACGACCTCAACGAGGCCGCGATCCGTGACGACATCGAACTCGATGTTACCGAGACGAACGGTGAACTACGCGTCGAGACATCGGCTCTGCGCGTCGTCATCGGACTCGAGGAGTGGTCGTTCGCGGTGACCGAACCAGACGGGACTATTCTTTTCGAGGAACAGCGCGAGGACATCGACGTCCACGGCGACCTCCGCGTCGAGCCACTGGGATTCAGTGAGGTCGTCGACGACGCCGGTCCCGACAAGGTTGCGACGACCGGCACGGCGTTGGACCTGGCACCCGATGAAGGCGTGTACGGTCTCGGCGAGAAGTTCGTCGAGTTCAACAAGCGCGGCCGGGAAATCACGTCCTGGACGGTCGAACCGTACGGGACCGAAACGGAGAACTCCTACAAGAACGTTCCATTTCACCTCTCGACGAGAGGATACGGCCTCTTGGTCGACACGACGAACAAAGTCGAGTACGATCTCGGGAAGACAACGACGGCCAGCGCCACGATCAACGTGCACGACGACACGTTCGCGTTCGTGTTCTTTTGCGACCCTTCGTTCAAGGAGATTCTCCAGGAGTACACGGTGATGAGCGGTCGCGTCGATATGCCGCCAAAGTGGAGTTTCGGCGTCTGGATGTCGCGACTGGGATACGAATCCAGGGAACACCTCGAAGAGATCACGGCCGAACTCCGCGACCGAGAAATCCCCTGTGACGTCGTCCATCTAGATCCGTTCTGGATGCGAGACTTCCGCTCCTGTGACCTCGAATGGGATACCAATCAGTTCCCTGATCCGGAGGGAATGATCGAAAAGTTACGTGAGGAGGGGTTCCACCTCTCGCTGTGGGAACACCCATACGTTCCCGTTGGCTCGACGGCATTCGAGGAGGGTCGCGAGGGCGGCTACTTCGTCACGGACGGGACCGGGTCGCCGTACGTCATGGACAACCTCTGCCAAGGCGACTATCGGGGCGCCATCGTCGACTTCACGCATCCCGACGCGGTCGAGTGGTGGAAGGACAAGCACCGCCGGCTGGTCGAGATGGGCGTCGACGTATTCAAGACAGATTACGGGGAGGGGATCCCGGCCGACGCGGCGTTTGCTAATGGGTTAACCGGCAAACCGATGCACAACTTCTATCCTTTCCTGTACAACGAGGCGGTCTACGAGGCGATCGCGGACGTCAACGGCCGGGACGAGGCGCTCGTGTGGGGACGGTCGGCCTGGATCGGGAATCAACGATTCCCGATGTACTGGGGCGGGGACGCCCAGACCTCCTTCAGTGGGATGGCCTCCGCACTTCGCGGCGGACTGAGTCTCTCGCTGTCGGGCTTCCCGTTCTGGAGCCACGATATCGGCGGATTCCGGGGGACACCGTCGGAGGAGGTGTACGTTCGCTGGTCGCAGTTCGGTCTGCTATCGAGTCACGCCCGCTGTCACGGGACGACGCCGCGCGAACCGTGGGCATTCGGTGAGGAGGCCGTCCGGATCTTCAAGAAGTTCGCTCGACTCCGGTATCGGCTGTTGTCGTACCTCTACTCGTACGCAGCCGCCGCCCGCGAAACGGGGCTACCAGTGGTCCGTCCGCTCGTGCTCGAGTATCAGAATGACCCGTCCGTCAGCGATGTTGACCTCCAGTACCTCCTTGGCGAGGAGTTGCTCGTCGCACCGGTCTTCGATGAGTCTGGTCGCGTCGACATCTACCTCCCAGACGGCGACGACTGGGCCGACTACTGGACCGGTGAGCGGTACGACGGCGGACAGACGCTGCGCCGGGAGGTTCCGCTGGACCAGATGCCGCTGTTCGTACGAGCAGAGAGCGTCCTTCCGCTGCACGAGAGCTCCCAAACGGTCGAGGAGGGGACTCCAGATGAAGTGACGCTCAGGGTCACGCCGGCAGCGCGCGGCGATACGCAGACGTCTTTCGACTTCTACGACGAGGATTGTGACGAGTTCGTGGACGTCGGCTGCTCGATTCTTGAGGGAGAAATAGATATCTCGATCGACTCCGGAGAGAGAACGCAAATCTTCCAAGTCAAAATCGTTGATGTCGAGCGCGTACCGGACGCCGTCCGTACGAACGGGGCGAACTGCGAACACGTCGACGGGGCTCCTGGAGAGGGCAAATGGAGCTACGACGCCGAAGCGGAGACCGTTCACGTAAATCCAAGGTAAAATTGATGTTCCAATCGCCCGATTCCGATGCGCTCGGAGCCGTCAACGACATCGACCCGGAAGACTTTCCCTGTTTGCGCGCGCCGTGCACGATCGCGGTCCCCCGAGGACCGACGATCTGCGGACGGCGGCCGCGAACGCACTGGCCGAGATTGAGGAGATCACTGTCCTTGCACCCGGTTTGGAGGTCGGCATCACCGCCGGCTCCAAGGAGATCCACGATATGCCTGTAATCCTCCGCACGCTCGTCGACGAACTCGAAGACAGTGGGTTGAAACCGTTCGTCTTCGTAGCCATGGTGGCTACGGTGATGTGACGGCCTCAGGAAGGCCTGATCGCGATGTGCCCTCATAGTGGACCACCTGCTCAAATTTTTGCGTCTCCTCATATACAGTGCGTGCTATCAGGACACCTAGGAGACGGTTGTGTTCGTAGAAGATCTTGACACCGCGTTCAGTCGGTCTCAGAATTTCAAGTGAAGATTCCGCGTCGACACATTCGGTTCGTGGACGTAGACGTCGAGGATACCAGCGCATCACCACGCAGCCACGCACCGTCAACGGCGACGTGGACCACATCTGGACGAAGAAGCTGCATGTCTCGAAACACAGGGAGGTGAAGGTACTCATCACGGAGAAAGAATCAGACGGAGACGACGAGATGAGCGTCAAGTATATCGTGAGTAATAAGATCGACGTCGGCGGTGTCAACATTAATATACTCCGTGGGATCCGGGCGGACCACATGTCCTACGGCGGATTAAGGACTTCACAATCGGAAAGGAGGGAATCAAGTACGCGGCCGAACACTTCTCGCAAGAGAAACTCGTTGTATTCCACCAGGGATTCACGGACGTTTAGGTCGGGGTCCCAGACTACGGCATCGAACCTTTTCCGTCACTTGAGCGAGATCCACCGCCCTCCCTCCGCCCCCTCGTAGATCGTCTCCATGATTTCCATGTCATCGATTCCGTGCTCGCCGTCCGGGTACAGTTCCGCGCTCCCGCGTACCCGGTCGGCAAAGTAATCGAACTCCTCAAGCATCTGATCGACTGGATCGAGTTCAATCGAGGCGCGCCCGTCCCCGCGTGAGACGTGGAGGGTACGGCGCTGGTCCTGGAAAAACGCGGGTTCGACGCGGACCTGTCCCTCCGTTCCCGTTACCGTGATCGAACTGGCCTGACGGGCGTTGTGGCTGGCGTAACACCGCCCGGTCACGCTGTTGGGGAACCGGAGTGCGAACGAAACCGTCTCGTCGACATCGTCGAACGCGTCGTGGGTGCTTGAAGTGGTCCCCGTGACCGCGACCGGATCCATGTTGAGAAGGAAGCGAGCGGTGTTGAGGGGATAAATACCGATGTCGAAGAGTGCGCCGCCGCCCGCGAGCTCCTCGTTGAGTCGCCACTGGTCCGGGTCGGGGTTGATTCGGTCGAGCAGGCGCTGTGACATCTCGCCGTCGACGGCCATCGGCGTCCCGACGTAGCCGTCCTCAACGAGTTCGCGGGCCCGGCGAACGGCGGGTTCGGTGTGCATCCGGTAGGCGATCATCAACTCGACACCCGCGCTAGTGGCGACGCTCTCGAGTTCGCGGGCGCGCTCGCTTGAGCGCTCCATCGGCTTCTCACAGAGGACGTGCTTGCCCTGAGCGGCGGCGGTCTCGACGTACTCAAGGTGGAGGGCGTTCGGGGTGACGATATAAACCGCGTCGTAGGCGTCGCTGGCGACGCCGTCGTGGAACTGGTCGTACGTGATCCCGCGGATCGCTCCGTCCGTGTCGTCGGCGAGCGTCTGCGCTTTCCCGGCGGAGCCGCTGACCAGCACCGAGGGAACGCACCGCTCGCTTGCCTCGAGGGCAGGCAACGCCCGTCCTTTGGTAAACCAGCCGAGTCCGATCACCGCGAATCGAACCGGATCGATGTCCTTCGGGTCGACCGTCTCCCAGTCGCGCGCACAGCCGTTACCAATTGCTGTCTCGAGGTCCATGCCTACACCCACTGAACGCGCTCTATTAAATTCTAGGCGGCGGAAATCGTCTCGACCAGAACCTTTTTTACATGATACGACGGATTCGACTATGATACTGTGACTCAAACGAACAGCGTTGTCAGCCACTTCGAGTGCTACGACTGTGGCTCGACCTACGACTTAGAGCACACCGAGTTTCCCTGCCCGGAATGCGGGGGCATCCTCGACCCGCAGTACGACTACCACGACGTCGAGGTCTCCCGTGACGAGATCGAATCCCGGAACGGGTCGATGTGGAAGTACCGCGAACTCCTTCCCATCCTCGATACGGACGACATCGTCTCGATGGGCGAGGGAAACACCCCCATTGTGGAGTGTCCGAAACTCGCCGAGGAGATGGGCGTCGCCCGCGTTGCGATTAAGGACGAGGGACAGAACCCGACGAACACGTTCAAAGACCGCGGAGCGTCGGCCTCAGTCTCCGGGGCTTGCCAGCAGGGCATCCCGGAGGTCGCCATCCCGTCGGCTGGCAACGCCGGGCAGGCCGCCTCTGCGTACACCGCTCGAGCGGGTATCGACTGCACCGTCGTCCTCAACTATCAATCGAACGATATTCAGAAGACGATGGTCGAGGCTCACGGGGCGGACCTCCATCTCGCCGACGGGAAACTCGACAAGGCTGGCGGCACATTCGGCGAGCTGCGTGACGACAACGGCTGGTACACGGTCGCGACCTTCCAGACGCCGTTCAGACACGAAGGCAAGAAGACGATGGGGCTGGAGATCTTCGAGCAATACGACTGGGATAGCCCCGACGAGATCTTCTACCCAACCGGCGGCGGCGTCGGCCTGATCGGCATTTGGAAGGCCTACCAGGAACTCGCCGAGATGGGCTGGCTCGAGGATGAGACGCCGCCCAGCCTCCACGTCGCCCAATCGACAGGCTGTGCGCCGGTCGTCCAAGCCATCGAGGAACACCGCGACGAACACGAAGCCTGGGACTGTCCCGAGTCTATCGGCCGCGGGATCGAAGTTCCGGATCCCGGCGCCTCGCCCTGGATACTCGAGGCCGTCTACGAGACCGGCGGCACCGGCGTCGCCGTCTCCGATAGCGAGGCCCTCGAGGGTGCACTGGCGGCCGCGCGACACGCTGGCATCGAGATGTGTGTCGAACCCGGTGCGGCTTTAGCGGCGGCCATGCAAATGGCCGAGGATGGCAAACTGGACGAGGATGACGAAATTCTCATTATCAACACCGGAGCGGGAAACAAGGCCACCAATGCCCTGAGCTACGCGCTGGACTGACGCGGTATGGTCGGTTTCGTCGACACCAGTAACCCGCTTGAATGCGACCGTCGCTCAAGTCGAGTACACGGGTGCGATGCGATCCTACAATCGATTGACCGGTCGAGATATCGACTACCCATTACCGCGGGAGCGCGTCCGCGAGCGCTTGGATTGGCGTGAGCGTCCCCTCTCCATTGGCCGAGAGTAGGTCGTGGTTTGTGTCGACATCAAGATCTTCGAGTTGGGTTCGACAGGACGCACCAGGTGCGACGACGAGTTCTCCGGTGCTCTCACCGAGTTGTCCCTCAAGGATCTCACCGATAGTCGTACTCATCGCGTGGTGTTCTGCCTCGTAGCCGAAGGTTCCGGCCATGCCACAGCACGTCGAGTCGATCGGATCGACGTTGTATCCCGCCCGACGAAGAACACCGACCGCGTGGTGATCCTTCATGGTTGCCTTCTGGTGGCAATGTCCATGATACGAGAGCGCTACCGGGGACGAATCGAAGTCGATAGTTTCGTCCAGTCTGAACGTATCGAGATACTCACACGCCCCGTAGGTGTTGTCGGCGACGGTTTCGACGGCCATCCCCGAAAGCAAGTCGAGGTAGTCCGACTGGAACATGACGGCGTCAGAGGGCTCGATTAGAACGATGTCCCATCCCTCGTTGACGCGCGGGACGAGCGCGTCGACGTTCTCTGCGGCTGTCGCCCGGGACTGCTCAAGAAACCCCTTCGAGTGAGCGGGGCGACCGCTATCGGTCTGGTCAGCGAGTGCGACGTGGATTCCAGCGGCCTCAAGCACTCGAACTGCGGCCCGACCGACCTCGGGGTGGCTGTAGTTCGTATATGTATCTGGGAATAGAATCGCGTGACGGTCGGCCGCCGAGCGGGGAACTCGAGAGCCCTCGCGCGCTTGAAACCAGTCTTTGAGCGTCTCCCGTTCGAACGTTGGTAGCGTTCTCTCGCTGGCGATGCCGAGCACTTGTTCCGCGACGCGGCGAGCACCCGGCAGAGCGGGGAGGACGTTCGAGAGCGGCGCGGTCGCACTTCCGAGACTTGCAAGCGTATCGACGTTGGCGAACAGCCTGTCCCGAAGGCTGGCTCCCTCCCGTTGGTGGCGAGCATGGCTCACCTCGGCCTTGAGCTTGGCCATGTCAACCTCGCTCGGACAATCTTTCGTACAACCCTTACAGCCGATACAGAGGTCGAGTACTTCGGTGGCGAATTCCTCGTCGGTCGGATCATCCGGCAAGTCACCACTTATCGCCTGTCGGAGCATGTTTGCCCGCCCTCGCGTGGTTGTAATTTCCTCGTCTGCAGCACGGTAGGTCGGACACATCACCCCACCTGTGTTCTCTTCGGTCCCGCGACAGCCACCACAGCCGTGACAGAGTTCAACCATACCCTGCATGCCGTTCTCGTTATCCCACTCGAGGGTGGGCTCGAACTCAAGGTCGAACTCGTACTCGCTGTCGAATCGTAGGTTCTCGGTCATGTCGATATCGCCACAGACCTGCCCAGGGTTCAGGAGCCAGTCGGGGTCGAACGCTGTCTTCAGATCGCGAAATGCCTGCCAGAGGTCCTCGCCGTACAGTTTGCGATTCCATTGGGTGCGCGCGCGCCCGTCGCCGTGTTCGCCCGAAACCGCTCCGCCGAACTCGACCACGAGGTCGGTTACGGCGTCCGAGATAGCCACCATCGCCTCCCGATCTCGTGCCGATTTCGAATCGATGAGCGGACGAATGTGCAACACGCCGGGCCCGGCGTGACCGTAAAACGAGGCGAACGTCCCGGCCTTCTCGAGGACGTCCTGGAACCGGTCGACGAATTCTGGCAGGTGCTCGGCGGGAACGGCGCAGTCCTCGATAAAGCTGATGTGTTTGGCATCGGAGGTGCGCGAGAGCAAGATTGGGTTCGCGGCCTTGCGCATCTTCCAGAATGTCGCCCGCTTGTCTGCCTCGTGGGCCTCAAGGGCCTCAAGGGCACCCGCCTCGCGTCCGCTCCAACCGGATCGCATTTCGTCGTCGGTTCGCTTCTGATTCCTCTCGCTGGATCGAACCCGATCCTCGACCAACCTCGCGACCTTCTCTCTCCCCTCCCGGTCGTCACTCGCGTAGAACTCCACGAGCAACGCCGCGTTCGTCTCGTCGGGTAGTATCGAGACCACCTCCGCGAACTCAGCCGTCTTGCTCGCCAGCTCGAGCAGCATGTCGTCGATGAGTTCGACCGCTGCGGGGTCGTGTTCGAGGACGGGTTCGACGTCGGAGACGGCATCGTGCAGTCGCTCGTAGGTCAGGAGCGCGATAGCCTTCGTTTCGGGAACGGATTCGAGGGTAACCGTCGCCTCGGTAACGATGGCTAGCGTTCCCTCGCTGCCAGCGAGCAGGCGAGCGAGGTTCACTGTCCCGGTCGCGGCTTCCTCAAGTAGTCGGTCGAGGTTATAGCCGGAGACGTTGCGCTTGAGCGCCGGGTACCGCGCCTCAATATCTTCGGCGTGGTCGTCGATGATCGTGAGAACGCCTGCGTAGATGCGCGGCAAGAGTGCCGCGGCGGCGGGATCCGCTAGGTTCCGAAGCTCTGTGACCTCGATCTCTCCGAGGGTCTCGACGGTGCCGTCGGCAAGGACGACCTCGCAGGATTCAATGTAGGCGTCCGTTTTGCCGTACTTTAGGGAGTGGGCCCCGGTCGAGTTGTTGCCGATAGCGCCGCCGATCACGCTCCGGTTACCCGAGGCGGGATCTGGTGCGAACTTCAGATTGTCGGCAGCGAGTTGCCGGTTCAGGTCCTCAAGGACCGTTCCGGCCTGGACGCGGGCAATCCGGGCGTCGGTATCGGTCTCGAGTACGTCGTCCATGTGTCTCGTGAAAT
This sequence comes from Halalkalicoccus paucihalophilus, assembly GCF_001593955.1. Classification (GTDB taxonomy): domain Archaea; phylum Halobacteriota; class Halobacteria; order Halobacteriales; family Halalkalicoccaceae; genus Halalkalicoccus; species Halalkalicoccus paucihalophilus. Next base: position 146,529 of record NZ_LTAZ01000013.1, on the reverse strand, counting down.
CGAGGACGATAGCCTCGTTGACAGTCTGCCCCGCGAGGCTTGTTCCGCCGCCGCGGGGGAGCACTGGAATCTCTCGATCAGCGCAGTATCTGACCACCGAGGCGATTTCCGCCGTAGTTCGCGGAAAAATCACGCCAATGGGAGTCACCTCGTAGGCGGAGGCGTCAGTAGCGTACAACTGCCGTGTATAGACATCGAAACGCACTTCGCCGTCGATTCGCTCGCGGAGGTCAGCGACTAGGTCGGGGTACTCAACATCGTCGCCGACGTAGTCGTAGTTCGACCGGTCGTCAAGTGCTGTACTGTCGTCTTCCTTCCCGGTATTGGTAGGTGTCATCAATTAGTACCTGCTATGGGATGACTCGTCTTTGGCTTTTGGGTCTCTCGCCGAATCAAATTTGACGAGGAGAAGCGCCTGAAGAGCATATGGTCGTTTCAGACAAGTAATTATTTTTTTGTAGTCTCGTTCTACCGTCTTCCCGATTAGAAATCGGCAAATGCATCTCTCAATTTCGGGGTCTTCGTTATATCGCAAACACGATTAACGACTATATTCGGTACCTTATCACTTAGTACAGGCAGCATAGGCCGAATAAGGATAGTACAGAGGTTGAATGAGTCAAGAACGGTGTTTGTACAGTGCAAACGATCTTATACCTTCTTTGTATACTTTGGTATATGAATGACCTCCAGATGAACAGGGACGAGCGTTGGATCGTGCAAGCAGTAGAAACATCATGTAATATTATCAATATACCCCGTGAACTGAATGAGGCGGGCGTGACCGAAATAGCAAATGAAGTGGATGAGAAGATTGCGTTCGATTAAAGAGATCTTCAAGGGTCTCTAGTGTGTTGCTGCGCCGGTAATCAACCAACAAGAAGAGTTGATCAAAGTAGTCAGTGTAGCTGGGCCAACCAGTCGCATGCAGGAACCACACTTAAATGACGAGATCGCTTTGAGGGTCTAGCACACCTCTAATGTGATTGAGGTAAACGCTGCCCAAGTCAGGTAATGTTCTCAAGCTGAGAACAGATTTTACGGATTCGCTTGGCTTTAAATGAAATTGAGGAATAGTCGTTCTCGATACGCAAACGTAAGTCGGGTGTTTGAATTACAATAGTATTGATGTAAATCAACCTTCTTATGTTATTATTGACTATTAAAGCATTGGTAATATATTCATAGAGTGATAATTACTCGAAAAATATTGACAGACGGTACTATCTAGTTCTAGATCTTCCCGACTAACGCTTTTCCATCAAGATCTTGATATGGTCTCTGACAGTTGCAATAATGCGTAAACTTTTCAATACACCCGCGAACGTTCACCTAATATTCTCCCATAAATTATGGAAGCGGTCAACTCGCATTATGTGGGTATGAAATCACATTTCGATGAGGATTCAATCAGTATAGTTAACCCAATTGCTCAGTTCTAACCGCGAGACAGAAGTCTGGTAGCCGAATTAATCGATGAAAAACTTAGTGTCCGAGAGATCGTGTTTTTCTCGGAGTTTAAAGAGGAATACAGCTGCCGGACTAGTGCCGTGCCAACCAAACAATGGGACATCGAGATCAACTTTGACCCGATGTCTATTGCAATATACAATCAAGACTACTTGGCGTTGATCTTGATAGCGGTTTCGTCAACCGCGACCCGCGACGGTGGTGCCGTCGCGGGTCGCTCTGGGCGTCGGAAAGCTTGTGCGTCCAAGTTCCAAACCGCATTGTGGGAACGATCCACCCCAAATCAGTCCAGCACCGCAACGATCTCCCGTATAGCGATAACCCCCTTGAATTGAGGCACATCCCAACACCTATTTGATGTTCAGATGCGCTCGTTCCCACAAACCTCATCACAATTACGTCTAATGTTTTCTGAGTAGATTGCGAGTGTTATGAGTACCACTCACTACGACCTGTTCGGTCCTCAAACTCCCTGAACCAGACAGTACTCAGTACCTGCTCGTTCCTTCTAAAAACAACAATAATATACTATAATTGTCATATCATGGCTGATTTGATGACGCGCCGATGCCTGATGAGGAACCAACAACGCGTGAAATGAAGACTCATATCGATAGGTTGCTAGTAGACGGAGAAGTCAATGCAGAGTTCAATCCATCCCGTGAATACTCTATTAAATAAAGCAACACAATTAAATGATGTGAATGAATAGCCATCTGGATTGTATAGTTATGTAGACCAGTAGGGAAACTCCCGACCGGGCGCGAAGATGTTTAACCCAGTTGTTGGTTCATTTCCTGGATTTTCACTCCAATGCTCCTCCCACCCATCCACCCATGCCGTGTCATATTGGTTAAGCACCACTGATTCCTCTTCTGTATGAAGGATGAATTCTCCACTGAGGATAACGAAAATCTGCTCGTTTTCGTGATTATGTTGTTCGGACTGATGACCCGGCGGTTTTTCAAACCAGTCTACCGAAACCGTGTCACGACTCATTAAACCTGTTCGTCGCCAACCTTCGGCTGGATTTTCGGTGTCTGCATCATCAAATTTGGTGTATTGCATGCTATTCCCGTCTATATGTTATAATAGTATAAATAAGTAAGGCTAGTACCACTCCATCATTTCAAAAATGTCGATAGGTAATTGTTTAATATTGTTTTATACACATAGAATGGTCTAGCGTTCGACTCTCGACAGCGTTCTCACCCCAGTCGATAGCTTCGACGGGTAGTTCCGGAAAGTGCTCGGCCGCCACCTCACCAGCATGGATCGCCGCGCATTCGCACAGTGCCGCTTTCGTGGCCGGAGGACTCTCACCACTCACGTTGCTCTCATCATCCTGAGTGGGCGCTGAATGGCTCTCAGTCGCCGAGGAAGTCCAGTCGCCGTCCGTTAATCGCGCTTGCTTCATCGATCAAATACTAATGTCGTATTTGTTCGCGAGCGATTCAACCACCGAGACCCGTTTTAGTCCTCGGTATCAGCCTCGACGTTTGGATTCGGTATGCGGAACCCCTCACGATAGCATGGCCAGCACGGAAGTTCCTCAAACGTCGGGAGGCAGTCGCAGTTCGCTGGCCGTTCATTGCCATGCTGTTCCTGAGCGGACGCACTGGCCGCTGAACGCTCGAGGGTCGTCCTACCGTCGGTCGCAACCTCCGTGAGTGACGAGTTTACGTCCGCCGCCTTTCGACTTGACGGGAGTTCACCGACAAGCCCCGGCGTTCACGCCGGGGTAGTTGACTTGATCTATTCGGCTCAGGATTTGCTCTGGCTTGTCTTCGGGTTTGACTACTACTCTTTCTTCTTCGTGAACTTCGACTAACGTTCCAGGTGAGATTCCGAGCCGTTCGCGTATCTCTTGGGGAAGCACAATCCGCCCTGTCGAATCTACTTTTAGCATAGTCCCGCTTATCGTTGGGAATCGGTGTAACTGTTCCGTACCCTCAGCATGATTCCAGGAGGTGACGGCAATTTAACCAACAAAGCCCCTTCCTTCGCAGCTATTAGTTGGTTATGACTGTCCCGGTTAGAGGCCTTCTTACTCTGTTTTCTCTCTTATTCGACCTGCCCTATTAGCGGTGTTCATTAAGAATGTTCACTGGATGTCTTCATTGGTTGTGTTCAGTACATTCATTCATAGTGGGTGTTCTCTGAGTATGTTCAGGATGTTCTATTCCATAGCAAATGTGCTACCGACCTGTGCCGCCTCCTGCCCAATTGCGGGTGCGTATGTTCCTAGTTCGCCGCGACATTGAAGAGAGATAGCACGCTCGTCGAGGCGACGTGAGCGTTTCTCTGTTCGTACATTTCTAATAGCTGCTCATCAGTTAGTGAAGGACTAGGTCATTGTCAACAGTTTCATCCTCTGAGAGTACTTGAATGGACTTGATAGTGAACTGGGCGATGTCCTCGGAAAGCATAGAGTAATTACTGAGTCTGGTGTCTTAACTTCTCCCCAGGTATGGCCTCTATTATTGACTCCAAGCTACAGGGCGGTTTGCTGTCACCAAGACTATAAGTCTTCCTCACCTTGTACCTGTATGGCCGCGATTATCGAATTTAAGCTTTCAACCAAGGATTTCGCACTTGAACACACATTGAGGACGCTTCCGGGAATACAAATAGAAATCGAGCGGGTCGTTGCTGATGACCCTAGCCGGATTACTCCCTATGTGTGGGTACGGGCCGATGACTTTGATGCACTCGAAGCGGCATTTGAGGATGATCCCACTCTCGAGGCTATGACTCAGTTATCCGAAGCCGATAATGAGCGTTCATACCAGATGGTATGGACTGGTTCAGTTGATTTCATTATCCAGTTGCTCACTGATCATCAGGGGACAATCATTACTGCAACCGGGTCCGATGAGGGGTGGGATCTCCGTGTGTTGTTTCCCGATCGGAAGTCTCTCTCTCAAGCACATGATTCTGCACAAGAAGCCGGCCTGCGATTTAATGTTCAATCGGTTTATTCCTCAGACGATACCCGGCACATCAAACACGGACTCACAGACAAGCAGCGCGATACCATGATCGCGGCCTTTGAAGCAGGTTATTTCAACGTCCCACGGTCTATTTCCCTATCAGAATTTTCTGAGCAACAGGAATTGTCTCACCAAGCGATATCCGAGCAGCTTAGACGTGCTACAGCCCATCTCGTTGAATCAACACTTATCTCGGGCAGAGATGTGAACGAAGAGTAATCTTCTTTGGAAAAACTCGCATGATCAACGGTAGAATCGAAGTATGGTGTAGCGTGGAGAGAATTCCTATGAATGCTTGACTACAAGTCCGAACGCGAGGAGGATCCTTCGCTGTTGTCGATTCTGCCGAAATTACGAAGGACGTTCAAGTTGCGGTATTTCGATTGATAAATCACTTTAATTTGGAAGTACTATGTCCATTATAAGATCCGATTTTGAGAGGGAATTACCCAAACCACTGTTTATAGAGCTCGTCTGTGTCTGTAAGATGACATTTTTGCTTCGCCACCTAATAATATTTCACCACTCGATCACGCAAGAGTGGCTCACCCCGATTCACTGCCTGCAGAGACTGCGTTCCCTACGGGAACTAATTCGTTCCTGCAAAGCACGTCGTAGAAACAGAAAGCCCCGTCTTCAGCGAGGTCGCAAGGCTGAGCAGGGTGGGGTAGTTTACGGACCAAGACAAACGAATCACCCCTCACCACAAGATTAAGGTGGAATGACATTATGGATGGTGTTTATTAATAGCGACACTACACGAACATCAATACGCTTGTAATAATGAGACTCAGAAAGGATTAGGTTGACAGATAAACTACTATCGGCAGATCGTTTTCGGTCAATGTGATACCAGCGTGTGTCGGAGTGAGAACTATCCGACAATGAATGCAGAACTAGTCCACTGATTCAGAAATGCAGATAAGCGTATAAGATTGGGATACTATCTCTGTCTCACAGTGTTGCCGCTTGCTGGCGTATCGTATGGCCAGTTTTGCAATGATGCATGATTACTTGGAGGTTGCGTTCATCTCGCGTAAGTTTCGATTTCTATCAGTTTGTGTTTGCCACTCACACTGTTCACAATAATGTATTTTCCTCCTCTTTTTGACGTATCGCTAAACAATTGGCTATGACTTCTTCATTTCTGTCTCTTTTTTCGGCTGAGGAGTAGTTTGGGGAATATACCTTGAGAAAAAGAGTAATCTCTATTCATTCTATATTTGTTTGCGCGATATCTCTCACTACCAACTGAGACCAATGGTAATGACGTTCCGCTCCAATAGATACCCAGATAAACTCCTGTGAATCCGCCCGGAGCAATAGATTCTCATTAAAAATAAGAGAAAACACCAAACACTATAGTTTTGCGTAGCGTAGGAACGAACCAATGATTGACCAATTGGAGGAAGAAGTTGAACTGATGGACCGTCATATAGATATTCTACTAAGAGTCATCGAAGATGAGCCGATCGGAATCATGAAACTATCGAACCAGGGGGAATATGACCATCACAAAGTGCGTTATTCACTCAGAGTTCTCGAAGAAGATGAGCTCATTGAGCCATCCGAGCAGGGAGCAGTTACAACCGAACGAACGGAAGAGTTTGTCAGTCATCTCGACGAACGACTGACGACGCTTGCTGAGAGGCTTGATGCAATGAAACTCAACGATCATGTCGAGAGTAACCTCTAACAGAGAATTTGAGGCGAAGCAAAGCCGATAACGGTCTGAGCTGCCGTTTAGAGACTACCCTCGTTTCGTGGAGTTGGCTGGTTGTATCCTCGATTGAGGAACGAACCGTACGCCATCTTTCCTTGCCCTTTAGGGCGAGATTTCTCCGCTGATAACAATGAGTCAAGACTGGATTTCAAAGGGAAATTCAGTCAAACTCTCCTCGTTCGATGCTGGAAGTAGATATTGTTTCCATTCTCGAGTTTCGGAATCGCCATAATCTCCAATGTCAGGGTGAGGAGCGATCTCATCATAGTCTTTTAACCGATCTCCGATGACCGAACGAGCACGTTGGCCTTTCATCGTATTCCCACTAATATCGTCAAGTACTCTGCGTGGCTGGATCGTTATTTCTAGTCCATATGGTGTATATCTGCTCTGTCGCTCCGTATAGAACGGAGCACGTCCGACTATGAACATTGGTTCTCCGGAGAAGCAGAATTCCCACTCTGGATCATTTGGGTCCCTAGGGATGCGGCTAGGCCATGGATCTGGATCCCGCTTGTGTAGGAATTCGAGAACTCTCCAAAATTGATCTCGATATTCCTGTTCGCTTTGCTCCTTGGGTGGAGGCTTAAAAAACACCACTAAGGTTGTTCGTTCGGTTATCGACTGATACTGTTCGAGATATTGTCGCAATCCCTCTCTGAGTTTAAGAAGTGCATCACGATCATTAGGAACCCCCACGAAGAGGTACCGAGCAGAATTGGTCCGTTCAGCGTTTACTGCAAAGTAACATGGATAGCGAGTGCTTTGCATCGTCTCCCTAAACTCGATGTATCTCTTTTTCTTCCACGCGATTAGCTCTCCTGTTTCGATCGCATCTTGTAATTCAGATCGATCAAACAGGAGCCCAGTCTCATTCATGAGTAACCAGAAGGATCGGGCATTACTACCAATCCTCGAAGTGTCGTCCTGCGAGGAGTTCACTCTTCTCGTATGCCTCGCGCATCGCTGTCCCACTGATCTCTGCGACTTCTTCGGGAACCGAGACGACCGAGTACCCGACGTCCCGTCCGATAGCGACGGTATCAACGTCCGGAATGATCATCGTCTTAACGTTCGGATAGTCCTCGTAGACATCCTCAATCAACTCCCGGCGCTCCTGTACGGTGAGCGGGTTTTTCTCGCTGAGTTCGGTGTCACGAATGGCGATGACGACATCTTTCCCGTTGTCGGCGGCCGAGTCAATGATCGTCCGGTGGCCGTCATGGAGTGGCTGCCAGCGACCGATGAAGATGTGGCTTGGATTGAGTTTGCGGTCCAGTTCCGCGTTGATCTTCTCGATACTCTTTTCCTTCGAGTGTGCCGCAGTGCTCACTTCGAGCCTGATCTCCTCTGCTTCTGGCTCTTCGAACGGCGCGTCAATACCGGTAAATCCCTCGATTTCGCCCCTGCGGGCCTGCTCGTACATTCCCTTTACATCGCGTTCCTCGCACACTTCGACGGATGCGTTGATGTGGATGAACGAGATGTCCTCGATCTTCTCGGCGATCAGTTTCCGCTGGGAACGATAGGGGGTGATAAACGACGCGACGACGTCGAACCCCTGCTCGTTCAACGCCTGTGCAACTCCAGCAGCTCGTCTGAGGTTCTCAGTTCGATCTTGCTTCGAGAACCCAAGATCGGAATTGAGGGTATTCCGAAGATAATCACCGTCCAAGTGGACCGTACTTGGACCGACTAACCCCTTAGCGAGTGTCGTCTTTCCGGAACACGGCAGGCCGAAGAGCCATATGGTTTCTCCCGACATTAATCGGCCCTCCCCGTACGACAGGCGATTTCACATCCCTTCCAACTCTCATCGACAGTAGTGGCTTCGACAATATTCGTCTCGGTCAGTTTCGATCCCGTGTTTGATGTGTAGTTTGGTATGGGCATTGCCTCCTCTGATGAGATCGCGTCGTTCATTGCCTGTCTCTCGTCACCTTCCTCACTTTCATCGAACTCGAGAAAACCGTCATAGCACTGTTCTAGCGGTTCGTGATTGCTGCTCTGTGCGGGGTGGATCGCCGTACGGTAATCCGAAGCAGACGAAGCACACCTAGTGGGTGCTAGCCAGTGTTGCTGATCTCGACCATCGACGTGAATCACTTCGCCGCTATCACCGTCTTGAGTCACTTCGCTCAGATCCATTCCGACTCCTCCGTGTACTCTAGTTCCTCGACTACCTCAGAATATGTCTCGTCGGCTCGATTGAGTGCGTCCTTAACAAGGCCCTCTCTGCTACGCCAGCGAGCACGTGCTGGTTCTTTCGTTGTCATCACTTTATTGGGATTTTCGACGTTCTCGGAAAGCAGCTCTGACTTGCCGAGATCGGCGAACTCGACGATCTCCTTGATGACAGAGTCGGTTTCGGTGAGAATATCCTCGAATCGGATTCGAAGGACGTCCTCGAATGCATCGCGGCTATTGAGGATGTGGCGGTGGGCTTGAACCCACTGCTGTAGACAGACGTCGATGAGTTTTCCCTCGCTACTCCAGTCCGGCGGAAGATCGTAGCACCACAGCGAGCCGTCGTATCCTTCAAGATTGAGATCACCCACGTTGTACGTCTGGAATCCCCTGTTCAGGCGCCACCCGTCATAGAGACCGTTGATCGACGCTGCTGGATTTCGTGTGAGGTGAACGACTTTGACCTCGGTCTCGGGAAATAGTTGCTCGCGAATCCATGGGAGCCGGTATGCGTCACCACTCGCTTTCAGGACGAGCGTTCGCTCGAAGTCGTCGGCTGTAAGACTGCGCTTGTGACCGTGCGAGGAGACGAACGGTCGGTCCTCAATTGTTTCATTTTCGAATGAGCTGTCTGCATCCCGCTCTGCATACTCATCGTACTGCAACGGCGAGATTCCGAATCGCTCGAGTATTTCATTGAGCGAAGTACCCTCAAGCAACTCCTTGCGTACCTGCTCATATGGAAGCTCTCGATCCGGGAACTGCAACGGAAGCCGAACGAGCGTGTTGTCCACACGATGCGTTCGGTCGCCGGATCGTTCAGTTGCGCCGACCTCGGCAAGGAGATCCGTCAGGAGTTTTTCCCTATCGAACGACTCGAAGTTAGCAGGAACGACATCAGACTCAAACGCTGGGTAACAGATTCCGTTCAGAGTGTACCATCGCCCATGTTCGCCATCGGGACTACACGTTTCTTCATGGTGCCGAAGAATATCGAAAAGGAGACTACTGCCTCCTCTCGGAGACGACGTGATAAGGACCACACTATCGAACTCATCGATTCTATGCTTCGATAGAAACGACCGTTTCTCCTCCGTGATAACCGTGTTTTTTACGTGTTCGTAGTTCTGTTTGGCTTGGTCTCGAAGATCGCTTGACGATTCTTCAAGACTCATTAGCCACCCCGCTTGCCGTATCTACTGAATCAACCCTTAGTCGGAACCGAGCCGTTGATTTCATCGTTCGTAGTCGCGCTATCATAATGTGGTCGTTCATCGACTGTTGCTCACGCAGCGACTGCAACTTCCTGTCGTGGGTCGGTCGCTGTCAAACGCGGATCGACGAATAGATATACGCTTGCGACGAATTAGCAAATGAACAACGCTTTCAGGTGCCGGGAGACCAAGAGAATACCCTTAAATCATGAATTTCGCCCTGTTTCTATCGACCTTCCCTATCATATGTGAAAATTCGAATAGCTATAGACTATACCGTAGTTAATTCGAATTACACTCGTCTACTCTCCATGAACCCGTTAGGGTGAGCGAAGTAGGGTGGGGTAGTTAACTAGCAGTACGCATCGATCGAGGGGAGAACTGAACACTCCCCTTACTTATCCGATATGGCGTCAAGATTCGGCGTTCTGAACCCGTCTCGGTAGCAGGGCCAACAGGGGAGATCGTCGAACGTTGGGAGACAATCACAGTCCGCTGGGCGAGGATCTGCGCGCTGCTCACACCCCGGTACGTATTTACGCGGCGGTCGCTCGGCCGGCAGTTCTTCTGAACTCATGAACTCACCCCGAAATAGAACCGTCGGCAGGTGCGACAGAGCGGGGATGGTTCGCCAAACGCCCGCACAAGCTGCACGTCCTCGCGGCTAAAGCAGTTCGGAGTGCGGCAGATCCGGTGGTCATGATCGTGATCGTGATTGCGCGTCTGTTCTCTGGATGATGGTGATTTCGTGTTCGTGCTCATCTCTGGTCAGTGGGAAACCGCTTGTGACGTCCAGCGACAGCAACCAACGTCCGGTCATCTCCCCGTGTGTGCTGGACAGTGGAGCTCCGTTCTCTCGTGCTCTCAATGAGCGTCACTCCCGTCCGTGCGTGAACGGGACACTCCGCTTCGGATCTCCGTTCATAGACTGGGCCCTTTAGTTTCTCTGAGGGCTGATCTGGTGCTGGTCTCGAACGACATGGAGCGTGTGACAGGCTCCGCCTGAATAGAGGCTCTCTATGGACAAAAGCACGCACCAACCGTAGTGAAAGTGAAGGCTAAGTGAACCGCCTCGAGGTCAAGCCCCGAGGCTTCCCGTGGATTAGTTGGACACTCCCACGATACCATCGACCTGATAGCCTCGAACGGTGTCATGGGTCACAGTCGGGGCGTCCACGGCCCCCGATGCCTGCCGTCGCACCTTCCGAACAACGGGAAGGCTATTGAGAGCAGGCACATTCCAATCGAGTTTCTTCACACCTTTCACGGCGATGTTGACGCTTGCACCACGGTCGCTGTGGTCTTGATGCCTACACGACCGACACTTGAACCGCTTTTTGTTGCGATTCGCACGCTCTGTATGCCCGCATATCGGACATCGTTGGCTCGTGTACTCGGGGTTAATCCACGCAGTCGGGATACCCTCGAACGACGCCTTATACGACGTATAGAACTGGAGGGCGCGGAAGGGAAAGTGGTGCAAGCGTCGGTTCATCCGCGTGCCGTAGTTGATACTGTCGCGCATCTCTTGAGGTCTTCAAAGACGATACACGGCTTCTCGAACTGACGGCTCCACTCCACGATGTGTCGAGACACCTTGTGGAGTCGGTCGCGGACGAACCGTTCTTCGCATCCTTCGAGCGTGTCGTGGATGCTGTCCTTTCCCGCGTTCTGCACGCGCTTTCGCATCGTGAAGTAACGATGGCGCTCGAACTTGATTTCAGGGAAGTCGATGACCAACGTGTCCTTGACACTGGTCTCAGTGAGCGCGGTGAGGGCCATGTTGTCTCACGTCCACGCCGATGACTGTCCGTGAGTCCTGCTTGTCTCGTACGGTCTGTTCGGTGTTAGTGACGTTGACGTGCAACTCGGGATTGTCGTTGTGGAACAGGGCTTCCGCCGTCCCAATTTTCCATTCGTTACTCGTGAGCGCGGTTTCGAGAATGTCGAGGTGGGCATCACCCCCTTTGAGGACGCCCTTGATGTGTTTGTAGGGTTTCGCGCTGATGCGGAACGCCACGTCGCCGTCGTTGGTGAGTGACAGGTTGTACCCTTCTTCGTAGTTCGCACGAAGCGGGTACGTGCCGTCCTTGGTGTGACTCGGTTGGTTGAAGTTGTCGTACTCGTAGTAGTTCTCCATCGCGCCGAGAGCCTTGGCGACGACGCGCTGAGTCATGTTTTTCACGAGGTTGGCGTCGTCGGCTACTTGGTCGGGGATGGTGTCCCAGTCCACGCCTTGTTTGGCGAGACGGATGGTTTCGTTGTACGCCGACCGTGCTTCGAGGGTGGCGTCGTACAGCAGGCTCTCGTTGTCACTCTGGATGTTGAGTTGGAAGTCCAGCGTCCTGACGAGAGCCTGTGCGTCGGTCATTTGATTCGAACGTCGATTAGAGTGCCTATCTCGTGTGTCGGAGAACTATACTGAATGTGGAAATTCGACTCATAGGTGCGTTTGTGACATTCTTCCGTTCTCTCGACATTAACCGTAACTGTCGGAAGGCCATCCCACAGTGGGAGGACTTCTTCTTCGCGCCCTTCTTCAATAGCTCGTTCGACTTCCTGCATCGAGATTTCAGTCTCTTCATCCCACCACTCTCTCGAAGCATTAATATCCACTATACATCGCTCAGGTGGGCCTTCAATTGGCTCTGTGTAAACGACAGAAGAGTCGATTCCCACGCGGTCAAGTTCCTCCATTTTAACTCCCCCGAAACACATGAGATACATCCCCTCGTCCTCAATCGAGGCGTGTTGTATCGTCACGTTCAACGTTGCCTTCGGAAGTGTGTCACTCTGATACGACCGGCCATCATACTTCTCAGTTGGGACACTAATCGTATCATCAAATCGGAGGACTACATCGCGTCCTTCGGCATTACTGAGAGTCCGAACAATTGATGACGTTCTTGAAGAGTTCTCTGCTGTACTACTCATTATCTCCCTCCTCTGCGGGTTCTGAGATTCTGACGACTTTTACGTCGGCCCCACGCCAGCGTTTGGGGACGGTGACGTGGGCGCTGTTCCCGAACGCTTTGACTTCGCCGTCGAGAATTTCCTCGCCCTTGATTTCAAATCGGTTTTCCATACCTGTGTATATCCTTTGGATATACTTAACTATGCCGGTGGTGTATCCCCAATATGGACGAGAAGCGGTCGAACCACACGATGTACAACGTCAACTACCACTTCGTGTGGTGTCCGAAGTACCGTCACGCGATTCTCGAACCAATCGAGGACTCGTTAGAAGCGAGTTTCCGCGACGTGTGCGACGGCTAACGACAGATACACGTCGGTGCTCGCGACGGCAGTTCAGATGTTCCTGTATTTCATTGTTATCGTTGTCGCACTCGATACGATGCAAGTCGACGTCGAGATCCTCTATATTTTCGCTGCAGCACTCGCCGGTGGACTTGGTCTTGCACTCGCAATCGGTTCGGAATCTCATTCGGATTTGGTGCACGTGGGTACGTTGCAGAGAACATTAAGGACTGGGCCGGACAGGCAAGTACCGAGATGGGCTCCGAACCAAGCCACGAATCACGCGGTTCAGGTACCGACTCTGAGTTCGATATGGACGACTGAGATTGACTTCGCGGCTAGCTCTACAGAGCCTATGCTCCACACTACGACAACCGTTGTGTGTCAGTTCTCGACCGTACTATATTGATTGAAGTTCAGCTTGTTCTCAAGTAGACTCCGAGACATCCTCGCAATAACCGACGAATTACGTCCACGAAATGGCTGATGAGTACTTGCTTGTCACTACAATGATGTGGAACGGTTGCAGGGCTCTGATGGTCACCCCCAGTTCCACGAGTTCAACGAGAAAGTTGAAATGGTGATTGGCTGCCCTAGATACCACGAATGGTGGTGCTATACCATAGTCGAATCGTCTATCCTTGCGTGATAATGCAGTGACACTAAGTAAAAAGCGAGCATTAGGTAGGTTGCCATGGAACAAACCGACAGTAGCAGCAACGAGATGGAGAATATGATGGAGAGCACTGAAAAAGCGTTTGATCCAATGTCCGAGCCAGTAATGCTTGCAGCTGCTGCATCAGTTGCCTTATCGTGGTACCTCTTCTACATGAAGGGGGACAAAGTGCATGGTCTCTTCGTTGGTCTCTGGGCACCAACCCTAACTGGAGCGGCGAGCTATCTCAAGCAACTAAAAACCGCTAAGAAGCTCGATAGTGGTCTTTCCTTCCGCTAAGCTAGCTCTTTCTTCCGTCATCTACCAGGTCACCGCTGTACTAACAGCGCGCTGTTGGTACAGGCGTTGGTCGGAGAATAGTGGGTCATTTCTGAACGTTACCGAATTGCACTTCGAAATGACATCCGCTACTTAAAAATCGGAATCAGCGACACCTACATAGACTACCTGCGACAGTAACCCGTAACGTTGTCTTGTTGGATGTCTAATCAATCATTGACGCTAAACGCATATCCTCGCAGGAAGTGAAAGTGTCCAGGGACGTAAAATAACCTCCTACAACGGTCATTCGTTGCGATTCTCGTAGAGGAGAAGACCAAACTCAAATCGGTAGAACAGGCACACAGCCAGCATAGCACCCAACATTCAGATACACAATGACAACCGACGACAACCACCACGAAGCCTCGTCGCTGCTCGATATTATTCGACATATTATCGAGACATTCCAAGATGCAGAACGCAGCGATGAGGACGAAACGGCCGGTCACGGGACGGTCTCAGAGCGATCTTTTCGAACCGACTACGCGTTTACCGTGAGTACAGGCCTCGATCTCGACCATTACTGGGATCGGCCCAGTATCAAAGAGCTGTCTGACGGAACCACAGCGACAATCAACGATACGAATGAGGACCGTCTTGTCGACGTACGCGAGGAGAGAGACGCTATCATCGTACTGGCCGACCTGCCACAAGCAACGGCCGAGAGCATTACTACTGAGATTGATCGCGAGCGAAACGAGTTCGTCATCGAACTCGGTGGAAAAATCATTAGGCAGATTCCACTCGACAACACTGCCATCACTGCGACTGACTCGACGTTCAACAATGGTGTCCTTGAGGTCCGTCTCCAAACTGGTGAATTCACCACAGAAGAGGCAGCCGATGAGTAACACCGAGACGCCGGAACAGCCGGTCCTCGTCCGATTAGAGGACCGTATACCCGGACTCACAGCCGCGCTCGAACGTCTTAAGATACGGATCGTCGAGAATAGCGACGATCCCGCTATCATCGAGGCTGCAGAAGAGATCTGGGACATCATAGAGGAAGCCGAAGATGTCCTCGAGACGGTCGATTTCGAGGAACTTCCCGACGCAGTCGATGTTGAGAAGCTTCCCGACGCAATCGATGTCGAGAGTGTTCCGGAGGCGATCTCGACGGGCGACACACGCGACGCGGTCGATCTCTCGAAACTGAAGGAGGCAGTTGAACTCAGGGAGCTGTGGGAGGCCGTCGACCTCTCGGAGCTACGCAAACAGAAACAAGAGCTCGACGAGGAGGTAGCGGACGTCACTGGCGACGGAAACCAAGAAGACGACGGGTTCCTTGACAGGGATGGAATGTTCGGCACTAGCGGTGCCAACATGGGGTTCGAGGTGGATGACCGCCAAGAGAAGATGCAGCAGCTCATCGAGACGGCCGTCGAGAAGTTCCGAACGACGCTGTTGGAGACCCACGACAAGGTCCGAGTACTCTATGAGATCAATCAAGAGAAACTCGGCGGCCAAGAGTCGCTGAACCCGACGGCGGTCTCAACGATGCCGAAGGGACCAATCCCCGACTCAGTATCAACGCGCGTCTCAACAGTGCCCTCGCAGGTGAAATATTCGCGAGCAAAGAATCCACGGCGGATCTATGGGCGGCGGTTTGAGCGTGCGAACACGAAGTGAACACACCATGAGTAGTGCAAAACCCACACGACAACAAAGCGATCTGGCAGATGTCCTTGAGCTGGTGCTCGATAAGGGAATCGTCATCAACGCCGATATCGCAGTAACGATTGGTGATACTGAGTTGCTCGGAATTGAAATCCGAGCAGCGATCGCTTCCTTTGAAACCGCCGCACAGTATGGTCTCGCATTCCCGAGTGGGACTGATATGCGCCGGGTTGAACAGGCCTCAGGGCGCGAGCCGCTCGAAATTGAGAACGAACAGGGCGAGCATGAAATGATCGATCTTGGGATCAGTGCGAGTGAAGGTGGCTCGAATGAAGAGGATGACGAAACAGCCGGTCGAAGGTCGTCCAGCAAACGGCCTACTCCTGAGAAGCCGACCATCACTAGTAGCGACGGTAGCGACGAATTGAGGGAGGGTGGTGATGACGATGAGAGCAACAGGAACGACAAGGACGGGTCATGAAACAGATCGACCTTGGCGGTGAGATTACCAAGGGACACGAGACGGACGCGGCGTCTGGATTGCTCGCACTCGTGATAACTATCGTCGAGCTGCTCGTTGAAACGATGGAGAAAGAGGCGATTCGCCGTATGGAGTCTGGTGTATTGAATCCGGAGGAGATCGACCGGCTTGGGACTCAGCTTCTGGCGATCGAAGACGAGATTGAGGCAATCAAAGAGCGTGAGGGGATCAACAACGGCGTTGGCAAGTTGCGAACAGAACTCAACGATCTGCTCAGCGAGGGAATCGAGCAAGTGTACGATGACCACCACGAGGAGATAGCATGATGACTGCTTGTCAACCCCTCTCACCCACGTCCACTGATCGCGAGTACTCTGACGCCAAGCTCAGCGGCTCATGGTCGCCACACCCGCACAGGCTGACTATTGGAGGTGATCGCTGATGGAACCGACACGCCCCGAAGGCCACGCTGTCGTCGACTTACTGGACGTGCTGCTCACTAAAGGCGCGATCGTGCAAGCAGATGTCGTTGTCACTGTCGCAGACATTCCGCTCATCGGTATCAACCTCCGGGCGGCGATCGCGGGGATGACGACGATGGTTGAGTACGGTATGTTCACTGAATGGGACGAGGAAGTCAGAAATTCAGAGCGGTATCGCCACTCGGAATTCGGCCGCCGGCCGCGTCCAGAGACACCCGTTGAGGACGAATAATACGGTCTCTTCGTGCGTTCCGATGTTCTCAAGTAGGATTCTAACAGCCAGTAAACTACTCTGTCCTACTCGCTCACAGCTTGCGCCGCTGGCTCCTAGAGGGCAGGCTTCCTGCTTCAACGACGTTGTCAGACTCTCCAGTCTGATAGCCAATCAGATTCCTCCGGAATCTGATGAACGCGCTTTGCAGGAATTGAATCGGTTCCCACAGGGAACGTAGTCTCCACGGGCGTTGACGAATCGCTAAGCGATTCGTTTGCCAACCAGAACGCGAAGCGTTCTGCTGACGTTGAATCGGCGTGAACTACTCCTACGTGTCGAGGCCGTGTGAGAGAATATTCAGCGCTGCGTTCGCGTCTCTGTCCGCTTCGAACCCGCACGAGGGGCATGAGTATTCCCTACCCATAGCGATTTATCAGTCGAAACGCCACAGGACGCACACTTTTTGGTCGTCCTGCGCGGATCGACGGCCCGAAGTGCGTACCCTCTCGGTCACACTTGTATTCGAACATCGGGAGAAACGCTCCCCATGACGCCCGGTTGTGGCTGTTCGACGGGAGTTCTATCAGCCCCTTCGCGTTGAGGTCCTCGACGGCCACAAGGTTGTACCCCCGGCGTAGTACGCGGACAGTCGGTGCTGGAAATCGCGGCGCTTTCGTTCTAGGTCGGCGTGGCGTCGAGCGACACGCGCTGTTGCTTGAGATAGTTCGCGGACCGTGTTCTTTCCGCGAGAATTTCCGTTGTGCGCGTTCCAACCGCTTGCACTCGTCGAATAGGTCGAGCGACCCGACGGCGTGACCATCGCTATCGTGAGCGTACTTAAGAATACCCACGTCGATACCGACGCGCTGCTCGGGGTTCTCGAGCAGTTCGGTAGTTCTCGATTCACTTCAACACCGCCGGTGGCGAACCACTTACCGGTCGCTTCCTTCTTGAGTGTAGCTTGCTTGAGCGTCGCGTCGTTGAGTATCCCGCGGTGAAGCTGTATCGGGATGTTGCCGATCTTGCTCAGCCACAGTATGTTGCAACCGCCCTTCTTATCGAGCTTGAAGCCGCGTTGCTTGTAGGCGAATGATCGGCAGTCCTGTGGCGCTTTCCACCGTAGCGACCCGACCCCATACCCGTTCCGCTTGAGGCCGGGACTTGCCAGTGCATGGCAAATGGTAACGTTACTGGGTGTCTTCTACAACAGTGAGTATAATGAGCCAAGCACGACCAAGCACGTCTAGCCTCGCGGAAGTCCTCGATCGAATCCTCGATAAGGGCGTCGTGATCGATCTTTGGGTTCGTGTGTCACTCGTGGGGATCGAAATCCTCACGATTGAGGCACGAGTCGTAATCGCATCGGTGGACACGTTCCTTCACTACGCAAAGGAGATCTCTAAGATCGAACAGGCAGAGGAATCCGGCGACTGGGAGGAACTTGAGGATATCGAAATAGCGTCTCGAGCATCGGCATAGGATTATTTTCACTACACTACCGATTTTATATCGTGTTATCGTAGTCAGAGATTTGGTTGATGAGCACCCTTAGAACAAGAGGTTACCAAAGACCAGTACAACCAACAGACGGGATCAGCACTTTCTGTATTGAGCAATACACTACTCCTCGATCGACTAAGCTCGCGGTAATTCCATCGAGAACACCCTCTCGACCGGGATGAGATTGCTTCCCTCCGTCCGGTCCTGGTAGTAGTCTTCAGTCACGATGTAGAATAGTTGGTAGTTTTCGGGACCATGAGCAGTCGGATACCTGAAAGGACGATAATTTCGTCGAGTGGGACGACAAGGCGATTATTGTCCGCTGCAATCGCTATGAGCTCTGTAATCGAGTCTACAATCACTTTTTCGAGTTCCGTTCGGGTGATTGCAGGCGGGAGTACAAGTTCTATGAGTGTATCAACACATTCGGGGACGGCGTGTTCGTGGGCTTCAATTAGCGTATCTGCCGATGTGAGCGCACCGTTTTCAGCTGCGATCCAATACTCTAGTTCAAGCCCAATTTTCATATGCGAGTCACCTACCGTCATTCAGTCGTCCAACAGCCCTGATCGCAATTGGTATAGTATGTATGTTATCTGACTATAAATCCCTTATGAGTATTTTAAGCAGATATAGATACCACCTACGCAATAGCATTTATATTATTATAGATGATAAGAGGATAAATAATTGATTTCGAATCTACATCTCACCTAAGTTCTACATAGAGCTGCACTCCGTATACTGAGTGTAGATCTATTTAGAGTGGGTGTGCATACTCACAAACGGTACACTGAAGACGGTCGTCATCTGGACGCATATCTCCCTGTTCACAGCGGGGGCAGGGTGATTTGCGAAACATCAGTAATTGGACTTGGGATTCCAACTTCGCTACGCGCTGGTTTTGCTTTTCGAGATGAACTTGGAGGTCACGCATTTCTACAGACATGGATCGCTCTAGCGTATTTATCTTCATTGTTATTTACTACGTACTGAGTAAGCATAAACTTTTGCCTTAGATAATCAGTTACGCTTGCCTCGACGAGTATCTCACTCCGTGAAGTAAATCATCAGTCTGGTTCGCGCCGGCTGAGAGCGGCGATAAATAACTGTCAATACCTCTGAGTCGAAGACGCTCTTGCCGACCCAAACGGCGTGCTGAAGAGCGTGCGCGTCTACACCATGAGGAACTTCTTCGTGGCTGGTTCTCGTTATCTATTGTCTCGCCAACTATTTCTTCTGCGCAGTAGAATAAAGAGTTAAGTCAATGTCACTATCCACACAATACGCCGAGAAGCAGCCAGACACCGGCCTCAAAGGGAAAACCATTGTCGTGACCGGTGGCTCGCGTGGAATCGGTCGCAGTATTGCAGAAAAGTTGGGGGCCCGCGGCGGGAATATTGCAGTCAACTACCGATCCTCGGAGGGCAAAGCCACAAACGTCGCCAACCGCATCGAGCAGGACGGTGGCGACGCCATCACAGTCCAGGGTGACGTTGCGGACTTTGAAGCCATGCAGACGATGGCCGATCACGTCCATGACGAGTTCGGTGCCGTCGACGTCCTCGTGAACAACGCCGGTATTACGATGGACCACTCATTCGAGAGGATGACCCCGGAAGAGTGGGACTCTGTCGTTGATACCAACCTGACGGGCGTTTTCAACACAACAAAGGCGTTCTACGACGATATCAAGGACGCTGACGAGGGCCGCATTATCAACATCTCCAGCCTGATCGGGGAGCAGGGGAACTTCGGACAAGCGAACTACGCCGCCGCGAAGGCCGGTGTCCACGGTCTTACTATGACGCTCGCCAAGGAGCTGGCCTCGACTGGCGCGACCGCGAACTGCGTCTCGCCGGGCTTCACCGAGACCGACATGTTCGCCAATGTCTCCGAGGATATTCAGGAGAATATCCGTGATGACATTCCGCTGTCTCGCTTTGCACAACCCGAGGATATCGCAGCTCTCGTTCGTTTTCTCGCTTCCGAGGAGTCGGGATACATAACAGGGCAGGTGCTTCCGGTCTCCGGCGGGCAAAATTTGTAAACGGCCGATATGGCGGCGGTCTCGAGAGGATTTCATCAGAATTTGAGGAAGACGTCTCAAGCCACCGATCAGACAGCGACTGGCTGGAGGATAGTGCTTGCCAGTACCTCGCACTCGATCGTCTATTCCGAAATGGCCGCTGAGATTCCATCCGTTCCGAGAGCTGGCACGTAGAGTGGTTCCGTGATGAGTTTCGAATCTGGAGAAGCCCCTTTTCGCTATAGTCGGGTGTCCAGCAACATCAATGTAGGCTGGGGGTCCCACTCTGTCGCTACCTTGGGGTCCAGTGTTTTTGTAGCCAGTCCCTCGGAGACTGGCAGAATAAGGACCGAGAATTCGGGAATCGAACCGTGCGATTATTAATCAGGGAGAGTAGGGACGGGAGTTATCTTGTCTTCTTCTCGCTGGGGGAGTCAGCGAGCTATTGCCCGCTGGGAGTCCCACATCCCACTTTAGTTCTCACTGACGGATTGGTACTCTCTGCCCCTGTTGGTAGTAACGCTCTTATCAGCCTTCTTGACGTCGGTAGAACTAGCTCTTGGGAGTCGGATAGCTGTCCTGTAGCGGTGTCTTGCTCTACTGGCGGTATTGTCCAGTCTTGTGCCGGTACTGTCGAAGCAGGGAGTCTCTCACCACCACCTTCTTGTGAGCAGCTTAGCTGACTGCAGAGTCGGCGATTCGGCTGTCAGTGTACTTAGTGTCGCTGACGCTGCTGTCTACCGGTAATCGCTTGTACCCTCTCGTTGATGGGGTACCCCGCTTCGAAGATAGATGGATACCCAGGCTCTACTGAAACCTACTTAGATCTCTTGGGTTGAGGCACCTCCTGTTCTTCTGTCTTTGCTCGTGGGGACCCCACACTTGCTTCGCTCTTCTTGGACCCCTGCCGATGCTCGCTCACCTACTAAGCAGTGTAGAGCTCGTGGTGTCTCCTCCATCGTCTATTCTAGAGTCTTCTTTGCCAGCGGAATCACTGATTGTCCGGAGTACTGGACTCGGCTTGCTCTTGTTTTTTTAGACACGGGACTTCCGATGAATAACTACCTATTCCGATAGTTTCTAAGACACGCCTCTCCCAAGATGAAGATCTCTTTGCCTCGCGCTGATCGACTCCCCATTGCTGCTGTATCGCCTTCCATGTCATCGGCCCTGTTTTATCGCCTTTTCAGAGCCATTTATTTTTCTCGAATTGAGTAGGTATTTTTCTTCATTGGCTAGTTCAGTGTTGTGAGGTCTGTCTTGTTTCGGTGCTCTCGCTCTTGGGACTCCCCCTTGTTTGAGCTTGGTTTGACTCCCAGTTTTGCTGTCTCGAGGTGGACTCCCAGTGAGCCCTGTTCGCTGATTCATCTACTTTTCCTGAGGGTCTGTTGGCTCGCTTGTGCACCAGCCCTTGGGGGTATCAGACTCACTTCGGAACTGGGTACTTTCCCTACTATACACTAACGCGCCGATTTTCTACGGTACATCGCTGTAGAATATACCGTTAAATTCGCTTGTAGATAGTTTACTGTAGAATATTAACGGCATTTCTTTACGGTAATCTTTTTCTGATAGTCTTTTCTTGATGTGACTATGACGTCGGATGAACTTGATCTCGATTGGCGATCAATCGAAATCCTGCAGGCACTCGCACAAGCTGACGGATCGCTCGAAACATCCACGATACGAGAGTCGACAGCGGTTGAAGACAACCGCAGAATCTTATATCGTATAACTGAGCATTTAGAACCAGCCGGGCTAGTCATAACGACGCAGCCTAATCGAGATGGCACAACCATTCCTCCAAAGAAAGTCACACTCACTGAGCAGGGACAAGAGGCTACACAGTCGATTCAGAACAACCGCGATGGAGACAGTACTCTCAAGGATCTACCCGGTCTTGTTGACCAGTTGCAGGCCGAGGTAGATGCGCTCACTGAGAAGGTCACGACACTTGAAGAGCAACTCACGCAGGTTGATAAGCAGTTAGGCAACTCGCCGTACTCAGCCACGATTAATTGGAGTAAGGCCTCAGTGCCCGCTGGTTGGTCAGAACTGACCGAAACGGCATCGTCTACATCATCCTCTTGTCCTGCCTGTGCAGCCCCGGAGCTAGCAAATAACCCGGCACTGCTGAGTGCTGCCAGAAGTCCCAGCGTGGACCGCCTGTTAATCGAATAGCTGTCGTCTTTCACCTCGTCCTCATTTCCATCCAACTGCTCTCCCTTCTCTATAGGCAAGTTCGAATTATCCGTTTTATTCCCCATCATCTGTTCGTTCTTCGATAGAATGTCGGAAATATAGAACTTTGGATAGGGGAGATTGATTCCGTTATTGAGTAGAGCGAATCAATTATTCGTGCTGGGTCTATGATCGCTTCCCCTGATGTATTCTTTTATTTATTACTTTTTGGCTACAATTAACTATTCTTATCGTCCCGTTGTGGTTGCTCTTTTCCCAATATCGAGAACCGTGGTGGAACAATGGAGTAACACGACGTCCACGGCTGTTATGTAGTTATAGCGGCAGAGAGATACTGTTGTTCCCACTCCCGTCGTGCTTCGATCTCACGCTGGCCTCGGGCAGTCAGTCGATAATAGTTCGCCCGCCGATCGGCCTCGCCCTTCTCAACCAGCCCCTTATTGACAAGCGTATCGAGATTCGGATACAGTCGCCCGTGATGGATCTCTTTTTCATAGTACGTTTCGAGTGTGTCTTTGAGTGCGAGGCCACTTGGATTATCTCGCCCAGCAATGACATAGAGCAGGTCACGTTGGAAGCCGGTTAAATCATGCATGAAGATCTTGTTCGTCGCCAAACCTACTAGTATTTGGAACATACCACACGATAAACGAGTAAGCAGTGGTTATTGGAGCACGAGGACCAGCTGTGTGACCACCCCAATACGGGGTGGTAGAACAAGTATTTCTGTCATTCTCGGTGAGCCGTGCGAGGGAAGTGTTTTACTACTGCGCTCACAATGTACACACATGAGTTCCGACGTGGAGAAAAAGCGCGTTCAGTTTCGCGCACCCCGAGGATTGGTCGATCGGGCCGACACCCTCGCAGCGGTATTCGAGACGGACCGGACGGATATTCTCATCTCTGCGCTCCAAGAGTACCTGCGGGACGCGGCCCACTCCGACGAGATAAAACAGGAGATTGCGGAAGCCTACTACGATGACGACATCTCCTTCGAGGAGTTGAAAGCCCTCGTCGGTCACGAGGAGGCGGCGAACTTTCGTCTCTTGAAGCAGCAATTGAGCGAAGCGTTCGTCGACGACGTAGCCGAGGAGCTGGCTGACGGATAGATGGGACGCATCGTTGCTGATATGTCTGTCCTCGTTAGTTTAGGGACCGTTGCGAATACCACACCAAACCCACTCGACCTCCTACTTGACTCACATGACGTCATTCTCCCCGAGCAGGTCATCGACGAACTCACCGAGACGGCCTCCTACAACGATGCCTCGGGGGAAGCGGCACAGGCCGTCCTTGACCGGCAGGCCGCATTCGACGTTCGCAGTGTCGAACTTGACGAGACGTTCCCGCTCGATGATGGAGAGAACGCAGCGGTCACACTGGCGAACACGATTGATGGAGTCCAACTGCTCTGTGACGAGTTTAACCGCTTAGCGCTGGTGCATGCATCGCTGATCGATACACGCCTCGTAACGACACCGATCGTTCTCACGGCGCTCGTTCGAAACGACGTGCTCGCCGCGGACACTGCCGAGGCATTCTTGGACGAGATGAGCGACGCCAAGAGTTGGTCAGCGAACACCTACGTCGCACGTGCGAAAGCTACGCTCCAACAGCAGCGAAACGGCGAGTAAGACGCCCCTCTCCTAATACTGGTAGAAACGGTTCTTTAGCTCCTTTACGCTGGCACCATAGCTGTTTGACTCCGATTCCAGCCAAGTTCTGGGTAAGTCTCTAACTGGTAGGCACTGCAGCGACTGTCGAAAACCGGCAAAGTCACAGATACCCCACTCTATAAGAGAACGAGTATGACGACAGATCGGCGGCTTACAACCCTAGGGATGATGCTCGGGATCTTTCTCGCGGGCATCGACGGGACGATCGTCAGTACAGCCATGCCGACAGTCGTCTCATCACTCGGTGGCCTCGAACTCTATTCGTGGGTGTTCGCAATCTACATGCTGTTTGCGGCGATCACGATGCCGCTATTCGGCCGGCTCGCAGATATCTATGGCCGCAGACGCCTCTTTTACATCGGGATTGGCATCTTCGTGATCGGCAGTGTACTTGCTGGTGCAGCCCAGAGTATGTCCCAGCTCATTGCCTTTCGGGCGCTACAGGGGATTGGCGCGGGTGCGATGTTCTCGATTCCCTATACGGTGCTCGGCGTGATCTATCCGCCAGACCAACGTGGAAAGGCGATTGGGTACGGGAGCGCCGTCTGGGGTGTCTCAAGCGTCATTGGTCCCTTGCTAGGCTATTTGATCGTAACGATACTCTCGTGGCGGTGGGTCTTCTATCTCAGCGTGCCAGTCGGCGTTGCAGCCGTGCTCGTGACTGCTCGATCGCTCGAGGAAACGACAGGGACGACTGAACAGCACGTTGACTTCGCGGGTGCTGCGACGCTCTCCGTTGGCGTGGGAGCGTTTCTGACCGCCCTAGAGGCGTTCGACACCATGCCGACGGTCGCCGCAGGACTCCTTGTCCTCGGTGTCACATGTCTCGGTGCATTCTACCTTATCGAGCAACGCGCTCGCGTGCCAATCCTCCCGCTATCGTTGTTCGATGATACAACGTTCGTTGTCACGAATGCGGCAGGCTTTCTCACGAGTTTCGCCGTCTTTGCCGCACTTACCTACGATCCCCTGTTCGTTCAGAGCGTTCGTGGCAGTGCGGCAAGCGCCGCGTTGATCGTTTTCCCGATCTCGATCGGGTGGTCGGGGACTAGCTTTGTCTCGGGGCGGCTGATCAACCGGTTCGGCGAGCGGCGTCTCGCCACGGTTGGGCCGCTCCTTATGGCCGTGAGTTTCGCAGTGGCGGCGTTTTGGAGCGCCACTACGCCGCTGTGGGCGATGATGGTGACAGTGTTCGTCACTGGTGTCGGGATGGGGACGCTTACCCCGCCGCTGCTCGTTGCCATCCAGAACCACTTCGGTACTGAGCAGATGGGACTCGCGACTTCCTCCCAGCAGTTCTTCCGGAATCTCGGGGGAACCGTTGGCGTCGCCGTGCTTGGTGTTGTCCTGAATGCCTCTATGCGTGATCGCCTCGGTTCAGTTCCCGGCATTTCGGACCTCGGAGATCTCCAGCGTCTCTTGTTGGGAGGCGGCGAGACGCCCGCAGGAATAGCGGCTATCATGGCCGACGGGCTTACCATCGTTTTCACCGTGGCTGCGGCGGTGTGTCTCACTGCTGCGGGAGTCGCTACCTATATTCCTCCGGCTCAGACGGAATCGAACACTAGCAATTCGCTGGACGATAATTGATGTTACTGAGGATTCTTTTGAGCTGTTGGAAGCGAGGAGCAGTTGATTGTTGTCACCGCTCGACTGGTTCTCCCTGTCCTTGAGTGTCGCTCTCCCTCTTCCCGAATCTTCCATGGACAGCCGTTGTCGAGAGTGGAACCTCTCAGAGAGGTCCGTGGCTAGAGCCGTCACCAGCCGTTCACGGGACGTACCCGCGCTAGTAATCGTACCGCTCGAACAACCGTCTCTGTGAAGGTCGATTCATATGTATTTGAGAGGTACTCTTAGTGTGCTAGTTCGTCCTGTCTCATGCGAGCGACCCACATTTCGAGGACATGATGGGGCTAATAGCGAACGAGCTCGTCTTTTATGTCAGTACTATTCATTCCACTATGGTGATAAATATCTAAATAAACAATACAGTTGACACTGTACGAATTAGTGCGGTTCACACCAACTCATGGTGCGTCGGTTGCTGACTGCCGACCCAACCGCTCTAGCTCAGAGCGGTTTTTCCGAGGAGAGGAGTGTTCGAACGCGTTTCGCGGATACCCTATCTCCGGACCGAAAACGAGCGCTTGGAGGACCAGATTGAGGAGTTGCGAAACTGGAAGGTCGACGAGAGCACGATCGAGGACCTCACCGGTAGGCTGCCCGGGAATACTGGAACACTATTCTTGGGGCAATCGAGATACGAGTCTAAGCGAAACCGATGACAGGTAATGGGGAGCCGCTTCACCCAGATGTGGGCGCTGCCGCGGTCGGGATAGGGGTTGGGGCCGTCCGCGACAGGTACAGCCACATACTGACGCCTTGTTAATGTTTCTGTAATATAGCATTTATTTATAAATTATCAGCTGTTACGGGGCGAAAGGGCGACACCTTCGGATGATGTGAGTAAGCAGCAGTGACTGCCCGATTCGAAGCCGGAACCACTCACCGACTCCGGCGGTGTCTTGCGGTTCTAATCCTGGCAAGGTATTCGTAATCGATTTGTCTGTTGGTTGTGCGTCGAAAATCCCTCCGAGTCGGAGAGGGTCTCATGAACGGGTAGGGGTGGGTGTGCGTGCAGCCGGGAACCAGTCAGGCTGCACTAACTCTTAGAACTTTAACTATATTAATTAATAGGTGTTTATCGATAGTATATAGAATTGGGTAGCCTTGTGCAACGCTTACCATCCGTGGACGTCGATGTTGCACAAGGATTGCTTATCGAATAGCGAATAGCGAAGAACGAGAATCGCTTATTCTCGGATCCAATGAGTAAGTGGCTATTCACCGGCGGAGAGGGCGACGTACTGCTCTTCCCACTCTTGACGAGCCTCGATCTCACGCTGGCCCCGGCCTGTCAGTTCATAGTAGTTCGTCCGGCGATCAATGTCGCCTTTCTCAACTAGCCCCTTGTCCCCGAGTGTATCAAGACTAGGGTAGAGCCGACCGTAATGAACCTCTTTTCCATAATATTCTTCGAGTTCAGCCTTGATTGCGAGGCCATTGAGCTTGTCTCCACCAGCGATTACATACAGGGCGTCGCGTTGGAAGCCAGTCAAATCGTACATAGGTACTCTGTTCGACGCCAGACTCACTAGTACTCGGAACATACCAGTCAAAAGTTAAATATTCACAGTTACCAGATCGGGTGTAAATATCTCGCAATCAATAAAATCCCCCCTCTAATTTCTGTCAATATCCACATACCAATGCGCATAGCGACCGTATTGCTAGTGCGGCATTAGAGGAGAGCCGGTGTTCGGTCATGACCTCTCCATAGTACCGTTCTAGGTACATATTTGGTCACAATGAGGGTGCACCGCACAGTCAAGCAGAGAGGGCCATACGTGGGTTGGTATGCCATCCCTTCTGGTTTTACCTATTGATAGTATAGGTATGATTCAGCGTCTGCCATCTGAGGGGGAAAGGGGAACGAGGAATACGATTGAAACCCACTGCGTTTATCACCACTCAGAGGTGGGCGCCCCTAACGGGTTGCCTCTGACACAATGAACCAGTATTCATCAGTCGAACACCGGCAAACACGGAGTAGCAACGATGAGTAGCAACATTGAGTCAATTGTGCCCGCTGAAACGGATGTCTTTGGCGGGACAACCGCTCATACGGCTGTCTTCAAGACACTCGCATCGCGATCATGCCGCTATGTCATCTACTATTTCTTAGCGACATCTGCCTCCAGTAGCTCAGTTGAGCAGTTAGTCACAGGAATTCAAACACTTGCAAGCCAGGAGAGTAAGCAATCAGCAGTAGTTGAGAGTAACCAGCTCAAATCGCTCTTGATAGAGGAATCGCTTCCCCGACTTGAGGGGCTTGATGTCATCGAATACGATTCCCGAAGTGAGAGTGTTCGATATCACCAGCAGCCCTTCGTTGAAGAGTACGCCGAACATGCGGCGTATCAAGAGCTGTCGGCGGATTTCGTTCGAGACGCTCTCTAGGAGACAGCCAGAAGAATCGCTGCTGCCTCACTGTAGCCTTCCGTTCTATCACTACCGTGCCTACAGCAGGGATCTGTTGCGCATCGAGAGAGATGTGGACTCCTGGTTACAAGATGTGGTTCTCCTGTAATGACGCCCACTTTAACCCGATGTTTCATATCGCTCTGTCGATCGAAGTCGCTCTCAGACTCAGCTGTCTGATGGCCAAACACAGAGAGGAAAGTCAGACCAGCCGGGCCGTGATGTGTCAGAGGCACTCCGGGCAGGAGTTGGCCCGACTGGCCCCATCCGATTGTCAGAGGCACCCCGCAAGGTGTGGGCACACCCTCAGGGTGAGTGGCCTGTCTCAGCGGCAGACGACTCTAATTATCAACGCTATATGCATAATAGTTGACTTGGTGAGCCATGATTTAGCCTCACCAAGCCTAATTCGCGTGTTCATTCGACTGGATACATTCACTCATAGCTGCTCACCCATGAGTGCATTTCGGGTAAGCGTTGCAATCGCTCGGCGTAATCGTTCCGACACCGCCTGATCGGAAATCCCCAGTTGCTCAGCCAACCCCTTCGTATCACACTGGCGGGGAATATCATAGTACCCCTCACGAACGGCTAACATGAGCGCTTCTTGTTGGGGTTGTGTAATTCCGAAAGCCTGGTCGGGTTGCTGCTCTGGGTGGTTATAGACGCGCAGAACCTCAATCGAGATTCGACTGTTCTCACAATAATCATCAAACGTGGAGAGTGCATGGTGGGTTTGAAACCGTACTGTGAATTGCCATGTTTCTGGTGATCCAGTTACAGAGAGAAGATGAACGGCGTTATCGCGAAAATACCGGAACAGATGATCATAGTCGAGTGCCCACTCGATTGCGTAGAGTGACCGCTCACTCAATCGTTCCAGTCGCTCGACTGCTGTCACTGTTGGGTGATCACCAATCCTGCTTTCAAGCGAATCATGGGTACCACTTTCAATCCAAACGAGTGGAGTCATCGCTCCCGGCAGTGGAACAAGGGACTCAAGCTCGATACGTGCCCCCGACTCAAGTCCTGCAAATACGCGTCCCAATTCGAATTCATCTGCGCCGACCTCCACTTCAACGAGAACACTCATCGTCTCATCTACCACTTCCTTCTAATCGTCACAAGTAATTTATTAGTTAGATAATTCATGAATTATGCTACTCATACCTATGTGTCACGTTCTTACGAGAGGGATCTAAAAAGAGGGACCCTGACGTGAGGAGGGTTTATTGGGATTCGCGGCTGCGATCAGGATGACTAGTCAGGGTCGTTTAAATAGGTTCGCGGGTTTTTTATATAGAACTCTAGTAATGCGGTTTGACAGGCCAGTGGTGAGAGCGATGACGGTTCCTATGATAGGGTGCCTCTGACAGGGTCGCTCTCTCCTGTAGATACGTACTATTGTTATTTAACTGTTATGTAATACTAGTTAACAATAGTCGGATGAATAAATTAACTGAGGGGTGCACACAGGGGTAGTCCCCGCGTCAGTCGTTCGTCATCTACACGTCAGACGCATGGCTGACTTACATATGTCACTCAGACAAAAGAGACAAGTAGGTGACTGCTGTATTTTTCAGTGCCGTCACCCATTGTCAGAGGCACTCCATGGGAAAGGGATGGTCCCTGCGTTCTTTCTCGTTGATAAGGTCTTAGTTAGTTAACCGCTGGTCTGTCATGGATGTACTCTTGATAGTACCACGGTTGGAGTGATGGGTCCCATTCTTCATTCTGGTTACGCACTGATCAGCACGATCTCCAGATGACGATTGGAGACACCGGTGTCGGCGGCCCACAAAGCAGTTAGTGAGTTGGTTCAGTACTGGGTGCTTCGATTTGATCGATCTGCAAGACGAGAATGTTGCTCGTCTCGTCGACTCCATCGACTAATCCCTCGATCGCGAGTTTCGCGACTGGTGTTGGACCGACGGTCATGCGGTCACCTTCTTTATACTCGCGGATGGATCCCTGAATATGGATTTCCGCGCGACACTGCTCGGGGTGGTGAACACTTGAGAGATCGATTTCCTGGATATTGGCCTCGTCGACGGACTCGCCGTTGTGCGTGAGCGGAACTGCTGCCGGTTCATCCAGTTGATCGATATCCAGCGCCTCAAAGGCGGTGACCGTTGGTTTGTACCCGCCTTTTGGACCGGGGACGCCTTCGGCTAACTGGAGGGCTTTGAGACTCTGCATCTGATTGCGGATCGTTCCTGGGTTTCGGTCGACCTCCTCGGCGATCGTTTCCCCTTTCACGGCGTGTTCTGCGTCTCGGTGTAGGTTTACGAGCGCCGTGAGAATGGTTTTCTGGTTTGGTGTGAGTTCTATGGCTGACATCAGTCTCCATTACCAGCTTCTCGGTTAAAACCACTGTGTCGTTGTTCTATTAATATCTCTATCATTAACAGTTAAAGAGAATACATTCGGATAGGGTATATAAAACCTAACAGATATAGCTAGATCGGCTACAGTTATACAGACAGAACACCGTTTACCACCGATGTGACTGACAGAGTATCTCTGATTACCGGGGAATATTGTCTCTGAATCATCAATTTACCCATCTACCATCATTTGTCATTCTGATATAATTATCCACAGATTTAACAGAGTGCATGTCGTAGAGACAAGGGATGTCAGAGGCACAAGCAGTTCACCAGGGCACCGAACAGCACACCGCATCCGAGTTGACCGCCTTCCAGCGAAACATCCTTACGATCCTCGCAAAGGAACCCCTGTACGGATTGGCGATCAAGGCTGAGCTTGAGGCGTACTACAACAACGAGGTCAATCACGGGCGACTCTACCCGAATCTCGATGAGCTCGTCTCGGAAGGCTTCGTTGAAAAAAGTAAACTCGACAAGCGCACCAACCAATACGAGCTCACTGACAAGGGATATGAGCTCCTTCTGGGCGAGCTCAACTGGCAGTTTTCGAAGCTCGTCACTGATGAAGAGCGTGCTGGGGACCTTCAGACACTCATCAGCTAACAAACCCGCAACTACTCGTAACCGCTTTTTGCACAGTGGCTCAGTAGCCGTTGGTCCCTCCAATTCCCTCTCACAGGCTCTGTTGAAACCCTCGTGCAGCCGTGCGATTTGCTGAGAAGCTCGTTTCGCATTGGCTCCGTGAAATCCAAGATGAAGAGTAGCTCTTCTCACTGTCACCGCTGACGAATTTCAACAGGCGGTAGCGAGGAATCCCCGTCCTCAACGAGCGGCGAAGCCGCGAGTAGGGAGGGGAGGAATCACGTGGCGAAGCTGGGCGAAACAGGTAGTATCGCCCGCCCCGTCGTCGTATGTAGTCCTGTGGCGGGCTTCAGACAGCCCAGCAATGGGTGCCGAACCAATATTGCGGTGCGGGGACGGTTTGATTCCTCGCTTGGGACGGGCCGCAGTCAACCGACCCCGAAGGACGGACCGACGACGTTGACGAGACGCTTCGCGTCTCGTTCGCACACCAGAATGCAACGCATTCTGGGGACGCGACCACTCCGAGCACGCTTGACGTGCCGCGAAGTCGCCGAGGTCACGTCCAATTACATTGCCTCTGCCGACCGACCGCACCGGCAAACAAGTCGGTCCGGGACCACAACTCTCGGCCGAAACCACGCAAGCCCTGTCCGCAGAACGTTCATGAGACGCGAAGCGTCTTGTTAGCCAATCAGAACGCCCCGCGTTCTGATGACGCCGAAGGCGTTCAGGGCTGGGTAGTTGACATACCAACCAATGCTGTTCCAGTAACTAATAGTCGACAGTATTCATCGTCCTCACGAATCGGCCGCGGAGCAACTGTTCTACTGCTTTCTCTGGATTGTAACTGCAATGGGTGCACGAGGACTTGAACCCCGGGCCTCCTATCTTAGTCACCTCGTCTCTCGTATGAAATCAGGAGATGTCGCGCGTATCACCCCTCACCATCATTTCAACGGAAGGTTACTAAGTAGGTGTTCTTCCAGTCTGAACTATACACCCATGCGAATCGTTATCGTCACTTCCAGTTATAAATTACCCGATTCTAATTGTCTGTACTTTGCTAGTCATTGTTCCAAGCAAGACAGACGATAACGGCGTTATCAGAACGCGGAACGTACTGGTTAGCTAACGAGACGCGAAGCGTCTCGTGAACGCTGTATCCCCTCCTTTCCGAACGGGTGTTCATCGTCTATCTTGCGGCGTTGTACGTTTTCCGTAGCTTCGGAACGTAACTACAGAGGGGCGCCTTCGCTTGATACGGAAGGTCAAACGGCGTCACTACGTCGCTGACGCCACCATCGTATCCGCCCCCGAATCGAACGCATCGTCTAACGCCTCGCGGTAGGTGGCGAGAAGATGACGAAGGCGAAACTCCTTTCCCCTGCGTCGGTGAGGCGAGGGTGGCTTCAAGCGTCTTCGTCACCATCTTTGCCATACTACACGCTACACACCATACACACGGAACTGTACCTATCCCATAGTAGGATTGTGGACCGACGAAACGTCACAATCCGAGAAGAACAGGACGAATGGATCCGTGAGAACCATATCAACCTATCAAGTCTCGTTAGAGAGTGTATTGACGAACGTATGGAATCCAGTTCAGCCGATTAACGGCGGCTGTGTAACGGACCGTACGCGATTCACGTCCGCCCTAAAGGGCGGGATTCTCTCGCTGTTTAAAGATAGTTATGCTCGATTCGATCGTTAAATTCAACTACCCTGAGTGAATTTGTCTATATGGCTTTCTTCCAACTCATGAAAGCCAACTTAGGTGGCTCTACTCACCTGAGTTTCAATATGCCCTGAGAGATTGCCTTCTACAAACGATGTCGACAGAGTGCTTCAAGGTTTGATCTCGAGAATGAAGGCTGCATACTCCGCTAAACGTGTTCCGTTGCTCGAGATACTTCTCAGTATATCGGCTGAAACGTCACCCACCGTCCCGATGTAGTAGAATGTCGCGGTTTCAGACGACAACAGCGGGCATACCCGTTCCTTACTCGTGCTTTCGGCCACTCATTGGGGTGAGAACCGTACCCGCCCGCAATCAGATAAATTCATGCTATCTAAAATTATATTATTATACAATATAATAAAATACTTATGTCTTAACGTGGGTATTGGTCTCATGAGACGTAGACAGCTTCTCAAATCAATCGTCATCGGGACTGCTGGGATCGCAAGTAGCGGTTGTGTAGGCGCTACCAAAGAGCGACTCTATTCGCAAGCGGATGGAGACATCGACTACGACGACACGTTCGCGAAAAAAGAATGGGGATACGTCCGCCACGATTGGGACCCGCCAACCGGTACCGATCGACCTGTCGTGTACACACACGATGGGTATATGGGCGCGAGTTTCGCAGCCAACGGCCCGACCCACTATATTCGGATGCCGGACGACACACTCATCGCGACGAGCGTTGGCGTGTACAGCGCGATCCCATCACCGGATCTCGGTGACGAATATGTCCACGTACAATCGAGTGTTCGAGCAACGGCGTGCTCAGCTGGCGATGCATCAGATTTCGGTGAAGTTTATGATAAACGGAGTCACGGATTGGATGGTCACGAGATTATCGAGTGGCTTGCGGCTCGTCCGTGGTCGCTCGATCGGATCGGATTGTTCGGACTCTCGTATTCAGGAATGACGTCTATTCGGGTCGCATCCACCCAGCCACCGTCGTTAGCGTGTGTCTCTGCGAACGTGATCATGGGTGATCTACTCCGAGGCCGCACGTTCCCCGGCGGCGTCGACAATCTCGCGTTCGACAACTGGCTCAATAACCTCCCAACACTGTGGTGGGATGAGGAGTCACAAGATATCATCCCAGAACAGGAGGATCCGTTCTGCAGACAGCATCGGGCGAACCGTGATCCACAGACGATCATCGATCAACATCCTACCTGGTATCGGAAGCGAACGGAGAACGATGGCTATCGACGAATCAATTTCATTGAGATGGCAAAGCAGATCGAAGTACCGACCTACATTAGCGTCGGCTGGCAGGATGGCCAAGTCGGTCAACGCGGCGGTCCCGCAGTGTACAACGCTCTCGATCCGGATCCGATTCATCCTGGAGATTTCCCGGGCCGACGCCCACCAAGCCCCGAGCTCCGTGAGTCACCCAAGCTCTTGCGGGCAACGAACGGAGTTCACGGCACTGCGTGGCGGGCACTCGGCCGCGATCGGGATGGTCGGCGTTGGTTCGACTACTGGCTTCGCGGGGAAAATACCGGTATCATGCAGGAAGCGCCTGTTCGGTTGGATTTCGGTATGGATACCAAGGACAGTCACGGCACGATGAGTCTTGATGGCTTCCCAGCATCAAACACGGACTGGACGCGCTATTACATCGGTGGCAACCACGAGTTGACGACCGAACGACCGACAACTGCAGGAAAGGAAACGTACACGAGTTCGAGTCCGGACTACTGGTACATCGATGATCTGACCGATAAAACACTCCTCAGTTACTGGTCAGCCCCATTCGAGAAGCCACGTGTAATCGCTGGCCCGATTACTGCAACCCTCTATTTGCAGTCATCGGCAGAGAATACTGAGATGTATGTCTCACTGGCCGATGTCGAGCCGGGAGATGAAGCAGTAACGTATCTCCAGCGAGGGATGTTGCGCGCAAGTCATCGCGAACTCAATGAGGCAAAGACACTCCGGAACGAAGCGGGGGAGATCATTCGCCCATATCATACGATGGTCGATCCAACACCAATCATCTCTGGAGAGCGCTATCGCTATGATATCGAAGTTTTCCCACTGGGCCATATCGTCTACCCGGGTCATCGGCTACTGGTCAATATCCATGCTCCACCTCAGGAAGAAGGTCCGGACCCGGCCCGTTATTGGGAGTATGATCCACTTGATAGCGGCAGTGAGAATATCCTGTCCTATGGTGGGGATACGCCTTCAAGCGTCCTCTTGCCGATGCTCGAATGGGGATCGAAACGAGGGAACCGAACCTCACCGTTACCACCCGAGCCGGCATGTGGCGAGCCGGATGGCTACACCTGTATGGAGGCCACGCTCCCTCAGTAAGGAACGTGCGAGAGAACGCAGAAGCCACTCACTGCTAACAAGGCAGATCACGGCTCATAACACACGAGATAATTGATCTGTCTTGAAGGCATAGCCACTCTGTGATCGGAGTCACAGTTGAGTTCAATCATCTGATATCTATATGAAACGATTCATTCAGTCAGGGAGCTGAGTGATTACCGTCATCGGTAGGCTTGGAGATCCATTTCAGTCACCGCATGAATGCCAGCAACTGCAAAAATATCACCAAGTGACTTCACTAGGTGACTACTTGTAATTTCTCGTGGAAGGAAGTGGTGACCGCCAATGACACAAGACTGGAACCTCAAAGGGAACTTCGTCGAAGCGTGCAACTGTTCGGTCCCATGCCAGTGTCTTTGGTACGAACCAGCAGATGACGGTGGTTGTACCTTCGCCGGATTCTGGAATATCGAAGAGGGAACGTATGGAGACGTATCCTTAGATGGGTTAGGAGCAGGGATGCTCGTCTTTGACGAAGGCATCCTCTTTGAAGGTGGGTGGCGCGTCGTCCTCGTGATCGACGAAGCCGCTGACGAGACGCAAGCAGAGGCACTCGAAAACATCTTCTCTGGGCAAGCCGGCGGATTGTTCGAAGCTGCTGCGCCGCTTATTGATACGGTCGAAGATAGTGTGGTGGTACCTTTCTCCTACGCAACGAAAGACGACCACCTCTCGTTCAGTGCTGGCGACATCGTCACCATTGAGACTGACAGCGCCGTTGGCTTCGGAGACGAGCAGGGGTCGGTATACCCTCATCCGTTCATTCAACCGGATGAACGAGCAAACACCGGCAAGACGACCAAAGCGACTGTCGCCTTCGATGACGACTTTTCGTGGGATGTAAGCGGCAATAACTCATACTTCGGAGAGTTCGAAATGGCGAATTCCTGAATTCACAGCTGCTATATCTCCTGAAGATGACTATACGAGAATCCGAAGGTCGGGGTCTTTTCATTCGCCAGCTCCCACTCATTGCGATCGTCATGTACGCCATCGCGCTCGTTGCGTGGACATTGATACTCTGGCAATGGGTACCGATGCCGGGAGACGAGATGAGTGAGATGGGCATGCAGATGTCCGATCCTGGTGTTCCGGAAGCGATGGCGATCGGACACGGTGCTGCTGGCGTGGGTCTCTATCTGTTAATGTGGGGGACGATGATGATTGCTATGATGTACCCGTCAACAGTCCCGCTGTTTCGGCTCTATAACGGGACACTTCAGGACCTCTCGAAAACCGCAAAAGCCGCCCGATTGGGCGCACTGCTTGGAGTATACACGCTCGTCTGGACACTTACGGGTCTGGTTCCACTCGTAGTTAACTCCGTAGTCCCGATCGCAGCACTCGTCAACGATCGTGGACTGCTCCTCTTCGGAGGTGTACTGGTAGTTCTGGGAGGATACCAATTGTCGCCGTATAAATATCAATGTCTGGATAAGTGTCGATCGCCATTTGGGTTTCTAATGACTTACCACCGGCCCGGAATTCGCGGAGCCGCGGACATGGGCCTGCGTTTCAGCCTGTTCTGTGTCGGATGCTGTTGGGCGCTGTTCGCGCTTATGGTCGCTGTCGGCTCAATGAACATCCTTTGGATGGCGATTATCGCGCTCGTGATCTCACTGGAACGAACGGTGTCGTGGGGGCCACAGCTGGCCAGGGCAGTCGGCGTCGTCGCTGGCGTCGGTGGAGTTGGCTTCATCGTAGTCTCGATAGTGTAGAACACTCGGGAATGATTGCGAGATATGCACTCTGTCTTCAGCACGACTTCTGGAATCCATCACCAATTGAAGGATCCCAGCCACGCCAAATCGTCGTATGACCCTGACCAAACCAACTCACTAAACGAAATAACGGCCAGCTCAATCCTGTACTGTATACTGGGGCGGAACATCAAAATCGGGTTGGCAGGTATGTTTTCGTGCTCACCTGAGCCAACCAGTTCGCTTCAAATTCGACTCGGTAGCCACCGTAGGTGTTAAAAAAAGCGCTCGTATCTAAGCTGATACCCATCTCCGAGCAGCTCCATTTAAAGAAATCACGGCTCCGACTGATGCACATCGACTCCCCTCCTTCCTGTGTACCAGGAGGTTACTAGATACTCTTGTTCCTCAGAGCCAGTGTACGTAGAAAGAGTAACACACATATCAATAGATGTATTCTGGGTAATTAGTCAATAGTAGCTAGATAACGTGACTGCTGAATACCATAATGTATATTGAAGGATCTATCTTCGGGAGAAAAGACCCAGCGATTACAGGTGGAGCGAACGTCTTTCACCACGAAGATACACTTACGGTCGCGACTACAAGCCACAAAAATATCTCGACTACATGCTCTACGCGAGATACAAATGAACCAGTTTGGTGGGTACTCGGTGAACTATATGGATTCGATGCAACTGTCCTTGATGGCCAGCGCGGGTATGCACGACGACCACTAGCTACTGATCCAGCGCAGTACTGTGCACGCCTGTATAACCAGTATGGCATCGAGTTTGTTCGTGGCTTAAACGGCAATTTCTTTCTACTCGGATATGATCCATCGCAGCAGCAGGTTTTCGCAGTCACCGATCGGCTTGCAACAGTCCCGATCTACTATACTACGCCAACACAATCAAGCGATCCGGTCGTTTTCTCGTCGAATATTCAGCGAATTCCTCTCTTTCCGTCAGTTGAGACATCTTACGATTCGGCCTATCTACACGAGTACTTCGCCTATAAACGAACATTCGGTGTGAAAACTCCTCTGAGTGGAATCGAGGAGCTACCACCTGGTTCAATCACGAGATTTGACCTTGCTGATCAAACAACTACTGTTAACCAGTACTGGACACCAGAATTCGCGCCAATTGATAAGCCATTTGGATGGTTTGTTGATGAGTTTGTTCACCGATTTACAACCGTCATTAACGAGTGGATAGATTCAGATCAAGAATATGGAGTATTGACCAGTGGAGGGAGTGATTCGCGGCTTATTCTTGCAGCATTGAATGGGAATGCGACTGCGTTCCATATGGCTGACTGGATGAATCGCGAAGCGCGGACTGCTGAACGTGTAGCGTCAATATCTGGAGCCGAGTTTACAGTGCTCTATCGTGGGGCAGACTATCAGGCTGGATCACTTGAGCGCAATCGTTCAATAGCGACTTTCAACGGATGGTTCACACAACCATATACAAGTGGTTTCGAGGATGAGATCACCACTACTGTTGATGCTCTCCTTTCTGGGTTGTACGGTGATACCCTCTTTAAACGTTTTCCGATCCCATCACCGGATCTATCGATAGGGCCACTTGGAACGGTCACACTCCCGCTTGAACAGCGCGTTGAGACTATTGATGAGTATATTGATTGGC
Organism: Halalkalicoccus paucihalophilus; assembly: GCF_001593955.1. Lineage (GTDB taxonomy): Archaea > Halobacteriota > Halobacteria > Halobacteriales > Halalkalicoccaceae > Halalkalicoccus > Halalkalicoccus paucihalophilus. The sequence goes on along the minus strand of NZ_LTAZ01000013.1, from coordinate 108,034 downwards.
TCCTTGATAGTGCGTTTGTCTCAGATATAGGGGAGATGCCAACTGATCTTCGGTCAGTTCTTGAAACCAATATCTATCGTGACGGAGACCAAATTATACACCATGGCGTTGCCTATAGGTCACTTGATGATCTTGTCTATTATAGTGCTTGTTACCCACTCTCGAATGATGATGATTTGATCTTCCATAAGGGCATCCAGAAGATGCTTCCGTATCGCTCGCCGTTCCTTGATAATCGACTGATTGACCTGTCCCTATCAATGCCGATTCGCTACCGACTTCGAAGAAACATCATCAGTCAAGCGGTTGAACGACTGAATCCCGCACTTGCAGCTATTCCGCATTCGAATACGGGGGCACCTCTTACTCGATCATTTCCTATCGAGTACCTCACTCGCAACCTTACAGCCCTGTATCGGACACGTCTTATGGATGAATCGCCGCCGGAGCCATACATGACGAATGGATCGTGGATCGACGACGCGGAATTACTCCGTCACCATCCGTTCTTTCGACAGGCCATTGAGAAGTATGGTCACTTAGCTGATTCTCTTCCAGGTTTGGATCAGGAAATACTTGAAACATACTATCAAGAACACTGCAATGGTCAGACCCACCTAACGGAATTATATACCATAATGACTGTCCTTTCAATGCCACTTACTGCGTATCTCGCTTCTGGTGATTTTTCACGAGAAGAACTGAGATCTGAACTAAACTCTGAGTGAAAGCAAAAAATAGCCCATAGAAGCCCCGTACCGGTTGATTTACAACCGTCCCTCTGAATTCTCTACTTGATCGTGACTCTCCCCAACCTGAAACTTGATTTACACACACTACTGGTTTTCTATATAATAACGTAAATCGAGGTGTTATTAACGATACATGAAATCGGAATTATTTGGAGTCTTCGGTACGAAATCTGATTTCGATCAGTTACGCTCCTCGGCAGACTTTGATCGTATTATAACTGGTAACTCAGTTGTCGTGGGGATTCGCGATCCAACTCTTGACTCCCCAGGTCGAACGAGCACACATGTTGATCAATCTTCGTCAGGGCTGTGTGTTGTCTACGGAGACGTATTTCTTCGCGGAGAATCAGTTGCGGTAAACTCCCACCAAACGACTGCAGCAACTCTCTACAACACCTTTCTGGATTGGGATTTCGATGCGCTTGGACTTGATCAACTAAATGGATCGTATCTTGCTGTTCTTGATACGGAAGACAAAGCGATTATCGCAACTGATCCAATTAGCTCGCGTGAGTGTTTCTATACGGAGACGCCGGTGGGTCGTGTTTTTGGAACAGATTTGTCTCAACTAGTCCGAGTCCAGAACGTCTTTAGAGATGAACTTCAGTGTAATGAACAAGGGTTACGGGAATTTCTACAGTTCGGTGTCGTCTTTGGAGATCAAACGACTCTCAAGGGAGTCAACCGGATTCCATTTGATGGCTATCTCACCGCAACAACAACGGGCACCTTGGCACGTTTCGTGTATGAGCCCCAGGCGTTCGATTACGTTACAGAACTTGCTACTCGTCTCGAACACGCAATTAAATACCGCGGACAGCTATCCCAAGAGCAGGCAACTACTGCTCCGGATACCAAAACCGGATTATTGCTAAGTGCTGGTTTCGATTCGCGAGTGATTCTTGCTGCCCTTCCAGAGGGTACTATTGATATTTGTTATACAATAGGATCACCAGAGACACCTGAAGTACGTGTTGCTCAAAAGGTGGCAGCTCAGTATGGGGCCGAACATGTAACGCTCCCTGTGACAACAGCCTATCTTGATATCTCTCCAGAAGTCACGCAATACACGAATGGACTTCGCGAATCACTCCATATTCACCACCGTGGTCATAGAGAGTCAATAGCTGTCGATCAGATGTTTCATGGCTTGTTTTTGGATACACTACTTCGCAATCGCTATATACCACGTGAAACGCTCACGATACCACTCCTCAATCGTAAGTTCCCCCTCTCAGACCTTGCCAAGAATCCAGATATTCCTGCATTGTTCGAACAGACTTTCGGGTTTGAATCTGGTGACCGAATTCTCGATGAATTTGATGTTTTTAGTTCAGGCAATAAGCAATATAGCGAAAGAAGTGGGAAGCCAATTGACCCTGAACAGTATCTTCACGAAACAATTGAACGTGAGTATCAAGCAGGGTTTACACGAACCGATTCGCCACACAACGCAGCGGCATTGTTAGGTATCAAATGTAAATCATCGTTGCCCTTCCGATCACAGTTATCTGATCAGTATACTGAAACTTTGATCGCTGCTGATGCAGGATTACTTGAGTGGCATCTGCAAACCCCACCAGAGTATCGGACGGACCGTACATATCAAGAAGCGCTCAAGCGAATTGATTCAGATATTTTTCGCTATCGGCCGCCAGATCGTCCTCATCGAACGTATCAGGCGAATCAAGTTGAGAAGTTTGTACGGAAGATTATACCAGGAATTTCTACATTTGGGACGCCATGGCCGGATCGCGATGAGATTTATGCCGAAGCAAATCTCGATCGTGAGTTTATGCTTCGTCCAGACCTACAGGGCCTCTCAACACGATCAAAGCTGCGAATCCGCGATGCAAAGCATTGGGGTGAATTTATAGAAATTATATAGGACAACGAATAGCTGTTCCTAAGAAATATTCATTTTGATAGACATGACTGGAGGGAAGCACTCAGCGGTTGCTTCAAGCGTTAAGGTACGCACAGCGACAAAGAGGGGTGAGACCTCCGTATCATGACCAATCAACACACGCATTCCTCCATCCAGGAGTTCGGTGTGTCGCTGTGCGCTATTCACGTATTAGTTTGCATCTATTTAAATTTAATTGTAATACAGATGTGAACAAATTAGAAGCAGACCGTCGACCCTAATAGTCTACTCTTCGAGTATCTGGATCCGGCAGTGAACCGTCTACCGGGCGGTCAGATGCATTGACCTCCTCCCGCGCCTAAAGACGAGGGTATGCGCTCGCAACTGTATCAGGGACGCAAGAACCAGTATCTCTGGGGTCTTCAAGGAGTGAGAGCTCGCCAAGGTCGTCGATCACAACGAGAGAGCTTTGTATACGTAAATACCTGTTAATTTGCCACCAAAGCCCCTCCGAATCGGAGAGGCTTGACGAGAGTTCGACAACGGATTGGCGACTGTCGGAGGGGATCAATCGCCACCAAGTGCTACACAGTCAAATGACTTAATTTTAAGGATGGATCAAGACTGTGATATTTGAACGAGGCGACATCCAAGGGTACACCTGAAGGGTGGATTATACGCTGAACAGGCACAATATCACGCCCTTCAGGGGTGGATACGCGCCGTCAATTGATGCAACAATCCACCGCCTGTTGCATGGCCGGATATTCTATGCTGGATCGGTAGTATTAGATTTTCGGGCTTCATAACTGGTTATGGAGTCAGAATCCGATGCGAACCCACCGAACATTCGAGGCGTCGATCACCAACCCACAGCAGGTGAGTGACGACCTCGATCAACTCGGACGGGCTGCATCGAAGCTCTGGAACGTCGGTCGCTACTACGCACAAGAACAGTGGGACGAAACGGGCGAGATCCCTGATGATGGGGAACTCAAATCCGAACTCAAAGGCCACGAACGCTATACGGATCTCCATTCTCAATCCAGTCAGCGCGTTCTCGAAGAACTCGCTGAAGCGTTCAACGGTTGGTTCGCAAAGCGTCGGAACGGCGATAGCCGTGCCCGACCGCCCGGCTACCGTAAGAACGGAGATTCGCACCCACGTTCTACCGTGTCGTTCAAAGCGGCTGGCTTCAAGCACGACGCACAGTTCACCCGCGTTCGCCTCTCGAAAGGACGTAACCTGAAGGAACACCGCTCGGACTTCGTGTTGTGCGAATACGAGATGCGCCCCGACGTAGACCTCTCCGAATGGGACATCCAACAGGTTCGGGCCATCCACAAGTACGACGAGTGGCGGCTTCACTTCGTTTGTCGAAAGGTGATTGATCCCGAACCGCCGGGAGACGAGACTGCCGGGGTCGACCTCGGTATCTCGAACGTCGCCGCGCTTTCGTTCGGCGGTGAATCGATCCTCATTCCCGGCAACGCACTGAAAGAGGACGAATACTACTTCGGACGGAAGAAAGCGAAGTGCGACGATAGCCGATCCAACGAGCGGCTTCGGCTGGATCGGAAGCGCACGGAACGCCGAAGCCACTTCTTGCACACTCTCTCGAAACATATCGTTTCGGAGTGCGTAGAGAGAGGCGTCGGGACGATTGTCATCGGGGATCTCGGTGGTATCCGCGACGACGAGAACGGCGATCCTCGAAACAGGGGGAAGCACGGCAACCTTGACCTTCACGGATGGGCGTTCGACCGTTTCACGTCGATACTCGACTACAAGGCGGAAGTCGAAGGGATCGACGTAACGGTAGAATCCGAACGAGATACCTCAAAGATGTGTTCCGCCTGTGGGACGAAAGACGGCAACCAGCGGGTCGAACGCGGGTTGTACGTCTGCGAGGAGTGTGATACCGTGGCGAACGCGGACGTGAATGGTGCGGAGAACATTCGGCGAAAAGTAACTCCGAGTCCCGCGAAGGATAGGAGTAACGGCTGGTTGGCACAGCCTTCAGTCCATCTGTTCGATCGTAGCGAGGGCAGTTTCGCCCCGCGAGAACAGGTCGTGGACTGTAAACCGTAATATCCCAACGGCGATCGGGATTCCACGTCGTTTACGGCGTGGAGGATGTCAACTCTATCAGTGCTTACGTGGGTATGGATAATAGCAGTCTAACTCCATAATGGAGTGATATATGCTATATCTCAATACACGTGGAAAGGGTTATGGCGTTTCTCGTGTCATAGAGAAGTATGGCAAAACCCGGTCCCTCACCGACGGTAACACCCGAGGACGTCCTCGAGGAGTTTCGCTCGCGAGATGATCCTAACGAGCCGCTCACCGCTCCTGAGATCGCCGACCGGCTCGGCTGTTCGCGAACAACCGCCCTCAACAGACTTCGCGAACTTGCTGAGAGAGGTGACGTCACCTCGAAGAAGGTCGGCGGCAGATCCCGAGTGTGGTGGCTCCCACCGACCGAGTCCGACCGTGACTTGCTGAAAGGCTACGGGTCATGGACGGGAACCGGCCTTGGGGCAGCTGTCGAGGAGACACGCGAGCAGCTAGACGAGGATCTGCGAGAGGACGAGCGTGTACTGTCCTGATACGAATTTCCTTATCGACTATCTCGACAGAGAGCGCGAAGCGTCAGCGGACGCGAAAGCGCTCCTCGAATCGAATCCAGATCGAGAGTATCGAATCCCCTCGGTCGCTTTGTTCGAGGTCCTACGGGGTGGTGCTCGTCTCCGTGGCGCGGCTGGTGTCGCCGATCTAATCGAGCAACTGAATTGGGCTGATCACCTTCCACTCACTCCGCCTGCTGCTCGTGAGGCCGCGCTTATCGACGGCGAGCTTGAAACGTCCGGCCAGAAGATCAACCTCGGGGACGTCTTGATCGCTGGCACCGTTCGCGAGGCAAGCGGGACGATCGTTACTCGTGATAGCCACTTCGAGAATGTCGACGGTCTGTACATCAAACGGTACTAAGCATAGTAGGGAAACAAGCTCGCCGGGGAATAGCTCGTGCTCAGCGATATTCTCTAGCAGGATGTCAAATAAATCTATTGACATTCTCCACGTCGTTTGGCGTGGAGAATGTCAAGATACTGATCGGAAAGCGAGTGCCAGTTGTTACTCTTCGAGTCTGATTTCGTCGTCCGTGACAGCTTCAACTGCGTCGTTATCCAACTCGTAGGTTTCTTCGTCACCGTCCCCCCAGCCGAGTTCGGCTGCAATTTCATCTGTCAAGCTAGGATCTGGCTCGACATGCGCCGTCGAGTTATCAGCATCAACGACAGTTCCTACTTTCGAGCCATCGGCAGTAACGACGGTTTTGCCTTCAGCACTTTCATCAATGGTTGCCATATCGTACTCTTCTACGCAGAGCCTCTACCAATAGGTAGTGCAGGCTCCTGCCATTCCGATGTGTATCTCTTGTGCTCTCGACGTTTGATCCAGTTTTGTATTCGTCGAACCTGACGTGCCCATCAAATATATCGCTATTCGTCGTCAGAAACACTCGATAGCTTCGCTGCAGCATCACAGTCCTTCAGAAGTTACCTTTTTGGACTGGCCGGTTGTTTCGGCTAGTTCGTCCACAGTGGAAATATTCTGCAGGACCATCTTTTCACCCCACAAGACACCAATGTCCGTACAGAACCCACTACGACCGCCCAAACAAAACTTTAGGGCATCTTCAGGTCCCGGTCGGTTCTCCTCTACGGTGCGCACGTCCGGTCCGCTCGTCTATCGGGTCTTCAAGGTCACCCATGACCTCTTCGAAGGCGTCCGTCGAGGTCAGGAGACCAACGACCTGCCCCTCCTCAGTGACAAGGGCAAGCTCCTGATTTTCCGTCTGGAAACGGTCGATGGCGTCGCTGATTTCCTCCTTGGCCGGGAGCGTCATCGGCGACGCAGCGATATCCGTGATGTCGACTTCGCCGCTCATGAGGTCCTCAAAATGGTTCGTGATCGTCGGGAGATAGACAATGCCGCGGAAGTCGTCTATATCCCCACCGACCACTGGGTAGCGAGAATGGGAGTGTTCTTCGACGAGCGCGAGGTTTTCCTCGGGGGTGTTCTCGGTCGAGAGTGCGACGATCTCCTCGCGCGGAACCATAATCCCTTTAACCGGGATGTCGCCAACGGCCAGCGCGTTCATCACTTCCTGTCGGCGCTCTGCGGGAACGTCTCCCGCTTCAAGGGCCGAGCCGAAGCGCTTGTAGAGGCCCGCACGCCCCTGCATGACGTCCTGTTCGGTTTCGAGCCACGCGCCGGTCATCTCGACGCCGAACAGCGAAAGCGTCCATTTCGCTGCCCCATCCCCAAACTTGATAACCGGCCAGATCGCCCGCGTCCACCAGTACAGCGGCGTCGCACAGTACCGAGAGACCAGTTTCGAACGCTCGACGCCGAGATAGGTAGGGGTCTGCTCGCCGTGAGTGAGATGGACGAGGTTGACGATGAGAAACGCGAGGATTGCCCCTGCGCCGACCGATGCGAGAACTGTCCCACCGAACAGCGGCTCGAAGATGGCCGTGAGTGCGGGTTCGGCGACGATACCGACCGCGATACTCGAGAACGTGATACCTATCTGACAGCTAGTCAAGTAGATCTCCAGGTTCTGCGTCATCTCCCAGGCGCGTTCGAGACCGGGTTCAACGAACTCCGCTTCGGAATACTGCCGGGCGCGGGTCAGCGCGAACTCGATGGCGACGAAAAACCCGTTGGCGAGGATGAGTAATAGACCAGCAATAAGCCTGATCGAGACTTCGAGCCCAGTCATCGCCATAGTAAGTTATTCGAATGGCAACACACAAAAACTGTTTGTCCGCGAGCTGATTCTTCGCGCTACGACGAGTACTGTTCCTACGGGAGGTCTCAAGCCGAGTCACTTCGAGAGTCCAGTCCCGATTCGTCGTCCTCGCGTTGTTCACGCTGGTAGACGTCGATGGGGTCTTCGAGCTCACCCATCACTTCTTCGAAGGCGTCCGTCGAGGTTAGCAGACCGACGACCTGTCCCTCCTCAGTGACGAGCGCGAGCTCCCGATTTTCTGTCTGGAAGCGGTCGATGGCGTCGCTGATTTCCTCGTCGGCCGGCAGCGTCATCGGCGGCTCGGCGAGGTCTTCGATGTCGACGTCGCCGTTTTTGAACGCCTCGAACTGGTTCATGACCGCCGCGAGGTAGACGACCCCTCGGAAATCGTCGATGTCCTCGCCGACCAGTGGAAAGCGGAGATGTGGATGCTCATCGATGACTGCGAGGTTTTCCTCGGGGGTGTTCTCGGTCGAGAGTGCGGCGATCTCCTCGCGCGGCACCATGCAGTTACGGATGGGGATTTCCTCGACTACCAGTGCGTTCATCACTTCCTGACGACGCTCTTCGGGGACCTCGCTGTCATTGAGCATCGACCCGAGCTGACGGTGGAGGTCTGTCCGTCCCTCGATGTCCTCGTCGTCGGATTCGAGCCACGCGCCGGTCATCTCGACGCCGAACAGCGAAAGCGTCCATTTCGCCACCCAGTCACCGACGCGGAGAATCGGTCGAATGACCCACGTGAACCAATACAGCGGCGTCGCGGCGTAGCGGCAGACCTGTTTCGAGCGCTCGACGCCGAGGTAGGTGGGGGCCTGTTCGCCATAGATCTTGTGTACCAGGCTCACGATGATGTACGCCAGGATCACGCCCGCGCCAATCGATGCAAAAATCGTCCCGCCGAACAACGGCTCGAACAGCGCTGCGAGCGCGGGTTCGGCGACGATACCCAGTGCGATGCTAGCGGCGGTGATGCCGACCTGACACCCGGTGAGATAGATTTCGAGTTCCTCGGTCATTTCCCAGGCGCGTTCGAGACCGGGTTCCATGAACTCCGATTCGGGATACTGACGGGCGCGGGTCAGCGCGAACTCGATGGTGACGAAAAACCCGTTAGCGAGAATCAACGCGGCACCCGCAACGAGACGGAGGAGTATTTCAGGTGCTTGCATTCAGTATAGCTTCACCAATACAGCGTTGAGGCAAAAAGCATGGGGCAAATGGGTCGTGTATTTCTCACTCCGCTTCGGTCGCTCCGAGACGGGAGTTCCTCGCTCGCTCGGGACAGTAGTGCATCCGCAAACACGGGATGATCACCGGCAGAAGGGGGGGATTCACCATAGACGAATGGTTCAGTCACCCAGCAATAGAACAGAGCAAGTTAGAGACGGTCGTGACGGGGAGAACCTCATTCTTCCCGTTGAGTTCCGCGAAATGCGTCAGGAACAGGTTGTGTTCTTTCTTTCTCTCTCCCCCGTCTTTGGGCTCTTTTTTCTCGAGGTCGTTGTCGTCTTTCTCGTCATGTACATTTGCGCTGCCGAGCGCGCTCATACCGAGGCTAGTGGTGCCGACCAGGGCGCCAGTACGAGCAAAGTACGTTCGGCGAGTGCTGTGCCGGTCTGAGTCGTATGGCATAGCCAACACTATAATCACTGGACGTGTCAATTGATATCCGGTCTATATGGATTGTGAGAAGCCACAAACTAGTGCAGAGAACAGAGAGAGGTCTCGCCGCCTATCGGAGTGCCATTACTCTCGTCTCACATCCCGCGTCTCCGATGTTCTTGCTGCAGTGAGGTTCATTGCTTGAGGGAATAGAAATAGGAATCGTGGCGACTTGTTGATCATGGGGGTGAGTTGTTTTCTGAATCGCCGGCTGAACCCCCTCTCGACCTTGCCTTGTGCAACACTCGTCTATGTAAGAGCGGGTGAGTGTTGCACAAGGATACCGGAATTACGATTCCAGCAGCTGACTAGTGGGAATATGAGGTAGGCGTTCCACCATCTGTTGCCGAGATCGGCTACGTGAGCACCATCAATATGGCCGATGGTGCTCAACTAGCCCCAAGACAGACTGTCGTCACTCATCCTCAAGTGACGTAATGAGACGGTATTCTTCCCTAACGCCGTATGTAGCCGATGAAATCTCAACCTATTGAAATAGTACCGTACAGAACTATACTAGCACATCATGGTTCAGGCTGAGGCTCAGGTAGATCCGGATGGTCGTTGGCATATCGCTATACCAATGAGAAAGAGCTGTACGACCGGTCATAAACTCCGAGAAAACGATTCAGGATATGATACCCTCACCGCGGAAGGGGTACCAGACCTCGCTCGTTGTCTCAATGAACGGCTGTATCAGACAAGAGAAGATCTTTGTAGGCAATGTGATTGGTGAATTCTCGAAACTGCTTGACTTCAGTTCGATCGAGGAGCTGTCTGCTAAGAGTGCGATTCGTTCCAGGATGTCCATGACTACTCTCGTGAGTGACCCGACAGAGAGCAGTATTATCACGGAAGCGAGAGGGGGACACCTTCGGGTGATTTGAGTAAACAGTAGTGACTGCCCGATTCGGAGCCGGAACCACTCACCGACTCCGGCGGTGTCTTGTGGTTCCAATCATGACAAGGTGTTCGTAGTCGATTCGCCTGTTGGTCGTGCGTCGAAAACCCCTCCGATTCGGAGAGGTTCTCATGAACGGGTAGGGGTGGGTTTGCGTGCAGCCAGGAACCAATCAGGCTGCACTAACTCTTAGAACTTCAACTATATTAATTAATAGGTTTTTATCGGTAGCATATAGAATCGGCCAGCCTTGTGCAACGCTTACCTTCCGTGGCCGCCGATGTTGCACAAGGATTGCTTATCGAATAGCGAATATCGAAGAATGCGAATCGCTTATTCTCGGATCCAATGAGTAAGCGGCTATTCGCCGGCGGAGACGGCGATATACTGCTCTTCCCACTCTCGACGAGCCTCGATCTCACGCTGGCCCCGGGCCGTCAATGCATAGTAGTTTGACCGACGATCGACCTCACCTTTCTCAATCAGTCCCTTGTTCTCGAGTGTATCGAGATTCGGATAGAGTCGACCGTGATGAACCTCTGTCTCATAATAATCGTCGAGTTCGGCTTTGATTGCGAGGCCGTTGAGCTGGTCTCCGCCAGCGATTACATACAGGGCGTCGCGTTGGAAGCCAGTCAAATCGTACATGATCTCACTATCACCTTCCAGACATACTAGTATTCAGACCATAGCAATCGACAGGGCCGTGGTAGGATGCTGGAACAACCGACTCACAGTCCACCGGTGGACTGGCTATTAGTAGAGTTGCAAGCAGTGTGCTCTCTCCGCTCTCCCGCTTTCCAGACCGTGTCTCGTAGTGTGACAAACCATGCTGTCTCTGACGATCCCGATCCAGCACGAAAGAAGGATGACGGCAGCTCCGCTGACTAGGTGATCACTCAACAAGATTGAGCGATGAGAGGAGAGGGGAAATGGGAACGGTCCCCAGCACACCGCGAACGCAGGTGGGCGGTGAGTGCACTCCTCTCTCTCGGTTTGACGGCATCACGGAGGGTCGTAACATGACCGAGCAGGTTGGTTTTTCCTCCGGAATGCCGTAGGACTACTCGGAGACGGATGTGTATTAGTATGAAGGAGGTACGGGGTAGTAAGAACGCCATACCAGTTGTTAGACGTTTATAGATGGGGGTGATAGTTAGTAGTTGAGTGGTGCCTCGGCGCTCACGGCTTTCTGACGCCGAAAATGTAAAGACAATACCGGGACCCCTGATGAATATGTGCATGCAGCCTCATAATCAGTATGGCAGTGCTCCGATTTCCTGAGAAGTCTGCCAGAAATCCATCATATCTGCTCGTGCAAACCGCTGTAAAAAGTAACCGACCCCACCCTCCTTCGTTCGCCCATACGGGCTCGCTTGTTGAGAGTGGGACTTTGATGTGGACCTCGCCGTCAAGTGGCGCGACGGAGCGTTGTGTGCGCCCCGCCTCCCGAACGCCCGTCCGGGGTCTACAGTCCCACCATTTCGGGCCGGGCTACTGCGGCCCGTACTGCGCGGGACGTATGCCAGCACAGCACTCCGTGACAGTACGGGTCGGGCTACCGTACTAGTTGCGCCCTGCTTCACCACGTGCTCCTCTCCTCCCTACCGCTCGCTTCGCTCGCGATTGAGGAAGAGGGCTCCGCGCTATCCGCCTTAGCCAAGCCAGACGAAGGATGGATCGACGCGTATCGCCACCCCAATCATTTCTCGAAACGACGGGGCGCGGTTATTCTGCGAAAATCGCAGATCTAGGACGTGATAGTGATATTTGAACAATATTATCCCGTACTAACTACTGCTTTGTTGCCCTTTCCAGGGCGAGAGAGGGGAACGAGGCCGTCAGAGGCACTACTTCTTCGGCGTTATCGTTCCCCTCTCAGCGTACACTATCGTAGTCAATCCCTATTAGTTTACTGCAGTACTATCTGTTCCCTGCGAAATTCGCATTGATTGTGACGAAATTCACTCTTGATCAGTATGTGGAGTGTGCTCGATTGTGGCGTCTTCTGAGACGTCAGGTCGGGACTGACTATGCTCGAAATAATTGAACGGCTGATTGAACGTATTCGTGATGATCTGGGAGGTATGAATATCCAGGTTAAGATTCCCGAGTTCACGCGTGATCTCGGTCAGATCCTGCGAGCTCGTTGCAATCACTTCAATACGGAGGTTGCGCTCACTCGTCACCATCCCTTGGACTGTGATGACACCGCCGATGTCTAATGCGTCGTGTGCCGTTTGATGACGCTGATCCATTGGGGCTGTGCAGACGAACTGCACGTGAAGCGAGAACCCCGCTCGTTCGTAGTCGAGTTCTGGAGAATACGTTTTGATGACACCCGCATCTTCGAGTGCGGTAATCCGATTGCGGACCGTACTCGGGGAGACATCGACTGTGGCACTGATCTCTTCGTGGGTCGTTTTCCGCGCATCTTGCTGTAATTCATAGAGGATTTTTCGATCGAGGTCGTCCAAAACGACGTTACCATCCTGTTCTTTGACCATATGGTCGGCTGCACGGCTCGAGTGAAATATGTTAGCGTTCTTTAGTTTCCCAGTCGCGAGAAACGAACGAGAAAACGAGAATGGAGAGTGTACCGTGATTGACAGTCTCCCGCGCCTAAAGTCGCGGGAATCCCCGAAGGGGAGTTCAAGGTTGCACGTTTCCTCAGGACGCAAGGACGCTTTCGCGTGGTCCCGTCATGGGTTGCCTCCCAATTATTACCGAGGGAGTGCGTTGCAGTGCGTATAGCCGTGTCAAAGCGGCCTTCCCACCCGGACGCGCCGGGCGTTTCACCGGAACGGAATACCGACCGTCCCTCCGCGAGAGGGTATTCAGCCTCTTGGGTACCGCCATTCGCGTCCGACCCGTGGGCCGGGACGTGGCGGACTGGTTCAGTGTCGACACTGGATTTCTTACCACGGAACGAGTCGATGCAAAGCATCGGTGCGGTCAACGACCGCGTTCGCCGACGTGGGAACTCCGGTACTGTAATTGACGGTGGGAGGTGTCATCAACCTTACGCGCGTATCCACGGCCTAAAGACCGTGGCATTGCGCTGTGCCTCCTGTAACCAACCACTTCCGTCTCTCTCACTGTTGGTTGCGCTATCGCTTGGTCAACTACCCGGTCCCCAACGAGCGCGTCAGCGCGAGTAGGACGGGGGCTTGCGTGTGTCTTCTCGGCATGAGTTCCATGCCGACGAAAGACGCTTGTAGCGCAGGGCCAGACGCCAGAGACAATTAAATTAGACGTGTCCTACACTCTACGCCCGCTCGGTCACGGGCGACGGAGAGGCACAGGGCGTCACGTTCGCTTCGTCGGTCTGTCTTTCGGGGTCGGTTGACTGTGGCCAGGAGTCGCTCCGACGCGGAGACGCCGAGCGCTCTGAATTCCACATCAAAGGGTGCGCGCTCCGCTGAGTCCTCAAGACGACTGAGAGCAAGTAGCGAAAGAATTCAGACTGAATTGATCCCGAGCCGTTCAAATTCTCCGGACTGTCGAGTAGCCAGATGACACCCTCTCGAAGCTCCTAATTGACGATATTAAGAGTAATCAGATAACTATGGTACGTTTGACGAACGTGTTTTCGGTGCGTTCAGCTAGTCACCTGAGTTGTTCCCTGGTCCATTGTTGTTCTCTGGACAGAAGACACGGAACCAGCAGACCTTCTTTTTCAAGTTACACGAGATTGTTACACAGTATTGACTGTCAACTGGCTCGGCCAGCACAGGGTCCTGCTCCTTACAATTCTCGTGGTTCTTATACGTCTGATCGTCGTGGTGCTTGTCATCTTTCTTGCAGTGCTTGTGATTCTTTTCCTGCACGGCATAGCTGACAGCGAACGGGAAGGGTGCACAGATCGTCACCTCCTCTCTGTCACCCTCAACCGAGAATGCATCCGGATCGCCTCCGGTTTCGACCTTCGGGCACCATATTCCCTTCTTCTTGTTGTATTTGTACACGATGTCGAGACCCGGTGGGCACTCCGGCGGTCTCCTACACGGTGCATCCTCTGCTGCCACGAACTGCTCAAACAGTACTAAATCATTGTACTCCACAGTGAGATGTTCCGGATCGCGATCCCCTGGGAGTTCGACCACTGCAACACCGGTCGCATCGACCGTTGGCGTGTACGTTTCCGTGGAGCCGTCCGTAAAGTCCACCGTCACATCCAGCGGCTCGTCTTCGTCAATGTTTGCGGTCTGGATGATGATCTGCGCACATGTGACCCGGACATCGGTGACGGCCGGCTCGTCCTCACATGGCGGGTCTGCCATCACACCCGCGTCGAACAGTATCAGGTTATCCTGATACGTAATCGTAACATGTACCGGGTTCACGTCACCGGGCAACTCAACCGTTGCCTGTCCGTTCTGGACCGGTACATCCTCATAGGTCTCCGTCGACCCATCCGCGAAATCGACCGTCACGTCGAGCGTATCATCGTCGGGAATGTTCGAAGTAGTAATAACGATCTCTTCACAGGAAGCCATCACGTCGTCAACTGCCGGGGGGTCCTCGTCGCCGCACGTGTAGAACGTTGCGTTGCTAATGTCCTGCGATCCTTCTGGTAGGCACCACGTAACGTCGCCTTCTGGATCCTCGGGGACTTCTCCCAGGAAGCAATTCTGACCTGCTTTAAACGTAATGTAGTCAGCATTCTCCGGGATCTCTTCCGCTGAAATCGTGAAGCAGGTTCCGGAAAGATCACTATAGAGGGCTACGGCAATCGGCTCATTCTCACACACATTACGCACACAGTTGATACACTGGCCTGCCTGCCCGCCTGGCGGCCGCTCTGGCGGTGTGCTCGCTTCACCGCAGAGCGGCGCCGGGAGCGGATCACCATTCTGGGCGAGCGTACTCGTTGCGAGCCCACTCATCCCGATGCCAAGCGCTGCTACTCCTTGCAAATAGTGTCTCCGTTTGACACTCCTTTCCTCGTTGTCCATTTCGTTGGGTTTTTCTTGCGACATACGCAATATAACAATGATAAGTCATGTACCTAACTATATACATAATTACAACCAATTAATGACTTGATAAGATGATATAGATGTGGAATGGAGATAAAATTCAACTCCCGGTCTACTACTCTCTTATCGTCTACGCCGAAAGGACTTGACAAGCGAGTTCACCGACGGGTAGCTCGCCGGAACAAGACGATTGCCCCGACGGCTACGAAACACGTGGGCAATGGCTCGCGGACACTATTGATGATCTCCAAACTGCGAACGAACGGCTTGAGGACGGGCCGAGGAATTTCGAGGATTCTAGAGGAATACGACGGGTTAGTATAAAATGGAACGACATGGTGGGATGGTTGTGGGATACACCCGATTTTGGGGGTAAATAATGTGCTTGCTGGAGCACAGTCAATCTCTTTTGTAGCTCGTTGGATACGGGTTGAACAATCAGATGCGTAACTATTGCGTAGTGTGTGAGTGGTCAGCCAGTCCACAGAGCAAAGAGTCACAGCAGGGGCATCCAGCAATTGAGCACTTCCTCGCTACCGGCCATTCTATTGCCTCTGACAGACAGTGCTCGGATTCCTGCGATAACGACTATCGAATCCAGCATGTCTTGAAGTAACGCCGCAGACGCTCGTGTCCAGACGCGCCGCAAGTGCGACGGAAGGAATAAATTCTACGACAGTTACTGGCTGTTTGATTAGTATACCTTGGTGACAAAGTGAGGGATTGCCATAGTGTCGGTTCCAAGTGACTGATGGACCGCCACACTGTGCGCTCATGGCACGACGGATCCCAGGGGGAAGGGAGTGCGAGTCAGACTGCCTCTGACTTCACCCTGAGACGGCTTGTGGATGGTCTCATCCTCCCTCTGCTGGCAATTGCTTACTCGAGAGGGGGATCTTTGTGTCTCTGACAACCGGTCCCTACCGGCAGGCTAGTATAGGGCACCAATATATGAATTCTTGGTACACCACCCCATCTAGCTATATCAGGCAGAGGAAGTCCCCCGAATCGAATCCTCTGCAGTAGAGGACATCATGGATACCACGTCTCTTCAAAATAGATAACTGGTATACCATATAGTCCCGTTGGTAGACCAAGCCCTTCGATCATAATTATAGGCGGAGTAACACGAGGTGGACATCATCTTCAGAAGCGGACTACAGTGAGAGACGGACCTGAGACCTGTTGTCCGGGCCTCTGACAGCCACTGGAGCGACACCGTCGCTATACACACCGCTCTCATCATCCCATTGTACACCCGTGACTACGACCGCTCAGAGCCGCCGACGCTACGTCTTCGGCGTGTCGTAGAAAACTGGACCGTATTCGAGACGAGGGTCACGATCGCCCGCCGAAGTCGCTCAGTGATCGCCTGATCCGACACCCCGAGTTCCTCCGCTAACTTAAGCGTCGTACACTGGCGTGGAATCTCGTAATAACCCCGCTCAATCGCCAGTAAGAGCGTCTCACGCTGGATTGGCGTCAGGCCGAACCACGGACCGCTCTTGGAGCGTTCACCGCGAGAGAAGCCACTAAATTGGCTTCTCACCCATCACATACAGTGGTCTATTACTAGCGGGTCTGTTTCAGTTTCGTCGTGTTTCGTATGGAATTCCACGGGAAACGGCTGGTTCACCCGTCACAACACTGTGACCGCTAAGCAGGGTATCTCCTATAATCGAGTCTGGATTTGGAAACCGGTTTCGTATCGAAGGACTTCATCCATGAAGATCTCAGTGATTACAAAGAATACGTTGGCCAGCACCACGCGCGGATGAACCAATAGATTGCAATCCTTGAGGAAGACAACGACCGGCTCACCGAACGCGTCGCCGAACTCGAGGCCCAACTCGATCCGGATCCGAACGGCAAGGAGTACGAGTCGATGAGTCGCGACGAGCGCGTACACAAGATCCGGACAACCCTTTTCGAGGATGCCCAGCATCGCCACAGTGGGAAATCCCAGATGACCTACAAGGAAATTCTCCGGCTGTTCGACAATCATCCTTCCGATGGGTATGCGTACAAGCTGCTGACACTTGCCGGTGCAGAGGAGGGTTTCGAGTACGCCGACTCGAACGGGACTGGAAAAGTGGTTCGCGTCGATACTGGGGCTGTGAACGATGAGACGCTCGTTCATGCTGGGAATAATCGAACCAGCCAGGAGGCCGCCTGAGATGACCTCAACTCGAACGAGCAGGGGACGCTGTTCTTCGAGATTGCGACAGAAACCGAACCAGCCTCTTCGAAATAATTCACTCCCTCTATCCCGTCATACACCGAAAGTGAGCGGGACTACCTGGAGTGTCCATGTCATTCCCAGATAGAACGAGTGTATCGATTCCAGAAACGTCGGTCATCGGAGGAAGTCCTTCTGACGCTTGGTCAAGAGATACACCGTAGTACACCATGGGTTCTCTCGCCCTTGACAACCCCACTCGCCTGTTCTAGCGGGCGAGACGATGCATTTCTATTCCAAATCCCTCCGAAGAACGAGTCTGTCTCTCAGACTCTCCGTGGTGTGCTGCGCTAACCCTATCGGTACACTTTGAAGTGCATACGCTTATAGCGATACACTACGTAGTGCAAGTATGAGCCGAAATGATCAGGGCGAGTACACCACCAGAATAACAGACGAGGACATCCTAGCCCACTTCTCACAGGCTGGGCGGCCCTTTCAAACAGCACAGTCAGTTGCAGAACAATTTGATGTAGACAGATCGCAAGCATACCGCCGACTGCAACAGCTCGCCGACGAGGATGCACTCGAAAAGGCAAAAGTCGGCGGCCGTGCCGTTGTTTGGTGGATTTCAGATAACGACGAACCGACCAGCAAGCCCCATGAGGTGAATCCAGACGACCCCATATTCGACCGCGATACCTTCCAAGCGGGAGAGCCGGACGACACCTCTGAAAAGATCGACGAAGTTCTCTATGGTGACGGGACGTCCGGAGCTGTATGAATCGGGACACGCCAGTCCCGTTGTTTATCGATACAGGTGGATTCTACGCGGCCTACGTTGAGGATGACACCAACCACGACCGAGCAGCAGCCGTATTCAAAGCCGTTCAAGCTGGCGAACGGTACGGGCCAATTTTCACAAGTCGGTATGTTCTTGCCGAACTCGCAACCGTGATTCTCTACCATAAGAGCCACCGACGGGCCGTTTCAACGATCAACGAGATACGGTCGTCCGAGACGATCAATATTCTTCCGGTCACCGAACGGACGTTTGACGCGGCATACGACCAGTTCGCTCAGTACAGTGACCAAGAGATCGCGTTCGTTGACCACCTGGGGGGCTCTCTTGCTCGAGAATACGATATCGGCCACGTTTTCACGTTCGACCCCGACGACTTTCGGACGCTTGAATTTACGGTCGTCCCCGATGATACCGGCGAGGCGTGACTGACTCCGTGATGTCGATAGTTGTGTGGTGGAGGATATCGATTCCTCGCCGTCTTCAGAGGTTCTTAGACAAGAGAAAACCGGCCTTGGCGTCTCTATTTGCAAGAACGAATCCACAAAACACTTGGTTAGTTATATCTATTTGAATATCGACTAAGATATGTTCAACTACGTCGAGAGAGCGCCTGCTGGGCTCGTGCTCAATCGTCAGGCGATTGCGAAGGTCATCACCTCCGTCAAAGGAACAAAACCACACACGTAGACTGTGGCTCGCGTCAGACTTCCTCGAAAAACTCGGGAAAGACGAGGTCGAACAGACGAAACGTCGCGGAAAGAAGCTCGTCATGGTGCAACAGATCACAAGGGGATAGTAGCTCGTCAGAGGCTACGGAGCTCATCCACGAGTGAGACGCAGGGTTGATGTCAGAGCGTCCTGCGTCCCTCTTCCCTTGTGGGCACCCGCACGTCGACCATGAGCGCGCGATAGTTGGTGCCCAAGCGCAAGGAGACGCCCCATCAGTGAACGTCTTGAGTCGGCAAATGCTTGTGAGTTAACAGGGAGGAAGAGACACTCAAACATGGCCTGTGAGTAACCATGGCTGCCGCCGCTCTTGTGTCTGGGATGGTCTCAACACCCTCGGACCGACTACTCAGACGAGTTGGTCGACGAATGTATCGATGGTCCGGATTTCATCGTCGTTGATGGCGTGCCCTAATCCCTCGTAGAGTCGGCTCGTTACCTCACCACCAAGCCGTTCAAACACGCGTGCTGTCTCGTGAAGACGAGCGGCGGTGATATAGGGTCGTCACTGCTGCACCCAAGAAAGATCGGAGTGTCATCGATGGAGCCGGCATACTCCTCTCTCACTTCTGGGCCGAGCAAGCTTCCCGACAGTACCACGAGTCCGCCGTAGCGGCGGGGGTTTCGTGCAACGAACTCGCTGGCAAGACAGCCGCCTTGTGAAAAGCCGAGCAAAAGCGTGCGTTCGGGCGGGACGCCAGCGGCGGCGGCCACGTTGAGCGCCTTCGAAATGCGGTCAAGCGCGGATGAGAACCACGGTTCGTTATCTTCAAACGGTGCATAGCCCGATCGAGGATACCACATGCGCCGGGCGGCCTGCGGAGCGAGGTACATCACCCCGTGATGATGGAACTCATCGATGAGTCGGAGGATGTTCTTCGCGGTCGAGCTGCGACCGTAAAGCAGTATGACAACTGCGTCTGCCGCTTCCGGCGGCGCACCCGCAGTTTCGAGTGGCTGTCCCTGGTGTGGGTCGTCTCTCGACTCGACCGTGAATGGGTCACTCATCCTCTCAGATCAAGTGTAGATGAAACGTCGAGCGGTTGGAGCTGTCCTTCGATCATTTCTCGGTCTTCCTCGAGCCACGGCGGGAGAAACAGCGACTGTCCGAGTGTGTCGAGGTCACCTTCGACTGTAAGTCCCGGTTGTTCCGTTGCGAGTTCGAAGAGGATGCCGCCGGGCTCACGGACATATAACGAGTAGAAGAAGTGCCGATCTTTGACCCGCGACACGTCGTAGCCGCGCTCTCGGAAGAGATCGTGCCACTCATAGAGCTGTTCCTCCTCCGGGACACGCACAGCGACGTGGTGGATCGACCCTGCGCCCTCCCGCCCGAAGTCGCTGTCGTGGTCGAGAAGATCCACGACAGTTGCCCGGTCACCCGGGGCCTGATACCGAACGCGGTCGCCCTCTTGATCGATGAGTTCGAATCCTAGCGTCTCCAGCACGCTTGCAGTAACAAAGACGTTCGTCGAGAGCAGCGTCACGCTATGAATGCCGCGAATCGCGTGTTGGACCGGAATCGGTCCGTCTGCCCACGGCTCAACGGGCGACTCGCCGGTGACGAGTTCGAGTTGCGTGCCGTCTGGATCGGAACATCGAACCACTGCCTCACCAAACCGTTTGGACGGCCTCTCAACGGTGATGTCGCACTGAGTGAGTCGGTCTCGCCAGTAGGACACCGAATTAGGTGGGATTACCAATGAGGCGTGATCTGCGGTTTCCCGATCCGGCCGTCGTCCTCTGCAGGATAGGGGAAGAACGTGAGATCCGTGCCGGGTGAACCGGTTTCGTCGCCGTAGAAGAGGTGGCGCGTGAACTTCTCGTTGAAGTTTACCGTCTGTTTGACGAGACGTAGGCCGAGAACGCCCGTGTAGAAGTCGACGTTCTGCTGGGCGTCGCGAACGATGCCTGTAATGTGGTGAATTCCGGGCGTATCTGAAAGCATGACTAATGAACAGGGAACTACCTTGTCGAAGAAAATCGCTCTTTGATTCCGCGAGAGTTGATTGAGTCTGCCTGTACTGGACTGTGTCTCGGAGAGTGATTTCTGTTCAATAGACAGGTGGCGACCATAGTTACGCTATGTTACTATGTTCGCCCGCGAACCACTATAAGTACTTGTGGACAAGTACAATACTAGGTGACAATGATGCCAGCACCCCAGCCCGCTTCAGGAGACGAGCAAAACCTCGGCAAAGATGCGTGCAACGTCGTTGAACCGATCAGTCAGCTTGGATCGCAGTGGCGACTGGTCGTCCTTTATGATCTCCAGCAGGGCGAGAAGCGTTTTAATGAGCTCAAGCGTTCAACGGGAACGTCTAGCCGAACTCTGTCGCGTATCGTGGACGATCTCCAAGAGCTAGGCTACGTTAGTCGACGCCTCGAAGAAGGTTCACCCGTGGCAACCTATTATAGCCTCACAGCAAAGGGGAAATCGCTTTGTCCGGTGTTCGACGAACTAGAGAAGTGGACAAAAGAATGGGGAGACAAGTAGACTCCTCTCGGATAGTCGCGTGAGTTCACTCTCAAGAGCGATAGCAATTAGCGATTATTAGGCCGCAATGACAGGTAACACTGACTGAGATTGATGAGCACAAAGGAAGCAGTAGCAGGTGATTCGGGTGATGCGACTCCGATGCCAGAGCAGGACGTCACCCCAATAGAGCTGTTTTTCGATCTGGTATTCGTGTTTGCATTTACGCAGGTCACAGGATTTCTCGTCGACCATCTCACCTGGACCGGTATGATACGCGGTGCGGCGTTGTTCGCGGCGTTGTGGTGGGCATGGGTCACCTATTCATGGCTCACTGGTGCCGTTCCTGCTGAAGAACGACTCCCCGCGCGGCTAGTGATCCTCACTGCAATGAGTGCGATGCTTATCGTCGCACTTGCCGTTCCTGATGCGTTCGGTGATGATGGCGTACTCTTCGGCGTCGCCTACTTTGTCGTTCGGGCGCTACACGTCGTTCTCTATGCCGTTGCAACCCCGCCCGAAACGCATGACGCCGTCCTTCGGGCCGCACCCGGATTTCTCGGCGGGCCGGCGTTTCTCGTCGTTGCTGGTTTGTTCGATGGTCCTCTTGCAGGCGGTCTCTGGATCGCAGCACTCGCGATCGACTATGGGATTGTGCTCGTTCGGGGTGTCGAGGGATTTCACGTCAATGTGGGTCATTTCGTCGAGCGACATCGGCTCGTCCTGATTATCGCCCTGGGCGAGTCGCTTATAGCGATCGGCGTCGGCGCGGAAGGGCTCCCCCTCAGCACCGATGTGGTCCTCGCAGCCCTGTTTGGTATCGCCCTCATTATCGCGCTCTGGTGGCTTTACTTCGACTACGTCGTCCTCGCTGCAGAGCAAACCCTCGCCGCGGCCAGCGGCCATGACCAAACACGGATGGCACGCGATTCATACAGTTACATTCACCTCTTGATGGTGGGGAGTATCATTTTCATCGCGCTCGGCATCGAGCAGACGCTCGCTCATGTCAGTGAGCCGCTTGGGACAGTCGCTGCGGCCGCTCTCTTTGGGGGCGCTGCCCTCTATCTGCTCGGGCATAACGCCTTCCGATATCGTGATCACAGGAATATTAGCCTCGAACGGCTCATCGTGACGATCATCGCCCTCATGTTAACTCCTCTCGCAGTGCAGGTGCCCGCCATCGTCGCCCTTGGAGGCATCACGATGTTGTTCATCGGGCTTGCGGCGTATGAGACAGTGCGGAATGAACACCGACACAAATTCCGGACAAGCTGAAACCAGATTCTATTATTCCTCAGTGCGTTGCGCTCGGAGCTGTTCATTGAGGACGTCTCTCTGCTCGTCACTGATTGGCTCGAACAGTTCGCTTGGTTCTCCAAATTCAACGGAGGGTGGTTTGACCATGGTGTCGAGCGTTGCCGTCTGAACAGAACTGGTCTCACCTAACTGCTCCCAGATCTGGGCCGACTTCCTTGGCATCACTGGCTCAAGAAGAACTGCGATGGTCTTGACGAGCTGGACACACTCACGGATGATCTGCCTTGCTCGCTTAGGATCGCTGTCAGTGAGCGACCATGGTTCGTGGCGTTGGAGATACTGATTGCCGAATCGAGCGAGCCTGATACCTGCGTTTGTTGCTTCGCGCGTCGAATACGCATTGATGCCATCTTGAAATGCCGTGCAGGCCTCGTCGATCCGATCACGGACTTCGCTCCCAAGGGTCTCGTTAGGTGTCCCATCGTAATTCCGAGCAGCAAATAGAAGCGTTCGGTAGCATAAGTTGCCGATCGTCCCGATCAGCTCATCGGTTCCTGGAAGTACTCCCACGAGAAGTCGAGGTCGTGCTGAAAGCCAGTGCCTGCCGTGATATCGTAGCGGTACAGATCGGAATCGAGTCCGGCATCGAGATAGTCATCGATCCAGACCGCGTGCTGCCTGCTGGCCTCGTGCTCAATACTAGAATCATCACGAAGTCATCCGCCGCTGTCGAGGGTTCAAAGCCTCACATACAAACTGTGGCCCGTGTCATGGATTTCCTCGAGAAGTTGGGCAAAGACGACGTCGAGCAGACGAAGCGTCGTGGGAAGAAACTCGTCGTTATCGACGAGGAGGCAGCCGATCGCTAGCCCGATCATTGTGATCGGGCAAACGAGCACCCCCCGCAGAGAGCGTGATGTCCTAACAACGGGACAATACGAAGACGCATAGCTCACGATAACCACCCCGGGCACGCCTTCCTCTCATAGTCACAACTCCGAGCAACCTCCTCCCGATTTAGTAGTGGGAGTAGATACGATTTCGTCGATTCGACCTTCGGAGGCATATCACACCACAGTGTGATCAGTCAGTATTTCGGAGTTCCTCCTTGAGTTGCTCCGCTACAAAAACGAACACGACCACAGTAACGGCCACGCTGGAATATTTAGGATATTTGTTGGTACAGTACTCGATAGATGGCAGAAACGCCGTTTTAGCCAGGAAAACTCGAGTCCTCTCGTATCAATGTCTGCAGAGATAGTCAGAGCAGTGCGACCTGGACGAGCGAAAGGACAACGAGCGGGACGTGAAACGAAGCGTGAGCCACCATCGCGGCCTCAAGGCTACGCCGCCAATAGAGCCAGCCAAAGAGGACGCCAGCGACCGCGTTCAGGAGGACCGTCCGCGCGATCAGTGCCGGAGTGAGATCGACTGATTGGGCGAGTGCGGGAAGGTGGCCTAGGCCGAACAGCACGGCAGCGATGACGATTGCAGCCCAGACAACGGCCGGTTGTGGACCATCCACCCGGGTACCAGTAATGCGCCACCCGGCGAACACGAGCACGGACATGAGTCCGAACCGAAGCATGAGTTCCTCGGTGATCCCTCCGTAGAGGAATCGGACGGGTACGTACGCGAAGACGTCAAGCACGGTCGGCCTCGTTGCTCCAATTACTGATTGGGGTAGGTCCTGGGCGACAAAGGGCATCATCACCGCATCGAGAACGACGATTAGGACGCCCGCGATGATACCGATTCCAATGGCCAGTCCGATGTCGCTTCGGAGGCGTTGCCAGATTCCATCACCAGTCCCCTTCCGGTCGATGACATACGACTGCAGGCCCACTCGCGGCGCTGCGTAGGCTCCGAACAGACACGCGACGCCGAGCAGCAACAAGGGGTTGACAGCTGAGAGGACAGCGAGGAGTGGGAGGGACAGCCCGAACGGGACAGCTGTCTCTGGCGTCGTGAAGTAAATGTAGCCAATGAGCGCCACGATTCCGGGTATGCCCAACAGCAGGGCTACACCGAACCGCTTGCCAAAGGACCACCCGTTCGTAGTCGGGGACATGGGTTCGTTGACTCCCAGCGTCGAGAAAGGCGTTGTGGAACTACCATCTTCCGCCGTCATGGAACCTCCGAACTGAAACCAGGAGTCGGCGACGTTGCTGCATCCGTCTCGCCCTGCACGTCCTTATCTACGAAAGCCGAACAATCGAAGACCGTTCAGCGAGACAAGGACGGTGGAGCCTTCGTACTTCATTCGTCCTTGAGACGTACAAGCGCACGCCCTCGAAGTTCGTGCTCCCATCGAGTTCCGTGCGGGATATTCTCGCGACCGAAGAGGAATCCCGCCCGCACAACGAGACAGTCCACCGCGTGATCGACTCGTGGACGATCTGGGAGAGACACTCGTCGAAGAACTGACCCGCAAAGACCGCAAGACGCTGGCCATCGATCGTGAGCGCTTCCAGGAGTTCAGCGACGAACTCCAAGCGACCATTGAGACAACCCAGCCACATCAGGAGGTGGCCGAATGAACCTCCTCACCCATCACACTGTTGTGGCGCCTGCGGGAGGTGCGAGTGTGACCTGACGCCGACTCGAGACGCTCTTTGAGCGTTCACCGCGAGAGAAGCCACTAAATCGGCTTCTCACCCGCTTCTTCTAGCGGTCTATTACTAACGGGTCCGTTTCAGTTTCGTCGTGTTTCGTATGGAATTCCACGGGAAACGGCTGGTTCACCCGTCACAACACTGTGACTGCTGAGCGAGAGTGTCAAGTCAGCGGAAGAGAAGGAGCGGCGTCTCTTAGTACGTGTCTCCAAACATGTTCCACCGTGATAACAGGCCTGTCTGTGGGTTTGCCAGGAACATCGTTATCTCTCTTCGTGATGCCTATATTGCATTGTGGGTAATAATATGATCACGGACAGCATCGAACGACAGGCACACCCGAAAGCAAGGAGGTGGTTGCGTGAGTGAGGAGAACACTGTTTGTCCTGTCACACTCTCACTGGAGACGATTTTCGAGCTAATGAGTGAGCGGCGACGCCGGTATACACTCTACGTTCTTACTCAACTGGACGAAGAGGGAATCTATCTTGACACTCTCGCTACCCAGTTAGCACAGCTTGAGGCGACAGACGACGAGACGTACGAGGATTCAGCTAAGACGTATCTCCAAGAGCAGTGTCTTCCCACTCTCGTTGATGTGAATCTTGTCGACTATGATCCGCGAACAGAGGCGATCCATTACTGGCAAAACCCATCGCTTGAGGAATGGGTCGAGCATGCAGCATTTAAAGAGGACAAAACCGAGTGGTGACAAAGTACTCTTTGTCACTACTAACAACTTACCGCTGGTACTCGACTGGGGAGGCCGAACCCAATTACCGGAACCACAGGCGAGTAATGCCCCTTCTTCAACGAGCGGCGAAGCCGCGAGTAGGGAGGGGATACGCTCGCAGTAATCGTATTTCTGACGTGTGCGATAGCGTGATGTACTATCCCACTGGAGTGGTTTTCGTGCGTGATAGTAGAACGGGTTGGAACCCCCAAACCGTTTCACACACTGCGCAGTGCGGTCAGATAGGCATGGGACGGGCCGAATTCACGCCTCTGGAGACTGCGACCGCTGTGGATTCCCTGCGAATCTGCAAGTCGCGTTCATCAGATTCCTCCGGAATCTGATTGGCTGTCAGACTCTCCAGTCTGACAACGTTGTTGAACGAGGAAGCCCCCACCTCAACAAATGAGTGGTGAGCAACCCCGAGCGCGGTAGGTGGGGGTAGTTCACGGCTCAATAGCGCTCTCCGCTCCGTTGTTTCTCTCTACGAAGTCTTACTGATTGGAACGAGCATCACTGGAAGTGCATGTGTATTAAGAACGGCTTCAGACATACTCGATAAGAAAAACCCCTCAATCGGTCCGCGTTCGATGTTGCCCATAACAATGTACTCATAGTCCCGATCAGGCGAATCGATCATATCGGCCAGTTGTTTCTGTTTTGAGATTGTCGATTGCTCGAATTTCTCTTGTACTGTCCCAAGATCCTCAATTGCTATCTCGAATTCGACAGCAGAGTTCGTTTGCTGTATTGTTTGTTCGATTTCAGCCTGTATTTGATCTGGAGACGTATCCTCGGGTTCATTGATATGGTACACGAAGAGGTCATCGTTTGCAGCCGCCGCGCGCTCAACGGCGAACTTGAGGACTGTGTTTCGATGGGGGTCCTTCCCGTATGGCACAAGAATAGTTCCCATTCTCGAATGTCTTTTTTAGGTACTTACTTCAATGTGTCTCCATCACAAGCGTGGTACTTACAACTACTTTATGAACGCCCCCGTTCTGATTACAGCTCCGAGCAACCTTCTTCTATTGTAGCAATGGCGGTATAGAAACTAATTCGTCAGTTCTGTCTTGGAAAATATGTCACACCACGGCGTGATCAGGCAGACAGTGCCTTCTGAACATTGTGACTCTCCAGTAGGGACTGTTGTACAAGAATCGATACTCCGTCTGGCTCGTCTGATTCCGTTCGGGCGGTACTCGCTGCTAACGTAGCCGGACTGACCGCTGTACGGTTTAGTGGACCTTCTGGGGCCCAGCAGTCCCGGGACGCTGCTGTCGCATCTCACGTATATCGACCCAATATTGATAACCATCCTACACAATAAGCGAGTATGCCCCAATGTGACGAGTGTGGTCAGCACGTGACGGCCGATTTCCACCGCGTCTTCGCTGACAACGATGGGACGCTCTATGGCTGTCCCAACTGTCTGAGTGCGACGGCAATCAAGAACGGGAAAGCAACTGGCTACTGAACCAATTACTGGCTGCCGACTGGTATACTTCTCACAACAGAGTTCGAGTCCATTTGCTCCGACTCCGAGCAGTAATCAGGCGCTTTCAGTCCATTCGCCGGCAATCCCGCCGAGAGACTGATCCATCCATTCACAGCGAGCTGTGAGTTCGCGCCGATTACGATCGGTTAGCGTGTACGCCTTCGTTCGTCCATCAACCTTGTCTTTTTGCACTAATCCTTTCTTGACGAGCGAGTTGCGACCTGGATAGAATCGCCCAGCATTTAAAATGTAAATCCACAAAAATTAAGTGCATTGACATAGTACCAACTGATGGCGGTTGCTCCCTGAAAACCGCCACTGAAGGAAACCCACCCTTCGGTCATGTTCGAACCTCTCCACTTCGGAGAGGTTTTTGATAGCAAGCCAATAGATAGTTTGTCGTTGAAATTGATTGTAAAGAATATAACTTCACGATTGTAGTGACCCTAGTAGTACTCACAGTCATTGAGAACGTTCCTCGAGGTAGTTCTCTTCCCAGAACCACATCCTTTACTAGTTGTAATTATTATATAAATAAAATAACTGTAGGGGTAAGACTTAACGGGGTTTGTCTCGTCTCAGTGAGTGTCGGCCGCTGACTGCCGACCACTCCCCTCCCCCAAGGCTTTTTCGGAAGACTTCGTAAAACGTAAGTTGAGTCTAGTCGTTCATTCCAATGGGGTGGGACGGGGATCTGCAGTGGTCGATTGTGCCAGTGTCAATCGTTCTGAGGTCATCTACTCTGTCTGTTGTTTTTATAGCGGAAGACTGACCGCCCAATACTTCGGTCTCACGTCCTATAAACGCCTTTTCGGGGCTTTTTTTAATCCGTATTGTCTGGCCCGAACACGTCCCGTTCATGTTTCCTCGAGTTTAGTATACTCTCGTAGACGGTCTCGAGTTTTATTGTAACCGAATTCAATACAAACGAAAAAATATGTTCTGCCTCAGCTGTCTACACCAGCTAGACAAATCAAGTCGAACAATCGCTTTCCACTCGGCTAAGCGGTTCGATCGTGGTCGTAACACCCTCAACAGGGCGAAGCGTCGGCGTTGGCCGTGAATTCCGTAGCTCCTGAGCAGCCACCTCGGTGTCAAATCAGTTCATACGGATCAACAACGACGACAATTTGTTATTAATAGAATATATAGTCAAGTATGGATTTTAGTATATACAGATAGAAATTTACGAATGTATTTTTTACTCTTTTACAATCTAAAAGAAATACGGAAAATCTACTTATAGATAGCGTAAGATGTTTTCCATGAACATGGTAGATGATAACTCATCCCATCAGAGAAAAGAAACAGATCAACTCGGGACATGGCCACTCACACGGCGTGCATTCGGGGGACTTACCGCCAGTACCTTGGGAGCGATTCAACTCAGTGGATTAGCTGCTGCCGCTACCAAAAACACACCAGACCAACGAGAATCGAGCTCGTATGAAGTTGCGGGACTAAAAGAATCTGCAGAGATCCTCGTCGATCAGTGGGGTGTGCCCCATATGTACGCTGATGATGTAGAGGATATCGCGTTTGTGCAGGGCTTCAACGCCGCACGCGATCGCCTCTGGCAGATTGACCTCTGGCGTCGGCGCTCATCAGGCGAACTGTCCGAGGTGTTTGGTGATGAATGGATCAAGCACGATCGTGGTGCGCGCCTCTTCAGTTATCGTGGCGATATCGATGAGGAGTGGGAAGCCTACGGACCCGATGCGGAAACTATCGCCACCGGGTTTGCCAACGGCGTGAACGCGTTCATCGATCAAACCGAAGAGAATTCTGATCTACTACCGGTCGAGTTCAAGGCACTCGATTACGAACCACGACGCTGGGAACCAGAAGATATCGTTCGGATGCGTGTCCATGCGATCACGCTCAACGTCTCAAGTGAAGTCGAGCGCGCGATCACATTCCGGGAGTTCGACGAGGATGTCGAACGGGTCCGTCAGTGGCTTAATCCCGACGATTGGGAAATCGAAATTCCGGACGGACTCGATCTCGATCTGATCCCCGAAGATGTTCTTGATGTCTTCGAGGCGGCAACCATGTCACATACGAGTGTTTCATTCAACGAGGACGACATTCGGAATCCCGAGGTACTTGACGATCTCTCGGTCCTCACGAACGGTGACGGTTCGATTGGTAAGGATCTGTCTAACGAATCGGATCAGATGAACGAGAAAGAAGAAATACCATCTGCAAGTAACAACTGGGTGGTCGGGCCTGAACTCACCGAAACAGGGCGACCGATTCTCGCGAATGACCCACACCGCGCTCACAACGTTCCCTCACTACGATATATCGCGCATATCAGTTCCCCTGAGTTCGACGTCATTGGAGCAGGCGAGCCGGGGCTTCCGGGGATCTCGATTGGCCACAATGGGAACACAGCATTTGGACTCACGATTTTCTATATTGACCAACAAGATCTGTATGTTTATGAGACGAACCCAAATAATCCAAACGAGTACCGCTACGAGGACGACTGGGAGTCCATGGACGTGGAAACGGACACCTTCGAGATCAGAGACGGCGACAATCAAGAAGTCGAACTGAAGTTTACTCAGCACGGGCCGGTGATTTACGAGGATCCCGACGAGAACATCGCATTCGCAGTCCGGACTGTCTGGACAGATCCCGGAACCACGGCCTACTTCGGCGGGATCGGATATATGCGTGCTGAGAATATCGATGAGTTCCAAGACGCAATGGAGGGCGAACTCACACCGGACATGCAGGGGTGGGGCGCGCCACCGGAGAACCAAGTCGCAGCCGACACGGACGGAAATATTGGATGGTTCCCAGGCGGAAGAACACCTATTCGGCCCAACTGGGATGGGTTACTTCCAGTCCCCGGGGACGGCCGCTATGAATGGGATGGCTATCAACATCAGTCCAATCTGCCACGGGAGGTCAATCCTGATCGAGGTTGGATTGCAACAGCGAACCACTTCAATCTCCCTGATGATTATTCAGTAGACGATCCGCCAATCGGCTTCGAGTGGGTAGCGCCATATCGGTACCAGCGGATCGCAGAAGTTCTCAGCGAATTTGACGAAGAGAATAAACACTCGCTTGAGGATTCCACTGACCTCCAGACAGATTTCCTTTCAATTCCTATTCGGATTCTCACCGAGGCGCTTGCTGAAACCGATCCAGATGAGGATCGGTTGATCAAAGCTCGCGACTGGCTCACCGAGTGGGATGCTGTTCTCGATGCTGATTCGGGCGAAGCAGCTTTGGCAGAAGTATGGTTTGAGAAGCATCTGCAAGAAGCAGTTACCATTGAACTTGTCGGGAAGGAGGCGTTTAATCACATCGGGACGGGTGATGTCCGTGTCATCCTTGAAGCAATCGAAGAACCCCAGCAACGCTTTGGAAAAGATCCTGTTGCCACTCGTAATGAGTTGCTGCTCTCAACGCTCGCTGATGCACTTGACGAGGTTGAAGAGTTACTTGGCGAGGATCGAGATGAGTGGGCGTGGGGCGATTTGAAGAAGGCCTTCTTCGAGCATGCAATGTCATCCGGTGTCGATGAAGACGCCACTGAAGCGTTAAACGTTGGACCAGAACCGATGGGAGGAAGCGGGTACACGGTGTGGAATGCAAACTACAATGATGAGTTCCAGTTGACCTCCGGTGCATCGTGGCGGATGGTTATCGATGTCGGTGGATGGGATAATTCACTGGCGATGAGCGTACCCGGTCAATCCGGTGATCCCGAGAGTCCGTTCTACGATAACCTACTCGAAATGTTTGTCAACGGTGAGTACTTCCCATTACTCTATACTCGCAATGCTGTTGAAGACGCCTGCACGAAGAAAATCGAATTAACTCCACAAGCCACAGATAACTAAATCCTGATACATGGAATAGAACTACTTATTTTTCTTCTCGTAAATCTACGTCGAACATAACACTACCGGTAAACAATAGTTGATATGGAATTGATATATGTCTACTATACGATTTTTCTGTACTACTTAGTTCTTCTCACATCTGCTTTCCTTGTTGTCCTTCTCGGTGGTGTTCTCATCACCTTCATTAACCGCCGTCGCTTCGGTTACCTGGACGTTCTCATTCAGCTGGAAATTCAACTGCTCAGCCACTGCCTCTCCACAGTCCGTCGCAAATGCGATTGCTCCAAACTGTTCGTTGACGTTCAACTGCTGGACGATCTGCAACTGATCGATCTCGATCTCAGCCACTTGCTGTTCAATCTCATCATCTCCATTCTCATACGCAATCGCCCACGACTCATCACCAGTCATATCTGCGCCATTGAGCACTGCATTTGCGCTATGAGTTCCGTCATTACTGTTTACGGCAGTCGCTGATGCGACTTGGGCGTTGAAATTCCCTTGGTAGCTTGCTTGTCGGGCTGTTGCCTCACTGTTTTCAAGCCCAACAGCGATCGCCGCATTTTGGAGATTAATATTCTCCTGTCCAACACTTTGAACCTGCGAAATATCGGCTGCGGCCTCCTGTGTATTGGATTGGCTCGACCCGTCCGTCGAGTATGACAGCTTCTCGCTTAGGAACTCTCCACTCATATCGGCCTTTGCGACAACGCTGTCGACTGACATCGAATCGAAGTTGAGTGCAGTTGCACTGGCGAGTTGTTCGTTTCGGTTTGACTGGAAACTGAGTTGTTGGGCCTCTGCAACGCTGTTTTCTCCAACCGCGATCGCAATGGCAATACCTTGTTCATTGACGTTCAGTTGTGTGACTTCTTGAGTCTGCTCGACTGAGGATTCGGCGCTCTGACTGTCGCTCTCGCCGATATTGACTGCAACAGCCTCAGCAGCTTGCAGGTTTTCGTTTTCCTGATAGCTCAGCTGTGATGCCTGTGAACAACTTCCGCCCTCAGCGATCGCAACAGCCGTATTCTGACTGTTGAAATTGAATTGATTGACTTCTTGGGTTTGCTCGATCGTTGCCTGAGCAGATTGATCCGGCTGATAGCTTTCGTCACTAACGACCCAGCCGGAATATTCACGACACTCAGTCTCTTCAGCGAAAACAACATATGCGTCGTTAATATCGCTGAAAGTATGGTTGTTCGTTTCCTGTTCTATATTAATTGATTCGGCGCTTCCAGATTGGTTATTAGAATTGGTTTGTTCAGCCGCTTGAATCGCTTCTGCTTCACCACCATCAACTGAGATGGCAACAGCATTGTTCTGCTGATTAACACTGATCTGCGTGACATCCTGATACTGGATGACTTGTGCAGACGCTTGCTGCGAGTTGGTGTGGATTTCGTCTCTGTGGTCTTCAACCCACGAATCAAGCTCGTCTGCAGAGGAATCGGCACCGAAAACGAGGTAGAGGTCGCCTCCATCAGCAGTATCTGTATTGTGGTTTTCAGCATGTGCATCTGAACGGCGAGTAGCCGTAGCTAGTGCACTGGTACCAAGCCCAGTTGCTGCGAGTCCTTTGAGATAGCCTCTGCGTTTCATTTCACTGTGGTTCGTCCTATTTTCGTCCATGCTACGATATACCAGACACTATAGTGACACTTAATTATCATCATCTAAATACTAATATTGAAATATTAATCATACTCTATTAGAGGACGATCTAATTCATTGCTATTTTTATCGACATTCATCATATCATAACATCATTTTTAATAGTAAATACGATAATCTAATGCCCAAATAAGAGAAAGAGAACAGTTAACGAGACCCCTCTAAAGAAGAAAGCAGCGAGAGTTCCACGGGTCACCCGACCCGTGGTACTTCACGTAACCCTTCTCTCCTAGTGATAGCTCCGAATATCCTTCTGGTTTAGTGATAGCAGAGAAAGGCGACACGAATTCGTTGGTTCTGCCTTCGGACACATATTACACACGGTATAATTAATTGGATCTTACCGTGTGAAACAGTAGTGTCTCAAAGGAGTCTGCAGTACCGAAAAGCAGTCTAACAATCGATTTCGCTCACCCCTTTGCTCTTCCCGACTCGCTGAGGACTGCTATCCGGGAAGGAAGATACTGATGACTGCTACGACGATGCCCGCAAGCCCCATCCGAATGCCAGCAATGTACCAGCGCTGGCGCGAAATCATCGACATGTAGGCTCCGAAGGTGAACAATACTCCGACTGTCACGGCGACTGAGAGGAGGGTGGCCTGAAACAATGAGAGAGGTGCCCCCTCAAAGAGAAATGGAATAAGTGGTAACAAGAGTCCGACTAACGGCCCAAGACCGCTCATGAGCGCGTTGACGACCTGCGTACTGGTTTTGTCACGCTCGACTTGCGTCTCACTCAAATCGGTGAGCATCGCCTCTTCGATATCATGCAGTTCTGCTTGCATCTCAGCACGTTCGATCTCCCAAACACTCCAGACGCCGGAAGTCGTAAGACCGACAGCCCCACCGAGACCAATCTTGATAACTGTAAAGCCATCCGGCACCCCTGAAAGGTACGCGCCGACGGTGATCCCGACGCCCGTGAGTGCACCGTCGAATCCGTTTGAAACGAAGTATCGCCGTGCAATCGGCCCAATCTTGTCAATCCCGATACGTTCTCGAATCGAATTCGAGGCCATCAGTCCTGTGGGGTCGGCGCGTTCTCGACGATGTATTCTCCACATACAACTTGATCAACTGAATGAATCGTGCCGCCTGCATCCTCAATAAGAGCCTCGATAGCGTCGTAGTCAATAGCCTCACCCTCGATCGTGAGTTTTACGTTTTGGACCTCCTTGTCGAGCTCGAGAAGTGTCGCATTGATTCCCGCGATGCTTTCAGCATCCCCTACCTGCTGGGTGAATGCCAATACCGGTGGCTCGTGGGGTTTCAGCACATCGACAACCAAGCGCCGAATCTGGGCCATGAAGCATCTATTTCATCGTATGGCAAAGCAGTACTGATACCGTCTCATGTAGAGGCTGAACTGTCATACGCATTTGGCTCCGTGATTTTGAGCAGTAGAAGCTCTGTTCGTTATGCCCGCGAGAGATACATGCACGGACACAGACCGGTGTCGTCACTGTGGTGTACCAGGACTGGGATGATGCTTGAAGTAGCGAAACGTCTGGATTCCAGCGAGCCACCGAATGACAACTGACTAACGGGGATTGCGCGCTCCTCCACGGGCTACAGACCGTGGTATCCCCACTGAGGTTTGTATGATTGTTGGAATCTGAATCGCACGATATCGCTATCTCCTCACGGCTCTAATAAGTACCACAGAGGAAATTTTCATGTCAATTGGAAGATTTGATGCAGAAGAATATGAGCGCCGCGAGAAGAGACTAAGCCGTATCCGAACTGATTCCGACGATCAACGACCGATCTTCAAAGGCCATCTCGAATACATCGGGGATGAGTCAGTCGACGAGCTCCTCGCTCAATGGGCTACACTGAAAGACACACAGCAGTCGAACCGATAGTACGACCGATCCAATGAGGAGTCTGTCTTGGTGGGATGAGTGTGGCCAGCACGTAACCGCCGATTTCCACCGCGTATTCGCCGATAACGACGAGACGCAGTATGGCTGTCCCGACTGTTTGAGTGCGACGGCAATCATGACGAGAAACTAACCGATCGTTGATCGTTTAGCAGCTATCGGCCTCTTGCAGCTAACCGGAGTGAATAGGACTCCGTTATTGAACAAGAAGGGATTCAGGCCTGCGCTCGCTCGACAATCCGCTCACGGTGCTGTTCGCAGACGTACTCCGAGAGCACCGTATCGGTTAGGACGTAGTAGTCGGCATCATGCTTACAGTCATCGGTCGCACATGGGCACGGCGTGTTCCGCTCGCCGAATCCAAGGACGAGATCGACACCCCTCTTGGTGGGACATATAGCTCTTCTAGATTCCTGAGAAAACCATACGTTCTGTCTCAGAGGAGAGAATTGCTGCAATCCCTTAAGTATTACCTCTCGACAATTTCAACAAGCAGCTCTTCGCGAGGTTGAGCAGTGATCGCAATTGCTCGCTCGAACTCTTTCGTCACTGGTCGGAACTCCCACTTACGAAGAATTATCGCAAGCGCCGTTTTGAGTTCGGCTTTCGCGAGGGTTTCACGAATACACACGTTCAGTCCACCACCGAACGGGTAGTACGCGAAGTTCGGGTTTTCCGATTCGATCTCCGATTCGCCTTTCCATCTATTTGGATCAAACGTATTTGGGTTTTCATACCACCGCTCATCACGCTGAACGGCAGACACAGGAAGAATAACTGTCGCGTTGGTAGGAATGTCATACCCATCGATCTCTGTCGGTTCTTGCGGCTTACGAAACAGACCATATACTGGAGGATAGAGACGGAGTGATTCGTTGATCACAGCGTCCGTATACGGAAGGTCGGCGAGTGCATTGATATTTGCCTGTCCGTCGCCAAGAACCTCCTCAGGGTGTGATCAGATTACGCCTTCTAATTAGAGACCGTCACTGGATCTCTTGTTCAACACTCTCCTTTTAGACCTCGCTTATTGTAGACGGATCTAGAAATGTATCCTCTTTTCAGCACTCATTTTCCGTCTCAGTAGCAGGTTCGTCGCTTAGGAAATGCTGCGTCTTTTAGGGACTTTTTTGACTACTTTATTATATGGTCTCTAATCCAATATGTAACTGTATAACTATAATACTCTCTCTAGATAGATGATTTGCATTATAGCATGACAGATTCGAATTCTGGAAATGAGCAACAATCGGTTGAAGCCAACGAAGAGGCCTTCGAGCATCCGTCTACATCGCGACGGAATTTTATGATCGGCGCTGGGACAGCTGCCACCATGATGGGTGGCGGGTACGCCGCTCAAGAAGATCTGCGCGCGGCGATGCGCGACGAACCCACGAAGGGTGGCAAGGTCCGGCACTTCGACGTCCACGCGGTCGAGGTCGACATCGTCTACAACGCCTTCGGTGTCCACCAGCCCAACGGCGCGATGTACGTCCTCAAGGAGAACAAGGAGGCCGTCCGGAAAGCCTCCGGCGAGATACCCGGTCGGGCATTCGACGACATCGAGGACACTCACGACATCGATCATTCCATCCATCGGGAGTGCGACGGAGATCACGACCACGAGGACGACTGTGACTGTCACGAGAAGCGTGACAGGGAGAAGCCGAGCGGGGTCGATACGTCAGTGATTCAGCCGCTCACGATCCGCGCGAACGTCGGCGACGTCATCGAGATCGAGTTCCATAACGACCTCGACCGGCGCGCGTCGATCCACCAGACCGCCCTGCCCTACGACGTCCAGGACTCGGATGGCATGTCGGTCGGATTCAACGAGGACACGACCGTCGCGCCGGGTGACTCGATCACCTATCGGTGGTTCGCGAGCAACACGGGCTCACACTTCTTTTACGACGGCGCTAACCAGGCCTACGACAGCGCCGACGAACCCCCACAAAAGGCGAACCTGCTGAGCCGGTCGCTGTTTGGCGCGGCCGTCGTCTACGACCAGGGCGTCACGTGGACCGACCCGAAGACGGGCGGCGAGTTGAACAGCGGCGTGCGTGCGGATATCCACGACCCCGAGGTGCTCGAGACGAGCTATCGAGAGTTCGTGACCTTCTATCACACACCCGAGGGAATCAAACCCGATATCGACTTCCCGGACAGCGACGTCGAACAGACGACCCACGCGATCAACTACCGCTCCGACCAGACCGGGATCCGAATCGAGGATCGCTGTCCTGATTGCGACCTTGAGGAGTTCTTCTACAACTCGTGGACGAACGGCGACCCCGGTGGCGGCGATAACGTCTACGAGACCTACAAGGGCGACCCGATCAAGTTCACCATTGTCGGCGCCTCCGTCGAGGAGAACCACGTCCATCACCTTCACCAGCACCGCTGGAAGGAGATTCCGCCGCGGACCGACGCAGACACGGTCGATGCCCAAACGGTGGGGTTGGGCGCCACCTACGAGGCGTACTTCCTTGCCGGCCATGGTGACGTTGAAGGCGCGACTACGGTCCGCCCCGAGATGACGTTCGAAGAGGCGTTCGAGGTCGGCGCCGGGTACGTCCACGGGAGCGCGGGCGACACACTGTTCCACTGTCACCTCTTCCCGCACTACGGCGAGGGGATGTGGGGCATCATGCGTATCCACGACAAGGAACAGAAGGACCTCCAGCCCCTGCCGAACACCGGGGACCTCGTTCCGCCTGACGGAGTTGGGTTCCCCGAGTTCATCCCCGGCGAGCAGGGCGTTAGGCCGCCTGAACGCCCCGACGACCGCGAGCCGACTCCTACCGAGGAGGAGGTCCTCGACGGGGTGTTCCCGGTCGCCCCGTACGCCGACCCGTGTGTTGACAAAGACGCGCCGAAGCGGACGTACAACATTGTCGCCCTCAACACCGACGTCGTCTACAACGACGCCGGCGAACACGACCCGGAGGGCGTCGTCTACGTGCTCGAGAAGCACGCCGATCTCGTCCGCGAGGGGAAGATGAACCCCGAGCCGCTGTTCATCCGCGCGAACGTCGGCGACTGCGTCGAGCTGAACCTCAAAAACGAGACCGAGCGCGGGATCTCCATCCACACCCACTTCGTCGGGTTCGACCTGCTTGGCTCGGATTCGCTTGCGACCGGATACAACTACGATCAGCAGACTCCTGCTGGTGAAAAACGCACCTACCGCTGGTACGCCGACGAAGAAGGCCCGATTTTCTTCCACGACCATATCTCGGGCATCGACGACGTGATGAACGGTTCGTTCGCAGGCCTCATCGTCGAACCTGAAGGCTCAGTCTGGCGTGATCCCTACACCGGAAACAAGATCAAGGCCGGCGCGCAGGCGATTATCGAACGACCCGATGGCGAAGACTTCCGCGAGCAGTGCCTGCACTACCATGACTTCGCGCAACTCCGTGATCGGGACGGTGATTTCATCACCAATCAGGAACAGCACAATGAAAACCAGGGGACGATGGCGATCAACTACCGCAACTCCCCATACTACAACCGCAACGATCCCGATCCAGCATACGTCCACAGTTCATCCGTTCACGGTGACCCCGAGACACCTGTCCTTGAGACATACCCTGAGGACACGGTCAGGATTCGGCTGTTCCAAGGTGCCTACGAGGAACAGCACGACTTCTTCCACCACATGCACCGGTTCAACGCGCGAAACTTGAACCCCGAGTTCACTGTCTCACAGGTCATCGGCACCTCCGAGGTGTTCACCTTCGAGTTGGATCTCGCCGAACAGGAGAACTTCGAGATGCTGCACAACCCGAGTGACCTTCCGGTCCATGACCACCTCTTCGGGTCGGCTATCGACGACGACCTCTGGACCGGAATGTGGGGGATGCATCGCCTCTTCGATGCGAAAGTCGATCATCTGCAACCGCTCCCCGATCAAGGCGTGCCAGACGAACGGATCACGAAAGAAGAGCTCCGCGAGATGGGTCACTGGGCCGGGTTCACCGATCGGTGGAAGGAACTGGGCCAGAAGTGGCGGTTGATCTATCCCAAGGGCGCCGATCGGGACTTCCCAGCGGACAAACAATTCCGCCAAAACAAGAACGTTGGTGAGATACCTCCGAAGGCGCCGGATCCAGGTGAACCATGTGAAATGGATGCGCCTGTGCGCAAGTACAAGGTCACAGCATTCAATTCAGATATCAAATTCAACGAGTACGGTGATCACGATCCCCACGGGATCATCTTCGCGCTCGATGAACATGTCGAGGATATCAAATGCGGGCGCCGGCCACCGACGCCGCTTGTCTTGCGGGCGAACCAAGGCGAATGCATTGAGGTCGAACTTACCAACGATCTCGACGAGTTCGACGGGGACCACGACCACCCCCAGATGCGGATCACTCGCGATTGGGATCGTTCGAAACGTATCTCCTTGCACCCCCAGCGGATTACCTATGACATCAACGGATCGGATGGGGCAACGGTCGGGTTCAACTTCGATCAGACGATCGAACCGGGCGATTCGATCACCTACAGATGGTTCGCTGACGAACTGCTAGATAACTGTGTACTCTGGGACATGGCGGACGTCCGGAGCAACCGCCACCACGGCTCGTTCGGCACGCTTATCGTCAGCCCTGCGGACACCGAGTGGCTTTCGCCGCGCACTGCCGAACCGTACTCGGATGGCTCTGATGGCACGCCGGCAGCATCTCTCCCTGATGCAATGATCAAGACGCCCGGAAACGCTACCGGTGGAGCCACTGGGAATCAGACTGGAGA
Organism: Halalkalicoccus paucihalophilus; assembly: GCF_001593955.1. Classification (GTDB taxonomy): domain Archaea; phylum Halobacteriota; class Halobacteria; order Halobacteriales; family Halalkalicoccaceae; genus Halalkalicoccus; species Halalkalicoccus paucihalophilus. The sequence goes on along the minus strand of NZ_LTAZ01000013.1, from coordinate 68,564 downwards.
CACTACCGTCCAGCCAACCTCGGACTTCCGCGAGTTTACCCTCTCGTTTAGCAGCGGTCGCTATATCATCAACCGGGAGGATCCAGATAACTGCGTTGTTCCGGTGAATCCCGATGATCCTGATCAGGATCCTGATGCCCCGTGCAATCAGATCGGTGATGCTGAGGATCAGGGCTATGGAGCGATCAACAACCGTGCAGAGCCGTTCATTCGACGTTTCGAGCGCAATAGCGACGAACAGCATCTCGTGTTCAACTCCGAGGTCCATGGCGACCCCGCGACCCCCGTGTTGAATGCGTTCCAAGGCGATCCAGTTGCGTTTCAAGTCCAGACATCGACCGGAAAATCCCGTGGCATGCGATTTCACCTCTCGGATCATCAGTGGCCACGGTTCGTCGGTCCAGAGCGAAACCCGCCAGGTGAAGTACTAGCCAATCCGCCTATCGAAGGATCACCGACCATCGGGGTCGACGACCGCTTCGGCGTCGGACTCGGTCTTCGGTTCGACATGCTCGGGGGGGCAGGTGGTCTTGCTCAAAGCACGGGCGACTTCATCTACCAAGAGACACTTCAGCGTCGTCAACTCGAGGCTGGCCTCTGGGGAATCTTCCGTGTTCGCGATCAGCCACAGAAATTTGCCAACCGATGTCATCCATTGCCTGACCGTGCCAATGGGGTACCTATCGAAGAGCGGCCTGGCTGGATCGTTGGTCGAACAGACATGACCGACTCCGAGGGCGAGGATACCGCGATTATCGTCCCCGACAGCGACATGGGACCGGCCGGATCAATGGCCCTACATTGCTTCGCCGAGCCGCTCGAAGACGCGTCGATCCCTGATCTTGCCGATCCCGACATGCAGGTCGTCTTCCACGCCGACGAGGACAATGGCCGGCTCAACGCTACGGTCCATCAGCCGAGCGATATGGAACCCGCCAACCTCGTCGAGATGCTGAGCGATACGACCATTGAGGTCGTCAACGCGGAGATCATCGAACCAGTTGAGGCCGTCGAAGAGGGCGTCGATATTGATGCGTCTGAGGATCCTGATGAGATCGACGTCGATGAGTCTCTCTCTGAGATGACTTCTCCCCCATTGGATGGAGAGCAACTAAACGTCTTTGTAGAGACCGATCTAATGGTCGAAACTCCCGAAATGGACGAACCCGAGAACCTCGGTCCGCTCGTTGAGGACATGACGATGGAGGAGGGAATGATCACTCTTGAGTGGTCTAGCGGTTCGACTACGGAGTTCACAAATAACGGGTAAAGACTACTACCTCAGACGGGGATTTTGATTTATTTCGTTGCGTTCATTTCGATACGAGTTCTGCTCTAGCACACCCAAACTGTGGCCCGTGTTATGGACTTCCTCGCAAAACTCGGGACAGACGAGATTGAGCAGACGAAACGTCGTGGGAAGAAACTCATCGTCATCGATGAGGAGGCAGCTGACCGGTATCACGATTGTTGTGATGGAGCAAGTGAGCAAGCCCCCGAAGGAAGCGTGATGTCCTAACAACGGACTAAGAGGAAGGCTCATAGTTCGAACCAACCACCCTACGCACGCTCTCCTTTTTTAGTTACAACTAGAACAAATCTAGAATAGTATAGTAGTAGTGTCGGTAGTAGAAACGGTTTTGTAGGTTCTACCTTCGGACGCATATCACACCACGGAGTGATTAGTCAGACAGTACCTTGTGCAACAAATCCTCTTGACACACTCGAAAGTTGCACAAGGCTATCTACCAGTCAATTCCCATCAACGCCTTCATAGTCAACCCTCCTAACAGATCGAGCGTTTAAGGCCACAGAGATCGCCAGACAACTCGATCTCGAACCGGATACGGTAAGCACAGCGCTGACTCGACTCAAATCCCGCGATTTCGTCGAACACAAATCCACCTACTGGGCACTGACGAGCGACTCCAATCGCTTGCAGCACTCAGCGGACTATGAGCGTGCAACCCAACTCTTCAACGAGCAACTCGGAGTAGAAGAGAAAGCTGATTGGGAAGCACATGCACCGACTGAGCCACATCCAAGCGTCGAATCAGACGATAATACCGATACGAACGCCTCGTGACTGGGTCACCCTCGTCTCCTATTTATGAGTCAGGGGACGTCGTCTATGGGGTCGATCCATTCAAGCGATCAGAAACGGCTCGTCCCTGGCTTATAGATACCACAGCGCGGAAACCCGCGTCTAAAGGCGGGAGGAAGCGCGTTCGATTGACTATACACCGAGCATCTCTAGCGCGTCATCAGCACACTGGTGTCTCACAGTCCAAACAGAAAACATACAAGAGCACCCTCTGTAACGATAGCTGATGGCAGATCTCATCGTTCAATCGGCAGTCAAGGAGACGCTCACTGATCATAATGTATCGTCGGATTTCTACGACGCACTCGACGAGGAAGTCGAGGAGCTCCTCGAGGCGGCAGCCCAGCGAGCAGCTGACAACGACCGCAAGACCGTTCAGCCCCGCGACCTCTAAGACGGACCGCTCCGCCAACTACGGATTGTAGTGGAACTCCCACTGTAGCTGCGTTTCATAGGGTTCCCATTGAAAACCGGCCCAAGCAGTATCTCGGAGTTATGTACTAATCGTAATTGTACGCCACACACGATGTAACCAGTCAGACATTGCCTTGTGCAACATCGTGGCTCTCCAGTCGGGACTGTTGCACAAGAATCGATACACCGTCTGGTTCTGTTCGGGCGGTACTCGCTGCTAGCGTAGCCGAACCGACCGCTGCACGGCTCGGTGGATCCTCTGCAGGATGCACCACTCCCTACTCTACTGTTGCATCTTACGTATATCGACCCCATATCAATAACTATTCTACACAATAAGCGAGTATGCCTCAGTGCGACGAATGTGGCCAGCACGTAACTGCCGATTTCCACCGCGTCTTCGCTGACAACGACGGGACGCTCTATGGCTGTCCCAACTGTCTGAGTGCGACAGCGATCAAAAACGGGAAAGCAACTGGCCGCTGAACTGCTCCTTGGTTAGTGATTTCGTAGCCATGCCGCTGAAGGTACGCTGGTAGGATGTGTGCTGTCTTCTCGTAGGACGTCGATGCACCGATGACTTCCACTCGGCTGTAGCCGAGAATCCGCCGAAGTTCGTCGTTGTCCTCGATTGGTATACACGAACTACTACGGACCAGTAAATCAGCGTATCGCCGGAGATTTTTTTCGCTTTACGTCCAGATCGTTTCATAACTCAAGCTACTGTTGATCTCTCTCACTCATCCTCGATAGGGTCGTTAAACTGGGCAAAATTGAGGAGTTCACGATCGGTACTACCGCTCCGTGTCTAGGACGATCTCAACACCTTCGTGCCCGCTACTCAGACGAGTTGGTCGACGAATGTATCGATCGTCTGGATTTCATCGTCGTTGATAGCGTGCCCTAATCCCTTGTAGAGTCGGCTCGTCACCTCACCATCAAGCCGTTCAAACACGCGTGCTGTCTCGTGAAGACGAGCGGCGGTGATGTAGGGGTCGTCACTGCTGCACCCAAGAAAGACCGGTGTACCATCGATGGAGCCGGCATACTCCTCTCTCACTTCTGGGCCGAGCAAGCTTCCCGACAGTACCACGAGTCCGCCGTAGCGGCGGGGGTTTCGTGCAACGAACTCGCTGGCAAGACAGCCGCCTTGTGAAAAGCCGAGCAAAAGCGTGCGTTCGGGCGGGACGCCAGCGGCGGCGGCCACGTTGAGCGCCTTCGAAATGCGGTCAAGCGCGGATGAGAACCACGGTTCGTTATCTTCAAACGGTGCATAGCCCGATCGAGGATACCACATGCGCCGGGCTGCCTGCGGGGCGAGATACATCACCCCATGGTGGTAGAATTCGTCGGCGAGTCGAAGGATATTCTTCGCTGTCGAACTACGACCGTGAAGCAGTATGACAACTGCGTCTGCCGCTTCCGGCGGCGCACCCGCAGTTGCGAGTGGCTGTCCCTGGTGTGGGTCGTCTCTCGACTCGACCGTAAATGGATCGCTCATCTCACTCAGGTACAGATAGTACATCGAGCATCAGTCTGCTTTAACGAATCGAATAACGGAGCGTTCGATCCGTGCCGGTATCCGCTTCGTTAGCGCTCCATGAAATTAGTAGCCTTGTCAAAACCCTAAATCACTACTGAGTCTCAGGAGTCGTGCTGAATACACAGCGCATATTCAGCAGATAGTAAGCCTCTAGTTTTCCGTATCGAATTCAAGAGAACATTGGTAATCCTTAGAAAGAACGTTCTGCTGGCCTAGTCTCGAGAGACTGTTTGGGTTAGTTGCTCTGAAGCAGGTGCAGGCGGTTCGTGTGTCCCGAAGTCTGGATGCGTCTCCTCCATCCAAACGTAGACAACAGCACCGGAGATGAACATCAGGAGTGCCGTCATATAGAAGGCGGCCTCGGTGTTCACGAACTCCATCGAGAGGCCGATCAGAATCGCGCCGACCCCATAACCGGCGTCGCGCCACATCCGGTAGACGCCCATCCCTGCCGACCGCCACGTCGGATGGGCAGCGTCGCTCGGCACAGTCATCAAGTTCGGATACAGTAACGCCATCCCCAATCCGGAAATGGCAGCCAGCACAGCCCACGGGAGGTATCCCTCGACAAATATCATTCCGAGGACACCCGCACCTGCGATGAACATCCCCCAGATGACCGGCGGGCGGCGACCAATACGGTCAGCAAGTCCACCGGTTGCAATCTGAAGGAAGTACATCGCACTGTGGACGCCGACCACAACCCCGACTGCCGCAATGCCAAGACCTTGGTTTACCAGATAGAGCGGAACGGCGATCCAAAACAGTGTGTCGACGAAGTTCTCGATATGGCCAGCCTGCGCAGCGGCGAACAGCGTCTTATCGCCGTAGGTTGCACGTTTCAGCACCTCGTTGAACGGGAGATTCGCATCGTGGTGATCGTCCTCACCTTCGGCCTGCGCGTACTGGACGGTTTCCTTGATCAGGAAGATCGAAATGAGGAACGCTAGTACGACGACGACAGCGAGGAAGTAGAACGGTTCGGGCCGGAGGTTCCACTGCCCAGCGATAACACCAGTGATCCAGGCCCCGACAGCGACACCAGTGTAGCCAAATGCTTCATCGATACCGACTGCGAGCCCGCGTTGATCGGGGCCTGCGAGGTCGATCTTGGCATTGATCGCCATACTCCACGTCAACGCTTGGTTGATCCCCAGCAGGATGTTTCCGACAGTGATCCAGCCCCAGTTGGGTGCGAAAATGAGGATGATCGGGAGGGGAAGCGCCGTTGCCCATCCGAGGACAAGCACCGGTTTCCGGCCGTACTCCTCGCCCCATTTTCCAGCATAGAGGTTGAGCAGCGCTTTCACGAAGCCAAAAGAAACGACGAACGAGCCGATGACAAGGAACGACTCGACTCCGAGAATATCTTCTCCTAGAACGGGGACGACAGTCCGTTCGGAGCCAATGGTCAATCCGGTGGCGAACACCAGTAGGACGTGTAGTGAGAACTGCCCGAGGTGTTCGCGAATTCCTTGGTTGACCTCAGTTCCCGTACTCATAGATTCATTCGGCAGCGCAATTGTTGGGACCCAGTTCCAGTTCGGCCAACTCGTCAGCAGGGACCGACTCTTGACCAACGTTCGTTCGCTTGACCCGCTCGAAATTCGGGGGATGATTCGGGATGTCCGAAGCGAGCTCCGTTACAAACTCTTGGCGGTCACGACCGAGATCGCCGTTCCGTTCTTTGACTTCCTCAAGGGTCGCGGTCACCGGCGGTTCAGGCGAGCCGGGGTCATGTGCTGGTAGCACAACCGCATCGTTCGGCCGATCCAGCAGTCGCTGGAGGCTCTCGTAGAGCGTCGCGGCGTTTTGCTCGATATCGGACTCCTCGATGCCGGCTTCGACGCCGAGTTCGACGCGGCCAACGCTCTCGTGAAAGAGCGTGTCCCCCGTAATCACCGCCCCACCGGCGATGTCGAACGAGACACTCCCCTCGCTGTGCCCCGGCGTATGGATGACCTCAAGAGCGACCTGGCCGACTGTCACGATCTGCCCATCTTCAAGCGGCGTCGCGTCGATTGCGAGTGCATCCTTCGAGTGGAGATAATAGGGGGTGCCGTGTCGGTCAGCGAGTTCCACCCCACCCGAGACATGGTCGGCGTGGGCGTGCGTATCGAAAACGCCGATGAGTTCAGCGTCGTATGTATCGAGAATCGCCTCGTACTCATCGAGATACTGTGACGGGTCGAACACGGCGGCTTCACCGTCCGAAATAAGAATATGCGAAAGGCAGCCCTTCCCCGGCCGTGCGACCTGAACGAGCGTGCCATCGAGGTCGGCTGGCACTTCTGCGTGCCGGTGGACGCGACTCCAGCCATTCATTCCATCTGCAAGCGTCACAGCGTCGTAACCCAACTCTCGGAGGGTGTCCGTCGCAGTCTGTGAGACAATACCCGCAGCACAGACAGTAACAATCTGCTTTTCACGCGAGAGATCCGAGAGAGTCTGCTTGGTCTGTTCGGGATCTTCAATTAATTCATCGTAGACATCGATATTGAGGCTCCCGGGTATATGCCACTCCTTGAAGTCTTCTTGGTGGCGAATATCGAGGACAAGCGGCGTATCATCGCTATTCTGTATCTGTTCGCTGAGTTCTTCTGGCGGTAGTTCTTGCATCAGTATTCTTGAATAAGGGGGTATATTTGCATATAAGCGCTGCCGGACATGACCGGTACTGTTACTTCTGACCAGTTCATAATCGTTCGTATGAGTCTATACGAGACCTCGATTCGGGTCAAACACGAGTGTCCGTACCGGGAGATATCGGAACGGTACCCGGACCTGACTATCCGTGAGTGGCCGCTGAGCGACTGCCAAGTGCTTGAAATTACCGCAGAGACGACGCCGACTGACGAGTTGCTTGAGGAGATCGGTCAGATTGGAACCGTTCTGCACGAGTCGGAGGACGATGACGGGTATCACGTCGTCACGCAGTCCTGTCTCTGTTCACTCGAGGAGTCCATCATTGACCGCTTCGAGAAACACAATTGTCTATACCAGCCGCCGACGATCTACCACCAGGGCTGGGAGCACTACACAGTTGTCGCGTTCGATGGTGATGACATTCGGGGTCTGCTCAGTGATCTGCGATCCGACAGGGAAATCGAGCTGCTCTCGAAAACCTCGATTTCAGAGAAACAGATTCCCCATAGTATGTTGGCTCCGGCGAATCAACTGTTTGAGAACATTACAGACCGGCAGTTAGCAGCACTTCAACTGGCGCTGGAAAGCGGCTACTACGAACAACCCCGGAAGACCTCGCTGCGGGACCTCGCCGATCAGACGGCTGTCGCTCGCTCAACGTACGAAGAACACCTCCGGAAGGCGGAGAACAAACTCCTCACGAATGCGGGACAGTTCTTGCGGCTGGTCACCGCGACTTCGACGGCGGACCCATTACAAGTAAAAAAGATGCGGCAGGCCGAACAGGCTGCCGACTAGGCTATCAACCCTTCGTCCGTTCAACGCCGCTGTATCCCATCCTCTCCCTACTTGCGCCTTCGGCGCTCGTTGAAGATGGGGCTTAGCGCCTCGGTTACGGTAAAAAAATGGATCGGTTCCAGATCCGCTCGAAATACTCTTTCCTGAACTATTCGGTTGTTAGTATTTGTCGTTGATGTTGATTGCTACAAGCGAGACGCTCTTTACGCCGTACTTCTGGCATGCTCCGTGGGCTTGCTCCGAGATGAACTCATATCGGTCGTTCTCTCGAACATCCGTGACTTCAAAGCCAGACGTCTCAATCGTCGACGTGTAGTCGTCGATCTGATCGGCCCCGCCGATACAGGCTGCCCAAAGGTCCGCGTCAGTCTTGATACTCTCGGGCATCTGGGTTTCGCTGATGATGTCCGAGATCGCAAGCCGACCCTCGGGAGTGAGGACACGTCTCGCTTCCTCGAACACCCGTTCCTTCTCTGCGGAAAGGTTGATGACGCCGTTCGAGATCACGACGTCGAACATCTCGTCTTCGAACGGTAGCTCCTCGATATAGCCCTTCTCAAAGCGCACGTTGTTCATCCCCGCCGTATCACGGAGTTGCCGCGCGTTTTCCAGCTGCTCGTCGGTCATGTCTAACCCCGTGACGCTCCCACTCTCGCCGACGTAGAGTGCCGCAACGAATGCATCCATGCCTGAGCCACTACCCAAGTCAAGGACGTCATCGCCTTCCTGAAGGTCGGCAAAATCGAAATGATATCCTACCCCCGCAAACGAGGCGATCGCTTCCGGCGGGACCTGGTCGAGGTCCTCCGGCGGGTAGCCGAGCCGTTCGGCCAGCGGGCGTCCCATTTCGAAGTGGAACTCTCCATCAGGGGTCTGGGCAACATCTCGGTAAACCGCTTTGACTTCGCGTTCGAGCTTTTCAACGTCGAGTAATTCGGCCATTTACTCACCTCTTTAGACGACTTGCAGGTGTTCCGCTCGGAGTTCATCGTCTGAGAACTCCTTGCCGTGAACGTCCTTCATGTGGGTCTTGGCCAGTTCGAGTGCTTCGCTTTCGTTTTCTGATTGAATGATGAATCGGCAATCGGCTTCTGCCGCTTCACAATCGAGTTTGTGTGCTTTGCTCATGTGTAGTCACCTCTCAGTCGTCGGCCGCAACCTCCGTGGTGGTGGCGTTGACGGTAAGATCGATTTCCTGTGCGAGCGAGACGAGGGCGTAGACGGGAGCACGCTGTGCCCACGCATCGATTTGTTCGGCATCGAGATTCTTGCCTGTGATCTCGACCTCGGCTGTCGTATTCTCGAAGACCGATGCTGATTCATCGAGGTCTGCGAGGCCGAACAGCACCGCGGGGTCGAAGTCAGTTTGTACGTGTGTTTGAAGCTCCTCGATATCGACGCCGTTTGCGAGCGCGTTGATCGTAATGCCGACATTGATACAGGACGCAAGCGCGGAGAGTGCGACCTCGATCGGCTCCATTCGGTCAGTCGCACCAACCCAACCCCCGGCGTCCAAGACCTCCTTCCATCCGCCATACGGGATGGTGTACTCGCGGGTCTCGCGCTCGATTGTCTCGGTTTCAAGGGTGTACGCGTCCATCGTCGCGAGGCTATGCGCACACGTCCCCTCATAGGTTGATCGAGCCCCAAGCCCGAGCTGCACCTCGTTGGGGTTTGCGGCTGCGTAGTCGGCAAACGCGCCGAATTTGTCGATGTCTACACCATGGGTGATTCGCTGTTCGTTGGTCATGGTTTGCTGTCCTCCTCTCGCAAGAACTGATACAGCGAGGAAGATGATGTAGCTCTCTAGTGGAATTTTGCAGCAGCGTATCTGCTTGCAGAGAGCGAAAGAACTCACCCTCTGCAAGCAGGCTGAACCGGACTCTAGAAGCCGAGCAAACCAACCTATTCGTTCGCAGAGCGCGCCGGGTGGTATTACTGCAGCTACGAACTATTCGACGTGTATCCAGAGGTAACGATTAACGCGTCTACCGGCGGTACAGCGCGGATATCCTTTCCTCAACAGAGTGAGCGGAGCGGACGGAGTAGGGAGGGGAGGAAGCGCGCTCGGTAGGCTTTCGTCCATGGTAACGTAAGCCATACTACTGCCGAGCGGCCAAAACGGATGCTTGGTAGGAGCCACCGTAGACCGGTCGGGCTATATTGAAACCCGCAGAGCGTGACAAGAATGGCGTGCTGAATACAGAGCGTATATGAAGTAGCTTTCTTCCATCGTTATTCCAGAAGACCGAGTGGAGGGTAAAACCGAGAGCCCAACATTAATTGACTCGTCCGCGATACTCCCGTACGATGGTTCAGGGCGCCCCAATCATTCAGATCGCTGTGATCCTCCTCTCGATACTGGGCCTCTGGATTGGTGCACGGCTCTTAGTCGATGCTGTCGTTCGGTTAGCTCAGCGGTTTGGCCTCTCGGATCTCACGATCGGACTGACGATCGTTGCAGCAGGTACATCGACACCGGAACTCGCGGTTTCGGTCGATGCCGCGCTCAAAGGGTTGGGTGATCTCGCGGTTGCGAACGTCCTTGGATCGAACATCTACAACCTAGCGTTCATTTTGGGTGTAATCTCTCTGTTGAAAGTGATCCCAATCGCGGAATCACTCGTTCATCGTGATGGCGTTGCTCTGCTGGCAAGCACCCTCATCGGCGGACTCGTACTTTTCGACCTCCAGATTACGAGGCTCGAAGGGGTATTCTTGGTGGGGTCATTTGCCGCTTACACGGCCTATCTACTCCGTGCTAGCCAGTCAGAATCAGAAGGAACCACCGATCACCCACTTAAAGGAGGGGTGACTCGTCCAGTGACCGAGCAAGTAACGTTCCGTGGGCGAGACATCGTGTTTCTCGTGGGTGGATTAGCGTTAGTGATAGTGAGTGGCGACTATATGGTAGTGGCTGCCTCGGAGTTGGCCCGTGGTGTCGGCATCTCCGAGTGGGTTATCGGCGGAACGATCGTTGCAGCAGGTACATCGACGCCGGAATTCGCCGTCTCGCTAGTGGCGATCCAGCGGGGAAGTCTCGGTGTCTCGGTCGGCAACGCTGTTGGCAGCAGTATTTATAATATCACGGGAATTATGGGCGTCGCAGCAGTCGTTCGACCCCTTGTCGTGAGTGGCACGGCACTAGAGACGCTGGCGTGGCTGGCTGGCATTACGCTATTGATGGTTGCTGCCCTCTGGACCGGGAGAGTACTCTCTCGTCTGGAAGGCGCTTTGTTCACCACCTCTGAAGTTGTTCGGTGGGTTCTGGGTATCCTTGGGTAGAGCAGACAGCTGATTTACAAGCCTCATGAATGTCTCTCTACCAAGTCGACCCCCAGTACTGAACACAGCCTCTCTATTCAGCATGACTTTTGAAACCTATCACCGCCTAAGGCTTTCAACAAGACACCGATCCGTAATCCGGGGACGGTGACGCCACACGCAACGTGGCTGAGAACACCGGGAATTAAAGTCAGGTGAATCGGCTTCGGACGTTGACCACGGATGGAAAACCACGCAGGAATCCCCCTCCGTGTGCCCGTCTTGCCGACGTGAACCGCGCCACGTCCATGCACGAAGAAGGGGCAGAAAGTGCGGAAATTCACGAAAAGCCCCGTCCTCAAGAAGCGAGCCGAACGGCGAGCGAGTAGGGCGGGGTAGTTTACGCTACGAGAGTTTCCGGATTGAGCGGTCGAGCGTCACGTCTGTAGGACCTGTAGAGTTCTTTGGCCCACTGTCTTGCTTCGGGTGCGTCAGTATCGATCGCAACCCGCATCATTCCGGTTTCGTGGTCGTAGCCAGCAAGCCCAATGCGGTCATCAAAAATAGCGCAGGCGCACGGGAGATCGTCGTGTGTCAGAATGTCCATATTGCCACTCTCAATAGCTTTCGGGGCCTGTTCAGGGTGGAACGCCAGGACCGTTTCAATGAGAATGGAGGGAAATATCACCTCGATCTTCATCCCGTCGATAGCGCTCCGAAACAGTGCCTCCATATCCGACCTAGCGGTTGTTGGGGCGAATCCAAACAGGGTCTCGGTCTCGTTAACTAACTCAACGAACCGACTAACCGTCTGGTGAGGCGAGTCGAACTCTGGAACCGTGACAACCGCATCGGTAAACAATTGGATATCAAACCCGATCACCTCAGCCGGGAGCCACTGCAAAACATCCCGTAACTTCTGTTCGATGTTCATCGCCTCGTGTAGGTCTCTGAACTCGTTTACAACGAATTCGCCCAGCGGCGTCACCTCATAATAATGCCCGTCTCTGACGATCCAATTTCGCTCCTCGAAGCTACGAAGTACTCGGCCGAGGTTGGCTGGTGAGGCACCCGTCAGTTCTCGGAGTTCGTCACGACGATGAGGATGCTCGGCCACTGCATAGAGTATCTCGACACGATGAGCTGAGCGCGCGAGGAACTCGATTTCTCTGACCGCTGCATCCATACTCCTCGTACACACCCCCGAACGATAACTGTTAACACACTTAATATAGTGAACAGGTGGTCCCGGCACGCCGAGTCGATTCGGGTAATCCGGCCGATATCGCCAAGCAGACCGATCCTAACGGCGACCACGCGACCACCGATCGCGTCAACAAGTTCGAAACCGAAGTCGAACAGAAGGGCAACCGCATTGAGGATCTTGCGGAAGAACTCCAGGAGTACAAGCGCTTTGCGGGCTCGAAGTTTGCCGACGTGCGCCGCCGGCTCGACGACATTGAGACGCAAGCCAACGCGACAGAACTCACCGAGAATGAGTCCACGGCAACCCAGCCCACCGAGACACCGCTTGAACGGATCTGCACGCTGCCCGAGCATGTCGTCGACCGCTCTCGAAACGATGATCATGAAGACGGTTTCCCTCTTATCAACCGATGATTTCAACAATACCCTGGGTTCCGTCAATGCGAATTCGCTGCCCGGTCTCGATGCGCTCGGTTGCCTCAGAGACCGACACCACGGCTGGAATCCCATACTCACGGGCAACGAGTGCACCATGGCTCATCCGACCACCAACTTCCACAACCATCCCTGCTGCATTCAAAAACAGTGGGGTCCATCCAGGATCGGACGACGGCGCAACGAGAATTTCGCCGTTCTCGATCGTCTCCGTCGTGGGATCACGAACGACCCGAGCGATACCTTCAACGACACCACCCGAGACACCCGTTCCGGTGAGTGCACCCTCGGGGACGTCCTCGCGCTCTATCCGCCCGCTTGGTGCTTCACCCTCGCTAGTCAGTACCGGCGGTGCAGTCAGTGATTTGTACCGTTCGAACTCGGCGCGTCGAGTATCGATATCGACGGCAATCGACTCTCCGTCAAGCGCGTCGAGCAGCTCCTCGAGTCGAAGGAACCAGACATCTGTCGAATCCGAAAGCAGTCCGTCGTCAACGAGCACCTCGCCGGCTTCACAAAGCACGTCGCGCCACGTCGCGAACATATGCGCTGCTCCCTGTTTTGGATACTCACGCGTCTGAATATAGCCACGGTACGTCCGAATCAATTGCCGAACCAGTCGTCTCCGCACCGGCCCAAGTAGCCCATGATCGGCCCGTTGTTCAAGTGCAACGGCTGCCCCACGTGCCTCGCGTTCCATTTGTCGAATGTGACTGCGATGTGCACCCTGCTGTTCATGTTCGAGATTTGCACGAACCGTTGCAAGCAAGCCAGAGGGATTTTCCTGCCACCGTGGTCGACTAATATCGATTTCACCGGTCGCCCGATGGCCGAACTCCTCGAGATACGCTTCGAGAGCATCGATGAACTCTGCCCCTCCCGCAAGCGATTCGATCGTCTCAAGTGACGCACCCTCACGGAGCGCATCCGCAACCGCAGGGTTGGCGCGAGCCACGTCAGCAAGATCGCCGAGTCCGAGATTAATGCGTGTTACGAGTTCGTCCGGAAAGCCCCGCCCGACTGCGTTGACGTCTTCAGGAGCATCCGGAAACAGCTGTTCAAGCAATCTGCCCGCCACGAGTGCCGCAAGCAACGGCCCAACGGGTGGGTAATTGATAGCCACATTCAAGTTCGTACGAATTGCGCGAACGCGCTCACTGAGGGTATCCGGAGCATGAACCCGCGAAGCGATCCATTGCCCCCAGGTGATCCATTTGGCTTCCTCGTCTTGTGGGTCGGTTGGTTCCCCAATGAACGCGCCGACAAATCCATCAGCCATTGCTGAGAGAACTGGCCGACTCATCTTCGCTCCCTGCCATACTGACCGAGTAACTGCAGGCGTCCCTGCCACGATCTCAGGGAGTGACCGCTCAATACGGAACTCCTCGCTGCGCCGCTCGAGAATATTCTCGACTGCAGCCCCCATCGGTTCACTCGTCGCTCTGAGCTGATGCGGGAGGAGGTCCCGAACAACAGACACTTGCAGAAGACTTGTCATATCCATGTAGACCCGACCGCCGGCCTCAACTGCCCATGTCTCATGGGCGCTGAACCCGAACGCTTCGAACGTCTCCTCTGTGTATGCCATCCAGATATCCCGGACAAGCGGTGGCATCGCTTCGGCAAACGCCTGTGCATGTCCCAGACTGCAGTAGACGTGAAGCTGGTCGTCTGTCGGTTTCGGTGCGGGGACGGGAAACAGCGAGGTGATCGGACGGGATTGCAGGATGTAGATCGATCCGTCTTCGATGCACCATTCGATGTCTTGGGGCTGCTCAAAGAGGGCTTCAATCGTGGTTCCTAGGTCAACCAGCGTCCGAATCTGCTCGTCCGTGAGGACGCGATCCGGTCGTTCAGCCGCCTCTAACTCAACTGTCTCAATCCCACCTTCTGACCGGGCCTGGACTACTATCTGTTGGTCAGCCCGCTCGTACTCGAGAATCTCCCCCGTTTGTGTATTGACTCGTATAGAGTCGGCAGCCGCTGCACCCGATACGAACGCCTCTCCAAGGCCGAGTCCTGCCTCAATCGCAGTACGGTGCCGATTCCCAGTCATTGGATCGGCAGTGAAGAGAACACCGGAGACGTCCGGCGTAATCATTCGTTGTACGACAACCGCGAGAGCAACGTCTGTGTGTGGAATATCGTTTTTCGCTCGATAGGCAATGGCACGGTCCGTAAACAGGCTCGCCATACATGCCCTGCTCGCAGTAATGATCGCCTCGCTGCCTTGGACATTGAGGATGGTCTCCTGCTGGCCGGCAAACGACGCTTCGGGGAGATCCTCTGCTGTGGCTGAGGAACGAACGGCATACGCCTTGGTAGGCCCGCTGTCAGTTGCATTGATCTCATTCTCGATTGCTTCTCGAATCGTCGTCGGCATCTCGAGGGCTTCGATACGATTACGAAGACGCTCGCCAACGGTAGCGATCGCTGCGGTATCCGCCGGATCGAGTTCCGAAAGTTCGTCGAGAAGGCCGTCGATCGAGCCGGTATCAACCAGTTGCCTGAACGCAACAGTTGTTACACAGAACCCGTCGGGAACTGGGAGCCCGGCCTCAATGAGTGTCGCTAAGTTGGCACCCTTCCCACCGGCGAGCAGTCGATCGGTTGCCCTAATGTCACTCAGAGAGATGACGTGCTGACTGTAGGATTCGAAATCGCTACGATCAACCATTTGTTACCTCTGCCGAACGACCCAATTTGAGCTGCCCGCAGGCGAGCCACGTCCGAAGTTCTACATCCACGACCTCTACGCTAGTCATATGCGTGAACTAACCTTTGTTCTTGAATATAAGCGCGGGTGCAATAGGGTGGCCAATTTCCTCGCCGACAACCCCGGCGCCCGTATCCGCTTGCTCATAAATCATAGGTGTTGTTATAGCACAGGTGGAGTGGCAAAGCAGTCATAAAACACTCATATCAGAATCGGTACTAATATATAGGAACAGTTTGTATGTGCCTCTGTCACTTATGACACACCAGTGGGAGACAAGAGAGTCCAAGCGAAGAGGGGGAAAATCCTCTGCTGATGGTAATACTGACCGTCGCATGAATCACACATATTCGCCTCTTCGCATCGCGAGTATGTGCTCTGCCCTCGTAGACGGGCTCGTGCTCACAAGCAGTGAACTCGATGCCGATGGAGAGTTGGCCCGGTCTAGTATCAAATGGAAGCGAGCGACGCTGACAGCCCCGCTCACAGCCACCCTCGGCCACTATCGGAGCCAGCGCAGGCGAGACACTCCGAAGCAGTTACATATGTCGTTACTAGCAGTAAGAGGCTAATTAGTCCTCTGAGGAGGCTGTTTCATCACTCCAGCGGCCATGTGATGAGGGGTGCCACTCGTTAGGAACGACGCGATCGGGATTCTCTGGGCACATTGATTGATGCCCATTAGCCGCTTCTGAGGTCAGAAACCGTTTCCCACACCGAGGACACTCGGTCATTACTCTATATTATCATCTCTACTATTATAATATTCCGAAATTAATGATGTTGTTATTACAGTATCTCTAAACTAATTACAACCTACATACTGTTTCCTTTTCAAATTCTGTGCACTAGATTCACCTCAATGAACTGGGCACATACGTCAACCACGCCTGCCATCATCAACGGTTGGTTCATCGCTACGAGCTTCCTATCCTCACCGCGCGTCGGGCATCAAAACCCACGACCCCATTGGGCATGGGCGAGCGAACGCCGCCGAACTCGCCGGTTGCGGCCCAGCTTATCGGAGCACTCTGTCCCCGCGTCAGAGCGACTCTCGGCCGCAGTGTTCACCTAAATTGCGAGGCGGAGGTCCCTTCCTCAACGGAGTGAGCGAAGTGGACGGAGTAGGGAGGGGAGGAGCCGACAATTCCGCAACGAACAACGTTCCCCGGCAGTCCTACTCCCGGATGTTTAAGTAACACCACCGAGTTATGTGAAACATCGTGGAATACCGTCGAACCGCCGTAATCAAGCTCGACGTGTCTCAGGACGCCGATGCATCCCTCCGAGAGACTGTCGAGCAATTCAAATATTGCGCGAACACCGCGAGCAAATGGTGTTGGCACGGCGACGACGGATACCACGTTACCTCGAAGGCCAAAGCTGAACGCGCCTTGTACGACCAACTACGAGACGAAACCGACCTCACCGCGAACCTCGTTCAGAAAGGTGTTCGTCGGGCGGTCGAAGCCGTCAAGAGCGGTGTAGCCCGGCTGAAGCGTGGCGAACGAACGTCGTAACCCTACTTCTCCGCCGATAGCGCGGTCTACGACAAACGAAGCGCGACGTTCCACCGCGACCACGTCTCCCTTTCGACTGTCAACGGGCGCGTCGAGTGCAACTACATCCTTCCCGACGACTCTGGGCGCTACCCCCGAACCCGACACCGAGCACAGAACAGTCCTCGGTGTGGATCTCGGAGTGAACAATATCGTCGTTTCGTCAACCGGCACGTTTTGGTCCGCCGATGAGTTCAACCACTGGCGTCGAGAGTACGAGAAGCTCCGTGGCTCGCTTCAACAAACCGGAACGCGAGCCGCACACGAAGCCATCGAAGGCGTCGGATGCAAGGAGTACGGACGCTTCGAAATCTACTTGCATGGCGTAGCGAACGAACTCATCGAGGAAGCCGTAGAGTACGGTTGTTCCTACATCGTCTTCGAGGACCTAACGCACATCCGCAATAACATCCCGCAGGTGACATGGCAACACGTGTGGGCATTCCGCCGGTTGTTCCAATATGCCGAGTACAAGGCGGCAGAGCACAGCGTCGAAGCCGTACAAGTCCCGCCGAACCACACGTCCCAACGCTGTTCGACGTGTGGCTGTACTCATGAGGATAACCGCGACGGCGAGCACTTCGAGTGCTTAAAGTGCGGGTATCAGAACCACGCGGACTACAACGCGGCGAAGAACATCGGTTATCGGTATCTCCGTCGGAGGCAAAACGCAGCCGCCGGAGGCGCACCCGTAGACGTTGCGCTAAATCACGGGACGCTGAACGTGAGTGGGGAGTACGTTCCCCCTGCCTCTACGGCATAGAACGGGAGTCCACGCGAAAGCCCTACCCTCAACGAGCGAGGTCGTCAGACCAAGCGAAGTAGGATAGGGTAGTTTACACCTCTACGTACCGCCACCCTGCTCCGGCGGCTCGGACCCAGTAGACGCGGGAGTGTTCGCCGACTTTTTCGATATGAATCCACCGTTCTTCTTAGATGCTAAATTAAAATTTTTTATTACCACAAAAATTATATATACGCGCGTCGATGAGTGATGTATGAAGCGTCGACAGATGCTCATCGGAACTGGCACCATGCTCGCAACTGGCCTCGTTGGCTACTCCAGCGCTTCCTTAGCACACGAGAGCGAGGATGACCACACGAAATCAGAAACGAACGGGCACAAGAAACGAGGTTCGAAGAAACATAAAGACGAAGAGGAAGAAGACTACGACAGCATCCCCGGATTCGATCGCGAGGAGTTTGAGCTCGACAGCGATGTCCTCCATGTGAAGGACCTCGGATTCCACAAGGGAACGCTCGAACTCAGTGTGATCGTTGAGACGACTGACGGAGACGTTCTCGCTGAGGAATTGCAAGCGCTCATCCCTGCATTCAACCAAGCGATTCGTGAGGCGGATGCTGAGGAGTTCTTCGAAGCGGTCGAAGAGTTCAAATTCGCCCTCTATGATGAGTGCGACGTCCTCCGAGCGGCACTCTACCTAGATATCCAGTGGCTGCGTGAGTGCCTGTTCGGCGATCTCACGACCGAGGAGTTCGTGAACCGGATTCTCATGATCCTCGGAGCTGTCGGAGACGACGGACCAGGAAATCCTAATTCATAATCGTACGCTGTACCACCCGAATTCGCTTTTTTCGGAAGTCGAGCACTCAGTTGAAGAGTGGGCACACTCCGCTTAGGACTGTATGATTTGCTATCTATACACTAATATAATTAAAATAGTTTATAGATTAGGAGTTAATGCGTTTCACACCAACTCATGGGTTATCGGCCGCTGACTGCCGACCCTCTTTCACCAACCTTTCGTGCCCATAGAGGTGTTCGAGCACGACTCCCTGCCAGGATAGCCACCTAATAATTAATATAGTTGCTAGTATAGCAGTTGTTGGCGGCAGGCTTCCGCTAAGCCGCCGGTGAAGGATGCCACCCTTCAGCTGATCATGTCGAGCCTCTCCGATTTGGAGGGGTTTTCTGATTGGTAACAGTGTAGTCGATAGTCAATGAAAGGGTTGCTATTCGAGGTCGGCATAGAATGAGGTAGTAAGACGCTACCCACGATTCCGCCGTTGTTCAAACGCGATAACAAGCGTGCATCGTCGGTTGTGGCCGGCGAGTCGAATCGGTAGGAGTAGCTCACAGTCTCTCAATCTCCCCCGAACTGACAATCATCGAAGCAGGAAGCCCCGCGGCTTGACCGCGGGGTACGTTCACTATCATATAGTGTTCATTCCGGAGTATCGGGAGCCGCATCTGACGGGCGCAACCAAAGAACGTCTCAAAACCATCTTCGCGGAGATATGCGACGACAAGACCTCGAACTCGTCGAGGTCGAAATCATGACCGACCACGTACACCTGTTCGTGGGAAGCCCGCCGCGCAACGAATCCTCGTTGCTCGTTAATTGGCTGAAGGGTATCTCCGCGCGGTACTACAATCAGCGATACGACGACCGCATCAAATGGACGCGCTCGTACTACGGGAGTGAGAACCCTGAGAAAACTCCAGCAGTCGCCCGTACTGGGAATGAAGGCACTCCTGATGGCGCAACTGAGGTAAGCTGTGACGTGCTATCAAAAACCTCCCGGCGTGGGAGGTCAAACAATGATCGAAGGGGTAGGTACCCTCGGTGGCGGCGTACAGGGATCCAGCCGCCATCGATTACTACTCTGTTAATACATTTAATATTTTCTATGTATATATTTCGAATATTGAATCTCTAGTGAAGCATGTATGTCGTACTCTGTATCAACGATAGTACTACTATCTTATACATACTATGTGGGTCTGAAGATGACGCAGACTCCCGGCCCTGAGGCCACGGTCGGGAGTGGGAGGGTACTCCTCCCGTGAAATAATAGTAGTACCTACCTATTAGTTACCAGGAATCTAGCATGTTCGTTGTGATTTTTGCAGCGTTACTATCACCTGCTCCACTAGTCTGTTGTTTTCATATTACACTAATATCAATAAGATATCAATATCTATGATCTCCTGCATTATGTGAGTAAAGATAATATAGTATCAAGTATGATTATCTATGAATCAAAATGGTATACAATGGACAAAATGTCGACAAATATTCATGGAAATATGCCTGCCAGAACTGCGGAACCCCATTCAAATCAGAACCGACGCTGTGTTATGAGTGTGCTAGCAAGCAAATCGTACCAGTCTCGGAGATACTAACTCACTGAAGAGCAGACGGTTCAAAGTTTGTCCGCCCACGGCCAGTCTTTCGGTTTGCCCCATGGCCATGTATCAGTCGCTTTCATCCCCACGTCGAAGCCTTCGTCTACACACGTCTGTCGTATCATCTCATCATCTACATGCTCAACTTCGACGTCGCGACGGGCGAGTCGAGCGATGCCCGCGGCACAGAGAATCGACATATCCCGAAGGTCGCGTACGTCGAGTTTGTCAAAGGTATCTCCGTGGGTGTGACCCCATCCGCGTCCGCTTTCTTCCGAGGAAGACCGACCTTGAACGCCTGCGACGCCCCGTTGGACGAACGGCCAGTGGTCGCTATTCGGTCGGATTCCGTCTTCGGTATGGAGGGGGATTTCGTACTCTTCGCTGACAGTCTCGAACACGTTAGCCACCGTTTCAAAGCCGTGGCTATGAATCTCGAGATTTCTCGAGTAGCCTGCACCGTCGACGTTGACGATGCATTTCACGTTGTTTAAGTCGTGGGTATGGCTCCAGTAGTACGACCCGTACAGGCCAGTTTCCTCAGCCCCGAAGACAACGAGGCGGACTTTCGTCTCCAACTCATCTGCAATCAGCGCCAACATTTTCCCGACTTCGACGACCATGGCGGTTCCGAATCCGTTGTCGTTCGCAGCTGTTCCCACGTCGTGTCCGTCCACATGTGCCGTGAACAGTACTTCCTCGTCCGTATCGGGGCCGACGCTCCCTTCGATATTATGCGAGGTGCCACGACCGACCTCCGACTCGACAGATAACTCAACCTCGGTAGTATCGTCATCACAGTAGCGTTGGAGTCGTGCGCCGGTTTCTTTGCTCACGCCGAGAGCCGGAATAGGTCCCGGCCCGTTCACACTTCCGATGTTTCCGGTCGGCGGAAGCGCACCCTCAAGGTGATTATAAAAGACGAACGCTGCGGCACCGGATTCGGCGGCGTAGTGATATTTCTCCGAACGGTGAACCCACCGTCCGTAGTTATCGGGGGTAAGACTGGACGCCATCACAATGTCGCCCGAGAGGTCCACCGCCTCGAAGTCCTCGGGAAGACCATATCCCATATCCACGAGTTCGCCCGTCACATCACCCGACGGTGTCCCCGGTAACTCGACGAGTTCGTGCGACAGACCGAACGTTGTGTCTCTGTCGCCATGGGCCACGGTGAGGCTCGCGTCACCGCGCCACCACGCGGGGATCGGGAACGGCTCTAACGAGACGGCATCGAGCCCAACCGCCTCAAAGGTCTCGGCCACGCGCTCTGCGCCGACCCGTTCACCTTCGTGTCCCGGCATCCTGTCGTTGAGATCCTCCAATTCAGCAATGAGATCCCACCCGATCGTACTCCGGTAGGCCCGACCCACGACGTTGTCTGGTAATTTGGTCATTAACGTGCTGTGTGATATCGTTCACCAATAGACTTCCGATTTATGCCCAATAGATATGGTTGATAGATTGTGGATTGATAGTATAATGTATCATGTGCAATCACTACCTATTCATCCAGAAATTTTCCAATTAAATTGCCCATACGTCATTCATATAGAAAGGTTTTTATGTGGGGGTTAACGATAGACATTGTCATGGTTGAAAATACCAACCGCATAAGCCGTCGGAGCTTCCTTAAAGCAACGACGGCGGGCAGTGCTGTAGGGATGACGGCCTTAGCTGGTTGTGCTGGTGGAGGCGGCGGGGACACGTCCGATGGTGCCGGCAGCGAGGGTGCCTATACCTACGTCAACAACGCCCAGAGCTATAATCCGCCAAGACACGACGCGATAAACGTTATTGCGGATCAATTCAGTGAACTCGGACTGGACGTCGGGGTCGACGTACTCGAATGGGGGACCCTGTTTAGTCGCGTATCCGAGGAGTACGATTACAGCTTCGCGACGTGGCACACCTTTTTCGTCTCGGAGCCGGTAACGGAGCTGAACAACCTGTTTAACTCCGCAAACACCGACCCGGGACAGGGTAACTACTCCGGCTACGAGAACCCTGACCTCGACGAGATGATGGCGAATTACTTGGCCGAACCGGACGAAAACACCCGGATCGAACAGTGTCATGAGATCCAGCGGCTGCTGATGGATGAAGTGCCGATGATGCCCATCACGCAGATGCCACAGGCGGCCATTTATAACAGTAATCAGGTCGGCAACTGGCAGGCGGACCTCGCGAACGGGTTCAACTCCTACTGGACGATGATAAACCTCGAGATGAAAGGCGGCGAAAATACCCTGAAGGGCTACTGGCCCGAGACACTCTCAACGATGAACGTGCTTGGCCACAACGACGAGAGCAAGCACGTCTACCAGTTCAATATGTTGTACGATTTCCTGGTTCAGCTCAACAATGAGGCCGGACCGGATCCCGAGGTTAGTCTCGCTACAGACTGGGAGCGTGTCGATGAGACGACGATGGAGTACACTATTCGAACCGACCACTCGTGGCACGATGGCGAGGATCTCACCGCCGAGGACGTCGCGTTCAGCTACAACTACATCAGCGAGAACGAAGTCCCGCTGTACTCTACGCAGTCGGAGTACATTGACACCGCCGAAGTCGTCGACCAGGAGACGGTTCGCATCAACATGGCCGAGCCACTCGGTCCGTTCAACCTCGGGGTCGCGAACCTTATTCCCATTATTCCCGAACACATGTGGGCAGATCGGGAGAACCCCAGCCAACAGAATATACAAGAGCCAGTCGGTAGCGGTCCGATGATGTTCGAGTACTGGGAGCAGGGCAGCGAATTCGCTATGACACGGTTCGACGAGCACTTCGCTCCCGTCTCCTTTGAGAGACGGTTCTGGCGCGTCATTCCCGAGGCGTCGACGGTGTGGGAAAACCTCATCAACGGGGACCTCAATTATGAGCCATTCGGCCGTATCGACCGCAGTCTCGATCAGAACCAGGACAACGAGAACATTGGCACGACGTTCCAGACCGCCCCGACGTTCTGGATGTTCACGCCCAATGAGCGCCAAGAGCCCCTCGGTGACAAACAGTTGCGCAAGGCGCTGGTCGAGGCGATTCCGCGGACTCCCATCGTCGATCAGATCCTGTTCGGCTTCCCGGAGACCGGATCCAATATCGTCTCCTCGGCGTTCGGTGATCTCCACACGGAGGACGTAACGGAATACGAGGAAAGCCAGGAAGCTGCTCGAAGCCGACTCGAAGAGGCTGGCTACACGTGGGATGACAACGATACGCTTCAAGCGCCGAGCGACGACTGAACGGAGGCAAACCGACTCCGGTACGGGATCTCACCCACCTCACCGATAAACACGAATTCAATACAACATCATGGGAAAAGCGAATTTCATCATCAGACGGACGATCCAACTCGTCGTTACGCTCTGGGCGGTTGGAACGGTACTGTTCGGTCTATTTCGGCTCATGCCCGGCGACCCGACGTCATACGTGGTTTCCTCACAGATGACCCAAGAGGCGCGCCAACAGCTCATCGCGAGCTACGGGCTTGACCAACCGTTGCACATTCAGTACATTAAGTTTCTTGAGAATCTGATAGTGTTAGAGTTCGGTCAGTCCTTCCACTCGAATGAACCGGTTACGGATATCATCGTAACCTATCTGCCGAACACGCTTGTGCTCATGCTGACGGCGTTTATCGCGGCCTACCTCATCGGTATTACGCTCGGCGTGTTGTCGGGCTGGTACCGTGGATCCCGATTCGAGCGAAGTACGGTCATCACCGCACTGGTAGCCCGGAGCGTCCCGACGTTCTATGTCGGGCTGATCGTATTGTGGATATTCGGTGCCGGACTCGGAGTCATTCCGATGAGTGGGATGAGTGATCTGGGTACTGGTGGCGGGTCCTTTCTCGAGATGATGTTCTCATTGGACTTTCTGCATCACCTCCTCGCGCCAGCGTTGGTGCTGGGGTTCTACTTTATGGGGTATCCGTTACTCATCATGCGTTCGAGCATGCTTGAAGTCCTCTCCGAAGACTTCATCGACGTCTGTCGGGCAAAGGGATTGAAAGAACGCACCATAATGTTCAAACACGCCGCTCGCAACGCTCTCCTACCCATCGTCACGGCGGCGGCGATCGCTCTTGGCTACGCTGTCGGCGGGAGCGTCCTCATCGAGACGGTCTTCGCATGGCCCGGTATCGGTCGAGAGATGGTTCGAGCGGTGCTTCGGCGGGACTTCCCCGTTGCACAGGGTACGTTCATGGTCCTCGCTACGACCATTATCTTCCTGAACTTCGTCGCCGACCTGGCGTACGGCTATCTAGACCCCCGGGTGACCTACGACTAGAACAATGGCACAAGAAGAACAAACCGGTCGGTCGATATTTACCGACCTTGACGACAGCTCGTCCAGCAAGGAGATAAGCAAGTGGCAACGGACGGCTCGTCTCTGGCGAGAGACGCTTCGTGACCACTGGGGGAAACTGACTGATGAACTCTCGGTTAAGCTCTCGCTCATAACCGTTGCTGCGTTCGTACTCATCGCCATCTTCGCGCCGTTCATTGCAACCCATCCGCCACTTCAGCGCCAGTATCAGAGCGACGCCGGGATAATCATGGACAAGTGGGCCGAACCGGCGATACTCGGAGCAGATACCGGCTACATTCTCGGGACGACCGCAGAAGGGTTCGACATTTTCAGCCAACTCGTGTACGGCACGCGGGCGGCGCTGATGGTTGGGCTCATCGCAGCAGTGTTTACTGCTGGTATCGGAACGCTCGTCGGACTCATCGCGGGCTACTACGGTGGGAAAGTTGACGATGCGCTGATGCGGCTGGTCGACTTCCTGTACGGAATGCCGTTGTTGCCAACCGTTATCGTCCTCGTCGCGGTACTAGGGCCGAACCTCTGGAACATCATTTTCGCACTGATCGTTCTCCAGTGGCGCTCGACCGCTCGCGTTATCCGGTCACAGGCGCTGTCACTCCGCGAGCGACCCTTTGTGAAGGCCGCGGAGGTCGCCGGCGCGGGCGACTGGCATATCATCAGCAGGCATCTCGCGCCCAACGTTCTCCCGATGACGTTCCTGTACGGTTCGTTCGGAATTGCATGGGCTATCCTAGCCGAGGCAGGCGTTTCGTTCATCGGTCTCGGTGACCCGAACACCGTCTCATGGGGCACAATGCTCCAGGCATCCCGGGCGTACTCGGCGCTCGAGTTCGGTGCGTGGTGGTGGTTCGTTCCGCCGGGCATCTGTATCGGACTGCTCGTGATTAGCGGCTTCCTCATCGGCCGCGGCTACGAAGAGATCACCAACCCCAAATTACAATGAGTCTACTTGAAGTCAACGACCTCGAAGTCTACTACGAGACCGAAGACGGTCCAGCACAGGCGGTCGACGGCGTGTCATTCGAACTCGAAGAAGGTGAGAACCTCGGTATTGTCGGCGAGTCTGGCTGCGGTAAGACCACGCTCGCCAAAGCGATAATTGGAATTCTTCCCGATGCCGGATACATCAACGACGGTAGCATCGGTTTCAAGGGCGACGATCTCACCGAACTGTCCGGCCCCGAACGCCGCCGCCTCAAGTGGGAGGAGATTTCGATGATCGCCCAGTCCGCGATGAACTCGTTGGACCCCGTGTACACCATTCGCGAGCAGATCGTCGAAGCTGTTGAGACCCACCGACCAGGTACGGGCCGCATCGAATCCGATCAGATGGTGACCGAGATGTTTGAACTCGTCGGACTGGACCCCGATCGTGCCGATGACTACCCTCACCAGTTTTCGGGGGGCATGCGCCAGCGTGCCATGATTGCGATGGCGCTTGTGCTCGAACCGTCTCTGATGTTGGCCGACGAGCCGACGACGGCGCTCGACGTCATTATGCAGGACCAGATCCTCAAACGTATCAACTCGATCCAAGAGGAGATTAATTCCTCGATGCTGGTTATCACCCACGACGTAAGCGTCGTCGCCGAGACGTGCGACCGCGTCCTCGTGATGTACGCTGGAAAGGTGGCCGAGGAAGGGCCAGTCGAGGAGATATTCAACCAACCATATCACCCCTACACCATTGGTCTGAAACGAGCGTTTCCCAACATCCGAATGACGGATCAGGACCTGCTGTCCATCTCAGGTTATCCGCCCGAACTAGTGGACCCACCACAGGGTTGTCGATTCGCCGAACGGTGTCCGATGGCGACCGAGCGGTGTCGTGAGGAGGAGCCCGAAGCACACTACGTCAACGGTCTCCGGTCGTACTGCCACTATACCGACGATATCGACACAGAACTACGGCCGTATGCGGACGACGCGAGGACGTGGAACCAGACTGCCGCGGCTCAGAATATGGGAGGTGACTGAAGATGAAAAACGACGTGCTACTCGAAGTCGACGACCTCAAGAAGCATTTCAAGGTCAACCAGGGCTGGATAGCGAGCCTGATGCAATCAGTCTCCGGCGGGGAACCCGAGTACGTCCACGCGGTCGACGGCGTCAGCTTCAATCTCCACGCGGGCGAAACCCTTGGGCTGGCGGGCGAGTCAGGCTGTGGCAAAACCACCACCGGGATGTCGCTGGTGAAGCTCCACGAGCCGACTGCCGGCGACATCGTTTATAACGATAAAGAGCTCTCGAAGGCCACCGACGCCGAACTCAAGGAGTTCCGGCAGAACGCACAGATGATATTTCAGGACCCATTCGAGAGTCTAAACCCTCGAATGACAGTGTACGACATCGTGGCTGAGCCGCTGCGTATCCACGATATCCGGAATGAGACCGCACGGGTCCAACGCGCGCTGGAGTTCGCGGAACTTCTCCCGGCTGAACAGTACTTCGACCAGTACCCCCACGAACTGTCAGGCGGTCAGCGCCAGCGGATCGCCATCGCACGTGCGCTAGTACTTGATCCCGATTTCATCGTCGCGGACGAACCGGTGTCGATGCTTGACGTAAGCCTCCGAGCCGGAGTTCTATCGCTGCTTGACCGGATGACTGACGAGTTCGGACTCTCGGTCGTTTATATCAGCCACGATCTCTCGCTGCTCCGGCATATGTGCGACCGCCTCGCCATCATGTACATGGGAAAAATCGTCGAGAAAGGGCCGACGGACCAGATAATCGAGAACCCACAACATCCCTATACGCAAGCGCTCATCAATGCGGTCCCTGTCCCCGACCCGGACGTGGGACGCGAGCGTGTCGAACTTCAGGGCGAAGTAGGCGATGTTATCGACATCCCGACTGGCTGTCGATTCAAAGCACGCTGTCCGGAGTACATCGGGGATGTCTGCGATAAGGTCGTCCCGCCGCTGGAACAGAAGGTGAACGCAGAGCAGGACATCGCCTGCCACATCTACGAGAGCGCCGAGGGGTATGACCCTTACGAGCAGTTGGCGGACGAACGCCAGGAAAGAAACGTCGACGCGAGCGATACGAGCGACGATACCGAATCAGTTTCGGCGGACGACTAACGCCTCTCTTCTCACATCGCTCGTAGATGGGTTCCCGGATCCATCGATCGTCTCCTCGACAGCGATCACTCCGAGCAGTTCCGTAGCAGCGGTTCGTCGTCCAGAACGGCCATGTCGAGAAGGGGATCATTTTCGTACACTGCGACGCGCTCGTAGCGACTGAGGACGTACCCCGAGTGCTCGGCGTTCACTTCCGCCTTCAGCTCCCCGCAGGGGGTGACAATATCCGCAATTGCTTCTCCGGATTCAACCCAGTCCCCCTCTCGTACCCGGTACCGAACAAGTCCGGCAGTGTCCGTATGTGGGTGAACAAGCCGTTTGAGGTCGTCGTCAGCGGGCAACCCGAACTCCGGCGAGGATGTTGCCGGTTCGTCGACCATCCCGGACGCGTAGAGTACGTTGTACAGTCCGTCAACGGCCGCCTCGCAAACGTCCCGCTCTACGACGAACCGACCACCGAGCTCCGGAGTGAACGCCGGAATCCCATCGGCGATGGCTGCGCCGGTCAACGTGTGTTCCAGCGACCGCTGCGTGGTCTCGTCGTGACCGAACTGGTTGACGATGGGGAGGCCAAACGCCTCCGTGAGTTCGACGAGACGATTACGTAATTCGACTGCAACCGTTTCTTCTCGATGTTCCCCGTAGCTCACCCGCGGTCGAATCGTGTACGGGTACGTCGCAACCCAGGACGTATGAAGCGAAATGACCGCGTCCGCGCTCGTCTTGATCTCCTCGTAGACTCGCTCACAAATCAACTGCTGGACGCTCGGTGGCGTCTCGCCGCTTTCGCTCTCGACGCCGAAGTGCCTGTTCGGGTCATCACCGTGATAGTACGAGGTTCGGGTGTTCGTTCGGAGCCCTGACGGGTTCATTACTGGGACACAAACGACGGTTCCCCGGAGTGGTTCGTCCCGAATGAGAGTAACGAACTCGTGTACTGCTGCCATCCCAGTCGGCTCGTCGCCGTGAATCGTTCCGGTCACCCAGACCGTCGGTCCTGGCTCTTCCCCGTCAGCGAGGATAACCGGAACCTGTTCTGGCTGACCCGTCGGCAACTCAGTGACGGAGAAGTAACCAGTGGAGATCTCACCCGGTTCCGACTCTGCGGTCCCAAGTTTCATGGGTATCTTGGGTAGATAGCCACGCTGTTATGCGTCGTTGTCTTCGAATCGCACCGTGATCCGATCACTGAGTCAGGCGACCGGTTCAGTGCGAGGGAGACGGACCGTCGGTTGTGTCGGGTTCTTTGTTTTGTAACAGGGGAGCGTCTCCACCATGCTATAGAATCTCTGTGAAGCATAGTTAATCGAAGGTACCGCAGGAAAGTATCGTAAATCCACCGGCAACTGTGTCGTCGACGACACACTTGTCTGTTGGAACTACTTCCAAGAAACAGTTTTCTTATTGTCGCTATTGATGGCAATAGCTTTGCGGCCACGTTCTAACTTCCTTCCACTTACCCATCGATTCGCAGTGTCGCCGTAAGGCGAACGCCAGGCGCGGTCACCGCGTACGGGACGTGTGACTTGTGTTTTTCATCGACGCCTGTGACGGTACCGTGAACGTCCCCGATAGCGGTCACCTTGTGGAGCGTCAAGGGGTTGTACGTCAGCGACACGCCCTCAACACGACCGGCACGTTTGCCGTCTCGGAGTCGGTACCCCTCCGCGATGGGGAACTCGGCGCAGCCTCGGTCGGTTCGGTCATTGGTCTTCCGATCGATATCCCTTGCATAGAGAGCACTGGCGGGCATGGCGCCTGATCGCTGGACGCGTTCAAACTCGTCGCGAAGCCACGGTTCGTCGAACCGTTCAACGAGAACGTCAGCCCCGTTACGGAGGGCTGTGCGGGTGGCGTCGCCAGGTTCGACCTCCAGATGGCGGGCGTGAATCCGTGGCGCTTGCTCAAAGCCGAGACTATGGACCGCGTTTCCGGCAGGGAGGATATCGGCTTCGGCCCCAGTGGCGGTGTTGTGAAGGCGATGCGTTACGGTTCCGTTCTCGACTAGGTGCACCGGTGTCGGTGGTCGGAGTTCGGCATCATAGCCCTGGGCGGCCCACGACCCGGCGCGAACGCTATCCACTATCGTCAGCGACTCGGGACCGAGCTCGTCACCGATGTCGTACGGACTCAGACCCATCTCTGCCATGTCGGCTTCGAGGTAGTGCGAGACGAACGCGAACAGCTGCCCCGCTGCCCGTGGACTCAGAACGACCGTCGTCTCACCGGTCGGTGCGTCGGCTACAGCCGCCTGCGCCAATATCTGCGCGTCGGCGGCCGCGGCCGCGAATACATCTGGGAGTTCGTCGAGAAACGCCGCTCCACGCGTGGATCCGGCGTGGCGTCGAACCGTGGGTCCGTCTCGGATCGCAAGGATACATGTTATGCTCGCACGGTCCAACGTCGTGCGAACGGTGCTTCCGGTGGTTGTCGCCGCTGTCTGCTCGATGTGCGCGTCGGCGTAGTTGACTCGCCGCCGTTTGAGGTTGACATCCTCTGCTGCCTCGAGACCCGTTTTGACAGTTGAACGCTTCCGTTCTAACGGTACATCGTCGATTCGGTTGGCCGCCCACCCACTGTGAACAGCTCTGTGGGTAGTGAACTGATCGAATCGAGCAGGATCGACTTGCGCGAGGAACTTGCCGCCGCGAATTGCTCTCTCCGCCACATCCGCTAACACTGCCTCTTCTAAACTCGTCGTGTATCGGTAGTCGGCAGCTCCATCGCTAAACACGCGACACCAGACGCCAGCCTCATCGAATGTAAGCTCGCTTCGGGGTCCATTCTCAGTTACGACGAGGTCTGTTTTTGTTTGCGAGACGGCTCCCACCTCAGCGTACGCGACATCGTCGTCATCCTCAAAGCGGTTGAGCAACCACTCCATCGCTGCTACTGGCTCGTCGCTCTCGCTCATGCGGAATTGTTTCTAACCATGGGGTATGAAACCTCCGAACAGGGACCCCAGAACTGCCATGTACAACGCTCAAATGTATAAGAGTTCGACTTAGCTATCGACGATTCTTGCGTCGCTGTGTTTCTGCTTCCGCCTCATACGACTGGGCAACAACGTTGTCCTGTAGTTTTCGTCGGTACTCCCATATACCAGCTACTAGAACAAGAAGTCCCAATACTGCACCGCGTAACGGTGTTCCCACGAGTACAAAGTAAACGAATGCGCCGACGGCGAACACTACAGAGAATCCGCAACCGACCTTTGCCCATCCGTTCCGTCGTACTCGGGAGCTCGGCATGTGTATCCGTACCAGGAGCACCTGTATGAACGTTCGGGGGGTTGGATGCCGAAGATCATTTTATCTGATTAGGCGAGAAAACCCCGTCCTTTAGGGCGGGGATGAATCGCCGCATCGGTAGATTCACGAGGATACAGTCCGTCTGTGATACCAACCGAGGCGGCCGTGCCGCCCAACCTAATGAGACAGTATCGGGGTTCCCCTCGGTTGGTCGTAGGTATCCCCTTCGGCGACCGCAGTGGGATACCGTCAGAAAACAATCAAGTAACCCCGAGTCCTCTCCGGATAGGGGTAACGGCCGCGTGGCACGGCCCGTATCACGACGGGATGCAAACCGTAAATCTCCCAACTCAGCAGGACTGGTCCTGTGGGAAGCCTCGCCGTTCACGGCGGGGAGGATGTCACATAGGTGCCCTCACTATTCGTTACGACTCTATGCTTGTATCCCCTGAAATATTTCGGCCACTGTTATGATTAGTTCGTATGTACTTTGATAAGTAGTCTACTGTATTGATATTCTTCAGATAATTTGACGTCAAATTTATAATAATGCACTCAGTTTGTTCATTGATATATTCCGTCCAGAAAGTTGAATGACTACAGTCTGACTCGAAAGATCCTCAGTCATTGCAAGCGCTGCTGCGACTCCAGCTGCAGCTGCTCCTTCCAATAGTAAGTTCTCTTCTTGTATCATAACCTGGAGTGCGTTGCGAATTGCATCATCAGATACCGTTATCATATTTGCCAAGTTTTCACGAAGGATCTCTGTTGTCAGTGCGAATGGCACTCGGGACTGCAATCCCTCCGCGTATGTATCCGCCGTTTTCTGTTGCTGTAGATCTCCGGTTTGCCACGCTTGATACATTGCATCTGCGTTCTCTGACTGAACACTAATTATCTCACAGTCCGTTGCCTCTCCAACCGTCAGACAGTAACCAGCAGCACTACTCCCACCCCCCACTGGACAAATAAGAGTGTCAATATTCGGTTTTTCTTCTAATACTTCTAACCCTGCAGTCCCAACACCTGCAATAAGGAGAGGTTCGTTAGCAGAATGTATGTACCGGTAGCCCTGTTCTTGTGCCTGTTCCTCGGCCCACTCGCGTGCAGCGTCATAGTCTTGACCGATTTCGTGAACAGTTGCGCCAAATCGTTCTATTGCAGCGACCTTACTCGGATTCGGATCATCCGGTACTGCGACAGTAACCGGGATATCGAAGACACGACCGGCATATGCGACAGATTGTCCATGATTTCCGGTACTTGCGGCGATAAGACCTCTCTTCCGAAATTCTTCGTCTAACTGTGAACAAAGATTTATTCCTCCTCGAACTTTGAATGCGCCTGTTGGGAGAGTGTCTTCACGCTTTAGATAGACATCGGCTTTTAATTTTGCAGAGAGGTACTCACTTCGAACCAGAGGTGTTGCAGGTAGATACTGATGAACTGTTGAGCGCGCTTCGTAGATATCACCAAGTGTTGGGGGCATCAAGTCGTGATACGAAAATATCGTGGTTCCATCTGGTGACGGTATTGGTTCATATATCATGATAAGCAATAACAGAGGTCACTATTTCCCCCTACCGTAAAATTTCATTGTTCACCATATTGGATAATTCTAATATATAGTATTAATTTAATAAATAGGTGACCTGTCCGACTACTAGTAAACTAGGTTGTCTCGTGGTATCCGTTTATCTGATTCAGACCTCGACAAGATAGACCGCCTCATCATCGATTTCGTCTACGAGATCAGGACCGACCTCAAACGAGCGCTGTTCTGGGTCGTCAGTCTCATAGGTCGCCTGCACTTCCCCATCGAGACCTTCGTCGAGTTCGACTTGCGCGACCCCCTCACCGATCGCGGCTATTTCGCCAATTCGGCCATCGTTTCGGCCAATAACGGACTTGCCGACGTTTTCTTCCCGAAATTCTCGAACCATAAGCAAAGGGAGGTTCGTCTCCTCCGAAACAGTCTCGCGAGCATCTGCAGGCACGTTATATCCCACTGAAACCGACGAAACGACGTTTGACGGACTAATTGTTGGCGATCCAGACGATCTAATCTTCATAGACCGTAACGGCGATCCGAACGGGTACCGGGAGGATACTGTCGAATTGCTATACACCAAATCCGTACCAATCAATCGAGACGATCAAGCTCCCCCCGTCGTTCTTGGTGCATAATACTGCCAGCGAACAGTCGAAGTGTATCGACGAGCTCGGCCTCTGTTTCGTACGTTTCGACACTCAGATCCCACCGCTTCGCTGCCGACCGAATCATCGCACTTGTAACAGTGGCCTCGTGAACGAAGAGTAATCGATCACCGTGGGTTTCCAAGAGTGCCTCGAGAATACTGCTGGCCTCTTCACCAATACCGAAGTTGTGTCCAAGAAACGGCAGTATGAACGCGGTTGCATTGCTGCATTGGGTGTACGCAATGCTCTGGGTTGCCGCATCTACCTCGTTAATATCCACATCGACATCGAGCGCTAGAAACGCATTTATGCCGGGATCAACGCGAAGTTCACCCTGGACCCGTCGTAAGAGCGCTTGTGCCTCGTCGATATCGTCCTTACTCCGAAAGAGACGACGTAACGGTCCTGGAAGGTCTTCGATATCGATTTCGCGGCGCTGCTCGTCACTAAGGACGTAGTTGAGATTAAACGACTTATATGAACCTATCAAATAGAAGATAAATCGATCGTATTTCACCTTCCTGACCCGTTCAGCGATCAGGTCACGTGTAATCTCTACAGTCATAGGCTACCACACTCATGAGGGCTATTTGAAATCGGCTATTTTCGAACTTTCTCGGCTTGAGAATACCTAAGAGTTTCCCGTCCGTATTGTACAACAAGATGGCGACGAATCACACACGAACGTTCAGTGGTGACCCCCCAGAAGACCCGGGGGATCTGTTGCCCGACGATAGCATTCTCAGCCTTGATGAGTACCTTGCGATGCATGCCGCAGTCGGGCATCGAACCCGCTATGAAATCCTCTATCGACTCGTCCATGGTAGAGCGATGAGTCCCAAAGAGTTGGAAGAAGCAATTGATATCGACGACAGCACTCTCCACTATCATCTTAACAAACTCGTTGATGTCGGCCTCGTTGAGAAGCGCCAGCGGACCGAGCGAGGGCAGGAAGGGTTGTATACGTATTATCGGGCAACGGTGTTCGGGAACGTAACGCTCACTGAAGGCGTTGACGAACTTATCCGCGGTGAACAAAAGTTCGAAGTGATGTACGACAGTTTGACTGAGAATTGACATCCCCCATCTAACCTACTTCAGTGAGAGAATCCCACCGTGAACGACGAAACTCTCTCGTTGAAAGGCATATTGTTGCCCAAGACTGTTAAGTAACCAATAGTTCGATTCCATGGATCTATCCAGTAGTTAGCGCTGTATGTTTTGGGAAGATGCCCACTTTAGAACGGCTTTGATGAGACAGAAATTCGGCTTAGCCACTCGCTTCAAACTCTACTGGTTTGTATTTTGATAATTATCTCTTTATACCCTGCTCCCAAAGACGAGTCTGGATCGTGAACACGATCCCAATAGAGGGAAAGGAGCCCTCTATCGGTGGAGGGAGTCGTCAAAGGTTGTCAGAGGCACCTGTGACTCCCCACCCGTCCTCATCCACTTGCTCATGACCATGAGCGGAGAGGGGGCATATCGTCCGCACCTGTACCATGAGGTCAAGACGGGAAAGCAGTTAATGCTAGTATGAACAAATCACTATTAACAGCCCGGCTCATTACCTAGCCCAACAGATCCCGTATTCTTTGGAAGACTCCTATCCAGAACGATTCTTACGCTCATCAAATAACACCTCGTAGACGCCTCGTTGTGCCGCTCGAAGGTGATTCGAAAACGTTGGCTGAGAGATGTCCATCGAGGCAGCAACCTCTTTCCCCGTTCGAACCCGCGGCGACTCGAAAAACCCACTCAAGTATGCTGTTTGGAGGGCTGCTAGTTGTTTCTCAGTCAAGCGGTCCTCACAGACCATCCGGAATGTCTGTCGCGTTTTGAGCGCTCGGTTACGAGTGTGGCGTCCAATTAGATCGATCTTGGGAACGGTCTGCTGTAACCGTTCAACGAACTCGCGGGCGTCAGCCGTATGGGATAGATTAACGACAGCTGTCGCCATCCCTTTCTCAATGATGAGCGACCGGACAGCCGCACCTTGCTCGACAAATCGTGCCGCAAGCGTCGAATCGGTCACGCGGGCTCTAAAGAGAGTCTCGTCGTTACGTTCATTGAGACAGATCAATTCCTCAATAGCGACGGACTGCTCGCCGGCAATTTGGAGTTCTTCCGATGAGATATCCTTCGCAGTGAATAAGACATCCGCTTCACCCGTCGACTGAGAAACAAGGCCTTCGAATTCTATCGTACACTCTGTCTGACTGGCAAGTTGACACAAGGGGGTGTTCGGCTCTCGGCACTGGAGCGTGAGTTCGACGACACGGTCGGTGGGGAGTGTTTCTCGCGTCTCGACAGCATTGATCGTGTGCGCAATCGTTCGACCGAGTTCTGCTAAGACAGCGTGGTTTCGCTCGTCGGACGAGGGCTGATCAGCATAGGCTGTCAGGACACCGTACAGCGATTCTTCGTAGACCAATGGAACGCTGATACACGACCGTGCACCCCGTTTAAGAGTCCCCTCTCGTAGCGGGATAAATCGCGTCTCGGTGGTGAGATCTGAGACGATCTGTGTCTCTTGGGTGCGTATGGCGGTACCGATGGGATTGCACTCAGACGATGACTCGTCGATCGGGATCTCAAGGTTGTCGACGTAGTTACTATCGATGCCAGCCCACTCTCTCGGCGTAACCGTTTCTGTGGTCGGATCGCGTTCGCCGATCCACGCAAATTCGTAGTGGTTGGATTCGGCGAGTTGCTCGCAAACCGCTCGGTCAATCTCCTCGAGACTGTCGGCCTCTACCAATGCATCATCGATTGTTCGGATAAGGCTATTGAGGCGGTCGAGACGGGCTAATTCTTCGTTTTGCTTGGCTAACTGTTGTTCGCCATCGGCACGATCCCATGCCGCTTCAATGGTTGCTCCGAGCGTTTTGGCAAGGTCCACTGTGGTTTCATCGAGAGTCGCTTCTCGAGTAGAGCCGGCACAGAGAACCCCATGCCTACCGAGTGGGATTAGGAGTAGATGGTTCAGTGCTGATTTCGACCGAGGACTCATAGGAGAGGATGAGAGGTCGTTGGCCAAGTCAATGTCATTACTGATGAATGTCTGCCAGATTTGCTCGGAAATCTCATCTGAGAGGTCAATCGCATAGGAATCCACCTCTTGAGTGGTAGATCGAGTATATTGGCGAAAGTCACCGGTTGTCCTGTCGTAGTGCCACAGTGCAGTATATTCAACGCCGAGCACACTCTCTGTGAAGTCCGTAATCCGGTTCTTGATTTCTTGCGTGTCACTCTCCATTAGCTCCCGGCTCGCGGTATTGAGTTGCTCGAGAGCATCATGTGTTTCTTTGCGATCGGTGATATCGATTAAATACCCCAAATAGTGTGTGATACTGCCGGAGTCGTCGTAGACGATCTTCGTAGTATCTTTCACCCAGCGAATGTCACCGTCTTTGGTTTTGATGCGGTATGGAGCATGGCTGAATCGTTTGGTCGTTCCGTCGCTGTTCTCTTCAACCTCTTGGGCGATTCGCTCGACTTCTTCGTCAATCAACAGGTCCGTGTATGTGATTTCGCCCGCTGTGAGTTCCTCGGCTGTATAGCCAAGCAGCCGTTCGACGTTCTCGGAGACGTATTCGACTGGCCAACCTTCTCCGGCGTTGGGATCCCATCTGAAAACGACTGCTGGCCCCTCGGTGAACATATCACGCTCATCGGCTAGTTGCCGTTGGGTCCGTTTGTGCTCGGTGAGTTCGAAGGCTGCACCGGTCAGACCGGCGATCGCCCCAGATTCATTGCGGAGTGGCGCGACCATGAGATCGTACGTCACCTCGCCGCTCGGAGATTCGTAGGTCACCTCCTGACGAACCCTCTCGCCGGTATTCAAGGCAGTCTGCTTTGGTGCTATAACTGCATCTGCGGCAGCAGGCGGTAAGAGTTCGTCATCGCGCTTTCCGAGTACTTCCTTCTTCTCAAGATCCCCGCGGAGGTTTTTGCACCATGTGTATCGCAGATCGGCATCTACTCGGAAGAGGGTGAGCTGAGAGTTCTCGACTGCGACGTTAAGTTGCTCTTTTTCTATCTGGAGCTCCTCCTCTAACCGTTTTCGTTCGGTGATGTCTTGGAAGACAACTGCGACTCGTCGGCTGCCTGCACGCCCCGGTTTGAAAACGTAGAAATCGTACCATGTCTCATCTACCGTGGCATATTCTTGATGGCGCTCACTTTCACCCGTACTGGCTACACGATCGAAGATCTCGTATAGATCGGATCCGTATGACGGCTTAATCTCAGTCAACCATCGGCCTTCGAAATCTTCGTCGTATATCTCCATCACCGCGGGATTGGCCTCACGGCAGAGTATATCGAGCGGCTGTCCGTCTCTGTCGAAGACTACATCGGCGAAAAGAACCCCTTCATCGATTGATTCGAATAGTTCTCGATATCGATTTTCGTACTTATGAAGGACGCCTTCAGTCCGTTTGGGCTCCATGGCACCGTCAAACGTAGAAATGTGTTCGGAGAGTTCGTCGTGTGTACACTTACGAAGAGGACGCCACCACACCCGTCCGCGAGCGCTGACTTTCTTCGTCTCAAGCTCATTGTCATCGACGAGCGTGTCCAACTTATTGTAGATGGTACGACTTGTGCAATTGAATTCGTTGGCAACCTCAGGTGTTGTCAACGGTGTCCCCGGTGGAGCGAGCATAGAAAATACCGCTAGGACTCTTGTTGGAGATGGCGTAGACGAGCTCATGACCATTGTCGGCTAACGTCTCGTAAAAAGATTCCGTCGACAGAAACAATTTGCTGACCGTGTTTTTACTCGCGAGGGTTGCTGATATTTAGCATCTCACCGTCACAGTCTGGACATTCCATTGGATGATGGTCTGCCTCCAGTCTGTGCCCACAGTCCATACACTCGAATGTACTTAGAGGCAATTCTTTAGACAGTCGACTCTTTCCCATACGTACTATATGTTCGTCTACTATTATCAATGTATCCTCAACCAACATCCAGAAATCTCATAAAATGATACAACTATCTTTCTAGTATGACAGTCACTATCTACTGATTTCAATCCCAAATAGAACGGAACGATACGTCTTGTTCAAGCCGGTTAGCAAATTCAAGACGTACTCGTTGAGCTTGATTGTCGGAAATTGTCTTAGCAGCATAGAAACCTACATAAAACATTTGATAATAATACTACTTTCGTCAGTGCAAATCGATGACTCTGCGTACATGGCATTTTTATAGATAATAGTGTTGTGGACAAGATTTAAATTAATATAGCATAGTACTGCAATAGATGGCATTAAATCACGAATTGTCACGACGTCACATTCTACAAGGAATCAGTGGCATAGCAGCGGCAACAGGCATTGTTGGACAGGCAACTAGTAGTCAGCACAGAGACACCACTGTTCTTGACGGTAATATTCCGTCGAACCAGTCTGCATGGATTCTCCTCGGCGAATGGGATCAGTCGCTGGCAACCGTTATTGGAACCTTCCATGGTTGGAGAACATGTGGATCAACAGGCTCAGCCGGAGCAATTAGTATCGTTGCTTCCTCCAATGAGGATGCCTGCTGGCGTGCCAGTGCAACACACACAGACGCTGCCTCTGAAAAGCAGCCGGTCATTGGATTCGAACGGGTTGAGTATTCTGGCACAGAGTACTTCGCAGTTAAGCTCGCTGTGACTGATAATTTTAATTATGATTCCGGGATGCACTTTAGTGGTACAACGCACCAAGCAGCTCTTCAAATCGTCTCCGGTTCGGCTGTGAGTAGAGTTGAGGAACTCGGTGCTACTGGTCGTTATGATATTATCAATGACCTATACGCACATAACGAGGCGACGTTCGAGGACGGAATCACGGTCTCAGGAACATCGAAATTCAATGATCCCGTTCACATCCCCTCTCCGGACGCTAATAATCATGCTGCTACAAAGGAATATGTGGACACGTTTCAGGACCACTGGGAGCAGTATGATATCGTAGCCGAAGGTGGCGACCCAACTGGTGAAGAAGATGTTTCTACCATCGTTAAGAGTCTTGATGCCAATCGTGTAATGATTCTGTTTCCGCCGGGGCGGTACAGATGGGACAATGAAGTTAATTTCGAAGCCGATCAGCTCGTTCTTATCGGACTCGGTGACGTGTGGCTTGTTCCATCGTCGAAGTTTCCTGCGAATACAGCAAATCGTCTGACTGAGCGAATGATTGGTTTTGGGGGAACAGATGGGGGTGACGATCTCTTAATCAAGAATCTCAATTTCGATTTTACTGGCTCGAATATTGGGACCAGAGCCATTCGTGCTCGTGTCGCCGGGGGTGGGCGTATTGAAAGCGTAATAATCGATGGCGTAGCCGATACTGACAATGGACAAAAGCTGATTTCGCCTGAAGCTAGCGCACCAGATGCAATACTTGAGCTGTACCAGGTTCGTATTCCAGATGGTTCAACCAGTACCCTCGCGAATACGTCGAATGAATCAACGAATATCTATATTGGGGCCGCTCATAAGGGACTTCTACGTCTGACTGACTGTCTGAGTTTCTATGGACCGAATAACGGGGTCCGCATTTCAGGTGCCGAGACAAGTAGTGTAATAATTGATGGGGGTCAGTACGGGAACTCAGACCGGTGTGCGATTCGCCACAGTTCTGACGGGCAAGTACTCCTTCGTAATGCTCATCTCACCGTTGATGATCACCGCTCAAATTTCACTAATCTCCGTGGTGTTTGGCATACTGGTCCAGGATCGTTTGTTATTCGAAATTGTCAATTTACGATTGGGCGTATCCCTGAGGCCGGTCATGGAATCCGC
Organism: Halalkalicoccus paucihalophilus; assembly: GCF_001593955.1. Classification (GTDB taxonomy): domain Archaea; phylum Halobacteriota; class Halobacteria; order Halobacteriales; family Halalkalicoccaceae; genus Halalkalicoccus; species Halalkalicoccus paucihalophilus. The sequence continues at coordinate 29,054 of NZ_LTAZ01000013.1, read as the reverse complement.
ACTACGACAGGCGGACAAATGCATGTCAACGAATGCTATTTCGACCACGAAGCCGATGAGCGCGTCTTTGAGATCGATCGTCGCGATGGAACACCTGAACGTGATTATCAAGTCTCCTTCGATGGCGTGTATGTTTTTGAGCAGGGCGATCGGCCTGATTATCGAATCAATGTTGATCGGGAGGATACGTTTCTTCGACGGTTTATATACCGAAATCTCTCGGGATCAATTGGGTCAACAAATACAGTGATCCATGTACGGAATGATAATTGTATTATCGAGTATCCGCACATTACTGCTCCGAATGCACGGTTCGGAATTCGCACGGCTGGTGGCTCGGGGCTCGAAGTTCGGCATGGTGAATTCGATGTTAGTACACGGGATATGCGTCTTGAGCAACCAGATGTAGTTCTTGAGGGAGACTATACGCTATGGGATACGGAGATCCCTCGCTTAGTGCAAAATGGATGGGGGCTCAACGATGGAAATCCAGCTCTAACCGGTGACTGGGAAGGGAATGGATTTGATGGGCTCATGGTTTTGGATACGAGCACGAACACACCCTATCTACATATGCTCAATAATTGGATCGCTCTCTAACCTCTCGCTCTATATCGTTGCCATTTTCCCCGCTCTAACGGGCGAGGATTTCTCGAAGAGGGTATTACGGTTACCCCTTTCCTCGGGGGCAAACGCTTTCGCGTCCCCCTCAATGGTCCACATTCGATTAATACCAAGGACGTCGTTTGCAGTGCGTATAGATGTGTCAAAACGGACATCCCACAGATATTTAGTCGGCACACCAATGGGACGGACTACCGGTCCATCCCTCTGCGACAGGGCGTGCGAGCAACGTCAGCCCAACCGCGGTTGTGACCAGAACCGCTCCCGACTCTTTGCGTGCTGGCTAGACGGACGGTTCTGCCATGTAGCCTTGTACAAGTGACATCCTCCCCGACGTGAATGCCGGGGCTTCCCCAGAGGGAATGACTGACTGATTTCCCTTTTTGAGCTGATTGATTCACTTGAGATTGAGGTATATATCAAATCATTCTACAGTATTTCTATGAACCGCCTCTCCAAATGTAAGGCACTTCATCTTTAGGTTGGCCTAAAATCCAGAACTTTTATTTATCTTTAGGCGAGCCTAAAAATCGGATGCGACAATTAAGTATACAAGCAATGACCGCCCGCACAGCAGTTCCAGCCTACTACGAAGGTATCGAACTATGAGCTACCAGAATACGGACAACGCCACTATACTCTCTCAACAGGCCAACCGAGAATCGAATGCGCGAACATACCCACGTCATCTTCCCTTTGCCATCCGCGAGGCAGAAGGGATACGCGTGACAGATATGGACGGGAACGCATACTACGACTGTCTCGCAGGAGCAGGCACACTCGCGCTCGGGCATAACCATCCACGGGTAATTGAGGCAATGGAACGGACTCTAGATACTAACCAACCGATTCATACTCTCGATATATCCACACCTGCGAAAGAGCGATTCGTTGACTCGCTCTTCAAGAGTCTCCCCGATAGGTTCAGTGAACAAGCAAAAATTCAATTCTGTAGCCCTGCCGGTACGGACGCCGTTGAGGCGGCGTTGAAGCTTATCAAGACCGCAACGGGAAACCGAAGCGTCCTGGGCTTTCAGGGTGCTTACCATGGAATGACGAACGGCGCACTCAGCCTGATGGGCGACACCGACGCCAAGGAACCGATCCCGGGGCTGATGAACGACGTTCATCACCTCCCGTATCCGTACGACTACCGCTGTCCCTTCGGTATCGGTGGCGAAAAGGGCTACCAAACGGCCAGCCAATACGTCGAGGGGCTCCTCTCGGATCCCGAGAGTGGCGTTCCGAATCCCGCCGGAATGATCCTTGAGCCGATTCAGGGTGAGGCCGGCGCCATTCCCGCACCTGACGAGTGGCTCCGGGAAATTCGGCGTATCACGCGCGAGCGAGATATCCCGCTGATCCTCGATGAAATCCAGACAGGCCTCGGTCGCACGGGCGAGCTGTACGCGTTCGAACGCGCCGGTATTACACCAGATGTCCTCACGCTCTCGAAGGCGATCGGCGGCGGCCTGCCGCTTGCAGTCGTCATCTACGATGAATCGCTCGACGTCTGGGAGCCAGGCGCCCACGCCGGGACGTTCCGCGGCAACCAGCTCGCAATGGCTGCTGGCGAAGCAACGATTGAGTACATCCTCGAACACGACCTCGCAGACCACGCCGCCGCCGTTGGCGTACGCCTGCGCGACCGACTTGAATCGACCGCCGAGCAGTTCGATGCTATCGGCGACGTGCGCGGTCGGGGCCTGATGCTCGGTGTCGAGTTCGTCGACCAAGATGCCGACTGGCAGGGGTCGGGTCCCCACGCTCCAAATGGTGACCTCGCTGAGTCCGTACAGGCCGAGTGTTTCGATCGTGGCCTCATCATCGAACTCGGCGGCCGGGAAAGCGCCACCGCGCGGTTCCTCCCGCCGCTGATCGTCTCCGCTAGTGAGGTCGATGAGATCGCAACGATCTTCGACGAAGCCGTCGCGTCCATCTTCGAGGGGCGGAAGCAAACCCAGGGGGTAAGCGCATGAGCGTGGACGGATTGTTTCTAGGGACCGACCGCGGCGACGCCAAGTACAGAGCGGCAATGGAGCGGGCAATCGACGCTGTGCTCGACGCGGTCGCGGATCGCGAGGAACCGTACTCGGGCGCCGCTCCCGACGCGCTTGTCGAGTCTTTCGACGACTCCGTCATCCCTGAGGAGGGCTGCGGGCTCGAGACGACGCTCGACGAGGTCACCGAGCGAGTACTGGCACACTCGGTGGACCCTTCGAACCCGCGGTGTGGGGCCCACCTCCAGTGTCCGCCAATGGTTCCGGGACTGGCCGCCGAGGCGCTGCTATCGGCGACGAATCAGTCGCTCGATTCGTTTGATCAGGCGCCCGCCGCCACGGTGCTCGAAGAGCGGGTCGTCGACGCACTCTGTAGCCTGTTCGATCTTCCAAGGGAGGCAGACGGTGTCTTCACGAGTGGTGGTACTCAGTCGAACTTCCAGGCGCTGTTGCTCGCCCGCGACCGGTACTGCGCCCACCAGTTCGACCGAGATGTCCAGAACGAGGGCCTCCCCCCCGAAGCCGACTCGCTGCGAATCCTCTGCTCGGCCGAAGCTCACTTCACCGCAAAACAGGCCGCCCACCATCTTGGTCTTGGGGAGGACGCCGTCGTTACCGTTCCGACGAACGGCGACCGCCGGATGGATCCCGAGGCATTGGAAGCGACGCTCGCCGCCCTCCGGGAGCGAGGAGCCGCTCCGTTCGCCCTTGTCGGCACCGCGGGCACTACCGACTTCGGCAGTATTGACCCGCTCGACGCTCTCGCCGACTCGGCCGCCGAACATGGACTCTGGTTCCACGTGGATGCGGCCTACGGCGGGGCACTCGCTGTGAGCGATAAGTACGGGGACCTCCTCAAGGGACTTGAACGGGCCGACTCTGTCGCCGTTGATTTCCATAAACTGTTCTACCAGCCGATCAGCTGTGGGGCACTCCTGCTTCGGGACGGCGCGGCGTTCCAGTGGATGGCCCGCAACGCCGCCTACCTCAACCCTGAGGACCACGACGACCGCGGGGTTCCCAACCTCGTCTCGAAGTCTGTCCAGACGACTCGCCGCTTCGACGCGCTGAAGCCCTACATCGCGTTCCGTACACTCGGACAGTCAGGGATGGCTACCCTCGTCGAACGGACCCTCCGTCTGGCCGACAAGACCGCCAAACTACTCGAATCGGCTGATGACTTCGAATTGCTCGGCGATCCAACGTTGAACGCCATTGTCTTCCGCTACCGACCCTGCGAGGGGATAACCGACGAAGAGGCGAGCCGGCTGAACGCCGCCGTTCGGCGAGAGCTCCTCGAGGATGGGCGGGCGATCGTGGCCCGCACTGAGGTCGACGGCGCAACCAGCCTAAAACTCACCCTGCTGAACCCGACCACAACTCTCGAAGACGTCGGAGCGATCCTTGAAATCGTGCGGGACTGCGGGACAGCGATCGGCGGGGCCCAGGAGGTGGTTGCATGAGTTCTGGCGTTGATCCTCGTGTAGCAGATGCGGTAACCGACATTGATCCCGCCGAGCGGGCCGACGACGCGACTGTCCACGCCCTTCTCAACTGCTATCTCCGCGAGACCGGCGAATACGACGTTCTTGATGGAGGTGCCATCGGCGTTGAGTCCGGATCCGACGGCCTCCTCCAGGCGACGCTCCCCGAACAGGAGATCGAACTATTGGCGCCGCTCGCATACCGCTCGCCGACGGAGCGACATCTGTTTGAGACGCCGGTTCGCTACCGGCTTCCGAACGGAACGGTCCAGCCAGTCGACACGGCGACCCTCGCTGCATTCGTCGTGAAGGATCTCACCATTGCGAGCGATGGTGACGCCGTTCCGGACGAACTGCTCGAACGGGTCCTCCGGAGCAAGCGAAACGTCGAATCGTTTGTTGCGGCGCGAGACGACGACGACAGTCGGCTCTACGCCGAAGAGCTGTCCTTCCGGGACGCCGAGCAGGCGCTCGTCTTCGGTCATCATCGCCATCCTACCCCAAAGAGCCGACAGGGGATCGCGAAACGGAATCGGATGACCTACGCGCCCGAACTGCGGGGCTCGTTCCCGCTTCACTACTTCCGAGCCGAGTCGGATCTCGTGACGACAGACTCAGCGCTTGAGCGAAGCGCTGCAACCTGGGTGAACGACACTCTCCGAGACGATCCGGCGGTTTCGGCGTCGTTCGTCGCTGAGAACGTCGAGAGCGATGCTATCCTCCTACCGGTCCACCCGTGGCAGGCCGAGTACCTCCTCGATCAGCCCCACGTTCGCCGTCACCTCGGTGATGGCCTTGAACACCTTGGCGCAGTCGGACGGAAGTTCTACCCGACGACCTCGGTCCGAACGCTGTATAGTCCAGCCGCGCCGTTCATGGTGAAGTCGTCGCTGCACGTGCAGATTACCAACTCTGTCCGGACGAACAAGCGCCCCGAACTCGAACGCGGCGTCGCCGTCGCCGAACTCCTCTCAACCGACTTCGGGGACGAGTTGGAGGCGGCGTTTCCCGCCTTCGATGTCGTTTGCGATCCTGCATACCTCGCGCTCGATGTCGGCGACGACCGCGAGTCGGGACTGGAGACGATACTGCGAGTCAATCCGTTTCAGGATGGGGCTGCCGAAAACGCGACCCCCCTAGCATCGCTATGTCAGGACGCCATCGCCGGCTCCTCGCGGCTTGGCCGGATCGTCGCGGGAATCGCCGGGCGGGAGAGCCGATCCACAGAGGCAGTTAGCGCGGAGTGGTTCCGCCGGTATCTCGAAATCGGGATCCGACCGGTGCTCTGGCTTTACCTCGTCCAAGGAGTGGGCCTCGAGGCCCACCAGCAGAATTCTATCCTCACTCTCGATGAGGCAGGCTATCCCGACGCCTTCCGCTACCGAGACAACCAAGGATTCTATTTCCCCGAATCGGTCTACTCGGATGTCGATGCGTACCTGCCCGGGGTCGGCGAGCGCGCGGACACTGTCTGTGCGGACGCCGTCGCAGACGAACGGCTCCGGTACTACGTGATTCTGAACAACGCTTTCGACCTGATCAACGCGTTTGGCTGTGCCGGACTCGTCTCGGAGCGGCGGCTGCTGAGGTTGCTCCGCGAGGAACTCGAACGCGCTTGTGACCGGTACGACCGACCCTCGTCGGACTTTCTCGACCCTCTGTTCGAGTCACCGACAATTCCCTGTAAGGCGAACCTGCTCACCCGTTTCCGGGGACTCGACGAACTGGAAAACGACCTCGAAAATCAGTCCGTCTATGCGAACGTGACCAATCCGCTCGTTACCGAATTCGATATAGGACAATGACAGAATCAGACGCAATCATCACGGCCGACTACGACTACCAGACCTACGACCACCGCATTGATCGAACAATTTCGCTCCGACAGGCGACCCTCGAGCGCGATCTCGGTCGTCTCCATTCGTGGCTCGGCACCGATCATGTGAAGCCGTACTGGCAGCTCGATCTTCCCGTGTCGGCGTTTAGCGACCGACTTGTCTCGAAGCTCTCGGACGACCACCTTACGCCCTACGTCGGCTGTCTCGACCACGTCCCAATGAGCTACTGGGAGTGTTACTGGACCGCCGAAGACGACGTTGCGAACCACTACGACGCGGTGTCGACAGACCAGGGCGTCCATCTGTTGATTGGTCCCGAGGAGTACCTCGCCCGGGGCTACGCCCGACCGCTGTTACGAGCCGTTATCGCCATGCAGTTTCGCCACTCTGAGACCGATCGGGTAATCGCAGAACCTGACGCCCGCAATGATCGCGCAATCGCCGTTTTCGAGGACTGCGGGTTCGAACGCCGCGGAGAGTTCTACTTCGAGGAGGCCGAGAAGGATGCTGTTCTGGTGGTCTGTGAGCGCGAACGGTTCGAGTCCGCGGCGTCCGTCGACGCCGGTAGTAGTGCCGACGGAGCGACCGCTCGAGCCGACACCGGAGGTGAGCATCAATGACCGAGATCGCCAACGGATCTGTCTACGATGTCATTGGCGTCGGTCTCGGTCCGTTCAATCTCGGTCTCGGAGCCCTGCTCGATGGCCTTGAGGAGGACGTCGACGCCGCCTTCCTCGAGCGTGATGCCGAGTTCCACTGGCACGAGGGAATGCTGCTCGAGGGAGCGACGCTTGAGGTGCCGTTCCTCGCGGACCTCGTAACGCTGGCAGATCCGACGAACCCCCACAGCTATCTCAACTACCTGCGAGAGCGAGGACGGATCTACGAGTTTTACTTCTACGAGCGATTCCAGATCCCCCGCCGGGAGTACGACGATTACCTCCGCTGGGTCGCCGAGCGTCTCGAGAGCTGTCGGTTCGAGCGGGAGGTCACCGCGGTTCGCTGGGATGGCGATGGTGAGCACTATGTCGTCGTCGCTGAGCAGCCCGAGACCGGCGAACGCTTCGAGTACCGCGGAAAGCACCTCGCACTCGGGATTGGATCTCGACCGCAGGTTCCCGGACAGCTGCAGGGACACTCCAAGGAGGACGTCTTTCACACCGCACGATACCGCCACAACCGCGATCACGCGCTCGAAGCGGACTCGATCACCGTCGTCGGCTCAGGCCAGAGCGCCGCCGAGGTGTTCCAGGACCTGCTGGAACGCCAGCCCGAAAGCGGCTACCGTCTCGATTGGCTGACCCGTTCGGATGGCTTTTTCCCAATGGAGTATTCGAAACTCGGCCTCCAGCATTTCACGCCCGAGTACACACAGTACGTCTATGACCTTCCCCAAGACGTCAGAGACGACCTCGTGTCGAATCAGGATCTGCTTTACAAGGGGATCGACCCAGGCACGAGCGCCGAGATCTACGACCTGCTCTACCGGCGCTCGATCGGCGACCGAGAGCCCGATGTCGGGCTCTTCGCGATGACTGAAGTCCGAGATATCAAATCGGTCGGCAATGCGTACGCACTCGACTGTCACCAATGGCAGGCCGAGGAGTCGTTCGTTCACGAGAGTGAGGTCACGATTCTCGGCACCGGTTACGAGCGGGTCGTTCCGTCGTTCCTTGCGCCGCTGGAAAACCGAATTGTGTGGGACGACCACGGGCGATTCCACGTGACCGAGGACCACCGCCTCGAGATCGACTTGCCGGGCGACATCTTCCTTCAGAACGCCGAACTCCACACCCATGGCGTCGGCGTTCCCGATCTCGGACTAGGCTGTTATCGCAACACGAAGTTTGTCAATCGGCTGGTCGGCTGCGAAGTCTATCACGAGGACAGCGACACCGTCTATCAGGACTTCTCGGTCGACCAGTTCGTCGACCGCACGCCAGGCGCCTCCCAGTCCGGGAGCGAACCGACCGCGAATACGACGCCACTACAAAACGATTGATACGATGAATCCAAACGATACCACCCGACGGGATGCGCTGAGCACGGAAATCTGGGAGACGGTCGAACGCCGCCTTCTAACGAAGATGTTAGAGGAGTTCACGTACGAGGAGATTCTCACGCCCGGACAGGTCGAAGCCGGTGAGGAGCACGCTACCTACCGCTTTGACCTCGGCGACACAGCGTATCGCTTCGAAGCGACCGAACGGCTGATGGACAGCATTCATGTCCACGAGGGAACCGTCGAACGACGTTCCGACGACACATGGAAGTCCCTCGATGATCCGCTTCGCTTACTACGGGACCTCGGTGAAGCGACCGATCTTGAGGGGCTTATTGAGGGCAACCTCGTCCGCGAGTACAAGCGCACGCTGCTGGCCGACGCCCACGTCGAGGCTCGCCGACGAAACCAAGAGGGGTTCGACCCGCTTGATCTTGATTACGCCCATCTCGAGGGCGAGATGGACGGCCACCCGTGGATCACCTACAACAAGGGCCGGCTCGGCTGGGGATATGAGGACTACAGGCGCTACGCCCCCGAGCGAAAGGAGCCGGTGACTCTCTCATGGGCCGCCGTTAGTAGGGAGAAGGCGACATTTGTCGGCACTGAGGATGTCGACCACGACTCGCTTGTCCGGAATGAACTCGGCGATACCTATGGTACGTTTCGGGACCGCCTCACCGACCGAGGCCTCGATCCGGATGCCTACTACTTCCTGCCGGTTCACGACTGGCAGTGGGACAACAGCGTCGTACCGCTGTTTCCCGACGATATTGCTGCCGACGATATTGTACCGCTGGGTGAGGGACCGGACGAGTACCTTCCTCAGCAGTCGGTCCGCACGTTTGTCAATCTCGATGACGAGTCAAAACATCACGTGAAGGTTCCGATGCGGATTCTCAACACGCTCGTCTGGCGCGGACTGCCAGGAGAGCGGACAGAACTTGCGCCCACTGTTACCAAGTACATCCACGGGATCTACGAGGACGACGAGTTCCTCCAAGAACAAGGGCTTGTTCTACCGGGCGAAATCGCCGGGATCAACTACGATCACTCGACGTTCACCGATATCGAAGGCTCACCGTACCAATATCACGAGTTGCTCGGGGCCGTCTGGCGGGAGTCGATCTACACATTCCTCGATGAGAACGAGCGCGCGGTCACACTCTCTGCACTCATGCACGTCGACGGTGACAGTGAACCGTACGTCTCCCGGCTTATCGAGCGCTCCGGCCTCACTACGGACGAATGGCTCGAAGAGTTCTTCGATACCGTGCTCCCGCCACTGCTTCACTTCCTGTACCGCTATGGAACGGTGTTTTCCCCGCACGGCCAGAATACGATCCTGATTGTCGAGGACGGAGTTCCCACTCGGTTGGCAATCAAGGATTTCGTCGACGACGTGAACGTGAGCGACCAACCCCTCCCAGAGCTGGAGGCATTGCCTGACGAGATGCACGCCGTGCTCCGAAAGGAGCCACCGGAGGGTCTCTGCCAATTTATCTTTTCTGGGCTATTTGTCTGTGTACTACGCTACGTCGTGGATGTTCTCGAGGACCATGAGGAGTATCCCGAGGAGCGGTTCTGGTCCCACACCCGGGGGGCGATCCTCGACTATCAATCCCAGTTCCCCGAGCTTGAGGAGCGCTTCGAGCTGTTCGACCTGCTTCAGCCAGAGTTCACGAAGCTCACTCTCAACCGCAATCGGATCTTCGAGTATGGCTACGATGACGCACCCGGTCGCCCACACGCTTCTGAGCATGGGACGATCACGAACGCTCTGTACGAAGTCGGTAACACCACCCCCGACGAAGCGAGACAATCGGGTGCCGTCGACCATTGATCTGAGATTGCTGGGATCGTAAATCCCGGCCCAATGAGTCAAAGTGGATCCGCAGATGCTGGGTCAGAAGGGATATCCGGTATTAGCCCAAACTCCAGCAGCGTTATTAGATCGGATCTGTACGCTCCTCGAACACGTTGTCAATCGCGAGCTCACGACCAACCAGAAACGCGCTCACTTCATCGCTCGGAGCGTGAAGGATTGGGCCGAGAAAGCGCCTGTTGGCCCCGTACTCGATAGCCAGACGATCGCGATTATCCACCGTCGTTGAGGGAATAAGCCCCATACCCAAACTATGGCCCGCGTTATGGACTTCCTCACAAAATTCGAGAAATACGACGTCGAGCAAATGCAGCGTCGTGGCGGGAAGCTCGTGGTCATCGATGAAGAGACAGCTGACCGATATCACAGTCGTTGCGATCGGGCAAGTGAGCAACCTCCTGCAGAGAGCGTGATATCCTAACAACGGGCAATACAAAAGAGCATAGCTCATGAATTATTGGAAGCAGAAACAGTTCGTCGGTTCTGCCTTCGGAAGCATATCACACCACGGTATGATGAAATACAGAGAGGTCGTCTAGTGCTTTCCTTCTTGTTCTTCACCGATTCGGTGTCTGCTAACTCGTCGTATTTCTTCAATACCAGATCGAAGTCGTCGTCATTAACCGCGGGTTCTACACTCGGTGGAAATCGTCACAGACGAACTGAGTCTCCTCCCGATCCAATCCATAGGCATGGAATGCGGCGGCGTCGATCTCCGCCTGTAGTCATTTCCGTTCCTCGGGATCAGTGACAGAGTTGATCCCACCTAACCGTTCGTGCATCTCCGCGAAGGCCTCCCCGTAGCAGTTCAACCGTGCGGCACACGAGGAGATTTGGTGCTTACATCACCCGGGACATGAAGACGGTGGTGTGACAGGTGGGCTGTTTACTGAACTGGCGAGCGATCCATCGCTGTGAACAAGACCCAACCACAGCACCAGCGACACGCAGACCTCGACCTGCCAGAAACGCTCGATACAGCCGACGCCAAACTCGTTTACCTCTATTTGCGGATCGAGAATGAAGCAACAATCGATGAGCTGCACACTGCACTCGGGATGAAGAAGATCACCCTCTACTCGTTACTCCAGATACTCACCGCAACGGACCACGTTGATCGGACAGGGACTCAGTATGTCTGCCAACCGCAGACAACAACTGGAGGAAATCTATGAGCAGAGACCCAGTCCGAGCGGTCGTTCGAGTGCGAACGTTGGGCCCCAGTGGGCTCAATCCACCCCAGATTAAGGTCATTGATCGCCTCCAGACGCTAGCTGACAGGGGCCCAATTGATGAGCTCGATATTGATGTGTGGGGACCATCGATGGGAACTACTCAGGATAACCGAGATCCAGCAGGCACACGTGAACGAGTGGCCGAATTCGAACAGTGGGCAACTCAACAGGGATATACGCTTCGGCCGGCCTTCGACTGGCGCTCTACTGACTCAGCAGGTGATGGGAAGAGTCAGAGACGAGAGATCGTCACGCCGCTGATCACCCTCGCCGTCTACACGGAAGGCGAGGATGATCTGCAGGCAGTGTATCCGCACGTAGACGGTGAGGATGTTCGGACGATCCACGACGGGGTCGAAATGCTTGAATCGATGGCAGGCGACACTAAACAGTCGGGAGACGAGCAGCGTGAGCAAGTGACCGTTCCGGCCGAGTAAGTCGAGTTGGAGGCGGCCACCGGTTTACGCATCGAGGATTCACACCTCCAAGGCGGACCCGCTCGAGACTTTCCTTCGACGCGCTTGTTATTTGGACGCTAGTTAGTCCGGGAACTGTCTCCACAGTCGCATATTGCTTACGGGCACGTTCCACGTACCCTAGTGGCGGCACTAGTCAGGAACCTCCTGAGAGAGCCCACTCCTGATAACGGCTATCCACAGAGAATGGATCCGTTTTTATTTTCTAATTCTATTCATAGTTTGACATCCTCACACGCCCTAAAGGGCGTGGAATCCCCAGCATGGGGAATCCAGCCTGCTACCGGAGAGGTTTCAGCCCCATTCCCCGAGCGTCGTCTGTGCGGGTTTCGCACTCAGCTCGGGGCGGGCTGTGGCACTGCCAAAGGTGCTCCCATCCTGAGGCGAGTCATCGCGTTCCGGTTTCCAAGGAACGCTCTTCCCCCACGAGTCTATGCGGCCAGCGATGTTCGCCGCCGTTGCCAGAAGCCGACGGCTTCTGGCTGCCCGCCGGAACGGGGTTCCGGCGACTGCGTTGATGTCCGCTTGGTACTCCGTAACCCAACACTCTGGGTTCGTGCATCGGAACGCCGCCTGCGACCCACGCCGTCCGATGTGTCCGCACTCGTGGCACGTCTGGGACGTATATGTCAGGTTGGCGAACCGAACCGGGATACCGGCATCAAGCGTCTTGTCCTCGGTCCGGCTCGTGAGGCGCGCAAAAGCCCATTCGTGAAGGCGTCGGTTCATCCACTTTCCGTAGTCGCGATGTTCACGATGTGCGACAAGTCTTTGAGGGCGATAACCGGCAAGTCGAACTGCCGGCCTCTCGCCCGCGAGTTATCCGCGTGTTTCTTCTCAAATGAGTGCACCGACGGTGAAACTCCTCCACAGATATTGTGAGACATCTTCGGTGGAATCCTGTTGACTGTCCTGAACACCGTAGACGTGATCTAGCGATTGGTGCCTTTTTTACGACGAGACTGTTTCAGGGAGTTATGTCTTGGGATCGACGACTAGTGACGCGACGAGGGACACTTGCTACATTGGGCTGTGTCGTCGCCGGTGGCTGTACGACACAACCGGATACTGGAGACAGAACGACTTCACCCGACCAGGACGCCCCCGAAACGGAGCAAACTGACAGTTGGGTTCCTACGGCCGCCTCACCTCTCGAAGCGACCGTGGAACCAACCAAACTCATCATCAATCTCGATGTACCGTGGGATCTCGCGTTCACACCGACGAATGACCTGTTCGTGACTGAACGGACAGGAACGCTGCTCCGGTTCGAGGCCGACGAGGTACTGGCTATCGCCGAGAACGAGGCGGCCCCGCTCGATGCCACTGCTGTCCCTACATCAGATCAACACAGCTTCCTTGGCGATCATCTCCTTGGGCTTACCACGCATCCGGAGTTTCCAGACCCATCGTTCCTGTATGTCTACGTGTCGATCGAGGAGGGATCGGAGCAGTACAATCAGGTACTCCGCTATGACCCGCAAGCAGACGATCCCGAAGCGTCACTCGAAATTATCATCGACCGCATTGAGGGCGATCACACAATTGGCGGTCGAGTCGCGTTCGGTCCGGAGGACGATCTGTGGGTGCCGATCGGAACGAAAGACGAACAGCGAGCGCAGGATCCCACCGTTCTCGGTGGGAGCGTCCTCCGATGCACGCCTGACGGCGATCCGGCACCATCGAACCCATCACTGGATGTCGATGCCGATCCACGGGTAGCGAGTTATGGCCATCGAAACCCACAAGGCATCGACTGGCTCCCAACTGGTGTCCCGGTTCTTACTGACCACGGACCCACTGGCCACGACGAGATCAACCGGCACTCCGACGGCGGGAACTACGGATGGCCAACTGTTCGGACCGAACCCGAATATGAGGCTCATCCCGACTACGATCGCCCGCTTGTTAACACTGGTCCGGACGAGACGTGGGCACCCGCAAATTGTGTTCGGTATACTGGCGATGCGATTTCAGCATGGCACAATCGTCTGCTCGTTGCAACACTTCAAGGGATGGGACTGTCGATCATTACGTTACGCCCGCCCGATACTGAGCAACCACCGGTAGAAGGAGATGCAACCCGGTATGACGCAGAGTGGTTTGACAAACGCTACACGGCAACAGCGCATCAGACACTGAGTGGGGTACTTGGCCGCATTCGGAACGTCGCTCAGGCCCCGGACGGGACGCTTTTAGTCTCTTCTTCAAATCGAGATGGATTGGCGCCCGATGACGGACAGTTCCCTCGTAAGCACGACGACGTACTTGTGCAACTACAGCCCGTCTCGAAGTGAGGATTCCAGTAGTCAGGATTATTCCGACGTGCTTGACATCCTCCCCGCCCTGAAGGGCGAGACTTTGTGCCTGTTTTCACGTAATACGCCTACGCCGGCGAATTTGCCAAATACCTTTGCGGAACTGCCGTTACTGAACAAAAAAGATGCAGACTTGTGCTCGCTCAACAAGCTCGGCAAAGAGAACGTCGAACAGATGAAACACCGTGGGAAGAAGCTCGTGGTCATTGACGAGGAGGGGGCCGACCCTGATCATAGCCTGTTTTGCCAGCATGGCGGTTGAGATTCACGCTCTCGATTCTTCCTAAGCGCATCGATCGAGGCCCGGATGATCGAACCACCGACTAGAACTGTAGTTCCAAAGATGAGGACTATACTCGCAGTCTCAAGCGTCTCGACACTGTATGCGACACTTACCTCCTTGCTTGCGATAGCGATACTCCCCGCGAGCAGTATTACTGCAAAGTATCCCGTCATGTCGGCCTCGTCTACCAGTAGTGTCGCACTCGCGCCCATACGAGCACCGAGCGCGCTTCCGACGAGTAACGCGGCGACGACAGGGATGTTGACGGCGTTCGACTGGGCGTAGACGAACGTCCCGAAAGCGCCTGAGACCGAGATCTGGAGGATGCTGGTCCCGGCAGCAATGGCAGCGGGCATGCCGAACCCATAAACCATGACGGGGAGCAAAAGGAATCCTCCACCGACACCGAGACTGCCAGACAGAATTCCGATACCCAACCCAACAGCAAGGATAATCCACATCGAAACAGTCCCGCCGCCAGGTAGCGACACCAATGGTGGAAGCTGGATCGCCTGAACCTCAGTAGCGACTCGGTCCGTTTTTACAGCAGTATCGTCAGTACGCGTATCTCGAAGGACGTAGAGCCCGACCGCACTAAGAAGGCCGACATACAGTACGCTGATGACGAAGTCAGCGCTGTCGAGCTCCGCAAGCAGAAACACGATCCGGGTACCGATCTCGATACCGAACGTCATCCCGAGAATCATCATCGCCGCCAGTGTATAGCTGATCTGCCCGTGATCGCGGTGTCTGAGTGCACCGATGACACTGGTACCGAAGACGAACGCGAGTCCGCTTCCAACAGCTACCGGCGCCGAATACCCGAGCACCAACAGTGCTGGTGTCACGAGAAACGAGCCGCCCATCCCGAAGAACCCGAAGAGAATACCGATGAGCAGGCCGAACCCGATGAAAAGGCCAATACTTACGATACCAAGACCGAAGAGCTCCACGGTCAGGTACCTACGAGTAGTTCACGGGCAGTCGAGCTAAGAAGCCGTGTCAGTGCTCCGTATCCCGCATACAGTACAAGCGCTTCCGCGAGGATGAAACCGACCGTAGTAGCAGCCAGTCCGAACGCACCGAATACTATAGCGACCAGCAGGACGCTCAGCGGGACCACCAGTATTATCGGGACGTCTCGGGCCGTCGATAACCGCCACCGAACTGGCTCGGATTGGTTGTTTCGATTACTCATAAGATACCCCCTCCGTCAGTCTGAGCGTTTCCAGACGGTGTAATGTTCTGATTGAGGCTGAACAGGTTCGTCGGGTCGTACTCGTCCTTTAGCGCGACCAATCGCTCGTACGTCGGCCCGAACGTAACCCGCATCATGTCATCGCCCCCCTCAAGGAATCCCGGGAAGTTCAGGTACACCGACCCGTCCGAGAACTGGCGCATGTCCTCAAGACAGTCACGCACCCACCCGATGTTCGCATCGTCGTTCTCCGAGCGCTCCCAGTTCGCTTCGACACCGAGCAGGAACGGAGCGTGTCGTCCCCCGAACGCACTCTCCTCAACGCCCATACGTTCAATCGCGCCTCCCAACTGCCAGACATCGACCGTCGAAAGCGGTGATGGCGCCACACCGGACCAGTAGATGATTCGATCGATAGCGGACTCCGACAGCCCGTCGAGATACAGCGACTTCCAGTAGTAGCGCATTCCGTCGGGGTAGTCCCCGTCGAAGAGCTGCTGAAACTCTACGTACGGCATCGGGCTGCTAAAGTCAGCGATCGGATCGTTGATCTCCCGCAGGGGTGCGAATGCACGCTCACCGTCCTCGACTGACCCAGCGTGACAACCCGCGATTGCGATCTTGAGTTCATCCACCACGTCTACTCCGAAGAGGTCCTCGTCGGGAATCACACCTGATAAAGTGAGCAGGCTGACTTCCGGGGGTGCATCCGCGACGTACTCTTGATAGGCTTCTAAGAATTCATCCATTCGGTCTCCCGGATAGAACACGAGACAGGTTGCTACCTCGGGTCCGACCGGGTATAGGTCGAACTCGAAACCGGTGACCACTCCGAAATTTCCGCCGCCACCGCGAAGGCCCCAGAAGAGATCCTCGTGCTCGTCGGTGCTGGCCGTCAAATAGTCGCCGTCTGCTGTGACCAAATCGACGGATGCGAGGTTGTCGCAGGTCAAGCCATACTTGCAGCGGAGATGACCAATACCACCACTGAGCGTGAGGCCTGCGATGCCCGTCTTAGAGACGGCCCCGCCCGGCGTTGCAAGACCGAAGACCTGGGTCTCGTGATCGACGTCGGCCCATGTGGCACCGGCCTGTACCCACGCTATCCGTTCGTCGGGATCAACCCACACACCCCTCATTTCGGAGAGATCAATCACGAGCCCATCGTTGCAGACAGCAGTCCCGGCGACATTGTGGCCACCGCCACGTACCGCTAATAGGAGGTCGTGTTCACGGGCGAAGTTCACCGCGCTAATGATGTCACCGACGCCACGGCACCGGGCAATCAGGGCTGGATACTTGTCGATCATCCCATTCCACACGGTGCGGGCGTCGTTGTAGTCAGTGTCGTCGGGACGAATCAAGTCGCCATGGAATCCGGCTTCGAACTGTTCGATCTGGTCGGTGGGGATAGCGTATTGTGCCATACACTAGTGGAGGACAGCACAGGTGTTGGCCTCATTCATCGAGTAGAGCTTGACGTCAAGAGTACCGTTTCAGACTGTGAGATGAATTTCAGAGAGTGTACGAGATAGAGTTACTATGTATGCCAACTATTGTCTAGTGGGGAAGTCCCATGGATTCCGACCAGTACGCCCGATCGGAGGACGATGGCCATCCATCGCCTGGCTCACCGATCTTCGAGGCGATCTTGGAAAACGAACGGAACCGCCGTTATCTCGGTGAGCGCCTAGACGCCGTAGACGATCGCATCGACACGGACCTACTCAGCGACATTGTCCGACACGGTCCGGTCCTCGAAGCGCTTTTGAAAGAACCGCTCGATCGCCGGGAGATCGAAGAACGACTCGCTGTCTCGCGGGCGACAAGTCACCGCTATACGCAGTGGCTCAACGAGCAGGAGTTCGCTAAGAAAGCTGATGGCCGATTTGAGTTGACTTGGCGTGGCGAGGTCATTGCAGAAGAGGTCCTCCGGTTTGAGGCGAACGTGCGGACCGCACATAGACTAACCCCACTTCTTAATGCGGTCTGTGACGACCACCGGGAATTCGTTGTTGAACCGTTTGTGGACGCGACGATTACCGTCGCCGAATCCAATGATCCCTACAGGCCCGTCGAGCGGTTCATCGAACTTGTCAACAAGTCGGAGACGTTCCGGGGATTTAATACGACACACATGGCTCCGTTAGTCCTCGGCGAGTTTCACCAGCGAGTGTTCGACGACACCGACAGCGAAATTATCTATCTCCCTCATATCATGGAGAAACTCTTCGAGACATATCCTGAACGAGCGCGAGAAGCGATTGATCGCGGGGACTTGGCCCTCCGAACGCGTGATGAACTGCCGTACGGTCTTGCTATCTTCGATGACCGCGTCGGCATCGGCGGCTACGATGAGACCACTGGCTTCATGCAGGTGTTTGTCGACACGGATGCACCAATTGGCTATGAATGGGCTGAGCGTGTCTACGCATCAATCAGAGCAGATTCGGAACCACTGGATGAGCCGGTGGATCTGCTCTGATAGTAGTAATCTCGTGGCACACTGAGACTACCCTTCAATGCACAGTTGAGTTTTTCAGTTGGAATCTCGCCTTTTGAGGACGGAATGATGTCAAAAAAATTAATCATCACAGTTGTCTAGTCTTCGCCCTTATCGTGCCTGTCACGCAAGTAGGAGAGTCAATACTTGCGGGCAGAGACGTCATCAAAACGCTCGAAGCGCTCAGTAGTGCGCGTCACGATTGGCCAGCCCGTGTACAGCGTGAATAGCTACTCGCTGATTTCGATTCAAGTACCGTCTTTCAACCGCGTGCCTCGCTCAGTCACGCGGGGTCCCACAGGCTGACTGAGCTAATTTCTCGGCTCGAAATGTCGCTATCAAAAAATATCGATAGAGACAACCTGCTAGAGGCAGTCTATCAGATCGATTGCTTCAATGAAGGAACTTGAATACAGTGGGGTCTGCCGAGATATTATTGAACAGGTTGGCGATGTGACCGCTGAAGAAGAAGTTGTCATTCTCACGGATCCCCTCATGGTCGATATCGCTCGTCCACTCGCCGCCACATCCCGAAGTATCGGAGCAACAACAACGATACTTATCAAACCACGACTCGAGGCACACAATGTTGAACCGCCTTCTGCTGTTGCTGGTGCTTTGCACAACGCAGATATCGTGTTCGATGTTGGGACGCACGATATTGCACACACAAAGGCTCGTCGAGCGGCAGCCGATGCTGGGACCCGATTTGTCCTAATGCGTGGAGTTACGGAAGACGTGCTAATTGATCAGATGGATACTGATTACGAGGACCTTCAGAAGGTGACCCGATCGGTAGCGGCGATCCAGACGGCTGCCAATTCGGCGCGGATTACAAGTAAACTTGGGACAGATTTGACTGTCGATCTCACTGGGCGAAATGGGTTTCCAATCGATGATGGATTTGATGAGGGGCTTGTGGTTTTGCCGGCCGGTAAGTCCGCAATTACGCCCGTCGAAGGGAGCGCTAAGGGAACAGTGGTAGTAGATTACTCGATCGATAGTATCGGCCGTCTCACTGATCCAGTCAAACTGACGATTGCAGATGGACAAGTAAAAACTATCTCAGGAGGGGCACAAGCGGAGAAACTCCGCGAACTCATTGTCCACAACGGCGAGTGCGCGCGAAATATCGCGGAGGCACCGTCCATCGGAACGAATCCGGATGTTAGCCTGACTGGTAACCAATCCACTGATAAGAAAAAGATGGGGACGATGCATATTGCGATTGGGGATAATGTAACTCTCGGCGGATCGGTTGCGTGTGATATCCATCTCGATATGACTCTCTTGAATGCGACCGTCACATTTGATGACGTCACCGTTCTTGATACTGGAGGGTTTCAACGGCAGACAGTGATGGACTATGCTGGCACGTTATGAGGGATCTGCTCACTACCCTAATCGCCGTTTAACGGGTCCATCGTCAATGAGAGTCGTGAGGAATTCGTAATTGAGGGACCAACCGGAATTAACAAAATATTACATGTGTCACTTTTTATTTGAAGAATACTCGACAGTTTTTGGTACGGAGAACAGCGTATAGAGAGTTCTGGTTGACACAGTAATACTCGAACTGAATCTGCCTTTGGTATCGAGTCAACCGAAGTGTGGTATACCGTAGTGCTACAATTAGTCGATTGTTTTTAAACCTAGATAGAATCACATTTCACATGGATACACTCCGACTAACTGTACCGATGTTCCGGTACCGGCTTTAGAACGGCCCGAATGGACGACTAACGACTACTTAGCACTGTCACGGGTCTGACTCTCTTAGAAACCCCAATAATTGGATGGGTTGATGGGAAATAGCTGTTCCGTAGAGATTCAAATTGTGTAGTATCCACTCTATGGGGTAGTTCGTTCCTCAAGCGCGAGGTTTACACCAAACCCAATGAGAACACTGCCACTTGCGGTACGAAGTAGTGTTTGGACGAGCTCGCGTTCGGAAATCACTCGCCGTGCTCGCGCTGAGAAGACTGCAAGCAACGCTTGATAGGCGAACCCAAGACTGGCAAATAACACGCCGAGAGTGAATATCTGCAAGGTAACGTTACTCCCCGACTGAACGAATTGTGGGAGGAATGCGAGGAAGAATACTGCTACTTTCGGGTTTAAGACGTTAATGAGGAGCGCACTTTGGAATGACTCCGTTGGCGTATAGCTGGTACTCTCTGTCGATATTTCAAACTCGTCCGACTTTCTGAACGTCTGAATGCCAAGATAGACGAGATATGCTGCACCGACGACTTTGACGACAGTGAACGCCAACGCCGACGTTCGCAGAATCGCTGAGAGTCCGAGTACAGCTCCCGTTGTGTGAACGATACTCCCGGCTGATGACCCCAGTGCGGCCATCACACCAGCAGATTGACCATCACTGACACTTCGGGTCAACGTGTAGATGCTGTCTGGGCCAGGTGAGACAATAAGGGCAATTGCAATTGGAACGAACGCAAGGAGTACACTAACGTCTAGCATACACCAGTGCCAACGCGGAGTAGTATAAATCTACGTGACACTATAGACTACCCTCTACAAACGCTCAAAACCGCTTCTGTGTCCAATGACCTGTGTTAAATATGCGTTCTGTGTGTGATGATTGGTACCAACTTCCGTTCCCAGCCAGAATGAGTGAAGCACCTGCGTCAAGGTAGGACGGATATCATCAGGACAGCGTATATGTAACTGAAGTCATCACCACGGCCCGATCGTTTTTGAAGTCGTCAGTCCAGAAATTCCCTCCTAGTTACAGCTCCGAGCAAGAAGTGATTTCGTCGGTGTTGCCTTTGCAAACATCTCACACCACGATGTGAGTAGTCAGGCAGTACCCCGAACAGCGGTCGACCTAGTCATAGACAGTTTCGAGGGGGTGTTCGATCGGCCCATTTCACATGCTCGATCTCGATGCGTTTGGCCGCATCATCACTCGCTGCTTGGATCTCTTCGACCGCCACGGAGTAGGGGTCATCGAAATCGCGCTGGCCACGTTCGACGGTATGGAGCTCGATGCTCACTTTGCGAAGATCAATGATGAACAGCATTCACCTAAATTGCGAGGCGGAGGCCCCTTCCTCAACGGAGTGAGTGGAGCGAACGGAGTAGGAAGGGGAGAAGCCGACAACACCGCAACGGACCACGTTCTCAAGCAGGACTACTCCCGGATGTTTAAGTAACACTACCATATTATGTGAAACGCCGTGGAATACCGTCGTACCGCCGTCATCAAGCTCGACGTGCCTCAAGACGCCGATGCGTCCCTCCGCGAGACTGTCGAGCAATTCAAACACTGTGCGAACACCACGAGCGAATGGTGTTGGCATGGTGACGACGGATACCACGTTACCTCGAAGGCCAAAGCCGAGCGTGCCTTGTACGATCAACTGCGGGACGAAACCGACCTTACCGCGAATCTCGTTCAGAAAGGAGTCCGCCGCGCGGTCGAAGCTATCAAGAGCGGTGTGGCACGACTGAAGCGCGGTGAACGTACGTCACAACCCTACTTCTCTGCCGATAGCGCGGTCTACGACAAACGCAGTGCGACGTTCCACCGCGACCACGTCTCGCTTTCGACCGTCAACGGACGGGTCGAGTGTGACTATATCCTTCCCGACAACCCCGACCGCCATCCACGGACGTACCTCGAAGATGAGGACTACGAATTCCGCATGGCGACCCTACAGCGTCGGGACGGTGAGTGGTTCCTTCATGCCTCAATGCGGAAGGTCGAAGCCGACGATCCCGAACCCGACACTGAGCACAGAACAGTCCTCGGTGTGGACCTCGGAGTGAACAATATAGCTGTTACGTCAACCGGCACATTTTGGTCCGCTGATGAGTTCAACCACTGGCGTCGGGAGTACGAGAAGCGCCGTGGTTCGCTCCAACAGCACGGAACGCGAGCCGCACACGAATCCATCGAAGACGTCGCTCGCAAGGAGTACGGACGCTTCGAAATCTACTTGCACGGCGCAGCGAACGAACTGCTCGAAGAAGCCGTCGAGCACGGGTGTTCGCATATCGTCTTCGAGGACCTAACGCACATCCGCGAGAACATCCCACAGGCGACGTGGCAACATGTCTGGGCGTTCCGGCGGCTGTTCCACTACGTCGAGTACAAGGCGGCTGAACACGGCGTCGAAGCCGTACAAGTCCCGCCGAACCACACGTCCCAACGCTGTTCGACGTGTGGCTGTACTCATGAGGATAACCGCGACGGCGAGCACTTCGAGTGCTTAAAGTGCGGGTATCAGAACCACGCGGATTACAACGCGGTCGTCGGATGATATCCGACGGGCAGCAACGTCGTATTGCGACGTTGCGACGGCGAAGAATATCGGCTTTCGGTATCTCCGACGGCGGCAAAATGCAGCCGACGGAGGCGCACCTGTAGACGTGCGCTTGAATCGCGGGACGCTGAACGTGAGTGGGGAGTACGTCCCCCCCTGCTACTACGGACGGTGGCATAGAACGGGAGTCCACGCGAAAGCCCTACCCTACTTCGCTCGGTCTGACGACCTCGCTCGTTGAGGGTAGGGTAGTTTACGCCTCGATTAAGTGGATCCTCACCGCCAGGAATGCGGGCGGATGTGTTGCCGTCGTCTTTGGTGAATTTCTCGAGGTGGTCAGTCTCGATCGCAAGAGTGTCGATCTCGTCCTTGGATTCGGCGAGCGGAATACACCCCGCTCATTTGCGACCGATGACTGTGAGAACGATGCCGACTACTACGTCCTAATCGATGCTGTGCTCTCGGAGTACGTCTGCGAACAGCACCTTGAGCAGATTGTCGAGCGAGCGCAGGCCTGAGCCCACTTCCTGTCGATCACCATGACGTGCACGGCTTAATTTATTTATATAATAATATTGTGGTAATCGAATGTATACATGATTAGTTATATTTACTATTACTGAGACAATCCACCTCGGATACCCGTCCCCTCGGAGATCGCGAGTTTGGACGGTTTTGCGGTCGTTGTTTATTGTGTCCCGACCGGCAGCCCTAAGCAGAAGAGGATCGACTAATATGTCTGCCATTACAATTATCGAACCTGTAACTATTAGGCTATAATACTATTGATGATAGGATGGAAGACCGAAATAGTATACCTGAGTTAACGAGTTTCCAGCGGGACCTGCTCTATGTAATCGCCGGCCTGAGCGAACCGTATGGGGTTGCAGTCAAAGACGAACTTGAAGCGTATTATGACAAACAGATCCATGCTGGACGACTATATCCAGGCCTTGATACGCTCGTTAATAAACGATTAGTGCAAAAAGACGAGGTTGATGGACGAACGAATGCGTATAATCTGACCGATCGTGGTCGGCGCGAACTCACAGCTCGCCGTGAATGGATGGATCAGTATCTCGGTGAGATTGCCGGAGAATGAACTGAAAGCGCCTAATTACTCCTCCAAGTTGGTGTGAGTGGACTTGGATGTTGTGAGGAGACGTAGCAAGGACTCCCAGTATCCCAGCAAGTTCCTCGCGGACAATTCGGAGGACAAGAACTCAGATAAGAAGCAGGCACTCCTCGATCAGACCTCGTTTACGCAGATCTTCAATATGGGACGAATCAAACGCGAGGTGATCCGCGAGTTCGTTCTGAACGATGCTCTCGTCGTACGATCAAGACGGACCTCACGCCCGCTCTCGACGAGGTTGGGTTCACCGAATGTGTGGTCAACGTCACGGACAACGACAAACCCGGCTGGCATCGCGTACAGGTCGAAGCCTCGTCCTTTGAGGACTACGTTCTCAACTACGATCCCGACGAGGACGGCGACTTTGACGCCTACATGAGTCGCTACTTGCACGGAAGCGTGCTCGCGCCGGTTGAGGAACAGTTCCATGGGGACGACGACCAATCCAGCGAGATTGAGGATAGGATTGACGAGAACGTCGCTTCGCCACTGGCCGAGATGTACGCGAACGCGGAAGCCAACGACTAACGAACCCACCGTTCTAACGGGGCGGCCATCTCAAGCGCGGCGGTGTAACACGTATCTCGAGCGAGCACTCGTCCGGAGCCGTCTCCATAAGCCCCCTCTAACAATACTGATATGACGGTATAGAGGAGATGGGACACCCTCGGCATATTCCATCCGCCAGTGAGTTGTTGGTGACTCATGGGGTGTCCTGCTATGATTCGTTGTAACTCTCCCGCTACTCGGCCCTCCATTATCCGGCGGGCGGTTCTCTCGTGAGGTGTGGTATGACCAGTGTCCCGAGCAAGGGTTCCGGTAGTCAGCTACGTACCAGTGGTTAGTCCACACTCATTGATCGTACCTGGAGGACCGAGAGATACAGAGAAATGATCAATAGATTGATCAGTAATATATCGGATATTATCTGTCTCAATAGTGCGGTAGTACAACAAATCACTCTTCTATGACGGTGAGTCGGTGACCGATTCGGAATCGGATGATTCCAGATAAATTTCAAGAATACCGTTCGTCAACTACCCCACCCTACACGCCTTCGGCGTGTTGAGGGTGGGGATTGTCCGTGAACTCGGCCTCGAATCCATTGGGGTAGGCGGTAAATCCGCCCTTCGGCTTCAGCGTTCCAGACTTGAGGGCGAGCTGACTGTCGCCCGTCCGCCGAGACGACTGTTGGCCTCAACGGACATACCGCATACCGATGTTCTTCGCCGTCGCAACGTCGCAATACGACGTTGCTGCCCGTCGGATATCATCCGACGACCGCGTTGTAGTCCGCGTTCGCTTCCGATCCGCACTTCACGCACCGGAAGTCGTTGCGCGACGGACGATTCTCGTCTGCCGTGAATCCACACTCGGAACACCGCTTCGACGTATACGCCGACCCGACTTGCTTCACCGAGATACCGACCGATTCGGCTTTGTACTCGACGTATTCGTAGAGTGTTCGGAACACCCACTTGTGACCCCACGACGCACCGGTTCGGTCGCGGATGTGGGTTAGGTTCTCGAACGCGATTACGTCACAGTCGTATCGGAGTGCTTCGTCTATCAGCGCGTTCGACGCTCGGTGAAGCACGTCGCGGACGTAGCGAAGTTCCCGACCACTCGACTGTTCGAGCGTCCGGTGAGCGCTTCGTGTTCCGGTCTGTTGCAACCCGGCGCGTACCTTCTCGAACTCGC
The DNA here is from genome assembly GCF_001593955.1 of Halalkalicoccus paucihalophilus. Taxonomy (GTDB): domain Archaea; phylum Halobacteriota; class Halobacteria; order Halobacteriales; family Halalkalicoccaceae; genus Halalkalicoccus; species Halalkalicoccus paucihalophilus. The sequence continues at coordinate 4,080 of NZ_LTAZ01000013.1, read as the reverse complement.
GGAGGTCGTGGATTAGCTCCCGCCCGCTGAAGAAGTAGGCGGTACTGGTGACGGCGAGGTTTTCGATACCGAGGTCAACCCCGAGGACCGTTCCGTCCTCGGCGGTGTTCCGTTCGGTGTCGTTCTTGTGCCGGCGGAAGCCGATATGCAAGAAGAACTCGCCGTCTCGGACGGTGAGCGTACTTTCCGTGACGCTCCATTCGTCCGAGTCGAGGTACTGTCGCTGATAGCCATCGTCGGCGTCGGGAAGGTCGAGCGGACACCGGACCCGGCTCTCTGTTGTGGAGAGGGACACGGTGTCGTCATCGAACACCGTCATCGTCCGCGTATCGTACTTCACGGTCGGCGCGGTGAACGTTGGCTTGCTGACCTTCTTGCCCTTCGACCGGCGTTCGATACAGCCGGTGATGGCTTGTGCGGCTTGGTGGGTGGCGAGAATCGCGTGCTGACTACCGAGGTCGGTGTCTTCGCGCACAGAATCGTAGGCGAGGGGTTGCACGTCACCTAAAGCAATCTCTAGCGGTCGTGTAGTTCGATGAATGTCACGAATAACGTCTTATCTGCAACCGTCGTTTCGGGACATATGGGATGGGCTAAGTCGTTTTTCGATCCGCCAATTCGAGCGTGGGCCGGATGGTGGCTGTTCGCAGGGCTGCTGACCGCTGTTCTGCTCGTTATCTTGTCTCCGTACCTAGGATGGGCCACCTTTGGGATTTTCCTCTATTACGTTGCCCGTCCCATTACTAGACAGGTACGTCAACAGGGTGTGTCGTCGACCAGTGCGGCGGCGCTCACAGTGGGTCTATTCATTGTTCCACTCGTCGCCCTCTTACTGGCGCTCACGGCGTACGTGGTCTGGCAAGTCGCTACATTGGAACCAACGGACATCGAAAGCGTTCTCGAGGTCCTCTTTCCTGATATTGATCTCGAGGAACTACCGGCCTCTCCAGACGCGATCTACGCGCTCACAGACGGTTTTCGCACAGGTCCAACCGTCGAATCAGCGCTGCTCTGGCTCAGTGGCTTCATCGGCACGTTCGTGAGCCAGCTCTACAATGCACTTCTCACCATACTGTTCGTTTTCTTTCTCTTACGCGACGAGCAATCGATCAAGGACTGGGTTAACGAAAATATCCTTGAGGGGCGCCCGAATCTGATCGAGTACATCCAGACGGTCGATCAAGGGTTGAAGTCGATTTATTTCGGCTATACACTGACCCTGCTGGCGATTACGGTATTCGCTGCGATAATCTACCACACGCTCAACCTCATCGCACCATCCGGGCTCGCGATCCCACATCCAATGTTGCTAGCGATTGCGACGGGACTGACATCGGTGATTCCACTGGTGGGGCGAAACCTTCTCTACGGAGCCGTCATCGTATACCTCTCCGCTCTCGCTTTTCGCTCTGATCCGACGCTCCTCTGGTTCCCCGGCCTGTTCTTCCTCGTTATGAACCTCGCTTTCGACAACATCATCCGAATTTACGTTCGTCCTTCTCTGTCAGGACGGCTATTCCCCATTGGGCTCGTCATGTTCGCCTACCTCCTTGGCCCACCTATCTTCGGCTGGTACGGCATTTTTCTCGGGCCATTCGTGATGGTGGTTGTTGTTCAGTTCCTCCGCTATCGCTTACCGTTTCTCTTGCATCCCAACAGCTGATCAGTCACATGAATAAAACAAGTACTCACTCAACTTCGAGGGTTCCTGTACGGTCTCCGTTGTCTTCACTATTCTTGACTGGTACGCTGTTGATCTGGACTTTGAGTCCACCTAATGGACCACACTATACTCTTCACAGGGAGAGTTCTAAGCGAGACAACGTCTGCTCAGATGGGTCAGACAGACGTCTAGAAGTTTAGCCGCTGGACAAACTGTCGAATCGTGTCCTGTTTGTAGTAGCCGATTGCTGAAAGAACAATCACGACCCCGAGAAGTAGTAGTGCGCTACTCAATTGACCGCTGGCCAATTCACCGCCGGCGTACACAGTGAGAACATACGCTGGTAGACGACCGATAGTAATCAGTATAAGGAACGTTCGGAGCGACATCGTCGTGAGCCCACAAAGAAAACAGACCGCATCATCGGGAAGACCGGGAATGAGGACAAACACGAGTAGGCCTGGGATACCGACTCGGTCTACGAATCCATCAAAGCGCGTCATCAAGTCTTCGTGGAGAATCTCTTCAACAAACGAGCGCCCATAGCGCTTTGCAAGGCTGAACGCAATCGCACTACCAAGAAGGACACCGAGAAGACTATAGATAGTCCCAGCAACGGCTCCAAAGAGATACCCTGAGACGAGAGCAAGAGCCTGCCCGGGTATAGGAGCCACGACGACTTGTGTGGCTTGGATAACAATGAAGACGAGAGGGGCGAGGGGACCGAACTGGGAGATCCATATACGAAGTTCATCAGCATTGAAAATAAATGGCAAATACCGTTGAATAGAGAGATATAATATACCGAGAACAATTATTGCTATAATCGAAAACAGAATCCCCCGGAGTCGATGCTTCTTTGAAGAAAACACTTTCATTCGTAGTAAAGAACGAGCGGAACAGGCTTTAGTGTTCGTTCTTTCTTTCTTTCAGTCCTCATTGAACAGATCATGTTCGCTCTATTTTCATCCATCTGATTATCCGTCTCTGTCCTTGGCTAGGAGGGCGAAGGCATGCCTAGAATATCTGGTTCATATAGTGATATAAAGCGTCTGATCCTCGAGCAGCGAGAAGAGTACCACGAACTACAGCGCTACGTCGAGGACGAACTCAGTTACCGAGAAGCGGGACTCGGGACCCGCGTCAATGGTGGTAGTTCGGAAAAAGAGAAGATTAATCTTAAGTGACTAATTTGGGGGACACGCTCGTGTTAGCAGGATCATAGTCCCGACAGTTCCGCTCGATTGAGGATCCGCCCGACAGTCGATTAGGGGATGTCGGCGAAGCGTACGCGGTCGACCATTGCTCTCGCTCTTCTCGATTCACTCAGGGGATTCTCTATCAGATCTTTTCATTGTATATATACAGAACTAATTCGATATATTTATATATTTTTGAGTGACAAAGCAAGATGATGTGGCTAAAATCACTAATCAGTGATATTATCGCAGTCATCATGCTTTTTCTTATATTAGTCTCTGTAGGAGTAATTGGGCTTATTATAATTGGGCCTAGTGCGTAAGCGGTATTATTAATGAATTAAGGTATATTCGAGTTGACGGAGCTATCTAGGTAGATGTCGATAGCGTCATATTCGAACTCTCGGGTTTGCCGTTCACAAACGAGATCACGGCCGAGCTGGCTGGCCTGCAGCTAACGGATGACTCTCCTCTGCTCTGGATACGTTGCCATCAACCTCTACTAAGAATTTAAGTGAACGGCTATTCACCTATAAATTTCTTATACTAGTGGTCCGGAACACGGCCATATGAACCCCGAGACGGAGACTGGGAGATATGCTGGATCTTCTATTTCGCTCTCTATTCCAACTCGCGACCTAGATCTATTCAAACACAAAGAACCAGCGATGTGATACTATCAAAGACAATGTCAAATAATAGAGATAAATCAATTATTTTCGATAATTGTGAAATCTGTGTAGCAACTAAGTCAGATCTCTGCAACTCGTTGGTAGTCATCGTCGAGAGCGTTCGCGTCTTCAGGCAATAGTGCAACGACGATATAAGAGGCATATTCCTCGAGATACTCGACTAACTGTGCGATACGCTCGGAATCGATCGCTTCCAACGAATCAAGCAGGATAAACGGCATTTCCTCGTGTACGTCGTGGACGAGATAGCCTGCCAACGCTAATACTAAGCCGGTGACCTCCCGTTCGCTCTCGCTGAGGTGATCGATCGTATCCTCGTAGGTTGTGCCATCATCCGTTTGGCGCGTTACGTGCAGCTCGAAGGTCGCGTCTCCTCTTCCGTCCGGATTCCGGTACTCAAGCCAAATCCGCGCGAGATTTCCATAGTCCAGCAGGTCGACGACGGTTTCCATATGCGTATTGAACGCCTCGATCGCTTCACGCTCGATCCGTTCGATGCGCGTCCGAAGCTCTTCGAGCTCCGCGT
>NZ_LTAZ01000012.1 GCF_001593955.1 Halalkalicoccus paucihalophilus | reverse complement strand
TGTGAATTTCACACTAAACATGATATTGAGCAGAACATTAATAAGGAGTAATCGCGTTACTATTGCGTGAGAGGGGTCAGCGAGAAACCTGCAGAAAAGGTGCCTCTGACACACCTTGCCCCCTCTCAGCCCATTTGGGTTCGATGAGGCAATCAGTACTAGGGGATGATATTACTTAAACCTCACTAACCCCCTCCTAATCTGCGATTTTCGCAGAAGGGGCACGTTCTGTTGTTTCGATCGGGACTGGGATTACCAATACGCATTGGCTCACCCTTCGGAGTGCCTAATCTCGCTTCAGGATCGGCAAGGGTGGATCCCGATACGTGTTGAATCATCCCCCTTCGAGGACATGCTGCTCAACTACGACCCGAACAGCGGCCGTGAGTTTGCACAGTACGTTGCCGATGAACACGGCGGCAAGGAATTTGAGCAGCTGGCCGCCAACCTCGAGGACGACCAGGAGGACGAGGACACGACTGATACGATCGCGGAGCCCCCACTCGCCGACGACTAACACGAGCCCATTTCTCCCCAAGTGGCCATCCCGTGTGTGTGCATTGTAACACGCATTTTGAGTGAGCACTCGTCCGGGGCCGTCTCCATAAGCTCCCTCTAACAATACGGATATGACGGTATAGAGGAAATGGGACACCCTTGGCATACTTCGTCTGGTAGGAGGTTGTTGGTGACTCATGGGGTGTCCTGCTATGATTCGTTGTAACTCTCCCCGCTACTCGGCCCTTCAGCATCTAGCAGGCGGTTTTTTCGTGCATGCGGTATGACGACTGTCCCGAGCGAGCGAGGGTTCCAGGAGTCAGCTGTGGCACGTATCAGAGGTCAGTTCGTATCTGGAGGATCGATAGATACAGCCAGCCGATTTATCATCATGTGCACCTTTTTCGGCCTGATTTTCGTCGCGCGAGCCGTCGTTTCGGGTCGGATTTTTCGCGCGCTTCTGCGAAGGTGGCTGTGGTATTTTGATTGAGTGCCCTTAAGCACGCCCCCAGGGAAATATTGACGCCCCGTATCGAAACCGGGCCAACCCCTTACTGTGAGGCGGTGAGGTTCATTCCGCTGCGGTGGGGGAAGCGGGGCTGGTATCTTCTCCCGCCAGAGAGCCGGAGGCGCGACGGCTGGATTGTGGTGGTTGGCGGCGGTCGCCGTAGTACTACAGTCGATCGAACCTTGTGCAACAACCACCTTCTACGAACGGCCAATGTTGCACAAGGTGCTACGAATTGATGCGGCTAAATCGCTCCAGTACGTCATCCGGTACTGGATTAAGATACTCAAAAGACTCGCCCTCACACAACTGTTCGAACCCCCGATCAGTGGTGAGAATCGCATCCGTATTGTGAGTGCGGGCTAACGAGATGTAGAATGAGTCATACACATCGTGGTTTTTCTCAGAACTGATATCATACGAATTGAGCACCGTATCAATGTCCGCGTCAATGACGGCCATTGGATGCTGGAGAAACGATGAGACTGCATTCCGAGCATCTACACGGTCATACCCCCACTTGGTGGTGAGCACCCACTGTGCTCGAAACGGGAGATAGCTATAGACGAGCAGAGTATTGTCTCCAGTCAGTGCCGGATGCACGTGAGACGTGACATACTCATGACCGGGATGAGACTCAACCAAGCTCACGGCAAATGCGTTCACGTCGATGAGCAATCGCGTCATTCGTGCTCGCCGCCAAAGAGTGCTTCACCGGCATCTACGAAGGCTTCCTCGCCCCACTCACGCTCATCGCTAATCGTCTGGAGCTCGGGCCGGTCCTTTGCAAGGTGAATTTTTCCCTCTCGAATCGTGAGGTCGAGCTCATCACCTTCGTCTATCCGAAACCGCTGTCGGATATGCCGCGGCAGCGTAATCCGTCCACGAGTATCCACCCGCACCGTTTCTACGTTCTCTTTTGTACCCATTTCTATTACCCATTTTCATATACCCACTCTAGCCACATAACTGTTCGTGGCCATTATTCAGCACCTCAAGGTGAGAAAATTCTGTCGCTCTCAGCAACCCACATATCAATCAACTGTTATATTTACTATGAGCACGAGCAAGAATTCATTCATTTATGATTACTGAGATAATCATCAGGGGAAACGACAGGGTCGCCGCTGTCCCCGAAGCGCAATGGCTACGCCTTAGGACAGTCGTCTGTGATAACTCTCCACAGAGGTGTGTAATGGTGACTCAATACCTGCTGTTGATTACAGAGTAGATGAGGACTAGTTCAGCAGAAAAATTTCGAATGTCGTCGATATTACACTTCGAGGCGACCGTAATCGAACTCCTCTCCCAACGTAGCAAGTTCGTCTAGCGCATTCTGTTCTTCGCGCATGTTCTGCTCAAGGAGGTCTGCAGTCTCATCAAGACCGAGTTGAGCGGCCATCGGTGTGAGGTTGCCATAGCAGGCGATCTCGTAGTGTTCGGACTTTTGGCCCGCAGCGATATTGAAGCGGTCAAGTGCCCCGTCGCTGGGATCTTTGTCGACGAACTCTTCGTGCGCTTCGATCATGCCTTCGACGACGGGATCCTCTGCACCGTCCGGGTCCTGCCCGACGGCCTCAAATACCTCTTCGAGCCGCTCGATGTGGTTCTGTGTTTCCGAACGATGCTCGGAGAACCCTTCTTTGAGTTCATCAGCACTGGAGGTGCTTTCAAGTTCCTCGAGTGCATCGACTAGCCGCTGTTCGGTGTAATAGATGTGCTGTAGCCCCTCGACGAACAGGTCTTCTGTGGAGTCAACGCTCATGTGTATCGCCGTCTATTCCCACTCCTGATAGCTCAATAAGACATCTGCCTGCGTGGGGAAGTGAGTATGAGGACGACCAAGAGTCGGTAGCCGGGTCGGTTCTCGTCTAAACGGTGTATAGGCAGGACGCTCTACTTCACTAATGACGGAACTCACTCTATGAGATATGAGTATATGTTCAGAAGATTGAGGATGAGGGAAGATGACCTCATGAGCAGCGAGGGGAGTCTCGTCACATAAAGCGAAGTCAATTACTTTGAAGGAACGATATCAATGACGCAGATCACGCAGACTTCGGTGATTCAAACGGCTCAGCGCGGTATCAAGGGTGCGATTATGGCGGTAATTATGGCGGGAGTTCGACGACGGAATTCGGGTGCAGTAGTAAACGGTGCCCTTTCATTCGCGGCGGCTTACCTTCCTCGTCTTATCGAACATCGGTACAACGTTGCGTTCCGGCCGTGGCAACGTATGTATACGGCGACGGCGATGCTTACTCACGCCGCCAGCATGCTCGGCCTCTACGATGACACATGGTGGTGGGATCACCTTACGCATGTCCTTTCTGCATCTCTCCTCGGCGGATTCGTCCATGTCGCTGCGTGCCGCCGTGGCCATAACCCTAACTCACGTGTTCTTGCCGCCATTGTCGGTGGTGGCGTTCTGTGGGAGCTCATGGAGTATACTATCCACGGAGTCACCGAGCGTCTCGGTCTTCAACCCGTACTCATCCCCTACAGTGCTCGTGATACCCTTCTCAATCTCGTCTTTGATCTTGTCGGTGCGCTTCTTGTCCTCGTATTCGGCAATCGCTTCTTGCGGAACTTCATCCCCAACCGTAACTAACGCTCTTTGGATCACAGTGTCCCCTTCTAGATTGCATTCTTGACGGCAATACGCGGTGATATGAGATAGCGAGGCAACGCCACCAAAACCACAACCAAGCACCACCTCCTAACCGTCCTGTCTGAAACCGCTCCCTTTCGGACACCTGCTGATACCTGAGATTAGTACTACCGTCTCCTGCCAGAGTACTCCATAATCACAGGCCTGTTTGTCTGTTACCTCCCGTCTTAGCCTGCAAGCAAGGGCCGACCCAACTGGTTCGATGCGAAGGTGATTCCCTGTACTTGGACACAACTAGCACGCTCATGGTCGACGTGTGGGTGTCCACAGGGAGAAAGACTCAGGGTGCCTCTGACATCAACCCTAAGTCAGCTTTGGATGTGCTCTGTAGCAACTAGTTGGCTGCTCTCCCCTTATAACAGAGGTGTATCTCACAGACGAGCGTCTTATTAGCTGGCCCCAAGACGCCTTTCTGTATAGAATCGTCACAAAGCAGGCGCTGATAAACGTGTTCAACGACGTGAAAGCGTCCAAAAGAGGGAGAAGGACACACAGGACACTTCCGCCATCATCCTGTATCCCTGCTGGATGAGCTCTCCATCCTTTAGGATAGAGGTGCTGCGCTCATGGTTTCGCCTCTGTCCTCGGCTTCGGATCAGTGGGACAACCAAAAGTGGATTCACTCCCTTCCATGCTATGACTCATCCACCTTTATGTTAAACCTCCAATATAGGGTTCACCCACCACAACAAACCCACCAACACATCGAGAGGAAATCACGCAAGCGCTATCGATTTATGTCCGTTTGATGAGGAGGAGATGAACCGACGTGTGGACTTGTAGGGAGCGGAAGTGGTTTTATATGGGTGATGAGACCGGCTTTGATTGCCCGGCGAATATGGTCTGCAAACGAGGTTTGACTCGTCTCGAGATAGGCCAGCTGTGATTGTGCATCATACGTAATTACATCGCTCTCGGCTAATACTGGCAGATCTCGATTCTCTAGTAGAGGTGTAATCTGATCAGGTTGGGACGTAACTCGGGAACTAATATAGTCACTCAGTTCCGTCGTTGATGCAGGATAGCGACATCGATTGAGATAGCGAAGGATATACCATCGATACTGATTCACCTCTTGGGAGATATCAGCTGCGACATGCTTGAAGGGTTCTGGTGAATGGCTTGCCATCGTAGATTACTAGTCGCTGCTAATCTGAATATCAGTGCACCCTGTATTTGCGCGGCTGTTATTACCAAACCCATGATCGGCCTCTAAAGACCCTGTCTGCCTCAGTCGGAACATAGTAGTCGAAACGGACGAGAATGATGAAGACCAGCCGGCTCGTAAACTGGTAGCGCTTGCAACCCAACTACTTACTGTGAGAGTTATCCTCCCAAGGAGTGTAATGCCTGCTCACAACCTTGCACAAGAGGATGTCGTAACAGTTGAACCGGCTACTGGAGCGACAGAGATCGCTCAGACAATGGATAACGAGCGGGTCGGCTCGGTTGTCGTTACTGAGGACTCCAAACCGATCGGGATCGTTACCGACCGTACTCTTGGACTTGCGGTGGGTCAGGAAGACGATCCAGCGAGCTTGACCGCTGAGGAACTGATGAGCGGGAATCCCGAAACGGTATCGGCCGATACCGAAGCCTACGATCTTGCGGTCCGGTTTGGTGAGACGAAGGTTCGGCGACTCCCAGTCGTCAATAACGAGGGGCAGCTCGAAGGCATCGTTTCGCTCGATGATTTGATTGCAACGAATGCTGAACAGCTCGAGGAGGCTGCCAAAGTAATCGAGGCTCAATCACCCGGCTACGCTCCGGATGAACGATAGTTCGATGGCTGTCCATCTCTCAGCCCTATGCGTTTTTGGTATGAGAACAATAGAAGCAGTCAGTACCTATTACCGTATTAACGAATCCGGCCACGTTTCGTCGGGGTTATATGAGAGTCGAGAGCTATCGCTTCTTCATACGTTATCGTTCAGTAATGGCTTACCCCAACAGCGGTGGGAATAGTATTTTTCTCGGCAAGCCTCTATCTTCCCCGTTATAGTAAGAGTGCTATGCAAACACAACACATTGGTCTCTAGCTCATCTTCTTAAGAGGGGACGTGGTGTTCAACCACGGCTACATGCTGTAATGAGGTGATCAACCCCCGCTCAGAAGTATAGATAGCTCGTACACCTGTGTCCATGTTTGCCCCGTTCCGGTCTGGCTCAAACGCCTAAACAGAGCTCATGGTGATCGAATTCCGGCCGGATTACGTGGTACATCTCCTCAGTAGCGTTGCGTCTTTTGCAATCATGAAATTATACATTTATTATCAACAAAAATATATTTATTTTTCTATAATGAGATACCAAAGTAGAGATATTAAAAACCATCAGGAATAACGTCGATCAACAATATTGAATCAGTGATAGTATTTGTTTCACTCAAACCAATGTGGCTATCCAGAACATTATTCACAGGTAGACTACATTATTAAATACAACTTAGCACGATCAATGAATGGTGCTTTCCGAAAGTCTGGTTGAATTGCAGCTAGTATTTTCAGCTGTTCCCCAACGTGAAGATCATGAATAGAGTAACCCAGTCAACGAAAACCGACTTCACATCATGGCTTGTGTTTGAGTTCTCTTTACTCTTGGACGGTCCCCGAGAGTGGGTCGTAGTGACGGGAAATCGGTTACTAGTAAGCCTCTTCCAGCTTGTCCTCCTGGCTGGTACGTTACTAGTAGTCATAGTGTTAGGGTTTATTCCACTACAGGCAGAGACACCGATTCTCTTCTTGCTGTTCGCGTTCATCACGGCTAATTTCACACTTATTTCTATTATTACTTCACTCAGTCAGTTTCTTCTCGGACGAGAGCTTGAATCCCCTAACGAAATTCGAGCTGAGATGGCTGAAACAATCTCGTATCGTAACGATGTTAGCAAAACGATCAGTCAATCAGTCATGCCAGTGAAACCCAATATTTTCTTCTTATTTTTATTTGAAAATATACGCGACGATCTGGAATCTCTTGAGCAACTCTCATCACAAGCCCGAACGAAAGAGGCTCATGACGAACTTGAGAACCTCATTGCCGGGTTTCATGCACATACAGACCAGGTAGTTGATCTACTTGAACATCCAGCGAGTGAATTGAAACATGCATTGTTTACCTCGGTAAATGCGGATTACGAGAACCACGCCCATCAGGCATGGTATCTTCAAATGGAACATTCCGATAAGTTTACCGATCCAGTTACGGAACAACTCGATCAATTAACTAATAGATTGGAGCATATCGTCGTCGCAACTCGAATGTTTCAGACAACGTTTATCGAATCCGAAGTGGCGGAACTCTCACGGTTCCTTCTCTATATTGGACTTCCGGTGCAGCTCTCAAGTGTTATTGTGATGTTATTGTATACCGCTCCGGCCTCTGTGCCGTTGGTTTCGTCAGCGACTCTGACTGTACTTATTCCAGCTGTCCTGCTTGCGGGATTTGTGCCGTTTCTTCTCTTGGGTTCCTATATTGTACGATTGACGATCATAGCCCAACGAATGGCTGATAAGTTCCCATTCAGTTCACAGCTCACAGATGCTGTTGTTCGGCCTAATACCGACACTGACGATCCCTGATCGCCGCTCTACTTGAATCCGCAACAAGTGTATATACTCACGATACTCATCGACCTGTCTAACAAAATCACCACTAATGAGGAAACGGCGTCCTAAATAGAGATATGTACTAATTATCGTGAGTTATTATACACCTCATTACTACTTTATAGACGATATTGTGTTAAGTAATTATACTATTATTGCCCAAATTGCTGAGTCGTGGGCAACAATCATCGCATGACTCGTGTACAGGCTTCTCATCGGAGTCTTCGTGGCAGAATACTGGATTCGACAATCGAGGATCACTGTGGTTCCTGATTTATCCGTTCAACTCACATATGCCCGATATGGTACGACTACGAGCGGTTGTCCACAACGAGTGGATGAACGCTCTCATCAGCTGGGTGCTGACTGGGGTCGTAGCGCTCGCAGCCGTGAAAAGTCTCCTCTCAGACGCCGTCCTTTGGGGTGGGGTCGCGCTTCTCATCGTACTCATTGCGGCGATGCCCGCGTTGACGACCGGAGAGTGGACTATGATGGTTCCCTGGCCACTCCTGATTGTTGCGGCCACGGCCACGATCAGTCGGACGCTCGGGATGTACATGGAGGTAGCGGGGTATTTCGCTGTCGCGGCGCTGGCACTCATCGTGGTCATTGAACTCGATGCGTTCACTCCCGTTAAAATGACTCAACGCTTCGCAGTCGCCTTTGCTGCCCTGCTGACCCTTGCGATCCAGGGACTCTGGACGATTGCCCAGTACTATTCCGACCTCTGGCTAGGAACCCAATTCCTTCATTCGCAGAGAGAACTACAGGTAGACATAGTCATTGTCACGGCCATCGGAATCAGTATGAGTGTGGTTTTCGAGTGGTACGTCGAGAAGGTAGAACACGTGGAATCGCACGCGCACCCTATCGATAATGACTTTTAGTGACATTCTGGGCCTGTCCAAGTCTCAGGAACGATTTCTTGCGTGGAGTTTACAGTTCGCTCTGGGAGGTCTGGTTGTCTATGGACTGGTGACGCTTCATGTAGCGATGGCAGCAAACGCGGGGCTTGCACTGGCCGTAACATTCCTTCCTGCGGTGTTGCGTCGAGAGTATGGATACTCGATGGATGCCGGACTGGTTCTTTTGATCACGATCGCGGTCGTGCTTCACGTCCTCGGTTCACTCGGTCCCTACAGATGGTTCTCGTGGTACGACGAAGTGACGCATACAGTCTCGGCAATCCTCGTTGCCGGTATCGGCTATGCCGTTCTTCGGGCGTTTGAGTGCCACTCTAGTGAGATTGACGTACCGTCGAAATTTCGAGTGGTGTTTATTCTCGTCTTCGTGCTCGCATTCGGTGTCATCTGGGAAGTCTTCGAGTTTGGGGCTGTCTGGCTGTCTCAAATACTCGGTATCAGCTCTCCCGTTCGTGTCTTCGGTATCGACGATATTGTGACGGACATGGTGTTCAACACGGTAGGGGCGTTGATCGTAGCGATCTGGGGAACCGGGTACTTCGCTGATTTTGTTCCGTTCCTCAGACGATGGATCCGCTCGAACGACGATGAACAATGAAGCAAGCATTGAATACTTCTTTCGGATGTGTTCCCTGTATCCGATCTCTCCTTACGAGAGGTATCAGCGCCGAGGGGAATTTAAACAGAGAGATATCGTTCAACAGGGTCACTACAGTATCGGACCTTGCAATACTGCAGGATAGTACAAACGGAGATCAGCTGACAACGGATATCCGGATCACGATTCCCGACACCTAACAGGCGGCATACGGGCTATAGCAAGCGAGAGACCTAACATCGCTGGTGGATAGTCAATCCATAGAGCACTCACTCGGAGTCCTACGATATATGGTAGAAAACGGTTGTATACTACGTAGACGAGACCTACTCACAGGAATTGGTGCGACAGGTATGGCAACGCTCGCAGGCTGTTCCGCTCTTGCGCAGACTCCTCCCGGGCCACACCTTCGGATCGGGACTCTCTATCCACCGGTCACCCTTGATCCGATCACAGCAAAGTACGTCGGTTCAAAGCAGGCCATCAACCGGATCTTCGATGGTCTCTACGCCTATGGTGAGGGAGCCAATATCGTCCCACAGATCGCGACTGACCAACCAACAGTTTCCGACGACGGTCGCCAGATCGATATTACCCTCAAAGAACAGACACACTTTCAGAACGATCAACCCATCACACCGGAAGACGTCCAATACTCGTTCGAGGCACCGGTCGAAGAGCGAGCCCCGAGCGCATGGAGAGTCGATATGATCGAATCGGTAGAGGTCGTCGACGACCAAACAGTCCGATTCCGGTTACAACATCCATTTCCGGGGCTTTCACACATGCTCACACAGCCGATCGTCCCCAAAGAAGCTCGTGAAGACGATCGAGAAAGGTTTGCTAAGGAGCCAATCGGGAGTGGGCCATTCGAGGTCAGGAAATTCAGCGAGGACCAGAAGGCACAACTCGTTCGCTGGGACGAGTATTGGGGACAACCAAAACCGGCGATCGCCCAGCTCACGATGGTGTACGTCGAATCGCCGCTCACACAGATGATGAGCCTTCGGACCGGCCGGAACGACGCGATCGAACCGATTGGACCGCAAGTAGCTGACGACATTCGTGACGTGACGGATGCCTCGATGAAACGGCGAGACGGGTACCGGACCTACTATCTCGGCTTCAATCTGAATCAAGGCCCGACGACCAAACCAGAAGTTCGAGAGGCGATCAGTTACTGTATCGATATGGACGAAGCGGTTCGGAAGTTCATCGAACCGATGGGAAACCGGGTGTACAGTCCTCTTCCAAGATCGATGGCAGAAGAGTGGGATATGCCGATCGAGGAGTGGCAGGAGCTTCCAAACCGAAAGAACACCGAACGGGCAAAAAACCTATTCAGGGAAGCAAATGAGACGACCGGTCAGATCAAGATTCTGACGTCGAAGAATCCCACTTGGAAGGAACTCGGTGAGGATCTTGCAGGCGGGCTCCGTGACGCCGGCCATGGTGCGCTCGTTACCTCGAAGTCTTGGAAGAGCTATCTCAAGTCGTACGTCTCGGGGTCAGAACGTGATTATTCGGTGTTTATTGGTGAGATCGCTGGTATGCCTGATCCGGATTCGTTCCTCTATCCTACGTTTCACGAGAACATGCTCGGAGAGACCAATGGGATCTTCTATACCGGTGACGAAGTAATGAATCGGCTCTCGAAGGCACGGGAGACGACTGACCGAGCACGCCGACAAACCCTCTACGAGACCGCCATTACGAGGTTGCTCTCAGAACGGACCTTCCTCCCGATCTGTTCGTTCCAAAACAGCTTTGCGATAACTGACCGAGTGCAGAACTTCCGGGTCCACCCGATCGCGGAGGTCAATCCCCAACTGACGAGTACAAACGATGGTCGCGTCGTGAGGATTCAATCATGAGCGAAGATGAGGGCGGAGGGTTCGGTGTAGGGACGGCCGTTGCACTTGGTGTTGGTGGCATCGTCGGTGGAGGGATCTACGCGGCCATCGGTATTGTCGTGGCGGCCGCCGGCGTGTTGACGTGGTTCGCCTACTCGCTCGCGACCATCGTCGTGCTCTGTTGTGCCTATTCGTACGTGAAGCTCAACGACATCACCGAAAACAAGGGCGGTTCGGTGACGTACATCGAGGAGTTGACCGGTCGATCGACGACCGCGGGCGTCGTCGGCTGGACGCTCGTCGTCGGCTACATCGGCACGATGGCGATGTACGCCTATGCGTTCGGCGCGTATGGACAGATGATGCTCGGCGTAGCGTATGTCTGGGGGTTGCCAATCAGACAGTTCCTTTCAGTCAGTATCATCGCCGTCTTCGTTGGGATAAATCTCCTCGGAGCGGGTTCGACGGCGGCCGTCGAGCGGTATCTCGTCTTCGTCCAGGCAGGCATCATCGCCGCCTTCGGGCTCATCGGGCTCTGGTTTGGGTTCTCGAACCAGATGCTGCAGGTCGGCCTCTCGTCGTTAGTGCGATCGATCACGAGCTACGACTTCAACCCGATTCTCGCCGCGTCCGTCGGGTTCGTTTCCTTCGAGGGGTGGCAGCTGCTCTTTTATGATCAGGAGCAGTTTGACGATCCCAAAGAGACGCTTGCGAAGGGAATATTCATCTCGATCCCGATCGCGGCGTTCATCTACATCCTTGTGGGGTTCGTTATCACAAGTTTGCTTCCCGAAGAGGTCGTCGCCGCTCAGCCCGAGGCAGCGTTGATTTATGGAGGGCTCGTGATTTCAAAATGGCTTGCACTTGCCGTTGGGATCGCCGGCCTCATTTCGACGGCGAGCGCGATCAACTCGACGCTATTCAGCGAGGCGATCTTCGCAAAGAACCTTATTTCCGACGAGATCCTTCCCGAGCGGATGGGTGATCCCGACGCAGATGCCGCTCCGACACGGACCATTCTCGTCATTGGCTTTTTCACGGCAGCGTTCACGATCCTCGGGAGCCTCGAGGCGGTCGTGGAGTTCGCGTCGCTCGCCTTTATCGTCGTCTTCGGGGTAATGAGCGCGCTTGCGCTGGCACATCGCGACGAGGGCGACATCAACGTGATTCCGCCGCTTGTCGGCACAATCGGGTCAGCCGCCTTCTTCATCATGCTTACCTGGTATCTCTATGCGCAGCTTCCGTCGGTGTTCTGGCTCGTTGTCATCATCGCGGCGATAGTCTTCACTGTCGAAGCGGTGTACTTCGAACGAGAATCACTTGAAGAAGGAATACAAGAAATAGAAGAACAACTCTGAATACTCGTATAAGATATAAAGAAAACCGGCAGTAAGTAATCTGTTATATGGAGTGACTACATATACTGAACCCTTACTCTGCTTTGATATTCCGCCCATCCCAAATAATAGTTCTCTACTAGTGTACTACTCTTGAGAAGGTGCTCAATTCGTGTTTTCAGAACAGACGCGACAATCCACTAATATCCTTGTCAAGTCAACATTGATTACAGGTACGGATAGGAAAGAAGAATAACCTAGAAGCGATGGCAGTTGTTTCCTTAATTAGTTCATCCCGATACCGACTCACCCTTACTGTTTAGCGTCTGCGCACCGTACTCGAAATCAATGACTGAGATTCAATCCGTTGAAACCGAGGATGAGTATATTCACGTGCGTTTTCGTGACCCCGACCAGTATGAGACCATCCGTACGCCGGATTGGGCAAAAGAACCCGCTGAATCCGTTTCAGAAGGAGCAGAGGTGCGCACGGGCCAGACAGAAGATAGTGACGATTGGGAAGTCCAAAGCGTCCTGATCAAAAAGAATGTCGGTGAAGAGAAAGCGAAAGAACAAGCAAAGGAAATCGTTGATAAAATCCAATCATAGGACGGATACTACGGCGTGTCGGTTTTCAGTAGAGAAAAAGAAATCTACCACCTTGACAGAAAAAGAGACTTGAGTACTCAGGTAAGGAGTAGATATGCCGCAGATCTAACGTGCGGTAGCACCCAATATTCTATCTTTTCCATTCATAAATGGAATAGTTCCTTACCAGCATCGCCTATCAAGACTACTTCCTCGTAATCCTATTCATATTGTTTTGGCTAAACACAGGTTCTTTATTTGTCAATTGCTTACTACTATACGGATGGATATCCCTTGGTGTACCAGTGGCCTCAATCATCGAATTTCGTCTCCCAATTGAACAATTCGCGTTAGCACACACCTTCGAAGAGGTGGCGAATCTCCACGTCGAGATCGAACGCTTCGCCGCTCAAGATCCCGATTCAGTCATGCCCTTCGTCTGGGTCACGACGGATGATTTCGAGGCGTTCGAAACCGCGGTTGATGACGACCCCTCCGTCGAGTCGTACTCTCGACTCGCCGAGTGTAATGGCGAACAGTTTTATCGTATGGACTGGATTGCTGACGCCGAACTCGCTATCCATCTCCTCACTGAGAAGGACGCCGCAATCACCACTGCACAAACAACGGGCGAGTCGTGGGAGTTCCAAGTCATGTGTCCTGAGCACGATTCTCTATCAGTAGTCTATAATTTCTGTGCGGAGAACGGACTCTCGCTTACGGTTGACTCGATATATGAACTCGACGGGAAGGACGGGTCAGCGCACGGATTGAGTGAATCACAGCATACCTCAGTCATGAAAGCCAGAGAGATGGGCTATTACGACGTTCCTCGGGAGGTCTCATTAACCGAACTGGCTGACGAACTTGACGTCTCACATCAAGCGCTCTCTGAGAGGTTGCGTCGTGGCCACGCCAACCTCATTGATCGGGCCCTCAGTTCAGAAGATCACACGCAGGATGAAGCGCCACCAGCAGCCGACCACGAGTAGGTAACCAAACCGATTCTAGTGGAACAGTGGATAGACTACTCGGGCGCCCTCCTCACGCTTGTAGTGTCTCTTCGCTCGCTGCAATATACTCTTGGCCGAGCGCTGCCATCGCTCGGCGCAATCGCTCGACGACGGCTTGATCCGAAATGCCGAGTGTTGCACCTAACTCAGCGGTCGTTGTCGTTCGGGGAATAGAATAGTATCCTTCCGAGATCGCGAGTTCAAGTGCCTCTCGCTGAGCCGGGGATAATCGACTCTGCGGGTCGAGCTCTGGCTGATTCGACCGAGAGACACGGCGGACATCAAGCCGTATCTCATCCTCATTGATCTGATCATGAAACGCAGAGAGCGACTCATGTGACGGAAATCGAAGATCGAACTCCCACTGACCACCGTCTTTGATCGCCTTCAAGATGGAGGCGTGGTGGTCGCTCAGGGCCTGATAGAACGAATCGAGGTCAGCGGACCACTCAACGGCATACGTAGCGATGTCTTCGGACTGGTCAATAGCAACGACCGAGGCGACTGCATCGTGCTCGTCGAGTCGCCGGGCGAATGATTCGTGCTCACAGTCGTGAACCTCGAGGATCGGCATCGCTTGATTACCTAACGGTACAATGGATTCGAGTTCGATGTGCACTCCATCAACCGCGTCGATCACGCGGCCAATATCGAATTCAGACGCGGGGAGACGCGGGGAGTGCGACAGTAAGAATGACACTCATACGGTCTAATCACGCATAGAGGTACGATACAGACGAACAAGAAGAGTTCGCCTGCACATGTCATAATTACCGTTCTCTGAAAGAGATCACATCAGATCAGACAACCCTCTTTACTCCGAGTATATCCAAGGAGGGTGTTTGGAAGCCGGGCGTAAAGATACGGCTGGTATCCCAAGTCACTGACTTATCCGTTTGGACTTGCTATTCGCAGATAATGCATTACTTTGAGAATTACTGTATCGACTGCGAGTGGAGTGCGAGCACGGAGGAGTATACGTCACGAGAGACTATCGCAAGGAGTGCAATCAATTATCATGTTGACTCCAACCATACAATCGATTCACGGTCACTCATCTACCCTTATCCAACTGAATCACAATCCGTCCTCTGATCTCTTACTGAGTTGTCATTCTTGACGCCGATACGCGGTAATGTGAGCCAACGGGGCAACCCTACCAAGATCACAACCGAGCACTACCTCCTGACTATCCTGTTTGGAACCCCTTCCTTCCGGACACTACAGACACCAGAGGTCAATACTACCTTGTCTTGCCAGAGCCTCGTGGTTTGGCGCGCGTCGGCAGGGGATGGATTTCTGACGGAGCGCGGGTTGGTGTAGTACTACACAATTAAACCGTGTGCAATAACCGCTTTTCCCGGCCGGCCGCCTGTTGCACAAGGCACGAATGCCCACGAGTAGTCTTTACACTATTTTGGCTGTAAAATAATCTGACCTCGATATTACCATAGAGGGGGATCGGTCGATTCATGATGCGGACAGGCGACGCCCGGCAGACCAACATCCTGCGTACACGGCGAGCCGTCAAGACACTCTCGCGCACAGATTAGCTGACCGTCGTCGTCACGGGGCGGGCGATCGGGGGCGTCGTCGGCCTCAAGGCCGAACCCAGCGAGGACGTCTGTGTAACTCATACTCATGCCTACATTAGTCAATGTAACAACATAAGTATATACCCTCAAAAAACGTTAGAGGAACCCTAGTAAACTCTCTAACGGTGGTCCGGTGCCATAGAGGTTGCCGCGGTACCACCGACCCGGACCCGCTTTGGGCACGTGAGGCCACTTCGCGGCGAACCGATCACAAGCGAGTTCGACTAACTCGGTCCCGTCTTCGAATTCGATCATGACAAGATTATTTGGTAACTTGTTCGTCTACTGATTTGGCCTCGAAAACCACTCCGAATCGGAGAGGCCCCATGAACGGAAGGGCTAGGGGTGGGTATGCGTGCAGGCGGGAACCAATCAGGCTGCATTAATCTATAGATATTAATATATTAATTAATGAATTTATATTATTGGTTGCTAACTAATCAACAGGGATTTTACTACCCCCACACCCTCGGCTCATCCATTCCTATTCCTATTCCGGACCCCAAATACTAGGGTCCATCCGCCACATCAGACACCCCACCCAGAGGGACTCACGCAGTTCTTCGAGACCAAAGCCAACGGTGGGTCGCTGTAATGAGATCCGGATCGCGAAGAAAAAGATAAGCTACTAACAAGAGATAGAGTGTCTATGGAGAAACATTCTGAACGTGGAAATCACAAACCAGCGTCTCCTGCAGCAGACTATAGTAGGGGAGAACACGCCATGCCCAGCGGACTCTCGCTTGCTGCAAATGGCCTCCGGTTCGTGCCGGCTGAAACATGGTTTGAACTGGGTGTTCCAGCCACCTGGACGTTCGAAATTATCGATGACAACGGCGATATCGTCACCGTGTTTGAGGACTCGCACGGCGAACTGGCGCATCTGATTTTAGTTCGCCGGGATCTTACTGAGTTTCAGCATCTTCATCCGACCCTGGAGACGGATGGCACCTGGCGAATAGAGAATCTGGAGTTCTCTGAGCCGGGTGTGTATCGAGTATTCGTTGATATTGTCGTCGATAGTCGTCCGACAACACTCGGCCATGACGTATTTGTCCCAGGGGAGATGCCGGCGAAGACGCGGCCAGCTGCTTCACGGCAGGCCCAGTCTCAGAACTATAGGATCGAACTCCGTACAGACGAAATTGCCGCTGGCGAACATACACAGTTAATGTTTGATATTCGGGATGACGATGAACGTGTCCCACAGCTTAAGCCATATCTTGGGGCATTCGGCCATCTTGTTGCACTTCGAGACGGTGATCTCGCGTATCTCCATATCCATCCTGAAGAGACCGATCCAGAAAGTGGCCGTGTTGAGTTCGGTGCCCAATTTCCGACACCAGGACGGTACCGTCTATTCCTGCAAGCGAAACCAGACGGAAACCTGATCACCTCATCCTTCGATATTGAGATCGATCGCTGAGAGTATCTGATAGGTATCCTGACGCTCCCTAGAAACTCCCTTAGCCTCCAAGTTAGTCTGAAGACTGATACTTGTTTTCTCAGTATTACTGTTCTTCATCGCTGTGAGCGATTTATTCTACCGGTTTCGTCCACCTACACCAAGCACTTCTCCCTCGGTACTCACTTGTGTCGCTCACTCGTTGAGGAAGGGGGTTTCACACTACCGATTAGCTGAAGAAGGGTAATCGGAGCCATTCTAGTGAGACGACCAATTCCGTGCCGGCTATCGGGACAAGAGTGATCACTGTCGGGAGTATCGCACATAGTATGAGATATACATACAGACACTCTCCTAGATGCACGAGCGCAGGTGTTACTCGCGCTATTCCTTCGTCTCGTTGTCGCTCTCACTAACTACGAACGGGAGACAACCCAAGAGGTGAGGTTCTCAAGGTGGTCGAGATTCCACATTGTTCATAGCGTGGAAGATATCAATCAGTTTTCTCTCTGGAGACGTTCATGGCGTTGTTCAAATTCCTCTTCGGAGAGCTCCCCACGAGCATATGAGATACGCAGTTCTCTGAGCGCGGGATCTGTGTCTTGATCATTCGTTTCAAGGAATATCTTATAAATGATATAGCTGGTTCCGATAATTATGAGCAAGAGGAAAAACCACATAAGAAGCCCCATCCAACCCATCCCTGACAGACCACCCCATTGCCCCATTTGACCCCACATACCCATTCCCCACATCATAGGCATGAACAACACCATCATTAGAAGCGGCACGAGCAGTATGATAAAGCCAATGAGAAAGAAGAGGCGGACAATCGAACTATCGTTTGCCATCATATAGAAGTCAATATCCTAACTAATAATTCTTGTTCTCAAGATGGTAGTAGGGCCTTGTGATTTCTAATGAAAATAGATCCTGATCACCGATATCTGAAGCAGATTAGGGACTATTTCTGTACTCAATTGCCAATACACGAAGGATATTACTAATTTATAGTCCAACAATTAATATAATATATATTATTTGGCGATAAATATCCCTCCGTCCGAGATACAAGCACTTATAGCGGCGATTTAATATTCATAAGTTTCGCCCCTGTGCTCCCAGCAGCAGTGAAGGGGAAAACCAGGAAAAGAAGTACGTTGATTATAGAGATGCGATGGCACTCTCAGAGATCGACCACCTCACCGACGAAATGGAACAGTGTATCGACAGTTGTCTCGAGGCCGCCCAAGCATGCGAATGGTGTGCCGACGAGTGTGCTGATCATGGTGAAGACATGGCTGAGTGTCTCCGCCTCTGTCGGGACGTTGCCGACCTCGCGACCCAGTGTGCGCGGATGTGTGCGCGTGACTCGGCGTTCCACACCCAAACTGCCGAGCTGTGTGCTGAGGCCTGTGAGGCGTGTGCTGAAGAGTGCGGACAGCACGACCACGATCACTGCCAGCTGTGTGCGGAGGTCCTGCCCGAGTGCGCCGACGCCTGCCGCGAGATGATCGAGGCGATGGACTAACTCCGAACCGCACGTTTCACCACCCTATGTTTTTCCAACTGCTAGTCGCAGTCCTTCTTCAGGGGTCAGTGCTTCCACAGTGGCTCCTCGAGTTTGGACTGCGCATTGAACGAGCGTTCGAACCGGTCAGAGTAGTCCTCGAACCAATCCTCTCGGATCCGGTAGTCGCAGCCATTTGGGCGCTCCTCGTGATCACATCGCTGGGTGGCCTTTGGTGGGATCTCAGGACGAACAACCAGCCGCTCCCATCGATGATGAAGTTCGTGTGGACGCTCACCGTTCTCTATTCGGGACCAATCGGACTCGCCATCTACTGGTACACGGGCCGAACTCAGATCAGTCGTGATTCGTTCTGGCGACGGGGGTCTCGCTCAACCAGTCACTGTTATTCAGGCTGTGGTGCGGGTGAGATCGTCGGTATTACTCTCGCACAGGGCATTCTCGCGCTGAATACCGTCTGGGTCGTTCTGATCACGTTCGGCTTCGCATACCTGTTCGGCTACGGGCTCAATATTGGGCCGCTGATGCAGGAAGGCGAGAGTTTCCGGGAGGCCACGAAGGATGCCGTCTTCAGCGAAACGCCAAGTATCACAGTCATGGAAATCGCGGCTATCGGTACTGACCTGCTGTTGGCGGGTACTGCTGGAATTGGGAGTATCCTGTTCTGGATGGCGATGGCGTTCTCGCTGTCGATCGGGTTCATTGCAGCGTACCCGGTTAACGTCGGTCTGATCTCACTGGGTGTAAAAGAAGGGATGATGAATCCGCAGGAGATGCGGTAATCAGTTTGGAGGCGGATCAGATACTTGCACATCGCTCGATCATGAATAGAGGAACCCGAACCCTGCCGCCGAACCAAAGGATGAACGCCAGGCAACCCAGCGAAAACAGCCTAACAGAGAGATACGTAGACTGCCCCAGAGGGCACACAGGATGAAGTGGCTCTTTCTTGCCATCGGAATTGTCCTTCTTGTGAGCGCCGCGTCCGACTTGTTGTGGACGACACTGTGGGTCGAAGGCGGTGCTGGTCCGCTCACGTCCCGATTGATGGCCTGGACGTGGCGAGTGTTTCGGCGAGTCTGTCGGCAGAACTCGCGAGCCCTCGCACTCGCTGGACCGGTGATTTTCGTACTCACTCTTCTCGTCTGGATTACCCTCCTCTGGGGTGGTTGGACACTCGTTTTCGCTGGTGGAGAAAGCACAGTCATAGATACGATGAACAGGGGCCCGATCTCGTGGTCCGATCGCCTCTATTTCGCCGGCTACACGATGTTTACATTGGGGAACGGTGATTTCGTTCCGCGAGAGGGTATCTGGCAGTTCGTCACCGTCCTCGCGACAGGTAGCGGGATGCTCGTGGTCACGCTAACCGTCTCGTATACGTTGTCGGTCCTTGATGCGGTCACGCAGAAGCGCTCGTTTGCCAGCGGTGTGACCGGCCTCGGGACACACAGCAACGCTCTCGTTCGCACGGCGTGGGACGGTGAGGGGTTTTCCGGGCTCGATCTTCCGCTGGATACGTATGTCTCACAACTGAACACCCTGACCTCGAACCACAAGGCCTACCCGGTTCTTCATTACTTCTACAGTCAGCGGGCCGAACAGTCACCAGTAGTTGCGATTGCAGCCCTCGATGAGGCGTTGACGATATTTTGCTTCGGTATTTCCAAAGAGTACCGACCGAACAATGTGATTGTCACGAATGCCCGTTCGAGCGTCCAGAGCTACCTCGAGACGCTCCACAGCGCGTTCATACATCCTGCAGATGAGGCTCCACCGCCACCGGATCTCGGGCCTCTTCGTGAGAGCGGCCTTCCGACTACTACCAACGAGGCATTCCTTGCAGAGCTCGAGACGCTGACCAATCGTCGGCGCACATTGCTTGGCCTTATCAATTCGGATGCCCGGCAATGGCCCTCTAGCGAAATCCCTCCGGAAGAAGCCGAAAACGGGTAACTATGACAGTACCGATTGCTCCGAACCGATCGACTCCGAATCGCCTCTCGGCGCAATAGTGATTACTACCGAGGCTGTTATGTATAGTATGGGATATACTATACAAGAGAAGGTCGACGGCGAGTTCGATACGGTCGTCGAGAAGACGATGAATGCTCTGGAAGACGAAGGGTTCGGTGTCCTCTGTGATATCGATGTCCAGGCGACGTTCGCGAAGAAACTCGACAGGCAGTTTCGTCAGTATCGCATTCTCGGCGCGTGCAATCCCGAGCTTGCCTACGAGGGACTCGAAGACGAAATTGAGCTGGGAGCACTCCTTCCGTGTAATGTCATCGTCTACGAGACGGAGGAGGGAACAGTTACTGTGAGTGCAGTCGATCCGGATCAACTCGTCGGAATAGCCAATAACCCCGACCTTGATCCAATCGCTGAGGATGTCTCCGAACGATTCGAGCGGGTCCTCCACTCACTGTGAGCGACTGGTGGTCGGCTCCTCGTCGACGGTTCCTCCAAGCTCTAACCGGAGCGGGCGTGAGCGCTCTTGCAGGCTGTTCGACATTCGATGGGATGACGCCCGAAAGCGATCCTGAACTGGCGTCGCCGCGCTCACCACCCTCTGAGCCAGCCGATACGACCGCCACGTTGCGATCGACAGTTGGTACCGTTCAACCGAGCGAGGACGCAGCCAGTGACACCTGGCTTTACAACAATAAGTTTCCCGGTCCCGAACTTCGGCTGCCCGAAGGAGATGTGTTCGAAGTCGAACTAACCAACGACCTTCCCGAGGAGACGACGATCCATTGGCATGGAATCCCTGTCGCGAACGGGATGGATGGCGTTCCGGACGCTACGCAGGAACCAGTCGAACCCGGCGATTCATTCACGTACAAGTTCCGGGCAGAACCAGCGGGCACGTTCTTCTATCATAGCCACGTAGGCCTCCAGCTCGATCGTGGACTTCTAGCACCACTCGTGATCGAGGAGACCGAACCGCACGTCGAGTACGACCGTGAATATACTGTCGTTCTCGACGACTACCTGGAAGGAGAACCGCAACCACTCTCCAACACGGGCTCTACTGGAGGCATGGGTGGCGGCGGAATGGGTGGTGGATCAGGTGGAATGGGTGGTGGTATGATGGCCGATAGGCGACCAGACTATACCGGCCTTCTCCTCAACGGGCGCTTACCTGAAAACCCGCAGTCATTTACCGTCCAAGAAGACGAGCGTGTTCGTTTCCGTTTCATCAATGCGAGCAGTGCAACAGCCTTTGAAGTACAGGTCGCTGATCATCCTCTAACGGTTACGCATGCTGATGGACGCCCCGTTGAGCCGGTTACCGTCAGCTCGTTCGTCTTTGGATCCGGAGAACGGTACGACGCGATCGTCAATGCCGAAAATCCCGGATTATGGGAACTGCGCGCTACTGCTCTCGACGGCAATGAACCGCCAGCAACCGCCGTTCTCTCGTATGAAGGGAGCAGTGAGTCACAGTCACCGACCATTCCATCATCGGATGGACGACAACTGACGTATGGCGATCTTCAGGCGCTCTCACCGCTAGAGGGTATTGATGGAGAGCCGAATCGAACGTTCGATCTGACGCTGTCGGCGAGTCGTGACTCTGCCGAGTGGTTGATTAATGGAGAGGCATATCCCGACGCCGACTCACTTTCCGTTCGAGAAGGGGAACACGTTCAGATTAGAATGGAAAACCACAGTCCTGTCCTTCACCCGATGCACCTGCACGGACACTTCTTTCAAGTCGGGAACGCGGTTAAGGACACAGTTATGGTTCCTGGCCATATGGGTGAGGTGACGGTCGACTTCGTTGCTGACAATCCCGGAAGCTGGCTATTTCACTGTCACAATCTCTATCATCTTGAGGCCGGAATGGCCCGAGTGATACAATATATTGAATAATAATATCTGTTCAAGAACATTGATGAATACTAGCCAAAGATTCGTAAAATATCGAAGTCTAAATATCTACATATGGGTAAGGAATACGCGGTCCTCGCCGTCATCGTGCTCGTGACGATCGTACACGGTGTCCTCACACATCGAAGCCCTTGTGGCCGTTCTTCGTCGAGAGCACGCGCCAGTTTCTGACGACGACGGCCGCGATGGCGTGGATCAGGTAACGGGTGCTCGTGGTCGAGTTCGCCATTGGCGGCGGCGTCGAGGCCTGAACGTCCAACGAACAGGTCGCGGACCCACTTGGCGGCCACGGACGACGCGAGGTTGGCTACGGGTCGCTGTCCGGGTCGTCTCGTCGTCGTGCTCGTACAGCGTGATCGCGATCGCGAAGAGCCTCTTCAAAGAGGGTGGGTCGGCGGCCGCGACCATCGGCGCGTTCATGTTTACGTTGATGAACCTCGTCATCGAAATTGGCATCGTGATCTGCATCCTGCTGGGCTGGCAGCTCATTGTCGCGGACCTCATCAGTGGATTCATGCTGATCGGATTGATGACGTTCGGCTTCGTCTACCTCACGCCCGACGAGGTTATCGAGCAGGCCCGAGAGAACATCCGAGACGAGAACGATTCGACCGTCCAGAATCCCCGTCTGTGGGATGGAGGTCGACCCCGCTGGCGAGACAGTGCTGTACCCGCTTTGATCCTCTTAGACAAGACTCTGTTCAGCCTTGCCACGCGAACGGAGACCGGCTACAGTGTTCAGTGATGCTCATGTCCTTGGGAAGAACCCGCTCCTGAGACCTGCGGATGATGCTGAACAAACTCGGCGGGATTGTTCTCGAACGATCGCTTGCACTGATGCGAACAGAAGTAGTACGTCTCGCCGTCGTGGGTGAGACTCGGCCCGCTATCGTCGGTCCGCATCCCACAGACCGGGTCGCGATACTGGCCGGGTGCACCCAACCCTCGGCGATAGACATAAACGAGAAATCCAGAGAGAGCAAACGCAATGATGTTGAGGTAGAAGGTGTAGTTGAATTCGAAATACGTCTGTTCGGAGGCCGTCTGTCCGCCAGCGAGGTTCGGGACAATACTGAGTGCGTTGAATAACTCCTCCATGAGAAAGCCCGTGAATGCCATTGTCACAAAAAAGATGCTGAGGATGTACAGCATCACTTTCCAGCCGTAGTACTTCCGATAGACGTTCAGAACGGGAATCGTGATGAGGTCGGAATAGACGAACGCGATGACGCCGGCGAAGCTGACGCCACCGCCCCACAGCGCGACAGCAAAGGGGACGTTCCCAATGCTCCCGACGAAGCTGATGACAGCAATGGCCACGCCCATAATCGCGTTCTCGGCGCTCACGAGCAGCCCTTCGCCCTGAAGGAAGAGTGCATTCCAGACCCACTGTGGGACGAACACGATGACGAACCCCGAGATCAGAAAGCCCGCGACGACGTCCTTCCAGATCATCGACCACTCCTTGCGGTACTGGTTCCCGAGTTTGTACCATCCGCCCCACGAGAGCAGTTCGTCGCGCCACCCGCCGCTACTTGCGGCCTCCTGCTGATAGGTCTCCATACAGCCTTCCGAGCAGAACTTCAGTATCTCGCCTCCGTCGGTCACCAGCGAGTACTCGTCTTTGCCCTCCATCCCGCAGGTCGGGTCCTCGGTAATTTCTTGATTATGATCGCGCTGGTTCAGCTCTTGGCGAACCTGATCGAAGAGGTTCTCAGGGAGCGTCAGATGGACGAGCAGTGCCATTACGGCGATGAGAATGACACCGCCAAGGAGTTCCGCCACCAAGAATTCCCAGCCAAGGAGGATCAGGATCATCAGGCCGAGTTCGACGATGAGGTTCGTCGAGGCGAACATGAATGCAAGGACGTTCACCGCGTGCGCCCCCTTCTTGAATAAGCCCTTCCCGATAGCGACGGCCCCGAAGCTGCAGCCACTACTTGCGGCGCCGAACACCGTCGCCTTCGTGAGTCCACTCAGATTTTCCTCTCCGAGGACCTTGGCCATCCGCTCCTTGGAAACGTAGACCTGGATGAGGCTCGTGATCACCAGGCCCATGATGATCGCCCACGCGGCGGTCCAGAGGAAGCCGACGCCGATCCACAACGACTCAAGGAGTCCGTCGACGAGGGGAGCTTGCATATGTAGACTATCGCAGCCATCTGTTTTGTCGTTTGTTCTTAATAAAATAGGGCTGTAGCCACTCTTAACTGTGGATTCGAGGGTATAGTCAGTTCTCGGCTGTGATCTACCGATCGGAGATCGCGTTTCTGGTATCAACCACTGGTAGTAACTGGTTCCAGTCATCGACCGCTGCTAGCTCCTCTGATAGAGAAAGCGCAAAAACCAGGATGCCGTGTCGTCCTTTTCCATTCTATCCCCGTATTTCAGGCGAAGTGGCCCCTGCTTTCGAATAATAAGAGAAAATCGATTGAACGAGTCGGGCGTATCTCTCACCATGGGTACTACTACCATAGCCCAAGACGCGTATGAGATGGACTCGACTGGTCGTGTGATGCACCTCGATGCACTGGCGCTCGCCGGAGCGGCGGCTGCGGTCTCTACGGTCGTCATGCTCCTGCTCGGCGTGTTCGGTGCGATCGGCGTCTACGAGGGCGCGGTCGCGATGATGGAACAGTGGCACCTACTCTTCGAGCCGACCGTCGTCGGGACCGTGGCTGGTATGGTTGAGGCAGCGGTCAGCAGCTTCGTTTTCGTGTACGCCTTCGCGTGGCTGTACAATATCTTCGCGCGGTAGGAGACGATGGAGACATCCATGTACGGCACCGACAAAGCGGAGATCGTCATCGATGCCAGCCCCGAAGAGCACTACGGACCCGAATACGACACGCTCGACAACCGCCCGTGCGAGAGTGCGCCATTCCACCAGCGCGAAGAAGTCGCCAGGTTGTAGGCCGACCTGCACGGTCAGTTCCCCTACATCGATTATCCCAACGGGGCGGTCTGGACGGGGACAGCGTACTTCTCTCATTCACAGCTTGCCACCGTTCGAATCCCTCGTATGTGACTGACTGGCCGACAGCGTCGATGCGCCGACTGGGGCCCAGAGATACTGCCAGATGAATCGGTCGGAGACGAGCGTCGGAAACGCGAGAAGCGCCAAACCGACGAGCGTTCGACATCAGGATCTGGAAGATTTTGAGGTCGGTTTCGTCGAGGTCGCGCATAGTGAACCTACGGCGACGACTGAGTGAACTACTCCGACCTACTCCGGCGCTACGCGCTTTCGTTGAGGTCGGCGCTTCCTGTTTCTGCGTCGAAACTTGCACCCGAAGGCACAGCGGTTCCAGACTCCGCAGGCGTTTCCCTCGCTGGGCGGTTCAGAGTGAACCACTTCTACCGCATGCGACACTCCGGCCACACCAACCGATGCACGCTTGTTGTCGCATTTAAACAACGGTGGAACCGTGGTGAGTGTCTTCCTACCCCATACGGCCGCAGGGGTAGTACGCCTGCCGATTTCACGACTTCAGACGATAACGGCGGGTGTATCTCCTCCCTCCTCGCGGCTCCTTCGTCGCCGCTCGTTGAAGAAAGAGACTTACCCGCCTGCACCGCGAAAGCTAAAGGATCTTGACGAAATACATTCGTTTCCAAAGTTTAGGTCGCCTGTATCCCACTGGTTCGAAGGGAGAATCCGCATAAGAGAGGGGTGCGTACGTACTCGTGTATGTCGACGACCATTACCGTTGAGGGAATGACCTGCGGCCACTGTGAACAGACGGTCGAAGAGGCGCTTCACGGCGTGTCTGGCGTAACTGACGCCACCGCCGACCGTGAGGCCGAACAGGCGAGGGTCAATGGCGATGCTGACGTCACAGCACTCCTCCAAGCCGTCGAAGATACTGGGTACACCGCCCACACCTGAGAGCACCGGGAGCGTTCGCGAACGACCGCCCCGCCAATCTCCTCCGATCCGCTTCCCCCTGATCATACCACGTAGTATCAGGCCCCGGATAGAATAATGGGGAGCGACACTAATACTCAAGCCATGAGCAACCACCCAGATCACGAGCGTTCCCGGGTCTCTTTGCCGGAAATTCATTCCGAGGGACCCGTCTACTGCTGCCGTATTTGCCAGTTAGAAGCAGATAAAGGGATACAAGCGACAGTTTCCTCACCCGCCACAAAGCCATCTCACTCACCCGAGTACGCGAACCACGACCGGATGGGCGAAACCACCACGGAACCCAGAGATACCGACGAACACACACATCAGGATTACGAATCCGAGTCCGGACACAGTCACGCCGAGACCAACCACGCCTATACTGGAGAGGACAAACACGATCATAACGCACACGACCACGGGGGAGGGCAGGAAGATCAGGGGGCGCACACGGACCACACGGGCCACGAACAGATGTTCCGCCGGCGGTTTTGGGTGTCGCTCGTCCTCTCGATTCCGGTTATCTTCTTCAGCGAGTTCATCCAGGACGTCTTCGGTTACACCGCGCCGACGTTCCCAGGTAGTGTCTGGATCACGCCCGTCCTCTCGGTGATCATCTTCGCGTACGGTGGGGTGCCGTTCCTCTCGATGGCCCGGACAGAACTCAAGAACCGTGAGCCGGGGATGATGATGCTCATCTCGCTGGCCATCACCGTCGCGTTCGTCTACTCCATTGTGAGTCTGTTCCTTGAGGGAACGACGCCGTTCTTCTGGGAACTCGTCACGCTGATCGACATCATGCTGCTAGGCCACTGGATGGAGATGCGCTCGGTCCGGCAGGCTTCCGGCGCGCTCGACGAGCTGGCCAAACTCATGCCCGATACCGCCGAGCGCGTCACTGAGAGCGGCGACACAGAGGAGGTACCCGTCTCCGAACTCGGCGAGGGCGACGTCGTCCTCGTTCGCCCGGGCGCGAGCGTACCTGCGGACGGCGAAGTGGCCGAGGGGGAGTCCTCGGTCGACGAATCGATGATTACCGGGGAGTCCCGCTCTGTCGACAAGGAACCGGGGTCGGAGGTCGTCGCTGGCACGGTCAACCAAGACGGAAGCCTTCGCGTTCGCGTGACGAAGACCGGTGAGGAGACGGCGCTAGCGGGCATCAT
This sequence comes from Halalkalicoccus paucihalophilus, assembly GCF_001593955.1. Taxonomy (GTDB): domain Archaea; phylum Halobacteriota; class Halobacteria; order Halobacteriales; family Halalkalicoccaceae; genus Halalkalicoccus; species Halalkalicoccus paucihalophilus. The sequence continues at coordinate 196,151 of NZ_LTAZ01000012.1, read as the reverse complement.
GCGCCTCGTCGATGAAGCCCAGCGATCGAAATCTCGGACCCAACTGCTCGCCGACCGCGCAGCGGGGTGGCTGTTCTACATCGCGCTCGCCGTCGCGGGCATTACGGCCATCGCGTGGGTCGTCACCACGGGGTTCAATATCACCGTCCTCGAACGCGTCGTGACCGTCCTCGTTATCGCCTGCCCCCACGCGCTCGGGCTCGCAGTTCCCCTCGTTGTCGCTATCAACACCTCGACTGCCGCCCAGAACGGGATGCTCATCCGTGACCGCATCGCCATGGAGGAAGCCCGGAACCTCGATACGGTGATGTTCGACAAGACCGGAACGCTCACGAAGGGTGAACAGGGGGTCGTGGGCGTCGAGATGGCGGGCGACTGGAACGAGGAGCGCGCGTTCGAGATCGCTGCGGGGGTCGAAAGCGACTCCGAACACATGATCGCTCGCGCCATCCGGAACGCCGCTGAAGAGCGGGGCGTCCAGCGAGCGGGCGTCTCGAACTTCGAGAACCTCCGCGGCCTCGGCGTCAGGGCGACCGTCGACGTTCGAGCGGGCGACGCGCTTTCGAACCAGCCGGAACCCGGTCCGGGTTCCAGTGACGGCGAGACGGTTCACCTCGGTGGACCCAACCTCATCGAGAAACTCGGCATCGAGCGCCCCGACAACATCGTCGCCTTCGCGGATGAGGCGGGCGCGAACGCACAGACCGTCATCTACCTCGTTCGGGACGAATCCGAGGTCGTGGCGGCGTTCGCCCTGGCGGACGTCATCCGCGAGGAGAGTCGGCGGGCCATCGAGGCGCTGCACGGGATGGGTATCGAGGTGGCGATGCTGACCGGCGACTCAAAGGACGTCGCGAAGGCCGTTGCCGAGGAACTCGGCATCGACCAGTACTTCGCGGAGGTGCTCCCCGAGGAGAAAGACACGAAGGTCGAAGCGCTCCAGTCAGAGGGGACACTGGTCGCGATGGTTGGCGACGGCGTTAACGACGCCCCCGCACTCACGCGAGCCGACGTCGGCATTGCCATCGGTTCCGGGACCGACGTTGCCATCGAGTCGGGTGACATCATTCTCGTCGACAACAACCCCCTAGATGTGGTGCGGCTCATTCGCCTGTCGAAGGCGAGCTATCGGAAGATGCAGGAGAACCTCGTCTGGGCGACCGGCTACAACGTGTTCGCGCTACCGCTGGCCGCAGGGATCCTCGCCCCCATCGGCATCCTCCTGTCGCCGGCCATCGGCGCGGTGTTCATGTCGCTCTCGACGGTCATCGTCGCGATCAACGCCCGACGACTCAAGGGGGTCAATCTCTCGGCATGACGACACTGATCGTCCGGGGACTAGGGGTCGGTCGGTCATACGATTGCGGGGGAACTGGCCACTGCTTCTGACGACCTGAGCGCAGTGATCATCGCTGGTCGCGACGGACGCAGCCGATCGCTGTTGCTATCGAATTCGTCGACCACGTCTTTAGCATCGCGTTTGACCTCTAAGAGGCGGACTCGTACGCTCGTGTTCGTGAAGAGGCCGACGAAATGTGCGTGGATCAGTTGGAGATGACTCTCGAGGCGTGTCTCGAACGGGGGGTCGACTACGTCAACGTTCCGGCCTCCGATGAGTTCTTCCGCCGGGGGACGATGAACGAACTGGTTCCAAGACAGAAGGCTCCACCAGCAAGGTACCCTAGCCATGACAGTAGATGTCTCCAGTCAAAGAGAGAAATGGATACGACGGGGACCAGAGACCGAGATAGACGAAAACAGATCCTACAAAAAGATAACCAAAAAACAACTCATTGAGACAAGTAAAATAGGAATCGATACCCGAACTCCAGTGACACAAACGCGTTCGATACTCTCTACGACCCGAGCACTAACTGAGTGCTTCGGAGGCTCGAATTCATCTGAACGAGTTGGGGAGTCATTTGTAACTACTTTCGCAAAGATCCAACGGTAGTCCCTCCAAATTCTGGGATCACAAGTTAAAAAATGGTATGCCTTGCACGCCTAACGATCGTAATAGATAACAGGAAACATGGGGCTGAATCCGATCAGTGATCTTGATCTCATAACTAAGATTGATCACAACCTCTTTCAATATTTCTACTAAAAGAATTATAGTATATAGCAATGATCCATAATTATATTATTTAGGATATTATTTCCAGAATCCACGATTTTCAGAGCTCTCTTCCATCTTTGAGCATGAAACCATCGATATTCAGATGGTACTCATCGATCAAATTATTAGATAGACAGAATCCGTTAGTCTCTCACTTTAAGTTGCTTTTTTTAGTATCTGAAACACGGCCCATATCACCCAGAGAACGACGATAATCCCGATGATAACGAGTTCCTGGCGAACTATCATCTCACCCGTTATCTGAAGCACGATATACTCCAAGAGGAGATAGAGACCGAGCACGGTAAGAATATCCCAAATCGATTGTGGGTTTCTAATACGTAGTCGTCTCATTGTCGGTTTCTGTACTCGTCCCGTCTCAGTTGCGTTGAAGCTTCAGGAAGTACCTGTAGGGAGTGAACAGTGCGGACTGCAGCTGACCGCGCAGTCCGGTTTCACTGGCGTAAACCAGTACCGGAAAGTCCAGATCAGACGCTCTCTGAACGACCTTGTCAGCATTGCTCCCGAAGACGAACCGACGGAACACCCGATTACGCGATGCGCCCACCAGCAGCGGTCCGTCAACTGCCGTTGCAACATCGATCAGTGCGTCAGCGATCTCTTCGGATTCGGTTGTATGTACCTTGACGCGATCCCGATCGTCGAAGCGCTCGAGCGTCCGTTCGACGTCTTCTGCAGTGCCGCTCGTGCCGGTCGGTTCGACGTTGACAACGTGAACCGTCGTTCCACGATGAGCAAGCAGGCTCGCGACGTCGAGCAGGTGATCGTGATGGGGGCCGCCACCGACCCCGATGGTGATGGTCGAGAGATCGAGCGCGTCGTCCATTGCGCTCGCGAAAATCACGTCACAGGGCGCCTTGTACTCAACACTCTCGGTGATATCGGGCCTCTTCTCCGGGTAGCCCATAACGATCCGATTGACGGACTCCTCGCGGGCAGTCGTGAGGATGTCGAACGCGACGTCACGACTGATGTGGCCCTCAACGAGGACAGTGACATCAAGGTCCTCCCGAATGTCGCCCAGTTCGTCTTCGATTCGATCGACGCGCTTAGTTGCCGTCTCCGCGATGGCGGTGCTCTCGGTCTGTTCAGGGATCTCGGTGACGTTGAGTAGGCGAACGACCGGGTCATCACCGTACAGGTGGCCGACGTCGGCCGCCAGACGGGCGTAGTGTGCCGCCCGATCGGGCCGTTCGACTGGGACGAGAATCTCATATCGGTCCTCGTCGGCCGACTCGGCCTCAGTGATCGATCCATCGATCTCCTCCGATGTTGCAGTCCCTTCGACGCCAATCGACGGCGCGTCGGTCGTTTCAATCCGACGAGCTTGACCGCTGCCATTCGCGGTGACCTGCCGGGCGGTGACAGTCTTCTCGATCAGTTCCTCGCGATCAGGTGCGCCGCCCCAGACGAGATACGCACCGACCAGCGTCGCCTCGACGATCGCGGCGACGACGATGCCGATCGGCGGCAGGTTGGTGATCAGCGCGAGGTTCGCGAGAACACCAACGATCGGGAGCCACGGCGACGCCGGGACCGAAAACGGCCGATCGATGTCGGGAAAGCGCCGCCGGCTGACAATGAGCGCGACATTGACGACCGCGAGCGGCGCGAGCAAGTTCATGTTCGCAAAGCCGGTTAGTCCTTCGAGTCCGAGCGTGAATGGAACTGTCCCCGAAAGCCCGCCTTCGGCGGGGAACAGCCCGACGAACACTGCAATCAACGTTACAATGGTCGCGGTGACAGCCGTGATGCTCCAGAAGGGCGTGTTGTACTCCTGATGGATGCGCGAGAACGAACGCGGCCCTTGACCCTGTCGACCCATTAGGTCACCGATACTTGAGGCAGCGAGAATTGAAGCGTTCGAGGCCGAGACCATCGAGAAGATCGCGCCCGCGACGATGAGCGCCTGGCCGGCTGGACCCATGAAGGAAGCGGCGACGGTCCCCATCGCCGTTTCGCCGGCCCGCAGCACCGAGTCATCGACCGGGGCGTTGACCATCGCGACGATGACGAACGTATAGAGGACCGTGACCGTGACGATCGAGGCGGCGATCGCCGTCGGGACGGTTTTCCGGGGCTCGATAATCTCGCCAGCGCTTGCGGCGATCGCCGAGAACCCGAAGAAGGTGATAAAGGCCAGCGCGGCGATCGAGACGATTCCAGCGGGGTCGCCGAACTCGAATCCGGTAGCGAACGTGGTCGTCGCTTGGGTAGGACCAGCGTAGGCGACCGCGCCGCCGATGAAGGCGAAGAGAACAGCCACTTTCGCACCGGTGACCATCAATTGGAAGGTACCGCTCTCTTCGGTTCCCTGCGCGTTGAGGCCACCGAGCAAGAGCGCGGTGAGGATTCCCCACACTCCGCCAGGGAGGTGGATTTCCCCCAATCCTAGTAGTCCGAGGGCTGGTGCGAAGACGAACTGCTCGACCCAGTGGTCCATCGTCCCGAGATAGAAGGCGGTCGTCGCACAGTAGCCCATAAACAGCGAGGCGCCGATCCCGAACAGGAGGTGCTCGTTTTCGAAGGTACGTGACGAAAAGAGGTACCCGCCGCCGTTCTCGGAGTAGATCGAGGCGAATTCGGAGTAACTGGCGGCGGTGATGCTGGCGATGAGCGCGGCGATGACGAACGCGATGACGGCGCTGGAGCCGATCTCGTAGACCGCTCGCCCCGACAGCGAGAAGATACCGGCGGCGATCATGGTCCCGAGACCGAGCGCGAACGCGATCTTGAAGTCAAGAGTACGGGTTTTCTCTACCACGCGTGAAAATCCAGATCCGGATTCAAAAATCCACTGCAGTCACTATCAACTAGCGAAAATATATTCGGCCTGTATTTTGTTTTTCGAAGAAATCTGATTAGCGTGCACTTGAAATCCCAGTGAACGCCTCAAGCAATTCATCTTGAACCCCTTGTCGCGAAAACACTGTGACGACGTCTCCAATTTGGAGGGAGGTCTCGCCACGGGGTGTAATGACCTCGTCCTCACGTTCGACGGCAATTACGAGGACGTCCTCACCAAGGATTCCGTCGGCAACGGCATCCTTAATCATTTTGTCAGCGATGGGTGTATCTTCTATGACCGGGATTTCGATTACCTCCGCTCCGCCTGATAGGCGCATGAAATCCATCAACGGGCTCAGATCGTGGGTTTCGGCCGGGCCATACTGATCGTAGGGTCGGTAGTACTCACCGTTGACCAACCCCTCATCCTCAATCTCAAGTTTGAGCTCTGCGAGTTCCTGTTTGATTCTGGTCAGGTCCTGCGTATTGTCGCCGATTGCCTGGACGTGGAGGTTCTCACGGCCAGTCATCGTCGAGCGGACGTGGACTACGCCGGGCACCTGTAGCACACGAGCGACAATATCGTCGACATTCGTCGGGGCGTTACAGAGAAAGATATTCATCAGTTTTCCGTCGGCAATCTCATAATCGATGTCGGCGTGATACCCTTGGATAACCCCCTTTTCTTCGAGCTGGTCGATGCGATTTCGAATGGTCGCCGCTGACACGTCAACCTCCTCTGCGATCATCGGAGCCGTCGTGTTTCGTGCGTCGACACGAAGATAATAGAGAATACGTCGATCAATATCATCGAGTCGTGCTTGCATAGCCGTCTCTTATTGCGGTACCCATTCAGTCCTTTCTTCTCTTGTTCTCTCCTGACCGAGTGTCACGATTAAAGAGGATTAGAGTGAACTAAAACGAGTAGTCCTCAAGATCCGCCGCGGTCGTCTACTTGGAGCCGAATAGCCGTTCGCGGAGTGAACGCTTCGAGGGGCGCTCAGCGAGCAGCACGGAACATTCGACCTCGTCGACGACATTGAAGACGAGTGAGGCACTGAGCAATCGCGAAAGCAGGCCCCGCTCGGTCGCTCCAATAATCACAAGGTCGCGCTCCGCTGCGGCCCGGTCGATCGCTCTTTCGACATTACCCGACTCGTCGATGAGGACCTCCGTGTCCGATAAATCATGACTGACCGCCCACTCCGTGAGAAACGCCTCGCCCTTGGCACGTTCGTCCTCGCCGTCGACGACGTACAACAGCGCGATCTTCGAGCCGACCTGATCGCGCAGCGTGCGGGCGACCTCGGCACTCAAATCGGAATCGGGACCGCCTGCCGTGGGGACGAGAACTCGATCAACACTGAGGTCGCGATCCTTCAGAACGAGGAAGTCACACGGCAGGTTGTGCGTGAGCTCGTCGAGGGCACTCTCAGCGCGGCCAGCAGCCCACGGGCGATCCTCACTCCAACCCATGACGACGGTGTCGGCCCCAGTCCGTCGAGCGGAGTTGAACACTTCCTCGAAGGACTCGTGAGAGACGACCGTCGTCGTTTCGACGGGCGCGCCGAACGTTTTGGCGTCCTCGCGGGCAGCAGCAAGTAACTTGTTGGATTCGGCATCGATCCGCTCAATGTGCTTCGAACCCTGCTGAAGTGGCGTCTGATCGGGAACTTGGACGATGTGAACAGCATGAACGATCCCATCGTTTGCCTTCGCGAGCGTGCTTGCAAGCGAGATCAGGTTACTCTCAGTGCGGGGGTTCGCAAGCGGTACCATCACCCGGTAGTCCGCAGTGTCGGGTCGTACCGCCTCAGCAGCGGAGACTGCGATACCGGGCACTTCCTCCGACTGAGAGAGGATGTACTGACCGAGAAGCCCCTGATGTTCAGTCTCTGCTCGGGCATATAGGAAGTACCACGCAACCGCGACGACGACAAAGAGTGCCGAAAGCGCGATCTCGACGGGAGCCATGAAACCGATCAGCGCAAGCGAGAGGAGCGCCCCGACAATCGGTGTGATCGGGTAGAGCGGTACGGTAAAGTCAGGCTCGTAGTCGGGGATATCAGCCCGGCGAAAGACGATCAGTGCAACGTTCATTAGCGCATAGACTATGAGATGAAGGACGCTCGCTGCTTTCGCCAGTATCTCAAGGTCGTTACCGAGTCCAGCAATAAGGACAATAATGATCGCACCAGTGACGAGGATCGAGCGGTACGGTGTAGCGAATCTCGGATGAATCTCGTTGAGTGCGTCACTGATCAGCTTATCACGGCCCATCGCGAAGTTGATTCGGGCCGACGCGAGGATCGAGGCGTTCGCTGAAGAGGCCGTTGCAAGCAGCGCCCCGAGGGTCATCATTGAGGCGACTCCAGCGACGATCGCGGCGGGAAGACCGACATCGGCGAAGGCGATATCCGCAGCTTGCGAGATCGGCGTTTCAAGGCTGAGTTCAGGCCATGGCACTACTCCGACCATCACTGTCACGAGTACGGCATAGATCACAGTGACGATCGCAACGCTACCAATGACTGCGATCGGAAGATTTCTCCCGGGATTCTTGAGTTCCTCGGCAACGGTGGCGATCTTCGCGTACCCCAGAAAGGAGACGAACACGAGCGCGGTCGCTGGAAGGATCGCACTCGATCCGAAGGGTGCCAATCCGCCATCGCTGATGAGCGTCGCGTAATCGAAGGTGAGGAACCCACCGATGGAGAACACAGCGAGAATCCCCAATAGAACCAAGACGATAACGCTCTGGACACCGCCGGTCTCCTTCGCGCCAATGTAGTTGACACCGACGAACGTCGCCCCCGCAAGCAACGCACCGAGTTGGACCTCGTTAAGAAAGAAGACAGTCGGTAACGGAACGAACGTGGTGAGATAGCCACCGAAGCCAATACAATAAAATGCCGACGCAAAGGCAAGCCCCATCCAGTCACCCATACCGGCAATCGACCCGAATACGGGGCCGAGCGCGCGGTTGATCCAGTAGTAGGCACCGCCGGCTTTCGGCATTGCAGTGCCGAGTTCGGCGACGGAAAAGGCATTAACGAGTGCGACTAGTCCGCCAACAACGAACGAAACGACGACAATAGGTCCTGCCTCTTGAGCGGCGACACCGGGTAGCACGAAGATCCCAGCGCCGATCATCGTCCCGATACCGATCGTCATTGCGGACAACAGTCCAAGGTCTTTTGCGAGTTCCTGATTATTGTCAGACATTATATCAACACCAATACAATGAGACGGGTAGTCCCCTGCGGGACAACGACCGTCACAATCGTGTCGAGTGAGTACAGAAGCATAAATACGACGATTTGAATAGTGGATACACAATATTTTAGTATGTGGTTGGTGATTCATGAATCAAGTACCTATTTATTGCTGGATCGCCTCCGTGAGGTATGAACAAGCAGGCTCACGAATTACAAACAGATACAGCGTATCGGGTCGACGAAATTGACCGGCGGATCATCTATGCGTTGATGACTAACGCGCGGGATACGTCCGCTCCGATGATTGCAGAGGAAGTCAACGTCTCCGCTGGCACCATCCGGAATCGAATCCATCGCCTCGAAGACAACGATATTCTCACAGGCTATCACACACAGGTCGATTTCGAACGCATTGGTGGCCGATTCACGCATTTGTTCATGTGTAATGCACCATTTGAGAAACGCGAAATAATCGCCCAGCAAGTACAGACACTTCCCGGTGTCATCAATGTCCGTGAGCTGATGGGAGGGCGGATGAACCTTCACATACTTGCGGTCGGACGGGATACGGACGATCTCCATCGGATCGGGCGATCAATCACGGAGCTAGGGGTCGAGATCGAAGATGAGGTACTCGTCCAAAACGAATCGGACGTTCCCTACGCGCCATTCGGACCCGACGACCAACCGCGCAAGCCACCGACAGACTTCATTAGTCTCGCCGGGGATTCCGAAGTCACCGAGGTTACCGTCCGCACTGACGCACCGATAGCCGGTCTTACACTCCAAGAGGCCGGTCAACAGGATCTCCTTGACGACGACATCCTCATTATTACTATCGAGCGTGATGGGACTGTCCTTACGCCCCATGGCGAGACGGAGATTTGGGCGGATGACGTCGTGACAGTCTTCGCCCAGGCTGGCATCGAAGATGGAACACTCGACGCGTTTCTTGGCGACGAAACGTCGTAGCCAACCATAGTCAACCATCCTATTATGACACTGGATCCACTGCGAAAGCGGCTCTCCGTGCTGATTCGAGTTGTAGCCGCGGATGATCCGATGCTCTATGAATGTCGCCGCTGTGGTACATGGTTTGCCACGAAGCCTGAGGAGTGTCCACAGTGCGGTAGCACATCGATTGCCAGCTACCACCCCTCAACCTTTCAGTGATATCATGACCCAGACAACCCGCCCAACCGTTGACCGAATACTGCTTCCAGTCGCGAACGAAGACGATGCCAAGAGGACGTGTACTGCTGTACGTCCCCATCTAAGCGAAGACAACGCAGAGATAGTCGCACTGTATGTTGTTGAGAGGCGAGAAGGAGGCCCAGCAGCAGCGTCACTTGAACAGCTAGAAGAACACGGACGAAACACACTGGCGATTGTCGAAGAGGAATTTGCTGGGTCGACAGTCACCGTCGAAACAGAACTACGGGAAGGAGTCGACCTCATCGCAACGATTTTCGCAGCTGCAGAGGACTGCGATGTTGACTGTATCGTATTCGTCCCGCGCCCAAAGGGCCGATTGGTCGCGTTACTATCGGGCGATCCCGGGTGGAAGCTCATTAACAAAACCCAGCATCCAATACTCGTTCTTCCGCGCCCCACAGAAGCAACACAAATCGAATAATGAAAAAAATGAGACGACCGCGCATTAGAGATCCGATATCGATGTGGGATATTCTCGCGGCATTGATTGCCTACCTCCTCGTAGAGTATATCGTCCTCCAGATAACGGGTGACTTGATCGTTCGCCAGGAACTCGTTGTCATCGGGATCGTTGTCGTTCTCTGGGTACTCTGGGCAGCGTTGCACGTCCTCAAGAAATCAACCTGAAACGCGACACTGCTGAAGAGATTTCCCTTCCTGAATGGGATACGACTCAGCACGATACGAGAAGATCGACTAGACCCAGTAACTAGATTCGCCGTCAGCTCCGCCAGTACGACGGCGTCAGCAATACTAGCACCGAGAGGATCTCCAGTCGGCCGATCCACATGAGAAACACCATATAGACCTTCGCCGCTGCAGAAAACGGGAGATAGCTGTCCATCGGACCGACAACCCCGAATCCCGGTCCGATGTTCCCGAGCGTGGCCATCGCAACGCTCATCGCCTCGAGGCTCGAGAGCGGAATTCCGGTTCGAATTGCATCGAGGAATATCACGAGTGTCGATAGGGCGAAGGCCGCGAAGAACGAAAGCGCGAGCACGTAGATGCCACGAATCGTATTTTCGTCAAGCGACTTATCACCGAATCGAATCGGTCGTATCGCCTCAGGATGGACGGTCGTAAACAGCTCCCGACCGGCCGAGCGGCCGATCACGTACCACCGGATGATCTTAATTGAACCGGCAGCCGATCCTGCCGACCCCCCGAGAAACATGGCGAACAGGAGGATCGACTGTGTGACCGGGCTCCACGTGTTGAAGTCCATGCTGGCATAACCCGTGGTAGTGACGATAGAGAGTATCTGGAACAGCGCCTGTCGTGCCGAGTGTTCGACGTTACCCGAAAGGGGAGGGATCTCGACGGGGATCTCTGCGAGCCCAACCCCGACGAACAGGAGGGTCGCGACGAGCGCGCCGAGGACACCCATTGCGGCGAGATAGGTCCGGAATTCGGCGTTCTCGACCAGCCTGTTGGGCCGGCCATGAAGGGCGTGCCAGAGGAGGGCGAAATTAGTACCGGCGATAATCATGAAGGGCATGACCATCCATTGGACGGCCGGCGAGAACGCCTCGATGCTCCTCGCTTCTGGCGAAAAACCGCCGGTCGGCATCGTGGTGAGCGCGTGAGCGATCGCGTTATAGAAGTCCATCTGTGGGGCCATTCCCGTGAGATGAAGCCCGTAGTAGAGGAGGCAAGCGAGGGCGGTAAAGGCGATATAGACTCCCCAGAGCGCGCGTGCCGTCTGATTGATATGCGGCGTGAGTTTGTCGATTCCGAAGCCCGGTGCCTCGTTTTTGACGAGCTGTGCTCCACCCACCGAGAGTTGGGGCAGGATGGCGACCATGAGCACGACGATCCCCATCCCGCCGAGCCACTGAGTGAGCTGGCGCCACATCAACATCGATCGGGAATGCGTCTCGAAGGAGATATCGCCCAGGACGGTCGCCCCGGTCGTCGTAAAGCCGCTCATCGACTCGAACAGCGCGTTCACCGGGTGGGCGACCGTCCCCTCGCCGGCGATGAGGTAGGGAAGGGTCCCAAGGAGCGGCACCGCAAGCCAGACGAGACCGATGAACAGGAATCCTTCACGATGGCCCAGATCGGGTTCAGAGTCGAGGCGTTCGAGCGCGGTGCCGACGGCGATCGCCACGAGGATCGTCGTGACGAACGGCAGAACGCTCTCGCGATAGAAGATCGCGACGGCGATGGGGAACAGCAACGCGAGGGCGATGTACTTGAGGACGGTGCCGACGAGGCTGGAACTGGCACGATAATCGACGTGTGTTTTCATCGGTCATCTAGGTTGAGCATGGACCACTCGTGTCGTGGAGAGGTGTTTATCATCGTTCTATGAGTCTTTATAGTGACTTTGGAAAGCGATGTCGATACGGCGAGGACAAGCATGCCTGTAAAGTGCTTTCTTCATTTTTGCGTAGCATGAACAAAACGTATTCTAAGAAACGTTCAGTATCTACTATAGAAATTACAACGCCGCGAAGAATATCGGCCTGAAGTATCTCCGCGACCAGCAAAAGTCTGGTTGTAGAGGCGCACCCGTAGGCGTGCGCTTGAACAGTAGGATGATGAACGTGAATGGTGAGTAGTCGCCTATCCCTCTAGCAGGTTAGAACGGGAGTCCACGCGGAATGCCACGTCCTTCAGGGAGTGGTAGCTTACTCCTCAAGAGCGTACTCTGCAATGACCAGCTCAAGTGCCTGTAGAATGATTTCAGCCTCAAGCGGCGAAAGGTTGAGTTGCCTGGCAGCGATTCGATGGTTGACTGTCCTCTTGACGTACTCATCTGCGTATTCGAGTGAGGTAGCAAGGCCGTGTGAACTACCCTACTCGCTCACGGCATCAGCCGTTCGCTCCTTGAGGGTAGGGCTTCCTGCTTCCACGACGCGCTTTGCAGATACAGGTGTATCCACAGGGAGCGCAGTCTCCACAGGCGTTGACGAATCGCTAAGCGATTCGTTCGCCAACCAGAGCGCTTCGCGTTCTGGTGACGTTGATTCGGAGTATCCCACTCCTATATCTTCGAGGCCGCGAGAAAGAATGTTCCACGCCGCGTTCGCGTCCCTGTCCGCCTCGAACCCGCAGGCAGGACAGGAGTGTTCACGGACCCACAACGATTTCTCCGTTGAGACGCCGCAGGACGCGCACTCTTTGGTCGTCCCTCTCGGGTTGACCGCCACGCAGTGCGTCCCCTCTCGCTTGCACTTGTATTCGAGCACCGAGAGGAACGTTCGCCACGCCGCAGACGCCGTATTGCGACTGTTCGACGGCGATTCCAGCATCCCCTTCACGTTCAAGTCTTCGACCGCCACGAGGTCGTACTCCCGTGCGTAGTACGCCGAGAGTTTGTGCAAGAAGTCGCGGCGCTTCCGACGGAGGTCGGCATAACACTCCGCAACTCGCCGACGTTGCTTCTCGTAGTTGTTCGACCCGTGTTGCTTCCGCGAGAGCTTCCGTTGCTCGCGCTCCAAGCGTTCACGTTCGTTCGAGAGGTCAAGCGACCTGACCGCCGTGCCGTCGGTGTCGTGGGCGTACTTGAGAATCCCCACGTCGATACCGACACACTTCTCGGGATTCTCAGGCGGCTCAGGCGGTTCTCGGTCCATTTGAACGCCGAAGGTGGCGAACCACTCGCCCGTCGGTTCCTTCTTGAGCGTGACTTGCTTGAGCTTTGCGTCGTCAGGGATGTCACGGTGGAGCCGAATCGGAACGTCCGCAAGTTTCGAGAGCGACAGCACAGTCTGACCGCCCTTCTTGTCAAGCTTGAAGCCAGACTGACTGTACGTGAAACTGCGGAACTCTCGTGGTGGCTTCCACTTGAGCATCCCGACGCCGTAGCCATTCTTCTTGAGTTTGGAGAGTCCTTTGAGATTGTCGAACAGGCGTTCCACGACTGTTTGGAGAACCTTCGAATACACGTCGGAGAGGCCGTCCCACCACGTCTTGAGGTCGGGTAGTTCCGACCGCAGGGAGGTCATGGACGGCAGTTCGCCGTGTTCGTCTTGGTACTCGTTGAGGCGGTAAAGCGTGTGGTTGTAGAGTTGCCTACAAATGTCTCGGTGGCGGTCCAACTCCTCATGGTGGGCGTCGGACGGCTTGAGACGGTACTTGTAGGCGTAGTACATTCTACTCGCGTTGGTTCTCGACGTACTGGTGCAGCACATCCAGCGACACCTGCCCCGTCGAGATGAGGCAGTACGAGTCGTTCCAGAACGAGTCGCCCCACAGGTCGGTCTTCAGTACGTCCGCGTACTCGTTGCGGATACGGCGGGCGGTTGCGCCCTTGACTGTGTTGATGAACTTCACGAGGTCTGTGGTTGGTTTTGCTCGGAACAGGATGTGAACGTGGTCGTCCTTTCCGTCGAGGTTCGTCAGTTCGACACCGTAGTTGTCAGTGAACCCGCTGATGACCTCGCGAATGAATTGGGTTCGCTCCTCGGTTAGCACTCCGCGCCGATACTTTGTGGTGAGTATCAGGTGGTAGTGCAGGGAAAACGTCGAGTGCGCTCCCGAGTCGAGGTCGTATTCCATTGGGTTCGGTCATTACTATGCTACCCTACTGAAAAAACGTTACGACTGCGTGGGTCTGTGGGCCTGTAACCGTAGAGTGTATGAAAACCGTGCGTCGCTGTATCCCCTCCCTGCTAGCGCCTTCCCTTCGGTCGGCGCTCGCTGAGGAAGGGGGCTTAGCGCCTCAATTCAGCTAAACCGTGATGCTCGAATAGACATCGACATCCTCATCCGATTCACGCCGAGCGACCGCAGCGATAAGCGCTGGTGTAATCGTTTGAGTATGTCCATTCATAGGAAGAGTAAGCGAGATCGGTTCAGAAGAGTCCCGGCGGCTGAGTACGACTATACTATAACTAATAGATATAGTTAGAGAGTATAGGTATAGGCTATAGTTGTGAGATAAAGCTGAAATAGAAAGCCGATAGTAGAACTGTAGAATATAGCTGTATAGTATAGTTTTGTAGTACAGCTATACTCTAAAAATATATCGTATAGCTATACCCCATAACTATAGCGTCTGACTCAAATTTATAGTCATGGCCTATTACTATTCGGAATATGCTGACCTATACCCCGGTTTCAGAAGCAGGTGGAGTGGGTAAAACGACGACTGCAGCAACACTTGCCGTCAGTCATGCTCAAGCAGGACATAACGTGCTGGCAATCGATATGGATACACAGAATGGTAGTCTGACGTACTTTTTTGGGCCCGAGTATAACCGCGGAGATCCTCAAATCGATAATTTAGTTCGTCATTTGGTTGGCCGGCCAAAGGGTGATTTCCATGATCTCACTCATGAAGTCGAAGACGGCGTCGATCTGATCCCATCCCACAATATGCTAGAGGATATCCATGAATTCCTCTTGAATGAAAAAAACCAGGCCGAGAATTTGGGTGAATCCTATAGTATGTACCACCAACTCCATCGTGTGCTTCAGGAGGCAAATGTCCGTGATCACTATGACGTCATCATTGTTGATTCGGCTGGGAAAGCGGGCCCGATCCTCTATAATGCGTTAGTTGCCGTTCGCAACGTCGTGATTCCGTTTGAGGCTACAGCAAAAGGACAAGAATCGATCGAAGGGCTTGACGATCTTGTCGATGGACTTGAGGAGAGCATTGGAGTTGATGTCGGTGTTCTCGCTGTTGTTCCGATCGGCTACAAAGATACACGTGACCAGCGAGAAATTCTCGGTGAGCTTCGCGAGAGTGGCTTCTCAGTACCAGTTATCATCGGCGAACGGGGGTCGTTGATGGAGGGCTGTTGGAAACAGCAGTGTAGTCCATATACCTACGTTGAGGACCACCGGAATCGAAAGCGAGAGTATGAGATCGATACACTCGAGCAGTTCGACGAGCTTGCTCGCCACCTAGAGCGGGAAGCAGGACTCAAAATACCGGAGGTGACCGCGTAATGGGACTTAAATCCGGATCACGTGACGCGGGGCTTGACGAAACCGAAGCGGAAGACAACCCCGAGACAGAAAACGACGATAAGCAACCGACCGAACAGCAGTCAACCAGTACGAGTACAGCAACGTTAGATACTGGGAGCCACGATCAAGAACCGACTACGGGACCAGAAGATAGTACCACAGCCGACACAGCATCAGGTTCGGATTCTAACTCGGAACGAGGGAGACAACGCCCATCAATGAGTTCGATTCCCTACAAACTACGCCGAGAGAAGGTAAACGAAGGGCGTGAACAGGTACCGTTCTTCCTTCGAGAAGACGTCATCAACGCTGAAGATGAGCTCAAAGATACTCTGGAGGAAATGCTGGGCGGAACCGTCTACAAATCCGATTATAGGGAAGCAGCAATGATCGTTGCACAGCGGAATCCAGATCTTATCGCTGAAGTCCTCAGAGAATGGGGATATGATCTCGAGGCCTAGCAGGTCACCCTTTTGGCTGGTAAGAAAGTCAGGGCCTTCTATAGATGTATTCGTAGACGTCCAGAAAAGGGGATTTCTGCTTCCAAGAGAGCGAAGTTAACCACCACCTTGTGCAACAATATAGGAATGGGACGAAGCTATTGTACAAGGTGGCGAGAGTGGTAAGATGATAAGCACTATTATAGCGCCAACACCCCCACCCCGGATTTCAAATGAATTCCGTTCCAAGTGAAGGCGACGGTCTTGAGGCATCTTCGCAATAAGAATGGGATAGAACTGCTTCCCTAAGGATAGAAGGGTCATACTCCGTGTTTTGTTGAGGCTTGACTTCGGATGGAAACCGCTTCTCCTTGATTTCTATTATATATATTACTATACCGGTAAGCTAGTAGTAGTAGTAGTAGTACGAATCCTTCCCTTTGAGCTATTAGAGACAGTTTCGCTGAAGTGTACTTCCGCGATTCTCTTGCTATTATAAGCGATGCTGCCTTTGATGGTGGTTTGTAAGGTCGTTTTATTATCTTCTCGGAGTTGCCACAGTAGATCTCTCGGAACACCGAATTTCAAATGATATTGGCTGTACGACCGCTCTTCCTCATGATTTGGACCATCTCACACACGTCCGGACTAGTCTTGGGCACTTTGTAGTACGCCTATCTTCGTAGGAATTCATTTGAAATCCGGTGTGGGTGTCTATCTATTCGAGATGACTGTGATCATACAGCGTCATTTCATTTGAAATTCGGTGTGGGGGGAAATCGCTACGGAGCTGGCTGCTCGTCAGATCATTTGAAATCCGGTGTTAGTGCGGGTAGCTACTACCGACAGTTCTGATTTCGCTATAGTAGCAGTGAGTATTCGTTGTAGGTCTCTAGTGCCGTTTCTCGACCTTTGGTAGAGGAGTATAAATAGTGGGGAAAGAACTAAGTCGATTTCATTTGAAATCCGGTGTATGGCTTCGAGTACGGAAGTGGTTCAAACACTTGGGGAGTACGCAGCCAGTAAGGGGGCTGTTGCCCACTCTCGGTCTGTATCTCGTGATGACCCTCTCTCTGTTCTTGATGAAGAAGATCCGATCTTCGCTAACGAGGATCTCCTCCGAATTGATCATATTCCGAACCACGACAAGATCGTCGGCCGCAATGATCAGATTGAGACCGTTGCACGGCGACTCAAACCAACGATTACTGGTGGCTCGGGAAAAGGAACTCTTCTCCTAGGGAAATCCGGATCCGGAAAAACGCTCGTTACTCGATATGTCAGCCGTGAAGTTGAGCAGCGCGGAGCCAACAATGACAGTCGTATCGGACGGGCAATTATTGACTGTGCTCAGCGCCGCTCAGAGGTTCAAACGGTTATACACCTCGCGAAAAGCCTGAATGATCCACAGGAGACGGGGGTTACGATTCCGCATTCGGGAATCGCGACAGGCGCCTACTACGATCGACTCTGGACGGTCATCGACGAGCTCTATGATGCTGTGATCGTCGTTCTCGACGAGATCGACCGTCTTGCTCCACCTAATGACGCTCAAAACGTTCCACCAGAGGAGGCAGATGACAGTAAACTCCTCATGCAGCTCTCTCGAGCGGGTGAGGAGAACGATGTCGACGCCAGCATTACAGTCATTGGTATCAGCAATGATCTCAAATATGGCGACCGTCTCGATACCCGTGTCGAGAGCTCATTTGCGCCGGACGAAATTGTTTTCCCGGCATACGATGCAAACCAGCTCGGCGATATCCTTGAACGTCGCCGTGATGCTTACAACGAGGGTGTTCTCACTGATGACGTCATTCCCCTGTGCTCGGCGTTTTCCGCCCAGGAGCATGGTGATGCACGCCGTGCGATCGATCTCTTTCGACTCGCTGGGGAAGTCGCTCGTGATAGTGATGCTGACCAAGTCTATGAAGAGCATGTTCGTGCTGCGAATGACGATGCTGAAGTCACCCGGATTCAGGATTTGATTCGTGGCTGCCCGACACAGGCGAAGATTGCGATTGCTGCCCTTGCCGCAATGGATGAATTCACTGGCCATTCCCATTTCAAGGCAACTGAGATGTACCGTGTCTACCGGGAATTTGCAGAAGCGATCAACGTCAATGTACTCGGTCAAAAGCGAATTACGGACCAACTTCGTGAATACGAGACACTAAAAATCATCGACATGAAGAGAACTAGTGACGGCTACAGAGAAGGGACGTATCTCGAGGTATCGTTGTTGGATGAGGCAGGGCTCCTTCTTCAATCGATTGGGTTAGACGATCGTTGCTCAAACATTCCGATTGATGCGGGTACCCGCCAGCGCCTGATTAAAATCGTCGAAAGATGATTTGATCTGAGAGCAACGAGTTGCTCAAGGCCCGTGACTGATGCCATCACGAGTCGACTGAGGGGTTTTCTCGATGATAGATTTTACCACGATACTCAGCTCCGTTTAGCTTAATTGAGGCGCTAAGGCCCCTTCCTCAACGAATGCCGAAGGCGCGAGGTTGTAGGGAGGGGGTACAGCTTAACGGTCGCTGGCTGTTGGTCCGCTCACAACCAGTCCCAAGTCTCTCTCGTTGTTCAAAGCTCACCTTGTGCAACAATCTTAATTGGTTTGAGAACGAATGTTGCACAAGGAAAATGCCACCGACTGCACCTTCCTCGCTTCCGGACTACCTCACTGACGGGCTCCCCAAACAAGACGACGAGGCCCTTAGGGATGCACGTAAGTATATCGACGAGCTGCTTGCAGCTCGCGAACAGCGTCGAAGCGAGCCAGTTACCGAAGATGAACTACCGGAGGATGCTAAGGTTCTTGGAAACGACTCAAGTGACACCGTCTATCTCGAATATCGGACCTGCGGTGATGAGAGCTGCTCATGTATGAGCGGCGGTGCAAAACACGGCCCATACAAGTATCGGGCCTATCGCGACGACGATACCGTTCGACGCGAGTATCTTGGGAAAGCAACTGAGACTGCTACTGATACCGATGCCGATTAACACCGAGCAGCCATGGTTACCAGCCGCCATCGATGAAACGTTTGACCCGCTTGAGCATGCCGATGTCATACCTGACGCCGATACTCCCCTTGTCGTAACTCCTCGTGGTGGCGCACAACAGGTCGGGCGAAGCTGCTACCAAGTCGATACTGCCCATGCAACCTACCTCGTTGATTGTGGCCTCAATCAAGGAAGTGGTGAGCAGTTTCCTGATCTGCGTGGTCTCGGACCCGAGGACATTGATGCAGTCTTCCTCACGCATGCACATATCGACCATTGCGGCGGCCTCCCGGTCTTGGAAGCGCGCGGACTCTTAGATGATGATGCCTCGATTGTCGCGACACCCCCAACGATCGACCTCGCGAAGCTCTTGCTTGAGGATTCACTGAAGATCCACCAGCTCGAAACAACGAGTCGTGATCAACAGTTCACCGGGCGCGACGTCCAAGCGATCTTCGAACGGTTCGAGCCGGTCAACTACGGCGGTGGGCTCGTCGCCGGCGTGGCTGACGTCCCCGAACACGAGTCGCTCGTCTTTCGGTTCGGCAATGCGGCCCACCTACTTGGCTCAGCGTGGCTTTCACTCCAGACGAGTGGCTATACGGCCGTCTTCTCGGGTGACCTTGGTGGACGGGCCGCTCACCTTCCCACGATTGAGACGCCGCCACAAGCGGATCTTTTGTTCTGTGAATCGACCTATGGTGCGACCCATAGCCATCAATCGGTAAAGAACGCCCAGACGACGCTTTTCGAGGCGGTCGAACAGGCTATCCGTGAGGGGGCTCCAGTATTGATCCCGACGTTCGCTGTTGGTCGGGCTCAGATCCTGCAGCTGCTGTTCGCTGATCGCCTTCACACGCTTCCTGAAGAGTTACGACAAAAGGTTCGACTCGTTGTCGATGGGATGGCTCAAGAGGCGACCGAACTCTACCACGAGTACGTTCGCGATACCACGTTTATGGACGAGGCGATGGCTAACCGCGTCATTGAAAGCGGCCATGAGGCGCCATTCAGACCGGCAGTCGCTGAGTTCCCCGCGACCGATGCGGATCGTCGAGCGATTCTTGAGGAGAGTGGTGCGACTGGAACCGTTCCGATCGTCATCGCTCCATCGGGAATGCTTACCGGCGGGAATTCCCCGCGCTATCTCACCGAGTTCGCGGCTCGCTTCGATCGGGCGAAACTCCTGTTAACTGGCTACCAAGCGAAAAACACGATTGGACGAACACTGCAGAATCAAGTCAAAGCAAACGAGGAGGAACTCACGTACACGACTGAAACGAGTCCATTTGGCACTGATTGGCCAGCCGCCGAGAACGTTGTCTGGACGACGGTCGAAACCGACGATGGGCCCAATCGCGTAACGCGAGCAACGATTCCTGCTGAGTGGCTACAGACGATCCACGGATTCAGCGCGCATGCATCCCAAGATCGACTCCTCGAGTATGCCCGCCACGTGGGTCCCGAAACGATCGTGCTGATTCACGGGCCGGACTACGCTCAGACGCAACTCGCCGAGCATTTCGCGCGCAACGTCGAAAACGTCGAGCAGGTCACCCGATCACGATTGCTTACGCCGATTCCAGTGACACGAAATGCGGAGGTAGCGACCCCAGTGCTCTCACCTGAACGCGTCGAGGGATCTTCGACAGACGTTCGCAAGCAGATTGAGCACCTCCGAGAGGTAGTCGGGACGCTGAGTGAGGAGGTGGCCAAAGCCCGAAATGAAACAGGGTATTCGGAATCGGAGATTCGTGAGATCGTTCGCGATGAACTCGAAACCAATAGTTGACCGATCCGATGCGTTCCTCTCTGAGCACCTAATTATATACCATTAGTTAGTAATTATCTTGTATGATGAGTGATGAGACACAGTCAGCAGTCCACTATCGATTTGATGAGTCTGTTGATTTGCTCACGGCCTTTGAGCAAGCGCGGATCGAACACTTGGAAGTCTCGAATGAACGGACGATCGTGATCTACAGTCGCACCATCTTCGATTTCGAAGTCGACGACGGGGGCTTAGCGGACGCACGACTCGTTACTGTTGAGGTCTTCGATGTCTCGCCGGATTATTCTGTGACTGATGCTCCTGATCCAGTCACGCTCACCGAACCCTTGATCGAGGAACTCGCGGTTACAATTGGTGTCGACTGGGAGCGTTGCTGAGCACTCTCTTGGTCGATTGTGTACTTTTGAAGAGATACTTCCCGAGAAGTAGGCACTCGATGGTTCGTTACTCTTGTCGTTCGAGGACGCTCGCAAAGGCGACGTTCGACTGGACGGTCTCGATTTCAACGGTTACCTCCTCATCGGGTTCGGCATCCGGGACAATTACAACAAAGCCTCGTTCAACACGAGTAATCCCATCTCCCCGATTACCACGAGTGTCGATCGTTACTGTTCGGACCTCACCCTCGGTGACCGGTGGCTCCGGACCCTCTGCAGCGGAGGAAGACGCCGATGCATCAGAATCAGCTGTATCATGGCCATTGTCTGCTGTGTCCTCAGTCTCAGTCGGAAGCACGGCGACCTGATAGACTGCTCCTGGATCAACCGTCATTTGTTCGACCACCTCTCGTGGAATCTCGAGCTGCAGTCCTCCTTTCTCCTCTGTCAGACGAGACGTAATGAGCGCTTGGAGACGATCTGGGATTGAAACCATTGGTACGTATTGTGAGTAATCGCATGTACGTCACTCCATATAACTTTTTTCGGCAAATATGTCTGCTAAAGTATGTTCTTTGCTGCGTGTCTCCGATATTTCACTCGATACGATGTCGTTGGAGCAATCTGCAGACTCTTCGCTTGCTGAGCAGCTTCAGGCGCTTCACGATACTGCGCCTCAACGCTATAGTCTACTAGAACGCTATGCAGAAGACCTCAGGCAAGCTCTCGAACAGTCAGCAAGGAACTACGCATCGGCAAAACAGCTGTATTCCATATGGGACGATCCGCCGTTCGAACCACAGCTCTTCGGCCAGCTCCTGAGTACTGCCGCGGGTCTCGAGATTCTACGGATCTATACCCATCGAAGCAATCACAATCGATACGATCTCACTGCGTACGATTCGGCGCGGATGGATCAGCTCGTACTGCTGCTTGCCGATGAGACAGCATCAGCGATTAATGTGGAGTCCATCGACTGATAACCACTGTTTAGGCTGCCCGAGATTTGTTATTCGAACGAGAGGCCACTGTCGATCTTTTTGGTAATTCTGAGGTTCTTGAGATAACTTGCAGCACCAAGAAGGGTTGATGCCCAGAGGCCAACGAAGAGGCCCTGTACTTTGTCTTCTTTAAGACAGAACTGATACCAGGAGAAAGCAACCGATGCGACCGCCGCAAGCACTACCGGTTCCGACATCGGGTCGAATGCTTTCTGGGCACTCTCTTTCGGTTCCGCTAGCTCGTTATCGTCGTTGGTGAGTTCTCCCATTGCACTTGAACAAGACGCTCTCTGTTCGTAGTGCTACTGCAGAATACAGCAAGAATCGTTGTTCAGAAAGGGTGCTTCGTTTATTCGCTGGACAGTGGTACCAACGACTCAGGCTGACTGATTTTACATTAACGTCTTCCAAGAGGAGGGAGAGTATTTACTTTGAGCCGAATTCGGAATAGAGGCACTGGCCGTCATCTTCACTACGTAATGTGTTCAATCAGAAGGATCTGTATCAGCGCCAACGACGGTGCTTGAGCGGAGATCATCTTCAATCTCCTCAAGTGAACGATCCATCGTCTCTGGGACACGCGTGTAGATGAAGACGAACGACAGGACACAAAATCCACCGAGGATCCAGAACGAATAGCCTTCGCCGATTCGGTCGACCAATGGGAGGAATGTCAGTGCGACGGTAAAGTTCGCACCCCAATTGACGACACTAGCAGTGCCCTCCGCGGTGCCACGGATATGGAGCGGATAAATCTCCGAAATCATGAGCCAGAATACCGGTCCAAGGCTGATCGCGAAGAACCCAACGTATAGGAACATACTTCCCAATGTGACGTAGCCGACGATCCCCGAGAGACCGGGTAGAAAGAATCCGAGGCCGAGAATACCCAACATAACAGCCATTCCACCGGTTCCGACAAGCAACAGAGGTCGTCGTCCGACACGATCCACTAAGAGGAGAGCGACGAGCGTCAAGAGGACGTTGACGATGCCGATTCCGACTGTTCCAACCAGTGACGCAATATCACCGAACCCGACGTTAGTGAGGATCGTCGGTGCGTAATAGAGGATCGTGTTGATGCCAGCGAACTGCTGAATGATTGCCAGCCCCACCCCGACGATGAGCGCCGGGCGAACCCATGGTTCTAAGAGTTCGGATAACCCTCCCTCCGATTCGATCTCGCTGATCTCGCGAATCTCATCGAGTTCGTCATTGACGTCAGCTTTCGCTCGGATGCGTGATAAGACGTTACGAGCCTCCTCAGTTCGTCCCTTCTCAATAAGCCATCGTGGTGTTTCGGGCAAAAAGTATGTTCCAGCTGCTAAAACGGCCGCTGGTGCAGCTCCGAATAACAGCATCCAACGCCACCCGATGATCCCCAAGAATTCGGGAGCGAACAGATAATTAGTGATATATGCCAGTAGAATACCGAGCGTGATCATTAGTTGTTGAAGGAATCCGAGTGCGCCTCGAATGTCCGGCGGGGCCATCTCAGCGATCAAGAGAGGCCCGACCATGGACGCGACGCCAACGGCGACACCTTCGATCACGCGCCAAGCGATAAGCCACTCGAGCGTTGGCGCGAGAGCCATGCCGAACGAACCGACGAAGAACACAACAGCGCCCCCAAGCGTCACTCGGCGCCGGCCGTATCTGTCGGATAATCGGCCCCCAATCGCCGCGCCGATCATTGCACCGATGAGCATACTGCTGGTGACTACGCCTTCGAGAAACGGTGTCAGGGTAAACGTCTCGTTGATATATAACAACGCTCCGGAAATAACGCCGATGTCGAAGCCAAACAGCAATCCGTTGAGTGCAGCGATGAAGGCAACGACGTATACAAAGGTCCCATGCTCGCGGTCAGCATTGAGAGCAGAGTCGATTGCGTTCATCTAGCTCTCATCTCGGGTCTTCTTTTTTGGCTTAGAATTGGTAGTAGTGAGCGGTTATGGCCACGAGAGTCTTCACCTTGATACGTACTTCTCCACTTGCATGCCATTGTCTCTCTTAGCTGGTATTCACACGTCCCTTATGAACAGCGGCCCTTGCAAAGGCAACGATATACTGTCGAAATCCGATCTAGAACCGTTTGGGCGTGTATATCCTCACTCTGCTGTTGGCACTCGATACAATTAGATGGGATTACTCACTGGTGCGTTTAAGACAGAATAGAGTCCCGTGAGCCACAGCTGGGGGTTTAGTCAAGACAAGAATAAGACTTAGGCGAGTGGACACCAGACGCAAGCGCAACGCTGTGGCCGGCGAGATCTCTTGGTGCGAGCTTGCTGAAGCTGTTGACGCAATGGTTGCAATTTTCTCGTCTCGAGAAGACAGCATTCCATTTTGTGAGGAGAACACTATCTGGGAGTTCGTTCGTATCGGGCAGAATCCGGAGTCTGCTGGACTGGATATTATCGGTGCTGGTGGGCCGTCATGTATGTTGCACGAATAGAAGAAATCGTATCGGCGAGCGAAGCGACGTTGTCACGCCCGCTTGCGTCCTCTACTAGTGATCAGGCACCGGTCGATCAGAGCAGGCGTGTCTCCGTGTTTGAACCCGAGTCGTTGCATGAGTTGTCCGATCCCATTCCGCTGGCAACGCGTGTTCCGTACGGGCTCCGGTAGACGGACCTCAAGTCGCTCCGGACAGCTGAGACGACAGACGATATTCTGTGAGCTGGCCGTTCTTTCGTTGAGCGAGTTGGTTGGATTCGGGTCGTAGAATAATTTGGCCGTGTTGGACCTCTCAAGCGGTGATGGGTTTCAGAAGTCGTGTTGGATACAGAGCGCGTATCTTGCAGGTCACACAGTCCCGATCTCGTCGTAAGGTAGACTCGCGAAAATATCACTAATCACTCCGTTTCATCATCCGACCCGACCAAACCATACTCAATCTCGCCTGCTCGGTCGTAGTGGAGCATCTGGACCCCGGTGCTCGACGTCTCGGCAGCCGTCAGTTCGAGGTTTGCGGGGACAGTTCCGTCCCCGAACAAGCGCTTCCCCTCACCCAAGACCAGCGGGAAGACCCAAAGTCGGAACTCGTCAACGAGGTCGTGTGCGAGCAGCGTCTGGATCAGGTTCGCGCTCCCCTGCACTAGGATGGTGTCCCTGCGTTCCTTCTTGAGGTCCTCGATGGCCTTTGCAATGTCGCCCGAGAGAAGTGTCGAGTTATTCCACTCCACCGCGTTGAGGGTTCTGGATGCGACGTACTTGGGCATGCTGTTCAGTTTCGTCGCTAGGTAATCGTTCTCCGTATCGACGTTGGGCCAGTATGAGGCGAAGATCTCGTACGTCTTCCTGCCGAGCAGTAGTGCATCGACTTCGGCGAACTGGCTATCCAGAATCTCGCCCATCCTCTCATCATAGTAGTTGACCAACCACCCTCCATGTTCGAATCCTCCGTCGCGGTCCTCGTTAGGACCACCCGGTGCCTGCATCACGCCATCAAGGGTAAGAAACGTTCCAATGACGAGCGTACCGCTTACTTCATCTGTGTGGTTATCGCTCATACATCCCCACTAACGTGAGAGCAGACAATAGCAGTATCTCTGCACGACGAATCAGCCGGCAAGTACGTTGTAATAGAGCGTATTCAGGAATTTCTGGGCATTCGGGGGCTTAGACGAAGACTGCTGCGTCGCACCTCCAGACCAAACTGAGACGGGATCTGTGAAGGTGAGTAATCGGTCTCTACAGCGAAACTATTTCGAGGAGAGTCAGCCGAGAGCAAAACTCGAAGAAACCGCCCTCAACGAACGCTCAATAGAACCCGACGAGTTACGGTTTTATCTACCGGTAGCGCGGAATTCGCAGGAAAACGTGGTCATTCATAACACTGATTGTGCTTGACGTTGAAGTATTACCGCAATCTCTCTGCAGGGGAAGCTGGGAAAGGAAGAATAAGGTGCCTCTGACACCCTCGCTACCCCTCTTACTCCTGCAGAGAGATAGCGAAGCAGTACTGACTACGACATACCATTACTTAAACCTCATTTATGCAGCCGAAATCTGCTATTTTCGCAGATCAGATAGTGAAGAGCGTGTCAGCATCGAGGGGATTGACTCGCCAGTATCACCATTCAATAGAGTTCGTAGCGGTACGTATGTAGGTCTATTACTCGGTTGATTCAGCACAGTTCAAGTGGAACTAACGAAGTCCGTCTGCTGCATCCATTCTTTGTATGCAGCACCTCATTCCTATCACGTTCTGAGTGTCTCACCAGAGTACTGATTGTCCCATCTGCGGCTGTGTACAAGGACTCCTCTCTCTTGACTTGGTCGGCCTTGTGCAACAAAACGTCCTTAGGTGCGAGATGTTGCACAAGGTGAATTCTCTTTGGCATCGGTCGTCGGCAACGAGTTCATATTCATCTCCGCGCTACACGGGCGTATGCGTGAACTCGTCTTTGCCCTCGAATACGCCCCGAGTACCAACGCGGTCGCCGATATCCTCGCGGCCAACCCAGAGACGACGATTCATTCGCTCTCCTGTCACGTCTCACCCGACCATCTCTGGCGCGTCGACCACGTTACTGGGGGCCGGAGCACACTCAACGAACTCGCCGATACTGTCGCCGACACCGAGTACTATACCGACTGTCTGGCACGCCGCGACTGCGAAGCAGACTGGGAAACCCAAGTTCTTGACCGCACCGACGATGCACTCGTCCTCTACTCCTATTGGTCGCGTACTCCCTCTTGTACCTCTATCCCCCACCTTGCACTCGACCACTTTGGCGATGGCCTTATCTTCCAGACGACGTGGGTCGGTCGCCGGTATGAATGGCGCATCATCGCTCCCGACACTACTACCTACACCTCCTTCCGCAGCGCCATCGAGAATGAAATCGACGATACCACCGGTGTCACCTTCGTTCGGATCGGTGACGCGAACGACGCCACCCCGGACGACGGCGAACCCTCGCTTACGCCCGAACAGGATGCTGCCGTGCGAGCGGCCGTCGAACACGGCTACTACCAGACACCCCGCAAGATCGAAACCTACGAACTCGCCGAGGAGCTCGGTATTCCCGGCTCGACGTTCTCCTATCGGCTCCGCCGTGCCGAAGCGCGACTGGCCGCAGCCTACGTGACTGACCATTCCTCGTCTGCACGTCTCTCTTCCCCCGACACCTAATCGGAGTTGGTACACACCAAACGAAGGGGCTTGTCCTACGGAGGTGTCTGTATACACAATGAATACGAACGCACCCGGTTCGGACGATCTTATATCTCGAACCGTGAGGCTTGAGGTGCCGGGGATGGATTGTCCCTCTTGCGCGGAGAAGATCGTTAACAGTGTCTCGAAACTCGACGGTATTGTCACCGTCGAACCGCAGGTAATGACCGGCACCGTCCACGTCGAGTACCTCCCTGAGACGGTCGGTGTCGATGCCGTCATCGAACGCGTGCAGACCGCCGGCTACGATGTCGAGTCACGCGACGACATGGAGACCGAACGATTCGACGTCCCGACGATGGACTGCGCATCTTGCGCTGGAAAAATCGAGAACGCACTCGATTCCACCGCCGGGATTCAGGACCGTGAGACGCTCCCGACGACCGGCACCGTCATTGTGACCTATGACCCGGAGCAGACCTCTCGGGCCAACCTCGTTGCTGCCATCGAAAGTGCAGGATATGAGATCGAAGAAACTGGACCGGACGCAGCGGAGGACGCCCTCGTCGAGGAGAGCCGTGCGCGAGACGTATGGCTGAGTCCACGCGCGCTCAAGACGTGGGTCGGTGGTAGCCTCTTGCTTGTTGGCCTCGCCGTCCAGTTCTTGCTATCGGGCCTTGACGTGACGCTTGTCTCCGTCCTCGGGCGCGGGTTCGGTACCACCGAGGGACTCTACTTCGCCGGTGCGGTCATCAGCGGCGAGCAGATTCTCCGCAACGGCTATTACTCGGCACGTACCCGCTCGCTTGACATCGACCTGTTGATGAGCCTTGGCATCATCGGCGCACTGACCGCGAGCGTCGTCTTCGGTGAAGCACTCTACCTCGAAGCCGGTATGCTTGCCGTGTTGTTCAGCATTGCCGAGTTGATGGAGGAGTACGCAATGGATCGTGCTCGGTCTTCTCTCCGCGAATTGGTCGACCTTTCGCCCACGACCGCAACCGTGCGACGCGACGGCGAGGAAATAACCGTCCCGGTAGAAGAGCTACGTGTCGGCGATTCCGTTATCGCCCGTCCGGGCGATCGCATTCCCGCCGATGGCACTGTCGTCGACGGCGAGAGTGCGGTCAATCAGGCACCCATCACCGGTGAGAGTGTCCCCGTGGACAAGACCGATGGTGACGAGGTGTACGCCGGCACTATCAACGAAGAGGGGTACCTCGAAATCGAGGTGACGGCGGCAGCCGAGGACAGTACGCTGGCCCGTATCGTCAAACTCGTTGAGGACGCCCAGCGGGACAAGACCGAACACGAGCGGTTCGTCGATCGGTTCGCCGGCCAGTACACACCGGTGATCGTCACGCTGGCCGTCCTCATCACCGTGGTGCCACCGTTAATCATCGACGGCGCCATCTCATTGAACCTCGCCGGCCAGTCGGTCGTATTTACGGGCGAGTGGGCGACATGGTTCAAGCGTGGCCTCGCGTTGCTCGTCCTCTCGTGTCCGTGTGCATTGGTCATCAGCACGCCCGTCAGCGTCGTCTCCGGCATTACGAGCGCCGCGAAGAACGGCGTCCTTATCAAGGGCGGGACGCACCTCGAATCGGTTGGGATGGTCGGTGCAGTCGCATTCGATAAGACGGGGACACTCACACACGGCGAATTAACCGTCACCGACGTCGTCCCCGCGGAGGGTGAGACCCGCAAATCGGTGCTGGCCGTGGCGTCGAGTCTGGAGGCTCGTAGCGAACACCCCATCGGGGAGGCTATCGTGGGGACTGCCGAGGCGGAGGGCATCGACTCGGGTACCGTTTCTGGATTCGAGAGCCTGACCGGGAAGGGGGTGCGAGCCGACGTAGAAGGTGAGGCGTACTTCGTCGGGAAACCCGCACTGTTCGAGGAATTGGGGGTCTCGTTCGACGGCCACATTGCCTCAGATGGTGGCGTCGCCGTCGAGCCGTCCGACAGCAGTGGCGGTTCGACCGTCAGTGGTGAGACAGTCGAATCACTCCAGTCCGAGGGGAAGACAGTCGTCCTCGTCGGCACCGAGGAGCGACTCGTCGGTGCCGTGGCAGTGGCCGACGAGATACGCCCGGAGGCAAAGCGGATGATCGAACGACTCCATGACCTCGGCGTCGAACGCGTCGTAATGCTCACCGGGGACAACGAGGTGACCGCCCGAGCGGTCGGGGAGGCGGCGGGCGTCGACGAGGTACGTGCCGAGTTACTGCCCGAGGACAAGGCCGAGGTGGTGACTACGCTCGATAAAGAGTACGGCGGCGTACTGATGGTCGGCGACGGGGTAAACGACGCGCCGGCCCTCGCGACGGCAACGGTTGGGGTCGCGATGGGTGCGGCGGGTACCGACACGGCGGTCGAGTCAGCGGATGTCGCGCTGATGGCCGACGACCTGTCGAAACTCCCCTACCTCTACGCGCTGTCGGGGACGGCGAACGGGGTTATCCGGCAGAACATCTGGGCCAGCATCGGTGTGAAGGCGCTACTCGCGGTCGGGGTGCCGTTCGGGCTGGTGAACGTCGCGGTAGCAATCATCGTCGGCGATATGGGGATGAGCCTCGGCGTGACGACGAACGCGCTCCGATTGGCCGGCATCAAGCCCGACCGATTCGAGTAACGGTCTCGACTGTAGACCGAGTAGGTGGCAAAATTTCGGGAGAGGATCGCTGAATACACCCTTGTATGCAGTATCCCGTCTCTAGCACGTTTTGAGGAATAGAGTACTGATTGTCCCATCTGCGACTGTGCGTACGGACTCCTCTCGTGACGCGGTCAACCTTGTGCAACGAAACGACCCCGAATGCGAGGTGTTGCACAAGGCAAACTCCTTTTGAGGAACGACTACCCTCTGTTAGTGCTAATCAACGGATACGCTCCTCACCACCGGCCGCCATCGTATGTCTCTCGATACTGCTGGTAGTACGGCTTCTCGACAGTCCGGAGATCGAACTCACCGGGATGTGACTTCTCGATTTCGATGCCAGAGGCAGAACACTCTGTAGTCGTTTCTCGTGGATCAACGGCGACGAAGTGCGTTTTTGCGTTCGCACTTGTATTTGGGCATCCGGAGGAACACTCCCATGACGCTGATACCCGGTTGCGACTGTTCGACAGAAGTTCTATCAGCCCTTTCTGGGCAAGGGCTTCGATCACTATGATTTACTATGAGCGTTCGAGAAAGCAGGTTATGGATCCCGATCTGGATCGTTTTTCCTCCCGTCGGTCGACCGTCTACGGACAGCGTGGTGTCGTCTCAACAAGCCAACCTCTCGCCGCAGAAGCAGGAATCGCCATCATGCGTGACGGTGGCAATGCCTTTGACGCAGCGGTCGCGACCGCTGCAGCACTCAACGTTGTCGAACCAACCTCGACTGGATTAGGTGGCGACGTGTTCGCGCTCTACCGAACTGCCGATGGTAATATCGGTGCGATGCGTGCCTGTGGCGGCGCTCCTGCTGGAGCGACGATCGAGGCCGTTCGCGAGGCAGTCGCCGACGATGATTCCTCGGAGGTTATGGATCCTGCGAGCGTCGAGATGCCTGAAACGGGTGCGCACGCGGTGACTGTTCCCGGGACCGCCCGTGGTTGGGAGGCCACTGCGGATCGCTTCGGGACCTTCGATCTTGGTCGGTTGCTCCAGCCCGCAATCCGGTACGCAACGGACGGATATCCAGTTTCGGAGGTTGTCTCGGCTCAATGGCAACACGGAGAGGACTTATTTGAGACTGACCACGCTCGCGAGGCGTTCCTGTTCGACGGTTCCGCCCCGGAAACCGGTCAGCACGTTACGCTCCCGAAGCTCGGCGCGTCACTGGAGTTGATCGCTGAGGAGAGTGCCGACGTTGTTTATGACGGCGAAATCGCTGAGGAGATCGCGACAGAAGTCCAAAAAGAAGGTGGCTTCTTGACTGTTGATGATCTCGCGGCCTTCGAAGTCGAGTGGCCAGAACCCGTCTCGACGACGTACAACGGGGCGGAAGTATTCGAACTCCCGCCGAATAATCAGGGACTGATCGCACTGGAAGCGCTCAACATCGCCGAGGAGCTCGGTGCAGGCGAACACAAGCGAAACTCTCCGGAGCGTATCCATGCCCTCGTCGAGGCGATGAAACTCGCATTCCACGACGGGCATCACTACATCACGGATCCCGAGTACGCCGACCATCCCCCGCTCGGGTCGAAAAATTGGGCTAAACGTCGCGCTCAGTCCGTTGGTGAGACCGCAAACAACGACGTTTCGGTCGGGATTCCGAATGCCAACGTGGAGGACGCCGATACAGTCCTGCTGACCGCTGCCGACGAGGAGGGCAACGTGGTTTCGTACATCAACTCGCGGTTCGCCGGCTTCGGGTCGGGAGTCGTCGCCGGCGAGACGGGGATCGCACTACAGAACCGTGGGTCGTCGTTTTCGCTTGATCCGGACCATCCTAATGGCCTCGAACCGGGTAAGCGTCCGTTTCACACGCTTATTCCCGGTCTCGTCCAGTTCGGAGAAGACGATTGGGCCGGTTTTGGTGTGATGGGTGGGTACATGCAGCCACAGGGCCACGTCCAGCTGATCAGCAATATTGTTGATTATGGCATGCCCCTACAACGTGCCTTAGACGAGCCCCGGTGGCGCTACCGAGAGGACGGCCAACTTGCAGTTGAGCCGCATTTCGACACCAGCGTGGTTGCGAAGCTCGTACGGAAAGAGCACGACATCTGTATCCTTTCACCCGGTATGTTCGGCGGCGCCCAGATCGCCCGCAACGAGCAAGGCGTCCTTTCGGGTGCGACCGAGCCGCGCAAGGATGGGAACGCTCAGGGCTACTGAGAAATACGATCGGAGAGCATTGTGTAGTTGCGCACTTCTTCAGTGAACGTTCGTCATGCGTTTTAAATTTACAAGCTTTCTCTCAACTGCTGCTAAGTCCGTCAATATATGTACTATACGTGTCTGGTTGTTCATCAATACCTCATGCCAGTAGTTTAGTAGCTACTATCGGTTGAGGAGTATATGGGATATCATCTCATCGATGCTGCCGATCTCGACCAATGGGACGACCGCCCGACAGACGTCCGTTCATTGAGCGTCGCAGCTGGATACGACTACCAGGATTCGAAACTCGGTCTTCGCGTCTATGAACTCTCTCCCGGTGAGCAATCAGGATTGAGCTATCACTATCACGATGAACAGATCGAAGCGTTCTATGTGCTTAATGGGACGCTGCACGTCGAGACACCGGACGAAGAGTACGTCGTTGAAGCTGATCAAGCGCTGTTTGTCGATCCTGGAAGTCCACAGCGGGCATTCAATCCCGAATCTGCAGACGGACCGGTTCGTGTCCTCGCTATCGGTGCACCCTCGGTCGATGACGCGCAGGAGTACGATCCGTCGACTGATGCGTGAGCTCGTCAAGTAGGCTCACGATCGGGATGTCGGCGTCTTCCTCTGGGCACACTGGAGTGATCTCCATCCCGCTGATGAACGCCACGAGAAACTGAATCGATGGGCTGAGTGGGACATTGATGGCATCAAGGTCGACTTCATGGACTAAAGCAGAAAGCGCGGAGTCCCCTTCCTCAACAAACGAGCGGAGCGAGTGAGTAGGGAGGGGAGGAGCGCGTTGCGAAGCTGGGCACATACGTCTGTTCCGCACTATACAATCAGTTTCTTTAAATGCCGTTGGGCGGTAATCTGAAACCTGGAGGTGCGTCGAACCGCGCCGGTCAAACTAATCGTTCCCGATGAGCACCGCGATGACCTCCACGAATCCGCTCGACAGTTCCTTCACTGTGCGAACCGCGCCGCCGAGTTCTGTTGGGGCGACGACTCCTACACGAATTGCGTTACGGCGAACACGACAGCACGGGGCACGCTCTACACGGAACTACGAGAGGAAACGGACCTCACCGCGAACCTCGTTCAAGAAGCCATCCGACGCGCCGTCCAAGCGACGAAAGGGTGCGTCGAACGGTGGAAACAAGGTAAACGGGTGAGCCAGCCGGAGTTCACGTCATGGAGCATGGTCTACGACAAGCGGAGCGCGACCTTCTACCGCGACCGTGTGTCCCTCTCGACCGTCAACGGGCGCGTCGAGTGTGACTTCGAACTTCCGGCAGACAGTCCGACCCCCTACGAAAGATACGTTCTCTCGGAGGACTACGAGTTCCGGGCGAGTACACTGCAATACGACAAGGCGACCGACGAGTTCTACTTCCACATCACGACGCGGAAGGACGATTCTGATGAATCCGTGGTTTCGGAAGATACCGAGCACCAAAAACAAACAGTCCTCGGTATCGACCTCGGCGTCAACAGCCTCACAGTGGCTTCGACCGGCACGTTCTGGCAGGGTGACGGGTACGACCATTGGTGCCGCGAGTTCGAGAAACGACGGGGAGAGATGCAACAGCGCGGAACGCAAGCCGCGCACAACGCGCTCCTTCGCCTCGGCAAGCGAGAAGAAGCGTGGCGAAAGCAGTACATCCATATCGTCGCCAACGAAATCGTCACGGAAGCCGTCGAGAACGGGTGCGACGTAATCGCGTTCGAGGACCTCACAGACATCCGCGAGCGGCTTTCGCAGGCGAAGTGGCACCACATCTGGGCGTTCCGACGCCTGTATGAATACGTCGAGTACAAGGCCCGGGAACGCGGCGTCATGGCGAAGCAGGTTGCGCCGAACCACACGTCCCAACGCTGTTCTCGGACGGACTGTGGGTTCACGCACGAAGCGAACCGTGACGGTGAGCACTTTCATTGCCAGAAGTGCGGCTACGAGGTCAACGCGGATTACAACGCCGCGAAGAATATCGGGCTACGATACGCTCGGAAGCGACACCACAGACTCCGTTCCTCGCCCACGTCGGGGAGCGGAGACGCACCAGTAGACGTGCGTGTGAATGGTGGGACGTTGAACGGCAAGAGTCACCAGCCTATTGCTGGCGACTGATTGCCGGGAGTCCACATCAAAGCCCCACCCTCAAGGACCGAGGCGCGTGTGCGCCGAGGGAGTAGGGTGGGGTAGTTTACATGAACAGGGTCGATTACAGTTCTATGATATGTTGATGGCTGATACGGCGGAGCGGGAACTGCTGATCAACTTCCATGGCTCCGTCGTCCCGACTGGCCTTCGTCGGCGCTGGCCCCACGTCCTCACCTACGAGGGTGTCCTCGGTGCCGAGCATCTGAAGTTCGGAACGATCACTCCGGAAAATAACGTCACGATCCCGTTCACGCGCAACGTCGTTGGACCGATGGACTATACGCCGTGACGTTCTCGGCCGAGACGCGACACACAACGGTCGGCCACGAACTCG
The DNA here is from genome assembly GCF_001593955.1 of Halalkalicoccus paucihalophilus. GTDB lineage: Archaea > Halobacteriota > Halobacteria > Halobacteriales > Halalkalicoccaceae > Halalkalicoccus > Halalkalicoccus paucihalophilus. Next base: position 161,793 of record NZ_LTAZ01000012.1, on the reverse strand, counting down.
CGCTATCGGTGATCTGTGAGTCCGGGCTTCAGCACTTCGCCGACAGTATCGATTCGTACGCCGAATAGCCTATCGCTGAGCGTTTTCTCGAACGAGTCCCTGCTGCATGGGATGAGACACGGCTTCTGCGTGGATACCCCGGTTCGGAAGCAACGTTCGCCCGCCGATGCGATGACGAATGGTTTATTGGCTGTATCACTGCTGGTGCGCCATGCACGGTCACACTCCCACTTGATTTCCTTGACGACGACTTCGATGTGACGCTTGTTAAGGACGGACTGGCGAGGAACTAATTCGCGAAACCGTGGTCTGTGAGTCGACTATCGAACTCTCGATCGATGTACCTGCCAACGGCGGGTTCATCCTTCACTGTAAGTGACGCTTGCACTTGGAGTCCGAGACGACCTATAAGATTGAAGTAGGGAGATCGTCGGTATTGCCCTGTCTGTGAACGAGCGACGTATGAACGAATGGAGGGGTCGTAGTCGATCCGGCTATCGTTTGTAAATACGCGCTTCATAGGGCCGCAGATCAATGTCCCCCGCAGGAGCATCAGTATCCTCGTAGTTTCCAATCAGCAGTTCGGGCGTCTCATCACCAGTCAATTGGGGAAGGTCGATGGAGAGTTCACTGTCGAAGAAGTTACAGACCACGATGAGTTCATCGTCAGCGAGTGTGCGTCGATACGCGAATACCTCTGTGTGATCAGGAAGCAAGAGGTCGTACTCACCGTAGACAAACACATCGAGAGCCTCACGGAGGTCGATCAGATCGCGGTAGTAATGCCAAACAGACTCAGGATCGTCGCGGGCGGCCTCGACGTTAACAGTCTCGTAATCTTCGTTAACGCCGATCCAGGGCTCACCCTCACTGAATCCTGCGTTCCGAGTATCGGACCACTGCATCGGCGTTCGCGTATTGTCCCGGCTGCGAGATTCAACGATCGGACGAACTTCTTCATATGACTCGTACGCATCGGAATCTAAGGCATTCTCGACGAAGTTCCGCGCTTCAACATCACGGATCTGTGACGACTCTGCAAACGAGGTGTTCGTCATCCCGATCTCCTGGCCTTGGTAAATGAATGGTGTCCCCTGCAGTGTAAAGAGAAACGTAGCGAGCATTTTCGCAGACTCACGACGGAATTCTTCGTCGTGACCGAACCGTGAGACTGCACGTGGCTGATCGTGATTACTTAGATAGAGGCAGTTCCACCCACTGTCTGCGAGGGTCTCTTGCCAGTCGGTGATGATCCGTTTAAGTCCGAGTAGATCAAGCGTCGCGACATCCCACTTCCCATCGTCACCAGTATCGACACCCATATGCTCAAAATGAATGAGCATCGAGAGACCATCCTCACCGACGTACTCTTGTGCTTCCTCGGCATCGACTCCGATCATTTCTCCGACAGTCATCACATCATAGTTTCCGACGGTTTCGGTCACCAATTCAGTGAGATACGCCTTGAACTTCGGCCCGCTAACGAAGTGTTCTGCGCCAGTCATCTCACCATCTACTGTATCGTCAGGCAATCCTTCAGTCTTCGAAATGAGATTGATGACATCCATCCGAAAGCCATCAATTCCCTTCTCAAGCCACCACCGCATCATCTCGAAGACATCCTGACGAACGGCCTCGTTTCGCCAGTTCAGATCAGGCTGTTTCTCATCAAATAAGTGAAGATAGTATTCGTCCCGCGTTTCGTCATAGCTCCACGCAGAGCCTCCAAAAAACGACTCCCAGTTGTTTGGGCGCTCATCAGTATCCTGCCAATAGTAGTACTCATCATACTCAGGATCACCTTCGCGCGATCGGATGAACCATTCGTGTTCGTCGGATGTGTGGTTCACCACCAGATCCATGATCAAACGCATATCTCGGTCATGAAGTTCCTCAAGCAGTCGTTCCCAGTCGTCCATCGTTCCAAATGCCGGATGAATCGCCCGATAATCGGCGATATCGTAGCCGTTGTCGGCCATAGGCGATGCATAGACAGGGTTGAGCCAGATAACGTCCACCCCGAGATCAGCAAGGTAGTCGACCTTCTCAATGATTCCTGGGAGGTCACCGATCCCGTCGCCATTTGTATCGTTGAAACTCTTGGGATACACTTGGTAGACGACGCTTTCTTTCCACCACTGAGCGCCATCAACGGATTGGCCGTCAGTAATCATTACCTCGCATACCACGACAGCTGATAAAAGCACGTTGGACTTGTTCTACCGGTAATGAGAGGAGAGAAATTACGTGAAAACAGGCACAAAGCCTCGCCCTTCAGGGCGGGATACGCCCCAGTTGGCGATCGGATTCTCGCAGCGGTAGTTCCATAACTCCATCCAGTTGATTGCAATTAGCAGCCGATGCTCACTAGGCGAGAACAATATTCACGACCTTAGGCAGTCTGGTCACCTCTTCCGTGTTATGGTACAGCACTAGGTCTATACCGCTCGGAGCGCTTCCTTCATGTATGAGCCTCAAAGAGAGGGTTGATTACCTCGCAGAGGAACTCGACCTCGAGCGAAGTGATCACGTCCGAGAGGTCGGTCAGTCGGTCGCAGAGCTCCGCGACTGATCAAAACAGTTCTCTGAAATCCCGTTCGACGAGCCCAGACTCCAGATAGTCGATGAACTCCTGCTTTGTCGGTCCCGTTTTCTCGAGGAGATCGTCTCGCTCTGGGCACTCCTTCGACTCCCCATGAAGCTCGAACGAGAGCTGAATGCACAAGAGGAGAAGCGGATGCAAGCCATGGTCCCGACTCAGCAACACGGGTCACATTCACTCGGGTATGCGATTCTAGCAGCAGCGTCGCTCATCGGAAGCGCACTTCTTGTCTCAGTGGACTCTACATACTCGCTACTTGGAATGGTCGTCGTACTTATCCTCTTATTTTTGTTCATACGTACATCTAACGTGGGGATACGATGATTATTCTGCCATCCAAACTCTTGAATATCTGACCAATTCCCTACTTATTCGAATGTATTCGAACATACGATTATCCGATTGAGTCACGGTAGGCAGTTCGTCCTCCCCGGTAGACGATGAGAGCGGCGACGCCGAGCGCGGTCCCGAAGAGGAGCGTGAGACTAAGATCATGGAGGATTTGAATATCGTACGTGTGACTAATAGTCTTGCTCGCCACTGCGACACTATCGAGAAGTAGCATCACTGCGAAATAGCTCATCAGCGTGCTCTCGTCGACGATATCTGTTAGCCGTGACCCGATATAGGACCCGAAGATGCTTCCTCCCAACAGTGGGAGTACAACCGAGAGATGGACGGCTCCTTCCTGGAAGTAGCGAACAGATCCGAACGCACTCGATCCCGCAATTTGAAAGATATCGGTACCAACCGCTACCGATTTCGAGATGCCCATTCCATAGACGAGACTCGGAACCATCAGAAATCCACCGCCGACCCCGAGAAAGCCAGAGAGCGTTCCGATAGCAATGCCGACAACGAGGACGAGCCACATGGAGACCTGCACGGTAGACCGTAACTCGATCAGTGGTGGCAGTCGATTGAGAGCATACTTCTCGAACACTGGTGGAATACGTCGTTCAACGGAGTCAACGAGTCGTTCATTGTGAACTCGACGGAGAATGATCACGCCGACCACTGCCAGCAATACGACGTAGGCGATGCTGATAACGACGTCTGCAAGTCCTCTCTCAGCGAGCCAGAAGAGTATCCGCCTGCCGACCTCGATGCCAGCTGCCATCCCGAGGACAAGGAAACCACCGAGCTTGTAATCGATGTGTCCGGCAGACTGGTGGGTTACGGCTGCAGCAAGCGATGTTCCAAAGACGAACACAAGACCGGAGCCCACAGCGGCTTCGGCGGGATGGCCGAGCACGAGGAGCGCCGGTGTAACAAAGAAACTCCCACCCAGCCCAAAGAATCCGAAGAGAATCCCCACAAGGAATCCGAATCCGATGAAGAACAAGGCTTCTGATTCTAAGAGTACCATTGGCCTCCAACCTCTGATAGTTTATCTGAAATCAGTGTCTGGAGCATCTATGATGAGTGACGGAAGACACACTAGAGGTCCCGTCATGAGCGAGAATACGGCTTGGAACCTAAAAAAGGATGCAGCGCCCAACGAGTCCTTGATGATACGATTGACGTCTAGTTTAGACCGTAACTATAAACATCCACAGTTCCTTGATCAACTGGACTTTCGGATACGATATTCCCAGTCATTCGTGTAGGCGTCGTATACGCGGGGAAGTATCGACGGAGTTGAGAGCAACCGAGCGAACACAACGGGTTGGCAAAGTAGTCGAAAAAGGACGTGCTTCGGTGCTCAGTCTACATCCTCAATATCGAGGCCAGAAACTGCAGCCAATATCTCGCCAAGCAGGTATGGTCGGTTCGATTCAAGAACCCCCCGAACCATATGTGCAAGCAAGTACTCAGGGCGCATTGTCTTGTGTAACGCCGCAGGATATTCTGCTAATCGACCATCAGCGGCATACTCAGCCATGATGTATGCCGAGTGGCGTACGTCGACAGTGCATATCCAGCTCGAATTCGTCTAACTGAATTTGAATCCCATCTTTTCGCTCCACGCGATCGACACCCAGCTCTTGCAGCTGCTTGACTCGAATGATGTTTCGGCGAACAGTGATGAGGCGCTTCGACTCGACGATATAGGGATCAACCCACTCTGCCAGGTTTCATCATTGAAGTGAGTGCGAGGCATCTCGAAGTCTGGATTCACACTCTCGATACAGAACTGCAGCATCGCAATCCCCGTTCGATGGCTCGCATTCGGCAGCGAATGCCGGAGAATGAGATTCGACATCATCTCGCCGGCGACCTGTGGAAGTGGTGCTCTCCACGAGATGTGGTCGAGTGCCTGCCGAACCTTCTGTGGTTCAAACTCCTTGTAGAGGCGGAACTCTTCTTCTTCTCTCACGTCTACAGCCGCTTCGAGCAATTCCACTAATCGAAACGCGACGACCTGCCCCTCACGGGGAAGCTCGGCGATTCGGTCGCTGAGCCACTTCTGGTCGAAGTCAATCTCGTTTGTATCTTTGATCTCCGTGTCGCTCGCATAGAGGACGTGAACCGCCTCGGGGTCATGCCCCGAGACACTCGCCTTGCCTATCTGTAGACGGGGGTATCAAACGGATAGCCGATAAGCTTCGTCGCGCCGTCCGAATCTTTACGACGGGAAAGAATCTCAGATTGAGAGGCCGAGCTATACTTCAGCGAGAAGTTCTCGGCTTGGGGATGGTGATAGTAGACGACACAAGCCATTTGTGCAGCGGGGTTGGTGATACGTGCTTAAATCAACTCGGCGTTCGCGCTATCAGGATCCGAATCTGGTTCCGTATTGCCACCACAAGATCTGGATAAATGTAGTCTCAATACATCACAAAGCCGATTATTTGAAACGTCCACTTGCTGAAGGTGTGTTTACGACCAAGCAGACGGTGAAATCCATGAGGACCAGCTTCTTAACTTTCTCGTCAACTCGCTTGGCGAGAAAGTTGCTCTTGACCTCGGCAACAATGCCGAAATAGATGCTGAAGACATCTATGATCGTGTTTGAGTCCGAGTCGGTGTCTGCGTTGGCCGATCCAATTTCGCTGGCAACGCGTGTTCCGTACGGGCTGCGGTATACCGATCTAGAGTCATTCCGGATGGCCGAGACGACAGACGATATTCTGTGAGCTGGCCATTCTTTCGTTGAGCGAGTTGGTTTGTTCAGGGCCATACGACGATTTGGCATTATTGGAACTCCTCAAGCGGTGATAGGTTTCAGAAGTCGTGCTGAACACAGAGCGCGTATCGGTCACTTCGGGTATCATCTTGGTTCCTTGGAATTGTGACGATACCAAGTCACCAAGAACTCATAACGTATTTTGCATAATTGATGTTCGCTGCTGACTGGTTGAGACCGTTCCGTCTACACAGTGGCAATTACACAGGTATCCGACTCTCGGATTTCGCTACGAACTCGACTAACGCCTAATTCTGCAAGTACGTCAGGAAGGTCAGCCGCGAGCTGCTCTGCTCGGGCCTGCTTTGTGAACGCAATTGCGATCGTCCCATCGACCTTTACGACGCGGCACAGTTCACGAGCACCAGCATGCTTGTCAGACCACACTTGCATCGAGTTGATCGTGAACGCCGCATCGAATGCATCATCCCCATAGGGGAGCGAGGAAGCTGATTCGTGAGCGAGGGTAACCTGCCCGGCTTCGATCGCTTGCTGATTCCGATCACGCGCTTGTGCGAGCATCACTTCCGACGTATCCACCCCGACAACGAACCCATCGGGAACACTTCTCGCTGCGTGCTGGATACTGACGCCCGGACCGATCCCGACTTCGAGTACATGGTCATCGGGCTCCAGCCCAATCAGCGAGAGCACCCACTCAGTTGTATTCTCTTTTCCTCGGGCTAAAATCCGACCGCCCAGCACTCCCAACAGCCCTTCTGGATGGCCGAACATCCGGTCCAGAATTCGATCAGTGAGCTTCATACAACCGTGTATTAACCCGGATTACACGATAAGTCCTTTACAGTCTCTGCCTTCATAGTGCTACTGAGATGGAGCCGGTTGCAATGAATACACGAGCAAATCTCATTATCGTCGGGAAGCGTCTCTATGAGCTAGGCAACTGCCTATGTCGTCACCTTGTGCAACATCGGTGGGTACTGAAAGGTTTGTTGCACAAGGCAGTTGACTATGCGTGAATGCGGTTGCTCCTGTTTTCGAATGGATTCTTGTCGGGCCATGAATGCCTCTAGAGGTACGTACGGTAGGTATCCGGCTCGGCAGGGGCGTACCCACCCTCGTGTTCGCCAAGATCGCTGCGTTCGAGGGCGACTGCAATCGCTCGGTTGATCGCCTCGACTGCGTACTGGCCGTTCGCCCAGAGATGGACGGATATGGGCGGCGTCGATCGCAGGAGGGTTGCTGAGGGAAGCGCCAAGATCGATGGCGGAGAGCGCGTTCCCGGTGTAGGTCAGTCAGACGTCACGGACGAGCGGCGGCATCGCTTGCATATGGCCCATATTGACGTCGATGTGGAGGCGACCGTCGACGGGTGGCGGCGATGGGCACGGGCACAGTGACGTAATGCACACACAGTAATTTCGGCTGCTAGCAACCCCTACAGCCGGTATCGGTGAATTCTGGTTACGATTACTTTGGTATTCAATGGTATCTAATGGTATCTAGATCCATTTGGTGCCAAAGCTTATCCTTGTCGGGGGCGTTCCCCTATATGCGAATCAAGCATCGCACGGTCCCATATCCGTTGTGGGATATCGCTCGATGCTCACTACGCCACTCAATACAACTATGACGAACACAACCGCACCCATCGAAGCAGCCTTCGAGTTTCAGCGCCAGTCGATTGAACAGAGCCGACAGCTCGTCAAACAAAGTCTCGAATTCCAGCAGAATTCGCTCGAAACGTTCCTCCAGAACGGTATCAGCGCCCAGCGCTCGGCCCAGCAACAGGGCACTGAATTCGCTCAGAACCTCTTTAACGCACAACTCGAGGTCTTCCAGTCCACGCTCGATGCCGAGAAGATCAAAGAGGCAGCTGATCAGCAGTTCGAACAGAACGCAGAGCAGACCCAGAAGTTGCTCAATGCTCAGTACGAGCAGGGCACTGCACTCACCCAACAGCTGTTCGACGCCCAGTTCGACGCTTTCACCTCCGCGCTCGATGACGAACAGTTCCGTGCGACTATCGAGAACCAGTTCGAGGCGTTCAACGACCTCCAGACTGAAACCTGGAACGAGTTCGAGTCCGAGTTCGCCGCCAGCTTCGAGGAGCTGAGCGAGCAACAGAAGGACCTCGTCGAGCAATCCGTTGAGGCGTTCCTCGACGCTCAGTCTAATGCCGAGCAGCAGACCATCGAGGGCGTTCAGGCGACTCAGGATACCGTTGAGGACGTCGCTGCCGAGACCATCGAAGCCGCCGAGTAAGTAGCCTTTCTTGACGATTGGTTCACCTCGTGAATCATAAATTATCAATGCGGAACTATACTGAATCCGAGATGTACGACCAGGAGCGCGATCTGTGGCGCCACCTAATCGACAAGGTCGGCGATTTCTAATCAGGATGTGACGACGATACTCCGCAGGCGTTCCGCAAGCGACCCATCAATCCATTCACGATATCGCTAAAATACTACCAATAACGTGGGCCTTGGGCCAACAACATAGTACGAAAGACAGATGATGACGGCGGTAACAAGATCCTTTGTATCCCGGTCATTCATCAGAAATATCCAATTTCTGGGGACGCTGTATCCCTCTCTACTCACTCGCTTCGCTCGGCCGTTGAGGAAGGGGGTATAGCGCCTGCATTTAGCTAAAGTCATGGCTCTCTTCCCGACTTTTTGTAGGGAGACTGATTGCTCACAACGTCATAGCTGTCTATTATATGTGTAGTCAGAATAGATTCTCACAATTTAAATAAATATCTGAAGAATATTAGTAATAAACACAATAATAGTAAGAATACGAAATTAAATGACGAAGAATACATCTTCTGGCTCCAGAGAGACGTACCCACCGACAAGAAAGTATTTTACAGCTGTACACTACTTTCTCTATCTGATTCATTTTTCGTGTTTTATATCATTACATATCACATAATTAAATCATATCTCTCAATCTGTCGAGTTATATATCAGCAAATAGATGGTAGTGGAACTAGCGCTCTTATCTGGATTCACATGCCAGAGCGCAGGAGATCTCATGCGAGCCGACGAACATATCTCGGAACAATTGCTGGCGTAGCTCTTACACCAGTACTTGCTGCAACCGCAAGCGCAGACGAAGAGGTGGATTGTCCGAGGAAATCAGTCGAAGACGAGGAATCAGATGAGGTAGATAAAACGGAGGGAGAAAGCGGAGCTGAAGGAGACGAAAATACTGAGGAAAGTGAGAGTTCCCCGGACTATTCAACTGTCGTCGATATCGTTGAGGCCGGCGCTGATAACAGTGGTAACACCTCGATTACATCCGTTCTCAATGACGTTGCAGATGATGATACGCTGATCCAATTCCCAGAAGGAACGTATCTTGTCGACGGGACCTTACGGATTACTGATTACAGTAAGTTCGGAATGACCGGAAGTGAGGCGACGATTGATGTTGCACCGACCGACTCCTATGTGTTCAAACTCGGAACGTATCAAAGTCCGATCGACGATCTTCATGTCGAAGGACTCACGTTCGATATTTCCGGTTCGAATACTGGTGGACGAGCTTTAGAGCTTCAAGCGAACGACCGACTCGAGGCGCGTAATATCGCTTTTGTTGGCCAACACGATACGCCGAGCAAAGGGCCGATGCTCGTGGGTCTCCACACGAACGTTGGGAGTGGTATCGTCGAGAATATCGATCTATCTGACGGCGGAGTAGATGCGAGTGGCGGCAATGGTGGGACGGGACTCCTCGTGAGCACGTATCATCAAGGCACAGTAACGATCCGCAACGCACAGATCGGTCCGTTCCCCGATAACGGTCTGTACGTTTCGGGTAGCGGAGGACAGGTCAACGTCGAAGGCGGCACGTTCAAGAATGCGAATGTTGCGGGCGTTCGTCTGGAAGGTGATGGCAGCACTATTGATGGCGCACAATTCATTGTCGATGAATCGATCGATGGGTTCGGTTCGCAGCGACCGATTCGACTCGATGAAGGCTCGAACCTCGAGGTTCGTAATGTCGATATCGAGATGGATGCGTCCGTTACGGAGGCGATTCGTGTACTGCCGGATGTGGAGTCGGCGACGATCTCGAACGTCTCGATGGACTTGAGCAATCAAGTCCGGGACGGTATCGCGGTGACGGAAGGCGCAGGTTCAGTTGATGTCGATGGTCTCAATATAGATGGAAACCCCCGATACGAGGTCTTCGAATACTGACTGACGAAAGACGGCAGACGACGTTCGTCAACTGCCACGGGTCAGTGACCCATGGCTTAGACGCGACCTCACCGCGGCGTGCCCACCTCGCATGGTGGGTGTTCACGGGTCGGCGATCCGTCTTTTGGGGCCTGTTGACGGAGGTCCGTACCCGGAGACAACTGTTGGCTTCCGAGCCCTGTCTATTTGTAGGGACCGCCGAACGAAAATCTGCCGGCTAATCAGCAGATGACGGCCGTTCTCCCCGGTCGAGTGACCCGGGGAGAACGGCCTGTTCTTTCTTTGAAACCGCAGATAGACTTTTGGTTCGCGATTGTTGTCACGAACTCATTCTTCGTGAGTTCTCGCCATTAGACAACCATTCGACGGTGTTCGATCGTCCCGTCTGACCCAATACTCGAGTGTACCAAACTTCTCCATCGTGCCCTTCTCCTCTGCTTTTATTCAGGACAGAAACCAGTCTTGTACGGATTAGACTCTCTAGCTCACAAAAAGGGAGAAACAGATAAGCACTTGCTGACGATGGAGGCTACTTGTAAAGGAGTCCGATATGCATTACTGTGCAGATTGCGACTGGCGACCACGCACTGACCGTGATAGCGACCTCACCCAAGACGAGCGTAATTTCCAAGTCATCAGCCATCACTGTGAAACCGGACATACTGTCCTTGAGAAAGCGCCTCCTGACGAGACCACCTTCATGGATCACTAGGCGCTTACCCCCACCTACTCCCGATCAGGCGTAAGGAGAGACGTCCATCGATGTAGGTACGAGCTGATACTAGTACCCATTTTTATCCTTTCGTGTCGCTCAATATACACCGGAGGAAGAAATATGCCTAATAAGATTGCAGAATCGCCAGTAAGACTGGATCCAATTTGGAGGCAGCAGTGACGGAGAGGAACCCTGTTAGTCCAATAACGCTCTCGCTTGAGACGATCTTCGAGCTTCTGAGTGAGCGCCGAAGACGATACACACTCTACGCCCTCTACGAGACAGAAAATGACGGTATTTATCTCGATGAACCCGCCTCTCACGTCGCACAGTTAGAAGCGCCAGACGATCAGTCGTCTACCGAGCCTGTCGAACCCTATCTGCAAGAGCAGTGTCTTCCAACACTCGCTGACGCAAACGTCATCAACTACGATCCGCGAACGAATGCCGTTCATTACTGGCAAAACCCGTCGCTTGAGGAATGGGTTGAGCATGCAGCGTTTAAAGAAAACAAACTCGACTGGTAGCCACGTCGAGAACCAGACGTCACTCTCTCAGTCCGTTCGTCGTTTGTTCAGCCTACCAGATGCGCCAAACGTACTCACCTTATAGCTCAGAACAAACAATCTGATTTGAAGAGCAATTCCACAGGTAGCACACCTTCACGTATTCGACTACGACTCGCGAGCGCAGCTCGTCTGTGATCCTTACCAGCTACTGCGTGAAGAATATGCTGAGCATGTTGCGCACTCAGAATCATTCGACAAATAGTTTACAAACACCTCTTTTCCCTTCAGACTACGGTCAACTATTTTCAAATTCTTTAGGATTAATAATGATAATAGATATACGACTTATTCAATTGCTACTCTCTTCTCACTATCTATTCATGAGCTGACGGGCTCTAGTGGGCAGATTGCGTGAGTTCAAGAATAGCCGATAGAATGTATCAACACTTGTATTGTCATTCCTTTGTCTAATTTCTAGATGATGTAATCACACACAAACTTAACACGATGCTTCGTGAAGTATAACCCGCCATGTCAGAGGCACAAGCAGCCCCGGCGATTAACCAGCGTACCGCACACGAGTTGACCGCCTTCCAGCAGAACATCCTCACGATCCTCAGCGAGGAACCGATGTATGGGCTCGCGATCAAACGCGAACTCGAAGAGTATTACAACAGCGAGATCAATCACGGGCGATTGTACCCGAATCTCGACGACCTCATCACGGACGGATTGCTCGAAAAAAGTGAGCTCGATAAGCGCACGAACCAATACGAATTGACCGAGGAGGGCTATGAACTTCTCCTGGGCGACTTAGACTGGCAGTTTTCGAAACTCGTCACAGATGAGGAGCGCGCTGCGGACATTCAGGCATTGATCAGCTAATACCACCACCACAGATCGATCCGCACCGACCTGCAATTACGTTTTGCAGAGAGACATCGAGTTCCAACAGTGCGCATCGTCTCGAATCATGCTCGAGACAGTTGAACCGGTTTACACAGTCTATGGAAGCCAGTTCTATGGATTCGAAGTACTCTCTGTGATCGTGTCTCTCTCTCTTGACGCGGTCAGCCTTGTGCAACAAATTGCTTCTTGGATACAGGATATTGCACAAGGCAGATCTTTTTGAGGAGTAACCACTCTCTGTTTGTTCAACGGATACATCCCTTACCATCAGCTGATATCGTGTCTCTCTTGATACTGCTGGTAGCAGGCCTTCTCCACAGTTCGGAGATTGAACTCACCTGGATTTCGGTCACGAAGTACAGTGAGGAGTCGCGGGTTAGTCAGAACGTCGCAGTGCTCGGTCGTTACCGAGGAGGGCTATATTTACTTACAACGTCCGTAGCCGTCTTCAGTGGAATTGTCTTTAGGCACGATCACGACATTATTGTCTATCTCATGGTACCACCAGTGCTGTCTCTCTTTTCACTGGTGGGTCGAAATGATGACCGAGCCATTGAACAGGTATCTATTCACTCCGGGGAGAGTTATACCGGTGCCAATCGGAGTGAAAGAATATCACCGTCGATCAACCTGTGGGATTTCCTCCTCTAACTGCACATTCAAGGTCGTAGCTACCATACCCGCAACCGGTACTCACTCTGCTCATGTCATCGTCTTCGACCGCTCGGATCGCGTGTGCATCACCACCGTTCGTTGAGCAAGCGACTCCGGGCGAGCTCGACGATTGGCTTTCGTACGTCGATCCCCACCTCATTCTCCTCACCGGCTCATCATCATCACCCCGCGCCGCAAGCACGCTCCGGCGCTGTACCGGGTCGAATACAGTAGTCTTTCATCCTGCTGGGCGCGCTCCCTCGAACGGTCCCTGTCGAGTCAACGGTGTTCAGTTCCTCTTAGCGCCGACATGGACTTCCCTTGACGACCTTTCCATGTATGAAAGCAACACTCTCGACCCGAGTACGCCGACATACGTTCTCAGTAATTTGCTGGAGCTGAACGTCGATACGACGACGCTTTCGACGACACTTCTCGGGTACGACGCCTACAGTAGTCAATTCGCACACGATGATGTCGCTCGGACATATTGTCATATCTCCTCGCAGCTACCAACTGGGTATCGCCGTGAGTGGGGTGGCCTCGAAATCATCGGCGGCGGTGTCGAAGCCGGCTATGCAGGATCGCCACTAGTTACGCTCTCGTGCCGGACTGATGGGCAGGTGCTTACCGAACGACTTCAGCCGACCAGTCTCGGACTACAGGCACTCACTGGCGTCGGTCGCACGCGGGCACGGCAACTTCGCGATGCTGGATTCACATCACGAGAGCGGATCGCTACAACCGATATCGCCACGCTTGCAGCGGTTCGTGGCTTCGGACGGTTGACTGCAGAACGCGTCCAGCAGAGTGCGCAAGCTATCGCCAACAACGAGGTCGTTCGTACCACCGAGAAACCTCTTCCGAGTGGCAAGCCCGTGTATATCGACATCGAAACTGATGGCCTGTCGCCCACAATCACGTGGCTGATCGGTGTTCTCGACGGATCCTCTGCCGACGGAGAGTACCTCTCGTTCCTGCAGACGGACCCGGATGAACCGGCAGGTGCACTCGAGGAATTCATGCACTGGTATACAACGACTGCGAGCCATCGCCCCCTCGTTGCGTATAACGGGTGGCAGTTCGACTTCGATGTCATTCAGGATCACATCATCGAGTACTGTCCACAGTACGAGACCGATTGGACCAGCATTTATCGGTTTGACCCTTATCAGTGGGCCGTCAAGGACGGTAACGCGATCCTTCCCGGTCGTACAAACAAGCTAGAGGACGTGGCGACCGCGCTTGGATATGAGCCCATGGCCGAAGAGATAACCGGTGAAATGGTCGCTCGGATCTACCAGCAGTGGATGACGAATCAATCGTCGGCCACTGAACCCGAATGGAATACGTTCGAAATCTATTGTGAGGACGATGTTCGAGGGCTTGCGACAGTTTATGAGGCACTCAAGGCGAGTAGTCGGATTGTTTCTACTGACGCACCCTCACGCGATACTGGAGCCTCAACGACTCAGGGGCAACTGTCTGACTGGTGACGACGTTAGTATGAGCTCGGATTCAAACACCTCGGATTCACCGATCACAGCACAGGCGCTCGAACGAACAGTCCCTCGCTACGAGGGACAACTAAAGCACGCCGAGATTATCTCAGCGGAAGATGGCAAGTACGTCGATTCACGAACGGTCCTCCGGGGTGACCTCGCTGTCCGGTTCAGCGAAGCGATCGGGGACCTGTTTACACACCAGGCACGGGCTCTTGACCAGCTCGCGGCCGGGAACAATGTCTGTGTCACGACCGCTACTGCATCCGGGAAAACGTACGTCTATGCACTCCAGATCGCTCGGAACTACCTTTCTGATCCGGGGTCGACGGCATTATTACTCTATCCGACGAAAGCACTCTCACGCGATCAGGAACAAGCCCTCACCGAGTTCTTCGCTGTGCTCGGACTGGATCTCGCCGTGGCAGTGTATGATGGAGACACTCCACAAGACCGCCGCAGGCATATCCGCGAGACGGCCGACGTCATTATCACGAACTTCTCCGGCGTCAACGCCTACCTCGGGCACCATACTCGCTGGTCATCGTTCTTCTCGAGCTGTGCTACCATCGCGATAGACGAGTCCCATACATACACTGGTGTCCACGGGATGCACGTCGCGTGGACGATCCGCCGGCTTCGAAGAATTCTCGCCCATTATGGAAGTGATCCACAACTGGTCTGTACCTCCGCGACGATCGGTAATCCCACTGAACACGCCGAACGGCTCACCGGAAAACCGTTCACGGTCGTCGACGAAGACGGGTCACCGCGGGGCAAACGCGAGATCGTATTCTGGAAACCACCGCTTGATGAGGCGGTACTTGAGGCGGACGCGACCTTCGAGGATTTCCGGAACGCACAGACGAACCCTGTACGTGAGGCAGGCTCTCTGCTCGCTCATTTCGGGCTGCATGGTCTCCAGTCGCTTGTTTTCACCAGAAGCCGGAAGAACGCGGAGCTGGGTGCGAAATACGCGACTGATGCTGCAGGTACCCACCCCCGGTCTGGACAGCTACGAGCAAAACCGTACCACGCGGGGCTGGGCAAAGAGACGCGTCGTAACACGGAGTATCAGTTCAAAAACGGGCAGTTAGACGGGTTGACATCGACGAATGCACTGGAGTTAGGGATCGATATCGGGTCGATGGATACGACAGTTCTCACGGGGTATCCAGGAACGCGTCAGTCGTTCTGGCAACAAGTCGGACGTTCGGGTCGGGGTGATAGTGATGCACTTTCGGTGTTCATTGCTCGAGCCGATGCTATCGATCAGTACATTCTCGACCACCCAGAGTACGTTCTCAAGGACGGTGTCGAGGAGGCTGTGATCGGTTTAGAGAACAATCCCGTGTACGCACAACACGTTCTGTGTGCTGCACACGAGCAGCCGCTAGAGGATGCTGATCGAGAATGGTTCGATGGAGAGCGCCTCGATCGGGCTGTCGGGATGTGGTCGGATGCTGGGAAGCTTACCGGTGACCTCTCTCGGAGTGTGCGGTATATGGGGTCGCCACGCCCGCAATCGGAGATATCGATGTATGCCACGTCGAACACACAGTTCGATGTGCGGTGTCCCGACGGCGAGATCGACATGGAGCCGGTCGATCGAGAGCGAGCGTATCGCGATCATCATGAAGGGGCGCTGTTCCTCCATAGCGGTGCACAGTACGAAGTCATCGAGTTCGAAGAGGACCGTCCGAACCCATATATCGCTGTTCGAGAAGTGCAAACGAATGAGTATACGGAAACGAGCTCCGAGAAGACGATTCGTGATTTAGAGTCCGAGGCGACACGCGATCTCGGTGATGGGTATCAGTTATCGTGGGGGACGGGTATAATCGAAATACACTACACACATCATCAGCGTAAGGACATTCGGACCGGCGAAACGACGACTTCGTTACAGCCGACTGGCCTTCCGCCGCTTGAACTCAATACGCATCTTGTTTGGATCGAATTACCGCCATCGATCGAGACGACCATCCTTGAAGAGGCTACCAACATGGATCCAGCGTCGCTGTCGGACGGAGAGCGTATGGAGGTGTTCGGCGGTGGGTTGCACGGAGCGGAACACGGCATGATCAAACTCACTCCGTTGGAACTCCGAATGGACAAATCGGATCTCGGTGGATTGAGTACGCCGAGGCACGCCGTGACCGACGTTCCAACCTGGTTCATTCATGATGCCGTTGAGGGAGGTCTCGGGTTCAGTAAACGAATTTACGACCAGTTCGGCACGATCGCTGAGCGAACTCGCGAACGGGTCGCTTCCTGTGAGTGTACCGGGACGAACGGGTGTCCGGCATGTATCATGGATTCTCAATGCAGGAATCAAAACCAGTATTTACACACTGAAGCGACAGTCCATGTCTTGGAGACAGTGCTTGAGCAGCTCGGGTAATTTATCGAATGGAGCCTGGTGACGGGGATATCCGAGGGTATCAGCAGTTCCGATTGTTTTTGTGCTCCTGTCTTCATGTCAGAATTCCTGAAGCCACTATTACCGTGTGACATCCTCCCGTCCCTAAAGGCGCGGGCCTCCCACGTCCGCCAAAAGGGCGGTTCATTGAGATGTTTACGGTTACCGGTCCGACGAACCGGAGGCGGTGCCACACCGCCGTTACTCCTATCCTGCACAGGATTCGGAGTTACGTGGTTGTTTTCTGTCGGCCTGCGTTCCCGAGGGCTTACTTATTTGATGGGGCAAACACCGAGTCAACTCCCAATTTTCGGGATGTCGAGACCAAACGGGAAGTCGTTTCGTCGACGGATGGATATACGTCCGTAGGGCACCTAAGCCTCCCCATTCGGGCGTTTGAACGGATGATGACGGCGATTCAGCCACGCCGTAAACGGCGTGGTATTTTCGCCTGCAATCTCTATAATCGGTGGTGATCCGTGGCTTGAGGATCCGGACGCTGGTTCGTCGGGATTTCTCGACGCGAGTTTGCTGGAGCTGCTAACCCAACGGTTGCAATCTTTCTCTGCCGAGAGAATAGCAGTCCCTTTCTCGAGGAGAACACTGCCGGGAATTCGTCGCTGTTGGGCAGAATCCAGAGTATGCTGGACTGTATATCACCGGTGATAATGGGCCGTCACGTACGTTGCACGCGTCAAATAGATCGTGCCGGCGAGCGAAGCGACATTGTCACGCTCACTTGCGTCCTATACGGGCGATCAGGCAACGTTTCATCAGAACAACCGTGTCATTGTGTTTGAGCCTGAATCGTTCACTGTGCTGTCCGCTCTAATTTTGCTGGCAACGTGTGTTCCATACGGGTTGCGGTAGACGAACCTCGAATCGTTCCGGACAGCCGAGACGACAGACGATATCCACATCGCCGGGGCGACTATATCTTGCTACCAGTCCTTCACCCCACCATGGACCCACGAATTACTGTGATTACGCTAGGGGTCAGCGACCTCGAAACGTCACTCGAATTTTACCGCGATGGCTTAGGTTGGTCGACGGAAGGAATCATCGGCACAGAATTTGAAGGAGGAGCCGTTGCCTTCTTCCCGTTATCGAACGGCCTGCAGCTCGCTCTCTACCCAAAACGACAAATCGCGGAAGATGCGAACGTGGAGGAAACTGCGCCCAGTCCTGCGGAGTTTACCCTGGGTCATAACGTTAAGTCGAAAGAAGCAGTCGATTCCGTACTAAAAACAGCGGACGAAGCAGGGGCAGATGTCACTGACCCACCGCGTGACCGTGAGTGGGGCGGGTATTCGGGTCACTTCTTGGACCCAGATGATCACGTATGGGAAGTCGTGTGGAATCCACAATTTGAAATTAAAGAATAAGCCGGTCTACTGAGCAACTGGTTCATCGGCTTCGGCGTGAAACTAGCAGAGTCGCTGTCCTGAGTTCATCCTCTGTATGCAGCACCCTATTCCTATCATGATCTGCGAATTGCAACAGAGTACTGATTGTACCAGCTGCAGCTGTGTGGAAAGACTCTCCTCTCTTGACGTGGTCAGCCTTGTGCAACACCTCGCATCCAAGGACGTCGTGTTGCACAAGGGAGACTGTCTTTGAGGAGCGAGCACTCTCTATTAGCTCTACTCAACGGATACGCTCTTCATCGACGACCGACATCGTCTATTGGTCGATACTGCTGGTAGGACGCCGTCTCGACAGTCCGGAGATCGAACCCACCTGGATTCCGTTCACAGAGTGCAGTGAGGAGTCGCGGCTAGTCAG
The DNA here is from genome assembly GCF_001593955.1 of Halalkalicoccus paucihalophilus. Lineage (GTDB taxonomy): Archaea > Halobacteriota > Halobacteria > Halobacteriales > Halalkalicoccaceae > Halalkalicoccus > Halalkalicoccus paucihalophilus. Next base: position 143,390 of record NZ_LTAZ01000012.1, on the reverse strand, counting down.
AAAGTCGTAGTGCTCGGTCCTCACCAAAGAGAGCTGCAATCATGTATTGATCACCGATTGCGTAGTTCATCGGATCGTGAAACGCGAGAACGACTGTTGCAATCGCAGGCCCAATACCGGAGGTGAATTTGCCTTCAGCACATTGCTTCGGTTAATTCGCGGTCGTCGAGGTCCCAGTAGTGAGCGATGTCGCCGAGCAAGGCATCAATGGTATCACACTCGTAGCACCGACAGTCTTCGTGTTTTGCATTCGTGAGTGCGCGAACGATCAGTAGCCAATCTTCGAACAGCCATTCGTCAGGGGCTCCGGCGGGCATACGCCCTAGTGAATCCGTCTTCTGATATAAACTCTTAGGCAGGTTGGAGTACCGTCCTACCCATTCAGCCAACGGATGACAGACCCCTCTGATGGGATCTTACGTACACTCTTTTTAGGGTGAGGAATCAGCCTGGAAGGAGCCGATCATTATCTCAACCGACAGTAGGTACGCCGCTAACACTTCTACTAGAAATTGCCAACTATTGACAAACAATGCCTATTTCACACAATTATCGACCGGATGATCTTCGCTTCTGCCCGGCGAAGATGATTCCCAATCGTCCCTCGTGAAAGCCCAAGTTCGGTAGCTAAATCACGCTGCGTAACACGGCGAGGGATATCATAGTATCCTGCGGCGAGTGCTATCTGGAGGATTTCTTTTTGCCGATCAGTGAGTTGCCCTACTGGGTCACCTATGTTCAGCTGATACTCTCCTGCGCGTTCAAGAGTGATATCTATCTCATCAGGGAAACCAGCGATCAGTTGCTGAAGGGCTGTGTTTTCACCAAAGAGCGTGACTTCTAGTCCGTCAGTGGTCTCTCTCATCGGCCAGTCGATGCTGATAGCTTCGGTATCAATACGCTTGAGAAGGGTCTTTTCGACGTTGGTAGGCTCGTAGTGCATATATGCCAGCCATGTCTCACCACCTGTTACAGTGCACGAGATGATCTCCGGAATCTCGTCTTCTATCGTTGCGAGCTGATCAGCATCGCCTCTAAACTGTGCGACTCCAACAACAGATTCGTCATCAAGAAGATTGATATACTGTATCGCTTCCTGTGTCGCTACGAGTGTGTCATTAATCCAGACCTCTCTTGGATCACTGATACCTCTTTGCATCTGTTGATCGTTGTTTGATCGTATGTAGTCTTCTAAGGATATGACGACGGTTATATATCTCATCATCGTCACTCTTCACGTCCTCGGTCGTACTATTCGGTCCAGCTCGCATTGTAGTCCAAAATGAAGCACTGTTGCCGCGATCATACAGGGTGTGATATTATAGCCAGAGATAAATGTAGGGTGCATGCTCGGCGTTAAACCCGAGGAGACATGGCTCCTCTTCTTCTCTGATGGAGAATCGAAATATCTTCACATGGAACACGAAAGCGATCGTAATGACGATCTTCGGCGCTATGATTGTGCTGTTGCTCGGACGCTCGATTGGACGTGGACGTACTCACCGCCGAGATCCGGCGATGGAATAGCACTATAGACGCCAACGCTCGTCGCGATGAGTGTGTCGTCTGGCATTCGAATATAGTGGGTCGGGCCATTGGCTGCGAAACTTGCACCCACATATCCATCGTGCGAGTATACGACAGGCCGACCCGTACCAGTCGGTGGGTTCCAATCGTGGCGGACGTATCCCCATTCTTTTTTCGCGAACGTGTCGTCGTAGTCGATGTCTCCATCTGCTTCTGAATAGAGCCGATTCGGCTCAGCACCGACGGCGCCACTACTCGCGATTCCGGCTGTTCCGATCCCAATCGATTTCAGAAGCTGTCTCCGCCTCATGAGAACAATACCCATACTAGGATATTAAATATTTTACTATTATTTATAAAATTATATATTACCGAATAATTGACACATTTATTCAGGTTATCGATGATGAACTTCCTTCAAGGTTACAGTTCGAACAACTCCTCGCCAGGCGCGAGATGTTCCCCGACCGTATCGGGATCAAGCGTGACGCCGATACCAGGCTTCTCAGGCACTTGGATCACGCCGTCTTGGATAACGTCTTCGTCCTCGGTATGTATGTCGTCCCACCATGGCACTTCACGGGCGTGCCACTCAAGCGCGAATGCGTTAGGAACGGTGGCACAGACGTGGACGCTCGCCATCGTTCCAATGGGGCTCGATATGTTGTGCGGCGCGATAGGCACATCGAATGCATCAGCCACGGCCGCGATCTTCCGGAACTCAAGCAGCCCGCCGCACTTTTGGATATCTGGCGCGGCGATATCGAGCGCCTGCTGAGTGAAAAAGGGAAGAAAGTCCTCGACACGGGTGAGGTTCTCGCCTGCTAGGATGGGCGTCGACGTGCTCTTGACCACCTTGTGGTGGGTCTCGGCGCTCTCCGGCGGTACCGGGTCCTCAAGCCAGTCGAGGTCGTACTCCTCGACCTCTTGAGCAACCTTGGTCGCAGTCTCCACCGAGAAGTTCCAGTGGAGGTCAAATCCAAGGGTGGGCTCGTAACCGATCTCCTCGCGCACCGCGCGCACGATGTCGACCTTGTGTTGAATCGCAGGGCGGGACAGCCGTCGCGTCGCGGTGTCGGCTTCCTCGACTTTCACATCAAGGTCGAACTTCAGTGCATCGAATCCCTCGTTGACGACCTCGCGCGCTGCCTGAGCGTATGACTCAGGCGAGTACACGTCGCGTGGGTCCACTGATGTGGCTTCCGCCAGGTTCTCGCCGGCGTGGCAGTCAGCGTAGATCTGGACCTCGTCGCGATACTTCCCACCGAGCAGCTGGTACACTGGAAGTCCGGTGAGCTTACCTGCAATGTCCCAGAGTGCGATTTCGATTCCTGATACTGCCGCTTGGGAATACCCAGTCGATCCGCCCAAGCCCGAGAGCAGTTGTGTCATGTGCTCCACCAAGCGGTCGATATCGAACGGGTTCTGTCCGACGAGGCCAGGTTTGAGGAACTCGACGTACTCGCCGGCCGGACCAGGAAACGCCTCCCCCAACCCATAGACATCGGCGTCGGTTTCGACCTTCATGAGTACCCACGGGAAGTTGCCCTCTACGACTGCAGTTTTGATATCCGTGATCTCCACGTCGCGTTCGGGCGCGCGGCGCTGATCCGTCTTGCGTAGGTCGCGCCACCCAATACCACCAATCATGTCCGCCACGAGCTGGCGGTACTTTGAGTCATCTGTCATAGGTATCGATCCGAAACCCACGATGGCAAAGGAGTTTGCGTATCGGCAAGTTCCTGCTGATCACTCTTCTCAGTCATTGCTGTTACCCCGTTTCTCGACCTTGACCATACGAATCGTCACCGACGTCACCGGATTCGATTGTTTCGCCATTCGGTCGTGTGGTGCTGCTCTGAACAGTATGCCATCTCGGTTTACCGATCTTCTCGATTCTTCCCGCCTTGGCGATTCGGACGGACCAGAAGAAGACGCTGGCAGAGCAAAACGGAACGACCGTTGAGTCATTGTTCGAGAATCGGCTTGCAGTGTGTTTCCGAATTCTTGGCTACACTGTCGAGGACCTTGAGCAAGGAAGTGGGCGCAATCCGGATGGGATTTTCACCTACCGGGGGAACGACAGCAGTTACGCTGTTATCTACAATGCTAAATCGAGTGCTGAGCCCTATCGATTACGGTCGGGAGCTGAACGGCAATTCGAGGATTCCATCCATCAGCATATCGGTGAGCTTCAACGGCGAGGCTTCGATAACACTATTTCGCCGTTATCTCGGGGTCGTTCATTGATGAGACTCGTGAAGCAATCGTGGGCTGAAGATCCGGACGCCGATTCGCAAGGTCGGTTGCGCGAGGCTAACGCCGTTATTGAGCTGCTTGAAAACTCCCTTCGAGATCCAGAGTTTCGGCTTGGTCCTGGTGGGTATCAGGGTGTTGGATTGCAGGATTTCTTTGTCGAGAGCGGAGTTCTTACTGAGGCCGACGTTCGGGAAGAGCTTGGGTTGTGAGGAGCTGCGGCAGTTCTCTGAGACAAAACCCAATCATGGAGTGAAAGGACCACACAGCAAGCCGTATAGAGCCTACTTAAGGATAGGAATTGGTTTGCGGTCTTGAGAGATCATTATTTCTTTATCGATGGTCCTGGGTCTATCGATAGAAAAGACTACAAACCTTTTCTCCCTAGCTAGGACCGCAAGGTAACCCCTGAACCTTGCATGACCATGAGCGGAAGGGAAGGCTGTGGTGTGTCAGAGGCACCTCCCCTTTGGGCGCTATCAACGCCCAGTGGCAGTAATCAATTGATGTGTGAAAGAAGAAGGGTTGATAATACAACCCCTTTTTTACCGAGTTCGATGTAGCCATTGGGTTTAGATACTGGGAGGCAATTATATTCCTCCTCATAGAGCCAACAGTTGGCCCTACAAGAAGAATTAGTTCGCCATGATAGAAAAGGACATGAGATGGACGAGTATCCATTGACGTGCCAGTGAGAGGCCAGAGAAGGCAAACAATGGGACAGTACCACTAAGGAGTTTCTGAGAAATAGCGATGATGAATAGCTGATGAAAAATTATTTTATAATTCCGAACAAAATGAAGCAGAAAGTTTAATTTTTTGCGGTAAGTTCCGATAACACTATCTTTAATGGTGGTTAGTGAGTGGGAACAGTCACGTCATATGACACAACGCAATAGGAACAAGTCAGAGGAGAGGAAACCAACCCGACGAACGGTACTGAAAACGGGGCTTGCGGTCTCAGCAGCTGCTGTGGGGATTTCATCGTCGGGAATTGGGTTAGCTCAATCTGAGATGGACCTGTCTCTTGAGGTGGATGCTGAGGCAGAGACAGTCACGATTACGAACAATGGGGAGAGTGAGGTCGACCTAACTGGTTATCAAATCAACTTCGAAGCGGGTACGGATAGCGAGGTCAATCAGATTCGAACGCTGTCCGGCGAGGTTGTTATTGGAGCTGGAGAGTCTGTGACAGTTGCAGCGGGTGGTGGTGAGAGCGGTGATGTCTCTCTGGAGGACCCATATGAGGGTGAGGTGCTGAATAATGAGAACCCGGACGTGGTGGCACTGCTCTCGCCGGAGGACGAAGAAGTTGCCCGTTCAGATGAGAGCGGGGACTCGGACGATGATGATAATGAAGGCGGAGATGACAATGAGGAGAAAGAGACGTATACACTGACTGCTTCTGTCATCGAATCCGAAGACAATGGAATCATCAGTGCTGATGTAACAGTTGATGGTGAAACGAAGACAACATCACCCCAGGGCAAGGACGATAACAGCAAAACTCTTGCGACCTTCGAACTCGAAAATGGGACGTATACGGCCTCAGCAACGTATGATGTCCCGGACGAAACGTGGGAATCCGACGAGGAAGAAGTCGAGATTGATGGTGAAGACGAAACCGTATCACTAACGGTGTATCCACCGGATGCGGATGAAAGCGAGGACAACGATTCGGATGACTCTGATGAGTCCGATGATGGAACAAGTGATAATTCGGATGAGCAATCGAATGACGAAGAAGACGAGTCGGTGGATGACGACTGCCCGGAAGAGGAACCAGAACCCGAGCCGGAGGATGACTGTCCTGAGAAAGAACCTGAGCCGGAGCCTGAGAACGACTGTCCGGACGAATAGAGAGTAATCAACGAATCGTCGCCAACCTCTTTTTTATTTCTCGACAGCGGCAAAAGCTGGGTGCAGAATTTTTCTGTGGAATTTTGAATTCGGATTCTCGGCAAAACGGCCATACTATAGTCTATGTACGGACAGTAGGTGCATAGTCCCCCAGATACCAAATTCCGGCCGAGTGCTCGAAATACGCGCTCCATGTAAAAAGGGAAAGCCTACAAATTGTTCTGACCTAGTTGTGACTGCAAGGTTTCATGCCTTGCAAGGAGGGGGAAGTGGTGATGTGTCAGAGGCACCCTCCCCCTCCTGGGACGCAGGCAGCGTCCAACTGAAATATTCAATTGAACCGTGAAGAGAGTTTGGGCCATTATCAATTCTTGGCTATCAATCTCATTCGAATAAAGTCCAAATGTTTATAGAAACAACAGCTTGCCGTTCAAACAGGATTAGTCTAGCATGGACTCAGACAAAACACTGGGGTTTCATATATGTGTTCGATCCGCTCTGTAGTCTCAATCTCAGTTTGACTTCTCTGGGTCATCGACGAGCTGATACAAGCCACTCCCGTGGATTTTTTCAACATGACCCGCGGCAACAAGGATGTTAAGACGATTATGGACAGTTTGTTTTGATATACTCGTCCAATCTGTAAGTGCAGCAGGTGTGCAACGGCCTTTACGAAGCTCTTCTAAAATTTCTCGATCACTCTGTTGAAGATCCTCTGCATTCATTTATACTACCCATATTCACGACCTTCTGCATAGTGATAACGCATCTATATTCTTATTCTACTATTAGACCATGCTAATAGCATTGACCAATAGTAAAAGTTAAGAAGCTATCTACTCATGTCTAAGTAGGAAGCACGGTATCGCCAATGAGGAGAATTGGCCCGGTGGTGGAGCACCGGACCGCGCTTCTCAACCCGTGAGAAGCAATGAGCACTAGCAACTCACCCCCAGAAAACAGTATCGCCTCCGAACAACCAAACCAAATCACCGGCCCCTACCGGGAACCCCCAACGGTCTCCAACGCCACCACCTACTGGCGCTGCGAAGCCTGCGAACGCGAATCCATCCGCGAGCAGGATCTCCACCGCGAGGCCTTCCACGCCGACGAGTGTGAGGTGGCCGACCGATGCTGACCGAAATCAGCACCAACGTTACCCAACTATTCGCCGGCGCGCGACTCTCGAAAACCAATCCCGATTGCACCGCCTGCAACCGAACGCTCAGAGAAGGCGAACAGGTCACAATCTACGCCGCCCGCGAAGAAGACGTCCCCTCGTTCGCGATCGAACGCCTGCATTGTCGAGAGTGCACCCACGAGGAACTCACCAACCCGACGCGGGGCTTGAGCGAACACCTCCTCCGGAGTCGACTCAGCCGAACGCTGGACGTTCGCACCCAACGGGAGTTCCAGACACTCGGCGCCATCCAGACGCTCGACGCAAGCGCCCCGAGCCAGGGCAGCACCGAAGCCCACAGCGAAGAACCCCCGACAGCGCTTCTCCGAGACACCCACATTCAGAACCCCGCCAGTGCCGTCTATCACATCGATAACGGCGAGGGCCACCCACTGTGCAACTGCCAAACGAACGCCCAATACACGCCGGTCCCACTCGCCGAAGCCGAGGCGAGTACGGCCCGACGTTGTGAGAACTGCCAGATCGCCCGCCAAGGCGAACAGGCCACCAAGCCCTGCCCGCACTGTAACGCGCCGGTTGGGATGAGCGCGTGGCCCCAACACGTCCGGGCCTGTACAGGTGATCCGACCGACGCCGCCGAGGAGACCGATCCCGACGGCGACCCCGCGATCACCAATACCGATACTCAGCGCGCCACGAGCCCGGCTACCCGCACGGGCGCTCGTACACCGCTCCACCAGCACCAGGAGTAACCCGCGCCAGCAATGGGCGGGCTTTCGCACAGCGCCAGCGACACACGCCTACCGAGAGGCCTGCCTCTAGCACCCTTTATCCCGAGTGTAGGTACGCCGCCGAGCCACGCCGTCGAAACGCTTGCCAGCCACGAGACGGGCCCTGTGATCGTCTCACCATCATCCTGTTTCCAATGAGCGACACTACAACGACCGAGAGCACCGCCACTGACCAGCCTGCGACGACCGACAACCCAACCCTCGAATCCGTTTCCGAACAACTCGAAGCGCTCACCGATCGCGTCGCAGAACTCCAGGCCAAAGTCGAACGCAAGGACGACCGGATCGACGAACTCGAAGCGAAGCTCACCGAGTACAAGCGTTTTGCTGGCTCGGAGTTCGCCGACGTTCGCGGGCGGATTACCGACGTCGAAGACCAGACCCAGGAGCTCGAGACAACGCTTCAGGAAACGCCCACAGAGACCACCGCCGCCGAGGAGAACGGAGCCTCCCAGACCACGACCACAGAGACGCCATTAGAGCGGATCTGTACGTTCCCCGAGCATATCGCCGACCGGGAGCTTACGACGAATCAGCAACGCGCTCGGTTCATTGCTCGGGACGTACAGGACTACGCCGAGAAGGCACCTGCTGGGCTCGTGCTTGATAGCCAGACGATCGCGAAGGTCATCACCGCCGCCGAAGGGTCGAAGCCACATACGCAAACTGTGGCCCGCGTCATGGACTTCCTCGACAAACTTGGGAAAGACGAGGTTGAGCAGACGAAACAACGTGGGAAGAAACTCGTCGTTATCGACGAGGAAGCAGCCGACCGCTATCACGATCGTTGTGATCGGGATATTGAGCAACCCCCTACAGAGAGCGTGATGTCCTAACAACGGGACAACAACAAGGAGCATAGTCGACGACAACTACCCCGGGCAAGCCCTCCTCACCTAGTCACAACTCCGAGCAGCCTTCTTCCAATATTGTAGTAGAGAGAGTAGAAACGGTTTTGCTGGTTCTACTTTGGACGTATATCACACCACGGTGTGATTAGAAACAGACGGTTCGTCTACTGCTCTCCTTCTTGCTCGTCATCGATTTGGTGATCTACTGACTCGTCGTATTTCTTCAGCACCAGATCGAAGTAGCCGTCAGTTATTAACCGCGGGTTCTGCACTCTGTGGAAATCGTCACAGACGAACTGAGTCGAGAGCCACACCCGCCCAGCGGCTACGACAGAAGCTGAGACTACAGTAGGTTTCGCCGCTCTCAGCGGTGTAGTGGTTACTACTGTGATTGCTTATCGAGTTCAATGTCAATTCGGTCATGGAGTGCTGCATCTCGATTCCTGAGATGATCCGGAGAGCGGTCATTGTGCACGGCGAGCACCTCGGACACGATACTCATCGCGATTTGATACGGTGCACCACTCCCTATATCCAGCCCAATCGGTGTGTAGACGTTCGATAATTCCGTCTCGGTAAACGTTCGACCCTCGTCGGCGAACGCCTCGAGCATCTCCTCGAAGCGTTTGTGCGGCCCCATTAGGCCAATATATGGAACAGGTGACTGCACGAGTTCCTCGAGGGCAAGCCGGTCGTCGACGAAGTTGTGGCTCATCACGACAGCGTAGGTCCGCTCATCCAACTCGAGTGCATTGCGGATTTGTGCAGGAGACGACGAGATGACACGGTTCGCATCCGGAAACTGATCGCCCGTTGTGGCGGCGCTCCGAAATCCGACGACAGTCACTCGAAAGTCGGCCAGCCTCGCCAGTTTGACGACGGGTGTAACGTCGTGTCCCGTCCCGAAGACCACGAGCTCCGGCGGCGCGGCGATACCATTACAGAAGAGCGTAACCGCTGATCCCGAAATGTCGATGGTGACCGGTTCCGCGTTTCCGGCTGTTGCGAGCGTCGATGCCGGGTCCTTGAGATGATTCAGTACGTCGTCGGGCCACGCCCCAACTAGATCGTGGAACTCGCTGGTATCATCGTGGTAGTACGTACGGTCACCGCGGGCGAACGTCTCGGTCTCGCTATCGAGAACCGTGATTACCGTCCCGTTTTCGCCGTCCTCGAACGCTCTCAGTGCGGGCTCGAACGTGTCGGTAAGCGGCTCAAGGAGGATATCGATCACACCGTTACAGCCGATGCCGAGCCCCCACACATCATCATCGCCACTCAGGTCGAATCGTTCGACGCGGGACTCTCCTGATTCGAGGACGGCCGTCGCTAGCGAGCGAACTTCATTCTCGAGACAGCCTGCCGTGAGACTCCCGACGCCGTTGCCGTCGCTATCGATGAGCATCTTCGTTCCCGGTCGGCGATACGCACTTCCCTTCACCCGGACGATCGTCGCGAGGACCGCTTGCCGATCCGATCGGCAAGCGTCGTGGATTGCCCCGAGAACGTCGGTTTCGGGAATACTCCACTCTTGAGAGGACATACCGTGTGTTGGTCACTTACACAATTATACCTTCTTGTCAGAGGGGAATTCACGGTCCGTGTCACTGTTCGATCGACTGTGATCGACTTCCAAACGACGTTTGGCTACCGGTATACTCGTAGCCGATTCGACCGTGAACACCACGAAGCGAGAGCTGTCTCGCGATTTCTTCGAGATCCGATGGTCGAGCGAATCCGAACAGACCGTCGACGAACGGAGAGGCAATCGTCATTCCCCGACAGGTCGGTTCGTATTCGCTATCGATCGCCAGCGGATTGAGCCAGAGAACGGAATCAGCTCGTGTCGAAAGCCACGTTATCCCTCGTTCGAGCAGATCGAGTTCCCCGACCTCGAGGCCGTCGCTGATCACGAGCACGGCAGTTTCTCGGTCGACGGCATCCGGATAGTCGGTCCGAAGGGTCAAAATCGCCTCTCCGATCCGGGTCCCACCGCCCCACTCAGTTTCGGCGCGCTCGAGGGCTGCAATGGCACGATCGGACGACGGTTCGTCGAACTGCGCCGTCACCTCCCGGAGGCTGGTGTCAAAGAAGAATACTCGAACGGATCGCCAGTCGGCGTACAGCTGTCGAAGGACACGTAGCAAAAATCCGCGGTCGATACTGTCGAGGACCGACCGGCTCACGTCGGCGAGAACGACGGCGTTCGCCGCCGTCCGATCGTAGCTGCGTCGCTCAAACTCGAGGACGGTTCCACCGGTCCCGAAACTTCGTCGGAGGGTCCGACGGACGTTCAGTCTGTCTCCTGTCCGTGCGTCTTCGAAGCGTCGTCCCCGCTTCTGTCCCAGTAATCGACCGATTCGATTGAGTGGCTCGCGAACGTCCGTTTCGGGTATCGTAACGTCGTCGACGGTAACTGGTTCCGAGCGTCCTGTTCGCGTCGACAGGGCATGAAAGACGTATCCCACGTCCGGCTCGGTGTTCCGTTCGTCATCTCTGTCTGCGGGTGCGTTTGGTTCTACTACAGGTGACTGCGCGTGCTCAGTCCGCTCGATCGACTCCGCAGCATCGTCGTTCTCTCCAGCCTCCGAGTCTGATTTACCCGCTTGGGGCACTGCAAAGGGCTGGGTTGTGTTATTGGCGGCTAGCGATGTGATGTCGGTATCGCCTTCTGTGAGTCTGACCCAGAAGCGTGGAAAGAGCCGTTCGAACACGGAGATATCCGGGTATTGGCAGATGAGAGCAGTGCGGAGGGCGACACGGATGGTCGACTCATCGGGTTCGGGGAGTTCCGAAATGGCCTGAACAGCTGTTATGCTCGCCGTCGATGAAACGGCCACACCCTCGTCGCGGAGCGCATCGGCAAACCTCACGACCTCGCTAATAACGTGGTCGCGGACAGTCTCGAGTCCGCCGGATAACACCGGGTCGGTCACGCTTCGGCGTCCTCCGTCCGCTCTCGCGCATCTCGGCCCGCACGGACGAGGGTTTCGAGCAGGGCGTCGTCGATTCGAGATACGTCCTCGATCTCCTTCAGCAGACACGATAGCGTGCGGTCGATCAGTTGGGGAGAAAGCGCGGTGGTGGATTTCTCATCATCGGGTTCAGTACTGCCGGCCTCGGTCCCGAATCGAAGCTTGAGGAGTGCACAGGACCAGTCGAGCGTCTCCGCGATTCCGGGCTGTTTCAACAGCGGTTCCTCGCGCAACCGCTGGACGACACCGCAGATCTCCGCGGCCGTCGGCCCGTCCAATCCCGGTGCTTTTCGTTGGACGATTTCATGTTCTTTCTCGAACGACGGTGGATCTAGGTGGAGATACAAGCAACGCCGTTTGAGCGCGTCGCCCAGCCCTCGTGTTCGGTTCGATGTGAGGAGGACGATCGGCGGCACTGATGCTTCGACCGTTCCCAGTTCTGGCACCGTAACCTGAAACTCGGAGAGGAACTCGAGTAGCAGTGCTTCAAACTCCCGATCGGCACGGTCTATTTCGTCGATGAGGAGGACGGCTGGTTGCTCGTGATCGTCCGACAGCGCCCGGAGCAGCGGTCGTTCGAGCAAATATTCTTCGTCGAATACCGTGCTATCGTCGGTGACGCCGCGTTCACCGGCCTGCACCGAAAGCAACTGTTTCGTGTAGTTCCACTCGTAGAGAGTGTTCTCGGCCGCTAACCCCTCATAGCATTGTAGACGAATGAGTTCGGTCTCGAGTCCCGCCGCCAGGACCTTTCCTAACTCTGTCTTCCCGCTTCCGGGTTCTCCTTCGATGAGTAGCGGTTTCCCGAGCCGAAGTGCAAGCAGTACTGGAACGACGATATCGTCCGCCGCGACGTACTCCTGCTGATCGAAGAGCTCTCTGAGATCCGACTCGGTAAACGCCGCGAACGAGAGAGTGGTCGGCTCAGTCATCGCTCACCGCTATGGGAAGCCATCGTCGCGCCATGGTCGAACGACGGTCAATAATTCTCGCATCCATTCGGAGTCTGTCTCATCCGAAGTGCTCCAGACGCTAAACCTTCACTCGGAGAAAAATGTTGATAATCCGAATCAGTTGCCAAGTACTCGAGTCGGGACACATTTGGTAGTGCATCACACACAGACTGCTATGGATTACAGCCCGTCATACCGGAGCCATAGCATGAACATATGGACGGTGGTTATCTGAATTAGGCGAGAAAATCCCGTCCTTTAGGGTGGGGATGAATCGCCGCATCGGTAGATTCACGAGGATACAGTCTGTCTGTGATACCAACCGAGGCGGCCGTGCCGCCCACCCTAATGAGACAGTACCGGGGTTCCCCTCGGTTGGTCGAAGGTATTCCCCTCGGCGACCGCAGTGGGATACCGTCAATAAACAACCAAGTAACCCCGAGTCCTCTCCGGATAGAGGTAACGGCCGCGTGGCACGGCCCATATCACGACGGGATGCAAACCGTAAATCTCCCAACTCAGCAGGACCGATCCTGTGGGAAGCCTCGCCGTTCACGGCGGGGAGGATGTCACCCGAGGAAGCATCCCCTGCAACCGACTAAACCGGCAGGGAGGCCAGTATGGGTAACAACGGAATTCCAATCATTACACCGCTCTCAGGTAGTCAGCCGGCGACAAACCATCGGACGAATCAAACCGGCGATCAGGATCCAAGCGACGGATCCAACGAGATTGCTGGCGTTGTCCTCGCCGCCGGAACGAGTTCACGGTTCGGTGCGGCGAACAAACTCTTAGCCGACCTCGAGGGACAACCGATCGTCGCTCACGCCGTCGAGACGATGGTTGCGAGCGAGGTCGATCCGATAATCGTCGTCGTCGGACACGACGCTGACCGAGTTGCAGACGCACTCGCGGAGAAGCCGATCACACTCGTTCAAAATGACGAGTACGCTCGCGGCCAGGCCACGTCAGTCTGTGTCGGAATCAATGCACTCGAGACGTCTGACGTGGCTGCGGCGGTGTTTGCACTCGGAGATATGCCGTTCGTTAGCCCAGAAACCGTCGATACTCTCGTCGCGACATATCGAACAGGACCCGAGACAGCGCTTGCGGCGGCATACGACGGCTCTCGCGGGAATCCAGTGCTGTTCGATAGGTGCCACTTCGAACGACTTGCCGACGTCTCAGGAGACACTGGTGGATGTGCGGTATTGCTCGAAGGGGACCGATCAGCTCTCGTTGCGACCGACGATCCAGGTGTCGTCCGTGACATCGATACTCCTGCTGACCTCCCCTGAGAAACAGATACTGAGAAATAGAGCTGTGCGAAATATTTTGCAACATTGACCGTTGAAAACTAATATTTTTGTTGCAAATCTATTTACCTCGATATGGTGTGTGTGGAGTGTAGGCATCTAACACGAACGTTGGAAACAATACACATGAATGAGTAAAACACATACTGCGAGGATTATGAATGTCAGAATGCAATATATCGATAATAGTTAACGGTGAACAACACGAGCTGACCGTCGAGCCGCGAACGTTGCTCGTATCGGCACTTCGAGATGAACTCGGCTATACCGGGGCGAACGTCGGCTGTGAAACGGGACGATGCGGTGCCTGTACCGTCAGAGAGAATAGTAAAACGATCAAGTCCTGTACTCGCCTGGCCGTCCAGGCCGACGGATCGGAGATCGAAACGGTCGAGGGGATCGCCGACAACGGCGATCTCACGACCCTACAAGAGCAGTTTCAGGAACAACACGGACTCCAGTGTGGCTACTGTACACCGGGGATGCTCATGACCGCCGACACGTTCCTCCGTGAGAACGACGATCCAACCCGTGAGGAAATTCGAGAGGCGATCGAGGGGAACCTCTGTCGGTGTACCGGCTACCAGAACATTGTGGATGCCATCGAGGCCACAGCTGACCAGTTGGGTGGACAACGATGAGCGACGCGGATACGAATGAAGCGACGGAGTCAGCTACCGAACCCGACGGGGACGGCAGCGGTGGCACTTTTGGCTCTGCCATCAAACGCGGCGAGGACGTTCCACTGCTAACCGGTGACGGGGAGTACACCGACGATATCTCCCTTCGTGGAATGACTCATCTGGCTATTTGCCGGTCCGATCACGCCCACGCACGAATCGAGAGTATAGATACCAGCGACGCAGCGGCTATGGACGGCGTTATCGCGGTGTACACCGGCGAAGACGTCGTCGAAAGCGGCGTTCCGAATACGATTCCGACCGCGTGGGACCTTCCCGGTCTCGTCCAACCACAGTATCGCATGCTCGCCACGGACAAAGTCCGTTACGAGGGAACGGGTATCGCCGCCGTCATCGCGGAGACGCCGCACGCGGCCCACGACGCACTCGAGCGGATCACGGTCGAGTACGAGCCACTCGAGCACGTCACCGATCCGGTCGAGGCCGTCGAACGCGACGTGCCCCCGGTTCACGACGAGGCAGCAGACAACGTCGCCTTCGACTTCGAACTCGGCGAGGTGGACGCTACCGACGAGGCGTTCGCCGACGCCGACCGGGTTGCGAGCGTTGATCTCCGACAGCCACGAATCATTCCGAACGCGATGGAACCGCGTGCGGCCCTCGCAGACTGGGAGAATGCAACCGGAAAACTTCGTCTCTGGATGACGAGTCAGAACCCCCATCTCCACCGAATGCTGCTCTCAGCGGGCACACTGGGGCTTCCGGAGAACAAGATTCAGGTAATCGCTCCTGAAGTCGGCGGCGGCTTCGGAAGCAAGATCTACCACTATCCGGATGAGGCCGTGACGGCTTGGTGTTCGATGCAACTCGGTCGACCGGTGAAATGGCAGGCGACGCGTTCGGAGAGTTATCTGACCGACTGCCACGGCCGAGATCACGTGACGACCGGCGAGATCGCTCTGGACGACGACGGAACGATCCGTGGAGTTCGAGTCGAAACGCACGCTGGCCTCGGCGCACAGCTCTCGCAGTTCGGCACGGCGACACCGTCGTACCTCTACACTACGGTCCTCTCCGGCCAGTACACCATCCCGGCGATTCACTGTCGTGTCATCGGCGCGTTTACGAACACGACACCCGTCGACGCCTATCGCGGTGCGGGTCGGGCCGAGGGGATCTACGTGATCGAGCGACTCGTTGACGTCGGTGCACGGGAACTTGGGATAGATCCGGCCGAACTGCGCCGGCGCAATCTCGTCCCACCCGACGAGTTCCCCTACGAATCGGCGGCGGCGCTCGTCTACGACAGCGGCGAGTACGAACGTGCGATGGATCTGGCGCTCGATCACATCGACTACGACGAACTACGCGAACGCCAACGCGAGCTTCGAGACGAAGATCGGTACATCGGAATCGGGATCGGTAACTTCGTCGAATCCGCGGGGCTCTCGCCGTCCGGACTCGCCGGAGATCTCGGCGCACAGGCCGGCGGCTGGGAGAGTTCGATCGTCCGCTTCGATTCGACGGGATCGGTAACAGTCCTCGCTGGAACCGCCGACCAGGGACAGGGACATCGAACGACCTACGCCCAGATCGCGGCCGAGGAACTGGGACTCTCCGTTGACGACGTCGACGTCGTCGAAGGCGACACCGATAGGATTCCGCAGGGGATGGGGACCTACGGCAGCCGAAGCGCCTCGGTCGGCGGCGGCTCCATCGCTCGCGGTGCTCGCGAAGTTCGGGAGAAAGCTCGTCGGATCGCCGCCCACCAGCTCGAGACGAGCGTAGACGACCTTGAGTTCGAGGACGGTGAGTTCCGCGTCACCGGCGCGCCGGATCGATCGCTTCACATTCAGACGATTGCACACGAGGCATACCTCGGTCACGACCTGCCTGAGGGAATGGATCCCGGTCTCGAGGAAACTAACTTCTACGACCCGGAGAACTTCACCTACCCTTTCGGAACCCACGTCGCGGTCGTCGAAGTCGATCCCGAAACGGGCGAAATCGAGATCGAACGCTACATTGCGGTGGACGACTGCGGCGAGATCATTAACCCGATGATCGTCGAGGGACAGGTCCACGGCGGAATCGCACAGGGGATCGGGGCCGCGCTCTATGAGGGAGCGGTTTACGACGACAATGGACACCTTCAGACTCGTCGAATGGATGAGTACGCCGTCCCCCACTCGACGCAACTACCGGAATTCAAGACGGACAACACGGTAACGCCGAGTCCGCACAACCCGATCGGGGTGAAAGGCGTCGGCGAGTCGGCTACCATTGCGGCGACACCAACGATGGTGTCGGCTGTCGTGGACGCGCTCGAGCCGTTCGGCGTCGACCACCTCGACATGCCTCTCACACCGGAGTCGGTCTGGCGGGCCACGGAGGGTGATCAGTAATGTACACGAACGACTTCGAGTACTACCGAGCAGATAGCGTCGACGACGCACTCACACTGCTCAGTGACCACGCTGGTGCTGAACTGGTCGCCGGCGCACACGGGCTGTTACCGCGAATGAAGACGGGGGACGAATCGCCGCCAGCGCTCGTCGATATCGGCCAACTGCGTGGGCTCGATATGATCGAAGAGGATGACGATGGAACTGACCTCTCGATCGGCGCACTCGCTACACACGCCGAAATTGCCGACTCCGAGACTGTCCGTCAGCGTGCGAGCGTACTCGCCGACGCTGCGGCCGAGTTGGGTGACCCACAGGTTCGAAACGGTGGGACGATCGGCGGCAATCTCGCCCACGGCGATGCGCGTTCAGATCCGCCGGCCGCCTTGCTCGCGCTCGACGGTTCGCTCGAGGTTCGCGGGTTAGATGACAAGCGAACGATCGACGCGACCGACCTTTTCGAGGGGCCGTTCGAGACGGCGGTCGCTGATGACGAGATCGTCACTGGCATTCGGATACCGACCATCGACGATGCAGTAAGCGGCTACCGCAAACGTCGAGATCCGCTCTCGGGCTACGCATTGGTCGGTGTCGGCGTCTGGCTTCGAACCGATGGTGAGACGATCGAGGAGGCTCGAGTCGCCGTCACCGGTGCGACGACGACTCCCGCGAGACTGCCGGCTGTCGAGGACGAGCTCGAGGGGGAAGCGATTACCGAGGATACGATCACCGCGGCATCGGCCAAAGCCGGTATAACAGTCGACGACGGAGCGTTCGTTTCGGACGTGCAGGCGAGCGCCGAGTACCGCGAGCACTTGTTGACGATCGACACCGAGCGTGCGCTGTATGACGTCATAGATATCAGTCAGTGAACTACTTCGGGGCTAAGTGGTTCGAGCCGCCTTCGGTGTCTCGTCATCCCGTTGAGATCACTCCCCTCGGACCAGACAGATAAATCAGTATTATAGTAATCATTATGTAAAGTATGACTTTCTACGACCGGCATGACGAGCTCAATGACGATTGGCTGCTCGTCGATATTGACGACCTTGGAACTCTTCTGTAAGACATCTCGAAACCGATTCACTCCGGCGCCCACCGAACGTCCGACAGCGTTCGCTGAACTGCCTCTTGGCCGACCGCAGAAGCAAGCTCTTCGAAGCCCTGGCGCACCGTCCGATTCTCAGCATTAGCTACCAACCGAGAGACGATGAACTCTGGCGTCGACCGACCGAGTGTTCCAAATCGGGGCTGATAATCCACCTGCAATTCCAAATCGGGTGTAAGCCCCTCCGCGAAGATACCATCGATCCGCGTGGCTGCTGGCAACGGGGCGAGATCCTCTGCGAGGTGGGTCACGTATACTCCTAGTGCGTCCCGTTCGACCGTCAAGCCAACAAGGCCGTTCAGTAGATCGGCAGCACGACCGGGTTCGGTGATCGCTTCGAACTCATCGACAAGCATCAGCGTCCGCCCATCTTTGACCAGTGGGGGCACAACCGACTGGAGTGTTGACTCCAATACCCCCGCGTTGAACGATGCATGTCGCCGGTGAAAGACGATATGATCGAACGAACCGACATGGGCGTCGTCGGCGGGTACTGGTAGTCCCATCGATGCGAGAATTACAATCGTACACAGCGTCTCCAAGAGGGTTGTCTTTCCCCCGGAGTTCGCCCCCGTCAACACCGCGACCCGATCGTCTGTCGGTGGCTGGACCGACTCTGATGCCGGCATCTCGTGAGCTCCAATCGCGTATGTAATCGGCTGGACATCACCCGACAAGAATAGATTCCGTGCGTTTCGCACGGCCAATCCGTCGCCACCGAGCTCGGGGCGCCGGAGATCGTATTCGGCAGCAAATCGACCCAGTGAGAGGGCAAACGCGATATCCGAAACCGCCTCAACAGCGGTTGTGACATCGTTCTCAGCGGTGTCGATAGTTGATTGGAGTTGACTCGCTACTGCCTTCTCACGGGACTCAACGTCGGCCTCAAGCTTTGCCCCCAGATTCCGGAGCGTTCCAGAGACGAAATCAGCGGTGTCGACTGCATCCTTGATGGCCGCAGTTCGGATCGTGCCGTGGTCAATATCGGTCTCGTTGGCTATGTAATCGATAACGGCGCTTTGAAACTCCTCGATATCACGTGTACCGGCCGCTCGGATCGATTCGATGATATCCAGCGCGGATCCCTCCTCATTTCTGAGTGCTACAAGTTGGGCGCGGAGACGATCGAGCTCCGTGTCCGCTCCCTCAAGAACTTCGACCCCGGTATCGGTTTCACGGAAATAGCCAAGCGCACCAGCGGCATCCTGAAGCTCAGCGACGTCCAGATCAGCAAGCACGTCGAATGCATCTCCCAGTCCTGCCTCCTGTAACGCTACTGCTGTCTCGACCGCTGCGCGATCTGTCCCGTTGGCCGCATCATAGGTCGTGAACGACTCTTGGATCTGCTCACGAGCTGATTGATCGAGTGATTCCCAGGTATCGCGTGCAGCAAGTATTTCGTCGAGCCGATCCGTAGCTGCCGTTGGATCGGTCAACGGCGTCAGCACACGAATTCTGTCGGCAGCCCCATCGGTAACGGCGTACTCCGCAGCAAGCGATAATAGGTCATCATAGACTGAGCGTGCATCACTAGAAACGAGGGTAGCTAACCCTGCGTTGCCGTGGGCTCGGCGGAGAATCTGTGTAGCCCGCCCACGAGACACACCGGCCGCAACGAGAGTGCCGACCTCGCCTGCTTCGATGGCTGTAATCGCGCGCTCGACACCTATAGTGTCCGCCAACAGAGTTCGCGTTTTGGGTCCGATACCCCAATAATCCTCGAGACGCATGCTCACACGTAACCGGGGTAACTGTTTGATGTTTTCGTGCCGCTCTAATTCTTATATCCAGTCGTCGTCAACACGTCAGGAGAGCTTTGACGCCTCTCGGGTGCTTATACCGCTTCACTCCTTTACCACTACTGCCCCTTCAGAAAGAGTCTGGCTCTCGATTATCTTCGATTCCGGGTGCTGGCGGTGTTCGATCGCTGTACCCTTCGCGGCCGATCGCCTTCTTATTCACTAACCCGATAATGGCCTGTCGGACGTCCGCGGATGAATCAAACTGTTCGTTCTGAAGTGGCTCAAGCACGTTTCGCAACGATTGAGAACCATTTGGAAGCAGTAGAGTCTCATCACCATACGTATCGATCAACTCCGTACAAGCTGCTGGGTACTCTACTGTGGTGAGGTCCTCTGCAAGAGTCCCGAACTCGATTCCCTGTTCTCGTGTTCGATCCGTCCGTTCTGGTGGGGTCATCGTATTTAACATGATTATTCATACAGACACGGAAAACGCTTGGCATCCTACACCTATATGAAATTAAGGTCATACAAGGAGTTACCCTGCTCAATCCTCCGCCAAAGCAACCACGATACCAGTACAGAAAATCTATAATTTCTGGTAATAACAGATACGCTGTAGACGGTGTCTCTGACAAGATTGTAGTTCCTGCAGGATGGCTACCGGACTACACCTAAATGAGCGAAGAGACGGACTGAGTACCCGTTTCGATCCGTTTTAGAATTGAGATTCCGAGGTCACCTCGAACCTGAAGCGGTTTCTCGGTCAAAACACCACAGTTCGACCACTCACGCATATCCGCCATCGCGCGCGGATTCGTTCTGAGAAATCACAAGTTTTCTCATATCACATGAAGCATATGTATATCGAATCGTCCGCGAATCCACCTGGGCGATGTTATCGTGCAGCTTACACTAAGTTCAGGTTTTTTACCGCCGCGAACCATCTCTCCCTATGAATACGTTCGTCGTTATCGGCGGTGATGCTGCTGGCATGTCGGCCGCAAGTAAAGCAAAACGGGACGACCCGGATCTCGACGTCATCGTCTTCGAGCAGGGCAAGTGGGTCTCGTACGGTGCATGTGGCTTACCGTACTACATCAAAGGTGAGATTCAATCATTGGAGAATCTGGTCTCTGTGACACCAGAAGAGTTTCGCGAGGAGCGAGATATCGACCTGCGAACCGGTCACAAAGTAATCGACATTGATCCCGACGAACGAGTAGTGACCGCTCGCAGTGCCGACGGCGAGACCGTTCAGGACTACGACTCTGTTCTTATCGCAACCGGAGCTGAAGCCGTCACGCCATCCATTGACGGACTCGATCGCGAAGGAGTCTACACGCTCGGGTCGATGTCGGATGGAAAGGAGCTCCGCGAGTACGTCGGCCGGGCGCGATCTGAAGGGGAACTACAACAGCCCGATCGGGGACCCGCCTGCCAGTTCCTCGAAACATGCAATGGACCCGTCGGAATCGTCGGTGGCGGCTATATCGGCGTTGAGATGGCCGAAGCGCTCGCGGCGAACGACTTTGAGGTATATCTCTTTCAGCGTGGAAACCACATCCTCAAGACGTTCAGCGAAGCGACGAGCGAAACCGTCGTCGAACACCTCCGCGAACAGGGCGTAGCGGTCTACCTCAATGCACAGGTCGAAGTGCTTGACGGTGAGGATGCGGTCGAAGCGGTTGTGACAACCGATGACTGCGTGCCGGTCGAGATGGTCCTCGTCGGAACAGGCGTCCGTCCTCGAACGGGGCTAGCGGAGGCTGCTGGGATCACGCTCGGAGAAACCGGTGCCATCGCGACCGACTCATATCGGGAGACGAATCTGGCGGATGTGTACGCGGCAGGAGATTGTGCGGAGGCCGAACACGTCGTCACCGGCGAACCGGCCTATGTCCCGCTGGCGTTGACCGCGAATCGACACGGACGTGCGGTCGGCCAGACAATCGCTGGGACTCCGACTGAAGGCGGCGGTGTCGCGGGGACGGCCGCAGTCAAGGCCTTCGACATCGAGGCAGCTCGAACTGGCATCATCGACCATGATGAGGCTCAGAAAGCCGGATTCGATCCGATTACGGAGACGATCGACGCAAACTCTCGGGCTGGCTACTACCCCGAAGGCGGGACGGTTCGGGTAACCCTCACCGCTGATCGCGACTCCGGACGCGTCTTAGGTGGGAGCCTCGTATCAGAATACGGTGAAGGAGCCGTCCATCGAAGTCATGCGCTCGTTGCCGCCGTGACCGAAGGGGTAACCGTCGACGAGTTCTCCGACTACGACCTCGCCTATGCGCCGCCATTTAACACGACCTGGGATCCCGTGCTGACCGCAGCGAAGGTGCTCGGTGGTCGTCTCAACTAGCTTAGCTAGCTGTAGCCAGGGTATAGTCACTTTAGAAGGACTCACAATCTCTCTCTCTACTGCAGAATTGTAGGAGCCCTGGACCGAGTTACGGACATGGGCTTTCTGAGGATGACCTCAGCCTTGACTATCAACGGGTCTCCATCGGCCTTTAGGTGGCATCAATCCTTCTTGACAGCTATCTTGAGATTCTCCTGACCTTCAGCTTCTAGTGAGGATCGATATCGGAGTGATGACCGCGAATTGCCGTCTTCAACGGCACGATATCAGCAACCATATCTCTTAAAAATAATCATTCGTGTGGGTATCGAACGAGTTAATAATTCATCTCGAAAAAATTGTTAAGAAGAGCGTAAATAGGGGTCTCCTTTAGCAGCTAGTTTAATAAAACTGGATAGCCTAGTTCCTGGTAATGACTTCGTCTCATCGGGATTCACAGAACTCTGGCGATGAATCCCGCTCGCACAACCACGACGAGCCTCCAAATGAGGGGTCAGGTGGAATGTCGATAGACCAAGGTGACGTTGCCCAGTTTACTGTCCCCGAGATGGATTGTCCCTCATGTGCAGGAAAAGTTGAAAACAGCGTCCAGAAACTGGACGGTATCAACGATGTCGATTCACAGGTAACGTCCGGAACACTAACTGTCTCATACGACAGCAATCAGACGACGGTATCCGAGATCACCGGTCGCATCGAGAAAGCAGGCTATCGTGTTGAAACAACCGGCGAAGAAACGACGAAGTTCGAGGTCCCCGAGATGGACTGTCCCTCATGTGCGGGCAAGATCGAAAATGCACTTGACGGGCTTGCTGGCATCTCGACATTCGACACGCAGCCAACTACTAGCAAGGTGACGGTCACGTATCATCCGAGTACAATCACTCCGACAGATATCACCGCTGCCATCGAGAGTGCTGGCTATGAGGTCACCGAAACTACCGCTAGAAATACTAAGGGTGGTGACCGCAACGACTCTCAGGACAATATCTGGACGAGCCCTCGTGCACTCAAAACATGGGTTAGTGGCGTCTTTGTCGCGTTTGGTCTTCTCCTTGAATTCTTCTTGGCCACTCAGAATGCGCAGGTAGCGAGTATTGTCGGTCGCGAGCTATTCATTGCAGATATCACGTTCCTCATCGCCATTGCTATTGGCGGCCAAGAAATCATCCGGAACGGGTACTACTCAGCGCGGAACCTGAATCTTGACATCGATTTCCTGATGTCGATTGCTATCCTCGGCGCACTGGTCGCGAGCCTGGCGTTTGGGGAAGCGCTCTACTTCGAGGCTGCCACGCTTGCGTTCCTTTTCAGTATCGCCGAGCTCCTCGAGCGATACTCGATGGACCGCGCACGTAACTCATTGCGCGAACTAATGGATCTCTCACCGGACGAGGCCACAGTCAAGCAGGACGGTGACGAAGTGACGGTTCCGGTTGACGAAATCACAGTAGGCGATATTGTGATCGTGAAGCCCGGGGAGAAGATTCCGATGGATGGAGAGGTCATGGACGGAGAGAGTGCGGTCAATCAGGCGCCGATCACTGGCGAATCGGTCCCTATTGACAAGACTGTCGGTGACGAGGTATATGCGGGGACAATCAACGAGGGAGGTTATCTCGAAGTGGAGGTCACCTCTGAAGCAGGCGATAACACTCTCTCTCGTATCGTCGAAATGGTCGAAGACGCCCAATCGAACAAGACCGAGCGTGAGCAGTTCGTCGAACGCTTCTCGGCGTACTATACGCCAGTTGTCGTCGCGTTCGCCGTCCTTGTCACACTAGGCAGTCCTGCTCTACTCGGGACGACCTGGCCAACGGCCGTCGTCTATGGACTCACTTTGCTCGTACTGGCCTGTCCATGTGCGTTCGTGATTTCGACGCCCGTCTCGGTCGTCTCTGGAATCACGAGTGCTGCGAAGAATGGTGTGCTGATCAAGGGTGGCAACTATCTCGAAGCGATGGGCGAAGTTGACGCCGTCGCATTTGACAAGACGGGGACGTTCACAAAGGGAGAACTCACTGTCACCGATGTCATCCCGTTGAATAACAATTCCGAAGAGGGTGTTCTTCGGTGCGCACGGGGGCTCGAACGACGCAGCGAGCACCCGATTGGTGAGGCAATCGTCGCCCATGCAGAGCAACAGCAGATCGCAGAGCGTGACATCGACGACTTCGAAAGTATCACTGGCAAAGGTGTCCGTGCTGACCTTGATGGGACGCCCCACTTCGCGGGCAAGCCAGGTCTGTTCGAAGACCTCGGATTCGAACTCTCGCACGTCCACGCGACGACGGACGGTGGCGTCGTCACGCAGACCGCACGCCAGCTGTGTGAACGAAACAATTGTCTTGACCTTCTTGAAGATACGGTTCCACAGCTTCAAGCAGAGGGGAAGACCGTCGTTCTAGTTGGCACTGAAGACGAACTCGAAGGCGTCATCGGTGTTGCCGACGAGATTCGGCCTGAAGCCACGGCGACAGTCGCCCGACTCAAGGAACTCGGCGTGAAGCAGACCGTTATGCTCACCGGCGACAACGAACGGACCGCCCGCGCGATTGCCGAACAAGTTGGTGTTGATGAGTATCAAGCGGAACTGCTGCCCGAGGACAAAGTTGCGGTAATTGACGAACTTGTCGCGGAGCATGAGGGTGTGGCAATGGTTGGTGACGGCATCAACGACGCACCTGCTCTCGCGTCGGCAACTGTTGGCGTTGTGATGGGGGCCGCAGGAACTGACACGGCCCTTGAAACAGCGGATATTGCACTCATGGCTGACGATCTGTCGAAGCTCCCCTATCTGTACGAACTCGCGAACGACGCCAATAGCGTCATTCGACAGAATATCTATGCCAGTCTCGGTATCAAAGCTGCGCTGGCGCTCGGGGTGCCCTTCGGCTATGTACCGATCTGGCTGGCCGTGCTCGCTGGCGATGCCGGGATGACGACTGCTGTGACGGGCAATGCAATGCGACTGTCTCGTATTACGTCCGATGATACTGAGAACGATACTATCGACGTCTAACTTATATATTGGATTTTATCGAGAAATATCAGACGGTGTTCGTTCTCATCGCTCCATCAGCGTCAGAAGTAACCCCCGCTATCTATGGGCGAGCTTTCGCATAACGCCAGCGCCGCACGCCTATTGAGAGCCCGCCTCTAGCATCCCTTGTCCTGAGTGTAGTCGACCAACATAGCCACGCCGTCGAATCGTTCGCCAGCCACGGAACGGGCACGACCGTCTCACTCGCGACACACCGCATTTCCGATGACTGAAACCACGACCACGACGAGTACCCTTCGGACGTGCGTGATTACACCGAGAAGGCACCTGCTGGCCTCGTGCTCGACAACCAGATGATCACGAAGGCTCTCACCGCGTCTGAAGGATCGAAGCCACACACGCAAACTGTGGCTCGTGTCATGGACTTCCTCGAGAAGTTAGGGAAGGACGACGTCGAACAGACCAAGCGTCGCGGGAAGAAGCTCGTCGTCATTGACGAAGAGGCAGCCGACCGGTATCACGATCGTTGTGATCGGGATCTCGAGCAACCCCCTACAGAGGGCGTGATGTCCTAACATCGGGACAACAACATAGTCCGCGAGAGCGAACTACGACTGCAAGACCGTACTAGTAACAACTCCGAACAAACCTAGTTAAGTACAGTAGTAGTGTAGGTAGTAGAAACGATTTTGCTGGCTCTACCTTCGAACGCATATCACACCACGGTATGATCAGACCACTATTCCCGACCGTTCGAACTTCCTATCGGCCCTAATACTTTCGTTAGAGAGAAGAGCCATGTCGATCAATCCGCTCGGCAATGTGAGCCTCCTCGTATTCGCTCCCGAGACGTACGACGACAACGACCTGAACGTCCGCGTGTTTGCCGACTGTGGAGGCGTTCCGGAAGATCCTGCGACTGGCTCCTCGAACGGGTGTCTTGCCGCCTACCTCGTCCGAGAAGACTATTTCAAGTCAGATGAGATCGAGGTGACTGTCGAATAAGGATACGAGATGAATCGTGCTTCACTGCTTCGCCTCCGAGCATCCCACTCAACAGATGGTATCGATGTCGAAGTCGGCGGGCACGTACTGCCGGTTTTGAGTGGGCAGCTCCAATGATTCACGCCTATCGGGACAGTTCTACTGACACTCCCTTCATGCTCTCCCAACAGAAAGCATACAGTAGTACCCTCTGTAACAGCAGTTGATGGCAGATCTCATCATTCAGGCGGCGGTCAAAGAGACGCTCGATGATCAGAACGTCGCGTCGGATTTCTACGACTCACTCGACGAGGAAGTCGAAGAATTACTCGAGGATGCAGCCCAACGAGCCACAGACAACGATCGCAAGACCGTTCAGCCCCGCGACCTCTAAGTCCGACGATTCTCTAGCGAAGTAGTGTAGACGAACTCCCACTGTAGCTCCGTTTTCGTAGATTTTCTACTGGAAACGACCCAAGCAGCCTTTCGGAGCGAAGTCTCACTCGTAATTGTACCTCCCACCTCGATATAATGGTCAGACAGTGCCTTGTGCAACATCGTTGCTCTCTAGGAGGGACTGTTGGACAAGAATCGATATATCAGCTCCTTCATCAGCACCACAGCTGACGGCTCCAATACAGAGTCCTGCTAATGCCCTGAGGCCGGTTCCCGTCAACAGCCCGCTGATACCACTCCCACTCAGTGGGGCTGTGATACACCAGTTATCGAACGGTATCCCAATCTATACGGATGCATTCGCCGTCGACTTCGGTATGAGTCCAACTGTGCTCGAACTGCAGAACGCGATTCGTACAGCTGTCGGTCGCTTTGAGCGCGAGGTGAGTGCGTCGTTCACCAAGGAGGAACTCGTTGCTATCGCGGATGAGGTGGGCTTTGCTGTCGACAAGAAATCACGGCCATCAACGACAACGATGCGAGCGGGCATCCGGGTGAAGACGGGACTGAGTGAGTCTCAAGAGGCCGCTAGCGGTGAGCCGTTTCTCAAAGACGAGTTGCAAGCGATAGCCGACGAACTTGGCGTACAAGTGGAGTAACGGAGTAGAGAGCGTGCAACTGGATCGAAGAATCTGTTGGGAGTACGTTGATGTTAGTGAGTTCGCCCAGTAGTTCAGACACGAGGGACCAGGAGATGACAAGGAGTACAGCTAGAAGCGCGCTAGGCGGCCGATCGCCACGTTCACAGACCTCATGAAGGGTCATCTCTACGTCACACAGAAGGATCATCGGAAGGACGGTATCTCGTATAAGGAATGTCGGATCGTCCTTCCTGAGGAATCTGAGATTCCCGATGAGACACCGTTTGAGACGAACGCCCCGGAGACAGCTGACGTCGGTAGTAAGTAACGTTCCCGGACCCTAATCCCTCTGGGAACTGGCTAGACATCTAACAAAAATCAACCCAAACCTCACAAACGTGGTTATTCATACGGTACAATTACTAGTGGGTACATTCCGTGAACGGCTGGTGACGGCGCTACCCAGAGACCCGATTAGGAGGTTCCACTCTTGACAATAGCTATCCATGGAGAGCGTATCTTAAACTGGTTCCCTACTCATAGAGTCTCCGTAGGAGTGGACGGACGCCAACAAGCAGAGGAGGATATTCGAGTGAGTGTAGCAAAGCACCGTCTGAAAACAGCGTCGCACAACAATCGTCTCAGTCCCCGTTTCGAACGCAATCGAATCCTTTGTAATAGTAGTGTAGGAACTATTATTTATGACTATTATCGATTGTTGTATACATGCCGCGTGATTCAGGCAGTATGGAGAAGGCAGGAGCAGACAGGGACGCGCGAGAAATCACAGCACTCGGCCGCCGGGGTTTTTTAGGTGGAGTTACCGGATTGATGGCTGCCGCAGCGTACACGGTAGGTGTACCTGAGGCTGTGTCCGGACAGATAGCGAACGACGAGGACGACAATGTACAGACAGTCGCGTCGCCTGATGGGAGCATTGAAGTAACGGTTGACCTTGCCGATGGGCAGCCGACGTATACGGTGACGTTCGACGGGACGACCTACGTCGACGTGTCATCGCTCGGGTTCGACTTCCAGAACCAGTCGACATTCGGTGTGGCGGCCGACGGGTCCTACGGTGCCGCAGTTACTGTTACGGGCAGTGAGAGTGGCGTAGAGTCGGAGCGATGGGACCCCGTCTGGGACCAGTACGACAGCGTCGCTGAGGAATTTAACTACCTGCGTCTTGGCCTCGAAGAAACGGCGAGTCCGAACCGATCGGTGAACCTCGAACTCCGCGTGTTCGACGATGGCCTCGGCTTTCGATTCGCGTTCGACGACGATTTCGCCGCCAACAGCGATAAGACCGTCATTACGTCTGAGAACACGCAGTTCAACTTCGCGGATGATTACACGGCGTGGTGGATTCGAAATGAGTTCGTCAACCCCCGTTTCGAACAAGAGTACAAGGAGACCGATCTCAGCGGCGTCTCCGCTGGGACGCGGTCGATTCGGCCGAACGAAAACACGATTCGAAACGGCGCACACACGCCATTCACTGTCAAGGCCGGTGAAGATGCCTATCTGAGCGTCCACGAGGCTGACCTCACAGACTACGCGACCATGTCGCTCGCACCACAGTCCGACGATGGCGGGACCGACTTCACCGCCGAACTTGCTCCCTTACCCGACGGGACAAAGGTCGTCACCGAAGCGCCGACCGTAACGCCGTGGCGGACAATACAGGTAACGCAGACGCCCGGAGAGCTCGCAGAGTCATCACTGATTCCGCTGCTCAACGACGAACTCGATGAGTCGGTTCTCCCGACCGTCGCCGGCGAGCCCGACACGAGTTGGATTACGCCGCGAAAGTACGTCGGCATCTGGTGGACGATGATCGCCGGCAACGCCCAATGGGAATACAAACCCGACGCCGAGATCGAAGCCAACGGGAATGACCCAGCCGCGTACATCCACGGCGCACGCACCGAGCGGATGAAACGCTACATGTCCTTCGCCAGCCAGAACGGCATCGACAGTGTCCTCGTCGAGGGATGGAACGAAGGGTGGGACAGCTACCCTGGCTCCGGAGCGACGATGGATTTCGATCAATCCTACCCCGACTTCAGTTTGGCCGAGGTCACGGACTATGGCCAGTTGCTTGACCCAGCAGTAGAGATGACCGCACACAACGAGACGGGCGGGAACCTCGGCAACTACGAGGAGCAGATTCTCGGTGACGATACCTTCCAGTATTACGAGGACAACGACATTCGCACGATCAAGAACGGCTACGTCTCCGACGCAGGTCTGATTCACGAAAGTCCCGACAATTCGCCGACCATCAATCATCACTGTCAGATCGCGGTTAACCACCACGAACTGGTCGCCCGTGAAGCGGCGGGCAACCGACAGTTACTCGAACGGCACGAGGCCGATAAACCGACCGGCAAGCGTCGGACCTACCCAAATTTGGCGGCTACAGAGACGGTGAAAGCACAGGAATTCGACGGTTTCAATGCCCTTGCGTCCGACCTCGGTCCCGACCATCATGTCGAATTGCCGTTCACGCGGATGCTGGCCGGCCCAACGAGCTTTCAGCCCGGCATTTTCGACATCACATTCAACGACGACACTGGCGGCCAAATTCAGACGACACTCGCGAAGCAACTCGCCATGTACCCGACTTACAACGCCGGGATACAGATGGCCGCCGACCGCATCGAGGCGTACATCAACCCCGAACTGGGGGTTGGCGAACTCGTCCAAGCGGCGGCCGGTAATCTCGATGGGATGATAACGGCCGATAACTGGCGGAACGCCTTCGGCACCAACTACGTCGCGGTCGATCCGAGTCGCGTCCCGCCCGGTGCTTCGGTATCGTTCACGGTTACGGATGTCCCCACCGACGGAACGTACGACCTCCACCTGCGCTACGCGAGCGATGCCGAGCAGAACGCGAGTCGTGTAATCGAGGCCGGAGAGACCAGAGCAACCCTTCGAGTGAACGACTCGACGGACTCCATCGAACTTCCCTTTACGGAGTACTGGGACGACTGGCAGGTGTTCACTACCGCTGTCGAGCTTACGGAAGGCGAGAACACCGTCGCCGTTGAACTACACTACGATGACTCCGACGGCACCTTTACCGGCGATGTCGGTGGGTTCAACCTCAACACGATCGCCGTCACCGAGCAGGGTGACATGTCACCGATTCCGAGCGAGTACGCCGACTATACGCCCGAAAACGAGAACTTCAAGACGGAACCCGAGTTCGACTTCCTCAAAGCGATTCCAGCCGGCGGCTGGGACGATACAAGCGTTCTGGACGCCGTGATCGGTGAGTATACCGTTACGGCGCGTAAATCCGGCGAGGAGTGGTTCGTCGGCACGATGACCGGCGAGCGCGGGCGTGCGCTCGACGTCCCCCTCGATTTCCTCGCGCCAGGCCGAGGGAACGAGCACGCGAACGAAAACGGCACGCCCGCGAATAGCTCGAACGTCCCGCGAGGGCCGAAATACGTTGCAGAGATGTACAGCGACGGTATCGACGCGTCACTTGCCGGCGAGCCGACAGACGTTCGAATCGACGAGGCCATCGTCGATCCAAGCACGACACTGCTGGCGTCGGCCGTGGCCAGTGGCGGGCAGGCGATTCGTCTCCGGAAGGCCCGCGGCCGCGAACGCGCCGAACTTCTTGAATACGAGCGACCCGAACAGGAGTACGACGCCATCTCCCTCCCGGAACAGACCTACGTGACTTTCCCCTTCGACGTGAAGATAACCGGCTCTCACACCGGTCAGTTCATCGGCGGCGAGGAGTTGAACGTCTACGCTGACGGCGAGCAGGTAGACACTGTCCTCGTTCGGTTCTCGGAGACACAAGAGACGGATAGCTTCAGTCTCACCTTCGACGAAGCTGGCGAGTACGATATCACCGTCGGTCGGACACTCGAAGACACTCTCCCCGCACAGACTATTAGTATCGAGGATCCCTATACCGCCGAGCTCCCAGAGCAGTATTCGACGTTCGCGTCGGCACCTGCCGAGTTCGGCCGCATCGACGACCGACTCCTTATCAACGCCGCCGGCGAGGACATCGAGACCTACGCCGACGAGTACGGAACCATTTACGTGGACGACGGACTCGGCGAGAGCGGCACGGTCACGGCAGAGATTCTTGACCAAGAAAACACCGATCCGTACGCTAAGGTGGGTATTATCGTGCGAAACGACATCACCGGTGCCAGCGAATCCCCTGGTTACCTGTTGATAGCGACCTCACCGCTGCTCGGGCCGTTCATGCACGTCGATACCGACGCGAGTGGCCGCGTGGATCAGTTCATCGGTTCGGAGGTGTCCTACAGCTTCCCGACGCACCTTCGACTCGAAAAGGAGGGTACGACGTTCACGGGACTAGCGAGCGTCGACGGCGGGTCAACGTTCACCGAGATCGGCACCGTCGACGTCTCATCGGCGGCCAAGGTACAGGATGCCGGGATGTTCGCCCTCTCACACAACGTGGGCGAGAAGAGCAGAGTGGCATTCGGCGACTTTGAAATCACGGAGTGACTCACGACAGCGATCCTCCAAAACACGATAGAGAACGCAGATCAAGCCCACAGTCGACTCGATGACGTGGAAGTGGCCGACCGCTATCACGATCGTTGTGATCGGGATATCGAGTAACCCCCCGCAGAGAGTGTGATGTCCTAACAACGGGGCAACAAGAAGGCGCATGGTTCGAACCAACCACCCCACGCCCTTCTCTCCTAGTCACAACTCCGAACAACCGTACCTTGGGTTGGTAGTAGTGGAGATGGTAGAAACGGTTTTGGTGGTTCTGCCTTCGCGAGTGTATCACACCATGGTGAGATCAATCAGACGATGCCTTGTGCAATAGCGTGGTTCTCCAGAAGGCAAAGTGTTGCACAAGGCTCTCCAACCCCCTTCCCAATAATAATCAATTGAAACCTGGTATAATCGCAGAAATTTCAGATACTCTTGTCACTTTCTGATGAAAAAGTAGTGGAAAGTAAGACCACTCTTTATATTCAATTGACACGTAGTGGTCGTATGCGACTTGTCCAAGTGCTTATCCCCGACGGTGATCGAATGGACGTTCTCGCGGTACTCGACGACGAACGAATGGATTATGCGGTCTCTGAAGAAACTGGCCGCGGAGAGTTTGAAGCGGTAGTTTCCTTCCCAATCCCTGATGCTGGTGTTGAACCCGTACTTGAAAAACTGTATGCTGCAGGCATCAAGGAACACTCCTATACGATTGTTCTACCGACCGAGACAGTCGTCTCCGAGCAAATAGAGACCCTCAAAAACCGATACCGGGGACATCGTATTGCACGCGACGAACTTATCGCACATACCGAAGATCTTGCCCCTGCGACCTCAACGTTCTTTATTTTCCTTATTGTAAGCACGCTCATTGCTACGACGGGACTGCTCCTCGACTCGGCGGCAACTATTATTGGCGCAATGGTTATTGCCCCGTTGATGGGACCCGCTATCTCGGCCAGTGTTGGAGCAGTTCTAGCGGACCCGGATATGACCTCTCGTGGTGTGACACTACAGGTGACTGGGTTGCTCGCTGCAGTCCTCACAGCTGCCAGCCTCGGGGTACTGTTAAATGAGACTGCCCTGTTACCACCGGTTGATATCCGCACGATTCCACAG
Source organism: Halalkalicoccus paucihalophilus (assembly GCF_001593955.1). Taxonomy (GTDB): domain Archaea; phylum Halobacteriota; class Halobacteria; order Halobacteriales; family Halalkalicoccaceae; genus Halalkalicoccus; species Halalkalicoccus paucihalophilus. Next base: position 110,800 of record NZ_LTAZ01000012.1, on the reverse strand, counting down.
GTCCTTGAACGGACTTCGCCGAATTTCCTCTCGCTGTTTCTCGCTCTCGGATCAGGTGTTGCTGGTGCCGTGAGTATCATCCGTGGGGCAGGATCGGCACTTGTGGGAGTTGCCATTGCGGTCGCACTGATTCCCCCTGCTGCCACGTCTGGTCTCGGTCTTGCTTGGGGCTATCCTGGGGTCGTTCTCACTGCTGGCGTTCTTGTGCTGGTGAACCTGCTTGCGATCAATCTCTCGGCGCTCATTCTCTTGTGGATCGCTGGCTACCGTCCCGAAACAAGTGAGCACACAGGACGGGCATGGCAGGGAGTCCGCGTCCGTATCGTGATTCTCATTTGTAGTCTCCTTCTCCTCTCGGTTGTCCTTGGAACTATTACTTGGGCATCCTTCGCAGTTGGAACTGTTGAGACAAGCGCCAATGCTGAAATCGAAGCGATGTTCGATAGCGGTCAATTCGATGACTTACGATTCGAATCAGCGACAGTCAACTACGATATCGATGATGTTCTCCTCGGAAACCCTGCCGAAGTAACCGTTGTCGTCGCACATGGGCCGAACGCTCAGATCCCACCAGATGTCGCTCAGCGTATCGATGACCGCCTGACGAGTGAAACAGGAGAAGACGTCACTGTCGACGTTGAATTCGTTCGGGGACAGAGTTCAACCTAACCAATTATCTCTATCGTTATTCGATCCCTCCAAGGTATCCGATTCAAAATAAAAGACGTAAGGCACCGTTAGGCGCCACGTGGCTCGCCAGCAGGTGCCCTCCCTTCCCTACTAGCGCTCCGTCCGCCGAAAGCGATCTCGATCATCGATGCTCCAGTCGTGATCAGATTAATTCCAAAGAGAAGACCAACAACCCACACAATAGCAAAGGGCAACGTTACCCAGATAAGATCGGCAAGCACAATTGAGATGGCACCACTTGCGACCATCCACTGCCAGTTCGTCTCAGGACGGAGTTTGAGTGAGTGATCTTTGATAGAGCGCACACCGATCCGTTCTAACCTTAACTCTTATAATTATCATAGAAGCTCATAGTTCCGCAATCGCAAATCGAACGGCATCGGTGATGTGTGCGCCTGAAGGATCCAGTTGGCTACGATATCGTCGGATAGTACCTTGTACAACATTGTATCGTTCATGATCGGGTATAGTTGTACAAGGCTCCACTTCTCGGCACGCGACAACTGATCCGTTTCCCACCAGCGAGACCTAGAGCCACTGGCAGTCATCCAGCGGTCACTCAGCAATACTGTGGACGCTGCTACAGTGACTCCTGAACGAAATCCGACGATAACTCTTGATAGGCCGCATGTTCGGCGTACTCTTCGATGAAGGGCTGTTGATAATATCGAACACTCCCACTTCGGGAATCGTATTCGACCACATCAAGCTGCTCGAGCTGCGGGATCGCGCTCTCAAGAAGGAGCGATTTGAGACACTCATCGTCGACCAACGACGGTTGCTTACTCTCGTGGGCTGCAAGCGTTTGAATTCCTGTGACTACGTCCTCGATCGGGACACTGGAGTCAGATGCTGCTAAGAAATAATAGATGAGATAGCGGCATGACTGCGATGACAGTGTCTTGAAAACAGCCGTATGAGCGGTTGTCCCGCCAAAGACATCCGTTTCAGCGGACACAACTGATTCGATGTTGCTACTCATCGTTGCTACTCCGTGTCTGCCCACATTCAGTTTGTGAATACTGGTTCATGGTGTCAGAGGCACCCGTGTACGCTATCGATATGCTGCGACTACTGTGACCAGGAGCGCAGAGCGAACCGACTTTCTTCTTCCCCTTGCATATCGTGGCGTACAATTGCGGCAAAGCCGTACATGATAAAGAGAGTCGTCCCTATATGACTAGGTAGACAACCAGTCTTATAGTCGCTCCTATGGATCGCTTCCGACAGTAGAGATCCTACAGAGATATTACCTGTAGAATAATTCACGTAAATAGCCGGACGGAAGCTCTCTACTACAGATGAGTCTCCTGTGCGCCGCTTTATTGCATAACGGTGTAGAGACACCTAGAACATCCTAGAATCGAACCCCGACCTCGGATTACCTGTCCTCTTTGTACTCTTGCAGCTAGGTATGGTGCGCGCTGGAGATCCGATTACTGGTGTTTGCTTGTTGCTGGAAGTTCCACCAACGGAATGTTAATGCGTGTGTGTATCAGGAGTGTACTTCAATGACTGGGGAAGCACTGACCGATGCTCTTCGAGAAACACTTGTACTCTTCGAGGACCCCGGGGTGCCACAAACGACACCAGAGGTAGCAGCCCGCCTCGATCTGGGTCGCCGAAGCACCTACAACCGGCTGGATCGGCTTGTCGAACACGGCCGGCTCGAAACGAAGAAAGTGGGGGCAAGCGCTCGTGTGTGGTGGCAGCCACCGACGAGCGCCGACACGACTACTCCGGACGAAACAGCAGCTATCGCATCGCTTGTTGACGATGTTCTTGCGGATGTCGATGTCGGCATCGTCGTCTTCGACGAGAACTTCGACGTCGCCTGGCTCAACGCCGCGATAGAACGGTACTTTGGGCTCACTCCCGAACGAGTCGTGGGCACGGACAAACGAACGCTTCTTGAGGAGCATATCGCACCCCTCGTTGACGATTTGGATGCGTTCGTGGAGACCGTACTGGCGACCGACGACGATAACGCGTCCACCGAACGCTTCGAGTGCCACGTGACATCGGACGATGGTTACGAGGAGCGCTGGCTCAAGCACTGCAGCAAGCCGATCGAATCCGGCGCGTACGCTGGTGGTCAGGTCGACCTCTACTACGATATCACTAACCAGAAGCACGAACAGCAGCTTCGCCGTGAGCGGGAACTCGTCCAGCAGATCTTCGACACGGCTCCCGTCGGTATCGGTGTGCTCTCGCCCACTGGTGATATCATCCGCGCGAACGAGCGGGCCGATAGCCTCCTGGGTGTCACCGACAACGATCCTGACGAATACGTGGCGGAAGAGCGCACAATCTATGACGCTGACGGGAACCCAGTTCCGCTGGACGAGCAACCACACACCCAGGTGCTAGATACCGGTACACCCGTGTTTGACTGGCAGTGTCAGCTCGAACAGTCGAACGGCGAGCGACGCTGGCTGTCAGTGAATGCCGCACCGCTAGAGGATGCGGAAGGCGACAGCGATCGAATTGTCGTCACAGGCAAGGATATTACGCAGCTCAAAGAGCAGGCGCGCCGTCTCGAACGCCAGCGCGACGAGCTTGAGAGCGAACTCGATGAGGTATTCGAGCGGGTTTCTGACGGCTTCTACGGGCTCGACAACGATCTTCGGTTTAGCTATATCAACGACCATGCAGCAGAGCTGCTGGACCTGTCTAAATCAGATGCGATCGGCAGCTACGTGGGAGATACACTCGACATGACGGATTCATTCAAACACTCACTCGTTGAGGCTGCCGAGGAGGGGCGATCGGTCGTCCATGAAGAGTACTATGAACCGCTCGACGCCTGGTTCGAAACCGCCATCCATCCCTCGGAGTCAGGAGTGTCTGTCTATTTCCGGAACGTGACTGAGCGCAAACAGCGTGAGCACGAACTACAACAGTACGAGACCATCATAGAAACGATCAACGATGGCGTCTACGTCCTCGACGCGGAGGGTCGGTTCGTGCTGGTCAACGACGCCTACTGCGAGTTGACGAGCTACGACCGCGAGGCTCTGCTAGGGTCGTTGGCCGCGATGGTCGTCAACGAGCAGACGCAGGCGGCCGCCGGCCGGCTCGAAGACGAACTCGTGGCCGGGAAGCGCGAGCACGCGAGTCTGGAGGCGGACGTACAGACAGCCGACGGGGAGACGATACCGGCCGAGGCGACGTTTGCGATGCTTCCCGGCGACGGACGCCGACGCGTAGGCGTCGTCCGAGATATCACCGAGCGCAAGGAACGCGAGCAGGAACTTGAACGCCAGCGAGAACAGTTGGCCGCACTCAACGCCCTCAACGACGTCATCCGGGACATCACCGAAGCAGTCATCGACCAGTCTACTCGCGAGAAGATCGTGGCGGTCGTCTGTAAGCGCCTAGCCGACGTAGCTTCTTACGAATTTGCCTGGTTCGCCGAGGTGGACCCCCAGACGCGGTCAATTATCTCAGGCGTTGAGGCCGGTGTCGACGGCTATCTCAAGGAGATTCCCCTCTCGATGGATTCAGACGATCCGGCAGGACGTGGACCTGCTGGCAGGGCGATTCGAACGCAGGAAATACAAGTCGTCCAGGACGCATTGACAGACTCTAGCTTCGAGCCCTGGTATGAATATTCGAAGGCGTATGGCTACCGATCGTTAGCTGTGGCTCCTATCGTCTACGGCGACACCCTTTACGGGGTACTCGGGGTCTACGCAGACCGTCCGAAGGCGTTCAGTGGCAAAGAACAGGACGTGATCGCCCAACTTGGAGAGATCGTCGGCTATGCCATCGCAGCCGTCGAACGCAAGCAAGCACTGATGAGCGACGAGATCACTGAACTCGAATTTATAGTTCCTGATTTCCTCAATACTATCGGCCTTGATTCGGGCGTCGGTGGGACAATTACGTTCGACCGGGCGGTACCAACCGGTGGCGGGGCCTTCCTCGAGTATGGGACCGTTACTGAGGATGCCATCGATACCCTCGAGGCGCTTGTCGATCAGCTATCTCACTTCGAGGCGGTAACGATCGTCGACCGGGAGGCCGGCATGGCCCAGTTTGAGCTGCAGCTGTCAGATCCCCCTGTCGTGTCGGCCGTGGCGGCTCACGGCGGGTATCTGCGGCAGGCGAGGATCGAGGACGGCATCTTTCACATGAGAATCCACCTTCCCGTCACTATTACCGCCCGTCGGGTCATTGACGAAGTAAAGGCTGCGTACCCGACAACCGACCTTGTGAGTCGTCGGCAGATTACGCGAAGCGACGACACGCTTACGCAGCTCCAGCGAGCGGTAACTGAAGACCTGACCGGCCGTCAACGGGCCACGCTTGAAGCGGCTGTGCATTCAGGATACTTCGAGTGGCCGCGTAAAACGACTGGAGAGGAGCTCGCCGAATCCTTCGGGATTGCGGCCCCGACGTTTTCTCAGCACCTCCGAAAGGCCCAGAAGAGAGTGTTCGAGTCGTTGTTCTCGTCGCCACCAGCGTAATAGCCAGGTGACAGCGTTGCGCATTCGGCGATGCCGACATATCTTTCTCTTCCTCAACAGGACCATTGATATGCAAATCGGGTACTACGCGTGCGACACAGTGTATGAATTCACTCACGATCGGTGCAGATGTTCCTCGTAGGGAGTTCAAGTTTGACTGTGATACTTGGAAGTGAACCGCCTCGGGTCAATCCCGGAGGTATTCGGCCTGCTCCGTCGGCATAAGAATTAAACCGGCAATCTAATGGGGGTATCTAAGACGCTATATACAGCAGCGCATAAGGGGAAAGTAGCCTGTCAGAGGCTACGGAGCTCATCCACGAGTGGGACACAGGGTGATGTCAGAGGCGTCCTGCGTCCCTCTCCCCTTTTGGACACCCACACGTCGACCATGAGCGTGTTTGTTGTGTCCAAATGCAGGGAACCACCCTACTAGCGAACCACTTAGGCCTGCGCTTGCCTGCGAGTTAATACGGGACAGCTAATAAACGATAGGCGATTTACTCGTCTTCCGGGGGAGTGATAACGAGCTCGTTTTCCGCCAAGGTCTTGTGTGCCCGTCGGAATCGCTTCGACATCGCTTGTGAGGAGATACCGAAGTGCTCAGCGAGCTCATTCCCTGTTGTTTCACGCGGCGTCTCATAGTACCCTGATTCAAGCCCGGCAAGGAGCGTCTCACGCTGTATCTCTGTCAGGGGACAATAGGACTCTGTTGTCGGATGTGACGGATGGTACAGTCGGGTGAGGTTGAGAATAAAATCGCTTTCTGTAATATAGTCCCTGAACTGTGCAACGTCAGTTTCCGAATCGAACCGGAGCTGCAACTCCCATCGCTCGTTGCGCCCAGTGGCATCAAGCAGTATGGCTCCTGTCTCCGTATAGGCGTAGACGACTGATTCGACGTCCTGTATCCAGTGAGCCCGATACAACACTGCGGTATCCAATTCATCGATTTTTGTAAGGTCCTCGACCGAGGGGTCGTTTCTCGCAGCCGCTTCAAACGTCTCTCGATCTCCACCAGAGGTCCAAAAATACGGCATGATCCGATCGGGGCCATGCGTGACCACGCGTTCGACCTCGACGACCATGTTTGTCGCTCGGCACAGCGTCTCATACAGTGCGAACTGTTCTGCCGGAACGGTGAATTCAGCGATGATACTCATATTCTCACCTTGTGATTCATTCACACAGTGAAGGCGACTACATAAACATGTTTCTCTACCAACCCCCCTGCTTTCTTCCATAGAGAGCGATTAGAGGAGTGAACGCCCGCTATCGGTTGATCAAGGACAGACCGAGGAGAATCAATCCCTCCTGCGCTCATGAGCACGCAGATGGCAGGCGTTCACCGAACGGGTGCCTCTGACACTTCGTCCGTTTTTGGAGTACCACGAATCACGAGCAACATCGCCCGTACTGCTAGCAGTGCACTTAAGGCCCAAGATTACTCCCTGAAAGCGAACGAGTAACTGACCGCCGGCGCTCTGGCAGGATACGAGAGTCAGCGATGGCTCTGGTCAACTACCCCACTCTACTTCGCTCACCCTGATGGGTTCGCTCGTGGAGAGTGGGGCTTGTCCATGAACTCGGCCTCGAACCCTTCCGGATGGGCGGTGAACCCGCCGCTCGGCGTCACAGTTCCAGACTTCAGGGCAAGCTGACTGTTGCCCGTCCGCCGAGACGACTGTTGGTCCCGACGGACATAGCGCATCCCGATATTCTTCGCCGTCATAACGTCGCAATACGACGTTGCTGCCCGTCGGATATCATCCGACGACCGCGTTGTAATCCACGTTCGCCTCCGACTCGCACTTCACGCATTGGAAGTCGTTACGAGTCGGGCGATTCTCGTCTACCGTGAATCCACACTCGACGCACCGCTTCGATGTGTACGCCGAACCCACCTGCTTCACTGAGACACCGACCGCTTCGGCTTTGTATTCCACTTGCTCGTAGAGCGTTCGGAACGCCCACTTGTGACCCCATGACGTACCCGTTCTGTCGCGGATGTGGGTTAGGTTCTCGAAGGCAATTACGTCGCACTCGTACCGGAGTGCTTCGTCTACGATGGCGTTCGACGCTCGGTGTAGCACGTCACGGATGTAACGAAGTTCCCGACCACTCGATTGTACGAGCGTCCGGTGAGCGCTTCGCGTTCCGGTCTGTTGCAACCCGGCGCGTACCTTCTCGAACTCACGGAGGTTGTGAGTCAACTCCCGCCCGCTGAAAAAGTAGGCGGTGTTGGTGACAGCGAGGTTTTCAATACCGAGGTCAACCCCGAGGATCGTTCCGTCCTCGGCGGTGTTTCGTTCGGTGTCGTTCTTGGGTCGGCGGAAGCCGATATGTAAGAAGTAGTCGCCGCCGCGGGCGGTGAGAGTGCTTTCCGTACTGCTCCACGTATCTGAGTTGAGGTATTGCCGTTGATACCCCTCGTCGGCGCCGGGGAGAGCAAGTTCACACCGGACTCGACTCTCTGTAGTGGAGAGCGATACCGTATCGTCGTCAAACAGCGTCATAGTTCGGGTGTCGTACTTCACCGTGTGTGCGGTGAACGTGGGCTTACTCACTTTCTTGCCTTTGACCAGCGTTCGATACAGCCGGTGATGGCTTGTGCGGCTTGGTGGGTGGCGAGAATCGCGTGCTGGCTACCGAGGTCGGTGTATTCGCGCACGTCATCGTAGGCGAGGGCTGTACGTCGCTCTTAGCGTTGCACTTGCTCCATGCCATTCCGTGGCGATTTGGCATCCACGTTTCCATTCGGAGATAATGTCTTCGAGGAGGTCCCATTGTTCGTCTGTCACCTCAAGACGAGTGATTGCCGTCCGACGCACGTAGTCGTCTGCCACATACTCAATGTGAGACGGTGGCTACTTACAGATTGGCGTTTGTAACCGATACGAACGCGCTCCTCCTCTCCCTACTCGCTCACTTCGCTCGCTCCTTGCGGAAGGGGACTCCACGTACCACTTCAGGAGAACGAAATCGACACCCATCTCAGTGTGAAAATCGAAGTGGCGCTCAAAAAATTCTCACTCGCGACTCACGTGTGTAATCGGGACAACAGTTGCTTCATTACAGTTATAGCAAAGTTTCGGTTTTGCTTTATATGGAGTTCCGCAGCGTTGACAGGCGTATTGCCATGGTTCACAGTCTGGATTCCGTCTATCGTATGTCATTTCGAAAATCCTTCTATTGGTATATATTTGGCTCCTCTGGTATTTGTACTTCTTGCTTGCACTGGCTGAGCAGACTCACGTATGCTGCCTGTGAGTTCATGATCAAGAATGTGCTCAGAACCGGACTAAAACAATATCTGCGCGTTAATCACAACGTAGGAGCTGTTCTATTATTCGCTGAGAAGTGTTTCTAGCTGATTTTGCTGCTCAAGTGTGCCAATAATCGATAGTGTCCACCCGACTAGTATATGCAGTATCGTAGCTGTCCAAGGAAAGGATATCTGAGTCTGGTTCCCAGCTCATAGAGTTATAGGACGAGAACTATAGCGCTCTCCTCATGAGCAGCGCGAACGGACAGTAGTGAGGCGCCGTCTCGCGTGTTACAAGACTATTGATTATCCAACAACCGTCACTGGCACTGGCGATTGGCGAGTGACCGTTGCAGCGACGTTTCCGATCAGTAACCGTGACGAAAGCTCGCGTTCGTGGCCCCCAATGACGACGATATCGAAGCCTTCAGCTCGCTTAGTGATCGCTCGCGATGGGTTGCCCACATCAATGATGGTTGTGATTTCGACGTCGTGTCTGTTAGCCACTTCACGAGCCGCCTTGAAGACGCTTTCCGCTTGAGCTTGAGCCGCCTCTGGGAGATCGCTTGAAAGCACCAACCCAGTGGCGCTTCCCATGTACCACGTCGGGACACCGATAACGTTGAGGACCGTAAACTCGGCACCAGTGTACGTTTCAAGCGCAAATTCGAGAGCCTTCGTAGCCATCTCGGAGTCGTTCATTGGAACCAAGACATGGTACACCATATCATTCTAAGAATGGAGTCGTATACATCTATACTCAGTCCTTGCCTAGGCCGCCTCACTACTCTTCGATAGTGGTAATCGGAGAGTGACCCGTATATTGGGTCTTGTTTGATTAGTAGTTCTACTCCCTCGGTGGGATCTTTCGATAGACTCACGCAACCTGACGCTCAAGACCATCTGTGAGCGTTTCGGTCAACTCAGCAAACGAATGATGAGGTTGAGCGCATCGACAAACGTGAAACAGAACTCTCTGAGTACAAGCGTTTTGCCGGCTCGGAGTTCGCCGCCGTTCACGGTCGGATTACTGTGTCGAAGCACAGGCCGACGAACTTGAAGTAACGTCCCAGGAGACAAGCACCGAGGATACCGAGACTAGGACCATTCCGGTTTTCATGAACATGGCACCAAACCGCCACTCGAACGGATCTGTGCGCTCCCGGAGCATATCGCTGATCGCGAGCTCGAACCGAAGCGCCGCGTAGAGAATCAGCGGGAAGTACTCAAGTCCAGCGTTAATCGCGACGAACGGCGATCCCTACGCAGCTGCGAGCCCAATGAATAGTGTGATCGTTCCGTACTGTCTGGAGTCCATACCGGTTGATACGTCTAAGCTATCTCCCAACCCACAACCGGCCATACTAGTTATCCATTCGATCAACAGTTAGTCCCGGATCGACTCCTCATCTAGAAAGAGCACACGCAAGCAGTACGGTATTCACTTATGATAAGGGGAGTAATGTTCGTCGATTGATGTATACTCAAATAAAGCGTCCGCGATGAGATACCCACTCAAGCAATTGATCTCGGATCATGAGCAAGCATAGTAGCATGGTTAAACAGGTGATGAACGTGAGACGATACTCAGTCCCAATAGGAGGCCGAATCACTGGAACGGTGGGGAAAACGCGAGGACGAGCACGCCGAAGCATCACGCAACCAGTCGTTCAGATGGTACGACTACTATGGGATGTCCTATAAACGGCTGGTGATGACTCTAGAGACTCTCTCGGGATATGCTACTCTGAACAACAGATGACGATGAAGGGACGCTGAAGGAACCAGTCAAGCTGTAGCAGAAACAATTTCCTTCTTCCTCTTTTCGTCACCGCAGATGAATCTTATGCGCCGACAATATCTGACCGATAGCTATCGATCTCTATCAGAACCTGCTGGCGATCAGATTCGGGAACATCGTTTATCTCGAGAGCAGTCTCTAAATGCTCTGCAACGGCATCGAATTCGTCATCTGTGATCCCCATCCCTTCATGTGCGTCGTACATATCGGCACCATCGTAGTCAACCGGGCCACCAGTTACAGCCGAGATGAACTGCGCCTGGTGGGCTCGGAGCGCGGTCGTATCCGTCTTCTCGAAATGGTGCGCAACTTGCCCATCATTTAAAACCCGTTCATAGAAATCGTCCACGACGGTTTCAATAGCGTCTTGACCACCCAAGCGATCGAACAGTGGTTCGTCAGTACTCATCGACACCGTTGGCTACACTCGCGTGTCCTAATACAGTTTTGATAATATAACCACATATCCTGGATTATTTCCGATGCTGCTCGGACCAGAGCAGTCCAGTTACGCTGAGCCAATAGGCTAAGTGTCTTGTCTACGTACCCGTAGAGCGATCCCTAATGGTCCAATCCGATCGCAATACATCAGCAAGCGAGCTGCAAGAAACGGCACCCTGCTTCGCTTGCGGGCAAGAGACATCACTTCCAGACGACACACAGTCCCGTCTGCTACCGACCGTTGTGTGATGAGTGTGCCGACGATACGGGGTGACTAGCTGGTTGGGCAATTGAAAAAGCGGTATTCAATCTTGATCTACGATGAATGCACAGAATCGTACTGAGTATCTCATTATAAGTACTCCTGATCGGGAAACCGTGTTTACGGCGAGTATCGTATTCGGCGACACACTCAGTATCGATCGATCGAATCTGTATCTATGGTAACGTCGATCCAGACAGTAGATCGAGGTGCGTGGCTCAGCATAAATGGAACGCGTGAATTCGGCATAAGTGATCTCTGGCCGCTCGCCGAATCAGACCTTTGTGCGTGTGAAGTAACTGACTTTCTTGCCGAAGGTATCGCTGAGATCGGTGTTGATCCACCAAATATCGAAGCTCAGTTTACAGGTCGATGTATCGCATGCGGAACTGAAGGAACGACCAGTTGGCTTGTCCTTGGTCGGGTAAATCCAGTTGATCAAACGTTTTTAGGTGTTGATCCAGAGTCCATTCATGTCCCTAATCGGCAATTCTTCCATTAGTCGAATACAGACGGTCAGTCCCGATACTGGATCTCTTGGCGAAGCCGCTCCCGATCGTAGTAGCGAAAGTCATACCTGCGGTAGTACTGATCGAATTGCTCGGATTCATCGGACCACCTGTTGACTCGCCAGACATCCAATTTGGAGTGTGTAGAGAGTCCTTCCATTTCAATATGAGAAATATCAACCCCGTCGTATCCGTTCTGGATTGCTTTACACAGTGTTTCCCGGAGCGTTTCCTCGAACGACTGGGCGACACACCGACGTACAGAACTGCACGTCTCACTCCCGGTTTTGCAACGCCCAGATAATTTCTCAAAGGATACTGGGGTGGATGTCTGTCTCAACTTCGTCCGGTCTCTTTTGGAAGTATCACGCATAGTGGTATCGTCGTCGTGAAGTCTCCTATGATTTCAACGGCTCACATGGAGCGTGTAGCGGTCCTTCGTTGGAATCACCTAGTGACGGACGTACTCATCAACTTTCGGGCGTGCTGTGAGAACAGATCTACTGTGAATCACTAGTCACTCGCTCAAAGAAATGGAGGACGATTGCGTGGACTTCCACAAGGATAACGACACTGATAACGATAATCGCAACTTGCAGAGGCGTCGAGAGTAGCCCTAGCGAGACAATCAATGTCGTTGCGCACGCTGGCGCATGATTGGTATCCGTTGCAATCATCCCCCAGCTCGTCACGATAATGGAGAGAACTCCACTCCCTGCAAGGCGGAGTCCATCAGGCGAAAATGCAGCATGAGTCGCTGTGATTGAGATACCAGCCGCGAAAACTGTATAAGCTGTTAGTCCTACGACACCGCCAATAAGATGGCTTCCAACGATACGATAGGTTCGGGTACGCTCACCCCGTCGATCGAATGCAAGAATAAACGCTGACGGACCAAGACTGGGAAAAACAAACGGCTGTCCGCTTGCCCAGGCAACAAGTCCTAAGACAGTAAACAAAAAGCCCGCATACAGACTTGTTCCGACTCTCTGCCGTACCATGTTTGCTTTCAACCGCTCGTCGTGTAAAGCCTGTTCAATTCAATCGACAGGGCCTTGTAACAGAAACAGGCTACCGACGGCTGGAAGATAGCTGTTGAACCTAATGCTTGCTTCATATCTGAGAACTATTGCTCGGCAACTTCTCGTCGATCTGGTGGCCTCAAATTAGGGCAACCAATGTTATTGACCATTTCCTGCTGAAGTGGCAACTCCAAGCCAAGCAAGCTTGATATCGACCATAGACTCTTATGCTCGAACCATAGATTTCCAGTATGGATCAGCGAATCCTCGTCCCATATGACGGGTCGGATGCATCAAAGACAGCACTCGAACGTGCCTTAGAGGAGAATCCTGATGCCGAAATCACCGTCCTCAACGTCCTTGATTCGACAAATCGTGCCTATAGTGGGGTTCAAGCTAGTGGGGCTGAAAGTCTCAATGACGCTCAGCGTGAAGAAGCTGAAGAACTGTTCCAGCAGGCTAAAAATCACGCTGCCGACTACGATATGACCATTCAAACTGCCGTTCAAGTCGGTACTCCAGGCGAGGTAATCGTCGAATATGCCCAAGAGAACAACATCGATCATATTATCATGGGGAGCCATGGCCGTTCAGGTCTCTCACGGATCGTCGTTGGGAGTGTCGCTGAAACAGTGATCCGGAATTCACCGCTGACGGTAACAATCGCTCGATAGCACATCGCTATGAGCAGTTTCCCCAGATCTCCCAGATCAAGAACGAGTCTCTCTGAGTGACATCCTTCCTGCCGTGAACGGCTGGGCTTCCCTTCAAGGGGATTCCGGCCGTGGCCGTCGGTTTCAGTGCATAACCCTACTTTGTGCAAAGAGTGACGGACCCCATGCTGTCAAGCACGGGATTCCTCAAGGGTATAGCTCGCCTCGAAACTACTCGTCTGCGTCATCGATCGCTTTGAGCTGGTCGGCCTCGGTGAAGACGTAGTTTCCGATGAGGAGGCTGCTGGTCATGCTGGTCAGTCCGCCGGCACCAAAGATCATTGCCATGATGACGAACTGATAGAGCGCGGCATAGATTGGGTTCTCTCCGGCAAGGATCATGCCGGCCATGATCCCTGGAATCCACACCCAGCCGAGACTCTTTAGTGAGTCGACCACGGGGATAAGCGAGGCACGGACCCCCGTCTCGACGTGTCGCGAGATGACAGCTGTGGGGGAGGCACCAAGCGCAAGTTCAGCCTCGATTGTCTCGCGGTTCGCGTTGATCTCGCTTTTGAATCGATCAAGCGCAAGTGAGTTGATCTGCATCGCATTTGCGATGATCATACTCCCGACGGGAACGAGGTTTCTTACATTAGCCTCGATCGCCCCTGCGAGCGTCATCGTCACGATCACCAGCCCCGATCCGAAGACGATAGCGAGAAACGAGACCCGAACGACGCCGGGAAGTCCTTCACCGCGATTCTTCGAAATCCACGTCGCCCCACCCATCATTCCAAGCAGAATGACACCACTCCAGACGAGATCCACGGTCAGTAAGATCCCAACGATCGAGCCCATGGCGACGATCTGGATCAGCCCTCTGACCAGTGCGATCCCAAGTTCACGTTCGAGTGCCAGTTCTCGATAGCGGGAGATGCCGACAACAACGACTGCGAGCAGACTCGCGACGAAAACCTGCGCTAGCCCGGTCCAAACAACGGGATCCTGAAATTGCCCGAGCAGGTCCACTATCGGCGCAAGCGTGTTCACGAAAGGACCTCCGTAGGCGACCCAAGACGAACTAGCTGCCCGTTACGTAGTTCCATTACTCGATCGCCGATCCGCCGGGCTTGCTCCTCATCATGAGTAACGAGGACGGTTGTAAGGCCCAGTTCAGATAGCAGGTCCTCGACGCGTGCTTCTGAGGCTGAATCGAGGCTTGCAGTCGGTTCGTCGAGCAACAGTACCTCGGGACCATTAAGCAGGGTGCGAGCGATAGCGACACGCTGTGTTTCACCTCCGGATAGCTCCTCAACGGTACGATCTTCGTATCCGTCGAGTCCCAGCTGTGTCAACATCTGGGTGGTACGCTCAGCATCGATCGGCTCGTTTCGAAGCGTGAGTCCGCGAGTTGCGTTCTCAAAAACCGTTCCGGGAACGAGCGCAGGGCTCTGTGGAACGAGCCCAACACGAACACGAAGCTCGCGCGGTGGGATTTCGTGGTAGTCTACGCCATCGAGCAGGACGGTACCTGCAGTCGGCTCGTCGAGTCGATTGAGCAGGCGAAGAAACGACGATTTGCCTGCACCGGACGGGCCGACGATAACGATCACCTCACGTTCGCGAATCGCAACTGAGATTCCATCGACGAGTCGGTCGTCCTCGACGACTCGCGTGAGGTTTCGCGTTTCGAGTGTCGGTGGCATGAGCGACTCTTCGCACCCGTTCGAACAAAGTCTTCATGACACCGATAGCCAGATAACAATTAATGCAGTCGAAGCGAGTATCCTCAAAGAAGCGTACCAAGAATGGCCTCAAGTCGAGATTTACTGATGTGATCGAGCTATACAGATAGTCGTTATATTTCACCGGTGTCGTCGGGAATGACGGTAAAACCGAGCCTGCGAAAGTCATGGTCCACGCTATCGCCGGTTGAAGGTTGTGGAACATCCCGAGAAGTATGCATGCGGTCCGCGTGGCGGTACGATCTCGATTGAGAACGTGTAGTGAGAATTCATCCATCTTTTACCTTGTTCAACGGACTGTCCTCGATGGACCATGATGTTGCACAAGGTGCTTGCAGCCTATGGTCAACGAAGCGGGACGGAGAGTAGTGAGAGAGTAGATTTCGTGTGCTTTTCAAAACAGTAGATGTAGGACAACAGCGAACTAATCTTGTACCACAAGAGTGAGAGTAGACTTCGCGAGCTTTCGCCCTAAAAATGTGATGAGAGACAAAAAGAGTACACAGAGACAGTGTTGGGAGAGCATACGAATCTCACGAATTGAGGTTTAAATGATGGTAGTTGATTAATGAAGCAGCACGATTGACTGACGACGACTAGGCTGCCTCGGCGGCTGAGACATGCTTAGCGCCCGCTCAAAGTACTGAGAACGAAGTGAGTGGTGAGGAAGCGTCCGACTACGAAAGCGGCGCTGTGCGATCGCGCAGCGGCACATACTAGTAAGATTGCGGCCGAACACTTTCCAGAACTGCCTGTTGAGATGGTCGACTGGGAAACCTCAACGCGGATACAGCGCTCGGTCGGCGTCGCGGTCTATGACCGTCAGTGTGAGCAGATTACGATTCGCCTCTCGTGGGATGCCTATGAATCGTATGGATGGGAGCAGTTTTCCGGAGTCATTCGCCACGAGTTGATCCACACTTGGCAGTATCACGAGTACGGTGAGGTAGTCCATGGGTCACGTTTCGCCAATGGGTTGAACCCTTGGAGACGGATCGGCATTGTGAGCGGTACGCTGAGCCGAACTACTGGGTCATTTACGAAGCATGTGAGTGCAGTTGAGACCTTTATGATCGTTTGACTATCGAGCATGAGCCCAGCAGGTGCTTTCTCGGCGTAGTCAGAAACGTCCTGAGCGATGAAGCGGGCGCGCTCTTGATTGGTCGTGAGTTCGCGGTCGGCTATATGTTTTAGAAGTTACATATTATTCTGATAGAATGTAAACTCTTTTGAACGAGCGAGCGACATCGCCCTAAGTCCTGTATCATTAGCGTCTATGATCCCGGCAGCGCGCTCACCGTCTCCCAACAATATAGTTATAGATTGACTTCACCCCCGTTGCCCTCGATTTGTCTACCGATGTCGTTCTCTATGAGATAAATTCCTTGATAATTCGGCCTTCACCTCGGTGTAGAACGCCACTAGCCGCCGATTGGTTGATCCCGAATTTGTCTGCAAGTTCGACGAGCGTACAACTGCGGGGACTATCGTAATAGCCGCGTTCGACCGCTTCAGTAATCAACTCCCGTTGGCGCTCGGTCAGGAGTCCGCTCGCATCGTATGACTGAGTAACCGACACGATCTCATACGGGACGTCAGTCGCTGCTAACTCGGTTGTAAACTCCGACAACTGCTCCTGTGAGCCGATGAGTTCACCTGTTAACCAGCCGTCTCGGATAATGAGGGGAAATCGCGGAAGGTTCCCCGTTGCACGCCTCGTCTCATACGTTGACGGCATCGGAAACACCACCTGGATCAGTACCATCCCCTTGTCGGAATAGAGTACTTCGTATGAGCGCACCTCCGGTGCGTCGTCGAACTGGCGAATGACGGCATCTCCGTCAGGTGTCATTACTTCGACGATCTCGAGCACGCCATCGTCTGTGGGCTGGCTCACCAGAATTGTGAACTTGATATTTGGGAAAGCGGTTGAGACACCAGCCAGCCAATTGTCGTCGTCTGCCCCAATCTTGACCTTTAGACGTATCCGAGACATAACACTGCTGAGTTAGTCGACGAGTGGCTTAACAGACTCGCGGATGACTTAAAACGGTGAATCGATTCACGCGTGAATCCGTGGTCTCGCCCCGCGTACTAAGTAATGAACATCTATGCGCACAATTGAAACGGCCATGTCCGTCGTACAAGGATTACTCGGACTCATCATGGTGGGTGCAGGCAGCGTGAAGGTAATCGGTATTGACTTCGCGAAGAAGGATTTCGAGCGGTACGGCTATCCAGAGTGGTTCCGATTCGTTACCGGTGGCATCGAAGCTATTGGGGGTCTCGGATTGCTCGTTGGTCTCGTGTTCGCGCCAATTCTCGCTGTTCTCGGCGGAATATTAATTACCGCTACAATGTTCGGGGCAATCTTGACGCATCTTTTTCGGGTTGACGATCCATTCTGGAGATTGGTCGGGCCAGTGGTCTACCTCATCGCCGGACTCTCCGTCACGAATTTCTGCTATTCTCGTTCTAACAATAGCTCAACAGCTGAGCCATAAGAAGTACGAGCAGCGGATCATCGCGAAGACGTTGTCAATGCTGCGAGCAACCGGTAGATATCCCAGAAGCGTCATTTAACTAAAGAGTTAAGTGTTCACCCAGCGTTCATTCAACCGGATGGTTGAACAACAGTCGGACGAGCTCGATCTCGACGTGGTCTTCCAGGCACTGGCACATCCGATCCGCCGGGATATCCTTGAACAGGTGGCCGACGGACCGGAAACCGTCAGCGAACTGGCCGAACCGCACGACGTCTCTCTCGCCGCTGTATCGAAACACCTCCACGTACTGGAAGACGCCGGCCTGGTCGACATCGAGAAGGACGGCCGCGTTCGCCGCTGCCATCTCGACGCCGCGCCGCTTTCGGCAGCCTTCGGTTGGTTGACCCGTTATCGTGTCTTCTGGGAGGATCGCTTCGACGCGTTGGCCGACCATCTGGAGCAAGAAGACCAATGACCGACACCACTGATAAGGAGAGCAAATCGATGGACGAAACCACCACAAACGAAGACCGAAGCATTACCGTTACTCGCGTGATCGAAGCCCACCCAAATAGAGTCTACAAAGCCTTTGTCGACCCCGACGAACTCGCCGCATGGCTCCCGCCGGAGGGCTTCTCCGCAGAGGTCCACGAATTTGACGCCTCGGAGGGTGGAACCTTCCGCATGTCGTTCAACGCCGAAATCGAAGAATTAGAATCGTACGCCAGCACATTCCACGGAACATACCAGGAATTATCTCCTGGCGAACGGATCGTCTACACCGAGGAATTCGAGACCGACGATCCCGGAATGGCCGGCGAGATGACCACCACGGTCACTTTCGAAGAGGTTCCCGACGGGACTGAAGTCATCGCTCGGCAAGCAGGAATCCCCGAGAACATCCCGCCCCAGGACGCCAATGAAGGATGGAATGACTCGCTCGGGAACCTTGCAGAGTTGGTCGAAGGAGTGTAAGGATAACCGAAGTGGTCAATATATGCTTGACCATCCCACGAATGATCGAGACTCTATCGGAGTACACAGAAACCCCGGGGAGAGGATCGACAGGATGCTAGATGGCAAAGTCGCCGTGATCTACGGCGCAGGCGGGTCGATCGGCGGTGCCGTTGCCCGCATCTTTGCTCATGAAGGGGCCAGTGTCTTCCTTGCCGGGCGCATCGGAGCGACGCTCAACGCGGTCGCCGACGACATCCGTTCGCACTGCGGCGAGGAGGACACCACCGTGGTCGATACCCTGGACAAGCAGGTCGTCGACGAATTCGTCGACTCGGTGATTGAAGAGACCGGCCGGCTCGATGTCTCGTTCAACCTCGTCACGTACGGGGACGTCCAGGAACCGTTACTGGGGATCTCAGCCGATGATTTCAAAGTCTCGCTTGATGGCCTGTAGGGTCTTCGCCGGCAACGAGCGGTCGAACTCGATCCCCCACGGCATTAGAGTCCTCACCTAATAGCACGATAACTGCTCGCCAACTATTGGATCACTCATTCGGTTTCTGAACAACGTAGAGGTACTGTGTTAGATTGAAGAAGGTGTTTCCCAGGTCGTCAGTTTCCTGTAGATCATCAATCTAGGAGCGTGAGAAAGCCGATGGTTTCGTAAGAACTCTCGGGCAAGGAATGCTCTCGACAGTTACGGGCGCGAATGTCGCAAGCCGTACTGGTTTCAGTGCCCGAGCGTGCATATCAAGTGTTCATGACTGATTGGCGCTCCGTCGGTATTGGGTTCGTTTTGCAAGTAGTGTTCGGAATCATCGCGTTTGCGTTCCTAGGGGTCGGGACCGCCATCGCTGGGTTTCTCGCTGGCCTCGTCTCGGCCTACCTCACCAATCATGATGCCAGAGACGGTGCCTGGCACTCGCTTCTCTCCGGCGCTCTCGGTGGGATTATTATTGCAACTATCGCCGGTGTCGCTATCTCCCTCCTTGGCTTCGCACTCGGCTCATCAGAACTGGGGGCACTGTTCGGCGGGAGTGTAGTGACTATCGGGATTGTGATCGCATTCCTCACCGCGATTCCGAGTTCGGTCGGTGGTGCAATCGGCGGGTACATCAACTAAAAATGTTAGATCATCGATGGACACAGCGGCCATGGTCGATATTCGGTTTACAGCCCTACTCAGGCACTCACTAAACGTACAAACTATAAGACAACGGAACAAGGCTCGTTTTGTGAAGCCGGAGAAGAGATTTGAACTCGTGACTGACTCCTTACAAAGGAGTTGCTCTGCCAGGCTGAGCTACTCCGGCACTATAGTCGCTTTCAGTTGATAGCGTAAAAGCAGTTCTATTGGCTCCATAAATACCATAGTAATTGACAAGAATGGCGTGCTGGATACGGAGAATTAAGTCTATTGGACAAGAAACCAACTATACGACAGTCACAGCAAGCATGATCGCCGAACGGTCGGTCGTCTTTTCTGACTTGGTGTTGAATCCTCTCCACTGCAAGAGAATCCCAGCACTTACGAGTATCGCGGCAACCCGCCGACGAAACTAGTGCTCATCCACAGCGAAAAACCTGAGTTGAGGATCTGGCCAAGCGATCGACTCGCGAGAATGGTCCTATCACTAGTAGCACGATACCGATTGCTTTCTTTGAGGACATATGTCAATTTTCAATCTCTTTCTCTATTATTCATAATTGACAGATGAATTACTCCTTGTATTCAGCACGGCCACTGAATGCTGTCATCGCTTGATGGTTTTAACAAACCGATAGAAATTGACTATTGAATAGAGAGAATGCATTATGATACAGGGCCAGTACCGGTATTCCGCATATATTCGTCGAGTTTCTCAGCGATAGTGATGGCGAAAGTCTCGTCGTTAATGGCCGTCTCCATTTCGATGAGTTCTACATCTCCGTTAATGTGATCTCGAAGAGCCTCAAAGAGCGCTGTGTCGGCCTCAGGGTCGTGAAAGTCCTCGCCGTCAATGTCGATTATTGAAACCCCACCAAGAGGTACCGTGAGTGCCGTCGGTCCTGTGGCAGTATTGAGCTTCTCGGCGATAATGTTCCCCAATTGGGCGTTTTCCTCAGGCGTCGTCCGCATGAGGGTAACCTGTGGATTGTGAATGTCGAATTGCCGCCCCTCGAATTCCTCGGGCACCGAATCACAAGGGCCGAAGTTGACCATATCAAGCGCACCGGTGGAAACGACCTGCGGAATCCCGGCTGCTCCCGCAGCGCACGCCTTGGTCGTGACGACAATGATGCCTCGGCTGAATTAACGATCCAGAGAACCAGTTCGACGATTTTCTATATATCATTGTGCAGTTTATAAAATACCGTTATCGAGATAGCAGCATCGTATCTACGGAATACAGCCGATTCAGCGATTCGGCGATCTACTTTTGATTAATCCACAAGTCAACAGTGGACTTACTACTCTCCACGCCCTCACCTCATCTACCTCCATGCCAGGCCCCAACCCCCAGGTTCAACCACTACAGAAGGCCCTCCAACGCTCCAAGACGGACTCACACAGTTTCTCAAGGACAGAGCCAAAGGCGACGACTCCGGGAATTACCGGCGCAACGCCAAACGCGTTATCACTCGCTGGATCGACTAGCTTACTCAGCGGGATGTCGAGTGCTTTGAGCAACTTGATGAACCGTTCTCGCTCACTACGCCGGTAACCTCACGCTCACCCAGATGCGCGACTGAATCCTTGCAGATCCTGCCATCGTCTGTTTGGCGCGTCACGTATAGCTCAAAGGATGTCACCAGTCGTATCTAAAATTTCGGTACTCAAGCCAAATTCGTGCAAGGTCAGAGTCTATTCATGTTCGAAGAATCCCCAAATACTCTCTCAGAATTATTAAGCAAAATCAAGGTTATCAGTGCTCAAAGAGAAGTATTCTAAGAGAGATAGAGACAGCACGAGTCTCTACTGAGGAGAAGCTAATAACATGGGATCAACAACTGAGTCTCAGCAGAGTCTAGGTATTTTCCACCTCAAATGACCGGGTATCTCAAAATGAGATAAGATCTCTACAAGGAGAACACATCATCTATAGATCTTGACTGAGAAAATGTAGCAGAGGCTCACATCTAGATCAAAGTCAACATGGTTGGACATGCTCTTTTAACCTTCAAGAGCCTTTTCTGTAATTGACGATTGCGTTTCTCCTGTATCCCTGGTCAATGATCAGTGTGCGACAAAACAGACCTATCAATCGGGGCTAACGGGCGATTACAGCGAGGTTGATAACAATGGATTACAATAATACTATTGTAATATTGGCACTGAAAACCTTTCGTTGGCAGAGTTCAGAAGAGAACGACCCTTAATCAGTCAAAAGAGATATTCGGATTATCTAGAATGTCCAATAATCATGTACAGGATCTGATTGAGGAATTTTATAACAATGGTTATGGACATTATCCATGGCAATAAATCGTATTTTGATTTGCCGTAGATCGGAATAGAGAGCCTGTTTCAGTAGTGTTTTGTCTTGAGTTCGATCACGTTTGCTGTGTTTCGGAGTGCAGGAAGAAGTTCCTCTTCGATACGAGTGGCATCGAAGTCGTGTTTTGGGCCAGCTACCGAGATAGCAGCATCAGGCGTCTCGTCATTCTCAATCGGAACAGCGACGGATTTAACGCCCCGAACGCGTTCCTCATCCTCGACGGCGTATCCCTGAGACCGGATCAACTCGACCTCGTCCATCAGCGCATCGTGGTCAACGATCGTGTGTTCCGTCGCCTGAGGGAGACCAAGACGGGTAACGATCTCCTCGATCTCTGACGCGGACTTCTGTGCCAGTATCGCCTTGCCAAGTGCCGTCCAGTGCATCCGGGTATACTCGCCGGTCGGTGCGTTATTGAAGATAGCCCCAGTCGGCTCCGTCCAGTACAGCATGACGCGATAGCCACGCTCCTCACAGCCCATGGTTGCGACTTCGCTGGTCATCTGTGCGAGCTCGTCAACGTTATTTCGACCCATCTGATAGAGACTATTCTCGTGTCGTACCCGCCCACCTAGATTCAGAAACCGAAACCCGAGTTGATACTTTCCCTCATTTTGCACCACGTAGCCGATCTCCTCAAGCGTCTTGAGATACACGTGCACCGTGCTCTTCGGGAGGTCCATATGGGCCGCAAGCTCCCGGACCCCACACCCATCGAGTTCACCCACCTCCTCGACAATCTCGAAGACGTTTACGACCGCCTGAATCCGGTTCGGTTCGTTCGATGTGTTTTGGGCCATTAGCTACATCCATGGCGTGCTATCTGATAACATTTTTTGCACATGTCCAACAGAATGGGACAGTCGTCTCTAGACCCAGTGATGTTGTGACAGAGTACCAAGGATCGTTCGAGCAGGGAGGGATCCCGGAAGCAGATCGAGAGACACTCTTCAGGCATGAAAGGGGTCGAGACATTCGTCAGCGCTACGAACCGAAGAGATCTATTGAGTTTGTTCGAGCAGCCCGCGCATGTAGCCAATGGCGAAGAGTCGCCCCATCATATGGTAGCCTGGGTTCGAGTTGTCCTCGCCAGCCATCGTCGGGACGTGGTCGGGGCGCATCGGCACGTCGTCGTCGACCGCGTCCTGATACGCCTGCATCGCCGCGAGCATGTCGTTCGGGCCCGCATCGTGCCACGTTTCGACGAAGTCGTCGGCGTCGCCATCGACGTCGCGGAAGTGGACGAAGTTGATCCGGTCGCCGAATCGATGGATTGTCTCGGGAAGATCGACGCCCATGGCGGCGAAGTTGCCCTGACAGAACGTGATACCGTTGTACTCGCTGTCGTAACACTCGAGAACGCGCTCGTAGGCCTCGGGGCTGTTGATGATCCGCGGGATATCGCCGAGGGATGATCGCGGGGGATCGTCCGGGTGGAGGCCGAGTTTCACTCCCGCTTCCTCCGCGACAGGCCCGACCTCCTGGAGGAAGTACTCGAGCGCCTCCCACAGCTGCTCGCGTGACGTCTCGACTACCGGTTCCTCGCGCCCTCTGTGCATCCGATCGTTGGAGTAGGCGGTCACGAGCGAGCCACCGCGGGCCTCGACGTGGGCTTCCGTCCGTGCCCAGCGGATCCCGACCATCCAATCATAGCAGACGACCGGGATATCGAGACGACCACAGTCCTTGAGGAACGTTTTGAACTCCTCGATGTCCTCGTCTCGCCCCTCCCGTCCGAGCCGGATCCGGTCGGTGAGGGGGACGCTGCCTTCGATAACGCTGATCTCGAGGCCGGCGTTTTCGTACCAGTTCTTCAGGTGCAGGAGGTCGTGGTAGCTCCAAGACGTCTTGTCGTCACCGATCTCGAGGGTATGGACGACGGCGCTCGTGACGTCCATCTGTTTTGCGAGTTGCCACCTCTCGTCGGGTTGTGGCGGTAAGACTACCGCGAGATCAACCATAGAACGACGAATTACAACCATGAACAAATAGCTTTCTCTCGGAGCGATCGACTCCGATTCGGGAGGCGAGATTGACGATTCGGTGCGTCCCGTTTCCGGATGGGGACGCTGAGTGCCCCAACGGCGACGCGAAGAGGCAGCGGGCGAAAATAAAAATATCACCTCGTACGATCCCTTGACGAACCAGTATGAGCGACCTGTTCGAAAACGAGACGGCGATAGTCACGGGAGCATCGAGAGGGATCGGCAGCGGTATCGCGACGAAACTCGCTGAACACGGCGCATCAGTGGTGATCAACTACCGATCGTCCGACCAGCGAGCGATGGAGGTGGTCGAGGAGATCGAAGCGGACGGTGGAACCGCCGTCGCTGTGCAGGCCGACGTAAGCGAGTATGGTGATGTCGAAGCGATGGTAGAGGCGACCGTCGAGCGGTTTGGAGCCCTAGACATTCTGGTGAACAACGCCGGGATGACGACGATCGGTCCGGCAGCCGAAGTTGATATCGCGGACTGGCGACGGGTCATCGATATCGATCTGACGGGCGTGTTCATCGGGTGTCAGGTCGCGGGGTGCCAGATGCAGGAGCAGGCCGACGGTGGGGCCATCGTCAACATCGCGTCGATGATGGGCCAGATGGGATACCACATGCGGGCACCGTACTGCGCGGCAAAGGCGGGCGTTATCAACCTCACGCGAACGCTCGCCGTCGAGTGGGCGGCGGACGACATCTCGGTGAACGCGCTCGCCCCGGGGTTCATCAAGACCGACATCACGGACCAGACGCAGGATTCGGCCGGCTACACTGACGACGACATCCGGGGCCGAACGCCCATGGCCCGATTCGGCACCGTTGAGGAGATGGCGAACTGCGTCAGCTTCCTGGCGAGGGACGACACCTTCGTCACCGGGGAAGTCCTCCAAGCCGATGGCGGGTGGACGTCAGACGCATGGCGATATCACGAGGGAAGGGTATAGAAGAGGACTCCCCGTTCGAGATCTCGACCTTTTCATGCAGCATATGACCAGGAGATCACCCACGTCTATCCAACGTGTAAATCAACAGATAAAAACGAGTGGTAATATTATCTGGTATAGCAATCTTTTTATGACCGAGCACAAACCTCTGTGATGAATCATGGCAAACCGAGACAGGGAGGTCAGCAGACGCTCGTTACTCACGGGAATCGGAGCCGGAGCGATCACAGCGACGGCCGGCTGTTCGGGTATCAGCGACCTCGGGGCTGGGGGCGGTGGTGACGGTAGCGTCAGTATGACGATCGCCAGTACCTTCGAACCGGGGCATATTCTCGTCCAAGCAGCCGAGAACTTCAAAGAACAGATCGAGGAGGAATCCGACGGTGATGTCTCGGTAGAGATCAGTCCCGGCGGGTCCTACGGATCCGAAGACGAGATCGGCGAGGTCGTGAGCGAGGGTGGCGTCGAAGCCCACGCGGCGGGGAGTTTCCCGTACTACCAGTTCGCACCCGAGTACTGGTTTTTCGGGTGTCCGTTCGTCCTCTCGGACTACGACCAGTTGCTCTCGGTCCTCGAAAGCGACGAGATGCAGGAGGCCCACGATACGCTCATCGAGAACGGGGACCAGCGTCCGATCGGCCAGCAGATCTACCGGGGAGCCCGGCATTTCACGTCGAACACGCCGGTCCAAACGCCCGACGACGTCAGCGGACTCGACCTTCGTCTCCCGGAACTGGAGCCATGGGTCCAAACGTGGGAAGGGGTCGGTGCTTCACCGACTCCCGTTGCGCTCGATGAGTTGTACAGCGCCCTCGAACAGGGTGTCGTCGACGCCTCGGAAGGCGGCGCAGAACAGATCAGCTCGTTCAACCTCTTCGAGGTCCAGAGTCACCTGAGCCTCACGGGCCATCTGATCGCCAACGGGAACATCTACATCAACGAACAGTTCTATCAGGAGCTGGATGAGAGCCAGCAGGACATGATCATGGAGGTCGGCCAGGAAGCGACGCAATCGGCCGCACAAACGTCCCAAGACCGCGAGCAGGAACTCATCGACGAACTCGGCAACCAGGGGATGGAGATCGTCGAAGACGTCGATACGGCTGCGTTTCAAGAGGCAGCAGCGCCCGCTGTGGAACAGTTGTTCGAGAGCACGTGGGCCTTCGACTTGGAAACCGTCCGGAACATGTGAATATATACCAGTAGGTACGAACTCAACAATTGAACATGGAAATAGACCAATCACTCGAACTCCATCGTGATCACCTCTTCGACAAGGTCGTCCTCTACGGTACGACAGGCCTGTTTACGTTCACGATCGTTCTGACGACGATTCAGGTGTTCGTCCGGCTGTTGAACATCCCCACGTTCGGGTTCTTACACTGGACCGAACCGGCGGCGCGGTTCGTGCTCATCGTCGCGACGTACTTGGGTGCAGCCGTCGCCGTCCGAAACAGCGAACACATCGCCATCCGATTCCTCCTCGAGCGTCTCACGGGCTGGAAACCGAGGCTCGGCCTGACGGTCCAACTGCTGGGCAAGCTGATCGTCATCGGCTTCCTCCTGGTCGCGCTCTGGGGAGCGATCCTCGCGACGACCAGCAATTGGACGACATCGATCGGCGGAATCGGTATCGTCACGGCCGGCCACCTCTATCTCGGCATCGGTATCGGCGTGGCGTTGATGCTGATCTACGCGCTACTCGATATCGCGATCATCGTACGGGGGCTGGTGACGGACAGAACCGACGATATCGAGAGCGGACGGTTCGAAGAGGGCACGATCGATGAGTGAACTGCTCATCGTCGGCACGCTATTCCTCGGGACGCTGCTGGTCCTGTACGCGCTCGGCGTGCCGGTCGCGATCGCCATGGGTGCGACCTGTGTCCTGATGATGCTTCCCCCCTTCGGAGGAGGAATCAATTTCAACATCATCGCCCAGCAGATGCTCTACGGGCTCAACAGTTTCACGCTGCTTGCGATCCCGTTTTACCTGCTTCTGGGACGGCTGATGAACCGCATCGGGATGACCCAGCGGATCTTCGATCTGGCCAACGCCATGGTCGGGCAGTTCCGCGGCGGGATCGCCCACGTCAACATCGTCGCGAGCATGATCTTCTCCGGGATGTCCGGCCTCGCGGTCGCCGACGCCGCCGGGCTTGGCCGCGTCGAGTACGCCGCGATGCGCGATCAGGGCTACGAGAAGGACATCTCACTCGGCGTCACCGGATCGTCGGCCATCATCGGCCCCATCATCCCGCCGAGCGTGCCGATCATCATCTATGCTGTGCTCGCCGAGGAGTCGATCGGCCAGCTGTTCCTCGGCGGCATCATCCCCGGCGTCCTCATTGGCGTCTTTCTGATGATGCTCGTCTTCCTGTTCGTTCATCTCCGGGGATACGAGGCCGGCGATTCCTTCGACCTCAAGGACTTCTGGAAGGGGTTGAAGGAAGCGGTGTTCCCGCTGCTTGCACCGATACTGATCATCGGCGGCATCCTCACCGGAACGTTCACCGCCACCGAAGCGGGAGCCGTCGCCGTCGTCTATACCGTCCTGCTCGGAATCTTCATCTACAACGAACTCACCCTGAGAGGGCTCTTCGAGGAACTCCAGTACGGCATGGTCGAGACCTTCTCACTGACGTTTATCATCGGTATCGCGTCGTTGTACGGTCTCGTCGCCCTACAGCTTCGCCTCCCGATCTTGATGGCCGAGTCGATCACGACCTTCTCGACCGACCCCACCATCGTGATGTTACTTCTCGTCGGTCTCCTGCTGGTCGTTGGAACGTTCATGGAGACGATCGCCGCGATCACGATCCTGGTTCCGATCTTCATGCCGATTCTGGAGATGACAGCCATCGATCCGCTTCACTTCGGGATCGTGATGATCCTCACGCTGATGCTCGGCCTTCTCACCCCGCCGTTCGGTGTCATCCTCTTCGTTCTCGAAAAGGTGACCGACGCGAGTTTGGAGGAAGCGATGAAGGCGGTGTTGCCCTACTACGTGCCGATCCTTCTAGTGCTGTTGCTCACGATCTTCATTCCCGAGATCGTTACCTACCCGGCGACGGGGATGATGGGAGGCTAAGGCAACAGGCCGTTTTCCGTTCAGCGTTCGTTTCGTCTCGTTTCGAACCCCGGACCAACATCGTATCAGCTGGGAGGGGGGAAACGCTTTTACTGATCGGCTGGGTGGATCACCCATGGCAACGTTTGACGGCTACCCGAGACCTGACGGTCCCGCAGGAGTCCGGAACTACGTCGCTGTAGTACCGACATCGGTCGCGGCGTCTGCGGTCGCGGAAGCGATCGCCGACCGCGCGACCGAAAACGTCCGTGCGACGCCCCACCAGATGGGGATCGACCCGCCGAAGGCCGCACGCGAGCAGATCGAGCGGACACTTGCGGGCGTCGGGCGGAACCCGAACGTGGGGGCGACGCTCGTCGTCAGTCTCGGCCCGGAAACGATCGACGCTGACGTGATCGCCGATGAGATCGCTGGCACCGGACGGGCCGTCGAGACGCTCTCGATCCGGGAGGCCGGAGGGACGGCGGCAACGGTCGATACGGGCGTCGCCCTCGCTCGCGAGCTCTGGGACGGGATCGCCAATGCCCGACGCGAAGAGCGGGACGCAAGCGAACTCGTCTTCGGCGTCGAATGTGGTGGGTCGGACACGACCAGCGGGATCGCGTCGAATCCGGCGGTCGGGGCCGCCTGCGACCGGCTCGTCCGTGATGGCGGCACCGCGAGCTTCTCGGAGACGCCCGAGTTCATCGGCGCGGAACACATCCTCGCGGACAGATGCGTCGACGACGAGACCCGCGAGCAACTCCTCGCTCGTGTCGAGCGGCGGGAGTCGGCCGCTCAGCTGATGGGGGTCGACCTCCGGGGCGCACAGCCGACCCCCGGAAACCAGGACGGTGGGTTGACGACCATCGAGGAGAAGAGCCTTGGGGCCATCGCCAAGGGGGGGACGACGCCCGTTCGCGGGATCGTCGACTACGCCGAATCGCTCCCCATCGGTGGCGGGCTGGTGTTGATGGACACGCCAGGATACGACATCGAGAGCGTCGTGGGGAAAGTCGCCGGCGGTGCACAGATCGTCGCGTTCACGACGGGCCGTGGTTCGACGACCGGAAACCCCCTCGCACCAGTGATCAAGGTCACGGGGAACCCGAAGACTGCGGACCGATTGGCGTCGAATATGGACCTCGACGCCAGTACGATTATCGACGGCGAGTCCATCGACGCGGTCGGTGAGCGGGTCTACGAGACGCTGCTGGAGGTCGCGAGCGGCGCGCGGACCGCCGCGGAACAACGCCGCTTGGAGGAGTTCGCGATCAACGAACTCCAGCCGAACGAACTGGCGGAACGACGGGGGAACGCATGAAGGGCGTCATTCTGGACGACCGCGGGTTGCACATGGCACACGCGGACAACGTCGTCACCGCCATCGCTGATCTCGACGCTGGCATGGAGATTGCCTCCGAGGAGGCGACGATCGAACTCGTCGAAGACGTGCCGTTTGGTCACAAGATCGCGCTGACCTCCATCGACCCCGGCGACACCATCGTCAAATACGGCGAACCGATCGGCGCGGCGGTTGAATCGATCGAGCCCGGCGAGTGGGTTCACACGCATAACTGTGAGAGCGCCCGCGGCCGAGGTGACCGCAGCACGGACGACGGGGAGGTAGCCTGATGTCGGCACCGACCTCGGAGCGCTCTCACTCCCGTCGCCGAGAGACGTTCACAGGGTTCCGACGGACCGACGACCGTGTCGGTGTCCGAAATCGGATCCTTGTCGCCCC
Organism: Halalkalicoccus paucihalophilus; assembly: GCF_001593955.1. GTDB lineage: Archaea > Halobacteriota > Halobacteria > Halobacteriales > Halalkalicoccaceae > Halalkalicoccus > Halalkalicoccus paucihalophilus. The sequence goes on along the minus strand of NZ_LTAZ01000012.1, from coordinate 81,263 downwards.
GTCCGTGATCTGTTCGCATATCGTCGCCGAGCGGATCGCGGATGCCAACGACCGCGCCGTCTGCACGCCGCACGATCACGGCTGCGCCCAGATCGGTGCCGATCACGACCAGACCGAACGGACCCTGTTGAACCTCGCACAGAACCCTAACATTGCGGGGGCGACCGTCGTGGGTCTCGGCTGTGAGCACCTCCAGAGCAAGCCCTTTGCCGACCGCATTGCCGCCGAAGGCGTTCCCGTTCGCGAGACGGCCATCCAAGACGCCGGCGGATCGGAAGCCTGCATCGAGGAGGGGATCGCCGCCACGGAAGAACTGACACAAACCGCCCTCTCGGACGATCGGACCGACGCGACCCTCGCTGACCTCACCATTGGTATTGTGAGTTCGGACCTCGATCGATCGACCTGCGAGATCGCGGACTCGCTCGTCGGCGAGACCGTCGACGCGCTGCTCGATGCCGGTGCGCAAGTCGTCGTCGCCGGCACCGAACGCCTCGCTCCACACCGAGACGCCGCCCCTGCCCGCGGCGCGACCGACGCCGTCGCCGACGAGATCCGTGCGGCCTGCGAGCGCGACGCGGACCGACCCGGGAGCGCCCAGCGGATCACCCGACGCGCTGCGGACGCCGAGTTCGAGTCGGTCGTCGGGACGTGGGGGTCCGCTCATGTCGACGAGTTCGTCCCCTACGGTGATCGGGTGACCGTCGATGAGGGGCTCGCACTGATCGACTCCCCATCTCGCTTCGAGGAGGCTGCGACGGCGCTCGCGGCGGCCGGCGCGTCCATCGTCATTCACGTGACGGCGGATGGGATCCCGACGGGACACCCGATCGTGCCGGTGCTCAAGGTGACCGCCGATGAGACGACGGCGGCGGCGCTCGCAGCCGATATCGATCTTGACACCCGTACCGCCGAATCGGAGGAGATTCTCGAGGAAATCGTCCGGGTGGCCGACGGCGGTCGGACCGCGACGGAGGAACACGGCCTGACCAAGTTCGCAATAAACCGCGTCGGACCGTCACTATGACGTCGCTTCCGGAGGCGTTCCCAAGAGGACTACCGATCGCGATAGCCGGCCCACACTCGCTGAGAACCGACCTCACTACGAGCATGACAGCAACTGATCGACTAGACGGAGGCACGATGCATCACCTCGCACCGAGCCCAACTCAGCGGTCGTCACTCGAACGGAGAGCATGAAATCGACAGCACTCGTCGACGCAGGGACGTTCGAAGTCGAGTCTCGAGAGCGACCTCAGCCGGAGGCATCGGAGGTCCTCGTCGACGTGAGCGATGTCGGCATCTGTGGATCAGATCTTCACTGGTATGACCATGGCCGGATGGATGATCGGATCGTCGAGGACCCGCTGGTGCTCGGCCACGAGAGCGCGGGCCGGGTCATCGAGGTCGGTCGAGACGTCGATCGCGTCGCCGTCGGCGACGAGGTCGCGATCGAGCCGGGGGTCCCGTGTGGACGCTGTCAGTACTGTCGAAGCGGTCGGTACAACCTGTGTCAGGACGTGGCGTTCATGGCGACGCCGGGCACCGATGGGGCCTTCAGAGAGTACGTCGCGTGGCCGGCGGATTTCGTCTACCGGCTTCCGTCGTCCATCTCCACTCGCGAGGGCGCGCTGTGTGAACCGATAAGCGTCGGCATTCAGGCCGTCCGACGCGCCGAGATCGACGTCGGCGACACCGTGCTCGTCATGGGGGCGGGGCCGATCGGGACCCTCGCGATGGACGTCGCGAAGGCGGCCGGTGCCGCGAATCTGGTTGTCGTCGACATCGTTCCCTCGAAGTTGGACCGGGCTGCCGAACGAGGAGCGACGCTGACGATCGACGCCCGTGAGACGGACGTCGCGAAGGCGGTCCGCGACGAGTTCGGCGCGGGTGTCGACGTCGCGATCGAGGCGACGGGGGCCTCGCCGGCCATCGAAGTGACGCTCGATGCGCCGCGACCGGACGGTACCGTCGTCTTGATCGGCCTCGCCCCCGATGAGACGGTCCCGATGGACACGTTTGAGCTCGTCCGACGGCAGATCGACGTTCGCGGGAGTTACCGGTTCGCGAACACGTACCCGACGGCGATCTCATTACTCACGGCCGGCGAGGTCGACGCGACGGGAATCATGGACTTCGAGATGTCCTTCGACCGTATCGGGGACGCTTTCGAACGAGCCAAAGAGCCCGACGTGATCAAAGGGATGATCTCCATGGACTGAGACGGCCGATCGGACCGCTCGGCGTACCCCGTTCACGAGAACATTTATACCTGAACGGACACCTCTCACGATATGGTCATCGTCGCAGCGATTAGTGACTCCGAGCAGTCGAGAGACATCGCCGCACGAGCGGACGAACTGGCACAAGCGTTCGACGACGAACTCGCACTCATACACGTCATCGAGGAGACCGAGTACACGAGGATCGTCGAAAAACAATCCAACACCCGGGAGACCGGTGCAGGGTCCGTAGAGGACAACGCGGCTGCTCAAGCGGCGGACGGACTCGATGAGGTCATTTCCACCGACTACGACGTCATCGGCCGGGTTGGGAACCCCGGCAAGAAGGTCGTCGAATACGCAGACGAGGTCGACGCCCGATATGTTGTCGTCGGCGGACGAGCCCGTTCTCCGGTGGGAAAAGCGCTCTTTGGAAGCGTGACCCAGTCGATCCTTCTGAATACGGAGCGACCTGCCGTCACGGTCCCGGCACTCGAGTAGCGAGTTCCGACGCCGAGTCATCCGCGAGGAGGACTCGCCACGGACGGTCGTCAGCCGACCGTCGGGAAGACTACAAGGTTTATCATCAAGGATTACGTGTTCGATGATATGAGTGCGGGTTCGGTACACGAGTTCCAGCAGTCACTGGCGCGTTTAGATACGGCGTCGACCGTCGTCTCGCCCGATGAGTTCGAAACCGAACTTAAGGACATCATCGAGACCCCGGCGGTCGGCGCCGCACTTCCCTTCGATGACCTCTCTCTATCGGAGCTCCCGGTACAGCTCGAACCGTCCCCGGCACAACTGCGTGAGGCAGTGACGGGCGTGACGGGCGCTCGGATGAGCATCGCCTCGCTGGGGACCGTTGCCGTTGAATCACGATCACAGGGCGACGAGTTCGTCGCACTTTACCCGGAGTTTCACGTCGTCGTCGTCAGGGAGAGCGACATTCGAGCAACCCTCTCGGATGCGTTTACCTGGCTTCGGGCCGAGTTCGAGGCGGGCCGCCAGTCGCTCATCCTCGCGACCGGGCCGAGTTCGACCGGCGACATGGGTGCGCTCGTACAGGGTGTCCACGGCCCCGAACAGGTCCACATCGTCATCATCAGAGACAATGAGAGCCAATGAGTGAGTCAACACGACCGAAGGCCGACCGTATCCGCGCGTTGCTCGAGACGGAGAGCGACGAGATCAAGGGGAACACACGGCTGTTCAACGCCGCCCGATACGATGCGGTCGAAGCCGTCGGAGAAGAGACACACGAACAGTATCGAACCCGGGCACGGGAGATAAAGGAGGAGTCGATCGAACAGCTGCCGGATCTCACCGACCGGACCAGAACGGCCGTCGAAGCCAACGGGGGAACCGTGTATATCGCCGACGACGCTGCAGACGCGAACCGGTACATCACGACGGTTATAGCGGATGCAGAGGCCGATAGCGTCGTGAAATCGAAGTCGATGACAACCGAGGAGATCGACCTCAACGAGGCCATCGAAGCGGACGGGTACGACGTCTGGGAGACGGATCTGGGCGAGTTCGTCATTCAGGTCGCCGAGGAAGCGCCCTCGCACATCGTCGGCCCTTCGCTGCATAAATCTCGTGAGGAGATCACGGCCCTGTTCGAACGGGAGTTCGAGCCCGACGAGCCGCTCGATTCTGCACAGAAACTGACGGCGTTCGCGCGGGAGTTCCTCGGTGAACGCATCGACGAGGCCGACGTCGGCATCACGGGAGCGAACTTCGTCATGGCCGAGAGTGGGTCGATCGCGCTGGTGACCAACGAAGGGAACGCACGCAAGTGCGCTTCGATTCCCGACACACACGTCGCCGTCGCCGGGATCGAGAAGATCATACCCTCGATCGCCGAGCTCGAACCGTTCGCGGAACTCATCTCGCGGTCGGCGACGGGACAGGACATCCCACAGTACCTGTCGCTCCTGACGCCCCCGGTCGAGACGCCGACGATCGACTTCGATCACGAGGACGAACCGAGCTTCGGAAACAGCGACGCCGAGCGAGACTTCCATCTCGTTCTCATCGACAATGGGCGGCGTTCGATGCGCCAAGACGACGACCTCCGCGAGACGCTGTACTGCATCCGGTGTGGGGCCTGCGCGAACTCCTGTGCGAACTTCCAGTCCGTCGGCGGGCATGCCTTCGGTGGCGAGACGTACACGGGCGGCATCGCCACGGGCTGGGAGGCCGGAATCGAGGGACTGGACGTCGCCGAGGAGTTCAACGACCTCTGTACCGGGTGTTCACGGTGTGTGAACGCATGCCCGGTGAAGATCGACATCCCCTGGATCAACACGGTCGTACGCGACCGCATCAACCGCGGCAAGGACCCCGGCTTCGACGACCTGCTGGTCGATGGCCTCGTCCCTGACGAAGAGGAGAGCGGGACACCGCTGCGCAAGCGCTTCTTCGGCAACTTCGAGACCGTCGCGAAGATCGGCAGTACGACGGCACCCCTCTCGAACGCCGTCGCCTCCAGCGACGTGGCCCGAAAAGCGATGGAATCAACCCTCGGGGTGGACGCCCGGCGCGACCTGCCGGCGTTCAAGCGCACGACACTGCGAAAGTGGGCTCGCTCCCGGGACTCCCACGTCGTGGATCCGGTTCGCCGCGTCGCCCTGTATCCGGACGTCTACACCAATCACGTCCAGACTGAACGGGGCAAAGCCGCCGTCCGCGTCCTGGAGACGCTGGGCTGTGAGGTGGTCGTGCCGGACGTCGGCGGATCCGGGCGCGCACCGCTCTCACAGGGGATGATCGCGACGGCGGAGGACAAAGCGAGGAACGTCGCCAAGTCGCTGCTTCCCTACCTCGAAGACGGTTACGACGTGGTCGTCGTCGAACCGAGCGACATCGCGATGTTCCGACGCGAGTACGAGAAGCTGCTGCCTACGGGGGCGTACGAACGGATCGACGAGGGGAGCTACGAGATACTGGAGTTCGTCTACGGACTCTTGGAGAACGACGGGGACATCGACGCCCTCCCCACCGGTGATGGCGCCGGGATCGCCTACCACAGTCACTGCCAACAGCGAACGCTCGGTCTCGAATCGTACACGGAGACGGTCTTGGAGCGGCTCGGATACGACGTGCTCACCTCCGATGTGGAGTGTTGCGGAATGGCCGGGAGTTTCGGCTACAAGAGCGAGTACTACGACCTCAGTATGGACGTCGGCGAAACGCTCGCCGAGCAGTTCGAAACGGCCGCGGACGAGCGAACGATCGTCGCCAGCGGGACGTCCTGTATGGAGCAACTCGATTCTCTCCTCTCGCCGGGGACGCGTCATCCGATCGAACTCCTCGATCCCGTCAGATGATGAGGGGCGGTTGGTAGGCCGAGTTCGCAAGTACGAGTCGTCGTAAACTGTTATGTACCGGGGGTCCGTCTCGAGCGAGCAATGAGCGAGCCAGCAGCGAGTGCCGGCAGTATCCGGACGGTCGACACCAGCCTCTACCGAATTCCGAACGAACAGACACTGGAGGACGCGACCCAGTCGTTCGACACGCTGGAAATCGTCGCGCTCACCGCGGAATCCGACGACGGGCATCGTGGCCTCGGGTTCACCTACACGATCGGGCGCGGAGGGGCGGCAATCAAACGGTTCCTCGACGACGAACTCGTACCACTTCTGGAGGGACAGCCGGTCGCGCCGCGCGCCGTACGGTCGGCCCTGCGGGGAGAGACGACGTTCATCGGCCGCGAGGGAATCAGTGAGTTCGCCATCGCCGCAGTCGACATCGCGATCTGGGATGCACTCGGCAAGCACGCCGGTCTGCCACTGTGTGAACTCCTTGGCGGGACCAGAGAGCCGGTACCGATGTACGAAACGAACGGTGGGTGGCTTCAGTACGATGCCGACACGCTCGTTGAGAACGCGCGCGAGATCGCCAACGAAGGGTTCGCCGGGATGAAGATGAAAGTCGGATCATCCATCGAACGCGACGTCGAACGAGTTCGTGCGGTTCGGGACGCGCTTCCGACGGATCTAGACCTGATGCTCGACGGCAATTGCTCGTATACGTTGCCAGAAGCGCGACAGTTAACGAACCGCCTCGATGACGTCGCGATAACGTGGTTTGAAGAACCACTGCCGAAGGACGACTACGCTTCGTACGCCGACCTCCGACGCCGCGTCAACGTGCCGATCGCCACCGGCGAAAACTTCTACAACGAGACGCAGTTCCGGCAGGTAATCGATCGAAACGCCGTCGACTATCTGCAACCGGACGTCTGTCGTATCGGCGGGATAACGCCATGGATGAACGTCGCGGATCAGGCGGCCACGGCTGGTCTTTCCGTCTCACCACACTACATCGAGCCGATCCACGCCCACCTCGCCTGCGCAGCCAACAACGTCCCGTACATTGAACACCACTCGATCGTGCTCAATAAACTGCTCGCGAAACCGATCGAAGTGAATGACGGCTTGATACTGCCACCAGATCGTCCGGGACACGGGATGTCGTTCAAGGATACTGAACAGTATCGAGATGCCTAAGGGGCAATAAGTTCGACAGACGGTTTGGTGAGATGATGTTTCAATTTTTTGACTGGGCTGGCACGAAACTCGAACTCGTCACCGGCGAGTCATCATGGAGCCGTGGGCAGACGGATCGATCTTAACGCAACACGCGATTTGCGGCATCCATAACGTGACACTACTTTCGATGAACGTCTTCGTTACTGCAAGCGTATTGGATACGCTAGGATTCAAGCTTATCGATCAAGAAGGCGCCCACGTTAGGTATTAGGCATAGGCGACCATGCGCTGCCGTGGATCTGCTTGACTACGTCAGTGACTTAATAGTCGATAGATACGATTCTCGCGGAGAACTTAATCGAGGAGGTACTGCGGGAGTACCATATCATATAGTCGAGTTCCTCTATGGATAGAGGAATCTTCTAAGAGCGCTGTTTAATATTATTAGGAAGAATACTTGTTCAGTATTATTGAGCGAAAATACTGCCCAGTATTATTGTTTGCTAGTACTGTTAGTAAATATGAATTTGTCTGACGAGTCTTTATGATCTATTAGTATTAGTATCAACTATGCTGATTTCGTACACCTTATGGAGCGAGGCAGGAGGAGTTGGTAAAACAGCGCTGGCAGTAAATCTAGCTGCGGCCCATCGGCGGCATGGTCAGCGGACGCTGCTTATCGACCTTGATCCGCAAAATGGAGGGGCAAGCCATCATATCGGAGTTGATGAAAACCGATCAGATCCAGAAGCGGACAATCTCGTTCGTCATCTCATCGATCGACCGAAAGGAGAATTCGATGGTCTAGTTCGTGAAGCGGCACATGGTATTCATGTAATTCCAAGCCACAATATGCTCGATAGTTTAGAGACAAATCTACAGCGCGCACAGGAAATGGAACAGGATATGGGTGGACGATTTGTAAAAGAGCTCCAACTACAGAACGTATTACGTAGTGCTGGTATACCAGAGAAATACGACGTAGTGATTATTGATCCACCGGCAACGGGTGGCCAACATGTCTACAATGCGGTTTCGGCAACAGGGAATGTTGTTATTCCGCTCGAGCTGTCTCCAAAAGGAGAGCAATCGCTCTATGGGCTCGAAGACACGGTATCAAACCTTGAAGCAGAGACAGACACAGAAATTGGAGTGGTAGCCGTTGTTCCAAACAAAGTACGTAGAACGCGCGTCGGAGACAAATACCAACAAGCATTTTCCGAATTGTCGTATCCAGTTGCTCCGACGAAAATTCCAATACGAGGCGCGATGCTCAATGGGGCATGGGATGCACAGACGACCGCCTACGAATTTGTAATAGATAACAAGCGGCCAGATCGCGAGCGTGATACCCTCGAGCAATTCGATACACTAGCTCGGTTTATCGCCGAACAGTTCGATGTCGAACTTACGAAAGAGGACATCAGTACTGAAGAAACGGAGGTAGTCGCATGAAGTCTGGAGCCTCCGATCCATTCGCCGAGGAATCGCAATCAAGCGAAACTAACGCCGAAAATGAAGGAGAGTCAGACGAATCAGTCACGACTGCAGCTGGTCGGCGTTCTGGAACTGAACAGGAGTACACAGGAGATTCAGAGCAAAACAGAGAGGAGATAGAAGCGACGAAAGTAGATAATCAGGAGAGAGAATTCAGTCGGGATCAACTACCGTACATCCTTCGACGTGATAAAGTAAAAGACGAAAGGCCGGAGGTACACCAACTATTTGTTCAGGAGGAAACGCACGCAGCTGCAATCAGTGCCGAGCGTGACCTTGAGGATCGTATCAATGATGATCTGTCCCGTACCGATGCTCGGGAAGCGATTTATCGAGCGGGGATGCAGCATCTCGATGATGCAGAAGAGATTCTACGGCATTGGGGATACGATTTCTGAGAACCATATTTCAGAAACGATCTGTGGTTCTATGAATAGCCGAAATAGATAGTCAACTTTCCCACCCTACACGCCTTCGGCGTGTTGAGAGTGGGGCTTGTCCGTGAACTCGGCCTTGAACCCATCAGAGTAGCCGTTGACATCCTCCCCGCTCTGAAGAGCAAGAATTCCCCGACGGGGATATTCAGGTTGCGCGTTTTCTCGGTTCTCAAGTACGCTTTCGCGTGGAACGGCGAAGGTTACCACCGAGTTGTGACCAACGGTGTGCTTTTCAGCACGTACAGCCCTGTCAATGGGGCCTTCCTCCCTATTCAACTACAGGCATCAACGACGGCGGGTTCTTCAGCCCGCGAGGTCGCACGGTTCGACTCGCCCGAAGGCTACGGAAATCAGAGATTTCCGTGCGCCCGAAAACGCGGAGCGTTTTCGAGGATGTTAGCCCGTGTATGGTTTACCCATTTTCCGAAGTCGCCGTTCTCCCATCCGTCGATACAGAATTGTTTGGTGTCACGGTAGAGTTGAGTGGCGAGTTGCCACTCTTTCCGACGTGAGAGGGATGGATTGTGGAACTTCGTGGTGACAGTCACCGTGACCATTACACTTGTAATTGGATATGATTGTGTAAGTGTCTGTTGGAATATCGGGCTGTACTATCGTCGGTGGTTTGTGCCATCGTTTGTCGGATTCATCCCCGCCCTTTAGGGCGGGGCTTTCTCCTCGCACTTCTGTAACTGGCCGGCGATCAGGAACGGACCACGTCGATGTATTCTGCCGCTTCGACATCAACTAGCCCGTTGTTTGTCAGGCGATACGTCGGAATGACCTCGAGAGCGAGGAATGACAGCTCCATCAATCCATTGTCGACCAGACCGAGATCGGTCACGAACGCCTCGACGTTCTCGTACTGCTCGTACACCACCTCGATCGACTCCTCGGACATCAGTCCCGCCACCGAAAGGGGGAGCGACACCATTTCAGCGGCCTCCGGGTCGAAAGCGGCGATACCGCCGCCGATGTCACGGAGGTGATTGGCCACACGGGCTATGGAGTCGCGGTCCGCACCGGCAACCACACAGTTGTGTGCGTCGTGGGCGATGGTGGAACCGATGGCTCCGCGGTACAGGCCGAGACCATGGACGAATCCCCGTCCGATCCCCCCATCCTGGCCGTGTCGCTCGATAACGGCCAGCGAGAGGATGTCCTCGTCGACCGACGGGACCAGCGCGCCTGCTTCGACCGAGACGGTTGCTCGCATGGGATCGGTCTGCAGACCGCCGACGGCATCGATAACCCGGACGGGGACAGTCTCGCCGTCATCGTCCGCCGCCGTGATCACGAGATCCCTGCCCGAAACCGGGTCGAACTGGACAGTGTCATCCGCTAGGTTCGTAGTCCCGGTCCGATTCTTCGCTGTGGGATCCAGCTCGCCGTCAACCATCACGTGGGCGACATCCCACGAGTTCAGGTCGTCGAGCAACACCAGATCGGCCGGTGTCCCGGGTTTGAGCCGCCCGAAGGGCAGATCGTAGCTCTCGGCCGTATTGAGTGTCGCCATCTGGACAACTTCGACGGGATCGGCACCCTCGTTGATGGCCTTGCGGACTGCAAAGTCAACGCCGCCACGGTCGACGAGATCGGTCACCTCCGTATCGTCGGTACAGAGAGAGAACAGATGGGTATCGACAGCGTCGACAAGTGGTAGGAGGTCGGCGAGGTTCTTACTCGAAGACCCCTCGCGAAGATAGACCCGGATACCGAGTCCTGCCCGCTGTCGCGCTTCAGCGAGCGTAATACTCTCGTGATCGGTGTCGAGATACCGAGCCGCCTCGTGGAGGGACGTCCCGTCGACGCCTGCCATGTGTCCGTCGACGGTGAGACCGCGCTCACGGGCGGCTGTTATCTTCGCGTGGATCTCGCTGTCACCGGCGATCAGTCCCGGGATGTCCATCACCTCGCCGAGCGCGACGACAGGATCGAGGTCAAGCAGTGTCTCCACGGCTGTCGCGTCCAGCGTCGCACCAGTGTCCTGTAGCCCGGAGGCCGGGACGCTGGACGGAACAGTAAAACGTGCCTTCAGCGGCGTGTTCGTAGCGTCCTCAATGACGGCACGAATGCCAGCCTCTCCCAAGACGTTCGCAATCTCGTGTGGGTCGTGAACGATGCTAGTTACACCACCGGGCAGGACCGCGTTACCGTACTCTGGTAGCGTCACCATGCTCGACTCAACGTGCATGTGGGCGTCGATGAGTCCAGGCGTGATGTACCCCGTGTTGAGTATGTGATCGGCCGGACGGTCTTCCAGAGCAACTATTTTGCCGTCGTCGATAGCGACCGTACCGTCTTCGAGCGTCCCGGTGTGGACGTTCACCAGTGTTCCGTGAACGAGTATGTCGACCGAATCAGTCATCGCTGTCGACTGTGCCGGCAACGATATTGCTTTCACTCACCCGCGATCGAATGCACGAAGTGTTATCTGACCCGAAGTGTGGGTTAGTATACCACATTCGAGATAGTAGTTACCGTAGATAGATAGTCGTTTGGCTCGGTGGCCGCCGAAACCACTCATTATCGTCGAATACGATCCTATAGAGTAACCGACACATCCTCCCCCACTTTCCTGCGGCAGTCGGACGGACAGTGTGGACCGCTCCCCGGCTGTGGGAGTGTGAGGACAGTACGGGTTCAGTTGGCGATCCCGCGAGAGGGGGCGTGAAGACGGTTCGGTCGTGTCGGTCGTGTCAACCTATCACGCCACCAGCGGTGACGTAGAAGTAGAGAGCGAACGACACTGCCAGGATCCACTGGAGGGCGTGGACGTCATCGTGTTCGCCCTGTGCCGCTTTGACGAGGGGATAACTGATGATACCCGCGGCAATGCCGTTGGCTATTGAGGCCGTCAGGGGCATCATGACGATGGTGAGCCCCCCAGGAATAAGCCAGTCGGAACGCTGCCACTTGATGTCTGTGACGCCTTGGAGCATGATGAGCCCGACAAGGATGAGCCCGAGATAGGAAGCGTACGTCGGTATCGCTGCCACTACCGGGACAGCGACGAGCGAAGCCAGGAACAGTACAGCAACGACAAGCGCTGTTAATCCGGTGCGGCCACCCTCTTCGACCCCGGTCGAACTCTCGACGTAGGTGGTAACGGTAGTCGTCCCGACAATCGCCCCGCAGGTGGTCGCGACGGCGTCGGCCATCAGCGGTTTCTCCATCTCTGGGAGGTTGCCGTCCTCATCGAGGAAGTTTCCGAACTGCGAGACGCCGATGAGCGTTCCGGCGGTGTCGAAAAAATCGACGAAAAAGAAAGTGACCACCACGATAATGAACGAAATCGGGTCAATATTCCCGAAGCCGCCGATAAACGCTCCAAACAGCGGCGTGATATCATACTGAACTGGTGGGAGGCTTTCGGGTGTGAGGACGCCGCCATTTACGACACCAGCAAGCGTCAATCCCCACCCAGCGGCCGCAGTTGCGACGATACCAGCGATGATCGCGCCAGTGACTCCCTTGGCGTAGAGGACGATCGTGAAGGCGAGTCCAGCAAGCGCCAGCAATGCAACCGGGTCGGACGCGACGTTACCGAGCGAAACCAGCGTCGCCTCGTCCGCGACGGCGACGTTGATCTCGATGAGGCCGAGCAACAGGAGGAACAGGCCGATACCGGCCCCGATGGCGAACTTCACGGGTTCCGGGAAGAATTCGATGATATACCGTCTCGCGCCGACGCTGGACATCGCCATGAAGATGACGCCCTCGACGAACACCGCCGCGAGCGCGGTCTCCCACGGAATCCCCAGCGATATCACCACAGTAAACGCGAAGTACGCGTTTAACCCCATCCCGGGAGCGAGACCAAACGGCCGGTTCGCGTACAACGCCATCACGATCGAGCCGATAGCGGCGGCCAAGATAGTCGCGATGGCGAGCATCTGGAACGTCTGCCCGTCGGAATATCCCTGTATAGAGATCGCCTCCGATAGGATCGCTGGGTTTACCACGATGATATACGACATGGTGAGGAACGTCGTGATGCCCGCAACGACTTCGGTTTTGATGTCCGTCCCGTGACGTTCAAATCCGAAAAACGTCGCTATGCGTGATCGTACCTTGTTATCGCTTGCCATAACCGTTCACTACCCTACTAGGTACAAATAAGTTTGGCTCTGTTGAAATCCTTCAGCGGTGACAATGAGAAGAGCGACTCTTCTTCTCGGATTTTACGGATCCGATGCGAAACTCGCTTCTCAGCACATCGCACGACTGCAAGAGGGTTTCAACAGAGCCATAAGTTTCTACTGCGACGATGGTTTCTGGTCGGAGGTAAAAGTAATTATGCACGGCTGCAGGGTTCGACGGAGAGGACATTTCCCTGTGGACGAGGTTGCCAGCGTGGTGGGTCGACTCGATGGTACGTGGTCGAAACGTTTCATTCCGGTATGTACAATGACCGCTCTCGTACCGATCGACTGAGCGAGGCTCGATTGACATACCTGTGGTACTCAATAGACTATCGACAAACCGTGTCTGAATCGGGAGAACCTAGTCTTCTATAGGTTTCTGTTGCTGTGCAGACCGCCGTTCTTCCTCCAGGTCCATGTCGAGACCTATCTCCGACGCACGCTGCCGGACCGCTTCGGCGTCGATGGCAGTCATCTTCCCCTTCTCCTGCAAGACGGTGCCGTCTACCATCGTGAACCGCACGTCGTCGCCGTGCGCAGCGAACACGATGTGGGAGAGTATGTCGTGAAGTGGAGTCGCACGCGTGCAGTCCGTACTGAGCCCCACGATGTCGGCACGCCATCCCTCCCGAATCGCACCGAGTTCGTCGAAGCCGGCGGCTTTCGCTCCATTGAGCGTCGCCATCTCGAAAATTCTAGCAGGCGGTGTCGTCGTCGGGTCTAGTCGATCGACCTTCTGGAGGAGGCTGGCCTGGCGCATCTCGGTAAACGCATCGAGAGTGTTGTTACACGGCGGGCCGTCGTTACCGAGTGCAACGTTGATTCCCCGGTTGAGGTAATCCCAGATCGGGGCGATCCCGCTCGCGAGCTTCATATTCGAGGACGGGCAGTGCGTGACGTGTGTGCCCGTCTCTGCGAGGACTTCTCGCTCACTCTCGTCGGTCCACACACAGTGTGCCAGCACCACATCCTTGCCCGTGAGACCGACTTCGTTGAGCCAGTGGATGTTTCGCATTCCGGTGTCGTTCTTGATGGTCTTGATTTCGCTCCGGTTCTCGTTGGCGTGGGTATGGATGCGGACGCCGTCGTACGCGTCGGCCAGCTCACGAGCGCCGCGGAGACAGTCCTCGGTACATGAGACGGCGAAACGCGGCGTCACGGCGTATCGGATACGGTCGTCGAACGATCCGTGGTACTTCTGGATGAGACGCTCGGACATGTCGAGGGCTTCCTGGGTGTCTTCGAGGAGGCCATCGGGTGAGCGCTGGTCCATCATGACCTTGCCGAGGACACCGCGGATGCCGATCTCGCCCGCAGCCTCGAAGGCCTCGTCGGCGTGGGCGACCGAAAGGTGGTCGATGCAAGTCGTTGTTCCGCTCTCGATCATCTCCAGATACCCCAGTTTCGCCGCGACCTCCATCTCTCTGGCCGAGAGAGAAGCTTCCATCGGAAGAATATAGTCGAACAGCCAGTCTAGCAGCTCGGTGTTGTCGGCGATCCCGCGACCGAGGCTCTGGACGGAGTGGATGTGTCCGCCGACGAGCCCCGGCAATAAGATGTCGTACGACTGGTGTTCGTGGTCGGTATACTGTGGTGCGATCTCGGATCGCTTGCCCACCCTCTCGATACGTGGTCCTTCGGTAACGATCGCTCCGTCGCGGAGTACCGTACGAGGATCTACGACGACAGAACCGGTTAGCAACATGTATCGATCGTATACAACATCGGAGCAAAAGCATTTCTCTGTCGGGACGCCCATGCGAGGGTAGTAGGTGCGATGGACCAACTAGGGACAGTCCGGCAAATGACGCGTCAGCGTCGAGTGAAATTGATAATACCGATGTTGTGCGAGAATGACGTCTGCGGGAACGACCCGAAGACCGCTTCGAGAGCACTGATGAATCCGTCAGCGAAGATCCCACCGCGGAACTCATCATTGATCGGGTTGCGGTCCTTGGCGGTGGTGATCCCTAATATATCTCCGATCGTTGCCATCCCTGAAACCAGAAACAGGTTGAAGAGGGCGGTAATCAGCAGGACCAGCCTCGTGAGCCCAAGGGCGCCCCAACCGGAATCGATGGGTCGCTGCTCTCGACAGCCGTCACGAGGCTGCAGGCCTCCCCGTCGGTGTAGGTGTCGACCACAGGCTGCCAGGAGCCATCGATCGGCTCAACCAAGATGTCGATAACACCATTGCAGCCGAGCCCGAGCCCCCATCCGTCGTCTTCGGTAAGGTCATAGGTGACGGTTCGTGCGGATCCCGATTCAACGACATCGCTCGCGATCATCCGCAGCGGCTCCTCAAGACAGCCGGCGGTTACCCCGCCATACGTATCGTCAGGACCGATCACCGCCTTCGCCCCGGGCCGTCGGTAGGCAGCTCCATCGACACCAATGACAGTTGCGATGGCAAGCGATCGATCGGCCCCGATTGCACGACCAATACGCTTGAATATCTCGGGCGTCGTGGCACTCCAGGGTTCGGTCGCAATCTGCATGGATTCGTTATTTCACCGGCACATATATGTGTTATCGTCACACATTCCTGTTCAACACCGATGGATATAGATATCACGCTGAACGGAACGGAACGGACGTTCGAGGCCCAGCGCTCGGACTCGCTTCTCGATCTCCTGCGGCGCA
Source organism: Halalkalicoccus paucihalophilus (assembly GCF_001593955.1). GTDB lineage: Archaea > Halobacteriota > Halobacteria > Halobacteriales > Halalkalicoccaceae > Halalkalicoccus > Halalkalicoccus paucihalophilus. The sequence continues at coordinate 65,820 of NZ_LTAZ01000012.1, read as the reverse complement.
ACGGCTACACCGGCACGAAACGCGGCTGTGATACGGGTAACTGTGGGTTCTGTACCGTGGCGATCGACGGCGAGCCTGCACTGTCCTGCGTCAAGCCGGTCGCCACGATCGATGGGACCGAGATCGAGACCATTGAGAGCCTTGGCACGCAGGACGACCTCCACCCCGTTCAGGAGGCGTTCGTGGACAACGCTGCGCTCCAGTGTGGGTTCTGTATCCCGGGGATGATCATGCGCTCGCGGAGCCTGCTCGTGGAGAACCCCGACCCGACCGAGAAGGAGATCCGTGAGGCGCTCTCCGGGAATCTCTGTCGGTGTACTGGCTACGAGAAGATCATCGACGCCGTCCAGGACGCTGCCGGACGAATGGGTGAGGAGGGCGTCGCCGCCGACGGCGGCCTGGTTCGGGGTGAGGGCGAATGAGCCGAACCGACGAGCCAGCCGAGGACGAGCCGGCGGCCGACGAACGGCAGGGCTCGGAGCCGTCGGCCGAGGTCCGACACCCGATCGAGTGGGACGAGGCACCGAACAACCAGAAGTCGGCCGACGAACGTCAGGCGATCTCCAAGCGTGAGGAGAAGAACGACGCGCGGAAGATCGTCACCGGCGAGTCTAAGTACACCGCCGACTACGCCCCGAACTTCCCGGACCTCGCGGAGGCGGCGGTGCTGCGCTCGGAGATCGCCCACGGGTACGTAACGGAGATCGACACGAGCGCCGCCGAGGCGATGGACGGCGTTTATGCAGTTATCACCCCCGATTCGGAGACGGTACCCGACCGCAAGTACACCTCCGCGGGCCAGTCCTATCCTGAACCGAGCCCGTGGGACCTGACGATCCTCCGGCGGAAGGTGCGCTTCGTTGGCGACCCGATCGCCGCCGTCGCGGCCAAAAACGGTGATATCGCGGACAGAGCGATCAGGGCGATCGACGTCACCTACGAGGAGCTGGATCCCGTCCTCGACCCAGAGGAGGCGACCGACCCCGACGCGCCGCGGATCCACGATCCCGAGGAGGTCGAGAACGCCCAGCCCGGTGCGGACTACGAGCGGAACGTTGAGGCCCACGACGAGGGTGAGATCGGTGACGTCGACGGGACCTTCGAGGAAGCGGCGACCAGGGACGACTGGGTCGTCACTGAGACCGAGTGGAAGACGCCGTATCAGTCCCACTGTGTCCCCGAACCGCATACGACGATCGCGCGCCGCGACCAGGACGACCGAATTCACCTCGTCACGAGCACGCAGGTGCCCTACCACACGCGCAGACAGCTGTCACACCTCTTCGACGTCCCGATCCGGGACGTTCGGGTGACGAAGCCGAGGATCGGCGCCGGCTTCGGCTCCAAACAGTCGATGCTGATCGAGCCGATCACAGTCGCACTGATGGAGGCCGCCGGCCGGCCCGTAAAACTGGAGACGACGCGCCGAGAGCAGTTCTACGCGCTGCGGTCCCGACGCCCCGCCCGCGTTCGGCTGCGAAGCGTCGTCACCGACAAGGGGGACATCAAGGCCCTCGACATGTCGGCCGTCACGAACTCCGGCGCCTACGGTCCCCACGGCCGGACGGTCACCGGTTCCATCGGGACAAAACCCCTGCCGCTGTACACCCACACGCCAAACGTCCGCTTCGAGATGACGGCCGTCCACACGAACCTCCCGGTCGGGGGTGCGATCCGTGGGTACGGCGCGCCCCAGGGGCACTTCGCCCTCGAAGGTCACATGGACGAGGTCGCCCACGAGCTAGGAATAGATCCCATCGAACTGCGCTCGCGGAACCTCATTGCGGAAGGCGACCTCGAGGCCGTCTCGGGCATCACGATGAAAAGCGAGCACGTCCGCCGGATTCGTTCGTGCGGTCTCGACGAGTGTATCGCTGAGGGAAAGGCCGCGATCGGTTGGGACGAGATCGAACAGCCTGAGGAGGCCCACCTCCACCGGGCTTGTGGCGTCGCGCTCACCGCACAGAAGAGCGGCGTCGCCGGCGACGAGCTCGGCGCGGCCCACATTAAGATGAACGAGGACGGCTCGTTCATCCTCCAGACTGGGGCCGTCGACATCGGCCCTGGGGCTGACACCGCGATGGCCCAGATCGCCGCCGAGGTGCTTGGGGCCCGCTCGGAGGACGTCCTCGTCCAGCCCTCCGACACCGATATCTCACCGTTCGACTACGGCGCGTACGCCTCCTCGACGACGTACGTCACTGGGAGTGCGGTGAAGAAAGCTGCCGAGGACGCGCGTGACCAGCTGCTCAAATTCGCCTCACGAATGCTTGAGGAGCCGGCCGACACGCTCGAGACCCGCGACGGGACGGTCCGCTCCGAACGGACCGGCGAGTCAGTCACGCTGGAGGAGGTCGGCTATGAGTCGATCTACGGCGACGAGGTGCGCGCACAGGTCATGGGCCAGGCGAGCTTCTCGACGGACGAGTCCCCGCCGCCCTTCGGCGCGCAGTTCGCCGACGTGACGGTAAACGAGGAGACCGGCGAGTTCGAGATCCACAAACTCGTCTTCGCGGTCGACTGTGGCGTCGCCATCAACCCAGACCTCGCGGAGGGACAGGTCGAGGGCGCGATGCACATGAGCTACGAACTAGCTACCTCCGCGGGGCTCTCGTTCGACGATGACGGCACGCCCGAGACGCTCGGCTTTCGAGACTACGGAATGCCAACCACGGCCGACCAGCCACCCCTCAAGTCGATCCTCGTCGAGACCTATGAGCCAACGGGGCCGTTCGGCGCGAAATCCGTCGCCGAGATTCCGGTCAACGGCGTGCCGCCCGCACTGAGCAACGCGATCCGCCGCGCGGTCGGGGTTCGGGTGAGCGACCTCCCGATCACTGCCGAGAAGATACGAGCGCAACTCGACGAGTAGCCGGCGAGAGACCGCGTACCGGTATCGGTCGTTTTCATGTGGAAATCGCGGTCCGTGTACGTCCCGAACTATTCGGACCGTTTTCGCGTTCGGATAGGAAACGCGCCGTGTGCTCTCAAGAACTAAGGTACTGCTCGCACAATCGAAGCGAGTTCGATGGTTCGATCGAATCAGCGAGCCGATGACCGACCATGACAGACATACTAATCACCAACGGGACGATCGTGACCCAGGACAAGGAGAGACGGATCATCAACAACGGCGCGGTCGCCGTGACCGGAGACCGGATTTCAGCCGTCGGATCCGCCGACCGCCTCAAGGAGGAGACTTCGCCGGCCCGGACAATCGACGCGGAGGGCGGCGCGGTCATACCAGGGCTGATCAACGCGCACACGCACGTCTCCGACGTCCTTCTGCGGGGCGCATTCTCCCAGGACCGGAGACTCTACGACTGGCTGTTCAACGTCAAACAGCCCGCACTGTTCGAGATGCGCCCCGAGGAGCATGCGCTCGCGGCGCGGCTATACTGCATCGAGGCGCTCCAGTCGGGGACGACGACATTCGTCGAGAACGCTACGGCGCTCGACTGGGCGGATCTCGAGCCGACGCGGCGCAAACTCGACGTGTACGACGAGATGGGCGTGCGGAACGTCTACGGGGCCGGTATCAGAGACCGCACACCCGACGAGGATTTCCGACGACTGTTTGAGGAAATCACCGCCCGTAACAGGGAATCGAGCCACACGGGGCCGGACCGGCTCGTCGTCGAAACCGAGGAAGCCCTCAACAACGTCGCGGCACTCATCGAGAAGTTCCACGACGCCGAGGGTAGACAATCGGTCTGGCCAGCGCCCGCGACGCTCGCGACGACGACGCCCGATGCCCTTCAGGGTGCGTATCGGCTCGCCGAGGAGTACGATGTGATGACGACGACCCATGTCGCGGAGGCGGAGACCGAGACCGAGGAGCGCGGGGCGCTATCGAGTATCGAGTACCTCCGGAATATCGGTTGTCTCGGCGAGCGCGCACTTCTCGCCCACTGTGTCCAGACGGACGCACGCGACGTCCGACTGCTCGCACAGTCCGAAACGGCGGTGGTGCACAACTACCGGGCGAACATGCGGCTTGCAACCGGGTTCGCGCCGGTCGTCTCAATGCTTGACACCGGCGTACTGACCGCGATCGGCACAGACAACTCGATCCTGAACGACACCGTTAACCCCCTCTCCGATGCGGGTGCCGTCGCGACTGGCCACAAGGGATACCACCGGGACCCCGGCGTGATTCCCGCACGGAAAGCGTTCGACATGGTGACGCGTGATGCCGCTGCGGCCATCGGTCACGCCGATCGACTCGGATCGATAGAGGCAGGTAAACGGGCTGATATCGCTGTTCTGGATCTCGACGAGCCACACCTCACGCCGTCGCCGGATCCCGTTCACACGCTCATCTACGGCACACAGGGGTCCGAAGTGGAGACTGTTCTCTGTTCGGGATCCGTGATCATGCACGAGCGAGAGATCGACACGATGACTGAGTCGGTCTCCGCCATCCTCGCGGAGGCTACGGATGTCGCCGAGGATCTCGTCGAGAGAGTGAACATCGGATAGCGAATGGGCGGCTCGAAACGGTCAGTCGCTCAGGTCAATGTCAGTCGTCGTCGACGGGTTCGGAAAGCGGCGGGATGCGGTCGGGTGCGTCGAACAGGGGACTAGAGCGGCCCGGAACGAACGTGTTCAGTGCGAGTGCGCTGAGCCCGGTGACGATGACCGGCTCCCCGAAGAAGGTCTGTGCGCCGAGCGGAAGCCCGGCGAGCGCTTCGGGGACTGTTTCGACCCCGAGCCCGAGTCCGAGCGCGGTGGCGATGATGACCATGTTCCGCCGGTTCATCTCAATGTTCAAGAAGAGCAGCCGCATCCCGCTGGCGGCCACCATCCCCACCATGATGAGTACCGCACCACCGAACACGGCGGAGGGGATCGTTGTCACGATCGCCCCGATTTTCGGAACGAGCCCGAGTACGACGAGGATAACGCCGCCAATCCCGACGATGTGTCGGCTCATGACACCGGTGAAGTTGATGATGCCGACGTTCTGAGAAAAGGATGTCTGGGGAAACGATCCGAAGACGGCGCCGAGAGCGCTGATGAACCCGTCGGCGAAGATCCCGCCGCGGAACTCCTCGCCCGTCGGATTTCGTCCCTCTGCAGCAGTAATACCGGACATATCACCAATTGTTTCCATTCCTGAGACGAGAAATAGGAAAGCAAATGTAAGGAGTGGAACTGGCTCGAAGCTAAATCCGAATTCTCCAGGGGTGGGTACTGCAAACCACGCTGCGTCGTAGACTGGTCCGAACTCAACAATACCAAATCCGATTGCGAGAACGTAGCCAACACTGATACCGATAAGAATGCTCATCATACGCCAGACCCCCTTAAGAAGTAGATTGAATAGGACAGTAATCCCCAGAACTATCGTAGCAAGCGCGAGGTTCTGTACTGATCCGAAATCGGCCGAATCAACACCACCAGCAGAGTATTCCATTCCAACGGGAATAAGATATAGCCCGATAATAATAACGATAAGACCAGTAACAAGGGGTGGGAAGAATGACTGGAGTCGCTTGAACTGCCATCCGAGTAGGAATGGAACCACAACTGCTGCAACAACAATTGAGCCGAATACGACATCAAGACCAGAATTAACGCCAATCGTTGTCATTGCTCCAACGAAAGCGAAACTCGTTCCCATGACAATCGGTAGTTTCGCTCCAACCGGTCCAGCAGTGTATGCTTGAATGACAGTCGCTATACCAGCAAATAGGATTACCATCTGCACTAGATATGTAGTGCTAGCAGTATCTAATCCTACAGCTCCTGCGACGATGAATGCAACTGCGGTTGAGGGGACGATCATGACGGACACATGTTGTAGTGCAAGGAGAATCGATTTTGGTAACGGTGGTTTTTCGTCGAGACCGTATGCTAAATCAATCCCCTCGCTGCTTTCTCTGGACATTTCAACCAAGAGATATCCATGATCCATGTTAAACCTTTGCATTGGTTAACTATCGTGAATGTTTCTGTGGAACTCACTGCAATATTGATGCACGCTCTGATACACAGGAATCTATATTCACTATATACAAACTTGTTTATTTGTAGTTGGATTTTTACATATGCGTGTCTCGTTCACAAGGCTCAATTAGAGTCATTAGTTACACTCATACGTTTGTAATTGTTGTCTATATGAATAGTCAATGGTCTGTTTATAGTGCCCTGTTCATCATGTACAAACAACTGCTGGCTACTGGTCAAAGAGAAAAATTACGAGACGAACTAACGCTGCTGGTAGTTCAAGTATCTAACAGTAAGACAGCTGTGTTCCACTTTCCTAGTCTAGTAGCTGACCACACGTCGAAAATCATCCTAATGAGTATAGGATGATTTAGTAATACCCGTCAGTTCGTATCTTGGATTATTTCAGAACTTCGTTTGGACATATTGACATTCACTTCAACGACGTTCGCCGTTTTTACCACAAGATCAACAATTTTCTGATATTCAGATTCACTACCAAACATGCTTTTCGGACCAGAAACGCTTATCGAGCCCAGTACGGCCCCCTCACGGGACCTAATTGGAGCACCTATCGCCTGGAACCCCTCGATTTCTTCTTCATCGTTCTGCGAATAACCTTGTTCACGAATGTCTGCCAGCTCCTCAAACAATCGTTCTTTGCTGGTTATTGTCCGCTCAGTGCGAGCTGGTAGACCATGCTGATCAACGATTTCCTCAACTCGTTCTCGAGGTAAATACGCAAGGATTGCCTTCCCTGAAGCGGTAATATGGAGATAATCTCGCTGTTGAAATTTGGCCATTTGATAGTCATCTCCGACTGCCTGCTCCCCTTTTGATTTATACAAATTGTGTCCACGCCCGTTTTTCTCAACAACTAAATGTGCGTACTGTCCCGTTTCTGTAGCTATACTGTCTATCTCATCCCTCCCTATCGTATATAGGGAACTTTGATTTCGAACGTACTCACCGAAAATTAGCATATCGTACGATAGTCGATAGTCATTATCGATCTGCGTAACCAGACCACCTTTCTCAAGGGATTTAAGATAGGTGTACGTAGTGCTCTTGGACTCACCGAGGTGATTGGCGAGTTCCGTAACTCCTGCACTATCTAAGTGCATCAGGGCACGCAAGATGTCGATTGCGTTGAGCACGGTCGTTAACGTCCGTGGTTCAGACGTTGTATCGCTTGGTGGCATGATACCGAATCGAAAGCGAAACTGCTTCAGTATTTCGCCGCCGTCCGGGACAAGAAGCCGATAGCAGACGACACTGTGACATCCTCCGCGCCGCAAACGGCGGGTTCTCACGCCCGCACCGCGTTGCGCTGGTTTGGAAACAAACACGGCGAAGCGAACGCGATTCATGCCCAATTTGAACGCCACGATTCTCTCACTAAAGAAGATAACCGACCGTGAGGATAACGTGGTGGAAGAATACGTTGCCCGTCCGGCAATTTATGCTCGTGTCGAAGACAGATATTCGAGCGACCGCTCGTCGAGATTACCCTTCCGCAGCACGACGTACGACACAAAGCCAACGGGGAGGCCAATCATCCACGACAAGTCCAACAACAGGAGGCTCGCGACGGACCCGATCACTGTACTAGCTACTGCGGTCACAGAAAATCCCCTGATGAACCAGTACTTTGAGCCTGCGTGTTTGTCGTACAGTGACGGGATGGAGGTGTCCTCTGCCCTGAAAATCCAGTAGTCAGCCAGCAAAATCCCAAGGATCGGACCGAGAGGGACAGCATATGAGTTGATAAAGAGGAAATATATACCACCCTCAGCGGAAAATAAGACCCAGGGAAACGTCGCAACCGAGAGGATTCCAGTAACGAGCAGTCCGTTCTGCCAAGAGATACCGAGTGAGTCCTGAAAAACGTGGATCGGCGGGACGATATTGAGTGTGAGGTTTGAGGAGATCTGTGCAGCTAGAACGAACACTAGCATCGCGATCCCAATCGCTGGGCTTGGTGCGACCTTCATGATTGCATAAACGGGGTTCGCTGTGTCCGTTGAGATGCCGAAAACTAGGCCTACGAGCGCCATGTATAACATCGCGGGAGCGATCCCGAGTAGATGACCTAGTATGTGGTTCCACGAGCCACGGCGCTTCTTGAGATGCCGACTAATGTCAGCTGCGTTGAGTGCCCCGGTTATCGCAGTCCCGACGTGCGCTGCGATTACGGTCAGGAAGGGGAGCCCCCAGGTTCCATCGTACTCAAGTGAGGCAGAGGCGATTCCTTGCGTCGACAGCACGACGTAAACCGTGTACGTGAGTAATACGATAATTACGCCGGCGGCCAGCGAGTCGAACCATTTAATCGATGTGATACCACCCCATGCGAGCGCGATGTTTAACAGTAAAAAGAGGATAAAATACAGAGGGACGTGGCCAAATCCCCAGAGAGTTGTAGTGATACTGTTAATTGCCAGTGCTCCGATCCAGTTGCCGATTCCAAGCCACCCAACCGCGGGAATGACACGAACGAGGTTTGGCATGACCGACCCTCGGATTCCGAACGCCGCTCGCGTCTGTGCAACGAAGGGTATCCCCATCTCGTATCCCCAGACACCGTTGAGCGTGAACAGTATAGCCGAAACGGTTGCGCCGATAGTCATAGCGACTGCTGCCTGTAACAAGTTCAGCGGTCCCTGAGGATAGACAGCGAAAAACGCCGTCGCAAACCCCTGAACGATGATAAACGAAGCCCACCAGACAGGGATATAATGCGACAGACTCATTGATCGATGCTCGTCCGCGATTGGCTCTAAACTTTCCGTTTGTGACTCTGTCATGGCATTCTCTCCCTCGTCACCGCCACTCATACCATAGAAGAATCGTGTAATATTCTTTTTGATGCTAAAGTAACACCAATTAAATATGTATAAGGAATATAAGCAGTAGAAAAACGCTCTCGGTGCCCGGCTGATAACCACCAACACCAGTTATATATCCAGATAGAGAAAGGCCCGTTGTGACCATCGATACCGTAATCCACGGCGGGATGCTCGTCACCCCAGACAGCACGTTTGAAGGCGACCTAGCGGTCGACGACGGCACGATTGTCTCTGTTGGCACCGAACAGGCAATGCCAGACGCTGAGGAAACAATCGATGCCTCCGGTCTCATAGTGATGCCTGGGGTGGTTGATCCACACGTTCATATCGACGACCATGTCTCGCTTGACACGTATGAGACAGCCACTAGCGCCGCCGCATTGGGTGGGGTAACGACACTCATCGACTTCGCGTGGCAGTCGTACGTTAGCGAAGATAGTCCTTGGGACGAAGAGAAACCATTACGCGATGGGGTCGAACGCAAAAAGAAAAATAGTGACCAGGCGGTCATTGACTTCGGATTACACGGCGGGATCCTCCGTGAGGACCCAGATCTCTTCGACGAGTTAGCTGACCTCGTCGATTCAGGGATCACCTCATTCAAAATGTACACTACCTATGAATTCGGGCTTTCGAACGGGTTCATTCGCGAAGTCTTCGAACGACTTCGGGATCTGAATGCAGTTGGTGTCGCCCACACGGAGGACGATAGTGTCTGTGAATCACTGACATCCGAATTTCAGGCTGCAGACCGGGACGATCCGACCTGGCTCCCTGCTGCTCGCCCGGATTATGCAGAGGCGATGGCAGCGGACGACATTGCCAGACTTGCACAGGAAACCGGAACCAAATACTACGGGATTCATACCTCTTGCCAGAAGGCAGCAGAAGCGCTCGCACGATATCAGGACGATGGTAGCCTCATCCGCGGGGAAACCTGCACGCACTATACGACCCTTACGAAAGACATCTATCGAGAATTAGGTTCCCTTCCAAAGATCGCGCCACCGATTCGCACCGATGATGATAACGACGCGATGTTTGAATACCTCCAGAACGGGACGCTAAGTGTCGTTTCGACCGACCATGTGGCGCAAACTCGTGAACGGAAAGAAAACAGTAAATGGTGGGAGGATCCCTTCGGCGCAAATGGCTTACAGACGAGTCTACCGGTGTTTCACGACGAAGCCGTGAACAAGCGTGGGTTATCGTACCCGTTTCTCGTCCAGGTGATGTGCGCGAAGCCGGCCCAAACCTTCGGCCTTCCAAACAAAGGGACGCTTGAACCGGGAACCGACGCAGACATTGTTCTGTTTGATCCGAACGAGACGTACACGATCTCGGCTCGGCACAATGCGTCAGTTGCCGATTACACGATCTACGATGGACGTGAAGTCACTGGGAAGGTAACGCGGACGTATCTCAGGGGCGAGCTTGTTGCGAGCGAAGGAGAAATCGTTGGCAAACCCGGTTATGGAAAGTTTGTTCGCCGTGAACGCCCTGTCTGGAACGAGGACTGACCAATAGCGATCCGTAAACAGGGATTCGAGACATAGGACGTACCATTCTATCATCCTATCTGTCAATACTCAGTCGAAGATGCGTCCAGAGTGCTCTTTGACTCTCTCATTTCTCGAATGGCGCGGTTGCATAGCCGAAAAAGATAATTACAAGGGCTCGAGATTGGGAGACGGTTACCCACAATCACTCATGAACTCACTAGAACTTGAGATTGAAGAACGGACGTTTACTGCAGAACTGCACGAAGACAAGGCTCCCGAATCAGTTGCTGCGATGCAGGAGTTCCTTCCCCTGCAATCGGAATTGATGCATGTCCGTTGGAGTGGTCACGCGACGTGGATCAATATCGACGAGATCGAACTTCCGGAACTCCCTCGAGAAAACCACACGGTGTATCCCTCTTGTGGGGATATTCTACTGTACCCTGGGTACCGGAATGAGCAGGAAATTCTTGTTCCGTGCGGATCGACCTGTTTCAAGAGTCCGGCAGGCGAACTCGCCGGCAACCACGTTGCGACACTGGACGCACCACGTGAGGAACTCCGCGAGATGGAACAGGAAACACTCCGTACCGGAATGAAAGACGTGACGATTCGTCTGAAAGAGTAGGATAGCGAGGAACTCTCCTCCAGCATTCACGACCTCGCATCGTCTGGAGCTTGTTCGGTCGCCAGATCATAGAGCGCGCCTGCAAGCAGCCGTGTCGTAGTCGCACAGTCGCTCCAATCGGTCCATTCTGCTGCACTGTGTGAATATCCGCCTTTGGAGGGGGCAAAGATAAGCCCTGCATCGGTTGCTTTCGCGATGTACATTGTATCGTGTCCGGCACCAGAATGCAAATCTATGGTACTGATTCCTGTCTGCGTGGCTGTGTTGTGAAGGGCGGTCATACAGCGCTCACTCATTGAGATGGGTTCAATATCATACGGACGAGTAAACGCAGTCTCTACGCCACGCTCGCTTTCTAACCGATCTAGGCAGCGGTGGATACTTGAGACAATTCGCTCCATGGACTCGTATTCGACATCGCGAATATCGATACCGAGATGGACCTTCCCGGGAATAACATTGATTGAACCCGGTTCAATGTCGAACTGACCGACGGTTCCGACGGCAGTTTCGCTGTGTGCCTCGACAATTTCGTTTGTTGTTGCTTCGATTTCGAGCGCCAGTTCGCTCGCTGCAACTAACGCATCGGTCCGTGCTTCCATCGAAGTGGTTCCGGCATGATCAGCTTCACCGAGAATATCGATATGACAGCGGATAGTTCCGGTGATATCCGTCACGATACCGGCAGCAGCGGTATCTTCCAAGCGAGTACCCTGTTCGACATGGAGTTCAAGCCATGAATCCCATGTGGTTGCATCCAAGCGTCCTTCCCCTTTGAAGTCGATCTCCTCAAGCGCTTCAGCGAGTGTTACACCGGAATCGTCAGTAATTGCGAGCGCATCCGTTACGCTAGACGCACCGATTGCGACTGAAGAGCCAAGTACGCCGTCGGAAAATCGTCCACCCTCTTCTTCTGTAAACGCAACAACTTCGATAGGGTGGTCAGGGGAACATGCAGCGTCTTGCATGGCACGGATCGATTCGAGGCCGGCATATACACCCAATACGCCATCGAAAATACCGCCAGCAATAACTGAATCGAGATGACTGCCAGTTGCAACCGGGCGAGCGGCTGGATCAGCATTGTCCGGCACCCATCGACCAGTGATATTGCCAACGGCGTCAATGGATACATTCAATCCTCGCTCGTTGAGTTTCTTAACCAAGTATTCTCGGGCTTGCCTGTTAGCTTCCGTTCCAGCCAGAACCGTTCGACAATTTCCCTTTTCGACAGGTATCATCCCGAACTCGGCGGTTTGCATGATATCCGCGCGAAGTCTATCCCTATCGATATACTGGTGGAGATGCTGATCCATTCGTCTGTCCATGATATGGTAAAACACGGCTTCTTTTGAAGGTATCGGAAATACACTTCCTTCGATATAGGAATTCGTTCATCTCTCTGCTCCATGAGAAGGTCAGTACTGACTGCTTGTAGTGGAAATACAGTCTCACAGAGTATGGCGCTTCCGACTTTCCGAAATCCTTGGAGACTGTAGTGTTATTGCCCGTAGTTATCACCAGATATTGTTTAAAGAAAAGATTTAAGTGTTGAGTCGCCCCCATTTGAGACGCGATGGCAAGACTCATGGTTGATAATCTAAATCAGGCTGATGAAGAACGGTTCGTGGATACCCTCGGTGGCGTGTACGAGGAATCGCCATGGGTAGCTGAGCGGACCTGGTCAAAACGCCCGTTTTCCTCTATCGACGACTTACAGCAGGCTATGGCTGAAACGGTTCATGATGCGTCACGGGAAAAACAGCTAGCGCTGTTGCGGGCACATCCTGATCTCGGTGAGCGCACTGAAATGACTGACGAGTCACAAGAAGAGCAGGCGTCCGCCGGGCTTGATCAACTAAGTCCTGCTCAGTATGAAACGTTCCAGCAACTGAATGAAACCTATCGAGATAAATTCGGATTTCCGTTTATTATGGCCGTGAAAGACGAATCCATTGATACGATCCAGCAATCCATGAAGAATCGGATCGAACACTCCCAATCAAAGGAGTTCCAAACCGCTTTAGACGAGGTCAATGTCATCGCAGAGCTTCGACTAGCGGAGTTAACTACATCACGTGATGAGCTACCGGGGCAAGCATCTAATAATAACTAAATCACCAAGTACGACGACCATCGAGACACTGAGATACGACAAACTACCGTACTACGCATGAGTTACAGCAACGAAACCGACACCGAACTTGAGAGTACCGATCAGCGAACAATGAATTACGGGAAGGAAAAGGTTGCAGTCTACCGAACCTACGCGAACCCGTTAGAAGGCGTTCGAACTATTCCCGAATCGTCTTTCGACGGCCGTGATAACATCCTCTTTGGACTAGAAGTGCGTGTGCAGTTCGAAGGAGAGGAGTTTTTACCGTCGTTCAGTGAGGCGGATAACAGCAAAGTGGTAGCGACGGATTCGATGAAGAACTTCGTTCTCCATCAGGCAGGGGAGTACGAAGGCGCGACAGCAGAGGGATTTCTTCATTTCGTTGGAACGGAATTCCTCAAAACGTACCCGCATGTTGAAGCAGTGAAGATGTCGGCTAAGGAGTACCCGTTTGATCAGCGAATGGTTCCGGGAGACGACGGGTTCGAACCAAGTGACCTTGTATTCCGTGTCTCCGATGATGAATCGGCATTTGGGGAGGTGTTCCTTGAGCGAAAAGAGGATGACTCACGGATCAAAGAGCAAACAAGCGGTATCACGGGAATCGAACTCGTTAAGGTGAAAGGAAACTCGTTCACTGGCTACGTTCAAGACGAGTATACGACGCTTCCAGAACGCGAGGACCGTGCACTCTATATCTCCTTAGATATCTTCTGGACCTATTCTGACCCTGAGGACGCACTAGGAGAAGAGCCACAACGGTATGTCCCAGCTGAACAAGTTCGTGATATCGCTCAGGTCGTCTTTCACGAGGTCGACTCGAACTCGATCCAAGATCTGATCTACCAAATCGGTCTTCGCGTGCTCGAACGATATTCACAGCTTGAATCTGTCAGTTTCGAGGCGAACAACCGAACGTGGATTGAGGTCCGTGAGGACTTAGAAGGGGATGCAAAAGTCCTCAGAGAGCCACCTCGACCAACTGGTTATCAACAATTTTCGATGGATCGCAGCGATCTGGAGGAATAATGAGCGCTGGATTGACTACACACGTTCTCGATACTAGCCGTGAAGGTCCTGCGTCTGGTGTCAAGGTGACGCTCCAACGAATGAACGATTCGGACGCTATGGAGACAATTACTCAAGGAACAACCAATGACGATGGGAGGCTCGATGAACCGTTGTTGACTGCGGATCAGATGGAAACCGGTACATACCAACTGCTGTTCGACGTTGGTGCTTACTATCGACGAGAGGAATCTGAATCGTCGTTTCTAGAGACGGTTCCTGTCCGATTTATCATCGATGACGTAAAAGAACACTATCACGTACCGCTTCTCTTGTCGCCTGGAGGATACACAACTTACCGCGGAAGCTAATCTCCACGTACACTTATTTTTACGTGTGTAGAATGCGGTTAATTGCCTTAAATAGTAGATACAATGATACTACTCTGAAGTATGGGGTTGTGTTCAAAACGGTACCAACATTCAAAAATCCGGTGTAGTGCCGGTATTGACAAAAGGATCAATTCTCAGTAGGTGCGAATAGAGGTCTGCTATCGAGTTAGATACCGGTAATATTGAACTCGATATTGGTAGCTGTTGCAGTGGTTTGAGACGCTAATTCTTCGACGGATTTACCGTCTAACATTCGGGATTTGGGTCCGGAAATACTGATAGCACCGAGTACATTTGTTTCAGTTAGAATTGGAACACCGATACAGAAGAATCCGATTCGTCGCTCTTCATCGTCAATGGCGTAGCCCTGTGAATGAATCACCTCTAGTTCATCAATTAGTGCACCTTGTGTCGTAATGGTGTTCGGAGTATATGCATCTAAACCATGTCGATCAACAATAGTATGAATCTGCTCCGGCGGGAGATGTGCGAGAATTGCTTTCCAGAACCTGTTGCATGGAGAGGTACGCGTTGTCCGATTCGCGAGAACGTCCGTCCTCCAGTGTCTCCATTAAGGCTACAGACGAAGATACCGTATCCGTGTTCTCCGATGAGAAGACTCGTCATTTCCTGGGTCCTTTCGGCTAGCTTCTCGAGTTCTTTGATAGCGACAGTTACGATATTGTACCGGGCTAAAGCTTGCTGACCTAGTTCGAAGAGACCGCCGTAGCCGGGGACAACGTCATCGATGGCGTCGGTGGCGGCCGCCACTTCGTAGCCGACGCCCGCGAGTACCTCATCGACGAGCGTGGCGAGCGGCGAGAGGTGTTCGGCCGGGAGGGAGTCGTCGGTCACGCCACTCCCTTCCTTGGGCTTCGGTTCCGGACTCTCACACCCTCGCTCTCGGATAATCTCATTGGCTTGTCGCACCACTGCATAGAGGTCCTCGGTGGTCAAGCAGGATAATCTCTTTAGGTGGTTCCAGTGGTGGGCTGCTTTGAATCAGTCGACACCATGGGATCCACAGCGGCTGATACAAACGGCCTGCTGGATAGAGAGGATGTAGTCCGTACGCAAATTCTATCAGATTCTACGGATGTCAACAAATCGTCGAACAGGTGTACCAGATAGATTCAAATTGACTGCAGAGTCGGGACAGCATCAGACCTAGCTCTCGACAGGTTCTTCGGCAGAAGTTGCTTTCTGCATACTCCTGTCAGGAGAGAGCCCGAGTCGTCGCTCGTGTTCGCGCATTGGGACCATCGTCGCGAACTTCCCAACTCCGATGGACGGGACGTTCCGGAAGAACGTCTCGAACGAGTCGGCGTCGATGACGTAGAGTTCCGCCCAGAATCCGAGCCCTCCGTCCGGGTCGACCTTCTCATTGTACCACCTCCACGCCGGGACGTGAGAACCGTCCGGATCGGTCGCGAACCGCTGGAGGTCCTCAAGCGACCGCCAGTACTGCATCGCAGCCCCCTTCCGAAGCCCGAGGAAAATCGGTGTATAGCCGAGAAATCCGCTGTCCGGGTCCGCCTCTAGTTCTCTGAACATCTTCGCAACCTTCCAGTTCGCCAGCAGCCAGTGCGGGAGCGCCCGGAGCCTGTTGAGCCGCATTCCGTTGATGTAGATCACGAACCCGTCGTCCATCTCCGCAGCCATCCGTTCTCGGAATATCGATGCCATTAGGCGGTATCTACGCTACCGCAGATGATAAACCAGACAGATGATCTAACGATGAGAATCCGGTCGTACCGTCTGTGATCAAGACCGCGCTTTCCTCTTGCCTCCTTAATCAAGAGGAAGATTGTATCGAAAGAGCGGTTCACATTCAGAACGTGGAGTAGTTACTAACCGACTCGTACCCGGTCTCACAGTGCCTTGGCCAACTACCGGATAGCTGCCAGTAGAGGGGTGCAAAATACAGAGCATGAATGCAGCAACCCAGCCGTGATTCCAGACAAGCACAATAGACCGGGAATAGTTAATGAGGGCATGGGAGACTTGGAAGAGGAACTGGAGAAACGAAACGAGGGAATGAACCGACTCCTGGGGTTCAGCGATGGCGTCTTCGCCATCGCCATCACCTTGTTGATACTGAACATTGAACTGCCTGAATCGACGGGGTCGGTGGCGGTCGGGATTAGTCAACTTCTGGAGATATGGCCTGACATCCTGAGTTACGTCATTAGCTTTCTCGTTATCGGCAATTACTGGATCGGCCATCGAGGCATCTTCGACGACGTTGAGAGCTATGACGGGACGCTCCTCTGGTTGAATATCATCTATCTCATGTTCATCGCGTTCATTCCCTTCTCCACCTCATTGATCGGCGAATTCCCCGGTAGCGTTCCCGTCATCGTCTACGCCGGAACCATCACGTTGACGAGCATCGCCCTCACCGTCCTCTGGCGATACGCGTGGGCCTACGACCTGCTTGACGCGACGGTTAATCGCGAGAAATTGCGCGACGTGACGTACGGTATTCTCACTCCCGCCAGCATCTTCGCCGGATCGATTCTGATAGCACTCGCGAGCGCGGAGTGGGCAATGTACTCGTGGTTACTCCTCCTCATTGCCGATCCAATTCGAAAGCGGTTGACGGGATAGTGCTCGAAATCCCCCATCAAATCGGCGAACCATGACGCTGGATGATCGAATTACTTTCCAAGCGTACTTCGAATTCGTTCGATAGCCCCGCTATACGGGCAGAACCAGCACCGGTTCGTTGACCGATACGCGCTCTGTACTCAGCACGCCTGTGCCAAATTATCACCAATTGGCTATTTCAAGAGACACCCTCTTACCCAAATGTAATAGAATGTGGGCAGAGGATCGATCTAACCCATCCTCTTTTCTGTACCAAAAAGAGCTGGCCGTTGAGTTCTTTTTAACGACCCAGTCACCGAGCGCCACATCTCTGGAAGCATCCAGTTTATGACCGCCAGGAGCCGCTCAGTCAGAATCTCAAAAATCACGTTCTCCAATCAACAAGAGGCGGAATCCTCAACAGGGGGACAATAAGGGAGAGGGAGACTACATCCCCGCGTCCTCGAACGCCTCTTCGAGCGCTCGTCCTTCATCGATCAACTGGCCTACCTCTCGTTCCGTTTGAGCGATTGTCTCGGCGGCCGAAGTGACATCTTCGACAGCGTCACGGTCGATTGCAACTACCCCAGATTCGTCTCCAACAAGTACGTCTCCTGGATCGATCGATACACCACCAATCGTAACCGGAACGTTCCGCTCGACTTCTTTGCGTCCGCTCGGTCCACGAGGTGTGACTGTCCGGGCGAAGACGGGAAAGCCGAGGTTTCGAACCCCGGCGACATCCCGGACGGCTCCGTTTATGACCACTCCTCTCACACCTGTCGATCTCGCGTATGTCGAGAGCAATTCCCCCCAGACAGCCTCCTCACTGTTCGTTGGTATCAACCACGATGACCTCGTCTTCAAGCGCTGTATCGAGAGTCTGGACGGGAGCCCAGAGTGCCGAGGGGTCAAGCACGACTGTCCTGACAGTCCCAGCGAAGGTACAATCGGAATGGATCGGCTTGATCATAGCGGTAAGCGTGTCTACGCTCTCGTGTTTCGTGTCCGCGACTGCGGACGGAGAGCACTGGTTTAACCGATTAAGAATCGTGGGATTGATTCGATCGCTATCCGTTGACATACCCTCCCGGTTGAGTGCATTGCATAAAAACACCAGTGCAAGGCTCTGTAGAGTCCTGAATCAGACTGAGGTCACCATGGCTAGAATATCGATAGTGACGTTTCTCTGTTCGATTTCGATACAGAAACGGGCTGAGCCGTAGATAATCTATGAGAGTTTGGTAGCCAACTTTGCATATGAATCAACCACCATATCAGGCGTATGGCTCAGTCGGGTTGCTGGAACGTTAAACCGATTCACTAAAATCGTCTTCATTCCCGCTGCCTGTGCACCAGCGACATCAAAGGTATGGGTCGCAACCATTGTACAGTCTTCAAGCGAGCAGTCAGTGTAGTTCTCAATGTTCTCGTAGGCCTTCGAATGTAGTTTGAATACCTCGACACCTCGACACCTACAATTTCGGTGAGATCTCATCGAAACCGGTATTCGTAGCGAGTTCATTCGAGACGATCGCTGCCTGGATCAGGCTTGCAGACATCAGCGAGGTATTAAACGCGGTATAGATGAGCCCTTCGCAGATCGCACCGAACCCAATGAAGACGAATCCAACAGAGACATAGCGCATCGGCTCACGGCCGCTTCGTCGATAGCCATGATACGCGAGATACGCGATTATGAGGCTCAATGCGAATGGAACTAGTTTGGCGAGGACGGCTGATCCCCGATCATGGATCGCCCCGTAAATCGTCCCAGAGGGCAGTAAAGCTGTCTGCAAGCTCATCCCGTGTTTCGATATTCACTATCAATTCGCCGTCTACGAGATTAACGTGGAGGCCTTCTAGTTTCGTTTCGAATGTGCTTCTATGTGCGCCATTCGGGCCGATTGACGTTTGCTCCTCAATGAGGTCTAGTCTTGTAGTACCGATACGCGCCGATAGATCGTCGTGAGAGAGGCATCACAGGCTTCACTAAGGGACTTTGCCGTTATCGGACCCTGGTCTGCTGTGAGAAGTATTTGCCGTGCGTACTCGTCCGCTAAGACTTGGAATATCTCTTCTGAGTTCGCAGATCCCTCCGACGGCACAAATGGCCCTTCTCTGTAAGCAAGCAAATAGGCGGCGATTTTCCGGTTGAGAAAAACGCCATGGGTGTTTTGTGGGTACTTCGTCTCGATTCAACTAGCATAAATCGGCGTATGTATCTTCATTCGACTGATCACTGACGATCCAGCGACGGAAATCGACGAATGCAGCCTTGCTACTACCGTTTCGGTCGATGATGATCGCGTCACCTTAGAGCCAAGTATCGAGAAAGCCCGCCGGATAGTTAAGAGCCCCTCGTTCGAAAAGATACCCTTCATGAAACAGTTGCATCTGCAACTGCTGCACCGGATAGTTGCTGGATAATATAGTAGACGATAATAGACAATACCACAAGTGAGTCGTCGAATGCAAGTGCAATGAGTAATGCGATGCCAATATTTTTTAAACTACTCGCAAAAAAGAGGGGGAACGTTTGGTGGCGAGAAATATTGAAGCTCCGTTCGAAGAGAAGAGAGAGACACAGCCCAAGGCCAACCAGAAGTATTGAAACACTACCAATCTTAAGAAGGTGCCAGCCCGCGATATCTGTCACGTCAACGCTTGCGACGCTTGTATAGATAAGCAGTAAGATGGCGAGTGTTGAGCCGCGATCAAGTGTTCGAGTAGAAAATAGAGTAGCTGGAACACAGAGTGCGAATAGTGCACCACCACCCACGATAATCAATAAATCGAAAAGAAGAGTGCCAATAGGAACTGCGATCTGTGATCCAAGAAGCTGCGTAAGCACGATCGGTGTTGCGACAGGAGCAACTGTGAGCGAAACGAGTGAGATAGTCGTCGCTAGCTGAACATCGCCGCGAGCTAATCGCGTCCACACGATTGCGCTTCCAGCTGTCGTTGGAACTGACAGCGCGATCGCGAACCCAACGATAGAACTATCAGCTAGCATGAATTCGACGAGATGGATCCCACCCATCGGTAACAGGACATAGGAGATGCACAAGGAGAGTGCAACAAGAATGGCATAGGATGAAAGATCAATTTCTCCAGGTCGTAGTCCTTGGAGAGAGGTAAACACCAAAAAAATCACGAGTGGAGTGATCAACGGCGCTGTGTAGGATTCGAAAGAAGGAGCAACAATGCCTACACAGACAGCCCCCAGAATGAAAAGTACATTCTGGTATCGGTCGATTGCGGGCCGTTTCATTTGCTCGGTATCACTAATTTGGCACCACTATACTTTCTCTCTTGTCGATGCGCTGTGCTCTACTATATCCTTTTGGGAGCGACATTCTTATGAAGTATTTCTAAATAATATAAATCATATATTAATTAATTGGAGATATAAGGAGAAGAGAAAAATACCTCTGCTGTGTCTTTATGTCCGATTTTTCCTATAGATCCTGTGAACTACCCCACCCTACCGCTCGCCTGATGGCTCGCGCTTGAGGGTAGGGCTTCCTGTTTCCACGACGCGCTTTGCAGATACAGCCGTATCCACAGGGAGCGCAGTCTCCACAGGCGTTGACGAATCGCCTAGCGATTCGTTTGTCAACCAGAACGCTTGGCGTTCTGGTGACGTTGATTCGGAGCGTCCCGCTCCTAACCGCTTTGTGATACCGCGAGAAAGAATGTTCCACGCCGCGTTCGCGTCTCTATCTGCCACGAACCCGCAGACGGGACAAGAGTGTTCACGCACCCACAGCGGCTTCTCCGTCGAAACGCCGCAGGACGCGCACTCTTTCGTCGTTCCGCGCGGATTCACGGCGACGAAGTGCGTTCCTTCGCGTTCGCACTTGTATTCAAGCATCCGCAGGAACGTCCCCCACGCCGCGCCCGCCCGGTTCCGTGAGTTACCCGGCAGTTCGACCATGCCCTTCGCGTCGAGGTCTTCGACCGCCACGAGGTCGTATTCACGGGCGTAGTCGTTCGAGAGCTTGTGCAAGAAGTCGCGGCGCTTGTTCTTCAACTCGGCGTGACGTTCGGCCACGACACGGCGCTGTTCTTCCTTCACGGTGAACAGTATATCACTCTTTCACTGACGACGCGAACGTGGCATGACGAACGAATCGTACTCCTGGATGAGTACTGGCAAGAAGGAGGTGCCCCCAAATCGAGCTCGATAATGCCGTGGTCGGTAAATCCAGTGAAGACGGAGTGGATTACCAACAATGGAGTGAGCAGTACAACGCGAATTACGACCCAGCCCTCAAAGAGATTGAAGGGACACTTACCACAGCCCTCGGAGAACAGCACTACATGACACAGGGACAGCTGGAGAAGGTAATTCAGTGGAAGCTGAACGTCCAACGCGGACGACGAGATCGGTCTATCGAGTGGATGTCCGATGTTCCTGCAGCATTCATCCAGCGAATAAGCGAAGCAGCGTTCCTCGTCGACGATCCGAAGCTCCAGCTAAACACTCTCACGTCGATCCCTGGTATCGGGCCTGCGACCGCCACAGTCGTTCTCACGTTTCACGATCCGACAACCTACGTAGTCGGTGATCGATACATGGTTACAGCCCTCTTCGATGAGGACCGAGCACTGTGCCTCTCTGACTACCCGCGACTCTTTACTGAACTCCGTGAACGGAATCCAGGTGGGTTCGATCTCCGGACTATCGAGACGGCGTCCTACCAGCAGTATCGAGAGACGTACGCTGTCGACCGTTGGTGAGAAGCGTATCCGTTGATTAGAACCGACAGTGGGTAGTCGCTCCGCAAAGAGAGTTTGCCTTGTGCAACACTTCGCATCCAAGGACGTTTTGTTGCACAAGGCTGACCACGCCAAAAGAGAATAGTCCGTGCGCACAGGCGCAGATGGTAAAATCAGTAGCCCTGTTGAAATCTTCATAATATGATAAGAATAGGGTGCTGCATATAGAGGCTGTATTCATCAACCGGTGATTGGGGAGTGAGCAATGTAGAGGGTAGCTACAGCAAGGAGAAAGTGGGAGTCGATTGGTCCTCCTACATTTGGAGGTCGTGTTCCTCGCAGAGTTTCGGAATGCTCTCGAGGTCGGCCTTGAAGCCGTACCGCTCGCAGATTTCCTCGAAGTGGGCGAGCGCCTCTTCGTCCGCAGGGTCGACTGGATAAACATGTGAAATCTCTTCAAAGAATTCCGAGAACTCGCTCGGCGCGATAATCTCGAGGAAACGAAGTGGTTCGTCATTCGCGTTCCAGAAGGTATGCCAGGTGTTCCGGCCCTTGAGGGTAGCCTCGTTCGCCGGGACGGTCCAGATCTCGTCGCCAGCAAGCACGGTCATCTTTCCCTCTAGCACGTAGGAAATTTCGTCCTCACGGCTATGTCGGTGCAGTGGGGCGGCGAGCGTGTGTGGCGGAAGCGTATGTTCGACGATAGCGACATTCGCCTTGTTTTCGGTTCGGGCAATTTCTAGTTTAGCGCCGAGCTTTCCAAGATCGATGTCGTACTTCTCAACAGATGTATCTTGTGAACTTATCACATGGATTGGCGCTCCCCAACGAGATAAAACTTGCAGTGGGCTGCGTTATTTCGGTCGGAATGAGGAGCCACCATCCGATCGAGAGAATCATACGTTCCCACTACTATCCGCGCATCTATTGAGTAGGTCACTAGCCGACACGCGTGGTCTATTCAGCACGACTTCTGGACCCATCACCGTTCGAGGAGTTCCAACGATGTCAACTCGCGAAACGAAAAACGGCTAGCTCACAGAATATTGCCCGTGGTTTCGGCTGTCCGGAATGACTCTAGGTCCGTCTACTGCAGCCCGTACGGAACACGCGGTGCCAGCAAAATGGGATCGAACAGCGCAGACACCGACTCGGGTTCAAACACACCGACACATTTGTTCTGATCGAACGGTGCCTGATCGCCAGTATAGGACGCAAGCGGGCGTGACAACGTCGCTTCACTCGCCGGCACGATCTCTTTAACACGCGCCACATAGATGACGACCCCAACAGCACCGGTGATATACAGTCCAGCAGACTCTGGATTCTGTCCGATACGAACGAATCCCTAGACATTGTTCTCCTCAAGAAATGCCGTCCTCTTAGGACGAGAAGATTGCAACCGTTGTGTCAGCAGCGCCGCGATCTCGCCCTGTTCGTCGCCCTTTCGTTGATGGGGTGGAGCGCTTCCTGCCGTCGAAACAGCCCTGGCCTACATGCCTCGATTGCTAATCGGACAGTTATTTTCCGTATCATGTCCTATATTGTGGAAATCTCCTGCTATCTTTATCTCCTCAGGCGACCTATAGTTTCGTGGTGAACAACAATGCGTTTCTATCCCCCTGAGAAGAATGTCGGTGGCTGGGACCGTCTCCTCCGGTTGATCGTCGGTCCCATCCTCCTCATTGGATCAGCAGCGGCGATACTGGGCGTTATCGTCCTCTCGCCGATACTGGTGGCCCTGGGCGTGATAGTAGGAGCGACCCTGACGGTTACGGGCCTGACGCAGAAGTGTCCACTGAACAACCTGCTCGGGCTGAACACCTACAAGAGTCGAAGGACCGCGGAAAGCGAGACGGAGCAGGAAAACATCGAACGACCTGCCTGAGTGGCTAATTCCGGCTCCGCACACGCTGAGATCAGTTGTTTCATTGCGTAACTACCTGCGAGATACGCGCTCTGTATTCAGCACAGCTCTACCAACATCTATACTATCTTATATAACTGGCTGCGTTAGGTTTGCATGTGTAGTAAGCGTATAGTGCAGACAATTTCAGCGTGAAGGAAATGAAATCGTCGTGATAAACTTATCCGCTGTATTCAACAGGCCATTCGAAAGGACGTTGGTGCCTTTCGTACCAATGTCATCACCACCGGGAACTCACCTGACTAAGTACCGACGTTGCTGTCGAGTATCGACGATATACGCCACAGAGGTGAGGATACCATCGAGACATTCGCTGACCCGATATTGCTATTCTGTGGCTTCTTTGGCAAAGACGCGACACTCCGTAAGAAGGACGCTACAATCGACTTTTCGGCATTTTCGAAGAAGGGTGAACCGATCAGCGACGGATCGACTCTAGAACGGAACCGAAATCACCTCTATTCAACACAACAAATCCAACGGTGACCACGAGAAATCCTACTAACGTGAGGACAGTAACGGCCTCTCCGAGCACTAGCCAGCCCGCAATGATCGCGACAACCGGACTCGCGAACGACGTGAGGCTTGTTCGGGTCGGCCCGACCTCCGCAAGAAGACTGAGTAGGGCCGTGTAACCGCCGATTCCGACGACGACTCCTAGATAAACGAGGGCCGCGATCGACGTGGGCGTCCAGGCGATCGCTCCGCCAGTCTCACCGAGTCCGACGCTGACGAGGTGTAACGTTACGCCGCCGAGTAACGCACCCCATCCGGTCAGCGACAGCATCGACAGGTCGGTCTCGAGCCGACTGAGCAGGACGCCGCCGAGACTCGAGCTAAGCACGGCACAGCAGATGAACGCGATTCCGACCGCGCTGCCAGTGGTCGCTTCCGCCGGCAACGGGTTGGCGACGATCGCGACGCCGCAAAAGCCGAGAGCGACGCCGACGAGATCCGCTCGAGAGAGGCGTTCTCCGGGGACAAGCAGGTACGCAAACGGGACGGTAACAATCGGTCCCAGCCCCATGACGACGGCGGCGATCGACACCGTGATGTATTGCTGTCCGGCGAAGAGAAAGCCGACGGTGCCGGCGAGCACGAACTCGCCGAGGACGACGATCGCGAGTACGTCGGCGGTCGTTCGCGGACGCCAGCGTCCCCTGACGAACGCGTACGTCAGTAATATCGACGCGGAGGCGTCGAATCGAAACGCGGCGAGCAGCGGCGGCGGCACGGTTTCCGTGCCCACGCCGATCGCGACGTACCCAACCCCCATAACGAGCGCCACGATCGCGAACAGGAGCCCGCCGCGGTACTGTTCCGCGATAACACAGACGTTCGTGAATCGGGATCCCACTGCGGTCGCCGATTCCGACCACTGGTTCCACATCGTGTACGAGTAGAAGACGAAGAACCATCTATAATTCACGCGAGAGACAGGCGACAAGAAGAGAGACGAGGAGCGGTCGCTGACCCCGGCCTCACTGTATGAGACGCATCTCAAGAGGAGGCGCCCGTCATCGCTCCACAAGAGACAGTTCGAGGATCCGCTCAGTCCGTCTCGAGATCGCCGTGGTCGTCGATCGGTTCCGACCGATCTCGGTACGCCTCGAAGACGCGCTCGGCCCACCCACGGGCAATCGCGGAGTCGGAGTCGACGAACACGCGCATCGTCCCGGTCTCCTCGTCGTAGCCGGCGACGCCGACCTGATCGTCGAAGATGGCGAGCCCATATGGAAGCGCCTCGCGGCTGCGGAGGGTCAGATGACCTGCATCTATGGCATCCTGAACTTGCTCTGGGTGGTTCTCGAAGAGGTTCTCGACGACGTCGGGCAAGTAGATGAGTTCCATGTCAATGTCATCGAACAGGTGTCCAGCAGCCCCTCCGAGTTCAGATGGAAGCATCTGCGTTGTGTTGAATCCACGAAGGCTATCGCTTTCACGGAGCAACTGGACGAACCGAGTGACCGGTGCATACGGATTTTCGGGCGTCGCAGTGGTTACTGTCCCGTCAGCGAACGGAGCGACGACGGATTCACGGTGGGATTCACAAATCGACTCGAGTAGTGGGGCGAGTGTCGTTGCTGCCCGGAGATCACGCTCGAGGTGAATAATCGCATCAGCGTACGCCTGTCCCTTTCCGGTTAGCTCGAATCGATGATCGACACGTGTTGCGAGGTCGTGATCTGAGAGCCACCGTGTGAAACGGTGGCTCGTTGCGCGAGAGACGTCGAGCTGAGCTTCGAGGTCGTTTCGGTCGAGTGGTCCGGCTACCAGCACTTCGAAGAGTTCGCGATGACGGACGATATCGATGAGGTCATCCGTTTCTATGCGCGAACTGAGTTCGTGTGCTGAGATTGGGTTGGTATCCAACTCGAGTGTCGTCTCGAGAATCTCGTCGAGTACTGTGTTTCCCATGTCTATCACTCTATACTGGCTAGAGTAGCCTACGGTTCTCGTGCAGTTATCCCTGTCGCAGGTGGTGAGACACCTCGAATCTAGTGATCTTACAATCGGGCGGAGATATCAATATTAGTAGATGACTACACGAGAGCTGGCTACTTCTGTACAACCATGGGCCACTCGATCAAGGCAAACGGGCGACCAGGACAGACTGAGACCGTTCCATGGCGATCTCGGACCGTGCAGATTGTGTTGCTGAGCACAGCGCTTGCACCGCTCGGAGTGCCGTTGATCAGTCCAGCGCTACCGGTATTCCGTGATGTGTTCGGGATCACCGACGCTCAGGCGAGTCTCTTGGTGAGTACGTACTTCGTAGTGGGTATCGCGCTATCACCGTTTATTGGCATTCTCGCCGACCGGATTGGGCGCAAACGGGTGCTTGTAGCGGGCTTGATTGCATTTGGTGTTCTCGGTGGGGCGATGGCGATTGCACCCACATTCGAAGCGTTGCTTGCGCTCCGCATCGCACAGGGCACCGCCGCTGCAGCAATCTTTATCACTACCGTGACGATCGTTGGCGACGTGTTCGACGGCGTGCAGCGCAACGCGGTGCTGGGTGCAAACGTCGCAGTCCTCTCCGCGACCGCCGCCCTGTTCCCCGTCGTAGGCGGGGCACTCGCCGGTATCGCGTGGAATGCACCGTTTCTTGCGTACCTGGCGGCGCTCCCAATCGCCGCGTTCGCGCAGGTCGCGCTCGAGGAGCCGGAACGCTCCGGTGACAAAGGTGGAATCACGTACCTCATCGACGCCGCTCGAACGGTCCTCACGCCAGCACTCGTGGCGCTGTTCGGCGTCGCGTTCCTCACCGAGTTCCTGCTGTTCGGCGTGGTCTTCACGGCGATGCCGTTCGTCCTCGCAACGGCAGTTGCTCCCGTATTGATTGGCGTCGTAATCTTCGCTGCGGAAACGGCCTCAATGCTGGTCGCACTCTCGAGCGGCCGGCTGGCACGATACCTCTCGAACGAGTGGCTGATTGCGGCCGGGTTCGCCTGCTACGCCGTTGGCTTCGCGGCCGCATGGGCCGCGACCGGCCTGATCGGGACGATGGCCGCAGTCCTGGTCGTCGGCACCGGCGTCGGCTTCCTGATGCCGGTCGTCGATGCAGCCGTGAGCGACCGGGTCGCCACGGAGTACCTCGCCGGCGCGATGAGTCTGCGCAACAGCACGACGTTCCTCGGTCGCACCGCTGGACCGGTCGCGTTCGCCGGACTGGCGATTACCGCAGGAGTCGGGTACGACCCCCTCTTGCTCGCATCGAGTGTTGTCGCCGTCGCTGCGACCGGCGTCACCATCGCCGCCGGACCCGTTCGCCTCGCTCGCGTGGGTGCCCGCCGAACGTCGGCGTACCGCGACAGGACCGGATCAAAGACCGGGCACGCGGTGACTACATGCTCGTTCGCGGGCTACCTAGTACAATGGCTCCGAAACCGGACGCAACAGGCAAAGTGAACTCGGACTCCTAGAGAGAGTACAAGGCGTTCGCGACGGTGAATTTCTTGAGTTGACCGCAGAGGTGTCAGGAACTTCAATTCGGATTCCGTAAGATGCTCGTCTCCTTTCCCTAACTGGAATCCTTACTCAGATAGTCCATTTTCGATTTTCTCCGCTAAGTCAAATGTCCCGTTATCGAATCCAGGAATCTATATGTACTCTGATGAAATCATCAGAATTTGATAGGAATGGGATACTACACACAGAGTGTTAATTTAACAGAGAATGTATTTTGTTTCGACAAAAACCAGCCACCGAACCGGTGAGTTAGCAGAAGATGTAGTTCGACTGAATGAGTAGATGAACGGTGAGATGTTGCGGCCCCTCTTGATATTGGCTGGTTTGTTTGAGATCGGATGGGCAATCGGACTCGAATATTCAGACGGACTCTCAAAACCAGTCCCGACGCTCGGCACTGTTGTTATGTGAACCACAGCCGCCAAAACCTCGCCCTTCAGGGTGGGGATACGGCGGCGTCATCACCCGCCAAACGTCAGAATTGATAGAGTTAGGTGCCCCACGCCCCTATATCCGGGCGTCAACCCGCCGGTTTCCCCGCCGGGCCTTGACACCCCACAAACTGGCAGTTGATTCGGTGTTTGCCTCATCAAAACGTAAGCCCGTGGGACCGCAGACCGACAAAAAACACCACGTAACTCTGAGTCACGAGCGTGATAGGAGTAACGGCGGCGTGGCACCGCCCCCGGTGCGTCGGGCCGGCAACCATAAATCTCCCACCGAACCGCCCGTTGGTGAGCGTGGGAAGCCCCGCCGTAAACGGCGGGGAGGATGTCACAGTCCCCCGTGTAATCAGAACGATACCCCCTTAATTGCTGAGTGGGCCGACAAACCGGGAACCTATCGTCGGCGCGGTAGAGAGCGGGGATCCAGCCCTGGTGGAATCTTAGTAGTGCACTTCCGTCCCGACTGACCACTCGTTAGATAGGGATGCGAAAATCCGTACGAGACACGCTCAAACACGCGGTTTAAGCAACCGTTGGTATCACTCCTGTGCCCGAACGAGCGAAAATACTATTTATGATCGAGTCGACTGTGTCATACACTATCATGAGTACTGATGAACCCAGTCACTCGACCGAGACACAGGGGCATGAACATCACGAGGTGAAGGGACCGGGCTATCCGACACCCGCGGCAATGCGGACGGAATCTGAACGTGAGAAGACCGCCTTCGTCATGGCACCCCGAGTTGGGATGGATGTCGATGGCCCGGACTTCATCGGCGTCGTTGATGTAGATCCCGACTCCGACACCTATGCTGAGTTGATCGACACCGTTGAGATGCCGAACAAGGGTGACGAACTCCATCACTTTGGCTGGAACAGCTGCTCGTCGTCGTGCCACGCCGAAGGATTGACCCGCGACTATCTGATCGTCCCTGGACAGCGCTCCTCGCGAATTCATATCGTTGACGCCGCCGACCCCCGACAGCCGACGATCGAGAAGGTGATCGAACCCGAGGACGTGTTCGAGTACGACCTCTCGGCACCCCACACCGTTCACTGCGTTCCCGGAGGGAAAATCGTCATCAGTATGCTTGGCAACGCCGACGGCGAACTTCCCGGTGGCTTCCTTCAGCTCGATCAGGACGACTTTTCCATCGACGGCCACTGGGAGAGCGACCGCGGCGACATGAAGATGAACTACGATTACTGGTACCAGCCCCGGCACGGTGTAATGCTGTCGACCGAGTGGGCTGCTCCAAAAACCTACTATCCCGGATTTGACCTTGATGACGTTGAAAACAGTAAATACGGCGACAGCATCCATATCTGGGACTGGGAAACCAAAGAACACCGCCAGACACTCACTTTTGGCGAGGAGGGGCTGATCCCGCTGGAGATTCGGATGCCCCACAATCCGGAGGAAACGGAGGGATATGTGGGCGCCGCACTTTCTTCGAACGTCATCCGGTTCTGGGAGGACGGCGATGGAAACTGGGAGTGGGAGAAAGTGATCGATATTGAGGACCGCGAGCATCCGGACTGGGACATGCCCGTTCCCGGTCTTGTGACCGATCTCCTCCTGTCGCTCGACGACCAATATATGTTCTTTTCGAACTGGCTGCACGGCGACGTGCGGATGTACGACATCAGTGACACGGGCAATCCCCGACTGGTGGATCAGGTGTGGGCCGGCGGCAACTTTGGCGACCGACAGGAGGTTTCGGGTCACGACATCCGGGGCGCCCCTCAGATGCTCCAACTGTCCCGTGACGGGCGGCGGCTCTACTGGACCACCTCTCTGTTCTCCTCGTGGGACAACCAGTTCTACCCCGAAATCGGCGAGGAGGGATCGCTGATGCTGAAGGCGGATGTCTACCCTGAGGAAGGGCGGATGGAGCTCGACGAGGAGTTCGTCGTCGACTTCGGTGACGCGCCCGGTGGTCCGGCCCGTGCCCACGAGATTCGCTGGCCCGGCGGCGACTGTACCAGCGATGTCTGGCAGTAGCCGCCAATGCATCGGGTCACCCTGGAGTGGCGTGACGGCCGGGAAGCGACCGTCGATGTCGCCGAGTCGGAGACGGTCATCAACGTCACCGAGCGCGAAGGTGTCGTCGTCCCCTATGGCTGTCTGTACGGCGCCTGTGGCACCTGTACTGGGCGTCTGCTGGAGGGGAATCTGGTCCATAGTGAACGGCCACGGGGGCTGAAACCCCGGCACCGGCAGGACGGGTACGTCCTACTCTGTGTGGCTGAACCGCGCTCGGACTGTCGGATCGAGGTCGGTGCCCGGGTGCAGGCTGACCTCGTGCCGAACCCATGGAAATGAAAGCAACCGTCCGGTCTCCTTGGGTACGAAGTAAGCCTTGGCCTCCAGAGAGCAAACGCGAATCGTTCGGCGAGATGCTCGTAATCCGCCCAAAATGGTTGAATCCGCGTTGCCGATGATGTATTTACCACTGCTGATCAGGAATTCGTTACTGAACTCAAGGACCTCTGTTCGTTCCCCCGAGACGACCCCGGCGTGAATGCCTTCATTGCTACCGATTCCGAGATTCCCCTTCCTGAAAACAAAGACGCCGAAGATCCGGTGATGAATGCTATTGCACAGTCAAAATCATGGTGTGTCTCCAAGAGATTCTGACGTTGACGACTATCCATCTAGTCGTTCATCACCTCTAACCAACCTTGTACAACGATACTAATACGATAGCGATCCTTGTTGCACAAGGTAGAATGTCTCCGATAGCACCTTCATCTCTTCCAAACTACCTTTCCGAAGGGCTTCCCCAGCAAGATGACGAGGCCCTGCGGGAGGCGCAAGAGTATATCGACGAACTCCTTACAGCTCGTGAAAGCGTCGCAAAGAGCCAGTGGTGGCTCGCAAGCGTCTCATCGATTCATCTACACCCTCTCTGCTGGGTCTGGTGAGTGCGATTCGATAGGTGGCATTGGTCGATTGGTGGGCGCAGATCCCACGGATGCATCTCGATCGAGAGCGCTTGGGTTTCGAGCGTGACTTTGTAGAGGATCTCACACCAGCATGTACACCGTCGGGGTCATCACGCTCTGTGGGCCCGTCTTCTGGTATAAACTCTTGGCAGCCTAACTGGCTCTTCTCTCGTTGAACTATTCGGCGAGATTATTCTTTTTCGTTTAGTTTCAAAACCATTCTTCTCATCGAGTACAAAAATCATCATTTAATAAGGGTTTATTATTTTTTGGAATTGCCCCAATATACGGGGTTGCGAATTTTGATTTGCGAGTCATAGAGGCGCCAGCTGACTTCAAGCAAGATCCATACGAATACTGTTAGGATTAAGACGGCGGCAGCGCCGAACTCAGGGTTGCCCATCCAAATTGGGGTGATGAAGATGAGAGCGTTGTACATCCGGAACGAGAAATATGAGATAACAAAGGCAGCGAGTTCACCGAACAGACGGGAGAGTGTCCCAATTGGATCGAAGCCACTCTCACTGCTTCCGGAGTTCGCCTCGCCGTTGGTCCCGCCGACATCGCCGGGTGTGTGGGATTCGAGGCCGAGTTCCTGTGCGCTCTGGCCGTCAGTGCTCTCCGCACCGGTCTCTAGCCGCTCAGCTTCGTATGGCCGCGACGATTCGACCGCCCAGACAATCTCGCCATCGGGGTTCACTTCTATAACGCGATGGCCGTGGGTATCGGTAATGAGCGTGTTCCCATCGGGGAGCCGGTCGACGTCACGAGGCCACTGCATCCGTTCGTCGGACCACTCCCAGCTTTGCGTCCACTCACCGTTCTCTCGCTGGAACTCTTGGACACGGGCGTTCTCGGAATCGGCAACGGTGATCGCCGGGCCGCCGTTTGCCGCGGGAATGTAATCAGGGTTGTGCTGTTCGAACAAGACGTCGTGATTGTTCTCCGATCCGAGCGTCCAGTCCTCCTGGAGACCCTCCTCGGGGTCGACGAAGACGACCTGATCCTGGTTGCGCAGGCTCGCCATCATCATACCGTTCATCGGATCGCCCTCGCTCTCGATGTACTCGACGTCGTTGAGGTGTGCCCAGTCGCGTGGGAACGGTCCGCCACCCTCGATGGGGTACGCGGACTGGACGTCCCACGACCACTCGACGATCTCGGTCTCGGTGTTGACGATGAACATCCGATCCTCGACCATGTCGCCGACGAGAATGCGGTTCTCGTCGATCCGGTCGGCGTCATGCCACTCGGAAGAGTAATCGCTCGCGTCGTAGCGCTCATAGATCACTTCTTTTTCGCCGGTCTCGAGGTCGACACGTTCAATGACGTTCAGCGAACACGGCGGATCGCTACAGGTCACCCCCTCGGAGTTGATCGTATCGGTCGCGGTATACTCGATGGTCATCGGGTCGCCCTCAACCGGATCGACGTCGTAATACTTCGTCCGAGAGTTATCGTAATAGATCACGCTTCCATCAGGAGCGTAGGCGGTAATTGTCCCAGTTTTGCCGGATTCGGTAATCACTGTGTGGCCATCAGTGGCCGGTGCGCGTGGGACATCCTCCTCGGTGGCCGTCGTGAGGTGATCTCCTGTCGCACCGTTGATAAGAACCACGCTTGAGAGGAGCACGAGCACTATAAACACGATCCGAAGGTAATTTCGCGAGAAAATCGATCGCAGATGCCTGCCGACCGAGTCCGAGCGATCACTCACGGTTTCCCCACCCGCCCCGTCAGTTCGGCCATCCCCCAAACTGTCATACAGCCGTTATTGGGGGTTCGTATAATAGTACTTTCGTCTCCTCATATTCATATCAGTCTTCCAATAATAGTGCGGAATCGTCGTGTTCAGCCAGTTTGACACAGGAGAAGGGTCATGACATCTCGTCGGATACGCTTTGTCCTGAAGGGCCGTGTTTACCGGCTCTGGTGTGCAGGCTGATTCCGATCGCGGACGAAGCGGTAGGTGACAAAGACGGTGGTTCCGAGGACTGCACCGTACCAGAGCGTCCCGACACGGATGAGGAGTGTCGAGCTGACAGCGACGGAATGGGAGTATCCGAGGACAACGAGCATCCCGACCATGCTGGCCTCGGTGGCAGCCAACCCACCGGGGAGGAGGCTCGCCGCACCGACGACCGAACCGAGACCGAACACGAACAGCGCTACCGGCAGGGCCGCCTGTGTGCCGAATCCATCGAGCACGATCCAGAGGGCCGTGCCCTCAAGTCCCCAGGCGAGCAGGCTGATGAGAAGCGAGACAGCCAGCGGACGGAACTGGAACAGCACGTAGGCACTTTCGTAGAACTCCTCAAGTTCGTTCGCGTACGGTCCGACGATCGGAAGGGGTTCGAGCCGGCTCAGGAGTCCGAGACAGAACGCTCGCCACTGGAGCAGGCCGATGCCGATAAGAAAAACCGTCAGTACCCCGACCAGTACCGTCGAGGACTGCTCGTAGACCATCAGACCGAAGAGCGCGAACACCGAGAGCGCGAGTAGGTCGGTGACGCGCTCGGCCCCGACGACCGAGGCAGTCCGGCTAACTGGAATGTCTCGGAGGTCCCGGAGGAACCACGCCTTCCAGACTTCTCCCGCTTTGCCGGGGGTAACAACCATCATCAGGCCGCTGAAAAAGGCCAATAGGCTGGTCTTGAGCGGGATCGTGATTGCGAGTTGCCGGAGGTAGTACTCCCATTTCGCGAATCGGATCCCGTAGCTCACTGTCGCGAGCACTATTACTGCGCCGATACGCCATGGCTCGATGGCGAGGATCACCCGACTGACCTCGGCTGCGTCACCGAACAGGAACAGCGCGAAGAAGACCCCGATCGTAAGGAGGGCCGTGAGCCAGAGCCCGTGTCGGCGAACGGCGCGTTCAGTGGCGGAGAAGGCCTCGCTCATGCGTGTATGATGGCGAGAAGGTCGTTGAGCTTGGTCGCGACGTGGCCCGAGAGGTAGCCGCCACGGCCCGCTGTATCGGTCCCGTTCGTGCGGATCGCCTCGAGGACCGGACGGTCACATATCGTCCGGACCCGGCCGACCTCCATGGGGAAGTGCGCATCGCTCCCGCCGGTCATCGCTAGACCGTGGTCGGCCGCGAACGTCCGCGCGCGGCGGTTGTAGCGGGGGATGATACACCGCGAATTGCGAACCTCCACGCCGTCAGCGCGAGTCGCGATTTCCTCGAGGTCGTCGGTATAGTACTCCCGGAGTCGATCGAACGGATGGGAAAGAATTGCAAGACCACCCTGGTCGTGTACTCGGTCGATCACGGTGAGTGGATCTCCACGTGCAGGCACTTCCTGAACGTCGAGCGCGAGGAGATGTCCCTGGGTCGTTGTCACCTCGACGCCGGAGATCACAGTCAAACCTTCTGGTGCGAGGTCGTCGACTGCCGCATACCCCTCAAGCGTGTCGTGGTTCGTAATCGCGATCCCGTCGAGACCCGTCTTGCAGGCCGCCTTGACGACATCTCGCGGTGCGGCCCGTGAACAGGGCGAGGCGTCGGTGTGGACCTGGAGATCGTATTCTCTCATCCGATCACCCCCAGTGCTGCGAGTACCCGCTTGGGAACGTTGTAGAGCACAAGTACCGAAACACACGCCCAAAGGATGAGGTTCACAACTGATGGCCAATCGGTGAAGAGGTACTGTGGCTGGCTCGCGATGTCGGTGGTATAAACGAGATGATGGTAGCGAAAGACCCCAAAAAAGGCAAACGGGAGGGTGACCATCATCACCGGGTTGGTCCGGGAGAAAGTATACAATGAATAGGCCATTAGCAGCGACGCCATAGTCATGACGAGCAGTTGGTCGACGTCGCCCTCGGCATACTCGGCGAGCACCGACCGGGTCTCCTGGGGCTCGGTTGTGCACTCGAGTTCTTGGCGGCGTTTTCCGAGGGCCAAGACCAACGCGAGCAAGGAGGTACTCACGATCAACCATGGGCTCAGGAAGACGTTGATCGCTACGACACCAGCAATCGCCCGAAGGACGAACCCGATGGCGACGAGGATGACGTCGACGTAGACCATTTGTTTGAAATGAACGGAGTAGAGCACGTTTTGGGCGACATAGATGGTTAACACTGTGAGAAAGAGAGGGCCAACACTGTAGGCGGCACCCAGGCCACCGACGGCGAGGAGCAGGGCGAATCCGGCGGCGACAGGAACGGAGACCTGTCCACTTGCGATGGGTCGATGTCGTTTTTCAGGATGGTTCCGGTCCTTCTCGAGGTCATTGATATCGTTGAAGATGTACATCGTACCGGCAACGGCGGTAAAGGCAACGACCCCGACGAGGAGGTTAGCCCAAGCCTCAAAATTGAAAAGATTCTTCGAGAAGACGATCCCCAAGAGCATCACACCCTGTTTGTACCACTGCAATGGGCGAGCTTCACGGACCAACCCTGTCGCGGTGGTAACCGCGGGAGACGTCCGAAGTGAACTCGCCATTACCCAGCAATGAAGCGAAACAGAAATATGAATGTGTGGGTTTGTATGTATGATGGGAGCGACCGAAATAGCCGACGTCGATGCCACGGAATCACAGTACGATTCGGTTCTGATTACCGGGGGAACGGGGTTTCTCGGCCTGCACACGTGTCAGTACTTTGCTGATCGCGGATGGGACGTGACGGCCTATGATCTCAAATCGTTCAACGAGGAC
This sequence comes from Halalkalicoccus paucihalophilus, assembly GCF_001593955.1. Classification (GTDB taxonomy): domain Archaea; phylum Halobacteriota; class Halobacteria; order Halobacteriales; family Halalkalicoccaceae; genus Halalkalicoccus; species Halalkalicoccus paucihalophilus. Next base: position 30,092 of record NZ_LTAZ01000012.1, on the reverse strand, counting down.
GATGATACGGACGAAATCGGGTTCGTCGAGGGTGACGTCCGTGACGAGAACGCCCTCCAGAAGGCGATCCAGGACGTCGAGCCGGACGTGATCGTCCACACTGCGGCGGCGCTCCCGCTGTGGGACGACGACGAGATCCGAGAGGTGACCATCGAGGGAACCAGATCCGTCCTGTGGGCAGCAAAGGAAGCGGGCATCGAACGCGTGGTCTATATCTCCTCGACGGCCGTCTATGGTACACATGACACCCATCCGATTACCGAAGAGTCGCCGTTGGACGGTGTCGGTGCGTACGGCAACGCGAAGGTCGAGGCCGAACGGATCTGTGAGGACTTCAGACGAATGGGGATGTGTGTCCCGATCCTCCGTCCCAAGACGTTCATCGGTCCACAGCGACTCGGCGTGTTTCAGGTCCTGTTCGACTGGATCGAGGACGGGGCCAACGTCCCATTGGTGGGGTGGGGGGACAACCAGTACCAACTACTGCACGTCCATGATATCGTCCGGGCGATCGAACTGATGTTCCTACTGGACGAGGACGACGTGAACGAGACGTTCAACGTAGGCGCTGAGGAGTACGGGACGATGAAGGAGGACTTCCAAGCCCCAATCGACGAGGCAGGGACCGGAAAGCGGGTCGTCGGGACGCCCGCAACGGTGACCGTCCTCGCATTGCGGGCGTTGAACGCGCTCGATCTCTCGCCACTGTATCCTTGGGTGTACGAGACAGCCCACGAGGACTCGTACGTCTCGGTCGAAAAACTCCGTGGACTCGGCTGGGAGCCCGAGTACTCCAATCAAGAGGCCCTAGTCGATACCTATCAATGGTATCTGAACAACTACGAAGCGAAGGGCGCAGAGGCTGGAAAGGACCACCGAGTCGCCTGGGACCAGGGAGCATTGACCATCGTCAAAGAGCTCTTCAAGAAGTTCTGAGATGAGCAGACGGCCGAGTAAAGACGTCCTCCTGGTAGGGATTATCGTCGCGATCGGATCCCTGCTTCGGATCTTTCGGATCGGCGCGGAGAGCCTCTGGCTTGACGAGGGGTACTCAGTCCACTTCGTCGAAACCATGTCGTTCGCCGCGCTCGCGCTCGAACTCCCCTGGACGGACAACAGTCCGCCGTTATATTACCTCATCCTCGACATCTGGACAACAGCGTTTGGATACGGCGAATCGACCCTCCGGCTGTTATCGGCCTTGTTTGGGATCGTCACCATAGTCGTGATCTATCTGCTGGGATCGGAACTATACTCAAGAGACGTCGGCCTCCTCAGTGCAGGGCTCCTCTCGGTCTCGTCGTTTCACATCTGGTACGCCCAAGAGGCCCGTATGTACACGCTCCTCGCATTCCTTTCATCGCTTTCGTTCCTGTTTCTGTTGAAATCGATGGATAAGGAGGCAAGTACGGAACACGTTGTTCTCTACGTGATCTCCACGGTCGCCCTCGGATACACGCACATGTTCGGTTTGTTTGTCATTTTGTCCCAGTTGCTGTTCGTGTTCGGCAAGCAGATGCTGTCCAAAGGGAGAATAGAGAGCGCCGCCGTTATGGATTGGGTAAAGGTCCAAGTGGTCATCGGCATTCTTCTCCTTCCGTACGTGCGGGTCCTCGTGGTCCGAGTGCTCACCGGCCAGGGCGAGGTATGGGTGTTGCCCCCATCCGTCCCGTATCTCGTCACGACGCCGTTATCGTACTTCGGCACCTCGTGGGTTCTCCAGTGGCATCCAGTGGTGTACTTCAGTCTCCTCGCGTTCATCGGTGTGCTCTGCGTTATCGCTGTCTTTCCGCTACCGTGGATACCGGGTCAGAAAGCACCAATGGGATCGGGATCTGCCCCTGAGAGAGACGGGGACGCTCGGTCGTGGTCGGCGCTCCTATTGGGGTCGTGGGTTCTGGTCCCTATCGTGGTTCCGATCTTCGTTTCCTATGCGATCACACCGATATTCGTTCAGCGATACACGATTCCTGCCTCAATCGGTCTATTCATACTCGTCGCGAGAGGGATCGCCAGACTTCCCCGCCCGTCCGCTCGGTTCATGGTAGTTGTTCTCGTGCTGTCCGTGTCCCTTTACCCGTTGCCGACCATGTACGCTGATGATCAACGCGAACAGTGGCGCGAATCCGCCCAGTACGTGGCGGGGAACGCTGATGCGGATGATCTGGTTCTCCTCAGCCGGAGCGACCTAGAGTACCCGTTCGGCTACTACTTTGACTCAGAGGCAACGGTGACGTCTGCGTCCGAAAACACGCTTCGAGAAGAAGAATTGGATCGAATCGCGGAATCGGAAACTGTCTGGTTTGTTTTTTCCCACGGGTATCCCGCCCAAGAGGAGGATATGAAGGACTCGATCGAGCGAACCCATCGACCGACGGAGACAAAAGAATACAACGATATTCGAATTGTCAAATATGTTTCAGAGTAACTTCTTAGGGAAGCTGATATTCAGGAAGATCTAGTTTGCAGTATCCGTATCCTGCATTGTGTCGCTGGTAACTGATGAGTTAATATCGAACTGACCAATCGCAAAGTCGAGCGTGCACTCGTGGTTATCTGTCCATCGTTCGAGCTCGGAGAGTAGTTTTTGTGGTTTAATTGAATCCCGATCACGTGGGATGGTGATTCCCATTGTTGACTCCCCACCCGTCGATATCGGACTCTGCGAGTCTTCCGTTTTGTTTGAGCTCCTGAAACTACTCGATAACGTCGGCTTAATTCAGGCTGATGTCGTTGGGAAGAAGTATCCACAGACGCACAACGGCACAAGGTGCGTCAGTAGTCATGCTTTCGTTTCATTTTCGGGCGGCTCTGACAGCGATATTCGTCCTCGGATTGGGTGACGAGATTCGCTGTCATAAGTGTATTTAGGATTGGGTACAGCGTCAGCTTCTCAATATTGAGCGCTGCGTGAAGTTCGTCGATCGATGCCGGCTCGCTGCTCAATAAGTACACGTACACGAGCTTCGAGGTACTTGAGTCTAGACTAAGTGGTACTGATTTAATAGTCCTTTGGACTGTAAAATGGGCTGTTGGGAATTCATGGCGTTGGAATTTGGGTGGCGTTGTACGGGCTGGTTTGACGAGATTGAGTACTACCCCCGTCTCGATTATACTCTTGAGCGATGATCACTTAGAATCATATACTATCCAACATTACGGGAAAAGAGCAGTCAGCTACGCTCCGGAGAGAGCAATAGCGTTTGAAAGATAGTTTAATATTCTTTTAAGTATGGTGGTTATAACAGATGATTCTGAGCCACTCATCGATTTGAATCGGCGAGACTTAGCCAAACTGACCGAGCGAGGTTTGGTTTTCCTTGAGCGACCGCGCATCGATGTCGAGCGTCGTTTCGATGTGAGTAGCGAATGCGTCAGCGAATCCGTGTTGAGTGTACACTCGCTCTGGATTCAGCGTTTCAATAGTCGCAGTGAGTTCGGTGAAATCGCTGTGATCGGAGAGGACAAACGTCTCGTCGTAATCGCCACGATACTTAAACGAGTCTTCGACGGCCCATCCAGAAAACCCAGCCTTTATCGCACCAGTATTTTCGACGATGTGATCAACGAATGAGAGTTTGTTCGTCTGTGCTGGAAGAACTAATACGTCCCCAGCTCCGATCGTCACGTCACGGCCGTAGCGTTCAGCGGCAAACTCAACACTGTGGATGGATTCAATAACGTCGTTCAGACGTTCGATGGCTTCTGTCACGAACAATCGGTCTCGTCCGGACCGATCAACGAGCAACTCGAGTTCTTGTGCACGTCCAAGCGTGTAGCCGAAGAGGATAACGGGTGTATCATTAGTGTCGTTTAACCAGTCGATGATACGGTTTTCGAGTGTCACCTGCTCTTCAAAGACGTACTCCGGTTTCCCGTAGGTAGATTCGGTAATGAGTACGTCGATATCGTACTCAGCGGCGACCGCTTTAGCGTCGAACCCGTCGAGAGCGAACCGATCCCGTGTCGAGAAGTCGCCAGTATAGAGGTAGGTCGTCCCATCGCTGTCTTCGATGATAGTAGCGCACGACCCCAGAACGTGACCTGCTGCTACTTGTTCGATCGCCGAATGTGACGTGCGCGAAAGCGATCCTTCGTCTTCTCGTCGGGCAGCGGCAAGTCGGGCAGTGAGGTCCGAACAGATCACGTCGGTAGGGGCTTGCGTATAGAGATGGTCACCATGAGCGTGGCTAAGAACGACGATATCGCCATTGGGTTCGGTCGCATCCGCAACAATTGTCTCACCAGTTGTGAGGTCGATTCGAACTCCGTCACGTAGACTGACCGCTTCTGTTGTTGTCATCAGTGGTTACTCCCTTGTTGTGTTTTCCAGCCTCGGATCCTGCTGCTGTGATCGGTCATCATTACTATTGTTCCTCGTAGAGTCGTTCGACGCGCTCGAATTGATCAGCGTCCTCAGGGCCGAGATCGTCGCGGAATCCACCGAACCGAGGGAACCTGAGTGCGTACCCCGAATCGTATGTGGTGGATTCTTGGATCTCTTCGTATTCGACTTCGATGACGATTTCCGGACGAATCTTCGCGGTTCGGCCATCGACTGATTGAATCAGTGGCTCGAGTTTTGCTGTGATTTCGCGGAGTTCAGCATCCGTCAGTCCTGAGAACATTCGCCCGACTTCGCGAAGTTCTTCGTGCTCGGCGTCCCAGCAAGCGAGCCGCAGACGACCTAACCAGTCACTCTTGCGACCCTCGCTCCATTTCGCCTGTACAACGACGAGATCGAGCGGTTCCATCATTGGTTTCACTTTCAACATATAGCCGACTCGGGATCCCGGCTGATAGAGAGCGTTCATGTTCTTGACGATCAGCCCTTCTTGACCGGCCTTCAGCGCGTCGGCGTAGAACGATTCGGCTTCCTCAACCGACGCTGGCTGGTGATTCTCCGCCCGCTGGATCGTCCCTTTATCTTCATCGTGATCGATGATCTCCTCGAGACACTCGATTCGCTGGGAGAGTGGCCTATTGATGAGGGGCTCGCCGTCATGATAGAGGAGGTCGAAGACGTGAACGGTCGCAGGATACTCCGCCGCCATCTCATTGATATCGTTCTTTCGCTTGATGCGCTTGGAGAACTCTTGGAAAGGGATCGGACTGTCCGTCTCAGGGTCGTACGCCACTACTTCGGCCTCGATAATGGCACTCTCGGCGGTGATTTCCTCTTGGGCGGCAGCGACAATATCCGGAAACTGGGCTGTGACGTTCTCGAGTCGCCGGGTGAACACACGAATCTCGTCGCCATTAATGTGAATTTTCGTCCGCATTCCATCGTATTTGTACTCGGCGAGTGGCTGCTCGGTCCCATTGAGTGCGTCGGCAACGTTCTCGGCTTTCTGGGCGAGCATGGCCTTTACCGGCCGGAATAGCTCGATGTCGAGTTCCTTGAGTCCGTTACGACCCTGATCGTGGGCAGTCTCACCGACAGTCCGAAAATCGTTCGTGACTTCGTAGGCTCGTTCGACAGTTTGGATCGCTTCGTCGGAGCCGTCGAGAAACGCCGTGGCGATGGCGTCACGAATCGTCCCTTCGCCGACCCCCAATCGCATTGCGCCAACGATGGTTCGTACGATATACCGGGCCTCATTCGGTTCGGCGTCTGCAAGCAAATTCGCAATATCATTGATACGCCGGTCTTGGCTCCCAGTTCCTTCGTATTCGGTGAGGCCACGAAGGGTCTCATAGACAGTACGGACCTCTAGAGTATCCGAGACGAGGGTCGTCTGAGCGCGGTTTTCAATAGCGTTTGCAGCGGCGTCACCGAGATCACCGGTTTCGCGCCACCATGACTCTATCTGGTCGTTGTTAACCCCGGTTGCGTTCGCGATCGCCTGAGCTGTGAGCGACGAGGAGACTCCAAGCTCATCGCTTTCCCAGGAGGCGAATAGACGACCACGTGCGAGTTGGATGAGCTCTGGCAATAAGTCACCTGCCTCACTGAACGCATCGGCTAAGATATCGGTTTTTTTGAGTGTCGACGATGTTGCATCGAGGCGGTCATATATCTCGACCAGTCGACGATACTCCATTATGGAAATCAAGGGGAAGAACCCGCAAAAGGGTACGGTTTGCAGTTTCCAACCATAAGAGAGAGCAGCTGTCTCTGGCGGTGAAATCGGTACATCCGTGGTTCTCATGGATAGTTCTAAAAAATCTCGCTGCCGTCGTTCTAAAGAGACGATTGACGTTGGACATCTATCGAGAAATAGCCGTAGCGTGTCATAGCATTCGATTGCGAGTCACCAACCCTTCTCCTACTGGCCGTTGTTCTCTAGGACGAGAGATTGGTTTTCAGTTTTCGACCTCACCGTCTTCCCACCCTTCGGAGAACACGCGCTCGTCGGGAACATCTAGCTCATCGAGGTGATCTTTGGTGTCGACGACCATCTGCGGGACGCCACAAACGTAGAAGTCCCTGTCAAGCCCATTGAGGCAGTCATCGAGATGGTCCTGAACGTGTCCGGTTGGGCCATCCCAGTCCTCGTCGGAAAGTGAGTAGACTACCGAGAGTTGGTTATGCTCGGTGGAAAGCTGATCGAGGGTTTCGCGGTACATGATATTCTCTTGATTTTTCTCTCCATAGAAGAAATGGACCTCACCAGTCCCGACCTCAAGGTACTGTTTGAGCATCGCGATCATTGGTGTGATACCTGTTCCTGTCGAGACGAACACGACGTCTCTATCCTTATCCTGCAGAGTGAGATTTCCGCCGAGTTCGCCGAGAGTTATTGTGTCACCTGTTTTGCGCTCATGCATATACACTGAGGCGGTTCCGTCATCGTAGCGTTTGATGGCGAGTGTGATCGCGTTGTTATTTGGCGTGTTGGTGGCCGTGTATGGCCGAACGACCTCTTGATCCTCGTCTTCGTCGGGATCGTCGCGTTCAAACTGGACTGTCGTATGCTGTCCGGGCACGAATTCGAACGGCTCGTCGGCTTCAATAACGAACTGTTTCACTTGGGGAGTCATCTGGTGGATCGATGTGATCATTGCTTCGAACGGCATATAGATACAACCGACTGCGAGTCCCCTAAGTAACCGGCTTAAGGAAAATGGTGACAGAGCAGCCCAATCGAGACGATCAGAATAGAATTTTCGCCTGATTATCTGCGGCGCTTACGTACGAGATTTCGAGAGCGGGGTCCCCACATTCCTGATATCTCAGAGATAGGAACTGTCGTCTGCGGATCGCGATACGACATCTCTTCGGTATGGACACCTCTCGCGAAACTCTGGATTCATCGGCGGATATTCCCCGATTCACCGATATACTCGAGATACAGACGATCGGTATTCTGGTGGCGAATTCGGTATAGTCCTGGTTCTCGTGGGACAGTTGCAAAGGAATTCGTATAGAGTGGAATCCAGTCGGACCATGCTATACCACCCCAGTTTGAGCTATAGAACTCATGCTGCGTCTCGAAGAATTCGACTAGAGAGAGGGAGCCGCTTATTGTTTCCAAATCAGATGATCTCAAGATAAGCCTTTTGCACAATTGACTCGATTGATCTACTCAGAGACGGTCAATCATCGAATTTCATCGACTCTTGATTTTCCGTCTTCCAGTGCTCAACGTTCTTGATTGCGTGTTCCGGCGGGATATCGATAGATGGATTTTCTTCAAAGAACCCTGCCGGCTCTAATTTGAATGAGAGCATTTTCACGGGGAGTACAGGCCAATCTTCTGGGACTCCAACGTGTGTCTGGCACATGTTATACCAGACAACAATGTCCTCGTTCGCAATGGATCGGTTTTCAGCAGTCCACGAGGGGAGACCTTCCCCACCAGGATTTTGGTTTGGATATTCGCCTGCAGGGTAGATTTCCTCATCAGCATGCTGTGTAACCCAGAGATGGTTCTTCGCGAATCCGGCACGTTTTGCAGTTGATGAACCCGGTTGCATTGCGAACGCTGTATTCGTCCCTGACTTGCCTCGTAATCGATACCCAACTGGACTGGCTGTTGCCTCGTTCAGCACATTCTCATTGATAATTTCCCAGTAACGCCCGCTGTGTGTGTTCGTCATCCGTTGGGCATCCTTCTCCCGTTCGAAACGCGTCCGCTCTACGTACGCGGCGTTGCCATGTGGGTTCAGCCGCATTCGATCGCTCTCTGCATGTGGTGTCGGATCATATCCGTCCGGCCCATAATCCACAGATTTGAGGTTCACTTCACGAACCGTGTTCCGCTGGCCATCAAGTTCGAAATCCAACCGGCAGTTGAACACGTGTTGGTGTAGCATTGATTTGTGACCAGGGCCCACCATTTCCGCATACCCGGTTTCCTGCTGGTCTGTCTCGAGTAACCCGGTCGCGTTACACCCAGTGAGTCGTACCTGTCCCTCGATGCTCCCATCCTGATAGAAATACCAGTAAAACGCGAAATCGTAGTTCCCGATCGTTGAGATGAATGAAATTACTAACCGCCGGTTCCGACGGACTTCATCGTCGTCAACACGCCAATCGTGGTGGCGCCAGAGAGTACCATAATCTTCCTCATGAAGGCAAATCGCATTGGGAATCACTTGCGGCTCACCATCACCATCATTGAGGAGAGCATCCCAATAGTGCATATAGCCTAGACAGTCACACCCCTCCGTCAGCGAGTTTGCGAGACGACCAATCCCGTACTCGCCAACATCGAACGGAGCCTTCCAGTCATGATCTGGATCCGAATCGTTGTATGCTGTAATAACCTCCGGCCATGACGCTCGTCGGAGGATTGATCGTTCTTCCCCGTCATCATCATATCCGATATTATAAAGAACGAGTCCTTCACGGTGATTAAATCCAACGCGGATATGCCATTTCTGCCATTCGACAGTATTCCCATCGATCTCCCAACTTGGCCCCTCTGGCTGGATAACGTTGTAGGGCTTGAGATCGTCTCGGAGGTCTCGTTTGTCTTCTCGGTAATAGTGCGTCTTCAGATTGTTCACGACATCCGTGTTCTTTGGCCCAGTATCGACGATTTTGATTACTTCGCGATCGTCGAGATCAACCCACGCGTGAATGCCCGATAACGGTCGGTTGTATGCTTCGGCTCCTTCATCGTCATCGGTGGCATTGACCCATGCGATACCATGTGCGAGTCGCCGGCTTCGATCAATATCCTCGGGTACGAAATCGTAGCCGGCAGACCAAGCAGTAACAATCGCGAGGTCTGGATCGGCACCTCGTTTCTGCACTGCCTCGCGGAATTCCGGGTTAGAGGTGACAACCTCCTCGACTTCAACGAATTCTTCGCCGATCATTCGTGGCTGTCCACGCTCGATTTCGGTCCACTCGATAAGATTTTCCTCATCCAGCGAAGCGATCCCCTTGTACGACCGTTGCGTGCCTTTATCGCGGACGATTACTCGTGCTTGCCGCACAGGGGAGGTGTCTGTTTGTTCGAACTCTCGCAGTGCGTCCTTTGGTGGTTCCGCGAGAGTAATTTCAATGAAGCGTGTATCATCGGTTACCTCCGTACCTTGATCGACAATTTCTCGAGCCTGTTCGATCTCTGTTGGAGTCAGTGGGTCCAGAGGATGCTGATTCGGATAGGTGTTATTAGGTGCCATTTTATAATTATGTTAACAGGAACCAATATAAGTTTACTGTACAGAGAAGAATTGGTTGGGGCTTGGGGTATGAGCGGATAATATCGTCATCAAGGAATATTGATCTACGGTGGGTGTATACGAGGGTAGTATGGATGAGGGGTTCTTAAGGGGTGGTGTGGTCTTGTGCAACAGATCGCTTCTTGGATCCGAGGTGTTGTACAAGGTAGACTCTCTTTGAAGGGTAACCACTCTCTGTTTGTTCAACGGATACGCTCCTCACCAGCGGCCGATATCGTATATATCTCGGTACTGCTGGTCGTATACCTACTCAACAGTCCGAAGATCGGATTCACCTGGTTTCGGTCGCGAAGAGGTAGGTGGGGTTAAACATCTGGACTATCCATATATAGTATGAGGCGACGGAACTTGCCGAGATGGGCGTTGCCGGTCTGATAGCCGACTAGCCTGATCTTCTCTTTGTTAGATCGTCCCCGATTAATTCTCCTCTGAGACTATATAAATATTATATTATATTATATGAATATACTATCATATCTCCAACATATAAAATGTTATTATAATTTTCTTAAATTAGATTTATATTAAACAATGTGGATCACTGTAGTACGCTATGAAATTTACCAGGAGAAACCTGATGGAAACATCGATCGCAGCCACACTCGGCGCTAGCGTAACCGGTGTAGCAAGCGCAAAACATTCGGAGGAAATTGAAGAATCAGACACCACCGGCGCGCCCAGTGTCAAGGGGAATCTCAAGCGGTTCTCGACGACGGCATATGGAGCTGAGGTGACCGGCCCATTCGTCTTCGAAGACGGAGGATTACTTTACAGTCTTCAGCATCCTAGCGAGGAGAATCCTGAGCCGTTTAACCGTGCCGGCGTAGGCTACTTCAGTGGGTTTCAGTTTGACCTAGATGGTGACAATGATGATTTCACTGAAGTGTCGACACCGCAGACCAGGGATGAACAAGGCATGGTTCGCTCGGATAACGGCGAATACGTACTGCTTGCGCAAGCAAGAGAGTCGATAAACGGTGGGACAGAGCTCCTCGGTGTCACCCAGACACCAGATGGGATCGACATCACGATGGACGAGTTCGCGGGTACCCAATACGGCGCCGCTGCAACCAACCCCGACTGCAACCAGTTTATTGCAACGAACGATGAGGGTACCGAAGGATACCTCTTTACGAACTGGGAGAACAGTCCCGGCAATGTTTCGCGGGTCCCGATCAGTCAATCCGATGACGACGAGTGGGAAGCCGATTTAGAAAATGCAATCAATCTCGCGAATACTGAGCCCCTTCGTGACCTCGGCGGCACGCGAATCAACTGCTACGGCAACCTCACGCCGTGGAACACGATGGTCTCTTCAGAAGAGAACTATGCGCACCCACGCGTTTCTCTAACACACACAGTGAGCGATATTATCGATACTGGTTCCGGTAAAGGGATCATTGGTGCCGGCCAGTTCTGGAATCGACCGAATCCGAGCGAGATCGTCGACGCGATCGAAGAGTACTATGATGAGTCGTTTATCCCCCAGGGAGATTGGGCACTGACGGGTGTTGAGTTCCTCGCATACTACCTCGGCGCCGAGCCAGTCGACCAAGCAGGTAACGATACTAACGACACAACCCCAATTGGCGACGTCTACCCGAACCCGTACCGCTATGGCTACCATGTCGACTACCGCGAGCCGACAGCGGCTGTGCCTGAACCGATCAAGTACTACGTGATGGGCCGCGCATCCTGGGAAGCACCGGATTTCTTGGGCGATGAGCGGACCGTCTACGGCTGTTCGGATGGTGACAGCAAGGGCATATACAAGTTTGTCGCCGATGAGCCGATCCCGAGCTATGAGGACCCAATGGATCTTGAGGGAACCCTTTACGCCCCTAAAATCACCAATGACAAGGCGTCTGTCGCCGATTCAGATGAGCGTAACTCTCCCGCGAATGTAAACCTCGAGATCGAGTGGATCGAACTTGGCCACGCGAGTAATGCCGAGATCGAGCAATGGATCGCTACGTTCGATGACGTCACCCAGCTGCACTACCTCGAAACCCACGCCGAGACCGACTGGCGAGATGATCTCGGTGCGGCGCTCGAAGAGGCCGACTGCGAGGTTATCGAAAACGGGAATCAGAACTATATCACCAACGAGGAGATTGTCGAATGGGCCGACCAGTGGAACGACAACGGGCCACAAGGTGTTGACGAGGATCTCCGTAAGGTGCCGTTCCTCGAGACGCGTGCAGCCGCAAAAGAGATCGGCGCATCGATCGAGTTCAACAAGGCCGAAGGCGTCGACAGCATCGACGGTTCCGGCCCGGGTGACTTCGTCTACTTCGGCATCTCTGAGTTCAACGACGACATGGCCGACGACACGGGAGACCTCCAGATGGATCGTGTCGATGGGGGTATCGTCTACCGTGGAGAAGTTGAACTCGACTACAATGTCTCGACACTCGAACCGGTTATCGTCGGCCCCGACTTCACTGATCCACCCACCGATGCCGACGATGCGCTTCGTAACGTCGATAACGTCTACGTGATGGATGACGGCCGCGTCCTCTGCTGTGAGGACGGCTTCGGCGGTCCTGCCCGGTCCTACCCCAATGATGGGCTGTACGTCTACCAGCCGAACGTCTTGGTCGATGTGGAATCGGTAAACGTGAACCTCGACGATACCGCGAGAGCTGATCTGACAGCGTCGTTCCTACCGGCTGGCGTTTCTGGCGGTCGAATCACTGTTTCCATCTCTGACCCGGCGGTGGTGTCGATCGCTGGTGTCTCTTTCCCAGATGAACTGACGGACACGACGAGTTCAGTCTCTGAGGATGTGTCGACGGTGACGGTCCGGTTTGCCGACGTGGGACAGAACCTCCAACCTGGCGCAATGAACGTCGTTCTCGCGTCGATTAACCTAGAGGCCGAGAGTACAGGAACGACCGAACTCACAGTTGAGGTCAATCGACTGGACGACGATGATGGCGACGCAATCGACGCGGAGGCCCGGTCGGGGACGATCCTGACTGGTCCGCCGGCGGTCGACGGAGACGACGCGCCCACCGATCCCGACAACGACGGTCGCTACGAGGACGTAAACGGTGACAGTGAAGTGGACGACGAAGACGTCGACACGCTGTTCGAGAACTTCTGTACAGAGAGCGTCCGCGAAAACGAGGCGGCATACGACTTCAACGAGAATGGACGCCTCGACTACGACGACGTTGTGAGTCTCTCGGAGGAGGTCGACTGAAGCGAACGTCTAGTCTGTATCGCTGTGATTACCAGTCCGCGATCTACACCCAAGATATGTCACAATCTGACGACCCAACCATACACCACGACGATTCAACCACATCCCGGCGAGATGAATCGATGTTCCGTGAGTACATCCTCGATGTTCGAATTGTCGAGTGCACGTCACCGTCCGGCGACACCGTCTACCGGTTCGAAGCACCGCAACATTGTGGGCTCACATTCGACAATGCCGATCACGCGGAGTTGTACGCTGACGTCTTCTTCGATGTCAACGGATTCCAAGAGGCTGGAACGGGCAAGCGGGGCGTTCCCCCAACAATCATTCAGGCGGGGCGGGACACCCTCGTCGCATACTTCTTGACGCAGCCGAACACGGACGTTTACTGGGCTGCTTCGTTCTACGGAGAGAAACCCGAAAAGATCCAGCGGTACGTCTCGCGGGTTCAAAAACGCGCTGAGGGTATCCGACAGGGGGCAAAAGAGCGCGGGATTGAATAAAAGCGGGAATCACCACTCTTACGACCGGTCTCAACTGAATAGTGTGCATAGTTATAATGAGACCCCAACGAGTGTGACTTACAGCCCATCATCCTTACGTCCCGTCGTATCGATTTTCTTATCTCAGGACACAATGAGGATGGTAATACGAACGTAGCGATTGGTCAACTACCCCGCCCTAACCGCCTACGGCGGTTTGAGGACGGGGCTTGCGTGGCGTCGGTGGGGAGTTGTGGTCCCGGACCGACTTGTGTGCCGGTGCGGTCGGTCGGCAGAGGCAATGTAATTGGACGTGACCTCGGCGACTTCGCGGCAAGTCGATCGTGCTCGGAGCGGTTGCGTCCCCAGAATGCGCTGCATTCTGGTGTGCGAACGAGACGCGAAGCGTCTCGTCAACGTCGTCGGTCCGTCCTTCGGGGTCGGTTGACTGCGACCCGTCCTCAGCGAGGAACCAAACCTTCCCCGCACCGCAATATTGGTTCGGCACCCGTTACCGGGCTGTCTGAAGCCCGCTTCGGACTACATAGGACGACGGGGCGGGCGATACTACCTGTTTCGCCCAGCTTCGCCACGCGAGTCCTCCCCTTCCTGCTCGCTTCGCTCGCTGAGGAAGGGGATTCCTCGCTACCGCCTGTTGAAATCGAGTACGAAGTCCGATCTGACGTCAACGTGGAGGACTAACCACCCACTCAGCAATATATACTGTGTCTGCACTCAGAGTAGAGGATAAGACGGGACGTATGCCCCTAATAGGAACCACAAAAGGTCCTACCCATTCTACGACTATCCGCGACCAAATCTATCGAGTGACTCGTCCTTGCCACTATCTGAATAGCTGTCCTCATGACCGAGAGATAGACGAATGTGGAGGAGTGAAAATCGCTCTGCATCCATGCCCGTCGTCGGTTAGTCCACACGCTATTCAGAAAGGTGCTATTACCTATCACCGAAATATGGATGGCCAGCCAAAGCTGTTAGCGATAGAGCTGATGTAGGCCAAGAAGTACTGGATAAGCACTACGACAAGGGAACGCAGTCAGAAAAAAGAGAAAGAATTTATGAATAATCTGTAGACGGAAGTCTATTCGGCTTCAAGTCATCTATTGTGGTCTCTATTCCTTCACCAATAGAAATTCAATGTGTTTCTTAACGAGTTTAAGGTAATTATGGATGAACTATCTGGATTTGACTGTCGGCGACTATCCACCTATTCATGGGTGAAATGCAAATTCACAGCATGATCTCTACTATTTCATTGACAATGACCGCTGACGCATAGCCGTTAGCTACCAGAACGATCCCGGCGAGAAGAACCCCCATCATTGACTGGTCTCCATGTAACACTTGAAAGACGGAAGGACATTACTATCGGGTCCATAACACCCCTCCTGACCGTGCTGAGAGGATGCCTTATTCAGTCACAGGTCTTTAACTACAGTTGATAGCTGCCTTTCTGGCTCTATTGTTGAAGCGAGGGTGGTTGTTGCCGATTTGCTACTACACTCTACTCGTCAGGACAATCTTCCTCAGGTGCCGGTTTAGGTTCTTCTTTGGGACAATCATCCTGTGGCTCGGATTCTGGCTCCTCTTCGGGGCAGTCATCATCCATCGATTCGTCTTCTTCGTCGTTCGATTGCTCATCCGACTCATTCGATTCGTCATCATCTTCGGCAGAGTCATCACTTTCGTCTGGCTCCTCGCTTTCATCAGGTTCATCATCCGTGTTCTGGTCATCATCTTGACCATCATTACTTTCGTCAGAATCGCCGCTGGAGCTATCTGATGTGACCACCGGTCTCGGTCGCAACACTGCCGTCGGTCACGATCACGACATCGTCGGCGAGTCGGTGCCCGACCGTTATTTGCTCGCTTGGCAAATCCTCAGGCTTCGTCGAATAGCTCTTCACCTTCAACCATGTGCTTCTCGACAGCATCGAGGTCCAGGGTGAGTCCAAGACCTGGCTTCTCGGGGATCGTCATTCGGCCGTCCTCGATGAGGGTATTCTCTTCAACGAGATCCTCCCACCAGCCCAACTCGTAGGAGTGGTACTCGAGGGCAAGCGAGTTGGGAATAGCGGCCGCAACCTGCGCACTGGCCATTGTTCCGATAGGCGAAGAGACGTTGTGCATCGCGATCGGGACATAGTAGAGGTCCGCAAGGATCGCGATCTTCATTGTCTCCCGCATCCCGCCCACTCGCGGCAGGTCGGGCGCAAGGATATCGACGGCCTGTCCCTCAAGCAGCCGACGCTGGCCATGTGTCCGATAAACGTTCTCACCGACGGTGATTGGCGTCGCGGTGAATTGGGTAATCTCACGCTGGACGTCGTGGTTCTCCGGGGGAACCGGGTCCTCAAGCCACCAAACATCGTAATCCTCAAGCGCGGTCACAAGCCGTTTCGCGGAGCCCGCACTAAACGACCAATGACAGTCGAAGGCGACATCCGCGCGATCGCCGACGGCCTGGGTGACGCTCTCGACGATCTCGACCTTATGGTCGATCTCGGGACCGCGAAGGTGGCGGTTTGCGCGGTCTTTCTCATGACCAGAGGGGACATCGAGGTCGAACTTGATGGCGTCGTAGCCAAGCTCCTCAACGACGCGCTCGGCCTCATCAGCGCACGCCTGCGGATCGGCCTCGTTCTCGGTGTGGAGGTCACAGTAGACTCGGACCTCGTCGCGATATTTTCCACCAACGAGCTGGTAGGCGGGGACGTCAAGGAGCTTACCCGTGATGTCGTGAAGCGCAATCTCGATTCCGGAGATGGCTGAGATAGTCTTGCCCGAGATCGAACCTTCGCCGGACATCTTCTGAATCAGATGCTCATAGAGCCGATCGATATCCATCGGATTTTCGCCGATGATGAACGGTGCCATCCGCTCGATGATCTCGGCATCGCCGCCACCCCAATAACATTCTCCGTTGCCGACGACGCCCGCGTCAGTGTAGACGCGCACGAGAATCCACGGGTAGTTCCCGTCAACCATTGTCGTCTGGACGTCAGTAATCTCGACATTCCGCTGGCCGCGGTCAGCGGTCAATCCCATCGTCTCGCCTGAAAGATCCCGCATCGTATACTCTGCGTTGGGATCATGGAGGTCTCGATAGTTGGGCATACGATTGGAACGTCTACGGTGGGATATTTTAGATTTGTTATTGAAGATCGCTCTGCAGCGTCTCATTGCTCCGTTGTCGGTCTCCGGCAGTAGTTCAGGATTGCCAGCGCTGCCGTCAGACCACGTCTCTCACCGGCACCGACGAAATTCGGATCGCCGCTGACGCACCAGTAGACGAACACCGAAGCTGACGATACCGCTCTCCACAAGGGGGCGTGTGCCACCGAAATTGCCGTTCGTGGCGCAGCTTATCGGAGCGCGCACTCCTCGGCGTGGAACGCCGAGTGCTCTACGTCCCCGCGTCGCAGCGATTCGCGCCCATAATCCTTGCACCGCCAGTATTCCACGCCACCCTGCTCAGCCGGTTCAGTGTACGGCCCGGTGATCCGCGCTTCGACGTCAATGTCCTGTGTGGCGTTCCCGGTCGCAACACCGGCGTCGATCACGACTACGGCATCGTCGGCTGGTCAGTGTTCGACCGTCGAATTACCTAGCCTACGGTACTGCTCGCGAGCGGCGATCATCAACTCGGATTGTTCATGTGGATACGGAAAAGGGTTAGCCCAAACGTCCTAAGTGAAATAAGCAGTATAATAGGGCGCTGCACTCTGCGAGCCACTATACCCCGGTCCTCAGACCTACTCTATGAGACCACTACTCTGGACGTCCTGAGTGCAAACAAGCGCCATGGAGCATCAAGCATGCAATTCAGGTCGGGGTTCGGCGTTCTGAACCCGTCTCGGTAGCAGGGCCAACAGGGGAGCTCGTCGAACGTCGGGAGACAATCACAGTCCGCTGGGCGAGGCTCTGCGTGCTGATCCTTCTGAAATGTGTGCTCAAGCCGCGGTCGCTCAGCCGACAGCTCTTCTGAACTCATGAACTCACCCCGAAGTAGAACCGTCGGCAGGTGCGACAGAGCGGGGATGGTTCGCCAAACGCCCGCACAAGCTGCACATCCTCGCGGCTAAAACAGTTCGGGGTACGGCAGATCCTGTGATCATGATCGCGCGTCTGTTTTCTGGATGATGGTGATTACTCCCGTCCGTGCGTGAACGGGACACTCCGCTTCGGATCTCCGTTCATAGACTGGGCCTTTCAGTTTCTCTGAGGCCAATTTTGGCGCTGGTCTCGAAGGATATGGAGCGTGTGACAGGCTCCATCTGATGAGAGGCCCTCCATCATCAAAAGCACGTGCCAACCGTGGTGAAAGTGAAGACCGAATGGACCACTGGATGGTATCTGAGAAGGGCTCTGTGAGTGATTGCTACTTTCAGAGCCGACGCCAGTTCAGTCCCTCATCTTACTCAGGTTTTAGTCATAGAGTCTTCTCTGGGGAACGGCTGTTGACGGCTCTAGCCAGAAACTATTCTGGGAGGTCCCACTCTCGACAACGGCTGTTCGTAGAGAGTGGGTCTACTTCTACTCGTCGTGTCCGCCAGTATCGAGTAGTGCAATCCCTTATTCATTGACGGTGTCGGTGAGAAAGAGGCTCGTCTTATGCTGAAACTCGCATCAATTCAGCTGTCTTCTGTTATTCCTTGTCTAGGGACTCGTCGAGCATACTCGTCCCCCTTTCATATGGAACTACGCAAAAACTCAGTATCGTCAACTTCACCGCCAGTGGTCAAAATCGTGTTCATCGTATGTTGGTAGCTAACCAACAGTCACCCCTCCGCCCTATGGCAAATATTAAATAGGGTACCACATGACAGCACCACGTGCGTGAAACACAATGTCAAGCAATAAGTCTCTAGACGACTCTTCAGAGGAAACTATCGGGAACGGACGGTGGGATCCATTGCGAACCGCTGGCAGGTGGTCGTTTCATCTCAAAGCACATCTACTGGTGCTTCTAATCGTTATCGTTGCCGAAGCCATCGGGACCCTTGAGTATTCCGTCGGCCCTGGAGCGGTCGTCATCATCCCCATGCTCTATGCAGTGGTGTTTGGGATGCTCCTCAGCTATCGAGCGCTCGGCGCATACATCACTCAACTCCGGCAGGTGGCTCCAAAAGAGGTCAGCGTCATCAGTTCCCCAATGATTATTGTTTGCCTGATGCCACTCGGCGTGAAGTATGGTACTCTGGTCGCACCATCCTTCTGGGAGATTGTTGGTGCTGGACCAGCGTTCCTCTTGCAGGAACTCGGCAATCTGGGAACGATCTTCGTTGCCCTCCCCATCGCATTGTTGCTCGGACTCAAACGAGAGGCGATCGGCGCAGCGGTCAGTATCGCTCGTGAACCGACCTTAGGGATTATCACTGATCTCTACGGGCCGGATTCCCCGGAGGGGATCGGTGTTCTGGGAACCTACTTGACTGGAACGTTACTCGGAACCCTCTTTTTCGGTCTGTTAGGTGGTCTTGCTCCATTGACTGGGATCCATCCGCTTGCGTTATCGATGGCGTGTGGGATCGGAAGTGCCAGTATGATGACGGCGTGTTCCGCCTCCCTTGCCCAAGTTGTTACTGCGGTTCCCGAAGAACAGGTGCTGTCGTTTGCTGCGACCAGTAACCTCCTCACCGGTCTCACAGGCGTGTATGTCGTCTTGTTCGTCGCAGTGCCGTTGATCAACAAGCTGTACGCCATCATGAGCACGGTCATTGGCGGGGGGCAATAGCATGGAACGCACAGCATTCGTTCTGAACGCACTGAAGATGATGGTAGTGGTCGGGATCATCATCCTCGTCGGGAATCAAGTGGGATACGGCGTGAGTATTGTTGCTGCTCTCCCCGGCATGGTGATGATCATCGCAATCGGACTCGTCTCACTGGTATTGGCTCAGGAGATCCCATTGAAACTTCCCGCCTTTGCCTACGCGATATTTATCGCGACGCTGCTCGCCCTTCCGTTCTCACCGACGCAGGACATCTTCCTCCAGTTTACGGATCGAATCAACTTCTTGGCAACTGCAACCCCTATCTTGGCCTACGCTGGTCTTTCGATCAGCCTCCAAATGGACCGGTTGAAGCAGGTTGGCTGGAAATTGGTGTTGGTCGCGATCTTCGTGTTCTTCGGCACGTTCTTCGGATCCGCGATTGTTGCGCATATCGTCCTCTCCTTGCAGGGGATTATCTAATCGTCCCCACCGTTTCGATGTCGCCGTAATAGCATGTCTTGCTCTGATCTTGACCGATCAGTGCATTAACCCGTGATCTCGCGTCACAATGCTTATTCTCAGTGGCTAAAAATAGCGCGCCAGTATGCCATACGAGCACGTGGGATCGGTTACACAGGAACTACGCCAATCACTGGAGGCGGAACACGCACGACAAGACCAATCATTGATGATGATTGCATCGGAGAACATTGCGAGTCCGGCAGTCCGTGAAGCGCAGGGAAGCATGCTGACCAACCGTAACGTGCTCGGCTACCCCGATTCTCGGTTGTATCCTGGTGCCGATAGCATGGATGCGATTGAATCGTTCGCGATTCAGTGTGCAACGAATCTGTGGGGCGCGGATCACGTCAACGTTCAACCACACAGTGGGTCACTGGCCAATCTCGCCGTGTATCTCGCTGTGCTCGATCCAGGGGACTCTATCTTAGCACTCGACCCCCGAGACGGAGGGCACATCACCCACGGAGATGATCGGCACATTAGCAGTGATCTGTACGAGACGTCCTACTACCACGTCGATCCCACAACCGGCCAGCTCGACTACGAGGCGATCGCCGATCGTGCCGAAGCAGTCGACCCCGATCTCATTATCTCTGGCTATTCAGCCTATCCCGGTGAAATCGACTGGCCACGCTTCCAGACGATCGCTGATGCGGTCGATGCGGTTCATTTGGCTGATATCGCCCATATCGCCGGGATCATCGCAGCCGACGAGTACCCCTCACCGGTCGCACACGCCGATTTCTGTACTGGCTCGACGTATAAGACGATCCGCGGGGGCCGTGGCGGGTTCATCCTGTGTGATCAACAGTATGCAGACGCAGTTGATACTGCACTGTTCCCCTATCTCCAAGGCGGTGCCGCATTGCCGAACATGGCAGGGAAAGCAGTGGGGTTCGCTGAAGCACTTCGTCCCGAGTTCCAGACCTATATTAAGCGGACCGTCACCAGTGCGAAAGCGCTTGCAATACGGTTGAGTGAGTCCGGTATCAATATCGTTTCAAACGGGACTGAGACGCACATCGTGGTTATTGACCTCCAGACCTCTCATCCGGACCTGGCCGGGAGTGAAGCCGAACGTGCTCTGGAAGACGCCCGGATTATCGCGAACAAGATAACGGTCCCTGCCGATCCCCGCCATCCGTCAGGTGCGAGCGGGATTCGATTCGGAACGTCCTGTTTGGTGTCACGTGGCTTCGGACCGGAGGAGATGGAGTACGTTGCTGACCTAATTGTTCGTGCCCTCAACGCCGCTAGCGATCCAGAGGAACGCGACCAAATTGTACAGGATGTAGAGGCGTTGTGCGATCAGTACCCGATCTCGGATACGGGAGCGTGAGTGAGAGACGACTACGAGAGCTGCTCGGCGAGGAAATCATGTAGGATTTCGGTAGCGGTTTCAACGTTGGAGGCGTGAACGAACTCCCGTTCCGAATGGGCGATCGGTTCGCCATTGTCGCTGATCAATCCGGGTCCGAAGACGACCACGGGCATAGATGGTGCGAACACGGCGGCTTCCGTTGCAGCATCGAACG
Organism: Halalkalicoccus paucihalophilus; assembly: GCF_001593955.1. Taxonomy (GTDB): domain Archaea; phylum Halobacteriota; class Halobacteria; order Halobacteriales; family Halalkalicoccaceae; genus Halalkalicoccus; species Halalkalicoccus paucihalophilus. The sequence continues at coordinate 8,968 of NZ_LTAZ01000012.1, read as the reverse complement.
GGCGGTGTTCAACCGCATCTCCCGTGATCCGTTCACAACTGGCTGAGAACGCCTGCACGAACTCATGCTCCGGATGTGTCTTAAACGAGTCGAGAGCGGCTCCCTGCTCATAGAAACTGATCTCATAATCACAGTTGAGCCCAGTTAGTGCTTTTTGAATCGTCCTCACTGCGTCATCTCTCGTTTCGATCGGGATGGGTCGATAGTCAACGACAAATCGCGTGTAGTCCGGAACCTGATTGGGGCGATTTCCTCCATCAATAATGGTTGGGGTAACGTTGTTTGTCCCGACTAGCTCGTCCTCACTCTGTGGGAGTGCGACAATACGCGTAATCGCTTCTGCTGCACAAACTGTCGTATTGAGTCCGCTATCGGGTGTTGCTCCATGCGCTGATTCACCGTAGAGCTCGACCAACAGGTCATAATGGCCCCGTGCATATGGACAGATATCCAATCCAGAAGGCTCTCCAACGATAGCAAAATCACTGGTATTCTCCTCGGACAGATACGCTGCCAGTCCTCGATGTGTTGTTTCTTCATCAGGCGAGATGATCAGCTTCACACTCCCTAATCGCGGCTCAATTCGGGAAAAGGCAGAAACCATCGCCGCGAGACTTCCTTTGGCGTCACATGCTCCGCGTCCTCTAATGATATCACCATCTCGTTCAAAGAGAAGATGCGGCGATACCACGTCCATATGTGTGTTTAACACGAGCTGTGGGCCGCCCTCCACTCCGTCTTTGACTGCGTAGATGCACCCGGTATCATCCAATTGCGCCCCATTAACTGTTTCAAGCAGATAATCCTGAATCTCGTCAACGGTTTCGTGACTCTCAATTACCAGTAACTGCTCCAAGTACTCTATAGGCTGCATATATACTATGATCGTTCATTTGTTACATATGGTTTTGTATGCCCCAAACCTATCACGGGATAAAGTAGGCGCAGCAGGACTAAGATCTCGCAATTTGTTCAATATCGATCCGGCTGTCCACCGACGTTAGGGAGTTGAATCTCCTGCAGATGCTCGCTACCGATACGTTCGTTCTCTATAAGACACCCGGCCAGAGACGACGATGAAGGAATTAGCGAATGAGTCACAAAAATTCGAGAGTAAAATGCCACTGATAGTCAGCGCTTCACCAGTCACGGCTGGGATTGATTGCCACTTTGGTTCTTGACGACCATCGCAGAGCTTTCCCAGTTCATCTGGTGAGTTCTCGTTGGCATGTATGCCATGCTATCGCAACCCCTTCTTATTATCTGAATCAATCCCGGTAATGAACTATGGGCAACTCTATTCTCGTTCCGATCAACAGTATACCACCGACGATTGCTGCTCTCAATCACGTACTCACACTTGAGGGGTCGCACGAAATCACGGTCCTCCAGGTCTGCCCGATCATTGAACGAGACGATAGCATTCGCCAGACAGTCATTCCGGAAGCAATCGACGAACAACGAGAGGCTAGTGGACAGACCGCAGAACAAGTCTTCTCAAAAGCAACGGACTATGCCGCTGAACACGACGTGACACTCGAGACAGTTATTGATTCAGGACACCCCGCTGAACGGATCAGCGCATACGCTGCTACCAATGATATTACTCGCATCGTCATCGGAACGCAAGAACAGTCGCTTCTCTCGCGTATCTTGCGTGGAAGCCTTCCAAACGCGATCATGAAACGGTCATCAGTTCCAGTAACAACGATTCAGACCCCGACGGATGAATCTTCCCGAAGACATGATGGCACTGGCCAGGAACGACCGCTCACATTCTCGCGTGGGATAAACTGAGTCTCATCTATTGAGTGGTATACAGAATGGTTGGCGTAACAACGACGACTAAGCCTAGTTTAGTACAGTAGTAGTGTAGATAGTAGAAACGATTTCATTGATTTTAACTTCGCGAGCATATCACGGTGTGATTAGAATAAAGTCACTGGAGTCACGGTTTCATTCTCGTCATACCGTTTCTCCGTCGTTTGGTTTGGCAGTAAGTTCTCTACACTCTATGCGAATGGTGACTAGGTTCGTCAGCATCGTCTTGACAGTATCGGCCCGGTAGATCGCGATTCCTACTGCACTCAACTAATATGGAGAGTATATAGCACAGTATATGCAGTGAGTTTATAGTCATGGTTTATCAGGTCTGGGGAGTTCATTGATACAGTGCTTACAATACGTATACGAGGAATCATTCTCTGTTTGGCATGCTTGGCACACTATAACTGACGGGAAGTCTGATGTAGCTCCATTATTGGGAGACGGTCGTGGCTGAGTCACTGAACGTGACGAAGTGCTTCCGTTGTCGCTCTTCTGTTTCCACCGCCTAAGATAGTAGTGACTACAAAGTAGGCAGATAAAGAGAAGCGCGAGTAGTTGGCCAGACGACACCATTCTCTGGTTGAGTATAGAGTAGCAAGGATAATGGTACCTTTTATTTATTTTCTAACTAGAATTATATATTACAATTTATTGGAATCGGTTGAATATTTGAAATTGCCTAATTCTCAAGCAATTCTCAATGGTATAATTTCGATATGAACGAAAGCTATGTTTCTAAAAACGCACGAAATAAGGTATGTTCTCTGTGGCTACTTGCGCTATTGGATCAAAAGAGACTTTCATCCAGAGACCGTTTATTCACGTTGAGTAACTAATGGCGGAGTTAGCGTCGACAGCCCAACACGCGTACGACTATATCAAAAACAATGGCCAGGTACCCCAAAGCGAACTTTGGAAAGCGCTCGATGTAAGCAGCCGTTCTGGCAGTCGCATCGCGACTACACTCGCTAAGCAGGGACTAATCACTCGAGAGCAAACCATCTACAACAACCGTCCTACGTATCTCCTCACGCCCACGACCGCCGACCACGAGTCCGACAGCGGAGCGCTACCATCTACACCTGATCCTGACCAAGAAGTCGATAAGTCGATATCATCCACCCCCGAAGTCGATCGATCCGCTCGCCAAGACCGAGCATTAGAATTGATCACCGACCAAAATGGCCTGTATCAGAGTGAACTCTGGAAAGCACTTGATGTGAGTAGTCGCACTGGGACACGGATCGCGACAGCACTTGAAGAACAAGGATTGATTGACCGGGAACAAACTGTTTACAACGGCCATACTACATACTTGCTCACCCCTCGACGTCAGACGAAAGACCTAGATTTTTCATTGCTCATGGCCGGGGACCAGTTCTCCCCGTTCGTCACTACTGACCAGCTTGACTGGCAGAGTGACACATTCACACAGTGGTTAATGGCCCTTACTCGCGACATGCAAGCCGACTAAAAACCGGTAATGAGAATTCAATAGATGTCTGATACCCTTCCTCTATTCGACTCCTGCAGAAACGGCATATATTGTTTCCTCTTTCTGAGAGAATCAGCAGTCGAATCTCCAGGACCCCCTCACGCCAATTGCATCTCCTACTGAGGGAAGACAACAGAGTTATATCAGCCTGATATTCTTCGAAGAAATAATGATACGGTTCCATCGTCTATGACTCAGCCTAAGCCTACAGAGAGCTCCATAATCGAAACAACTCTTTCACTGGATACAGTATTGGAGCTACTAGCGAATCAACGCCGACGATTCGCGCTCTATACATTAGTCGATTTGACTGACGATCTCATCGAGTTTGAGATGCTTATTGAGGAAGTCGCAACTCTTGAAGCAGCATGCACACAGACAGCACTCACTCGTGAGCATTACCAAGACGTGGCTGCCGATCTGTACCACTGGCACCTCCCTGTTCTTGCTGATGTCGAACTCATTGATTTCGATACGCGAGACGAACTAGTCCGATATTGGCCCCATCACGTCCTCGAAACGTGGGTCGCCCGCGTAAGACAGGATGAACTAGTACACCGAGAGTAGCTCTCAAATCAATTCAAAACAACTCGATCTCAAAGGCCGCTGTTCGGACGGGACGATTACTGCGGGTACGTCCCGTGAACGGCTAGTGACGGCTCTAACCAGGGACCTCCTTGAGAGGCCCCACCCCCGACAATAAAGATCTCCGGAGGCTCATGCTCGTCTTAATTCGATAGATAATTCCATGATCGTGATTAGAAACAATAGATCTTACCCTACTTTCACACAGTAGCTTGTCACAATCTGTGATTGCATTCCTTAGTGAATGTCGGCACCCCTTTATATCTCGTTGCACAATATCAGATAGTGTCTGAAATGACGAAACAAGGGATAACTATCTGTATCGACACGCACTCGGATACAGACACTCGTATCTTCCGGATCGAGGCTGCAGACGCTATTCTTCGCCTCCTAGCTGATGCCCATGAGACTGAATTTACCATCCCTGAACTTGTCGACGCAACAGATGTGACCCGCTCGACCGTCTGGCGGGCAGTCGAGCTTCTCGACAGTATCGGTGCCGTTCAGGTCCGAGAGACTCCACAGCGAAACTACGTCGCTATCAACCCGAATCGTCTCCGAAAAGACGACCCAATACTCGCTATCGAACAACGAGAATTCCACGAACCGATTCGAGCGTTTCTCGCGCACGTTCACGATGCAATCGCTGATGCTGACACTATTGAGAGTCTTCTCGGTATCGTCGTTTTCGGCAGTGTCGCCCGCGGCGAGGCCGATCGCCAGAGCGACATTGATCTGTTCGTCGTCGTTGAGGGCGATCGGACGAGCGCACGACGCATCGTGACCGACGTAGTCGCGGACCTCCGTAAACAACGATTCGATGGGGATCGGTTTGACTTCGAGCCCTATGTCGAATCTGCAGAGAGCGCACGTCGGGCTGGCTCAAAGCTTCGTGAAATTTTCACGGAAGGCATTACCGTACACGGCGGCAACCGCCTCCAGTCGCTTCGCAAGGCGGTGTTCGTCGATGAGTAATACCCGTATTGAGCAGCTTATCCACGATGTCCAGGCGGCGTTCGATCGCCGGCCAACTGAGATTGAGCCTGGTCTCGATGTCGACGACGCAGCGCTCCTACAGCTACGGAAGGCATGTCGGTTGCTTGCCGGCGCAGAGGCGCTTCGTGATGCGGCGTATTACACGCTCGTCATTGAGGCGTCGTTCGTTGCAATCGAACGGACTGTCGAATTCCGATTGCTTGAACAAGGTACAATGCAGCCAAACGATTTACCGGGGACACACCCTGGGGTGTATCGAGAGGCGGCTGCAACTGGACTCTTTACCGAATCTATCGCTGAGGACCTCGCTGACCTCTGGCGGGATCACCGGGCGAAGACGTACTATCAGGACGGGCTCGCCGCAGCGGACCGCGCTGAAAAGATGTACGCGCTTGCCCGAGAGAGTCATACATTTGTTATTGGACGATCTCCGCAGGGACATGAGTGTCTCTGTGAGGAGGTACAGTAAGTCCGACAATACATCCATCCATCGATAGGTAGTTCACATCCGAAGAACAAAGCCAGAAATGACTGTTGTCGTCATCCTTGGTATTAGCGGCTACATTCTGTGAACAGCTAACGATAGTTCTATCTAAGAGTCCCAGCATCTACAGGGAGGGAAGATTCCAGCCATACGTAGCTGTAGCCAGCCAGGTTCCAACAGTCGCTACCGCACACACTATGGCACGTAGGTATAGGCCGTTCCTTGGGCAAGTTCAAGGTTATCGATAACATCTTGGACGGCCACCTCATCCTCGTAATCGAGATAGGTGTAGAGATGAGCTGGCTGGGGGTTTTCAAACAGACCCGCAACGGCGAGGAAATCACGGACGACGTCACCGTACCCCCGATTTGAGGTGCGTGACATGAGTTTGGCTCCGGTTACAGATTACAGCGAAGCAAAAAGAGTATTTGATATGCTGTTTTGTATCCACACGTCTCGTTTTGTGAGCGGAAATGGCATGAAAGAGAGCAGCGTGGGGCTTGCTTATGAGTCAGTGTGAAAAGAACTGTGCGACGAGTCGCTCATGATCGTATATCTTCTGACACAGCTACTTGAGTTACACAGCTGACTCTCGCTCTCCTCTAGCCATTGCTTACTCGCTTATCGTCTGGTATGTTCCGAATACTAGTAGGTTTGGCGACAAACAGTATCTTCATGCATGATTTGACCGGCTTCCAACGTGACCTGCTGTATGCCATTGCTAGGCGAGACTCCCCAAATGGCCTCGCACTCAAAGACGCACTCGAAGCATATTATGAAATGGAGCTCCATCATAGCCGATTATATCCGAATCTCGATACGCTCGTCGACAAAGGATTGATTGAGAAGGGCGAGGCCGATCGGCGGACGAACTACTATCGACTGACTGCCCGAGGCCAGCGTGAGATCGAAGCACGACGGGAGTGGGAACAACAGTATCTCCCCTCCGCAATAACTACATAACCGCTACGAGTGACTGCTACTCCATCGTCTCACCGCAGTTCTTGGCAGATGAGAGGGAGCGTCAATTACGACGGGATAATGAGAAGAAACACTCACAGCACGGAATTAGAGGGCCAAAGAACGCGATAGACGAGGTAATCGCAGGCTTAGCTACCGGTTCCGATATCGCCACGCATCATTTCGGGGTGATACTCACAGTAGTACTGAGCCATCTCTTCGGTCGCCTCAACGGTCATCGTTACCGTCTGGCCTTGTTCTTCCGATGAATCGGATGCCTGGAGTTCAGATCCATTCGCATCCTCGATAATGAGTTCGTGTTCTTCGCCGTCGAGATTCTCCCACATGAGTTCGTAGGTCGTTCCTGGTTCCAGTGGAAGCGTCGGGTTCGTTTGACCTTCGATCGTGGCAGGCGCTTGTCCTTGCCACCCCTGGGTTTGAGCCCCCAGCTCGATCGTCTCTGCATCCCCAGTGGCGCTCTCGTTACCTGCACTCTCATTTTCGCTCTCGGTTTCGTTGTCAGTTCCGTTTTCCGGAGTGTCGTTCTCTTGGCCAGTATCGTTTCCGTTGCCTTCGGAATCGTCTCCTCCGGTTTCCCCTTGAGAACCCCCATCGCCGCCATTATCGCCGCTACTGTTTTGATCGGAGCAACCAGCAAGCAGTGCCAACGTCGTTGTTCCTGCTGTTGCGACGAATCGCCGTCGGCTGAATAGGTTCTCTGCCATTGCACGAAGGACTGAGTAGAGGCCTGTCTATCAATCTGGTGAGTGAGGGGGTTGACACGTTGATCGTGTTCATTTCAATCGATCATCACTAACGACAGATGTTAGCTAGACGATCGTTCAGCAGTACGTATATCGCTGATATACTGGGCTTCCCAGTTCTGACGAGCTTCGAGTACACGCCGTCCTCGATCAGTAAGCGAATAGCTATTCGTTCGCTTATCGATCTCGCCTTTCGCGACTAACCCTTTGTCAACGAGCGTATCGAGATTCGGATACAGTCGCCCGTGATGAATTTCTGTCCCATAATACTCTTCGAGTGCCTCTTTGACGGCCAGGCCGTGGGGCTCGGTAAGTCCACTGACTACGTAGAGGAGATCACGCTGGAACCCCGTTAGATCATCCATGCTTTTTCTTCGACAACTGCAATTGTCAATCTTACGTATACGCTTGGAAAGTGACAGCTGAATCAAGCGTCTCTGTTGAAATCCTCTTGTAGTCGTGCGATGTGCTGAGAAGCGAGTTTCGCATCGGTTCCGTAAAACCCGAGACGAAGAGTCGCTCTTCCTACTGTCACCGCTAAAGGATTTCAACAGAGCCTCCTGTCTCCCTACCGAGTCTCACCCCTGCCTTGTGCAACAATTTTAATTGAATACGGACCGACTGTTGCACAAGGTCATGGTACCGATTGTACCTCCTTCACTCCCGAACTACCTTGCGAAGGACTTCCCAAGCAAGACAAGGAGACGCGTCGTGAGACACGCGAATATATCGACGAGTTGCTTGAGGCCCGTGAGCAACGTCGAAAAGAGCTAGTCACTGAAGATGAATTGCTGGATGAGGCTCAACACCTTGAGGCCGAATCGAGTGGCGTCGTCTATCTCGAATACCGAACTTGTGGTGATGAGAGTTACTCGTGTATGAGTGGTGGCGAGAAACTCGGCCCGTACAAGTATCGTGCGTATCGCGACGGTGATACCGTCCGACGAGACTATTTGGGGAAAGCAACGGCGACCTACTATCGGTCTTCGTGTCTCGTGGTCGCAACCCTCTATAGTGACGAGTGGTATTACTCAATGTAATGAATAAGAAGGAGCAGCCAGCAGTCAGCTATGATTTTAGTGATACTGTTGATGTTCTCGCAGCATTCGAGAGACTGGGGATCGAACATTTAGAGGTGTCTGCAGAACGGACGATCGTCATCTACAGTCGAACGATCTTCGATTTCGAAGTCGATACTGGCCGGTTAGAGACCGCTCAAGCGGTTACCGTGGAGGTGTTCGATCTCTCGCCGGATCTCGATGCTGATACCGATTCAGTCCCGTTTATCGAGACATTGGTTGAGGAGCTTGCAACCACTGCGGGCGTTGACTGGGAACGCCGATGAGGATCCGTTCCCCATTCCTGTCTTCACCTCTAATAGATTCAGTCGCTAGATCTCTGTAATTCGCTGGTACTCATCATCAAGTGCATCGGCATCCTCCGGGAGGAGGGCGACCACAATATAGGAGGCATATTCCTCGAGATACTCAACCAACTGTGCAATACGCTCGGAATCGATCGCTTCCAACGAGTCGAGCAGGATCAACGGCATCTCCTCGTGCACATCGTGGACGAGATACCCCGCCAACGCCAGTACCAAGCCAGTGACTTCACGCTCGCTCTCGCTGAGGTGCGTGACTGAATCCTCGTAGGTCGTGCCATCATCCGTTTGGCGCGTTACGTGCAGCTCGAAGGTCGCGTCTCCTCTTGTGTCGGGGTTCCGATACTCGAGCCAAATCCGCGCGAGATTTCCATAGTCCAGCAGGTCGACGACGGTTTCCATATGCGTATTGAACGCCTCGATCGCTTCACGCTCGATCCGTTCGATGCGCGTCCGAAGCTCTTCGAGCTCCGCGT
>NZ_LTAZ01000011.1 GCF_001593955.1 Halalkalicoccus paucihalophilus | reverse complement strand
ACCGCCGTCCCAGGCGGGCGAGTCGGCGCCCTGATCGGTGGTATAGAGGAGGGCGCCGGGTGAGCCGTCGATCCCGCGATCGGAGATGATCGTCTGATCGGCGAGTTCGTAATCCTGCCCTGAGAGATCGATCCGGGTGTGGCCGTCGATCCCGATGACGGCGGCGTTGCTGGTGAGTGCGCTCGCGAACGAGTCTTGATCGTCGACGATGATGTCGGCGTCGTCGAGACTGATGTCGGCGTGGTAGCCCGTCCCGCCAGCGATGGGGCGATCGTGGAGGGCTTCTTGTACGCGTTGGTTGGTGAAGTAGTCTGGCATGAGTGTAGTATGATGTAGTATGGTGTGGGTTAGTTGATGGTAGTGTAATGTATCGGCTGTTAGAGATGCGCGTCCTCGTGAGCGGCGACATGGAGGTCGAAGTAGTAGTACCAGTAGCGGTTGCTCTCGTATCCGGGTTTCGCCCCGCCGTAGAGTTCGAGACCGTCACGACTCTGGCTCTCCCACCCGCTCCAGGCACTGCGCCGCAGCGGGAAACCTCCATCGCGCGTGAGGAGGTACTCGCCGGGCTCGAGGGCCATATCGAGATCGATCTCGTTGATGCCCGCCTCAACTGTGATGTCGCGCTGGTGGACGGGATCGAACTGATTGTTGCCGTCGTAGTCGGCGACGACGGCGGTGAAGGTCCCGGATTGATCGGCGTCGACGGTGGCGGTGCCGAGGTGGATGGGCTGGTCGGTGTCGAAGTGGATGCCCCAGCGGCTGGCGCCATGCTGCTGGCCGCGGGGCGCGGAGCCGATGCGGCGGGCGGGGAATTCGAGGGCGTCGGCGGCGCGTTCGAGGCGGCCGAGGACCTCGTCGAACGCGCGGAGGTCGACGTTGCCGTCGGCAGCGTTTTCGAGTTCGACGACGGGGTCGGTGGGTTGGGATTGGGCGTTGACGTTGGCGGCGGCGCCGGCGATGCCGGCGGCGCCGAGTGCACCGATGAAGGTGCGTCGTGTCCAGTGGTGGTTCGAGTCGGGGTCGTCTGTGTGGTTTTGGTCAACCATTTCTACAGTCTGAGAAAGTAGTAGTAATCATATATATTTAGTCTGACTAAGAAGTTACTAAGGCAGTTACTAACCGGTGACGTCGGTCTCAGCCAATAGTATCTGTACAGACACTCATGTAAATTCATTCTAAAACATATGGCTAAAGTTATTTGTAGTTATTCTATTTGAATATAAGATATAACTGGGAAAGAGTGACTACCACAATAACAGGAAACAAATAACAGATATATTATAGAAGGTATAAAATACAATCTGTCGTTTGATTTAATACGTTTCAAATTGTAGTAGAAATTGCCGGTACGAACCGGCGCGTCGACGGCTAAAACCGCTACCCTGATAGCGGTTTTTAGTTCTGTCTATCACAAAAATCCACTAAACGCGGCTAGTGACTCTACTTAACAACTCGCTGTTGACCCGCCAGTTGGGGTGACGATCACTTGTCTATCGCCTCCTGCACCAGATACATACACGATATTGTTTTCCGCCTGCCAGTTAGCATATCGTTCGTCAGAGAGTTGTTCGGGTGAGGCAGGGAACAGTTGAGCACCTACAGTTGTCCAGGAATCCTCAGCGATCGTCGAACAGGTGGGTGGAGTTCCTCCGTGAAGCCAGTTGTAGACGGGTTCTGGACCGGCGTTGTGCTCAGAGCCGTAGTAGTTATTCTCAACGCGAGTAATATGATCATCACTTGTCCATGGTTCAGAGAACATCGTTGAAGCGAACGTCACTGTCGAGAACTCCGCCTCTGTTGTCGTACCTTGATAGGACACAGCTTCGAGTCCGACGAATGCGATAGGCACTGTAACGACTGCGACGAGGATGAGGATAATTGGGAGACCGATCTGAACGATCGTTCGAAGCGATTGCGATCGGTCCTGAACACGGTCATATAACACGAACGTCGCTACGACTGCGATTATAACTGCGCTTAGATGCACAAACGTTTGTGTTCGCTGTATGAGATGGAAATATTGAGGCGAGAGACCAGCAGTCAGACTGAGCGCAATGAATGTAAGCGGTGCGATCAATAAGGCAAGAACGAGCGGTCCGTAATGTAGTCGAACCACGATAGGAAGGCCCCAGCTCATGAGAACGACGAGCACGATCAACGGCGCAACCAACACGAGCAACAGCAACGGTGTAGACGACATACTCGGGAAAAATGGTTGAACTGCGTTGAGTGCAAGGACACCGAAGCCAAGGAGACCGATACTCGCGAATACCCCCCGGGTGAGACTAGGTTGTGCCATCCGGAACCAGTATGCTAAGGTGACGATCGCGATGATCCAAGCTATAAAGAGCATTGGATTCGTCGTAATCAAGCCGGTATATGGCGGAGGGGACTGCGAATAGTATAGCAGTAGATACGCCCAGAAACCAACGGTAATCGCTACTCCCGTAGCGATAATCCGTAATGTTGGCTGACGATCGATCCATATACCGACTAGGACGACGAGCGTGACACCAGCGACGACTGTACTGAAGTGATGGGTAGCCGGTAGCACCAGCAAGAGTATTCCTGCTATCCCAAGCCACGACCGACGTGAGGTCGCAAAGAATCGATGAAGGCAGAGAGCGATTGCCGGGATGAAGAGTAAGCCAAGGACCTCATAGCTAACGGCTACGCTGCGCCGAAGATAGAGCCCTTCGGTTGCGAGAACAACTCCAGCAAGCGTCGCAGCAATGAAGGTGCGACGAGAAGGCCAGCCGAGTTCGATCCCGATTTCGCGAACCACTAGCACTACAATGAGTGCTGGAATCGTCCCGATGACGGCGATCGCCGGTTGTGCAAGCCACAGCGGCTGAAGGCTGGTGATTCGGCTAAGCAAGACGAGAAGGGAGACGAAGATGTACCGTTGTGATCCCATCATGCGGTGCTCATTAGCAGATGGAATGGATCCCGATTCTAACGCTGTCCGCGCAACACTAGCGAAGCCAAATCCATCAGGATTGAACGGATATGGTGTCCAATAGAGAGGTGCTAGCCTGATTGCGACGCCGATCGCAAACACACAAAGAACAGCAAGCACATACCGTCGAACATCTCGAGATTCAGTCATATGGCTCACCACCAGTCGTAGCCCGGTTTGTACCGGTTAGCAAAGCAGTTGGCTGTTGGTAAAGTAATGATCCGACAGCAACCGCTGCACTACAAAGCGTTAGACCGACACCGGTAATGAGTGCAAGCACTGCGACACTCCTTGTTGGAAGCGGCGGAATGCGAATGCCATAAACTGTCAGAAATCCGAGAATACTCAGGAGGCGAACGATGAGCAGTGAGATGATAAAGGCACTGACAGTTCCGAGCGCACCAATAGCAAGTGCATCTCGCAACACCATCCGGAGAATGCGACGTGGGCTGGCTCCAACGGCCCGATGAATACCAATCGTTCTGCGGCGGGCATGAACAGCTCGGGCCATCGATGCTGAAAGTCCACCGACGGTCATAGAGGCTGCCAACCCGCCTAATGCGACCAGCAGAAGTGTGATATTACCGACCGCGGCTTCGATCGCTTGGTCGAGACTGCCACCACTACTCGTATAGCCGCTACTCGCAAGCGCCGCTGCAGTACGGTCGTCGCCCGACACCTCGTAGCTTGTTTGAGTACTGACGGTATCAGCGACTTCAACCCGCACCTCGTACGTCCCTGCCGGTTGACGACTCAATGTAGTTCGCTGTTCGACACGCTCGCCAGGAGCGAGTTGGACTTGTACTTCTTCCGTAGTTCCTGGACCGTTGATACTGACTGTCCTTTCGAGCTGTTCGTTCCAAGGGTTATAGAGGGTGGTTCGTGCTGTAGGTGTTGTAAGTGTCGTCGGGGAAGCTGGAACGATGTTCACAGACGTAACGAGCTCCCGTTCGGCATCAGCTGTGACATTGATCGTTGCTGTTGCTGTCGCTTGTTCAGTTGTGACGCGAACCTCCCGAGTGCCATCCGAACCGACAGGAAGTCGAACCTGACCATCTGATCCCGTCTCAACGGTCTGATCGTCGATTGTGACAGGCGTATTTGCGAGCGGTTCGCCGGTAGCAGTCTGTACGGTGATGAGTGGTTCACTTCCTGGAGGTGCTTCCGCTGGTACACCACTCAGTCGTGGTGTCTCTGGATCGACGATCGTAATGGATTGGGTAGTCTCGTCATTAACTCGTATCGTTTTGCTGCCGGGATCGCCGGTCGGCAATGAGAGCTGAACCGTTCGCTGCTCACCGCCCGCAAGTGTAATCTGATTCTCGACTCGCTCGTCGCCAAGCGTTGCAGTCACCGTATGAGAACGCTCGTTGGAATCATGATTGCGGAGGGTGACGTTAACGGGAACAGTATCGTTTGCCACGGCGCGTTCCGGTGTCGAGGCATTCAGTACCGATACCGACGAAGTAGTCTCACTCCCTTCGAGTGTCTCGTCGGTACGAATCACGTTGACCGTATCGGTAGATAATCCGGCAAGATGCTGAGCGGCAGGGAGCGAAAGCAGGAGTTGATCTTCGTATGCGCCAGGTGCTGTGTAGGTGCCGACGATAGTGATACGGGTCACCCCATTCGTATCACTGCCACCGAGAGTGAGAGTCTCGCCTACCTCAACGTCAAGAGTTTGGGCTAACGAGGCGCCGATAACGGCTTCGCCCGATGAGTTGTGCATACGGCCGCTCTCGAGGGTGGCATCGGTAACCGCTGCAAACGACTCATAGTCGGCACCACGCGTAAGAAACGGTTGGCCATCAACGACGGCAAAGCCAACGACTTCAGCACTGGCATCGATCCCATCGGTTTGTAACGCATCAGCATACTCTGTCGGTACCTGGCTAGCAATCGGATGGGCAGTGCCTGGTTCCGAGATCGTCGACCCACCGGTTGTCGCAACCGGTGCGGCGGTCAACGTAAGCGCTGATACGACAAACAGGACGGACATGAATACAGAGAGCGTCGCTGTTGTCGGCACGAGTGTCCGCCAGTCGAGTAGTATAAGTCCAGATGGACGTTGTCCCTCCGTTGTGGCTGAAAGCTGCGAAGGTGGACCACGGACGGTTGACCAAGCGGCAAAGATACCCGCAAATGCGCCGATAAGAACGAGTCCGACATAGGTCGGAAGCAGGACGACTAGCGCTTGGGAAGTAGCCCCGAGATTGAGTGCTGTCGGGAATCCGAAGAAAACGGCCACTGACAGTGCTATATTCGGAAGGATAACGCCGAGAGCATAGCCAAGGGTAACGCCGGTAGCAGTCAGAACGGCTGCACGCACTGCGAATGTACCAAGAATGGTCCGGGGTGTCGCTCCTGTAGCGCGTGCGGTCCGTATCGTTTCGAGACGGTCGCGAACGCTCATTCGAGTAACACTGTAGACCGTGACTGCAACGAGAACAGCACCGCCACTAACAACCGCCCCCATGACTGCGAGCAGCTGTGATTGACCCGCAAGGAAAAAGCCCAGTACTGATTGAAGAGGGACACCGGTTGCAGGCACCTCTGCCTGAGAATCGGTCAAGACAAGAGTTTCCGTTGTGCCGAGCTCTGCGACTGTCTCGGGAGTTGTAACATACCACTGTGGCGGTAGAAGGGTGCGGTCCGTTCGAGACTGGACAGCTGCATCAACGGATCCAGACTCGCCGTTGAACTGGACAGAGCTAGCGCTGTCAGTACCGTGGCTAAATCCGTCATCCGGTGGCGGCGGTACGTCCCATGACTCAGTTGCGGTAGCCGGTACACCAATGACAGTAACGTTTACTCCGTCCGCTCTCGTTGCCGTTGCAATCGGCAGCGTCAGTTCATCCTCAGGCGTATCATTAGCATCAAGTACCGTTGCTGTACCCGATGAACTGAACTGGTCAGCAAGGCCGATTGGTTGTGCACTGGCTGCGACGATAAGCAATGTACTCCCAGTGAGAAATGCGACCGTCAGCGCCACCAGTAGTACAGCGAATCGGTCCCGTCGTGACCAGCGACGAATGAGAGCGTGACGGTAGTTCATCGCCACTGAGATTGCAATGGCGAGATACGGATCAATCGGATCACTAACACAGATAGACAGGCGAAACGCAAGTACATAACTTTCCTGTTTTTATTCATCGAATCTATGTGGGGACGAGTAAATCTACTGTAAATCAAGAAAGAGGAGAAGTCACCGCTGATAGCAGTCGCGTTCGTAACTCAGATCATCGGGGTTCGTTCGGGTGACTAGCATCACCAGCCCCCGCGTAGGCGTCATCGTTCGAGGTACCGGACCATACAGCGGTCGGTGAGAGGCGCAGTATGGGGAGAACGGCGAGTGCAGCGCTACAAACGGCGATCGCTATAGCTCCAATAAGTGATAAAAGGATGATTCCTGGGGGAACGTCAGTCATCAACTGAACACCAAAGACACTCAGTAAACCCAGGGCATTCAGAACAACAAGTGCGATAAGTGCGCCCAGTGCTGCGAGAATAACGGCTGGAATTGCCAGTTTACAGGCATCAGTGACGATAATACGCAACACCCGCATTCGGCGGGCTCCTGTGGATCGATAGACCGCGATCGCCTTCCGGCGAGCATGAACTGCCTGTGTAAACGCTGCTGTTGTACTGCCGATCGTCATCAGACCTGCGAGAACGATCATTGTTCCAAACAAGATCTGAATATTGCCCACGGTGTTCTCGATGACCTGGCCTAGTGCTGCGCCCGACTGGTACTGTGCTCCATCAGGAATCTGTTCGAGGGCAAAGTCGCCATCAAGTACCTCGTAGGGTTCTGTTGCGATTGTTTCCTCATCTGCAGTCACTTCGATTTCGTACTCACCGGGAGGTATCTGCTGATCGGATTCACCAATCGTCCGT
This sequence comes from Halalkalicoccus paucihalophilus, assembly GCF_001593955.1. Lineage (GTDB taxonomy): Archaea > Halobacteriota > Halobacteria > Halobacteriales > Halalkalicoccaceae > Halalkalicoccus > Halalkalicoccus paucihalophilus. The sequence continues at coordinate 88,657 of NZ_LTAZ01000011.1, read as the reverse complement.
TCTATCGTGCCAGACTCACCCGGAGCGAGTGTTACTGTTCGACCCTGCTCACCGGTTGGTGATGCCACACGGATGTCTTGTGTTCGATCGACAGACCAGTGATTCATCAACGTCACCGTTGCCTCAGGAGTGGTATTCGGCGTTCCTGTGCGGGGATCTACTGTAACGGCCGCTCCAAGTAGACGTTGCTGGCCTTCTATGACCTGTATCTGATGATTCACTTCCTCCTGGCCGTCTGCCGTTGCGGTGAGGTTGTATTCACCTTCAGACTCCGGGAGTTCGATACGAGCAATCCCATTGGTGTCAGTCGTGGCTTCAGTGCCATCAATAGAGACAGTCGCATCTGCGACCGGCTCTTCGGTAGATGTTGTCACCGGAACGAGAAGGGTATCGCCGGGTGGTACATTGGTGGGCAGCGTCTCGGGTAGCATGAGCGAATCCGGGGCACTGACAGTAACAGTCCGCTCGTGGCCCTGAGCAGAAACGGTCTGAGAACCCGTCGACTCAAACGTATGGTTGATTTCGAGTCGCTCATCCTCATCCGGCTCCAGCGTTACGTCTCGTTCAATAGTCTGCTGGCCAGCATTAACGGTAAGTGTTTGTGAGACCGTCGATGATTCATCGTTGTACACATGAACTGTGATTGGCACTGATTCGCCCTGAACGGCCGTCTCCGGAGTGTTTATTCCCTGAACGATACGTTCCTCAGGTGGAGTTTGGGAGCTATCAGGAGTGTCAAAGACAGCGTCGACGTTGCCAGCAGTTCGAACGACATGGACTGTTCCCGGCTTGAGTGAGAGTTGATGACTGGTTTCGAGCGGGACAATGAGTTGGCTGTCAGCTAAGCCATCGGTCTCATACACGCCTACAATCGTGACACGGGCTACACCAGGACTATCACTTCCACCAAGTGTTCGTGTGTCACCAACTGTCAAGTCCTGTGATTCCGCGAGGCTTTGTCCAACAACAGCTTCATCCGGCGCAGTCGGCGCATGCCCCTCAACGAGTTCGGCGTTAGTGACAGCAGCGAAGTCGGAATAGTTCGCCCCTCGAGCAAGATATGGCTGTCCATCATGTACCTGGGCGAGAACAACCTCTGGGCTTGCATTGATTCCTTCAGCATGGAACGCATCCGCGACTTCTACATCAAGGCGGCTATCAATCGGATGAGTCGCGTCTGCGGATGTTAGCGTACCACTTTGAGTGGTCTGAAGTGGTGCGATCGCTGTCCCAAGTCCACCGATGAGGAGAACGAGAAGGATGAATACCGTAAGTGTCGCTCCTGTTGGGATGAGTATTCGCCAGTCTAGAAGCGTTGGTGAGAACGAGGACGGGAGGTGTGTCGTAAGTCGTCGGATAACGGGAGGATTTGAACGCTGTCCAGCATGCGATTGCAGCGCAGTCGGTGGGACATTTACCGCTGGTCGCGCCGCAAGGATACCAGCAATACAGCCAACTAGCACAAGCATTGCGAGCATTGGAACGAGAATGCGAAGGACAGAAGGCGTTAACCGCGGCTCTAGCGTGATTGAGATCCCTGCCCATGTCGCAAGGGCGATTGAGAGATGGGTTACAACAACGCCAACAAAGAAGCCACTCAAGACGCCGACGAACGCAAGAAGAGTAGACCGAAGGCCAAAGAGAGAAAGAACTCGAAGGGGTGTTCCACCGGTCGAACGGATAATCTCAATCGTCTCAATACGTTCGCGAACACTAATTCGAGTTACACTATACAGGACGACTAGAATGATGACTGCGCCAGCAACAGTCGCAACCGCTAATAGCTGTAATACTTCGTGCATTCCTGCAAGTAGAAGCACGAGCGCAGAAATCAACGGGACACCCGTGTTGGATTGATCAGATGGAAGGAAGGAAGTGAAGTCTCCAGTCATCGTGCCACCGGTCTCAATAGTGATTGCCTCTGTCGGACCGAGCGTTTCAACTGTTGAACTGGAAGCCGTATACCACCAAGACGGGAAGATCGTCTCTTCCTCTTGAGGTGTTGCCGTGAGCGTCGTCGTTCCTTGTTGACCCTCGAACTCTATCGTCTGTTCCTCAGAAACAGGACCGGAGACGGTCTCTGGATCGCCCGGTGGTGGGATGGTCGCCGTCTGCCACGATGTCGTCGCATCAGCGAGTTCGCTTGGAGCATCTGGCGGGATTCCAATGACGGTGTGTTCCGTTCCACTTTCATCCTGGACGGTTGCAATCGGGAAGACGATTGCATCATCGCCAGCGGCTTCTTCGGCGTCAGCTAGCGAGTTGTGGTGGGTAGCGGTCGTGGATGTCGCTAAATCACTACTAACGGTCGTGATGTGCATCCCTGCAGTCAAGAGCAGTAGTGTCGTACCAACGAGAAATGCAGTGCTAACTGCAACGATGACGACCGTCAGCCAATCTCGACGCGACCATTGTCGGAGGAGGACGTGTTGATATCCCATTCAGTCAGTCCCCTGGATTTGGTGTTGCTTGTCGATACTCAAGATGCCCTGATCATCGCTGCGTGGCTGACAACCGCGACGAACAGGGGCCGTGAGCACCGCCAGATACAGAAGAACCATTAGTGGGGGTCGGGTGAAATCGGAGTTCGAACCGATGACTGCTCGGTGAGCGCGCCGTTGTCAAGAAGGAGAACTCGATCGAACCGATCTGCAAGACGGCGATCGTGACTTATGACGACGAGTGCCATTTCTGTACGGTCCCGGAGATCAAACAGGAGATCAAGAACCTGAGCTGCTGTCTCGGGGTCGAGTTGGCCGGTCGGTTCATCAGCGAGAATGACGTCGGGTTTGTTCGCCAATGCTCGTGCAATAGCGACGCGCTGTTTTTCACCGCCACTAAGGGTAGCTGGATATTGATCGGCCAGATCGGTAATATCCAGAGCTTCAAAGAGAGTATCGAGCCAGTCTTCGTCACGCTTGCCTCGATGGTCTTGGGGGACGGCAGCATTCTCACGTGCAGTCAGGTCATCAATGAGTCGAAAATCCTGAAAGACGAAGCCAACCGTCTCGCGTCGGATTCGAGCCCGCGTGCGTTCTGAACTCTCGCTAACATCCTGTCCGTCGACGATGAATGTCCCTGCAGTAGGCGAATCAAGCAACCCTAGTACGTTGAACAGAGTCGTCTTTCCGGATCCGCTTGGTCCTTGAATAAGGGTACTGCTATCTCGATTGATCTGAATAGATACGCCATCCAGAATTGCGTGCCCTCCTCGCTGAATAAGTAGTTCATCAGCTTGGAGTAGTGCCTGATTCATTCGTACGTATCGTTTGACGGGGAGCTATGTATATTTGTTGACCAATATAGTCAATGTTCTTGAAGGTTTTCTGTATCAATTTAATCTAATTATTGCAGCATAAGAGGGATTCTGAACCACCGCGATCGATTATCTGCATCGATTTAACCAATATGACCACAGATAATACTGCAAGATTATTATCATTTGCGTCGGTCTCCAATGTATGTCAGGGACACACAACGGCAGGCACCTCCAAATGATTTGTGAAAACGGTCGATGCTAATCGAGGAATGCTATTCGTCTATTTCGGTTCCACAGACGCTACAGAAGTTCATTTGCCACGGTACAGTGACACGGACCTTACGAAGCTCATCACACTCTGGACAATGGAGTTCCTCAGCCATAGTATATCCCTCTATTCACCACGTCTTGCTACCGAGTGTATTCCTAAAATACTATTGATAAAAACCATCAATATGTGTATTTGTATTAGACACTATTCCCCCTGAACCATCTTTTATCCTGTATTTTTGAAAAATGAGATAGGTATCAGACAAGTTGAATTATTGGTTGGGAACTATTTGATTATCTTGATTGCTTTTTCCAACCTGCTATCGGACTATGGCCAATGAAATACTAATCGAAAGAAAGATAACTGAATTTCGCGACTGAGATACATATGGAATTAATAGATAGTCGACTCCTCATCACAGGCGGTGCTGGGTTCATCGGTTCACATCTCACCGAGCGACTCCTCGCCGACGGCAACGAGGTCGTCGTCCTCGATAACTTCGCAAATAGCGAATCAGCAGGTGTTCCCGATGGGGCAGAACTGATCGAGGGCGACCTCACCGACAGCGCCGTCGCAAACGAGGCGATCGACAGCGATCTCGACGGCGTCTTTCACCTCGCGGCGCGCAAATCCGTCAACGACGAGCACCCGCGCGGGCAGTTCGAGGCCAACGCCGCGATGACCTACAACGTCCTCGAGGCCATGGATCGTGCAGGTGTCTCCGAGGTCGCCTTTACCTCTTCCTCGACGGTCTACGGGGAAGCGCCGCGTCCCACACCCGAGGATTACGCACCCGCAGAGCCGATTAGCGTCTACGCGGCGAGCAAGATTGCCGACGAGAGCCTCCTTTCGACGTATGCCCACACCCACGGAATGCAGGTGTGGACATTTCGGTTCGCGAATATCGTCGGCCCACACCTCCGCGGGGCAGTGATCCCCGACTTCGTTGAGAAGCTCCGCGCGAACCCCGAGACGCTGACGATCCTCGGTAACGGGCTCCAGGAGAAGTCCTACATGTACATCGAGGACTGTCTGGACGCGATGGAACACGTCATCGAGCACGCCGATCGTCCAGTCAATACGTTCAACCTCGGGACGCGGACGACCACGTCGGTCAACCGGATCGCCGACATCGTCAGCGACGAACTCGGGCTGGATCCCGAGTACGAGTACACGGGTGGCGAGCGAGGCTGGACCGGCGACGTGCCCAAAATGCGCCTCTCGATCGAGAAGCTCACGGGCCTTGGCTGGGACGTTGACCTTGAGAGCGACCGGGCAGTACGAACGACAGCTCGCGAACTCATAGATGAAATGAACGAATAGCTAGCTGATCGTTTTCATTCACATCTCATACTGCAACCAGTAGAGTGTTCTACCGTTCGTACTGCAACGTTCGGTTAATTACAAGCATTATAATTCAGAAGACAGCTCACTCACTAATCGGTTTGTCTCCAGTTTTAACGCGACCGTCAGAGCGAACGAGTCGTAGAGGCTTCAAATGAGAAATCACTCCCGCGGCAAGTGCTCTTCGGACATGATCCGTAAACGCTCCCTGTTCGCCCTGCAGACAGGCTAGCTCGGATTCGGAATCGTATTTGATAGACCCACACTCCGCTAATGCCGGTAAATCTCTTTCCCGGATCGTTTTTCTAACCACCAGCGGCTGAGCTCCAACCTGTGACCCAATGTGTTCACTGAGTTCGGTAAGTCCAGCAGGATAAGCACACATGCGAAGGTAGCGCAGGATGTGCCACCGATAGCGATTCGCTTCGTCGGGGACATACTTAGTGACAATTCTTGCACATTCGGAATCGGTGCGCGACATACTATACCATGGCATTAACGCGGCGTAATATAATACTTCTGATTATTTGAATATTGTATTTATGGGATGAGGTAGTGATCTCGACCACGGTTTCGGCAGCAATATTTCTGATTGGTTAGATATTAGCAGTGCGCTTATGAAGAGATATTAGATTATAACAACTAATCATGGAACTAGTGAGAAAGTCATACATCCATCAAACATACGAGCCGATAGTTCGTCATCGATAAACGATTGAGCAGCTACCAACCGTAATTCTCTACTCGATATTACTCCCAGAATTTTGGCACTGTTCCTTCTATTTGATAGCCTTCTCCCTGATTACTATCGGAAATCAGTGTACGACGTTCTCCATCCATCGATAACGGCCCCATGACATTCGTCAGCAGGATATCACGTGTTTCTGTCCGATAAAGCTCATACCACTCATCGCCATCGACACTCGCGAGCACAACCGAATCCTCGGCCGTATCGTGCATTGGCGAGTACCCGAACGGCATGAGACACAACTCGCGCCCCTCCTCGAGGTCCTCGCGGATGTGCCAGCGCCGCCGAGCGTACATTTCCATCGTGTCATCTTCAGGATCAGTCTCGATCTCGACGTGGACCCGCTCGAAATCATCTGCTTCTTCGGGAACGTCATTCGGGCCCTCGCGCTCCCAACGAAGGATCCCCTCGGGATCACCGTCGCTCCCGAGAGTGATGCAATCCTTGAACGCGGCGATCTGCGTGACCATCGTAATCGCACCCCGGTCGTCGATCTCTTCCCATGATTTCCCGAGATCATCGCTCCAATAGAGTTGGGAGTTGCCGTGGTCACCGACGGCGACCCAAATACGCTCGGCATACGGGTCGTACTCGACGTCGTGAATGTGATTGTTCGCTGCGTCGGTAGTGTTGACTTCCGGCTCGAGGATTTGCTTGAAGGACTTCCCGCCGTCCGTCGAGAGAATCACCTCATTGCCGTGTTTGCCCGCTTCGTAGTCCGAGAGCTTGTAACAGGAGATAACAACAATATCCTCGTAGGCAACATGACCTAGACTGTTCGAAACCCTGCCGTAGTCGAACTGATAAAGCGTCTCTGAACCCGTGTGATCCTCGTTGATGAGTTCGATCGTACCGCCCTCTTCGCCCCGGCCCCCGACGGCAGCAATGATCCGTCCGCTGTCGGGAACGATAACTGTCTGGACGTTGCCATCGGCTTGGCCCTCGAAGGAATACAAGACTTCAGTTGTCTTCCACCAATCATCGCTGACCAGTACACGCGGGCCATCGCGCCCATAGATACGCTCGTTCTGGTCGATCCAGACGGGTTGGCCAGCCTCTCGCTTGTCGTGAACCTCAAGGTCATAGTGTGTATACGGCCGTCCATCACCACCCTCCGGTTCGGGCCGTTCTTCTTCGGACTCTTCCTTGCTGGATTCATCGTTCCTATCAGCCGATCCATCGGTCGGCTCTGTCTCTTGACTCCCGATACATCCCGCGAGCGTGATGCCTGAGCCGATTGTTGCTGCCGATGCTGCGATGAATTTTCTGCGATCCATAACACAGAATAGATATCTTATACTAATAGTCTTTCTGGCTGATAAGTGCGTATTAATTACTATTTGTGGGTGACTAAAACTGTTACCGATAGCATATGCCACCTCCCCCTACAGCAGGCTATATAAATTCATATCAAATAGTAGATAATTGTTATTCAAGACTGCATTATTCTCATTATCGAGGTAGTCGCTGACGACAATGGCTGCACTATTCTGCTCGCTAGTCCATTGGATTACGTGGAGCACCGACGTAGAACTATATTCAGTAATAACCGCTCCCTCCTGCCAGATACTAGTAAAGGTCTGTTGATCGGGGAGAAAGGTCTCACCATCGTGATCTCGTGGTTGTCACGACAAGAAAGACGACGAGCACGACGACAAAGATAAAAAAGACGACGAAAAGGATTACAAAGACGGTAAGAAGGACGGCCACAAGCGCGACGGCGGAGATAAAAAACACGCTCACCACGAAAAAGACAAAAAAGATCGCAAACACGATCACGACGATAAGAAAGACGACGACCACAAACACAACCACGACGACAATAACGAGAAGAAGGACGACCACCACGGCGACAAAGACAAGAAAAAAATAAACACAACGTTGACCCAGTAGGGGACATCACGAGACCTACTGTGGTTCAAATCTGTCGTCGTGACCGCTGGTTTCCCCTATCTCTCTTATTAGAAGGCACCCTAATCGATATTCAACTAAGCGGTAGCGCGGAGTCCACTTCCTCAAGTGCGAATAAAGCGAACGGTAGGAAGGAGAGGAGCGCGTGGCGAAGCTGGGCGAAACAGTTACTTCGACCGGACCGTCGTCTCAGGTAGTCCTACGGCGGGCTTTAGACAACCTTCGAAGGGTGCCGAGCCACCATTGCGGGCGGGAAAGGTTTGGTTCCTCGCTGAGGACGAGTCGCCGTCAACCGGCCCTGAAGGATGGATCGACGACGTTGAGGAGACGCGAAGCGTCTCGTTAGCCAATCAGAACGCAAAGCGTTCTGATGACGCCGAAAGCGTCTAGGGCGGGGTAGTTGACTCCCGCACTTGCGATCGGAGTGACGAGAAAGATTACAGATTGACGTGGAAAAGATTGCGTATATGTTAATAAACTATTATGTCGTCCGAGAAAATACCACTATATAGGTGTTGATAGGAAAAAATTATAGACTTATATATAATTTATGATTCCCAGGTTAGATAATTTTAAATAGTGTAGTGTTATTGTTGCGTACACACTGAGTACATCAGTGTGTGATGGATATGGAAGGACCTGACAGGAATGACGACGCAACGCGACGAACACTTCTGAAAGTGCTTGCAGCTGCTGGCCTCACCGGCACTGGGATCGCAGCTACAAGTGGATCCGCAGCAGCGCACGGCTCGGATCACAAGAAAGACTGGTGTGACGACGAAGATCACCACCACCACAAAAAAGGACACGGGAAAGGCCACGGCAAATTCGATAAAGATTATCACCGATATAAATGCAAACTGAAGCGAGATGGGGAAATTGTTGACGAATGCGATGCTGTTGATGAGTGTGAAGTCGGTGATGACGTAACGTATACGGGGACGCTTCTCGTCACTGCTGTCGAGCTGAGTGACGACAACGAGGTACTCGTGAGTGGAGAGCTGCAAGGAACACTCGACGGTGATAGTTCTGAAGAAATAGAGGAAACGTTCGAGGACGTCTCTATTGGAACTCTACAGGAGATCTTCACTGTTCGTCCCGCTGACGATCCGGAAGACTGCCCCATTCTGGAGATCAATATCGGTGGTCTCTGCCTCGAACTCCTTGGTCTTCAGGTTCAGCTTGAAACCATTGAAATCGATCCCGTGGGTATCATCGGTGAAGACAATCTCGTAAGCGATCTTCTCTGCGATCTGCTCCGTCGTCTTAGCTTCTAGAATTCAAACGTTTATCGATGAACTGCCGCCCCTTCCTCCACTCGCTCGTCGCCGGCAGCACGCCACTGGCGCGTAGCTGTGTCGAATCGTTTTCGTTTACGGGCGATCGACCGACGGTGATCTCCTCAGCGTGAATGGAGAAGGATCACGGCCCGCAGGTACTTGAGCATAGCCAGCCGACTCGGGGTTTCCTCGCTGTGCATCCTGGTGACGTATTCACGCGGTAGTAACGTCGCTATGGAAGGGACTGGATTCTCTCGACGAGACCTGACGGACGTTGATCCAGAAATGATCGATTGGTAATTGGTTACTCCCAGAACGCCGGGACCGTCGCGTCGATCTGATAGCCCTCGCCCTGATTACTGTCGGACACGAGGGTTCGTCGGTCCCCGTCCATCGACAGCGGCCCCATGACGTTCGTCAGCAGGATCTCGCGGGTCTCCGTACGATAGAGTTCATACCACTCGTCGCCGTCGACGCTCGCGAGCACAACCGAATCCTCGGCCGTATCGTGCATTGGCGAGTACCCGAACGGCATGAGACACAACTCGCGCCCCTCCTCGAGGTCCTCGCGGATGTGCCAGCGTCGCCGAGCGTACATCTGCATGACGTCGTCGTTAGGATCGGTCTCGATCTCGACGTGGACCCGCTCGAAGGCGTCGGTACCGTGAGGCTCGTCGTCGGGACCGTCGCGCTCCCAGCGCATGATCCCTTCGGGGACGCCGTCGGTACCGAGGACGACGCAGTCCTTGAACGCGGCGACCTGCGTGACCATCGTGATGTCGCCCCGGTCGTCGATCTCCTCCCATGATTCCCCGAGGTCATCGCTCCAGTAGAGTTGTGAGTTGCCGTGGTCGCCGACGGCGACCCAGATTCGCTCGGCGTAGGGATCGTATTCGACGTCGTGGATGTGGTTGTTCGCCGCGTCGGTGCTGTTGACGCCCGATTCGAGGACGAGGTCAAACGACTTTCCGCCGTCCGTCGAGAGAATCACCTCATTGCCGTGTTTGCCTGCCTCGTAGTCCGAGAGCTTATAACACGAGATGACGATGACGTCCTCGTAGGCCACGTGGCCCATGCTGTTCGACACGCGCCCGTAGTCGAACTGGTAGAGCGTCTCCGAGTCGGTGTGACCCTCGTTGATGAGTTCGATCTTCCCGCCTTCCTCGCCCCGTCCCCCGACCGCGGCGATGACCCGCCCGCTGTCCGGAACGATGACAGCTTGGACGTTCCCGTCGCGTGTACCCTCGAACGAGTACAGCACCTCGGTCGTCTGCCACCAGTCGTCGCTAACCAGTACCTTCGGTCCATCGCGTCCGTAGACGCGGCCATCCCGGTCGACCCAAACGGGCTGGCCGGCCTCTCGCTCGTCGTGGACCTCAAGGTCGTAGTGGGTATAGGGCTCGCCGTCTCCCCCTTCCGGCTCGGGTTGGTCGGTATCCGAATCGGTATCGTCAGACTCGGTATCCCCGCTGGCCGGCTTCTCCGAAGACTCATCCCCAGAACTCCCAAGACACCCCGCGAGCGCGATACTCGACCCAGTCGTTGCGGCTGAGAGGGCGATAAACTGTCGTCGATCCATACGATCAACACCGGTTAAATGATGGTAGTAAATCAGTCGCTAATCAGATAATTTCAACTATATTATATATAAATCCCATCCTACTGGTGAAACGATGGGGCTGGTCGAGAGTGGACGGAGGCGAAAGCGGAGGGTGGTCGGGCGCTGTCCGTCGAGAAGAGGTTCGATCCCGAGTGGGTCTACGAGGCCCAGTCGGCGGTCGCAAGCGAACTGGCGTCGACGGAGGAACTATCGAAGTAGGCTCGACACAGCGTCGTCGGCGCCGAGAAGACGGAGAGAGACCGTTTGCCGGGGTATGCGACTACTCCTTCGTCCCAGCTGCTGGCGTCGTATCGATACCGAACAACGCGTTGCACCCACAGAACTGCGTCCACGCGTTTTGCAGCAACCCAATCCCCGCGATACCCGCGATCGCGGCTTTCGTCCGTTGCCCATCGAGGGATGCGGCAAGGGCTACAACGACCAGCCAGATACCGAGCACCCCACGGATGATGCGATCGGCCCCGCCCACGTTCTTCGGATGGTTCATATCCGGTTGTGGGAAAGAGATGTCCATATAGCTTTGGCCCCAACGAGAGGGATGGAATTTCTGAGCCAGTGGTGCTGTTGAAACCCGTCCCGAGAAACACAACGAATGAGTAGCCGAAGAGAGATGGACACCTCCCGAAGTCACGCCTCCTCTGACAGGCCGTCCGGGTAGTGGTCCCGGAGGTCCTCTTTCGTCGTCGGGAGGTCCGGACGGGCTGCCATCCCCAACACGTTGCCGGGGGTGCTGCCCGCCTCATTCCGGCGATTGGCGTAGAAAGGGACGGTCTCGTAGACGCAGGTGACGACCTCGTGCAGCCGATTGTCCTGCAGCTGGCACAGGTCGTCCCGGGAGGTCGTCTCACTGTCGTTCTAGACCATGTCGGTCGCTCGCATCCAGCCATGAACAGTGTGCGGGCGGACTGCTGAGCAGGGGAGTCGAATCGGATTGGGGAATGACGGACCGTCGTCACTCAGCGGGACCGTCGGAGGAACAGTTCAGCACCGCCCCACCAGTTGACGACGGCTTCGTCGAGTTCCCATCCGTCCGCTGCGAGGTCGTTCAACAATTCTTCAGTCGCATCGCGCTTGATTCGGAACCACAGGAGGCTGGTCGGCGCGTTAACGACCTTGTACTCATAATCCGCTTCACCGCTCACACGCTGTTCGCTCATCGTGGTGCTCATGTGGATTAAAGGTCGCACAAAGATAAAACCGCTCCGCTCATCCCGAAAATGTATACTATCAATTTCTTATAATTAATGTATTGACTGACGATGGACGACGAGTCAGCTCGGGGTGTCATGAGATGAGGTCAGCGAGATCAAGTAACCGATATGCACCCTGTAATTATCATTGGGTTTCTGTCATTTTTGAGGAATTCAACAACACCGAGCCACTGGAAACTGATCAGGGGTGGCTGTGCGGAGCCGGTACGACGGGTCCGAACGGCCGCGTTCAGTCGCGCGGTTCGATACGCATTTGAATCGGGTCGAGTGGGCGCGTCGTGATGCTCACGGAGAGATCGACGTCCGACTCGGAGACGAGGTCGAGATGATACTGTCGAGCCAACGTCGCAAGGATCAGTTTGGCCTCGACGATCGCGAACTGCTGGCCGATACACCGGCGTGGACCGCCACCAAACGGGAAGTAGACGAACTGGGGCCGGTCGTCGTCCCCAGCAAACCGGTCGGGGCGAAACGCGAGCGGGTCCTCCCAGAATCGGTCATCACGATGGATCGTCCACTGCATCGGTGCCACTGTCGCCTCCTCGGGGAGCGTGTACCCGCCGAGCTCTAGTGGTTGGGTCGTCTCTCGAGGGATCGACGGGACAGGGGGGTAGAGTCGCATCGCCTCCTGTATCACCTGTTCCGTATAGGCCAGCTCGGGGAGGTCCTCGAACGTCGCGTGATCCGCCGTAAGCACCTCCTCTAGTTCGGCGATGAGTCGGCGTTCGACCGCCGGGTGTTGGGCCAGCAGGAACCAGGTGAACGTCAGCGCTGTTGCCGTGGTTTCGTGGCCGGCGAACAGGAACGTCATCATCTCGTCTCGGAGGAGTTTCTCGGGCATCTCCTCGCCGTCCTCGTCAGTGGCGGTCAGCAGCATCGACAGCAGATCGTCACGGTTCTCGACACCATCCCGTCTGCGTGCGGCAACGAACTCCTGAATCACGGACTCCATCTCCCGGATTCCATGCTTGTACCGGCGCCACATCGGAATTGGGATCCATTTCGGAACCATCCGGGCGATCGGCTGTTTCGTCGGTTGTCCCGGCTCTTGGAGCGCACGAACGGTCTCTCGAATGCCGCGGGCCTCATACTCGATGTCGGATCCGAACATCGATTTAACGAGGATACGGAGGGTGAGAGCTTTCATCTCGTTCTCGATGTTCACGGTCGGTGTTCCGGTCCAATCGTCCGCTGCTGTCCGGACTTCGGCCGTCATCGTATCGGCGTAATCGGCGATTCGGTCCATATAGAAGGCAGGCTGGATCCGTTCACGCTGGCGCTCCCAGAGCCCGCCTTCGCTCAGGACCAACCCCTGCCCGAGGAGGTCACCGAGGTCGTCTTGACTCAGGCTCGCCTTCTGGAAGCGATCGTGATCGGTGGCGAGAACCCGTTCGGCGAGGTCAGGATGGTTGATCTGGTAGAGGTCACCAATCCCGAGCAGCCGGAGGTGGACGACGTCGCCCTGGCGCGCTGCTGCTTCGTATAACCCATCCTGTTCACGCACGAGTTGATGCGTATTCCCGATCACTGGCAGTCCATCGTGTGTCGGCGGAGCGGTTTCGTACGTCGGAGTACGATCAGATTGTTGATATTCAGACATAATACGAGTATCGTCGTCCGATCCCCTTCAGCATTGGTGGCCGTCGGCAGTTGAGGAACGTTCCACGAGGAGTGTTCTCGATCGAAATCAAGATACCGGTCCCGTCGATGTTATCGAATACCGGGCTGTTCGCCCTCGTGTGATCGCTCGCCGCTCTCGTGTCTTCGGTCGTGCGATCACCTGTTCCGATCCATCTACTGTAATTAATATCCGTTTACTTTCAACGCGTTTGCGGGACTTTCATTTCGGTCCGTCCCCTATCAATAATAGATTCCTACCGGTATAGTGGCGGGGTATGGAAACGACGCGAGCTACGGAGCTACCGGTCCGGACGATGCAACGCCATGGTCAGCGAGATCGAATCGAACTACCTCGAGAGTAGCAACGTTTTTGAGCCTGTGTTCCACGTCTGCTACCGTAATAGTTTCACATGGTACCACGTATCTATCTCCTCTCGACGGCTGGAGCAGGGATCCCACCGATTGAGGAAGTGGTATGGACGAGACGTGAGGTAACAGAATGCAAGTAGAGCCCCAAGAGGTCTCGCTTGGGTGGGAGATCGCGGTATTAACGATTCTCGGCCTCTCCCTGATGATCGCCATCGGGTGGTACTCCTACAACAAGCGCCTCGGTGCCGATGTCGATGATTTCTTCTCCGCAAGCAAGTCGCTAGGCTTTCTCATCATCGGGCTGACGATATTCGCCGATTCCTACAGCGGGAACTCCTTTCTGGGCTATGCGGCCGAAACGTATCGATCAGGCGCGTGGTTTCTCGTCTACCCGCAGTTCATGGTCGCTGCGGTGATCGGCTCGCTCATCGTTGCGCCGCCGCTGATCAACCTCGGGTTGAAGTGGGACTACACGTCCCCAATCGATTACCTCGAACATCGCTTCAACTCCCGCGTTGCGTTCATCGCGACGTTTTTCCTGTTGTGGGGGACGTTCGTCCAGTTCACCGAGCAGTTCTTCGCGATGGGGTATCTCGGGAACGTCGCCTCCGGCGGGGTGGTGCCCTATCAGCTCGTGATCGTCCTGTTTGCCGTCGTGATCCTCCTGTATGTCGGTCTCGGTGGCTTTCGTGGAACAGCGCTGAGTGCGGCCGTGCAGGGGACCTTGATGCTCTTTTCGTTATTTCTGATGCTCGTTTTGATCGGGACGCTCGGCGGGTTTACGGCCCAGATGGAGACCGTCTGGCAGGAGGCGCCCAGTAAGCTGACGATCCCATCGGACTCGACGATGCGCGGGTGGTACAGCACGATCGTGCTGATCCTGCTGGGGCTGCCGACGTACATCCACATCCAGCAGTTCTATCTGGGCATCAAGGACGCCGAGGACCTCAAGAGTACCTTCCGGCTCCAGGCGCCGATCTTCTTCTTCGCCGCGATCACGCTCTGGATCATCGGGATGTTCGCCAGTGGCGTCTTCCCGGGACTCTCAGAATCGGGCTCCGAGCAGGTCGTCCCGTACCTGCTTGGCGCGTTCGTCCAGATCGAGGGCGGCACGCTGCTGCCCTCGTTGATCGCGCTGGGCGTGATCATGGCGACGCTCTCGACTGCGGGGGCGACGGTGATGGTCGTCTCGATGGTGTTGGCGAAGGACCTCTACGGGCGGTTTATCGATCCGGAGGCTCCCGACGGCAGGATTATCAACGCCAGTCGCGTCTTCTTGGCGCTCTCGTTGCTGGTGGCGCTGGGGATCGCCTTCCAGCCCTCGCTGACGATCTGGGCGTGGACGGAACTGAAATTCGAGTTCCTGCTTCAGGCGACCCCGCTGTTCGTCTTCGGGCTCTACACCCACCGGGTGAAGAACACTCCCGCCATCGCCGGAATGCTCGTCGGCTGTGCGGTGGCGATCGCCCTCTATCTGACGGGCAACTCGGAGGTGTTCAGTTTCCACGCCGGTATCGTCGGGCTCGTCGTGAACTCCGTCGTCCTCTTGGGCGGGAGCTACCTCTCGGGCCAGGACGAAGAGACCGAGCGCGCAAAGCGGATTCTCAGGTACAACTCGATCGCCGTCGCCGACGCCGACGACGAGACCGCCGTCAGATACGTCCTCCCGGCCCAGACCAAGAGCTTCTGGATCGGTCTCGGTATTATTATCGCCGTGATGGTGCCATGGTACGCTCCGGATGCTTGGAACGCAAGGCTGGCGTTCGGACTGCCGATCTGGACGTGGGTGACCATCGGCGCGCTCGTGCTCGAGACGCTGTTCGTCGTGTTCTCGACGTACATCTGGCGGCCGAAGCCGCCGAGGGACAGCGAACAGGACGTGCCACGCGAGGAGGAGATGCCGGCGGACTGATTACGGGTGGGTGTATCGAACGGTTCTCCGTGGGGCGGCTGCCGTCGGATCGATTACGGATGACCACGATGCAACACCAGAGGGGGCGACTGTGGAGTAGAACAGTTAGACTTGTTGAAACTCTCGAACTAAGGTCGGTCCAGCGAGTGTGCTGGATATAGGGACGTATATACAGCAAAACCGAGACGGAAAGAGAACTCTCCCTGACTCATCACCTAGGGGTTCTTTCCTGGGGGGACTCGATTCTCAGATTCGAGTATGCGTTTCAAATTCTCGCCCTCTTCGTGCATGTGCGTTCGAACGGCGTCGAATTCTCTCTTGTTAAGTCGAGCACCGATCGGTCCGGTTCGTACTTTGATTCGCTGGGTGAATTCGCAGTTGTCCGAGCGGGGATCGATTGTGAAGCTGATTTGAGGCATAAGCAGCCCGACCAGCAATGATGTCGGCTTGAACTCCATGTATCGATCGGGAGCCACCTCTACGAATGTTACCGTCTTTTTCTGTACTTTTCCTGCAATCCGTTCCTCGAAATAGGCCTCTGCGCCCTGTTCCAACCCTTCTCCCTCTGTCCAGCGGAACGTAATGTGATCGGGGTGCCATCGTTCGTAGTTATCCTCCATCTCCTCGAAGAATCGATAGACTTCTTCTGAAGATGCCTCGATGTCCGTGGTCTCTTCCAATATCATTCCAACGTAAAAGGACATCTAACCCTAAATAGTTGCACGTAGAATCCTACTACTGGTATACACCCTTCGTCTAGATTATCGGAGTGTCTATCCACTCGGAACAGCAGATGACCGTATTTTCCATCACAGCAGATTGGTACGCTGCTGTATATATTCTCTGTATTCATCAACCATTCAGTACTTCCCTGACTGAAGAAGGCGTGACTTCGGGAAAGTACCTGTCAACCGTCCCATTATGTATCCATCATTTTTGCGGCAGGAGGTCCAAGAGCTGAATAGTCATCAGTTGATAGCTCACTCGAGTTCGATGCGCTCGAACCGGCCCTCGCCGGTTCGTTTATGTCCGTCCACGAGGGCGGCAGACAGCAGCGCCCGTTCGGCTTTTCGGAGGTGTTCTTGGAGGGTGGCACGGCTGATCCCCAGCTCCTCGGCGAGCCCTTCGTTCGTAATCGCTCGTGGCCAGTCGTAGTACCCACGCGTAAGCGCTTCGGTGACGACGTCGCGCTGGCGGTCGGTCAGCGGTGAATCCACGTCGGCTCTGAACTCCTCGAGTTTCCCGAGCGTGACCGTCCCGAACGTCCCTAGATCGTCGATGATGTTCCTGAGATCCTCGCGACGGAACGCGAGGACGTTGTACTCGCGCTGGCGGCCCGAAACGGTATTCGATCGCCGGAGCGTACCGTGATTCTGATAGATAGCCGAGTACGCTCCACAGGACGGTTTGGTGACGAGCAGGTTCTCGTCGTCGAGGCGCTTGACGTGTGCGACGTGATCGGCGGCTTCCAGTTCCGATTGAAAGGTGTCGGTGTGGCGGCCCGAGCGGAGAACAAACGTCACGAGCCCGTTCTGGATCTCCTCGATTTCGATCGGGACCGGACTGTCGACCTCTGCTGTGAGTCGCCGGAGGATACAGTCCCGATGTTGCGTGAAGTGGACCGTCGCGAGGAACATCCTACTGGTCTGTGACAACGTGACCCGTGGTGAAAAACATAGCTATGGGTCGATCGATGAGACACAGCAGATCAAAAATATCGTGGAGCGGTCCCCACGGTCCTGTTTTTCGGCATCTTACGCGGAATATCGGTTGTGGCGTTCCCGCAGTCGGGTACCGGCTCGCACCCGAATATCCCGTCTTGGTTCCAATCGAGGACGCCTACGCCGTCACCGCTCTCATGGCCGCCGAGTGCTCTCACGCCCGGTACTGAAGCGGGAGTATATAAAAAGCCAACAGCTGTTGGGGGAACCCTTACTCGCCACTACGATGTCTCCCGTACTGTACGATAGCACATGGCATATAATCTTGGCGTCGACGTCGGTGGGACGTTCACCGACGTGATCGTCTTCGACGAAACGACACACGAACTCACGATCGACAAGGTCCTCTCGACGCCGGCGAACCCCTCGGAGGGAGTTCTCCGTGGCGTCAAGGAGGCCACGGAGAAGGCCGGAACGTCGGTCGCGGAACTCAACCTCCTGTTTCACGGCACGACGGTCGTGACGAACATGCTCTTAGAGGAAACGGGATCGCGGGTCGGCCTCATCACGACTGCCGGTCACGAGGATGTCCTCCATTTGGCGCGGGCGTGGACGCCCGGTCCGCTGTACGGCTGGATGGACATGGAGAAACCCGCCCCGCTTGCCGATCTGGTTGACACGCGGGGCGTCGGCGGCCGGATCAGCTCCCCGGACGGCGAGGAGACCGAACCGCTCGATGAGGGGATGGTCAAGGACGCCGTCCGAGAGCTCGATGCGGCCGGCGTCGAGTCGATCACTGTTGCGCTGTTGAACGCCTATCTCAACCCCGCACACGAGAAACGGGTCCGGGAGATCGTCGCCGAGGTAGCCCCGGAGCTTCCAGTGTCGATCTCCGCGGAGATCGTCCCCGAATACGGCGAGTACGAGCGGACCCTCACCACCGTTATCAACGACTACGCCCGGCCAACGGTGATCAGCTATCTCGACGACCTCGACGAGTCGCTTTCGGCGGCCGGCTCCAAGGCCACGATGAACGTCGTGCGCTCGGACGGCGGGTTGATGAGCTCCGGGGCCGCAAAGGAGCGCCCGGTCGAACTCGCGCTCTCGGGGCCCAGTGGTGGTGTCGTCGGGGCGGCGACCATCGCCTCGACAAAGGGCGTTTCCGACGTCCTGACGCTGGATATGGGTGGGACCTCGACGGACGTTTCGCTGGTCGAGGACGGTGCGGCCGAGACGACGCGGCAGACCAAGGTCGGCTACCGGGAGTTTAAATCTCGGTCGGTCGACGTCAATACCGTGGGCGCCGGTGGCGGATCGATCGCGCGCGTCCAGTTGAATGGGTCGCTCCAGGTCGGCCCCGAGAGCGCCGGCGCCGATCCCGGCCCGGCGTGTTACGGCCAAGGCGGCGAGGAGCCGACCGTCACCGACGCGAACGTCGTCCTGGGTCGGATTCCATCCTCTGTCCAACTCGGCGGGCGAATGGAGTTGGATAGGGAGGCCGCTCGCGATGCGGTCGCGACGATCGCCGACGAACGGGGCAGTACGGTCGAGGAGGCCGCACAGGCGATCCTCGACATCGTCAACGAGAACATGCACGGCGCGCTCCGGGTCGTCTCGGTCGAACGCGGCTACGATCCCCGCGAGTTCGGGCTGGTCGCCTTCGGCGGTGCCGGGCCCATGCACGCCAACGCGCTGGCGGCCGTGATGGACACCTACCCCTTGATCGTCCCGCCAGGTCCAGGAGTTATGTCCGCCTTCGGCTTTCTCACCTCCGATATCCAAAACGAGTTCTCCGAGACGTATCTCGAAACCGACGAGGACGTCGCCGGGAGCAATGTCGCCCAAGCGTTGGGTTCGCTCGAAGACGAGGCGCGGGCATGGCTTGACTCCGAGGGCGTCGACGAGTCGGATCACGCCTTCGAGTACGTCGCCGACTGCCGATACTTCCGTCAGGACATCCAGATGTCGATCCCCGTTTCGCTCACGAACCTCCGGAGCGAGTCCGGCCTCGCGGAGATCAAGGACGATTTCGAGGCCCGTCACGACCGCCAGTTCGGGTTCTCACTCGATGCGCCTCTCGAGATCGCGAACCTCCGCGTGATCGGCAAAGGCCGCCTTCAGGGGGTCACGATCGAGGAGCGATCGCTCGGTGACGCCGATCCGAGCGGTGCCGAACTCGACACTCACGAGGTGTACTTCGATGGCACACACTACGACACGCCGGTCTACGACAGAACCGAACTACGACCGGGCAACGAACTCACCGGGCCGGCCATCGTTACGGACGACGACTCGACGGTCGTCGTCCAGCCCGACCACGACGCGACCATCGACCGCTATGGCAACATCGAGATTATCCGAGGTGAGGAGCGATGAGTGAGACCCCCGACTTCGTCGGTGACCACGACATCGATCAGACGACGCTCGATATCATCGAGAGCACGCTCTCGAACACCCGCTACGAGATGGACCGCGTAGTCGAGACGACGGCGATCAGCCCCGTCATCCGCGAGCAGTCCGACCAGTTCCCGCTGATCGCCGACGCGGAGGGACGGATGGTCATGGGCCAGTTCGGTTCGGCCATCGACACCATCCTCGCGAACTCGGCGTTCGAGCGCGAGGACCTCGCCGATGGCGACGTGATCGCGACCAACGATCCGTATATGTGTGCCGGCGCGGTTTCGCACACGCCGGACATGCTCCTGTTGCGTCCGATCTTCTACGAGGGCGACCTCATGGGCTTTTCGAGCCAGTGGGGCAACCTGATGGACGTCGGCGGGAAGACGCCCGGCAGCATGCCCGTCCAGGCGCGGACGATCTTCGAGGAGGGGATGCGTCTGCCGCCGGTCAAACTCTACAAAGGTGGCGAGATCGATGACGAACTGCTCGAATCGTTCGCCCACAACACCCGCCTGCCCGAGCACGCCGAAGCCGACATCAAGGCGCTGGCGGCGGGGACGAAAGCCGCAGAAACCCGCATCCACGAACTCTGTGATCGCTTCGGGAAGGCGACGTACGTCGAGGCCTGCGACGCCATCCTCGATCGCACCCGCGACGGGATGATTGATCTCATCCACGAGTTCGTTCCCGAGGGCGAGCGCTACACCTTCGAGGACTACGTCGACGACGACGGCCTCGGGAATGGCCCCATCAAACTCCACCTCGAGATCTACCGAGAGGGTGAGACCGTCTACCTCGACTGGACGGGCACCGACGCGCAGGTGCCGGGGACGGTGAACTTCCTCTTGAACGAGAAGATGTTCAAGATGTTTACGGGAGTGTTCCTCATCATGGCCTTTGACCCCCTGCTCACCTTTAACGATGGCTACTACGACCTCTTTGAGGTGACGCTGCCCGAAGGATCCGTGGTTCAGCCGAAGTTCCCGGCGGCACTGGGCAATCGCCTGCCGATGATGGCCCGGCAGTTCGACGTCCTGCAGGCGACGTTCTCGAAGCTCATCGACGGCTTCTCGGTCGCTGGCAGCTACGGCACCTCGCCGAACCTCGTCTACGCCGGGACGGACTCGGAGGGCAACGACTTCCAGATGCTCGAAATTCTGTACGGTGGGATCCCCGCGCGACCGGGCGGTGACGGCCTCGACGGCCATTCGTGGTGGCCGATGTTCCGGACCGTGCCCGCCGAGTACCAGGAGGCCTACTACCCGTTGAGCATCGACGAGTATAGCACGCGGGCCGATACCGGCGGTGCCGGCGAGTTCCGTGGCGGCCACGGCATCACGAAGGTCTACACCTTCGAGGAGCCGGGCGCGATCACCTTCCAGGACGATCGGGCCCACACCTACCCGTGGGGCGTCGACGGCGGCAACCACGCCCAGACCAGCAAGAAGACACTGGTGCGGACCGACGGGACCGAAGAGGAGTTACCGTCGAAGGTCGAAAACGTCGCCGTCGAGGCGGGCGATAAACTCGTCTTCAGCACCGCCGGTGGCGGCGGGCTCGGCGATCCGCTCGAACGCGATCCCGCGGTCGTCGCACGCGAGGTTCGCCGGGGGCTCATCTCGGAATCCGCTGCCCGCACCGAGTACGGGGTCGTCCTCGACGAAGGGGGCGTCGACAACGTAGCCACCGAAGATCAACGCGAGGAACTCCACAGGACGCGCGACGAGCCACCGGCGTTCGATTACGGCCCACTACCGGACGACGAGACCCTCGAAGCACGCATCGCCGCCGAACGACGCGAGTTCGCCGAGCGCCACGACTGACCCCGACATCGACCATGGACTGGCCACACGAAATCGAGACGACCTACGACGAGGCGGATTTCGGCGCGAGCGTCGGCCTCGGCGACCGACCCGCACTGCTCGTCATCGACCTGATCAACGCCTTCACCGATCCGACGACCCGCCTCGGCGCGGACGTGAGCGACGTGCTCGAACACACCGAACGACTGCTCGCGGCCTTCCGTGAACACGACCTCCCGCGTTATTTCACGACCGTCGCGTTCGAGGACTCCTATGGCGACGCTGGACGGTTCATCGAGAAGGTGCCCGCCCTGAGGGAGCTCCGTCTCGGCACCGAGGCGGTCGAAATCGACGAGCGAATCGCACCCGTCGACGACGAGCGCGTAATCTTGAAGAAGTACGCCAGTGCCTTCTTCGGGACCGACCTGGGGACCGAGTTGACCACGGACCGCGTGGACACGCTCGTCCTCGCTGGTGTCACGACGAGCGGCTGTGTCCGTGCGACCGCGGTCGACAGCCTCCAGCACGGCTACCGGACGATCGTCCCCGCCGACGCGGTCGGTGACCGCGCGGAGGGACCCCATCAAGCGAACCTCTTCGACATCGACGCGAAATACGGCGACGTCGTCACGACCGACGCCGTACTCGACCATCTATCGAACAATGGATAACGACCCTGACTCCGAGAACGGACGACTCGAACCGCTATTACCGACCACCCGCCGCACGGCGTGGGGGCGGCCATGACCGACGCCGGCGGCACACTCCGGGAGCGCCTCGCGAGCGACGAGATCCTCGCCTGTCCCGGGGTCCACGACCCCCTGACGGCCGCCGTCGCCGACAGCGTCGGCTTCGACGCCATCTACATGACCGGCTACGGCACCTCCCTCTCGAAGATCGGCTACCCCGACGCGGGGTTCATCACGATGCCGGAGATGATCGAGAACGCCGCGAACATCCAAGAGCGCATCGACGTGCCGCTGATCGCCGACGCCGACAACGGCTACGGCAACGCGACGAACGTCGTCCGGACGGTCCGCGAGTACATCAAGGCCGGCATCGGGGCGATCCACATCGAGGACCAGACGTTCCCGAAACGCTGCGGGCACACGAAAGGGCGGCAGGTCATCCCGCGCGAGGAGGCGGTTGGGAAGATCGAAGCCGCGGCCGCTGTCCGCGACGAGCGGGCCCCCGAGTTCGTGCTGATCGCTCGCACCGATGCCCGTGGGACTGGCGACGGTTCGCTCGAGGAGGCGATCGATCGCGCCAACGACTTTCTCGATGCCGGCGCCGACGTCGCGTTCGTCGAGGGGCCCACCGACGAAGACGAACTCGAGCGCGTCGGCCGTGAGGTCGACGGGCCGATCGTCTACAACTTCGTCGGCGATATGGGCTCCTCGCCCTATGTCGAGCTGTCGTCGCTCGAGGAATGGGGGTTCGATCTGGTGGTGTTTCCGATCGCTTCGACGCTCTCGACGATCGCGAACGTCCACGAGGACCTCTCGACGTTCGCCGACGATCCCGTCGCGGCGATGCGGGATATCGACGACGGGTTCAACGATCAGCCCGTGGGTAGCCTCCACGAGTTTTCGGGATTCCCCGAGGTCGTCGAGTGGGAGCGCCAGTTCCTGCCCGACGCCGAGCAGGACAAGTACGAGGGGTCGCTCGGCGACGAGGTCGACTCCGAGTGAGGGCATAACGGTGGAAGCGCTCGTCTGGGAGTCATCCCTCGATGCTTAGAACATCGATCCCTCACCGGTTGCGTGGTTCGGCGACATCTTTGTCTAATTCGACGCCGAGACCGGGTGCTTCGGGCACCTCGATATAGCCGTCCTCGATGAGCGGATCGGATCGAGTGAGGAGATCATCCCACCAGTCGACCTCGAGTGCGTGATACTCGAGAACGTCGAAGTTCGGGACGGCTGCGCCAAGATGGACGTTCGCCATCGTTCCAATCGGGCTACAGACGTTATGGGGCGAGACGGGAATGTATTGCTCCTCGGCGCGATTCGCGATCGCCTTCGTTTCGGCCAGTCCACCGCAGGTGCTCGTATCGGGCGTGAGGATGTCGACGCCGAACTCCGAGATCAGCTCCGCGAACTCGTGGACCCGAAACCGGTTCTCGCCGGTCGCAAGCGGTACGCTAGTCGAGCGTGCGAGTTCACGCTGGGCACGGGTGTTCTCCGGCGGAAGGACGTCTTCGAGCCACATCAGATCGTACGGCTCGAGTTTGCGGGCGAGCCGTTTGCCGCTCTCGAGGTTATAATCCCAGTGACAGTCGAAGGCGAGATCGATCCGGTCACCGATCGCATCCCGAATCGCCGCGACGGTTTCGACTTTGTGTTCGATCGCCGCGTTCGAGAGGCGGCCGTTGACCGGGTCAGGATCGTTGTCGATCGGCGTGTCGAGGTCGAACTTGAGTGCAGTGAACCCCTGCTCGATGACTTCCTCGGCGGTCTCGGCGTAGGCGGCTGGTGCGTAGGCGTCGCTGTAGTCGGTCGAGCCGTGCTCGACCGAGTACGCCTCACCGGCGTGACAGTCACAGTAGATGCGGACCGCGTCACGATACTTCCCGCCCAGCAGTTGATAGACCGGGACGCCGAGGAGTTTGCCGGCCGTATCCCAGAGGGCGATCTCGATGCCGGAGGCGGCCGTCACGACCTTGCCAGTCGTTCCGCCATGGCCCGAGAGTTCTTGGACCATCAGCCGGAAGAGGCGCTCGACGTCGAGCGGGTTCTCGCCGATTAGCACGTCCTCGATGTAGTGCATGAGTTCGGCGATAGCACCCCCACGATAGGATTCGCCGATACCGATGACACCGGCGTCGGTATGGATCTCGACGATGTTCCAGTCGAAATTCCCCTCGATGACGCACGTTTCAAGGCCAGTGATCTCGACGTTGCGCTCGGTCGCCCGAATTTGGCTCTCCTTCGAATAGTCTCGCATCAGGGATCGTTCGTGACAATGGCTTCGGCCGTCTTGAGCATGGACCCTCTCTTTGCTCGTGGTGGGCCGATTACGGCTCAATAACGTTCTTGAATTCCTCCCCGTTATCGAGGGCTCGAACGTTGTGGGCGACGATGTCTGCGAGTCGTGGCCAGTGTTCCGGACTGTGGCCTGCGTTGTGCGGCGTGATCATGACGTTCTCGAACTGCCAGAGGGCGTGATCCGGTGGGAGAGGTTCGGGGTCGGTCACGTCGAGGGCCACGTCGCCGATCTGGTTTTTCTGGATGGCGGTGATCAGCGCATCCGTCTCGACGATGGGGCCCCGCCCGATGTTTATCAGTGTTGCATCCGGCGGAAGCGTCTCGAATGCGTCGGCATCGATCAGCCCACGGGTCGTCTCGGTAAGCGGGGAGGCGATGACGAGATGGTCCGTCCGGGCGAGGGCGTCGTGAACGGCGTCAGTGTCGAAACCGATGACCTCGTCGGTCGGCCCGCCCTTCTCGGGAGTATAGCGAACACCAATGGTTTCGACTTCGAACCCGGAAAGGCGTTGGACGATCGCCTGCCCGATCGCACCGAGCCCAACGACGGTGACAGTACTGTCCTTGAGTTCGCCGGCTTGGTAATGGCGCCACTCGTGGCGCTGTTGGCGGCGCCAGCCTTCCCGGAGGCGACGCGTCATCGTCAACAGGTAACCGAGAACCTGTTCGGCGATGTTCGGCGCATGGATGCCGGATGCGGTCGTGGCAGTAACGCCCATCTCCGCGAACGTCTCAAGCGGGAGATGACCATAGCCGGCGGCGACGCCCGCGAACAGTTCGAGGTTCTCCGCTTGTGCGAGGAGTTCGTCGTCGATGGCGGTCGTCGAGACGACCCGTGCCGTTCGAATGAGCTCGCGTTCCTGGTGTGGCGTCCGAGCGAATGCGATCCGGTGGTCCGGGAGTCGGTCCTGAAGTTCGTCTCTGTATTCTTCCGCAGGAATACCATGTGCGCTGCCTCGGAGAACGAGGACGTCTGGATCTGGAGTTTGACTCATCTCTCGCTCGAATCAACTGGTGTGAACGCTTGTCTAGGTTCGGGATGCGGTAGTCAGTAGATGACGATGGCTGGGATGAGACGGATCGGTGGGGCTCTCGTCGGTCAGGTTCGTCCCCCGGTCGATCCGGCGGAGCATCGCGGTGTGCGCGAGGTACGTGATGGGCTCTCCTGCGTGTTCTTCTGCTGGTTCCGCCATGGGCACGTCCGGCACGCTGTATCAATGGGCTCATTGAGCAGGCCGTTGGATCGCTGTACATGCCACCCAGTCCCGATCCGCCGGAGTGGATCGTCAAGCAACCCGGCTTGACTGTCCTCGCGCTACTGAGCGGTCTCCTCGGGCTGTCCGTTCTGCTACCGTACTTCCAGTTCGTCCTGTTCGGCGTCGTGCTCGCGTATATCCTGTATCCCATCCAACAACGCCTCGAGCGGTATGTCAGGCCGACAATTGCGGCAATTGCCCTCGTCGTGGCCACGTTACTCCTCGTCTTGCTCCCACTGGTCTACGTCGTCATGATCGCCGTCCAACAGTCACTCGGGGTCGTCACCTCGTTTAGGCAGGGACAGCTCAACGTCGGCACGATCGAGGACGCAATCGAGACCAGCGGATATGCCGTCGATCTCGTCACCCTCTACGAGTCACACCAAGAGCGGGTCGCGACGGGGATCCGGGAGATCACGATGGGAGCGATCAACGTCGTCGGCAGCCTGCCGAGTCTGTTCATCGGGCTGACCATCACGCTGTTCGTGCTCTTCGCGCTGTTGCGGGACGGGCAACGGCTCCTCGCGTGGTTCCAGTGGGTGTTGCCGATCGAGGACGAGATTCTGGACGACCTCCGTGCGGGACTCGACCAGCTCATGTGGGCCTCGGTCGTCGGGAACGTCGCCGTCGCCGCCATTCAGGCGGTGGCGCTCGGGATCGGGCTGCTGGTCGCTGGCGTTCCGGCGGTCGTCTTTCTCACCGTCGCCACGTTCGTTCTGACACTGCTGCCCCTCGTCGGCGCGTTCGGGGTGTGGATTCCGGCGGCGACCTATCTCGTCGTGATGGGGCGGCCGACCGCCGGCGCGGCGATGGTCGTGTACGGACTGCTGGTGACCTTCTCGGATACGTACTTCCGGCCCGCGTTGATCGGCCAGACCAGCGCCTTCAACTCCGCGATCGTCGTCGTCGGCATCTTCGGCGGGCTCGTCGTCTTCGGCGCCGTCGGGCTGTTCATCGGTCCCGTCGTCCTCGGCGGTGTGAAACTCACCCTCGATTGCTTCGCTCGAGCGCACACGGGGGATCGTAGTCGTGGGTCGACTGCCCACGCTTCACACGACGGCATGGGGAGTGTCGGAGCGAGGAGGGACCCTGCGTCGGCAACGGGCAATGCAGACGACGAGGGCTCAAACGAAGACGTAGACTAATGTCGCCACCACGACCGGGCGTGTCGAGGCGAAGGCGACGATGATCACCGAAGCGTGAGCGATGGAGATCTCCGAGGCGACAGTCGGGTCGATTTCGGGCGAGAGGTGGCTGAAGAGGAGAATCGCGGCCACGAGGACGGCTTCCCTCGGAAGGAGTTTGCCGATGACGAGGCCCTCGAGAACGAAGACGATGACCAGGATGACCAACCCGTGGGGGATAAGTGAGTCGAATACGAGCGCGGTCAACGGGTCAGCCATTAATTTAGTGTCCTATTACGTATATAAAAGTTTAGATTATAGAATGTGTTTCCGAATGGATGGGGACTACTCGTCGGAATCGTTGCCGCTCGGGTCCAGTGATACGTTCCAGGCCGGTACGTCGAGGCCACCGACTACGGAGGCCGGGTCGTGTCGACGATAGTATAGACAGCGCGAATTCAGCGCGAGCACGCCCGCTACGGCATAGCCCTCGATACGCCCGGCCGGTACATTCCGGAGGCCGCACCACCCGACGAACAGCACGCCGCACACGATCTGGTGCTCGTAGCGTTCTTTGGTTCTCGATGTCGATCGCACAGACGACGTCCGTGGGGTCAGGGGCGGAAGAACGCTTCCACGTACGCCGCGGCGAAGAGGTCGTAAGCGGGATCAGCCCTCGTGTGCCGATGCCCGTCATTCGTCGGATTGACATTCCTTCTCCTAGCCGCCTTGACACCCGGGACCGTACTCGTATTTATACTTGTATTTGTATTTGCATTCGCAAGTAATCGAGGGATATGAAATTCGACATGAGTAGCCGTATATCTCACTCAATTGAAATATGGTCGACAAGAGACTAATTTATAGATACAGTACCTTTTTATTGATACTCGAACCGTACTCTACTATGAATGGAAAACATATCTTAGTGACGGGCGGAGCGGGCTTCATCGGTTCGAACCTCGCGAACCACTTGAGCGAGACCAACGACGTCGTCGTCGTTGACGATGGCTATCTTGGCACCGCCGAAAACCTCGACCGGGCCGTCGAGTTCCACGAGCGAAGCGTCCTCGAGGACGATCTGCCGACCGACGTTGACGTCGTCTTTCACCTCGCCGCCCTCTCCTCATACGCGATGCACGAGGACAACCCCACCACGGGAGCACGCGTCAACGTCGAGGGGTTTGTCAACGTCATCGAGCAAGCACGTGAAGACGGGTGTGACACCGTGGTCTATGCCTCTACGTCCTCGATCTACGGCAATCAGACCGAGCCCTCTCCCGAGGACATGCCCGTCGACGTCAACACCGGGTACGAGGCCTCGAAACTCGCCCGGGAGCGGTACGCCGAGTACTTCGCGAATCACTATGATATGTCGATGGCCGGGATGCGCTTTTTTTCGGTCTATCAGGGCTACGGCGGTGCGGAAGGTCACAAGGGCGAGTACGCCAACGTGATCGCGCAGTTCGCCGACGACCTCGCCAACGGCGAGGCACCCGTCATCTACGGCGACGGCACCCAGACCCGGGATTTCACCCACGTCTCGGATATCGTCCGCGGGGTGGTATTGGCCGCCGAGCACGAACTCACGGGGGTCTACAACCTGGGGACGGGCGAGGCCTACGATTTCAACACAGTGGTTGACCTCCTCAACGAGGAACTCGGCACGGAGATCGAACCCGAATACGTCGAGAACCCGATCCCCGACTCTGTGTACGTTCACGACACGTGTGCGGACTATTCAAAGATTCGTGAGGAGACGGGCTGGGAGCCTGCAATCGACTTCGAGGAGGGAATCCGCCGGGTCTGTGCGGGCTACTAACTATCCTATTCAGCTAATAGAAGCGTGTTCTGTAATTGAGTCTCTCTATCTCAGAGTGGTAGAATAATGATGCAGTAACCGACCCCACCCGCAACGAGCGAGCCCGCAAGGGCAAGCGAAGGAGGGTGGGGCTTTGAGGTGGACCTCGCCGTTAAGTGGCGCGACGGGGCGCTGTGTGCGTCCCGCCTCCCGAACTCCCGTCGGGGTCTACAGTCCCACCATTTGGGGCCGGGCTACTACGGCCCGTACTGCGCGGGACGTGTGCCAGCACAGCACTCCGTGGCAGCACGGGTCGGGCTACGGTAATAGTTGCGCCCTGCTTCGCTACGCGCTCCTCTCTACCGCTCGCTTCGCTCGCGGTTGAGGAAGGGGGCTCCGCGCTATTCGCCTTAGTTGAGAGTGGGACCATAGAACTGTTAGCGTCCCGTATCCAGACTCAGGAGGACCTGCACAGAGCCAGCGGGGATATGAACGGGGAGTCCCGGCCCTGAGGCCACGGCCGGGAGTGGGAGGTCAATCCTCCCGTGAACTGATAGTGTTGAATATATATTAGTTAACAGGGAGCTAGACGTCTTTTGTATGGGCTTTTTCATGGCATTGATCTCTTTAGAATGATAGTGAAATATATCCCGTCGTGGCTGACCAGTCTCTAGATCTACAATAAGGGCGCTCCAACTGGCTTCCGGTTGTGTTCTGAGAAGGGTAACACGCCTGAGCGCCTGCGGTGGAGCGCAGGAGTCAACTATGGCCTCAGTCCTGCACTCTCATTGAGGCGCGTACCCTATGGATTGGTAGTAAACTACTAGTTATTAAATCTAGTACTCTATAATGTGGTCATTAATCCTCGATCTACCCGTTCGTGTCCTCGCCTTGTGCAACAGCGACGGCCTGTAAATCATACAACCTATGTGGAAGTGTGCTGTTTCTTCAGCAGTAGGACAAACGCCTCTTGATCGTTTGAGGTTTTGGTAAAGCCAACTTTTCACTCCTCGATCGTGATGGTAATGGGTGCGGTAGCGAGGGGATACGCCTCGTGTGTGCCATTCGCAACCTGAATGATGAGCTCGTGATTACCGGTCCCGAGTTCGTTCGCGTCGACTTCTGGCATTTCGGTTCCATCTCCGAAGTGGATGTGCTGGTCGTCGCTGGGAATAACCGTTCCAGTATCGACGGGATCTGTGTTCACGAGCAAGTGATAATGACCGGAATTCTGTGAAACCTTACCTGCCTCCTCGATGAGGAAGTTCTCAATGACTGGTTCGAAGGTGATGGTATCCTCAGTTGAGAACACATCGCCGTCCTGAGGAGCGTCTAAACTGATATCCCCAGACCCCTCAACCGTAACGGACTGCGTATCAGTCAGCGCTATTGCTGTATGTTCACCGTCTCCCATTTGCAGTGTGAGTTCGTGTTCACCGGGTTCGAGATCCAGTACTCCACGCTCTGATCCATCACCGAAGTGGAGGTGCTGATCGTTATTCGGAATCGTCTCACCAGGTTCAACGGGGTCGGTGTCAATCAACACGTGAAAATGGCCTGCACCCTCATTGACTTCACCTGCCTCCTCTACCGTGAAGTTCTTAGCCTCGAAAAACGCCATACACGGCGAGTACAGTCCGCTGAGTTCATCAGCTATGGGAACCGACAGCGAGACGCTCGCATCCTCGGGGACTGACGGCTCTTCTTCCAGAGACGTCCCATTGTCATCTGTTGATGGCGACTCCTCATCAGCCGTTCCTTCCGACCCAGTTTGCGCACACCCGGCGACCGCGACTGCACTGATTCCGGCAACTGTTGACACAACGAACTCTCGACGTGGGATGTTCTTTCGCATTCATTTGGATGTCTATAGACTATTAATTAAATTTTTCTATATAAAAATAAATAGTATTTTGTCCTAACGGCTGTAGATTATGTCCCCCTTTTGCTGTTGCACTCTGGACATTTGTAGTACCGTGTTGTCGGTGGTCTCCGGCCGGCTGGCACCATGACTGTGCTACATGTATGGCAGCGCGGGTGCTTGCCTAGGATGTGGAAGCGTATCCAGTTCCGGATAGTTTTCAGCACGCTCTACTCCTCTTCGTCATCAGTGCCCGCGCTTTTGTATTTAATCTAAAATGTTTTGCTGTTCGCAACTTCGACAGTGGCATCGGCGCCTTCGCTGAATGCGATTTTCTGGAACACCTGTTTGTGATGCGCATGCCAAATGAGTTATCCCGGGGCATGATCTGTCGTTCCATAGAAATGATTGTGGATAACTAGTTTATATATTTATAGTATATATTCTTATAAATACTATCTAATAAAATCAGTTTCCCTCCTTACATTTCTACGGCTAGTCGAAACAATTGACCGCGGTAGTCAGGAAAAGGTAGACCGTCTGCCACGACCATTGCAGATTCTGCTCAATATTCTCGCATTGCTCACACTATCGCTAGCTATTGTCACCGGCAGTGGATATACAGATTTTCAAGTTCGTTGCAGCCATTACATTGAGGTCAGAGCGGGTGGCCTATGACTCAGTCCTCCTCTGAGTAGCTATCAGAATCGTGGAGACAAAGACGGCAGTATCTGACTTGTTCTTCCCGCTCGCTCCGAACTGGTTCCCCACAGCTCCGGCAGTACGTGGGGAGCTGGATTGGTGCGTTCTCGGAGAGCCATTGGAGCATGATATCAGTCTGTTAGTGGCCACTACTATCCGTCTTTCGCATATTATAATAAACTTACAACTTGATTGATATGATCAGGCTGGTTTGGATCTCTTGATAGTGGTTTCGTCAAGGATAGAGACAAACAATAGTTGAGT
Organism: Halalkalicoccus paucihalophilus; assembly: GCF_001593955.1. Classification (GTDB taxonomy): domain Archaea; phylum Halobacteriota; class Halobacteria; order Halobacteriales; family Halalkalicoccaceae; genus Halalkalicoccus; species Halalkalicoccus paucihalophilus. Next base: position 57,253 of record NZ_LTAZ01000011.1, on the reverse strand, counting down.
GATTTCCCGACTGTTCACAGCTCTATGACACCGAGTACAGAGGATCCATTCAGGAGAGCGGTAATTAGAGGTGGGATAGATCTCGGTAGCGTTTCCCCACGGAGTCTGAACGAAACACGATTGTTCCGAAACTATGTTTCTCGCGAATGCCTTGGGCTATCGGATTGCTTTCTCTCAATTAGGCTGGAACGGTCGGATCGACTATACAGACTGAAACCGGAACGGAAAGCGGTTTCACACTCAAAATAAGGGCGATCGTTTCCACGATTCATGGGTAGCAGTCGGTTGAACGTCCGCCAGTGGTTTGCGATATTCGGTCATTACTACAATTTTCAACAGCCGTATCAATCGCTTGACGGTCGAGCGCCAGCTCAAGAGGTCACCTATACAGTGCCCTTAACATATGTTAGTCAGACAATATATATGACGATCTCTGATGACTATCAGATAGACATGATAAACATGGGCGATTTCACCTTTGATGATTACGGGCGACTGCTTGACGCTGCGCTCGCACACGGGTATACGTTCTACACCCTCCAAGAATACGTTACTCGATCAAACCACGATTCTCCGCATATCATCGTTCGCCACGATGTCGACCGGAAGGTTAGCACCGCGCGCTCGATGGCGCGCGTCGAGGCCGACCGGAATATCTCGACGAGTTACTACTTCCGCACGTCGACATTCAGCCCCGAAACGGCCGCCGAGGTCTCTGGCCTAGGTCACGAGATCGGGTATCACTACGAAGATCTCGCGAAGACACGCGGAGACTTCGAAGCAGCCCACGAGCGCTTCGGACGGAATCTGACTGCGTTCCGAAAACATGCAGACGTGCGGACGATTTGTCCCCATGGTAGTCCGCTCTCGCCCCATCACAACCTCGATATGTGGCGTGGCAAGTACAGTATCGAAGATTACGACTTAGACGGAGAGGCATATCTCTCGGTCGATACCAACAATGACGATGCTGAGAGGCCCTCTTATGTCTCGGATACGGGCCGGGACTGGGGAACGACCATCGCTGATTTCGGCCGTATCTCGACGACCGACGACCTGATCGCGGGCCTCGGGTCCGACGGTTGTGAACGCCTCTACCTGCTCGTGCATCCGGGCCGGTGGTCGCGCAACCCCATAGAGCACGTCCAGCGCGTGGCGTGGGATCTGGCCGCCGAGGCCGGCAAATCGACCGCGAGGAGCGTCCACGCGATCGGGCAAGTGACGAACGATCGAATCATTCGGGTCTTCCGCGAGAGAACATGAGATCTATACAGAACGTACACGTCGTTGGTCGACTCAACACGTGCCTCGCACCACCGTTGTTCGAGCACGCTTTTGATTCGGCACGTATCTTAGAGCCAACACAATAGACTCCAGTCGCATAGCTACGTGTCATATATGCGTGGAACTCCCTACGTTTGTTGTATTTCCCCTAGCAATATCCGTTAGGGAAAGAGGATCACGTTTCGCTGTCAGCCTTTTTTATACCTGCAGACCATCTCTGATAGTCGATTTCATAGCAAGATTTATAATTAATGAAATATTATGTATTTTTAGATATGTATGAGATAAGATACGATGGCTGCGCCGACTGTGGCACCCGATCAACGAGTACCAACCAAGTGCAACTGCTCAGCACCGATGAATCTGAATGGGTTTTCTTCTGTGACAATCCTCACTGTGACGAGAGTTGGACGATCCCTGTCAGGCAGATATAATTGAACCGCCCCGCCGGCTGGTTGGTATCACTCTGAGAATAGAACCATATACCTGCTGGTCCACTCCGCTAGTAGAGTTCTATGTGAATTAAAACTGGTTGCTGACTAGAATCCGGTAGATGTCACTGTTATCGGCATATCACACTATCTACAGGCATGAGAGTGGCCGAGACAGTCGCGAACAAATTCGGAGTGAATACTGAGACAGTCGACAAGGACATCGAGAATATCGATAAATGGCTGTAGTCGCAGGATCTGGCAAACGTCCCGTGCTTGACCGCGGAAGGTCGCTCGTAAACGCCTTCACGGACCGAGATCACGGGACACCGTACCGATTCGATGATCTCCTGTGAAACGCTACCAAACAACGCTCGCCGGGCCGACGATTGGTGCCGACCGCCTACCACGACGAAATCGGCGTCGTAGTCCGCAGCCTTAGCGACGACACGCTCGGCTGGGTCGCCGACCGATTCGATTCGTGAGTCGTCCGTTCCGCGTCGGCCGTGACCACCCCGAGAGCCGTGATTCCCGGTGGTGTCGATAACGCTAAACTGGCGATACAGCCGATATCCGCCGCAGAATCGACAGACACATGTCTCTGAGGCCCCTCCCTAGAAAGGAGAGACTGTTGTGCCACTCGGAGAAACAACCAGGCACACCTCACCACCCCGACAATGGCAAATACGGATTTCGTTCCATCGAAAACTACCAGGACCGACGTACAGATCGGATTGATCGTTGCCGATCAGCGAACGGGCGACCTCCGACAGGTAATCTACGCCGACGCACGGATCGTCCTCGTGCGCGACGAGACGGACGCGACGACACTGATACCCCGCAAGACGTTCGAGACGGAGCTGGGCACTCGCTATCGCGTCCGCCCCAACGCTGCTCCCTCCATCTATGGCGGGCAGTATGAGCGACTTCGCGCTCGTCTCGCAGAATACGACGAACAGGACGGGCGGAAGGCACGCCATAAGGCCGACGCACTGCGAGAGGCGCTCGACCTCCTCGCCGACACGGACACGGACATGAAGGCTGAGGAGACGGAGAGCGATGAAGATCAGCACACTGAGGATGATGACCAAGAGGTCGCATTCGAGGAAATCCCCGGAATCGGCCCGAAGACGGCCAGCCGCCTTCGAGGGCTGGGGATCGTGACCGTCGCCGACGTCAATGGCGCGACCGACGACGTGTTGCGTTCGATCCCGGGGATCGGGCCCGACGCCCTCGAGAAGATCCGCGCATTCGTCGAGGAGCGACGATAGTCGACATCGAATGACGGAAAGTTGTGAACAGCGCGGTCGACCGCTAGGTGATCGGGCTGGTCGACTGGCCGGCGAACGCGTTGATGCGGTGTTCGTCCCGCTTGCCGAGCGCCACTAGGATCGTATCTATCCCCGAGTTCTTTAGTCACATGCCGGCCTTCGACGCCCTCAAACGCGGTCCCACGTCTCGACCACGCCGTCTCGCATCGTCCGAAGGCCGGGCCGCCCTTGGCGCCACCAGACGACGACTACGCCAAGCGCAAGTACGAGTTCGAACGCCACCATCGGTGTCGGCTCTAACGAGAGGAAGTGTCCGAGGATCGTCCGCCCTTGTTCGTTGTACGGCGGCGGCGGCAACAATGGCCAGACGAGGGACGTGGTGTAGGCGAACTCGCCGCGGGTCAGAGCTGGGAGGACGTCGACGACGGCGTGTGAGAGGGCACCGATCGCGAGCGCGGTCGCCCACTCGCTGTCTCGATCCCTGACGGCGACGGCCGCGACAAGCACGAGCGGGACGAGGAAAAGCAGGGAGTGGCCGAGCGAGCGCCCCGAGGGTAACACGGGCAGCGTCCACGCCAGTGGCTTGTCAATCAGATCGGGCAGCTGCGTACCCACCAGTAGTAATACCATGGCTGGTCCATCCGGCGGCCGGTCGTACCGAAGCCGGGTGTACGCCGCGTAGAACAGATAGCCGACTGCAGCGTGTCCCCATGGCCACATTGTGTCTGGATTCCGCAGCAAGGATCATGTATTCACTGATCCGGTTGTAATCGGACGCAGAATCGCTCTCTCTTTCTGGCGCTCAGACGAGCTCTCACCAGAAGACGGAGCTGAAGAGGTCACTACGGGTACGAGGCACGAAACTCGTCCGCGACTGCTACGCCGAACACGTCACGAATCGCTCTGAGCTGTCGAGGACAGGGTCGCACGGCTTTGGGACCTCAAGCGCGAACTCGCCATGAACTCAGCTGCAATCGAGGTGTTCCAGCGGCGTTTCTCTACGTGGTCGCCGGGCTGTGGACGATGGCTAAGGCGTGATGAGGAGTTTGCCGACGCTCTCGCGGTCTTGCATCGCTGTGAACGCCGCGCCGGCCTCCGAGAGCGGGTAGGTCCGATCGATCTCGGGCGTGAACGCGCCGTCGTCGACGAGATCGACGAGCGTCTCCAGGTCGCCCTGGGTCCCCATCGTGCTTCCGATGAGACGTTTGTGGCCGAGGAAGAGATCGGGGATGTCGATCTCGGAGGTCCCGCCGGCCGTCCGCCCACAGACTGCCATCCGGCCGTTGCGCCGCAGGACGTCCAGACCGAGTTGGGTATATGCGCCACCGAGGTGGTTGAGCACGCTGTCGACCGGCCCGATGTCGGCAATAGCCGTCCGGAGCTGGTCCGGGTCGGTGCCCACGATCGCGTGGTCGAGACCGAGCGATTCGAGGCGGTCGAGTTTCGCCCGTGAGGAGGACGTCCCGACGCTGTGAGCACCGAGGACGGCCGCCAGTTGGACACCGGCGACGCCAACGCCGCCGGTCGCACCCGGGACGAACACCAGATCGGTCGGTCCGGCCTCGACCCGGCGAAGCATGTGGTACGCGGTCATGTACGCCGTCGGAAGCGCGGCCGCCTCGACCGTCCCCACATCGTCGGGGAGCGCAACGAGACGGTCGGCCCGGACGCAGGCGATCTCGGCGAGCCCGCCGTGGTAGAGCGAGAAGTTCTCACAGAGGTTCTCCGGACCCTCCCGGCAGTAGCGACACGTCCCACACGTCTCGTTCGGGCAGAGGACGACCCGGTCCCCAGGGTCGACGTTGGCGACGTCCTCACCGACGTCTCGAACAACGCCAGCGACATCGAGGCCGCTGACGAACGGCAGATCATCCGTATCGACCATCGCGGAGTCGCCCTCGAGGATCCAAAGGTCGTGGCGGTTGATCGCGCACGCCTCGATATCGACGAGCGCCTCTCGGCGCCCGGGTTCAGGGGTCGGTCGGTCGATGATCGAGACGCCGTCCGGGCCGGTGAGATCGGTGAAGGCTGCGATACGCATCGCTTTGGCGTTCGCCGTCCATCCAGTTAGCAGTACGGGCGAATTCGGTGATAGCGGCTCCTGAGTCAGTGAGTGCCAAAATTGTCTCATAACCGCTACTCTGGGACACAGGACACGATTGGTTCGGTGGTTCACCACAATAACGAAGTCCAGCCGCTCGAAAGACAGGGACAGGATGCCATCCCTCCTCGAACGCTTACTCGGCACTGGCACACCCGATGAACAGGTCGATCTCGAAGCGCGCCAGAACGACGCGGATGAAGCGCTCCGTGATGCCGTTGAGCGCGGTAACTACTCCGTCGAGGACTGTGGCGTGACCGGTGTCGCGGTCGTGAACGAAGGGCCGGATGGTGAACCGGTCATCGTTCCCATCGCTCGCTTCTCGCTCGGCAAAAACGTCGAGAACCCCAACATGGATCTCGTCTGGGAACTCGTCGGTGAAGCGGTCGAGGCCGTTCAGGCACCGTTCGATGACGTGTTCGTCCGTCACTACGATGTCCAGTTCACCTTCGACGGCGACGAACTCTTCGAAGCCGAAGAGTGCCGGCGGGTCGCGCTCACTGATCAGCTTGTGGATCAGTACGCGACCGACGCCGGGTTCGGTATTGCTGACCTCCGCGACGCGGTCGAAGCAATGGATGACATCGACGACGAGATCGCGCCGGTTGCGTGGGGCGAGTGCAAAGACTACAGTCAGACGGACAACGCGGCTCTCGTCGTCGCCGGGACGGCTGCCGCTGCGAGTGCCAGCGCGAGTGCCGCGAGCTGTGCGGGGGCTGGTGCAGCGGGCGGTGCGGGCGGTGGCGCGTGTTGATGGGTTAAAGCAGGGCCCATTCACGCTTCGAGAGAGGTGTCCTATGGCTGGCACCAGGAGTGCACACACGAAGAATTGGGGCCGGAAGATATTCCCACCGCTAAAGAATATAGAGTCGGAATTTGTCTAAGTTCCTTGTCATCGCTTTCCTGGGACGATACCTACATACGAAACGAGTGTTGCAACGGCCTCGTCAACGACGTCCTTAGTAGCACGTCCGAGCTTGCGTTCAATCCCATCAGGGCTAAGTGACGCCACCGCCCATGGGAGGACCGCACTCTCTTCCGGCAGTCCACCTTCGAGGAGGTCGTCAGTGGCGAGTGGCAGTCGTTCGTCGTACCAGGTCCGTGTAGACAGAGTGAGTGCGATGTATTGCTCGCCGTGGAACGGCATCTCCGGAGTATTAATAAGTAGCCACGGCCGCCCTGAGCCAGCGTCTTTGAACGGATCCTCCCCGTAGACAATCGTTCCACGGGGAAAACTCATCTCTCAGCCTGCTCGCTCGCCTCGATCCACTCGTCTCGGTCCTCTTCTCCGTAGCAATCATCGAACAGGCGCGTTACCCGATGGTGATCGTAGGCCTGTCGAAGTCGATCCAGGTTATCGGTGAGTGCCCAATATGGAGCCTTATGTCGAACGAGCTCCTGCTTTGCGAGTCGCGAGAGGACCGGATGGATCGAGTTTTCGGGGACTGGCGTCCGACTGGCGATCTCCTTTGCCTTCCATGCCCGGTCCCGGTTCTCATAGAGGAACCGAAGCACGTGCTCCGGGTTGCTGAGTTCCGCTAACTCCTCTGGGGAGCGTTCGTCGAACTGATCGATATCGATCGACATGTACGTACTTTCGCTACGCTGTCAATTAAATGTATGCTTTGTATGGTGCCACGCTTTGTAGGTTAGTAGGATGTATTATCTGAATGGGAACGACGACTGCGATCGATTCGGAGTGCTGTTCCCAAGAGGCCGAGCAGGGCGGGGTAGTTCGCCAAGGGACGTTCGTTTCTGACCGTGTACGTCGCGGAATACCTCGATGTGGATGTGATCTCCCGACTGAATTCAGGATTTCTTCCGAGTGCACTCAGAGCGTCGAACGGTTCTTGAAACGCGAAGCGAGTGGCGAAGTTGGGCCGATGGCACGGCCTGCACGGTTCAAGTGGGACGACCATTCATGATCAGCGTCACCACGCTCTTGTCCTAATGAACAGCGTGCGAACCCGCACGTTCCCTCCGTTGGACGATAGCCGAACCCCTAACGGAGGATCTCGCCCCTTTAGCGGCGGGAAGATGTCAAGCAGTGTACTGTGCTACATTCGCCGGTACACTTTGAAGTGCATGCATTCATAACGATACACTACGTAGTGAGAGTATGAGCCGAAATGACCACGGAGAGTACACCGCCGGAACAACAGATGAAGACATCCTCGCCCACTTCTCACAGGCCGAGCGGCCCTTTCAGACGGCGCAGTCGGTCGCAGAGCAGTTCGATGTAGACAGATCGCAAGCATACCGCCGACTCCAACAGCTCGTCGATGAAGGAGTGCTTGAAAAAGCAAAGGTTGGAGGGCGTGCCGTTGTCTGGTGGGTTTCAGATGAGAAGGAATCGACCGGAACGGTACGTGATGTGAATCCAGACGATCCTCTATTCGATCGCGACACCTTCCAAGCGGGAGAGCCGTGCGATACCTCTGAAAAGATCGACGAGGTTCTCTATGGTAACGGGACGTCAAGATCCGTATGAATCGGGACACGCCAGTCCCGTTATTCATCGATACGGGCGGATTCTATGCGGCCTATGTCGAGGACGACAGCAACCACGACCGGGCAGCGGCTGTATTCGAAACGGTTCAAGCTGGCCAACGGTACGGGCCGATTTTTACAAGCCAATATGTCCTCGCCGAACTCGCAGCCGTGATTCTCTACCGGAAGAGCCACCGACGGGCCGTTTCAACGATCGACGAGATACGGTCGTCCGAGACAATCAATATTCTCCCCGTTACCGAACGGACGTTTGACGCGGCATACGACCAGTTCGCGCAGTACAGTGACCAAGAGATCGCGTTCTTTGATCACCTTGGTGGTTCTCTTGCTCGAGAATACGATATCGACCACGTGTTTACATTCGATCCTGACGACTTTCGGATGCTCGAGTTTACCGTCGTTCCCGATGATACTGGCGAGGGATGATGTCCTACTCCTCGCCATCATCAGACGTTCGACCGCTCGTGACATCCAGCTCTCGTGTTGGCTGCTCAGCAACGAGCTGGTGACGGTCGATCTCCGTCTCGACAGCCGCGTCGAGAGCGTTTTAGGCGACGAGGAACTGTTCTTTCCGCTCTATGGGCACGACACGCTCAGGGCCATTCTGCAGCCACGTATCGAGCGCGCGTTTCGTGACGGGGCTATGCCCGACACCACGTTCGAGCATGGTGTCCGAAAGGCAGCCTACAACTGGGGCGACGCGCGGCGGGCGCTTCGGCTCTTCCGACGGGCGGGCGAGATGGCAAACGACCGCGGGTTTGAGGAGGTGACCGTCGACTGTCTCGATGAAAATCTCGAGGAAACCGAGCAGGAGGTGACCATCGAGAAGCTGCTCTCGTTGCCCCCGAAACATTTCATGGCACTCATAGGCGTCACCGGGGGGGAGAAACCTCGTACAGGAGAGATCATCCAACCCGTCACCACCGCCAAAATTCAAGAGAACGACGAACTCGCCCAGCTCGGGCTTGGAGACCGAGCGATGCGAGGCGTGATCACGGAGCTCGAAACCATGGGCTTGCTCGAGACGTGGATCGAATCGAAGGGCGAGGAGGGCCGTGTGAAACAGGTTCAGACCACCTTCGATCCAGACTGGGTCCACGAGGCGTTGCAGCCGTACGCTGAGGCGTCGGACATTCTGTCGCACCCAACGGAGGACTGATGATCACCACCGGACGCTTGTCGAGTAGGAGAGCGTCTTATAGACTAGTAAACGACCCTCCTTTCTCACCCTATACGGGATTCAGTCGTTAAGAACGAGGTCTTAGCGCCTCACATCAGATAACGGTCGAATATGGTTTGTTCACTCACTACCCGATGGATTGGATTTCGAGAAGGATACTCCTTGGGAAGGAATAATTTTTTCAGGAAATTATTTATTTCTCGGCGGCGTACTGACTCGTATGACCGACGACAACAGCTGGACAGACATCAACGACCGCGTAACCGAGGAGTGGAAGGAAGAGACAACGCCATTCGAGCGCATCTACGAAGTCCTAGAACAGACTCATGACGGACAGTCTGCGGCCGAGATCGCCGAGCGCGCGCTTGTGAGCGAACCAACCGCTCGCCGGCATCTAGATGCCCTCGTCACGACCGGATTCGCGGCCACCGCACAGGATGGCCGCACCACACGCTACCGACGTGACGACGATCGCGTGCTGATGACGCGGATTCACGAACTCAGAGAGCAGGCTACCCGAGACGAAATTCTTGACGGCATTAGACGGATGAAAGCGGAGGTTCGGGACTACGAAGCACAATACGATGCACTCTCACCCGAAGAGCTGGCACGGCAATTGCCTACCGAAGCGAATGAGGAGTGGGAAGACGTCACTGCGTGGAAGACGACACGCCAGAACCTCGCAGTCGCGCAGGCAGCCCTCGCCTACGACGAAGCGAGTGAGCAGCTCACCGCATGACCAATGATCGCTCCGGTGAGTTCGGAACGATCTACCTCCCGGCACTTCAGCGCATTCGGACGCTCTGGCTGAATCTCGAACCAGTGGTCGCAGAAACAGGCTACGACGACCCAGTTACCCCCACAGAACTCAGAATCGAACTCGCTGACGGACTCGGCGATGCCGACTCGGCGCGGTTCGACATCCAGTGGAGTACACTGGATAACTACTCGTTTCACTACGTCGACAGCGCAGATGTGAACTGGCGATTCGACCGGCATCCCAACACCCATTCTCCCGACCGGCATTTCCATCCACCACCGGACGCTCGAACTGTCGACGACGAGCCATCCTGTATCCGCGTTGAAGAGGTCTCACTCGTCACACGTGCGGTCCACAAGACGTGGCGTGTTGCTTATGAGAGCGAGGATCGAAATCGACTCAACAGTATTTCGAATCCTCCCTGACTCCTTTCTGATTTGAATATGTGAATAGAACTAAATTATGAGAGGTGCACTCCGTCTCTCCTGTATGCGTAGTGAGGGAGTTGACTCCGAGAGCAAAGTGTCGGGGAATCAGGCGACCATTCCCGTCCGTATCCGACGGGCACTCGATATCGATGACGGAGACACACTCCGGTTGTCGTGTTAACGATAGTGGGTGATAGTGGCGATCAGTATCTCGACGTGCTCAACAGGAGTTGAGTACGCTCACCTGTTACTTCTCGGAGTCGTCCCACTATATGGGATTGCGAACCGTGATTCGTGAGTCGTGTAGAGCCACCAGGGTGCGTCAACGAGCGCGCCATGGAATACTCAGGAGATTAGGCCGCTTTCAATGGACACTCTCGGCTGCTATACCCTCCAGTCGCGAGCGGTTCCGTATTCATACGCACTGACCAGCCTAGCCGTAGCTGTAGACCGAGAGTGGTAGCAATTTGATCAGTTCTCTGGTGACGGCTCAGTGAAAGCCGATCCGCATCGGGATATTTCGGCTTTCTCAGCGATCAAAGCAGCGTGATTCCACTCGTACTAGGATCACGTAGATACTGTTGTTCCCGCTCTCGACGTGCATCAAGTTCGCGTCGGCCTCACGAAGTGGTTTCAGGGTCGATTATCGTTCCTCATTTAATAGTCAGTATCTGATCTGATTCGGCATCGCCCATCGTAATCCGATACTCGCCTGGGAGCACTTGCAGTTCCTCCTGCGAGAACATATCACCCGGGACGGTGGCTAATGGAGCAATAGAAGCCTTGATCCTCACGCGCGTAGATTCGCCGGAATCAAGCGACACTCGGTCATAGCCGATCACCTCCCTCATCGGTGACGGGATTGCGCCGTGGCGTCGTTCGGCGAATACTGGCACGACATGGTCACCGGGACGATCGCCCGTGTTCCTTACCTTCACTGAGACGGTGAATTGGTCGCTCGCTGCGTTCTGTGGGACGGTTGCGGGCGCAATCGAAACGTCATCGTACTCGAACTCGGTGTACGAGAGGCCGTGTCCGAATGGGAAGAGCGGTTCTTGAGATGAACTCGGGGGCTCCTCACCAGATCCAAAGATTGGGGTGGGGTAGGCATTATGGACATTGAGGAGCTGTCCCGTCCCTGTTGGCCACGTAAACGGGAGTCGGCCGCCAGGGTTCAGCTCGCCAAACACCACGTCTGCAACAGCACTACCTCCTTCAGTGCCCGGCAGATAGCCCATAACCGCGGCCGGTAGACGATCGAATACGTCGTTCCCCCGCGGTCGACCGGCAAAGAAGACACCAGCATACGGCGTTCCTGCATCCGCAAGCGTTCTGACAAGGCGCTGCTGAGCAGCGGGTAGCGCGAGCGTATCAGTGTCACCGTGCTCCTCGGCATACGGTCCCTCCCCAAGCACGGCTACAACGGCATCGGCGTCGGACGCGGCCTCGTGCACTGCGTCCTCGTTTTCGAACTCATCGATGCCTGTTGGCTCATGGACAACGGTCGTTGAATCGGAGACTGCTTCACGAATACCCTCAAGGGGCGTGATAGCAGGTGGAAGCGTCTCTCCAACACCCTGCCAACCGAGCGTCCATCCGCCCATCATGTTCGCGACGGAGTCGCCGCTCGGTCCCGTGACCAGCACTGTGTCGACATCGGGATCGAATGGGAGCGTACCGTCGTTCTGCAACAGAGTCATCGAATCCGCTGCGCTATCATAGGCGAGGTCACGAGCCCCGCCGACGACCTCTGCGGCCGTCTCAGGGTCAGCGTAGGGATCGTCGAACAACCCGAGCGTCTCCTTGAACGCCAATATGTTACTAACAGCGTCGTCGATGCGTTCGGTTGGAACCGCACCGGCCTCAACCAGCTCCCGAAGGTGCTGCTGGAACGTCGTGACAGAATCCGTCTCCAGTCCTGCGGCGGGTACCATGTACATATCGATGCCTGCGTTGATCCCGAGTCGAACGGCATCTTTCACGTCCGTGACGAACTCATGAACTTCGACCATACGGTAAAAGTCGTGCCAGTCACTGACGACCATCCCTTCGAAGCCAAGCCTGTCACGGAGGACGTCTTCAAGCAGTTCCTCCGAAGCATGGGCAGGGACGCCATTGACCGATCCACTGTTGACCATCACTGTCTCGGCACCGGCCGAAATGCCCGCATGAAACGGTGGCAGATGTATGTTCCGGAACGTTCGGTACGGGATCAGGGCTGGTGTCCTGTCGTTTCCGTTCCGGGGTTCAGAATATCCGGCGAAGTGTTTGAGCGTCGCACCAGCACACTTGTGCCCACTGTCCGAAGTTTCGTACCCGCGGACTTTCTCCGCAACCATCTGAGCGCAGAGGTATGGGTCCTCGCTGAAGCCCTCCCAGAACCGGCCCCAGCGCGGATCCCGTTGGATGTCGGCAACCGGTGAGAACGTCCACGGGTATCCTGTTGCCCTGAGCGTTGACGCAGTATGCTCGGCCGTCCGACGGGCGTACTCTTCGCTCCACGTCGCGCCTAAGCCGTTGTTGTGCGGGAAGATCGTGGCGCCATCGAGGTTGTTGTTACCGTGAACAGCGTCAATGCCGAACACAGGAGGGATATCGTGGGCCTGGGTCGCAATCGCGGTATCGAGTAGTTCGTTGACGTCTTCGGCGAGCTGGCTCGGGTCGTCGGTAGTCGCGTACATGAGTGACCCGGGCTGGTACGTCTCAAGGAACGACGTTGGGTCATCACCTACTTCGCCGGCCGAGATCTGCGTCATCTGACCGATCTTCTCCGCCAGACTCATGTCTTCAACCAGTTTCTCTACCTGCTCGCTGGTTTCCTTTTCCCGCATCGATTCCAGCGAGAGATAACCACTCAGCGCAGTCGTCAGGCCCATTCCTCCTGTCGCTGCCAGAACCCGACGCCGTGTCGGATCCACATCCTCTTCTGTATCTGTCTTATTGTTCATGGATGATTTATCTAATCACCATATGTTAAAACTTAGCTCATGTTTTAAAAATATAATATATATCTATTCTTTCTAGATAGTTGTAAGGAATTCGATCTGTATTTAGGTGAGATCAGAATCGATAAACAACAGTTAACCGCTCATTCGAGTGCGTGCGACCGCCGCCTGCGAGGGGTCCGATCTAGGTATTGATAGCGATGAGGGCATCGGCTGGAAATAGCTGCGTACCTTCGGTCAATGGTAGGTCGATCGGAGAAACGTACACGAGTCGTTCTCTTCTCGGCCGTCCCTTGGAGCCACCCGATTCCGATTCGCTTTCGTCGAATGTTCATCCAGATGCCTACGAGGTCGAGTTGATCACGGATCCGAGAGAGAATTGATTCTGTATTTTCTATCTCTGGGAGACCCCCTATCTCGTCACCCGCCAGAACGAATCGAGGAAACGAATACGGGCCTCAACGAGACTCCGGTCGCTTTCTTTACGTTCCAATATCGAGGAACGACCTCTCGTCGACGTGTCGAGAGTTCTGCTCGAGAAGCATCGGGAGTGGGCGGAGCCGTCGAATCGGAACGCGACCTAAGAGTGGGGACGCCGATCTACTCGTAGACGCCTTCACGGACCGATATCACGGGACACTGCACCGATTCGATGATCTCCTGTGAGACGCTGCCGAACAGCGCCCGCCGAGCCGAGGACTGTTTCCGGCCACCCACCACGACGAAATCGGCGTTGCAGTCCACAGCCATGGCGACGACACGCTCGGCCGGATCGCCGACCGCGCCCCGGATCTCGTAGGCGATGTCGGCCTCCCCGAGGGCCGTCGCCAAGTCTTGGATAAGGTCCGTCCTGTCGAGGAACCCTTCGATTACATCGGGCCGGTCGGCCGCCGTCGTTCGGAGGCGACGCTGGACCCAGTCGGGCACGTCACCCTCGAATCCCGGGTGGGCAGGCACACCCTGCTTGAACCGGGTTTCGAGAAGCGACCGCGTCTCCTCGCCCGCTTCCTCAAGGGCGGCCTGGTACGTCTCCTCCCTGAGGACGTGCGCGATCACGACCGTCGCTTCCGCTGGCCCAGCGACGTCGATCACCGCCTTGGCGAACGCGTCGATGTGCGATTCATCTCGCTCACCGAGGGCCACCAAAAGCGTGTTCAATCCCATGCCACTAGTTAGCATCCCATCATATTAGTTTCTTCCCGGCTCAGTTGATGACGGTCGATACCGGCTCGACGATGAGGGCCGTTCCATCCGCCGCATCGAAGAGCTGGTACGGTGAAGACTCCGTCTCAGTCGTCACGTTCCCGTAGTGCGCGTCGAATAGCGGACACGCGCTCATCCCGGTGGGCCGTAATCTCGTCGGGATCGCGGTCGTACTCGAAGAAGCCGGCCCCGGCCTCGATGCCCGTCTTTCCTTCGGCGAGACGGTGCTCGTACGATGGATTGGGTGTCTCGCGGTCGCACAGATCCGGATAGATGTCCGCGGCGCTCGTTCGAAACAACTCGAGTCCGGCGATATCCACCGTCTCCAACGGACCAATGGCGGCCGTCCGCGTGGCGTACCCGTCACGGATCGCCCGGTTGACGTCCTCACGGGAGGCTATCCCTTCCTCAACGATGTGGAGACACTCCCGAACCACGGCGTGCTGAACCCGGTTCCAGACGAACCCGGGGACGTCGCGCTTCACCAGAACCGGATCGCGATCGACCTGCTGCAGAAAGCTCCGGATGCGATCGACGGTCCGGTCGCTCGTCCGTTTCCCGGGTATGACCTCGACCGGACGTAACAGATATGGTGGATACCACCAGTGACAGCCGATGATACGGTCGGCCACTTCGGATGCCTCGGCAGCGATGTCCGTTATTGGCAGCCCGGAGGTGTTGGAAGCGAGGATCGCGTCCTCGTTGGCCTCCGTTGCGAGCTCGGCGAACAGTTCCTGCTTCACGCCGAGATCCTCCGCGACCGTCTCGAGCACGAGGTCGGACCCCGCAACGGCTTCCTCGCGATCGAGCGTGTAGTCGACGGTCGCGACGTCGGCCTCGAGGGCGGGATCTGCAAGTTCCCGTTCTACGAGAAACTGGGCGGCGTTCCGGATCTGTTCACGAGCCCGGTCGAGGTTCACGTCTCGGTGATCGACGACGGTGACGTCGATCCCGGACCGAACAAACTGCACGGCGAAGCCGTGTCCCATGGCACCCGCACCGATGATCGTCACCTCGTCAAACGTTCCCATGATATACGGTGCGGTCGGTCGTCGTATAAGGATTGGTGGCATCCCGACAGAAGAGACGGGAGAACAACGCAGGAAACGAGGTCTGTGACGGGATGCGGTGTCTCCATCCACGGGGTCGACCGTGACGCGTCCACCGCTGTGGTTCGAGTATAGTGACGACGGACGGTGGCCAACGAGACGGTCTTCGGGCGCGCGAACCGGGCTGCTCATCGTACCGAGTCCCGCCGCACTCGAAATCGTCGACGTATGCTACTGGAGTGAGTACGGTATTCTATATTCGATTACCTGACTGATCATTATCCGCTCTCCGAAACCATCGAGACCGGTATGATTACGCTGACTTTGATTTGTACCACTCGCGAGCGAAAAGGTCGAACGAGATTTTCGCGGTCCCGAGGATGACGGGTCCAACAAACAGCCCGATAGGACCGAGGACTGCAATACCGCCAAAGATACCGACGACGATCACTGCTGAACTGAGCTCCCCGCTCTTGCCGATAACTGCGGGCCGGATATAGGTATCCGATAGACTCACCAGCATTCCGTACCCGATCATGAGCAGGGCTGCCACCGGCCGGCCAACGATGAGTAGATAAATCGAAATCGGGATCCAGGTCCCGAACACGCCGATGAGGGGGAGTAATGCGAGCAGGAACGTTACGACTGTAAGAAAGATGACGCCCGGTACCTCCAGTACCCAAAACCCGATTCCGAGTAATAGTGCTTGTATGGCCGAGACGATAACGTTTCCAATAACCGATGCCCACATCAGGCGATCAAGCCTGCTGAACAACTCGGTTTTCACCTCGTCGCTGATCGGAACGATCGTCTGGAACCACGCGACCAATCGATCGCCATCGCGAAGCAACCCGAAGACGACGAACATCGTCACGGTGAGACTGATCGCGATCGAGGGAATACCGCCGATGATTTCGAGTGTTCCACCGAGCATCCCGTCCAGTCCACGATTGATCGGGTCCTGATTTGCCTCGTAGGCCTCACGGACGTCATTCGAGTCGATCGAATAGCCACTGCTATCCAGTCGTTGCTGAATCGCCGTGACACTCAGCCCTTCTTCCAGAAGGGTTTCTGTAAGTCCCGACGCCTGTTGAGCCGCAATGACGACGATGTAGAGTACTGGAATGATGATCGTAAGAAACGATGCGATGATGAGCGATAGTGCCGATGCAGTCGGGCCGACGATGCGCTTCAACCCATTATGGAGTGGCATGAGCGCGTAGGCGAGCACGACGGCGAGGAGAATATACTGGAGGTACGGTAACATGAGCAGCACCGCGAGGATACCGCTTGCGATGGCGATAACCCCGAGTGCAGACTGCTCGGTGAGTTCGTGGGTCGGCCTAGCCATACTAGAGGAGTGTCCCTCCCCCCTGAAGAGCGTGTCCCGATTATCCGACGCGTAATGTAACTGTTTGACGATAATAATGGATATGTTGTATATTGTCGCCTTTTTCATAGTATTAGCCTTTTTTGCTCAAAGAAATCGGCAAGGTCATCAGTGATAGATTCGCGAATACCAAGCGACTGTCAACGCCACGCTCACTATCGCAGACCGCTTCCTCAGTGGAGAGTCTCCGTAGAGAACACACGCGTGACGATGGCAGAGGTACCGACGCGGGATGGCGGTAGTTACTGCTGGCAAGCGGATCAGGAAGCGATCTCTCAGTGAATCGCTTTCGTCGAAAGTAGCGAGGAGAAGGGTGGCTCCCACCTCGCATCCGGCATGCGATGCGGTGCGAGGCGGTAGACCCACCGCTCATCGACCGTTTAGTACAGCCAGCAGTACAAGCGAAGGAGAGGACGAATGCAAGGGCGGGGGGACAACAGGCTGAAATAGGGACATTCTAGTGGCTCTCGGTTATGTGGTCACTACTTTCGGCGAAAGCATTCTCCTCGCTCGCTTCCTCGCCGGTCTCGGCCTCGTAAACCTCCCAGAGTGCGTCGGGGATGGTCTTCTTCGTGGCGACCAATCGTTTGTTCGCACCCTCCTTGGTGCCGCTTCCAGCCTGAAGTTCGAAGGCGTCCCACTCAGTGGTTAACGCGTGGAACGCGTCACCGACGGTCTTATGGGTGAACTCGACGCCGATACCGCGGCCCATCGTGATTACCGTCGGGACGTCGACGCTCCCGCCCTCACCGATCGGATTCGTCTTCTGAGTGATCTGGCGGAGGATCTCGTTGCGTGCGAGGCGTTTGGCCCGCTCTTTCTTCGAGCCCTTCGACTGAGTGCGCTGGGCACGCAGTTGGGCTCGCAGCTGGTGGACCTCGGTCTCGAGGGTTTCGATGCGCTCGACGATCGTATCGACTTTGGCAATCGGATCCGTCTCAACAGAGCTATCGCTTAGTCCGTGGAGGAGACGGCGAACGGCGGCCATCTCGAGTGAGTCCGTCCTGAGCATCTCGTGTTCGAGACGATCGAGGCGCGCATTAGTGTCGCTTTGCTCGTCCGCAGTGGTTCCATCAGAGCGTGACATGGCCCTCCTCCGGGGCGCTCTTCGTGATCTGTTCGATACCAAGGAGTGTTAGCGATGTCCGTTGAGTCGCCCCGTCCATCATCCAGCCGAGGCGGCCTTCGGCAAGCAGTTCGGTCGCGCCGAGCGTCGGGTCGGTGATGGTCGACTGGCAGTCCCGACAGTACAGCCGTGGGACGGTCCATTCCTCGTCGCCGGCATACTGGACTGCGTAGGCGCAGACGGGATCGCCCTCTCCGAGGGTCGTTTTGCAGTAACTACAGCGCTGTTCGCGGAGCTGGTAGCCGGTGAAGAGCTGGGCGGCAGGCGCGGTGATCAGCATTTGTGGACCTCACAATCGGCGGTGTGGAACGTGGGTCGGTAGAGGTCCTGCTCGTGAATCGATTCACGGCGACAGGACTGGCAACGCCAGTAGGTTGTGGCATTCGAGAGTTCTAGTGGTTCATGGTGGGGGCCGCTGATGTAGCGAGCGAGGGTCGATGAGGCGATACTGTTTTCTGACGGTGAGTGGCTAGTGTTCATTGCTTCTGGTGGTCAGAAGCGCGGTCGCGTGTCTCAGCACGCGGCCACATTCATCGCGGCATTTTCGCGCTTCCACGTTCCAGTATACTATACTACTACTTAATGATGTTGCTATTGTAAAGTTCTATAGTAACCAGACATTAGATAGAGTTGAGAGATATGGCGATCGAAAATAGAATACGAATAGTTAGTATTGTGAATCCTGAAAAAGAAGACAGAGGAAATGGGACTTGCGACATCGGATCTCAATAAGTTAGACAACGAGATACTTGATTGTCTTCAAGAGGGACGAGCAACACCGACACTCATCAAACGACTTTTAGAACAGGCGGGAACACGCGAGGAAGTTAGCCGACAGTACGTGAACCAACGGCTCAAACGGCTCTCTGAACACGAACACGTGAACAATATTCTCGAAACGGGGGTCTATGAGTTAGTGGACGATCCCCGCAATGAGAATAATGGTTAATTTTTTAGAACTACGAAAACATCCGGTCGAGAATTAGACAATATAAGGAGACGGAGAAACGTCTACTCTCCCGATATATTCACCACTTGCCCGCGAGCGCGCGTTCGTAGACGGTCGCGGCCTGCTGGGCGACGCTATCCCAGTCGTAGCGCTCTGCACGACTGAGGGGATCACCTGAGGGTCGCTCGCCGGCGAGGGCACGGTCGAGCGCGCTCGCGACTGCGTCTGCCGTCGGTTTGACGAGATAGCCCGCGTCGCCGATTACCTCGTCGGCTGCGGACTCGGGGTGGTCGGCGGCGATGACAGTACAGTCGGCGGCCATCGCCTCGGCAAACGTGATACCGAACCCCTCACGCGTGGAGGGCGAGGCGAAGGCGTCCGCGGCGCGCATATGCCCAAGGACGTCCTCGTATTCCTCGAGGAATCCGAGGAACGAGATCCGATCCGCGTGCTCGAGTTGCTGTGCTTGGCGTTTGAGACGGTCGAGCTCCGGTCCCTCGCCGACGATACCAAGTGTGGCGTCGTGCTCGGCGGCGACCGCGTCGAAGGCTTCCAGAAGGAGCGCGACGTTCTTGTCTGCGATGAGTCGGCCGGCGAACAGCACGTCGAATCTCTCGTTCTCGGCGGGACGTGGGGCGGTGCGGATCTGCTCAACGTCGATTCCGTTGGGGACGACTTCGATCGATTCACGAGTGGGACCGATCCCGGCGAGGCGATCGGCCGTAATTCCCGAGACTGCCACCGGGTACTGGGGAACGTGGGCGGTAACCCGTTCGACGGCCTTCCCGAAGGGGGCGAGCGTCCCGAGATACTCCTCCCAGTAATCCCGCCAGACCTCGTGCCAGGTCGTCACCACCGGTGTGTCGGTCCCGACGCCTGCGAGTGCAGCCGAGAAGATCGGAAAGTAGGGAAACGCCGAGACATCGACGAGGTCATGCTTGTGCTGGTTGAGTTGTCGTCGGAGCGGTCGGGCCACTCGTGCGGCGAAGTCGATCGCCTCCGTAATCGAGCGGCGATCGTCCGTGTAGAGCTCTGCGCTCGGTGCGACGGCCCGGAGGGTCATCCCGTCGTGGGTGATCACCTCGGGACCGTCCCAGAAGTGCCGGCCGTAAACGGTGACCTCATGACCATCGGCGGCGAGACGAGTCCCGATCTCGTGGATCCGCTTTTCCGCACCACCCGTGACGAACGGATAGACGACGTTTGAGAGGAAGGCGATCCGCATCGTATCGATAGATCTGTGAGCACCCGTAATACTATTTCGATGTAGACAATATCGAAGAAAACTGTAGTAGTATCGATATATTTTTGATTGATATTCGTAATCGTATACAATCGTGCTACCTGAAGAACAAAGCTATATTACGCCTCGCTGACTGGCTACGGATAATGACCAACTGGGAGAACGTGATCCTCCTTTCAGCGGACGCCCTGCGAGCGGATCACCTCTCGTGTTATGGTTACGAGAGGGAGACATCGCCGGTCCTCAACGGCCTGGCGGAAGAATCGATCCGGTTTACCAACGCCTACAGCGCGAGTTCCCACACGCGGGAGGCCGTGCCAGCGCTGTTGACTGGCGAGTATCCAGATGTCGCTATCGATTCATCCTACCGGCTTGCGACAGAGACAATCGCCTCGACACTCTCAAAAGAGGAGTTTGCAACTGGAGGGTTTCACTCGAACCCCTTTGTCTCGCGTGCATACGGGTTCGACCGAGGATTCGATACGTTCGACGACGACCTCCATTTGGGACAGAACAAATTCATCGCGCTTGCCCAGCGAGCCTTCGACAAGCTCCGAAACCGTCACTACGCACGCGCCGAAGAGATCAACAAACGGTCGTTGAAGTGGCTTGATTCGCTGGATTCCGAAGAACCGTTCTTCCTCTGGAATCATTACATGGACACGCATGGACCGTACGAACCACCCGGTAAGCACGAGACGTTATACCATGATGAGGGACTGACGGGGCGGGACGCACAGTCTCTTTACCGACGAGCCATCAAGGATCCAGAGTCAATCACCGACGACGAACGGGAGCTGTTGATCGCCCTCTACGACGGCGAGATTCGGTATAACGACGCAAAGATCGGAGAATTCCTTGAGGCGCTTCGCGAGCGCGGGTTACTTGAGCAGTCGTTACTCATATTTACGTCAGATCACGGCGATGCATTCGGCGAGCACGGGTATTACGAGCATCCACGGTATCTACACGACGAGATCACGCATGTTCCCCTGTTAGTGCGCCCGCCGAGTGGAGAGAAGGATAAAGTGTTGACACCCGCGAGCACGCTGGATATCGCGGCAACGATCAAGCAGGAAATTAGCACTGATACCGACCACGAAGGGTCACCACTACTGGAGATGTCTAATGAGAATCGAACCGTTTTCATGCAGGCTCGTGGCGAGAAGAAGGACGACCACCTCCGGCGCTATGCACTGCGCACTCAAAACGGGGCCTGTTTCTGTGAACGGGATCGCGAAACCGAGGCGATCGAGTTTACCGAGTGGACGGAGCGATCGCTTCGGGACAAACTTGAGGCACACGTCGAAACACGGGTCCGAAAAGAAAACGGTGAGACGAGTAGTGACGACCAAGAAGTCGACGAGGAAATCGATCGGCGATTAGAAGCCCTGGGGTACAAGGAGTGATTCGATGAGAATCGCAATGATACAGGACGACTGGTGGCCACGAACTGGTGGTGGACCCGTCCACGTCAAGGAGCTGTCCGTAGCACTCGCAGAACAATTCGGTCATACGATCGATATCTATACGCGTGCTTTAGAGAAAGACGGTGAAAACCACACTAGCGTAGAAACGTTCGCTGATGGGGCCGTACGGGTCCATCGATTGAAACCGGCGACCGAGTACTGGAACCCGGTCGGTCGGGTATCGTCGCTCGCGACACCGGTTCCACACCTTCTAACGGAAGATTTCGATGTTGTTCACGGCCATACGTTCCTTCCGGCAGTACCAACACGAACCGCCGGAGCGCTCACTGATGCAGCGACGGTCTTCACCGTTCACGGAACGGCGCTTACGTCCGGTGTCGGCCGCGACGAATCGATGTTCGCGCACGTCAAACGGCGCCTTGAACGGCTGTTCGTTCTCAATTTCGACTACGATCACGTCATTTCAGTCAATACAGAACACCTCGATCTACTGGGAGAGCATCATACAAACCTTTCGTGTGTACCAAACGGTGTCAACCTCGAGCGATTCGATGTTGAGGTCAATCGACGCGACGAGATCCTCTTTCTCGGTCGTCTCGCGCCGAAAAAGCGAGTCAGTGACTTGATTGAAGCGTTCGATAAGATCGCAGACGAGATTCCTGAGACGGACCTCGTAATCGTCGGAACGGGCCCGAAGAGTGACGAATTGAAAGCACAAGTCAGCCAATATGGAATCAACGAGCGCGTACATTTCGAAGGGCGCGTATCAGATGACGCTATTCCACGGTACTATCGGCGTGCTCAACTGTTCGTCTTACCTTCGGTCTGGGAAGGACACCCGTTGACGCTACTCGAAGCATGGGCGAGTGAAGTCCCTGTTATTACGAGCGACGTCGAGGGAATTGCCGAGTTCGTCGACCACGAAGAGACCGGCTATCTCGTTCCGCCGAAGTCGCCGAACGAACTTGCGGACGCGATTCGACATGCGCTATCGAACTCAGACGAGCGCCAGAGTTGGGCGTCGAACGCATACGACCTCGTGCAGGACGAGTACTCCTGGGAGGGCGTCGCGGATCGGACGAACCGGATCTACGAGCGAATCGCCTTACGCTAAAGACGATCTCACTCCATATAGCCGAGATCCGCGAGCCGATCTTCGACACCGGACATATTGGTTTCTGATCCCGAACCGACGTAGTCATCTATGAGTTCGTTCCAGTCGGTCCGTTCAACAGGCTCCGTATCCTCAAGGAGCACGCGACCGTCGGTATTCGTATCGACGGGGAGCCCCAGCACCGCCGCGACGGTCGGAGCGATATCGTATATCCTCGGCTTCTCAACGCCGTTGAGCGAACGATTCGAGAGGAGGATCCCGTCGGGCTTGTGGTTCTTGTGGGGATAGCGTCGAAACGTATCGAGGATCGAACCGCTGACGTCGTACCGATAATCCCGCGGGACGAGGATGACATCGGGGGCGTCATCGAGGTGCTTGCCCTCGTAGACATCCTCTCGAGGGAGGACCGCGTCGAACACCTCGTTTCCGTCCGGGTCACGGACCTCCTTGAGTTTCTCGATGAGTTCTGCGCGCGTCTCATTGTACTGGGCTTGTGGAACCTGTCCTTCGGGATCCCGCCCCTCGACATTCAGATGAACACCCAAACTATTGAAGTACAATTGAAATGCCTTCGAGCTAGGGTGGTCGATGACCTGGTTTTGGGCTGCAACGAGCGCGTCCTCGGGAAGCAGCCGCTCGACTGTGTCCGCGAGTCCGACCGTCGAGAGGCCGCGGTGGATCCGCTGTGGCGAAAGTCCGACCTTCGACAGCGTGTTCGCCGCCGTCCCGATCGTCGTCTTGAGCGGGGTGGAGCCATTGTCCTCCCGGTTGTCTCCGTCCGTCCCCTTCAGGGCGTCCTTCTGCTGGCGGAAGTACTGTGCGTCACCTGTCGTTGTCTCACAGTAGCCCTGCTCGGCCAGCCAGGAGTTGACGTAGAATGTCCAGTCGTAATCGCCCATCCCGTGGTCCGAGGCGACGAGCACAGTTGGGTCCTCCCCGAGGTCGATGATGTCGCCGACGAACTCGTCGACTTTCTCGAGGACTTGGCGGATCTTGTCCCGGTCGTCGAGATCGTGGAAGACCGAGTCGGTGACCTGAAACTGAACCGCCATGAGATCCCAGTCGTAGCGCGTGTCGAGAAATCGGGCCATGTCCCGGCGCTGACGGGCGATATCGACGTACTCCTGAACGGGGTCGTCCTCGGTCCCGTACTCGGGGTAGATAACGTACTCGCCGTACTCGTCCTCGTAGTCGGCTCTGAGACCCTTGGGATAGAACGTGACGTCCTCGCGCGCGAGATAGCCCGGAACGACCGCACCGTTCTCGAGAGTCGAGGCCGGATGTGTGGCCGGATAGTTGACGACCATCGGCGTGAATCCCTCCGCGTCGGCCACCTCGAACAGATACGGCGCGTCGACGTCCGTACGGCTGATGAGTCGTTTGTCGTAGCCGTCTCGGGTGAAGAAGTCGAAGACGCCGTGTTGACCTGGGTTCCGGCCACTCAGAAACGAGGGCCAGGCACAAGGGGTCCATGGTGGATGGGTACTAGTAAGATCGCTCGTCGTCCCAATGCTAACGAGATGCTTCAGGTTCGATAACCTTCCGTTATACATCCATTCATCGATTTCAGACCAGTCCAGTCCGTCAAGTCCGAGAAGAATGACTTGAGTCCCAGTCATATATCTTTACACAAGGAACGTAGTGATAGTATCTTCGACAGTGTTTGGTTCAAGTCCGGTAGCCTAGATC
Organism: Halalkalicoccus paucihalophilus; assembly: GCF_001593955.1. Taxonomy (GTDB): domain Archaea; phylum Halobacteriota; class Halobacteria; order Halobacteriales; family Halalkalicoccaceae; genus Halalkalicoccus; species Halalkalicoccus paucihalophilus. The sequence goes on along the minus strand of NZ_LTAZ01000011.1, from coordinate 33,149 downwards.
CTGTAATCGTTGTTTGACTTCATTGCTAAACTCTCCGCCTATGTTCGATAACTCGCGCGGATCAATATGTAGGTTTTGAGCTTGGTCTCGCAGAGACGGATACTCGTCCCCTTCTAATGGAACCCTTTCAGAGGGGTCTTGGATATAATCGAATGCAGTATCGTGTTCCGGACATGAATCCGGAATCTGATTTTCGTCTACTGGAGCATGGCTGAAGAGTTTCGTCCGATTGTTACGAATTGCTACCGTATGACCTTGTTCGTCTACTGAGTCCGAGACAATTGGATTTGCCGATTCGTCCATCGAATTAAATATCGAGTCCTTGCCGCTTTCGGTCGGGAAGTCCCCCATTGGAATGTCAAGTATCTCCGCGATGAGTTCGTGAAGCCAAGCAAGCGAAAACGGTACTGAGATCCGTTTTCCCTCTGACTCGGGTGTGCGTACTAACAACGGAACGTGCAGGAGATCATCGTAAAGATGATGACGTGGATGTCCGTAAATCCTGTCTCGATCGAATAGTACTTCTCCATGATCACCAGTAACGATGAGAACGGTATCGTCCCACTGGCCTTGTAATTTGAGATGATCTACGATTGAGCCAATACATTGGTCAATATATCGTAGAGCACTATCATACATCGTATTATAGCGTGGCTCGTGGATACGGCCAGTACGAGCCGTATCCCAGAGAAGATGTCTGAGTGTTCGGTTACTTGCACAAATACCTCCCTTTCTAATTGATGTAGGACTTAGTGGAGCGTGAAGATCCATGAGATGAGTCCAAGCGAAAAACGGGAGGGTTTGTTGATTAACATCCTCCAGAAACCGCTCTGTGACCCGCTCAGCGGGGATCGTAGGCCAGTCGGTCAGATGTTGTAGATATCGATATCCAACATAAGGAAGTGTATAAGGGTTGAGAACTGTTGAGTGATTTCGCATCCGGGACCGGAACTCGTACATAACATCCGCGAGTTGGAATCCATTGTCTGATGTCTTCGAGGAATTCGAAGAATTTGCACGAAGATTTCTATAAGAGTTGAATCCCAAATTGAAATTACGTTCAGTAACTAAGTGTGGATTAGTAAGCGTCGCAACGGTATTAAATCCATGTTGCTGAAGGTGAGTAGCGAGTGTTTCAGAATCCTCTGAAAGGCCTTTCCACCCGATACTGTCTCCATAATATGCTCCGTTAAATGAGTGTTCTCCCGCAAGAATTCCGGGAAACGCTTCTGTCGTATATGACCCAGTCGAATAGGCTCTATCAAAGACAATTGAATCCCGTGAGAGACGATCTAAGTGAGGTGTTGTAGGACGACTATGCTGATTAAAACCACAGCGATCGTACCGAAAACAGTCAACTGTAATCAACATAATATTCATGTATAGTGTTATCTTATTGTTCTACAGAATGGCTGCGGTTAATAGTTTTGACAGTCAAAAATAGCTTGTACTATCGCCATTAGACCCGATAGACATTCGGTATATTTTTCTTGATTGAAATGGTAAAATCGGTAATGGAAATATTGATACTTAGTGGGCAGCTCGGATCCGGAGGTGCCCCTCGCGTCTGTTATCAACTCGTACGAAACTTTCCGGATGAAATCAATGTCACAGTCGCTTATTTAGGTGGTCGAGATGAGCTTGTAAAACAATTTGAGCGAGAAGATATCTCGGTTAAACGACTTTCGGATAATCCACTTTCTATCCCTGCAGTGCAAGCGCTCAACCAACACCTTCGTGAAGAACACTATGACCTTATCCATACACACATGATAAGTGCGGGAGTGATTGGACGTCCTCTCTCAAAATTTCGGTCCATACCGGTAGTTCATACGGTTCACACGAACTATCAAATGCGTCCAACAAAAGCTAAAATTCCAGATGTATGTACAGCACCATTTGAGGACGTCGCCGTTTGCGTTTCAAAGTCTGTCAAGGAATCTTTACCCTGGTATTATATTTCCGGAAAAAAAATTATACATAATTGTATCGATGTAAACGTTGTTCAACGAGAAGGGGACGTCAGATGGGATGATGTCAATTGGACATCTGATATCGATGAGGAATCCCCACTGGTCGCAAATGTCGCCCGATATGACCCGAAGAAACGTCGAATAGACTTGATCGAGGCGTTTAAATACGTGATAAAGGAGGTTCCGGACGCTCAATTAGTGTTGACGGGTCGGCGAGGAGATCGACAACGCCGACTCGAAAAACGGACCCGTCAATTAGGTATTTCCGAAAATGTGTTTTTTGTAGGGTTCGTAGATAATCCGAAAAGTGTTTATCACCATTCGGATATTATTGTACACTCCTCCGAATCAGAGGGGTTCAGTATCGGTATGTTAGAGGGAATGTGTTTCAGAAAACCAATCGTCGCAACGGATATTCCTGCGTTTCAGGAGGCCCTCGGTCCAAGACATCCATTCGTTCCAACGAGAGACCCACCTGCACTGGCCAACAGGATCATACAGTATGTTAAGTCTGAAGAAAAAGCCAGATCAGACGGAGAACAAGCTAGAAAGCGAGTCGAAAGTCACTTTTCTGGCTCCGCTGCAGCAGATAAGTACGTAGAGATATACAAAGAGGTGATAGAGAATTAGAAAAAGCAGGAGATCTACTCTGAAACGACCTTTCTAAGAGCATCAACCTGTTCAGATTTCAGATGACTCATCTTTGCTTGATCTAATTTCACTCTATTCTTCTCAATGTCGTCATCAAGTACCCGGTCGAAAAGAGCTCCGCGCGGCGTTTCAAACCAGAATTTGGCTCGATTCCCGTATGCAAGAGTGGGCAAACAAGCGTGTATTCGGTCCGAATGAGTTACCCTAGCATTCGAATAGAAGAAAAGATAATCTTCTACCAGGTCAGAGACGAAAAAGTTCTCCTTGTCAAAAAAAGACGACTGCTTCCAGTATTTCTTTATTTTCTGGTATATATCGCCATGAGGCTGTTCGAACGGGAAGTGATCCAGCCGGATGACGTTCTCCGAGTTAGAGAATGCTGCGGGCTCGTCAATCTTGTCGAACGCTAGATTTGTGAATTGCCGATCAGCTTTAGGCGGCTGATACCAATCATTTATGAAAAACGCACAATCGATCCCGTTATGTGCGAATTCAACGTCTGACTCGTAACACTTGTAGGCCACTTCGTCACGAGTTATGAGTCCGATGGGTTCAATCTGCCTCAAGACGCTCTTTACATACTTCTGTGTGTTTTTCTGATAGTCACCGCCACCGGCTCCAAGGAGGAGAATTGGAATACCCCTATCTTTTAAACCCTTCAACGTCGGGAGATACTTTTCTAAGGTATATCTATACAAGATACATCCGGGTAAGACGGCCAAATCCGCGTCCAAAAAATCGCTCACGTTTACGAATCGATCCAAGTGGGGCGCTTTAGATCGAGTTAGGTTTCTTATCCGATTTTCATACTCGCTGAGCGGTTCAGGTAGAACACCGATATCTTTTCGTTCGGCAGTGAAATTTGGATACCCACTCACTTCGATGATATTAGCTTCTGGAAATGCGCGTGAGAGGATCGCTTTTGCACCCTTATCAATAAACCCGTTTCCAATATTTGTCGTCCAAGTCCGTAACAGAAGGATTCTCATGAACATTATTCCGACACCATTACGGATATAGCTTTCTAAAATAACCCATAACTCCGCTCTATGTAATCTGTATTTAGTGTTAATATTATTGTTATATGTATCCGAGATCTTCTAATCTCTCTTTATTTTTATTACTTATTTCTATATCCTTTTTCTCATCTCGATTGAGAAGGATCCCTTCTTGCTCCATCTCGTCACGCAATTTAGAGACAATCTCTGGATAGTTGCTAGACAATTCAGTAAATTCGTCAGTAGACTTGTACAATAATGTCTCACCCTGTTCCGTTTCGATTAATTTCCAATTGTCCGTGCGGATCGATCGAAGAGTCTGGTCAAGTTCCCGATAATTATCCCTGAGATCAGAGACAGATTGTTCAAGTGAATTCATATCTGGCTGTGGATACCTATATTCTCCAAATACTGCATCACGAGAAGAATTATCTAGAAGGTCAAAATCAGATATCCCATCATACGAAGGGATATTTATATTAGCTAAAGACAAAGAAGTAGAGTAAATATCTCGTATTTCAACTAAATTATTATTTTCTTTAGAGGTATTCTGACCAGGGTAATGAGCAATGAGAGGGACATGAAGCAATGAATCATGAAGAGAATATTGATGATCCATTAACTCGTGATCCCCGATATGCTCCCCATGATCACCAACTATGAAGACGGCAGTAGAATCTAAAAGATTAGAATGATTCAGACAGTCATAAAGTCGATCGATCTGAGAATCCAAGTATGAAAGTTCTGCTTGATATAATTGAGTTAGTATTTCAAAATCCAACTCAGTCATTGTTTCCTTACCGGCTATATATTCCCAAGGATTCTGATTAACCTGTTCCGGTTCTTTCTCGAAATCATAGTTATTTTTAAACTCTTTTGGAGGTTTGTATGGCAAATGCGGCTCGAGATAGTTAATGAAATAAAAGAAGGGCTCTTCATTATTTGAGCGAATCCATTTAATGGTTCTATCTGTTGTCAATTTGGCGCCATCATCGTATTTGTTACTAAGGATTTTCGCATACAACGCATTTCCAATAGAATGAGGTGCTTGATGATCGAAGACAATATTTAGAATTTTCTGTAATCGTTCTATTCCACTAGTATTTGATATAGTTGAGAGATCTCTTCCTTGCCAAAAATAATCCCATTTCATGGATAAGTTATCGAATCCTCTATCGAAACCGAACTCACCACTAATCCAACTATTTCCACTAATCCCTACGGTTCTATAGCCTTTCTCGGAAAGGAGTTCTGGAAGGGAAGGGACTGATGGATCAAACCGTTTAGTGCCCGCATGAGTGCCGTGGTCGGAGCTCCGTTGACCCGTGAACAACGATGCGTGGGAAGGGAGAGTCCATGGAGAGGTAGTGAACGCCTGTCGGTAAGTTGTCCCGATAGTAGCGAATTTCTCAAGTCCTGGCAGTTCGTCTCTATCCATCATTGACCATACGGTCTTCGCCCGCGCGGTATCAAGCACAATAAGAATGATATTAGAGTTCTTCATTTGTTATAGATTATAGAAAGTAATATATCGACATCAATATTTCGAATTCGTTAGTATAATATTTTTTATATATTGATATATATGTATTAAATATTATTCCCGAAATGGACCTTCAAATTTATTAGGAGTGGTTGTGATTTTCATTTATGACCTCAGTTTTTCGGCGCCAAATCACCCATCTCCTACCGCTTTTGATTGCATCAATATGGGCTATCTATCGAGCGGAGCTATGGCCAATACTCCCAATCGGATTCTTAATAACCTCACTATTAATTCTATACGATAATAATAAATTGAGTTTTGGGATGGTTGCACTTGAAGCGATTATTGCAGGGATGATCTATCGAACGATGATCTGGATTACGACTCCCTCCATGGTCGGAATGGATCCGGACAAGTACGCTGTTGCTATCAGCGTTATTTCTGACGAAGGGATCGTTGCTATTTCCGATTTAGGATTCTATGGCTCTACGCAAATATACCATATATTTAATTTAATTATGATGATTGTTCTGGGGTCGAAACCAGAGGTTGCGCTTCAAATGAGTACAACTGTTTTCTTCTCGGTTATTCCGGTAGCGACTGTGGGATATCTAGCAAAAATGCTTAGCGGAGATCAAGCCGCGAAACTCGGTTGTGTCCTTGCCTCAGCGGGAGCTGCCAGTATAACGTATGCTACTCTAACAATTCCTCAGGGAACAATGGTGATTCTGTGGTATCTTATCAGCATTATCCTAATTAATGATAAAAATGATTCGAGATACACTATATTATTAGTTATTTTTATTACTATCATGTCCGGTTTGCATAAACTCGGCGCGCTACTTGCACTCGGAGCTATATCATCAATCGCAGTTTTGAAAATTATCAATACTGCTCGAAATGGTCAAGTACAACTACCGGCACAGTTTGGTCGCTACGCTGTAATTGCTGGATTGATATTTTCTATACAAATGGTTTGGGTGACGGCTTGGATCAAGGGAGTAATAGTCAAGATTCTATATATAGTAGGAAGGGGACCCCCTGAAATAACTACGGAGACACCTGCAGCAGCGAAAATCGGTGGTCTAAACGTTATTTTCGAACATGGATCGTGGATAGTGTTGGTGTTGCTGGCAGGAATCACAGGTCTCTGGTTGATTTCTAAACGAACAGATTATCAAACAACTGGTATCTTAGGTATTTCCGGTTTATCAGTCCTTCTTATTATTGGAGCTGCAACAACGCCATTTAGTCTGTCCATCCAACGAGCGATCGGAATCGCAGAACCGTTCGTTATCGTACTAGCTGTGGTCGGAATCGTTGCCCTGTCGAAGCGGACGAATCGGTCGATCGCCCCCATCTTTGTTGGATTACTACTCATCACGCAGCTCGGAAGTGCTGGAGCGGTGCCGGATCATCCCACTGAAATACGGGAGTATCTCACCAATAGTGAAATCGACGCTAAAGAGTGGGCAAACACCCACATAGATCAAGAGATATACGCACATTATTTTGTCGCGCAAGAAATAATAGATTATGATAATGAACGTGCTACCTACAAAACCGGTGAAGGAGGAGGGTTCTCAAAAGGGTGGTCGCCAGTGAGCGAATATCTTGTAACGGGATCGTTGGAAAATGCCGATGGATGTGTATTATTGCGAAAAGATCAATCTTTCATCCGCTATGATAGCTTATATGAACTATCCTATGATCCATTCGTGCAGTTGAATAGATCTAATCGAACGAAGGTATTCGAGAATTCAAATACATCCATATATTGTTGAATATAATATAATTATTATATTTTCGGGATTAATTCTCGATCTGCTTCAGAAAGACCACCGACAATCCATAAAACGCCTACACCAGCGACGAGCGACAGGAAACCGACGCTACTCAGAAGAGCAAACTCAATCATCAATGAAGTAGCCGGTAGAAGATACACTAAGAAAATACACAGTACGAACGTTAGAAGAGACGTTATGACGGGTTTTATAGATAAAACAGGAATTGCGTGATTGATATAAAGATCGATTGATTTACCGAAATTCATGACTGTATAACCAATTAACGATGCTGCTGCTGCACCATTTAGTCCAAAGCGAGGGATTAAAATAATATTTAAGATAATATTTATGAACACCGATACCAAATTATAAAATAGTACTTTTTTCGAATGACCAAACCCAAGTAACGCTTCGCCATTTGGGCCGACAATTGCATTTAAAAACAAACCGCTGCTAAGAAGAACAAGTGGTAGCCTAACATCATTCACATCATACTGACTGCCAAATAATTCAACTAAGATATGGGGTCGAGTTACGAGAATTGCGAATGCCGGCGTAGACAGCAGAATAATCCATTTGGTGGTTTGAGTATACATGTTTCGGATTGCGGATTCTTTTCCCATTGATAGCTTCTCGGACAATTTAGGATACAACAGAAAGCCAAATGAAGAACGAAACAAGCCTAGAAGGCTAGCGATTGTCACAGTTACTTCATAAATGGCGACTCCAGAAGAATTAATATAATATCCGATGAGTAATTTATCTACATGAGATAGAAGTATAAACACTGATGAGGAGATTAATAAAGGAAGGCTAAATTGAAAAAGGGTACTATACTGCAGGGATCTGTCGATCTCCGGCCGCCAACCGTGGTTCCAGACGAGATACAATCCGAACGAGACAGATATGAAGATAGATGCGAAAAACGCCCCTGCAACCGAGACGCTCGTACCGAACAGGTAAATGGCAAGTCCAGTAAAGCCCAGTTGTGTTGCAGGTTTACATACTTTCGATATATTCACGAAGCCCCTAGAATCCATAGCTCCCCGAAGAATACCGCTGAGTAACTGGAAAAGAGCAAACACAGGAATAGTTAGTAATATTATATACAGGAATGAATTAGAATTCATTCCTTCAAACAAGAATTTCTGGATAATATCGTTAACAGCTATGCCAAGAAATGCAACAAATAATCCCGCTATAAGTGTCGTAAGCAGTGAAACGGTGATATATGAATTCCTGTTATGAGTATTGTCCTTGTCCGATAGGAATTTGACTATACCTTGATTCAACCCAAGAATACAAGGAATAGAAGCTATATTTACAATAGTAATTCCAAGAACGACTAATCCGAACTGATCTGCAGTAAGAAATCGTGCACCAATAAGCCGGAATAGAAATCCGGAGAACATACTCAAAAGAGTACCAAGTAAAACGAGGATTCCTGCTTGCCCGATATCGGTAATATCGTCAGAATTCATAGTATTTTATAGATTTAAGAGAGGTATAGATTAATCTTATCTATTCACTAATAAGCCGTACGGTTTTAGCTATGTTCGGAATCCAATAGATCCAGACGAATCCGCAGGACTGAAGGCCCTGCAAAATGCAGGTGAGAGCAAAGCTCTCGTCAAGCCGTGAACGGCAGGGCTCTCTTCTTGTTTCAGGTAGCCACCTGAGCGATTATTTGCGCTCCGAGAACGCAGGCCACGAGCGAGCGGCCGCGGTGATCGAGGGATACCATGGGAAGTGGTACACACCGACGCCCGTCCTATGGGAGGTGCTGCGATACGGCGTGCAGTCGACCACTAGGACGGCGTTGCGCGGGCGGCCTCGGTGCTCGACTGGGTTGAGGCACTCCTCGGGACCACGGCGGCGGTTCGGGAGGCGGCACTGACCGAAGCCGAGTTGCTCGATCAAGGCGCGCCGATCAACGCCGTGGACATGCTGATCGCGGGCGTCGTCCGCGAAGCCGACGGAACGATCGTCACTCACGACGGCGACTTCGAGCCTATCGACGAGTGAGACGTTGAGGCGTACGAGTGAGTTAACCACAGTGAGTCGTGGGTTTCCCCACTGAGGTCCGTATGGGTCCGGACACCGTGACGATCATCGCTCGAACTCGCCTCGTTCGTCGGACGTGACGGTTCGGACGGGCCATCCCACGAGGGACAAACCTGATATTTGTCCACGATTCGAACGGGAGATGAAAACACAGTTAACGGCGAAAGAATCCGCCGACCGAATGGAACCGACTCCTCGATTGAGAACGACCTGAACTAGAAAACCGACCAGAACGAAGACTATCGCTCGACCGAACTCAGGAAGAACGACGAAAAGACCGTCTGCAGCCCGATCACGATCGCCGTAAACGAGGCCAGCGACAATGTCGTGAACGGGAGGGTCGAGAATCCGGAGGCAGCCCACTGCCCGACCAGCACCAACGCACCCGCGACCCCGAATCCGAAGAGCACGACGCCGGCTGCAGCTCCGTACTCCAGCCCGATGTTCTCAAGCGCCCACGTCGTGATCGGATCCTCGGGTTTCTGGATCGGGTCACTCGTTACCGCGGCGAATACGCCGAGACTGATCGCCTGATAGCCGACGATGGTCAGCAGACTGCCGGCGATCATCGAATGCACGCCAGGGGTCACACCACTAATCGCCACGCCGACCGTCGCAAGCCCCATCACCAGTACACCAAGCGCACTCAAAACGATTCCCGGTACCGAAAAGAGATAGCCCGGCGCGTTCTCAAGCATGAACCGGACGTGGCGCCAGCCATCACGGAAGCTCTCGAGGTTCGCCTCACCCTCACGCTCGTGATACGTAATAGGCACTTCAACGATCTTCATATCACTCGCCCCGGCCTCCATGATCATCTCGCTGGCAAACTCCATCCCATTCGTCTTCAGATCAAGCGCTTCAAGCGACTCACGGCGGATGATCCGAAAGCCACTGTGAGCGTCACTGACACCAGCGCCATAGAACGTGTTCAGGAACTTCGTCAGCAGTGGGTTCCCGATGTACTGATGAAGCGCAGGCATCGCACCGGATTTGATCTCCCCACTGAGTCGACTACCCATGACCATATCTGCATTCTCCTTTTGGAGATGATCAAGAAGTCGTGGAATGTCTTCGAAGTCATAGGTCGTATCGGCATCGCCGATCACGATATACTCACCACGGGCACGTTCGAACGCATACCGATATGCATACCCATACCCTGGCTCATCGGGCGTAACGACAATTGCACCCAATTCTTCTGCGATCTCGGGAGTGCGATCAGTCGAACTGTCGCTAACGATGATCTCAGCAGGAACGCCTAGATGTGCAATCGAGCGTTTGATCCGTTCAACGCAGTCAGTAATCCCCTCTTCCTCGTTGAGCGTCGGCATGACGATGCTCAACCGGGGAGTAAGATCACTGTCTGCATCCAAAAGCAGATCGTTCGCCTCCGAGTGGTCTTGGGGTAGCTGTCTAGAGCCGGCTTGTTGTGGTTGTTGGTTTTCTATTGACATTTATGATCTATCTTGTGGATTACGTAACTGAATCGGGGTTCCTGTCGTTCAAGTGCCCCACAGAGGCATGCTTTCGCCACTGTTATTTATTTCCGATAGTTGATCGTGTAACGTCTATCCTGTCCAAGTCTATGAACAACATTCCATAAAAGTGTTTCTGTATAAAGGTATTTCACTAACTGATACAATTAGAGCACTATATACTCATAGTATTCACAAGTCAGTTACAGATGATTACTAATGTGGTTTCTGTTCGACAGATATTTTAAACTATCCATTTGGACGACAAAGAGATAGAGCAGTGTATATTCTGCTATTAGTTATCGTATCACATGACCACTCTTCGACTCAGACTCTTTCTTCGACCCATCCCTGATTAGCGACAAAGTCACGATTCATCGGCTGCAGCCGACTCCGACTCGGCGACGGAGATCCAGAGATGCGTCGAGCGATACGCATTGTCCTCAGTCGGATTTGCCGGCACATCCCCGTTATAGAGTAGATACACTAATCGCAGGTCTTCACCCGTCGTCTGCGGTGTGACCTCGTGTTCCTGGCGCCACGTCTCGTTGTGATCGAGTTGTGTTTGGAACGTATCAAGCTGCTCGCGATTATTCACCGTCACCTCTCCTCCAGTGTCATTCGCCCCACCAGTCCGTTCGACCTCCTGGAGTTGGACAACTACCGAGTACTCGGTGGGTTCATGCTCTTGATTCCCGATCCCAACGATCAACGATTGTGGCTCACCCGCGACGAACTCCGTCGGATAGCCATCAGCGACAAGCTCACCCTCATCGTTCTCAGTCAAAAGATAGAACTCGGAAAAGGATTCGCCCTGTTGGGGGACGGCCACCGCATAGGCAACACTACTCATCGCGAGCAACAACGCACACACCAACAGCACGTTCAGGACCGCATCAACCTGCGTATCGGGTTCAAACAACTCCGTGCGCGTCGCCCCAGCCCACTGTCGATACGGCACAGCAAAGCGCTCCTCAGCCGGTAACTCCCACCGCCGGACTGCAGCAACGCTTGCAGCAATCACCGTAAACCCACCGACCGACAGGAGAATCGGCACGAGTCGGATCCCCCATGGCGTGAAATTCAACACGAGCCCGATGAGCGGGACGACCGCGATACTCAACCCGAACGACAGCGCCGTGCGCTCGATCCCATCGATACCGGACTCACCAGAGCGATCAACATCTGACTCTTCTACAGCACGCTCCCCTTTCTCAGGAAACAACGCAGCGACGAGCGCATACCCGGGTACGAACAACACAAACACCAGTCCAAAACCGATCCGAAGCGGCGTCTCCCGAATAACGGGAACGGTCGCAACCAGAATCGTCAGGAGGGTAATACCGACTACAGCCGTGAGATCAGCGGGAAACTGTCGAAGTGGCCGCGGAAGCAACAACCAGAGCGTCCGTTCTCGCCCCATTGTTATCAGGTTCCATAGCAGATGATAAAAGCTGATCGGTCTTATCGTGAAACTATCCGCACACTAGTTATGACAATGGTTAACATCCCATCTATATAGAGTATTTGCAGGTAAAATAATATATAGGAGGCGGCTAAAAGAGAGAGTAGACAAATGAAGGCAATCGTACTCGCCGGCGGATATGCAACACGGCTCTGGCCGATCACGAAACACCGCCCGAAGATGTTCCTCCCGATGGGAGACGACACTGTCATCGATCGAATCTTCAAAGCCCTTGAGGACGACGAACGGATCTCAGAAGTGTTCGTGAGCACGAACGAATCGTTCGAAAGCGAGTTCGCCTCATATCTCACAGCCAGCGAGTTCGAGAAACCGACGCTCTCGATCGAGGGGACGACACGAGAGGCAGAGAAACTCGGCGTCGTCGGTGCGTTGGCCGAACTCGTCGAACGAGAAAATATCGACGAGGACACACTCGTTATCGCGGGCGATAACGTCATCAGCTTCGATCTAAGCGACTTCCTCGATTTCTTCGAAACGAAAGACGAGGCCACGCTTGCGGCCTACGACGTCGAAAGTCGTGAGCAGGCCAAATCCTACGGATTGGTTGATCTGGAGGACGAGCAGGTAACGGACTTCCAGGAAAAGCCCGATGACCCCACGAGCACACTCGTTTCGATCGCCTGCTATGGGCTTCCGGCTGAGACACTCCCACGGTTGGACGAATATCTCGACAGCGGGAACAACCCGGACGAGCCAGGCTGGTTCATTCAGTGGCTTCATCAGGAACAGCCGGTGTACGCCTACACGTTCGATGAAGCGTGGTTCGACATCGGTACGCCCGAGAGCTATCTCGAGGCCCTCGAATGGCATATGGACGGCGAGAACTACGTCGCCGATGGTGCCGTCCTCGAAGGAACGGATCTCGGGACCAACGCTCATGTGCTTGCCGACGCCAAGCTTCGCAACACGACGATCGAACACTCGGTCGTCTTCGACAACGCGACGGTCGAAGACAGTCAAATCGACAACTCGCTGATCGATCGAGAAGCCACGGTTCACTCGGCCCAACTCGAAGGAGCACTCGTCGGCGAACACTCTCGGCTATACACCGAGTAGACAACACGGACACTCGATTTCAACGAGCGTTCAGCAGCGAGAACGAGGATAGGTTTTCAATCCAGTACCCAGTACTATAACCGCGGCTTCGACCCGCTGATCAGCTGATTCGCGGCGGTGATAACCGCTGCCGTGCTCGTCTCTGAAATCGGCTGGGAGGCAAACACGGCCCGTTCGAACTGCTCCGTGATCGAGAGGAGCGTGTTACGCTGGGCATCGTCGAGATCCGCAGCGGCCTCGTTGTAAAACTCCCAGTGCGTCCAGCCGGGAACGGCATCCGTCCCGAGGTGGTTGCGGACGGCCGTGTACGCCAACGCGATCGCCCGATCGGTGTCACCGTTTTGGTGGCATTTGTGCGCCAGCCCAATCAATACGTGAGCCGGCACATGATGCGTCTCCGCGTCTGCTCCATCATCTCCAGCCACATACCCACCCAAGGCGTACGACAGCGGGTCACCGCCCGCAGTTTGTTGGCGGCGGCGCCGATAGACCCAGCCGAGGACGACTAACCCGAGTGCAACCAGAATCATTCCCGGCAACCAGACGGCATCAAGAATCGACTGCGTGACTGGCAGCCCGGAGACGGTATCGCTTCCCTGCGCATCGGCGAGGTTTGTCCCGGCTCCGTCGTAGACGACCGTGATTTCAGCGGACTGACCCGCAAGAGCGGGTGGGGCGACTGTCCCCTCGTACACACCAGCTTGATCGGTCTCTAGCGTCGCTACCGTTGATCCATCAACGAGGACGCGGACCGACTCGGCCGGGAGCGCTCGGCCGTCGGCCGTTGCGAGCCGCCCGGAGACGGCAACCCGATCGTCGTCAGTTTTCGCCGCCGTCGTGGAGACCCGTGTCTCAGTCTCCGCAACGGTCGTCGGCGCGGTTGTCTCCGCACTCGTCAGAGCCTGGTCTTCGAGCGGGAGCTGGGCACTAACCGTTCCCTCACCGGCCGGGACCGTTGCTGGGGTTGTGGTACTGAGCTCGAATGAGCCCTCGCTGTCCGTTTGGACTTCGCCGAGTCGCTGTTCACCCAACGAGACGACAACCGGCACCCCGCCAGCACCCTCACCATCACTACCCATGACCGTACCAGTGACCGTCAGCTCGTCACCAAAGGCGATCGGATCGCTGACCGACTCGATGGTCACTTCGGGCTGGGATTGGTCAACCGTCACGGGCACCGTCGTGCTGGCATCCGCGTACTGGGACCCGGCATCGGGCTCGTACGTGATTTCAAGCGACTCCGTATCGGTCGAAAGCACGGTCGGCCGGTAGACGAGCGTGAACTCCCCATCCTCGTCGGTCGTCGTCGTGACCGTCCGCTCGTTGATGACGAACGAGACCTCCTCGGAGGCGATCGGATCACCATCCTCATCGGTGAGACTCCCACTGGCTACGAGGGGATCGGTAAAGGAGATCGGGCCGGATGGGGGCTCGATCTCGAGAGTGGTCCCGACGAACTCCAGTTCCTGGACCTCCTGTTGTTGGGCTTCGATCTCCTCGCGTTCGTTCGCGACGTTTTGGCGTTCCTCGCTCAGATCCTGACTGGACGAGTCGCTGATGTTCGCGTAGTTTTCCTCGAGGGCAGTCCCGCTCTCTTCAGTTTCCTCTGAGAGCCGCTGGAGTTCGCGAGCGAGTTCACGGGCCCGTTCCTCGTCGCCGCTTTCGACTGCTTCCTGATACTCATCGTAGGTCGCCTCGTACTCCTCAGCCGCGTTAGCGAACTCGCGTTGGTTCTCTGCTGCGGTCTCGAACTGGCGGACCGTTTCATCGTCGGCCCCACTCTCGCTCTCTTCGGCAAGCTCGGCATATCTGCTGAGTTGGCCGTTGTAATCATCGCCGACCGTCTCGCGAGCCAGCTCATACTCACCTTCACTGAGCGCGACCGATCCCTCGCCCAATGACGCAGCGAGTTCTGCGGACAGCTGCTGACGAATGCCATCCAGATTACCGTCTTCCTCAACGTCATTGGGGTTCTGATGGCGAGGGGTTTCGTTCGTGTTGTTCGTCGAGTCCGAGTCCGAGGCCGACTCCGGTGGTGATTGCTGAAAAGTGCTATCGGGAGCTGATTGCGCACCGACGACACCGAAACCGCCGACAAGCGACAAGCAGAGTAGCACAGCCACGAGGAGAACACGGAATCGGAGGTGAAAGCGACTGGCCGAGGACACGTTATCATAACACTACACAGCCGCTCATTAAAATACTGTTCGGAAAGAAGTCAATGAGGAACCACAATGAGTCGGTATCGCAGCAGTGGTAGTGAACCGGTCGTGTGACGAACGGACAGCTGTTCTCGATCTCTTCTCACCACATCGCCATGCACTGGTCGATGCTACATAGACTCTCACGGAACACCCGGACCCACGTGCGACCGTCACCTGTGCGGCCGTTGTCCAAATCACCACTCACAGAAGATCCCTACCTAGTCCTCACAGTCGATGAGCCAGTGATCGGAGTCGACCCCGACTCTGTCCAGCAGAAATATGATAGCCGACTGCCTATCCTAATCAATCTTGGAGAAGGATAACTATTAAATAGCCCTTATTCGTGAGGCAAAGTGGAATGTTTGATGTTACCGTGCTCCAGTTAGGCGGACAAGGGCCACTCATTTCGCTCTTGGCCGGAATCGTAGCGATCATTCTCCTGTTGGTCGTGCTCGACTTGCCCCCGTTTATCGCGCTCGTCGTCGCGGGGCTCGTCGTCGGAATCGTCACACCGGAGGTCCTGTTCGCCGAGGTACCCGCCGAGTTCGCCACGGCGTTCGGCGAGGGGATGGCCGGGATCGGGATCCCGATCCTCATGGCGGCGGTCATCGGCAAATCGATGATCGAAAGCGGGGCCGCAGATCGGATCGTGCGGGGGTTCAGCTCGGTCGTCGGCGAGGACCGAACCGAACTCTCGCTGTTCGGAAGCAGTTTCGTGATCGCCATCCCGGTGTTTTTCGATAACGTCTTCTACCTGCTCGCGCCCCTCGCGCGGGCGGCTCGCTCCCGAACGGGCGGGAACTACGCGCTGTTCATCGTCGCCGTGGGTGCCGCCGGTGCGACAACCCACGGGTTCGTGCCGCCGACGCCCGGCCCGCTTCTGGCGGCGGGCGAGCTCGGCGCCAACCTCGGGACCACGATCATCACCGGCATTCTGGTCGGACTCCCGACCGCGGTCGTCGCTGGTCTCGGATACGGGTACTTCATCAACCGCCGGATGGACATCCCGCTGCGCGATGCGATGGGGACCTCGGTTGACGAGCTCGAGGAGAAGGTCAACAGGCCGACCAGCGCCCTCCCGGGGATGTTCGAGTCGCTGCTCCCGATCCTGCTGGCAGTCCTCCTCGTCGCTGCGAACACGGCCGTCGAGACGTTCCTCGGCGAGGACAGCGCGCCGGCGGCCTTCACGGGCTTCTTCGGCGATCCGAACTTCTCGCTGACGATCGCCGCGCTGGTCGCGGCGTTCACGTTCTACCGCATGAGCGACCTCTCCTCGGATACGTTCTCGGACGAACTCACGGAGGCGCTCAAAAGCGGCGGGAACATCGCCGCGATCACCGCCGCCGGTGGCGCCTTCGGCGCGATGCTCGCCGCGGCGGGCGCGGGTGAGTACATCGCAGCCGGACTGGAAAACGTCGGATTTGGGCTGCTCGTGACCGCGTGGGTGATCGCCGCCGGGGTGCGCGTCGTCCAGGGATCGGCGACGGTCGCGATCGTCACCACGGCCGGCATCATGGCGCCGTTCACGGGCCAGCTGACAGTCAATCCCGCCTACATGGTCATGGTGATCGGTGCCGGTGCCACCTTTTGCTCCTGGTATAACGACAGCGGCTTCTGGATCGTCAAGGAGATCGGCGGGCTCACGCAGGGGGAAACGCTCAAGACCTGGACCGTGGCGACGATTCTGATCGGCATCGTCGGCCTGATCGCCTCGCTCTTCTTCGCGACGGTCCTGCCGCTGGCCTGAACCGGTCGAAACCCGACCGAAAGCGGTTGTTGCGATTTTTCCTTTGCTGTAATCCTCGTTGTTCGCCACTCCTACGCGAACGAGCCGGTGGGTATTCGTGCGAATCGAACGCGCTCACATCCCTCAACTAATAACGACGTGTTCGAGCCACTACTGAATACAGAGCGCTTGTCTCGCACGACCCGTTGGGTAGATTATGGTAGCCATATATCTTCCAAGCGAGCAGCTCAACTGAATGATTTGCTGACGGGGCCGACATAGACACTCGCGTCAATCGCCATTATTCTCCTAAAGAACACGCTACTGAGTATTCGGAGAGCGTATTGTCGTGGTGAGGTGTGTCGAAATATCGATTACCACCAGCGCAGTCAGTGTCTCTCCTCTCGTCGAAGGACCAGATTATGGCTTTAAGCACGGTTCATAACAAAGTATCCAACCAAGGATCAACAATTGTGGATCAACTGACACACCGGCAGGCGCTCCAGAGAGGCGGAAGCATAGCACTCACACCTGGTGGACTGCCAGTGACGCGGACAGTCACCGCCAATCCAGAGTTCAGTGGGGGTCAGGGTAGCGGAACGGATATCTGGATGGCCTGCTGCACGTATCCTCAGTTCTCAGCAGGTTCGTGCTGACAGATTCCAAGTGCAAAGAGAACCAATAGTCATGAGAAACGAGACACACGATACGACCGCTGAATCGAACGCCGAACTGCTCGAAACAACTCGCCGAAGCGCACTTCGCGGGGTGGGCCTCGCAGGATTACTTGCAATGGCTGGTGGCGTCTCTGCCAGCCAATCCTCTTCGGAGGCGAACACCTGCCAAACTGGGACCAAGACGTCATCAAATGACGAGCCAATCCCAGTGACGTGGGAGAACTACCCTCGAGCCAACTGTCATGTTGCGTTCCAGACAATTGTCGATGTGGGCGGATTCGGACAGTTCTACCATCGCAGAAATGTCACCCCCATTGAGGATCAGGTTGCTGTCGGGGAGGACCGTGACGTGCTCGCCTCATTCGGGGTCTTCGATCTAACCGAGCCGGTCACCATCACACTACCGGACAGCGGTGACCGATACCGGTCGATGAACGTCCAGAACGAGGACCAATACGTGAAGAAGTACGCTACCGACCCCGGCGAGTACACGATAACACAAGACCTCGTAGGCACTCGGTATGCTGGCGTCGTGATTCGCGCGTTCGTCGACGCGAACGACCCAAACGATCTGGAACAAGTCCGGCAACTCCAGGATGAGACCGACGCGGAGCAATCGTCGGCTGGCTCGTTCGAGATCCCTAACTGGGATCAGCAGTCATACGAACAACTCACCGACGCGCTCGTCACAGTCGGATTCACACTGGGCGACTACTCGGGCGCGTTTGGCGACGTCGATGAGGTCGACCCCGTGAAATTTTTCATCGCCAGTACGGCAGGGTGGACCGGCGTTCCGAACCCATCAGAAGCGTTCGTCCTCCAACGGACTCCCGCCCAGAATGACGGCACGACGCCACACACACTCACCGTCGAGGATGTCCCCGTCGACGGGTTCTGGTCGATCAGCGTCTACAACAGCGACTTCTTCTTCGAGGAGAACGAGTACGATGCCTATACTGTGAGTAACGCGACCGCAGAGCCAAACGACGACGGCAGTGTCACGATCCATTTCGGTGGTGACCCCGACCAGCCGAACTTCCTCTATACACCAGAGGGATGGAACTACACGGTTCGGCTCTACCAGCCGCGCGAACCCATTCTCGACGGGAGCTATCAGTTCCCCGAAGCCCAACCGGTGGAGTGAAGCAAACGCGCAGATATCAGCCGTTCCGTCCGTTTGCGATTGATTCACCGTGATGTTGAACATCGACTCGTCTGCTGTCTTTTGCTGACGGTCGTTCTGAACTTATCCTCTGTAATCAGCACGCCACTCTTGCCAGCTATTAGTGACGTCGATTGCTGCTTCGGTATCTACTTGACCTGTCTGGAGTGATTGCTGCCATCTTCAGTTCCCAGCCAGGACGGATGACGTACCAGTTATCGAGAGGTGCGTATCGAGCAGTTCTTCGCTCCGATTTCCACACGAGAAGTGGATCGTCCGGTTCGGGTGAAGCGATCAGAGACCCCCGTGTATTATACTTCTATGCCGCCTTTCTCCGCTCAACAGATGGTTTTTGAACCGCTCTCCTCTCATCCACCGTTCATATATCCGAGCGAGAATGGGTAACGGACGCTCAGCCAGAGACTGGTTCTTATTCGAAGCAAATCGCTTGACCGTTACAGGAGTACTGACGATCGCCTGTTTCGTTCTCCTGACGGGTTTTAGCATGCTCGATCTCCCCTTTCAGTCGATATTAGGCGATGGAGACACGATTGAGACGCTGTTTCAGACCCTTATCGGTGTGCTCATCACTGGGATGACGCTTGTCGTCTCGATCAATCAGCTCGTCCTCTCCGAAGAGTTCGGGTCGCTGGGTCGCCAACGCGAGAGGATGGACAAATCGATGACGTTCAGGAAGGACTCCGAACGAGAGTTTCAGTGGACTGGCCCGCCGGAGCCGAACCGGTTCCTCAGTACGCTCATCAATACGAGCGTCGATCGGGCCAAAGCAGTTCAAGAGGCCGTGAACGGGAATCACGATCCCCTCCTTCGAGATCGGGTCGAGCAGCTGGTTGATCGGATCGCCACGAGTGCTGACGAGATCACCGACGAGTTAGAGGATGCACCGTTCGGCGAGTTCACGATAATGCAGGCCGCCCTCTCGTACAACTACTCATGGAAAATCTACCTCGTTCGTCGACTGTACTGGGAGCATCAAGAGAGTTTGAGTGAGGACGAGCAAGACGCGATCGATAACCTCGTCGATATCTTGGAGCTGTTTGGCCCGGCAGAGGAGTTTTTCAAGGCTCACTATCTCCAATGGGAGCTGGTGAACCTCTCCCGGCGGATCCTCTATACGGGGGTTCCAGCACTCATCTTCTCGATCTATGCTGCGCTCTATCTGAAACCCGAGGTCATCTCAGGGTCCGTATTCAACGTTCCCGTACTCGTCTGGCTCATCAATGGCGGAGTGACGTTCGCGCTGATTCCGTTCTTTATCTTTACGGCGTACGTCTTTCGGACAGCCTCGATCGCAAAGGAGTCGGGGGCTATCGGCCCGTTCGTCCTCCACGAATCGGAGCGAGCGCCTCTGATTGACTGGGAGGACTAACACGTCGCTCCGTCACGGTTCATACTTGCACAGTCCAAGATCCGTCGCTGGCCGAACGGCGACACCTCTCACCGGTCTGGAGTGCTTGGTGCCATCTTCAGTTCCCAGTCAGGACGAACGAAGCACCGGTTATGGAGAGCGTGAGAATGTTTCGGCGTGCAATCCAGTGAATGCTTATGCCTCTCGGTGACCTCGTATGAGAGATCCGATGGGGTTCTTCACAAAGGTCGGGCGACAGGTCGAACAGTTCAAACAGACGGCAAAGAAAACCGCTGAGGAAAACGCAGACTATCGATGTCGAGCGTGTGATGCGCGGTTTAATACTTCTGACCACCAGTGCCCAGAATGTGGCGCGAAGAACGTCGTGCCGACGAGAACGGAGGAGTGAGAATGAGACGATATATCCCGAGCAACCAGTACTAGTGGTAGAGATGACCGCTGTCGGGAGCGCTGGGCAACCCCAGTAGATCATCTGCGGCGGAGTTCACTAGAGGTACGGAGACAGTTATCGGTCAGTCGAGGCGTCGTAGCTCAGCCGCTGACCAGTTCGAGAGCGGTCCCGCACGACTCGGTACAACGCAGCGACGCCGACGGATTCAACGTAGAGAACAACCGTCGAAGCCCCCCAGATGACGGGCTCGGCCACGGTTCGAGTCAGGAACTGGTCCTGCAGCCAAACAGGTACCGTCAGCGCGAAATAGGCGAGTGCTGGAAAGACGAGGAGGAGCGTAAATGCGACTGCGACGTCTCGGCCGAGGAAGTATCTGGTAGGTTCAGTAAATCGGACCATGGCGCTGTATATGCTGTCTGAGGGGATAAACACGACAGTGACGAGAGAGAACGCGCCACAGGAGCCCGTTAGACAGGCCACGCCGAGTATATTATGCTCTGTCACACACGCAACACCGGCCCATCAAAAAGAGGGCTGAAGGGTTCACCGGAACGGGGAAAGAACCGGTATGGTGGCCAGCACCGACTTACAGCTGGAGAGGAGTGGCCGCTTCATACCCTCGATTATCTGTGAAGTGGTGATTAGTGAGCCATCGGGTCGTCGCTATGCATTGATTATGTTCGCTGGAACACTCGTCTTTGCGGGTTTCGACGGCTACTCCGCGATCAGTGGTGAGTCCTCCACAGCCAGTTGGCTCGGTTTCATGCTAGTCGGATCCGCTCTGGCCGGCATTGGCGAGTCCCTCTCGAAAGATCGACGGCGGGCAGCCGGCGGACGCCGTGTCACCGCGATTCTCGTATTGCAGTCTCTGCTGGCTCTCATCGTCGTTGCTCCTGCGTTCATCGTTGGAGACCTATAGAACCTTCCTGACGGCCGTTTTCCGCACCCACGAATGAATCGTACCAACCAATCCACGCTCACGTAATCTCGCGACCGCCCAGCCGATCCCAGCAGAGTCGTATATAGAAAAGAGGCTCTCAACAGAGGCGATTGCTGCGTTATCGCTTGTCGACTTCGCGTTTCTCCCAGTCTTTCTCGAAGAGGTTGATCGTGTGGACCCCCGCCTCGGTGTAGGCGTGGTCCTCGACGACATCCGTATCGAGCTCGATGCCGAAGCCGGGACCCTCCGGGACCTGCACGTAGCCGTCCTCGACCTCAAGGGGCTCCGTAAGGAGGTCGTCGACCCAGTCGACGTCGTAGGTCTGGAACATCTCCTGGATCAGGAAGTTCGGCGTCGCGGTACAGAAATGCGAGTAGATGGCGCCCGCGACCGGGCCCTGCGGGTTGTGCGGGGCAATACTGACGTGGTCGGCCTCCGCGAGCCCCGCGATCTTCTTGCCCTCAGTGATCCCACCCGTGTTCATCAGGTCGGGCTGGAAGACGTCGATGTCCGTCCGGGTCACGAGCTCGAAGAAGTCGTGTTTGGTCATGTGCCGTTCGCCGGTCGCGACCGGGATCGGTGATTTGTCGGCCACCTCGGCGAGGCTGCTGATCGAATCCGGCGGGCAGGGCTCCTCGTACCACGTGGGATCGAACTCGTCGAGCTTGCGCGCGATATCAACGGCTTGGGCGGCCGAAAAGCGCCCGTGACACTCGATCAGGAGGTCGATATCGGGGCCGACGGCCTCCCTGACCGCCCGGACGATGTCGACCGAATGGTTGACCTCCTTTTTGGACATGTGCTGCCAGGCGGTGCCGAAGGGATCGAACTTCATCGCGTCGTAGCCATCAGCGACGACGCGTTCTGCGGCCTCGGCGAAGCCCTCGGGCTTGCCCTCGGTGTCGGTGTACCAGCCGTTGGCGTACGCCCGCAGTTCATCGCCGTGGACCTGCCCACCGAGGAGATCGTAGACGGGTGTCTCGAGCAGTTTACCCTTGATATCCCAGCAGGCCATATCGACAGCCGAACAGACGGTGGTGTTGATGACGTTTTTGGAGAACCACTCGTCGCGGTACATCTCGAGCCAGATAGCCTCGGTGTCGAAGGGATCCTTCCCGATGAAGAAGTTCGACATCTCTTCGATGGCCGCGGCGACGGTGCGGGGTTTATCGTGAGTGGTGGCCTCGGCGAGACCAGTGACGCCCGCGTCGGTTTCGAGTTCGACGAACACCCAAGGTTTCCAGGGGTTCGCGACCAGATAAGTTTCGACATCCGTAATCGCTACATCCTCCATGCTCGGCTGGACAGTCGAACCCAAGGTAGTAATACCATCGGTACCGTCCAGCACATGCTGGGAGGGGAGGGGAACGCAATCTCGAGTCGAAGACGATTCGGACAGACTCATCGATCGACTCGAGAAACCCCTTGCGGATCGGATTCCAGACTTGAGGAGAGATTCACTTCACTCGTACGAGCTCTGCCACGATGATTTGATGTCACACATAG
Organism: Halalkalicoccus paucihalophilus; assembly: GCF_001593955.1. GTDB lineage: Archaea > Halobacteriota > Halobacteria > Halobacteriales > Halalkalicoccaceae > Halalkalicoccus > Halalkalicoccus paucihalophilus. Next base: position 10,174 of record NZ_LTAZ01000011.1, on the reverse strand, counting down.
TCGACGAATTTTCGAACGAGACGGCGTCTCAACTGATACAGCCGTTCGGGGATGCAAAGCGCGCATAGGTATTGGCGATAGAATAACGGTCCTCTCGCTGAGAGACCGACTACGTCCGATCCAGTACGTTTGCAGACGAAAACGTGGTATCGTCCGATGAGTTCACGGTGGTAAACGGCTTCTCGACAGATCATAATGATGACCCCCAGTCGGCAATTCTGTCAGAATTCTCTCAGCAGAGTAGATAGTTTCAATTACCCGGGTGGTAAGTGTATAATTAATGCATGCAACGCGCCGCTATTGGATCACGATAGGACTCGTCGCCGTCCTTACGGTGGCGACCGTCCTCACTGCCCGCCCGCTTGTGGGTCTGGGGGCGGCACTGATCGGCGCAGTACTCCTCGCCTACCAGTATATCTTCATTCACGCGCTCGCGCGAACCGTCGAGGGCCTCACAGTCGAGATATTCACGGGTCGAGACTCGATTCTCACTGACGAGACGACAACGGTCATCCTCCGGGTTGCCGACCACGTAGGCTCACCGTTAGCGCTCGCAGTTGAGGCACGACCACCGGTTGGAGCCCGCCTCACGGGCACACGAGACGTCTCACTCGGTGCTGATGAAACCGATCACGAGGCCCAGACCGAGTTCGAGGTGACCTGGCCCGTCACGGGAACCTTCGAGTTCGATCGGCCCCAACTGGCGGTTGCCGATCGCTACGGGCTCTTCGAGGAGCAACTGCCGATCGATGCCCGCTCCTCACCGACAGTGACCGTCGAACCCCACCGACCACAGGAGATGCACGTCGGTAGCGGTGGTGAGCGCATCGGAGCCGCCTACGGCGAACACGAAGCAATGGCAATCGGATCGGGGCTCGAACCCGACGTCCTCCGAGAATACACGACCGGGGATTCTGCGGCCCGAATCGACTGGAAGACGACGGCCCGCATGAACAGCGCGTATGTCCGAGAATACGAGACCGATACCGATCGCGAGACGGTCATTCTAATGGACACTCGAGAGTCGATGACCGCGGGGCCGCCTGGGGAGACGAAACTCGATTACGCCCGCCAGGTCGGTATCGCGTTGGCCGACAACGCACACGAGTTCAACGACCCGCTGGGCCTCTATGTCGTCACTGACGAAGGACTGGCCACCCGATTCAAGCCGGCTGCAAACCGGCATCAGTACATCACGATCAAAGAGCGGATCCGGGACCTGGAGGGCGTCACCGAGGCGGACCCGGCGTCGCCAGGACGGACGCAGGCGGCGGCGCGTCGCGCGACTAACCAGCTCACCGATCAGTCGCCGTTCGCACGACGGCTCCGCCCGTTTCTCGAGGAACAAACGACCCGGATCCAGCAGATCGATCACGACCCGCTGGTCCGGACCATCCGCTCACACATCCGGCCGCTTCAGGGGGCGATCTGGACGGCCATTGTCACCGACGATACGAATCGGGCCGAGCTCCAGGAGGCAGTCAGTCTCGCGCGCCGCGGCAACGATCATGTCATGGTGTTTCTGGCACCCTCGGTACTGTTCGAATCGGGCGGCCTCTCGGATGTTGCGGGAGCCTATGACCGCTATCTCGAGTTCGAGGAGTTCCGCCGGCAGCTGTCCCGCATGCACCGCGTTACGGTATTCGAGATGGGACCCGGGGACCGCCTCGAAACCATCCTGACATCCGGCGCGCGTCTGTATCGTGACCGAACACGGCAGCCCCAGTCTTCGACGCCATGAGCACGGATCACACTACTACGGAGTCCACCACAGCGGCCGATGAGACAGTGACTGAAAGCGACTCCGAGACCGACGACGCCACGACGGAAACGACAGCGGCCAACGGCACCGCGAATAGGGATACAGAGCTCTCTGCGCCATCGGTATCTACACAGCGCTCACAGCAGATCCAGTTGATCGGGCTCCTTGGACTCGGGATCGTTGCCGCGGGGTTCTGGTTGGTCGCCGAGTGGATCGGCCTCCTCGCCGTCGTCATAATCGGTCTCACCTGGTACGTCCTCTCGAGTGCGTACGCAGTCGCGATCGGCCACGCCATGTTCCTGCCGGTGGCTTCCCGATCGCTAATACTGGAACCAGCGGTGCTCGTAGCTGAACTCGGGCTGATAATCCTTCTTCTGGCGCCCGCGATCACCACCGGCGCTCCTGAACGGTTCATTGGTGCGTTCCTCGTGAGTCTGATCGGTCTGAGTGGACTTGCGGCAGGTGCCTACTGGTGGAGCGACCGCCTGTGGATCGGCGCGGCCGTCCTGATCGGCGTCCTCGGACTGGCCGGGTACGGCCTCTATCGCTACGAACAGGTCCGTCTCGGACTCGTCGATACTGAGACCGAGACCGAGTCCGAATCCGAGTCAGCGGCTGGGAGGATCGACAGCGAGAGCACGCATACGGAGGATCCCATATGAGTCAACAGCAACAATCACAGCCACAGTCAACTGCGGATACGAATACGAGTACTACCGTCGACGCCGGCGGAGAAGCGGAAGGCGACACAGAGCTCGACGAGCGGACAACACTCGCTGCCCAGGTCGAACTCCTGCAGGAGGAAAACCAGCGCCTTCGACGAGCGTTCTCTCATGCTCGTCGGACCGACTACCGCCGATCGGCGACCGGCCTCGCGATCCTGGGTGTGCTTGCGATCGGTGGAGCCGTCCTGTTTTCAACGGTTCGGACCGTCCTCCTGGCGCTTGGTGCGACGGGGCTATTCGCGGCAGTCCTCTCATACTATCTGACCCCCGAACGATTCGTCTCGGCAGCCGTCGGAGAATACGTCTATGCAGCAAGTGTCGGCAACTACGATCGACTGATCACTGAACTCGGGCTCCAAGAGACACGCCTGTACATCCCGACGGCTCACGCCGGTGCCAATGCGAGCCAACAGTCCGCGCGACTGTTCGTCCCTGAACACCAGGAGTACACAGTACCAGCTCGAGAGGACCTCGATTCGCTGCTGGTGCTCACTGACGATCTCCAAGAACGCGGAGCAGCCTTCGAGCCGACCGGGATGGAACTCTTTCGTGAGGCCCGCCAGGCTATTGCGGGCGATATCGCGGATGAACCGGATTCGCTCTGTTCGCAGCTCGCGGATGCAGTCGTCGACGTCTTCGAGCTCGCGGACAGTGCAACGACCGAAGTCGACGGGAACGACGGGCGAGCCTCGATCGGAATCACCGGGAGTGCCTACGGAGCGATCGATCGATTCGACCACCCCGTGGCCTCCCTCTTCGGGACCGGGTTCGCACTGGGTCTCGAAACCCCTGTCACAGTGGAGGTCACGACCGGCGACGATCGAGCTGACTACCTCATTACCTGTCGGTGGGAGCTCGACGAACACGAAGAACAGTGATAATCTGATCGCGCATCCCGGCCGGTAGCCCGATCAGGGCACAGCAGGACGCTACGATTCAACGACACCCAACGTGAGGAGCAACGCAAGACCCATCAGAACAATCGCAAGCCCTTCCACCCCCAAATAGAGTATCCCTGTCACCGATCCGAACAGGTTGAATCCGACTTTCGACAGAAGAAAATTGAAGACCGTTATCGCTATTACACTCCCTAGGATGGCTAATACCAATTGTTGTGGAAGTCGTAGCATGGTGTAGGAGATATTATATCATCACTCTATTTCTTCTTTTCTATTGCTATTTTCAGTATTTTTACTATGCATTTTTATATATTTGAGGACTCACTCGTCTCTAGTCGCCTCTACACGGCAGTACGCAGGGTTGCTCTACGGGTAGCAAGCAACGAATGGGGTCGTTCTCACCGTACCTCCACGGACAAAGACAGCCATAGCAGGGATTATACTGTAAATAATAATAATGAGTTAGGTGATACGTACTAATACAGACCAATCAAGAGGTGATGTATATAAACAGGCGTAGAACACACGAGGACGCATACCCATCACACGAGGACGCTACAAGAATAGTGATAGAGGAGAATCAACAGAGTGTGATTCTCCCTGCGAGGGTCTAAACCGCCCGGTTTCTCCATTTGAGAGTGCTTCAGCTGTCTTTAGTTCTAGTCGATACGCCAGTCACCACTCGTAACTCCACCAATGCAGCGATTCAGCCCCGCCTTGAAGGACGAGGTCTTCTCGCGTGAATTACCCTACCCTACTTGTGCACGGCTGACGCTGTTCGCTCCTTGAGGGCAGGGCTTCCTGTTTCCACGACGGTGTCAGACTGGAGAGTCTGACAGCCGATCAGATTCCGGAGGAATCTGATGAACACGCTTTGCAGGAACCGAATCAGGTCGTCCCATCACTGTTTCAGGTCGGGGAGTTCGCCACAGATTGACCGAACGCGCTGTTTAACGGTGCCTGCGTCGTCGGGAATCTGACTGAATCGGTAGAGCGCGTGATTGTATAGTTGCCGACAAATATCGCGGTGACGGTCCAACTCCTCACAGTGGGCGTCGGATGGTGTGAGGCGATACTTGTAGGCGTAGTACATCTGCTACTCTGCAGTTAGCTAATTCCCAGCATCATCGGGTGCTCCAGGAAGGGTTTCGCAGGGAATTCCGTCGTCGTCAGGGTCGAGGTTATAGGGGTCACTCGGCTCATAGTCGAGAGCTCTCTGTGCTTCCTCCCAGTTATCAAAGTCGTCGCAACTAAGATCCTCAGGTGGTTCTTCCGGCAGCTCAGAGTCTTGCGGTGGCTCTTCTGGTACCTCTGATTCTGAAACCGAGTCATCGGTGTCGCTTTCGTCCTCCTCAGTGGCCGTCTCAGTGTCGCCGTCAGAGTCGCTGCTATCGTCGGTATCAGCCGTCTCAGTGTCACTACTGTCGGTGCCATCACCACCAGTTTCTGAGTCGGAGGTTGAGCTCGGATCGCCCGTCTCGTCAGACGAATCCTCACTGTTGGACGTATTCTCATCGGACGTCGAAGAGGAGTCTGAGGAGCCACTGTCCTCTTCAGTCTCATCGGCAGTACTGGACTCACTGGTATCGTTCTCGTCATCAGAGGGAACGGAACTATCGTTAGAAGCACTATCCGTGGTGTCTTCTGTCCCCTCATTGTCGGAGGGTTCAGTACTGCTGTTGTCGCTGTTGTTGTCAACGTCGTCAGTACTACCGCTCTCGACGTTATCGTGCTCTTCTTCGAGATCCTCGCTTCCATCAGGTGATTGATTAGTATCGTTACTATCGGTTGGTCCACCCTCTCCCCAGCCCGCACAACCGGACAGTAGGAGTGAGATGCAAACCAAGAGGACGAGTAGTGCGTGTCTTTTCGTTCTCATTGTTATGATTCGTCTATATCGTCAGTTGCATGATGTATTTGTACAATCTTAATACTAGCCGTATTATATCGCATCCAAATAATCTTCTATTTTCGTACTATAATACACGTAGTTACAAGGAGTACACTAGTACGAGTTCCGCTCGTAATTTCTCCTAGTAGTGAAGACACCATGTAACCGCAAGAATCGAGAGCTCCTGCTTTGTATCCGAGCCACCTAACCACCCGTTTTGGCGAATCGCATCATCTTGCTCGTATGAGTGGCTGGTCGATTCAGCACCAAGGGTTGAACACCACTCTCAACGACCGAGTGAAGTAAGGAAAGATCAGTGCTTCTTCTCGCCACGAGTGACGCGAGCATAAAACGACCCTTCAAAGAGCGATAAGACACTTGCCGGCAGTACAAAAGACGAGAGACTACCTCCACAGTAGCAACCGAATATTCCGGTAGAAGGTGAAGCCAATCACTGGTTTCGCGACGTTTGAGAGTGACGAGAGACAACAGCGTAGACACAATTCATCTAATAGCGTATAATACACCGACGTGAGGAGATCAGTCTTCGGTTCTCATCCCAGATTCGGAGATATCCCTTTCATCTTCGGAGGGGAGCCGCCATTCGAGTGTTCCTTTATCGATTCCTCTACTAACGGACTTGACAGCCATATCAAGTAATTCATATGCTTGTGTCCGTTCGTCTAATTCATCACGAATAAGAGCTATTTCCTCCTGATGAACTCTCAGTTGGTCAACAGCATACTCATCTAATTCGCCATTTTCACTATCCTTATCCATGATTGATCACAATGTATTCGTAAGAAGACGCAATTCTGTTTTGAAAGATGGGCCCGGCAGCGGACGTGCTGGTCTCGCCACGTGCGAGAGATGGATTATAAATATTCACTTAGTATTGTACTCGAATTTATTCTCTATATTATTAATTCTATTGGTGACAGGCAGTCGATACCGCATGTAGTATTAGATGAAATATTCGTCATGATAGTGGATGGTTCCACATAGATCCGTATTGATACAGACATATAATATACTGACAAAATTGATATAACAGGGATTTAGTGTGTAGACTATAGTATGAAAACGAGATTATCTAAATGGCTCTCAGTAGGAGAAGGATTGCCAGCACAACCTACTTCATTACAAATCAGACGTGGGACAAAAGCACTCGTCTCAACAGCGGATCGAGTCCTTCTCGTTAAAGAACAATACACAGATGGGTCCCTGTTCTGGACGTTGCCTGGAGGCGGAGTGAAGACGAACGAATCACTGGTCGATTGTCTTACTCGAGAAATAGTTGAAGAGTTAGGATGCCGGCCAGTCATCAACGAGCCAGTGACAACAGTCTGGTACGCCCACTCAAGCAAGCAGAAGATGTTCTCAGTCTATACGGTTTTTGAGTGTTCGCTTCTATCGATTCCAGCACCAAACAAGAAGGAAGGAATTCTCGAGTACCAGTGGATGTCCCCGACTGCTCTCCCCCCTTCGACACTCCCACAGATCCGTCACCTATTCGAGTGTCTGGTTGATAGCTAAACGGCTATTCACAGAACAGTGTATAACTGCACTCGAGTGATACTATAGCAAGGAAGGGGAATCGACTGGTTAAGGGACAAATTATTTTTCCTGTTATTTTCATTCTAATTGAATTTCTAATGTTAAGTAGATACTCATCGATGAAGGTACCAAGACTACAATCGAATCGGCGCTGCCAGATGCTCTCCGTATTCCGAAGATCTTCCACCTTGACTATATCTCGATTAGAACTCTGGTAAGACCTGACAAACTGCTTGACTTGCTCTTCGCTAGAGGAAGCCCCGTTTCAACAAATGCATCAATAGAACTAGCTGATCGATAGTAGTTTTTCACTATTCTTATTTTTACCCTAGTCGAATTATTTATTATCTATTAGGCATAAGTAAAAATACCTTCCACGAAATGGAAGGTGGATGGCAATGAGGTCGGTCACTGGATGGAGTGTTACCTCCCGACCTCATTGATGAGACAGTCCTCATAGGAATCCGAGTTATCTAGTTATCTAGTTATCGCCAATTCCTCATCTACTGATCGAAAAGCCATGTAAACTACTTCGCTCTGTTTGGCCCGCTGATCTCGGCACGAACGGAACTTCCTATTTTGATGATGCGCTATGCAGATGCCGAACGAACGTTCATAGGGAGTCCGGCCACCGCCGGTAACGAGAACGAAGCTCTTGGTCGCACGTCAGATTCGCTCCGCGGTTCTGAGAAAGCCACACCTCCTTCGATGATCCACGAGCCAGGATCTTGAAAGCGGTATCGAGACCTGTCGGCTTCGAACCGGACGAGAGACACGGTGTTTTTGAACCCAGAGTAGCCTCTCGAGTGAAACGGTCCGCATGGTCTTATAGAGTCCCAGTGGGTCGACGACAACAAAGGGCGTCCATTCCTGCTTGCAGTTGTCTCGAGTATTCGGGGACCATCCCCACGACACTGACGCGCAGTCCAGTAGCTTCTTCGTGGTGAGATCTTCGCCTGCTATGAGAGTGTACTCCCACTGGTAGTAGACGGCAAGTTCACGGAGGAACACCTGACGTGTTTGTTTCAGTCGATCAGATCATTATGCGATGACGCGCTGTTGCTTGTAGTTCACCGAACCATATTCGTCCACGACAGCGCGCATTGTTGGCGTTTGAATCACTCGTACTCGCCGGAAAGGTCGGAGCCTTAGCGCCAGCGGTGAGGTGATCGCTGAGAACACGATTAGCTCGTTCTATAGAAACATGAGTGTACGATTGGAGTCGATTAGGAGCAATCGGTAGACCAATCGAACACACACACGGGTAGTTTCTACCCGTATATACCAGTAAGTATCATATTATTTAGAAGTATGGTCGTCTGACTGGCCTTTTCGCTATTAATAGATTTTCAATACGCGTAATGTGACAACAGATAGATCTTACTCATACACTCATGGGAACGGTCGTTGGCTATGCCGTCCAACTCTCAGTATCTTTGTGACAGCTCCTCAATAGGGATAACACTACCCTCGTGCAAGAAGAGTGAAGTCAAAAGGTAGATAATGAGATATATTGTAGTGAACTCTCCCGACCTACCGCGCTCGGGACACACGATCGGTGCCGCCTGTTCTTGCGTTCAAACATCAGCCGCATTGTGGTGACTGTCTTACTACCCATTCGTCTATAGGGAGAGTAGCCTGCTAATCTCGCGGATGTAGCCGATGACGGCGGGCGTATCTCCCCTATTCACGCCGTGGGCACTCGTTGAGGAAGAGACTCTTACCCGGCTACAATTTAGGTGAAGACGATATTTTAGTATTAAAAGGATAGATTTAATAGATATAAGTATGTATTAAAAATTGCACAGTGACAAACCGACGGCTATATCGCATTCCGTCGAACGCCATATCTTGTCAGTCCAGACGTCAATCCTGTTTGTCGCTGTGTGGCAACCAGTGCCGATCACTATCCAAATCGAAATCGTCGCTTTCAGATACGAGTAAAGGGATATCAGTTGGGTTTAGAACGTCTCTACCACTGCTCAGTACGACTTTTAACAGTCATATGCGAGATATAGATAGTTGATTCTGGATTATTCATAGAGAAAACAGTCAATAGAGTGAACAGTTAGGAATAATACAATATAGTGCGCACACCACCCCTAGTAGCAAGAGGGTTCATTGGGTCGATCTCGAATGAGAGCATCGCGATCAGTTGGTAATTTATAAGGTGAATATCGTATCTGATCTACCGAGACTGAAGCCGGAACTCGCCTCTTAGTAATTCTCTTAATTCCAATATTATAAGAGTAAATATATATTGTACTTGTGTTATCCTGGGTTGTAGAAATGGTTGACCAAAGCCACACAGACGACCCCGACTCGAACAATCACTGGACACGACGCACCTTCATCGGTGCACTCGGCGCCGCCGGCATCGCCGGCGCCGCCGCCAACGTCAACGCCCAGACCCAACCCACCGACCCCGTCACCGAACTCGAAAACGCTGCCGACGGCAATGTCGACCTGCGCGCGTTCGACGAGGTCCTCGGCCGCCTCGAACGCGCCGCCGATGCCCTCGAATTCCCCGCCCGCCGCATCGGCTCTGCGCCCCGCGGCCAACAGCATGGCGCCAGCCGCTGGGGCATCCACTTCAGCACCGACCAGCCCATCCACCTCGGCACCGCCACCGTCGATGCCGACCAATCCGGGACCTTCACCGCCGTCGTCGCCGACTACGACGGCAACAATCAGTTCGATCCCGTCCACCAGCGCGACATCACGGTCGAGGCGGGCATCAACGAGATCAACCTCGATATGGCTCTCGAACCCGGTGAGTACCTCCTCACGCGCGATGGGGGCTTCCCGCTGCGGCGCAGTGCCTGGAGCGGGTGGGAGAGCCAGAGTCGTGATGGTCTCGAACTCTACGGCGGGTCGAAACCCGGATACGAGAGCAACCGCTACTGGTACTACTACTTCGACCTCCACGTCGCCGCTCACGAAGACGCGCATCTCTAAGACCACCACAGACTACACCACGCCAATCAGCCCAAACTAGACACTACTACACCATACCATACTCATGCCAGATTACTTCACCAACCAACGCATCCAAGAAGCCCTCCACGATCGCCCCATCGCTGGCGGGACGGGCTACCACGCCGACATCAGTCTCGACGACGCCGACATCATCGTCGATGATCAGGACTCGTTTGCCAGCGCACTCACCAGCAACGCCGCCGTCATCGGGATCGACGGCCACACCCGGATCGATCTCTCGGGGCGGGATTACGAACTCGCCGATCAGACGATCATCTCCGATCGCGGGATCGACGGCTCACCCGGCGCCCTCCTCTATACCACCGATCAGGGCGCCGACTCGCCCGCCTGGGACGGGGGC
>NZ_LTAZ01000010.1 GCF_001593955.1 Halalkalicoccus paucihalophilus | reverse complement strand
ACCAAGCAATTCATGAGGCAGATGCCGAGGAGTTCTTCGAAGCAGTTGAGGAATTCAAATTCGCCCTTTATGATGAGTGCGACGTCCGTCGAGCCGCACTTTACTTGGACGTGGAGTGGCTGCGTGAATGCTTGTTCGGCGACCTCACGACCGAGGAGTTCGTGAACCGGATTCTCATGATCCTTGGAGCTGTCGAAGCCGACGATGGGCCAGAAGGCAATCCTACTGACTAAGCAAAAGTAGGCCCCTTTTCGGTCCGAGCAAGTAACGATCTCAAAAAACCCCGGTAGTATTTTCCTCAGAGCGACCCCCATATAGCGTCATAGACAACGCAGGGGTGTGGCTATGGACAGGGTAGTTGTCATCGCTCATACGGACCATGACCCCCACTAATCGAGCGTTTGGCATTGAATTCGGGGAACTGCGCGATGAGTTCGAACAACTACCTTATCCGATCGCAAACGCCGACCTTCTGGAACGACACGGCAACGCAACACTCAGCGTGCCAAATGGCGATTATTCCTTAGAGGAAGTATTAGCACCGTTTGAGACCAGCTCGTATGATGATAGTGACGACGTGTTCGACGCCATATTCACGATGGTCGGTGAGCAGGCGATCGGGCGGAAATTCTACTCCGATCGGACACCACCAGCACTCGGAGAAGATCGTCCCGATGATGAGCTCTCGTTCTGAGTCTCGCCGTGAATCCAGTATCTTCAACCTGGACGGTAATCGATATATGATTGCAGCTTTCTTTGGTGACGACCGAGTCCAGTGACGTTCTAACTACCTTCAAATTCTTATTGCATTCTATGATGACACCTAGACAAGCTCGATCTCCGGACTGTCAAGAACGCCTATTACCAGCAGTATCAAGAGACGTACGCTGTCGGCCGTTGATGCGGAGCGTCTCCGTTGATTAGGACCAACAGAGGGGAGTCGCTCCGCAAAGAAAATCTCCCTTGTGTAATACCTCTTGACGTTTTCAGCCAGCAATGAGACGCGCACGACGGAATGGACGTCCACACCACAGGTGCAAGCGTTTTTGGGATAGTGGCGGTCTTATTCTCATTGAAAAGACCAAGATTTGTTGCACAAGGTCAAACCAAGAGAGAGTAATCTTTGCGCCCGGCTACAGATGTTATCATTAGCTCTGTTGAAATCCTCAGAATTCGATAGAACGAGGTGCTGCATACAGAAGATGAGTTCAGCCAGAGCGGTCCCGATAGAGGAGTGCAGTTATCAGCATAGGCGGTATATGTCTCTATATGCCCGAAGAAGTCCTGTTCAAATCGGAAAGCGATCAGAGTCGAGAGGAGATCGCATCGTACCTTCGCCGTGTAGCCGACAAGTTGGAACAAGGGGACGCAATCACGCTAACATCGGGGACCGAGTCCGTGACGATGGAGCCGCCAGCTCGCCCGACGTTCGAGGTCAAAGCCGAGCGTGAGGGGCCGACGGATGGATCCGGTGAATTGAGTATCGAGTTCGAACTCGAATGGGACGAGAACGCCAGTGGGGGAGACAGTGGGAGCGGCCAGCTAGAAATCGAGTGATTAACTAGCGCTGTGTATACAGTACAGCCGCTGAAACCGATCATAGGCTGAGGATCCCAACAAAGCCATTCTTTTCGAGTTACTCGTTGTGTTTAACTGTGATAACGGGAACTGGCGCAGAGCGGACGGTCTTTTCAGCGACGCTCCCGAGCAGGATTCGATCAGTCCCACGCTTTCCCGTCGTCCCCATTACGACGGCGTCAATGTCGTTCGAATCGATGGTGTCGAGTATCTTCTGGACAGGTGTACCGTGTTCGATGTGACGAACAGTGTTCGTCACCCCGTATGTCTCTGCCTCTAACACGACATCCTCAACGGCATCGGTCGCCGTCTGTTCACGGTCCTGTCCAGACACGCTTGAACGAACGTCCAGACCGAGCGACCTCTCATCTACGATGGACAGCCCATGAACGGTCGCATCGAGAGCCGCTGCAAGCGAGAGGCCATATTCGGCGGCACGAGCGCCACCGGCGCTCCCATCTGTCGGTATAAGAATATTTTCGTAGGGGAACGCTAGCTGCTCATCGGGCTGCATCCGGGCCGTGAGAACAGGAACAGAAGCCAAACGGATGACCTCCTCGGTGACGCTTCCGAGAAGGTATCGTGATACTCCCCTCCGACCGTGCGTCGGCATTACAATCAAGTCGTGGTCGTATCGCTCGGCGTACTCGACGATCGTCGGCGCTGGATTCCCCTGGACGACGTCGGACTTGTAGTCCGAACCAAGCGTGTGCAGTGTCTGCTCCGCATTCTCGACAATGTCCTCGCCTTCCTGAACGAGCGCGTCAACGACCTGGTTCTCAACGACGGTGACGCTATCGCGTGTCGTATCAGCGACAAAAAGAATATGAATGGTAGCGTTGGCCCAGTGAGCGATTTCGGCAGCGTGATGCAGTGCTTCCGCCGCCCTCTCACTTCCATCGAACGGGAGCAGAATGTTCTCGTACATATGTATGAGTGACTATGGGAATTACCTTTAAATGGTTTGTCACCCACTAAATTTCAGCTCACGAATCCACCACTCTCGGATTGCATCGTTTGGGTAATCCCCATACCCACGCCACCCGTTATGTATCGGTTGAAATCCATCTTGTCGTGCGTATCCAGAAGCGACCAGTGGACGTTCGAGATACGCGCTGTATATGCAGCAGAACCGTTGCCAACTAATCGATCCCTGTTAGTAACGATGTGATCGATATAGAGCGTGAGTTCAACAGATTGGAGATACAGTATAGAAACCTATGGTTTTGTTGAAATCCTTCGTTACTGACATTCTGGAGAGATGCTCTACGAGCCATTGTTGATCAAACCGGTGAAAACTACGTGCTCTACAAAATCGCAAGATGTAAAGAGGGTTTCAACAGAGCCAAACCTATACATTTGCCCCACATACGGTTCCGTATATGGCGAGTTCAAGGACGTCCGCATTCATGCTGGGCATCGTACTCGGAACCGCACTCGTCGCCTTGGGCGTCGGCGCCTACGTGCTCTCCAACTTTGTGAGTGTCACGGCGCTCATTCCAGCCGTCTTCGGCGTTCTCATCGCCGTCTTGGGCGTGGTTGGATACCAACGGACAGATCGGCAACGACTGGCCGCCTACGGAATCGGCCTACTGGCGGTGCTCGGAGTGCTGGGATCGACGCGTGGAATCCCGGACATAATCGCGTTGCTAACGGGTGGAGCAGTCGAATCGACTATCGCGACCATCTCACAGGGCACGATGATAGTCATCTGTCTCGTCCTTCTCGCCGCTGTGATACAGTTCATCCGCTATACGCGCACTCCGACGAATCCCTGAACGATCTGTAGCCAGGAAGCTACGATTCCGAGCGCGATCGACTAAGAGTCTGGACAGTTGACGTCATCAATGGTGCGAACACAGGACGGCTGGAGGTAACGCCGTTTTCACACAGGTGATGTGCAAGATACGCGCTGTGTATTCAGCACAACTTCTGGGAAAAACATCACCGTTTGAGAGATTCCAACAATGCTAAATCGTCGTATGGCCCTGAACAACCCAACTCGCTCAACGAAAGAACGGCCAGCTCACAGAACCTCACCCGTAGTCTCGGCTGTCCGGAACGACTCCAGGTCCGTTTACCGCAGCCCATACGGAACACACGTTGCCAGCGAAATTGGACCGGACAACGCAGACAATGACTCAGGCTCAAACACACCGACACGTTTGTTCTGATCGCCAGTAGAGGACGCAAGCGAGCGTGACAATGTTGCTTCTCGCCGGCACGATCTCTGTGCCACGTGCAACATACATGATGTCCCCACCAGCACCGGTAATATCCAGTCCAGCTTACTCCGAATGCTGCCCGATACGAACGAACCCCCAGATAGTGGAGAACTACACATTGATCTACTGGATCCGCCGTACATATCCATTGACAATATCGTAACTAGTGCTGATCGTGGTCAGTCAGTGGACCTTGCTATGGTTGCTCTTACAGTGGGAGTCGAACAAATCGAGTATGAACCAGAGCAATTTTCAGCACTTATCTATTGGCTCGAAAAGCCAAGTGTGGTTGTGATGCTATTTGCAAGTGAAAAGATGGTTATTACTGGCTGCACAACCAAAAATACGGCAACAGAAGCACTCGAGATCGCTGTTTCCAAAGTGCTTGATGCATGATCTTCTGTGAACGGTCGTGGTCGTAATTCTCTGCTAGTGTAGTTATAGCTGATATCTTCCCCGTATCAAGAGTCCAAATGTCTATCGGATACATGGCTTCGGCGAAACGCTGTACAGCTCTTCGAGAGAGCTGTCGATCTGTATCGGACGTTCTTGCAGGCGCTCAATTCCATGCAGAAGTATTATTTAAAATTAATATCTATGGCGTTCTTGACGAAGAGGAGGGCTGTGACATTTTTCTCACGTAGTGAAGGAACGTCTCGATAGAGCTAATCACGAGATGAGCTTCAACAGTGATAATCTTGAGTCCCAGTACGGAAATACGATCCCAGAGGTCAATGATAATACCTTTATCGACAATTCGGTCCAGTATCGCTGCTAGACTTGACGTGCTTGGTCGAGCTGAACTCATAATCTCATTATGAATAGGTACCGTATCTGTATCCACTTAGTGTTTCGTAGATAATCTCTACCTTAACTGTATAAAATATCAATTACAATAGCAATTAACCTTGGAACGAGAGCTAAAACAGTAAGTAATTATTATATTGTTCACCAGCCACTCATGTGGTCTAACAATATTACTGGAAATAGGGTTAAACTCATAATTCGATATCAAAGACAAGAGTGAGTAGTCCGAAACGGTCGCGAGTACACGCATGCTCTCGTTGGCTATGCGCTCGTCCAGGCGTTTACAGACGTCAACCCAACCGTCGGTGTTATCGTTGGAATTCTTCCCGACGTCGATTTCTTCTTCCCAGCGGCTTGGGGAACACCATTCGTTCACCGGGGGATAACGCATACGTTGTTGTTCGTCGGTGTGGTCGTCGCCGTGGCTACCCTTGTTCGCTTCCCCAAGCGACTTGAACTGGCAAGTGGCCTCGCTGTTGTCTCGCACTTGGTGATTGATTCAGAATCACCAATGGCCTGTAAGAGCCACCCGAGCAATGAGTGACTGAACGCAATTACTCACACATAGCATCGATTTCAGAATGAGCAAAGAACTCTAATTGCTGTTGATCAAGCGGAAGCGAAGCAATCTCTCCTGCAACATTAATGACGAGCTTGTGAGTGCCTTCATTACTATCTATCCACGGCGACAGAGCAAACCCCGTCTCATCATTCAGACAACAACTAGTGAGAGTAGTCTCTGCGAGAGTTCGTTCGATACAGGTCTGGAGCATCTCGAGTTGGTCTCTATCACACTGAAATGAGAGATCCGTGTCTGCTGTTGTAATATGTATCCGATAACCCTCGGGTGAACTATCCACAGGTTCGATTTGAAATCCTTCCATGCGGTAGTTCCCTCTGAATTACCTGTTTGCGAAAGAGGTGCATAATTCTACTGTACTAGTCTAACGAATTACCCCACCCTGCTCGTCCTAACGGCATCGCTGAGGACGGGGTTTCCTGTTTCTACGACGGGCGTGGTTCACCATTACGGCCGTTGTGATCACCCAGCCCCGCTTCGCGTACATTCCTGGCGCGATGCTCATGGGGATATCAGTCGCCGGCGCAGTCGTGCCATGGCTGGCAGAGATCGCCAAATGCCAAGAGACCTCGTCGTCAACGGGGAGTTTGACGGTCGTAGACATACCTGTGCTACGGGCACGAGCCAAAAACGTATTTCGCCAATTGACCATCCAGAAATTCGATCCCTGCCTGTCAGCGGTAGTGGTGTGGAATGGTAACGCTACGTGTGATCAATCAACGATCTGATCAGAATCTCCTTAGAGATTCTAGGGTTGGTCGCTGAACTAGGCCCTTAGATGAGTGCGACGCTATGTTTCCTACAATAATATATCTTTATTTGTCTTCTCTAGCTATAAATTTATTATGTAAAACAAGAATTTATTCGGCGATGTTCGGTAAACAAAGCGAAACTGATAGCACCGAGTCGAATGTAGATGCGACAACTAACCGGCGAACGTTCATGGGTGCAATCGGGGCACTCACGAGTTCAGTGATTGGAACATCAGTGTTAAGCAACACGCTGTCGCACAGAAAACCCAGCGAAAGGGAACGAATCAATCACCGTGTATCACCGCACACCGAGGCTATGCGGATATCTATCCGGAAAACACCGTTGCAGCGGTTGCGGGATCATCACAACTCAAAGCAGATCGAATTGAGATTAATATTCAGACATCTAATGATGGATAAATCGTTGTCTTTCATGACGAGTACCTTGACGATTTGACGGATAAAGAGGGACCAGTAGCCGAGATGCCCGCCGAGACAATCCTTGAAGCAGAAGTCCTCGAGAGTGGGGAGACGATCCCAATATTGAAGGAAATTCTCGATGCGGCCCGACCAAGTGTCACACTAAATATCGAATTTAAGGCAGCCGGCGAGTATTCTTGGAAAGAAGTCACTGAACGAACGATAGAGATCGCGTCTAACTACCCTGGGAAGTGGTACGTCTCTTCGTTCGAGATACTAATTCATCTGTCCCGGTCGCAAAGCTATTTGGCTCAAACACAGAGAGGAACCTCCAGATTGCTCGGGAACTCGATGCAGAGGCGATTAATCCGTCCTTGAGTGTTCTTGATGCGGATCTTGTAGAGACAGCTCACAAGGAAAAACGAGAGGTGAACGTCTATACAATTGATACCTGGCAGGAAGCACGGCAGGCTGGTGAATTGAATCGGCGGACGAGGAGAGTAAGGAGAGCGACGACGTCGACGAGTAGCCAGCGATAGACCCTACTCGTCAATATTGGTGACTTGGAGGCCCTCAATACGGTTGAAGTCACTATCGCGAGTAACGATCGTCGCGCCTGCTTCACGGACAATCCCTGCTATTAGCATGTCCACTGCATTGATCGGCGTGCCCTGGTCGAGGAGTTCAGCCTCGATCATGGCCGCCTCAGTGACTGCACCTGCCGTCACCGGAAGGGGATCGGCCCAATTTAGCGCTGCCTCAGTTTCGGTAACACCTGGTTTTCGGGAGGCCTGTGCCCCGTATCGCAGAGCCTCCCACAACACCGGTATCGGGAGATACCACGCTCCATCGTAGGACTCGATTACTGTGGCCGCCTGTTCGTGGCGGGGGTTGTCGGAGCGAAGATAGTCGCTTAGGACGCTATTGTCCAAACATCTCATCGTAGTGGTCGTCAATCTCCTCGCCAAGTTGTTGGTGTTTCTCTTTGTGGTCCTGCCCTGCGTCGATGTCATCCCAAAGCCCTCGCGCCTTTTTCGGGTTGTCTCGTGACTTCGAGAGTCGGTTTACCACATCGCTGAAGCTCTCGTCACCGCGCTTGTGCGCTTTCAGGCGCTCATAGGCGTCCTCGGTAATCGTGAGTGTCTTTGTAGCCATACACGTACATGTACGTTCACGTGCACCATAAAGCTGTCTCCTTCAGAAAAAGAGCGGTAATCGGCGGATGGTCCTCAGACGCATGACGGCTAATCAGAAATGCTTCTACTCAGTTTGGAAAAGTAGAAAAGTGCGAGATAATAGCCCTGCTTCCTCCACCGCAGCGGGATGAACCGCACCGCCTCACAGTGAAGGGTTAGCCCGTTTTCGACACGGAATGTCAGTTTCCCCTTAGGAGGCGTGCCTAAGGACTTAAATTCAAAATACCACAGCCACCTTCGCAGAAGCGCGCGAAAAATCCAACCCGAAACGACGGCTCGCGCGACAAAAATCAGCCGAAAAAGTTACACATGATGATAAATCGGCTAGCTGTATCTATCCGTCCTCCAGATACGAACTGACCTCTGATACGTGCCACAGCTGACTCCTGGAACCCTCGCTCGCTCGGGACAGTCATCATACCACACGCACGAGAGAACCGCCTGCCAGATAGTGGAGAGCCGAGTAGCGGGGAGAGTTAAACGAATCATAGCAGGACACCCCATGAGTCACCAACAACCTCCTACCAGACGAAGTATGCCAAGGGTGTCCCATCTCCTCTATACCGTCATATCAGTATTGTTAGAGGGAGCTTACGGAGACGGCTCCGGACGAGTGCTCGCTCAAAATATGTGTCACACCGCCACGTTTGAGATGGCGGCCCCATTAGAACGGTGGTTCGTTAGTCGTCAGCGAGTGCGGGTTTCGTGATTGTGTCTGGGTTCTCGTCCTGTTGGTCGGCCACGGACTCGGCGGCCAGTTGCTCGAACTCCTCGCCGCCGTGTTCATCGGCAACGTACTGTGCAAACTCAAGACCGCCGTTCGGGTCGTAATTGAGCAACATATTCTCGAATGGCGAGGCTTCGACCCGCATCGGGATCCAACCCTGATGATCCTGAAGCGAAATCAGACACTCCGAGTAGTCCTTCCCGGAACGACCCGTCACGAGCCCGTTGCTCAGTGATGTTTGCGTCATCGAGTTTTGGCAGATGTGTCTGGTAGAGCGAGACATACGCGCGTTGTCGATCCCTATGAGTGACATACGCACCCTCAGTTTCCAGTTCCCACTCTGCAAGCGCGTCTGCGAGATCACTCAATCTAACAACCCCTGCATGCGAAGTAGGCTCCCATATTGCTGTCGTACCTAGGCAATCTATCGTTGACCGATGGGTGAATAAAGACTGAGTGTCAGTTCTCCTTGTTGAATATTTGAGCTCTATTCGCAGAAAATGAAACAAAGTAATAAATGGCTATTTCGAAACCTTATCCGAGACGCTCTCTACGAGACCAACCACCACCATTGTGTCTTTCCTTATTCTACTCGGAAATAGACCCGATGTGAGTGACTCTAAGCGTTTTCTGAAAGAGATTAAGTAGTTTCGGCTATGTATTATGGTTTGATCGGAGTTAGCGCATCGTTCGGAGGTTGAAGACAGCGTACTTACTCGGTAGCTCAAGTTCGATCCACCCGAAGGCGTTCTGTGTATCATGAATACTTAAAATGCCGTCGTCGACAACACCGTTGATTCGTAAGTGGTGCACTGGGGTATTCATAAATTTGAACTCATCACTATCGTTTGGGGAGTTGTGAGTACTCATATCTCATCGAAAGTCCGGAATCTCCTGTGTGCTCGCTGGTTGGATCTCACCGTGCTGATCAAGATCGTGCGAGTTAGTGAGTCGATACAGTTCATCACAGGATGTCGCGAGGAAGTGTTCATTGCATACTGGACAGCGATCTATGACGAGGGCCTTCTCGGACATTACTCTTCAGTATTAGTATTGAATCGATGTTAGTAAGAGTCGATTACGTCGCATGAACGCAAAATCGGATGTAGCTCTTAACCTCGTTGAACGAATCGATTATCTCAGGGGTGGGCGCGGACTGTCGCCCCGGCCAGCAGCAGTGAGCGTGGTAGTCGAGGTCGTCTGTTCGAATCGCGTGCGTCGAGAGTCAAGTGATGCGAACCGAACTAATCATTTAATGGTTTGCTATCGTTGATAGAGGGAAGTGCTGCCATTGGCCCTCGCAGCAAACGTAACCAATGATTCCTCCTCTCACGACGGAAATGGTGGTCGTCTTCGCCATCGCAGCGGCTGCCTTCTTCATGTTCGTCGTGGAAGTGTTTCCACCCCACGTTACCGCGTTCATCGTCATGACGTCCCTCATCGTCCTCGGGCCGTGGACCGGAATATCGCCCTCAGAGGGGATCTCAGGGTTCTCGAACGACGCGACGATCACCGTGCTGGCGATGCTCGTGTTGAGTTACGGCGTCAGCCAGACGGGAGCCGTCCAGAAGCTCGGCGAGCGAATGGCCTCGTTCGCAGGCACCGATCAGCGAAAGCAACTCGGTGCCACGCTCGCGTTCGCGGGGCTCCCGTCGGCTGTCCTCAACAACACGCCCATCGTTGCCATGCTCATCCCCGTCGTCTCGGACGTCGCCGACCGAGGGCGGACCTCTCCCTCGAAGCTCCTGATTCCCCTCTCCTATGGGGCCATGGTCGGCGGTATGCTGACGCTCATCGGCACCTCAACGAACCTCATCGCCAGCAACGTTGCGGGACGGCTCGGGGGGCAGTACCCCTCCCTCCACGCGTACTCGATGTTCGAGTTCACGAAGCTCGGCATCATCGTCTTTGTGGTTGGGACTGTGTACCTCATGACTGTCGGGCAGCGACTTATCCCCGAGCGAGTCCTCCCGACCGAGACCATCCTAGAGGAGTACGACCTTGAGCCGTACCTGGCGGAGGTCCTCGTGGACGAGGACTCCTCGTTCGTCGGTCGGACCGTCGGTGACACGATGGAAGGGATCGAACTCGACGCAGACATCGTCTCCCTCGTTCGCGGCGAGGGAACGTTTCTGGAACCGCTGGCGGGGAACACGGTTCGGCCCGGCGACGTGCTCGTCGTTCGTGCCGATTTTCCGACGCTCCGGAGGTTGATGACCTCTCAAGGGCTGTCGTTCAGCACCGATAACGTGACCGAGGCGGCGCTCGCACCTGACCGGGAAGGGGAGACACTCATCGAACTTGTCCTGCCGTCGTGGTCGTCGTTGACCGGGGAGACGTTGGAGAGTGCGGCCTTCCGACAGACCTACGACACGAACGTCCTCGCCGTCAGACGGGGGTCGGAACTGCTCCACGAATGGATGGACCGGACGCCCCTCCGTCGGGGGGATACGCTTGTCATCCAGGCGAGCGAGGAGATCGTCGATCGCCTTGCGACGGAGCGCGACTTCATCGTCACGGCTATGCCCGCCGACCCCAATTACCGGGAGTCGAAGATCCCGGTCGCGATTGCCATCGTCGCCGGCGTCGTCGGTCTGGCTGCGACGGGACGCTTCGATATCCTCACGACGGCGCTCTCGGGCGTCGTCGCGATGATCCTGACGGGTGTCGTACGGCCAAACGAACTCTACGAGGCCGTCGAGTGGGACGTGATCTTTCTCCTCGCCGGCCTCATACCCCTAGGAATCGCGTTTGAGGGAACGGGTGCAGCGGCCTCCGTCGGGTCGCTGGTCGCTACGAGTGCCGGTTTCCTCCCCGCCGTCGGCGTCCTCTGGGTGGTCTACGTCATCACGACGCTCGTGACGGCGGTTGTCAGCAACAGTGCAAGCGTCATCCTCATGATCCCTGTCGCCGCCAACGCGGCGGCCGAAATGGGGCTGGACCCGTATGCGTTCGTCCTCGCTGTCACGTTCGCGGCCAGCGCGGACTTCATGACGCCCATCGGGTATCAGACGAACCTACTCGTCTACGGGCCGGGCGGCTACCGGTTCACGGACTACTTCCGGGTCGGTGCACCACTCCAGTTGCTGTTGTCGATAGCCACGGTCGGTGGCATCGTCCTCTTTTGGGGAGTGTGAGACGACTCAAAGCCCACTGTACCCAGGTATCGACGGTCTACGGCAGAACGATTCGGGAATTTTGTTCTGCTGACGTCAGAATGTCCGTTTTCGAAATCATTTTTGTTTATCTGGCTCTGTTGAAACCCTCTTCACATCTTGCGATTTCATAGAGCGCGTAGTTTTCACCGGTTTAGTCAAAAATAGCTCGGAGAGTTTGTGAATCCATTGTCTGGCGTCTCTGTGTCCGTATGTTTCCTCCCTGGATCTAATCATCTTCTTGAACACGAATATAGCACAGCTTATTCGGTGGTATGTATAAAAAGAGTTCACCAAGGTCGAAATTGAAGATCGCCTCAACTCCATCGATGGTTTGAAACGTGTGCTTCCGAGCTGAGTTGCGATCAGTCATACTGCTTAATAGGAGCAGGAGACGATTGAAATCGTTGTGTAGACAAACTAGTCTGGGCAGTTTTGCCTGTAAATTTATCGCTGTCCACGGTAGTGGGCTCTAATAAATCAATAGACTGCGGCGATCTTTGATACGATTTGATAAGCGCACGAACCAGTACGAACTCCCTGAGGAAGGGTATGATCTCCTGCTCGGCCGTTGTGCGCGTTCCAACCGCTCGCGTTCGTCCGAGAGGTCGAGTAACCCGACTGAGAAGCCGTCCGAATCGTGGACATACGAGAGAATCCTACGTCGATCTCGCGCACTTCTCAGGGTTCTCGGGTTTCGGTGGCGCATCATTCTCAGTTTTTATCCCGAGGACGGCGAACCACTCGCCCGTGGGTTCGCGTTTGACCGTGACTTGTTTGACCGTCGAACCGTCGGGGAGTTAGCGGTGGAGTCGGATCGGTATGTCTCCAATCTTACTCAACCACAATTGGGACCGTCCGCTCGTGTTCTTGAGTTTGAAGCCGGTCTGACTGTAGGTGAGGGAACGGTAGTCCCGAGGACGCTTCCACTTCAACATCCCGACAGTACGCCCGTTGTCCTTCTGTACTTTGAGCGTCGAAAGGTTGTCGTAGACGCGCTTGACGACCATCTGGAGCACCTTCGAGTGAACGCCCGTCAGATCGGTCCACCATTTCTTGAGATCGGGGAGTTGTCCCTGAAGGTCGTAGCGTGCCGGAATACCGCCGTCGGATTCGTTAAGTTCGTAGAGGCAGTGGTTGTACAGTTGCCGACACACGTCGATATGATAGCGAAGCTCTCGTGAACGCTGTATCCCCTCCCTACTCGCGCTTTCGGCGCTCCTTGAGGAAGGGAACTTAGCGCCTCAATTAGTTAAATCAGACACGCTCATAGTGGATACCATGCAGTAAGTTGACAAGGATAGAAGACACTCTATAGATATGTACGATCTCACCGGCTTCCAACGAGATTTGCTCTACGTCATCGGCGGATTAGACGATCCACACGGCCTCGCACTCAAAGACGAACTTGAGGAGTACTACGAGACGGAGATTCATCATGGCCGACTGTATCCAAATCTCGACACCCTCGTCAACAAAGGATTCGTCGAGAAGTCACAGATGGACCGGCGGACGAACCTGTATAAACTCACGGCACGTGGCCAGCGAGAACTCGATGCTCGTCAAGAATGGGAACAGCAGTACCTCCGTGAGACGCTGAGCGCAGCCTAGTCACGAGAGGGGTATCGGTCCGAGGGGCACCAATTAGTCGTAGATTCTGTTTCGTCGGTGAATACTTGTGCGAACTGGTTTTCGACTCGATAGAGACGTTCGTCACTTTACCCACTCATAGGCATTGAGAGCTCACGCTAGCATAACACGTGTAGAATCCTACTGTACAAACCGTTCCAAGGTAATGTCGAAAGTCAGAGGGAATGATAAGATGGAGTGCTAAAGCAGTGGGCTACTGTGTCAGTGTCAGTCGGGGACAAGACTGACTCAGGACGCGATAGCGCCATTCTAGGAATCACCATGGAGAGATGGTTATGAGAGGACTCCCGGAGTACCTCATTGGCTGTTGTCCTCGGTAAGTGTCCGCCGCTCCATGCAGTTCAGGCATGGCCGGAAAGAAAGTGGCATTCCACACGCTGGGCATGCTCCATCCGGCGGTCGGCAAACTGGATCTACCATCGTGTGCGTCATACATTTTCATCGAAGTAAGTGTTACTAAATAAACATTCAAGGACGGAATATTCGGTGATAAAACACATTCAAGAAGTATAATCTGAATACCAATATAAATGTGAACACAGATGATTCCAAGTGATATATCGTTCGACATGAACATTAGTTTCGAGGATCGCATAGCTCTGTCTGGATAAAGACATTCACTGTATCGCGCCATATTGCCAATCTGAGTGCCAGTTTCATTGTCGTTTTGGTGAGTAGTTCACTGAGCGATAGTGGCGGCCCCGTACAACTGGATGGGATTTCCTATCGAATCGCTCTGCGATCCTCGCTTGTGTGAGCCCAGTAGTCAATAGTCCTCCAATCCCGCCAACCGATATTCTCTCACAGTGTATCACAACGAGTGGACTCGCCTCATCGCTTGTCACATCGATCCCCAGTGCTCGGAACGTCGTACATACCGAACAAGAGGTCATACTTGCTGAACGGGAGCAACTCGTCAAATGGGGTGTTGAGACGATGGGTCAGTTCCAAGATGAATTCGAACAGCGAATCGCTCACGGACCGCTGATCCAGCCGCGGGCGCCCCGCTTTGTGCGTGATCAATCGCTTTACGGATCGTCTCCTCATTGAGAGAGTCGTCCTCATCGGTCATCGCTATACAACTGGTGCCACATGGAATAACTCCGTTTGTTCACCCCCCAACACAGTGGTTGGAGTTTACTTGCGCAAGCGATTCGCTGATCTTGCGGTCCTTGTAGCTCAGAGGACCGAAGAGCCATGCTCGGGTATCAGTACCGGCCAGATCTAGCGCAGAATAACCCTTAGTTGGCTGACTCCCTAGTGAGACGTGACTCATTTACGGCCAAACCCCAGTGTATCACGCCAGAAAGACTCCGATGGCTGACGCTGTTGTTTGAGTTGATCACGGACCGCAAACGCAAATTCGCGTCCAGTATCTCCTTTGACTCGGTATCGTCGTTCGATATCGTTCCCCTGAACGGTGAGATAATTGCCTCGGAGAAGAAATTCACACACGGGAGCATTCATTTCTTCAAGGCTGAACGCCATAAACTGCGTGCTGAACCTGCTGTTCTTGAAGTCGATGATCCGTTGATTGGTCAAAATGAGTTTCCGAAGAGGTACTCCCCAATACCCCGGAGTCCACCTTTGCCGTTTCGTACATCCAATTCCGAGGAGTATTGTCTCGTCTTCAGAGAGGTGGTCCTCAAGTAATGAGCGAGTTGTATCATCAAACTCATCGACGCTGGAATAGACGGGTTCAGTCATAGACGTAGTTATTGGTAAACTCTATTAAAGAGTGCTTCTCAAACTGAATGATGAGTACCTAAGGGGATGCTCGCGTAGTGTTGAGCCGAAAATATAAAAAGTAAGACTGCAGTGTTCGTCCAGCGAATCTGTGAAGCGGCCTTCTCAGTTTATGATCCGAAACTCCAGCTAGAAACCCTCACGTCAATTCCTGGGATCGGACCTGCGACCGCCACGGGCGTTCTCGCAGTTCACGATCCGACGAACTATGCAATCGGTGATCGATATAGGGTTGCAGCCCTCCTCGGCGAGGACCGGACACTGCAGCTCTCTGACTACCCGCGACTTCTCACTGAACTCCGTGACCAAAACCCAGGTGGGTTCGATCTCTGGACTGTCGAGACGGCGTACTATCAACAGTATCGGGATACCTGCGATGTCGGCCGTTAATGAGGAAGTACATCAACTAATTTATAGATAGGATGCTAGTATTGATGTCGTTTGTGAGCCACAGGGTGCAAGCGCGAAGAAAGGTTAGGCTAACGACTCAGTCACTCAGGATCACCGACTAAGCGATTCGCGCCGTTCACTCAACTCCGCTGGCGCTTCCTGATAGAAGACATTTGGTTTCTTGATGGTGTTGTCATAGTCATTCTCGAATACGTGTGTCGTCGCTGAACTCATCGGTGGCAACAACCAGGAACGCTCACCCGTCACGTCTCGCCCGGCCTCCGCTTCGTTTCGCTCGAATTGTTTGAACTGGTCGGTCACAGTGTGGTGATCGACGATCTGGACATCGTCCTCGTCAAAAGAACGCAGCACCGCGCGGTTCAACACGAGTAGTGCCTCGTCTTTCCAGAGGGATCGGTCGTTCCGCGTATCGAGCCCGAGTTTCTCAGCGACGACCGGCAGCATATCGTAGCGGTCTTGATCCGCGAGGTTTCGGGCCCCGATCTCCGTCGACACGTACCAACCATTAAACGGGGCAGCCGGGTAGTGAAGTCCACCAATCTCTAAGCGCATGTTCGAGACGACAGGAACGTCATACCACCTCAGCCCGAGGTCCTCTAACCACTCGTATTCGGGGTGACGAAGTCGTACCTCACCGATGGCCGACTCGGGGACCTCGAATAGCTCCGGCTCTTGATCCTGGATCTGCACGATGTGGGGCAGGATGTCGAATCGAGTTCCCTCACCCTCCCACCCACGCGATTGGCAATACGCGGTCAGCTCGATTTCGTCGGGATCCCCAACAATGCCATCCTCGGTTTGGTAGCCAGCATAGCGCAGTAGTTCGTAATTCCAGAGTCTGACCTGCTGTTCCCCCTTGATTATCGGTTTGAAGACCGTTAACAACGGTTTGATGTCGCCACCGTTGCGCGCACGTTCGAGATGGGTACAGCAGGCTTCATGTACCTCGCGGGCAGTTTCGCAGTCACGCGCGTCGGCGACGTTCAGGTGGTGCCAGAACAAGCGCCCGATACAGCGGTTGCTGTTCCGCCAGGCCATTTTCGCACCGTGTTCAAGTTCGAACGATGTGTGATCGTAGTGGCCACGCTGCTCGATTGCATCCGCTATCTCGTCAAGCCGGTCCTCGATTTCCGATTCGCGACCGAGTTCTGCATAACAGTCCCGAATGAACGCGTCAGCCTCAGCGTAGAGCTCTTCCTGAGAGTACTCGAAAAAGGATCCAGGCATGTGTCCATTTAACCCGACCCGAATTTACGTTTGGCGACTGCGACAGACAAGTAGTAGTCATATGACAGGAATTTTCCACGGACGATATCTCTCTGTCTTCAACGCGGGTCCAGAAACGGTCGCAGACAAATTCGGGGTTGACGTCGGCGTCGTCAAAGAGTACGGTCACCGCTGCGTGTCGTCTGCTCACAAGCGGACACCTCTGCCAACGCCCAGAAGCACCGACGGATCATCTCTGTCGATGTCGCGATAATCTAAGATAGCGACATTGAGGCTTTCTACTTTACCCACCCGGTGATGGTGATAGTGAACTACCCTGCCCTATTCGCTCACGGCTGACGCCGTTCGCTCCTTGAGGGCAGGGCTTCCTGCTTCCATGACGTTGTCAGACTGGAGAGTCTGACAGCCAATCAGATTCCTCCGGAATCTGATGAACGCGCTTTGCAGACACCAAATGGGTGTCCGTAGGAAGCGCAGTCTCCACAGGCGAACAATCGGATCCAAGTATCGCCGACGACCTTGTGCAACGATTACGATTTGCTAGCCGTCGATGTCGCACAAGGCTCCGGCGCATCCGATTCCGCGAACCACTCACCGGTCGGCGAGAGACCAGAAGCACGGATCTCCACGCTACGTTTATCTCACACCTCACTATAGCATAATTGCTGGCGGAGACCTACCTCGATTGAGATGGTTATCGGCCTCCCTGGCCGATTCATCGGAATTGATTGTAATCACACAGCTTTGCCTGTTCTCCATCGATATCTATCCCGAACACCTAGACGTAAGACGGACTGGACTGTACGGTGCGTTACCGCATGACAGTAACTCGCACTGCATCCGTCGCCGGCATCGGACTGCTCCCGAACGGGACATATTCGATTCCGGAGCGGGAACTGGCAATAGACGTCATCCACGAGGCGCTTGAGGACGCCGCCGTGTCGATGGCGGACGTCGACGGACTCTACATGCCCTCGCCGCGGCCATGGACAAAGCAGAAGTTCTTTTCTACGAACCTGTTACACCTGCTCGGACTCGAGGTCGATCGGACAATCGAGGTCTCGACGGGCGGAACCAGCGGCGGGAAAGCGTTTCAGACGGCCGTTTCGGACGTCCGGAGCGGCGCGGTCGACACGGCTCTCGTATTCGCAGTCGAACGCAACTCGGTGATCGAAACGACCGGTCCGTACTTCGATTACATTCTCAGTACCTTCGACGCCAACTTCGAGTCCCCGATCGGGATGTCAATCCCGGGTGTCTACGCCCAGAGTATGCAGCGGTACTGTCACGAGTACGACGTCAAGCGCGAGGATCTCGCCGAGATCGTCGTCAAGAACCGTGACAACGCGGCCGCCGATCCCGACACACTCTTCGACAAGCCCGTCGACCGGGAGGCAGTCCTCGGTTCGCGTCCGATCGCCGACCCCATCAGATTGTACGAATGCCCAGCGCCCTGTGACGGCGGCGCGGCACTAGTAGTGACGAGCGACGACGGCGATGGCAGTGATACGAGTAGCGAAACCGAGGGAACGGTTGAAGTGGCGGGGTTGGGGAGCCACCATGCCGCGAGTCACCTACTGATGACCCGCGACGAGTCGATCACCGAACTCCCCGCCGTCCGAAAGGCGGCGCGGGAGGCGAGCCGAGACGGGGGCCGCGCTCGTGACGAAATCGACGTTTACGAGCCGTACGCCCCCTTTCCTCATATCGAGGCGATCATCACCGAAGAGTTGGGGCTGGTCGACCGAGGTGCGGGCCTCGAGGCCTGCCTTGACGGGCGAACTGCAGCCGACGGCGAGTTTCCAATCAGTCCGTCGGGCGGCTGTCTCGGGCGAGGTCACCCGCCGATGGTGACGCCGCTGTACAACTACGTGGAAGCGGTTCGCCAGCTCAGAGGGACTGCATCGACACAGGTTTTGGACGCGAACTATGTCCTAACGACCTCGGAACACGGCCACGTCAACGGAGCGACCGCTACGGTCTTCGCGAAGGGTGAGTAACAATGTGCGAGACGTCCTATACCGAGCGGTTCTGGGAGGCGCTCTCCGACGGTCGATTTCTGATTCACACCTGCAATGATTGCGAGGAACGGTTCTTTCCGCCTGCACCGGTCTGCCCGAGTTGTCACTCGTGGTCCGTCGATTGGATCGAGTCAAACGGGACCGGAGAACTCTACTCGTTCACCCGACAGCACGCCACGGCCGACGGGTTTCCCGATGAGATCGTCGCGGGCGTCGTCGAACTAGACGAAGGGCCGCGACTACTGACCGCGATCGACGAGGCGTACGCTGATCTCGTACTCGGTGATCGCGTAAGAGTCGAACCGCGCGAGTATCCGCACAACTACGATCGAGGTTGCCGCTCGGAGTATCCGTTCTTCGCGGCGACGACGATCGATGGCGACGAGTGACGCCCGCTCGCCCTCGCAAGTCCGCTGAAACCAACCATCCGTCCCTCTTTATCGGGAGAACGAAGGAATATTCGCGAGGCGCCGTTGTCACTAGCAGTAAAGCTTTGTTCTTGGTAGGAAAATCTCACCACTATGTCACACAAAGCCAGCCGGCAGTCCGACGAGGTGCACCGACCGTGAGCGAGTCGGATCTCGAAAATGCCCTCGAACACCACGATGAGACGTTTTTTGCTGATCTCGAGGCACTGCTGGCCCAGCCCTCGATCAGCGCGACCGGTGAAGGGATACCCGAGTGTTCGTTGATGGTCAGGGACTTGTGTATCGAGTACGGCTGTGACGAGGCGGAAATCGTCGAGACTGCGGGTCAGCCAGCCATCGTCGCTCACGCGAGAGCAGATCGTGATAGTAAAATTGACGGAAACACCAGCAACGGTGAGAGTTGCCCGACCGTTCTACTCTACGGTCACTACGACGTCCAGCCAGCGACAGCGGCTGAGTGGACCTCGCCGCCGTTCGAACCGACCGTCCGGGACGGTCCCGACGGCAAGCAGCGACTCTACGCCCGCGGCGCGGGCGACAATAAGGGACAGTGGTTCGCACACCTATGTGCGATTCGGGCGCTGCGCGAAACGACCGGATTACCGGCCGACGTCGTCCTCTTGATCGAAGGGGAGGAGGAGAGCGGAAGCGAGAACCTCGAGTGGCTCGTCCGCGAGCACAGCGACGAGTTCGACTCGGACGTTGCGATTGTTGCCGACGGGCCGATCGACTCGTCGGGCCGGCCGCACGTCCTTCTTGGTGCGCGCGGATTGCTGTACGTCGACATCGAGGCTCAAGGTGCGAACCGAGACCTGCACTCCGGTAATTTCGGCGGCCCCGTACCCAACCCAGCGACTGCGATCGCGAGCCTCCTAGCGTCACTAACGGACGAGTACGGACGCAGCACGCTCGATGGATTCTACGACGACGTACGGCCCCTGACCGAGCGGGACTGGGACGTCCTCGGCGCGATCCCAGTCGACGAGGAGGACATTCTGTCTGATCTCGGCCTCGATGCCCTCGCGACCAATCCCGGCGAGGGATACGTCGAGCGGTTGCTCACACGCCCGAACCTGAACGTGGCGGGGCTCGACGCGGGATATCGGGGCGAGGGAATGAAGACCGTTCTTCCGGATCAAGCCCGCGCGAAAATCGATTACCGACTGGTCGCCGATCAAGATCCTGCAGCCGTTTACGATGCGCTCGAACGACACGTCCGAGAACACACGCCGGCTGGGATCGACGTCGAACTCAGCCGTACCGCGGCGATGGCGCCACAGCGGACGTCGGCGGACAGCCCCGTCGTCGAGCCAGCAATGCGGGCGGTCCGCGACGGTTGGGACACCGAACCGATCCTGAAACCCGCACTGGGCGGTTCGGTGCCGACGTACGTCTTCGCCGACGCCCTTGACGTCCCATGTCTCGTCATCCCGTACGCGAACGAGGATGAGAACAACCACGCACCGGACGAAAACATCAAGCTCTCCTGCGTCCGCGCCGGCGCGCGAACGACAGTGGCGCTCCTCTCGGAACTCGCAGACGCGAACCTTGAGTTGGTATCGACGAATTCCTAAACTGAAAGGATTCTGTTCGCTAACAATGGTGGTTTTTTGGATTTAATTCCACACTACTCTTGGGTTTTTGAACAATAATATTTTTGCTCTATCTATCCACTCCTTTCGTATGGATGGACAGCAAGTGCCAGATCTCGATCAGTTCATCTCGCGACGATCAACTGTGTACGCACCGAACGGAATCATTGCGACCAGCCAACCGCTCGCCGCCGAAGCCGGGGCAACGATCCTTCGCGAGGGCGGTAATGCGTTCGACGCGGCTGTGACGACCGCTGCGGCTCTGAACGTCGTCGAACCGACCAGTACCGGACTTGGCGGCGACGTCTTCGCACTCTACCGGACTGCCGACGGCAAGGTCGGTGCGTTTCGAAGCTGCGGCGGTGCACCCGGCGACGCGACTCTCGAGCGCGTTCGCGACCGGATCGCCACCGATCAGGGCGTCGAACCCGACGCAGCGAAGATGCCCATTTACGGTCCGTACACGATCACCGTTCCGGGTACCGCTCGCGGCTGGGAACGCACTGTCGAGGATCTCGGCACGCTGTCCTTCGAGCGGGTGCTCGAGCCGGCAATCGAGTACGCGACCGAGGGGTTCCCGGTTTCGGAGATCATCGCAAATCAGTGGTCAGAGGCGGCGTCAGTGCTCCGAGACGACAACGCTCGCGACGCGTACCTACTTAACGGTCATGCCCCCGATGTCGGCGAACACGTCCGTCTGCCCGCGCTCGGCGAGACGATGCGGCGGATCGCTGAGGAAGGAGCGGATGTCTTCTACGAGGGCGAGATCGCCGAAACGATCGTCTCGGCGGTCCAATCGCGCGGCGGCTTTCTGACACTCGAGGATCTGTCGACCTTCGAACCGGAGTATGTCGACCCGATTAGTACGACCTACGACGGAGCCGAGATCTTCCAATTGCCGCCGAACAATCAGGGGATCGTCGCGCTTGAGGCCCTAAATATCGCCGAGGCGCTCGGGGCGGGCGACCACCCGCCGGACTCACCGGAACGGATCCACCTTGCCATCGAGGCGGCGAAACGGGCTCTGACCGACGGTCTCTTTCACGTCACCGATTCCGACTACGAGGACGTCCCGGATCTCGCCTCCAAGGCGTACGCGGCCGAGCGTGCCGACGAAATCAGGGCCGAAGCGACTCAGGACGTCGATATCGGACACCCGAGCGTGAACGGGAGCGCCGAGGACGCTGACACCGTGCTCCTGACCGTCGCCGACGAGCAGGGGAACATCGTCTCGTACATCAACTCCCGCTTCAAGGACTTCGGCAGCGGCGTCGTCGCGGGCGATACCGGTGTCGCCCTCCAGAACCGCGGAAGTTCGTTCTCGCTGGATCCGGACCATCCGAACCGGATCGAGCCCGGGAAGCGACCGTTCCACACGCTCATCCCCGGATTGGCGCGGCTCGACGATTCCGACTGGGCCGCGTTCGGCGTCATGGGTGGCTACATGCAACCTCAGGGGCATCTCCAGGTCCTCCTGAATCTCCTCGAAGACGGGATGTCGCTTCAGGAGGCGATGGATTACCCTCGATGGCGCTATCAAGTCGACGGTCAGCTCGCCGTCGAAGGGCGCTACGACGGGAATGTGCTGACGAAACTCGCTCGACGCGGCCATGAGGTACGGATACGACCGCCGGGATACTTCGGCGGCAGTCAGATCACTCGCAATGCCGACGGGACGCTCTCGGGTGCCACCGATCCGCGCAAAGACGGGTCCGTCGTCGGGTTCTGACCGACCGGTATTAGTTTGACGGAGGCAGCGCATTTCTACGCGTTCTACGCGCCACCAGATCCGTTGATGGTTCCTCGAATTCGCTATTAGATATCGCCGCTGTCGCTGGAAGAAAAGGACAACTGATTCAGGCCTGCTCCGACCAATCTGCCTCGATTTCGTCGTACGGCGGTGACTGTGGCCACTCGTCGGCGACCCACGTGTAGTCGATGGACAGTTCGTTTCTGATCAGAAACATCGCAGGGCGAGATTCCGACAGCCCCGTCATTCCGTCGAGGTCATGGATGACACCGTAGCGTTCAACGACGTCGTTTTCGGGATCGGAGTAGAGCAAGTGTTGGAGACTCTGGTGCTCGATGAATCACTGGTGATCGAACGTTGTTCGTGCGGAATTGTCGGCTCCTCCCCTCCCTACTCCGTTCGCTTCGCTCACTCCGTTGAGGAAGGGGCCTCTGCCTCGCAATTTAGGTGAGATTCCGACGCCGACCACCGTCTGTTCGTCTCCCCACCCGCGTTCGCGAATCTCTTTCCACCAGTATACCGACTTTCCGCCCCAGTTCAACGGATAAAACACTAGCAACACGTGTTCTTCGTGATCAGGTCGAACAACGATGTATTCTCTCAGTACTCCTTGGACACGAGCGGACAGGTGAAATCAGGTGCCTCCTCCCTTCGGTCGGGTGATCTGATGGAGTGAACTCGACCAGATCGAATCCGTCCGACGCTGTCCTCTCGTTTGCGCCTCCGTCGCCGTACGTTCAGTCGAGGTACTTGACGACCTGCTGACGTTCGTGAAGGAGATTACGGGTCCATACGCTCCGCTGTCAGAATCGATAGTTTCGAACTCACCGCTGTGGACACACGACGAGCTTTCTGACCAGATCCCGAGATTGCATGTCGCCCATCATCTGTGCCGTGTCCGGCAAACGAGTACTCTCTAGCGATGACCAAGTTCAATCGCCCGCTTTCGGCGAAATCGACGAGTCGCTCGAGGTCGACCTGTGTTCCGAGTGTGCTTCCGAAGAGACACTTATGACCGAAAAACAGATTTCGAGCGTCGAATTCGGGAAATTGGCCCACCGTCCGTCCGCAGACGACCATTGGCCCGTTCGTTCGCAACACGTCAAATCCGACGCGAGTAAACGGTCCGTCGAGGTGGTTGATCGTAACATCGACGTCACTGATCGTGGCGACTTCTGTAGTCGATCACAGCGTCGCATCCGTCTTGAGACGAATGCGGGCATGATCAGTATTGTATGCTCGATCGGCCAACTGAGAGTCGGTATGCGAAAGACTATCATTAATCCGACTGCAGGAAACGAGCTAGTGGAGGATTTGAACGTAGTCAGCGAAACCGCCTATTAGAGGGGCGTCGACGTCGACTTCGGATGGGATACAGGCACGTGTTCTTATCGGGTATCACGCCTGTTGAGACGTCGATCGACGAGGACTGCTGTTGGACGGGCCGGAATCAACGCCGCAGTCGGTCAGTAACCGAGATCCAGGAGCCAGTTGACGGTCAGCGCAATAGCGACAAGGAGCAAGAGAACTATGAGCATACCGAACGATGTTCCCCATCCGTAGATGTCGGCAAAGAGCCCGACTACAACGGAGCCAAACGAGCCGACGACGAGATACACTGTCCTGACGAGTCCGAAGCCGGCGCCGCGCTCTTCGTTGGTCATGTTGTCCATAAACCGCGGCTCTACAGCGACCGCCCAGCTCAATCCGTTGCCGATCAATACGAGGCCACCAGCGATACCGAGGACCCCGCGAACCGTGACGAACAGGCCTAACCCCGCTGCACTGGTGACCATGCAACCGAAGGTCGTCACGTCGCGACCGAAGCGGTCTGACACCGCACCGATTCCGGGTTTGACGATCGACTGAATGACGAAGTACGCGGAGAAGACGATACCGGAAAGCGTCGCCGACTGACCGCGATGCTCGACGAGAAACGTCGGCAGGAACGATGCCGTTCCTTGCCAGACGAACGCGCCGACAGATGCAATGGCAACGGTAAAAGCGATCTCTGGCTTGCTGAGAATGTTCGTAACCTCCTCAAGTTGAAATCGCTGTCTGAGCGGTTGCTCGGGCCGATGGGGATCAACAGGGTGGATTCGCCAGACGAACAGCGCGAATATCGGGGCGGCGACGATAGATCCGAACGCGACGGCCGGCCGCCACCCGTACTGTATGCTGATCCACGCCGCGGCGATAGGTGCAACCAGTCCCGCCGCCGACGAGCCGATCGTATGGACGCCGATAGCGAATCCCAGGTTATCGTACGTCCGGCTGAGAAGCGTCGTCGCTGCACTATAGTGGAGTCCGGCGACGGCCCCGAGTACGACCATGGCGAGCACGAAGACGGCGTAAACCGGAGAGAGTGCCAGGAGAATGCTCATTACGGTTGTTCCGCCTACCGACACCAGAATAATTGATCGCTCCCCGAACCGATCGGCAAGAATACCGCTGGGAAATTGCATGATCGCGTAGGACAACCACATCCCGGTTAGTGCGATGCCGATAACGGTATTTCCGATCTGAAAATCGTCGGTGATAGCGGGCACAACGGGGCTGATAGCGAGACGCGCGACCATCGTCGCGAAGAACGCGAACGTACAGAGCGTGAGTACCGTGTGCTTATACTGCCATGTCATCGTTCCTCTCGTATTGACGCAGTCATGGTCTGTACTCACAATGCGATCCAATTAGTGTGGATTTTCCGGCAAACCACACCGCTCTCGGCGACGACCGAGCGACGCGGTCTCAGTAGGATTTCGGGAGACCGAGGACGTGTTCGGCCGCGACGATCCCCAGCTCTTAGGTCGGTGTTTCGCCAGCCGTCGGTCGTGTACGCGACGACAGTGTTGATTCTCGGGCTCTTCGTCTGGCAGGCGTTCACGAGCTTCTATCCGACATATCTGGTAGAGGTAAAGAGGTTCTCGACGACCGTCGCCAGTTTCCTATTCGGGGCCTTCTCATCAAGCCGCTCGCCGGGAGTTCGTACGATCGATTTGGCATCCGCCGCTCGCTCACAATCGTCGCGAGCGGCCCGATGATCGGCCTCATCGCGCTCCCATACGTCGACGACCTCTCTGGATACGTATCACGATCACGGCCCTCGTGAGCACCCTGCTCGGATTCGCGACGGTCGTCGAACCGTCGTTGCTTTACTCTCTGCCCGAGGAGATCCGCGGAACGGGATTCGGAATCCTCCAATCCGTCGGCTTCACAACTGGTGCGGCGAGCCCGGTCCTATTCGGTGTCGTGGCCGACCGAGGTTTTTTCGACGAGATGTTCACCGTTCTGGCCGTGTTTGCCGCCGGAATGTTTCTCTTAGCGTTTCGAATCCCCGAGAGCTGACGGCTTCCGAGTCGGGGCTGTGTTAAGAACTCGAGATGACCGCATCGTTCTCGTAAAATTGCTCGATCTCGTTTTTCGAGTACAACAAGGCCTCAAGGATGTGATCAGTGTGTTCGCCCTTCTTCGGCGGTCGCGAGGAGAACTGCCCGTCGTGAATCCCCGAATTGAAATGAAACGGGAGCGACGCCGTTAGGACCTGTTCGTCGACCTCCGGATTGTAGCTGTCGACGATCATCGACCGTGCCTCGACGTGCTCATCGTTCTCCACGAGATCGCGGACGGTCCGGACTGCTCCCGCCGGAATCTGTGCCTCGAGTAGTTTTTGCTCGAGTTCCGTCGACGTGAACCCCGTGAACTCCGGGATGAGTTCGTCCCGAAGCGCTTCTCGGTGGTCCATGCGGTCGTCGATCGTTTGGAACCGATCCTCCTCGAGCAGGTCCGTTCGATCGAGGACCGTACAGAGCCGCTCGTACATCATCTCCGAGAGCGTCGCGACATAGATGTGTCCGTCGGCCGTCGGGAAGACACCGTTCGGCGCGCTGCCGATGCCCTTGCCTCCCGCGCGCTCGGGTAGCTCTCCCGTCTGGTCGTAGTTCGTGATCCAGTAGGACATCCAGGAGATCGCGACATCGAACAGCGAGATGTCGATGTGAGTCCCGTCTCCGCTGCGGTCACGGTGGCGCACGGCGGCGAGGATTGCGAACGCCGCGTTCGCACCCGTTCCGCAGTCGATCAGACTCGCGCGGATACGGACCGGCGGCCGATCACTGTAGCCGGTGGTTGCCATGAGTCCCGATACGGCCTGAATACTGGGATCGTAGCCGGGATACGACTGATACGGACCGGTATGGCCGAAACCCGATAACGAGCAGTAGACGACGTCTTCGTTTCGCGTGGTGACCGACTCGTAGTCGAGATCGTACTTCTCGAGGACGCCGGGCCGAAAACTCTCCACAATCACGTCGGCTTCGTCGACGAGTTTTGTGACGATCGAGAGCCCCGCATCGGTTTTGATATTGACACACAGGCTCTGCTTGCCGTGGTTGAAGGAGGCGAACATATTCCCGTTCATCAAGTTTCGAAACGAATCGCCCGACGGCGGTTCGACCTTCAGAACGGTCGCCCCCATCTCAGCGAGCAATTGCGTACAGACGGGACCCGCTATCGATTGTGTAAAATCAACGACGGTCAGATCGTCTAAGGGCTTCACACTACCTTCGATAATACCGTCCGAGAAAGTTCTTTGGGAAGAAATAACACACATATATACACAAACCGGTCCCACACCCTCGAAATCGACCGCCGTCGGGAAGAATCATCCTTAAATGATGTGTGTCATTTCAACCCACATGCTTTTGCTACTCGCATCGAAAGCGCGGGCACGATGACAACTGACGCGAACGGGGAGAGCTTCGTGTCTCGATTTACCGACAGCAACGTTCTCGGAACATGGGTATCGATCGGCCACCCGGCGATAGTCGAAGCGGCCGCGAGAGCAGGGTTCGACTTCGTTCTCATCGACACGGAACACACCGCGATGAGTCTCGAGACCGTTGCCCAACTCGTCCGTGCGGCCGCTGCCTCACCCGGAGAACTCGGGGTAATCGTCCGGCCTGCCTGGAACGACTCGGTCCGGATCAAACGAATCCTCGATATCGGGATCGACGGGATCATGGTTCCGATGATCGACACGCCAGACGCTGCCACCGAACTCGTACGGGCGATGCGGTATCCGCCCGACGGTCATCGCGGAATCGCGTCGGGTCGGGCGGCCGGCTACGGCCAGAATTTCGTCAACTACGTCGCGGAGGAGCACCGATCGTTGCTCACGATCGCACAGATTGAAACGCCCACCGGCGTCGAACACGCCGCCGACATCGCGGCACTGGACGGGATCGACGCACTCTTTATCGGACCAGCCGATCTCTCGGCGTCGCTCGGCGTCTTCGCCGAGTGGGACTCACCCGAGCTCACCGACGCGATGGCTCGCACTATCGAAGCCGGAGCGGACTCCGACACGCCTGTCGGCACGCTCACGGTTCGCGAAGCCGACGTCAAGGATCGTGTCGAACGAGGGTTCGACTTTCAAATCGCGGGGAAGGACATGACGACGCTCATTGAAACCGGCGAACGGATCCGCGAAGCGTACGAGGAGAGCGTCTCCCGACACGAGTAACCGCGGCTGTTCGGTGATACGCGGGCGACCGGGTCGTTCTGGTCTCAGTTGCCAGTTTGGCACGGTGTGAGAGTCGTTCGGGAACTGTTGCGGAGCCCGGAACCAGAGTGCGGTGGTTAAATCTGGGGGCTCGAGACGGCTATACTGTTCCCTTATTTGTTCATCCAGACGCCGGACTGCGGTTCGTAGGGGTCGGTCGGAATCTCTACGAGCGTTGGACCGTCGCTCGCGATCGCACCGGCGACGGTCGCTTCGATTTCGTCCGGCGTCTCCGCCCGTTTGGCATCGATTCCGAGTCCGTCGGCTACGGTCGTGTACGACACTGGATTCTCTTCCCAGCCGTACTCACCCTCGTCCATCCGGTAGCTCCGCCCGGCTTCCTCGCTGATGATGGCGTAGTCACTGTTGTTGAGCACGA
This sequence comes from Halalkalicoccus paucihalophilus, assembly GCF_001593955.1. GTDB lineage: Archaea > Halobacteriota > Halobacteria > Halobacteriales > Halalkalicoccaceae > Halalkalicoccus > Halalkalicoccus paucihalophilus. The sequence goes on along the minus strand of NZ_LTAZ01000010.1, from coordinate 32,443 downwards.
CGACGGTCACGTCGATTTCCTCGTCGGCCAACGTGTGCAGTTCGTGAAGGCACATCAGCAGTCCCCCGTCTCCGGTGAGCGCCACAACGTCCTGTTCGGGGTTAGCTACCTTCGCCCCGATCGCGGAGGGAAGCCCTGACCCCATCGTCGCCCACGAGCCCGGATTGACGTAATCGCGGGGTTCGTACGTCGAAAACATCAGCAGCGTCCACAGTCGGAATCCGCCCGCGTCGACGGCGACGATCGCATCGCGGGGTGTCCCTCCTCGGATAGCGTCCAGCGCCTTGACCGACGTTAGCGGCGCGTCCGACACCGCTCGTAACTCCTCGAGGCGCTCGTCGATCGCCTCCTTGGTCGCCTGCGCGCGTTTCGCTCCGGTTACCTCAGCGATCGACCGTTCCGAAAGCGCGCCGTCAAGTTCGTCGAGCGTTCTGGCGGCGTCGGCAACGATCGCGATCGTAGGGTCGTAGCCGGTTCCGATGTCGTCGGCGCCGAGCGTCACATGGACCAGATCGTCCGGTACTTCGATTGACCAGTTCTGCATGGTAACCGCGTCGAAGTCGGTTCCGACAGCGAGCGCCGCGTCCGCGTCGGCGATGAGTTCCTTCACAGCGGTTCCGGTCCCACCGCACAGTATTCCGCCCATGAGTTCGTGTTCGTCGGGAAAGACCGCTTTCCCCTTGTACGTGAGAACGACCGGCGCTTCAAGACGCTCGGCAACTGCCGTCAACTCGTCGCTCGCCTCGGACGCTCTGATCCCGCCGCCGGCAATGATGACCGGGTTCGAGGCCTCAGCGAGGAGGTCAGCCGCGACATCAACCTCCGCGTCGGGGACGCCGTTGAACGACTGGCGCTCGAGCTCGCCCCTCTCGGCGAGCGGAACGTCCATCTTGAGGAAGTTTTTCGGAATTCCGATCCGGACGGGGCCTTTCGGAGCCGTCTGTGCGGCGTCGATCGCCCGCTTGAGTTCGGCGACAGTACTCTGTGGCGTTTCGACGGTGATGTTTTCCTTAACGACGTTGTCGTAGGTGTCCGGGGGCGTCTCGTGGATCCCGTCGCCGCCGCGAATCTCCGGTTCGGTCTCGACGGCGATGTGAAGGAGCGGCGTACAGTCATTCAGTGCGTTTTTTAGCCCGTTCATCGCGTTCATATCGCCTGGTCCGGGGATGACCACGGTGGCGGCCATTCCGCCGCTGGTCTCCGCGTACCCCCATGCCTGATGCGAGACGGCAGTTTCGTGGCGAGCCATGATGAACCGGATATCGTCGCGCTCGCTGATGCTCTCGTTCAGCGGGAGCGACTGTTTGCCCGGAATACCGAACAGCGTGTCGACGTCATTCTCGGTCAGACAATCGATAATTGCCTCGTTGATCTTCATAACGGTATTGAGACCGAATACAGTGTAAAGGTATAGGGTATCTCTCGTGAAAGACAGTGTAATTTCCACCGGTAACCGCCGTGTCGTTCGTAGCGCAGCAGTCGCCGCACCACACTGGCGCGAAAGTGGCGTCACTGACGATATGCTTTTATACTAGGTTTTGGTGAGTGATGGCATGGACGTTCTACATACGGCCATCTGGGTAGACGACATCGATGCACAGCTGGACTTCTACTGCGACGGACTCGGACTCGAGCAAACGCGCGAGTTCGACCTCGACGGCATAACGAACACCTATGTCGCTGGAGAGAGCGACACGGAGATCCAGTTCAAACATGACGACACCGAGCGGAATCCCGAACCAACCGGCATTGACCACCTTGCCGTCGAAGTCGCCGATATGGCCGAGACAATCGAGACGGTCGTCGAACGGAACGATAGCGTCGTCGTCGAAGATCCACGAACCATCGAGGAAATGGGGATTCGGATCGCGTTCGTCACCGATCCGGAAGGATACGTCGTCGAACTCATCGAAACCCTCGAGGCGTGACTGAAAGTGGAATCCTCCGCATGAGCAACGAGAAACAGAGTCTTATCGAATCGCTGCGCGAAGCCGAATCCCAGTTTCACGAGCTGATGCCGGTCAGAGACGGCTATAGTAAACTCTTCTTTCGCTCGCTCTTCTGGTTCGCCCTCTTCAGTGTGCTCTATACAGTCGTCACCGGTCTATGAACGGGCGACGAGTCGAGCGTCTCTGACCCGAATTATATGGTCTCCCTCCTCGTCTCCGCAGATGTGACGTTGAACACAGCGGATCGAATGACTGCGCTACTGAAGACGCAACCCGAATCAGGAATGGAACTCGAGTCTGTTCCCATCCCTGAGCCGGGACCCGGCGAGGTTCGAATTCGCGTCGAGTCGGTCGGCATCGACGGCGGTGCGGAGGCGCTGATCTATGACTGGCACGAGAGCAAACGACACTACGCCGATCGGCTACCGCAACTGTTCGGCCACGAGTTCGCCGGCATGATCAATGCGATCGGTCCCGATGTCGACGGGCTCGAGGCGGGTGCGCGCGTCGCGGTAGAACCCGTACTTGGCTGCGGCCACTGTCGATTCTGCCGTTCGGGGTCGTTCGGTATCTGTCCCGATCGGCGAATCGTCGGTCTCCATCCGGATCTCGACGGTGCACTCGCGGAGTACGCCGTAGTTCCTCAAGAAAGGCTCTATCCAATCGGCTCACTGAGCGCGGACGAGGGGGTCTTTCTCGAGTTGCTTGGACTGGCTGTCCACGGCATCGAACGCTCCGAGTTCGAACCCGGTGATAGCGTCGCGATCTCTGGTCCCGGATCAGTTGGGATCGCTGCGCTCGTCGCGACGGTTGCCGGTGGGGCGAGTTCGGTAACCGTGATCGGCACGGAGGACGATCGCCAAGACCGACTGCCGCTCGCGCGAGAACTCGGTGCAACGCGTACGGTCACGGCCGAGAACAGTGAGGTGGAACTCGACGAGGAGGCCGACGTTTTCGTCGAGGCCTCCGGTCATCCCGACGCGGTATCGCTCGCGTCGTCGGCGACGCGTCGCTCCGGCGAAATCGTCCAGATCGGCATCTTTCACGGATCGGAGACGGTTCCCGTCGATCTCACTCGGCTCGTTCGGCGGGGCGTCTCGATCACGACGGTCTACGGCCGGCGCGACTCGAGCTGGCGACGGGCGATCGCGATCGCGGAGAACACCGACCTCTCGCCGGCACTCGGTCCGTCGTTTCCGCTCGCTGAGTATGAGCGCGCGTTCGACGCGACCCGTCGACGAGAAGGAATCAAAATCACGCTGCATCCGTAGCGCGAAAGAAGCACTCGATGGTTCTCACTCGCCCTGATCGGTGTACATCTCGTCAGGGTCGAGATTCTCGCGGATCAGCCGAAGCTCTTCCTCGTTCGGCTCCGGCGTCGTCCCTAGGTCGTCGGCGAACTCGATTTCCCAGCCGGTCTCGGCACGCACCTCTTCCCGCGAGGCGTTCGGGTGAAGGGTGTCGACGTACATCTCCCCGTGCTCGTCGAATCGGCAGACGGCGAGGTCGGTGATGACAGCTTCCGGCCCACCGTCGAGTCCGAGCTCTTTCCGACCCTCGCGGCCGTCGACGAAACCGGGGCTCGTGATAAAATCGACCGATTCGGGAAACCGTCGCTCCGAGTGGGGCGTGACCATCAGCGTCCGGTCGACGTGGCCCGCGATCTCGCAGGCGCCGCCACTCCCCGGTAGTCGGACGTCGGGATCGTCGTAGTCGCCGATGACCGTCGAGTTGATGTTGCCGTACTTGTCTATCTGCGCGCCGCCGAGAAAGCCCACGTTGAGGCGGCCGGCCTGAAGGTAGTAGTTGAACCCGTTCCGCATCGGTTCGATAGAGACGGCCCCCGACGCGAGTACTGGATCGCCGATCGAAAGCGGTGGCGAGGACGGATTCGATCCGATCGTTCCCGACTCGTAGACCATTTTCAAATCCGGGGCGTGCGTTCGCTTGGCGACGTTACACGCCAGATTCGGCTTGCCGATTCCGACGAGCACCGAGTCGTCGTTCTCGAGTTCCCTCGCGGCCGCCACCACCATCAGTTCGCTCTTCGTATAGTTCATTGGGTAGCCTCCGTAGATTCGGTCGACCGATCGGTTCCGCCATTTCCACGAGCACTCGGACGAGAGTCGGTCATCGGTACGCCCCCATGTCGATCGGCGTCGCGTACGAGTGCTCCGGCTGCAGGTCGAGTAGTCGGCCGGCGCCGAGTTTCTCGATGTATTCCCGACGGTTTTCGACGCCGTAGACCCACTCATCGAGCCAGGCCTCGACCCGGTCGACGTCGCTCGCGATCTCGGCCCACTCGATGTAGGCCTCGTTGTCCCGACCGTAGTAGCCCTGGGCGTACGACGGGTGGGAGCCGTAGGGGTCGTGGACGACGTGATCGACGTCGTCGCTCGTAATGACGGTCCGGTTCGGATCGCTGCGGATCGTCTCCTCAGAACAGAGATCCTCCACCGAGAGTACGACCGTGTCGGCGGCCAGACCCGCGATCTTCACCTCACCCTGGATTCCCCAGAGGTGAGCGTTCCCCGCCTCGTCGGCTCGTTGAGCACGGATGACCGCGACGTCCGGCTGGATCGGCGCGACGGCGTAAACGTAGTCGTCGTCGAACGGGCTCTCGACGCGAGCGATGTTGTCGTTGTGCTCGGGCAGGTCCGAACCGATGAATCCGCGAAGCGGGGCGAAGGGGAGGTTCGACGCTCCGGCGTCGAGCGCGGCGATTAACCCGAAGTGCGTGTACTCCTCGAGTTCCAGATCGGTCGGAATCCCGTCCTCGGCCGCGCGGCGAAACGCCGCTAGACTTCCGACACCCGGGTTACCCGCCCACGAGAATGTCGCCTTCCGCGCGCAACCGGCTGCGATCAGCTGGTCGTAGATCAGGTCTGGCGTGGCTCGGATCAGCTCGAGGTCTCGCTTTTCCTGCCTGATGATCTCGTGTCCCGTGGCAAACGGGATGAGGTGCGTAAACCCTGCGAGATAGATACTATCACCGTCGGAGACGCCGTCGCTGATGGCGTCATGCATGGACGTGACCTTGCTCATAGCTATGTTGGACTACAGAACGAATGGCGCATTTCGCACATAAGAATTGCCTTTGGAGGCACTTCGAGGTGGTACCGGCACGCGCACCTCTCACCCACAGTCAGGGATCCGATTACAGTACATTGATACCGGTAGATAAGATACCACTTCACATGATCTCGCTCAGTCCCGAGCAGAAGTTACTGGTCTCGTCGGTCACGGACATCGCGGAGCGCGAGTTCGCCGATCGAGCGTTCGAGTGGAATGGCGAGCCGCCGTGGGAGAATGCGCAATTGTTGGCCGATCGAGGGTTCCTGGGCGTCAATTTCTCCGAGGAGTACGGCGGCGGCGGAATGACCGAACTCGACGCGATCCTCACCATCGAGGCCGTCGGCCGCATCTGTCCCGACACCGCGGAGTTCCTCTACAATCAGCAGCTGGTCGCGCCGCGAGCGATCGAGCTGTTCGGAACCGAGGATGCCAAGGAACGATATCTGCCGCCTGTCCTCGACGCAGAAGACAGCATCGCGATCGGTATCTCGGAACCAGAAGCGGGATCGGACGTCGGCGCAATGCGAACACGAATCAAGGAGGACGGGGACGACCTGGTGCTCGACGGCGAGAAAACGTGGGTGAGCAATGTCGAGCAGTCGAGTGCGGCGCTCGTTTGGACGCAGTTTCCCGACGGACTTGGATCGGTTATCGTCGAGTTCGACTGGGACGGCGTCGAGATTGAGCAACACTATGCCAACATGGCTGGCCACCACCAGACGCATTTCCTCATGGAGGACGTCGTCGTTCCGGAGGAAAACGTCGTTACGAGCGGTCCTGAGGGGTTCAAAAACCAGCTACGGGCGCTCAACTGGGAGCGCGTGGGAAGCGCCACGCTGGCGAACACGCTCGCGAGCTGTGCGCTGGAGAAGGCGCTTGAGTACGCCGAGCAGCGAACGCAGTTCGATCAGCCGATCGACGAGTTCCAGGGGATCGAGTGGAAACTCGCGGACGCGGCGACAGAACTCGAGGCCTCGCGGGCGCTCACCCATCGAACGGCGGTCCGTGCACACGAGCAGGGGCGCATTCCCGCCCGTCTCGACGCGTCGATGGCCAAACTCCGTGCGAGCGAGATGGTCGAGCACGTGGTCAGCGAAGCTCTCCAAATCCACGGAGCGAACGGGTATCAGCAGGGCCATCCCCTCGAGTACCTGTACCGGCTGGCTCGAGGACGCCGGCTCGCGGCCGGTACCGACGAGATACAGAAGAATCAGATCGCGGCCGCACTCAAGCAAAACGGGCTGCCGAACCCCACATGATCCGTGGTACCCCTGTTACGAGTAGTCGCGGCCGAATTCCGGATCGCGATTCTCACCGAAGGCTTCGATCGCTTCTCGGTGTTCGGGATCGGTAACGCACTCCCACTGGTACGCGATGGCCCGTTCGCAGTATTCCTCGAACGATCGCTCCGGATCGACGAGCCGGTTCGTCCGTCGAACCGCCAGCGCGGGAAGTTCGAGCAGTTCTTCCGCCAGTTCGTATGCATGTTCCACGGGTTCGTCCGCGCTGTCGACCGCGAGACCGAGGTCGACGGCGTCCGCGGCGGTGATGTCCTTGCCGGTGAGGAGGTACTCTTTCGCTTTCGCCTCCCCAATGAGACGCGGTAACAGCCACCCGCCGCCATCGCCGGGGACGAGACCGACGCGGACGAATCCTTCCCGGAGTATCGCGTCCGGACCGACGATGCGCAGATCACAGGCCAGCGCAAAGTCACAGCCCGCACCGACCACGGGCCCGCCGACCGCTGCTATCGACGGCTTCTCCATTCGTCGGAGCTGCCGAGCGACGTTCTGGACCGACCAGAGGTAGCCTGCGTACTCCTCTTCGGTCATCTCATCGCGCCAGTTCGGCATCTCCGTGATATCGGCCCCCGCACAGAACCCGTCTTCAGCGCCGGCCGGACTTGGTGGTGATCTCTCGAATATCGGATGTCGTCATCGCTCGCAATCAGGTATCGCTACGAGGTAAGTTACGGGGATCGAACGGATCGTCCTGCCCTCCTGCGGCGGTTCGGCCGTCGGACCGGTCGTCGTCCAACCGTCCGACCGCTCGACGAGAGGGTGATCTGACGAGCTTTCTACTCGGACGACGTGCTCTCGCGGCTCCGAATCAGAGGCCGATCTCGCTTTCGCATACCCTTATAGAGTATCCCGGAAATCATGCGGGTATGGTCGCGAATATCGACGATATCGAGACCGTGGCAGTGGTTGGTGCGGGAGAGATGGGGCGCGGAATTGGCGCCGTCGCCGCGTTGGCCGGGTACCAGACTACGATCACCGACATCGACGAGTCGCAACTCGAGGAGGCGGCGAAACGGATCGAGTGGTCCTACGAGAAGAGCGTTGAGAAGGACAGCGCCACCGGGGCGGAGACGAACGCCGCGCTTGACCGGCTCACGTTCACTACCGAGTTCGATGACGCTGTTGGCGACGCAGACTTCGTCATTGAAGCGGCGGTCGAACAGCAGGAGGTCAAGCAGGATATCTTCGCGGACCTTGACGCGGCGACACCCGAAGACGCCATCCTCGCGACGAACACGTCCGGACTCAACATTACCGAACTCGCCGAGACGACCGAGGATCCTGAGCGAGTCATCGGAACACACTGGTTCAACCCGCCGATGCTGATGGAGCTCGTGGAGGTCATCATGACCGAACACACGCCGGACGGCGTGGCCGACACCGCTGAGTCGCTCGTCGAGTCATTTGGGAAAACGCCGATCCGCTGTAAGGTAGACATCCCCTCGTTCATCGTCAACCGGCTCATGCGTCCGTACGGCGAAGGACCGGCGTGGATGGTCTATCGAGGCGAACACTCTCTTCAGGAGATCGACTCCGCGATGAAGTACAAGGAAGGGTTCCCGATGGGCCCGTTCGAACTCGCCGATTTCACGGGTGGTATCCAGATTCGTGTCGAGGGCGAACAAGATCACCTCGGGGACGACCGCCCGATGTCCTACGACACGGAAGTCTGTCCGCTTCTCCACCAGCTCTACGAGAAAGGCCGATACGGCCGGAAGGCCGACGCCGGGTACTATGAGTACGACGAACGCGACGAACCACGAATTCCCGTCGATGCCGGACAGGGGTTCGACACGCTGTTGGTCTGGGCGCCGATCATCAACGAAGCCGCCAAAATGGTCGAAAACGACGTTGCGAGCGTCGAGGATATCGACACCGGCGCTCGGCTCGGCGGCAACTGGCCAATAGGGCCACTGGAGAAGGCCGACGAGATCGGCACCGATCTCGTCGTACGGAAACTGACCGAGGTAGCGAGCCACCACGAGAACAAGAACAAACTCGCGGAGACGCTTCCGTGTGATCTGCTCGTCCGGAAGGCAAAGACCGGTAATACGTTCTACTGAACGGCTTCGGACGCACGTTCTTCGACGAATCGCTGTATCGTTCGGTCGGTCCAAGACTTTGGCGAGACATTCTCCCATTTGGGACCGTTGCTGACGCCAAACGTTGCAAACGTGATCCGCCGAATCACAAACGCTTAGCGTATGGTTTGTGAACTGTTCGCTAATGGCAATAACCGAGCCAGTATACGTAGCCGGGGCGTTCGAGCACCCCACGAGAGAGGCACCGGACAAATCGACGATGCAGTTACACGCGGAGGTTGCCAAGGGCGCACTCGACGATGCCGACCTCAAGAAGAATGACGTGGACGGCTACTTCACGGCGGGAATTCCGGAGTACGAAAGTGGACTATCGCCGCTCATCATGGCGGACTACCTCGGTCTCGACCCGTCGTACGCCGACACGACGGATTTCGGCGGATCGTCGTACGTGAGTCACGTCGGACACGCGGCCAGCGCGATTCGCGACGGTCGGTGTGACGTCGCTCTCGTCACTCTCGCCGGCAGACCCAGGTCACGCGGACAGGCGACGGGCTCCGGTGCGCGCGACATTCGAACGGTCCAGGACAGTTTCGAACGGGTCTACGGTGCCACCAACGTGGGTATGTACGGCATGGCTGCACAGCGTCACATGCACGAGCACGGAACAACCGGTGAGCAACTCGCGGAGATCCGTGTCGCCGCCTCACATCACGCCCAGTACAACGAACACGCGATGTACCGAGAGCCGGTGTCCGTTGAGGATGTCGTCGAATCGCGGGTGGTCGCCGATCCGCTTCACCTCCTCGACTGCTGTGTCATTTCGGATGGGGGTGGAGCACTGATCATCGTCTCAAAGGACATCCGTTCGGAACTGGACCGAGAGTGCGTCGAGGTACTCGGCTTCGGGGAGGCGATCGGTCACCACGACGCCGGACGAATCGACCTCACGAGAACCGCCGCAGAGCAGTCCGGTTCGCGCGCCTTCGAGGAAGCCGGTCTGGGTCCCGAACGCGTCGACTACGCGTCAATCTACGACTCGTTTACGATAACGGTTCTTGAGGCGATCGAGGATCTCGGCTTCTGTAAAAAAGGAGATGGCGGGTCGTTCGTTGAAGGCGAAACGCTCCGCGCACCCGACGGCGAGTTACCGTTCAATACCGATGGCGGTGGACTATGTTCGAACCACCCCGCTAACCGTGGCGGAATGACGAAGGTCATCGAGGCAGTTCGCCAACTCAGAAATGAGGCCAATCCCGAGGTGCAGGTCGACGCCGACGTCGCCCTCGCCCACGGAACCGGCGGGAGCATCGGAACTCGCCACGGCGCAGCGACCGTCGTCCTGGGGAGGGAGGACCGATGAGCTGGGAGCCCCGCCCCGTTCCCGAACCGAATCCGGAGACCGAACGGTACTGGGCCGCGGCCGCGAGCGGCGAGCTACTGGTTCGCGAGTGTCTCGGCTGCGGCCTCGTTTATCACTATCCGCGGGCGCTCTGCCCCGACTGCTTTAGTGAAGACGTCGAGTGGCGCGAGGCGTCGGGCCGCGGGGAGGTGTACTCGTACTCGACTGCCCGAACGATGAGCGGCTGGCCAGAGGAGGATCTCCCGCTCGTCCTCGCGTACGTGGAACTCGACGACGGGCCGCGGATGATGACGACCATCGACGCCAAACCCGAGGACGTCGAAATCGGAACGCGTGTCGACGTCCGGTTCGTCGATACGGACGCGTCCGATGTGGCCATCCCGGTGTTTATTCCCGTCGACGACTGAGGCTCGTTCGATTAGAAAATCGAACCGTACTGATCTGCATCGCGTTCGCGGCTATTCCGACGGAAGCCGCCCGGTCAGCGCCTTGCTGGCGGGGGCAATCGAGAGTTCGGTTCCAAGCTCCTCCTCAAGGGCTCTTTCGTAGAGCATGTAGCCGGCAGCAACCGTCTCGATACCCGTTCCGCCGCTGTCGAACACCGTAATCTCATCGTCGCTCGTTCGACCGGGAGCGGTCCCCGCGACTACCTCTCCGAGTTCCGCGTGAACGTGATCCTCGTCGACGACGCCTTCCTCGAGCGCCGCGAGAAACGATCCCGCGTCCTGTGTCACGCGGTCACGGAGGTCGGGGACGTACGTCGCGCGCTCGATGGTGGTCGTGTCGAGTTCGCGGCGGCCGGGGGTGTACTGACCCATGGCGGTTACGTGTGTCCCGGGATCGAGGTTGTCGCCGTCGAAGACCGGATCGGCCGCCTTCGTCGCCGTGATGACGACGTCGGCATCGGTCACGGCGGCCTCGCTCGAGTCGACAGCCTCAACGGACACATCGAGGTGGTCGTCGAACTCCGCGGCGAAGGTCTTTCGATTATTCGGCGTCGGTGAGAAAACACGGACCGACTCGAAGTCGCGGACGGTCATCGTCGCATGGAGTTGACCGCGGGCCTGTGCGCCGCTGCCGATAACGGCGAGAGTACTCGCGTCGTCCCGCGAGAGCGCATCGACGGCGACCGCGCCGGTCGCACCTGTCTTGAACGGATTCATGCTCGCCCCGTCGATGAGTGCAATGGGTTCGCCGCTTTCGGCGTCGAACAGCGGCGTCACGAACCAGGCGTTGGGTCCGCTAAAGCCCGACGTGTACACGTAGCCGCCCATCGCACCCGTCTCGGGGAGGATTGTTGAGTAGTTAGTGAGCTTCCCGTCCGGGTTCTCGTTGCGGAATGTCTGTCGCGGCAGGGCCGGGGCGCCCTCGCCCCGTTGGCGGTAGCCCTCTCGGACGACATCGACGTATTCGGCCGGCGTTGCGAGTCCGTCAACTTCGTCGCTGGTGAGAAACAACGTGTCTGTCATACTCGATTCATCAGGCGCAGAGTAGAAAAAGACAACCGTTCGACGAGGGGGATCGAGCGTGGAATTACACGTTGGTGCGTGCGTGTCACTTATTCGGCCTTGAGAATGTTGCCAATCATCTCGTCGGACATGTTCTCTTGACGACGATGATCAGCGGCGTGAAGACGCTAAAGGAACTCGACAGCGACGCTATCTCCGAGCTAAATCTCCTCGGCGACCGACTGCGAGAGCGTCTTCAGCAGATCGACGACGACTCAAACCAGCAGATCATGATTGCCGGTAAGGGGTCGCTATTCCAGATCCACTTTACGGACAATTCGGTTCGAGACTGGCGTTCGTCCGGTGCTAGTGGCCCCCTCTCTCACGCGATGCGGCACGAGGGTTATCCTCCTCACACCGCGCGGGATGGGCAACCTCTCGACGGCGATGGACGACGAGGACATCGAGATGATAGCGATAGCGTTCGAACGGGCACTCGAGTCGCTCTAAGACGAGGTAACCGGCTCAAGGGCGCCCCATCTCTATACGAAATCGAGCGGAGTATCTGCTCCTCGAGGATCGGGACGAATCTAACGCTCCGCTACACAGGTAGGGAAAATTCTCATTCCGACGGACGATACATCGCCTCACTCCCTTCCCTGTTCTCTCAGTTCGGGGGTAACACTATTATTGCATTCCTGCGAGCGTACCTGTATGCCTGCAGCACTAGTTACGGGGGCGTCTCGAGGTATCGGCCGCGCTATCGCGGTTCGATTTGCAGCGGACGGCTACGATGTCGCGGTAAACTACCGGAGCAGTGAATCGGGCGCGAACGAGGTCGTCGAAACGATCGAGACCGAAACCGAGCAGTCGGCCCTCGCGGTACAGGCCGATGTCGCCGATCCAGCCACCGTCGAGGCATGTCTCGACGACACGATCGATGCGTTTGGCTCCCTCGATCACGTAGTCAACAACGCCGGAATCAATCAGCACCGATATACGCCTGACCTCTCGCCCGAAGCTTTCCAGCGGCTACTGAACGTCAACGTCGTCGGTACATTCGCAGTGACGAAGGCCGCACTCCCTCATCTCGAGGAGTCGACCGTCTCCGAGGGACCCTCGGTGATCAACCTCTCGTCGCGACTGGCACACACCGGTGCGGACTACGAACCGCATTACGCGACGTCGAAGGTCGGGATCATCGGACTCACCAAGAGCCACGCGCTCGAGTTCGGGCCGACGATTCGCGCGAACGCCATTGCGCCGGGGTTCATCGAGACGGATATGACCGACGCGACGACCTCGGAAGAAGAGAAGGAACGAAAGCGACAGGACGTGGTTCCGGTTGGCCGATTGGGGAAGCCCAGGGACATCGGACAGGCGGCCGCATACCTTCGGGACGCCTCGTTCGTCACCGGCGAAACGCTGAACGTCAACGGCGGACAACGGATGCAGTAATCGCTTCCATCAGTCCGTCGTCACCGACTCAAGGAGTGCCCGACGGTCGATCTTGTCGCTGCTTGTCTTTGGCAACTCCCGCTCGAACACGTATTGACGGGGACGTTTGAACGACTCGAGCTCGTCGGACTCGACGAAGAAGGCCTCGAGGTCGTCGCTCGAAAGCTCCTTGGTTGCCGGAACGACGAACGCGGTCACGACTTCTCCCCACTCGTCGTCGGGGACACCGACGACCGCACCCGAAACGACGTCCGGATGGCCGTGGAGGACGTCCTCGACTTCCGCCGGATAGATGTTCTCGCCGCCGCTGACGATCATGTCGTCCTTTCGGTCGACGAAGTAGAGGAAGCCGTCCTCGTCTCTGCGCCCGAGGTCTCCGGTTCGATACCAGCCGTCGACGATCGCCTCGTCGGTCGCCTCTGGATCTCGCCAGTACTCGAGCATACGCGTGGACGCGTTCACGAGGAGTTCGCCCACCTCATCGGTGCCGGCGACGGCGTCCGGAACGGGATTCTCAGGATCGACGACCCGAACGGCCGCGTTCGGGGCGGCCTGGCCGATGCTGCCGAGTTTCTCGTCGTGGAATTCCGGGTAGATCAGCGTCCCGAAGACGATCTCCGTCGTTCCGTACGCGTTCACGAACTCGCAGTCCGACACGTGGCCCCGAGCTCGCTTCGCGACGGCGGCAGGCATCGCCGCGCCGGAGTAATGAATCATTCGCACGTGTTCGATGTCACGATCTTCGATCGAAGGCTCGTTGACCAGCGCCCGCACGTGCGTCGGCACTCCCCACATGGTCGTGATCCCTTCCGATTCGATCCGCTTGAGCGTCGTCGCCGGATCAAACTCGTGCTGGATGACGTTGCACGCGCCGACGTTCAGCGCTGGCAGGATGTTACAGAGCAACGGCCCGACATGATAGAGTGGGCCGAGCGCGACGTTCACGTCCGTTGGCCGGAGCCGATTGTACGGGAGCGAGAGAAGCGCGGCGTTCACGACGGTTCGGTGAGAGTGGAGAACGCCTTTCGGACGTCCGGTCGTTCCCGAGGTATAGAGTAGCAGTGCCGGATCGGATTCGTCGATGTCGGTATCGGCCGGCATCGGGTTCGTGCCAGCCGCTTCGCTTCCCTCGAGTTGATCGTACGAGATGTCGGCCGGCTCGGAGTCGACACCGACGCCTACGACCGTATTCGGCAATTCCTCGGTCTCGAGCGCATCGACGGTCTCCAGACATTTCTCGTCGAAGATGAATCCGGACGATTCGGCATGTTTGAGGACGTACGCCAGCCGCTTTGGCGGCACTCGGTAACTGATCGGGTTGAACACGAGGCCAGCCCAAGCCGACGCGAACAGAAGTTCGACGAACTCGACCGAGTCGGCCAACAGGACTGAAAGGTGATCTCCGGATTCGAAGCCAGCCTTGAGCAGTCCGACCGCGATATCCTGCGCTCGCTCGTCCAGTTCCGCGAAGGATATCGTCTCATCGCGTGCCGGCTCTCGGAGCGCGGTCCTATCCGGAAACCGGGCCGCGGCTTGTCCCAGGAGGTCGGCAGTGATTGGCTGTGTCACACACGACGGTATCGGAGTACACCGTTATAACGCTGCTGTCCGTCAACCAGACGGAGCGTGTGGGTGGCAGACTACCCCACGGAACTATGTGGGACGGCACCAAGGTACGACTGCGATCGTCTCGGTCGCACGTGATACCATGATAGCAACGCTCGAACTCTCGGAGTCGCATCAGGAACACCGAGAGTCAGTTCGCCAGTTCTGTGAAGCGGAGGTCGAACCGCACGTCGACGAGTACGAATTGTCCGGCACGTTTCCGACGGACGTCGTCGAACGGGTCGCCGAGGCCGGATTCCACGGGGTACAGTACGGAACGGAGTACGACGGGCTCGGTCTCGATTATCGGTCCTACGCCATCACTATCGAGGAGCTCTCTCGAAGCTGGAAGCTCCTCGCCGGAACCGCATCGGTCGCCGGCAGTCTCGTCGGCTATCCGATCCACGAGTTCGGCGAGGAATGGCAGCGCGAGGAGTGGCTCGGAAACATCTGCTCAGGAGCGTGGATCCCAGCGCTCTCACTGACCGAACCGAACGCCGGCAGTGACGCGGGTTCCCTGGAGACGACGGCGACTCGAGACGGCGACGAGTATATCCTCGACGGCGAGAAGGTGTGGACGACAAACGGCAGTATCGCGGATTTCCTAGTCGTCGGCGCTCGAACAGACGAGGGTGTCTGCCTGATCGGCATCCCGGATCCGGCCGATCGAGACGGTCTCAAGTTCGTTCGCGACATCCCGTGTATGGAAGGCGACGCCTCGATTGAGACCGAAATTCAGTACGACGACGTTCGAGTCCCAGTGGAGAACGTTATCGGAGAACCGGGAAAGGGCCTCCGATACGTCCTTGAGGGGCTGGATATCGGGCGAATCGGAACGGCCGCTCAGGGCGTCGGCGTGGCACAGGGGTCGTTCGAGGATAGCGTGGCGTTCGCCGACGAGCGCGAGCAGTTCGGACAGCCGATCCGGGAGTTTCAGGGGATCTCGTTCAAGCTCGCAGACATGGCGATTGAAATCGAAGCGTCGCGGTTGCTCACCCTCTCCGCCGCAGCGAAGCGGGACTGCGGAGAGCGCGTGACTTCCGAGGCAGCGATGGCGAAGACGAAGGCGACGGACGTTGCGATGGACGTAACGACCGAAGCCGTGCAGGTTCACGGCTCCCGCGGCTACTCGAAGGACTACCCGCTCGAACGGCGTATGCGCGTCGCAAAGGGGATGCAGATCTACGAGGGAACGAACGAAATCAACCGGATCGTGGTCGCGAACGGGCTCTATAACTGATCGTGAGAACAGTTATTAGCTGACCAGTCACACGTGTGACCGTGTCTCAACTGATCGATCTGACTGCAGAGATTACGGAGGAGATGGCGAACCATCCGAATCACGGGCGAAGCCCACTGTTCCTCTCCGGCACTCGAATGAACCACGAACAGGCGGAAGACACGTGGCGCGGAAAGGGGATCGAAGATCTGTCACTGGTCAACGGATTCGTCTACATCGCCGAGCACAACGGGACGCACATCGACGCGCCGTTTCACCTCCATCCAAATGGAAAAACGATCGACGAGATCCGTCTTGAGGAGTGTCACGGTCCGGCCGTCTGGCTCGACGTCTCCGATGTCGGGCCAAAGGGAGAAATCGGCCCCGAGGAGCTCGAAGATGCCGCGGCCGATGCCTGCGTTGAGGTCGTACGCGGTGATTCGGTGTTGTTGTACACCGGCTGGGACGACTACCTGCCGGACGACGAAGCGACGTATCTGGGAGACCACCCGGGGCTCTCAGAATCGGGCGCGGAGTGGTTCTACGAGCGCGACGTGAGCGTTGTCGGAACCGACTGCGGGAACGTCGACGTCGCCGGCGACGCCTCGATGCCGGCTCACCGCGTCCTCCTCAGAGAAGGTGCCCCAGACTCCTACACACTCATCGTCGAAAATCTCAGGAATATCGACGAGATTCCATCCCACCGCTTCGTCTTCAGCGCGACGCCCCTTCCACTCAACGGTGCAACGGCGAGTCCGATCCGTGCGTTCGCCATCGTCGACAACTGAGCATTCCGCGTTACACACCGGTATCGGGCGGTCGTGCAGGATTTTCACGAACAAACAGTAGGTCGATTCCGGATTCCATTCTCACCTGTTAGACATCGTATACGCTGGAGAAGTATCCGCTCCGTCCGGATTCTGACGCTACTGCTTTCGGTGCTTCTCGACGACGTCCCAGTCGAGTTCGATACCGAGTCCCGGTTCGTCGGGAACCTCGATTCGACCGTCCTGGATGAGCGGTTCGTCGGCGGCGACGAGGTCGTCCCACCACGGGACGTCGCGAGCGTGGAATTCGAGTGCGAGGAAGTTCGGGATCGTCGCACCGACGTGAACGCCTGCCATCGTCGCGACGGGACTGCCGATATTGTGGGGGCACATTGTTAGGTAGTAGATGTCGGCTAGTTCGGCGATTTTCTTCGTCTCCGCGATGCCGCCGGTCTTCGGCACGTCGGGTGCAACGAATGAGATGGCTTCCTCCTGGAGGAGGTCGCGAAAGCCGTGGCGGCCGTAGCGGTTCTCTCCGGTGAGCAGCGGCTGCTCGACACTCCGGTTAAGCGTCGCCAGCGCGTCCGCGTTTTCCGGTGGTAGCGGGTCTTCGATCCACGCGAGGTCGTACGGCTCAAGGGCTGCACACATCTTTTCGGTTGCCTCGATGCTGAAATTCCAGTGGAGGTCAACCGCGACTTCCGCTTCGTCGCCGACTTCGTCCGTCACGGCTTCGACCAGTCCGCGCTTGTGTTCGATCTCAGGGCCATCAAAGTGGCGCGCGAGCGTGTCAATATCGCGGCCCGACGGCACGTCGAGATCGAATTTGATAATCTCGTAGCCGTCGTCGACCGCCGCCCGCGCCGCCCTGGCGTAGGCTTTCGCCTCATACGTTTCCTTCGGCTGTTCGTTAAGGGCTGACTCGACCATTCCTTCACCGGCGTGGCAGTCCGCGTACATCCGAATCTCCTCGCGCATCTTGCCGCCCAGCAGTTGGTACACTGGCTGTTCGAGAATCTTCCCGGCGGCGTCCCAGAGTCCGAGTTCGATTCCGCTGATCGCGATTGTGCCAATCCCCTGCTGCGAACCGCGGCCCGAGAGACTCTCGCGCATGAGATAGTATAATCGCTCGACGTCCAGCGGGTTCTCACCGACGAGTACGGGTTCGAAGTAGTCGGTAATCACTTCGTGGACGCCCGGCGAGGGATAGGATTCGCCGATGCCGACGACGCCGACATCGGTCTCAAGACGAACGATCGTCCACGGGAAGTTTCCGTCGACGACGATCGTCGATAGACCGGTGATCTCGGGTGTCTCAGTCGAGCGATTGGGCGTTTGACCGAAGTCGGGCCAGATACTCGAGGCTAACCGTGACGCGAAGTCTGCATACATGGTACCACAAAACACATTCCCGGTCGATCATATTAATCTATGGGGCATTAACCGAGGGATCATTTGCGGTATACGTCAGTGTTCGTCGGTCGGCAGTTCGGGGAGGACCTTTCCGGGATTCAAGATCCCGTTCGGGTCGAACGTGTCCTTTATCGAACGCATGAGGTCGATCGCCAAGCCGTGTTCTTCGTCCATGAACTTCCGCTTCCCGATGCCGACCCCGTGTTCGCCGGTCGCGCTGCCACCGAGCGCGATTGCTTTTCTGACGACGCGTTCGTTCAGTTCGTGCGCTCGTGCGACCATCTCCTCATCCTCGGGATCGACGAGCGAGGTGAAGTGAAGGTTTCCGTCACCCGCGTGACCGACGCAGGAGGTCAGCAGATCGAGTTCCTCGCTGGCCCGGGAGACTTCCTCGACGATTTCAGGATATTGTGAGATCGGGACGACAACATCGCCGACGAGCGCGACCTCCCATCCTTGTCGGTAGGCCTGCGTCGCTGAGTACTTGTCGCGTCGAGCCTGCCAGATATTGTCTATATTCTCCTCTGCCGCCGCCTCCCACGAAAGCATCTCGTGATCCTCACAGATCGCTTTCGCGAACTCGAGATCCTCCTCGATTCCGTCGTTGTTCGCGTGTAATTCTATGATCAGGGTCGGCTGTTCCTCGAAAGAGATATCGTCGTGATAAGCGTTCAGCATCTTCATCGCCGTCGTGTCGATGAACTCGATCGCCCCGGGGACCAGTGCCGATCCGATGGCGTCCGCGACGGCCCGCGATGCGGCGGCACGCGACGGGAATGTCACCAGCGCCGCCCGTCGATACTTGGGGATGCCGACCAGCTCGACCGTCACTTCGGTGACAACGCCGAGGGTTCCCTCGCTGCCGACGAAGAGGTCCTTCAGACTGTACCCCGCGGATGTCTTAACGACGTCTCTGCCGCACTCTACGATGCGTCCGTCGGCGGTGACGACCTCGAGTCGACGAACCTGGTCGCGCGTTTCCCCGTAACGAACCGCGTTGAAGCCGCTCGCGTTCGTCGCGACCATGCCCCCGATCGTTGCCACCTCGCCGCTCGAGATACCGGGCGCGAACCGCAACCCGTTTGAGGCTAGTCTGTCGTTTAATTCGTCGTAAACGACGCCTGCGCCGACGCTCGCCTGCAAATCGTCCGGTGACACCTCGACGTGTCCGATCTCGGCCGTGCTGAGAACGACACCGCCGGCGGATGGGATCGCGTTCCCTTCGAGACCCGAGCCGCCCGACCGCGGCGTCACGGGGACGTCGCGATCGTTGGCTTCCGCGAGGACGGCTGCGACCTCGTCGGTCGACGCCGGCCAGACGACAGCGTCCGGCATGCGGCCGGTGTGTGGGCTCTCGTCGGTCGCGTACTGTTCGCGCACACTCTCGGTGTGCGCTACCCGTCCGTCGGTGATTGCTTCGTCCAAAAACGCGCAGTCATAGCTCGAATCGGGATTCCGTTGCATGATACCGCATGGTACGGGAACTGGCATAAAATCTCTCCGGTCCTCATACCACCAGTAGCTATTCGTAGATCGGGCGTCTGGGTGGAATCATGACCTGTCCGTACCTTTCGTACCGACGATCCGACGGTGAACTGGAGTTCGATACCGAACGCGCCTATTGCGGCGTCGTCGAGGAATTCGTCTCGCCGATGCGAGCAGACGTGTGCAACGACCGCCACGAACTGGACCACGAGCGCGACTGCGAGTTTTACCGCGATACCGAATCCAATTGAGTCACCGTACCATCGACGCGTCCGCCGTTCACCGAACGGAACCCACAATTACTGTGACGACATCCCGAGGAGCTTGCGCGCTTCCGCAGGGGTCGCGAGGTCCCGATCGAGTTGGCTGGCGATGCGCACCGTTCGTTCGACGAGTTGCGCGTTGCTTTCGGCAGGTTCTCCGCGGCGGTAATAGAGGTTGTCTTCCATCCCGATACGGACGTGACCGCCCATCACGATTCCCATCGTCGTCAGCGGGAGCTGGTGCGGGCCGATCGCGAGCACGTTGAAAATCGAGTTCTCCGGGAGGTTGTTCACCATATTGACCATATTCTCCGGCGTCGGCGGCGTGAGCGTTCCCGGTCCGAAGATGAGATTGATGTAGTACGGTTCGTCCAGTAGCCCCTTCTTGATGAGCCGGTGTACTTCGTTGAGGTGGCCGTTGTTGAACACCTCCATCTCCGGCTTTATGTTCTTCTCCTGCATCTCCTCGGCCAGCGAGTCAATCATGTGGCGCGTGTTCTCGGAGGTGATATGCTGATACCGATTCATCGGTCCCATATCGAGCGACGCCATCTCGGGGAGCGGATCGGTCCGGATTCCGGTCGCTCGCTGCTCAAGTGGAATCCCCGTCCCGCCGGTCGTGTTCTGGATGATGATATTGTCGCAGCGATCTCGGACAGCCTCGTTGACCGCCTGGAGACGACTGGCGTCTCGCTCGCCGTGTTTGTCACGCCCGTGGAGGTGGACGATAGCCGCGCCGAGTTGCTCGCACTCATGGGCCGTTTCGGCAATCTCCTCGGGCTGTTCCGGGAGATTCGGGTTCGCTTCCTTTCCTTGGACGCCGCCCGTTGTCGGGACCGTCAGGATCAATTTCCCGCCCTCAAGGTAGTTCTGGTAACTCATCTACCACCTTCCAGACGGGCCACCACGAAAGCATTAATGGACGCCCCCGAAACGGTTGAGCATGGAAAGACACTCTTTCGATGACAGCGAGTCTGTCTGCCGTCCTGCGATCATCGGCGCCGGTACGATGGGACGTAATATCGCTGTCGCCAGTGCCGTCGGTGGGCAATCCGTGACGCTGTTTGACATCGACGACGAGGCACTGAGCGACGCGGAGGCGGAGGTGCGATCGACTGTTCGGACCCTTACCGACCGCAGGGTTGCGGACGCAACCGATGTCTCCGAGATTCGCGAGCGCGTGACGTATGTGACCGATTTCGAGACGGCCGTGGCGGACGCGCCACTGATTATCGAAGCAGTCACCGAGGACCGCGAGACGAAAGCGGCCGTCTACGAACGGATCGAACGCCACGCATGGCCGTCCGCAACGCTGGCGACGAACACCTCCTCGCTGTTGATTACCGAACTCGCCGCCTCGCTCACTTACCCGGAGCGGTTCTGTGGCATGCACTGGTTCCACCCGGCTCATATCGTTCCGGTCGTGGAAGTCGTCTACGGCGATCATACCACGGACGAGACCGTCGACGTCGCCACGGCGTTTCTCGAGGCAATCGGAAAGGATCCCGTTATCGTCGAACGGGACATCCCCGGATTCATCGCTAATCGGATTCAGTCGGCGATGGCCCGCGAGGCGTGGGCGCTGCTCGGCGCGGGCGTCGCAAGCGCAGAGGACATCGATCGTGCGGTGAAGGGCACGTTCGGTTTTCGCCTTCCGACTCTCGGCGTTTTCGAGAAGGGGGATCATTCCGGTCTCGACGTCCATCGCACGGTCCTCTCGGAACTGCTCGAAGAGATCGACCAGCAGACGACGCCGCCGTCGGTGCTTTCCGATCTCGTCGCTGAGGGGCGGCTCGGAGTGAAGACCGATCGCGGCGTCTACGACTGGTCCGAGGCTGATCTCAAGCGGATACTGTCCAAACGGGATCAACGGCTTCTCGATCAACTCGAAGTCTATCAAGCAGCGAGCGGACCGCCCGAGTCACCGAACGAGTTCGAATCCGATACGTGAGGTGGATTCAGCCATCATTACGTACGGAAGTTGCGAGTATGGTTATATAGCTGGAATCCAGACCCCAAAAGGAAACCATGTATCAGATCGTCATTCCAGTTGACGAAGACGAGGCGCGAGCAAAGAACGCCGCCGAGTTCGTAACAGGACTAATCAGCGAATCGGGGCTCGACGTCGATCCCGGAAATATCTCGGTATCGGTGGTGAACGTCTTCAAGGAGTTCAAAGCAATCGATGAGGGTGGGAACGTCAAATCAAAAGACCTCTACGACGAGGACGAATTTCCGGAATCGATGGTAACCGCTCGAAATTTGCTCGTAGCTGCCGGCGTATCGGTCGACCTAGAGCGTCGCCATGGTGATCCTGCAGACGAGATCGTCGAATACGCCGACTCAATCGACGCTGATACCATCATCGTCCCCGGTCGGAAGCGGTCTCCGGTCGGAAAGGCGGTGTTCGGAAGCGTCACGCAGGACGTTATTCTCAACTTCGACCGGTCCGTCACGATCGTCTAGATGCCACAGTTGACTGGGATGATCAGCCGGTCTCTCCTTCCCTCGCACCAGAGGTCGTCAACTAACGCTAGACGATTCCGTCCGACCGTAGCCGCTCGCGCTCGGACTCGTCGAAACCGAGCTCCGTGAGTACCTCGTCAGTATGTTCCCCGAGACGAGGAGGCGGACCGTTCATGTCGGTCTCGAGCGAAGAGAAGTTGACCGGGTTGGCCGGTGACTTGAGCGTCCCGAGCTCTGGGTGCTCCATCTCGGCAATCATGCCGCGCGTCTTGATATGCGGATCGTCGACCAACGTTTCGACGTCTTGTACCGGCGTGCAGGGGACATCCTCTTTCTGGAGGATCGTCATCCACTCATCGGTCGTGCGTTTCGAGAACATGTCGTTGAGGACGGAGTCGAGTTTGTCTCTGTTCTCGATGCGATCAGAAAACGTCGCGTAGCGCTCGTCGTCGATCCACTCTTTTTGGTCGATCGCTCGGCACAGCTTCGGCCAAATGTGTTCGCTTACGACGCCGATGACGATGTGTGAGTCGGCGGTTTCGAACGCCTGATAGGGCATGAGACTGGGGTGACGGGTACCCATGCGTCCCGGATTCTCACCCGTCGCGAAGTAGTTCGAAACGTGGTACCCCAGAAACTGGAAACTCGCGTCCAATAACGAGATGTCGATGTATTGCCCCTCACCGGTCCGCTCGCGGTGATAGAGTGCGGTGAGAATGGAGTATATTGCCGTCATCGCACCTGCTAAATCACATATCGAGACCCCGATACGGGCCGGCTGATCTTCGGTTCCGGTGATGCTCATCATCCCGGACTCACCCTGTAGGATGATGTCGAAGGACTTGCGATCGGCGTATGGACTATCCGGGCCGTAGCCTGAGATATCGCAGTAGACGAGGTCGTCGGTCACCGCGGAGAGAGTCTCATACTCGGCACCAAACGCGTCCGTCTTTCCGGGCGAGAAGTTCTGGACGAACACGTCCGCCTCCGCTACTAAATCGTGAAGGATCGTTTGTCCCTCTGTCTTTGTGAGATCCAGAGTAATGCTGCGCTTGTTCCGGTTCGTACTCACAAAGTACGCGGAGAGTTCCTTGCCGTACTGCGGCGAGTACGTCCGCGTCAGGTCTCCGTGGCCCGGCCGTTCGATTTTGATTACGTCTGCACCGAGATCGCCGAGCGTCTGTCCCGTGAACGGACCGACGAGCGCTTGCGTCGCATCAATGACGGTAACGCCCTCTAATGGTTGCATACCCCTAATGCCGTGGATCAGCGGAAGGATATAGTTTATGCAGGGGGTCGACGACCACAGGCGCCACGACAGAATACGGAGCGAGCGATCGGGACTACAACGGCCGCTTGAGCGGTTTCAGAACGCGATCGTGGCCCCGTGTCCTTTCGCGGACCGGTGACGTAGTGGAGGCCATTGGTCAGGGCGCGCTTGGTTGTCTCGGCGAGGTGGATCCGTAGGCGAAGCGGATGATAATTTACGCTTCGAGCGCCTTGAATACGACGAATCGGGTTCAGGATATCACAGTATGTTTAAATAGTATGAGCTATTCTGTGTTGATGATGTTTGATAACGATAGACAGACACGCAGATCTATGCTAAAGGGAACAGCTGGGATCGGAGCTGTCACCCTCGCAGGTTGTCTTGGAGGGGGTGGTAACGGACAGGAACAGGTAGATATGACCGTCGGCTCGTCGTCCTCCGGATCGTCCACATACGGTAACTCGCAAGCAATTCAACGGGTAGTCAGTCAACAATCTGATTACCTGAATTTTATTACGCAGGACGCGGGCGGTGACCCGCAGTCGATCCGTTTGTACGCGGACGGTGAGATCAACTCGTACTCCGCGGGAAACTACATCATGAATCAGGCGCTCACCGAGACGGGGCCGTTTGAAGGCGATCCCGTCTCCGATTTTCCGCAGTTAGGGTTCGGTCACCTATCGCTCAACCTCTACTGGATGGCCCTCGAAGACAGCGACATCGAGACGACGGACGACCTCGCGGGTAGGAATGTCTACGCGCTCCCTGCTAGCTGGGGACTGCGCGCGATGACGGAGGAGATGTACAGCGAAGCCGGCCTCTGGGAAGGGCTCTCGGAGAACGTTGTCAACGTCGAGACAACTCAAGCCGCCAGCGCGCTCGAAGAAGGGCGAGTCGAGGCGTTCGTCGTGTACACCTCAAACTACACGCAGCTCCCCTCGTGGGCGGCAGAGATCGACTCGCGGGTTTCCGTTCGAGCGATCGAGATGACGGACGAGTATGTACAAGCGGCAGAGGACTTCGCCGGTGCGGGGTACGAAGAGGTCGACGAGATTGGCGGCTGGGAACAGGACGTGCAGGGCGGTAACTTCCCGAAGCACACATGGACGGAGACCTACCCGTACTACTTCAGCCCGGACATCTCGCCGGACGCCGTCTACGACTTGATGGATATTTGTCACAACAACTACGAGTCGATGCAAGAAGCGAATCCGACGATCCTTGACTGGTCCGACCCGTCGAACTTCACGTTCGCACTGACGCACACGGACGAGATTCCAATTCACCCGGGTGCCGCGGACTGGTACGAAGAGAACGACGTCTGGGACGACAGCTGGACTCGCGGCGACGAATAACGCCCGTTCAACCCGTCATTGCTACATATGGTTTATTCAACAGCCGACAAAGACCGATTACAGATCGCTAACGACGTAGTTACGGCAGCAGCGATCCTCGCCTGGGCCTGGATTCTGTACTACGCGTTCACCCAAGGGGTTCAGCGAATTCTCTTTACGATCACGTTTCTCGGATCGATCATGCTCGTCTATCTCGGAAACGAACTTATCGAAGCGTACGAGGACGAGGACAAACTGGGGTTAGTCGGACTCTCCCTCTCGACAGTGATTACCGCTGTCACGACAGCGTACATGATCATGTTCTACAACGAGCTGTTGCGGGTCCGCGTCGGAACGGCGCTGCCGCGCGAGTACGCCATAGCTGCCGCGTTCTTCTTGGTGATCCTCTACCTGTCGTACCGGGCTTACGGGCTTTCGTTCCTGGCCGTGATCGTCGGCGTGATACTGTACGGACTCTACGGTAACTACGTTCCGGGCATCTTGCGCCACGGCGGGTTCAGCGTTAGCCGCATGATGAGCATCATGGTGCTCGATTTCCAGGGGGTCTATGGTTCGATCTCTAGAATTATCGCGACGTGGGTCGCTCTGTTCCTGTTGTACGCGGGGCTGATGCGCGGCTTCGGGGCGTTCGACCTCATCATGCGGATCGGACTCCGGTCGGCCAACTACGTCCGGTCAGGTGTCGCTCTCTCCGCGGTGACCTCGAGCATCATCATCGGTTCGATCACCGGTAGTCAGGCGGCGAACACGGCGATCACTGGGTCGTTCACGATTCCGCTCATGAAGGAGACGGGAATGAAGGGGGAGACAGCAGGCGGAATCGAATCCGTTGCCTCGACCGGCGGGCAAATCATGCCCCCGATCATGGGGGCTGCGGCGTTCGTCATGGCGTCGCTGCTCGGTATCACGTACGTTGATGTGATCATCGCAGGTATCATTCCCGCTATGATCTTTTACGGATCCATCACCTTTGCCGTCCACTACAAGGGCATCGGACAGCTCAGCGAACAGACGACCAAGATCGACGTTGAGAGCCAGTTCGAAGAGCAGATGTCCCAGAAGGAGTTCATTATCCAGTGTCTCCGGTTCGGCATTCCGTTCGCCCTCCTGATCTACGTTCTCGGCGTCCTCCAGTACACGGTGCTCACGGCCGCACTGTACACTATCATCGCGATGTTCATCACCGGTTTCGGGTTCCCGCTGGTCCAGACGGCAATGGAAGGCGGCGATCTCCAGGCCGAGTGTGTCAGTCTCCTCGGTGATGCGGCAACCGGCTTCAGAGAAGGCGCGATGATCCTCGCACCGATCGCGATCATCATCGCTGCGATCAACGGCGTCGTCGACGTCTTCACCGCGTCGGGCATTCCGGGGATTCTCTCGCTGGCCCTGCTCGACCTCTCTGGTGGCGTCATGTTGACTGCGGTCATCCTCGCGATGGTTATCTCGATCGTCCTGGGGATGGGAATGCCGACGGTCGCCGCGTACGTCATCGTCGCAGCGCTGATCGCGCCGGCGCTGATCCAGCAGTTCTTCGTCCCCGACCTTGCAGCGCACTTCTTCGTGCTGTACGCCGCGATTCTGTCGGGACTGACGCCGCCAATTGCGATCGCGGTCGTCGTCGCGACGGGGATCGCGGAAAGCAACTTCTGGCGAACGGCCCACGAAGCCCTGAAGATCTCCACACCGATCTACGTCCTCCCGTTCGCGTTCATCTATAACCCCGAACTCGTCGTCGGTGGCTTTGGAACCCAGACGTTCTTGTCGGGAATCATCGCGCTGCTCGGCGCACTAGGGATCTCACACGGGCTCAACTACTATGGGAGGTTCTTCCACGAAAGCGCCTTCGTCATATACCCCGCTAAGATGATCTACCTCGTACTCGGTGTGCTCGCGATGGTCTATCCAGACATCACGATCCGTGTCGGCTGTGTCACAGGCATCCTTGTACTGATGGCACTCCAGCTCCAGAAACCGATCCGTGAGCGAGTCAGCGAACGATCTGCGACGGATTCCATCAGGACCACAAAGGACTAGCGCCAGACACCGTTTTAGTTCGGCCCGCCGACAGAGAAGCGCGACTAGCACAAGCGAGACGATGACTTCTCGGATGCTATCAGCCGATTCGACCGCCGCGACGGTCACCGTGATTCGCTTTCGAACCGAGAGAGACAGTCGATCGCTCCCCGAGGAGGCTCGCCTCGAAGAACGGGTGCTCCTCAAGCTAGCCTCAGTCGTAGCGGGTGTCGTACTCAATCGGCTCGATACCAATTTGATCGCCGATCTCGAGGGCCGCGTACGGCTCGTCAATCAATGCGAGCAGTTGTGGACCCTTATCCCAGTTTGACGACGCCGACGACGAGTACATCGTCGTACGCCGCCGTGACGTGGATTCGGGTAACGAGAAGAGCGTTCCGTTCTCTCCGCCCAGTCGACGGCGATCGAGTGGCAGTGTGGGCAGATCGTACTGGGCGGGAAGAACCGCTCGTTGCAGTTTCCTTGGAACGCGATGACGAGCGCGGTATCGACTGTTCCGGCACGGATGCCCGACACGGCGGGGTGAAAGCCCAGTCTGCTGCTCATGCCGTCGGTCGAGACCTTGAACGAGCGAGACGTGCTGGTGTTACTTATATGGTATGACGCATCTAGCTCCCGCGCGACCGTGAGCGACCACCCAGTTCAATTCTTGTCGTTGCGGACTTACCTCAAGACGCCGCCGGAAGCACTTAGAGCGAGCGCCGAGGACCTCTTACAGCAATATGGATATGACGACACTGAGATCAAGCGATCCCGCGTTCCAAATGTGATCGGTCAGTAGCCGTTGAGAACTGCTGCTCCGCGCGACTATCGCGCCGTTCGTCGCGGAAGATACGTGCGGTGACCAGTGGACGGGCTTTTCGAAGGGTCCTTAATTTCCCGTGGTACGTAATGACAGTGCCAGCACTGAGTAGCCTGCTATCTTATGTTTCACTATCATTATTTCTGTTTTTGATTTCGATAATACCGAAATACAGATTCTGTCTACGCGACGGTGATCGGTCGAAACGACTGCGACTGAGAGTGCCGTGCCCTGTATTTTACATCCATATTGTTGTAAACGCAGTAGAATGGTCGATGCGTATATTTTCACCACCAGATTGCTGTCAACTAGATCGCAACGGTTTGCAAACGAGCAAACATTTACGATAGCACTAATAGAATAATTGTAGAGGAACACGAATAAGTGATTGTTTCATACACGTGCTGGAAGCACGTTATTGTGTAGTTCTGTCGCCCGTAGACAACTTACTTAGAGGCCGTATTCGCCTCTTAACGGTCACTCAAGCGATACCATCAATCCTAACGAGCAAGTGGATCCACCTAGAATTATCACGATGCCCGTTCGGTATTACCGAATAGGCAGTTTACCGATGATGTAAATATTATAAACACCCTTTACAGCTCCGGAGGTGTGAGAAATCAACCAATTAGCGTCATCTCTGACACCAAAGAGTATATATAAATATTGAACGAATTATAAGCTATGGTATACAAAAGCGGTAACGGGCGGCGCATTAAGGCGATCGATACGACTTTCGCCATCGTCGAAACTCTTGCCGAACACGAATGTGTCCGGTTATCAGAAATCGCCGACTTTGTCGGTATCGCGAACAGCACCGCTTCAGAACATCTCTCGACGTTACAGGATTACGGATACGTCGTCAAGGAAGCGAACGGCTATCGCCTCGGACTGCGGTTCATGGATACGGGAACACAGGCGAAGCGATACTACGACGAATTGCTGACCGCATCGAAGCCGGTGTTGGAACAACTGGTCAACGATACCGATGAAACGGTCAATCTCGTCACGAAAGAGAACGACATGGCCGTCTACCTTGATCGACTCTTCGGTAATCGAGGCGTCCCGACCGACTCTTGGGTCGGCAAGCGTCGGCCGCTACATATGCTCGCTGCGGGGAAGGCGATTCTCGCACAGTTGCCAGAGGACGAACTGGACGCCATCCTCGACCACCGAGAACTCGCAGCCGCGTCTGACCACACGATTACTGCTCGAGACGATCTCAAACGGGAACTAGGGACGATTCGTGAGAAGGGGATCTCGTTCAACGACCGTGAGTCGCACAAACAAATCCGTGCCGTTGGGACGGCGATCGTCCTCGACGACGGCGTCCACGGTGCCGTCTCAGTCGCAGGACCGGCCAAACGATTCACAGGCTCGTACTTCCAAGAGGAGATCCCGAATCTGTTATTGGGGGCAGTCAACGAAATCGAACTCAACCTCACGTATCAGTGACTGTGCCGTTCAGCGGTCTCGTGTGCGGTTCGATGGCGTGATGAAGATCGTCCACGTCGCAGAAGGATTCGAACTTGACATCGAGTGCCACACGCCGGACTCCGTCCAGCGTCAGTGTATGGCGGCGACGCGCGACAGCAACTACTAAATTGCGCTCGTCTACCTGATCTATCCGAACACGCAACCGCCGGTGTATTCCGACGATTAGCTCGATTTGCCTTGACGGCGGAAGATTAACGAGAATTACGGCGCGTATCCCCGCCCTGAAGGGCGAGGTTTTGCGCCTGTTTTCACGTAATCGACGCGTTCAGTGAAACTCGAGAGCCGACGGCCCATCAAAAGTATTGACATCCGGGGCCCTATCTAGTTAACCCTCTTGCGCTGGCGTTCAATCGTCAAGCGATTGATGGAGGTCGTTGAGAATTATAGTAATGAACGAACACTGCAAGACACGGGCGGACGCTCAGCCGACTGCCCACCCATGAATTATGGAAATGGTCAATCCTCATTTTGAACGTGTGAAACCACTTTTCGATCAAGTTTTGCTCAGTATAATCGACCCGACTGTTCACCTTAATCGAGAGGAAGCAGTCCAATAGCCGAAGGCATTGGCCAGAAACACAATCTCTGAACAGTCGTGATTCTCTCGGATTTCTGCAAAAAACGCAGCCGCCGGATCAGTCCTATGATGTTTGAACAGTACAACGTCAAGGATCACCTTTGTGTCGAGGTCTATTGCAGCGTACTATCAAGACTGCTTACCATTGATTTTGACAGCGGTAGCGGTCTCATTGACCGCGACCCGCCTCGGTTGCGCCATCGGCGGGTCCGAAACGCTGTCAGTCAACCGATGTACCCACTGAAAAATCGCTTGAAACGAGCATTCGACGCCGAGAAGACGGAGAATCACTCTATCTCTCTAAGTGAAAGTCCTGCAGCGTGGAGTCGGACGGCGAACGCCTTGACGGGCAGTCCCAGAACGCTTCGTGATCTGGTGTGCGAACGAGACGCTTCACGTCTCGTCAACGTCGCCGTCCACTCCCGCTGACAACATTCGAGCGTCGTAATGTCTAAACTCTCTGCGAGCAGGTTCGAGAGTAGCATAAATCACTAGCTCTTCAGCCTGCTCATTCCTTATATAGACAGGGCCGTCTGAACTAATTTGTAACACGCTATACTAAACGCTGATCCGTGCTACTATAGTACAGTATTACTAATTAAGCTATTGGAGAGGTATGGTGCAACCACTGTCGATCAGCCGATCTCAGAGTAGAGTCAATATTTAGTTCGGGTAACGTCCTATAATTAATCGTGTGATCAGCGATATGTCTGTACATATTGCCGTCTTCCGGCAGGAGAGTTATTTCCCAGTGTCGCATAGTCTGCTGCATGAGAACGGCACCCGTATCGTATTCAATCGCCATACTGAGCACTATTTCTATCGGTATCCTCGCCATTGGATCGCCCATCTCTATCACTGATCCAGCACTGGGAGGATGGATCCCGCTATTAGACTTTTCTGCAGTCCTTGCGTTTGTGGGCTCACCGACCACGCTCTCTCCACTCCAGCCCGGCGAGCTACTTCAAACAAGGAACGTTGCAACCAGTAGCCTTGCTTCGTCGCTGATTACATGGATTCCTCGGGCCAAAGCCATCGTGCAGACAGAACAAGAGCGCACACGCGCTGAGCGGGATGCCTTCAAACACCTTGGCAATCGGGTTAGTGCACTTGAGCCACCATCCCCATCCTCAGCGACTCTCTCTTCTGACCACAAACTTATCCGTTCTCTTGATCCACACCCCTCGCCACCATCGACAACGGAGGGGATCGATGCTATTCAGCAGGCCTATCGAGACACGGTCCTGAGTATCCCGCATTACGGTGAGGAATATAATGAGCCACTTGTACAGAATATGGCAATCGAGTTTGGAGAAGATCTCACTACCGCAATTACAACACACTCTCAACTCACCCCCTCGTTACAACAGGCCGTCGGACAGGCAGCCACAGCAGCCAGCGTCCGCCGCGTACGATTCAGTAACCGACTGGATGACGAAGCGACGACACTCACCGACGCAGAGCAGACGCTGACGACCACTGGTAAGCAGTATGAACAGGCCACTGAACAACCCCGCCATCACCAATCAGTTGAGGACCTCCACGAAACTCACCAGCAACTCACTACGTGTCTTGAGACGTGTGAACAACTCATCGAGGAACGCCAAACGCAGCGAACGGACGGCCATACAGCTGAACCACATACGAACGAAACCGTCGACCTACAAGAATATTTGTATTATTCCATAGGCGTCACTTATCCTGTGCTGGTAGATGCAACGACAGTCCTTGAGCGCTGCACGACGGAGCGTCGTCGAGTCGAAGATGAGCTCGTTCTGCGTCTGTAACTAGCCCGTATCTTGCTTGACAATGGGGTGACGGAGGAATTTGGAACTACTGTGGAGTACGGAGACATCGGTGTGATGAGGAAATCTGCCCTCCTGCAGATCACCAACGGCTGGAGCGCAATACTATTAGTTCTCTTATCGACCGTACCTCAGTACGAACGCATGGAGAAACCAACTACGGACGATGAACTACAGACTGCCCTGGAGGACGATCGCTATCGAATTCTCGAGTGTCTTGCAGTACATGATGAGCTGTCCTCAGGTGAGATCCGTGATTGTGCCAAGATTCCGAAGGGAAGCAAATACTACCAGCTGTCAATTCCCAAGTCCTAGGAGTGGATCGAACCACTTGACACCGAGTATGTTGGTGAGTACGACACTGGTATTCCCGCAATCATCTATATGCTGACCGACGAGGGTTATACACTCGTGGACGAACGCTCAACTCGAAAATAACGCATTTTCGTAGGCTCGTTAAACACACTGTAATAGCGACAGTGCAAACATTGACTGGTGTCTCTATAGAGAACATGATCCGATAGGTGAACTCAAGATCCGGAACAACCGAGGCACTAGCTACTGATAGTACTCTTCGCGCTCGATAACCTCGCCAAAGGCGACGGTTTGTGTCACGTCAGTGATCTCGATTTCGACGCGCTCGTTCAGTTCCGTGTCCGGGACGATCACGATGTAGCCACGTTCGACGCGAGCGATGCCATCGCCTTGGTCACCGATATCACTGATATCGACCGTCCGGTGCTCACCTTCCTCGACCGGTGGGTTGGCCTCGTCAGGTTGAGCCGACTGGTCGCCATCCCGGTTCGGAGTAGAATCGGTGCTAGACGAGATAACGGCGACACGGTACGGAACGCCGGACTCGAGAGCTCCATGCGTGAGTTCACGCTCGGGAATCTCGATAACGGATGAGCCGTCTCGTTGGGTAATCTCTACACTAAATAGACACAATACATCATCTGATAGTTCCATTGAAGCCTCTCGTTTGTACTACAGACACTATCACTAGTATGAGTCTACCGGTAACAGAAGATGACCTCACCCTAGTACAGACTCCTCACAATTCACTCTACAGTGATTAATGCCGGCTGAATACTTATTAGACGCAAACTCGGAGAGAACGCCACTAATGCCCTCACTCCAAGAGACGACTGCTGCCGTCGACGTCGAACACATCGGCGGCATCGACTCTACCTCAGTCGAATTTACACCCGGTGTCACCGTCCTCGCCGGCAGAAACGCCACCAATCGAACC
>NZ_LTAZ01000009.1 GCF_001593955.1 Halalkalicoccus paucihalophilus | reverse complement strand
ACCCTCGTGAAATTCCCCGCCGGCGAGTACCTCATGGATGGCCAGTTCCGCATCGCGGGCTACGAGCAGTTCGGGATGGTCGGCGACGACGCCACCATCCGCGTCGCCCCCACCGACGGCTACACGTTCAAACTCGGGACCTACCGCAGCCCGATCGACGACCTCACCGTCGAGGGCTTTACCGCCGATATCTCGGGAAGCAACACGGGCGGGCGCGTGTTCGAGCTTCAAGCGGGCGACAGCCTCTCGGTGAGCGATATCACTGTCGAGGGCAAACACGACACCCCCAGCAAGGGGCCCATGCTCGTCGGGCTTCAATCGAGCGACGGCGAGGGCCTCGTCGAGAACGTCGACCTCTCCGATGGCGGCGAGGAGGTTTCGGGTGGCCGAGGCGGTACCGGTCTCTTGGTGAGCAACTACCACGAGGGGACTGTGACCCTACGAAACATCCAGATCGGCCCCTTCCCCGACAACGGCATCTACTGCTCACAGGGCGACAGTAGCGCCGACGGCACGGTCCACGTCGAGGGCGGTCGCGTCGAGAACGCCAACGTCGCCGGCGTGCGTCTCGGCGGCGACGGGAGTTCGATCGAGGGAACGGAGTTCGTCTACGACGAACACTTCGACGGGTTCGGCGGCCAGCGCCCCATCCGACTCGACGGCGGCTCCGGACTCGAGGTCTCGAATGTCGAGATCGACATGAGTATCGACCAGA
>NZ_LTAZ01000008.1 GCF_001593955.1 Halalkalicoccus paucihalophilus | reverse complement strand
ACGTGTAGCCGTCGGTGGGGGCGACGCGGATGGTGGCGTCGTCGCCGACCATCCCGAACTGCTCGTAGCCCGCGATGCGGAACTGGCCATCCATGAGGTACTCGCCGGCGGGGAATTTCACGAGGGTACCGTCGTCGGCTACTTGGCGGAGCGTGGAGGTGATCGATTCGTTGCCGTCGTTGTCCGCACCCGCCTCCACGATGTCCACTACCTCCGAGTACTCCGACTCGTCGACCTCGCTGTCCTCGCCGTCGTCCTCGTCGTCCGTCGAGGTCGCCTGGACGCCACCGCCCAGATCCGCGGGCTCGCCGTCGATCGAAACGTCGACCGGAGCGTCGGTCTCGAAGCCGGAGATCTCGCCCGTGAAGGCGAACGAATCGGCCTCGTGCGTCGTTCGGCCCGTCACTCGTGACTCGTCGATCGAATCGAAGGAGTTGATCGTCCCGTCGTGAGCGGTGGACTTCTCGACGTCGCCCGAGACGCTGAACTCGTAGTGGGCCGTCGAACCCCGACCGATGACGGTGATCACCCGTTCGCTGTCGGCGCTCGCGACCGACCCGAACACCGGGGCGGCAGCGGCCCCTGCGAGCACTCCGAGATAGCTGCGACGACTAGTACGACTGGTACGTTCCGGATCCACACGCGCTTCTTCGTTGGTCATGTGAGATTATCCTAACACATCAACCTATGGTATAAATACACCGCGATCAATTGTTTCAGTATATAAATGATATAAAAAAACATATTATTGGCCGGATACGGCTACCGTCACCCGATTCCGGGTTCGGTCCATCCGTAAGAAGAATCGTAAATACTACAACCTCTGTTGACACAAATTCGTCAATTGATAACCGAGTCGGGGTGGTAGTCGACCTCGATGGGAGCGTCTCGAAGGGTGATAGCGATCCCGTCGATGGTCCGGAGGTCCACCTCATGCTCGCACGGATCGAAGCGGGCACCGACGTGATAGTCGCTGAGGACCGAGCGACGGCGTCCCTCGCTTTCCTCGCGTGCGGTGTCGACCGGCGGTGGGGCGATGATCGCGTCGAGTCTCGCGGGCGACCCACAGTGTGGACAGCGCTCGATACCCGATAGCTGCGTCTCGATACGCGAGCGCTCGCGGTCGGCGACCGTCCCGGAGAGTTCGTGGCTTAGTCGATTGAGGTTTACTATCATTTCCATTTCATTTCTCACGACTATGGTTGGACGGATACTGTCATGAAGGTACTACCGGAACAAATAGGTAATATTTCCTATATGAAGGTGGATCACAGCCGGCGCGACGCCCATGGGTCACCGGCCTCCCACGCGCTCGAACCGACGGCCGTAGACCCGCGAACGGCCCTTCGTTCGTGAGTGGCGCACCCGTCTCGGGACGGTCGACACGCGCGTCGAGGCCGAATCCACGAGCGGCCCGCGCGGCATCGTCGAGCGGGTCGTCGGCCGCCGCGATCGGGAGTGATCCCCCCGGTCGTGGTCACGCTGGTTGGCCTCGTAGAGGCGGCGAACCGTCGCGTGTGTCTCGAACAACGCAACGCGAAACGCATCGATAGCGGCGTCGAGACGGGAGACGAGCGCCTGCTGTCTGCTCTCGGCGCCCAACAGCGTGTCGACGGCCTCATCGAACATCCCGCCGTCCTCGTCCTCGGAGGACTCGTCTTCGGTCCCGAGGAGGTCCGTGAGTTCCACGTTCAACTCCTCGCCTTCCTCGCGGAGTGCGGGAAGGTCGACCGTCTTCCAGAGTTCCAGGAGGTCGACCGCCTCGTACAGCTCCGCGAGGTCGATCATCTCGGTGGCGTCGCCGTTTTCGAGCGCGTCCGCGAGCTTCTCGGCCTCGATGGCGTCGGGAAGTTCCTCGCCGTCGATCGCGTCCGGGAGCCTCTCGAAGTCGATCGTTTCGACCACGTCGGTCGCCTCCTCGACGACCGTCCGCAGCTTCTCGGCGAACGCGACGAGGTCTTCGTCGTCGCTCTCGGCGACGATCGTCGCTGTGAGCGCGTCGAGCAGTTCGGGAAGTGAGACGGGATCGTTGTCCGTCGATCTACTGGTCATGATCCGTCGCCCCGACCGCAGGGTGACACCCCCTCTACGTCGGGGGCCACGAAGAACGGCTCGCCTGCGTGACCGAACCCCGATGGGATCTCGACTACGAGACCGGCAGGACGGTGATCTCGTCGCCGTGGAGGACGACCTCGTAGCCGGCGTACCGGAGCGTGAGGTGGTACCGTTCGTCCCGGTGAGACGGCGAGAACAGCGCGTCGAGCGAATCCGTATCGATGACCTCCCCGATCGGAGCCAGCTCCAGTACGGAACAGTCCTCGACCGTGGCGACGGCCCGACAGACGGCTTCGCAGGCGGTTTCGTCGGCGTCCATCGAGTAGCGGAGGGCGACGGGTTCCTCTGAGAGCGGTGCGTGGATCGGGTTCGAGTGAGAGTCTGTGGCCATGGGAGGGGGTAACGGAGGGCGTTCGTGGCCGTCAGTCGTCCGACCGGGTTGCCGACAGCGTCAGGTCGGATGGCCGTCCTGCCGGAGAGACGTCACCTGACAGGTCGTCGGACACGATCTCGTGACCCGTCTCGATGTGGTGGGAGATGGCTCCCCTGATCGCCTCGGGTCGGGCGGAGACGGTCCCTACTGCCCGAAACCATTCACAGTCCTGACAGTGAAACGCGTCCTGCTCCATCGGTGTCCTCTCGGGTCGGGAGACGCATATTCCCACGGAGTAACTATCTATCCCCGATCGCTCGAATCGTGTTATATATCTAAATCCCGTCGATCGGCCCCATCGAACAACAGTTCGAACAGGGTTCGTTCGCCCGCGCGGATGTGTCGGCTCACCGTCGGCTGGGAGACGTCGAAGACCTCGGCGAGCTGTTGTGCGGTGATCCCCCGGGGCCACTCGAAGAAGCCGCTGACGGTGGCCGCGCGCAGGACCTCCTCCTGACGGTCGGTCAACAGGGCGTTGAACGCGGCCTCGAACTCCCGTTGGGTCGTGATCGGCTCGTCGCGCTCGCGCTGTGCGAGGAGTTCGGCCTCGTCGTAGCGCTCGTCGAGGAGGTCGATCACCGAGCGGACGGTGGCCGCCCCCGCGACCCGTACCACGACCCGTTCGCCGTCGTCCCCCGAAGCGAGGACGCGGGGGAACGCGCCGTGATCGACGAGCGCCGAGAGGAACGCCGAGTCGGTCAGCGTACACACGAACAGCCGGTCGGTTCCCTGCGCTCGGATGTACGTTACGTCCTCGATAGCGTCGCTCTCGCGGACGAGCCGTTCGACCCGGTCGGGATCGACGTCGGGGATCGTGACGAACACGCGAGGCGTCCCGTCGGCCCGGTAGACGGTGTTCTCGAATTCGATGGTGAGAGCGTGCTCCCGGACGAACGCGAGGACCGGGTCCTCGGGGTCCCGAACCCGGAACTCGAGGTCGATCGAGCGGTCGCCGACCAGCGCCTGCCGTCGATCGAGCGCGGCGAGCGCGTAGCCGATCGCCTCCCCGAGCTCCGTGAGCACCGATACCTCGGTCTCGTCGAAGGCGTCGGCCTCGTCGGCGTAGAGGTTCAACACGCCGTGGATCGAGTCCCGGTGGACGATCGGGACCGATATGCTCGCCCGGTAGCCCCGTTCGAGGGCGGCCTGTCGCCACGGCTCGAACGGCGGGTCCGAGTAGAGGTCGTTCTGCACGTGGGCCTCGTGGGTACGAAACGCCCTGCCGGCCGGTCCCTGCCCGGTCGAACTGTCGTCTGCGGTCACCGTGACCTCGTCGAGATAGCCCTCCTCGACGCCGGCGAACGCCTCGGGCGTGATCTCGTCGGTGACCGGATCGTGGGTCCCGATCCACGCGAAGCGATACGGGTCGGCGTCGGCCAGCCGTTCACAGACCGACTGCATGACCCCCTCGTGTGTCGAGGCCCGCGTCAATTCCCCGAGGA
Organism: Halalkalicoccus paucihalophilus; assembly: GCF_001593955.1. GTDB lineage: Archaea > Halobacteriota > Halobacteria > Halobacteriales > Halalkalicoccaceae > Halalkalicoccus > Halalkalicoccus paucihalophilus. The sequence continues at coordinate 75,370 of NZ_LTAZ01000008.1, read as the reverse complement.
TCCCCCTGATAACGGCGTTGAGCCGGTGGACGCGCCTGAGGGCCGCGTTCTTCTCCTCCAGACGATCGGTCTGCTCGCGCAGCGCCCGCTCGCGGTCGACCCGATCGAGCGCGGAGGTCGTGTTCGCGGCGAGGGTCTCCGCGATCGAGACGTCCGACTCGGGGATCGCATGCGGTTGATTGGCGCCGGCGATGAAGACGCCGTGTTTGCCCAGCGGGAGAACGATCACGCTGCAAAGCGCCGTCTCTTCGCTCGAGAGGTCGTCGTAGATCGCCGGTTCCCCCTTTGTGAAGGCCTGCCACGGAACGGTCCGCCGGGAGTCGAACAGTCGATGCCCGACGGCGGGCGAGTCCTCCCCGGCACCGACCGGTTCGAGATAGCCCGTCTCCGGATCGTAGAGCTCGATCGAGGCGATCGGAAGCGAGAGCATCTCGTCGGCCGCCTCGATCGCGATGCGGTTGACCCCCTCGACCGTCTCTGCCGTCGTCAGCTCCCGCGAGAACGTGTTCAGCGTCTCGAGGTGCTGTTCGCGCCGTTTTCGGTCGGTGACGTCCCGGAAGTACACCGACAGCCCCGTCTCGGAGGGGTACGCCTGCACCGCGAACCACGCCGAGAGCGGCGGGAAGTACTCCTCGAAGCGGACCGGCGTCTGGGTCTCCATCGCGCGGCGATACTCCTCCTCGAAGCCGGTCCCGACGGCCTCGGGGAACCGCTCCCAGATGTCCTCGCCGATCAGATCCCGCCCCTCCGGGTTGATCAGTTCCTCGGCGCGCTCGTTCAGGAAGGTGAATCGCCACTCCGAGTCGAGGCCGAAGAAGGCGTCGGTGACCCGACCGATCAGTTCGCCCAGTTCCGACTCGAGGCGCTCGCGCTCGGAGACGTCCCGGACGATCCCGGTGAAAAAGCGCCCTCCGGCGTGGTCGAACCGTCCGAACGAGACCTCCAGAGGGATCAGCGAGCCGTCGCGGTGGCGGCCGTCGACCTCGGCGTGACCCCACGTTCCGTCCTCGGCGTCGAGATACCGTTCGAGGCCGGCGACGTACTCGGGGGCGTCGGCCTCGGCCACGAGGGTCCCGATCGAGTTCCCGACCAGTTCCTCGGGCCGGTAGCCGAAGACGTCCTCGACGGCCTCGTTGACGAACCGGACCGTGCCGGTGTCGTCGGCCGTGACGATCACGTCCGAGGCGGCGTGCGTCAGCGCCCGGAGGTGGGCGCTCGACCCCTCGACGGCGTCGGGCCCGGCGAGCGTCCGGTCGATCCGGTGGGCCAGCACCGTCGGCTGGATCGGATCGCCCCGGTGGAGGTACTCGTCGATCCCGCGCGAGAACGCCTCGCACGCGAGCGCGTCATCCGTGCGGTCGGTGACGAGGACGGTCGGTAAGCCCACCTCCTCGTGGAGGGTCGCGAGGAAGTCGAGACCGTCGGCGTCGGGGAGGTCGTACTCGCTGACGACGCAGTCGATCCCGCCGGGTCCGAGGCGATCGCGCGCCACCGCGGCGCTCTCGGCGGTGTGGAGCGAGAGTTCGGGTCGATCGCGCTCGAAGGCGCTCGCAACGGTATCGAGTGCGGCCCGATCCGGGTCGACGTAGAGAACCGAGACGGGATCGATCATCGTTCGCCCGATCCGCGCTGTCGCGCTCGATGTCCCCGGTCCATACACCGATCCAGTACGCGGGCCGGTAAAGGGCTTGTTCACGATCGGACACACGAGCAATTAACCGCGGCGAGCCGGGAGTTCGTCCGTCGACCCTACTCGCCGGTCGTAACGTCGGTCGTCGACCCGTCCGCCCACTCGACGGAGGTCGTCCCCTCGTCGGTCGACACCGCCTCGATCAGCGTTCCGAAGTTCGCCGGCTCGTCGGTCGCCGGGGTGGTGACCACGACGTCGGCCCCCACAAAGCCGTCCAGTTGCGCCTCGCCGAGGGGCGCGGACACCGGCTCGACCAGCGGGTCGTCGATGCTGACTTCGTCGGGGTCCTCGTCCGCGCCCTCCGCGACGGCCTCGACGGGTTCGCTGATCCCCGCGCTGACGACCTCGATCGTCGTATCGCTCAGTATCTCGATCGTCGTCTCGGGTTCCATATCGCTCGGATCGTGGACGACGACGTCGAGTCGACCGTTCTCCTCGTCGGCGTGGAGGACGACCTGCACGTCGGGATCGGTCAGATCGGGGATCTGTGCCTCCTCGATCGGGTCGGCAAAGCAGTGTAGCGCCACCGATCCGGCCGGTCCCATGTCGCTGTCGGGGACGATGATCGCGGTGTCCTCGCCCGCCGAGTCGGTCATGTCCGTCCGCCCGACGATCCAACCGGGGCGCTCCTCGATGGGCACCGGATCGGAGCGATCGGGCAGCGGGTGACACCGATCGGCGAACTCGCGTGGCTGCTTGCGAACGCGGAAGATCCCCCACATGCCGGATTCGAGCAGACGGCGCTGCTGGGTCTCCTGATAGATGAAGTCACCCGTGCTCCCCGCGAGGCCGCCCGCCCCGCCGAGCATGTCGAACCGGAGGCCGAGCCCGACGCCGAAGCGGTCGTCGACCCCGATGGTCGGCGAGCCCTCGATGGGCGGGTTCGCGAGCACCTCGCCCGGCGGGTTCCGCTCCGGGCCGACGAACCGCGGCCACTGGTGGTCCGAGAGGTGGAATCGCAGGCCGCGGGACTTCCCGGTTCCCGTCTGGACCTGGAACGCGACGGGATCGTCGAGGAACGCGTTCAAGACGGGCGTTGCAGGATCGCCGTGGACCCCGGAGTCGTACACGAGGTGCTGTTCGTCGCTGTTGCGCTCGAAGCGCCGGATGAACGGCTCCGCGCGGTTGTTGATCGAGCCGTAGCCCTGATCCTCGGGATCGCCGATCTGGTTGCACGGCGCGTCGGGGTCCTGCTCGGGATCGTCGGGGTTCACCGGGACGACGCAGTCGTCCTCGTCCTTTCGGTTGACGATATATCGCCCGGTGCTGAACGAGAGGGTGAACTCCCGGAAGTCCGATACCGGCTGGATATCGCCGGTTCCAGTGCCGTTCACTGCGGAACCGGTATCGGCGGCCCCGGACGTCTTGATCATCGCCTCGGGCATCGACGCCGCGGGCGTGCCGTCGCCCGCGTCCGAGAGCGGCTCGGCGGTGCGCGGCGAGAGCCACTCGCTTCCGGCGGGACTGATCACGAGCGAGCCGAACGCGCCGTGGTGGCGGTTGCTCCGGACGTCCGCCATGTCCCACAGCACGCAGTTGTCGAGGAGTTCGTCGGCGAACCACCGGTAGGTGATCGACTCGCCCGGTTCGACCGTCTGATCGAAGTTGAACCCGACCGTTGCCCCATCGGAGCCGTTGATGTCGTAGGTGATCTGCTGGGGGTGCAACGAGATGCGCTTCGAGCGGTCCCAGTTCCGGAGGATCCGCATTTGGGGGTGGTCGTGGTCCTCGTCGAACTCGTCGAGGTCGTTTTTGAGCCTGACTTCGATGCACTCGCCCTGATTCGCCCGCAGGACCAGCGGCGTCGGCGGGCGCCGGCCGCACTTGATGTCCTCGACGTGCTCGTCGAGCGCGAAGATGATTCCATGGGGATCGTGATCACCGTACTCGTTGAACTCGATGTCCAGGTTGAACGCCGTGACCTTGTACGTGCGGACGGGCGCATCCTCGGCACACGGCTGACCCGGATCGGGCGCCTTCGGGGGGATCTCGCCGACGTTCTCGTTCTGGCGGAACGGTTTATCGGGCGGGAACTCCCGGTCGGCGCCCTCGGGGTAGATCAAGCGCCACTTCTGGCCCAGCTCCTTCCACCGGTCGGTGAAGCCGGCCCAGTGGCCCATCTCGCGGAGTTCGTCCCTCGTGATCCGCTCGTCCGGCGCACCCTGATCGGGAAGCGGTTGCAGATGATCGACTTTCGCATCGAAGACGCGGTGCATCCCCCACATCCCGGTCCAGAGGTCGTCGTCGACGGCCGACCCGAAGAGGTGGTCGTGGACCGGAAGCCCGTCCGGGTTGTGCAGCATCTCGAAGTCCTCCTGCTCGGCGAGATCCATCTCGAAGGTGAACGCCTCGGAGGTGCCGATGACCTGCGAGACGCTGAATTCGGGGTTCAGGTTCCGCGCATTGAACCGGTGCATGTGGTGGAAGAAGTCGTGTTGTTCCTCGTAGGCCCCCTGGAACAGCCGAATTCGAATCGTGTCCTCGGGGTACGTCTCGAGGACGGGCGTCTCGGGGTCGCCGTGAACCGCCGAACTGTGGACGTACGCCGGGTCCGGGTCGTTGCGGTTGTAGTACGGGGAGTTGCGGTAGTTGATCGCCATCGTCCCCTGGTTGACGTTGTGCTGGATCTGGTTGGTGATCAGGTCGCCATCGCGGTCGCACAGCTCCGCGAAGTCGTGGTAGTGGAGACACTGCTCGCGGAAGTCCTCGCCGTTGGGCTGCTCGACGATCGCCTGTGCACCGGCCTCGATCTCCTCGCCGGTGTAGGGATCGCGCCAGATCGAGCCTTCGGGCTCGACGATCAGCCCTGCGAAGGAGCCGTTCATCACCTCGTCGATACCCGAGATGTGGTCGTGGAAGAAGATCGACCCCTCCTCGTCGGCGTACCAGCGGTAGGTGCGTTTCTCCTTGGCGGGCGTCTCCTGATCGTAGTTATACCCGGTCGCAAGCGAGTCCGAGCCGAGGAGGTCGCACCCAATCCCACCGTCTGGGAGTCGATCGTGTCCGCGTCGGTGCGCTGTGGGATCTCCTTCCAGCGGTGCTGGTGGAGGTGATGGACGTGGTTATCCTCGACGGAGGCCCCGACGACGGAGAACTTGATCGGATCGCCCTTGTACGTCTCGTAGACGTTGTCGCCGCCGCCGGGATCGCCGTTGGTCCACGAACTGTAGAAGAACTCCTCGAGGTCACAGTCGGGACACTCGTCGTTGACGCGAACGCCGGTCTGGTCGGAACGGTAGTTGATCGCGTGGGTCGTCTGGGGGGTGTCGCCGTCCGGGAAGTCGATATCGGGTTCGATCCCCTCGGGAGTGTGATAGAACGTGACGAACTCTCGATAGCTCGTCTCCAGCACCTCGGGGTCGTGGATATCCGCACGCACGCCGCTGTTCAACTCCCCGCCCGTCTTCGGGTCGGTCCACGTGACGCCCTGCTCGTAGACGACGGCCGCGCCGAATAGCGACCGACTCAGCAGGTTCGCCTTTTGTGGGGGTTCGTCGGCGCTGTCGTAGGCCTGGTTAGCACCGTCGTAGAAGAAGTGCGTGCCCGTGTTACTCGCGAACCACCGATAGGTGATCGACTCTCCCGGCGCGACGGTCGTGTCCTCGTTGAACCCGACCGACATGCCGTCCGAGTCCTGTAGGTCGTAGGGCAGGGCGGTCTGGTGGATCGACGCGCGCCGGTCGAGGTCGTTGTGGAACTCGATCTCGATGACGTCGCCGACGTTTGCCCGGATCACGAGCGGCTGAATCACCGACGTGTCGACCCCGCTCGGCTTCTCCCTGTCGCGCTTCTCGTGACAGTCGCAGTCGTCCTCGTGGTCGTGATCTCCGTCGCAATCCTGATGAATAGAATGGTCGATGTCGTGAGTGTCCTCGATGTCGTCGAACGCGCGACCGGGAATCTCGCCGGAGGCCTTTCGCACCTCGTCTTTCTTCTCCTTGAGGACGTACATCGCGCCGTTTGGCTGGTGGACGCCGAAGGCGTTGTAGACGATGTCGATCTCGACCGCGTGGACGTCGAAGTGCCGTACTTTACCGCCGTTGGCCGGTTCGTCGGGTATCGCCTCGCGGAGCCGCTCGCGGGCGGCATATCCGCTGCCCATCATGCCGGCGGCCGTTCCGGCGCCGATCATGAAGTTCCGCCGCGAGGTGTGTGGTTGCTCGAATGACTGTTCTTCGGAATCGACAGTTCGGTTCGATTCGTCAGGGTGGTTTTCGGTCATGCTATGATTCGAGTAGCTCTGTGGGAAGAATCTACTCCGTTATGGGGTGATTTGATCCGGTAAGGCGACTCTACACGCCGCTGATAGCCGGAGTAACGCGGTCTCCGTGGCGGAGCGTCGCTCGACGCCGTTTCGGGTCGCCCCACCTGACGGTATGGAAGTATTATCGCTCTGCGCGCAGAAATATGGTCGTATACTGACATGCGTACCGAATGACTACGAGTACGAGGTCGGAACACTCGGCCTCCTGTCTGACAGACGCCCGCACTCCACGGGCGTCCCTCCGATTACGAGCGGCTCGGAATTGCTACGGGTATATCGTCCTCGGGAGCACAGCGTGAGGTATGGCGACAATCGCCGCGGACACGATCCGCGAGGAGGCGAGGGTGCTCGCGTTCGACCTCTGGGATACACTGCTGGACCGCGAGTCGACTCTCGTCCCCGCGCTCGGGGACCTGCTCGACGCACACGGGAGCGAGTACGACCCCGATATCCTCCTGCGGCGATACCTGGCGATGCACTTTCGGGACTCGATGATCGACTCGCTGATCCCCGGTCCCCACACCCCGTTCAAGGAGATCAGCCGGCGCGCGCTCGCCTACCGCCTCGAGCAACTCGGACTGGACGTACCCGACGAGGCGGTACGGGCGGTTATCCGTCAGTGGAAGGAGCTTCGGCCGTATCCCGACGTCGACGACGCGCTGGCGCGCCTGGGCGAGGACTATCGCTTAGTAGGGCTCTCGAACGGGGACCCCGACATGCTCGAAGCGGTCCGCCCGAACTTCGGGACCGAGCTGGACGGGGTGATCTCGGTCGCGGAGGCCGGCGCGTACAAACCCCACCGGGCGTCGTACGACCTGTGTTGCGAGCGCTTCGACGTCGCCCCACACGAGGTGGTGTTCGTGACGGCCCACACGTTCGATCTGGTGGGCGCGAAGGCAGTCGGCATGCGCGGGGCCTTCCTCAACCGCCATGAGAACCCATACGGGGGCTGGATCCACCGGCCGGATCTGGTCGTCGAGGACACGGCGGCGCTCGCCGAGGTGCTGTGTTGAGTAGTGGGCGACGGCGAGGCGAAGGGGCTACGTAGGCGCGGGTACTCGAAAGCGGTATCGGCGAGCGATGGAACACGACATGGACGACCACACGGGGGAGGGACTCCCCATCAACCGGAGAGGCCTGCTCCGCCTCGGGGGCGCGGGACTGGGTCTCGGACTGGCTGGCTGTACGGATCGCGGGGCCGACGACGGGAGCGGCGGGAACGGATCGGGCACGGAGGACGACACGCGGCCCCGGATGGTCGTCGTCGAGGCCTCCGTCAGCGCGACGACGGTGACGACCGAGGAGACCCTCGAGGTGACGGCGACGGTCGAGAACCGGGGCGATAGCGAGGGGACCTTCAACGCGGAGCTCCGGATGGACGACGTGATCGTCCAGACGGAGTCGGTGACGGTTCCGGCCGGCGGGACCGAAACGGTGACGTTTTCGGGGGAGTTCGCCGAACCCGGCGAGTACGCGGTGAGCGTCAACGGCGAGTCCGCGGGGACCGTCGTGGTCGAACTCCCGCCCCCGAAGTTCGAGGTACGAGAGACCTCGATCGACCGGACGACTGTCCCCATCGGCGAGGGGATCGAGGTGACGGCGACGGTCGCGAACGTCGGCGGCCGGGCGGGGACGTTCGGCGCCGAGCTCCGGGTCGACGGCCTGAGCGTCGCGACCCGGGAGGTCCGCGTCGAGGCCGGAGCCGAGGAGAGCGTCACGCTGACCCACACCTTCACCGGCCCCGGCGAGTACGCGGTGGGCGTCAACGGGGTGGCGGTCGATACGGTGCGGGTCGCGCCGCCGGCGGCCTTCGAGATCACCGCCACCGCGGTCGACCGGCGGCTGATCGCGGTCGGCGAGGGAATCGAGGTGACGGCGACGGTGACGAACGTCGGCAACCTCGCGGGGACGACCACGGTTGAACTCGAACGCGACGGGGCGGTGATCGGGAGCCGCGAGGAGACGCTCGCGCCCGCGGAGACGGTGACGGTGCACTTCCGGGCCGAGTTCGCGGAGCCGGGGGCCTACGAACTGAACGTCGCCAGTACGGGCGGGCCGACAGCCAGCGAGAGCGGCGTCGGAACCGTCTACGTCCGAGAGTGTTCGATCGCCGTCTCGGAGACGGTCACAGTCGAGAGCCGCTCTTCACAGGAGTACGCGTTCGACCTGAAGGAGAACGTCGACGTCACGATCGCGGCGACCACGCGCGAGGGTGTCGAGCCGACCCTCACCGTCGTCGGTCCTTCGGGCGATCCCTTGATCGAGGGGACGACCGACGGCGAGATACGGGGGACGGTCACGACACGCGAGGCGGGTCGTCACGAGATCCGACTGGAAAACGGCGCCTTCCTCCCGTGGCAGTCCGGGACGTGGGCCGTCGAGATCGAGACCTGTACGTGGTGATCGATCGAACCCGACGCGACGGCCGCGACAGCAGGGACCACGTTTTAGCCCACTCACGCCCTCTCCCTCGCGATGGGAGATCCGATACAGACACTGGGTGACGTCGACCCGCAGGATCGCGTTCGGGTGACGCTCCTGAACGGCGAGCAACTCGACGGGACGGCACAGCCCGTCGAATTCGATCCGGACCGGCGCGTACGGATCGAACTCCGGAGTGGGGACGTGGATCACGCGATCCGCTACGACGTCCGGGCGGAGTACCGGGACGGCGACTGGGAGACGCCCGTCGCACGACGGTACGACGTCGAACACGAGGAGGGAGACTGGGTGACGATGGGAGACGTTCGGGAGGCGACGGTTCTCGAACGATCGTCGGACCGGGAGGACCGATCCGGCGAACGGCTGTAGAAGGCCGACGGGAAACTGAAGCTAAGGCTGATGTGGGCTGGCGTACCGGCTCACTCGATGTCCATCGCTTCGATCTGTTCCTGATAGCGGTTCCGGATGGTGACTTCCGTGACCTGTGCGACGTCGGCGACCTCGCGTTGGGTCTTCTTCTCGTTACAGAGCAACGCGGCGGCGTAAATGGCCGCGGCGGCGAACCCCGTGGGGGACTTGCCCGAGAGCAGTCCCTTCTCGGCGGTCGTGTCGATGATCTCGTTGGTCTTTGCCTGGACCTCCTCGTTCAGATCGAGTTCGGAGCAAAAGCGGGGAACGTACTTCTTGGGATCGACCGGCCGCATCTCGAGGCCGAGTTCCTGGGAGATATACCGATAGGTCCGGCCGATCTCCTTTCGCTCGACACGCGAGACCTCGGCGACCTCTGAGAGGCTCCGCGGGATACCCTCCTGGCGACAGGCGGCGTAGAGACAGCCCGTTGCGACGCCCTCGATCGAGCGTCCGCGGATGAGGTCTTCCTTGAGCGCGCGCCGGTAGATCACGCTCGCGACCTCCCGGACTGAGCGGGGGACGCCCAGCGCGCTGGCCATGCGGTCGATCTCGCTGAGTGCGAACTGGAGATTGCGCTCGCCGGCGTCCTTCGTCCGGATGCGCTCTTGCCATTTGCGCAACCGGTGCATCTGACTGCGTTTTTCGGCCGACAGCGAGCGCCCGTAGGCGTCCTTGTTCTTCCAGTCGATCTGCGTGGTCAGCCCCTTGTCGTGCATCGTCTGGGTCGTCGGCGCGCCCACCCGGGACTTGCTCTGGCGCTCCGAGTGGTTGAACGCCCGCCACTCGGGACCGCGATCGATGTTCGCCTCCTCGACGATCAGCCCGCAGTCCTCACAGACGAGCTCGCCCTGATCGTCGCTCTTGACGAGGCTCTCCGAGCCACACTCCGAACACACCCGCTCGTTCGATCGCTGGGTCGACTGTTCCGATTCGGTCTCGCGGTCGGACTGGCGGATGGTGTTTTTCACTATATGTTGATATAATTGTGCAGACGCTTAACCCCTTGCCTCCGACTCGATCGGTGATCGGGGCCGTGACCGCCCTCGCGGTCCCCCGTCAGTAGAAGACGCCCTGTCGGTTTCGCTTGAGCCGCGGCGGTTTGAGATGGCTGAGAACGTCGGCAGATATGGCGCGACGAACTCGATCGGCGAACGGCTCCCGGTCATCGAGACAGACCAGCCCCGATTCGGGGTCGAACTCGATCGCGTCACAGCCGGCCAGCGCCGGAACGTCCCGATTTCGAAGCGCACTCTCGACGTCGCGTGGCGCGAGGCCGACGCGCGGCCCGACGTATTCGCTTACCTCCGCGATCGTCGCCGGGTAGGTACACGTCCGCAGGTACCGAAGCGCGTACCACCGACGGGTGTTCTCGCGGGGTCCGACGGACTCCTGACTCACGTCCGCGCCGGGAACCGGTGTCGTCATACGTAGTGATAGACGCCCTCACATACGTAGACCGGCCCCCGGTTATGCAGGCTCATTATATGGTATCGGATATGGACGGATCTCGGCGTTTCACCGGATCAGGGGCCGCGATCCGCGCGGAGTCGCCGCGTGTGCAACCGGACGAGCGCCGCGAGCGCACCCGCCGCGAGCGCGGGCCACCGGTCCGTGCTGAGATAGAGCCCCGGGGTGGGTGGATGGTACCCGGTCAGGGGCCAGAAGAGGGCATAGGAGTAGCCCGAGGGGTTGATCAACAGCGCGTCGAGCAGGAGATGGGACGTGGCACCCAGCGCCAGCAGCGAGAAGACGCGCGTTCGGTATCTCGACGGGACGAGCACCGCCCCGATCAGCACGGAGACGAGCGACCCGCCGAGGGTGTGCAGGGCGAACCAGTCGAACGGAACCCCCAAAACGGATTCGACACGGTGGCTGGGCACCACGAGTTTGATCTTCGTCAGGTCAGGGATCATCGCCCCCATCATCCCCACCGTCACGAAGGAAGGGGTGAGCCACTCGATGCGCCACGAGGCCACCGTGAGGACGACGTACAGCACAAGCGCGTGGGTGAGCAGGTCAGGCATCGTGGTCCTCCCGCGGCGTGAAACGCAACCTCGGGCGATCGAAGCGCCACCCGCGCAGGAACCGGACGAGCACCCAGACGCCGGCGACGAAGGAGACCGCCCACGCGTAGTAGGTCTCCCACGACGAGACGACGACCGTCTCGTGGGCGACGACGGTTCGACCGGGCTGAACGGTACCGAAGACCCGGAGTTCTTGCCCCACTGCGACCGACCCCTCGATGTCCAGAACCGTCAACACGAGCGGCCGGTCGGTGTCGGTCTCGACCTCGATGGCGACGGGGTCGGTTCCGACGACGGTGCCGCTCACCTCGACGGACTCGCCGTGATACGCGGCGAACTCCGCGGCCACCTCGGCCCCGTCGGGGTAGTGGTTGTTCGAGGGGGCGGGGCCCATCGTCCCCGCGAACACCAGCAACCCGGCCAGCGCACAGAGCAACACACAGAGCGCGAGGACCCTGTGCCGGGAACTCTCGATCATTGGCGAACCTCGGTTCGCGGGCGGTTAATACGTTCTCTCTCGCGATCACTCGACCCGACACCGGTCGATGGGGATCGGGCGCACCGCTATCCGTCGAACTCTCGCGACGACTCGCCCGATGCGTCGAGTTCTAGGGGCTCGCTATCCCAGTCGATCTCGAGACTGTGAGGCGAGAGGTACAGCGCGAGCGTCGTCGCCGAGACGAGGCCGCAGTAGGTGTCGTCGGTATTGACCACCGGGAGGTGCCTGACGCCCCGCTCGCGCATGAGGGTGGCGGCCGTCGTGATCGACGTCTCTGGCGTTACCGTGACGACGGGGGCGGACATGATGGAGTCGATACGGGAGGTCGAGGCGGTCTCGGCGACGTAAGCGACGAAATCGGACTCGGTAACGATTCCGGCGATGGCGTCGTCATCTAGGACGATCAGCGCGGAGACGCCCGGATCACGGAGAAGTTCGGCCGCCTCGACCACCGGCGTCGACGGGATGAGGGTGGGTACCGAGCGGGTCAGAACGGCTTCGACTGCGAGTTCGATCATGTGTGAGACTCACAATCAGTTCTTGTGAGTCTACCGTAGGGATGGATTATACGTCCTAGTAGGATTGAATCGCCGATCGGGTCGAACGCGATAGCGAAAGCCGGAGAGTCGACGGGGGTGTCGATCGGTTCGGTCGGGTTAGGTACTCGTTCGCAGGCGCTCAGTCGGCCCCTGCGAGCGCTTCGGCGCCCTCCTGCAGGCGTTTTTCGGCCTCGTCGCGGTCCTCGGGGTAGCCGACGTCGATCCGCCAGCCGTCGAGGCCAATGGCGTCGATCGTTCTCCCGGAGCGAATCAGCAGGTCGATCGCCTCGCTGATCTCGTACTCCCCCCGATTCGAGGGTTGGACGAGTTGGCAGGCGTGGAAGATCGCCGGCGAAAAAGTGTAAAAGCCGGTCATCACCAGATTGGTCGGCGGGTCGTCGGGCTTCTCGATGACCTCGGTGATCTCGCCGTAGTGGTTCGTATCACAGACCCCATACCGGCCCGCCTCCTCGTAGGGCACCTCCTCGACGAGGAACGCAGCGTCGGCCCGTTCCTCGCGCTGACGACGGACCACGTCCGCGAGGTTCGCGTTGAAGACGTTGTCCCCGAGCATCAGCATGAAGTCGTCGTCGACGTGCTCTTCGACACACAACAGCGCGTGGGCCAGCCCCTTCTGTTCGCGCTGGTGGGCGTACGTGATGGGGATGTCCCGATAGGAGTCGCCGAAGTGCTCGATGATGTGTTCTTTCATGTAGCCGACGACGACGACGAACTCCTCGGCACCCAACTCCGCCAGCCGGTCGAAACAGTGTGCGACCAGCGGCTTGCCGTCCACCTCGACCATCGCCTTCGGCTTGTCCTCGGTGAGCGGTCGCAATCGCGTCCCCTTCCCTGCGGCGAGTACAACGGCTTTCATCGTATTGACAGACGGACTTGTAGTTTTAAATAATTTGTGACTTCGTAGATTCTACGATTTCTTTTAATGGTTAATTGACAGTCGAGCGGTCTCACGGCTCGAAACGGGGCAACAGGGAGCGGTCCAGTCGACCGCCGGGGTTTACTCCCAGTTGTACAGTGCGTCCCGGAAGATGGCCTCGACGTCGTCCTTCTCGACGGGTCGGGGGTTACACCGCAGCAGGCGCTGTTGGGTCTCGACGGTCTGGGAGGCGAGCCAGCCGATATCGTCCTCGTCGATCCCCGCGAGTTCGGCCAAGCCACTCGGAAGGACGTTCAGGTCGCGCTGGAGCTGAATGTACTCGTCCTTGAGCGCGTCCGCGGCCTCGCGGGTGTTCAGTCCCGTCGTGTCGACACCGAACAGCTCGGCGAGGTCGGCGAAGCGCTCGGGGTCGCTCGCGGCGTTGTACCCGAGGGTACTCGCCGGGGTGAGGACGGCGATGGTCTCGCCGTGATAGGTGTGATAGCGGTTTCCGACGGGATAGGCCATCGCGTGACAGAGGCTCGCGCCGGCGGTCAGCCCGGAGATCGCGCCCATCAACGCCCCTTGGAGCATGTTCTCGCGGGCCTCGAGGTCGTCGCCGTTGTGGACCGCCCGGCGAACGTTAGAAGAGAGCAGATCGATCGCCTTCTCGCTGAACATCTCGGTGACGGGGGTGCGCCCGGCGTAGACGGGGCGGCTCGCGGGGTCCTCGGCGCGCAGCAGGCTGTCGTAGGAGTGGGTGGTGTAGCCCTCGATGGCGTGGCCGAGCGCGTCCATCGCGGTTTTGGCCGTCTGCTCGGGGGGAAGCGTCGTCGTCAGCGTCGGGTCAAGGACGGCGGCGTCCGCCCGGATGTGGTCGCTCGAGATCCCCTCCTTGATCTCCTGTTCCTCCACCGAGAGGATCGCCACCGGTGAGATCTCTGCACCCGTGCCCGCCGTGGTCGGCATCAGCACCAGCGGCGGCCCGGATTCGGTGATCGACTGGCCCTCCCCCGTGGGCTGGGCGACGTAATCGAGGGGCTGGCCGCCGTTGGCGATCACCGCGCGGGTGGTCTTGGCGGTGTCGATGCAACTGCCGCCGCCGAGGCCGACGTAGAAGTCGTAGCCCGACTCCCCCTGTTCGTCCCGAACGAACGAGATGCAGTCCTCGACGGCCTCGATCGAGGGTTCGCGCTCGACGCCGTCGTAGACGTCGACCTCGTACTCGCCGAGTTGCTCGCGTACGCGGTCGGCATGACCCAGCTCGAGGAGGTTCTCGTCGGTGACGAGCAATCCACGGGAGCCGGGGTCGACACCCAGATCCTCGAACTGGAAGTCGAGCTCCTCGACGGCGTTCCGTCCGAATCGGATCCGGGGCATCTCGAGTTCCCAGACCGTCTCGGGGGTCTGTGCGTGCTCGGGCGCGGAGACTGAACGATTATAGCCCACTCAGGACCACCCCGAGAGCGCCTCGTACTGGTCGGGATCGTGCCCGTAGACGACCGTCGCGTCGTACTGGCGCTGTAAGTCCTTGATCCGCTGGAGGGTCTCGAACCAGTGGCGTTTGCTCCAGAGGAGGCCCGCTCCGAGGGGCATCTCCTCCTCGTAGTTCTCGGCCTGATAGATCTCGTCGCCCGTGAAGACGAGGGTCTCGTCCTCGAGGTGGATCATCGTCCCGGTCAGGCCGGGCGTGTGACCCGGGAACCGAATGAATTCGACGTCCTCGAAGTGGGTCTCGCGGTCGCGATGGAGCACCTCCCAGTTGAGGTCGTGATCGAAGTCCTCCAGGATGTAGGCCGCACTTCCCTCGTCGGTCTTCGCGCTGTAGTAGGCGAACTTGATCTCCTCCTCGTGGACGAACACGGGGACGTCGGTCCCGTCGAAGTGGTGTAGCCCCCCGGCATGGTCCAGATGGAGGTGGGTCTGGAAGACGTAGTCGATGTCGTCGAGGCCGTAGCCCGCTGTCTCGAGGTCCCCCTCGAGGGTGTGCTCGTCGGCGTCGTGGGGGTAGAAGGCCTGTTTCAGCCCCTCGGGCCAGTGGCCGTCGAGAGCGTCCTCGTGGTTGCCGGTGTCCCAGAGGATCGTCCCCTCGGGGTGGTCGATCACGAGGTTGTAGACCGGGATTTCGGCGTACTCCGTCTCGGGGTTCGGCTCGTCGTACGTTCCGAGCGTGTTCCCCTCGATCATGTAGTTCAGATCGCACAAGAGGCCGCCCCGATCGATCACATCCACGGTCGCAGTAACCATACCGAACGATCGGGTAGAAGCCGGATCAATTTACTCATACCTCGGATTCGGAACACGTTTCGGGAGGGCGTGCGGACGACCGATTCGATATACAGTCCGATAATCGGAAAAATAGTGAGTAAAACACTTATTTTTTAACGTCGTAGGACGTAATAGATTCATGGGTGACAGGATATCAGCGCCGGTCGACGTCCTGTGTGTCGACGACGAGCCCGACGGCGCTGATCTCACGGCGATACGCCTCGAACGGATCGACGAGCGGTTCTCGGTCGAGACGGCGACGAGCGCGCGGGCCGGGCTCGCGTACATCGAGGAAAACACCGTCGACTGCGTCGTCAGCGACTACAAGATGCCGGACATAGACGGGCTCGCGTTCTTCGAACGGGTACGCGAGAAGTACCCCCGGCTCCCGTTCGTCCTGTTTACCGGTCGGGGCTCCGCGGCCGTCGCCGACGACGCCAGATCCAGAGGCGTGACCGACTACCTCGAGAAGGACGCGGACGACCGCTACGAGGTGCTCGCGGATCAGATCCGGAACGCGGTCGAAAAGCGCCGCCGCGAGATCCCACCGAACGGACACGGCCAGTAACGCCGGTTAGTTCGACGCTTGGTCCTCGGTGAGGATGTCGCGCTCGATGAGTTTCGAGACGCTGCGCCGGATCCGTTGGGAGAGCGCGCTGTCGCTGATGTCCAACTCCTCGGCGAGGTCCGCCTGGCTGATGTCGCGCGGGATCCGGAAGTAGCCCCGCCGATACGCCGTCAGAAGCGTCTCGCGCTGGATAGGCGACATCGGTGCGACGTCGTCGAGCGGCGGGTGATAGATGCGCCGGAGCGTAACCGGAATCCCCTTCTCCGTGAGTGCGACGTTGAACGTCGAGAGGTCCTCGTGGGCCGAGAAACGGAGCCGGAAGTCCCAACTCTCGGCGGTGCCGCGGGCGTCCAGAACGGTCGCGTGCGTGTTCAACAGCGCCTCGGCAAGTCCGTCGGCGGCGGGTGACCAGTGGACCTCGAAGAGCGTCTCGGTCCCGGCCGTCGTGAGGACGTCGACGGATTTGACCTGGGAGTGCTCGCGAAGCGAGGACTCGACGGTCGCCGGGTCGCTCCCCTCGACCCAGAGGAACGGCATGATGGTCTCTCGAAGCGGAACGACGCGTTCGAGTTCCATCGTGGCGTCCGGAAACGACTGCAACACGCGTCCGAGTGGGAACGTCGTCGAGGGGAGCGTTATGTCCGCGATGATGGTCATCGGTATGTGCTAGGGGGGCCGTCCGCCTTGCCGAGAGCGTGCAGTGATCAGTGCTGGATACGTCGATATCGAGCGGCCCCAGCAAAAAGGCTCCGTCCCGGTTCGGTATCGAAGGCCCGAATCGACGAACGGCCGGAATCGACCTTCGACATCGAACCGCTTCGATCCGAAAACCCGGAACGAGGTTGAAGGCAACGGTTCTCCCCGGATCAGACATGTTGTTCTACAGATGGGTAGAACGGCTGTCATCAGGGAAACAGGGGGGAGGAACGCTATCGACGGGGCGAGTGACGAAATCGCTGACATCGGGTTATGCTCGATAAATAGTGATAAATACGGGTCCAGCGCGGTCGGCGGTAGCGAAACCGCACTCGACGGCCGGGTGGGTCGGCGATGAACGGGGTCTGTTCCGCCTGTTCGGCGGACTCGCTGGCCGAAGAGCAGGTCGTCGAACACGGTTGTGGACTGATGGACGCCCGCTCGGCGTTCGCCGAGGGCTGTCCGAAGTGTAACGGATCGACCGCCGAGGAGACCTTCGAGGCCGTCGAGACGATCACCCGATGTCGCGAGTGTGGCCACTGGCAGGCGCCGCCGACGAACGCGACCGGGGCGATCTCACGACCGGCGAGCGTCTCGTTCCCCGAGCTTCCCGAGTTGGGCCAGTCGCTGACGTGGCTGCCCTCGCGGCTCGTCCCGAAATCGGAGCGCCGACAGCAGCTCCTCTCGTCGGCGATCGTCGTGATGGTACTGGTGTCGGGGATCACCGGCGCGCTCGTGGCGTCGCCGCTGCTCGAGGCGACCCCGACGGACGCCGCGGCCACCGATCCGACCTGGGAGGAGTACGACTCGATCGCGATCTTCAGGAACGACGACATCCAGCCGTGGTACGAGACCGAGACGATGCGGTCGGTCAATCAGGTGTTCATCGAGGAGGACGTGCCGGTCACGCTGGGGGTGATCCCGAACGCCGCCGGGGAGTTGCCGTTGACCAGCGACGAGGCGACCTGTGAGTACCTCGGGTCACTCCAGAACGACCACCCCGGACAGTTCGAGATGGCGCTCCACGGCTATACGCACCAGCCCGAAACCGACTTCTACGACGGCAGCGAGTTCGGTGGCCTGTCCGACGCGGAGCAGGCCGATCGGCTCGCCGAGGGCCATCGACTCCTGAGTCAGTGTGTCGAGCCCTCGAACACGTTCGTCCCGCCGATGAACACGTACGACGACGGGACGGTTCGTGCGGTCGCGGAGAGCGACTATACGACGATCTCGGGCGGGCAGTGGTTCACCGACGAGTACTACGACCGGGACGGCATGGGCAACGGGACGACGGAGTTCGAGACCGACGGGGTCCACCACGTCCCCGAGACACAGCCCTTCGAAGACTGGGACGCCTACGAGGGCGGTGAGGTCCCGTTCCACGACACCGAGACGCTGACGGACGCCTTCGACGAGAGCCACGCGGAAAACGGGGTGTACGTCCAGATGATCCACTACCAGTACTTCACGAGCGAGGAGCGCTTGGACCAGCTTCGAGAGGTGATCCGGCACATGAAATCGACGGATGACGTCGGGTTCATGACGGTCGGGCAGTTCAGCGCCGGGCTCGAGAACGGCACCATCGAGCGCACCGAGGACGGCTGGCGCGTCCTCGAGCCGATCGAACACACGTCGACCCAAAAATCGGCCTCGCTCGGCCTCGAACCGACCGACGCGGAGCGCGAGGCCGAGCCGGAGAACGGGCGATGAGGCGGGCACCCGACTCCTTCGGGACAGTTCTACGGGCGCTCGGGAGCGTCGACTGGCGGGTGATCCTCCTGTTCGTCTCCGCGCTGGTTCCGTTCTGGCTGCTCATCGACGTGATGAACGACGGGACGATCTACGCGGTCGCCCTGCTCGGCGGGATCCTCGTCACCTACATCGGCTGGTCGTACTACGTCGTCGAGTACAAGCCGCGCTATCAGGACCTGCTGGCCACGCGCGCGCTCGTCGTGGTCCTGTTGGGATACGCGGTGACGATCGTCGCCCTCGAGTGGGTCGCGCCGTCGCCGCTGGCGTTCGTCCATCTGGGCGCGATCGCGCTGATCTTCTTTTACTACTGGTTCATCGCGCTCGTCGCGGTGTATCACGACCTGATCGGGCATACGACCACGGGACTCCCCGAGGAGTACCCCTCGATCAGCGTCCTCGTGCCCGCCTACAACGAGGCGGGCTACGTCGGACGGACGATTCAGGCGCTGTTGAACGCCGACTACCCCCGCGAGAAATTCGAGATCATCGTCGTCGACGACGGCAGCACCGACGGGACCCTCGCGGAGGCGAAATCGTTCGCCTCGGAGGTCGTCACCGTCGTCAGCAAGCGAAACGGCGGGAAGTACTCCGCGCTGAACTACGGGCTGCTCTTCGCGGAAAGCGACATCATCGTCACGGTCGACGCCGACAGCATCGTCGGGAGCGACGCCCTGAAACGGATCGTCGCGCCCTTCGAAAAGCGCGAGAACGTCGGTGCGGTCGCGAGCAACGTCACGATCTGGAACCGCGACTCGCTGGTGACCCGGTGTCAGCAACTCGAGTACACCATCGGGGTGAACATCTATCGGCGGATGCTCGATTACTTCGGGATCGTACTGGTGGTGCCGGGCTGTCTGGGTGCCTACCGCCGCGAGGCCCTCGAGGACGTCTTCGCGTACGATCCCGAGACGCTGACCGAGGATTTCGATCTGACGGTGAAGGTGCTCAAATCGGGTCGCCGCGTCATCGTCAGCGAGGCGCGTGTCTACACGGAAGCGCCCTCGACGTGGAAGGACCTCTACAAACAGCGCCTACGCTGGTATCGCGGGAACTACATGACGATGTTCAAACACTGGGATCTCGTGACCGACCCCTCCTACGGGCTGCTTCACCGGCTCGCGATCCCGTTCCGGCTGGTCGAGATGTTCTTCCTGCCGTTCGCGAGCTGGATCGTCCTCGGGTATATCGTCTGGCTGGTCGCCATCGGCTTTGCGGCCCAGGTGCTCGCGTTGCTCGTCTTCTTTACGAGCATCGTCTTCCTGATCGCCGCCCTCGGCGTCCAGATCGAGGGCGAGGATTGGAGCCTGCTGATCTACGCCCCGCTGCTCGTGATCGGCTACAAGCAGTTCCACGACCTGTTGAACCTCAAATGCTTGGTCGACGTCCTGCGCAAACAGGACCTCTCGTGGACGAACGCGACGCGGGTCGAACAGGGTACCGAACGGACAAACAGCGGCGTCCACGTTCGGGACCAGTCCTGAACGGGGTTCCGGCCCGTGCTTCGTGATCGGGCGGAGAAAACACCCGCACTGAACCCCCTCGATTCGAGTGGCCTACACATATATCCAAACCCTGATTACGACGAAGAATGACCGTGTGCACGATGAACATCGCAGTCGTCGGCAGCGGCTACGTCGGGACGACGCTCGCCGCCTGTTTCGCCGATCTGGGCCACGAGGTGACGGCCATCGACATCGACGAGGGGGTCGTCGACCGGCTCAACCGCGGCGAGGCGTCGATCCACGAACCCGGCCTCGACGAACTGATCGAGGAACACGCGGGCGATCGGCTCCGGGCGACGACCGACTACGACGCGATCCGCGACTGCGAGGTGACGTTCCTCGCGCTCCCGACGCCTTCCCGCGAGGACGGCAGCATCGACGCCTCGATCATCGAGGGAGGGGCACGCTCGGTGGGCGAGGCGCTGTCCGGTGGGGGCAACGACCACCTCGTCGTCGTCAAGAGTACGGTGATCCCCGGCACCACGGAGGGGACGCTGATCCCGGCGATCGAGGCGGGGTCGGGCGAGGCGGTCGGCGAGCGCATCCGGGTGGGGATGAACCCGGAGTTCCTCCGCGAGGGGAGCGCCGTCACCGACTTCCTCGAGCCCGAGAAGCTCGTCCTCGGTGCGGACGACGACTGGAGTCACGACCGTCTCGGGAGCGTTTTCGAGCCGTTGATCGAGCGGGCGGACCCCGCCGTCGTCGAGGCGACAGTGAGAGAAGCCGAGACCATCAAGTACGCGAACAACGCGTTTCTGGCGACGAAGATCAGCTTAATCAACGAACTGGGGAACATCTGCAAGGAGTTCGGAGTCGACGCCTACCGAATCGCCGACGCCATCGGGCTCGACGACCGGATCGGCGAGCGGTTCCTCCGTTCGGGGGTCGGGTGGGGCGGGTCGTGTTTTCCGAAGGACGTCGACGCGCTGCGGGCCGCCGCCCGCGAGGCGGGCTACGAACCCGAACTGCTCGACGCCGCCGTCGCGGTCAACGACCGCCAGCCGGAGCGACTGCTCGCGCTCCTCGAAGATCACGTCGACCTGACGGGGGCGCGGATCGCGGTGCTGGGACTCGCGTTCAAGCCCGGCACCGACGACGTCCGGAACTCGCGGGCGATCCCCGTCATCGAGGGGCTCGAGGAACGCGGCGCGACGGTCGTCGCCTACGACCCCGTCGCGCCCGCGCCCATGCGCGAGCACTTCCCCGGGATCGAGTACGCAGAGTCGGCCGCCGAGGCGCTCTCGGGCGCGGATGGCGCGCTCGTCGTGACCGACTGGGACGAGTTCGCCGCCCTCGACGAGGAGTTCGAGGGGATGGCCTCGCCGGTGGTGATCGACGGACGGCGCGTCGTCGAACCCCGGGAGGGGCTCACCTACGAGGGGCTGACCTGGTAGCCGTTCTCACCTGATCAGGCGGGGTCACGACGGCATCCGCCGGATCGTGTCTGTTCGAGGGGCGTCTGCAAGTAACGACCTCTTGGCAGTCGGCCGTCTATATCGAGCCGGTGGCCACAGTGAAATTCACGTGTACGGACTGTAAATGGACCGCGGTCAGCGCGGATGGCGATCCGAAGCCGCCCTCGAAACGAGCGATCAACCACCACGTCGACAGCGGCCATCACGTCCAACGAGTCGATATCGCCGTCCCCCTCCTGGCGCATGGGTCGCGGTTTCGGATCGAATAACGTCGCAAGAGGGATTCGAATGGCGAGTCGCGACAGTCCGACGACGAGGGCTATATCCGTCCGCGAACGGTATGGACCGTATGGCCACCATCGCCGAGATTCAGCTCCCGGTAGGCGAGTTCGCGCTCAGTCACACCCTCGAGACGCTTGAGGAGGTCAACTTCGAGATCGAGCGGATCGTCGCCCACGACCCGGATTCCGTCATGCCGTACGTCTGGGCGACGGGCGCCGATTCCGAGGAGTTGCTTTCGGTCCTCGAGGAGGATTCGAGCGTCTCCGAGATCGAGGTGATCGCCGAGCCGGGCGAGGAGTCGCTGTATCAGATGAACTGGATCGACTCCGTCGAGGCGCTCATCCACATCCTGACCGAGGAGGAGGGAACGATCCTCGCCGCCGAGGGCAGACAGCAGGGCTGGTTCATGCGGATCCTCTTTCCCGACCGGGAGGCCCTCTCGCAGACCTACGAGTTCTGCGAGGAGCACGACCTCTCGATGGACATCCAGCGCATCTACAACATCGATCAGGGCAAACAGGGCCGGTTCGGACTGACCGACGAACAGGAAGAGACCATCGCCGCGGCCTACGAACACGGCTACTACGACGTGCCGCGTGACGTCTCGCTGTCGGACTTCGCCGAGGAACTCGACATCTCCCATCAGGCACTCTCCGAACGACTCCGCCGTGGGCACAAGACGCTCGTCGAGAACACGGTGATCGTCGGGCGCGACGGCGAGGAGTAACCCGCGGGTTCGAATCCTCAGGAGAGCTGGGCGGCGATGTCGGTCGAGGAGACCATCCCGATGTAGTCGTCGTCGACGTCGACGACGGGGAAGTGATTGATACCGAGGCTGATCATCATCGCGGAGATCTCCTCTAGGAACAGGTCCGGCGGGACGGTCTCGACTTCGGTCGTCATCACGTCTTCGACCCGTACTTCGGTCGGGTCGTAGCCGTCGGCCGCGACGTCGAGGACGTCGGTACTCGTGACGATCGACGGTGGACTGGTCGTCACGACCAGCGAACTGATTCCGTGGTCACGCATCGTCGTTGCGGCCTCCGCGATCGTCGCCTCCCGCGAGATCGTCACGAGGGGTGTCGACATCACGTCCTCGACGCGGGTACCGTCGTTGAGAGCCATATCCGTGACAATTGCCCTCACGCTATTGGCTTTTTCGTCGACGGCGAGTATGCCCGTTCACGCCCGGGGTGTCGACTCGGGTCCGTCGACGATCTCGACGCGCTCGCGGAGCCACGCGACCGCCCTATCGACGGCATCGGGGTCCGATCCGGTCGCCTTCAGTCGGTTGGGGCCGTCGGTAGCGGGGTAGCTCGCGACCGTCGCCTCGAGTTCCCCGCGGGCGTCGGCGAGCACGCCGGTCATCGAACCCTCCGGTTGGGGCGTATACAGCGTCCGCGAGACGACCGCCCCACCGAACTCCGGGGCGACTTCCTCGAAGAGGGCCTTCATCTCGCTTGGCACCCCCGGGAAGGCGTAGACGTTCTCGACGACACAGCCCGGACAGAGCCCCACAGGGTTGATCAGCGCCCGACTGCCCGTGGGCAGGGCCGCCCACGCGTCGACGTCGATCTCGAGATCGTGGGCCGCGACCGTCTCGGGGTTGGCCTCCCGGTAGGCCGCGACGGTCTCGATGACGTCCTCGCGGACGGTCCCCTCGACGACGAGGTCGCGCTCGAAGGCGTCGGCGAGCGCGTCGGCGGTGACGTCGTCGGGGGTGCCGCCGAGCCCGCCAGTGACGATCACGGCGTCGAAGGTCTCGGCCCATTCGGAGACGGTCTCGGCGATGAGCGCCCGGTCGTCGGGGACGGTCAGGACCCGGGCGACCGTCGCGCCGCCCTCGCTTAGACGGCCGGCGAGCCACGTCCCGTTCGTGTTCGCGATGTCGCCCGCGAGCACCTCGTCGCCGACGGTAAGGATTGCGACCTGCATCGACGGAGGGGACACCGGCCGCGACCAAAAGAGTACGGCCGGCGGTTCGGGCGATGGAGCGTCGGGACCCGTCGTCGGTCGAACGGTTCGTGTCGTCGCGGACCCCGAACCTCCGTGTGCCGTCTCGGTCGTTCGTGTTCGCCCACGGAACGGGTTATTTTTCTATAGTTGTGTTCACCGAAATAATCTACCAGAAAGTCCACACGGATACGTGCCATCGGCTCCGATGCCGGCACCGGATTCGGTCGCCGGCCCCTATGGCCTCGCTTCAGCCCACCATATGGTGGTCGCCGTCTCCACTCACGATTCGGGCCGTCCCCTTTCACTGGGGAGGGAGGGTTCGGCCCGTTCGTGGCGCGACGCTCGGTGGTTCGGGAGCCTTCTGCTGACCGCCTCGATCCCGCGAGGGACGCCTGTCGGGTGACGGCCACCCGACGGTGAGTCAGCGACGACGCGATCCGAGCGGTAGCCGCGTGCCGAAGCGCTTTCCCGTGTCGACGGAGCGGACTCGAAGCATGCGACTGCTCGTGATCACGGACCTGGAGGGCGTCACCGGGGTCGATTCGTTCTATCAGACCCGAACGGGGCGGGAGGAACGGAAGGGGCCCGCGATGGACCGACTCGCCCGCGAGGTCAACGCGTGTATCGAGGGTGTCCGCTCGCGCGCGCCCGACGCGACCGTCGACGTCTGGGACGGCCACGGCAGCGGCGGCCTCCGAAAGCGGGACCTCGAGGGCGGGCGATACCTCGGAGAGGGGCGGCCCTATTTCCAGCTTGAGGGCTACGACGGCGTGCTGTTCGTCGGCCAGCACGCGATGGCGGGGACGCCCGACGCGCCGCTGTGTCACACCTACTCCTCGCTCGCGGTCGATTACTACAAGCTGAACGGGGTCTTCGTCGGCGAGTTCGCCTGCCGGGCGTTGCTCGCCGGCCGTCAGGGCGTCCCGACGGTGTTCCTCGCGGGCGACGACAAGGCGACCCTCGAGGCCCGCCAGTTCGTCCCCGGGATCGAGACCGCGATCACCAAGTACGGGACGGGCCGCGAATCCGCGCGCCATCGCGACCCTCAGGCCGTCGAGGCGGCGATCCGAGAGGGGACCGCCGCGGCGGTCGACCGACTCGGGGAGATCCCGCCGTACACCGGGATCGAACCGCCGTATTCGCTCGAGATCCGGTACTACGAGCCCTCGCGGATCTCGAAGATCGACCGGGCCGGCGGGGCGATCAGGCAGTACCTCCCGTTCGTCGGACCCCTCCTCCCGTTCGCGACGGGCGTAACGCGGATCGATTCCCGGACGATCCGCATCGAGACGGACGAGATCCTCGACCCGGAGTCGGGGGTGTATACGCGACTCTAAGCAGAGAGGGACGACAAGCCCCACAGCTATTGTCTCTCGGACCTGTCATCGACTATGGTCACCGAGGAGGGGGTCCCCCCGTTCGACTGTCACCGTAGATCGTGCGAGACCACCGCCGACTTCTGGGTGTACGAACGGTATCAGGAGGAGAACGACCTCGGTGCCGTCGAAGCCGAGGTTCCGCTGTGTCGAACGCACACCGCAGAGGAACGGCCGCACAACCTCGATCGAGCCGGCCCGGAGTACGTCTTCAGGATCGTACCGATCGGAACCGATAGTCGAGAGGAGTGACCGGAACCGGGGATCGCGATCAGACGCGTTCAGTGCCGGCGATCGATCGCGGAGTTCCTCGATAAATCTGTTATCGATTTACAGGCGGATTCGGGATCCCGTATGCGCCCGCTCGAAGGTATCCCGGGCGTCTCAATCGAATGGGGACGCTTTTGTCCGGGTTGGCCCTTCCAACAGGGGTGAACGAATCGGATATCGAACGACGCTGGTGGAAGGAGGCCGTGGTGTACCAGATCTACCCGCGGAGCTTCAACGACACCGACGGCGACGGTGTCGGTGACATCCTCGGAATCACTGAGAAAGTGGGGTACCTCGATTCGTTGGGAATCGACGCTGTGTGGCTGAACCCCGTCTACGCCTCGCCCGACGCCGACAACGGCTACGACGTCTCGGACTACCGGGCGATCCACCCGGATTTCGGGACGATGGACGACTGGGAGGAGCTGTTGGACGAACTGCACGCCCGGGACATCCGCCTGATCATGGATCTGGTGGTGAACCACACCTCCGACGAACACGAGTGGTTCGTCCGCTCGCGCGACGAGGACCCCGAGTACGACGGGTTCTACTGGTGGCGAGAGGGTGTCGACGCTGAGAGTGTCGACTGGGAGAGCGAAGAGGGACCTGCGGGCGAGGCCCCGCCCAACGGTTGGCGGTCGATCTTCGGCGGGCCGGCGTGGGCCTACGACGACGGGCGCGAGAAGTGGTACCTCCACCTGTTCGACCGGAAACAGCCCGATCTCTACTGGCCCAACGAGGCGGTCCGCGAGTCGGTGTACGAGATGATGGAGTGGTGGCTCGAGAAGGGGATCGACGGCTTCCGGCTTGACGCCATCGCCCACATCGGGAAATCGGGAGGGTTGGCGACCGACCTCGACGCGCCGCTGAACGGCACGATGAAGTACGCCGGCAACGCGCCTCAGGTCCACGAGTACCTCGCGGAGATGAACGAGGCGCTGTTCGACCGGGAACTCCTGACCGTTGGCGAGGTCGGAACGCCGACGATCCCCGACGAGGACGCCCGCGCGTACCTCGACCCCGACCGGGACGGCCTCTCGATGCTGACGCACTTCGAGCACGTGAACATCGATCAGCAGGGCGCGATCTACGAGCCCGGCGAGTGGACTCTATCCGAACTGAAGGCGGTAATCGACCGTTGGGACGGGCTCATCGAGGAGGAGGGCTGGGTCGCCCAGTACCTCTCGAACCACGACCATCCCCGACAGGTCTCGCGGTTCGGGAGCGAGGCCTACCGCCGGGAGTCGGCAAAACTGCTGGGAACGCTGGTGCACACCCTGCGGGGGACGCCGTTCGTCTACCAGGGCGAGGAACTGGGAATGACGAACTACCCGTGGACGTCGCTCGCGGAGTTCGAGGACGTCGCGACCCGCAACCCCGTCGAGCGCGCGATCGAGCGCGGCGAGATCGGGTCCTTCGAGGCGGTCCGGGAGGCCGTCGCTGGGGCGAGCCGCGACAACGCCCGGACGCCCGTCCAGTGGACCGACGGTGAGCACGCCGGCTTTTCCGACGGCGAGCCCTGGATCGCGGTCAACCCGGACAAGGAGACGATAAACGCCGAACGGGCTCGGGAGGATCCCGAGTCGGTCTGGCACTACTACCGCGAACTGATCGCGCTTCGCTCCGAGGAGGCGGTGAGTGATACCCTCGTCTACGGCGAGTACGACCAGCTCACGCCCGATCACGAGTCGCTGTGGGCCTACACCCGAACCCTCGACGAGGAGCGCCTGCTCGTGGCGCTCAACTTCGACGACGACCCGACGGCGATCGGGTTCCCGAGCGAGGACCTCGATACGAGGGCCACTCTGGAGGTCCTGCTCGCGAACTACGAGGTCAATGGGACGACCGTCTCGGACCTGCTCGACGATACGCTTCGCCCCTGCGAGGCGCGCGTCTATCGGGTGGCGTGAGCGACGGGGAGTGTCATTGGCGGACGCGGAACGGTCGTTTTTTACTTCGGTAGGGGGTGAGGTGAGGTATGACCGACGCACCCGAGTTCGGCGAACTTGTCCCCCCGGATCGAACGCTGATGGGCCCCGGCCCGAGCGACGTCCACCCCCGCGTGTTGCGCTCGATGGCGACGCCGCTGGTGGGGTATCTCGACGATTACTGCGTCGAGGTCATGGACGACATCCAGGACGGACTGCGATACCTGTTCCAAACGGACAACGAGCACACCCTCGCGGTCAGCGGCACCGGATCGGCCGCGATGGAGACCGCCTTCTCGAACCTCGTCGAACCCGGCGAAACCGTGTTGGTGCCCGACAACGGCTACTTCGGCGCGCGGATGGGCGAGATCGCCGAACGCGCCGGTGGCGAGGTCGTCACGGTGAGCGCGCCGTGGGGCGAGCCGCTTGACCCCGCGGACGTCGAGGACGCCTTCGCCGAGCACTCGCCGACGGTGTTCGGGTTCGTCCACGGCGAGACCTCGACGGGCGTGCGCCAGACGGGGGTTTCGGAGCTCACCGAGATCGCCCACGAGAACGACGCGCTCGTGATCGCCGACACCGTCGCCTCCCTCGGAGGGGTGGAGTTCCGGACCGACGAGTGGGACGTCGACGTCGTCTACTCGGGCTCCCAGAAGTGCCTCTCGGCCCCGCCAGGTGCGAGCCCGATCACGTTCAACGACCGGGCGATGGAGAAGGTCCACGCCCGTGAGGAGCCCGTCCGATCGTGGTACCTCGACCTCGAGGGGGTCTGGGAGTACTGGGGCGACGAACGCAACTACCACCACACCGGCCCGATCTCGACTCTGTACGCGCTCCGGGAGTCGCTGCGACTCGTGAGCGAGGCGAGCCTTGAGGGGACGTGGGAGCGCCACCGGCGTGTCGCGGGCGCGCTCAAGGCGGGCGTCGAGGAGATGGGCGTCGGGCTGAAGGCGGCCGACGAACACTGGCTGCCGACGCTCAATCCCGTTCGCGTCCCCGAGGGGGTCGACGACGGGCGGGTCATCGACCGCCTGCTCGACGACCACGGGATCGAGATCGTGGGCGGGCTCGGTGCGCTCGACGGCGAGATCTTCCGCGTGGGCTGTATGGGCCACTCGGCGCGCCCGGCGAACGCCACGCAGTTCATCGCCGCGTTCGGCTCGGTGCTGGCCGACGAGGGCGCGGACGTCGACCTCGAGGCCGGGGCCGGCGCGACGGCGAGTGCACTGCGGACGGAGTAGCGGGCCCCACATCGGGGGTCAAATCGACCGGATCACACAGAGATTAGTAGCGTCCCGACGAGGAACGGGCGTGTTCGAACGGGCGCGCACCCGGATGCTGGCGGTCGCCAGCGCCGCGCTCTTCCTCTCGGTGCTCGTCTGGTTCAACTACTCGGCGGTCCTCCCCGCGATCGTCGCCGACTGGGGGCTCTCGGGGACGCGTGCGGGAATCGTCTTCGCCGCGTTTCAGGCGGGCTACCTCCTCGCGATCGTCCCGATCGGGATGGTCGTTGACCGCCGCACGCCGCGGGGGGTGATCGCCGCCGGAGCGACGGTCACGGGCGGGGCGAGCCTGCTGTTCGCGCTGGTCGCCTCGGGGTTTCTCGCCGGCACGGCCCTCCGATTCCTCGCCGGGATCGGCATGGCCGGCGTCTACGTCCCCGGGATGCGCTTCGTCGCCGAGTGGTATCCCGAGGCCGACCGCGGGACCGCAATGGGAATCTACGTCGGCACCTTTTCGGCCAGCAGCGGCCTGTCCTTCCTGCTTGCGGGCACCATCGCGGCCGCGTTCGACTGGCGGATCGCGGTCGCCGCGACCAGCGTCGGCGCGCTCTGTGTCGGACCACTGATCCTGGGGCTGGGCCGGGACGCCCCCGGAACCGACCGGGCCGAGGGCGGGTTCGACCTGGGCGTGTTGCGCAATCGCGCGTATCTGGCCGCCGTCGGGATCTACTCGTGGCACAACTGGGAGCTGTTCGGGATGCGAAACTGGCTACCCGCGTTCCTGCTCACGGTTCCGGCGGTCGCGGCGACGGACTCGCCCGAACTGATCGCCGGCACGCTCGTCGGCGTGGCTGTCGCGCTCGGCGGGCCCGGTAATCTCCTCGGTGGGGCGCTCAGCGACCGCGTCGGGCGGGTTCGCGTGATCGGGGCAGGACTGGCGGCCAGCGGACTGATCAGCGCCACCCTCGGATCGCTGGGCGGGCTCCCGATTTCTCTACTGGTGGTGATCGTGCTGGTCTACGGGGTCGCCATCACGATGGACAGCGCACCGACCTCAACGACGGTGACGGAGGTCGTCGCCCCCGAGCGAATGGGCACGGCGCTGTCGGTCCAGTCCTTCATCGGCTTCAGCACCACCGTCGTCTCGCCGGTCGTCTTCGGGTGGGCACTCGACGCCGGGGGGTATCGGATCGCGTTCCCGACGCTCGCGGCCGGCGCGCTCGCCGGCCTCGTCTGTGTCGGCGCGTTCCGGGCGACATCACGTCAGTAGCCCCTGCTCGAACGGGGACGGACGACGCTTACATCTCGACGGACGGCTCCCTGATCGCGTGCAGGCCCTCCCCAGAGCGCGCGTAAACCGTCCCATCGACGACGACGGGGGCCCCGATCACCGCCAGATCGAGCGTCGATAGGACCGCGCCCGTCGCCGCATCGATCGCGTAGAGCCCGTCGGTTTCGATGCCGAACCTGCTCGAATCGCTCCCGACGTAGAGGACGTCACCGGCGACCGTCGGCGCCGTCGAGACGTGGACATCTCCATCCCCGTCGTCGCCGTAAATCGTCCAGCCGCCGGTTCCGTCGGAATCGCGGACGGCCAGCCCGGAGACAGAGGTGAAATCGACCGCGGTCGTGTAGATCCGGCCGCCGCCCGCGGCGATCGGGTGGAGGTCGAACCCCGCGTAGGTACTGGAGATGACCCGCTCGTCGCCGCCGGTGGCCCTATCGAGCGAGACGAGCCCGTAGACCGGGGCGCGAAGGACGTCCTCCTCGCCGCCGGCGGTCGTCCGCAGATAGACGCGCCCATTGGCGACGACCGGCGGGCCGACGAGGTTCGCCTCCGAGGCGCTCGGCGGGACGAGGTCGTGTTCCCACCCGATGCGACCCGTCCGGGCGCCGAGGGCGAAGACGGTCCGGTCCAGCCCGCGATCGCCCGAGACTCGACCGACGTACACGCAGTTCCCGCACACGGCGGGCGAGGTGAGTCGCTCGCCAAGCGTTCGGTGCCAGACGATCGTGCCGGAGGCCGTGTTGACGCCGTAGACGGTCTCCTCGTCGGTGACGTAGAGGCGTCGACCGGCCAGGGCGAGGTCATCGCCCGCGAACTTCGTGGTATCGACGGGGAGCGTCCACTCGACGCTCCCGTCCGTACGCGAGTACGCACGGACCGAGTCGCCGCTCGCGTAGATCCGTCTATCGTCGATCGCGAGGGAGTTCGTCCGTTCATCGAGGCCGACCGCCCAGCGGACGCTACCGTCGGCCGCGTCCAGCGCATACAGGGCGCCGTGATGGTCGTCCGGATCGGACGACTCGCCGACCAGATAGACGCTATCGTCGCCGACGACTGGATCGCCCGTGAAACGAGCGTCGAATCGCTACCGTTCCTCAAGACCGGTTCTCGGTCCGATGGCAGTCGGGTGGTAGCCGGTGTGTGCCCCGTCGTAGCGCTGTTGGGGTCACGCCGTCTCGATCTCCGCTGTAGACTTCCCGTCGACACCGGGGACGCTTTCTCGGTCGGGCCGTGCCGTCGCCCGCCTCGAAACGAGAAGGCCCCCGCCAGCGACCGCTCCGGTCGCCCGCAGGAAGTCGCGCCGTGAAGGGTTCGTCTCGGATTTCGGTTGGGTTGAGCTATTCCTCATCGAAGCGCTCTTAAGGCGTGCCCAGTAGATAACGATTATTGAGGTTATTTAGGGAATTTTCCCCCACTCGGACGCGTATCGGCGGCTTTCAACGCGACAATTTTCGGTCATGTTCGAGATTCGGTCGAAGTCGAGTCGTATCCACGCTCGGAAGGGACGAGTCTCGCCGGGGACGGACCCCAAAACCGCGCGAAACAGTGGATCGGCGACCGCCGCTCGAATCGACGGCCGTTTCCGGCTGGCCGTGGACGTTCGCATATGGGTATCGAACCTGGCGATCAGGCGACGATCGAGTACACCGGACGATTGACTGACGAGGACGGGACGGTCTTCGACACGTCGCGCGAGCGCGTCGCCGAGGAGTCGGGACTCGCCGATTCCCAGCCCGAACGGGAGTTCGAACCTCTCACGGTCGAGCCCGGTGCGGGCCAACTCATCGAGGGGTTCGAGGAGGGCCTCATGGGGCTAGAAGAGGGCGACACCGAGACCATCACCGTCCCCCCGGAGAAGGGCTACGGCGAGGAACGCGAGGATCAGATCATCGAACAGGACCGAACCGAGTTCGAGGAGATGCTCGAAGGTGAGGTCCCAGAGGAGGGGATGATGATCCAGACCGAACGACAGCAGGTCGGGGAGATCGTCCACGTCGACGAGGAGGTCGTCCGGATCGACTTCAACCACGAACTCGCGGGCGAAACCCTCGAGTTCGACGTCGAGGTCGTCTCGATCGACTGATTCGGAAGGGTTCTTCTCGCCTCGTTCTCGGACGGACGATCGTCCGTCACTACGTGCCATCCGGACCCGTTCGGCGACGAACCACGCCGATCCCGAACAGGGTCATGAGAACCACACACAGACCGGAGACGCCGGCGATAAGCGGGTGCGCCGTGGCGTACTCGGACAGATGAGCGAGGCGTCCGCGAAGCCGCGCGGCGAGGAAGCCAACGGGGCCGTGCGAGATGTCGAGTCGATAGACGAGCGCCGCGACGCCCGCCGCGAAACAGCCCGATCCGCCGGCGGAGTAGGCCGTAAAGCGTCGGAGGTCCATCCGAGCGAACCCGGCCGGAATCGAGATGATCGAGCGCGCCACCGGGAGCAGGCGCCCCCAGAACACCGAGCCCTCGCCCCAGCGGCGGAACCACCGCCGGGAGCGCTCGATTCGCTCGTCGGATACCCGGAGGCGGTCCCGGTAGCGCGCCAGCGCCCGGTCGCCAGTCGCGGCGAAAAGGTAGTACGCGACGACGCTTCCCACGGTCGCCCCGGCGGTCGCGGCGAGCACGAACAGCCCGAAGGAGGCCGGTCCGACGACGAGAACGGCCGCCGCGAAGGGGACGGTGATCTCGCTGGGAAGCAGTGGAAACAGCATCGAGGTCGCGAGGAACATGAACACGAACAGCGCGAGATAACCGTACTGAACGACCAGATCCAGTCCGATCCCCGTCAATCCCTCGGCCATTGACCGGAATAGGTCTCGATCACTCCTCCGTGTTTCGGTGTCAGTCGAACGGTACCAGCCCCGAGCAGCGGAGGCCGTCGGACCGCCGGGGGCTACTGCTGTGGATAGCCCTCCTCGAAGGGCTGGACGATGACGAACCCTTCGGGATCGGTAAACTCGAGCTGGTAGGTCTCCTCGGAGGACTGGCCGACCAGATCCGAGAGGCTCCTGTTGACACTGCCGGTAGGGGAGGTCGCGCCGCTCCAGGCGACGGTGGCGTCGGGATCGGTCCGAACGGGCGGCGTCAACACCAGCGGGTCGCCATGGGTGGTGATTGCGACGGTGCCCGGCCCACTGAGAAAGACGTTCGTCAGGCCGCCCGTCGACGAGGCGGCGATACTATCGATAGTGCGGATCTCGTAGTCCACCCGCGATTCGAACGCGAGGACGTCGTTTCCGTTGACCGAGAGCTCCTCGTCGGCGTCGAGTTCGATTATCTGGACCCGCTTGCCCTGGTCGGCGAGGTAGAGGTGGCCGTCCCCGCTTGCCTCCATGACGGGCGTGCCCTCGCCCGTCGCGGCGTTCTTGAGGAAGCCGGTGATCCCGCCCTCAGCGGAGGCCTTCCCGGCAAAGGAAATCTCACCGGAGTAAGCGATCATCGAACCGGCTCTGGCCATCACCGCTCCATCGAGATCGATGTCCAGGAGTTTGCTGTTTCCCAGTTGAAACGTATCGCCACCCTCTATAGGTTCGTTCGCCGTCCGAAATTCGTCGAGTTTCATGATTTCGAGTCGCGTTCACGACCCGTTTCATACAGTGTTTTATTCTAATAAATAATGTTTCGTTTCGGACCCTTGCCGGCGATGCATTCGGGGTTCAGTCGGCGAGGGCGACGCCGGTAATCTCGAACCGAGCACCGCCCTCGGTGCCGTCCGTCACGCGGATCGACCAGTCGTGGGCCTCGACAACCTGTTTGACGATGCTCAGCCCGAAGCCGGTCCCCTCCCGCGAGTTCGAGTACCCGAACTCGAAGACATGATCACGTTCGTCGAACGGGATGCCGGGGCCGTCGTCCTTGACGTAAAAGCCGTCCTCGAGTTCGCCGACCGTTACGGTCACCGTCCCGGCGCCGGTAGCGGGCGCGTCTCGGCGAGCCGAACCGTGCTCGATACCGTCATCGGCCTCCGGCCGATTGCCCGTGGAACCGTGTTCTACGCTGTTGCGAAAGAGGTTCTCGAACAGTTGTCGAAGCCGGCGCTGGTCGGCACGAACCGTCCGATCCGTCTCTACGACGAGCGCCGCCTCCCCCGTCTCGACGTTCTGCCAGCACTGCTCTGCGATGGCCGCAAGCGAAACGACGGTGACGTCGGTCGGGGCCTCCCCCTCCCGGGCGACCGCCAGGAGATCGGTGATCAACGCCTGCATCCGGTCGTGGGCGCGTGCCACCGCCTCGAGACGCTCGTTGGAGACTTCCTCCATCGCGAGGTCTAGATGACCCGCGGCGACGGACAGGGGGTTCTGCAGGTCGTGGGAGACGACGCTGGTGAACTCCTCCAATCGGTCGTTCTGGCGCTCGAGTTCGCGCTCGCGGGCCCGTAACCGATCGGTCTGCTCGACTTGCTCGAGTGCCGCGGCGACGTTTGCGGCCAGGATCTCGCCGAGAGCCACGTCCCGTCCGTCGAACGTCTCTGACGTCGGTGAGCCGGCGATCAGGAGACCGTACTCGCCGATCGGCAGGTAGAGCTCGCTGGTAACGGCCGTCTCCGGGTTATAGACGTCCGGATCCTCGCGGACGTCGTCCAGAGCGAGCGTCTCAGCCCGGTCGTAGACGCGCCACGCGATGCTGCCTTCGCCCGTGAACGTCGGCGGTTCGCCCACGAGATCGGAGAGAGCATCGGTGGCGGTAATCGGGACGAGCCCCGACCGGGCGTCGTCGTACAGATGGATCGCGTTCGCGTCGAGGCCGAGGATGTCGCGGGCCGCCGTGACGCCGATCTCGGCGATCGCCTCGAACGAGTCTACGGCCATCAGCTCCCGGGTCGTCTCGTTCAAGACCTCGAGTCGGTGTTCGTACGTCGTCCGCTCGGTACTATCGTGATACACCCACAGGTGGCCGTCCCCGGAGGGACAGTCGATCGGCCGGTAACTCCGCTCGAACGTTCGACCGTCCGCGAGCGACAGTTCCTCGCGTCGCACCGACTCGCCCTCGGCGATCAGTTCGTCGATCCGGTCGAGGAACCCCGCCGGATCGGCCATCGACTCGCTTGCCGCCTCGGCCATGCGTTGGCAGTCCCGACCGACGATTTCGGCGGGTTCGTGGGGGATCCCGAACAGGTCGATCAGCCGGTGATTGATCGCCATGACGTTGCGGTGGCCGTCCTCGGCGAGGACGCCAACGGGAAGCGTCGCGAACAGCGTCGAGAGCAGGGCGGAGGTCCGCTGGAACTCCCGTTCGCGATCGGTATCGGTGGCGTTCCTGATCCGAAAGTCGGATCGACCGTCGACGCCCGGACGCCCGGAATCCGTCCGAGCCGTTTCGACGGCGGATCGGCGCCGATCACGGTGCTCGCGGTGCTCGCGCGACCGTTCGACGGCGCGGCTGACCCGCTCGGCAACCATCCGAAACCGGTCGGCTCCGCGGTGTTTCGGGATGTAGTCGGTGACGCCGGCCCCGATCGCGTCGCTTGCGACGCCCTCGCTGCCCGCCTCGGTCAACAGGACGAACGGCAGGCGACCTGACGTGTCCCGGACGGCCTCGAGGAACTCGATCCCGTCCATACGAGGGAGGTCGTACTCCGAGACGATACAATCGATCGCGTCCGTCGAGAGCCGATCGAACCCGTCGGCGGCGGTACTCGCAGTGGTGACGGTAAACCGGTCGTCCTCACGTTCGAGGCCGTCGGCGACCGTCTCGGCGAACTCCGTATCGTCGTCGACGTACAGGATACGGAGCTCATCGGGGGGAGATGGTGGGTCCGTATCACTCATCGTGGTTCCGTCCCTCCCTGGAGGCCCGATTTCGGGCGTGGGTCATCTTCCGAACGGATATCGGTCTCGGTACCGGTAACGGGGTCGGGAAACCGGACTCGGTCGCGACTGCGTCGCTGGCCGGGAATCGAAGTGGTATCATCGGTGAGTTTCTGCGAGCCGTTCCGATCGCCACGCCGACCGTGTCGCTCCGTTCCGACGAGCGGGTTTCGGACGTATCTAACTAAGTACACGATCAGTAATAGTTACTGAGATGCTAAGAGGCAGGGAGGGAGCGAAGTCGCCTTCGAGACAGGTCTCGGCAATTGCACTCGGAGGGGCCCAACGGTCGCGAGAATACCGCCGTACAGTCGATCGCCAGAACCGGGTGGCCGTGACGACCGGCGGCGCTCAGTGGTCGCGGATCCGATCGCGAATCCACCGGCCGGTGTCGGAGAGGTTCTCGTCCGTCCACGTGCTATCCGCACACGTCCCCTCCGCCCAGATCCCCGAGGTCAGGCGGTCGTCCGAGTAGTTCCAGAAGGTCCAGCTGATGTCCTTGTCCCGCATGAGGTCGACCATCTCCCGGGAGTTCTCGAAGTTACTGGGTCCACCGCCGTCCCACGACATGGACCCCCACTCGGTGACGAAGACGGGAATGTCGTCGGACGCCTCGTCGAGTCGCTCTTTGAACGGTGTGATGTCATGTGTCGCCCCTGAGCCGCGATCCCCCGCCGCATAGAAGTGATACGAGTACAGGACGTTGTCGTCAGCCAGCGGGTTCGCCTTCAACGATTCGAGGTCCTCGAGGCTCGAGTAGCCGGGCGTCCCGACGACGATCACGCCGGTCTCGTCGTGGTCTCGAATGTGGGGGATCACCTCGTCGGCGTACTCTTTGATCCGCGCCCAATCGACCGGGGTCGTCGGGTCGTCGTAGCGCGTTCCGTTGGGTTCGTTACAGATCTCGTAGATGACGTTGTCGTACTCGGCGTATCGCTCGGCCATCCGCTCGAAAAACCCCGTCGCCGCTTCGACGTGCTCCATCGGGTCGCCGTCCTCGAGGATATGCCAGTCGATGATCGCGTACTGGTCACGCCGGGTACACTCCTCGACTAGCGTGTGGACCTGCTCCGTGAACCCCTCGGGATCGGACAGATAGCCGCCGGCCTCGGTGTACATTGCGAGACGGAAGACGTCCCCGCCCCAGTCCTCGTGGACGTCGAGCGACTCGGTCGTGAGACAGTCGCCCCAGCCGTACCACTGCAGCCCGTGGCTGCTCATGCCGGTCAGCTGTACGGGATTCCCGTCTTCACCGACGAGAACGGTATCACGGACCCGGAGCTGTCCGTGTCTCTCGACGGGACGGCCGGTACAGCCACTCAACAGCGAGACGGCGAGGATCCCTCCCAGAAGCTGTCGTCGCTTCATCGACGGACGCTCAGTCCCCCCCGGAACTCGTACCGACGTGTTTCACGAGTACCCGAACGGGCGCTCCTGTTGTATATATTACGAGAGAGGCGTCGCCGGGTGTCACGGTCGGAAAACAACAATCGAAACACGGATAACCGGATTCCGTGACAGATGGACGTATGGACCTGTCCGATAGTCGGATTCTCGTTACCGGCGGCGCTGGTTTCATCGGCTCGCATCTCACCGAGCGACTCCTCGCCGACGGCAACGAGGTCGTCGTCCTCGACGACTTCTCGAACGGCGACCGCTCGTGGGTTCCCGACGAGGCCGAACTGATCGAAGGCGACCTCACCGAGAGTTCAGTCGCCGACGACGCGATCGACGGCGATCTCGACGGCGTGTTCCACCTCGCGGCGCGCAAATCCGTCAACGACGAGCACCCGCGCGGACAGTTCGAGGCCAACGCTGCGATGACTTACAACGTCCTCGAGGCCATGGATCGTGCTGGTGTCTCCGAGATCGTCTTTACCTCGTCCTCGACGGTCTACGGGGAAGCGCCGCGTCCCACACCCGAGGACTACGCGCCCGTAGAACCGATCAGCGTCTACGCGGCGAGCAAGATCGCCGACGAGAGCTTGCTCTCGACGTACGCCCACACCCACGACATGCGGGTGTGGACCTTTCGGTTCGCGAACATCGTCGGCCCGCGCCTCCGCGGGGCAGTGATCCCCGACTTCGTCGAGAAACTCAGGGACGACCCCGAGACGCTGACGATCCTCGGCAACGGGCTCCAGGAGAAGTCCTACATGTACATCGAGGACTGTCTCGATGCGATGGCCCACGTCATCGAGCACACGGACCGCCCGGTGAACACGTTCAACCTCGGGACGCGGACGACCACGTCGGTCAACCGGATCGCTGACATCGTCAGCGACGAACTCGGGGTGGATCCCGAGTACGAGTACACGGGTGGCGAGCGCGGCTGGACGGGCGACGTGCCGAAGATGCGCCTCTCGATCGAGAAGCTCGCGGGCCTTGGCTGGGACGTCGACCTCGAGAGCGACCGGGCAGTGCGAAAGACGGCCGACGAGATCAGCAGCGAAATGGATGATCTGGGGTGCTGAGGCCGTGTTGAAATCTTTGCCCGTTGACAGTCGATAGAGCCGTCGTGCGATGGCCGTCCGACCACCGAGGAGAAAGGCCTCGCCCTGTGAAATCACATTGTTCGACGGGTCTGGTGGGAGATCTCCCGTTTACAGGGAACGCTCGGAGAATCGTTTCTTCTGGTGAGTCGTGCGGGAAATGTAATTCCGCTATCTTTTTACCGGCGCCGAATCCTGTACTCGTATGGACGGTAAACGCGTGCTCGTGACGGGTGGGGCGGGCTTCATCGGCTCGAACCTCGCGAACCACTTGAGCGAGACCAACGACGTCGTCGTCGTCGACAACGGCTACCTCGGCACCCCCGAAAACCTCG
Organism: Halalkalicoccus paucihalophilus; assembly: GCF_001593955.1. Taxonomy (GTDB): domain Archaea; phylum Halobacteriota; class Halobacteria; order Halobacteriales; family Halalkalicoccaceae; genus Halalkalicoccus; species Halalkalicoccus paucihalophilus. The sequence goes on along the minus strand of NZ_LTAZ01000008.1, from coordinate 37,463 downwards.
ACCGGACCGTCGAGTTCCACGAGCGAAGCGTCCTCGAAGACGATCTGCCGACCGACGTCGACGTCGTCTTTCACCTCGCGGCGCTGTCCTCGTACGCGATGCACGAGGACGACCCGACGACGGGCGCCCGGGTCAACGTCGAAGGGTTCGTGAACGTCGTCGAGCAAGCACGTGAAGACGGGTGTGACACCGTGATCTATGCCTCGACGTCATCGATCTACGGGAACCAGACCGAGCCCTCCCCCGAGGACATGCCCGTCGACGTCAATACCGGGTACGAAGCGTCGAAACTCGCCCGGGAGCGCTACGCCGAGTACTTCGCGAACCACTACGATCTCAATATGGCGGGGATGCGCTTTTTCTCGGTCTATCAGGGCTACGGCGGTGCCGAGGGCCACAAGGGTGAGTACGCAAACGTGATCGCGCAGTTCGCCGACGACCTCGCCAACGGCGAATCCCCCGTGATCTACGGCGACGGCACCCAGACCCGGGATTTCACCCACGTCTCGGATATCGTCCGCGGGATGGTGTTGGCCGCCGAGCACGAACTCACCGGCGTCTACAACCTGGGGACAGGCGAGGCGTATGACTTCAATACAGTAGTTGAATTGCTCAACGAGGAACTCGGCACGGAGATCGAACCCGAATACGTCGAGAACCCGATTCCGGATAGCGTCTATGTCCACGACACGTGTGCGGACTACGCGAAGATCAACGAGGCGACGGGCTGGGAACCCGAGATCGACTTCAAGGAAGGGATTCGACGCGTCTGCTCCGGGTACTGAGTAGTAGTCCCCGGAATCAGCCGAGGACGTAGTCGAGCTTCGGGTACTTCTCGATCAGGGACGTACCGTCGATCTCGTAGCGCTCGATGATCGCGTCGAGTCCGAGGATCCGACCGGCGCCGAAGGCGGCGACCGCGAGGAACACGAGCATGTACGCGAAGTCGCCGTTGATCAGCCCGTGGGCGACGTCCCAGTTCGCGAAGTAGAACGTCGCCATCATGAACGCCCCGAAGAACGCCGCCAATCGGGTGAACGCGCCTACGATGAGTGCAAGACCGATCGCGACCTGGCCGAACGGGACGGCAACGTCGAGAATCGCGAGCATCCAGCCCGTCTCGCCCATCCAGACGAACAGGTCGACGAGCGGGCCACCGTTTGCGGGCACGGCACCGAGCAGGTAGCCCTGGGCGCTGAACGGTTCCGGGCCGAGCAGTTTACTCAGGCCGGCATAGAGGAACGCAAATCCCATCATGAGCCGTAACGCGAGTACGAACCACGCGCTCAGGCTGTGGGCGCGTCCGCGGACGGTGAAACCGGCGATGTTGCTCTCGAAGACGTTCGTTTCCTGTTGGGGTGTCGTCGTAGTCATATTGCTCATGTACAGTTGTAGATATGACGACTGGTATCTTATACGAAAGGGCAGATTCTCAGCGTCTGAGAACGACGATTTTCACTGCTCATCGTGTTTCGTGACTGGTCTCGGTGCCCGAAGCCGAATTCGGGTCACGGGCGTCAGCTTCGTGGCCACTCGGGGTCGATCCCGACGAGGTCGGCGCTGATCCGCCAGAGTTCCTCCCGAACGTCTGGGTCGGTCGCGGCCGGTGCGGGCGCTTCTGGGCCATCGGTTCCCACGTAGCGCCCGGAACGGTGGCCGTACTCCGGGGCCGTCGCGAGGTCGACGAGGCGGTCGGCACCCGCCTCGGGCGTCGTCCCGATACCGGGAACGGCCGCGGCGAGGCGGACGAACAGTCGTACCCGGAGCTGGGCGTCCCGGAACAGACCCGTCGACGGGACGAATCCCGGATGGAAGCAGTTCGCGACGATGTCGGCGTCGTCCCCGAGCCGATCGGCGAGTTCGAGAGTAAAGGCGACGTTCGCCAGTTTCGACCGGGCGTAGGCGTCGAGGGCGCTGTACTCGCGTTCCATCTTGAGGTCGTCGAACGCCAGCTCGCCGCGAGTGTGGATTCCGGATGCGGTGACGACGACGCGTGCAGGAGCGGACGCACGAAGGGAGTCCATGAGCTCGTGGGTGAGCAAGTACGGCGCGAGGTGGTTGACCGCGAGGGTCAGCTCGATCCCGTCGTCGGTGATGGTCCGGTCGCGCGTCGAGAGTCCGGCGTTGTGAACAAGCACGTCGAGTCGGTCGTACGTGCTCGTGACCTCGGAGGCCAGTCGTCGAACCGCGTGCTGGGTCGCGAGATCCGCGCGGTGGAAGCGAACCGTCCCCGGCGTCGATGCGGTGACCTCCTCGGCGAGCCGGTTCCCTCGCGCCTCGTCGCGGCCGACGATCCCGACCGTCGCGCCCATCCGTGCGAGTCTCCGGGCGGCGACGGTCCCAATACCGCTCGTCGCGCCCGTCAACAGTACCACGAGGTCGTCCGCAGTGCGGTCCATGGTCCGACGATGGGAGGCGAGCTACAAAATGGGTGAGGAACGCCGGTTTCGACCGCTGGGACGTCGTCGAGTGGGACTGGATCCCGTGTCCGGCGATGCACGGAATCGATACACGGGATCACGCTCCACGAAACACGGGTCACTCGATTCGCAACCGGAGATCGTCCACGACCGCCTCGGTTCCCGAATCCCCGCCGATGTCGGGGGTGCGCGGGGCACCGGGATCCGCGAGTTGGGCCGCCACCGCGTCGTGTAGCGCCCGGGCGAGTGCCTCCTCACCGAGGTGCTCCCAGAGGAGTTTCCACGAAAGGACGGTCCCGATCGGGTTCGCGATCCCCTTGCCGGTGATATCGAAGGCGCTTCCATGTACCGGTTCGAACATCGAGGGGTGGATTCGGGTCGGGTCGATGTTCGACGACGGAGCCAGTCCGAGACTGCCCACGATACCGGCACCGAGATCGGTGAGAATATCGCCGAAGAGGTTCGAGGCGACGATCACGTCGAACTCGTCGGGGCGCCTGACGAAGTCCATACTGGCGGCGTCCACGAGCAATCGTTCGACCTCGACGCTGGGGTACTCCTCACCGACCTCGGTCACGATATCGTCCCAGAAGACCATTCCATGAGCTTGGGCGTTGGACTTTGTGATGTTCGTGAGTTTTCCGGCGCGCTCGGTTGCGGCCTCGAACGCCGCGCGAACGATCGTTTCGGTCCCCTCGCGGGTGAACAGCGCGCTCTGGACCGCGACCTCGTTGTCGAACCCGCCGTACTCCCTGCCGCCAAGGTCGGCGTACTCGCCCTCCGTGTTCTGCCTGTAGACGACGAAGTCGATGTCGCCGCCGGCGTACTCCCGCAGCGGGCTGGTGACCCCCTCGAACAGGTACGAGGGACGCTTGCAAACGTGCTGTTTGAACCCCTTCGTGATCTCGAGGCGGAGACCGTGGAGGGTCACGTGATCGGGGACGTCGGGATGACCCACGGCACCGAGGAAAATCGCGTCGTATCCCCGGAGTCGATCGAGGGCGTCCGCTGGCATCATCGCGCCCTCCGCGAGGTATCGCTCGGAGCCCCAGTCATACCGGGTGGTTTCGAACGACACGTCGTGTGCGGCGGCCGCCTCCTCGACGAGCGCCATCGCGTGGTCGACGACCTCCGGGCCAATACCGTCTCCGGGAATGACCGCTACATCGTACGTCATTAGTCATCGGCTACCGTGGTACGTGAAATCCCTTCCGATCCGGCAGGCGGTCCCGTCGATCGCTGACGGTGCATCGTCATCGTTCGGTCCCGCGAACCGGTAGTGAACGCTCCCGTGGACCGTCTCCGAGAGCCGATCGGGCCCCGTTCAGGACGTGCTCGCGACGATAGCGGCACCACAGAGAAACGAGACCGAACACCAAGCGGAGACGATTCCACCACCGAGGAGGGCGAGCCACATCGGGGTAAGTGTCGGCATCGAGACCGTTCCACCGATCAAAGCTGCCGCGATCGAACCAGCCAGAACAGCGCCCCCACAGAGGACCCGCGCTATCCGAACCACACCAAAGCTGGTGTCTCCCGATCCGGTCCGGTCGTGAGTGATCGGTGTCACGAGACGTGAGCTCATAGGTATCCATCGCATGTTATTTTGTATAATAAACTTTGTGGAATATAATTCCGAACCGGCCAGTTCTGGAACCGCGTGGTGTCGGTCAGGGGCGAGTCGAGGAAGACGAACCGGCTCACCGGTTTTGGGATGGAATCCAACTGTCCGGATCGATCCTCAGAGAACGGATCGGGTCGAACTCACTATCGAGCTACGAAAACGGGGACTACTCGTCTATTTCGGCCCCACAGACGCTACAGAAGTCCGGTTGCCACGGGACGGTCACGTGAACTTCACGATGCTCGTCACACTGTGAACAGTACGTTTTCTTGGCCATATCGCTCCCCTGCATGCACTCGTATCCGACTACCGCTTCAGGGTCCAAAACCCTATTGAACGGAACCCCGAGCGGACGTTGTTGTAGTTATAGTCTGTTATAGTATATTGAGTATGGGAGCCGAGGGACGAATAGTGACCGCTGTTCGGAGTGTAAATCATCGACGAGCGGGGTAGAGGCCGATGGGAACGGAAAGCCGGCGTCGCGCCCGTTCACATCCGATACTGCCGGATCCTCCGCCGAATGACCGGCAGGAACAACGAAATCGCGCTGAAGAGAAGAATCGTCATCGCAATCGGGCTAGTGTAGATAACCTCCAGCGATCCACCGGAGACCTGCAACGACCGCCGGAGGTTCGATTCGGCGATCGGTCCGAGAATGAGCCCCAGCACCATCGGTGCCAACGGGTAGTCGTCCATCCGCATGAAATAGCCGAGCACGCCGGCACCCAGCATCACCCATGCGTCAAGCAGGTTGCCCCGCAGCGCGATCGATCCAACGATACACAGGAGGAAGATGACGGGCCAGAGATACATCGAGGGGAAATCGATCAGCCGAGCCCAGTAGCGCGCGCCAACGAGTCCGAGGATCAGAATCACGACGTACACCAGAAAGAAGCCGATGAAGATCGCATAGACCAGGCCGGGTTCGCTCTCGAACAGGCCGGGACCCGGTCGAATGCCGTGGACCAGGAGCGCCCCGATCAGGATCGCCGTGACCGAGTCGCCGGGGATCCCCAGAGTGAGGGTCGGAATGAGCGCCCCACCGGTACTAGCGTTGTTGCCCGATTCGGCGGCGGCGACGCCGAGGACGTTTCCCTCGCCGAACTCGGGGACCGCGTTACTACACCAGCGTTTGGCCTCGTTGTACGTGACAAATGAGGCGATATCCCCGCCGGCACCAGGGATGGCACCGATGAACGCGCCGACGACGCCCGAGCCGAACGTGACGTTGCTGATGTTCTTGAGATCCCCGAGGGTGGGTCGGACCGTCGAGAGGTCCTGTTCGACGCTGTCGGTATCGATTCCGGCGCGATACCGAGCGAGCCCTTCAGCGATGCCGAACAGCCCGATCATTACAGCGATGAACTCGATACCGGCAGTGAGCACCTCGACTCCGAAGGAAAAGCGGGGAACCCCGAGGTTCGGGTCGAGTCCGACAGTCGCGAGAAACATGCCCAACAGTCCCGAGATCAGCCCCTTGATGATGGAGTCGCCGCTGATGCTGGCGATGATCGTCAGCCCGAAGACGGCGATCGCGAAGTTCTCGGGGGATCGGAACGCGAGTGCAACGGTGGCGATCTGAGGGGCGAGTACCGCGAGGAAGACCACGCTGATGACGCCGCCGACGAAGGAGGCGACGGTCGCGATCCCGATCGCGCGACCGGCTTTACCCTGTTCGGCCAGCGGGAAGCCGTCGAACACCGTCGCGGCGGCGCTCGGCGTTCCCGGCGTTCGGATGAGGATCGCTGGGATCGACCCCGCATACAGGGCACCGCCGTAGATCCCCAACAGGAGCATCATTCCTTGGACCGGTTCCATGCCGAAGGTAAAGGAGACCAGGACGGCGACGGTCATGGTCGCCGTCATGCCCGGCAACGATCCCATGGTAAGCCCGATCACCACCCCCACGACGATCAGCGCGAGCGCGAGCGGTTCGAAGACGAGCGTGGCCCCCTGGGCGAAGAAGTCGATGACCGAGGGCACGTCAGATCAGCCCCACAGGGATCACGACCGGTAGCACGTCCCCGATCGGGACGAGTCCATCGGGAAGAGGAACCTGAAACAGGACCCCGAAGAGGTAATAGAGGACGAACATAACCCCGATGGAACTTCCGAGGACGATCGGGATCGATCGCGCACCGGAGTACCACATGAGTCCCGCCAGGAAGACGACCGTCGTCAGCGGAAAGCCGACGATCGGCATGACGAAGATGTAGAGCGCCGGGAACGCGACGACGACGGCGAGCCGGCGAACGACGGTCGGGTCGATCTCATGGGCGGCACGCTCGTCTGTGGTGAGGTCTTTGAGGAGGAGACCGACGGCGAGTATCGCGATCGTCCCGGCAATGAGTCGCGGGAAGAAGGCCGCTCCGGGGTCGCCACCACGACCGGTGGGGAAGTCGGCACTGACGACGAAGACGGCCGCCGAGAGCGCAACCAGCAGTCCGGCGGCGATGGCGTCCGAACGAAAGACACGAGAGACCATGCTCACCGATCAGCCCGATTGTTCCAGTCCGAGCTCGTCGATGATCCCGCCGAAGCGGTCGTACTCCGACTGCATGAACTGGCCGAACTCCTCGGCGTCGCGATAGACGAGGCCGAACCCCTGTTCTTCCATGAACGACTGGAACTCGTCGGACTCGTAGACGCTGGTGAAACCCTCTTCAAGGGTACCGATGCGCTCCTCGTCGGTTCCCTGGGGCACCGTCAGTCCGCGCCACGCGCCCATAGTGAAGTCGTAGCCCAACTCCTGAAGCGTCGGCACCTCAGGGAACATGTCGAGGCGCTCCTCGCCGAACACCGCGAGGATCTCAAGGGGGCCGTCTTGAACCTGGCCAGCAACCTCCGGTGCGCTCGCCGCCGTCGCTTCGACCTCGCCGCTGACGACCGCTTGGGTCGCTGGCGAACCGCCGTCGTAGCCGACGTGACTGAGTTCGATGCCGGCCTGTTGGGCGAAGCCGGCCGCAGAGAGGTGCCAGATCGCACCGGTCCCGGAGTTCGAAACCCGGATCTCTCCGGGGTTCTCCTCGGCGTAGGCGACGAACTCCTCGAGGGTACTATAGGGGGCGTCCTCGGGAACCGTGAGGGCGGCCGGATCGAAGTTGTACTGGATGACCGCACCGAGATCCTCGGGCGTGACGTCGGCGATTCCGAGATGCGAGATCGTACAGATCTCGACGGTAGTGATCCCGACGGTGTAGCCGTTGGTCTCCGCGTTTGCGATGGCGTTAAAACCCGCACTGCCGCTACCGCCCGTCTGGTTGGTGACGTACAGCGAGACCCCGAGGGGATCCTGGGCGAGGTCGGCGATCTGTCGACCGGTCAGGTCGGTGCCGCCGCCGGCCGCCCACGGACAGATCATCTCGATGTCCTGGCTTGGGAACTCCCCTTCTTCCTCGTCACCCCCAAGCTGGCCGGCACAGCCAGCAAGCCCGCCCATTCCGAGGGCACCGACGGTAGTAATGTATTCTCGTCGTCCGATTTCGTTGTGTGGTATCACGTCTCGTTTCGCCATCGGACCATGGGTTATCTATCATGTCATATAATACCCCCGATCAAGGGTGTGCTGGTGGGACAGCACTAGGGAGAAAGCGAGCACACCGGTAAGACGGGATCATCGAAAACGTAGCAGGAGCAGGATCATGGTCTGAGGAACTGCTCAGGGCCGCGGTACCGACACGGGGACGTACGCCACATGAGCGTGAACACCCTCATCGTCTTCCTTACACCATAGCAGTGACGACCCGGTCCGAGCTCGTCGGGCGTACCGTCTCGGCGTCCCGTCGTGCGTGGTAAAATATATTGTGGTATGCAAGCACAAGGCAATAGTGATATACTACCTTCGTCCCACTGGACGCCGAAATCCGTCCACTGGCACGAAGAAGGCGCCGAAAGGAGGTGATCAACCTCCATCCATCGTACACAGCTCCCGTACATAAGAGAGCCAAACTGCTCCATTCCCCTCGTAGTTCATTGAAGTGTCCATGTGGTGATCGCAGTGGCTGGGGTCTGTCCTGGCCCCATCCCCCGTTCCTCCGCTTCCTTCGATTACTCGCCAACTATTGTATATTTCAGGTCGCTTCGACGCGTTCGAAGAGGTACGTTCCGATCCCGACCATCACAGACGACGACACCACGAGTGCACCGAGATCCACGACGAGTGGATACACCGAGGTGCCCACAGGAACCTCTCTAATGCGTCCGACTTTACAATCTCGGCTGACGTCGAGGTGGTCGAAGAGGTCGATAACGGGATGAATGACACGGGATGGACCTCCGCCACTGAGACGACGAACACTCCGGTGAGGGAGCGCTCGTCGACTCGCTTAGACGGGCGTCGTAAACTGGTGACCACCATGGATGCTATGAGATGACCGGTGAGTCCGATGACGGCGAAAACGTTCAACTGACGGTCTCTCCGCGAGTGGAGGCCCTCGATTCCTAGTAAGGGGCCGGAAGAGTATTGGGTGATCATTCTGCTAGCGGGCTAAAAGTAGGGCGCAAAAACAGGCAGAACGGACTTCCGACCCCGGCCATACCACACCACGTGAGGGACCTGGATCGACGAGCGTTTCTTACGACCACAGGGGCAACAGTCGCCGGCATCGCCGTCGCCGGTTGCGTCGGTGACACCGGTGGAACAGACACTTCGAACGGGGGCGGTAACGGGACGGACTGGCCGTCCAAGGATATCGACGGAGAGATCGAAGAAACGCCGGAGTATCTAGAGATACCCTCGTACAGTGCGTACTCGACGGGCGACGACGTCGGCGTACTGGGAACCGTCGAAAACGTCAGCGACAGTCCGCTCAATGACATCGAAGTCACAGCGACGCTCTATAACGAGGATACGGTCATCAACGAGTTCGTCGATACGTCCACCGAAGACATCGATAACTTGCGTCCGGACAACAAGTGGCAGTTCTACGTCGTCGTTGGAGATGAGGCCAGCGGCGAGGCGACCGGCTTTACGATCTCGGCAGATGCGGAGATCGTCGAAGGGACCGGCACCCAGAACGAAACCCGGACTGAGAGCACTGGGAACGAAACAGGATAACGGATAGAATACCCGTCGTAGCAGGGATCACTAGTACTCCTACCGGCCGGGACGGGGTTCACCGTGCTCGAGGTCGAAATTCTCGAGGAGCGAGTCACCGGCCACGATGACGAGGACGGCACCAACGAGGTCGAAGAGGATATCGAACACGATGTCGATCTTGCTATAGGTGACGAGGATGGGTTCGATACCGAGCCGGTTGGCGGCGGTGTGAATGACGTACTCCATGCCCTCCCAGAGGATACCGACACATGCGACGACACCAATAACGTCCGTCCGGGGGTCACGGCCCCGGCGACGGCTTGCGGTGTAGACGATCCCGCCTAGCAGTGTCGCGGAGTGCGTGTGCGTGAGGTGATCCCACCACCAGACGTCGTCGTACGGGCCGAGCATCCCCACCGCGTGCATGAGCATCGCGATCGACGCGTAGACGCGCTGCCACGGCCGGAACTCGACGTCGTATCGGTGTTCGATAACGTCAGGGAGGGAGGCCGCCACGAATGCGAGGGTGGCGTTGACGATCGCCCCCGGGTCCCGCCGACGGACTCCGATGAGAAGGACGCTCACGATCCCGGATCTAACGCCGCGTTCGACCCCGTGTGCGACCGTCCGCGGGACCTCCGAGAGAGGCATTGGGAGCGATGAGGGCATCGGCCGGGAAATAGCTGCGTATCTCGAACGGATGGCGCACGATCGAGACGCTCGGGAGTTCGCGCGATTGAGGGACGGTCACGAGTCGGAGTCGGCTCTCGGAGTACAACGGGACCGCTCGAACGCTTCGGAACAGCTCAGATACCCTGCGTCATCCCGCCCGTCACTCGACGTCGACGAATCGGTCAGGAACGTGAGTGCGGAGCGGTTTGGGGAGGTTGCTAGCGATCACGGTCGCCAGGTCCGGGAGGTGTTTGCGCACCAGTGCGTACACTCCCGAGACGACGACCGCGCCGAGCACGATCGTTCGGAGCGGCCCGTCGGTGACTGTTACGACCGGGACTGCACCGACGGCCCCGAGAAGGAAGTCCGCCGGAGCTCCATCATAGCGGATCCACCGCCGGGGACGGATCCAGTGGCGCCGGTAGTGATTGTAGACGGCCCGGTCGGACGTACCGAGCCACGGTCGGAGTTCCAGTCCACCACCGAAGACGTCCATCGTCGAGTGGACCGCGGCCGCGAGGACGAATGCGGCGACGGCAACCGTCGTTGTGGTGGGTATGAGCGCGACCACGAGCACCGCGAGCGTCGCCGGAATCCAGTAATATACCGGGAAATGGAGGGTTTTCCGGTGGTTCGCATACAGATCCAGATCCGGAAAAACACCGCCGGCTAGCGCTGCGGTCACGGCAATCGGGGTCATCTCCGGCGCAAACCGGGTTAACAGAACCACGACCGCACCCCCAATCAGCGCGTGAGTCGTCGCCATCATCGGTATCCAGTACAGGAAGCAGAACGGGAAAACGACATCGGTCCACGCTCCGCGACGACGCCGGAAAGAGCGCGATCACGATGGACGCGTCTGCTCGGATACGTGGTGAGTTCGGCCTTTTTGAACCAGCAGCGAGGGAACTCAGTCTCGAATGGTTCTACTCTAATTTATATAGTTTATTCCGTAATAATATGAAGGTTGATAACCGAGGTGCCAGACAGGGGCAGTAATGGAGCAACCGGCACCCGGTTCCACCGACCACAGTCGGACCAGAGACGCTCCGACGATCACGCCGTACCCGGAGTGTGACGATTCGATTCTGGGGCGGACAGGTGGGACACCGATCGTCGAGTATGACGGGCACCGGCCCGGTCGGACGTACTGCAAGCTGGAGTACGAGAACCCGACCGGGTCGATGAAGGACCGTGTCGCGCTGGGAATGATCTCGAAGATGCGGGCGGACGGCGAGATCGATGGCGAGGGACCGGTGATCGAGGCGAGTTCGGGTAACACGGGAGGTGCCGTGGCGCTCGTGTGTGCGAGGCTAGGACTGGACTGTCAGATTACCTTTCCGGCGGGGACGAGCGGGCAGAAATCCGGCTACATGGAGGCCTACGGGGCGACCACGACGGCGTGTCCGGACGTCGCGTCCGACCACGAGGACTACTATGCCCGGGAGGCCCAACGGATCGCCGACGAGACGGGGGGGACCTTCCTCAACCAGTACGAAAACGAGTTGAACCCGCAGGTCCACTACGAATGGACCGGCGAGGAAGTCGTCCAGCAACTCGACGGGGACCTGACCCACATCGTCTCGCCGATGGGGACGGGCGGGACGCTCTCGGGGATCGCTCGCCGCGTAAAGGAGGAGTACCCCGAGGTGCAGGTCGTCGGCGTCGACGGCGAGAAGTCGAACATCTGGACGGCCTTTCACGGCGAGGATCCGGTCGAATACGACGTCGCTGTCGAGGGGCTCGGGAAGGCAGAGCGGCTCCCGACGATGTGGTTCGACTCCATCGACGACGTGCGGACGGTGGCCGACGAGGCGGCCTTCGAACGCGCGCGCTCCGAGGCGCGAAACGGGTTCCTCATCGGGCCGAGTTCCGCCGCCGCGCTCGAGATCGCCGACGACTACAGCGACGACCCGGAATCCGTCGTGCTGACGATGGTGTGTGACAACGGCGATCAGTACTTCGACGTAATCAATGGGGACTGAGCAGCCGGGACGGTAGTTCGCCCGGCGGTATCCGGGCCCGTTGGCGATCCTCGAGGCCTGTCCGGACGTGCTTCGGAAGCACGGCGTCGACCCCGAACGGCTCCTCGGATCGGTGGAAAGAGAGGACGCTTTCGAGAGTGAACCACCGAGGGAGGTGCTCAAAGCGACTGGTACCTCCCTCGGGAACCCGAACAGTGACCAGCCCGCGAAGGAACGGACCGGTCAGCCGGGGCTGTCAGTACCGATCCGGAGAACTGTCGCAAAGGGAGTCGAAGACGCCGATTCCGTTCAGTCTTTACTTCCCCATCCGAACGCAAGCCACCCGCCGTCCGGATGCAGTATCTCGCCGGTCATGAAGTGGTCACCCTCTGCAAGGAACGTCACACAGTTCGCGACTTCGTCGACGCTTCCAAACCGCCCGAGCGGTGTTCGATCAACGACGTCCTGTTTATCGAATCCGATCTGGTCCTGAGCGTCGTCGACCATCTCGGTTTCGATGTACCCCGGCGCGACGGCATTGACCTGAATATCGTGTTCTGCCCATTCCACAGCTAGACACCGGGTGAGATTGTTCACGCCGCCTTTCGACGTATTATAGGGTGTTCTCCCAGTTTGACCCTGTTCACCCATCATGCTCGAGATGTTGATGATGTTCCCGCCCGTTCCCTGGTCGATCATCCGATTACCGGCCACTTGGGCTCCGGAGAACGTCCCAGTGAGGTTGACATCGATAACGGTTTGCCAGTCGTCCAGCGAGAGTTCCTCTGCAGGACCACGAATATTGATACCGGCATTATTCACCCAAATATCTAGTGAACCGAACTCCTCGACGGTTCGATCAGCGAGCGATTGGAGGGAACTACGGTCCGTGACATCGGCTTCGATCGGGAGAACAGTATCACCACCGTCGATCTCGTCTGCAGCGTCTTCTGCTCGATCCTGTGAGCGAGAATTGACGACCACGTTCGCACCCTCCGTTGCGAGGTGCTGCGCGATCGCGAACCCGATACCACTGCTCGAACCGGTCACGACGGCCGTTTTATTATCGAGCGACCCAGTCATAGTTGAAGGATATTACGATCTCGCATGATTGTTCCGATTCTCGATGGAAAGTCCTCCAGAGTGATTCGGCCGACGTACCGGGATCAGGCCCGGGCGATACTCGTCACGCCGAGCGCGAGCGTGGCGTTCGATCCCTCGGGCTGGAGTTCGACGGTCGTCCCGTCGTCCTCGGGGACGTTGATCTCGCCGAGCGAGGCCGGCTCGTACCCCTCCGCCGTGATCTGCGTGTCGTACCGGCATGTCGTCGGGATGAGGGTCTCGGCCTCGATGACGCCGCTGGCGTTCGATTGGCCGCTGATCGAGGCATCACCGCTCGAGTACCACAGATCGCACAGCCCGCTGATCTCGGCACCCTCGATCGGCTCGCCGGTTTCGGCATCGACGACGGTGTAGGTGATCGAGCCACCCCGCTGGAGGGTGACCGTCCGATCCTCAGTGACGCCGAAAGACTGCATCGGGTCGACGTACTCCTCTGCGCCCGCCCTAATGTCGTAATCGCCTTCGAGGACGGTGAACTCGACCGTTCCGTCGGTAGCCTCGCGCGTCGTGGTCGCGCCGTCCGAGAGGCGCTCGATGGTCACCGGCCCCTCGGCCTCGACGGTGAGCGTGTACGTCTCGGGGTCGTCGCTTCCGTTTTCGTCAGTCGTGTCCTCGTCGCCGTCGTTCTCGTCAGCGTTTTCGTCCGCGGGTGGCTGCTCGGACGGTGACTCGTCGTCGGTCCCATCCGATTCGTTCTCAGTGTTCTCGTCGGTGCTCTCCTCCGATCCGTCATCGGACCCGTCGCTCGTGTCCGCACCGCCGGACTCGTCGGTTCCGTTCGGGTCGTCCGCCGAGTCGTCGTCCACCGAGGCAGACCCGTCATCGGGTGGTCCGTCGTCGCTTTCCTCCCCGTTCGCGGTCGAATCGGACCCGTTCGTGGCGTCGGACCCGTCAGTCGTGTTCGACGAATCGTCGTTCTGTTCGTCCTCAAGGTCGTCGCTGCTCGCGTTGGAGGCATCCGGCTCGTCCGCGGGCCCGTTGGCCCCCCAGCCGGAACAGCCGGCCAGTGCGACCGCAACGCAGACCAAAAGGAGGACCGCGAGCCGCCGTCGCGAGGTTCCCAGTGTTGGTGTCATGTGAGTTTGTTTGCCGTGTTGCCGTCTGCGCAGTGGGATGCGCTGATTCGCGACCGTGAACGCATCCGCCGACTATTTTCACCACATTCAACGGTTATCAGTAGTAATATTATGGATGTATTATAAAGGCTACCATCACGCCCGTCGCCTCGGGTGCTCGGTGGCGTAGTCGCTCCGTCGCTCGTTCCCGAAAGACCGCGATCGTTTGCGAAAAATCCCGTCCCACGTGACCGTGTATTACTCGGCGAACGAGCCTCGTTCTACTCCCGTGATTCGAGCGGCCTGAGGGCCGCACCGTCTCGACAGCGAGATCGATCAGCGAGTTCCTCTCGCCGGTCGCGAGCGCCCATGCGAGCGCGTGACCAACATGCGTGCGCCCCGAAGATTCCGTGTCCGACGCCGACGGGTACGACTACAGTTCGACGATGTCGCCGCGTTCTGCGGCCTCGTGAATCGCCCGGATGATGCGCATGTCCGTGAGCCCGTGTCGGCCATCGGCATGGATGTCCCCGCCGGTCAGGACGCGGTCAGCGAAGTAGTCGAACTCCTCTTGCATCTCACGTTCGGCGTCGAATGTCTCGTGATCGACCGTCACCTGCAGGTCGTTACGAGAAAGTCGGAGGGTTACGTTTCCGTGGAACGCCGGCTGGAACGCGATCTGTCCCTCCGTCCCGGTGAGCTTCAACTCGGTGTCCTCGTAGGCGCGCTGGCTCGCGGTCGTGACCATCTTCACGTCGTCCTCGAGGACGAGTAGGGCCGAGGAGCGCTCGTCGGGCACGTCCCCAAAGGCCTCGTGGTGGGAACTCATCTCCGAGTGGACGGCGAGGGGATCCCGATCGAGCAGGTAGCGGGCGGTGTTGATCGAGTAGATGCCCAGATCCATCACCGAGGTGCCATACCCCGATAGGTCGGGATCGAGACGCCACTGGTCGTGATCGGGGATCATCTCGAGCAGCGGTTGGCTGTTGTGGCCGTGGACCGACACCGGCTCGCCGAGGAATCCTGCCTCGATCAGCTCCTTCGCGCGCTGGATCGCGGGGTCGGTGTGCATCCGGTAGGCGATCATTAGCGGTACGCCTGCGTCCTCACACGTCTCGACCATCCGCTCGGCGCGCTCGACGGTGGCCTCCATCGGCTTCTCACAGAGGACCGCCTTGCCGAGCTCGGCGGCCGTCTCGACGTACTCCAAGTGGTAGGCGTTCGGCGTCCCGACGTAGACGGCGTCGTAGGCGTCGCGTTTCACGCCGTCGTGGAACTCCTCGTAGCTGATGCCGTGAGCCACGTCGTTCTCCTCGGCGAGGCGCTCGGCCTTCGCGGTCGAACTGCTCACGAACGTCGTCACCTCCCCGAGGTCCGAGGACTCGATAGCCGGCAGGGCGACATCGATCGTCCACCAGCCGAGCCCGATCAGGGCGTATCTGACCGTGCCCTCGGTCGTCGTCTGCCACTCGCGGGCTTCGTAGGAATCGATCCAGTCGAGCATTGCATTGTCGTACCATCCGTGCAGGTAAAACACGCGGGTCTTCCGACGGGGAACGGTTCGGGAACACCCCGGTTTCTGGGTCGGTGCGGGGTCCCCCGCCTCACAGGCACTCTCGTCGAGGTTGCTGTTTGCTGGCGACCGATCGGAAGACGTTTCGACTTCCGTTATATAGATACTCGTAATTCGCCTGGAACGAGAGTTGGTTAGGCGAGACGTCCCATGACACGCTACGACGATCTCTTCGACGAACTGGCCGCGGACGAGTCGGTGTTCGCTGACAAGGGCGCACTCGACCCGCTGGCGGAACCCGAGGACATCGTGCCCTGGACTGAGCAGGAACGGGCACTGGGGCGGATTCTGACGGGGGTAACCGAGGACTATCTACCAACGACGGTCTCCATTTACGGTCCCCCGGGGACGGGCAAGACGATCACCACACAGCGCCTCTGTCAGGAATTCGCCGACCGCCAGTCCATGGTTGGCGTCGAGTACGTGAATCTGAAGGAGTGTCGAACGATCTTCAGTGCGGCCAACGAAATCCTGTTTGCTCTCGGCGGCGAAAAAGAGGGCGCGTACGTCGGCTTGGATGGCGTCTTCGAGGCGATCTGGGAGCGCCTCGAGGAGTACCCGGAGTGGACCGTGCTGATCCTCGATGAGATCGACCACATCCAACACGACGCGAACTACGACCCCAGCGACTTCTTCTATCGACTCTTACGCGGGGAGGGCAAGCTCGAACGCGAACTGCAGCTCTCGGTGTTTCTGATCAGCAACGAGCTGTTGACTGTGGACCTGCGCCTAGATAGCCGCGTCGAGAGCGCGATGGGCGGTGAGGAGGTGTTCTTTCCACCGTATGACGAAGCAGAACTGCGTGCGATTATCGGGGCGCGGATCGAGGTGGCGTTCGTCGACGGTGGATTGAGCGAGGAGGCGTTCGATCGCGGCGTGCAGGAGGCCGCCTACCGATGGGGTGATGCCCGCAGAACGCTTCGGTTATTTCGGCAGGCCGGCGAACTGGCCACCGAGCGAAAACTCGATCGGGTGACCGTTGACTGTCTCCTCGACAGTCTCGAGGGGACCGAACGTGAAACGACGGTCGCGAAACTGCGGAGTCTGCCGCTTCGTCATCTAGTCGTGCTGGCGGCGGCCGTCGGGACGCGGGGTTCGGATGGCAAAATCATCCAGCCGGTTCGGAGCAGTCGGATCCACGAGCGCCTCCAGCAGCCGAGTACGGCCGAACAGTTTCGGCTGGGCGAGCGAGCGATTCAGAAGCTCGTAGGCGAACTCGATACGATGGGGCTCGTCGAGAGCTGGACCGAGTCGAAAGGGCGGGCTGGACGGGCGATGTACGTCGAAACGACGTTCGATCCCGAGTGGGTCTACGAGGCACAAGCGGCGGTTGCAGAACGGCTGCTACCGGCCGAGGAGTACTGAACGGCGGGGGTAGTGACACGGCGGGCTCCTTGCCAGCGTCACGATGGATCAGCAGTCTTCGACGACGTCAGATCACCACGACGGGGTTATTTTACCTTAATCGAGGCGCTAAGGCCCCTTCCTCAACGAGCGACCGAAGGGAGCGAGTAAGAGGGGATACAGCCGTGTTTCGATCGCGTACCGGGGTTCGATACCCCTGACGGGTTCGAGGACGGACCAATACCGGCTATTACGATCGAAGACCGTACCGGGACCACTACCCAAAGAGTCCCACTTCGATTGATGACTCTCAGCGATGGTTCACTTTCACCCTGCTACATGACCGCTTATACGTTCTCATAACGAACGATGATGTAGAACTGCCGCCGAACGCTCCACATTACGATCGTCCTATGTCACCACCGCCATTACACGACCCAGAGGAATCGGAAACCGACCGGGAGCAAGTCCTCTCGATTCTCGGAGAGGCCATCCACGACGTTCGCGACCGAACGAAGTCACGCGACGTCGAGACCGCCGAAGACGAGCGGATGCTGATCAAGTGGTATCGGACGCTTGGTACCCTCAGCGGACAGTATCGCAAGCTTCAGAAGGATACCGATATCGAGGAGATGGAAGAGGATCTGGAGTTGCTGCGGAAAGTCACCGACTTCGACGACCGAAAGAGGCGACGATGAGCAAGCGTCGTCTCGGAAACCAAATCGACAGGCTGAGTGAGGCTGTTCTCGAGGATCTCGAGCCCGACAAGCGACTCCGCATCATGCTAGAAGCGTGGGCGAACGGAAACGAGCAGTGGACGGACAGTCTCGTCGAAACCTGCCCGCAATATGAGTATAAAGCGACCGATTATGCGTTCACCGAACGAGCGCGATTAGTCCAGCAAATCCTCTTTCAAGCGGTCTACGAACTCCACACGACGTACCTCCACTACGAACTCACACGCCAGAAACAGCGGTATACGTGGTTACTCGACCACGAGCGCGAGGAGGATCCATCGGACGAGGAGCTTGCCCGTGCGTCTGCACGAGCCCATGCGGAACTGGAGCTGTTCGCCGCACTGTACTGTAGCTACCACGCTTATTGCCGATTCGGATCCGAGATCCTCGACGTCGATCTCGAAATGTGGCTGGCGCTCCATCCCGAGGGAGGGATGGTCTTCGAGATGGTTGCCGAGACGATCGACGACCAGATGTCGATGGAACTCGCCGCGTCACATCTCAGCGATCTGCTCGACGGTGAGGATATCGCCGCCGAGCGGACAACGAATGACGACGACTCGACGATACTCGATAGAATGGCAAAGGAACGATACGAGGGGTTAGCTTTGATCTGGGAGGAGACCCTCGCGGAAATCCCCGACTGAGAGCGGAGATATCGACAGGACGGCCACGGAGACGCCAATCGAGTATGTGAACGGACCGCGGGGCTTCCTGCTTCTACGACGTGCTTTGGATCCACCCGCTCCGAATGACGAGCGAACGCAGGAGTACAGTCTGCACAGGCGTCGAAGGACCTCGTCCTTCGTGACGACGTGAGACGAGATCCCTCGAACCAGTGGGCGAAAACAATAGCCTACAACTAGCCACGATATCATAGCTATTTGATACTGTGTGGAGACCGATCCTCCGCCTCCCTCACGCTGATTATCTACTTTTAACTATATACCAACTATAATATGTATTTAGTAGTATAGATTTATAATCCATAAATTAGATGATATTATAATCTGAATATAATAAAATACATATAGAAGAACACCATTTCTATTTTTAGTGAAACATACTAAAAATAAGTATTTGAAGAGTATAATAACAGAATTATCTGTGCTGCTGAAGAATCAGGGCGAGGTACATCTTCGTCATGTCTCTGGCGATTATGGTAAACTATCTAATATATCCCTAAATCCGGGTTTCGACTACAGAAACACGATCCCACCCATTCACTCATATATCAATGATTAAATCAATAGCAGAAAATTCCACAGTGATTATCGTCGGACTGTTCATAATCGTGAGTGGGTGCGGTACGGCCGGTGCTATCACGGAAACTGGAACTATTACCAGCCCATCAAACACCGAGCACGGGTATCAATCAGTTAACTCAACAGAGGCCAGTAATACCTCGACAGACCACACCGGGCCGAACGTTTCGGATGAAGTATCGGAAGAAGAATACAAACAATCAGTGCCGGAAAAAGATGATCCCTATTTTGAGGCAGCCGCTAGCGATGGAAGCTGGGTCAGTTATGAGAATCCACGTGACGAATACCGAAGTCCCTACCTCGGCAGTGGATCAGCGAAAATGTGTATCACACTTCGAAACGAGGCTGGTGAGACGATCGTCGGTGAAACCGTCCCAAATACGACAGTCACGATTCCGACTGGGGACACGCTTGAGTGGCACTCGGCTGCGGATCCGATAACGGTAACGCTTCCATTAACACAGTACTCCGATCGACCGCTTGACGCTGATCAGTTCGGTACTAGCACCACTCTGCCACAAGGTGATGGATATCTCGATTCGCACTGTTTCGAGTTCCATGGGCTCTCCGAGGACAGTACTGTCGAGTATGGCGAGGCACAGGTCACAGGGGAGTATGCAGATGAGATCAATGTCGTCGGTTATATTCAACAAGAGCATGAGGCGTGGGACTCCGATATTGATCCGATCGCCGATGCGGAGTCGTACGAGAAGGCCGGTGGCGGTTGGACCTATCAACCAGAGGCATCTCACGGACAGGTCGTTATTGTCCTCCAACTCGATACACCAGAGACAGAGACGCTCAATGGAAGCACGGAAGCCACTACTGGGATGGGGAATGAAACGAATGAGAGTGTCACAGACACCCGTAGCGAGAAATCGACCAGTGAGACGAACAACAACGGGAGCTCAGAATTGGATGACGATACAGGAGTTGACGAGATGCCAGGCTTTGGTGTGTTAGTGACTCTCCTCGGGCTTTCGATTATTATCGCTGTCTGGTGCACCCGGGATTCCTCTGGGCCCTAACAACAGGGAAGGGTTCACGAAATTCGCCAGATGGAAAACGGATGTGCAAACAGGGAATGTATTCTCAGAAACGTGTTTGTTTCATTTGTTTATTCTCTATTTAATCTAACTTCGATGGAGTTATTTAAGTGTTTAACGTATCAACTGCTGTAATCATGTCTTCGTTGAGGGAGGAATCGTCGGTTGTTGAAAGACCTATTTCGACCGCTCTTGGGCGCCTGGATCCTGGTGCAACAGTACGGATCGGGAGCATTGCCAATGGTGAATTCAGCGAACCAAGACGATTCACCGTCATTAAACAGACTGAAGAGTCACCTCCGAGGACACCAACAGCAACGGAGTACCGACGGGTCTACCTTGAGGATCACGACGGTATCCGCTATGTCGTGCATTCATTTGCGAAACCACCTGAGAAGGGACAGAGTTCAGTTCCGGAGATTTTTCGATGCTCGACACCTGATACAAGTTCTGAGCACTATCAGGAGATATCGGTGGGATCAATCAATTACCTCCAAATCTTGACCGGGTCCGCTGTGTAGTTTTCCGTTTTCGACCGATCCACTACGAGCTCTACCCTTCAAGAGCGAAGACGTGACGCCTGGATGTTGTTTCCAAACCACGCCGATAACAGGCATCTCCCACTGTGAGACGGAGACTGTCCGATCCTAAGCCAATAAGGGGAGGGGAGAGAAACGGTTCGCATGCGGTGTCAACTACCCCGCCGTAAACGGCGGGGCTTGCGTGGCGTCGGTGGGGAGTTGTGGTCCCACGGGCCGACTTTTGTGCCGGTGCGGTCGGCCGGCAGAGGCAATTTAATTGAACGTGACCTCAGCGACTTCGCGGCAGGTCGAGCTTGCTCGGAGCGGTCACGTCCCCAGAATGCGTTGCATTCTGGTGTGCGAACGAGACGCGAAGCGTCTCGTCAACGTCGCCGGTCCATCCTTCGGGGCCGGTTGACAGCGGCCCGTCTAAAGCGAGGAACCAAACCTTTCCCGCACCGCAATGTTGGTTCGGCACCCGTTGCCGGGCTGTCTGAAGCCCGCTTCGGACTACTTGGGACGACGGGCCAGGCGATACTAATCGTTTCGCCCAGCTTCGCCACGCGATTCCTCCCCGCCCTGAAGGACGGGGATTCCTCGCTACCGCCCGTTGAATGAAATATTTCTTACATGTGTCTTACCGACGGACGCAATAGATCTGGAGAGAGCGCCTGGAGATGGCTCCCTTGGTGTTGATAGAAGGAACCATTGTACGCCGTGTGAGTGCCTCCCCCCTCCCACAGGACATCTGATATCCTGTCAAATACTATGTTCAGCATAAATAACGCTGAAACTCCCCTTGTGCGACCCTCCTCCAAACAAGATGGGGCTCCATTCGATCAACATACATCCTAAGCGTAATTTACTGATTACGTAACTATTCATACCAACATCATATGTATTATCCTATGAGAATTTGCATGATTCATGGGTCATACGAACGATGACATTTCGATGGGCCGTCGTGCCTATCTCCAAGCAGGCGTGATCGCAATGGCGGGTATCGGAAGTCTGAACGCGGTTGAGCGTGCTAAAGCAGCACCAGATACAGTAATGACCGGCACCGAGATCGGTGGCGGAGACGGGTACGATCGGACCGTCTCACCCGCGGACGCAGACGTCATTGTCTCGACAGTAGATGAGTTGCTCGAAGCGTTCGACGACGTCTCCAGCGGTGACGTCGTGTATGTCGATGACGATGCCGAGATCGACCTGACCGGGCGACGAATCACGGTTCCCGCAGGAATCACACTGGCCAGCGGACGCGGAAGAGGCGGGAAGAATGGTGGCCTCATCTCGTGTACTCAGCGCACAGCCCGGATGCTCCAGATATACGACGACGATGTCCGGATCACCGGCCTCCGCTTCCGTGGTTCGGAAATCGGCTATTACGACCCGTCCGGAGATGTCTGGGACTACAACTCACTTGCTCTGCGTGCGTACGGGAGCTGTGAGATCGATAACTGCGAGATATACGGTTGGACACACGCCGGCATTGGGATCGGGAACGTCGGGGAAGACGCAACGAGTTCCGACGCCCACGTTCATCACTGCTCAATTCACGACAACATGATGTCGGGACTCGGCTACGGGGTCGTCATCTACCGTGGCGAGCCGCTGCTCGAATACAACTACTTCAACGGTAACCGCCATAGCATTGCGGCGGATGGGACATCGGGCTGTAGCTATGAGGCCCGATACAACATCCAGGGACCGAATGGACTGGTCTTTGGGTTCGAAATGCACAGCCCTGGTGGTGAGCGGGTCGATATCCACCACAACACGTTTCAGTACGTCGAGAACCGCAATGGAAACGTCGCCCGTAGCGTCGCTATCCGTGGTACGCCCAGCGAGGGGGCAACGATCGAAGACAACTGGTTCTACAACGCGACCGATCCCGGCGATAATCGATACGTCGATGGATCACCGGTCGTGCAGTATGACAACGACGCCGGCGGTGACGGGTGGGACAATGTTCTGCTGTCGAACAACCACTTCGGTGAAGACGAACCTGCTGAGGACATTGGCCACCCACGTAATGGACCAGAAAGGGCACAGCTCCGTGTCTACGTTCGGGAGGCTGGCGTAGAGACTGACTATCTCGAAGGGGCAACCGTCGGCATCACTCCGCACGACGGAACGGATATGAGTCGCTACGACGGCTCCTATCTGAGTAGTACCCGAGATGAAGAGGATTACTTCGGGACGTATGCCCTCTTTGAGGGGTTGCCAGTCGGAAACTACGATATCTTCGCAATTCACCCCGAGTATGAGGATAACGTCTACACGGATCTCGAACTTGGATCGTCTGGACGCCAGCCACCGATTGTCCTTGAACCACGCGAAGAGCCGGAGCAGATCATTACAATCAGTGGCCGTGGCAGGTTCGCTAGATATGAGTTTACCGTCTCTGGCACTGTTGAGAAATCTACCGCTGACGGTGCGACCATCAACTCCTACGATAGTATTGATGAGTCGGTAGTGACGGGGCGAACGACTAACGAACCGGATTCCTATGAGTTCACCGGCGAAATTACGTCGTTTGAAGCGAGTTCCGGGGTTGAAGTGATGCTCAATGGTGAGCGGGTCGACCCCAGTGAGCTGTGAGACGGCAGCTAACGCGCACTTCGATTCCGTCTTCAAAAGGAGGAAGGAGCGATGGGCGATATCTAGCTCGATAGAAAACGTTTGAACCTATGTGACTGCTCGTTGGAAAAGAGGGTCCTTTAATGTAATCTATTTATGAAGATGATTCCAGTATATTAATTAAATGATATTAATAGGCCAAAACAATTATGTGTAGAGAGGTTAATGAGAAAATATGGAGAGACGAAAACTGCTCCTTGGCTGTGGTGCTGGAATCGCAACGCTCGTCGCCGGCTGTACCGGTAACGAGGATGATGAGGACAACAACGACAACGGTGACAACGGCAATAACGGCGATAACGGCGATAACGGTCATGACGATAATAACGGCGACAACGGTCATGACGACGACAATGGAGACGAGAAGGACGACGACGAGAAAGAAGAGGATAAAGAAGACGACGAGAAGGAAGACAAAAACGACATCCCCGGCTTCGATCGAGACAACTTCGAGATCGACAGTGATGTTATCGAGTTGAAGAAGCTCAAGTACAAGGATCACAGACTTGACGTGCGGGTCATGCTGCTGACGACCGACCGGGAAGAGCTCTCGGAAGAGCTCGAGGCGCTTGCACCCGGCTTTGAGCAGGCAATTCGCAATGCTGATGTCGAAGAATTCTTCGAAGAAGTCGAAGAGATCAAATTCACGCTCTACGACGAGAACAAGAAGACCCGGGTTGCAGTCTTCCTGGACATCGAGTGGCTCCAGCAATTCATGGACGATGATATGACGAACGAGGAGTTCGTCAACCGCGTTCTCAATCAGATGGAAGAAGCCGGTGCGGTAGACGATTCCTCGGACTCGTAGTTGAAGGTTTCACTCCCCCTCATGGGTGGGGGAGATCTCGTTTAGAGTTGACGGCCCTGTTGAATAGCTCCGATTTCTTTTTGTGACCAACCGTTGAGGGAACGCTTTCGAGCCCCTATTCGTGAAGAATCACTAGATTGAAACATATTCAAAGAGATATTATGATCCTTCTAGAACATATTATTTAGTTTATCAATAGATTAATACTCTTTTAGACGTAAGTAAGATTATGAACAGTAACGGTGAAAATCAGCGCCGTACAGTAACAGATATGATTATCATGGCAGCTATCCGAAAACATGGACCGGAAGCAACTACGTCGGAGATTGCTGATGAAATCGGACTGTCACCTCAACTAACGCGATATCGTCTTAGTCGATTGGAGTTACAAGGCGAACTTGAATCCGAAATAAGAGAGAAAAACGATCTCTGGCGTAAAATATAACTTTTGATTTGATTCGTGAACGTAGCCCAGCTTTTTCGCTGTTGCCGTCGACGAGTGTCGTCTCCTGAGTCGCGCGAGAAAAACGGTTCCAATCCAACTAGGAGATCAAGTCAGCAACACCAGCTACGTCTCCGCACCAAGCACCACTGCGCGATACCTTAGAATGCGATAGGTGAGAGACGATACTCTTGATCAAGAGTTCTTGTGAGGAGAATTTAAATAATCGCTGACATAATCCCGGAAATACATTCAGGAATAATGACAAAGTATGTATGTTCTTCACAATACATAAATTTATCAATTATTTATCAGTAATATTTAATATGATGAATGCCTATCGATCAGGTATGGGAGGTTCAAGTCGACGATATCCAGACGGGGCATGCCAAAAATGTGGGATGCCACTTTTAATTCGACCATGTTTGAATTGCACAGAGCGCAAAACGCTTACGCGAAACGAGAGGAGCTAACTACAGTGTCCAGTTGAAGTGAGATTAATGACGTTTGTAGAGTAGTACATCAGTGAGACTGGACCTTGCTCCACTAAGACTGCTCAGTCGAAGGATCGTTTTTCCCTGTCAGGGCATGGAATTTCTTGACCAAGAGCCTTAGTGGCTGTTTTGGGTCTAACGTGGGAACTGCTATCTCGGAGGGCAACAGCAGTACCACAGCACATATAAGGCTGATACTAATCGCGAAGAATTGGTACAGAACATAGCCCTCTGGACGAATATACCCCAATTCTGTGATGAACAATACAAGCGGCGTATTCATCCAAATCCCTATCGAACTAATCAACAATATCTTTGGAAGAGATGCCATTGGCAGAATTGTGATAGGAGAGTTGGTTAAGATTTCCTATTCAGCCCCAGTAATGTAAACTAACACACTATTCTCAGTCTAACGCCCTCGCTGCGGATGGGGTCACTCGATCTGCTCGACACTCTAACAACGTCCCGTCGAACTATGGTCTTGTCAAAGTAATTAGTTTCTTCTCACTGCGTAGCTTAACCGAGGCGTTGAGCCCTTCTTCAACAAGCGTTGAAGGCGCGTGAAAGAGAGGATACCACATTCAGAAAAGCTTCGCTCTCGTGTGCGAACGAGACGCAAAGCGTCGCGTCAACGCCGCACAGTTCTCATACGTGTTCAAAATGAGAACCCCGCTGTGAAACTACACCCTTCCTAGATACTGCTTACTGCAAAGCACGTCATCGAAACAGGGACAGTTATACAATCCCGTCCTCAGCGAGCGTATCAGCATGAACAGGGTGGGGTAGTGTACAAGAGTGCTCCAATGCTTCAAGGAGATCTGTGTCGATTATGGTGTTAGTATATATATGAAAGAAAAACAGTATGTACTAGTATGGTATCAGTTAGTAAACTCCAATTACTGTCCAAACTGAGTGACGGGACAGTAGAAGACTTCAAACCGACAGTTAGCGACGAAGGTGAAGTTGCGTATCCGGAAACAGAAGACCTGCTTGCACATCAAGATGGTACAAGTATCGAAGCGCTGGATGCATTAGCTGGGAGAGGATTTCTTCACAAAGAGTATACAACGAAAGTATATATCTGCCCATCATGTCAGGCTGACGGATTGCAGTACATCACAGCGTGTCCTTTCTGTGAGGATACTCATACCATCCGCACCAGTTTCTTCGAACACGAACAGTGTGGTTTCACGGCTCAATCAGAAGATTTCGAGATCGGTGATCATACAGAGACACAACAGTGCCCGGATTGCGAGAAGGAGATAGACTCATCTAATATAACCATCATGCAAAAACAGCTCTGTAAAGGATGTGGTGAATCGTTCGACCATCCAAGCCATCGACTCTGGTGTTTAGATTGTTTTTATCTTAGCGAACCAGAAAAAGCGACTGAACAGACATTATACGAGTATGAATTGACTGAGAAAGGCGAGAACTGGCATGAAGCCCAAGTCGGGACACGGGAGTTGTTAGCTGACGAATTTGCCAGTCGTGGATTCGATGTAACCCTCGATGCCGCTCTGCAAAACGATGAAGATGGAGATGAATTATATAAAGTCCATATTCACGCCACAGATGAACTGCTTAACCAACGAATCGTAGCAGATATCCACTCAGCAGTCGATTCCGAGAAGATCAAACATATTAGTACTGTTGGGAAATTATTTCATGCCCAACCACTTCTTCTCGCAACTGATGAGTCCATCTCCGATGATGTGCTACAGATTGCGAATCAGCATGGAGTGACAATGCTGTGGGTGGACCAAAGCGGATCAATAAGACGTTATGAATCGATCGATGATGAGTACCGTCCTGCTGGAAACATCATCGACCGATTGTCCTCAGCAGTCGGATTCACATCGACGAAAGGGGATTAGTGGAAAAGACCCCCAGATGCGGGGGTAGCAAGTCAGTATCCCGGTGAACAGCAATCTTCGTCATTTTCTCGAGAACGACGTCATCGGGATCAACGTTGTTTCGTCCCGTGTCAACGATGTTTTGTACCAATTAGGTCGAGTTTTTTATCTTGTATTACCACTATAATTATATGTTTTCAGGTTGATGTATGAGTATGGATAAATCAGCGTTCTCCAGAAGACGGGTACTCAGTCTTGGCGCCATTGGAATGGCGAGTTTTGCCGGTTGTCTTGGGAGTTCCGATAATGGCGGTAAAGAAACTAGCAACGATGAGTCATCTACCGATGAGGGAACCTCTGATAACGAGACGGATACGAATCCGGAACAAAGCGAATCAGAGGGGCTACCTGATAACGGGGCCGTCGTTTTCGTTTACGATGACGGGCCGATGAAAGATTACACGCAAGCATTCCCAGCCCATCAGGCATTTGACGCCCCTGCAACAACCGGTATTATCACTGGACGAATCGGACTCCAAAACTACAATGGCTATGATTGGATGGACGTCGAGCAGCTCGAAGAACTCGAAGCTGCCGGCTGGGAGATCGCCTCACACACGACTGAACACAGTGTTGTAGGAACCTACGAACTCGTTGAAGATGCAGACGCATCAGATGATCGGGTCTATCCGGAAGAAATTCGCCACGGATACTGGACATCAAAAGATCTCGAAATCACCGATGGTAAAACAACGGTCACACGTACCATTGTCGGTTATGGCGAAGATGATGTAGGAAAATATATCGAATTTGATGGATCGCTAGGCGAGTCTTTCACGCGAGGTGAAACCGTTACACGCTACGGTGAAGAGGCAATGCACGAGGCGCTTGGTGAGTCGAAACGGAAACTCGAAAGTCTCGGGTTCGAAATCGATTCGTTTCTCGCACCCTATGACAACTTTGACGACTACTCACGGAAGTTCGTTCGCCAATACTACAACGCCGTTGCAAACGCTGAGCATGGCTCACGAATTAACGATCCGGATGAATTCGACCCGTTCTACACTCATCGAGATTACTTCATCGAATTCTCCAGCCCAGACAGGGTCAAAGCCGACTTGGACGAGATCGCAGATCGAGGCGCATTAGGTGTGTTTGGTGCTCATACATATAAAGAAGAAGTCACCGAAGAACGGATCTATGAAACCCTTGAGTGGGTCGATGAGCGTGGTATCGAGGTGCTGACGCTCCGTGAAGCATGTCAGATTACTAGCTAGATTACACTACCGTGGTATCTTTCGTAGGTGTCCCCGCTGCCTCTCAAAACGTCTATCTATTTGATTGTCGGATGTCCCTATTGCAGAGAGGGGTCACAAGCCTCATTCAATGAAATGACGGTAATGAGCTCATTAGCATTCCTTGTTGTTCCTGGCCGTTGTGGTAGCGCCCCTGTGCAAACGACCATCTATTACCTGTAGTAGAGTTATGAGTGGTGTAATTAGATTTATATGAAAATAATCCAAATCGTATTCACCTTCATAAGTGTATAGTAATGATAGATAAATGACACTATCTACTTGATGAATGATTTAACCGGGTTCCAACGAGACCTGCTGTACATCATTGCCGGATGCGATGAGACGTATGAATTCAAGATCAAAGACGAACTCGAAAGCTACTATCAGACGGAAATTACGCATGATCGTTTATACCCAAATCTTGACACGCTCGTTAATGCTGAACTGCTTGAGACGAGACAGCACAATAACCAACCGGACGAGTATGTGATGACTGTTGAGGGGCAGAACGAAGTCGAAACTCGTCGCAGGTGGGAAAACAACTATCTCGAATCGGATTCCTCCGTTTGAGCGTACTCAGACGGCTTAGCTGAATAAGCACTTAGTCCTCTTCTCGGCGAGCGTCGAGCGAAGGGGAAGTGTGAGCACCGGAAATACAGCGCCGCACGGTTCTCAGCCACCATTCGGTGCCAAACCCACTGATTCGATACGGTATGTGTGCAAGATACAATGGGTGCAAACGGTGGAACAGAAGACGATCACCATTCGCGAAGACCAAGACGAGAGAGTCCAGGACCAATACCCCCATCTCTCATCGTTCATTCGCGAACAGCTTGAGCAACTAATCGAGGAATGAGAGGAGCGGATGTACTACGTCTACACGGATCGACTCAAACCGCCCAACGCCCACCGCAGAGAGTTGGGCCGTCACCACGATATTTGTAGACAAGTCTACAACCACTTCCTGTATCGCTTACGGAGTAGGACCGGGACAATACCCCGTCCATATCCTCACTTTAATCTGAGCTACCGGACCTCAAGACGGAGTGGGCGAACTCAACCTTTACTCGGTGACGCGCCTACAAACTTGTGACCGGTCTGAGTTCACGCTGGAAGATATTTATGAAATTGTAGGTTACGACTGGTTTTGGCCGTATTATTAGCCAACAGAGGTTGCGATTCCACGTCGTTTACGGCGTGGAGGGAGTCAATTCGTTTGGTTGGGTGCCTCAACGGGATAAGTTTCATCAAGATATATAACAAGAGCGAAAGCAGTTGATGCAATTACAAGACATGCTACCTCTGGAGACACACCCCACGGAGTAAGACGAATAAGATCAAGTGCCATTAATATGCGTTTGAGTATGATTACAATTATTCCGAAGAACGTAAAAATTGTTCCAATTGTAGCTAATCGCTCGCGTAGAATTCGATTCTCTATCATTTAGCGTTCCTCAATAGTAGTTTCGTCGTATCTGCTCTACCCACTATATTACTAATATGTCTTCCAGGTATAAACGCGAATGCAGACTGAAACCGTGCGTTCGGAATATCCCTCATTGGATCTTTGTATAACAGTCGTACACATAGTTATCACCTGCTTATCACTAAGAGAGGGAAGGAACGCAGCCGATTAGCATGAGAACAATCCACTGCACAGCATACTCAATCGGACAGGTCCAGGAGGCTTTGTGCGTATTTTGGCATAACGCGTACATCTCAACCGACAAATAGAACGGTTGTTCTCGGGCAACGTCTCGGTTGAGACCATTCCTGGTGTTACCGGTATTGAGCGAACTGTGATGTGAAGATGAGTATGATTCTACGATGATAGAAGGAAGGGAATATTAAGCTCCTCCAAATACTTGATTCTCCCGCTGTACAGGTAGATAACTAATCACACCACGACAATGATAACAACACAACGCACATTACTCACCCTATTGGTCTGTATCTCGGTCGTACTAGCCGGCTGTGCCGGATTCGGGACCGACTCGCCAGCAGGAAACAACGACGGCAACCAATCACCCGACGAGAGCAGCGATCTCGAGGACGAACAGGACAATGCCGACAGCACCGACGAGACCAGCAACACCAGCGACAGCAGTAGCGACGGGACTGACGAGAGTACTAACAGATCCAGCAGCAATGGGTCAGATACCACCTCTGAGTCGTCGACTGAGTCGGACTCCGATACGTCCACGAGTTCGGACACCGGGTCGGACGGCGATAGCGACTCTGGCTCGTCATCGGACTCCGATCGCGACGATGATAGTGATACCGACGATTCCGATTCGGATTCCGACAGCGAGCCGAGCGACGATAGCGACTCGAACGATGACCCAGCCGATGAAGAAGAGTCGGAATCGCAGCCTCCAAGCTACACTCACACGGTGACGGTCGAGGTAACTAATGAGAGCGGTGATCCGGTCGCTGACGAACTCGTTACTGCTGAGGTCGAAGACGAGACGATTGAGTACCGAACGGGTGATGACGGCACGGTCACTCTCGATTACGAGTCACCCGATGAAGGGGCAGTCGAGTTCGCGATTACGGTCGGTGACGAAACACGGACCGTTCAAGTCACACAGGACGACCAGACCGAGAGCTTCGTCGTTTCGTCTACCGACGGCGACAATAGTAGTGACGAGAACGACAGCGAGTCGCACTCGTTTCGCGTCGACGTTAACGAGGACGTCCCTGTAACAGTCGAGAACGATGAGACCGGCGAGACATGGACCAAAGAGGCGACCGATGGCTCGGCAATGTTCGACCTTCCAGAGGGGCTGTACCACGTCGAAGCCGAGGATCATACCTCTACAATGGTGATGATCGACGTTCCCGCGACGGACTCAATCCATCTCCAGAGTGGGTATGACTCGTTTACTATCAACGTCATTGACGCCGAGACTGGCGGCCCAATCGAGGACGCAGAGGTGAGCGGTGTCTGTGATTGGTGGCACTCAAGCGGTGACGCATACATCACCGGCGAATCGAACGCAGACGGCGTGATTGAGACGAGCGTGATCTCACCGAGCAGTTGTCATGGCGTCCACGTTGAAGCCGACGGCTACGAGACGACGACGATTAGCGATATTTCCATCCCTGATGATGATGGTATGACCGTTGAACTCGAATCCGCTGAGCAGGAACAAGAAGAAGAGACGAACGAAACGCTCGTCGTGTAACCTCTTCGCTTCTTCACCTAATCGGTAGCGCGGATTCCCCTTCCTCAACCGCGAGCGGAGCGAGCGGTAGGGCGGGGAGCAAGCGCGTTCGCAACAGCTATGTAACATAAACGTAGAGTGGATGACACTACACCGGAACCAAAACGGAGCCGGGGTAGGGGCCGCCGTAGACCGGCCCTGAACTCGGGGACGCTGACGCCACACCCAACGTGGCCGAGAACACCGGGAATTAAAGTCAGGTGAATCGGCTTCGGACGTTGACCACGGGACGGAAAACCACGCAGGAATCCCCCTCCGTGTGCCCGTCTTGCCGACGTGAACCGCGCCACGCCCATGCACGGGGACGGGACGGAAAGTGCGGAAATTCACGGAAAGCCCCGTCCTCAAGAAGCGAGCCGAACGGCGAGCGAGTAGGGCGGGGTAGTTTACGCTCCGCTCTCTGGATTCGCTGAAAACAACCCTAAACCCATTTACATTTATATACAGAAGATTAATATGCTTAACTTAATAAGTATAGGCTATGGTGAAGCCATCAAATCGTCGTAAGTTTCTCGCCACCTTAGGAACAGGATCGCTTGCATTCGCAGCGGGCTGTGCGGGTCAACTATCCAGAGATACGGGAGAGAGCGATAATAACGGGAATAGTGACGGAAATGGACCTAGTGATGGTAACGATTCACAGCAGGTCTCACCGCCGGCCATTAACCATGGTGAGGTCGTTAGCAATTTTGATGACGACCTTGATGAGTGGTTCGCGGTTGATGGAAACGTGAACGCCGACGAGGAGATGATGCTGACTGGCTCACGGACCGCTCGCATCGAAAATACGGGCGTGACCGCGGAGATCGCTCGTACATTCCCGGAGGGCTTGGATATGACAGATAAGCATCTCTCACTCGCAGTGCAGGTTGATACACCCCGGCCTGCACGGGTTACCGTTCGCGTGCTTGCTCCAGGAAATGCTGATCAAGTATGGAGTACTCGTGCGATTCTCAGCACCTATACTGGCTGGCTTCGAATGGATGTCGGTTATACTGGTCAGCGCGGCGAACCGAACTTTGGTAACGTTCAGGAACTCCGAATCACTCTCGATGATCCAAACCCTTCACAGGCGAACGAAGATCAGGGAGAGCAAGGAAATCAAACCAATCAGAGTAATCAAAGCGGAGAAGGAAATCAAACCAATCAGAGTAATCAAAGCGGAGAAGGAAATCAAACCAATCAGAGTAATCAAAGCGGAGAAGGAAATCAAACTAATCAAGAAGAACAGAGTGAACAAAGCGATACTGGGATTCGCTTTTGGGTGGACGACCTGCGCACAACTCCTGCAGCCGATCAAGGTTATGTGATGCTGACATTTGACGATACTGTTGCTTCTCAGTATACCAATGCCTTCCCGCTATTCGAAGAGCGAGACATGCAAGCTGTTGCAGCAGTGGTGCCGGGTTCGCTTAATCAAGATGACCGTCTTTCAATTGGTAACTTGCGAGAGATGCGTGATGCTGGCTGGGATATCTCTTCGCATCCACAAGGAACTGCATTTCGAGAACTGGAGGATCTGGATGCGATCCAGCAGGATATCGAATCCGCCTATGAGTATCTCGATAATCGAGGCTTTTCAGATGGTGCTCGCCATATGTTTGTGCCATATCATCATGCGACCGAAGACATCATGGAGATCACGCGCGAATACCACGAGCTGAGTTCATACTTCGGTGGGACACCGAACGCAGTACCGTTTACAGATCCACTACACCTTTCGCGAGTGAATATGTTCGACATAGAGGGATTCACATCACAAATTGATATGGCTGCCGAGCATAATCAACTCGCTATCGGACTCGCTCATGGTGTTGTCCCCGAGAACGAGATCGAGAACGACCCACTTGCGGATACGACCACTCAACAGCTGGAAACACTGCTTGATTATATCGAAGAAAGTGATGTCCAATTAGTCACAGCCTCCGAACTGCTTGATAATCAGGGCAGTCCCTAACATCTCTTGAGATAGCTTTCTATAGGCGACTGCAGTGCAGTGTCATTACTAGTGGAATTATTTGTCTAAACGATTTTATTCAAAATTATACAATAGGAGCTACTCAGAAACTTCCAAGTTGACAGGGGCACCGACTCCGGATTCACTGGGTGTAGCAAGGCCGTAGTGATTGCCCGAAAACTCCCAGTCGTGCCAGTCACTACCAACGTTAACCTGTCTATAGGGAACGGGTTCGTAGCCTGTGTTTGCGACATTCTCTATAGTGCCATCGCCGTCAGCATCGTGGAGAAACCAGCAGTCCTCAGTAACATACCCATCTTCTGGATAGCCTCGAAAGACGATCGCTTGCGCGTTCTGTCCATCGATATTATGCGTAAAGGTGAATGTACAGCGACGGACATCAACGCGGCCACCCGCAGTGAGGTCGTCACCGTAGCCATTTTCGGCCAAACAGTGCATGTCGACGGCGTGGCTATAGGTCGAGGGGCCAAACACGCAATCCTCCAGCGTATACCCACACTCGGGATGGCCGAAGCCACTAATCGAATGGCATGTTGCGTTGAAGTAGCTCATTTCGATCGTCGGATGGCCGTTAAGCACGTCGACTATGTAGCCTGCCCCAACCATCATACAGTCGTGACCGTAGACATGATGGATATGTGGTGAGACGATTGTTGACGAGGAGCCGATCGTAATGGCCTGCATGGGCCAGCCGTAGAGCTCACAGTTGTCTATTTCAACATCGTCGTCAACGATCCACATTCCACGAGCATAGTGTTCTTGGCGCATTTCCTGCCGTTCTTCGTAGGTCTCGCCATCGGCTAGTGGAACGTAGCCTGGGTACTCCTCGTTGTCATAGTGATCGTGATACGGTCCTCGGTACCGAATGCCGCTGATGCGAGAGTCACCTTCTATAGTGATGACACCCCGACCGTTCGAACCACCATCCCATGCAGGGGAGTCATCGCCATGGTCGGTCGTATACAGTAGCGCGCCCTCTGAGCCGTTGACGCCGCGATCCGAGACGAGCGTCTGATTCGAGAGCTCGTAGTCATCACCCGAGAGATCGATTTCAGTATCACCTGGGACACCAATTACGTCAACGCCACTGCTGAGTGCGTCAGCCAGTGAGTCACGATCTCCAACCACAACGTCGGCATCTTCGAGACTGATATCGATCTCATGGCCTTTTCCACCAGCGATCTCGCGATCTCGGAGGCAGTTGAGGATCTGCTCGTTAGTGAAATACCGAGGCCCACTATCATTGTCTGCCCCATTCGCTTGGGCAGCCATTGACAACCCGGCAATACTGGTTACACCGACTGTACTCATGAACGTTCGTCGCGTCCAGTTACTGTTTGATTCCGTCTTATCTGTGTATGGTCGTTTAACCATTATTTGAATTCTAAAGCATAAGTAAATAATTATATACGGAATAACGGATTCCAAATCTGGTTACGAGACTACTAATACCGGGACTATCAGCGTACACACTCTCAATCGGAATACGGGACATCTCCACAGAGCGTCACAGGGATAGAACACCCGCATGGACTGCCAACCCCCCCACATACGTTATTAATACGATAAAATAGAACTGAACTGTTATACTCTAACTTATCGTTCGATCACGAATTGAAATAGTATGCCAGTTTAGGCTGGAGAAAAATCTCCGAAATCGGACCCTGCCTCCTAATCATTTTTGGGGTTAGGAGATGATGACGAATTTTCACTCCTGAATTGATCATCACGGAGTTCACTCGTCACTCTGCAGTCGACGTCCTGGTCATCAATATATGCCATCGTCTCACGAAACCCGTCAGGATCAACCGATGGGTCGTTGTCCTCGATAACGTCGTGGTAACAAAGCACTAGAGTATCGGTTGGTATCTGATCATCAAGCAAGAGATCGATTAATTCCATCGACCGTTTAACGTTATCACCTGGATGGCGGTTTACAGAGAGCGGTGAACTGATCCGTCGGTTCATCGCGCCGCGCTGTTCGCTGGTCGCGAAATCGTAGTAATCGGCGGCGATATCCATCGTCTCGGTGGTGAACGAGCCGAATGGATAGGCGAGCATCGAGGCGGCCTGTTCAAAGCCGTGATCGAGCAGCCAGCGTTTCGAGTCCTCGAGTTCGGCCCGCTGTTCGTCCAGCGGGAGTTCACCCGTTCGTTGATGAGTCAAAGTGTGGCTCGCGAACTCCCAGCCGGCGTCCTGCATCTCATTCATCTGGTCGAGGGTGAGACTCCCCGTATTGCCGATCCGGTCCGTGACCGTGTAGACCGTTGCAGGGACATCGTACTGACGCATGATCGGGAACGCGGTGTCGTACGTCGACCGAAGTGAGTCGTCGAACTGGATGAACAAGCGTGGGTCTTGATTGACCGGAACTGCTCGGAGGTCGCTAATATACCAGTCGATGTCACTGCCGCCCCACGAGATCGTCATATACGACTCCGTAGCTGATTCGAGAGTAGAAATATCGTTAATCCCCAGATCATAGCGGATCCATCCCGGCTCGTCGATCTTGTAGCGTGTTCGAAATTCAAGCGTTTGTCCACACTCAGGAGCATTGACATCGAACGATGGCGTATAATGAGTGCCTGGAGTGTCGATATACATCGCGAGCGAAAACGACGTCTGTGTCAGATCGTACCCATCAATTGGAATCCGGACTGCCACTCCATCGTCGTCAGTAGCGGTGAGATGAACGGACTGGAAGCCACGATACAGACGCTCTGTAGAACGCTCGATTGATCCGGACAGCACGTCCCACTCATCGAGTGATGTCCCGGTTCGCCATTGATCTCCGACGTCCCAGAGGTCTTCACGAGGATCGCCATCAATGAAGAGCGTAGAGCTGTCCGGTTCGGCCTCGGTGGTCGGTTCTGGGTCTGTGTCAGTGTTGTTCTTGACCTCTTGAGAGGAAGTTTTCTGGCTACTCGACTGTGAAGGAGAGTCGCCAAGACAGCCGGAGAGATATACTGTACTGGCTGTCATGAGAAATGCTCGTTTTGTTATCGACCGGTCGTCTTCAGTCATCTGCTTTCTACTAGATATTATAATAGGATGTCAAATGGTTATGATCATGATAACAACAATACCAGTTCTATTCATCAGTATAGTAGTGCTAGTCAAATATGGAAAAGGAAAGGCCATCAGGTATTGCTTCTCAATTAGTTAGGACAAATAAACAATAGAGTACTCTATCTTCCAATAAGAGCTGCTTAACTTCGTAGCTCTCTTATCCAAATGTGATTGGGACATTTCCGTACCAACACTCACAGAAGCGTGCTACGGTACATCATAGAAACAGGAAGCCCATGAGCTTAGAGCAGGGTCACCACCCGTGACAGAGCACGAGGAAACTAAAGAGCCCGATCCAACTGATCGTCAATAGGACGAGTGGAGAGACGATACTAAACCACCCTAATAAGAGAACGGAACAGCCACTCATGATGAGCGGGGCAGTATACTGACGTGGGACAGAAGGCAGCCAACCGAATGTGGGATTGATTATGTCCGTATCCGACCGAGTGAGAGATTCAAGTTTGAGATAGCGATCTAAGTCGTCCATTCGATCGGTTCGGCGAACAAAACCAGTCGACTGATTGTAGTCGATACACTCATGATCAACTAATGTCGGAATATGTGTCTGGTAGAGCGAGATATAAACCCGTTGTCGCTGTTTTTCGGTGAGCTGATCGATAGGCGTGTCATATTCTTGTGCAGCAACCCAATCAGCGAGAACACGCAACTCAACGTTTTCACTATGGGTGCTGAAATACCGGAGGACCTCCCTCCGGCGCTGGTTTGAGAGGAGCTGAAACAACTCATCTCGTGATGGGGCGTCCATTTCCTGCGATTGGTGCTGATCTGGATAGCTTGTTATTGGTAGGTGGCTTGTTGACATGATAGTGGGGGTAGTTACTGGTCGTTTTGTGATTCGAGCGGTCGAAGGGCGATGCGCAACCCCCGCCGACGCTCCGCATCCACCAACGGCTTGCCCGCCAATGGCGCATCCAAATTCACCGGCGCACCCACCCCTGGCTCGTGTGGCTCACCTACCCCGTACTGGTTGTTCGCGAACGTCCAATCCACCCACTCAGTGCCCACGTTCACCTGCCGATACGGCACCGGCTCATACCCCTCGTTGGCGACGTTCGCCACCGGCTCCGCTCCATCGATCTCATGCATGAACCGGTTGTTCTCCGTTACATACTTGTCTTCCGGATACCCCCGGAACACGATCGCTTGGGCGTTCTGCCCATCGATATTGTGCGTGAACGCAAACGTACACCGCCGGACTTCCACCCGATCACCCGCCGTCAAATTCCCTTCATCCCCGTTC
>NZ_LTAZ01000007.1 GCF_001593955.1 Halalkalicoccus paucihalophilus | reverse complement strand
ACGTGTAGCCGTCGGTGGGGGCGACGCGGATGGTGGCGTCGTCGCCGACCATCCCGAACTGCTCGTAGCCCGCGATGCGGAACTGGCCATCCATGAGGTACTCGCCGGCGGGGAATTTCACGAGGGTGTCATCTCCGGCGACTTGGCGGAGCGTGGAGGTGATCGATTCGTTGCCGTCGTTGTCCGCACCCGCCTCCACGATGTCCACGACGTCGGAATAGTCGGAGGAGTCGGCCGCGCTCGCGAGTGATCCGAGAAGCGGTGTCGCCGCAAGTCCGCCGACGGCACCGAG
Source organism: Halalkalicoccus paucihalophilus (assembly GCF_001593955.1). GTDB lineage: Archaea > Halobacteriota > Halobacteria > Halobacteriales > Halalkalicoccaceae > Halalkalicoccus > Halalkalicoccus paucihalophilus. The sequence goes on along the minus strand of NZ_LTAZ01000007.1, from coordinate 153,839 downwards.
ATACCCGCGTCTGCTAACGGAACTGCGCTCTTCGTGGTCGTTGTCTCGCATTCGTTCCGACGACAGCAGTCGTTATGGGTAGTCCTTTCGAAATCCCGACCGTCTCCATATAATATCGGAGTTCTGATAAAATGGGCAACTGTTCGAATCCGCTGAGTGGAGGGACTGCGTCAGCAGGGTCGGAAGAGGTCGCTCTTCGCGTTGTCCGCACCGCGGATATTGCTTATTTGTCTATACTGACCGTGTTCGTCGTTAACGACGTCCGAGATGTACGTCTTCCCGCCGTCGAACGGACGGCGATCGGGTCGTACCGGTCGCCGCAACCGCGCCAGCAGCACCGACCGCTTTCATGAACGTTCGTCGGGAGAGCCCCGACGGTGATTCGTTCGTGGTGTGTAGTTGTTCAGTCACGGTTTCTCACGAACTCAAAAAACAATAGACGATCTAGTAAATCAAGCTATCACTATCGCAATCGAGGTCGGCTACCGGCGAGTAAGCGGACGAGACGCGTGATACCGGGTGATCTGTGCCGACTGTTATCTCTCGCGTTCGTACATCGTGGTAGTACGTCACTAGCGGCAATTATTCGATGTATAAATAAACGTCGGGACTCGGATAGTACGTACGATGACGCACACAATTCGATCCCGTCCGAGTCGCCGTTCGTTCATGCGGACGGTCGGAGCGGGAGCGGCCGCGGTCGGTGCGGCCGGTCTGTTGGGCACCGCTGGTGCCCAAGAATCGGACGACGAACCGGCGGGCTATCTCTCGATCATCTACGACGACGGGCCCACCCAAGACTACGAGATGTTTCACCTGCATCAGCGCTACGGGGCGGCGGGTTGTACCGCGGCTTGCCCCGGTCTGATAAACTCCTCGGAGAAGTGGCTCAGCAGCGGTCGACTGCTCGAGATGGCCGACAACGGCTGGGAGATCATGTCCCATACGATCAAGCATCGTGCGCTCGGATTCGCCCCCATCGTCGAGGACATCGAGGCCGGCGACACCCGGATCTACCCCGATGTCAACATCCACGGGCGGTTCGAGGGCGATCCGATCGCCGTCCTCGACGAGCAGAACGAAACCCAAGCGACCATCGCGGGCAACGGTGAGGACGACATCGGCCCCTATATCGAACTCGAAGAGGGGATCGACACGGGCTTTACCGCCTCCTCCAGCACGCGAGTCCGCTACACCGAAGAGTTCCTCCGGGAGATACTCACCGAATCACAGGCCCAACTCGAAGAGTACGTCGGCGAGGGACAGGTCACGAACATGATCTACCCCTTCGAACGCGACGACGGCCTCGTGAGCGAACTCGCCCCCGAGTATTACGTCGCGACCCCCACCCACGACGGTGTCGGCCTCAATCCGACCCACAACCCCGACCCCTATAGCCTCGGACGCCGCTATATGGAGACCGATCACATGACCGAGGCCGAAATCGAGACGTTCCTCGATACCGTCGCCGAGGAACCTGATTACGGTATCCTCGCCGGCCACAGCCAGTACGACACCTTGCCGCCCGAGCGAGTCGAGTTCGTCCTCCAGCAGGCACAGGAACGGAACATCGAGGTCGTCTCCGTTCAGGAAGCGCTCGAGGTCTTCGGCGTCGCCGCCGCTCCCGAGCGACGGGTCGGACGGACCAGTCCCGGCGAGAACCAAACTCCCAACGAACAGCCAAACGAGACCCCCAATGAGGACGAGTCGATGGGGTTCTTCGAGCGGATCATCGCTTTCTTCCGATCGCTGTTCAGCTAACGACGGCCGTCTCGATAAATATGTTTATAATATAACTTTAATTAAACTAGATAACGTATAATAAATTACGGAGGAGATTCTATGGAAAGTGGGCGATAGCCGGTGAACAGCAATACAGATCGGGCACAACGGGTCGTCGATACCGTCGACCTCATTTCGAAGAAGTGGCATCCGGTGATCATCCACCGACTCCTTGAGGAGGGACCGCTGCGGTTCAACGAACTCAAGGAACGAATCGAGGGGATCTCGTCGAAGGTCCTCACCGATAGTTTGGAGGATCTCACGGAGAACGGACTGTTGCGCAGGACGGTGGTGAGCGAATCGCCGCTGCGCGTCGAGTACGAACTGACGAACACGGGCCTCGAGCTCCAGAGCGCCCTCGAGGAGCTCGCCGCGTGGGGCGACCGGCACCTCGATCCGGATCCGGATCCCGTGGTGTTGATCGTCGACGACGATCCCCGACTCGTGAAGATGCACGCCAGTTGGCTCGAAACCGACTACACCGTCGAGCGGGCCTACGACGGCGAGGAGGCCTTCAGGAAACTCGACGAGTCGGTCGATGTCGTCCTCCTCGACCGGCGGATGCCCGGGATCTCCGGAGAGGACGTTCTGTCCCGGATCCGCGAGTGGAACCTCGACTGCGGGGTGGTGATGCTCTCGGCGGTCGAGCCGGACTTCGACATCGTCGATATGGGGTTCGACGCCTACATCACCAAACCCGGGTTCCGAGAGGACGTCCGCGAGACGGTCACCGACGTGCTCGCCCGCGACGTACACGAGGGGCCACTCCGGGAGTACCTCGCGCTATCGGCGAAGGAGTCGCTGTTGCGCGCCGAGAAATCGACGGCCGAACTCGACGCCAGCGACGAGTACGACCGCCTTCACAGCCGTATCGAGGAACTCGAATCGGAGCTCGACGATCCCGCCGACGCGGCCGACGATCCCCAGCTTCAGGCACTCATCAATGACGCCTGAGCGAGCGCACGAGGCGCGCGTCCTGCTCGTCGAGGACAACCCCCACGACGTCCGCCTCGCACGCGAAGCCATTGCCGAGGCCGACAGTTCGATCGAACTCGACGTCGTCACCGACGGCGTCGCCGCGATCGACTACCTCTACACCCGTGGCGAGTACGCCGACGCAATGACGCCCGCGTTCGTTCTCCTCGATTACAACATTCCGAAACGGGACGGCGCGGAGGTGCTTGCCGCCGTGAAGTCGGACGATATTTTACGAAGAATACCAATCACTATTTTTACTACCTCTGACTCGAAAGATGATGTCGTTCGGATGTACGACCTCCACGCCAACGCCTACGTCACGAAGCCGGAAACGGTCGAGCAGTTCGTCTCGATCATCGAGCACCTCGAATCGTTCTGGTTGTCGACCGTGACGCTCCCGCCGGTAGCTCAGCATGAACGCTGATCCCGTCTTCGAGTCCGTGCTGCTGATCGAGGACAACCCCGGCGATGCCCGCCTCATCGAGGAGATGCTCCGCGAACATCGCGACTCCTCGATCGAGTTCGTCCACGAGTCCTCGCTCGATGCGGGACTCGCCCATCTCTCCGAAACCGATCCCGACGTCCTCCTGCTGGATCTGCGTCTCCCGGACAGCACCGGCCTCGACACCCTCGAGCGTGTCCTCTATGAGACCGACACGGTGCCGGTGATCGTTCTGACTGGGATGCCCGAGGCGAGTCTCGGGATGGAGGCCGTCTCCTATGGCGCACAGGACTACCTCGTGAAAGACGACGTCACTCCCGAGGTCCTCGCGCGGGCGATCCGCTACTCCATCGAACGGAAGAAAACCGAACGCCAACTCAGAACGCGCACCCGCGAACTCGCTATTCTCAACCAGCTCACCCGCCACGACATCAGAAACGACATCAGTCTCGTCGTCGGGCGTGCACGCGAGGTCGCAGAACACGTCGAACCCCGTGGGCAGGACGCCGTCGACGAGATCATCCAGTCGAGCAACCACGTCCTTCAACTCACCCGGACCGTCGGCGACATCGTCGAGACCGTCACCGACGACGAAGCGGTCGACCTTTACCCCGTTGTCCTCTCGCAGGTGCTCGCGACCGAGGTCGAGAAGGCCCAGGGGCTCTATCGCGACGTCGAACTCTCGATCGAGGGCGAGGTCGCGGGGCTGCGAGTGTGTGCGAACGACCTCCTCTCGTCGGTCGTGGGCAACCTCATCAGCAACGCCATCTTCTACAACGACAAGGACGTTCCCGAGGTGACCCTCTCGGTCGAACCCGCCGATGAGACGGTCGTGATCCGGGTCGCGGACAACGGCCCCGGCATTCCCGATCGGCGTAAGGAGCGGATCTTCGCCGAGGGCGAGCAGGGCGAGGCGAGTTCGGGTATGGGGATCGGGCTCTCGCTGGTCGATCGGCTCGTTACCCGGTACGACGGCGGGATCTGGGTCGAGGACAACGACCCGGAGGGTTCGGTATTCTGTGTCGAACTCCGCCGAACCGGATAGCGAGGGGAAGCGACTTACGACACCGATAATAAGGTGCGCCCGCCGAGAACGAGTACGAGAATGATCGACGGAACCGATTCCAGTATCCATGTCTGACCGACTCGACGTCGCGTTCGTTCCCGCGGAGTGTCCGGGTAGCGACGGCACCGGCGCGACCCACAGTTCGACGATCTACATCGAACGGCTCTCCCATCACCACGACCTGACGGTGTACGTCTCGACGCAGATGGACGCCGCGGAGGCGACGCTTCCCGCGCAGGACCGCGTCGAGTACGTCCTTCACGACCGCCTCCCGAAGCTTCCCCACCCCATCTTCACGAAGATGGACGCCTTGCGCGAGGAGAGCGCCGCCCTCGAGGGCCACGATCTGGTTCACTCCTACTCCTCGGCGTTCATCCCCGTGCTCGCCGATCTGGACGTCCCGACGCTTCTCACGCTCAATTCCTACCTACCGGTGTGCCCGAAAGCCGATATGATGTACCACGGCGAACGGAAGTGCTCGGGGCCCGGTCGGCTGAAGTGTGCGACCTGCGTGCCCGCGACGGCGATGAAACGCCGACAGGGCCTCGAGGCCGAACTCAGACAGGGCTACGTCTCGATGGGTCAGATCCCGTTCGTTCGCTCCTCGATGGCCCACGCCGACGAGATCACGGCCTATCACGCGCTCTCACCGCACCTGAAGGAGGACTACGCCGATCTGGGATTCCCCGCCGAGGCGACGACCGTCGTCCCGCACTTCTACGACGAGGAGTTCCACCGGCCGCGCGAGGGACCCGCCGACCTGACCGAACCGATCACCGCGCTCTACGTCGGCGCACTCCAGGACATCAAGGGTATCGACACCCTCGTCCGGGCGCTCGCACTGCTCCGGAGGGACGGACACGAGGTCGAGTTACAGATCGCCGGTCGCGGCCCCCTTGAAGGGACGCTTCGCGAACTCGCGGCCGACCTCGGCGTGGACGAGGCGATCACGTGGCTCGGCTACGTCGATCACGGCGAACTGCCCGACCTCTATCGGTCCTCGGACCTGTTCGTCTATCCGGGGGTCATCGACGAGCCGTTCGGTCGTGTCATGCTCGAGGCGCTCGCGACCCACACGCCGATCGTGAGCGCCGACGTCGGGAGCATGGACTACATCGTCGGCCCCGCCGGGACGCTCTTCGAACCCGGCGATCCCGAGTCACTCGCCGACGCCTTCGATGCGCTGTGTCGTGAGTACGCCGACCACCGGGAGGCGATCCCCCACCAACTCGAACGGTTCGCACCAGAAACGGTGATCGAATCGCTCGGATCGCTCTACGAAGACGTCGCCGCGACGGACGTGGCGTCGACCCGGTAAGTGTAGACCAATCGAGAACGGGGACATCGCGTCCCTCCGCTTAGTCAGTAAACACGAGACGGGTGGTCTCGTCGGCGTTCTCAGGGGAGGGATCGTCGGGTACGTCGCCGTGATAGAGGAGGAACCAGACGTAGACGTCGCCGTCAGCCGTCGGGCCGGCGTCGTACGACACCTGTTCGGTCTCGCCGCTCTCGACTATCGTCTCGAACCGGTCGAGTTCCTCCGCGCCGTCGACGCTCTCGACGGTCCGACCGTCCTCGCTCAGCGTCACCTCCTGCTGATAGACGACCGTGGTGTAGGTCTGGGTTTCACCTTCGTGGTTCTCGATGGCGACGGTAATCGGGTCGGTCTCGCCCGCCGATAGATCGGTCGGCAGGTCGGTCGAGGTCAACTCGCCCTCGTCGTTCTCCGAGAGCAGGTAGAACTCGGTGTGGGGCTGTTCGTCCGGGAGCGACGGGGCGGCAAAGGCCATGTAGCCACCGGCGACCAGCAGCGCGAGGAGACTGAACACCAGAAAGACGTTCAACAGGAGGTGACGGCCGTTCTCGGGTTCGAACGGCCCGCGGGTGTCGCCCGGTCGACGGCGCTGGACGGTAAAGAGCCCGGGAACGACCCCGAGGGAGGGACCCGCCCGGATCCCGTAGCGGTCCGCGGGGTCGAGTCGGGCGCGTCGAACGAGGCCGAGCAACGAGAACAGAACGGTCCACGCGACGACGGCGACGGTGATCGGGAGGAGGGTGATCCCGTAGGGCGTGAAGTTCGCGGCGTACGCGACCAGTGCGACGATCGCGAGGCTGAGTGCGACCGAGAGGACGACCCGTTCGAGGGCACCGAACCCGTCGTCCTCGTCGGGCACCTCCGGGAAGAGGGCGCTGATGAACGCGTAGCCGGGCACCAACAGCACGAGCGGGAGCGCGAGCGCGACGCGGATCGGCGTGACGGAGATCTCCGACAGGATGCCGCCCGCGGCGAGCCCGCTGAAGAGGAGGATCAGGAGCAGGTCTCCGGTCCACTGGTGGACTCTCATTTCCACCGCCTACGCGAGGTGTCTTGAAAAACCCCCCGACAGTCCGATCGGATAGCCACCCCCTCATCGTCCAGTTCGTTTATCGACACGAACACCGTCGCTGGCGGCGTTTTTTCCCCATTTATGCGGCGCCATACTGGGTTAACACATTTATAACAAAGACTCCATCACTCTAGGCACGCAGTGAGAACGGGCTTCGACCCGTATCGACTCCACTATGCAATCCTCATCACACCACCCCGCTGTGGCCTCCAGACCGCGCGCGGAGTACGACCACACCCAGTCCCGTTCGACGCTCGACACTCATCGAGCCGATGGTCCGCCCTCCTGCGGAGGACGACGATGATCCCGATCGCCAACCCCGACATCGGCGACGACGAACGGGAGGCCGTCATGGACGTCCTCGATTCGGGTTATATCGCGAGCGGCGACGTCGTCACCGCCTTCGAAAACGAGTTCGCCGAGTTCTGCGGAGCCGATCGCGGCGTCGCGACCGCCAACGGCACCGCCGCCCTCCACGCCGCCTGTGAGGCCCTCGATGTTCGAGGACGGGCGGTGATCACGACCCCCTTCTCCTTCGTCGCGACCGCGAACTCGATCCGGCTGGCCGGCGGCGAACCCGTCTTCGCCGACATCGATCCCGACACCTACAACCTCGATCCCGACGCCGTCGAATCGATCCTCCGCGAGCGAGAGGACGTCGCGGCTATCATGCCTGTCCACCTCTACGGTCTGCCGGCGGACATGACCTGTTTCGGGGAACTCGCCGAGGAGTACGACGTCGCGCTGATCGAGGATGCCGCCCAGGCCCACGGCGCGACCGTCGACGACCGGCGCGTCGGCTCGCTCGGCGACGTCGCCTGCTTTTCGTTCTACCCGACGAAGAACATGACTACGGGCGAGGGGGGGATGGTGACGACGGACGACCCCGACCTCGAGGCGGGGATCCGACAGTTCATCAACCACGGGCGCGACGGGAGCGCCCAGTATGCCCACACCATTGTCGGGCACAACCTGCGGCTGACGAACATCGCCGCGGCGCTCGGACGCGCCCAACTCGAGCGGCTTCCCGCGTTCACCGAGGCCCGTCAGGAGAACGCCGAACGGCTCTCCGAGGGACTCGCCGAGACGAGCGTCGAGACGCCGACCGTTCCCGGCGACCGGACGCACGTCTACCACCAGTACACCATCAGAACGGACGATCGGGACGCCCTCCAGCGCACGCTCGAAGACCGGGGCGTCGACAGCAAGATCTACTATCCGACCTGTATCCACGAACTCGAGGCCTACGAGGGCTACAGCGCGGACGTTCCGAACGCAAAGCGCGCGTCGGAGGAGGCCCTCTCGCTGCCTGTTCACCCGAATATCTCGTCCGACGACGCGGATCGGATCGTTGAAGCGCTCGCGGACATTGAGGTAGGACATGTCTGAACAACCGCCGATCCGCGCTGGCGTCATCGGCGTCGGAAGCATGGGACAGAACCACGCTCGGGTGTACCGCGAACTCCCCGAGACCCAACTCGTCGGCGTTCAGGACGTCGATACCGAGCAGGCCCAGTCGGTCGCCGACGCATTCGGGTCGACGGCAATGGAGATGGCCGACCTCCTCGATTCGGTCGATATCGTCTCGATCGCGGTGCCGACCCAGTTCCACTACGACACTGCCCGCGAGTGTATCGACGCGGGCGTGAGCGTCCTCATCGAGAAGCCCTTCGTCGAGGATCTGGCGGACGGCCGAAAGCTGATCGAGTTGGCCGAAGAACGGGGGGTCGTGCTGCAGGTCGGCCACATCGAGCGGTTCAATCCTGCGGTGATGACGCTAAAGGACCTCCTCGAGGACCTCGACATCATCGCGATGGAGGCCCGTCGGCTCGGCCCGCCGGTCGAACGGGACATCGCAGACACCGTCGTGATGGACCTGATGATCCACGACATCGACATCCTGCTGTCGATCCTCGGCGAGGAGGCGACCGACGTTTACGCCGCGGGCACGCGCGGGTCGGACTACGCCACCGCGACGATCCAGACGCCCTCGGGCCGGATCGGCCAGCTCACCGCGAGCCGTGTCACCCAACAGAAGGTCCGCGAACTGACGATCACCGCCGAGAACTGCCGGGTGATCGTCGACTACATCGACCAGTCGATCGAGATCACGCGCCAGTCGCTCCCCGAGTACGTCAAACAGGAGGGCTTTCGCTACCGCCACGAGAACATCGTCGAGCAGGTGCTCGTCGAGCGCCGCGAGCCCCTGAAAAACGAGCTCTCGGCCTTCGCGGAGGCCGCTCGGACCGGCTCCGAGCCGGTCGTGACCGGTGAGGACGGTATCCGTGCACTCTCGCTCGCCCGAGAGATCGACGGGCTTGCCGCCAAGGAGACCCCTGAAATGACCGATACGGTGTAGCCCGATTTATGCATCGCTTAGTAACCATCCGGGAAAGCGACGATCTCCTATAGTCCGCACGCGAACGGAACGATGATTTCCATGCACACGATACGAACTAACGACAGGAGGCGCACTGTATGACAGAAACACGGCTCGAACTCGGCGATGACTGTGTGATCGACGACCCGGATTCCGTGGGATATCTCCACGACGAGTCGGCCGACCCCGCCGTCATCGGCGATCGCGCACGGATCCGCAAGGGTACCATCGTCTACGCGGACGTCGAGATCGGCGACGACTTCACGACGGGTCACAACGCCCTCGTCAGGGAAGACACGACGATCGGCGACGATGTGATCGTCGGGACTGACACCGTGATCGACGGCACCACCGAGATCGGCTCGCACGTCAGCCTCCAGACGGGCGTCTACGTCCCGACGGACACGACGATCGGCTCGAACGTCTTCATCGGCCCGCGTGCGGTGATGACGAACGATCCCTATCCCGTTCGGCGGGACGACGACCTCGAGGGGCCGACCCTCGAAGACGGCGTCTCGATCGGCGCGAACGCGACGATCCTGCCGGGGGTTCGTGTCGGTGCCGGCTCGTTCGTGGCCGCCGGTGCGACCGTGACCGAGGACGTCCCGCCCCACACCCTCGCGCTCGGAACCCCCGCACGACACCGAGACCTTCCCGAGTCCCTCTCGGGGGAGAACCTACTCGATGAGTAATACAACACGGAGCGCCCCGGCGCTCTACGGTTCGGAGGCATCGACGGACGAACAACGCACTGCCCTGACGAGCGGCGAGATCCCGGTCGCGGTCTACGGGCTCGGCAAGATGGGCCTGCCGCTCGCGTCGGTCTACGCCGACGTGACCGGCAACGTCACCGGGATGGACGTCGACCCCGCAGTCGTCGAGGGCGTCAACGCCGGCGAGAACCACATTGTCGGCGAGCCCGGGCTCTCGGAGCTCGTGAGCGAGGTCGTCGAGCGCGGCGCGCTCTCGGCGACGACCGACGGTCCCGCCGCCGCGGAGGCCGCCCGGATCCACGTCGTGATCGTTCCCACGCTGGTCGACGAGAACAGCAAACCCGACCTCTCGGTCGTCGAATCGGTGATGGAACAGATCGCCTCGGGACTCGAAGCAGGCGATCAGGTCATCCTCGAATCGACGGTCCCGCCCCGCACCTGCCGGGACGTCGTCGCGCCGTTGCTCGCAGAAGAAAGCGGGCTGGACCGCGAGAAGTTCGGCGTCGCGTTCTGTCCCGAGCGTACCGCGAGCGGGCGGGCGATCGAGGACATCCACGGGGCCTACCCCAAGATCGTCGGCGGGATCGACGACGAGAGCACGCGCGTGGCCGAACTGATCTACGGCGAGATCAACTCCCAGGAGATCATCCCCGTCTCGGACGCGACGACCGCGGAGGCGGTCAAGGTGTTCGAAGGGGTATATCGCGACGTCAACATCGCGCTCGCGAACGAGCTGACGAAACACGCCGAGGAACTGGAGATCAGCGTTCTGGAGGCGATTCAGGCCGCGAACACCCAGCCGTTCTGTGACCTGCACATCCCCGGTGCGGGCGTCGGGGGCCACTGCATCCCCTACTACCCCCACTTCCTGATCCAGATGTTCGAGGCCGACTCGCGGCTGATGGAACTGTCCCGCGAGATCAACGACACCATGCCGACCTACACCGCGGAACTCGCCCTCTCCGGGCTGACGAAACACGGCAAGGAGACCGAGGGAAGCGACGTGCTCGTCCTCGGGCTGACCTACCGGGCCGGCGTCGACGAACTGCGTGCAACGCCCGCAGTGGGCGTCATCGAACGCCTCACGAGCGCGGGCGCGAACGTCACGGCTGTCGACCCGATCACCGACACCCACGAACCGTTCGAGGACGTGGGTGCGGCGGTCGTCTCGCTCGACGACGCCCGCCAGCGGAGCTACGACGCGGTCGTCCTGGTGACCGCCCAGGAAGCGTTCGAGGACCTCGAAATACCTGCGCTGGCGGCCGACGACCCGCTGGTGGTCGTCGACGGCCGGCAGGCTCTTTCGGAACTACAGAATGAACACGGAATCTACTACAGAGGAATCGGTATCAATGCCTGAACCAAACGGAGATACGGTCTGTATCGTCGGTCTCGGATACGTTGGCCTACCGCTCGCAAGCGCCTTCGACGAGGAGGGCCTCGCCGTGATCGGCTACGACGTCGACGAGGGGAAGATCAAAGGGCTCTCCGCGGGCCGCGACCCGACCGGCGAGATCGGCGACGACGCTGTCGCTACCAGCGGAATCGAGTTCACGATGGATCCCACCGGAATCGAACGCGCCGACTACGTCGTCATCACCGTTCCGACGCCGGTCGACAGCATGAAAAACCCCAATCTCGACTTCGTCGAGAGCGCGGGCCGGACCGTCGGCGAACACCTCTCGCCCGGCGCCACCGTGGTCCTCGAATCGACCGTCTACCCCGGCGTGACACGCGACGTCCTCGGACCCGCGATCGAGGAGGCCTCGGGGCTGACCCAGAGCGAGGAGTTCAACATGGGCTACTCGCCCGAGCGCCTCGCCCCGGGGACCGACAAGAGCCTGCGCGAGGTCAAAAAGATCGTCAGCGGCGACACGGACGAGACGCTCGCGGACCTCGCGGCGCTCTACGGGCAGATCATCGACGCCGGCCTCTATCGAGCGCCCACGATCGAGACCGCGGAAGCGGCAAAGGTCCTCGAGAACGTCCAGCGGGACGTCAACATCGCGGTGGTCAACGAACTCGCGCTGATCTGCGATCACATGGGGCTCGATACGAAGGAGGTCATCGACGCCGCCGCGTCGAAGTGGAACTTCCACGAGTACACCCCCGGACTGGTCGGGGGCCACTGTATCCCCGTCGATCCGCTGTTTCTCGTCCATGGCTCCGAGCGAGCGGGCTACTCGCCGAAGCTCATCCTCCAGGCCCGCGAGGTCAACGAGTACATGCCCAAGCACACCGCCGAACTAACGCTGAAGGCACTCAACGAGTCCGGAAAGGTGCTTCAGGACAGTCGGATGGTCGTGCTCGGGCTGGCGTACAAACCGAACGTCGGGGACCTCCGCACGTCGGAAATCGGCGGCGTCATCACGACCCTCGCCGAATACGGCATCGAGTGTGACGGCTACGATCCGCTCGCACCCGACGAGCAGATCCGCGAGTCGTTCGGTATCGACCCGCTGCCCGAACCCGACTTCGAGGATGCCGACGGGGTCGTGTTGGCGACGCCACACGATACGATCCTCGAGGACTTCGATCTCGAGGCGGCGAAAGAACAGCTCGCCGAGAACCCCGTCCTCGTGGACGTGAAAGGCGTACTGGACGAAACTGAGGTCGAGGAGGCCGGATATGCCTACCGCAAGCTCTGAACCCGAGCGCCTGCTGGTCGCCATCCAGCACCCGGCGCACGTCCACTTCTACAGACACGCGATCCGCGAGCTCGAAGCCGACCACGAGATCTCGATCGTCGTGCGCGACTCGGAGGTCGCGACCGACCTGCTCGACGCCTACGGCTTCGAGTACGACGTGATCGGCCGCTCCGCCTCGGGAGTCCGGCTGCTCGCCGCCCAGGGACTATACGAAGCGAGAATGCTGCGTCGCGCCCGCGCGTTCGAACCGGACGTGATGACCGCGATCGGCGGTTCGGCGGTCGCCCACGTCGCACGCGCAGTAGGGGCAAAGAGCGTCGTCTTCACCGATACCGAACACGCGGCGCTGACGAACAAGCTCATGGCCCCCTTCGCGGACGAGATCTGGACGCCGGAGTGCTTCCACGCGGACTTCGGCGCGAAACAGGTCCGATATCCGGGTTATCACGAACTCGCGTACCTCCATCCGGACCGCTTTACGCCCGACGAATCGATCCGCGAGGACGTCGGTCTCGGCTCCGACGAGGAGTACGTCGTACTCCGACTCGTCTCGTGGGAGGCCTCCCACGACGCCGGTGCGGGCGGTATCGACGACGTCGGCGACGTGGTCGATCGGCTCGAAGCCACCGGGGTACGGGTACTGATCACGGCAGAGGGGGACCTCCCCTCTCGCGTTCGTAACCGGCAGGTCGACATCGAGCCACATCGGATGCACGACCTGCTCGCCGGAGCGTCGCTGTTCGTCGGCGAGGGCGCGACGATGGCTGCCGAAAGCGCGGTGCTGGGGACGCCCGCGGTCTACGTCAACACCCTCCGAATGGGCTATACCGATGAACTCGAGGCACGCTACGGCCTGTTGTACAACTGTCAGGGGTCGTTCCGCCACCGGATGGCCCTCGACGTCGCCGAATCGATCCTCTCGGGCGAGGAGGACCGGGACTGGGAGAGCGCACGCGAGCGCCTGCTCGACGAGAAGGTCGACACGACGGACGTGATCCTCGGGGCACTCACCGGCGATGGCTCCTATTAGAGCCCTCCAGTTGGTGACGACGCCCCGCTCGTTTTTCGACCAGCAGGTGCGTATGCTCGAAGAACGGGGCATCGAGTGTACGGTCGTCGAGGTCCCTCGACCGGAAAACGGCCGCGGCCCGGGCGAGTTCGCGCGCTTCTACCGACGAGTCCTCCGTGAGGCTCTCTTTGGGAACTACGATCTCGTTCATGCGAACTATGGGCTGGTCGGTCCGATCGCGCTCGCCCAACCCGTCCGTCCGGTGATCCTCTCGATCTGGGGATCCGAGGTGATGGGCTACTCGAACCGTCTCGACTACGTCACCCGATTCGCGGCACGCCACAGCGACGCGGTGATCGCACCCTCGGCGGCGGTTTCGCGCGAACTCGACGTTCCGCACACGATCGTTCCGTTCGGCATCGACACCGACCTGTTTCGGCCGATCGACCGGGACGAGGCCCGCGAGTATTTGGGCTGGAACCTCGACGAGCGGATCGTGCTTTTCCCGTACGACCCAGACCGGGCGGTAAAGAACTACCCGCTCGCCGAACGCGTGATCGACCGACTCTCGACCACTGCTAAACTCCATACGGTTTCGGGGCTCGCATACGAGGAGATGCCCTACGTGATGAATGCGAGCGACGCGTTGCTCGTCACCTCCGAGCGCGAAAGCGGCCCGATGGTCGTCAAAGAGGCCGCTGCGTGTAACCTCCCGGTCGTCTCGACTGACGTCGGGTTCGTCAGCGACGTTCTCGAGGGTGTTTCGAACTGTTTCATCGGGGAGTCCGCCGACGTCCTTGCATGTCATCTCGATTCTATCCTCGAACGTGGCCAACGAGCCGATGGACGGGACGTTGTCGACGGATTAGCCCTCGATGAAATGGGTGATCGACTTCTTACGCTCTACACAACCTCTCTCCGACTCTAGCCATATATATTGGAAATCCAATGTATTCGATAACGCAAGAAACGACCGATTATAATATACTATATATTATGATTTATTAATCGATATCTCCTCTAGTGGGGTGGTTATCCTGTATATCGCGATGAAAAAGCAGAATTCGACATCTCGGATATGGATTTGGGTAATGCTTATCGTATCTCATTCAGTACATTTGTAGATAGGTGTGAGTTCGTGAAACGGTCTGGAACGATCTAAAACTACTTGGAACAACGGACGGTTTATTATGTGCCGGCCGATATTGCGAAAACGACGAAATGATGTCGACCGTCAATGCGGAGCGATCCTCTTCGAACGACACCGCCGTCTCGGAGGCCGCTCCTCCTGAACGCTCTCTCTCCAAAGACGACACGTTTCATATTCTTCAAAACGAACGTCGTCGCCGCGTACTGCAGTACCTTTCCGACACCGAAGGGCCTGTAGATATGCGTGATATCGCAGAACAGGTCGCCGCGTGGGAACACGATACGACCGTTCAACAACTCACGTCCGATCAACGCCAGCGCGTCTATATCGCGTTGTATCAGTCTCACTTGCCGAAACTCGCTGACTTCGACCTGATCACCTACAATCGCAGTCGGGGAGTCGTCGAGCGCACGCCGTTGGCCGATCAGGTAGCGAGTTACCTCCAAGACGCGACTGTGGATTCGACGAACGAAAACTCCGAGGCCACAAAGTGGGTGCGATATATCGGTGGCGCAACTGTTCTCAGTATCGGGCTCCTCACGCTCGCATGGCTCGGGCTCTCACCGGTCGCCGGTCTCGGGGTAGCGACGCTGATCACCGTGATCTACGTCACGGTGACGGTGGGGCTGATTCACTCGTTGGAGGACTGACTCGATACGACCGTATGGATTCGACCGTCTCGAAACCCTCGACTTCGGTGTTCTTTCGGCCGCCCGATCACGAGTGTCATCCTCGACGGATAGGGCGTGGTGAGTACCGACGGTATTCGTGTCCGAGCCTCTGGGTCGGATCGACGGCATTCCTCCAGTTCACACCCGGTATCGACTGTCTGATCGCCCTGCTGATCGGGTTACTCGGCGGAATGTTGGCTGGTATGGCACTAGCGCGCGTGCGTGTCCCGGACGAACCGTCTCGCTCGCCCGCAGACCCCTCGCGACCCGCTTCGATGTCAATTCCACCCCTTGAGACGACCACGTCGCGAGACCGATCGCTCGGCGACGATCCCGTACTGACCGACGAAGACCGAATCGTCCGTCTGCTTGCCTCCAACGACGGCAGAATGAAACAGTCCCGGATCGTCGACCACACCGACTGGTCGAAGGCCAAGGTCAGTCGTCTGCTCTCGGGGATGGAAGAGAACGCGGAGATCACGAAACTGACCGTCGGGAGGGAGAACATCATCTTCCTCGGATCGATGGACGAAGTCTACGCCTCGGACGACGGCTCGGACAGCTGAATACGGTTCCCGGCGTACGTAACCCGCACAACTCCGAAGCAGTTCGATGCGGCTACACCCTTCGGATCGCGGGAACGTCAGCGACGGCTGTTCGTCGTTCGTAGCGAGCTGTTTGCTATCGATCGATTATCGATCTGCTAAACCCGATACCGACGTTCGTTCCCCGCTGTGCCGCCTCGTGTACCGTTTTCTACCGTCTCTCAATCTGTGCGTAAGGTGACTGTATCGACCGTCGTTCGGTAGGGTTTTAGTCTGCGTATAGTAATGCATACGAGAGCAGTTCTATCCGACAGAAGTCCGATGCTTACCCCGCTACGTAAGCACCTCCAATCATGACATCGAACGATCCACCCTCCGAGACGTACCGACGACAGCCCGCCTCGATCACCGAGGTGAACTGATATGTGCGGGATCATCGCTTGTGTCGGCTCGAACGACGCCGTCGACACCGTACTGACCGGTCTCAAGAACCTCGAATATCGCGGCTACGACTCTGCAGGCCTCGCGATACAGAACGGAACCGACCTCGTCGTCCGAAAACGCGCCGGAAAGATCAGTGACCTGACCGACGGATTCGTCCGGGAACTCCCGCAGGGGATCTCCGGGATCGGTCACACCCGCTGGAGCACTCATGGCCCGCCGACCGACGCGAACGCCCACCCCCACACGAGTGCCTCGGGCACTGTTGCAGTCGTCCATAACGGCGTCATCTCCAACTACGAGACGCTCCGTTCGGAGCTCGAAGGGCACGGATACGTCTTCGAGAGCGACACCGATACCGAGGTGATCCCCCATCTCGTCGAACACTTCCTCGATAACGGCCTCGACAGTGACGCGGCGTTCAGGGAGGCCATCGACCGTCTCGAAGGGAGCTACGCGATCGCGATGATGATCGAGGGCGAAGACACCGTCCGGGCGGCCAGACAGGGCTCGCCGCTCGTCGTCGGCCTCCACGACGACGCCTACTACCTGGCGAGCGACGTCCCCGCGTTCCTCGAGTTCACCGACGAAGTGATCTACCTGGAAGACGGTGACGTCGTCACGGTCGACGAGGGTTCGCTCGAGATCACCGACCTCGATGGCCGACCGATTTCCCGCGAGATCGATACCGTCGACTGGGACCCCGAAGAGACGGGCAAGGGCGGCTACGATCACTACATGCTCAAGGAGATCGAGAGCCAGCCCGAGTCGCTCTCGAACACGATCCGAGGACGGATCGATCCCGAAGCACCCGCCGTCCACCTCGAGGACTTCCCCCCGGGCTGTTTCCAGGACGTCACCGAGGTCCATTTCGTCGCCTGCGGCACGTCGTATCACGCCGCGCTCTACGGCGCACGCCTCCTCGAGGAGGCGAACGTTCGGGTTCGTACCTCGCGGGCGAGCGAGTTCACCGGCCGGATCCCCGATCCCGAGGGAACGCTCGTCGTGCCGGTCACACAGAGCGGCGAGACCGCCGACACCCTGGGTGCGCTCAGGGCGGCCGGCGAGGCCGGGGCCCGAACGCTCGCAGTGACCAACGTCGTCGGCTCGACGGTCGCCCGCGAGGCCGACGAGGTGCTCTACATCCGGGCCGGTCCTGAGATCGGCGTTGCCGCTACGAAGACGTTCTCCTCGCAGGTCGTCACGCTCGCGCTGCTCGTCGAGCGGCTCACGCAGGAGATCGACGGTGCTGCCGCCCGTGAGGACCTCGGTGCGTTCCTCGAGGCGCTCTCGGTCTTGCCGAACCAGATCGAGGAAGTGATTCGTACCTCCCGGGCCGAGGCACTCAGTTCGAAGTACGACGGCCGCGACGCGTACTTCTTCATCGGTCACGCCCTCCAGCATCCGGTCGCGCTCGAAGGCGCACTGAAGTTCAAGGAGATCACGTACGAACACGCCGAAGGCTTCGCTTCGGGCGAACTCAAACACGGCCCCCTCGCGCTCGTCACGCCCGGAACACCGATCTTCGCGCTGTTCGACGGGAAACACGACGAAAAGACCCACACCAACGCGAAGGAGGCCCAGGCCCGTGGTGCGGAGATCGTCGCCGTCACCGCGAGCGAACGAACGGCGGCGTTCGCGGACGACATGCTGGTGATCCCCGATACGCATCCCGATCTCAGCGGATTGCTCGCGAACGTCCAACTCCAGTTCGTCTCCTACTATACGGCACGGTCACTCGGTCGCCCGATCGACAAACCGCGCAACCTCGCGAAAAGCGTCACTGTCGAGTAGCCCGATCGTTTGGACGTGTTTTTTCAATACCTCTTCGTCGTGATCGTGAGGAGATAACGGTAAGATACATCGTTCTCCTCCGAATAGAGTCGCTCATATGAGGACGGAGTTGTTCGGGGTATTCGGCGACCGCGAGCGGTTCATGCGGTTCCGTACCCCGACCGAGTTCGACCGACTCCTCGTCGGCGAGTCGGTCACCGTCGGTATCCGTGATCCCCACCTCGACCTCCCGAATCGGACGACGACACACCGCTCGACTGAGGGGTTCTGTGTCGTCTGGGGCGAGACGTTTACCCCACGAGGGGTCGAGAAATCGACCGCTGCGTGGCTGTTCGAACGCTACATCGAGGACGGAACCGACGCGTTCGAACGGTTGAACGGGTCGTATCTCGTGGTTCTCGAATACGACGGCGAGGCACTCGTCGTCAACGATCCGATCCATTCCTGGGAGTGTTTCTATGCGGACACCGATACTGACCGGTGTTTCGGGACGGACGCTGCTGCACTGACACGGACGCTACCCTCCCCGACGATCGACTGTCGTGGTCTGTGTGAGTTCGTTCACTTCGGGTTGACGTTCGGCGAAACGACCACCATCGAGGAGGTGAGACGACTCCCGTTCGACAGCTACCTCACCGACGATACCACGACACCACTCTCACGGTTCGTCTATGAACCCGCGACGTTCGAGTACGCCGAGGAGCTCGCGGCCCGCCTCGAACGCGCGATCGAACGGCGCACCGCCTATCCCGGGACGAAAGGGATGCTGATGAGTGCCGGGTTCGACTCGCGACTGCTGCTTGCACGCCTTCGGGACGTCGACGTCTGTTACACCCTCGGGACGCCACAGACGCCCGAGGTGAAGGTCGCACGCAAGGTCGCCAGCCAGTACGGCGCACGCCACCAGACGCTGCTCGTAAACGAAAACTACCTCGCGGTCGGTCCGGATATCGTCCGGTACACGAACGGGATCCGCGAGTCGGTTCACATCCATCATCGGGGGAACACGGCGGAGATCACCACGGACACGATCTATCACGGGCTCTTCCTCGATACGCTGCTCAGGGGCCGGTTCGTCCCCCACGACACTCTCCATCTCGACGTCATCGATCGGGACTTTCCCCTACCGCGACTCGACCCCGATCCGGACGTTACGCAACATATTGCCGATAAGTTCGGCTTCTACGACGATGGCGACCGGACGCTCGTCGACTGTCCGGAGATCGACGCCGAAACTCCGGCGGAGTTCCTTGAGAACACGATCACACGCCACTACCGGCGTGGGTTCGACCGGGCGGATTCGCGCTACAACGCGATGGCGTTGCTCGGTATCAAATCCAAATCTGCACTCCCGTTCAGGACCCACCTCGCCGATCAGTTCCTCGAAAGCTTCGTCGCGGCCGATACGGAGCTCATCGACTGGCATCTCACGACGCCGCCGGAGTACAGAAACGATCGTACCTATCAGAAGGCTCTCCGGATGGTCGATCCGGACATCTTCCGCTACCGGCCGCCGGACCGACCACACCGATCCTATCAGCTCAACCAGATGGAAAAGTACCTCCGAAAGAAGCTCCCCGGAATCAGTCCTTTCGGAACGCCGTGGCCCGATCGGGATCGTATCTACGATAAGAACGATCTCGATACGCGTCTGTTCCCCGACCGGCCCGATCTCCACGCACTCCCCCCCAGAGTCAAACTCCGAATCAACGACGCTCGAACGTGGCTCGAGTATGCCGACGAGGGGATCGGCGAACCATCGGATCTCGTCCGCCCCACATCCGTCCGCTAACGCGACGGTCAGGCGTCTACGCTGCCGAAGATCGGGCTACTGTTGGTGTCGTCCTCGGTCGATCCTCCTTCTGCTCCGTCATCAGTGGTTCCTTCGCCGTCGGTCGTCCCTCCGTCAGTCGTTCCGTCATCGCTGCCGGTCGTCCCGTCTTCGCCCCCGCCGCCCGTTTCGTTCGCTGATCCGTCCCCTTCTCCGTCCGTCCCGTCGGTCTCGTTGTCACTGCCGCCGTCACCGAAGATCGGGCTGCCGCCGGTGTCGTCCCCGCCGCCCCCATCGGACGAACCACCGTCGCCACTACCGTCACCATCGCTGCTCCCGCCATCGTCACCCGTCCCCTCGTCTCCGCCCCCATCGGACGAGGTGTCGGAACCGCCATCGGTGTCGTCGGATTCGCCGTCCTCGTTCCCTCCGTCGTCGTCGCTCCCATCGCCCGGTGGAGCGTCCGTGCTTCCGCCATCCTCACTCCCTTCGTCGCCGCTCGGGTCGTCCGCCCCGTCCGCCGTGTCGTCCGTTCCTCCGGTGTCGGTGTTGGGCTCCGACGAACCGTCTGAGTCGTCCTCACCGGCAGGGATGGGGCCCGACGCCAGATCGCCACCCGGAAGCCCGGCGGTGATCGTGAGACCGATAACGAATAGGCTCACACCCAACACGAGTAGCGCACGCTGGATGAAGACCTGATCGAGTCGTGTCACGATGGGCGGTGGCTGTACCGGCGTCGAAAGGGGGAGTGACGGGAGTGAGACGGTCCACATTACTGTTCCGTACTAGCGCCTATCGCTTTATTATCGGTTCGGTAAGGAGTGCGTGTCGATAGCATGTCTCCGTCTATGTAAAGCGGGTAGTTAAGTCCCCATCCGATCTAGGGCGACTAGAATGTGTGGCGCTACTGACGACCGCCTCCAGCTCTCGGAGGCCGGTGGGGAGACGTGGTCGCTCTACGTCGCGGGTGACTGCGTATACGACCGTCCGCCGACTCCATCGACGATCGGGGAGTCGCTCGCGGATCACGTCGCGTCGAACGACGTCTCGATCCTCAACCTCGAGGCCCCGATACCGGCCGACGACTCGATCCCGAAAGCCGGTCCACGCAAGGAGTCACATCCCGACGTTCCGGCGTTGCTCGCTGAGACCGGGTTCGACACCGTAACGCTCGCGAACAACCACACGATGGATCACGGCCTCGGCGGCCTCTCCAATACGGTCGATGCGTGTGCGGCCGCCGGCCTCGACACCCTCGGTGTCGGCACCGACATCACTGACGCACTCACACCACAGTACCGAACGGTCAACGGAACCGAAATCGCCATCGTCAACGCCTGCGAGCGGGAGTTCGGCGTCGCAACCGAACGAGAGCCGGGGACAGCCTGGATCGGCCATCCCGACGCCCCTCGGGTTATCGAACGGGCAAACGACCGCGCCGACGCAGTGATCCTCATCGCACACGGCGGCGTCGAGTTCGTCCCGCTCCCGCCGACGCAGTGGCAACGCCGCCTCCGACGGCTGTCGGATGCGGGCGCCGACCTCGTCGTCGCCCACCACCCACACGTCCCACAGGGCTGGGAACGCCACGAGGGCACGCCGATCTTCTACAGTCTCGGGAACTTCCTGTTCAACCACACCGCCCGCCCGAAGGCCGAGTGGGGGCTCTCGCTCGAGATCTCCTTCGACGGCCCGACACCCGCGAGCGCGAGGCTCCTCCTCACGGAGGAAACCGACGCCGGCGTCGATCTCCTCGACGACGAATCCCGACGCGAGGAGCGACTGGCCCATCTCCACCGGCTCTCGGGGATCATCGCCGACCCCGACGAGTACGCGGCCCACTGGCAGGAGATCGCAACTCGGATCTTCAACCAACGGTACTCGGGGTGGTTACGGCGGGCCGCGGGCGGCAACCCGGTCGCGCTCGTGCGCCAGCCACGGCAACACCTCACACAGGACGGGCTGTGGGACGGCGACGCTCGACAGGACGAACTGCTTACCCTCCTCAACGTCGTCCGTAACAGTTCACACCGGTCGGTGATGGAGACGGCGCTGGCGGTCGAAACGGGCACCGTCCCCGATCTCCGTACCCCCGAGGTAGAACGGCGCGTCCGAGAACTCCTCTCGTGGACCGAGGACCAGGCCGTCTACGACCGGCCGTCGTTGATCGAGCGGACGGCAAACGGTCTGCTCGATCGGTTCTCGGACCGATGAGTCAGCTTCTGATCTCGTCCCTGTCGCCGAAGAGCCGCTGGATCGTCGAGGCGTAACGGCTCAGCGGCCCCGGCATTCCCTGGAGGATCTGAGCGATCTCCGACGGATCGATCGCCCGTGTCAGCAGCGTCAGTACCCCGTACACCAGCAGGCCGGCGGGCGGGATGATCACGAACGCGAGCAGTGCGGCGTCGATCGGAAGCGAAGCGCCCGTCAGTGGAACCCCGACGGTAGCGAGCGGCGAGCCGATCAGCGCGTCGATTCCGAGTGCGAGCGCGACGAGTACACCACCGGTCACTGCGACGGTGATCGAGACGGGGATCGGGCGGATGTCACCCAGCGGGTTGTAGCCGATTGCACGCGCTCCGAAGAGGTGGAACATCGGGAGCGAGAGATAGCCCAGCGAGGTCGCGACCGCCGCCCCCTCGATCCCGAACCGTGGAATGAGCGTGACGTTGAGCACGATATTCATCGCTGCTGCCGCTCCTGTCGCGAGGATCATGACCCGCATGTCCCCGCGCGCGTGACTCACCGAGAGGATCGGGCGCGCAACGGCGAAGCCCACGGTACCGGGAAGCAACAACAACAGCGGTGTGATCGTCGGGGTGAACTCCGCCCCGTAGTATCGGGGGACGAACTGTGCCGCGAGGACGGCGATCCCGATCGCCATCAGCGCCGTCAACAACAGCGTATAGCGCGTCGCCTTTGACGCCAGTGCGGTGATCTTCTCTATCCGATCGCGATGCCAGAGCTCGGAGGCCGACTGGATCATCACCGACTGGACGGCCTTGGGTGCGAGCCAGAGGAACTCCGCGAGGACGAGCGCGGCCTTGTAGTAGCCGACCTGTGCCTCGGTCGTGTACGCCTGTAGCATGAGCACGTCGACGTGATACAGCGAGGTCAGCAGGAAGATGTAGACGATCGAGAGGTTGTTGAAACTGAGTAGCTCCCGGCGGGGGAAGCTCTCGGGAGTGCGCTCGAAGACCGACGACAGCGAGACGTGGCTTGCCAGTCCGACGAGGCCGATCGCCGTTACGAGCCCGTCCGCGAGGATGTGGCCGATGAGCACGCCGGTCACGCCGTAGCCCAGATACGCGAGTGGGATCGCAAACAGGAAGAAAAAGACCTTCTGGGCGACGTAGAGCGGCTCCGAGAGGTATTCGAGTTTCAGCCCCAGCAGCGAGCGCCGGACGTACTCGCGAAACTGGGCCATGATCGTAATGATCGCGAGCAGGAAGAAGAAAAAGGCGTACTCCTCGCCGAGGGTCGCGTCGACGACCCCGATCTGAGTCGCGGCGATCAGCAGGGCGCTCGCGACGAGCGCGAGGACCGTCGCGATCCGGAAGTAGTAGCCGAAGACGTTGTCGTGCCAGTCGGGGTCGTCGCGGTCCTCCGCGAGGTACTTCCGGGTGCCGCTGTCGACGCCCGAACTCACGGCGATCATCAGCAGGGCGAACACCGACATCACGGTCGCGTAGGTGCCGTACTGCGAGGGACCGAGGATCCGCACGAGGATCGGCGTCATCACCGCTCCGAGGAACGTGGCGGCGACGTTCGCGCCGGCGATGGAGATGAACGCGGTGACGAGTGTCCGTTTCATATACTGGTTTCTGGCCGTAGTGCTACCGGCGTTATCAATCTCGTGTCACGGGCTTACCGATCACGGAGGACCGCCTCGCCCGGCGTCGTGGTCGCGTCCCCCGAGAGGGTCACGCCGGGTGCGAGGCTCGTGTTGATCGCCGTCTTCGCGCCGTGGCCGACGACGACGCCGAACTTCCGGCGTCCGGTCGATACTCGCTCGCCCTTGACGGTGAGCTTCACGTCCTCGCCGTCGTGTCGCAGGTTCGCGACGTTCGTCCCCGCGCCGAGGTTGACGTCCCGCCCGAGGACGCTGTCGCCGACATAGGAGAGGTGGGGGACGTTCGTCCCGCGCATGATCACGCTGTTTTTGATCTCCACTGCCTGGCCGATGTGGACCGCTCCTTCGAGAAGGGTCGCCCCGCGGATGTAGGCGTTCGGTCCGACCGAACAACCCGATCCGATGTAGGCGGGCCCCTCGATGGTCACGCCCGATTCGACCGTTGCGCCCTCCTCGACGACTACGTTTCCGTCGATCGTGGCGTCGGGATCGACATCGCCGTCGATCCGACCGGCCTCCTCGCCCAGCAGGAGTTCGTTCGCTTCGAGCAGCTCCCACGGGCGTCCGACGTCCATCCAGCGTTGGAGCTCCACGGGCGTGACGTCGTAGTCCTCGATGACGCGTGCGAGGACGTCGGTCAGTTCGTGTTCGCCCCGCTCGCTCATCGGCACGTCGAGGAACTCCCGCGCCTCCGCAGGGAAGAGATAGACCCCCGCGTTCGCGAGGTTCGTCGGCGGTTCGTCGGGCTTCTCGATGATGTCGGTCACCCGCCCCGCGTCGGTCGAGAGCACGCCGTAATTCGAGGGGTTCTCGACCTCGAAGACGCCGATCCCGGGCCCGTCCGCGAACAGTTCGGCGATGCTCTCGGGATCGTAGAGGTTGTCACCGTTGAGAACGGCGAACTCCTCGGTTATGTGTTCACGGGCGGCCCGGACGGCGTGGGCCGTTCCCAACTGTTCTTCCTGGGTAGCGTAGCTGACCGGTACCCCCCGATAGGTCTCGCCGAAGTACGACTCGACGACGTCGGCCATGTAGCCCGTCACGAAGACGAGTTCGTCCGACCCGCCGGCGACCGCCGCGTCGGCGACGTGGGCGGCGATCGGACGGCCGGCGACCGGTAACATCGGTTTCGGGACGGACTCCGAGAGGGGACGAAGGCGGGTTCCCTGACCCGCTGCGAGGATTACGGTTTGCATTGTTTGGTGGTTTCTTGGTACCTGGTTTTGTTATCTGCCGGTTAATGTATGGCGATTCGTACGCCCCAACGAGCGGTGTTCACACGCTCCGTACCGCGTCGTCGACGAGTCCCAAGGCGATCTCCCGAAGCTCCTCGGCGCGCTCTTCCTCGCGCGATTCCGCGGTCACGCGCACGAGCTGTTGGGTACCGCTCGCCCGGAGCAGGAACCATCCGTCCGAAAAGCCGACCCGGACGCCGTCGATCGTCAGCAGGTCGGCCTCGGGATAGGCCTCGGGAACTGCCGCCGCGACGTGCTCCATCACCGCCTCCTTTCGATCGGTTTCGATGTTCTCGCGGCGCAGGTGCGGGGAGACGACGCCGTCGACGAGTTCCGACAGCGGCGTCTTCGTTACTGTGGCCGCGAGCTTACACGCCGCGAGCGGGCCGTCGGGACAGAGCGTCTCGTCGGGCCAGATCCACGCCCCGCTCGGTTCGCCGCCGAAGACGACGTCGGACTCGGTCGCGCGTTCGGCGACGTGGACGTCGCCCACCTTGGTGTGGGTGACTGACGCGCCGATCCCCGCTAACTCGTCCTCCACGACGAGGCTCGTATCGACCGGGACCGCGACACGGGTGCCCTCGCTCGCGGCTTCGCGCGCGAACAGCGCGAGCAACACGTCCTTCGGGACGAACCGACCCCCCTCGTCGACGGCCATCATCCGGTCGGCGTCGCCGTCGTGGGCGATCCCGAGGTCCGCATCGGTTTCGGCGACCCGCTCACAGAGTCCCTCGCAGTTCTCTGCGGTCGGTTCGGAGGGCCGGTTCGGGAAGCTACCGTCGGGTTCGGCGTTCATGGCCTCGACGTCACAACCGAGTCGCTCGAGAGCGGTGGCGGTGACGCCGCCCGCACCGTTGCCGAGATCGACGACGACCGAGAGCCCCTCGAGGACGCCGTCCCCGCCGACCGCCTCGACGAGTTCCTCGACGTGGTGCTCGGTCGCGTCTTCGAGGACGGTTCGATCCCCGCCATCGTTCCAGCCTCCGAGATCGTACTCGCCCGATTCGATGCGTCCTTCTATCCGTCCGGCCTGGGCGGCGTCGAACGCCTGCCCGGAGGGGTTCCAGAGTTTGAGCCCGTTGTCCTCCGGTGGGTTGTGGGAGGCCGTGACGACGATTCCCGCGCCCGCGTCCTCCCGCCCGACGGCGCGTGCGAGCGTCGGCGTCGCGACCATTCCGGCATCGAGGACGTCCGCACCACACTCACGCGCCCCCGCAGTGGCGGCTTCGCACAGCCACTCGCCGCTCTCGCGGGGGTCACGTCCGACGACGACCCGGTCTGCGTTCTCGGTTGCTACCGCCCGCCCGACCGAGAGCGCGAGCTCGCCGGTAACGACGTCGCCGACCGGTCCACGGATTCCACTCGTTCCAAAGAGGCTCATATCGGCTCGTTGTTGTCCCCCCTCATTACTATAGGGTCCGGTATACGCCCGACCACGCCCCGCGGTCTCACGACGAACGACACCGACGAAGGCGTGATTAACCGTCACCTAAACCCCGATCCGTTATTGGCCGTGTCGAACGCTCACATTAATCACTCCCTTTACTCGACCTATACACAGCCTATTCGATTGCCCGCTTGCGATATCCGACATCTGCCTGATTTTATTCATGTGTCCGATCCTCGTATTTCATCCCGAATAACCAAGAGCGCTCGGCACCAATCACGAACCGATAATGACGAAGCGTTCACACCGGCGGCAGTTTCTCACGGCGATCGGCGTCGGCTCTCTCGGTCTGGCGGGTTGTACCGACCTCCTCGGCGATAGCAACGGTGGAAACGCCGGTAATGGTGGGAACGGCGGGAACGGCGGCAACGGGAGCGGTAACGGCGGAACGAACGGCGGGCAAACACAGGTGCCCCCGCCGGCCATCGCCGACGGTGAACTGATCGATGGGTTCGACCAAGTCGAGGGCTGGACCCCGATGGAGGGCGATGCGGTCGGCGACACGGAGATGGCGCTGACCGGCGAGCAGGCCCTTCGCATCGAGAACCAGGGGACGACCGCCGGCGTCTTCAAGGCGTTTCCCGAGGGTCTCGACGCCTCGGGCAGTAACCTCTCGATGGCCGTTCGTGTCGACTCCCCGCGACCGACCCGCGTCAGACTCGAGATCGACGCGCCGGCACGGGCCGACCAGCTCTGGACGTCTCGAACGATCCTCGAACCCCACTCGGGCTGGCTCCGAATGGACGCCGGCTGGACGGGCACTCGCGGTGAGCCGAACCTCGGGAACATTCAGGAAATGCGGATCTACATCCAGACCCAAGAAGAAGAGGAGATCCGCTTCTGGATCGACGACCTGCGAGCGACGCCCGCCGCCGATCAGGGCTACGTCATCCTCAGTTTCGACGACGGGGCCGCGACCCAGTACGAGCGTGCCTTCCCGATCCTCGAGGAGTACGGCTATCAAGGGGCATTGGCGGTCATTCCCGACTCGCTCAATCGCCCACAGCGCCTCTCGATCGATCAGCTCCGGGAGATGCGCGACGCCGGCTGGGACGTCTCCTCACACCCGGATCCGGGAACCGGACTCGCGGAAGTCGACCCCGAGGAGGCGAGAAACACGATCCAGTCCGCCTTCCAGTACCTCGACAACCGCGGGTTCCCCGACGGCGCGCGTCACATGTTCGCCCCCTATCACAGTATCAACCAGGAGGTCATCGACATCGCCCGCGAGTACCATGAGACGTGTTTCTACTTCGCCGGCAACAACAGCAACGTCCCGCTGACGGACCCGATGCACATCTCCCGTGTCGATATGCACGACATCGAGGGCTTTACCAGCCTGATCGACATGGCCGCACAGCACAACCAGCTCGCGGTCGGGTTGGCACACGGCGTTCAACCCGCCGACGCGGAAGAGGACGACCCGCTCGCGGACATCACGGACGAACAGCTCCGTGAGGTGCTCGATTACATCGAACAGAGCGATGTCGAGGTCATCACCCCCTCCCAACTCATCGACAGCATCTGAGGCAGTCCTGTTCTACCGAGTCGACGTTTTACAGACCTGTTACGAGCGATAGAGCGCGACCTCGCCGGTTGCGCTCACTCGAACGAGATAGCCCGCGAGCGGAACGGTAACCCGGCCCGATCGGTCCGTCGCCGGGTCGAACAGCGCGTTCAGCGCGTCCGGATCGACGACGTCCCCGATTCGGATGTCGAGGTTGAGCGGATCGACCCCTTCGGCCGCTGCAAGCGTCTCGATTATCGTCGTCGTGAGTTCCTCGTGTTCCGCTTGACGTGCGGTCCGAACTGCCACCCCGTTTTCGACCGGAGCGATCGTACTCATGGTTTACCGAAGACGATACCCGTATATGATCCTACGCTAACGTGACGATTACCGCCCCGCCTACCCCGGGGTTAGGCGGGGACGAACTCGGCGGCGTAGAGGTGGTTGAGCATGACGTAAGTGACGACGCCGAGGGAGAGGCTCAGGATCCACGTTCCTGCGGCGAGTCTACCCACCGCCGCGTGGCGAGTCTCGGTGAGTTCGCCCGGCGTGTGGGTCAGCCCGAGAACGATCGCATACAGCACGAGCGGCACCGCGAGCACTGAGAGGACGATGTGGATCGCGAGCATAGCCAAATACGCCGGATAGACCCACTCCCACAACGGTACCCACGCGTACTGGGTCGCGAGGACGAAGTGTTTCTCGCCGCCGCCGCCGACCTTCGGGAGATACAGTAGGAGGAACAACACGATCAGGACGAACGACAGCACCATGGCGTTCCTGTGCCTGTCGATCTCGCCCTTCCGGATCCAGTACCACCCGAGCGCGAGCGATACCGTCGCGGTCGTGTTGACGAGTGCGATCGCGTGTGAGAGCAGATCGACGCCCGCCTCGCCGATATCGGGATACAGCGGGACGACACCGGCGAACGTCCCGATAACGAGCGTGTAGCCCAGTGCCGTGAGCACGAGCGCCGCCGCCAGTGGCCGATCCTTCGCCCGTCGCTGTACGTCTGCCGTCGCCATACCGATCGTTTGGCGTCGGGCGCTAAATGGGCTCTCATTTCACCCGAAGCCAGTCCGCGCCGACGACTCGACCGGACGGATAGCACCCTCCCGTGGCGTGGATCGTCACTCGATAGCGGCGCGATCAGTTCATGGACGAGCGATTCGCTCGGCACGATCGTCCCTCGAAGAATCGCAGTGGGACCGCCCGGATTTGAACCGGGGTCAACGGCACCCAAGGCCGCAAGGATACCAAGCTACCCCACGGTCCCGTACCCCTTGTTTTCCCGCCGATAACGAAAACGTTTCGTTCTTACCGGCCGCGTGTCTATCGCCGGTATGGTTACCGGTCTCGAAATCGCGATCCTGATCGCGGTTATCGTCCTCCTGCTTGGTTCGTACCGCGTGATCCACACCGTTCGCCCGTTCATCGTTAACGCGGTCGTCGGTCTCGTCGCTCTGATCCTCGCGTCGGTGTTCGGATTCGGCGTCGAGATCACGCCGATCGTTCTCCTGATCGTCGCGATCGGCGGTGTTCCGGGCGCGCTGCTCGTGATACTGCTCGCCTATCTGAACATCGCCTTTACACCCCTCCTCGCGCTCGTTTGATCCTCCGACGGCGCATCGGTCGACCGGTGTCATGCGGTGGCTAGAGCACCTATTTATCCCATACCGACATCATTCGCCTGCCACGTCCCGAGAGGATGCGCCCCCTTGCGCTCGTCGTCTCGTGGTTCGTCGCCGAAGACCGATGGACCGAACGGCGAACCGACCGACCCGAGTGACCTGACTTGAACCCTGGTCCGGTCAGTCTTCGTCGTACAGTTCCATCTCAGCGACGATGTCGAGGGGGTCCTCGCCCTTTCGGATCCCGTCGAGGATCTTGAACGCCTCGTCGGGCGCGAGGAAGTGTCGGGTGATGGCCCGCCCGAGCGGTGTCGGGGAGAGGCCGTCGATGAACTTGTATTCTAGGAGTTTGCCGATGGCGTGAGTGGTCGGAATCTCGCCGATCATGCGGTCGTTGAGCGTTTTTGCGCGTTTACCCCCGACGGTCACGTTCGCGAGCGTCTCCTCGATCGCCGCCGACTCGTCGTAGTGCGTGCGCACGGGCTCCATTTCGTCTTTCAGCAGGGTGAAGGCGACCTCGTCCTCGGTACCCTCCATGCTGTTGTGGTACGCACAGTCGGGTTCGACGAGCAGGTAGACCGTCCCCCGATCGTGATAGTCGGGACGGCCCGCCCGCCCGAGCATCTGGTGGAACTCCTGGACCGAGAGCCACTCGATGCCCATCGCCAGCGAGTCGAAGATCACCTGCGAGGCAGGGAAGTCGACGCCCGCCGCGAGCGCCGCCGTCGTCACGACCGCCGAGAGTTCTTGGTCTGCGAACATCCGCTCGACCTTCTTGCGCCGGCCGTAATCCAGCCCCGCGTGGTACGGCGCGGCGTTGTACTCGATCTTTCGACTGATCTCGTGACACCGCCGCCGGGAGTTGGTGAAGATGATGGTCTGACCCTGATACCCCTTCGAGGACTCCCGGTCGAACTCCCGCTTGACGAGCCTGTTTTCGATGCGCGGTTTCTCTGCGCCGTCGGCGAAGGTGAGGTGGCGCTCGATCGGGATGGGCCGTTCCTCGAACTCGATGAGCCGCGCCTCGAGCTTCTGGGCGAGCCACTCGGGGTTGCCGACGGTCGCCGAGAGGTAGATCCACTGTGCACCGCCGTAGCGTTGTCGCGACTGTGAGCGCTGCTCGCAGTAGTCCTTCAGCCGGGCGATCAGCCCGTCGAGGCGATGGCCCCGCTCGTCTTCCTTCAGGGTGTGGACCTCGTCGATGACGACCGTGCCGATGTCGCCGAGATCCCGCCCCGTCCGCAGCGCGTGGTCGATCCCCTCGTAGGTGCCGACGATCACGTCCGCACCGGGATCGAAGCGGTTGCCGTCGTCCCTGACCCGGCTCGCGCCCACGCGCAGGGTGACGTCGACCAGATCGCCGTACTCGTCGCGAAAGTCCTCGTGTTTTTGGTTCGCGAGCGCCACGAGGGGTACGAGAAAGAGCATCTTGCCTTCTCCCTTGAGCACACGGTCGATCCCGGCCATCTCCCCCACGAGGGTTTTCCCCGTCGCCGTCGCCGAGACGACGAGCTGGTCTTGTTCCTCGAACAGTCCGTTTTCGACGGCGAGGCTCTGGACCGGCAGCAGGTCGTCGAACCGTCCCTCCAGCAGGCCCTGTAGTTCCGGGTGCAGATCGAGCGAGGAGACGGGGACGGGATCGACCTCGTCGGTCGTCGCGCTGATCTCGTCGAACTTCGTGAGGTCGGGATCGAGCTGACCCTGCAGGAGGTTCGTGATCCGTTCCAAGTCCTGAACTTCCAGCAACAGATCCTTTAGCCTGTCTTCGGCCGCGCCCGTCACGCCGCCCGCGTACGAGAGTTCGCGTTCGAGTTCGATGAACGCACAGTCCGGACAGATCTGTTCCCGGCCCGTTTCGATCGCCGTTTCCTCCGTTATCGGCGAGTACCGTCCCGCCGCCGCACATAGTCGACAGGTCCTGACGACACGCGCATCGAGCTGGTAGCCCGCAAGCATCTCGCGGAGTTCGTCGCGTCCCTCCCGTGAGGTCTGTTCGGAGATCCTGATTCGGTCGGCCCCGCGGGCGAACTCGACGAACTCCTCGGGGCTGCGTGGCTCCTGGGTCGAGTCGCGCTTGATGCGGAACTTCCCGGGTCGGGGGCCCGCCTTCGTCTCCTTCAGTTCGAGGACGGCCTGGAACAGCCGCTCGTCGTCCCTGATGGGCACGGCGAGGTAGTCGTCGCCGGTCCCGTGGAGAAAGAGCGTCCCGACCCGCTGGCGCTGCGTTGACACTGGCTGCCCTACGAGCGGGAGGTATTTGTGCCTGTCACTCTCCGGGCGCTCACAGCGCGAGCAACAGCCCGAGCGTCGCGAGTAGAAACCCGCCGCTGCGTCGAGCCCACTGGCTGTCGAGGTCAACGTCCGCCGCGTGGGACGGCGACTGAACGCTTTTTACTACTGCTAGCGAACATCACTCATGGGAACCGGTGCAGCGTCGGGCGACGCGACGGCGAACGACGGGTACAGACTGGTCGTCGCCGTCGGCGATCCGAGCTACGCCGAGCAACTGGTTCGGACGGCCGTCGACATCGCACGGGCCAACAAGGGCGAGGTGATGATCATCACCGCCGTCCACAAACCCCGCGACTCGCCGTTTTCGGTCTTCTCGGACGAGACCATCAGGACCGAGTTCGCGGGCGACCGCCGCGAGATCCTCGATCGGGCGCTTTCGGTCGCCGACGGCACCGTCCCCGTCGACGGTCGTGTGGTCGTCGGGACCGACGTGGCCAGTGCGATCCGGTCTGCAGCCGCGGACCTCGACGCCGACGCGCTGTTGGTCGGCTGGCACGGCCGGTCCCGTAGGGACGGGATCGTCCTCGGATCGACCATCGACGACCTCCTTCGCCGTAGCGGTTGTGACGTGCTCGTCGAGCGGATCGGGCCGACCGCCGACGGGGTCGATCGGGTGCTGTTGCCGGTCGCGGGCGGCCCACACCTCCCGCTTGCGGCGAGCGTCGCGGAGGCGGTCGCCGGCGCGAACGACGCGACGGTGGCCGTGCTCTCGGTGGTCGCCCCGAACGCCGACGAGGCCGAACGCGAGACCGCCCGCGAGCACCTCGCGGAGGCGACCGACCTGCTGTCGGTTCCGACCGAAGCCGAACTCCGGGAGGTGCCCGATGTGGCCGACGCCATCGTCGAGGCCGCCGAGGATTGCGATCTCGTCGTGTTCGGGGCGACCCGGCGCGGGTTGATTCGCCGCCGAGTGGTCGGATCGGTCCCGCAGGCGGTCGGCCGACGCTCGGATCGGACCGTGATCGTGGCGCGTCGTCGGCCCGATGCGTCGGTTCTCGGTAGGCTAGCAAGCCGGCTATGGGACCGCTGATCGCCGTGACTCGTGGCGTCTTTTATACGTCTGCTTCCCCAATCTCCCGGTAATGTTCAAGAGTTTCCGGATCGGCTCGCTTTTCGGAATTCCGATCAAGCTAGACGTCTCTTTTCTGCTGATCCTCCCGATCTTCGCGTGGCTGATCGGCGCGCAGATCGAACTGCTCGTGGGACCGTTGAACGCCGTCTTTGGAACCGGGCTCGACGCTGCGGACCTCACGACTGGCTACCGGCCGTGGGCCCTCGGACTCGCTGCGGCCATCGGGCTGTTCGCGGGCGTCATCCTTCACGAACTGGGCCACTCGCTCGTGGCGATCCGCTACGGCTTCCCGATCGATTCGATCACGCTGTGGATCTTCGGCGGCTTGGCCCAACTCAGCGACCAGCCCGAAGACTGGAAACAGGAGCTTCTCATCGCCATCGCGGGCCCCATCGTCAGCGTTTTCGTCGGGGTCGGCTCGTATCTCCTGCTGTTCGTCGTCCCGTCGGGACTCGACGGCGTCGTGTTCGTTCTGGCCTACCTGGCACTGCTCAATATCGCGCTCGCGGGCTTCAACATGCTCCCGGCGTTCCCGATGGACGGCGGGCGCGTCCTGCGGGCGCTCCTCGCGAGAAACCGCCCCTTCGCGCGGGCGACCCAGATCGCCGCCGAGGTGGGAAAGCTCTTCGCGCTGCTCATGGGACTGTTCGGCCTGCTCCAACTCAACATCATCCTCATCGGGATCGCCTTTTTCATCTACATCGGTGCCTCGGGCGAGGCCCAGCAGACCGTGTTGAACGCCGCCTTCGAGGGGGTTCACGTCGACGATATCATGACTCCCGGCGAGGAGGTCGACAGCGTTTCGCCCGACACCTCGGTTGCCGACCTCTTAGAACGGATGTTCTCGGAGCGCCACACCGGCTACCCCGTGATGGAGAACGGTCGGCTCGTCGGGATCGTCACCCTCTCGGACGCCCGTGGGGTCGACGCCGTCGAGCGGGACGCCTTCACCGTCGCGGACGTGATGACCACCGAACTGGAGACGATCGAGCCCGACGCCGAGGCGATGGAGGCCCTCAACCGGATGCAACAGCGCCGAATCGGACGCCTGCTCGTCGTCGAAAACGACGAACTCGTCGGGTTGATCTCCCGCACGGACCTGATGACCGCGCTCGATATCATCCAATCGAGCGGCTCGATCGAGGCCGCAAAACGGGCGGCCGACGAACCCGATCCCGATTCCGACCGCTCACCACCGCCACGGAACCGTAGCTCCGATCAGCGCTGGGATCGATAGCGTCGAAAAATTCGTCAGTCGATGTCGATACGCGATCCGTCGTCCGAGACCTCCTCGCGAGTCGGGAGCCGAACTTCGAGAACGCCGTTTCGGTAGGTCGCGCTGATCTCCTCGTCGATCACGTCGCCGACGTGGAGCCGTTCGTGGACGTGGCGAGTGTGCCGCCGAGCGGTAGTCGCGTCGTCTTCGCGTCTCTCGTGGGACGCCTCGACTGACAGGACCCCGTCGTCGAATCGGAGGTCGATCTCCTCCTTCTCGAAGCCCGGCATGTCCGCCAGTACGACGTAGCCCTCGTCGTCGGTGTCGAGACTCAGGTTGATCCCGACGTTGCCGTCCGGGAGCGCTGGCCGGTCGGCCCAGCCGTCCCACATCGAACGGCGCATCTGTTCGAACATTCGATCCATCTCCTCGAAGGGGTAGCGTCGCATTGCCATAATGATCGGTAGTATATTGTTTACAATTCTATATAAAATTTACGAGAAATGTGCTAACACCTGAACGAAAATTTACTCGATTTCGAATCGCAGTAGCTTCTTATGGCAAGCAGTTGTACTGATCGGTGATGCCAGAGATCACCGTCTCCGACTCGCTGTACCGACAGCTCGAAAGCGCCTGCGACGAGAACGATTTCGAGTCGGCGCTGTGGGAGATGACCTACCTGTTCCAGCGCGGTAACGACCCCTCGGAGTAACGCCGTTTTTACAGACCACGTCGGCCGCCGAAAGCGCCGCTGTTCTAGATCCGGGTACCGGGTAGAGTCGAACGGAGCTTACTGCCTCTTCAGCGTTCGAGAGGGGGGTTTCCGGCGAGAGCACCCGCTCGTGAGCTATCGTTCGAAAGAGGTCCAGGTGCGAGAATTGAACCCGCGTCTCAGCCTCCACAAGGCTGAAGGATAGTCCACTACCCCAACCCGGACACACCCACTCCTACTCGCCCTGTGGCTGAAATACGTTACGACTCTTCGAGGACGTGGGGTGTGCTATCACTGGTTAGTAGGATACCCTGCTCGTTTCAATGGGCGTCACTGTAGCAGGGAGTACCGTCTGAAGCGAGATACGGGACGTCACCCTCGAATAGGACCGGGCGCTTTTGTGATCGCGGCCCGTAGAGCCTTCCATCGTGGCGATCACGGACAAGATCTACGTCAAGAACCACCGCCAACTCGTCTCCCAACTCGAGACCTCGATCCCGAAGGGGGCGTTCAAGGGAGCGACGCTCGACTTGCTCTTTCAGGGGGAGGGCTTGGAGAAACTCGATGAGGCCTCCCGCGAGCGTGTCCTGGAATTCGCACAGGACTTCCTCGACTGTGGCTGTGACACCAACCCCTACTGTGGGCATCCCGAACGCAAGTTCATGCGCTACCTCCTCGAACTTCGAGCCGGCGGCCTCGGTCCCGAGGCGATCGTCGACGTGATGAGCGACGACTACATGGTCTATGCGTATCCCGGCGACGTCCTCTCGTTTCTCGACGATTCGGTCAGAACGCTCGAGGCGATCGAGGCGCTCGCGGGCGTCGACGGGAACGACGAGGCCGAGCGGGTGGCAAGCGAGAAGAAACGCGAACTCTCGGGCTAACCCAGCCTGTAGGGGTCCTCGGCTTTCCCGTTCTCGCGGTCGAGTTCCTCGAGGTGGACGACCTCCTCGATCTCCTCGCCCTCGTCGAGCCGTTGGCGTAACTGCGTGATGTAGCGTTTGTGCTCGTCGAGTTGGTCGCGGAGGTGTTCAGCCTCGAGTTCGAGGCGCTCGTGCTCGCGGACGAAGCTCTTTGGTACCTCCACCTTCGGTGGGAACTCCTCGGTGTCCTCTCCAGTCGCTTCGCCTTCGGGAACGACCCGCACCTGACCGTCGTGGGCAACCAACGTGTCGACGTAGTCGCGAAACACAGCCGAAAGCGAGATGTCACGTTCCTCTGCGATCTCCCGTAACGTCTCGAAGACGTCCTCGTTGACGCGAAACGAGATCGTTTTGTTCTTGTTGCCCATTCTCCCCTCACTTCGCTCGTAAAACACTTAAGCGTTCGTCAGACGACTGGCGATGGGTCCACCGAAGCGTGGTTTTCGCCCGCGCTCGCCTCGGTTGACTGCTCGCGTTCGGGTATTCGATCACGTTTCGGTGCCGTCTCTTCGTCTTCTACATCCCCGCTCGGTGAGACACCCATCGCGGCGTACACCGCTTGCCATCCGGCACTCGGCGACGTCCGACGGTCGGTCGTATCGATACGTTCTTGCCTCTCGTTGGGTTCGGGTTGCATGGGCTGGTAGCCGGCCTGTTCGGGTGGTAGTGACACCCGGACGCCTCGATTTTGGCGATCGTTCAGGGCAGTGTCGATCGAAAACGATACGTCGTTACGCCGTAGTTTCGGCGCTCTCTTCGGATTCGTCGTCGGCTTCCTCGACGCTTTCGAGTGCGGAGAGTAGGTCTCGCCGGTAGTCCTCGATCGGGAGGTCGTACTCCTCGCGGGCCATCGCGGCGTACTCGTTGGCCTCGTCGTCGAACGTCTCGATGCGTTCGATCGTGCGCTCTGCGGTTTCGACGACCCAACGATCCCGCGTGCCGACGTCGACCTCGGTGATCGATTCCGGTCGGACCGAGACGTTGACGTCGCCGTCGTCGGTTTCGTAAGTGCGTGGCTTCCCGACGATCGAGACGTACGCCGGCGGTTCGGCCTCGCGCAGGAAGTTCGCCGCCTCGGGCTGGTACTGGCCGGCGTAGACGAAGAACGTACCAGTGGGGTCGACGATCCGACCCTGCCAGTACTCGCTGTCCTCGCCGACGTCGCTTTTCTCGGTGAGTGTGCCGACGATGAACACGCGGTTCGCGCGCGCGCCCGTCGGGAGCAGCGCGTACAGCGGCGCGCGTTCGTCGTCGCTCTCCTTGAACGTGTAGCCGGCGTCGTTGAACTCGCTGGCGAAGACGCGCTGGGCGAGTTCGCGGGTGGGTGCTTGACTCATTCAGATCGACCTCGCTTTGATCAGCGTCTCTTCAGGATCCGTCGGTTCGCCCAGTTTCTCGACCGCGTCGGCGAGTACGTACCGGCCGAACGTCGGGCCTCGGACGCGGTAGTACCGCCCGAGCAGTTTGCCTCGAATCTCGTCGGCGACGACCGTCGTGTCCAGTGCGTCCATCGCCATCTGTTTGGCTTCGTCCAAACCGATCCCGGCGATCTCTTCGGTCGCTTCCTTGTCGAAGATCACTTCCTGGACCTCGCGGCCGTCGTCGAGGACGCCCTTGATCCGGAGGTCGAACTCGCCTTCGACCTCGCCGTGTTCCGAACACCGGCCGTTCTGGAGGACGCGGGTACAGCCCTCTTCGGGGCAGCGCTTGATCAGCCCCGACCCCGACTGGATGTCCACGAACGCGCCTTCGATCTCGGTCTCGTCGTCGCCGACTTCGAGCTCCTCGTCGAGCTCCGTAATCGTGGTCGTCCGGTTGAGCTTTACCGAGAACTGACCCTGATACTCGTCGGTGACGACGTTCTCTAGGCGGTAGACGGCGTCTTCTTCGAGTTCCGGTAGATCCGACTTCGCCCACTTGGTGAACTTCAGGGTGCCCGATGGATCACCCAGCAGCCCCACTTGAGCGATGGAGTCGCTCCGGGGCTCCCAGAGGTCGACGACCTTCACGGTCAGATCGACCCATTGCTCTGCGGCGTCGATTCCCGCGAGCTCTACTTCGCTGTTCGATCCACCGCCGAGCGCGTCGCGCTCCAACCCTGCCTCGTCCAGATAGTGATTGGTGACGCTTCGACGTGCTTCCTCCGCGGGGATCTTGTACTCGCTGACGAGTGTTTCGAGTCGGGCCTCGACCTCGTCGCTGTCGATATCGAGGTGTTCGGAGAACTGGTCTGCTATGCGTTCCGCATGCTGTCGCAGGTCTGTCATGGGTTTACTGTCTCCGCTTCGTTTTCAATGGGAGACATACGACTGTTGGTCCCCGATAGTATAAAAAGTTCCGTGAGCGGAGTGAAAGTGATCCCTCCATCCTCGAGTACCGTCCGTAGCGAGCGTCCGTATCCGGTCAGCCGACGGTTCGGTACGTATCGATACACCTACCTCGAACGTACTCCCGTACGGACGCGAGGTAAATTCGACGACGGGTCTTTGTGTGGCGCTCCTGTAGCAACCGTATGGATCGACGGGCGATGAATCGTTTCGTACGGACGACGCTCCGCAAAGCGGGGCGACACTACGAGAAGGCACGCCACGACTACGAAGGCGCCAGAAATTCCGTCCTCGAAAACGAACGCGCACACATCGTCTGTCGACGCTACGCCGAGAAGCGAGCCGTCGAACTCGATTCTGACGGTCGTCCCGAGTGTTACGAGGCCGGTCATCCCGACTGTGAGGGCTGTGTCGAGGACCTCCATAACGAGACGATCGAGACCTGGTAGCTTCCGTTCGTACCTCTTTGGGGCGTCCGATTCGCGCGTGACCGGGATAAACTCTATTCTACGATATAGAACGATAGGTGATGGATAAAAGGCGGTTCGGCGAGACGGCTCCTCTCGAACGATGGATCGGGGTTAAGGAGGTTCGACCGACGTACCGATCAGCGCGCTTGCGATACCACGGTGCGACTCGATGGTGACGGGTCCCCTCTCGGTTATCGATGCGGTCGGGGCGATGTCTGTCGCTATCGCCTTACTGTCTCACCTATATACCATCAAGGTCGATACGTTCGTGGTGGGCTCGTCATCGACGTCATCGCTATCGAAGCGGTTACTTCGAACGCGAAGCGATCGAGACCGAGAGCACAACCGCCGGAACGCTCTGTAGTAGACGGAGATCACAACAAAGGACAGCGGTGCAAACGAACTGATCGCGTTCAAGCTTCCGAGCACCGCGAGCGCCGGTGATGAGTAACGGTCGTCTCGGCTCACTGTCGTCGATTCCGTGGAGTTCGGTCGGGAGGTTGTCCTCACAGACCATCTCTTCCAGAGTCGAGCGGCGCTAGAGGGGATCGCAGTGAGCGCATTGCCCGTCGAAAACAGGAGGAGTTCCTACCCCTCGAAGGCAACGAACGCGAGCCACGCGAGAGTACTGGCGGTGACGGCGACGATGCCGAGCGCGGTGAAGATCCCGACACCCATCATATAGCCGACATCCATCGAGACCGATCTCGAGAGACCTATCTCATTGTTAGATTTACTCTACCACAATACTTGATCTACTTATCCGTTCGGCACGCCGAAACTCGGGGGCTGATCGGTCGGTATCGTCCCGGTGGGGGATCGAGGACCGTTTTCAGAAGCGCGACCCTCCCTAGTGCACACCACCTCGACCGAGAGCATCGCTCGCCGGTTCTCTATCGTCACTGTTGGTTTATAATCTGTGGTGGACCTCCGGCTGATCGTCGGGAGTTCGTTCAACCGGTGTCCTGTCGCCGGACTCGTACGGTGCCGTCCATTGTGACTCCTACCAGTAGGTCGCGCTTGACTTCACGTCCGCTCACTGCGTCACCGGCAGCATCGCTGACGGATTTCATCAGTTCCGGCGCGGTCTGGTTGACCTTCACACCGGCGTCGTCACAGGCGGCATACACGCGAGAGGGAATGTCGTAGAGATCAGCGCCCGCGGCGACGTCCACGCGAACCGGAGCGTTGAGTGCTTCAGCGAAGGCGATCGTTTCGCGGGCCTTTTCGACGTTCGTCCGGGCGCTCGCCTCGATGCTCGAGACGTTCGCCCGGGAGGTACCGAGGCGATGGGCGATGTCGGCTTGTGGCACGTCGCGTTCGCGCAGTGCCAACACCTCGGCCTGTCGTCGGGTCAGCACGTTTCGATCCGACTCGAAGCCGACCTGATCGAGCAACGCGTCGACGTCGTAGTCGTTCGATTCGGTCATGGTGCGCCTATGCGCCCCAGAAGTTGTCACGACTGCCGAGCCGTTCGCGACTCGGTTTTCTGCCCTTTCCTTCCGTCTCCTCGTCCTCGGACTCGCCGTCCGTTTCGGCCCGCTCCTCGTTCTCCTCGGATTCGAGCGGGAGTCGTTCGATCTCCTCGGCACGGGCGTGGTTCGAGTGGACCCTCGTGATCTTCACGCGAGCGCGCGCCACAGGCAGGATCCCATCGACCATTACGATGAACCCGTCCTCGGTTCGACCCACGCCGGCTCCGCTCTCGTGCATGTCATCGACCTCGATGACGACCTCTTCGCCGGGCTGGACGGGCTGTTGTTTGAGTTCGCGGATCGGCTGATTGTAGTGGTTACACCACTCGGCGCCGCCGCGATCCCCGTAGTGTTGACACCCCATCCCTGCGATTCGCTCCGAATAACTCGGGCACTCGTCTGCGAGCGGACAGTCCGGCATACGGAACGGTAGCAAAGCGGCGGGCTAAACGCTTACGACCCACCTTTTGCCAGCGAAGCGCAGGAAAAGGCCGATCAAAAGCGCACCTCGTTCCCGTCTGTCACTCGGTGCTACCGCTCGCTCACTTCGTTCGCTCGCGGGGAAAACGGGGCCGCAACCGTGACCGCCTACGCTAACGGCGTTCGCTCCACGACCGTCCCGTCGTAGGTCGGGTACTGCTCGACGATCTCGCCCTCGGTCAGGTCTCCTTCCTCGACCATCTCCTCTAAGAGCCACCACGCGAGTTCGACGTGATCCGATTTGGCGGTGTAGAACTCCGCGGGTACGTCCAGATCCCGGAGTCGGGCTTCGGGCGCCCGGGTCTTTCCATACACGAGGGTGCCGTCGTCGGTGATCTCGTCGAACTCCCGGCGGATGTTGCGGGCCATCCGTTTCAGGCGATTCCGGTGCTGGGCGGCGTCCTTGAACACGCTCGTACAGAAGTAGACTTTCGGGTGATCGCCCATCTCCTCTAAGATAGCTTTCGAGCCCTCGACGGCGCTCATGTGGCCCTCTTCGAGCTCGTAGCCCTCCTCCTGCATCCGCCTGTAGTTGCCGTCGCTCATCTCGAACTGGTTGATGTTACAGAACTCCGCCGCCCCCTCGTCGAGGAAGTCGAGGAACTCGGTTTCGGCGCGAATACCGGGGATCTCGAACGCAGGAGTGAGTCCCTCCTCGCGGGCGATATGGAGGATCTCCTCCCATTCGGTGCCGTGCATCTCGCCCCAAAGCTCTAGGGGAGGGTGGAATCGGATCTCGTCGAGGCCCGCCTCGCTGAGTCGGCGCATGTTCTCGCGTCCGCCCGTGATGCCCGTATAGAGGTGGGTGTGGTGGTCGGCACCGAACTCCTCTTTGAGCAGGCGCAGATACCGGCAGGTCTTCTCCATGGCCTCCTGTGGTTCGCCGCCCGTCAGCGAGGTACCCAAAGCGTCCATCCGCTTTGCCTCCTCGATCACGTCGGAATCGTTCTCGACGGGGCGCTCGTTGGCGTAGACCTGCGTGACGTTCTTCCGGTTTTCCCCCAAGGGACAGTAAAAGCAGTCGCGCTGGTCGCAGTAGCCGTAGACGAACAGCACCATCTTCCCCCCTTTTGCGCACTGCTCACAGCCCTTCGAGATCATTTCGTGTTCCGACAACGCGTCCGATGGACAAAAGACACACGGGTTCGTCCCGAGGGCCTCGCCGCGGCAATCGATTCCCCGAAGGTCCTTATCCGCCCGTAGCGTAGACCCGCCCGATGCTGCTGGTGTTGTGTGTCGACCTCGACGACGACATCGGCCGGAAGACCGGCTTCGACACCCCGGTCGTCGGCCGTGAGGCCTGTGAGGCCGCCGCCGTCGCGCTCGCTACCGCCGATCCCGAGGACTCCGACGTGAACGTCCTCTTTCAGGGTACCCACCTCTACGACCGGCTCGCGAGCGAGGGCGAGGCCGTCGAAGTCGCCGCCATCACCGGCAACGCGAAGGCCGACGTCAGCGCCAACCGCGAGGTCGGGGACGAACTCGACCGCGTGCTCGCGGGACTGGCGACCGGCGAGTCCGTCTCCGTGATCATCGTCACTGACGGTGCCCAGGACGAGAGCGTCATCCCCGTGATCCGTTCGCGCGTTCCGGTCGACGGCGTGCGCCGGGTCGTCGTCCGGCAGGCTCAGGACTTAGAATCGATGTATTACACGATCAAGCAGGTGCTGAACGACCCCGAGACGAGGGGGACGATCCTCATTCCACTCGGTATTCTCCTGTTGATCTATCCGCTCGTGGCCGTCGCCGACCTGCTCGGACTCCCCGGCAGTATCCTCGGGGTGCTCTCGGCGATGCTGGGCCTGTACGTTCTGTTCCGGGGGCTCGGGCTCGAAACGACGGTCGACGAGTACGCAGAACGCGGCCGACAGTTGCTCTACACCGGTCGTGTGACCCTGATCACCTACGTGGTGGCGGCCGCGTTGCTGTTCATCGGCGGCGTCGGCGGGCTCGAGGCCCTCGAGCGTGCTCGCGTGGGGACGACACTAGGGACCGGCGGCGTGATCGCCGCGCTGGTCTACGGCGCGATCCAGTGGTTCGCCGCCGCCGGGATCACCTCCAGTCTGGGCCAGATCACCGACGAGTACCTCGCGGGGCGTTTCGAGTGGCGCTACCTCAACGCGCCGTTTTACGTCGTCTCGATCGCGGTCGTGCTCCACGCTGTCAGCGCGTTCGTGCTGGGCTATCGGGACCTTCCCTATGTGGCGATCGCGCTCACGGTCGGCACGCTGCTGGGACTCGCGAGCACGCTCGTCTTCGCTATCGCCGAATCGAGAATAGATCGCCGGGCGGAGCCGACCTGAGCGTTTCAGGCCCGAAGCCGTTTGGGCGGTTTGAACCACGCGCTCGCCGCGCGGACCCACGCGGACCACGCCCGCGCGATGGGCGGTTGCTCGCGTTCGCGCTCGGTGATCCGCGCCTCGCAGTCGGGACAGCGGTACTCGACGCTCGTCGCACGTTCGCGGACGGTCCAGTCGCCATCGACCGGGCTCCAGTGTTCACAGTTCGGACAGAACAGCACGGATTTCCTGTCGGGCGGGCCGTCGGGGTCGGTCGCGTGGACGGGTCGCGTCATTGGACGGACGTACGGTCTCGGCGGATAAAGGTCCGTTGGCCAAGCGCTAAAACCGGGTTATTGTTCACGAATAACGACGAACTCCGCGAGATCGTGGAGGTACTCGTGGGCCTGTTCGTCCGCGACCTCGATCCGCGAGAGCGCCTTGAGTGCGGCCTCGGACTGGTCGTGGGCACGCTGGTCCGCCTCCTCCGGCGTGAGGTCGGTCACCTGTAGCAGGGAGGGCCGTTCCATCTCGTCGTCCTGTCCCGTGGGCTTTCCGAGATCGTCGGCGTCGGCCGTCGCATCCAGCACGTCGTCGCGGATCTGGAAGGCTATCCCGACCCGTTCTGCGTACTCGCCGACGGCCTCGACGGTGACGGCGTCGGCGTCCGTAGCGATCGCCCCGAGTTCGGCCGCGGCACGAAACAACG
The DNA here is from genome assembly GCF_001593955.1 of Halalkalicoccus paucihalophilus. Taxonomy (GTDB): domain Archaea; phylum Halobacteriota; class Halobacteria; order Halobacteriales; family Halalkalicoccaceae; genus Halalkalicoccus; species Halalkalicoccus paucihalophilus. Next base: position 110,434 of record NZ_LTAZ01000007.1, on the reverse strand, counting down.
CGCCGGTTTTGCGTCGGGCGAGTTCCATGTACTCGGCCTCCGAACTCGGCTGGGCCACCAGCTCCGTGGCCTCGCCCTCCCCGAGTTCGACCATCGCCTCGGTCACCGTCTGCATCGCGCGTGGATCCGCCGAGAACAGCGCGAAGGCCTCGCCGAGCTGGGCGTCGCTCCCGATGATCGCCGGGCCGTAGCCGTACTTCGTCCACGCGCTCTCGACGCCGCGGCGTCTCGCCGACTGGTCGATGATGTCGTCGACCACGAGCGAGGCGTTGTGGACGAGTTCGATCCCGACGCCGAAGTCCACGGCGTCGTCCGGCTCGCCGCCGACGGCCTCGCAGACCAGCACCGTCACCGTCGGGCGGACCCGCTTTCCCCCCGACAGCGCCGTGTGGCCCACCTCGTGGGCGAGGCGATCGGGCTCGACCCCGCCCACGATGGCCTCCAGGCGCTCGTCGACGAGCGCTTGGCGACGTTCGAGATACTCCATTACCGGGCATTCGGGGCGGTCGAGGCAAGTAGATGACGGATCGACGGCGCTCCCGACGCCGGGGTTAACCGACGGGGCGACGTACGCCGCGTATGGACGTTCCGCTCCCGCTTACGTTCGGGTGGCGACACCTCCTGTTCGCCAACTGGTCGGTCGATCCCGACCGACTCGATTCGCACCTGCCCGACGCGCTGTCGGTCGATACCCATGAAGGAGCCGGCTGGCTCTCGGTCGTCCCCTTCGTCAACGTCGACACTCGCCCGCGCAGGCTCCCTCGACGTGTGGGGATCGACCTCCCCGAACTCAACCTCCGAACCTACGTCACCCACTGGGGCGAACCGGGGGTCTACTTCTTCAGTCTCGACGCACAGGGGGTCGCGAGCGTCCTCGGCGCGCGCCTGTTCCACCGGCTTCCCTACTACTACGCCCGGATCGAGGTGGAGGCGACAGACGGGGAGGTGCACTTCGCGAGCCGGCGGCTCCACCCCGGCGACCGGCCCGTTCGCTTTTCGGCGACCTACGGGCCGACGGGCGAGCCCTTCATCCCAGAACCGGGCTCCCGTGCGGCGTTCCTGACCGAGCGCAGACGGCTCTACACGCAGGGAGCCGATGGAGCCGTCCGCTACACCGACGTCGATCACGGCCCGTGGACGCTGTATCCGGCAACGGCACGGCTGGAGGAGAACACGCTGTTCGAGGCCAACGGGTTCGCCCGTCCCGACTCCGAGCCCGTCTGTTACTACAGTCCCGGCCTTGAGGTGACGACGACCGGCAGCAAGCGACGCGAACGCGGGCGAACCGAGTACCCCTAGCCCTCGAACTCGTCGATCAGCGCCGGCACCACGTCGAAGAGGTCGTCGACGATGCCGTAGTCCGCGATGTCGAAGATCGGCGCGTTCGGGTCGGTGTTGATCGCGACGATCGTCTCCGAGCCTTTCATCCCGGCGACGTGCTGGACCGCCCCTGAGATGCCGATCGCGATGTAGACCTCGGGCGTGACGGTCTTGCCCGACTGGCCGACCTGCCTGTTCTTGGGCAGCCACTCGTTGTCGACGATGGGCCGCGAGGACGACAGGGTCGCATCGAGCGCCTCCGCGAGCTCCTCGATCAGCTCGATGTTCTCCTCCTCCCCGATGCCCCGCCCGACGCTGACGAGCACCTCGGCGTCGCTGATATCGACGTCACCGCCGCCGACCTCCTCGAAGCCCGTGACCGTCGTCCGGACCGCCGACTCGTCGATATCGGCCTCGAACTCCCTGACCTCGGTGTCGCCGTTGCCGGTCGCGCCGGGCCACTCGCCGCCGCGGATCATCACCGCGACCCGCTCGGCGTCGACCTCGACGGTCGTCTCGACTTTCGAACCGTACATCTCGCGGGTCGCGACGAACCCGTCCTCGAAGGACGCATCGACCACGTCGGTCACCAGCGGCCGACCGAGCCTGGCGGCGACTGCGGGCCCGTAATCGAGGCCGTTGACCGAGTTGGGCATCAACACGACCGACGGGTCGAGTTCGTCGGCGAGTTGTTCCGTGACCTGCGTGTAGACGTCGTGGTTGAACTCCGCGCCGTCGGGTACCGTATGGACGACGTCGACGCCCTCCTTCGAGAGCGAGCGGGCGAACTCCTCGACCTGCCCGCTGATGACCGCGACGTGGAGTTCCTCGTCGAGGTCGTCGGCGAGTTCGCGGCCCGCACCGATCAGCTCGTAGCTCACGTCGCGCAGTTCGCCGCGGCGGTGTTCGGCGATCGCCAGAACGCCCGTCATCGGCTCTCACCCTTCGTGAGAACGATGCCGTCGGTACGCATCGAGCGCACACCGGTCGTCATTGTGCGCCCACCCCCTTCTCGCGGAGGACGCCCGCGAGCTGGACGGCGGTGTCCTCGGCGTTCCCCTCGAAGACCGTCGCGTCGCTTTCGACCTCCGGCTCGTACATCTCCGTGAGCCGGAGGTCGCTGTCGAGGCCGTCGAGACCCAGATCGGCGAGCGTCTGGACGGCGATCTCCTTGCTCTGGGCCTGTCGGATCCCTCTGAGGCTCGCGTAGCGCGGCTCGTTGATCCCGGTTTGGATGGTCAGAACGGCGGGCGTCTCGACGTCCGTGAGCTCCTCGACGCCGCCTTCGAGTTCGCGGTGGACGCTCGCGGTCTCGCCGTCGAACTCCAGATCGTTGACGACGGCGGCCCACGGGTAGTCGATGGCCGCGGCGAGCGAGACGCCGGTCGCACCGAACATGGCGTCGCCGGTCTGGACCCCGCCGAGGATCAGGTCGGGCTCCTCCTCGGCGACGACCGCCCGCAGGATCTCCGTTTTGGCGGCCACGTCGAGCAGCCCTTCGAAGGAGCTGTCCCAGACGCGGATCGCGCGGTCGGCTCCCTTCGCGAGCGCCATTCGGATCGTCTCCTCGGAGCGTTCGGGACCGATCGTCACCGTGACGACCTCGTCTGCGAGGCCCTCCTCTTCGAGCTGAACGGCCTCCTCGACGGCGTAGTCGTCCCACTCGTTGAGGTCGTATTCGAGGTACCGTTCGTCGATGGCAGCGCCGTCGATTTCGAAGTCGTCCTCGACGGTTCCCACCTCCGCGACGGTCACGAGAACCTTCATCAACGACCATTCCGCATCGCCTTGGTAAACGTTTTCGGAACTACTCCTCGGCGAGGGTGATGAGGTTCTCCCGTCCGATCCGTAGTTTCTCGATCTCGCCGTCTTCTTCCATCGACGAGAGGAGTTGTGAGACCTTCGCGTTCGACCAGTCGGTCTCGACGACGATCGTTGCCTGCTTCATTCGGCCGTCGTTCGCCCCGAGGAGCCGGAGAACCCGCTCCTCGTCCGACAACAGGTCCTCGTCGACGCCGGCAAACGGGTCGGGTCCGTCCTCGGAGTCCGTCGGATCGGGGTCGGGCGACACGGCGGGAGGCTCGCTGCTCGAGCGATCGGAAGCGGGAGTGAGTATCGTCGCCCACCCCCGATCGCCGCCGATCGCCGTCGGTACGAGCGGGGTGTCGTCGCGTCGTCGTGAGAGGAAGTAGATCAGCAGGACGATCGCACCCACGAGGCCGAGACCGAACCCGACCGTCAGCAGCGAAAACCCTTCGCCCGTCCGATTGCTCGGGACGAGCGTCGTCGTCGGCTGCCCGGGCTCGAACTGCTGGAGTCCCTCCCAGACGATCGTCCCGTCCTCGATGGCCGCGCGCGGGTCCGCGTTCTCGACGGCGTAGTCCTCCGGCGCTTGGATCACCAGCCGCTGGTCTGCCGACAGCGAGGGAAGCCACGTCTCGCCGTCGATGGTGAAGACGTCGCCGACCTCGAGGGTCCCGTCGGTGGCGTCGGCGAACCCGCTCCAGGTGAAGCTCAGACGCAGGGTTCCCGTGCTCGAGGTCGATTCGGCCTCCCGATCGACGCGTTCGATCGCCATCTCGCGACCCGTCTCGTCCTCGGCGGCGATCGCGAGCCGCTCGAAGACGTCGACCGAGAGCTCGCCGCTCGCCTCGCCGTTCTCGAACTCCCCGGCGAGACGCTCGAACGTGGCCCGGTCCTCCTCGGTTTCGAGCGAGAACTGCTTGTAGACCGAGACGTTCGCGTCGCCGTCCTCCTCGAGTCGGATCTCGATGGTCTGGGAGGTGTTGTCGACATCTGATGCGATCCCGGAGGACTGGCCCGCCGCCGGCTCCGCACCGAGGGCGAGGCCCCCGATGGCAGCCACCAGACAGAGGCCGAAAACGACGGCGACGGACGTCCGCATACAGTAGCGTGGTCCCCGGGGGGAGAAAATGCTTTCCATGCTAAATAAACGACCATATAACGATCTCGTTCACCGATAATTTCATACAGTATAGCATTAGTCCATGTCGAACAGTTTTTGTACTAGACGTGTGATGTAGATTCACTATGACCCGGCTGCTCCCGGTGATCCTCGCAGCCCTCCTCGTCTGTTCGCTGCCCGCCGTCGCCGTTTCCAGTGCGCTCGCCCCGGCCGTCGGGACCGGACTCGACCGATCGACGGGCTCACAGGCCGCCGTCGACGCCGCAGCGATCGACTGGCTCGAACTCTCCGAGGGGCCGGCCGCAAGCGGTACGGGCTACGTCGGCGTCGACCTCGGGGCGGCCCTCAGCGAGGACTCCAACCGGCTGGAGGCGCGCTACGCCAACCACCGGTTCGATGCGCGCATGGAACAGGCCGGCTCGGACGCCGAACGGCGGGCGATCATCCGCGAGGAGGCCGATCGACTCTTGGAGGCGGTCGCCCGGCTCCGCGAGCGCGAACGGACCGCCTACACGGCCTATTACGAGGGCAACAGCTCCGAGCGCGAACTGCTCGCCACGCTCGCGGAGGTCCACGCGAACGCCGCCGTCCTCGAGGCGTCGGTGACGACGCTCGAAGAACAGACGGCTGACACCCCCGGCGTCTCGCTCGACTCGGAACTGGAGGCGATGGAGACCGAGACGCACACGATGCAGGGGCCGGTCCGCGAGCGGGTCGCGGGGATGGTCCACGGCGAGGCCGACCCGGCGCGCGTCCACGTCGAGACCGGCGGCGAGGGCGTCGTTCTCGCAATGATCGACGGCGACCGTTTCTATCGCGAAGCCCACCGGATGGACCGGCGCGACCTCGACGCGGAACCGCAGTACTCGAGCCTCGGCCAGTCCGAGGATCGGATCGCGGAGCTCTACCCCTCGATATTCCCGGAGGCCCGCTGGAGCTACAGCGAGGTCGGTTACAACACCCATCGGGGAACCGGAACCTACAGCGAGGGCTCGCTGACGGTGTTCCTCGATACCAGGACCGGTGACGTCTATCGGGAGTTCAAGATGCTGCGCCTCGACCAACTCGACACCCGGGTCGTCGAGACCAACACCACGGATGGCATCACGACCACGGTCAGCGGGACCGTTCCGGGCGGACCGGCGAAGGTGACGCTCGCCGACGCCGAGACCGGTGCGGCGCTCTCGGGCGAGGTCACGATCAACGACCGTACCGTCGGAACGACCGACGACGGCCCGGTCTGGTTCGTCGCCCCGCGCGGTTCGATGACGGTCACGGCGACCGTCGGTGGGGACGAGGTCGAGTTCACCGTCGACGAGGAGACCGCGAGCCAGGGGACCGTCCGCGCCGCCGAAGGTTCATAACCCATCAGGGATCCAACAGGGGTGTGGCCCGAGCGATTTCCCCGGTGATCGGCGTCGTCCTCCTCGTCGCCTGTGCGGTGCTTCTGAGCGCGACCGTCGGCGCGATGGCGCTCGCCTACGAACCCTCCGATCCGGCGTCGGCGGTCGTCGTCAGCGGCGCGGTCGACGCCGAGGAGAACGGGATCACGCTCACCCTCGATCGGGGCGGCCCGCTCGACGTTCGTGACCTCTCGCTCGTCGTCGAAGTCGACGGCGAGCCCCTCGAAACGCAGCCGGCGGTGCCGGCGTACTCTCAAAGTGGGTTCACTGGGTTCCCGAGTGGCCCCTTCAACGCCGGGACTGATCCGGAGTGGACCCGCGGGGAGTCGGCGAGTCTGACAATCGCCAAGACGACGAACGGCCCCCACCCCGATCCCGGAAGCAGCGTCGTGATCCGTATCTACGAGGACGACCTGCCGATCGCGACCGTCGAGACGACCGCCTCCTAACCCGGTAACTCGACTCCTCGACCTCACTCGGTAACGCGCGCGACCGACGTGATCGCGATGTCGGGGTCGTAGGAGGGCCCCATCAGTCGGTGTTCGACCTCCTCGAAGCCGGCCTCGGTGAACATCCGGTCTGCCTCCTCGGCGTCGTAAAACAGCATGATCGAATCGGCGACCTTCTGCATGATTCCCGTTTTCGGGTAGTTCGGACCGACGACGAGCACCTGCCCGCCCGGTTTCGTCACCCGGCGGATCTCCGCGAGAGTGGCGACGGGGTCGGGCCAGTACTCGATCGAACCCGACGACCAGACGACGTCGAAGCTGTCGTCGGCGAAGGGGAGGCGTTCGGCGTCGCCCAGATAGAACTTCACGGGGTCGTGCTTGCCGAGCTTCGCCCACGCCTTCTCGAGCTGGTGAGGGCTCTGATCGAGGCCGTGGACGTCATCGCTCTGTTGGAGCAGTCCCTCGGTGGCGAAGCCGGTGCCACAGCCCACGTCGAGGACCCGATCCGTCTCGTCGATGTCGAGCATCGAGAGAGCCTGTCCGCGCATCGCCTCGTTCCAGATGAAGGGGTTGACCCGGTCGTAGACCTTCGAGAGGTACTTGTAGAACAGCCGCGCCCGCGCCTTGTTTTCGAGGACTCCCATCGGCGGCGTGTTGGGTTCGTGTTCATTTAATCCCCTCTCTTCGACGCGACCACCGAAATACACACGGACCGGGGCGGCGATGCTCGGATATGGCAACCGACGACATCGAACCACCACGACTCGCCCGCGAGCAGGTCCTCACGGTTCCCGACGAGCGCTTCTCGACCGAGAACGTCGCCATCGTCACCGGCGCGGCCTCGGGGATCGGGCGGACGACCGCGCTCGTGCTCGCACACAACGGGCTGACCGTCTGTGCGACTGACGTCGACGAGGACGGGCTCGACGAGACCACGGACCGTCACGCCGACCTCGACCTCGACGGGCGGATCGTGACGACGCCCGGAGACCTGACAGACGACACCGCCTTGGAGGCGATCGTCGAGGCCGCAAGCGAGGAGGGTACTGTTCGATATCTCGCGAACATCGCCGGCATTCAGCACGTCGCGCCGATGGAGGAGTTCCCACTGGAGAAGTACGACCTGATGCACCGGCTGATGCTTCGTGCGCCGATGGTGCTCTCGAAGCTCTGTCTACCACACATGCGCGAGGCCGGCGGCGGCGCGGTCGCGAACATGTGTTCGATCCACGGTCATTACGTCACCCGGGACAAGGTCGCGTACAACGTCGCGAAGTTCGGGCTTCGGGGGCTGACCCAGTCGATCGCCGCCGAGGGCGAGGGCGACGTGCGCGCCTTCTCGCTGAGCACCGCCTACGTGAAGACGCCGCTCGTGGTGAACCAGATCGCCGACACCGCAGAGAACCGCGGGATCACGGAGCGGGAAGTCGTCGAGGACGTGATGCTCGGGGAGGCACGGGTCACGGAGCTGATGGACCCCGTCGAGGTGGCGAACGTCTTCGCCTTCGGGCTCTCGAAGCACGGTCGATTCCTCGACGGCGGGGACCTGCTGTTCGATGGCGGGTATACGCTGACGTACTGAGCCTCTGGGCTCTCTTTTCGCAACTCCCTTATAGCCCGTCATGCAACCTACCTCCTGATTACAGTATGCCGAGGCCAGAGGTTTTAGACCGGATCAAAGAGGCCGAAGCGGAGGCCGACGAGATCGTCGCCGAGGCCGAACGCGAGCGCGAGGAGCGCATCGCCGAGGCCCGCGCCCGAGCGGAGGACATCCGCGAGGAGGCGCGCGAGGAGGCGAACGATCTCGCCGAAACACGCCTCGAAGAGGCCCGCGAGGAGATCGACGCCGAGCGAGAGGAGATCCTCGCCCGGGGCGACGAGGAACGCGAGGCCCTCGAATCGCGTTCCGCGGGGCGCAAAGACGAGGTCGTCGAGTACGTCGTGTCCCGGTTCGAGGAGGCGGTGCATGCTCAGACCTGAGCGGATGAGCAAGGTCTCGGTGACGGGCGCAAAGCGGGTGATGGACGACGTCATCGAGACCGTCCACGGGCTCAACCTCGTCCACATGGTCGATTACGACGACCGGTGGGAGGGGTTTCGACCCGGCAATCCGTCCCCCGAAGCCGAGGGCATCTCCGAGACGCTGGTGACGGTGCGTGCGATCGAGAGCATCCTCGACGTCGACGAGGAGGACGCCGGCCCGAGCCGGATCGTCACGGACGAGGAGATGGACACCGAAATCGAGGAGGTCCGGGCCCGCGTCAACGAACTCGACGACCGACGGGCCGAACTCCGGGAGGAACGCCGCGGGATCGACGAACGGCTCTCGTCGGTTCGTCCCTTCGCGACCCTCGGGATCGACCTCGACCTGCTGTCGGGCTACGACTCACTCGAAACCCGCGTCGTCGAGGGCGACGAGGCCGAGATCCGCGAGGCGCTTTCGACCGCTGAGGGTATCAGCGAGTTCGAGACCTTCGCCGAGGACGGCGTCGTCGCGATCTTCGTCTACCCCGAGGCGGGCCACGAGGACGTTCTGGACGACGCGCTCGTCGGCGTCGAGGTCACGCCGTATTCGGTTCCCGACGCCGAAACGAGCCCCGAGGAGTACACCGCCGACCTCGAACGCAGGAAGGGGGAGATCGACTCGAAGCTCTCGGACCTCGACGGCGAGATCGAGGAGCTAAAACTCGACGTCGCGGGCTTCCTGCTCGCGGTCGAAGAACAGCTCTCGATCGACGTCGAGAAGGCCGAGGTGCCCCTCTCGTTTGCGACGACGGACCGCTCCTTTATCGCGGAGGGCTGGGTCCCGACCGACCGCTACGGCGAACTCGAAACCGCCCTCGACGCCGAGGTCGGCGAGCACGTCGAGTGCGAGGAGCTCGAACGGGTCGATTACGACGACGTCGCGTCCGGGCACGGTCACGCCCACGACGAGGAACCCGGCGATACGGGCGACACAGAGCGCCAGCCCGCGACCGCCGCCGACGGCGATGGCGCTCGCGAAGTCCGCTCGGACGGCGGTGAGCCCCGCCCCGATGGCGGCCGGACCGCGAGCGAGTCGAGCATGCACGGCGACGAGCCGCCGGTCATCCAGGACAACCCCGGCTACGCGAAGCCGTTCGAGTCGCTGGTCAGCATCATCAACCGTCCCAAGTACTCCGAGTTCGACCCGACGATCTTCCTCTTTCTGACGTTCCCCGCGTTCTTCGGGTTCATGATCGGGGACGTCGGCTACGGCATCCTTTACATGGCGATGGGTTACGGGCTCTATCGGGGCTTCGACAGCGACATGCTCCGCAGTCTGGGCGGTATCGGCATCTGGGCCGGTATCTTCACCTTCGTTTTCGGTATCCTCTACGGTGAGATATTCGGCTTCCATATCATCGCCGACGTGCTCTGGGGCGGCTCCGCGCCCATCCACAAGGGACTCCAGCCCTACCACGGCAACTGGGCGTTGGGCTGGCTCGTCCTGAGCCTCCTGATCGGCATGCTCCACTTGGCGATCGGGTGGGTCCTGGACTTCGTCGAGAACTACCAGAGCCACGGCTTCGGTGATGCACTCGGTGAGAGCGGCTCGTGGCTGCTGATGCTCTTCGGCGTCTGGTCGTGGATCTTCGCCGGCACACCTCCCTTCGGCGCCGCACCCAGTCTGCTGTACGGCCCAGAGAGCGTCTTCGCCGGCAACCCGTTCCCGCTTGGCTTTGCCGGCTTCCCGACGGTAGTCGGCTTCGTGGGCCTAGTGGCGTTCTTCGCCGGCCTCGTCCTCCTGGTGCGGGCAGACCCCGTCGAGGGCGTCGAGTTCCTGAACGTCTTGGTCAACGTCCTCTCGTACACCCGGATCGCCGCGGTCCTGTTGGCGAAAGCCGGAATGGCCTTCGTCGTCAACCTGCTCGTCTTCGGCGTCTTCGTGGTCGGTGAGGGCGAGGAGGCCGAGTGGCACTTCGGGACCGGTCACGCCCCGAGTTACTACCTCGAACAGGGGACCTACCACGGACACGAAGTCACCGAGGTCATGTTCGGCGGTCTGTTCCACTCGGGCATCGGCGGCATCCTGGCGGGCATCCTCATTCTCGTCGTCGGCCACCTGTTCGTGCTCGTATTGGGTGTCACGAGCGCCGGCCTGCAGGCAGTCCGTCTGGAGTACGTCGAGTTCTTCGGGAAGTTCTACGACGGCGGCGGGGAGACCTACGAGCCGTTCGGCACCGACCGAACGCACACGACCGAGTAACTTCCCCGGCGCGTTTCTTTCGAGCCCTATGCTACCAGTTTGCGTGGGGTACAGCGGGTCTGCGTCGTTTTTTTTAACAAGTTTTATGATGGCACTGGGGCGAACTACGGACTGTTCGGGTACGGAAACCCACTACACGAGATCCACCATGTACGAAATCGCCAACGCACTCGCGGACGCAGTCGTATTGCAAGCAGAAACCGGCGGCGGCGGCCCGGCTATCGAGAACACGGGGCTGGCGGCGCTTGCGGTCGGTCTGGCGGCGCTGGGTGCGGGCTATGCGGAACGCGGTATCGGTAGCGCGGCGATGGGCGCGATCGCGGAGGATCGCGATCTGTTCGGTCTCGGCCTGATCCTGACGGTCCTGCCCGAGACGCTCGTGATCCTCGCGCTGGTCGTCGTGTTCGTCGCCTGAACGCCCCCCTTTCCCTTCATCAATGAGTTTAGAAACGGTCGCAGAGGACATTCGAGACGAAGCCCGCGCGCGGGCCCGCGAGATCGAAGCTGACGCGGAGGAGCGAGCCGAAGCGATCATCGCCGAGGCCGAAGCGGACGCCGCCGAGATCGAAGCCGAGCGCGAACGCGAAATCGAGCGCCGGATCGAACAGGAGCGCGAGCAGCGACTCTCGAGTGCGAACCTCGAAGCCAAACAGAAACGCCTCGAAGCCCGCCGGAACGTCCTCGAAGACGTCCGCGAGCGGGTCGAAGCGGAGGTCGCGTCGATCGACGGCGAGCGCCGCGAGGAGCTCACCGACGAACTGCTCGCCGCCGCCGCCGCGGAGTTCGACGAGGGCGCATCGGTCAAGGTCTACGGACGGGCCGACGACGAGGCGCTCCTCGTCGCGCTGCTTGAGTCCTACGACGGCTACGAGTACGCCGGCGAGTACGACTGTCTCGGTGGCGTCGTCGCAGAGAGCGAGGCCTCACGGATCCGCGTGAACAACACGTTCGACTCGGTACTCGAAACCGTCTGGGAGGACAACCTCAAAGAGGCTAGCAGCCGTCTGTTCGAGCAATGAGCCCCAGAACGCGCACGATCGGGAGCTCGAACCCGGAGTACGTCAACGCCCGCGTTCGCGTCCGCCGCGCCGCGCTGTTCGACGAGGAGGAGTACCGTAAGCTGGTCCGGATGGGACCCAGCGAGATCGCCCGGTTCATGGAGGAGACCGAATACGAGAGCGAGATCAACGCGCTCGGCGCGCGCCACAGCGGCGTCGACCTGATCGAGTACGCGCTGCACGCGAACCTCGCGAAACACTTCGACGACCTGCTGGACTGGGCCGAGGGACGCCTCTACGAGTTTATCGCGAACTACCTCCGGAAGTTCGACGCCTGGAACGTCAAAACGGTTATTCGGGGGATCTACGCCGGGGCGGACCCGGAGACCATCGAATCGGACCTGATCCGGGCCGGCGAGTTCAGCGATCGGGAGATCGACCGCCTGCTCGAGGCGCGCTCGATCGAGGAGGTCGTCGACCAGCTACAGGGGACGATCTTCGGCGATCCCCTCGAAGCGGCCTACGAGGACTACGAGGGGACGGACACCCTCGTCCCGCTCGAGAACGCCGCCGACCGGACCTACTACGAGCACATCCTCGACAACGTCGGGGCGGTGAGCGGCGAGGCCGACGATCCGGTCACCCGCTACGCCGAGTTTCTCAGAGCGGAGATCGACTTCAGAAACGCGAGAAACGCCCTGCGACTCGCCCGGACCGGCGCGGAGATCGACCCCGGCGAGTACTTCATCGAGGGTGGGACGCTGTTCGAACGGCACGAGCTGTCGGGACTCGTCGCGAACCGCGAGGAGTTACTGGGACGGATCGAGGAGAGCACCTACGGCGACCGTCTCGACGAGGCGCTCGTCGGGCTTCGTGAGGCCGAGGGTCAGAGCCTGATCGCGTTCGAACACGCGTTAGACACCGCGCTGTCGGCGTACGCGGATCGCCTCGCGAACCGCTATCCGATGACGATCGCCTCGGTGCTGTCGTACATCCTCGCGAAGGAACGCGAGGTCGACAACATCCGGGCGATCGCCCGCGGGCGTGAGGCCGGGTTGAGCGAGGAGGAAATCACCGAGGAACTGGTGATACTATGAGCCAGGAGATCGCCGCGATCGGCAGTCCCGAGTTCACGACCGGGTTCCGACTCGCCGGGGTTCGCGTCTTCGAGAACGTCCCCGACGACGAGAAAGAAGAGGAACTCGACGAGGCCGTCTCGCGCGTGCTCGAAAACGACGAGGTCGGCATCGCGATCATGCACGAAGACGACCTCGAGTACCTCTCCCGGAAGCCGCGCCAGCGCGTCGAGACGAGCGTCGAACCGACGTTCGTCATGCTCGGCGGCGGCGCGGGAAGCGGCGGACTGCGCGGGAAGATCAAGCGCGCGATCGGTATCGACCTGATGGACGAAGACAACTGAACTACAACACACATGAGCCAAGCAACACAGACCGACATCGACGTCGTCAGTGAGGGTCGGATCGAGAGCGTGAGCGGTCCGGTCGTGACCGCGACGGATCTCGACGCCCGGATGAACGACGTCGTCTACGTCGGACAGGAAGGCCTGATGGGCGAGGTCATCGAGATCGAAGGCAACGTTACGACCATTCAGGTCTACGAGGAGACCTCGGGTATCAGCCCCGGCGGCCCCGTCAAGAACACGGGCGAGCCTCTCTCGGTCGATCTGGGGCCGGGTATGCTCGACACCATCTACGACGGTGTCCAGCGCCCGCTCGACGTCCTCGAATCGCGGATGGGCGCGTTTCTCGACCGCGGGGTCGACGCACCGGGGATCGACCTCGAGGAGACCTGGGAGTTCACGCCCGAAGTCACGGAGGGCGACGTAGTCGAGGCCGGCGACATCCTCGGCATCGTTCCCGAGACCAAAAGCGTCGACCACAAGGTGATGGTCCCGCCCGATTCGGAGGGCGGCGAGGTCACCGCGGTCGAGTCGGGCGAGTTCGACGTCACCGAGACCGTGGTCGAACTCGATTCGGGTGAGGAGATCGCGATGCGCCAGGAGTGGCCGGTCCGACAGGCGCGTCCGACCGAGAACAAACGCTCGCCGGACCGCCCGCTGGTGACCGGCCAGCGCGTTCAAGATGGTTTGTTCCCGCTCGCGAAGGGCGGGACGGCGGCGATTCCGGGCCCGTTCGGATCGGGTAAGACGGTGACCCAGCAGTCGCTCGCGAAGTTCTCGGACGCCGACATCGTCGTCTACATCGGCTGTGGCGAGCGCGGCAACGAGATGACCGAAGTCATCGACGACTTCCCGGACCTGCCGGACCCACAGACGGGCAACGCGCTGATGGCCCGGACCTGCCTCATCGCGAACACCTCGAACATGCCCGTCGCCGCCCGCGAGTCCTGTGTCTATACGGGAATCACCATCGCGGAGTTCTATCGGGACATGGGCTACGACGTCGCGCTGATGGCCGATTCGACCTCTCGGTGGGCCGAAGCGATGCGGGAGATCTCCTCACGTCTCGAGGAGATGCCCGGCGAGGAGGGCTATCCCGCCTATCTGGCGGCGCGTCTCGCGCAGTTCTACGAGCGCGCGGGGCTGTTCGAGAACATCAACGGCACCGAGGGCTCGATCTCGGCGGTCGGCGCGGTGTCGCCGCCGGGCGGGGACTTCTCGGAGCCGGTCACCCAGAACACCCTGCGGATCGTCAAGACGTTCTGGGCGCTGGACGCCGACCTCGCCGAACGGCGTCACTTCCCCTCGATCAACTGGACGGAGTCCTACTCGCTGTACAAGGACCAGCTCGACCCGTGGTTCGTCGAGAACGTCGCCGAGGACTGGCCCGAGGTTCGTCAGTGGGCGGTCGACGTCCTCGACGAGGAGAGCGAACTGCAAGAGATCGTCCAGCTGGTTGGCAAGGACGCCCTGCCCGACGACCAGCAGCTCACCCTCGAGGTCGCGCGCTACCTCCGTGAGGGCTTCCTCCAGCAGAACGCGTTTCACGATGTCGACCAGTTCTCGCCGCCGGAGAAGTCGTATCTGATCTGGCAGGCGATCAAGACGTTCAACGACGAGGCCTTTGCGGCGCTCGAAGCCGGCGTGCCCGTCGAGGAGATCACCGCCATCGACGCCGCCCCACGGCTCAACCGGATCGGCACCCAGGAGGACTACGAGGCGTACGTCGAGGAGCTTCAGGGAGACATCGAGGACCAACTCAGGGAGAAATACTGATGAAAGAGTATCAAACCATCACCGAGATCAGCGGCCCGCTCGTGTTCGTCGAGATCGACGAGCCCGTTGGCTACGACGAGATCGTCGAGATCGAGACGCCGGGCGGCGAGGTAAAGCGCGGTCAGGTACTCGAATCCCAGAGCGGCATCGCCGCGATCCAGGTGTTCGAGGGCACGACCGGAATCGACCGGAAGGCCTCCGTGCGCTTCCTGGGCGAGACGATGAAGATGCCCGTCACCGAGGACCTGCTGGGACGGGTCCTCGACGGTTCGGGCGAGCCCATCGACGGCGGTCCGGAGATCGTCCCCGAAGAACGCCAGGACATCGTCGGGGCGGCGATCAACCCCTACGCACGCGAGTACCCCGAGGAGTTCATCCAGACGGGCGTCTCGGCGGTCGACGGGATGAACACCCTCGTGCGCGGCCAGAAGCTCCCCATCTTCTCGGCGTCGGGACTGCCCCACAACGATCTGGCGCTCCAGATCGCCCGGCAGGCGACGATGCCCGAGGCCGAGACGGACGACGACTCGACGGAGGAGGAAGCCACAGACGAAGAGGAAGGAAGCGAGTTCGCTGTGATCTTCGGCGCGATGGGGATCACCGCCGAGGAGGCAAACGAGTTCATCGACGACTTCGAGCGTACCGGCGCGCTCGAACGCTCGGTGGTCTTCATGAACCTCGCGGACGATCCCTCGGTCGAACGGCAGGTCACGCCCCGACTGGCGCTGACCACGGCGGAGTACCTCGCCTTCGAGAAGGGTTATCACGTGCTCGTGATCCTCACGGACATGACCAACTACTGTGAGGCACTGCGCGAGATCGGTGCGGCCCGCGAGGAGGTGCCCGGCCGGCGTGGCTATCCCGGCTACATGTACACCGACCTCGCCCAGCTCTACGAGCGAGCGGGCCGGATCAAAGGGCGCGAGGGATCGGTCACACAGATCCCGATCCTGACTATGCCCGGCGACGACGACACCCACCCGATCCCCGATCTGACGGGATACATCACCGAGGGTCAGATCATGATGGACCGGGAGCTCAACTCCCAGGGGATCGAGCCGCCGGTGAACGTCCTGCCAAGCCTCTCCAGACTCATGGACGACGGGATCGGCGAGGGGCTGACCCGCGAGGACCACGCCGACGTCTCCGACCAGATGTACGCCGCCTACGCGGAAGGTGAGGACCTGCGCGACCTGGTGAACATCGTTGGTCGCGAGGCCCTCTCCGAGCGGGACAACAAGTTCCTCGACTTCGCGGATCGCTTCGAGAACGAGTTCGTCCAGCAGGGCTATCAGAACAACCGTGACATCGGGGAGACCCTCGATATCGGCTGGGAGCTACTGGGGATGCTCCCGAAGACGGAGCTCAACCGGATCGACGAGGAGCTCATTGAGAAGTACTACCCCGAGGACGAAAGCGAGACGAGCGAGGAGGCCGTCGGCGTCGAGGCCGACGACTGATCACCGACGACCGACGTCGTCCCCTTTCTGCGCCATTACCGGTTTCGGAACGCGCTACGCGCTATTCGCCGTCCGGCTCGTCGTCGGGAATCCGCTGTTGAAGCACGAACGGGCCGAAGTCCGCGGCCGTTCGGCGGCCGACCGTCGCGATCCGGAGCACGTAGACGAACAGCACGGCGAAGGGGCTGAACAGCGCCGTAATCGTCGAGCTGACGACGAAGGTGTAGACGTACGGGTGGAGCTCCAGTTCCAGCAAGTTGCCGTAGGCGAGAATGACGAACGCGCCGCCGACCAGCGCCGGAAAGCCGACGTACAGCAGAACCTTCGAGAGGTCCGCGAGCTCCTGTTGCATGTACACCGTCTTGAAGTACTGGCGGGCAACGTGGATGTCCCGGAGCAGCGCCTCCAGGCGACCCAGTCGGTCGTCAATCGGCCCAGAGATCTCGTCCGCGAACCGTTCCCGGATCCGGCGGACCTCCTGTAGCTGCCAGGGGTCGTCGTAGTCGAGAATGATCGAGATGACGCCGAAGGTGCCGAAGGTTGCCCCTTCGAGATCGTCGACTGCGGCGTCGTCCCTCGGCGCCGCCAAGTCGATGTAGTCCTCGACTTCTTCCCGGAGCGCCGACGACGCGTCCGCCGGCCGCTCCTCACGAAGTCCCGCAGTCACCTCGCGTTTCGTCCGGATGAGCGTCCGGAGGAACGCCGACGGCTCGACCGGGCTCGGGCTGACATCCGTATGGTCCTCGATGTCCTCCCGGTAGCGGTGTGTCTCCTCGAGTCGTTCGCGAAACGCGCCCGTCGTGCCGAACTCCGCCGAGAGGATGAGCTGGTTGATCGCGAGCACGACGGTGATGAAGGGTAGCATCCCGCCGATCAACGCCCCCCGAGAGCGCCGTGACGTCGCCGGCCTCCGACGGCGTGACGAGCCCGACCCGGACCAGAAGCAGGCTCGCCCCGAAGACGCCCGCCAACAGCAGCGCCGAGAGCAGCCCGCGATGCCCGTCGAGATAGATCCAGCGCGGAAGCTCCTCGAGGCCCAGTCGCTCGCCGATGCCCGGATCGGGCTGGGATTCGGGAGGGTCGTTACGCTCGGTCGTCTCGTCGATATCGCTCATACGTCCCCACTGTCCGCCGAACGGAAAGTGCCGTGGGATCCGGATTGATCGTCAAAAGGCCGTTCAGTCCTGCTCGTTCCAGTTGTTCTCGCCCACGACGCACGCCCCCTCCGATGAGTGCGCGTCGGTCCCGAACGAGCTACGCAGGCCCGCCAGTTCGCGGCCGATCCAGCCGTGGTTGAGGATCGCAAAGCCCGCGAACACCACGAGGAAACCCACAATCGTCACCGGGGTGATCGCCTCACCGAGGAAGACCCACCCGCCGAGTGCCGCGACGACCGGGACGAGGTAGAACGCGAGGTTCGTCCGGATCGCGCCGATCTCGTCGAGGAGGCCGAAGTACGCGATGTACGCGAGCGCCCCCGAGAAGACAGCTACATAGCCAAGCGCCACTAGACCCTCTGACGTCCACTCGATCGCGGCGAGGTGTTCGCCCTGCGAGAGAGCTAACACGTGGCAGAGCAGCGCGCCCACCGGCAGACCCCAGGCCGTGCGGGCGGTGCTCGGCATCGAGGCGTCGGCCCGCCGGATGAGCACGCCACCCAGTGCGGCCCCGATCGCGCCGAGGAGCAGGATCGCGTGAACGGGGCCGGCGCTCGTGAGCAGGTTGGCCGGATCCAGGTCGATCACGATCGCCACGCCCAGCAGCGCAACGACCATCCCGACGGCCTCCGGGGCGGAGAGCCGTTCGTCCGAGAGCAGGACGGCCGCGAACACCGGCGTCAGGATCGGATTGAGACTGAAGACGATCGAGGCGACGGCGCTCGAGACGTACTGCTGGCCGAGAAAGAGCATCGCGTTCGCCAGCCCGATCGAGAACAGGCCGGCGGCGGCGATCCCGGCGACGTCGGCGCGCGTCCTCGGGACCCACTCCTCGCGCGAGTGGGTGAGGAGGACGTAGCCGAGCAACAACACCGCTGCAATGTCGAAGCGCAGCGCGACGAACAACAGCGGCGGCATGTACTCGATGCCCGCCTTCGCCGCGACGAAGGTGCCCCCGAAGAACACCGCCGTCGCGAGGAACATGACGACGCTGCGGGTCGACGAGTCTATCGCCACCACCCCTTCGACCGAGGACGTACTAGAGGAATCATTCTCGTTCCCATATAGGCGCGTAGGACGTTTATATCTGTCCAGAAATGGATTCAACAATCGAAAGAACGGGGAAGTCGTGGAAGAGAATCGTGAAATGAATCGTTTTCACGGTACGAAACCGTTTTGATAAGTCGTCGTCGAGGGTCCGTATGGAGTCGGCGCTCGCGGAGATCGAGTTTCTCGCCCTCTCGTCGAACCGCGTCATGGTCCTCGAATCGCTCGCGGAGGAGCCACACACGCGAAGCGAGCTCGCCGACGCGACGGGCGCCTCCCAGCCGACGCTGGGGCGGATCCTCCGCGATTTCGAGGAGCGGCGTTGGATCTCTCGGACCGGACGGGAGTACGCGGCGACGGCGACGGGTCGCCTGGTCGCCGACGGCGTGACGGACCTGCTCGCGATCATGGAGACCGAGTCGAAACTGCGCCCCGTGATGGAGTGGCTCCCGGCGGACGTAATGGGGTTCGATCTCGGGCGCCTGCGCGACGCAACGATCACCGTCCCGAGCCGAACGCGCCCGAGTGCGCCGGTCAAACGGGTAAATGAGGCGCTCGAACACGCCGAAGAGGTTCGGGTCTGTTCGCACGCGTTCAATGAGGGGACCCTGAAGACCGTCCGCGAGCGGGTCGTCGCCGGCCGACAGCGCTTCAACGGGGTGTTCTCACGGGCCGCGATCGACGCGCTCGCCGAGGACGATGTCCTACGAGTTCGTCTGTGTGAACTCGCTACCGCTGAGAGTGCAACTATCCGCCGCCATCCCGAAGAGATCCCGATCGCGATCACGATCGTCGACGGCCGGGTGTACCTCCTGGTGCGCGACGACGACGGCGTGTTGCAGGCGGCGATCGACACCGACGATCCCGAGGTGCTGTCGTGGGCACGGTCGGTCCACGAGGAGTATTGGAACGCGGCGACGCCGCTTGAGCCCGACGCCCTCTAGGTCGGTCGACTGAAAAGGATTAACAGCGTTCGCGTGCAACCCCCACGTAATGGCCAAGGACGTCAAACCGACTCGGAAGAACCTGATGGCGATCGAGGATCGCATCGACCTCTCCGAGCGCGGCCACGACACCTTAGAGAAGAAACGCGACGGGCTGATCATGGAGTTCATGGACATCCTCGATCAGGCTCAGGACGTGCGCTCGGACCTCGATTCCGACTACGAGCGCGCCCAGCGCACCCTCGATATGGCACGTGCGATGGAGGGCGACATCGCGATCCGCGGGGCCGCCGAGGCGCTCAAGGAACACCCCGAGATCACGCTCCAGTCGAAGAACATCATGGGCGTGGTCGTCCCGCAGATCGAGTCGACGCGGGTCAAAAAGGGCCTCGACCAGCGCGGTTACGGCGTGCTCGGCTCCTCGGCGCGCATCGACGAGGCCGCCGACGCCTACGAGGACCTCCTCGAAACGATCATCCTCGTCGCGGAGGTCGAAACGGCGATGAAGAAGATGCTCGATGAGATCGAGACCACGAAGCGACGGGTTAACGCCCTCGAGTTCACCCTCCTGCCGACGCTCTACGAGAACCAGGAGTACATCGAGCAGAAGCTCGAAGAACAGGAGCGCGAGGAGATCTTCCGCATGAAGAAGATCAAGGACAAGAAGGAGGCAGAAGAGGAGGAGAGCGAGCCCGACGTGACCGAGGGCGAGCCGATCCCGGCCGACGACTGAGAACGCCGCCTCGTTTTAGTTCCCTCCTCCCCTCTCGTGTTTATGGACTGTGCTACCTGTGGCGACGAGACCCTGCTCGTTTCCGCCCCGGATCTCGTCGCGTATCTGCCGGGCGAGCCCGGGACCATTGCCGTCTGTCGGACCTGTCTCTCCGTCGTGCCCGCCGAAGCCGAGCCCGTCGACGACCCGGCCGATGTCGCGGCGCTCTCTACCGGGCTTCCCGACGATCCCGACACCGCGCTCGCGCTCGCGCTGTTGGTGACGCTCTGTGAGTCGCTGGCGCTGTATCGCTCAGAAATAGAAGAACTCGTAGAGCGCATCGAGCGTGCGGGCGTCGATCCGCTCTCGGCGCTCGACCATCTGGAGAACGACCCCTCTCTCGACCTCGCGCTCGACGTCGAGCGCCGTCGTCATCAACTCGTCCAACTGCTCGGCTGAACCGACGAGCGGCAGGAGGAGAGGCGCTCGTGGTGCTCGGTTTAGACGCCCGTCTCGTAGCGGAGGATGCCCGCGATACCGCCAAACGCGTCGTAGAGCTGTTCGCCCTTCTCGAAATCGGTGGAGATGAACTTGGGTTCGGTGCCGCGCTGTTCCGCGATCGCGATCAGGTGCTCGATGACGTCCTCTTGTTCCGTGACCTCGGCCTCTGTACCGTCCTCACAGGTGTGTTCGGGCGTCGAGTGTCGCCGGTCGACGACTTCGTACTCGTCGGTGTCGCCACAGTCGTAGACGACGACGTCCTTGCGGAGGTCCTCGCTAATGAGCAGGCGATCGACCGACCCCATGACGAGGTTTCTCCGCGTCGGTTCGAAGCCGTAGGTCGCGAGCCCGCCGTCGTGAAGCTGCTTGAAGAACTCCTCCATCTCGGATTTGTCCTTCATCACCTCCGCGTCCGCCAGCGCGTCCTCGGCGGCGTCCACGAGGTCGTACAGGCCCGACTCGTCGGTGTAGGAGACGTCGAACTTCCCGAGGACCTGATCTCGAAGCTCGTGATGGAGGTAGTCGCCGTCGAGGAACTCGTCTTTGGTCGGCGAGGGACCGCCCACCAGAACGCCGTCGAGTTCGTGGCGCTCGGGGACGAAGAGGTCGTTGGCCATCTCAGCGACCTCCTGATAGAAGTTGTCGATGGCCTCCAGTCGGAGGCGGGCGAACCGCTGGGCGGACTGGCCCCCCTTTCGCTGTTTGCCCGGCACCAGCGAGGAGGCGGATTTGACGGGTTCGACGCGCTTGCCCCGGAGCCAGCCCACGTTTGCCTCCCGCCGGTCGAGGACGATCAGGCCATACAAGCCCTGATCGGCCAGCATGTGTTCTAAGGGCTCGGTCAGGAAGTCCGAATCGCAGTGATACCGGAACGACTCGACGGGCTGGGGCGGGTTTTCGAGCACGCGGGTGATCATATCGGTCTGACCGCCGCCAGAATCGACCGCGCCCGAAAACAGCACCATACCGTTTTCCGGCGGGTAGGTGTCGTAGTACCGGAGTCGGTCTTTGATGCTCGTCAGGGCGTCTTGGACGTTCGTGCGGGTCTGTTTCGACTTGATGTTCGAGGCTTCCGAGTGCTCTTGGGTGACGTGGGCGACGACGTCGGAGACCTGTCTGTCCTCCGGGACGTAGATCGTCACCAGCTGGGTGCCCGATCCCTCGAACTCGTTGAGCTCCTCGATCACCCGCCGGAACTCGTATTTCTTCCTGTCGGACTCCTCCGTGTCCTGACTACTCATTACCCTATATAGCCCGTCCAGCCGGTAAGTACCCTTTGACCGCCCGTGTCGTCCTCATCGAGACCAACGACCGGGTCGTGTTCTACATCGACTCGGGCGCTTCGACCCCGAGGACCGAAAGCGCGTTCGCGATGGTGTGACGCGACGCCGCCACGAGTGCGAGTCGGGCCGCTGTCAGCGCCTCGTCGTCAGTGAGCACTTGGCGCTCCCGGTAGAAGGCGTTGAACGTTTCCGCGAAGTCGCGGGTGTAGGTCGCGATCTGGTGGGGCTGGCGGTCCTCGGCGGCCGACTCGATCACGGCCGGGAACCGCCCGATCACCTCTATCAGGTCCCGTTCCTCCGGGCTGTCGAGCAACGCGGGGTCGACCGTACCGGGTTCGCGGTCGGCCTCGCCGTCTCGCGGCTCTGCCGCTCGATTCTCCGAGGCCCGTTGGGCCTCGCTTAGGATCCCGCAGGTCCGGGCGTGGACGTACTGGACGTAGGGCGCGGACTGGGCCTCGAAGTTCAGCGCGCGATCCCACTCGAAGGTGATCGCCTTCGAGGGCTGTTTCGAGACGATGTCGTACCTGACGGCACCGATCCCGACCTGACGGGCGATCCGGTCGATGTCGTCCTCCGAGAGGTCGTCGTTACGGATCCGGTCGTCCATGCGGACCTCGACTTCTTCGCGAGCGCGCGCGACGGCCTCGTCGAGCAGGTCGTCGAGGTCGACGCCCGTCCCCGCGCGGGTGCTCATCTTGCCCTCGGGGAGGTTGACGTAGGAGTAAAAGACCGAATCCAACTGGTCGGTATCGTTACCCAGTAAGTCGAGCGCCGCCGCGAGCTGGGTCGCCTGCAGTTTGTGGTCCTCGCCCAACACGGTCACGGCGTGGTCGTACTCCTCGAACTTCCACTCGTGGTGGGCCAGGTCCCGTGTCGTATAGAGCGAGGTGCCGTCCGAACGGAGGAAGACGAGGTTCTTCTCGAAGTCGGGCAGATCGAGCTGCCAGGCGTCCTCCTCGTAGACGGCCTCGTCGAGTCCCTTGAGCCGGGTCACGAGATCGTCGACGCTCCCGTCACGGATGAACCGCGTCTCCTTGACGAACTCGTCGAACTCCGCGGGCAACCGGGAGAGTGACTCGCGCATCCCTCCCAGCACCGTGTCGACGACGCGCTCGACGCGCTCGTAGGCATCCTCGTCGCCGTTCTCGAGACCCTGCATGATCGAGGCGATCTCGGCCTCGGCGGCTTCGACCTCCTCTTCGTCGCCGTCCTCGAGAACGGCGTTGCCCTTTCGGTAGTACCGGACCAGTTCGTAGTCGGCTTTCTCGCGGTCGGGTTCCGGAAGCTCGCTCTCGTCGAACGTCTCGTAGGCCCACGTGAAGACGGCCATCTGGCGGCCCGCGTCGTTGACGTAGTAGTGACGATCCACGTCGTTGCCGGCGAAATCGAGCAGCCGGGCGATCGAATCGCCGATGATCGGGTTGCGCGCCCGCCCGACGTGGACCGGCCCCGTCGGGTTGGCGCTCGTGTGTTCGACGACGACTTCTCTCCCAGTGGGTTCGAGCCGTCCATACGAGTCCTCGCGGGCGGCCTCGAGCGTCTTCTCGTAGTAGGCGTCACTCGCGTGGAAGTTGACGTACGGCCCCTGCGTTCCGACGCTCGCGAGGTAGTCGTAGTCGGCTACGTCGATCGTTTCCGCGAGCTCTCCGGCGACCTCTGGGGGGGCCTTTCCGACCTCTCCCGCGAGCCGAAAGGCGACGCTCGAAGCGAGGATCGCCCCGACGTCTTCGGGCGGTTCTTCGAGACCGAGATCACCTGTCGGAAGCGAGAGCGCAGAGAGCGCCTCCGTGAGCGCCTCTTCTGCCTCGGTACGGAGCGAGAGGAACATACTCGCCGTTCAGGATCGGCGGATAAAGCCGTTTTCAATCCGCGAGGCCGACGACTTCGCCGTCGGTTTCGAGCGCGGTCAGACAGTCCCAGACGCTGTAGGCTTCGACCTCATCCCGACACGGGAACACCCGTCGGAGTTCCTCTTCGACGTGAACTGCGATACAGATTATCGGGAAGACGACCTCGCGGGCGTCGGCCCGTTCGTGTTCCTGAAAGAACGGCTCGATGGTGTGACCGACCGCCGCCGCGCGCTCTTTGAACGTCTCGAAGGTCTCGATCGATTCGTCGCTCCCGTTTCGGACGACCACTCGGTCGTCCCAGTGGCGCACGCGCAGACCCTCGATCCGCCCGTCGGTTTCGAGCTGTTCGGCCCGCTCTATCACCTCCTCTTGGCGCTCACGGGCCGGAAGCGATGCGGACGCCCGAAGGTAGACGACGAGTGTCGGTTGTATGTTGCTCTCGCTCATGGCCCTCACCCACGTGATTCGTGGACACGTACCGATTGGATTTCCAACTACAAAGAGACGGGGGGCTACTCGGACTACTCGGGCATCTCGTCGATGAGGACGACCGCCTCGCCGTCGATCAGCGTCGCGCCCTCGGCGGTCGTGACGTTCGCGGTCAGGCGGTACTTGTCCTCGCCGAGGTCCTCGACGATCTCACAGCGGGCGGTGAGTACCGACCCGATCTCTGCCGGTCCCTTGAACTCCATGCTCTCGGAGAGATAGATCGTCAGCCCCGGCAGTCGTGCGAGAGCGGCGCTGATCAGTCCGGCGACCAGCGTTCCGTGGACGATTCGCCCGCCGAAGCGTGACTGCTCGGCGAAGCGCTGATCGAGATGGAGACGGTTGGTGTCGCCGCTGGCCTGTGCGAAGGCGTGGACGTCGGCGTCGGTCAGGGGTTTGGTGAACTCGACGTACTCGCCGACGGCGAGGTCTTCCCTGGTGTCGACCGACCGCTCCATCGACCACCCGAGCGAACCGTACGACAGCGAGGCGACCGGAGCGTTGATCCGCTCGCTTTCGGTCGACGAGGAGAGTCCCATCCCCGCGAGGATCGCCCGGTTGGCCTCGACGTAGCTGTTGACGACGTGTTTCGAGGCGTCGGACCACGAGTCGACGAACTCGCCCATCGGCGTCTCCTCGGCGTTCTCGCTCTCGCTCATCGCACGCCTCCACTCATCGGATCGAGGGTCGGAGTCGGATCGAGGGTCGGAGTCGGATCGAGGGTCGGGCGACACACGGCCTGTGCGGTGTGATCCATACACACACCTAGGCCACGAGCGACTTAAGTACATTGAACTTAAGCGGGGAGCTTTTGACCCCGCATACCCAACCGACGATCCATGAGCGGCCCGAAGCAGGTCTCCTCGCCGGAGTACCACAGCGAGAACCACACCGCCGCCCAGACCTGCGGGTGGACCGCAAACGCCCTGCGCGGCGAGGGTAAGTGTTACAAGTACGCCTTCTATGGGATCGAGTCCCACCGCTGCATCCAGATGACGCCCGTCGTCAAGTGCAACGAGCGGTGCGTGTTCTGCTGGCGGGACCATCGGGGCCACGCCTACGAACTCGGCGACGTCGAGTGGGACGATCCCGAGGCCGTCGTCGACGCTTCGATCCGGCTCCAGAAGAAGCTGCTCTCGGGCTTCGGCGGCAACGACGAGGTTCCCCGCGAGGTCTTCGAGCAGGCGATGGAGCCACGCCATGTCGCCATCAGCCTCGACGGCGAACCCACGCTCTATCCCTATCTCCCCGAACTCATCGACGCCTTCAGTGATCGAGGGATCACCACCTTTCTCGTCTCCAACGGGACCGATCCGGAGATGCTCGCGCGCTGTGAGCCCACCCAACTCTACGTCAGTGTCGACGCCGCAGAACGCGCCACCTTCGATCAGGTCGTCCGTCCCGTCGACGACGACGCCTGGGAACGCTTGATCGACACGATGGACGTGCTGGCCGAGAAGGACGAGACCCGCACGGTGCTTCGCACGACCCTCGTCGGCGGCGAGAACATGCACGACCCCGACTGGTACGCCGCTTTCTACGACCGCGCGGATCCGGATTTCGTAGAGCTCAAAGCCTACATGCACGTCGGACACTCTCAGGGGCGCCTCGACCGCTCGGCGATGCCCGACCACGAGGACGTAGTGGCGTTCGCTGAGGGCGTCCGCGAGCACCTGTCCGAGCACGAGTACCTCAACGACGTGCCAATCTCGCGGGTCGCACTGCTCTCGAAGACCGAGGAGACGTGGGTGCCGAAACTGAAGAAGGGAAGCGACTTTTGGGACGAGGACCCGCTCACCGCCGACTAGCGTCCCATTTCTGGTACGCATCCCAAATCCGCTACGCTTATACGGACCGATCCCGAAGCCCGAGGCATGTCACAGACCGCGGTACGGGAGGTCGGCCCCGACGAACTCGCCGTACTTCGGCAGTTGGGGCTCGACGGCGCGCTCTCGGGCGAGGCGAAGATCTCGTGTTCGGCGCTGGCTGAGAGGTTAGAGACTTCCAGCCAGACCGCCTCGCGCCGCCTGCAGGCGCTCGAAAGCGCGGACCTCGTCACGCGCGAGACGGTCGCCGACGGCCAGTGGATCGCGATCACCGACGCCGGCGAGCGCGCACTCCGCGCGGAGTACGACGCGTATCGACGGCTGTTCGAGGGTCGATCGAGCGTCGACCTCGAAGGCACAGTCACAGGAGGGATGGGTGAGGGCAAACACTACATCTCGCTTCCGGGCTACATGGCTCAGTTCGAGGAGCGACTCGGATACGAGCCGTTTCCGGGGACGCTGAACGTCGATTTGAGCGAAGAGAGCGTCCGACGGCGCGGCGCGATGGAGGCGTTCGAGCCGGTCCACATCGACGGTTGGGAGGACGCAGATCGCACGTATGGTCCGTGTGTCTGCTATCCGGCGACCGTCATCGCCGACGAGGAGTACGACGGCGCGCACGTCATCGCCCCCGAACGGACCCACCACGACGAGGATCAACTCGAACTGATCGCGCCGGCGAAACTCCGCGACGAGCTCGGGCTCGCCGACGAGGACGCGCTCACCGTTCGAGTGGAGGAGAAATGACACAACGCCAACGCGGCGCGACCGAACGGGCGGTCGAGGCGTTCCGTACCGGGTCTCCGGTTCTGATCCACGACGCCGACGACCGGGAGGGCGAAACCGACCTGATCTACCCCGCGGGCGCAGTCACGCCTGCGGCCGTCGCTCGTCTCCGCAACGACGCCGGCGGGCTGGTCTGTGTCGCCCTTTCGTCCGGCGTTGCCGATACCCTCGACCTCCCGTTCGTCCAGGAGGTCCTCGACCACCCGACCGCGAACGATCACGATCTCGCCTACGACGATCGGTCGTCGTTCTCGCTGACGGTCAACCACCGCGAGACTCGGACGGGGATCACCGACGCCGACCGCGCACTGACGATCACGGCGCTCGCCGAGGCCGCGGCGAGGCCGGATCCCGACTCGTTCGCCCGAACCTTTCGCGCACCGGGACACATCCATCTGCTTCGGGCCGCCGAGGGGCTGCTCGACGAGCGGGAGGGCCACACCGAGTTCGGGGTCGCGCTTGCCGACGCTGCCGACCTGCCGCCCGCGGTCGTCGTCTGCGAGATGCTCGACGACACCACCGGAAGTGCGCTCTCGCCGGCCGACGCCCGGGCGTACGCCGAGCGCCACGACCTCTCCTACGCCGAGGGGCGGGATCTGCTGGCGGCGCTTCACTGATCCGGCCCCGACCCGGTTTATCGACCGTGAGGAAACCGCACACTCATTACGGCGGGGTTCGACCGGTCGGATATGGGATTCGACGAGATGGACGTCGATACGATCTGG
The DNA here is from genome assembly GCF_001593955.1 of Halalkalicoccus paucihalophilus. Taxonomy (GTDB): domain Archaea; phylum Halobacteriota; class Halobacteria; order Halobacteriales; family Halalkalicoccaceae; genus Halalkalicoccus; species Halalkalicoccus paucihalophilus. The sequence continues at coordinate 83,137 of NZ_LTAZ01000007.1, read as the reverse complement.
ATGGACGGCGAGTTCGTCGACTGGGACGACGCCCAGATCCACGTCCTCAGCCACGGGCTGCACTACGGCACCGGCGTGTTCGAGGGGATCCGTTGTTACGACACCGAGGAGGGCCCCGCCATCTTCCGCTGGGACGAACACGCGAAACGGCTCTACGATTCGGGCCAGCCCTACGGGCTGGAGATCGACCACGAACCCGAGGAACTCGAGGAGGCGACCAAGGAGCTGATCCGCCGCCAGGAGCTCGAATCGTGTTACATCCGCCCGATCGCCTTCTACGGCTACGACAGTCTGGGCGTGAGCCCGAAGGACTGTCCGACACGGATCGCCATCGCCGCGTGGCCGTGGGGGGCGTATCTCGGCGAGGAGGCCCTCGAGAAAGGTGTGAAGGTGAAGGTCTCCTCGTGGCGCAAGCACGCCTCCAGCCAGATCCCCACGAACGCCAAGACCACGGGGCTCTACGTCAACAGCCTGCTGGCGGGCGAGGAGGCCCGGAGCCACGGTTACGTCGAGGCACTTGTGTTGAACAAGGAGGGTAATGTCGCGGAAGGCCCAGGAGAAAACCTCTTTCTGGTCCGTGACGGCGAACTCTACACCCCCGGGCTGGCCGAGGGAATTCTGGACGGTATCACGCGCAACAGCGTGATCACGATCGCCCGGGATCTGGGTTACACGGTCCACGACGAGGCGACGATCAGCCGGGGGGAACTGCACACCGCAGACGAGCTGTTCTTTACCGGGACGGCCGCGGAGGTCACGCCGATCAGGCAGGTCGACAACGTCACCGTCGGCGAACGCGGGCCGGTCACTGAAGAACTTCAATCCCGATTCTTCGATATCGTCGAGCGCCGGACCGACGACTACGACGACTGGTTCAGCTACGTCTAGAAGGTTCTTATCGCTCGCCGACGTATGTGGTGTAATGACACACAACGAGGAGGGGACGACGATCGTCACGCGCGAGATCGGGGGAGCGACCGTAGGGATCGGAACGGACGAGGGCGAGATATTCATCGACCTGCCGATCAACCGCCCGATCTACATCCGGGTCCGGGAGGGTGATCACGTCCAGGAGGGCGACGTTCGCGCCCGGGGGACGTTCGAACTCGGTTCGGGCGGCTCGGAACTCGCCTCGACGACGCTGCAGACGTGGGTCGTCGAGGCGATCACCCCCGAGACGGTGACGGTTCGGGATCTGGCGACGGACGAACCCGAGGGGTGGGACCGCGAGGAATGCGAGGAGAACCTCGCGACCGGCGTCGTGAGCACGAACCTCACCGACTTCGAACGGGTGAGCGTCGTCCAGACCGGACCGTGGGACGACGAGGCGGATCGTAGCGATCCACACGTCACCGCGACGGCCTACGGCGACGACGGGCGGAAGTTCTCCCGGACCTACCGATTCATCGATACCGAAACCGATGCCCTCGAATACTGGCATCAGGACCGCTCGATCGAGACCTTCGACGAGAACCTCGCCGCCCACTTCGAACGGCGGATCGAGGAGGCGCTTACGGACGACGGCTACGCGGTGCGGTGAGGCCGTAGTCTCGCGTTCGGGAGACAGACGGGCGCGGGCTTATCTCCCGACCCACTTCAGGACGAGTAGCGTCCCCTCGAAGAGGCCGACCATCGTCAGGGCGATGATGATCGGGGCCATCCCGGTCGGATCGGGACTGGAGACGAACGCGAGCCCCAGAAACGCACCCCAGAAGTAGAGGCGTCGTTGGGTGAGCCACCGTCTCGTCGTGAGCCCCATCATGATCGCGAGCATGATCAACAACGGGATCTGAAAGACGATCGCGAGGTACGCCATCAGGATCAGCATCAGCCCGAAGGTGTCGCCCAGCCCGAACGCGATCGCCCCGGCGTCCTGCGAGTAGGTCAGGAAGTACGTGAAGATCGCGGGGAGGACGACGAAGTACGCAAAGAGCACGCCCACGACCCCGAGCACCAGACTGGTGGGGACGGCCGCGAGGTAGTACTTGCGTTCGTTCCTGTAGAGCCCGGGACGCATGAACCGGTAGCTCTCGTAGACCATTACCGGGAGCGCGACGATCAACCCCGCCAGACTGGCGACCTTGATGCGCGCGAGGACGAACTCGAGGGGGCCGTAGACGCGGGGCTGGGCGACGTCGCCGCCCGGCAGTACGGAGTACCAGATGAAGGTGATGAGCTGGTCGGCCAGCGGGAAGACGACGATGCTGACCGAGCCGGCGACGACGATGACGATCGCCAGGCGCTTGATCATCTCCTCGATGTGATCGGCAAGCGGCATCTCCTGGTCCTCGGCGGGTGCGGAGATGCCACCGACGTCGGCCTCGTCGTCGGTCGTGGCCGACGCCGTGGTCGTCCCGCCGTCGGGGACGGCCCGCTCGCCGTCCGACCTGCGATGCTCGCCCATTCACCGAGAGATAGGTGTCCGGGCGGTTATAGGCTTTCTTTCTCGATGGCCCACGCACGCGCCAATCGGAGAGAGAAGATTGATAACTGCCTATCGGCTATCGTCGATGAATGGCTAGTTCGATCGTCGACGAGGACACCGCCCGGAGCCTCGACAGCGGGCGACAGACGATCGGGGCGGTGCTGTCGACGGTCCAGACGCACCTCCAGAAGGTATTCATAATCTTCGTCGTCGGTTTCTTGGGCACCTTTTACGCGCTCAGAGCCGTCGTCTGGGACTGGCTTCGCGCGGTGACGATCTCGGGGATGCCCCCGGATGTACTCGAACGGTTCGACATCATCGTTACGACTCCCTTCGAGGTGATCTTGCTACAGGCGAAGATCGGGATCGTCGCCGGGATCGTCGTCGCGATTCCGCCACTGCTCTATCTCTCCCGGCACGAACTCCGGGCGCGAGGCTACTGGCCACGGACGCCGATCGCGCGCTGGAAGTTCGCCGGGATTGCCCTCATGTCGCTTCTCCTGTTTCTCGGCGGCGTTTCGTATGCGTACGGCATCTTCTTTCCGCTGATCCTCGGCTTTCTCGCCGAGTTCTCCTACAACGTCGGGGTCGATCCGACGTGGTCGATCGTCATGTGGACGCAGTTTCTGGTTCTGCTCACGGTCTCCTTCGGGCTCGCCGCCCAGTTGCCCCTGGCGATGAGTTCGCTCGCCTACGCCGAGATCGTCCCCTACGAGACGTTCCGGGACAAGTGGCGATACGCGGTCCTGGGGATCTTCATCTTCGGGGCGATGTTCTCGCCGCCGGATCCGATCTCCCAGATCATGTGGGCGGTACCGCTGGTCGTCCTGTACGCGTTCAGCCTCGGGATGACGCGCGTCATCGTCACCCTCAAACGTGGCGGTCGGGCGAACGTCCGAGGGACGATCAAGCGGAACCTCGGCACGCTGTTCGGCGTTCCACTGTTGCTCGCGGCGGGGCTGTACGCCGCGCTCGTCTCCGGGGCGGGCGAGTACCTCAACGATGCGTTGCTCGACCCACGCGACATCGCACTTCCACAGGTGTTCTGGTTACGGGAACTTCTCGGCGTGTCCCGCGAGGCCGCCCTCGCAATCGGGGCCGCGGCGGTCCTGTTCGCCGTGGCGTTCGCGCTCGTCGTGTTCTACCTGTTGATCTCCTCGGTCGAGGAGGCGCCCACCGGATCGACCGGTCGGATGGGCGATCCCGGCGGGATCGATCTCGCGGAACTCGACGCTGCGGGCGTCCGGGCCGCGCCCGAAGCGGCCTTCGAGGCGCTCTCGGAGGACGAAGCGCTCTCGCTCGCCCGCGAGTCGATGGCGAACGACGATCCGGAGAAAGCGCAGGCGATCCTCGACCGGTTCGACGCCGTCAACGCCGGGGACGACGCGGCAACGGAGCCCGAAACCGAAACCGAGGCCGGAACCGGGACCGCCGATACGGGGACGACGGAGGCCACGGACGAAGACGACGAGGACATCGGCGGGATCCTCAGTGGCACCGCGACGGGGATGTTCGCGGCCTTCTCCGAGGAGAAGGACGAGGACGACATCGGCGGGTATATCTACGACATCAAGTACATCGCGGACAGCCTCCGCTCGCGACTGCTGTGGATCTTCGCGGTCTTCGGCGCGGTGCTTCTGGGCGTCTTCACCTTCTTCTACATGGGCGGGGTACGGATCATCACGCAGGACTTCGTCTCGCGGATGCCCCGAGCGGTCGTCAGCATCGACGACGTCAGGATCATCGACCTCCACCCCGTCGAGACACTGATGTTCATCATCAAGGTGAGCACGCTCGTGGGTCTGCTGTCGATCCTCCCGATGGTGCTGTACTTCGCGTGGCCCGCGATGAAGGAACGGGGCCTGACACACGGTCAGCGCTCGGTCGTCTACGAGTGGACGATCGCCATCGCGCTGGCGCTGGCCGGGGGGACCCTCCTCGGCTACTACTACATCGCCCCCGGGCTGATCGGCTTTCTCGTCTACGACGCGACGCAGGCGGGGATGGTGATCTCCTACCGGATCAGCAAGTTCTCGTGGCTGATCATCTACACGACCGTCGGCGTTGGCCTGCTGGCCTGCGTCCCGATCACGATGTGGATGCTCTTTCGGGGCAAGATCGCCTCCTACCGCGCGATGCGAAACCGCTGGCGCGAGGTCACTATCGCGGTGTTCGCGGTCGCCGGTATCTTCACGCCCGTGAGCGTTCTGACGATGTTCCTCGTGGCGATTCCGACGATGTTCGCGTACGGGCTCGGCCTCGCCGGTCTCTTCGTCGTCACCCTCGGCGGTCGTCGGGACTTCGGCGAGCGACCCGCGGTCGAACCCGACACCGGCAGTTCGAAGTGGCTCGCGGTGATCTTGGCCGTCCTCGTCGTGATCGGCGGTGCCGTCGCGGTGACCGGCGGCGTTCTCGGTCCCGTCCTCTCCGACAATCCCGTCCCCGACGTGCCCACGCCCGGTGACGAAGCGGACGGCCCGTCCACGACCGCCGAGAACGGGAGCGACGAGAACGCCACCGACTCCGCAGACAATGCCGAGAACGCCGAGAACACGAACACGGACGGCGAAACAGACACCTCCGACACCGAGGACGGAACCGCCGGCGACGGGGACGACAGTACTGAGAACGATGACGAAGGCGATGGGGCGACCGGCGACGCTCCCGCCGAAGACGAGGGGACTGACGACGGCAGTACTACCGACGAAAACGGGGACGGATCGGGATCGGGGATCGACGTCCGTGAACCGATCGACGAGGCGTAACGTTACTGCTCGCCCGGCGCGGCGTCCTCGCTGATCGCAAGCGAGAATCCGAGGTCGTCGGGAGCCGATTCGGGTGCCGATTCGGGGTCCTGATAGCCGACGCCGAACGCCGAGTAGACGTGACCGGCCTCGGGCGCGATCTCGAATCGCGCGAGCGTTGTCCCGTCGGTGCTCCGAACGGGGACGACGGTCTCACCGGCGGGGATCTCTTTTATCCGGCTCTCGCCGAACGAGAGCCCCTCCGCGATCGTGACGCCGGACTCGGTCTCAATGTCGACCGTCGGCGTATCGGGTGAGGCGTGAACCACTCGAACGCGGGCGTGGTCCGCCTGCGTCGGGCCGAACTCGCTTTTCAGCGCGACCAGATCGAACTCGTTGCCGCTCAGCGCACAGACCTCGCCGATCGCCGCGAGGGTAGACGGCCCCGGTTCGATCTCCGCTTCGGTCTCGACGAGGGCGTTCCCGAGCCCCTCGCCCGTCGGGACGGCGGCCACGTCGTAGGTTCCCGGCTCCGTGGGCGTCGCCCCCTCCTGGAGCGTGAGCGGTTCGACCCCTTCGAACCACAACTCGCCGTCGACGTAGATGTCGAGCGCCGGAGCGTCCGGCGAGAGATGCACGACGCGCGCGACGTTTTCCCGTTCGTGGTCGTCGGCCCCGGCGACGGTGGTTCCGGCCGTCACGGCCATCCCCGCACCGATTCCCACGAGGACGCCGCGTCTGGTGTACTCTGTCATCGTTACACTCCTCTCTCGTACCGAACAATAAAAGGCGCCGAATCGAGTCGGGACGTTTATTCCCGCGCTCGATATTCTTCGAGTATGCCCAAGATAAGCGCCGAAGTGCCCCGAGAGCTCTTGGCGGATCTCGATGCCCACGTCGGCGACGGCGGGAAGTTCGTCAACCGCAGCGAGGCGATCCGCGCCTCCGTCAGGAAAACCCTCGACCTGCTAGACGAGATAGACGCACGCCACGGACGGCTCGACGATGAGGCGGAGTGAGGGCGGTTCGCGCCTCGTGCTGGCGGCGCTGTTCGTCACGTCGCTGGTCGTCGCCCAGTTGCTCGCGGTGAAGATCCTCGCGCTCCCGTTGCCGACCGCGTTCCCGGTCGTCGGAAGCGAGGTGGTCGTCCCCGCGGGCGTACTGGCCTACGCGATCACCTTCCTCGCCACCGACTGCTACGGGGAACTCTACGGCAAGCGCCCCGCACAGGCGCTCGTCACCGTCGGCTTCGCGATGATCCTCGTCATGCTCTCGCTGCTGTGGCTCGCGATCCTCGCGCCCGGTTCGCCCGCGGGCGTCGACCCCGCCCTGTTCGCACAGGTGCTCGCCCCGAGTACCAATATCGTCCTCGGCGGCCTGCTCGCCTACCTCGTCAGCCAGAACTGGGACGTGCTCGTCTTCCACCGGATCCGCGAACGGACCGGCGGGAAACTGCTGTGGGCCCGTAACGTCGGTTCGACGGCGACCAGCCAGGCGCTCGACACCGTCGTCTTCATTCTGGTGGCGTTCTCGCTCGCCCCGACCCTCCTCGGAATCGGGGTGGCGCTCCCCACGGGCGAACTGCTGGCGCTGATCGTCGGCCAGTACCTGCTCAAACTCCTGATCGCGCTCGCGGATACGCCGGTGGTCTATGCGGTCGTCGGACTGGTGCGGTCCCGTCGTGACGGCCCGGCGGCGACGCCCGCCGACTAGTCGCGTCGTTTCGCGAACCCGAAGCGGGGTTTCACGTCCTCGATCTCGATCTCGACGGTCTCGCCCTCATCCGTGTCCGGCACGAAAATAGTGAACCCCTCGACCGTGGCGATCCCGTCGCCCTCGCTTCCCACGCCCTCGATCTCGACGGTCAGCGTTTCGCCCTCCTCGACCGGAGCGGTCAAAAAGCCCTTCGCGATCAGGTAGACCTCCGAGGACTCCTTGCGGGAGGCCGCAGGCGACGTGGTGCGGACGTACTCGAACTCGGCCTCCATGTCGTCTCTGAGCGTATCGAGGTCCCGTCCCTCGAAGACCTTCACGACGAAGTCCCCGCCCGGCCTCAAAAGCGCACACGCGGTCTCGAACGCCTGACGTGCGAGGTGGACCGACCGGGCCTGATCCAGCGAGTATTCGCCGGTCATGTTCGGGGCCATGTCCGAGAGGACGACGTCGGCCTCGCCGACCCGTTCGACGATCTCCTCCCTCGTTTGCTCGTCGGTCATGTCGCCCTTGATCGTCTCGACGCCCTCGATGGGGTCAATTCGCTGGAGGTCCACTCCGACGACCGCCCCGGTGCCGACGCGCTCGGTTGCGACCTGCAACCACCCGCCGGGAGCGGCGCCCAGATCGACCACGCGGTCCCCATCGGAGAGGAGATCCTCCATCTCGTCAAGCTGCTGGAGTTTGTACGCCGCCCGAGAGCGATACCCCTGCTGTTTCGCCTTGTTGTAGTACTCGTCTTTGCGGGCCATTCGATCAGCGAACGTAGGCGAGCGAGCGGCTTACCGGCTTCGCTCTGCTCTTTCGGTCTACTGTCCCAACGCGCGCACGCGCGTAAGGGGAAAAGCTGCCTTTTTAAGTCGTGCTTTCGTAGCCGGAGACAAGATGTTCAATGCGATCGTGAGTGCCGACACCCTCGGGACGGCGCTCGATTCCGTGAGCGCGTTGGTGGACGAGTGTACGATCCACCTCAACGAAGACGGGCTGGCGATCCGTGCCGTCGACCCCGCGAACGTCGGCATGGTCGATCTCTCGCTCGAAAAGAGCGCTTTCGAGTCCTACGAAGCCGACGGCGGGAAGATCGGCGTCAACCTCTCCCGACTGCAGGACACCGTCGGGATGGCCGACGCCGGCGGACTCGTCCACCTCGAACTCGACGAGGAAACGAGAAAGCTCCACATCCAGCTCGACGGCCTCGAGTACACCCTCGCGCTGATCGATCCCGATTCGATTCGCCAGGAGCCCGACATCCCCGATCTGGACCTGCCCGCGAACGTCGTCGTCGAAGGTCGGGACATCAACCGCGCGGTCAAAGCCGCCGACATGGTGAGCGATCACATCGCACTCGGTGTCGACGAATCGGAGTCGGTCTTCTACGTCGAGGCCGAAGGCGACACCGACAACGTCGATCTGCGACTCGACGAGGCGGACCTGATCGACCTGACACCCGGTCCAGCCCACTCGCTCTTCAGCCTCGACTACCTGAAGGACATGAACAAGGCCATCCCGACCGACGGAGAGGTTACCATCGAACTCGGCGAGGAGTTCCCGGTCAAACTCCACTTCGAGATCGCCGAGGGGGAGGGCCAGGTCACCTACATGCTCGCGCCGCGCATCCAGAGCGACTAGACCCGAACGCTACCGTTTTACCCGCCACCGCTCCCGTAGCGGGGCCGACTCACGACCGTGGTGGCCGGCGATCTCCGCGTTCCCGACGACGAGCAGCGCGCCGGCACCCGCCGCCATCACGGTCACCTGGAGGCCCGTGGGAACAGCTATCGAAAGCAGCGTCCCGCCGGCGATGCCGACCCCGAACCCGACCTGCAGGAGGCCGATCGCGACCAGCGCTCGCATCGGTCCCCGCCCCGTGGCCACGTAGAGGCCGGCGACGGCGGCGGTTTCGAGCGCGACGTGTCCCGCTATCAGCAGCGCGCCAACCGTCCCGACGGCCGACCCCGCGAGGTAGACGGCCGCGAGCGCGCCCCCTTCGATCACCCGGTGTGTGGCCAGCGCGACGAAGGTCACGTCCGCGTGGTGTGCGTCGGTACGCGCGGCGACCGACCACGCGACGAGACCGCCGCCACCGATCCCAGCGGCGGCGAGCAGCGGGTACTCACCCACGGCGGAGACGGCGAGGGTGACGCCGAGGACGACGAGCACGATCCCGATTCCCCTGTCGAACACCGCCAGCATGCGGGTCCGCAGCGAGATCCCCGTGAGCAGGACCACCACGCCCGCGGCGATGCCGACCCCGAGGGCCGCGGCGACGACGATCCCGAACGACACGCCGACGCCGTGGTCGACATCCCCGTGGGCCCGGACGAGTGCTGGGGTCCAGAGCACCCCGATCGAGACGAGCGCCGTTATTCGGAGCAGTGCCACACTGCCTGCCGTCCGGCGTGTCCGCTCGCTCATCGCCACGGGTTCTCGAACAGGCGAGCGCGGACGTCCGTCCCCACCTCGACCGTACAGTCGACCTCCGGCGTCGCGATACAGGTCAGGACGTAGCCCGCTTCGAGGTGGCGTCCCTTGAGCGCCCGCGGCGGTTCGACGTGGCGCGTCCCCCCGTCGAATGCCCGTCCGGTACACGTCCCACAGACGCCGATCCGACAGCCGAAGGGGAGGCCGATCCCCGCCCGCTCGGCGGCGTCGAGCAGGGGTTCGTCGGGGTCGACCCCGACCGTCTCGCGTCGCCCGTCGGGCCACTCGAGGCTCACCCGGGGCATGCGGGCTATTGCCAGACGTCGCTGGTGCAGTCGCCGTCGGGCCAGCGGATCTCGTGGGCGCGCGCCGGTCCCTCCGGCAGGGTTCCGAAGTCGACGAGAAAGTCCTCGTCGAGCGTCAGGGTCCCCCGTCGGGGATCGACGTCGGCCTTCAGCATCACCGATCCGCGCTCTTTCTCCTCGGGGAAGAACTGGTCGTCCCATGTCGAGTACAGCGACGTGGTCCAGTAGAGGCGCTCGCCGTCGAGGCTCAACTGCACCATCTGCGGCCCGGCCGTCAGTTCGCGTCCCTTGACCTCCCTGACGTCGCCGAAGTAGCCCCCGATGGAGATCGAGTCGGCGTGTCGCGGGTTCGCCGGATCGGAGATGTCGTACATCCAGACCTCGCCGTGGAGCCAGTTCGCCCCGAACAGGTAGCGGTCGTCCATCGAGATCAGGATGTCCGTCGGGAGCGCCGGAACCGGCATGTCCCAGCCCTCGAGGTCGCGCCCCTCGAAGTCGATGACCTTCTCGGCGCGCCACTCGCCGTCGTCCTCGAAGAAGTGGAAGATGTTCGAGGATAGCGCCGCGTTGACGTAGCCGTGGGTCGCCTCGGGGCTGTGGAGGAAGCGCACTTCGAGCGGGACCAGCCCCTCCTCTCCGAGGTCGACCGTCTGCTCGACCGTCTTGTCCCCCCAGTTCCAGAAGTGCAGTCGGTGGCCGTACTTGCCGGCCTCGACGTCCTCCATGTCGAACCCCGGCTGATAGGTCTCGGGTGCGGCCCACTCCGAGGAGATCATCACGTTGTGACGCGGCTGGTACCAGAAGTCGTAGTTCATCTCGATCTCCCCGGGCAGATCCCAGCGCCCCTCGACCTCGAGGTCCTCGTTGAGTTCGAGGAAGCCTCCCGGCAACTCCCCGTCGGCGTCCCCGAGCATGCTGATCATGACCCCACCGCCGGCGGGACAGTGGACGGTGTGTGGTGCCGATAGATCGAGTTCGTGGACTTCCTCGGGCTCGATTACCCGAACGATTTCTGGATGGGCCCTGTTCTCGGTGTCGACGATCGTGATCCGCGATGAGCGGTTGCCCGGCATCACGAGGTAGCGCCGTTCCAGCCCCTCCATGTGGCACGACGACGAGCAGGCGTTCCACCCGAAGTGGTGGAGTTCGTCGCCCTTCGTCGGCATCTCGATCCGTTCGGTGATCTCGCCGTAGGTCCCCGAATCGGGGTCGACGTCGACGACCGCGAGGAAGTCGGGTGCGTCGACGTCGGTGCCGGTGTACAGTCCGATGACGTACGCCACCGTCTCGCGTTCGGACTCCTCGATGGCGGCCTGCGGCGTCGCGTATCCCGGTCCTTCGACCTCGTGGTGTTCGTGCTCGCCGTGTTCGCCCATGTGTGAACTGCTCATGATTCTCACCGTGTGCCCGAAGTCCCAACCGCTTCGGATCACCGATAGAGGTTGGTGTTATTGGCACAAATAGATTGATAGATAATAACACACATGTCGGGTCGGACGATCAACGGCGGAGCTTCGATACGGCATACAGCTCTGGTGGCAACGGTGGGACGCATCCACCGTCGACGGTTCGATACGGACGAGCGTCAGATCGTTCTCCGGTAGCGATACTCCCGATACGTCCCATCTCCGATCCCCACTATCCGACCGTCGACACGATCGAACCCCCGTTTCCCGTAGAACCCGATCCCAATCTCGTTTCCGGCGAGCACTGACAAAGCGAGTCAGTCGTAGCCTTCGAGCACCGTTCTGGCCGCGTCGAGCAACTCCCCGCCGATCCCCTCGCCCCACTGCTCGGGACGGACGTAGATCCTGACGAGTTCGGCGACCCGTTCGTCCTCGGGGTTCGGATCGACGTGGATGAAGCCGCTCACGTCGGTCCCGGCGACGCGAACGACGTGCTTCGGGTGGCCGATCACCGCGCGTAGTTCGGCGGGGTCGTACCACGCTTCGACGGTCGACGTTACTACCTCCTCGCCCAGCAGGTCGTCGTAGGTGGCGTGCCAGCTGGCACGGGCCGTTTCCCGAATCGCCTCGGCGTCCGACGGCTCTGCCGGTCGGATCCCAACCATACCGTTCGATCCCGGCGGCCGTATATAACTGCGGACGTTCACACAGACTTATTCACCCCGCGGTCATAGCCGTGCGCGGATGAAGCCGCTGCACGCTCGGTACCCGTTTCTCGCCCCCTCCCGGACGGCCGTCGAGGAGGCTGACGTCGATCTGGTCGGGCTAATCCGCGAGGACGGGCCCGTCGTCGAGCGGGCCGTCGAACGGGTCACGGGTGCGCTTCGGGACGGCTCCATTGGGAATGCCCACCCCGGAACGCGCGTCGAACTGCTCTCCTATCCCGTCGCCCGCGTGCTCGTCTCGCTGGTCGACGAGCGGATCTGTACGCGGAAGTACGCCCACGCGGAGGCGACCCGGGCGATCTCGCTGTTCAGCGCCGCCCGAAACGACACGGCCGAACTCGCGAGCGCCCGAACCGAGCGACTCTCGCTTTCGGACCTCTTCGCCGAGTTCGACCTGGCCGACGCGCTCCGCGAGGACGAGGAGGGCTATTGTGTCGCCGTCGGGACGTACCTCCGGCTCGTCTCGGACCTCTGGGGCGACGAGTGGCGACTGGTCAACCGGACGCTCGCCGGTGGCGAGGTCACCATCGCGAGCGAGGAGCTCTACAGCCTGCTCGAAGAGGCGATCAGCCAGCGTGTTTCGGATGGGTTGCCCCTTTCCGTCCCCGAGGAGATCGCAGCCCCCCTCGAAAGCCGGGTCGAGACGGTTCGCTCGGTACTCTCGGATCTCGATCTCACCCGCGAGATCGACACCGTCGTCCCCGAACGGTTCCCACCGTGTATGAAGGCGCTGTTGGACTCGATTCAGAAGGGCGAGCATCTGGGTCATCACTCCCGCTTTGCGATCACTGCCTTCCTGACCAGCATCGGGATGAGCACGGACGAGATCGTCGACCTCTACATGGTCAATTCGAGTTTTGGCGAGGAGATGACGCGCTACCAGACCGACCACATCAGGGGAGAGACCAGCCCCACGGAGTACACCCCGCCGAGCTGTGCGACCATGCAATCGTACGGCGACTGCGTGAACAAAGACGAGATCTGCGAGGACGAGATCAACGAGTCCCACCCGCTGAACTACTACGAATACCAGTTAGAACAGGCCGACGAGGACGAACTGGTCGACTGGCGCGAGGAAAACGGGGACGGGGAGACGGCTACTCCTGATTGAGGTAGTACGCGAGCCCGATTCCGACGAGCGACATGAGGACGACGAACCCGGTGATCGCACCCACGAGAACCACGCCGCCGTCGGTCGAGAGGCCGCCCTGATTGTACGTGGTGCCGATCCCGACCAGCACCGCGACGAACAGCCCCACCGCGCCCACGGAGACGACGATTTCGACGATCGTCTCCCTGTCTACGTCCATAGCGTGGCGTTTCCCGCCCCGAAGTAAAAGCACTTCGAAGCGATTCCTTCACTTTCGTTTCGAGTGGAAGACTTAGGTTACTCGGGCACCTACCCGTAGTTGTAGCGATTCGGGGGTTCCACTGGAACCCCCGGTGATTCCATGACGCAAGCCGAAAACACACCAGCGTCACTGCCGACCAGTGAACACGAACTCGACCGACGATCGATCCGCGCGCGAACCGAGCCGATGGCCGTCACCGCGCTCGGCGACGCCCTCTACGAGGTCGAAACCGACCACGATACCAGCTACCTCATCGACCTGCGTTCGTGCCGATGTAGCTGTCCCGACTACGTCTTTCGGAGCGTGCGCTGTAAGCACCTCCGGCGGGTCGCCATCGAGATCACCGAGGGCCGAACCCCGCCTCCAGGCCAGCTCGCCGTCGCGTGTGCGGTCTGTGGCGAGGAACTGTTCGTTCCCGAAGCGGACGCCGACCGCCCGCAGTACTGTGGGACCGACGCGCTCGAACCGGGCGCGTTCGTTCGCGACCGCGAGACGGGCGACAGACTGCTCGTCGTCGCGGTCTCCGATCGGCGGGCCGATAGGACGGAAGTGGGCAGATCGGCCTACAGCGTCGCGACCTACCCGAACAACCGCTCGTACGATCCCGCGGACCGGGTCGTCGGCGCAGTCTACCCCCAGTCCATCGAGATGACCGGCTCCGGGCCGGAACCCGACGCTCTCAGGGTCTACTCGTTTCCGCACGCCCGACTCGAACGGGTTTCGGGGACTCCCGCCTAGTCGAACATCCCGGCGGCCTCCTCGGCCGTCAGTGTTCCCTGTTCGACCGCGGTCAACACCCGCTCGACGTCAGTATCGCTCCCGTTCGTCTCGGCGAGCTCGGCGAGCGTCTCGCCCTTCGCGAGTGCCGTCTCCTTTTTGACCCTGTAATTACCGCCGTCGGTCCGGTAGACGTCGCCGGGATGGAAGAAGTACCAGTCCTCGCGGTCGAAGCGCACCCCGATCTTGGGGCGGGCGCCGAAGTTCCGCGAGAAGTACACGAGCGCTTCTACCTCCTCGCCGGTGAGGTAGATCGGCTTGCCCGAGCTAGATTTGGCCTCGATGGCGTAGAAGGCCTCGCCGTTACCCGCGAGGACGTCGGGCAGTTCGCGCTGGGTCGCCCCGCCGCTCGCGGGTGCACGCATCACCGCGAAGCCGGCCTCGTCGAGGCGATTGACGAGCTCGCGTTCCCGACGGTTCCCTTTCCGGTTTGCCATCTCCGTCCGTCGGTTTCGGCCGCGCGTATATAAGGGGTCCCGTTGGCTACCGGCCGAGCCCCCGGAGGAACTCCACGACCGCCGAGTAGTCGTCCCCATCGGCATCCGGATCGAACCCGATCGCGGGTCGGTCGTCGGTGATGCTCCCGGCGTCCTCAACCGTCAGCGCCGTCGTCTCCTCGCCGACGGACAGTTCGTACTCGCCGGCCTCGACGACCTTCGGCAGGATGCCCGGCACGTCGCCGGGAACGACCTCCAGTGCCGAGAGGTCGAGGTCGAGTTCGACGGTGGCCGATTCGCCGCTCCCGAGTTCGACCCGCTCGTAACCCAGCAGCCGGCGGTTCGGCTGGAGCACCGAGCCGAACGACTGGGTGTTGTAGACCTCGACGATATGCTCGCCGGCCTCATCGCCCGTGTTCTCGACATCGACGCTGGCCGTGACCGTCGGCGTGCTCGCCGGATCCGAGACGGAACCGGGCGCGACCGAGAGGTCCGAGTACTCGAAGTCGGTGTAGCTCAGCCCGTGGCCGAAGGCGTACAGCGGCTCCTGGTCGTCGAGTGGCGGGTAGGCGTCGTAGTTGTTGGGCACCTTTCCGACGCTCTCGGGCCAGTTGAACGCGAGCTTACCTGAAGGATTGTTCTCCCCAAGCAGGGTCCCGGCGACCGCTCGGCCGCCGTCGCTGCCGGGCTGACCGGCGAAGACGACGGCATCGAGCGAGTCGAACGTTTCCGCCCCTCCGCGGGGACTGCCCGCGAGGACGACGCCGACGACCGGGGTGTCGGGTGCTTCTTCCTCGATGGCCGCGACGAGTTCCCGTTGGGCGGGATCGAGCGCGAGTTCATCGCGGTCGCCGAAGCCCTCGTTGTGCGGTCCCTCGCCCAGAATGACGACGACGGCGTCCGCCGATCCGGCGGCCTCCCGGACCTCCTCCTCTTGTTCGTCGGTGAACCCGAAGTCGCCGTTGGCGTCCGAGGTCTCGGGGTTGTAGGGCTGTGCGCGGAAGTCGGTCGGAACGTGGGTGAGTTCCCCGTCGAGGCTCCCCTCTACGGCCTCGGTGATCGTCTCCCCGCGGGGTCGGGGTCCGCCCTCGGTGGGCGCACCCTCCTGGACGCCCTGCCAGCCGAGCGTCCAGCCGCCATGTCGTATCAAAAAGCGGTTCTCGATGTCGAGGACGGGGTCGTACCCCGGCCCGGTCAAGAGGACGTTTTCGTCGCCCGACAGCGGCAGGGCGTCCTCGTTTTTCAGTAGCACCATCGACTCCTCGGCGAGCCGCTCGGACTCTTCCTGAGCTCCGCCCAGCACCGAGTGGATCTCCGAGGGATCGACGGTCGGCTCCTCGAACAGGCCCAACTCCGCCTTGAGTTCGAGGACCCGACGGACCGACTCGTCGAGACACTCCATCGAAATCTCGCCGTCCTCGACGAGGCTCACAGTCGTCTCGATGAACTCGGCCGGGCCGGGGGCCTCGCCACCGTTGCCGATCATGTACATGTCGACGCCTGCGTTCAATCCCTCCTTTACGGCGCGCCGGAAGCTGTCAGTGTAGTCGTGGTTGCTGAGCATCCGGTAGAAGTCGTCGTAATCGGAGACGACGAGCCCGTCGAAGCCGTAGCGCTCGCGGAGCATCTGGGTCAGCAGCCACTCGGAGGCGTGGGCTGGCTTGCCGTTTACCGCGCCACTGTTTACCATTACGGTCTTCGGTTCGGCCTCCAAGGCCGTCCGGTAGGGCGGCAACAGGCTCGTCCGCAGGTCGCGCATCGAGGTCCGGGCGTGGGCCCGGTCGTTGCCGTTCTCGGGGATCGAGTACGCCCCGAAGTGCTTGACCGTCGAACAGAGCCGGTCGTTGCTCTCTAGACCCCGGACGCGGGCCTTCGAGACCTCGCCCAAATATGTCGGGTCCTCGGTAATTCCCTCGTAGAACCGTCCCCAGCGCGGGTCGCGCTGGAGGTCGGTCGTCGGCGCGAACGTCCAGTGGGCGCCCATCGCCGCCGCCGAGTCGGCCGTGTGGCGCGCCGCGTCCTCGATCGTCTCGATGTCGCGGGTCGCACCCATGTTGATCCGCTGGGGGAACGACGTCGAACCCGCAAGCAGCGTGTTGCCGTGCAGGGCGTCGACGCCCCAGAGGAAGGGAATCGAGTGCTCGGAATTCTCGAGGTTGTACTCCTGAAGCGCGTTGATACCCATGACGGTCTCCTCGGCGTCGAACGTCGGCGGCGACGCTCCCCCGGAAATGATCGATCCGAGTTCGAGTTCCGAGAAGTACTCTCCGAGCGTCTCGACGCCGAAGCTGTCGGGGATCTCCGTCGAGTCGGGGTCGAAGGTGCCAACGTCGACCTGGGTCATCTGCCCGACCTTCTGTTCGAGCGTGAGTTCAGAAAGCATCGCCTCGATATCGGTGTGTCCCTCCTTCCCCTCCCGATCTTCCGAGGCGGCGCTCACCGCCCCTGTTCCAACGCCCGCGGTTGCCGTCGCCGCACCGGTCGCCTTCAGGAACGTTCGCCTCGACGTGTTCGCGTGCTGTCCCTCGGTTTCGTCCGCTCGGTCGTCTACCATTCCACGATAAACCACGGACATAGATCATAATAATTTTTCTACAATTGAGTTATTCTTTACTAACGGATCTATGAGTCGATGCCGGTTCGCGGGTCCGCGACGACCGGGGCGGAGGCGGCGCTCGCCGTTCCCGACCGTTCGAAACTCTCGGCATGACTGGTAGTGGCGGAGGAAAAAGCACCCACTATCGGTTCCGGACGCGTGAGACGGGGAGAACGGCGGGTTACGTCCCGTGTTCCCAACTCCCCATGTACTCGCGCTGCGTTTCGGTCAGCGAGTCGAATTCGACGCCCTCCGCGGCGAGTTTGATCTCGGCGATCTCCTCGTCGAGTTCGTCGGGGACGTCGTGGACGCCTGGTCCGTAGCTCTCGCCGTTCTCGACGAGTTCGCGCACGCAGGCGGCCTGCACGCCGAAGGACTGGTCCATGACCTCGACGGGGTGACCGAGCGCGATGGGTGCCGCGAGGTTCACCAATCGTCCCTCGGCGATCACGTTCAGCCGGCGGCCGTCGTCCATCTCGTAGGCCTCGACGCCCTCTCTGGCCTCGTAGCGATCTACCGCGAGGTCATCGAGCGCGTCAAGGTCGATCTCGATGTCGAAATGGCCTGCGTTCGCGAGCAGGACACCGTCCCCCATGGTCTCGAAGTGTTCTTTCACTATTACGTCGCGATTACCGGTCGTCGTGAGGAAGACGTCGCCGACCTCGGCGGCCTCGGCCATCGGCATGACCTCGTAGCCCTCCATGTGAGCCTCGAGCGCCCGGCGGGGCTCGACCTCGGTGACGATGACGTTCGCGTTCTGGCCCGAGGCCTTCTGTGCGACGCCCTTCCCGCAGTAGCCGTAGCCCGCGACGACGACGTCCTTGCCGGCCCACGAGAGGTTCGTGGTCATGGCGATGCTCGCAAGGGAGCTTTCGCCTGTTCCGTGGACGTTGTCGAACAGCCGCTTCATCGGCGTGTCGTTGACCGCGAAGACGGGGTAGTTCAGCGCGCCGTCGGCGTCCATCGCGCGAAGCCGGTGGACTCCAGTAGTGGTCTCCTCGCAGCCCCCGACGATCGAGTCGATCAGCTCGGGGTAGTCGTCGTGGATCGCCGCAACCATGTCCATCCCGTCGTCGACAGTGATGGTGGGTTCGTGGTCGATGACGGCCTCGATTGCCGCGTAGTACTCCTCATCGTCGACGCCTCGCACGGCGTAGGATGTGATGTTTTCATGACTATCGAGCGCCGCGCTCACGTCGTCGTGGGTCGAGAGGGGGTTACAGCCGGTGATGGCGATCTCCGCGCCGCCATCGGCGAGCGTCTCGACGAGGTTCGCGGTCTTGGCCTCGACGTGCATCGCCATCCCGATGGATTGGCCCGAGAGGGGCTTCTCGTCCTCGAACCCCTTCTGGAGCTCCGTGAGGATCGGCATGTGCTGGAACGCCCAGTCCATCTTGCGCCGGCCCTCCTCGCGAGCGCTTTCGGGATCGTCGAGATGCTCGCTGATCGGGGGGTACGCGGTCTGACTCATGGTTCGGGGTGGGCGGGGCGAACCCAAAACCCTACCGAAGGTCGTCTCGGTCCCGGTAGTACCGGGCCATCGCATCGACGAACGCCATCTTGAGCGCGAAGGTGACGAGGAAGCCGACGAGGGTCCGTAGCGGGTACCGGCGGTAGGCCGCATAGAGCGTGTAGAGGTACAGCGGGACGTTTACCGTGTTGAGAACTTCGGGATAGTCCGTCCCGAACATCGGGTGTCCATCGGTGATCCACGCCCGCTCGCCGAGGACGCCCTCGCTCAGCCAGTTGTCGGTGTCCTCGGGTTCCGGGAACAGTACGGGGTTGAGGACGAGAAACCCGATCACCGCCCCGAGGGACTTCCACGCGTGGCGATAGAGTGCGGACAGGAGCGCCGCGCCCGCGAGCATGCGCGTCGCACCGCTGTAGGGGTTCGCGTGTCGGCGCCACGCCCGCTCCGACATGGGGTTTCGAATGGCCATACGTCCTGGACGATCGCCGCCGGCAAAACCGTTCAGCGTCAGGCCGCAGACCTTTGTCATCGGCCCTCGAAGCTGTCCCCATGAGCTACAACGACTCGGGCTACCGGACCACGATCGGCTGGTCGCTGCTCTCGTCGGGTATCGTCACGCTGATCCTCAAGGTCCTGCCCTTCGACTCGCTGTGGTGGGGACTGCTGTTGATCGCGGCCGGCATCGCCGTGATGGTCTACCGCTAGGCGCGTTCGACCAGCTCCGTCGCGCGTCGCCCGGCGGTCTCACGTACTTCTTTCTCGTCGAGCGTCAGTACCTCCTGGTCGCACATGAGGACCTCCCCATCGCAGACCGTGTGGCGCACGTCCGATCCGCGGACCGCGTACGCGAGGTGACTCACGGGGTCGTGAGCCGGCGTGAGGTGGGGTTTCTCGAAGTCCACGACGGCGAGGTCGGCGTTCGCGCCCGCCTCTATTTTCCCCGAACCGATCCCGATCGCCTCGGCGCTACCCGTAGTCGACATCTCCACGACCGCTTCTGCGGGGACGGCGGCCGCCGAGTCGGCTGCGAGTTTGCCGAGCATGGCCGCGTCGCGCATCTCGTCGAAGAGGTCGAGGTCGTTGTTCGAGGCCGCGCCGTCGGTGCCCAATCCGACGGAAACCCCCGCATCGAGGAGCCGCTGGACGGGGGCCATCCCACTCGCGAGCTTCATGTTCGAGGCAGGGCAGTGGATCACGCCCGTCCCCGCCTCCGTGAGCAGGCCGATCTCCCGCTCGTCGAGGTGAACGCCGTGGGCGAGAAAGTTCCCCTCCTCCAGCAGACCCAGTCTGTCGGCGTACTTGAGCGGTCGAACCCCGTGCTCCTCGACGATCGGTTCGACCTCTTCGCGGGTCTCGTTGGCATGGAAGTGAACCGGCACGCCGGCCTCACGGGCCCCCTCGACCGAGCGCACGAGCGATTCCTCCGACATCGTCGTGAGGCTGTGGGGCATCACCGCCGTCGAGATCCGGCCCTCCGCGCTCCCGTCGAACTCCCGGGCGACCCTAATGCTCTCCTCGACGTCCGCGCGTGCGGCCTCCTCGTCCTTGCCGACCGTGACGATCCCGTGGCCGAGACGGGCACGCATACCTGAGGCCTCGACCGCCGCGACGATCTCCCCCACCTCGAAGTACATGTCCGCGAACGCCGTCGTACCGGACTTGATCATCTCGATGATCGCGAGTTCCGCGCCCGCGCGCACGTCTTCGGGGGTGAGTTCGGCCTCGGCGGGCCAGATGTCCTCCTGGAGCCACGCGTCGAGCGGTTTGTCGTCGGCATATCCCCTGAGAAGCGCCATCGCGGCGTGGCCGTGGGCGTTAACGAGGCCGGGGATCACCAGCGAACCGGCGGCGGAAAGGTGCTCGTCGCCGTTGGCGAGGTCCTCGGGATCGCCCACCGCGAGGATCTCGCCCGCCTCTCGGTCCACGAGCACGTCCGCGCGCTCGACGGTCAGATCGGGCAGGAGGACCCGCCCGCCCGTGATCCGTAGTGTCGTCATGCTCCCTGATTTCCCGCGGGCTTGCCTCAATCTGGCGGTCCTCCCCGCGATCACTCGGCCCGTTCGTCGGCCCATGGGCGCAGGACGGCCTCGACGGCCTCGTTCATCGGGACGTCGACGCCCGCCGCCTCGGCATGGCGGACGACCGCCCCGTTGAGCGCGTCGAGTTCCAGGCGCTTCCCGTGGGTGAGGTCGTAGTGCAACGAGGAGTACATCTCCGGATCGAGGTCGCGGGCGAACGCGACCCACTCCTCGACCGTCTCCGCGGGGACGTCCACGCCCGAGGCCCGCGCGACGGCGACGACCTCCTCGACGACCCGACGGTACATCCGCCAGGACGCGTCCGTCTCGCGGATGGCGCCGATGGGTTTGCGGGTCGCCGCCGTCATGCCCGACTGGGCGCAGATGAACGCGAACTTCCGCCAGAGCCCCACGCGGACGTCGTCGGCCAGTATGGCCTCGACACCGGCACATTCCGAGAGGGCGTTGTCGAGCGCCTCGATACGGGCACTTCGAGAGCCGTCGAGTTCGCCGTAGACGAAGCGGGCCGGCCCGCCCGTGTGCGCGACCACGCCCGGCGACTCGATCGTCGAGAAGACGTACGCGATGCCGCCGACGACGTGGGACTCGCCGACAGCCTCGGCGATCAACCGCTCGTTATCGACGCCGTTCTGGAACGAGACCACGGCCGTTTCCGGACCGAGGAGCGGGTCAAGGTCGGCCGCGGCCTCGCGGGTGTCGTAGGCCTTCACCGTGAACAACACGCAGTCGACCGGGCCGATCTCGCCGGGGTCGTCGGTCGCGGGGAGGTCGACGGCGGTGTCCCCGGCGACGCTCTCGACGCGAAGCCCCTTCGATCGGAGGGCCGCGAGGTGGTCGCCGCGGGCGACGAGGGCGACGTCGTGGCCCGCGTCCGCGAGCCTCGCCCCGAGATACGCGCCGATACCGCCGGCGCCGAAGATTGCGAACTCCATCCCGCCGTGATTCGCGCGCCGGGCCCAAGAAGGTCACCCCGGTCCGATCGTTCCGACGGGCGAGACGGGTTCGCTCGGATCGCAAGGCAGTTGCCGGCCCCGGCGAATGGAAGAACATGAAGATCGCCGTTCCGAACAAGGGCCGACTCCACGAGCCGACCATCTCGCTGCTCGAACGCGCCGGGCTCCACATCGAAAACGGCGCGAACCGCAAGCTCTACGCCGACACCGTCGACCCCGAGGTGTCGATCCTCTACGCGCGGGCCGCGGACATCCCCGAGTACGTCGCCGACGGTGCGGCGGATCTCGGCATTACGGGACTAGATCAGGCGAGGGAGGCCGACGCGACGACCCTCGTCGACCTGCTCGATCTGGAGTTCGGCTCGTGTCGGCTCGTGCTGGCCGCGCCCGAGGACGGCGAGATCCGCGAGACGGCGGATCTCGACGGCAAGACCGTCGCCACCGAGTTCCCGAACATCACCTACGAACACTTCGCAGAGCGCGGGCTCGACCCCGAGATCGTCGAGGTCACCGGCGCGACCGAACTCACCCCGCACGTCGATATGGCCGACGCGATCGTTGACATCACCTCGACGGGAACGACCCTGCGGATGAATCGGTTGGAAATCATCGACGAGGTGCTTCGGAGTTCGGTCCGGCTGTTCGCCCGCGAGGACGTCGTCGACGAGCCGAAGGTCGAGCAGATCCGAACGGCCCTCCAGTCGGTGCTCTCGGCGGACGGCAAGCGCTACCTCATGCTCAACGCGCCCGAGGGCCGCCTCGAGGAGATCCGCGAGGCCCTGCCCGGACTCGGCGGCCCGACGGTGATGGACATCGCCGGGGAAGGAATGGTCGCGATCCACGTCGTCGTCGACGAACGGGACGTCTTCGAGACGATCACGGAGATCAAGAAACTGGGCGCGAGCGGCATCCTCGTCACGGAGATCGAGCGGCTGGTCGAGTGATCATCGGAGGTCGGGAAGCGCGACGTCCTCGTCGATCTCGACGCTCCCGTAGCGCCACCGGACCCACGCGACGGTCGCCAGACAGCCGGCGACCATCGCGCCCAAACCGAGCAGGCCGGCCTCCGGGCCAAAGGAGCCACCAGTGACTGCCGCAGGACCGCCCTGCTCGATATCGACGACGCTCGCGCCGAAATCCAGCCCGCTGACCGGAAATCCATACACGGTGCCCTGAAAGAGGTTCCAGGTGATGTGGAGCCCGATCGGGATCGCGATCTCGCCCGTCAGGACGTAGCCCAGCGCGAGCATCACGCCGGCAAACGAGATCGCGAGCGTACTCACGAGGGTGGCGTTCGGATTGCTCGCGTGCAGCGCGCCGAAGACGAGCGAGGAGGCGACCGTCGCGAAGGCGATCGCGCCCGCGATTCCGAGAGGTCCCCGTGCGCCCTCCGCGAGGTTCGTCAGCAGGTAGCCCCTGAGCAGGAGCTCCTCGTAGACCCCGACGATCAGAAAGAGGAGCAGGCTTCCGACGACCGCCCGGACGAGCGCCTCGCCCGCGAACGTTCCCGTGACTTCGATCCACCCCAACGCGAGTTCGAGGAGGAAGATACCGCTCATCAACAGCCCGCCGAGCGCCAGCCCGAACCCACAATCGAGCCACCACGCCCGGTCGATCCCGAGGCCGAAATCGGCGAATCGCCGCCGGTCGATATACCGGCCGACGAGCCAGACGCCCACGACTGCCGCGACCCCACTGAGACCGGTCGTGAGCAGCATGGTCCCCACACCGGCACTCGTGAGCACCGCCACCTCGAACAGCGAGAGGACGAACAGCGGCGGGATCGTCAGTACGGCCGTCACGATGGCGAGAACGACGACGCCAGCGACGACTCTGATCGGGGTTCGCGGTCGATCCTCGCTCGGATTCCAGACGGTCGATTTGGGGTTCATGTCGGGGCGGTTTCGAGCAGCGCGAGCAGGTTCTGCAGGGCGAACCCGAGGAGGAAGCTCACGGTGAAGTGAACCAGGGTGATCAGCCCCGAGAGGCGATACGGCACGTCGTAGACCGACCGGATGACGATCAGTTCGGCGACGATCGCGAGGCCCGCCGCCGGGATCGGCTGGCCGACGAGCGTCAACCCGAGAACGATCACCGCGGGGACCAGCCCCGCGAGGGCGTTTTTGATCGGGACGTCACCCAAGACGTATCTGGCGGCGATGTGCAGGGTGAGACAGAACCCGAGCCCGATCACCAGAAAACTCGTCGCGACGGTGAGGAGGGCGTCGAGGACCATCCGACTACCCGAGGAGGCCGAGTTCCTCGAGCCGGGAGACGATCTTGTCGACGGCGTGTTCGGCGTCGACGGGCTGTTTGCCGCCCGTGATCACGAGCTTTCCCGAACCAAAGAGCAGCGCGACGACCTTCGGTTCGTCGAGCCGGTAGACCAGTCCGGGGAACTGCTCGGGTTCGTACTCGATGTTCTCGAGGCCCAGCCCGATCGCGATCGCGTTCAGGTTGAGGTTGACGCCCAAGTCGGCGCTGGTGACGATGTTTTGGACGATGATCTCGGGGTCGTCCTGCACCTGGATCTCCAGATCGCGCAGCTTATCGAAGACGATCTGGAGGCTCTCGTGGACGTCGTCGGTCGATTTCGCGCCCGTGCAGACGATCTTTCCCGAGCGGAAGATCAGCGCCGCCGATTTCGGGTTCTGCGTCCGGTAGACCAAGCCGGGGAACTGCTCGGGGTCGTAATCGGCCCCTTCGAGGTCCATCGCCACGCTCTGAAGGTCCAGTTCCTGTCCGATGCCCGTCGATGCGACCACGTTCTCGATGTTGATTGTCTCCTTCGGATCCATCGTTCTCTTTATAAGACGTATTTAACCTTTATAAAGGTTGGTGGGCGACGATCGTCAGCCCCACTCGAACCGGCAGCCTCTTTTCGTACTGCCCCGACCCACGAGGCGTGTATCTGCTGGAGCTCGCCGGTGAAAACGACGCCTTCGCGCGGTGTGAGGCACGCCACGCCGCAAGCGCCGTCTCCCCACTCGCTCCCGGGTTGGCGAGTGCCCGCGGGATCGACCCCAAACGCGTCACGGGGCTCGCCTACATCCACCGAGCCAGCGAACTGGTCGGGACCAGTACTGCAGGAATCGACTCGGCGCGCCTCCTACTCGAACTCGCGGGGATCGACCGCGAGGGCTCGGTCAGGGTTCGCGCCCGCCGGGTCCGCGAGACCGAGGTCGATACCCAGCGAGCGGAACGCGAGCTCGGTTCCGTGCTGGTGGAGCGGGGCTTCTCGGTCGACCTCGAGGACCCCGACCACGAACTGCGGGCAGTGTTCTCCGAGGACACCTGCGCGCTGGGATGGCTCGTCGCCGAGAGCCGCCGCGATTTCGCCGCCCGAGCGCCCACCGAAAAGCCCTTCTTCCAGCCCGGCAGCATGGACCCGCTTCTGGCCCGCGCGGTCGCGAACATCGCGGGGGCCCGACCGGGCAGGACGATCCTCGACCCGATGTGTGGGACCGGCGGGGTGCTCGTCGAGGCCGGGTTAGTCGGCGCGCGCGTGGTAGGGGCCGACGCCCAGAGGAAGATGGTCCGGGGCGCAC
This sequence comes from Halalkalicoccus paucihalophilus, assembly GCF_001593955.1. GTDB lineage: Archaea > Halobacteriota > Halobacteria > Halobacteriales > Halalkalicoccaceae > Halalkalicoccus > Halalkalicoccus paucihalophilus. The sequence goes on along the minus strand of NZ_LTAZ01000007.1, from coordinate 58,225 downwards.
GCGAGAACCTGGCGGAGTACGGCGCTGCGTTCGACCTGTTTCGCGGCGACGCCACCCGAATCCCGCTCCGAGACGGGGCCGTCGACGGCGTGGTCTTCGATGCCCCCTACGGCCGCCAGTCGAAGATCGAGGGCGACCTCGAATCGCTCGTCGCGGGGGCGCTTTCCGAGGCCCGCCGGCTCGCCCCTCGTGCGGTCGTGATCGCGGACCGCCCTTGGGATGAGGCCGCCGAGGCGGCGGGCTGGACCGTCGAGGAACGCTTCGAGCGCCGCGTTCACCGCTCGCTGACGCGCCATATAGCAGTTCTCGCCTAATCCTCAGCGGCGCGTCCGGCGTCCCGGAGCGTCCGCTCCTCGTCGGTTTCGACCTCGATTTCGGGGACCGCGACCGGCGAGCCGTCCGCATCAATGGCGACGAACGTGAAGGCCGCCTCCGTCGTGAGCGTTGCCTCGCCGGTCCGGGGCTCCTCGCGCCACGCGCGGATCCGAACCCGGACGCTCGTCCGCCCGGCGTCGTAGGCGTAGGCCTCGATCCGCGCGGATTCGCCGATTGGTACCGGCTGCTGGAAGTTGAGTTCCGTCACGCCCGCGGTGACACAGGACTCGCCGGCGAATCGCATCGCGCTCATCGCGCCGACCTCGTCCATCCACTTCATCAGGGTCCCGCCGTGGAGCGACTTGTAGTTGTTCGCGTGATTGGGCTGGACCCGATAGCGGTTCTCGATCCGCGTCTCAGAAAGCGTCACCATGCCCCTCCTTGGTCGTGGACCGTAATGAGGCTACAGCCCCAATCAGAGGGCGATCGTCGAAACGAGAACGACCACCGAGACGTAGACGGTGATCACGGCCGCGTACCGGACGAACTCGCGCCAGTCGAACCCGCGGATCGAAAGGATCCCACAGAAGAGAAAGCCCAACCAGAGGTTCGAGAGCCCGGCACCGTACATCACGGCGACGACCGAACCGACGAGGTCCGATCCCGTCGCGATCAGCGCCGGGCCGACGACGACCCAGACGGACGCGGGATCCGGGATCAGCAGTCCCAGTCCGAGGGCCGCGAGGAACGGGCCGACGGTGCCGCCCCCGAGGGCATCGCCGATGGCCCCGTAGAGCCCCGCCGCCGAGAGCAACGCGAAGACGACCGCATAGAGCATGAACGGGATCGCGACGTGGTTTGCCCACCGGGTCGCATGGGTGGTCTTCGAGCGGAAGGCCATCGGCCGGGTATGGACGAGCAGCCCGAGGATCATCAGTGAGAAGAGGAGCCACAACAGTGTCAGCCCCCCGCCGGTGGCGGCGTACAGCCCGATCGATCCGAGCCCGATGACCACCGCGAGTCCCGAGATGAGCCGGGACTGTTCGAGGCGGTCGGCCACCGTGTACCCGTCCTGTGAGGGCAGGGAGTAGTGATCGAACGTCTCGCCGATCGAGCCCTCGAGGATCGCCCCGTCTTCGAGTTCCGTTCTGTCCGTTTTCGCATCGGGAGCCAGAACGACCAAGAGTAGCGGCAGGGTCAGGACCAGCACGACGCTGGGGACGAGGTTCGCCGGCGCGAGGAGGAACTCGGCCATGCTGAGCGGCCCGGAATCGGCGAGAAAGCCGCTCATCTCCGCGAGCCTCGTATCGGCCATCAGCAACGCGCCCGGGCTGGTAGGCCCCTGATTCGCGAGCACGAGCGAGAGCAGGCCCGCGGTCAGGACGGCGGGGTAGTGGATTGCGATCCCCTCTTCGTGGGCGCGCCGACAGAGCCGTCTACCGACGAACACGCCCCCGAGGAGACCGAGCGCCCAGTTGACCCAGCCGAGCGCGAGCGCGAGGACGCCGGTCGAGTAGACGATCGTCGTCTGGCTCGTCGGAATCAACCCCGCGATCCGGTCGAACAGCTCGCCGACCGGTCGGGATTCGACGACGGTCGCAGAGAGGACCCAGTACAGTATCAGGGCCATTTGGACGGCGAACAGCTGGTAGAAGCCGGTCGTGAACGTCTCGACCTGTTGGAAGGCGGGTAGATAGGGGGTCGTGACGAAAAGCGCCACGAGCGCCAGTAGCACCGCGAGCGCGAGCGACTCCGGGAAGAACCGCCCGAGGAAGGGCACGAACCCGGCGTCGGTTCCGTCCTGTGCGTCCGTCTCAGTGTGTCGTGTTGCCATGTTCGACCACCTCAGAGGACTCCGAATCCCATCAGCAGCGTTCCGATCCCGAAGACGACCCCGCTGAAGACGAACAACACGGCCACGTAGCCCATCATGTCCCTGATGGAGAGTCCGGCGATCCCCAGGACGGGAATCGCCCAGAACGGCTGGATCATGTTGGTCCACTGATCGCCCATCGCGAACGCGATCATCATCGTCTCGATGTCGGTCCCGGGGATGTTCCGGGTCGCGTTCACCAGCAGTTCGCCGGTGACGGTCCACTGGCCGCCGCCCGAGGGGACGAAGAAGTTGACGGTGCCAGCAGAGAGAAACACCAGCAGGTACCACGTCGTCTCGGTGGCGTAGTTGGCGGCGGTCGCGGCGATCAGTTCCGCCAGTCCCGAAGCGGCCATGATCCCCATAATCCCGCCGTAGAACTGGAACTGGATGATCACCTGACTGGCGCCCTCGATGGCCTCGCGAAACACCTCGAAGAAGCTCCGAAAGGAGGTGTGAAAGACGAACCCGAGCCCGAGCATCGCGGAGATGAAGAGGTTGATGTTGAGGACCTCGGTAAAGGGCGAGGTCGCGAACAGGTAGCCCAGATACGACCACATCACTAGCCCCGTCCCGACACAGAGGAGTCTGCTGTCGACGAGAGCGTCCTTCAGTGCCGACGTCCGCTCTCGATGGGGGTCGGCCGATCGGCCGCCGTCGGTCGCGATCTCGGCGTCGGCCGACCGGAGCGTTTCGGCCGGAACGGTCAGCAGGTCCTCCTTCGGTGCCATCAGCGGCATGAGTACGAGCGTCAACAGGACGACCGCGCCGACGGTCACGAGGTTCGCCGCCGTGAACATGGTCGCCGAGACCGGGATCACCCCGATCGAGCCCTCGAGGAAGTGCCCCGGCGTCGCGCTCAGCAAGTAGGACGCGCCCGACAGGCCCTGATGCCACGGAAGCAGCCCGGCGTAGGCCGTCGCCACCAGCAGCGGGTAGTGAATCTCGATGTCCTTGCGGTCCATCGCGATCCCGACCTCGCGGGCGAAGATCCCGCCCACGATCAGGACCATCCCCCAGTGGAACAGCCCGACCAGCTGGCCGACGATCGCCGTCAGCAGGATCGCCTGGCGCTGTGAACTCGGGACCGTCGCGAGGCTACCTAAGACGCGTTTGACCGGCGGCGAATCGGCGAGCGCCCAGCCGGTCAGCAGCGCGAGCGAGGCCTGCATCGAGAACGTGATGACGTACCAGAACCCCTCGCCCCACTGTGCCGTGACCTCGACGGGTCCGCTTGGCGTGAGTGCCACCGCGAGCACCATCGTCACGAACGTCAGAAGCAACGCGAAGATGAACGCGTTGGGCAGGTACCGCTGGACCACTTGACTGGCACCGGCGCCCAATGCAGTGAAAGAGTCGCTGACCCTCCGGGTGAGCTTCGTGCTCATCGGCCGTCGTCCCGATCCGGGAACCGTCGGTCGGTATAATAACCGCTACTGGATACCCGGCGATATCCTTCAGTGACAATCATACACAGTCATACGTGACGAACGGAATCGGTTAAAGATCCTGCTTGCAGCGTGTCACGTCGGGCCGCCGGTCGTCGCTCAGTCGGCACCGAGGTCAGCGAGAAGCTGGCCCAACTGGATCCGGTCGCTCGTCCCCTCGGTCAGGTCCATGTCGATCTCACCCGCCCGCCGGTACAGGGCGACGAGGTCCTCGCCGTTGTACCGCGAACGCGACGTCGCCAGTAGGTCTTCGAGGACCTCGCCGCCGTCGTAGCCCTCGTCGATCAACAGCTCGTCGAGGAGCTTGCGAGCGTCGATAAACGCGCCGTTTTCGGCGTTGACGAGCATGTCCTCGATTCGGTCGTCGACGCCCACGTCGCCGAGCGCCTCGTAGGCCGTCTCCATCGTGATCCCCTCCCCGTTTTCGGCGACGGTCTGAGCACCTAGCACGGCCGTCCGGAGGTCGCCGTCGGCGTAGCTCGCGACGTACTCCAGACCCTCGCGGTCGTACTCGACGCCCTCCTCGACGACGATCCCCTCGAGTACCTCCACGGTCTCGGCGGTCGTTGGCGCACGCACGGGCACGGGGAAACACCGCGAGACGATGGGCGCGATCAGTGCAGAGGGCTGACGGGTCGTGATGACGAACTGGGCGGCCTCGTGGTTGCGCTCCATCACTCTTCTCAATGCTTGCTGGAAGTCCTCACGGATCGCCTCGGCGTTGTCGAGCAGGATCGTCTTGTAGTCGCCCGAGACGGGCGGGTAGCTCGCCGATTCCTTCAACACGTGGTTTATCAACCCCGCCTTCGAGGTCTCGCGGCGCCGCTTGGGCGTGATAAACGAGGAAAAGCGGGGGTCCTCCGAGAGCTCCTTTTTCGTCATCCCGAAGAAGTCGGCGACGTTGATCTCGACGAGGTCGTTCTCGGAGTCGTGGGCCTCGCGGGCCAGTGCCCGAACGGCGGCGGTCTTTCCGGCCCCTTTCGGGCCGTACAGGACGAGGTTGATGGGCTCCTCGCTCGCCCGCGTGAGGTACTCCCTGACCCCCTCCTGTGGAAGTTCCGCGAGCGTCGGGGCGTGCGTCTCGGTCCACAGCGGCGCGTCCATTACCGACCCTTCTGGCGGCGCGGATACAAAGGCGTCGCTACGCGCTCGCGCCCCACGCGTCGAGACACTCCTCGTCACAGAAATGCAGCGCCGACTCGTAGCCCGGTTCGTCCTCGAGAGTCGTCCACTCCATCGGATCGAGTACCTCGCCGCAGTGCTCGCAGACTTCTCGGGTGGTCTCGTTGCTCGGATTCGGCGTCGTGTCGCTCGGCTCTTCCATACGCCCGATTGGCGTGCACCCCTCAAAACGACAGCGGGTTCGCCTCCTCCCAGCGCGGGGCGAACTCCTCGTGGACCTCCGTCGCAAACGCGGGGTCCTTCAGGTCGATCACGGCGAAGACTTCGCCCGGCCTGAGGGGGTTCGACACCTGCAGGACGACCTCGATGTGGTCGACGAGGTTGAACGTCCCGTCGAGGTTCTCCGTGGTGCGGACCGAAAACGAGGGGTCGTTCGACAGTCGGCTTCGATAGCGCTCGCCGACGCTCTCGGGCAGGCTCTCGACGACTTCCGGGGTCATCAGTACGGAGACGTCGACGCCCCGGTCGACGGCGTCCTCGAGGCGTTCGGTGACGACATCGCCGATCTCGCCGAAGTCGAACTGCGGCGAGCGGTTCGCGACCACCATGACGATGCTCTCGTCGGCGGCCGCAAGCCGTTCGAGGAGGAGTTCGAGCGTCTCACCGTCGCCGACTGCGGCCGTCCAGAACTGCTCTTCGACCGGTTCCGCGGATTCGAGCTCCCCGCTCAGCGTCTCAACGATCTCCTCGTATCTCCCGATGGTCTCTTCGGCCTCGCGGCGCTTGTCCTCCAGCAGGCGTTTGAGGGCCGTCTCCGGCTCGACGGCGACGTACTTCTTCGGTCGGCTCGCCGTCTGGCTCCGGATCAGACTGTGGCGCTCGATACTGTTCAACACGTCGTAGATCCGGCCCATCGGGACCTCGCTCGTCCGTGACAACTCTTTTGCAGTTGTCGGTCCCGTATGCAGCAACGCGCGATAGACGCGGGTCTCGTACTCCGAGAGACCGAGATCCTTCAGGCTGGCCATACCCCGTTTCACGATTCGATCCGCATAAACGCACCGGCCGTTGTCGGTTCGGTTGTCGATCAGTCCGCAAAGAGAGCGCTCACCGCCCGTTCCAACTCGGCCGGGCTCGCCGCCGGCTGGGCCGTTCGCTCGCCGGCACTCGCGAGTGCTCCCTCACAGTCCGCCCCGGGTACGACCACGGCCTCGTGATCCGCGATCCGCAGGGCGGCCCGGTGGAGATCCGAGCCGGCGGGCGCGCCCACCCGGATCACCAACGGTTCGCCGACCAACCGCGAGACGGCCGTCCCGTATTCCGCGAGCTGCGGGCCCAACCGGTCGCTCGCGCCCGCGAACGCCGCGAGCGCGTCGTGGGCGACCGAGCGGTACCGGTTCTCGCCCGTGATGAGGGCCAGATCGAGCAGGCCGTCGGCGAGTTCGGCGGTCGTATCCAGTGGGTACAGCGGGTACGAGAGCAGGCCCGCACCCTCGACGGGGCCGTCCCGGAACCGGCCGTCCTCGACCCGGAGCGTCTCGATGGTGTGGTCCGCGACCGACCGGGCGCTCGAAAGCGACCCCTCGTCCCCGAGCACTTCACGAGCCGTCGTGAACGCCCGGAGGACGCGCGCCTGATCGCTCAACAGCCCCCGATCGCCGCCCGCGTAGTGGGCAACGCGTCCCCCATCGATCAGCCCTTCAAGGTGGGACCGGGCCCGCTGTGCGAAGCGCTTTGCGTCCTCGTCGTCGGTGTACGCGTGGTAGGCCAACAGCGCGTCGATCGCCAGCGCGTTCGCCCCGGCGTACACTGTACCGTCGACCGGCGGGTCGGTGCGCTCCTCGGGGGCACGATACGAGTCGTCGGGGCCGGGCGCCTGGCTCGCGGCGAAGGCCTCCCCGGTCCAGAGGGTCGTCGTCAGGTACTCGACGGTGCGGGCGGCGGTCTCCCGGTAGGCCTCCTCGCCGGTCGCGAGATACGCGTTGGCGAAGGTCCGCAGCAGCGCGGCGTTCTCGTCGGTCAGCTTCTCGTGGGAGATGTCGCTCCAGTCGCGGTTCGCGGCGTACCTGAAAAAGCCGCCCTCGTAGTCGTCCTGCAGGTGCGTTTGGACCGCTTCGAGGGTCCTGCGGGCGGCCTCGCGGTCGCGCTTGAGCGCGAACTCGATCGTTCGGGCCAGCGGGAACTTGGGGGCGTCGCTCCACCCGCCGTACTGGGTGTCGAAGGCGCTCTCCAGCCGGCCGACCAGCTGCCCTTCTATCCCCTCGCTGACCTCGCCTGCTGGCGGTTCGTCCGCTCGAAGCGCCCGCGGGATTCGCCCGGCGTCCGCACCCCGGTCGTCCCAGACCTCCCGGACGCGCCCGAGGACGCTCCGGAGCCCCTCGATACCCAACTGGGTCGTGCCGGTGAGGATCCGCCCGTCAGGGGTGCAGAACACCGTCGAGGGGAAGCCACCCATGTTGTACCGGTCGCGGACGCGTGGGCGCCGATCCGCGTCGACCCTGATCGGGATGAATTCCTCGAGGTTGGCGCGGATCTGTGGGTTCGAGAGGGTGGTTCGTTCCATCTCCGCACAGTCCACACACCACGCCGCCGAGAGGAAGAGCATGACCGGGTCGTCGCGCTCGCGAGCGGCCGCCAACCCCGTTTCCCAGCCGTACCAGTCGATCTCGCTCACGGAATCGTCCATGACACCGGTAGGACCGACGCGTGTTAAGGCCCTCCGGTCGGCCTGCTCGCCGCCCCGCTCTCACCGGTCTGTTCACGTTTACGGTCGGCGTATCTTTCCCGAACACTGACTAATCGACATATTGATATGGTTCGGCGTGCAGGCACCTGCAAGGGCTATATGCACGTCTACAACGTCACTCGACGGAACGGGTCGCTCTCGTCGATCACCGTTGCGGACCCTACCGGTCGGACGGCGTCGTTCGCCGTCGACCGTGGCGAAAGCGGTGCCGTGCTCGCACACACACCACAGATATCCGACTCGTGGCGCCGCGAAGCGTGGGCGTTCGCGAACATCATGCTGGCGACGGAACTCGAGACGTCGCAGTCGGCCCACACCTGAGCGGTCCGCTCCGGGTGGGGTCCGAACAATGTAAAGCGTTTTGGGCGCGCGTCCGGTAGTGAAGGGTATGTGGAAGCGCCTCTTGGCGGTGTTGCTGATCGTCCCCCTCGTCGACGCGATCTTCCTGATCGTGGTCGCCGACTGGCTCTCGTGGCCGGTGACGGTGTTGCTCGTCGTGCTGACGGCGCTGTTGGGGACGCTGTTCGTCCGCGCGGAGGGTCGCCACACGATCAGACGGTTCCAGCGGGCGCTCTCGGAGGGGCGTGCTCCGACCGACGAACTGCTCGATGGTGGCTTTCTGATCGCCGCGGGCGCGCTGTTGCTCACCCCCGGCCTCGTCACGGACGCCATCGGCTTCCTGTTCGTCCTGCCGCCGAGCCGATACGCCTTGCGGGGACTGTTGAAACGGTTCGTGATCACGCCCTACGTCGAGAAGAAGACGGGTGGGTTCGTCAGCGGGAACGTCTACACCTACGGGTTTCCGAACGATGACGACGAGTCGGGGACCACCGTCAACCTCGGTGCGGACGACTATGACGTCCACGAGGGCGAGGGATCGTAGACGAAAGAGAAACCCTTAAACAGCACACCGAAATACGTGTAGGTGCGTTCGGGCCGATAGCTCAGTCAGGTTGAGCGCTCGGCTGATAACCGGGAGGTCCGCGGTTCAAATCCGTGTCGGCCCATCTCGATACCCACCGGCTTTTGGCCGAGGGGCTTTCGGGACCTCACCTCCCCAGCCAACCAATCTCTGCCGTTTCCTGAACTCACCAGCGACATCCCTCCGGACGTGTTTCTATCCGATCGGACGGCGTTCCCGCGACCGAGCGTCGAAAAACCGAAGACCGCTCCGGAGTGCCCGTTCCATTGAGTGCCTCTGACTCACTCCCGGCATCCTCCGTTCTCCCCCCGGTACTATAACTATTATCGTGAAGATCTGTTGACTGGTTGATTGAAAATAAAATATGTCGTGTTGTCATTATCGAACTCACGTCTGAATCGTAGTACGGCATTGACCCTCCGGTGGTGGGCAATTTCCGGGGTCTTCTGTTCGGATCTTTCCGACCGGAGGCACTTCCCGATCGATCGACGGCTTCGAGACGCTCCCCGCTACGAGACACCGATACGAGCAATCAGCAGTTCGATCGCCCGTTCCTGCCGGTCGAGATCCATACTCGGGGGGACCACCCCGCCGCTCGTCGCCGCGCCTTCTATTCCGTTTCTCGCCGCCTGCTCGGGGGTCCGTGGGAGGTGGACGAACCCCGACGGGAGGTCGGTGTGATGGCGAGCGGCGTAGAGGGCGCGATTACAACAGTGCGTACCGGCGGTGTTGGACACCCGTGCGGGGATCCCGGCGTTGAGGAGGGTCTCGACGCAGTCGACGACCGGAACGGTCGCGAAATACGCGTCGGGGCCGTCGGGATCGATCCGCTCGTCGTGCGGGCGTGTCCCGTCGTTGTCGGGTGTCTCGCCCGCATCGGCGACGTTGATCGCGACGCGTTCGATACTGATCGCGCTCCGGCCGGCGGCGAGCCCCATCGAGAGCGCTCGATCAGGACGCACCTCGTCGATCATTCCGAGGAGTTCGCCTTCGATGCGATCGAACTCGACGGGCAGGACGCGGCCGATTACGGCCTCTCCATCGATCGTTCGTCCGTCGAAACGGGCCGCGAGGCGCTCGCTGGGGTTGGTCTCGTGCTCGCCGAAGGGCTCGTAGCCGGTGAGAAGCACCGTCATGCTCCCCGCGACGGAGCAGGCAGTGATGGTGCTTGCGATCAGAGCAGCAGCGAGACGATCGCGAGGATGATAAAGACGATGATGAAGATGCGCGCGATCTCCATCGAGATCCCCGCGACGCCGCGTGCGCCGACCGCGGCGGCGATGATCGCGAGGACGAAGAACACGATCGCGTACTGGAGGAACTCCCCCGAGAACTGCAGCGGTACCAGGGCGTCCATCACGGTATTGAGTTGGACCATGCCCCTCCGTATTCCTCCGGGCCTTATATCGGTGGTGGCGGATCACCCCGTGAACGCCGAGTGAGTACGTTCAAGGCACTCTCACCGAAACGGAGTGTATGGAACTCGCCGCCCAGACGTGGCCCGATCTCGGATCGTATTTCGAGACGGAGTCGCTCGCGCTCGTCCCCGTCGGCAGCACCGAACAGCACGGTCCCCACCTCCCCGAAGGGACCGACCACATCATCGCCGAGTCGCTCGCTCGGGCCGCGGCCACCAGTTCGGGATTCCTCTGTACGCCTACGATCACCATCGGCGTCAGCCCGCACCACCGCCAGTTCCACGGGACGATGTGGGTCGACGCGCCCGTCTTCCGCGATTACATGGAGAGCCTCGTCTCGAACCTCACCTATCACGGGATCGACCGGGTGGTCTTCGTCAACGCTCATGGTGGTAACGTCGCCCACCTCCGGGAGGTCGGACGGCGGCTTCACGACCGCGGGGAGGCCTTCGCGATCGAGTGGATGTGGGACGAGAGCATTCCGACCCTCGTTTCGGACCTCTTCGAGCAGAACGGCCCCCACGGCGGCCCCAAAGAGACCGCGATGATCCAACACCTGGCGGGCGATCTGGTCCGCGAGGACCGACTGGAGGAGGCCCACGAGGGTGGGGTGACCTTCCCGACCGACGACTCACATCGGAACGGTGCGCGCGTCTTCTACGACTGCATCGACAACTCCCCCAATGGGGTGTTCGGCGACCAGACGGATGCGACCGCCGAAAAGGGCGAACGGCTGTTCGAGGCTGCGGCCGACCAGCTCCGTGAACTCTGTCTGTGGCTCAACGAACAGCCCTTCGAGGACCTCGTCGCGAAACCACACGTCTGACACGCCCGTACCCAGCGGCTCCCGCGCTGGACCGTCACCCGAACTCGCCTCGTAGCGTCCTATCGATCACAAATGATAACAAAATTTACATATTTTCAAACTATACTAATAATTGATGTGAGCGTGAACGAGGACGCATCGAACTGTTACACACACTCGCGGGAGTTCACCCACGACGGGGACGCGTTTCGGGTGCGGATCAACGACGACCTGATGTCGTATACGGGGACCGTCTCCCGGGACGGCGAGGTCCTCGCCGTCGTCACGGATCTGGGTCCCGAGGCGGCGCGGTGGTCCCACGTCGTCCTCGACGAGGCAATCCTCGGGTAATCGACGCCTTCTGCCCGAGCGCGCCGACGGACGGCCGAAGTCGCCGTGGCTTTAGGTGGTCATCCCGTAGCGGACGTGTGAACGCAGACGAGGTCCAACGCCAGTGGGCGGAACGATCGGGGGAGTACTCCCCGGAGTACTACGCCTACTACGGCCCGAACGGGACGAGCGAGCGGATCCATCGCACGCTCGATTCGCGTTCCGGACCGCAGCGGGCGGTCCTCGAACTCGGTTGTAGTTCGGGTCGCCATCTCGCGCATCTGTACGACCACGGCTACAGGGACCTCTCCGGGATCGAGATCAACGACGAGGCCATCGACGTGATGGAGGAGGCCTACCCCGAGTTGGCCAGCCACGGAACCTTCCACATCGATACCATCGAGAACACCCTCCCTGAGTTCGAGGATGACCGGTTCGACGCCGTCTACTCGGTCGAAACCCTCCAGCACATCCACCCGGACAACGCCTGGGTGTTCGAGGAACTGGCCCGCGTCACGAACACACTCCTCGTTACGGTCGAGAACGAGGGAAACGGCGAGGAGGCAGTGAACTACGTCAACGACGAGTTCCCGCTGTACTATCGGGACTGGGAGACGGTGTTTACCGATCTCGGATTCCGCGAGATCGAATCGGAGACCCTGAAACGGGACACCTTCCGGGCCTTTCGAGCCACGTAAATCGCTTCTCTACGGACGGCTCTTGGATCCCGTCTATCGCTCGTCGCACTAGAAGGGATAGCACAATGTATTAAATAATTTAATATTACAAATTATTAAATAAATAGAGTCCCTATGGACGGGTGAACAGTACCATGACGACCCATCCAGAAGGCCACTGCCGCTCCTGTGGCGAACCCCTCCGTTTCCGGCCGTGTCTGAACTGCCAGCGTTCGGGACACCCGCCCGAGTACGCGATCGACTGACTCGCCGACCGGTCCGAATTCGGAAGCGAACCATCGAGGAGACGTCCGCCGAACGGTTCCCGAGCCGATACGAAGAGAAAGCTATACTTCCTGGGCAGTCCTCGTCGTCGCAATGACCGAGACGACAACGATCCAAGCGCCGATGCCGGGCGTGTTCTACCGCCGCTCCGATCCCGACGACCCACCCTTCGCCGAACCCGGTGATAGGGTCGAGGCAGGCGAGACGATCGCGCTCATCGGCGTGATGAAGAACTTCAACGACGTCACGACGGACGTCTCGGGGACCGTCCGCGAGTTTCTCGTCGAGAACGAAGCCGAGATCAAAGCCGGCGACGACCTCGCCGTCATCGAGGTCGAGTAGGGTTTCGAACCCAGTTATCGACCTCTACGCACTCAGTCTTCGAGCGCCGGTGCGGTTTCGGGCGGTCGACGGGGAGTCGCTTTCTGCTCGTAGGCGTACGCGAGCCCAACCAGCGCCGATTCGTCGTAGGGCTTACCGATGAGTTCGACGCCCACGGGGAGGCCCTCGTCGGTGAGGCCGGCCGGCATGGAGACGGCACAACAGCCCGACTGGGAGGCGATGACGGTGTTCGTCGGGAACGTCAGCGTGTCGAGTTCGCCCGCCTCGATGGAGGCCGCCGTCGGCGGGACGACCTGCACGTCGGGACACAGCAGTACGTCGAGGTCGTGGTCGGCGTAGACGGTAAGCACCGCGCGCTGGAACGACATTTGGGCGGCGACCCGCTCCCAGTACTCGGGGTCGCTCTCGGGGTCTTCGGGACCGTCTTCGGCGATCCCGATCAGGAGATCGAGGATCTCGTGGTACTGACCCGACTCGTACAGTTCTTCGACCGAGTCGACCGGGGCGTCCTCGCGAGCGGCGAAGAACTGGTTGAGATCGCGTTTCGACTGGACGATATACAACGAGGTCCGCTCTATGTGTTCGTCAAGCGAGGGGATCTCGACGGGATCGATGATCGCGGCTCCGGCCTCCGCCATCGTCCCGATGGCCTCGTCGACGAGTCGGGTGACGGGGCCGCTGTCGGGGTCGTCGGAATCGCCGAACGCGCCTCGTAGGACGCCGATCCGCGCGCCCTCTAAAGAACTAGCATCGAGCGCGTCGGTGTAGGAGACCCCCTCGACGAACTCGGTGACGGCGGTGTACTCGTCGGCCGGGTCGTAGCCGACAGCAACGTCGAGCACGGTCGCGAGGTCCGCGACCGTCCGCGTCATCGGCCCCGGAGTGTCCTGCGAGACGACGAGCGGCGACATCCCCGTCCGGCTGAGGAGGCCGGGAGTGACGCGGATCCCGAAGAGGTTGGTGTACGCTGCAGGAAGACGGATCGATCCACCCGTATCCTCGCCGATGCCGACGGTCGCGAGGTTCGCGGCGACGGCAGCGCCGGTTCCGCTGCTCGACCCGCCGGGGTCGCGCTCCAGCGCGTAGGGGTTTTTGGTCCGGCCCAGCACTGACGAGTAGCCGAACCACGAGGTCGCCCAGTCCGGGAGGTTCGTCTTCGCGAGGACGACCGCTCCCGCTTCTCGTAGCTTCTCGACCAGCGTTGCGTCGGCACTCGGCTGATACTCGGAGAACGCCTCGGAGCCGAAGGTCGTGCGTACCTCGGCCGTCTCGACCTGATCCTTGATCGCCATCGGGATCCCGTGGAGCGGGCCGACGAGCTCCTCCGACTCGAAGGCGGCGTCGAGTTCCTCGGCCCGTTCGGTCGCGTGTGGGTTCACCGTGACGATCGCGTTGAGCTCCGGGCCGTTTCGGTCGTACGCCTCGATCCGTTCGACGTACTGCTCGACGAGTTCGCGACACGTGAGCGTCCCCAACTCGTAGGCGTCGTGAACCTCTTCTATCGTCGCTTCGGTGATCTCGAATTTCCCTGTCATCGATTCTCGTACCCCTAGTCCTCGGCGGTCCGATTAAGCGTATTGTGCGGAAACCAGCAGATAGACCCTCTCTTCGATTGCTGCGGACGAAAGCTATAGTGCACCCGCCCGTCAACCCTCCACATGGTGCGGGTCGATATCAACTGTGACATGGGTGAGAGCTTCGGGAACTGGGAGATGGGACGCGACGAGGAGGTGATGTCCTACATCACCTCGGCGAACGTCGCGGGCGGCTACCACGCCGGGGACCCCCACGTGATGGACCGGACCGTCGCCCTCGCCCGCGAACACGACGTAGGGATCGGCATCCACCCCGGCCTCCCCGACAAGATGGGTTTCGGCCGGCGGAAGATGGACCTCACGCCCGAGGAGATGACCGACTACGTCGTCTACCAGCTGGGCGCACTCGACGCCTTCGCGCGGGCCAACGGCGCGACCATCCAGCACGTCAAACCCCACGGCGCGATGTACTCGATGCTCTCAGAAAGTCCCGACCACGCCCGCGCAGTCATGGAGGGGATCCTCGAGGTCGATCCCGAAATCGTCTATCTCGCGACGGATACGAACATCTACGAGGTCGCCCGGGAGTTCGACTCACTGCGGGCGGTCTTCGAGGGCTACGTCGACCTCACCTATCGTGCGGATCGCAGCCTCATCGTCGAACGGAAGAAGGAGTCGCTCGACCCCGAACTCGTCGCGGATCGCTTCGTGAGCATCGCCCTCGATGGCGAGGTCGAAGCCGCAGACGGCAAGATTATCGACGTGCCCGCCGAAAGCATCTGTATTCACGGCGATACGCCCAACTCCGTCGAGATCCTCGAAGCGATCCACGAGCGGATCGCGGCCCACGACATCGAACTCGCTCCCCTCTCGGAGATTGTCTGAGTCGCCTACTCCAAGGCCTTTCGAATCGTCGCCAACCGCTCGCTTCGTTCCTCCCTCGCCGCCAGTGCCTCCTCGACCGTTACGGACTCGAACGAGACGGTGCCGTGGGTCGGGCGCTGGGCGAGGCGGTCCCGGTCGGGGCTGATGACCGTGGCGACCGTCGCGTAGCCCCCGCCGGTCACCGCATCGCGCATGACCACGATCGGCTCGTCGGGGACTTGGATCGAGCCGACGGGGTAGCCCAGGTCGACGACGTTCGAGGGGTCCGGTCCGGCGCCGAAGGGCTGTTCGCGCTCGACGAACTCGATATCGATTCCGTCGGTGAGCCGGTAGCCGACGCGGTCGGCCTCCGCGCCGACTTTCCACTCGGCGTCTAGAAACGCGCTCTTGCACTCCTCGGTGAGCCGGTAGTCACACAGCCCCATCACGATCCGGATCGGGTCGTCCTCGCCATAACTCGGTCGATGACTCCCCTCGACGGCGCTCCCGGCCCGGCCGCTCCGGTCCCCGCTCTCCCCGAGTGCGAGCGAATCGCCCGCTTCGAGCGCCCGGCCCTCGTGGCCGCCCAGCCCGATCAAGGTGTAGGTCGAGCGACTCCCCATGATCTCGGGGACGTCGACCCCGCCAGAGACGGCGAGATAGGTCCGTGTGCCTTCGGTCGCGAACCCGAATGCCAGTTCGTCGCCCGCCTCGACGGCGACCGCCTCCCACAGGGGGATCGGCTCCCCGTTGAGCTCCGGGGACATGTCCGGCCCGGTGACCGCGATCACCCGACTGTCTCGGAACTCGACCGTCGGCCCCTGATAGGTGCATTCGAGGGTCGCCGCTCCCTCGGGGTTGCCGACGAGGGCGTTCGCCACGTCGTGCGCGAACCCGTCCATCGCGCCGGAGGGCGGCATCCCGATGTGGTACTGGCCAAAGCGTCCGGTGTCCTGGACCGTGGTCGAGAGGCCGCCATCGCGGATCTCGATGCTCATTCGAGGGCCTCCACGAGCTCGCGGTTGTACTCGTAGGGTCGCTCGAAGAACTCGCCCGGGACGAACTCCGTTTGCTCGTACGTGTACTCGTAGGTCCCCGCCTCGACGCGCTCCCTGATGGCGTCGTACTCCTCGCGGTCGATTTGACGGAATTTGATGATGTCGCCCGGATCGAGAAAGACCAGCGACTCCTCGAAGCCCGGCAGTTCCTGCTCGACGTCGAGCACTTCCACGGGGGTGCGCCCGAACAGCTGATAGCCGCCGGCCCCCGGGACAGGGTAGATCGCCGTAAACGCCCCACCATAGCCGATCGCCCGGCTCGGGGTATGGGTCCGCGGGGCGACGTATTTGGGCACCTCGATCTGCCGGTCGCGGGGCACCATCTGGAACGCGAAAGGGAGCCCCGGGACGAACCCCATCATCGTCACCATGTGTGGCTGGCCCGAATGGGCCTCGATGAACGCCTCGACGCTCTCGTAGCCGTTGATCCGCGCGGAGTACTCGAGGTCGGTCGAATCGGGATCTTGATGGCGTTCCCGGAAGTCCATCAGCGCCTCCTCGGTCCACGGGTCCTCGTAGAGGACGGGGATCTCGATCACGCGGGTGTCCCAGCGGTAGTCGGTCAGTTCGACCGATTCTTCTAGTTCCCGTAGCTCCTCGATCAGTGCGTCGGGATGGAGGGTTTCGGGATCGAACTGGATCAGATACGAGGCGTTCGCCGGACAGATCTCGTTGATGCCGTCGAGATTGCGCTCGCGGATCTGCTGGGTGATCGCCATCGCCCTGAAGTTGGCGTCGAAACTCATCTCTTCGGCCAACTCGACGAACACGTGGTCGTCGCCGCCGTGTTCGTAGCGGACGTCGGTGAGCTCCGTCCGCCCAATGGTTTCTGCTGGCATACACCGAACCGGTTTCGGCGGCGGGGCTATATACTCTCCTCGACCGTCCGGGTTTCCGGCATATCGCCGGACCACAACTGCGCGCTTATATCGCCGGTCCGCCTACGGGGCGGTATGTTCGACCGGGTGCTGATCGCGAACCGGGGAGAGATCGCCGTGCGGGTGATTCAGGCGTGTTACGACGCCGGCGTGACGCCGGTCGCCGTCTACAGCGACACCGACGAAACGGCGAAACACGTCCGGCTCGCGGCCGAAGCCCACCACATCGGCGCTTCGGTCGCCCGCGAGAGCTACCTCGACCGGGAGGCGATCCTCGCGGCCGCCCAGGAGGCGGACGTCGACGCGATCCACCCCGGCTACGGCTTCCTCGCCGAGAACGCCGCCTTCGCCGCCGCCGTCGAGGACAGCGAGTTCGCCTGGATCGGCCCGCCCAGCGACGTGATGGCCGACTTCGGCGAGAAGACCCGCGCGCGTACGCTCATGGCGCGGGCCGACGTGCCGATCGTCCCCGGGACGACCGACCCGGTCCCCGACGCCGAGGAAGTGCGAGCGTTCGGCGAGGAACACGGCTATCCGGTCGCGATCAAGGCCGAGGGCGGGGGCGGCGGGCGGGGATTGAAGGTCGTTCGCAGTCCTGACGAAATCGACGCGGCCTTCGAGGAGGCCCGTCGCGAGGGCAAGGAGTACTTCGACAACCCGAACGTCTACGTCGAGCGGTATCTCGACGACGCACGCCACATCGAGGTGCAGGTGCTCGCCGACACCCACGGCAACGCGATCCACCTCGGCGAGCGCGACTGCACCCTCCAGCGCCGCCAGCAGAAGCTCATGGAGGAGACGCCCGCGCCCGGGTTGAGCGACGAGGAGCGAACGGCGATCTGTGAGGCCGCCCGCCGCGGTATCGCCGAGAACGACTACGTCAACGCCGGTACCGTCGAGTTCCTCTATCAAGACGGCGACTTCTACTTCCTCGAAGTCAACGCCCGGATCCAGGTCGAACACACCATCACCGAGGCCGTCACGGGGATCGACCTGGTCGGCTGTCAACTGCGGGTCGCCGCCGGCGAGAAACTGCCCTACACGCAGGACGACATCGATCCTCGGGGTGTGGCCATCGAGTTCCGTATCAACGCCGAGAACCCAGCGGAGTCGTTCGCGCCGATGCCCGGAACCTTGGAGACGTACCGCCCGCCGCGTGGCTTCGGCGTCCGCGTCGACGACGGCGTGGATCAGGGCGACGCCATCAGCCCGTACTACGACTCGATGATCGCGAAGTTCGTCGCCACCGGCGCGGATCGCGAGAAGGCGATCCGGCGGGGACAACGCGTTCTGCGCGAGGCCGAAATCGAGGGGGTTCCGACGACGATCCCGTTCCACCGCGAGATGCTCGCCGACGAGGTCGTTCGCGCGAACGACCACACGACGACGTACGTCGACGGACTGTTCTGACCCGTCGGCCGGCTACGACCGCTCGTCGTGGCGTTCGGTCCGATATCGCACCTCCCGGCCGTAGCCGAAGGCGTCGGTCCGTGCGGTCGAATCGCTCCCGGAATCGCCTGCAGTCGCGGCACTATCGGCCTCGCTTCGTGTCCTGGGTGCGAGGCTCGAAATGGTGTAGCCGACCGCGAGCGCCCCGAGGACGGAGCCTGGCCCGAACTGGAAGAGCGTGTAGCCTTCGAACAGCTGGTGGACGGCAAAGCGACCGCGAGCGCGAGCATTCCGGCGTTCACGCGCTCGTAGCCCACCGCCCCGTGGACGAGCGGGCCGAGCACGAGCACGCATTAGGCGAGCCCGCCCACTAGACCGGTGCGGATGGAGATCGAGAAATAGGAGTTGTGCGAGGTGTAGCCGCCGGCGCCATCGGGGAGATACGGCGCGATCGCCTCCCGCGTCCCGACGATCCCCTGTCCGAGCAGCCCCGAATCGCGATACACGGCTTCGAAACCGGCACGCCAGAGCACGAAGCGGTTCGCGGGATCGATCGGAAGAACCGAGTAGTAGAGCAGCCCGAGAAAGACCGGGACGGCGACGGCGATGGCCACCGACACCACCGGTAGGAGCCGTCTGTCGAGAGGAGATCGGTGAGTTTGTCCATAGGATACCGACCGTTCGATACGGTTCGTTGATCCTTCGTTATGGGGTATCAAATAGCTGTATGTACGACCCGGCCAGTTGTCCTAACCGGATACCGGGTGGAAACTTCTCGCACGCCACCGAGGGCGGTTCGTCCCGCTCACTCGAAGCGCCAGTTCGTCTCCATCGCCGGCGCGTTCGCGAGCGTCTGATACACCACGCAGTACTTCTCGGTCGCCCGCTGGAGCGAGGCGGCCGTTTCGGCCTCTACGTCCCCGTCGACGGCGATATCGAGGCGGATCTCCTCGAACCCTACCGGCACGTCCTCGTCGATCCCCATCGTGCCCCGCAGGTCCAGATCGCCGCTGACCTCGGTTTCGATCGAGACGTCGAGGCCGAACGCGTCGGCGACCGCCTGCGCGGTGAGTTGGGAACAGGCCGCGAGCGCCCCCAGAAGCAGGTCTCCCGAGCACGCACCGGTCCCCGGTCCCGCCGCGCCCTCATGGAGTTCGGCCTCGTAGACCGCCCGCCCGATGTCGACGTCACACGAGCGGACGTCCGCCTGCTCGCTGCCGGTCGCCGAAAGCGTGATCTTCGCGGCCTCGGGGTTTTCGGTGTACTCCTCCTTCAGCGGTGCCTGCTCCTCCTGTAAGGTACTGTCTGCCATGCTTTTTCGTCTATGTCGCGATACTACTTAGTCGCTGGCGACGGCGCGCTCGAAACCGGCGTTCGTCACCCCCTTCACAACGCTTAGGAGCGGTCCGGGGGAGTGTCGGACGTGACTCCCCTCTCGGACCCCACGAAACGCCGGTGGCTCGCGTGGGGAGCGCTCGCGACGGTCTTCCTGCTGGTAAACCTCCACCGGCTCTCGACGGCGGTCCTCTCGGGACGCCTGAGCGCCGATTTCTCCCTGACGGCCGCCCAACTCGGGACGCTGCACGCCTCGTTTTTCCTCGTCTACGCCCTCGTCCAGATCCCGACCGGAGTGCTCGCCGACCGGGTCGGCCCCCGCCACGTCGGGTCGGCCGGCGCGGCCGTCCTGAGCGTCGGCGCGGTCGGGTTCGCGCTGAGCGACGGCTACCTCGTGGCGCTGCTCTCGCGGGGACTCGTCGGGCTGGGAAGCGGCGTGATCTTCGTCTCGATCCTCCGGTTCTGTGCGAACTGGTTCCGGACCGACGAGTTCGGGACGATGACGGGGCTGACCGCCGGCGTCGCCGGCCTCGGGGCGATACTGGCGACGACGCCGCTCGCGCTCGCGGCCGCGAGGATCGGCTGGCGACGGACAGTGTTGGGGCTCGCGGCCGTCGGCCTGCTCGCCGCTATCGCGGTCTACGTTCTCGCGCGGAGTTCGCCCGCCGACGCCGGTCTCGACCCGATCGAGGGCGTGCCCGAACAGCCCTCGGTATCGCTCTCGGGGACCGCCGCCTACCTGCGTGCGCTCGCGACCGACCTCGACCAGTGGCTCCTCTCGATCGTCTTCTTTTCGGGCATGGGGACGATCCTGACGCTCATCGGGCTGTGGGGCGTGCCGTACCTCGTGGTCGTCTACGGTCTCGACGTGACGACCGCCTCGTACTACACCCTGCTGGGGTCGGTCGGCCTGCTGGTCGGGCCGCCGGCGATCGGCTGGCTTTCGGATCGGATCGAACGCCGACTCCTGCCCATGAGTGTCGGCCTCGCGCTGTTCGCACTCGCGCTCGGGGTCGTTCCGATCGTCGGACGACCGCCGCTTTCCGTCGTCGCTGGCGTCTACCTTCTCTGTGGCTTTCTCGTCGGGTCGGCGGTGCTCGCCCTCTCGGTCGTCAAGGAGCGGTACCCGCCCGAGGCCAGCGGCGTCGCCACCGCGACCGTCAACACCGCAGGGTTCGTCGGAGCGACGGTCTTTCCGACGGCGATGGGCGTGGCGCTCGACGCCTACAGAACGGGCGACGTCGTCGGCGGAACGGTCGTCTACACCGAGTTCGGCTACCGGGTCGCCTTCGCCATCATCGCCGGCGCGGTTGCGATCGCCTTCCTGTGTTCGCTGTGGCTGCTGGCCCGAAAGCCGACGCCTGCGTAGATCCGTGCGACCGTAGACCGGCCAACCGGACGGCCACCAAACAGCCTTGACCATTCGTCCCCATCGACAGGTATGGTCAGGGAGACGGACGAACGGCTCCTCCTCGACGAGGTCGACCGCGGAATCTTGTACATGCTCCAGGAGAACGCGCGCACCACGACCCACGACGAGATCAGCGCGGCCGTCGGCGTCTCGCCGAGCACCGTCCGCAACCGGATCGGACAGCTCGAAGACGCCGGGATCATCGAGGGGTACATGCCTCAGATCGACTACGAACGCGCGGGTTTCCCGCTTCACGTCCAGTTCGTCTGCACCGTTTCGGCCTCCGAACGAAGCCAACGGGCACGGGAGGCCCTAACGGTCAACGGCGTCGTGAGCGTCCGCGAGACGCTCACCGGCGAACGGAACCTCGTGGTCGAGGTCGTCGCCACCGGGACGCGCGACCTCGGGACCATCACCGAGACGCTCAACGACCTGGAAATGACGATCCATACGTCCGACATCGTCACCGGCTCGTACAACCAGCCGTTCAACTACTTCAAATCGGATTCGGATGTAACTGAACAGGCCCCGTCGAACGAGATATATGACGAGTAAATAGTGCTAAATAATCTCCCTACTCCCGTATTAGTGTGTAATCCGCAACTAGCTGTGCGGTATCAACAACGCTTATACTCTTGGGGTCCGTTCGGTGGGTAGGAAGGGTCGGGGAATACGAAGTAGTGCCTCTGACGCCGGTCCCTTCCGCTTCTGGTCGGGCGTACTCGGGGATCGCTCCCGTAAACGGGCGGCCCGACGAGTACGATCCTGCCTGATCCCGGTGGAACTAACCTGTCTTCGCTCCTAGCGGATAGCCCCTTCGAATATCCATGTTACCAATACTCATGAGCGCGGGGGACGGAGGGGAGGTATGGAACCGACGGCGCTCGTCGACCGGACGCGACGCGAGGGGACCGGTGTCGAGTTCGACCGCCGGGTTGAAGCGCAGGCGACAACGCTCCGGCAGGCGTTCGTCTCGGGTGCGTTTGATCCCGGTTTCTCGCTCGGACTCGAACTGGAGGGGTACGCCGTCGACGCCGAGGGTCGCCTCGCCCCCGTCCCCGACGGGGTCTTCGGGTCGATCTGCGAGCGCGAACTCGGCCGGCACAACGCGGAGCTGAACACCCCGCCGACGGCGTTTACGGCCGCCGGAATCGACGCCCAGTTCGTCGCTCTCGAGGAGCGTCTCTTCGGCCTCCGGCGGGCGCTCGCCGAGACCCGTCTGGGGTTCGTCACCGACGGAATGTGGACGATCCCGCCACCAGAAGGCGCAAACACGTACTTGAGTGCCCGCCACGATGAGGACGGCCATTCGGTCTCGCCGAACATCGCGCCGAAAGCCCGCTACCACGCGCTCGACGCCGACATCACCGCCGACGGCCCGGTCGACCTGACCGTTCCGGGCTGTTCTCGACGGTTTCCGACGATCCTCGTCGAGTCGCTCGCGACCTCGATGCAGGTCCACCTGCAGGTCCCCACGGCCGAGTTCGCCAGCTACTACAACGCGGCGCTGCGGACCGCCGGACCGGTGGTGGCGCTGGCGACGAACGCCCCCTTCCTGCCCGCCGACCTCTATACGGAGCCCGATCCCGCCGTCGTCCTCAATGGGCCGGCCGAACTCCGGGTTCCGGTCTTCGAGGCGATGAACGTCCGCGAGCCGGGGAAGGTGCGATTCCCGCGCGACGTCGACGGTCCGGGGGACGTCCTCGACCGACTGCTCGCGGATCGGCGCTGTGTCCCGTGTCTGTCCGAGTGGTTCGAGGGACGCGAGGGGTTCGGGGCCGAGTACTGGGAACTGCTCCACAAGCAGGGGACTTACTGGCGGTGGATCCGCCCGATCTTCGGCCCCGAGGGGTTGCGCATCGAGTATCGGCCGTTGGCCGCCCAGCCGACGGCCGCCGATACGGTCGGGTTTCAGGCGCTCGTCGCCGGTCTGCTGTTCGGGATCGTCGACGGCGAGCACCCGCTTTCGGCGCTCCCGTGGGCCGATGCGCGGGACGCCTTCTACGCTGCGGTCGACGACGGGATCGACGCCCGACTGGCGTGGCTCACCCGCGAGGGGGAACCGACTGGCGATCCCCGGCGGATCTACGACGACCTGTTCACGCTCGCCCGTGAGGGGCTTCGGGCCCGTGGGCTCGCCCCCGACCGGATCGACGCGCTGCTCGCGCCCGTTGAGGGACGCTGGACCGAGCGGACGACGCCGAGCGTCTGGAAGCGCACGCGGGTCCGCGAGCGCCTCGCCGACGGTGCGAATCTCGGGACCGCGATCGAGGACACACAGCGGGAGTACATCCGGCGGGCGGCGACCGGCGAGCCCTTCATTACATGGTTAGAGTAGCCCGCGCCGGTGGGGGCGAGGAGAGGAGTTATGTGGGCGGGTTCGGACGGTCGAGTATGAACGCCGAGCGGATGGACGCGCTGCTCGCGCCCGACTCGATCGCGGTCGTCGGCGCGAGCCCCGACTCGTGGTACGCCTCGAACCTGATCGAGAACCTGGACGCGTACGGCTACGACGGCGAGGTCTACTACGTGAATCCGGGCCGCGAGGAGGCGTGGGGCCAGCCGTGTCACGACTCGATCACCGACGTGCCGGCGACGGTCGATCTCGTCGTCGTGAGCGTCCCCCGCGAGCACGTCCTCGGGGTCGTCGAGGACGCCGGCGGCATGGACGTCCCGAGCGCGCTGGTCATCACCGCCGGGTTCGCCGAGGCCGACGACGAGGGCGCGAAACTCGAAGCGGAGTTGGGCGAACTGGCCGAGGAGTACGGGATGGCGATCTGCGGGCCCAACACCATCGGGCTGGCGAACACCCACGACGAGACGGTCGTCACTTCGACCTGTTCGCGAAAGCCCGGAAAAGGCTCCATCGGGTTGGTGAGCCAGTCGGGCGCGCTCGCGTTTACCACCTTCTACGAGCGGGCGGCCGACGAGGACATCGACTTCGCCTACATCGTCGCGACCGGCAACGAGGCCGCCCTCTCGATTACGGACTACGTCGAGTTCATGGCCGATTCCGAACGCGTCGAGGCGATCTGTGCGTACATCGAGGGGGTCGACGACCCCCGCCGGTTCGTCGAGAGTGCGGGAACGGCGGTCCGCGACGGGACCCCCGTCCTCGCGACGAAGGTCGGCCGATCCGCCGTCGCCGAACAGGCCTCGCTCTCGCATACGGGGTCCGTGACCGGCGACGCCGCCGCGTGGGACGCCGCCTTCGAGCGCGCGGGCGTCGAGCGCGTCCCCGACATCCCCGATCTGCTCGGTAGATCGCGGGTCCACACGGCGTTCGACCCGCCCGAGAGTGCGAACGTCTGTCTCGCCTCGACCAGCGGCGGGCTCGCGAGCCTACTGGCCGACATGGCCGCCGAGCGCGACCTCTCGTTGCCCCCATTGGACGGCGAGACCGAGCAACGGCTCCTCGACATGGAGGATCTCCTCACGTTCGGCGCGATGCACAACCCCGCCGACATCAGGGGGTATGGTGCGGACGTCCTCCCCGAGATCGCGGAGACGCTGTTCGCGGACGACGCCTTCGATGCCTACGTCTTCGCGGTCGGACTGCCCGCGGTCGGCGAGCGCGCCGAGGGGATCGCTGACGCCATGCTTCGGGTCAGAGAAATGGCCGACGATCCCGTGCTCTTCCTCTGGACCGGACGCAAGGAAAGTGACAGGGGCGACTCGCCGCTTCCCTACGAGCGGGTGCGCCGGGAGACGCCGCTGTACTACGACCCCAGTCGGTGTCTCGACGCGCTTTCCTCGCTGGTCGGCTTCGGCGAGCGAGCGGGGAGGAAGCCAGCGCGGTCGCTGACCGACCTCCCGAACATCGAGACACCGGCGCTTCCCGCCGAGCGAGTGCTGACGTGGGACGAAGGATCGCGATTGCTCGAATCGGGCGGTATCGAGCCCGCCGAGACCCGCCTCGCGGGATCCCCGGAAGAGGCGACCGAGTACGCGGAAGCGATGGGCGGGCCGGTCGTCCTGAAGGTCGACGCCCGGGCGCTCCCTCATCGCAGCGACGCGGGTGCGGTCGCCGTCGGCGTCGCCCCCGAAAACGCGGCCGAGCGGTACGAAGAGGTCGTGGGGAACGCCCGGCAGTACATGAAGAACGAGAGGAGCGAGACGACTATCGAGGGGGTTCTGGTTCAGGAGCAGGCGGATCTCGATTCGACCACCGAAGTCCTGGTGGGCGTCTCACATGACGAGAGTTTCGGGCCGGTTCTCACCGTCGCCCCGGGCGGCGAACTCGTCGAGCTGTTCGGCCCCGATGCCGGCGTGACGCTACTTTCCCCGGTCGAGCCCGCCGAGGTCCGCGCGGCGATCACGGACACGCCGCTGGGCGACCTTCTGAGCGGGTATCGCGGCCGACCGCCGGGCGATTTCGACGCGCTGGCCGACCTCGTCGCCCGGGTCGGCGACCTCGCGGTCGGCGCACAGGCACCGAGAATCGACGAACTCGACTTGAATCCCGTGCTCGTCCATCCCGAGGGTGAGGGCGTCTCGGTCGTCGACATCCTCGTCCGAACCGGGGCCTAGAGGTTCGGAAGTACCTCCTCTCCCATCAGTTCGATCGACTCGCAGGCCCGATCGTAGGGGAGGCCGGGCCAGTGTGAGCGCACGGCGACGTGGCTCGCGTCGAGTTCCTCCTCGTAGCGTTCGAGCTCCGCACAGACCTCTGCCGGGGTGCCGAGGACGAACCGGTCCTCGGCGAGTTCTTCGAAGGGGCGGTGGAGGTCCTCGGTGTCCTCCATCGCCTCGTCCTGACCCCACGAGACGTAGCGCCGGTACTTCTCCTCCAAATGCTCGCGGGCGACCGAAACGGCCTCCTCGTGGGTCGGCGCGACGAATGCCTCGCGGATCACCGGCACCTCCGAACCCTCCCCGCGCTCCTCGCGAACCGGGTCGTAACACCGCGATTTCTGCTCTTCGATCTCTCCGACCGTCGCGTGGGGGTTGACAAGCCACGCGTCGGCGAGACGGGCGGCCCGCTCGACGGCCCGGTCGGCGTTCGCGGCGAGCCAAATGGGTATGGAATCCTCGGGCTGAACGGGGATCGTGGCCTCATCGACCGAGTAGAACTCCCCGTCATGGGTGACACCCTCCTCGGTCAGCAGTCGCCGGGTGAGTTGCAGACCCTCGATCAGTCGGGGGACGCGTTCGGCCTTCGGGATCCCGAAGGCCTCGAACTCGGCGTCGCGGTAGCCCGCACCGACGCCAAACGCCGTCGGGCCGTCGTGGAGCGCGTCGATGGTCGCGATCTGCTCTGCGATCTCGACGGGGTGGTAGAAGGGCAGGAGGATGATCCCCGTCGCGATCTCCATGTTTTCGCATTCGCCGGTGAGGCGCGCGAGGAATGGCAACAGCTGCAACTGCGTGAAATCCGAGAGGTAGTGCTGGCCCGCCATCACCTGATCGAAGCCGGCCTCCTCGGCGGTCTTCGCGATCCGAAGCATCCCCTCCCGAAGCTCCCGACCCGTCTCGCTCGCGGCGGTCTGTGGGTTGACGTAGATTCCGAATTTCATGGCACGGAATCCCTCGCTCGCCGCTTAAGCGTTCTGAGACGCGTCGGGCTGCCTCCACCATCACTCCTAATAGCCGGCCCGCGGACCGTATACCATGATCGACACAGGCGAGTCAGCGCCCGACTTCACGGTCCCGATCGCCCGCGGTGAAGCCTACAACGACGTCGGCGAGTTCACCCTCTCGGAGCACTTGAGTGAGGGCCCGGTCGTCCTCGCGTTCTTCCCCGCGGCGTTTACCAGCGGCTGTACCGAGGAGATGTGCACCTTCCGGGACTCCCTGAACGCCTTCGAAGCGGTCGATTCGAGCGTCTACGGGATCAGCACCGACCTCCCGTTCGCCCAGAACGAGTTCATCCGCCAGGAAGGCCTTACTTTCCCCCTACTGAGCGACTTCGAGCACGAAGCGATCCGTGCCTACGACGTCGTCCGCGAGGGGTTCTACGACGTGATGTTCGTCGCCGAGCGCTCGGTCTTCGTCATTGACGACGATGGAGAGATCGTCTACCGATGGGCCGAAACCGGCGACGAGCGGGACTTTCCCGCGCTCGTCGAAGAGATCCGCGAGACCGTCGAGACGCTCGCGGCCGATTGACTGATCACTCGTCGGCCAGCAACGCCCCGTCGCCGTGTTCCTCGCGCAAGTGCTGGAGGTACTCGCGCTGATCGGCGAGCCGCGGGGTCGGCTCCGCGAACGCGTGCTCGAACATCTCGCTCGGGTCGGCCTCGTATCCCTCGGCCCGGTCGACGAGGTCGGTGATCGACTCCTCGATCCCCTCGTCTAGTTCCGCGATCCGGTCGTCGTCGATGACCCCCTCCCCGCGGAGATACGCCTCGAACCGGTCGATGGGGTCCTTCTCCTTCCACTCCTCGACCTCCGCGTCGTCGCGGTAGTTCGATGGATCGTCGGCGGTGGTGTGGGCGCCGTAGCGGTACTGGATCGCCTCGATCAGCGTCGGACGGGGCTCGTCTCCTTCGGGATCGAGCGCCTTCTCCCGGGCGGCCTTCGTCACGGCGTACATCGCCAGCGGGTCCATCCCGTTGACCTGGACGCCCTCGAAGCCGTAGGCGCGCGCCTTGACCGCCAGCGTCTCGCTTGCGGTCTGTCGTTCCCTGGGGACCGAGATCGCCCACTGGTTGTTGTTACAGACGAAGACCGACGGGGTGTCGAACACACCGGCGAAGTTCAGCGCCTCGTGGAAGTCCCCCTCGCTGGTCGCGCCGTCCCCGAAGTGCGCGACGGTCGCGAGGTCGTCGCCGGCGAGTTTTGCGGCCCACGCGTAGCCCACCGCGTGCGGGAGGTGGTCGCCGATGGTGATGTTCAGTGGAAACACCTCGATGTCCGCGAGACGGGCGTTACCCGCCTCGTGACCCATCCAGTACAGCAAGTACTCCCAGGGCATCCCGCGGGCTGCGAGCGAGCCGTGCTCGCGGTACTGATACGAGATCATGTCCCCGTCCGCCAGCGCGTAGGTGCTGCCGATTTGGGACCCCTCCTGGCCCGAAAGCGACGAATAGGTCCCCATTCGTCCCTGTCGCTGGAGGCTGATCATGCGCTCGTCGAACCGCCGGGAAAAGCACATGTCCCGATACATCGCCGTCAGTTGCTCGGGCGAGAGGTCCGGGACGAGTTCGGGTGCGCGGACGCTCCCGTCGGGTGCGAGCACCTCGATCCGGTCGTCCGGTGCCCGGTCGAAGAGGGGTCGTGTCATCTATGGGTGAACCTCGGAGAGAAGCGACATAAAGCCGCACACCCGGTAGGCATTCGTCCGAACGCTAGATAGTCAATTGACAGAAAGTTTTATTATGGTGTGTGGTATACTATCACATACACCCGCCGCCCCGTTCGAGACGCGGTGGGTACCCGCACGGTCCGTATCGTCCACCAACCATCTCGAAACGCCAACACACTACATCGAACGCACACGACACCACCGCACGACAGTCCCGTATCGTACAGTAATCAGGTATCGTCCGCCAATTACCGTATCGCGCGCCAACCACGCATCGCTCGCTAACCACTGCGTCACGTCGGTCCGACGTCGGCTCTCCCTATCGGGCCCTTCGGACCCGTTGATTTCGTCTCCAGTTCGACACCGGTTGTGTCCCGTCCATCCGTTGGCCGCTCCTTGCATCCTCGGTAGCGATCCGCCCGTTCGGCCGACGGCGACGACAGCCACACACTGTTAATAGATAGCAAACCGAACGGAAGTACCGGTACCAGAGCAATGGCGACGGAACTCCATCCACAGGCCGAAGACCTACTGCACGACCTCTCGGCGAGCGGCGTCCCACCCCTCTATCGACAGTCGATAGCACAGGCTCGCGAGACGTATCTCGATCTGACCGTTCCGGCGGGGACCCCTGAACCGGTCGAACGGGTCGACGAGACGGAGATCGAGGGCCCGAACGGGCCGATCCCGATCCGTCTCTACGATCCCCACGATACCATCGACGAGGAGCCCCAACCGGTACTCGCCTTCTTTCACGGCGGCGGCTGGGCCCTTGGGGATCTCGAGACGCACGACCTCGCCTCGCGCGCGCTCGCGAACGCCGCCGGTCGTCCCGTCGTCTCCGTCGACTACCGCCGCGCGCCGGAGTTCCCCTTTCCCGCTCCACTCGAGGACTGTTATGCCGCTCTCGATTGGCTCGCCAGCGATCCCGATCTCAACGGCGACGTTCGCATCGACCCCGGCCGGATCGCCGTCGGCGGCGACAGCGCCGGGGGAACGCTCGTAGCGGGGGTTTCCCTTCTCGCGCGCGATCGTGGTGGCCCCGAGATCGCCCGCCAACTGCTCGTCTACCCCGCGACGAACCACGCCTTCGACACCGATTCGTACACGGAGAACGCCAGCGGCTACTTCATGACGCGGGGGGATATGGAACGATTCTGGACGACGTATCTCGAAACGGACCTCGACGGCGACCACCCATACGCCTCGCCGCTTCGGACGCCCGACCTCGCCGACCTCCCTCCGGCGACCGTGTTGACCTGTGGGTTCGATCCGCTCCGCGACGAGGGGCGGGCGTACGCCGACCGCCTCGAGGACGCCGGTGTTCCCGTGAATCGCCTCGAGTATCCCGATATGATCCACGGCTTTCTCACGATGCTCGCCGACCCCGAGTGGGACCGTGCCCGCGAGGCCATCGACGCCCTCGCGGGCGACCTGCGCGACGGGTTCGACGACTGAGTCGGTCTTCGCGGGTGCCATGACCGGACGACGGTGCTACCACCACTCGATATTGTGCATCGGTAGCACCCAACAGTTAATATCGATCGTTACGTTTCCATTGGCGATGCCAACCATCGATCTGGAGACCGAAACGGGACGCAAAGAGGCCCTTCGGCGGATGCTCACCATCCGACAGTTCGACACGACGGCGGGTGAGCGCTTCGCCGACGGCGAAATACCGGGGTTCGTCCACCTCTACATCGGCGAGGAGGCGGTGGGAGTGGGTGCGTGTAGTGCGCTAGAAGACGACGACTACATCACGAGCACCCATCGCGGCCATGGCCACTGCATCGCGAAGGGGCTCGACCCAAAACCCATGATGGCCGAACTCTACGGCAAGCGCGAGGGCTACTGCAACGGGAAGGGGGGCTCGATGCACATCGCGGACGTCGACGCCGGGATGCTCGGTGCCAACGGTATCGTCGGCGCGGGCCCACCGCTGGGGACGGGCGCGGCGCTGACGATCGACCGGAAGGGCGAGGACCGGGTTGCGCTGTCGTTTCTGGGCGACGGGGCGGTCGCGCAGGGGCAGGTCCACTCGGCGGCGAACCTCGCGGCGACGTGGGACTTACCTGTAATTTTCCTCGTCGAAAACAACCACTACGGCGAGGGGACGCCGGTCGAGGAACAGCACAACGTCGAGAACCTGAGCGCCACCGCGGGCGCGTACAACGTCCCGGGGATCACCGTCGACGGGATGGACATCACCGCGGTCAACGAGGCGGTGACGGAGGCCCGCGAACGGGCCCGCGCCGGAGACGGCCCGACGTTCATCGAGGCCGAGACCTATCGGTTCCACGGCCACTTCGAGGGCGACGAGGAGCTGTACCGGGAGGACGACGAGGTCGAGCGCTGGGAGGCCCGCGACCCCATCGAGACGTTCGCACAGCGCCTGATCGACCGGGGCGAACTCACCAACGAGGAGTACGAGGCCCTCCAGTCGGAGGTCGAGACGACCATCGAGGAGGCCCTCGAGTACGCCCAGAGCGCAGAGGAGCCCGCCCCCGAGGAGGCCTACGACGACATGTTCGCCGCCGAGGTACCCGAGATCACGGAGTTCGCCCGGCGGGTGCGTGCGGACGGGGGCGACCCCGACGGGGGTGAGCGCTGATGGCGAGCGCGGGACTCGAAGCCGAGGCGACCGAGACGATGACGGTGCGGGAGGCGATCCGCGAGACGCTGCGCGAGGAGATGGCCCGCGACGAGGACGTCTTCCTCATGGGCGAGGACATCGCGACGATGGGCGGCGTCCTCGACGTGACCGGCGACCTCCACGAGCAGTTCGGTAAGGACCGCGTTCGGGACACGCCCATCGGCGAGTCGGGGTTCATGGGCGCGGCGACCGGCGCGGCCGCGACCGGCTCGCGGCCGGTCGTCGAGATCATGTTCTCGGACTTCCTCGGGGTGGCGATGGAACAGGTCATGAACCAGATGGCGAAGATGCGCTATATGTTCGGCGGGAAGACCGAGATGCCCGTCACCGTTCGGACCACTGAGGGCGGGGGGATGGGCGCGGCGAGCCAACACTCGGGGACCGTCCACTCCTGGATCGCCCACTTCCCGGGGCTGATGGCCGTCGCCCCCGGCACGCCCGCGGCAGCCAAAGGCTTGCTCAAATCGGCGATCCGGTCGGACGACCCCGTCTTCTTCTTCGAGAACAAGATGATCTACGAGCAGTCGGGCGAGGTGCCGGTCGACGAGGACTTCACGATCCCGCTGGGCGAGGCTCACGTCGAGCGCGAGGGCTCGGATGTAACCGTGATCGCGACCCAGCGGCTCGTCGGCGAGTCGCTGTCAGTCGCAGACGAACTGGAGGGCGACACCGACGTCGAGGTGATCGACCTGCGGTCGCTGTACCCGCTCGACACCGACACCATCGTCGAGAGCCTCGAGAAGACCGGCCGGCTCGTGGTCGCCGACGAGAGCCCCCTTTCCTACGGCACCCATGCGGAAGTGGTGGCTCGCGCCGTCGAGAACGCCTTCTACAGCCTCGACGCGCCGATCCAGCGGGTGGGCGTCCCCGATACGCACATGCCCTTCAGCCCGTCGCTCGAACGGGAGGTCCTTCCCGACGGTGCGGAGGTCAGAGACGCCATCGAACGGATCGTCTGAGCGGTGGGCGCTCATATCGGGCTGATCGTCAATCCGGCCGCCGGGCGCGACATCCGGCGGCTGACCGGCGGTGCGAGCGTCGTCGACAACTACGCGAAGCGACGCGTCGCCGAATGCGTCCTCGAAGGGCTGGAGGTCGTTCCCGATCCGCCGACGGCACTCCTGATGCCCGACACGGCGGGGATCGCCGCGAGTGCCGCCGAGGAGATCTCCGGGGTCGAAACGGACCTACTCGACTGCTCCCCTGATGGAACCGCTGCCGACACCCGTCGGGCGGCCGCCCGATTCAGCGAGGAGGCCGACGCGATCGTCGTCCTCGGTGGCGACGGGACGAGCCGCGATACCGCCCTCGAGTGCGGCGACGTTCCCCTTCTCCCCGTTTCAACGGGGACGAACAACGTCGTACCCACCGCCGTCGACGGGACGGTCGCCGGGGCGGCCGCCGCGCTCGTCGCGACGGGTGCAGTCGAGGCGGCGGCGGTCACGTATCGCCACGACATGGTCGAGGCACGCACGAAATCGGACGAGACCGTCACCGGGCTGGCGTCGGTCGAACTCTCGAACCGATCGTTCGTGGGGACGCGGGCGATGCTTGATCCCGAGGATCTCACGGGCGGGGTCGTCTCCCGGGCGAATCCCGCGGACATCGGCCTCAGCAGCGTCGCGGGGGCGACCGATTCGCTCGCGCCCGACGAACCGGGGGTGATCGGTCTCCGGCTCGTTGATCCCGATACGGCTCCACGGACGGTCAGGGCGATCGTCGCCCCCGGCGTGGTAGCAGAGATCGGTATCGAGGAGGGGTATCGCTTGACCGACGGGGAGTCGATGACCGTCGACGTCGAGGAGGGCGTCGTCGGGGCCGACGGCGAGCGCGAACTCGAAGTAGTGGGGGAAACCGTCGAGTTCCGCGCGGCCGACCGAGGCCCGCGACTCGTCTCGATCGAGGCGGTCTTCGACGCCGCCGGTACCGGCGTCTTCGAGAACGGCTAATCTTCCCGTCTGACTGTTCGCCGGACCAGTACGAACGTATAAATCGATTACCGTCCCTCTTCTGTATATCATGGTCAATACTGATATACCGGACGTGGGGATCGAGATCCCGCAGATCACGCAGGTCGCGTTCGTCGTCAGGGACATCGAGGACGGGATGGAGCGGTTCGGTTCGATCCTCGGTATCGGCCCGTGGGAGGTCTATCGATTCGAGCCGCCCCGTCTCTCGGAGACGACCTATCGCGGCGAACCGCACGACTACTCTATGGTACTTGCCCTTGGCGAGGTCGCGGGGACGATGATCGAATTGATCGAGCCGCTGGAAGGCGAGAACATCTACACCGACCACTTGGAAGAACACGGCGAGGGGCTCCACCACGTCGCGTGTTTCGCGTTCGAGGACACGGAGGCGGTCGTCGAGCGGTTCGAGGAGACGGGGATGGGGGTGCTTCAGAGCGGGAACTTCGCTGGGGTCCGATACTGGTACTTCGACACGCGGGATCGGCTCAACGGCGTCATCTTCGAGACGGCGACGAACCTCGAGGCGATGCCCGATCCCGACAGGACGTATCCCGAGTAGGCAGAACCCGGACTACTTCCCGTAGGTTGCCAGCACGAGTTCGGGTAGATCTCCGATCCGTTCGAGCAGCGTTTCGAGGAATTCCTCTGCGTCCCCGTCGCCGAGGACACGGGTATCGTAAGCCAGCGACAGCGAGAGGCACCGATCGAGGGAGACGCCGTTTTCGGCGGGTGTGGCTCGTCGTCGTGAGGCGTCTGCGAGAAGCCCCGCGACCGTCGGCGGTGCGAGCAGCGACTCGCCGTCGCCGTCGAACTCCCCTTCGAGCGCGAGCGCGAACGTCGCGCGCGTGCCCGAGACACCGCTCGCAACCGCTTCGTCGGTCTTCACGTGGCGCGTCTCGACGAGGTCGGCGAACGACCGCCCCTCGACGCCCTCGACGACGGGCGTGAGCAGTTCGCCATCGGCCTCGGCCGCGAGCGCGACGTCCTGTTGTCGATGGAGGTGGTGGGTGTCGTCCTCGAACGTCGCGTTGAACGTGGGATGGTTCTCGAGCGCCGACGAGGTCGCCACGAGCAGGGTGTCGAGCGGTGAGACCTCGATGTCGAACGCCTCCGCCGCCAGTTCGGTCGTCTCGATCAGCGTATCGGCCGCCCCCCCGTCGACCACGAGCGTTGCGGTGCGATATCGCCCCGGACCGACGCCCGCCCGCCCGGCGTCAGAGACCGCAGATTCGACGGCGTCCGTCGGCGTCTCCTCGGCCGCGGCCTCGACGTCGTCCTCGGTGATCGCACCCCCCGGTCCCGATCCGTCGATACCGGCGAGATCGACCCCGAGTTCTTCGGCCCGCCGTTTCGACCGTGGTGAGGCCTTGACCCGCTCTGCGGCCGGTGCTGGCGTCGTCTCGGCCTCCGTTTCGCCGGACGCCGCGACGGCCTCGACGTCCTCTTCGGTGATCGCGCCCTGTGGTCCGGTTCCGTCGACGGTACTGAGGGTGACGTCGAGCTCCTCGGCCCGGCGTTCGGCCCGTGGTGAGGCTTTCACCTGCGCCGACGCGCTCTCGGCACTCGAAGCGCTCGCCGCCGTCTCCGCCTCCGCGGTCGGTTCGGCCGATTCCGCCGGTTCGTCCACGGGTTCGGTCGACTCCTCAGGATCCGCCGCCGCTTGGTCGAACTCCGCTTCGAACCCCGTTATGTCCTCGTCGGCGTCCGCGACGATCCCGATGGGCGTTCCCGGTGGGACCGTCTCGCCCTCGTCGATGTCGACGAGTCGAAGGACGCCGCCCTCGCGGGCCTCGATCTCGCCGATGCTCTTCTCGGATTCGATCTCGGCGAGCACTTCGCCCTCCTCGACGGGGTCGCCTTCTTCGCTATACCACTCCAAGAGGGTCCCCTGTTCCATTTCGAGCCCCAACTTCGGCATCTTGACAACGTATCCCATGCTGGTAGGCAACGTAGACCTCAGTGAAAAACCCTCTCTCCTCGATCCGTTTCGAGGGACCGACGCGAACGCCGCTCGAACGGGTCGTCCACCCTCCCGCTCCGTCATTCCTTTGGCAGTCCGCCGCCGTACTCCTTTCACATGTGGGACGGTGCGGACTACTGGCTTGTTCGTCTCCTCTTCCAGCGGGCCCTCGCGCTGCTCTATTTGATCGCCTTTCTCGTCGCGGCCAACCAGTTCCGCCCGCTCGCCGGCGAGGACGGGTTGTTGCCGATCAGCCGGTACGTCGAGCACACCTCCGTTAGCGAGCGACCGAGCCTCTTCCATCTCGTTCCGAGCGACCGTGCGATCGGGCTTGCGGCGTGGGCTGGGGTGGGCCTCTCGCTGATCGCACTCGTGGCTGGCCCCTACTGGTTACCCGACCCCTACGCGACGCCCGCCTCGATGGCCCTCTGGGCGATGCTGTGGCTCCTGTACCTCTCGTTCGTGAACGCGGGCCAGACCTTCTACGGCTACGGTTGGGAGTCCATGCTGCTTGAGACCGGCTTTCTCGCGGTCTTCCTCGGTGCCGGGAGCGTCGCCCCGCCGTTCGTGGTTCTCGTTCTGCTCCAGTGGGTGCTCTTTCGGAACATGTTCGGTGCGGGGCTGATCAAACTCCGCGGCGACGACTGTTGGCGCGATCTGAGCGCGATGGAGTACCACTACGAGACCCAGCCGATTCCCAACCCCGTGAGCTGGTTCGCCCACCACCGTTCGAAGCGCTTTCACCGCCTCGAGACGCTCGGGAATCACGTGGTCGAACTCGCGGTCCCCTTCCTGTATTTCGCACCTCAACCCCTCTCGGCGCTCGCAGGCGTGGCGACGATCGGGTTTCAGGGCTGGCTGATGGTGACCGGCAACTTCGCGTGGCTAAACGCGCTGACGATCGTTCTGGCGATCGCCACGTTCAGCGACGGCACTCTCATGGCGATTCTCCCGGTTTCGGCGCCAGCCACGGTCGCGACGCCGCTGTATCTCGAGGTGCTTGCGGTTCTCGTGACCGTCCTCGTCCTCGCGTTGAGCATCCGGCCAGCAGTCAACATGCTCTCGGAGTCGCAGGTGATGAACACCGCCTTCGACCCGTTGCATCTGGTCAACACCTACGGCGCGTTCGGCTCGATCACGAGGGAGCGTTACGAGATCGTTATCGAAGGGACTGCCGACGAAGAACCCACCGACGGGACCGAGTGGCGCGCCTACGAGTTCAAGGGAAAACCGACCGACCCCACACGACGGCCGCCACAGGTCGCTCCTTACCACCTTCGACTCGACTGGCAACTCTGGTTCGCTGCGATGGCGCCCTCTCCCTACCGGAGCCCGTGGTTCCCGCGCCTGTTGGCCAAGCTCCTTGAAGGTGATGAGGCGACCCTCGATCTGCTCGCTACGGTCCCCTTCGACGACCCGCCCGAGTACGTCCGCGCGACCCGGTATCACTACCGATACACGACCCCGGTCGAACGCGAGGAGACGGGCCGGTGGTGGGAGCGTGAACCCGTCGGCACGTACGTGCGGCCGACGTCGCTGAAGGATCTTCGGGGTGACGGATCGAGACGAGGCCGGCGGAGGCTGTGACCAGTCGTCCCCTCAGCGCTCGTCGTCCGAGTTCCGTCTCGCCGGCGGCGTCTTCGAGAGGAGGCGTCCCCAGAAGCTCCGGTTGTCCGCGATCCGTCGGTACGAACGCTCCCGGAGGCGCTCGTAGTCCTCGAAGTTTCGGAGGAACTTCGTGAGTGGTCGGACCGGCCGTCCGATCTCGGTCCGCGTGAACGCCTCCTCGATCGATGCGCCACACGAGTAGACCCCGTCGTCGGTGACGAAGTGCGAGCAGTTCTCGTATTCGTCGGGGATTTTCTCGCACAGTTCGGGCGTGAGGTCGGCGAACCCGACCACCCGAATGTCGGAGTGATCGGCGAGGTAGTCGGCCCACCACGTACAGAAGCCACAGTCGTCGTCGTAGACGAGCGTTGCGGTCATACCTCTAGTAGTGGCTCGACGCCACTAACGTTTGCTCTCCGTGTCCGCTGACGAATGTGATGGGCGGGGTTTCGGCCCTGATGGCGTTGGCTTTGGACCGATTTCTTGGACCGGCGACCCCGGATATTTACTGCCGTCGTTCACAAGAGGGTGTATGGAGCAGTTCGTCCAGTCCATCGTCGGCGGTGGCGTCGTTCTGCTCTGTGGCCTCTGGATCGGTGCGTTTTCAGCCGCGTACTCGGGTGTGTGGCTGCTCGGAGCGGTCCTCGTTCTCTTTGGACTCGGGGGATTAACCTACGGTATCGGCCGCGAGATCGAGCTCTGACCGACCCATCCGTCCCGATCCGACGGGCCCGCTATTCGCCTGCCTCCGAATAGATCGCCCGCCACTGTTCGACGATCCGATCGATCCCGAACGCCTCAACGATTCGCTCTCGACCCCGCGTTCCCATTCGCTCACGCGTTCCGTCTTCCATCTCCAGTACCGTGTCCATGTTCGCGGCCAGTTGATCGGGATCTCTCACCTCGCTCAGGTATCCCGTCTCCCCGTCGGCGACGATCTCCTCGGGGCCGCCACAGGCCGTCGAGACGACCGGCAGTTCACACGCCATCGCCTCGGCGACGACGATTCCGAATCCCTCCCAATGCGAGGATAGGACGAACCCGTCGGCAGCGCTCATATACTACCTTCCCTCCGACGAGGACCACCCCACGACGCCGGTCAGCCCCTACGGCGTCTCGAAGCTCGCGGCCGAGCAGTACGCGCGCGTCTACAACGAAGTGTACGGCCTGCCGACGGTTTCACTGCGGTATCTCACCGTCTACGGCCCCCGGATGCGCCCGAACATGGCGATCTCGAATTTCGTCTCCCGATGTCTCCATGACGAACCGCCGGTGATCTACGGCGATGGCTCTCAAACCCGGGATTTCACCTACGTCGACGACGTCCTCTGGGCGAACGAGCGACTCCTCGATACTGATGTCGCCGACGGCGAGATCATGAACGTCGGGAGTACGGACACCATCGACATCGAGACGCTCGCCGAAGTGGTGCGCAATCAGCTCGCACCCGACCTCGACCTCGTCTACGGCGAGCGAAACGACGCCGATGCCGAGCACACCCACGCCGACATCTCGAAGGCGAACGAGCTGTTGGGGTACGAACCGACGACCGACATCCGTGAGGGGGTTTCCGAGTTCATCCACTGGTATCGGGCCAATAAGGAGTGGTACGATCCGCTGGTTCGCAACTCGTAGGCTGTGTCGGACCTCAACTCACCTGAATCCTGTCCTCGGATCGTTCGAGTGAGTAACGCAGTCCCGCTTGCCCTCGTGATCTGCCTTCGACGGGTTCGAAATTCGGAGCATATATTTTTGTGAAGGGATACCTAACACCAAACAGTTACCTACGTGTTCGGGAAAGCAAACAGGGGCACAAATCGCTCTTCACAACCGTGGCAAGAAATCGATACCCACCCCTATCGGCCGGTATATCGAGGTGACCGATGAAGTATTTCACCCTCGTTCTCACGCCGGATGAAGGCGGCATTCACCCCGTCGATCGGATGTTGGCGAAGGATCCGAGCGTCGAACGCGAGGCACTGTTGTACGTCAACGCGTTCAGCGACGGGACCGGAACGATGGTGTACAGCCTCCGTGGCGACCGCCACGCGGTTTCCACGGCGCTGACCGACCACGAGGCACTCATCAGCCACGACGTGTTCCACGAAGACGAAGCCGAGGGAACGTTCCACGTCCACGTCCACCTTCAACCCGGTGAACCGGCGGGCTCGCTTATGATGCTCTTTCAGAGGTACGCGCTGATGGTCGACACGCCGATCGTCTTTACGGCTCACGGTGGTCTGCAGACCACGCTCATCGGCTCTCACGATCTCTTGGGTCAGGCGATCGAGGAAATGCCCGAGTCGGTCGGCGTTTCGATCCGACAGGTCGGGCAGTACTCCTCCGACAGCCAGTATCTCCGGTCACAGCTGACGACACGCCAGCTCGAGGTGATCGAAGCGGCCATCGAGATGGGCTACTACGAGGTCCCACGACGCACGAACCACGAGGAGATCTCGACGCGACTCGGCTGTGCGGCGAGTACCGTCAACGAACACCTCCGAAAGGCCGAAGCACGGGTGTTCTCGATGTTGACTCCCTGAGTTTTACTTCCGCCGATACACACGCATCTCTGAGCGGAGCGCGTCGACGGCGAGTCCATAGAGCGCCTCCCAGTCGTCGTGATCGATCGCCTTCTCCCGGTCGAAGGCACCCCTTTCCCGTCGACCCCCTGTCCGTTCACCGTTGGGCCCGTCGTTCATGGCGATCTCGTACAGAATGCGGTTCTCCTCGGAGAGCGTATCACACGAGTCGAGTAGCTGGGTTGCCGTCGCCTCGCACCGGTGGACTGCCGGCGGTGCGTATCCCCCGGCCCGGTCGCCGAGTCGATTCCCGGCCACGGTGAGCGCCGCTGCGTTCCGTCGTCGGGGGGTCATCGACTCCGTCGTCTCAAGGAGGCGTGCGGCCGCCGTTATTCCGGTCCACCGGTCGTCCTGCAGCACCGAGAGCACGGCGTAGCGGAACTGGTGGCGTTCATACTCCTCCTGACGGTTCCGGTCGCAATACAGGTCAGCGAGCGCTCCGTGGACCCGACACCCGTGATCGGGAAGCCGAGCTGCGTTCGCAAGCGTGCGGTGATACGCGTCGATCGCCGCGTCGGTATCGCCACGTGCACGATGTGCGTTTCCGGCGTTGAACCGAGGAACCGGATCGTTCGGACTCCGTTCGCTCGCGCGTTCGAAATCGCGGATCGCCAGCGCGTAGCTCCCCTGCTCGGCGTAGGCGTTCCCTCGCTTGAGATACGCGTTTTCGTACCCGTCTTCGAGTGCGATCGCACGGTCGAGATCCGCATCCGACTCCGCGACGTTGCCCAATTGTGCATGGGCGATCGCCCGGTTGTAGTAGGCGTCCGCGTTCTCACGATTGCACTGGATCGCTCGGCGATAATCGTCGAGTGCTGTAGCGGGGCCGCTCACCTCGTTTGTGGAGATTCCGCGTGCGTTGTACGCCTGTGAGCGATCGGGATCGAGATCGATCGCTCGGCCGAACGACTCGATCGCTGCTTCATGGCGGCCGGCCAGCGCCAGTGCACTCCCCCGTTTGTAGCGAGCGGTCGCGTCCTCGGGATCGAGCTCGATCGCGCGGTCGTAGTCGCTCATCACACGGTTTGCGTCGCCGAACACGACGTACGCGCTCGCGCGGTTGTGGTAGGCGCGAGCGTTTTCAGGATCGAGCTCGATCGCTCGGTCGTACGCCCCGATGGCGTTTCCGTACTCACTCTGCTCGACGAGCGCGTTCCCCCGCTCGATGTGGGCCTCAGCGTTCCCGGGCTCGAGGTCGATTGCCCGGTCGGCGTCCGCGAGGGCGCGTTCGGACTGGCCGGTCGCCAGATACGCCCGACTGCGAAGGCATAGGGCCCGACCGTCCTCGGGCGTCGATTCGAGTGACCGAGAGAGACGCTCGATGGCCGTCTCAGCGTCGTCGCTCTGGAGGGCATCGAACGCGCGATCAGTGGGGTCGAAAGCGTGGTCCATGAGGTGGGCGACGACTCAGAAGTACAGCTCCTCGATCCGGTCGGCGGTGCGAAGGGCCAGTGCCTGCCCGGTGTGGGTCGGGTTGGGGCTGCCCCCGCCGTTGGCCATGGCGCTGTGGTCTCCGATGAACAGTCGATCGACGTCGTAGGCCTCGCAGTTATCATCGACGACCTTCCCCTGGGCCATCGAGCTCTGCATGTGCAAGAGTAGCGGCGGCCAGTCCGACCGATGGACGTGGTTCGCCCCGGCACTACTGAGGATCTCGCCGGCGATCCCGGCGAGTTCGTCGCGTTTGGCGTCGTCGTCGGGATGGGGCTCCCACTCGACCTGTGGCACCGGGCCGTGTTCGTCGGCGAACACCGGATCGGCCTCGACACCGTTGTTCTGGCGCGGGAGGTCGTCGGTGATGACGAGGATTGACAGCGTCCGTTCATAGTCGGCCATTCGCTCCTTGAGCTCCTCGTCAACGATCCGTCCTCGGGAGTCCCACGGGGCGTCGTCATCGACGACGGTATCGAAGTTGTAGCCGGCCTGGCTGAACGAGTAGTTAGCAAAGGCCGTCAAGCCCGGACTCGTCCCGATGAGTTCGAGCCCACCTAGCCCCGGACTGTCGAACCGTGCCGCCGAGTTCTGCCCGACGTACGGTCGAACGGTGTCCGAGCCGATCGCGTCTTGGATATCTTCTTCGTCGAAAGTGCCGACGACCCAGTCGAACCAGTGGGTGGTCAGTCCCTTGCCGACCCAGTCGTTCTGGGGCAATCCGGAGTTCAACCAGAGGCGGGGCGTCTCGATACAGCCACCAGCCATCACAATCACGTCGCCGGTGATCGTATCGGTCTTGCCGGACCATGTATCCCGAATGTCCACGCCAGTCGCAGTGGGTTTATCAGTCCCAAGTAGCCCGCTTTCGGTGTTGACGTTCGTTACGTAGGTGTTCGGCCGGATAGTGACGTTACCCGTATCGAGCGCACGGGGCACCCACCCGACGTTGCTCGACTTGCGGGCCTTCTCCCGGACCGGCGCGTCGAGCGGGAGCGATCCGCCCTGGAAGTGGTGGCCCGACAGCGTCGAGCCCTCGATATCGGGATAGCTGAAGTTCCCGTCGTAGTTGCCCGCCAGTCGCTCGTCGGGATGGGCGATCGCGTTGGGCTGGGGGCGATACCCCTCTTCGGTGACGTTCTTCTGATCGAGCAGGTCATAGCCAGCCTGCTCGGCGCCGTAGTAGTAGAGGTCTTCTTTCTCGGTTGTTGGCGCCGGCAACACCGGGAGCTCTTCTTCCATGAGCTGGTAGTAGGGGACGAGATCGTCGTAGTCGATCTCCCAGTGGTCCTGCTCTTCAAACGCATGGGGATACGAGCGCGGGTGGTTGCCGAAGTAATGTAGCGTCGTCCCGCCGACCCCGGCGACCTGCCAGATGAACATGTTCTGGGGCTGGTTGCGGAACCACGGGGCCCGATCGCGGTCGGCCGGCCCCACGCGGAGCTTCCCCGAGACGGGATCGTTCATCGATTGTTCTCGCCGGTGGAGCTGTTCGTCCATTAGCGAGCCGTCGAGGTCCGCCGGGTCGTCGCTCTGCGTCGCGCCGGGCTTTTCGTGGGGGGTTGGCCACTGGTCGTTGCCGTGCCAGGGTCCCGCTTCGATCACCAGTACGTTGAGGCCGTGCCGTCCGAGTCGCCACGCGAGAGCGGGGCCGTCCCCGCCCGCACCGATGACGACGACATCGTGGTCGGACATGATCAGTACTCGTTCTCCTTGAAACCGTCCTCGCCGAAGTCGAAGACGCCGTCGCCCGGGAACTCGCGCAACTCGGCGTAGCCAGCAGCCGGGCCCGGGTAGTCCGTCTGTTCGTGACTCTGTACACCGCCTTCGAAGATACGTTGGGTCGGCGGATCGGTCTTCGTCTCGCCGTAGCCCGACCACTCGCTATAGTAGCCGAACTGGGCGAACCCGTTGACGCCGAAGACGACGAACTTGAGAAAGCCCACGTGGACGATGAGGTCCTCGAGGATCTCGTCGGCGATATCGATGAGGCCACCGTCGACCATCGATTCGATTGCTCGGAGGCGGTCACGCGGTGCGAGGCGCGTAAATATCCCGCCTGCAGGGTACTCCGGGTTTACACTGGGTGATTCCTCATTCATGCCACGGGCGAGAAACTCCGCGGCGACGATATCGAACACGACCGCGGTGACTTCCGAGTAGGGATAGGTCGGAAACTCGAGGTCGTACACCTCGCTTTCGACCGATTTGGCGAGCTCGAAGGTCCCATCCGAGACGCCGACGGCCAGCTCCTGTAGCGGACCCAGGTCGAGTTCGACGTCCCCGAAATCGACGGCCCCGACGAGGGCGTCGACATCGAGCACGCCGAGCGTCGCATCGCTGAGTACGTCAGTCAGCCCCCCGAGGAGACTGTCGGAATCCTCGAGCAGATCCTCGACGTTGATGAGCGTGCTCCCTGCGGTGGACGACGCTCCGAGTTGGATCTCTTGGAAGTTGTTAAACGACCAGATCAGATACTCGTCGAGGTCGATCGCCAACCCACCGGCCCGGTGTTCATCGCCGCGTTCGGCGGCTAGTTCGGGCGTTTCGGGGACGACTGCCTCGACGATCGAACGATACGTGTCTTTCGTGTGGGGATCGGTCGTCGCTCCGCGCTCGATCTGGCCGGCCGCCGTCCCGACTGAGGCGGTTCCGACCGCCCCTGCAGCGGCGAACCCGGCCATCGCCCGAATCACCGGCCGTCTCTGTATCCCCGTTCCGTCCTCCTTGGGTCGTTTCATCTGACGATGACTGATAACAATTAGCAGAGTTAGTGAATTATCCCGAATCAATTCGGCTTATTAAATATTATATCAAATAATAATGTTAATAAACAAACACTGTGTCGATACGTCGGATCCGGGTTTGATCCGTCGACGACCTGGAGCCAGAGCCTCTCAATCGATCGGTGCGCACCGGCGGCTGTCAGTGAGGGCTGACGACATGACTGGTCGTCGTCCCTGTCGGGACAGCTCGGTTCGACGCGACCTCTGGGGGAAACGAGTCGGAAAGGGACTACTGAGAGCGTTATCTCTAATGGAGGCGTAGCGAGTGGTATGCCGACTGTTCGGACGAACGACATCGAAACGTACTACGAGCGACGGGGCTCCGGTCGCCCCATCGTCTTCGTTCACGGGGCGATCCTCGATCACAGCCAGTGGACGGCCCAGATAGACGCCCTGAGCGACGACTACACGACGATCGCCTACGACGTCCGGGGGCACGGACGGACCGGTGGGTCGGCGAGAACCGCGTACTCGATCGGGTTGTTCGTGGACGATCTCGACGCGCTCGTTACCGTGTTGGATCTCGACCGGCCCGTCCTCTGTGGGCTCTCGATGGGTGGGTGTATCGCGCAGGTGTACGCCGCCAGGCATCCGGATCGATTGGCCGGCCTCGTGCTCGCCGATACGTTCACCCCTGAACTGCTGACGCGAAGCGAGTGGATCCAGCGGTCGCTCCTGTTGCGAGCTACCGTCCCGCCGGTTCGACTCGTCGGCTACGAGCGCGTGGAGAAAGCGCTGGTGTGGCTCCAAGAACGGCTCTCGGGATCGGGCGTCAGCGGCGACTATGGGGAGATCGAGCGCCTCCGGGCCGAAGGACCGCGCATGGAGACCGAGGAATTCGCCAAGGTGATCCGGGCGGTCGCGAGGTTCCACGAGACGATACTCGACCTCCCCTCGATCACGGTGCCAACGCTCGTGTTGTACGGGGAAAACGAGCCGCCGTTCATCCGTCGGCACGTATCGAAGCTGGGTATCGAACTGTCGGACGTCTCGATCCGCGCGGTTCCG
Organism: Halalkalicoccus paucihalophilus; assembly: GCF_001593955.1. GTDB lineage: Archaea > Halobacteriota > Halobacteria > Halobacteriales > Halalkalicoccaceae > Halalkalicoccus > Halalkalicoccus paucihalophilus. The sequence goes on along the minus strand of NZ_LTAZ01000007.1, from coordinate 14,228 downwards.
GATGCAGGCCATGCCTCCAACCTCGACAACCCCGTGTTCTTCACGCAGGCGCTACGGGAGTTCGTCGACGATATCGGCTTTTGAGCGTCGGTAGTCCACAGAACGGACACTGACAACCCCTCTCAAGCCCGTCTCGATCACCGGCCTTCGAGAACCACGTCCCCTTCAGTTCGAAAGCTGCTAACCGTATAAGAACTCCCGACCGGCCGTATATGATACCTTCATCGTCGTTCACGAACTACTCGACTGTGGATTTCGGAGCGGCTCTGTCTGCAGGCCGAACGGGAGGTGGCGAGAGTCACTCACGGGATCCGGGGACGACAATGGTATCAAATCACGCGCGAAACGAGATCGAAGATCACCTCGGCCATGTGCCGAGTTGGATCGATAGCCTCGCGGAACCGGCGAGCGATCACAGCTGGGGGCTCGTCCGGGACCTCGAGTTCGGGGAGACCGAACTGACCGCCCGGGAGAAGGCGCTCATCGGCGTCGGGGTAGCCGCTGCGATCAAGTGTCCGTACTGTACTGACTTCCACAAGGCGGAAGCCCGGATGGAGGACGTCACGGACGAGGAACTCGCCGAGGCCGTCAACCTCGCCAGTAACACGCAGTACTTCTCGACGGTGCTGCATGGATCGGAGGTCGACATCGAGGAGTTCACCGCCGAGACGGCCGAGATCGTCGAGTACATCGAGAATCAACGGGCCGCTCCGGCCGGTGCCGACTGACCGGACCACGACCATCCTCGATCCTTCTATCCGTTTATGCGCCCGTCTCATCAGAATCGACATCCGCCTGCCGAGCGTTGCGTTTGCGGTTGAGGATCGTTGGTTGGTGATGATAGTGGTACGACCCGACGGTCGGTACGCTTCCGATCCGCGTTGGAATCAGTCGTCGGCTGACGCTTTGAGATCGGGCTGGGGACCAAGCGGTTCCTTCGGCTTGATCGGCGAGCCCTCGCTGAGACCGCGCTCGGCGAGCGCCATACTACCCAGCACCTCGATGATCAGACGGTTCACGAACTCGGAGATGATGCTGGCGTTGTAAGTGTTCGTGTTGTTCACGCGTACTGGGGACGACCTCGACGATGTCAAATCCGAAGTGCTCAGGATCGAGCTGGGGGACGGCATCCCGGACCATCCTGATGGCTTCACAGGGGACGAGTCCGTCCGGTACTGGGACAGTAGGCCGGCTTCATGACCTCAATGTTGAAGGAGATCCACACCGCGTCGGTACTGTCGGTCGCGCGCTTGACGGCGTCAGCGATGATGTCGCTCAGGTCGTACTCGGCGACTCCATGACGGTGGACCAATTCATGCCCATGACGATCCTCGGACCGGCCGCGGGAACACGAGTGGCCGTTGTGGCGGCGACACTACACCGCTTTTGGCCCGAGAGCCGACTTATCAGTCCATGTCCCGATCTATAGGGCCTTCCCTTCGAGTTCTCTTCGGTTTCTCGAATCGTTAGATTCGTAACGATGGAGGTGAAATCAGAACTGAATGCCGACCCATCGCCGCCGCCGATTTATCCACGGGCAGACGGCCTGGATGCTCGCGTCGGTCCTCGCGCTCGCGCTGCTCGAGGCGCTTACCGTTGAGCTCTTTTTCGTTCTCTCGCTGATCGGCTTCCTCGTCGTCACCGAACTGACCGCACCGTTTGCCGTCACTCCGCGCTGGCGGAAACGCCTCAAGTGGATCATCGCGCTCGGCCTGCTCGCTTTCGGCGTCATCGTCGTTCGGCGGATCCTCGAGATCCTCCCCTCGGGGGTGCTGTAGATGCCCCGCTTCCAGGACTGGTCGTACCCGCGACTGTTGCTGTACGCGTTGGCACTTGCGCTCGGGATCGGACTGGTCATCGGGGCGAGTACCTCCGGTGTGGCCTTTGGCACTTATACCCACTCCTGGGAGGGGACCTCGGAGCTTCGATCAGAGGCACAGGCCGTGGGTGTCGAGACGATTGTCGTGACTGATACAACCGAGTACGAGGATGTCGAGGCCAACGGCACCGTCGCGATCGCGATCGCTGCCGAGGGCTCCTACGGCCCCGAGGACCGCGCGCGCCTCAATGACTTCGTCAGGCGCGGGGGCACGCTGGTCATTGCCGACGATATCGGACAGACGAACCAACTCCTCCAGGAACTGGGTGCGAGCACTCGTATCGACGGCGCTCTGTTGCGTGACGAACGTGAGTACTACCGCTCGCCGGCTCTGCCCGTCGCGACCGAGACGTCCAACCATCCCTACGTCAACGACAGCGATTCATTTACGCTGAACTACGGGACGGCGCTCGAACCCAACGGTGCCGAGGTGTTGGTCACCTCCTCGGAGTACGCGTATCTCGACACCACTTCTAACGGGGCGTTCGACGAGAACGAGACGCTCGGTCCTCGGCCAGTTATGACGACCGAGTCCGTCGGGCAGGGTGAGCTCGTCGTGATCAGCGACTCGAGCGCGCTGATCAACGCCATGCTCGAACGCCCCGGCAATCGGGCGTTCGTCAGTGCGCTGTTCGACGCCCACGATCGGGTGCTGATCGATCAATCTCGATCCGACGGGCTGCCGCCGCTCGCAATCGCGCTGCTGGCGCTTCGTGAGTCCGCCGTTCTGCAACTGGCACTCGTTGCAGGTCTCGTCGGTGCGATTGCATTCGTGGACACGCGACCGGGCTGGATACAGGGAATCGGACGCCGATTCGGCCAGTCCGCACGTCCCGACCGCGCCGACCCAGATCTCGAGGCGTCCGACCTGCGGGCGATCCTCACTGCCCAGTATCCTGACTGGGATTCGGATCGACGTGAACGTATCATACAAACAATTATGAATGGTCGGAAAAAAGGTGGCGATAATGACTGACCCCGCCACGGTGTACGAGCGTCTCCGCGAGGAGATGGGGACCGTGCTCATCGGTAACGAGGCGATCATCGAACAGTTGACGGTCGCGCTGTTGTCGAACGGGCACGTCCTGCTGGAGGGCGTTCCGGGGGTCGCGAAGACGACAATGGCGAACCTCTTTGCCCGTGCCTCGGGCCTTGAGTACAACCGGATCCAGATGACGCCCGACGTCCTGCCGGCCGACGTGACGGGCACCCACGTCTATCACGACCAGACCGGCGAGTTCTCGCTCCAGCGGGGCCCGATCTTCGCGAACTTCGTCGTCGCCGACGAGATCAACCGCGCGACGCCTAAAACACAGAGTGCGCTCTTGGAAGCGATGCAGGAGCGGACCGCCACGATCGAGGGCCAGACGCTCGACCTCCCGGAGCCGTTCATCGTGGTCGCGACCCAGAACCCCATCGAGATGGAGGGGACTTTCGAGCTTCCCGAAGCCCAGCGCGACCGCTTCTTGTTCAGACTCACCGTCGACCTCCCGAACCGCGAGGACGAATCGGCGCTGCTCGATCGGTTCGATTCGGCGCCAGGGTTGGGCCCCGAGGCGATCGAGCAGGTCGTCAGTCCGGCACAGATCCTTGAAGCTCGGCAGGTTGCCTCGGCTGTCCACGTCGACGAGCGCGTCAAGGGTTACATTCTGGATCTCGTCGATGCGACGCGGAATCACGGCGACATCGCTCACGGGACATCCCCGCGGGCGTCGCTCGCATTGCTCGACGCCGCGAAAGCCCGCGCGGCGATCCACGGACGGGACTATGCCATCCCCGACGACGTTAAAACCCTCGTACGACCGACCTTCACCCACCGGCTCGTGCTCTCGACCGACGCCGAACTCGGTGGCGTTACGGCCGATGAGGCCCTCGAGGAGATCATGGCAACGGTCCAGCCGCCGGGCAGCGATGCCGAACGCGAGCGCGAGAGTGCGGTTTCGGACGGTGGCGCGACGAGAATGAGCGAGTAAGGGAGCGGCCGTTAGCCTGTGTCGTCACCGACGCAAGCAGCAATGGCGATACGGGTACCCTCCGAACCCATCTCGAGGAGACCCTCGATCAGCCCGTGTGGTGGATCCCCGACGAAATCAAGGAAGTCCGGACCATTCCGAAAACCACGACCGGAAAGTTTGAGAAGCAGGCGTTGCGAACGCGGCTCGATCCGACCGGACTTGACGATGAGGACTGAGCTGTACATTTGTCCCCTCGCTGGTCAAAACGACAGGTATGGCTACGCCACGAACGCAATTCCTACACGAGCGGGAACACCGAGGAGACAAGGAGCGTCGTGAGCAGCCCCGACACCGAGATGATCGTCGTGAGGACGGTCCACGTTTTGAGGGTTTCTGCCTGCGTGAGCCCCCCGATCTCCTTGACGAGCCAGAAGCCCGAGTCGTTGTACCAGGAGAAGATGTTGCCGCCGGCCCCGATAGCCATGACCAGGTACGCCGGATGGACCGCGAGTTGGCCGACGAGCGGGGCCATGATTCCGGCCGAGGTCAACATCGCGGCGGTTGCCGACCCCTGTGCGATCCGTACGATCGCCGCGATGAGCCACGCCGTGACCAACAGTCCAATGCCGACCTCCGCCAGAGCGCTTCCGAGGTACTCCCCGATTCCCGACGCCGCGAGCATCGCCCCGAAGGCACCACCGGCGGCCGTGATCGCGGCGATGTTGCCACCGCTTTTCAGCGCTTCCGTCAACTCCTCGCTCCACTCGGTCTGCGTCAGCGCGTTGTGTCTGTAGAACGAATACGCGGCGACGACGGCGGCGATCATCAGCGCAACGTTCTTGTTGCCCAGAACGACGACCACCGGCTCGATCGTTCCCAGTGAGGGATACAGGCCCTGGGCGGTATCCACGATAGTGAACGAACCGATGAGGCCGACAGCGACGAGGATGGGCGCGAGCGACTCGAGCATCCCGGGGAGCGTGCTGGTCGGGCGGTCGGCGACCTCCTGGAGTTCGTCGGTCGTCGTCGACATGGTGTCGCGCAGCGGGATGTCGAGACGAGTGTTGATCCACCGGCCGTAGACGAGTCCGGCGAGGACGGCCGCCGGTACGGCGGTCACCACGCCTATGAGGATCGTCACGCCCAGATTACTGCCGATCTCCGCTGCGACCGCGAGCGGCCCCGGTGTCGGCGGGACGAACACGTGAGCGCTCGCCGCACCTGCCCCGACGACCACGATGAACAGCGTGTAATCCCGCCCGACGCGAGCGCGCATCGATCGAGCGAGTGGGGCCATCAGATAGAACACGCTGTCGAAGAACACCGGTACTGCGAGGACGGAGCTACTCCCGAGCAGCGCGATATCGGAGTTTTCCTCCCCCAGAACGTTCTGGAACCCGCGCACGACCCGCTGTGCGGCGCCACTCTCCAGCATGGACTTGCCGATAACGGCCGCGGCGAGGATCGGAATACCGATGCCCGCCATGTTGGACCCGAACGCCTCCGCGACCGCCGTTCCGGCTTCGGCCGGCGTGAACTCCGGGACGAACACGGCATTGACCACCCCGACGGAGAACGCAGCGAGGATTAGCCCCATGAACGCGGGAAAGTCGAGCCAGACGAGCAGTGCGATAACGACGAAAAGCCCGAACAGAAACGTTACTAACGGGCTCTGTGAGAACGCGGTAGCCTGTAGCGGTAGTACCATACGAGTTCTGGATCTCTAGCCGGCGTTTAAAAATCAGTCTATTTCTAATCGCTGTATTTAAAATATTATAATCAAAAATAATCCACTCAGTCATTTATATCACCATATACTATCTATTCGACGAGATTTTATCCGTTCGCACACGTACTCGTATACATGGATCGAGCACTCGTCGTTGCCGAACCGACGGAAGACGCAAAGGAACTCGTTCGAGAGGCCGGATCGCTCGCCGAAGGGGTCGACTCGGATATCGTCCTGATTCACGCGACGACCGACGAGGAGTACGCCGGCCGAAGACAGGCGATGGCCTCGATCGCGAGTCCGGCGGACTCCTATACCGCCGACGACGCCCGCGAAGGCGCAGCACAGTTCGCCCGTGATATCGCCGAGGAGGTCCTGACGGCATTCGACGTTCGGTACGAAACAGCCGGCTTCGTCGGGAACAAAGGCGATGTGACTTTAGAGGCTGCCGAGGAGTACGACTGTGATCACGTGTTCCTCTCGGGCCGCAAGCGATCACCGACGGGCAAAGCCCTCTTTCGAGACACCACCCAACGGGTCCTCCTGGAGCACGATGGGCCGGTCACCGTCGTGACGACCTGAAACCGGGGCGGTCCGTCGGACTCGCCGTTCGGGTTCTTCGGACAGGGTCGCGGACGGACGCTCACAGTGGTTGCCTTTCTCATTCCTGATCCCGCATTCGCCGTCGTCTCGTGGTGGCGCTCGCGATTCCCATTTACGGTAGGACGGGCGGGTCGTCATCGACCGTGATCACTGCAGGTCCATCCTCTCGAACCGCGCGTATCCCACTCCGAGCGGGACGACGACCCACAGGACGAGGACGACGAGTCCGACCCAGTTTTGCAGGTAGAGTGCGTCGGACTCGGGAAACAGCGTGAGCGCGTGAAACTCGGGGATCAGTGCTCTCGCGGCGTAGCCCGACGCCGTCGCCGGGTTGAGGAGTCCGACGAACTGGATCCACTCGGGTAGTCCGCTCTCGGGGAGTTCTTGCCCGACGGAAACGAACTGTAGCAGTACCAAAAAGACGTCCCAGAACAGCAAGAAAAGCATGTAGAGTCCGACCGCAACCCCGAACGCGGTCTTTCTAGATTTCATGAACGCCGACGCTCCGATCCCGATCGCGATGTACACCGCCCCGTAGAGAAGGGTCAAGAGCGTATAGAGGGCGAATATATCGGGCGAGAACGAGTCAGTGGTGAGTATCGAAACGCCGGCGGCGGTGGCGTAGCCAACCAGTATCGCGACGGTGATCACGGCGGTTCTGCCGAGGAACTTCCCGGCCACGACATCGCCTCGCGTGTGAGGCAATCCAAGCAGGAACTTGAGACTCCCGCGTTCCCGTTCCCCACCGATAGCGTTGTAGCCGAGCCCGAGCCCAATCAGGGGAACGAAAAACACCGCCGACTGCTGCATGCTGTTCATTAGTGCCATGGTGCTTCTCGGGAGTTCGCTGCCTGCGTATACGTTGGGAACGTGCTGGATGGCAGCGAGAAAGCCTGCCCACAGAACGAACGTCAGGCTCATCACGAGCAGCGTGTTCGAACGAACCGTATCGAGGAATTCTTTCTTAGAGAGGACGAGCAGGCTCACACGGAGTCACCACTTAGATGGAATTTTTCAGGATGCGATATAAATCCACTCTATACTGGTCCTGTTGTCTACCCAGTGAACCCTCCATTCGATCAACGGGAACATAGACGTCTCAGTGTCACTTTTCTCGCGTAAAGATCTACGCAGTTATCCACCGAGGAGTATCGTCGTAACTGACGCACTCACCATCCCGGCCGCGCCGACGACGGTGAGTATCGCCATCGCCCGACGCGTGTCGGCGGCGCTCCAGTCACGGTCGAGCATGGCGTGCATGCCCGCAAGCGACTCGCCGAGCAGGAGTGTGCCGGCCCAGACGGTCAAGCCGAAACCGAAAACGAGCGCGGCGAGCGAGAACGCGAGTTCGGGTTCGGGGTCGTCTTCACCGTCTTCCGTCCCGGCCGTCTCGTTGTCGGACGGTCGTCCGGACCCCGTCGAACCGTTCGAACTATCATCGGAGCACAATTGGCCGAGACAGCCCGTGAGAGAGGCACTTGTAACAATTAAGACACTAGTCAGCTTCAATACTTATTTACAGTCAATGATATAGAGACAACACTCCTATATCAAATATTTATCTGGATAATTTTAATTAAAATTAATATTAATATACATTAATTGAAGTTCATTCTGAATAGAATACGGTGGCCTTTCGGTACGTTCGACACGGATATCGGTTATTATCATGATCGGATACAGTCTCTGTCACGGTTGACTCTCCAGTGACACTCACGAAAACTCGAGAGGAGCGTCGGCTGTTGAGATAGTTCGTCTGCTCCGGTACTAGTGGGATCGCGTTCTGGCACGATACCACAGGACTCCATTAAGCGCGAGACCGGGCAGAAACAGCGCCCACGTCGCCCACACCGACTGGTACCACAGCACGTCGATAAGGACGATCGGGCCGTCGTATATCGGCCAGAACGGCTCGATACGCGTCGAAACGTCCGGTGCGGAAAGCATGTCCGCAAAGAGGTGCGAGAGGCCGGTAACGAACACGACAATAAAGCCGATTGTTGTCGCTCGCTTTTCGGCCTCCCGTGAGAACCACGTCGTCCCCCCAAGCAGTCTACTCACGACGAGCCCCCAGAGCGGCCCGATGATCGCCGCGAAGACCACTACTACGAGAACGGTATGAAACACGCCGTGGTGATGGATACCCACCACGTGGTTCGAGATCACCAGATCCACGTCGGGGAGCATTCCAAACCAGAACCCGGTAAAAACGGTCGCCAGCGCAGCTTTCGGCCGATCAGTGAAGAACCACACGGGCGCAAGCCAGATGAGCGCCATTCCGAGATGACCCAATACATCAACCATACACCTCGCTATCGTTCTACCTATATTATCTATTTGCATGATATGATGTGATATGATATAATATCAACTCCTACAGGTGATGCGCCTGATTTCATGCGGATCTCCGATCACCTAACGGGACGTTCGCATCGCCCGTAGGAGCTTCCACGAGGAACCACCGCCTGCTGGCATGGTCCTCTCTCGAAGTTTCTGCTGGCGTAGGGCCTTGCTCCGACCCTCTGGCAGACCTGCGCTATGTAGTCTCTATTGCCACTTCCCTGTTTAAGGTAATCTAATATCGAATATATCTTTGTATATTTAGACGGGCGTAAACGTAGGTGACCACGATCGGATAAAGGGGCGGGCCCGACGTGACGCAAGTATATGAAATACAGCGGGGCAGTCGTCGGCGGGGATTGCTTGAGGGCTGTACCGGCAAGAACGAATTTGAACCGTTGATTCGGGGATGATGACGGATCTGGTGAGAGCGCGTGCTCGGTGATGATGGGGCCGGTCGGGACCGTCGAGTTTGACTCAGTCCCCGGGACATGGTTTCCATAGACGGGTGATTACGCGGACATGAGCGTCGCGGCCAAAGTGAGGGGCTCTCGGCTATCGGCGCCCGCGCTCGCTTCGGCCCCTATCTATACGACGAACTACCGAACGTCTCCGTTGACAAGGCGAACTTACCAAATTCTACCAGGACGACACTAGAAGGAGATCTACTACGAACCAGATGTCGAGGTTCACGTTATCGATCCGGATTTCATGGTAAACCGCCTTCAGTGGACCCAAAACGACGTCGCTGAGATCGAAGAAACGTCACACCCTTCTTCGGGAACTCGATCTTCTTACGGGTGTACGACTGGCACGACTACGCTGATTATTCAAGGGTTCTCTGTGATGGTGATATACGTGTGGTTCGGGTGAATGCCTCGACATCCTCATGAAAGCACTTATCAACAATTACCCCATCAGCGCCAGCAGCCAGTACATCTGTTGCTTTCTGTGCGGAATCGATTCCTCCACTATAGAGTAGTGCAGTATCTTCAAAATAGGTGGCAGCTGCTACGGTATCTGCCGTCCCTCCAAATCGTTCTGCATAATCTACATAGAATACAGGAAAATCATAGAGGATTTCGGTTGCGAGTGCCGCTCCCCGAACCTGTGCTACCGAGAGTGGCTCAGAAACTCCAGCGATAGTTGCTGCTTTCGAATTTATGTTCTGGATTACATAACCTACTGGGACAAGCTTTTCGACCACATCCATAACCGAGATATCTTGCCCAAGCAGTCCTTCAAGATCCGAACCGAGTTGTGAAAGCATCCGCACGTGATTGCCGACGAAATGATCGCGATCACCATTAAAAACCACCGGCACGATGATCCAATCAACGTTGGCAGTCGTCTCACTCGAAATTTGGACTGGTGCATAGGGTTCTTGAACGAGTGGGAGGTCTGGAAACGATTCTCTTATTTGCTGGATGGTTGTCTCTGTATCCGCCCGTGTGACGCCATCAGAACCGCCAATAATCACTAAATCCGTGTCTTCTAAGACCCCAATATCTGTCGGAAACGACTTTGCAGGATCGATTTTAGTTATATGGTTAGTCGTCTTCCAATTAATATTCATGTGATCTTGTTTATTCTGTAGCATATTATATATTGCTGAGTAGTAATTTCCTAAGAATATTAAATTACCAATATAGAACATTTATTGACGACGAAATCATATTTGTCTCTTCAGTCAAAAACTCCATTCTATTCTTTCAATAGCTAACAGGAGGAGGCCCATTCATGATATATAATTGATTAAAAATCAGTAGAGTAACTCCAGTTCCAAATCCAGATAGAGGGTAATCGAATGTAGGATCTAGCTTTCTGCTGTGTTCAATATCTGTCTTTTTGCCAATAAAATCATATTATTGTTCTCGCAACGATGAGTGCGCCAAGTAATGCGAGAAAAGTTAATAATATTACATTTAGCACCATCTTAGCTGGGTTCAATAGCCCGTGATTCCGTGAGGGTGCATTAGGTTTGAGTATAGAACAGGTTTATTTTACCTAACTAATCTAGAAAAAGATTTAATAGATAATAAGGAATAGAAATGTGGTGGTAAGTCATAAGCGATTTAACGCCAAGTGGTCAGCTATTCAGAACAACATATTGCTACTCTGGGATGATCGCCCTATCTTGGCTCCACAACCCTTCCAGAAACACGACACTCTGTCACCGGTTTGTCAGGCGGCCTGCCTCCACTATCGCCAGAGTGACTTGCTGATTAACCAACGATCTCATCAGAGCTTTCTTTCGAACCATGAGTCTTGATGACATTGAAGTCCCCGCTGATGCACCAGGACCACCTGATGAGATACTTTCCCAGAATTATCAAGGTCGCCTCGTCATCTACGATACCCGTAATGGCGGCTGGGAATCACGCTTGACGATTCGATTGGATGATCCCTATATCGTATTGGACGTCAATCGTTATCGTTGATTTTCTTCTAATCGAGATAACTCTATACTTCTATTTTTTATAGCAATCATCTCTTTCATATCTATTATCCATTGTATATGATCGGATTCTTAATACCCTCTGACTAATACTGGCTGTGACACTTCACTTGGATGATGATGCCTCGTCTTACCAGCCGATCAATCGACGAGTGCTCTGTAAGATGATGAGCACGGGGGTGCTCGGAACGGTAGCTGGCTGTTTAACCCATAGCAGTGATGAGTCGGGCAATAGTTCTCCCCTGGACTTCCAAGTGAAGACTCTGATGGTGATAACGAAAAGGACATCTATGAACCACTTGGAACTGATGTTGCGACATTCCAGACTGTCAATCAGTGGTCGACACACGGTAATGTGAGTATTGAGACGTACTACGAGTCGGGGGCAATTGCACGTATTAGCGGCAATCCCGGATCGATCGAGATGACTATTGACCCGAATTTCGATCTCTCGATGCGGGATATTTCGATTGTCGCCCGGATTGATCAGCCTCAACGGACGAATCTCCGTATGAGACTTACCGATACCGATGGCGAGACGCTATCACTCGTGAGTGAATATCATCGAGATCTTCATCCCACTGGATGGCTCACGTTTACGTTATCCGTTGCGGAGGCTGAGGCAGATCTCTCGTCGATCGAGAATATTCTCATCAGTCTTGATGGCGGTGATAAAGCGCCATTGTATTGGCTTGACGACCTCCGATTTCCACAACGGACCAGTAATACGGCCCAGTTCTCGTTCACATTTGACGATAATACACGAGATGTGTACGAGACTTTTTACCCAATTATGAGAGAATTTGGTTCCTCTGGCTCAGACGCAATAATTACTGACCAAATTGGCGAATCTGGACGCCTCACACTTACGAAAATAGACGAGCTCGCTGAAGCTGGCTGGAGCATTGACAATCACACTCACGGCTTATCAACGTTACATGGCCTATCTAAAGCCGATCAGCGGGACACGATTGGGACGGCGAACGAAATCTTGCGCGATCAGGGGTTTGATCCGAAGTCGATCATGTATCCTGGTGGGCAATGCGATCGAGCGACACTTGAAGTAGCTGCCGAGAATAACCAATATGGATTTCTTGCATTCACAAGCCCATATAAGGGGATAGCTCCCTCGGTTACCCTGTAGGAGTCACCACGGTTCATTAATCGTTCACGGCCCTCTATATTTGAGGAAGGAAAAGTAATGATTGACCGGGCTATCGACTACGGAGCAGCATATACCGCCTACTGGCATACTGCGGGGCCTGATAGAGAGATCACAGAACATGATTTTCGAGCGATCTGCGAGTACATAGCCCAACGTGAACGTCACGATGAGATCGAAGTTATTCTTCCACATGAAATCGGTTAGTCCGCTGCCCTGTTCGACTCCCATAACGCATCTACATCCGATCCTTCGAAGTCAGATGTCTTCTTATTTAATCGATACTAAGCGAAGCGCTATCCTTCTCATGTCTGATTTTCGTCTTGTATACGGTCTTCATCTGGCCCCCAACGGCCGTGAGTAGCTGGTGCCCATTCATCGGGAATTTTGCGATCAGTGTTTTTAGGACACATTGCTTGGTGGCCATATACCGCCTGTCTGGTCAGAAATTTCTTCCCACATAGTGCACACTCCGCCATAACAAACATTTACTTCGCCTTGGAGATTGTTAACTTTGTTATTAGCGTCTCTTATTACCAACAGACATAAATTACTTCTGAGGAATAAAATCACTGACAATTAATGAAAATATTAGATATTAAATAGAATTTATAATTTGAATAATAGTTTAATTATATATTTTGTTCTGATCTTGATCGTTTCGAACCGACTGTTCAGAGTTATTAGGACACATTGATCGATGACCGTACTCGGCGCAAGCTGTGAGAAACACCTTCCCACACTGATTACATTCGTACATGGCCGTCATATACCATTATAATTTCTTAGTATTTATACTTTGGTTAAGAATAATGTTACTGCAAATTATAACTTCTTCGTAGTATCTAATAGATAATTGAGATACTGGATGACCATGAGTCATCCAGTGCGACGACTATTCTGCACTTATCGTTACTATATCAATTGAATAGAAAACGACCGCGGACATTGATTGAGACCGTGTGAGTCGGTCACTTCCTACCAAAGATTTATTTAGAATTGTATCGTGTTGGTATATAATTCAGTAATGGGGAATTTCGAAGATGACTACAGTTCTGACAACATTAATAGTGTGAGTATAGAAGTGGTTGAACAGCTCGCTGCTGCAGAGAACACCGATCCCCGTGATTTCCCACCTCTTTTTCCTATAATCGATCTCGAAGCCCTTGATAGATTGATTGAATCAGGACCATCTAACGTCATGGTTTGCTTTTCAATTGATGGACACGAGATTACGGTGACTGGTGATGGGACGGTTGAACTCACCTCGTCACTGTTGTAAGTCATCGGTCGGGGTCGGTCGATTTCTGTCTGTAATCGTTCAGTATTTCATGGCAGTTGACTTTGGACAACAGGATCTTCCCACTTTTTGGTTGTTGCTAACAGATCTTGTAACTCCTCATGGTATTCTATCAACACAATTTTCTCTCTTTCCGAATCATAGTTAATAACGCCTATATCGACGAGTTTTGGGAGATCGACATGATGGAGTCGTGTCGATATTCCTCCTTCTGTTATGTCTTCATCGACCCCTTCACCGAGAGTACAGAGCTCTATAACTAGCTCATCAATCGTGGTTGCCTTTTGTTCTATCAATAGATGGAGAATCCATCGTCGGTAGTGCGATGTCAGCACTCGTAGCACATTGTCAAGCTCTGTGTCTTTAATTGTGTTTGTCATTATTTCCCTCCTTTTATTCGAGCGGTCGAAGGGCGATGCGCAACCCCCGCCGACGCTCCGCATCCACCAACGGCTTGCCCGCCAATGGCGCATCCAAATTCACCGGCGCACCCACCCCCGGCTCGTGTGGCTCACCTACCCCGTACTGATTGTTCGCGAACGTCCAATCCACCCACTCAGTACCCACGTTCACCTGCCGATACGGCACCGGCTCATACCCCTCGTTGGCGACGTTCGCCACCGGCTCCGCCCCATCGATCTCATGCATGAACCGGTTGTTCTCCGTTACATACTCGTCTTCCGGATACCCCCGGAACACGATCGCTTGGGCGTTCTGCCCATCGATATTGTGCGTGAACGCAAACGTACACCGCCGGACTTCCACCCGATCACCCGCCGTCAAATTCCCTTCATCCCCGTTC
>NZ_LTAZ01000006.1 GCF_001593955.1 Halalkalicoccus paucihalophilus | reverse complement strand
GGGACAGGGGGGGGCGGCGGGATGGGCGGGCTGTTCTAGTCAGTCACAACTCGATCTATCGGTCGTCCGTTACCGGCCGGCCGTCCTCCGTCGGCGGCGCGATGTGGTCGATGTAGGCCTCGACGCCGGGATCGTCCACGCGGACTTCGACGTCGATCTCCCCCAACTCGCTCTCCTCGCCGACCGCGAAGTTCACGACGCTTTGGAAGGCCGCCTGTTTCTTCAGCGAAAACGAGAAGTACTGTCCCGATTGGCGGGCGAAGAACTCGTTGCGGGCGGTGTCGAGGATCTCTTGGCGGTGCAACAGTTCCGAAAAGTGATCCAGCGAGTGGGTCGTCCCGATGACCTCCCCGTCCCTCGTTTCGAGTTCGACGTTCGGAAACAGGTTCCCCACGGCGTCTTTGACCCTGTCGGTGACTTCGGTGTCACGGACCGGCACCCGAACGGTGGCCTCGACCCGGTAGATCATCGTCGCGCCTCCGAGAGCAGTTCGTCGATCCGTTCGCGAAACGCCGCGAGCGAGCCGGTGTTCTCGATGGTCACGTCCGCGCGCTCGATCGCCTCGCCCATCCCGAAGCCGAGTTCGCGCTCGTCGCGGGTTTCTAGCGGTTCAGTCTCGGGGTTGTCCCGCCCGCGCACGTCGAGGCGTTCCTCGCGGAGTTCGAAGGGGGCCTCGACCGCGATCAGGGTGAACGCCTCGCCGAAGACCTCCTCGAAACGCTTCGCCTCCGCGCCCGAGCGAAGCCCGTCGACGAGGACGACCTCGCTCCCCTCGAGGCGCTTTTCGATCAGCGGCAGTGAACGCTCGGCGATTGCCAGTGGGCCGTTTTCCTCGCGCATGGCCTTCGCGACCTCGCCGTGGTGATCCGCGGGGTCAAGCCCCCGATCGCGGCACTCCCGGCGGATGACGTCGCCCATCGTGACGACTGGAATCCCCTCCTCGCGGGCGACGGCGGCGGCCTCGCCCTTCCCGCTGCCCGGCAGGCCGACGGTTCCGATGACTCGCATTCGCCGGCGATAGACGCGGTCGGCGAATAAGTCCACCGGGTCCCGGCTCTCAGAACGACGGCTTCGTCACCGGCCGCCGGCGGTCGTCCGAGGGTCGTGCCTATCGAGGCGATAGATCGATAGTCACGGCCCCGAAACCGTTCCGTTCGTACCGTGATGGTGTTTAACGACCCGGGACGGACGAGGTGGGAGGGGTGGTAGTCGATTCGTTCGTCGAACTGTTCGGGCGGAACCCGGTCGTTCACGGCCTCGTCGGGGGGCTGTTCATAGCGACCCTCAACCTCCTCGGCGCGTCGCTGGTATTCGTCTGGCGCGACCCGTCCGAGCGGGCGATGGACGGCGCGCTCGGGTTCGCCGCCGGCGTGATGCTCGCCGCGAGTTTCACGAGCCTCATCCTCCCCGGCATCGAGGTCTACTCCGATGGGAATCCGATCCCCGTCCTCCTCGGTGTAGCGCTCGGCGCGCTCGCTCTCGACCGTTCCGACCTGCTCGTGCCCCACGCCCACTACCTCCTTTCGGGGCGACGGCGACCGGACGCCGCGAACCCGGGCGACGAACTCCCGGTAGACGACGAGCGTCTCGCCGGCGTGGTGCTGTTCGTCCTCGCGATCACGCTCCACAACATGCCCGAGGGGCTCGCCGTCGGCGTCGGGTTCGGCAGCGGCGACCTCGCCACCGCTATCCCACTGATGCTCGCCATCGGGATCCAGAACGTCCCCGAGGGACTGGCCGTCTCGGTGGCCGCCATCAACGCCGGACTGGACAAGCGCTTTTACGCCGTGTTCGCGGGAATCCGCTCGGGAGCCGTCGAGATACCGCTGGCCGTTCTCGGCGCGTACGCTGTCCAGACGGTCTCCTCCCTGTTGCCGTACGCGATGGGTTTTGCCGCCGGCGCGATGCTGTTCGTCATCTCCGACGAGATCGTCCCCGAGACGCACACGAAGGGTAACGAGCGCATCGCCACCCTCGGGACGATCCTCGGTGCGATCGTCATGCTCTATCTCGACATCTCGCTCGGCTGAGATCCACGGTGGGATCGTGCGGCTGACCCGACCGAAAACGGCCAGTCAAAGGGTATAAACCGAATCGAGGAGTAGACGCCGACTGCGAGACTCCCGAGAGGGCACGTAGCTCAGTCCGGATAGAGCGTCGGACTTCTAATCCGACGGCCGTGGGTTCGAATCCCATCGTGCCCGCTTTTCTGCGACGAACGAACGTGAGTAGAAAAACGAACCGCGTGGGATTCGAAGCAGGGAGCAGCGTTGCTGCGACTGGGGTTCGAATCCCATCGCGCCCGTTCTCCGCCGAACCACGCCGCTTTTGCCCTGCCACGCGAGAACCCGACCATGATCGATACAGACCTCATCGCGGCACTCCGGGAGGCCGACGCCGTCCAGTACGGCGAGTTCGAACTCTCGCATGGTGGAACGAGCGATTACTACGTCGACAAGTACCGCTTCGAGACCGACCCCCGATGCCTCTCGCTGATCGCGGCGGCGTTCGCCGAGCGGATCGACGAGCCGAAACTCGCGGGCGTCGCCCTCGGGGCCGTTCCCCTCGTGGCGGTCACGAGCGTCGAGACCGGCCTGCCCTACGTCATCGCACGCAAACAACAGAAGGAGTACGGTACCGCCAACCTGATCGAAGGAACGCTGGAGGAGGGCGAGGAGGTCCTCGTCTTAGAGGACATCGCCACGACGGGTCAGAGCGCGGTCGACGCCGCAGAAGCCCTCCGCGAGGCGGGTGCCCGCGTCGAGCGCGTGCTGGTCGTCGTCGATCGCGAGGAGGGCGCACGGGAACTGCTCGCCGACCACGACCTCGAACTCGAGGCGCTGCTGACGGCCACGGAACTGCTCGATCGGTAGTATCCGCTCTCGTGCGTGTTCGATTCCCAATCCGATTCGAGTTGTTCAAGTTCGTGTAGATCCGCTTCGGGATATGAACCGCGCCGAGAAGGCCGCCCTCCAGTTGCAGGCGGTCGCCGTGTTGGGAATGCTAAAGGAGACGCGCACGTACGACGAACTCGCCGATCTGACGGGCCTGCCCGCTGGCGATCTCAACCGGTACGTCAACGGCCACGTCCTTCCCGGGACGGATCGCGCCCGCGAGGTGATCGACGGCGTCGGTCACGAGACCCTTACCGCGGAGCTCGAGGAGCGGATCGAACTCGACGGCGAGGGCTACGTCGACAACTCGGGAATCGTCTTCGACCAGCCGTTCCTCGACTTGCTTGCACCGGTCGCCGCCGAATCTTTCGGCTTCGAGCGCCCCGACGTCGTGTTGACGGCAGCAACCGATGGAATCACGCTCGCCTCGGCGATGGCACGCTATTTCGACGCCCGGTGTGCCTACGCGAAGAAATCGAAGGAGACGGCCATCGAGGAGTTCATCGAGGCCCGCGATCGGCTCGATTCGGGGATCGAACTCACCTACTACCTGCCGGCGTCGGCGCTGTCGGCGGGCGATACCGTTCTCGTGGTTGACGACCTCATCCGCTCGGGCGAGACCCAGGAACTCCTCTTGGACATCGCGGCTGGGGCCGACGCCCACGTCGGTGGCGTCTTCGCGCTGATCGCCGCGGGCGACGAGGGGATCGAACGCGCCCGCGACCGAACCGACGCTCCGGTCGGTGCGCTCTCCCGACTCGACTGACGTATCCATCTATACGCATACTTATCCTCGGGATCAGACGAAAATACTTAAATAAGCCTCTTACGCTATGCTCACTCGTGTATCATGGGGATCGGTGAACGCGTCGGCGCGTATTTCGATGTCGGGGGGCAGGGAAGCGACGTTCGGACCGAGACCGTCGCGGGAATAACGACGTTTCTGGCGATGTCGTACATCGTTCTGGTCAATCCGATCATTCTCGCCGAGGCGATCACGATCGAGGGCTACTCCACGCAGGACGTCCAGCAGATGATCGCTATCGCGACGATCCTCTCGGCGTTCGTCGCGACGCTCGTGATGGCCGTCTACGCCCGCCGGCCGTTCGCGCTTGCGCCGGGGATGGGGCTCAACGCCTTCTTCGCCTTCACCGTCGTCCTCGGACTCGGGATCCCGTGGCAGACCGCGCTCGCGGCCGTCTTCGTCGAGGGCCTGATATTCATCGCCATCACCGCCGTCGGCGCGCGAAAGTACGTCATCGAGTTGTTCCCCGAACCCGTGAAGTTCTCCGTCGGGGCGGGGATCGGGATCTTCCTGCTCTTTATCGGGCTTCAGGAGATGCAGTTGGTCGTCGCTGACGAGGCGACGCTGGTCGCCCTGGGCGACGTTGCCGCCAGCCCCGTCGCCGGCCTCGGCGTCCTCGGACTCGCCGTTACCTTCGTCCTCTGGGCGCGTGGGATCAAAGGGGCGATCGTCATCGGGATCGTCGGCACCACAGTTTTGGGCTGGTTGCTGACGTTTGCGGGCGTCTTCGAGCGGGGCGTCATCACCCCCGAGACGCTCGTGAGCCCACAGTACGACATCACGCCGCTCGCGGGCGCCTTCTTCGGCGGTCTCGCGGACATCGATCCCCTGACCTTTACCCTCGTGGTGTTCACCTTCTTCTTCGTCGATTTCTTCGATACCGCAGGAACCCTCATCGGGGTTTCGCAGTTCGGCGGCTTCCTCGACGAGGAGGGTGACCTCCCAGAGGTCGAAAAACCCCTGATGGCCGACGCGATCGGAACCACTGTCGGGGCGATGCTCGGCACCTCGACGGTGACGACCTACATCGAGAGTTCGACGGGGATCGAGGAGGGCGGCCGGACGGGACTGACGGCGCTGGTCGTTGCCGGCCTCTTCCTCGCCTCGCTCGTCGCGGTCCCACTGATAGCGGCAATACCTGCCTATGCCTCGTATATCGCGCTCGTCGTCGTTGGTATCATCATGCTTCAGGGGGTCCTCGACGTCGACTGGAACGATCCTGCGTGGGCCGTCTCGGGCGGCCTCACCATCACCGTGATGCCGCTTACGTACTCCATCGCGAACGGCCTCGCAGCGGGGATCATCGCCTACCCGGTGATCAAGGCCGCGGTCGGCGATTTCGAGGACGTTCGACCCGGTCAGTGGGTACTGGCCGCAGCGCTCGTTGGGTACTTCTACGTCCAGACCAGCGGAATGTTCTTCTGAGTCCGTCGGTCGTGCGCGCTGTCGACGAAACACCCGTGCGTTCTTTTCGCTCCGGTTCCTATCGCCGATGATGGCATCCATTGAACTCTACGAACTGCAGGGCTGTCCGTTCTGTACCAAGGTCAAAAGCAAACTCGACGAGCTCGGACTCGAATACGACTCGCATATGGTTCCGTCGAGCCACGCCGAACGAACCGAAGTCGAGGAGATCAGCGGCCAGACGGAGGTACCGATGATCGTCGACCCGAATCACGGCGTCGAGGGGATGTCCGAGAGCGACGACATCGTCGAGTACCTCGAAGAGACCTACGGCTCGGCGGCGTAATCGAGTCCTAACCCAGCAGTCCGAAACCGACCGGTCGATCAGGCGTGCTCTTCGGGCGGCGTGGTTCGCTCGCGGATCAACTCCCTGAGTTCCTCGCCGTCGCGGGCCGCCTCCGCTTCCTCGCGCTCGACGATGGCAGTCCCCTCGACTTCCTCGCGGGGGGCCTTATCGACGAAGTAGACCGAGCGGGTCAGGGTGACTTTCCCGAGCGAACCCATAATCCGGGCGCGTTTCTCTGCGGTCTTCGTAAACGCGGAGTTCCCGGTCAGAAGGCTCTCCTCCTCGCTCGTGTCCTCGCCGACGGCTTTGAACGGCGCGCGCGTCGTCGGGTGGACGTCGAATCCCGCCCGGGTGAGAACCGCGGTAATCCCCTCGTCTTCGGGTTCGACCGCGGGGTCTTCGGGGGTGGGTTCTGCGTCCCGGACCGTCTCTGCGCCGTCCATGACGTCGACCGGGCTGGTCAGGGGCGCATCGAAGAGGTCCTCCAAGGCCATCGCCACCTCGATGGAGGCGTTCATGCCGTCCTCGTACTTCGAGACCGTCCGTCGAGAGACGCCGAGTTCGGTAGCGAGGTGGCCCAGACTCCAGCCGCGCTTCTCGCGTTCGTCCGCGAGGATGTCGCTGTCGATGCTGACGTACAGCCCGCCGGGGGCGGCGTAGATGAGCGGCGGCACGTTCTCGACGAACAGGTCCATCGCCGTGTCGGGGCTGAACACCGGCACTCCGTGGCGGAAGTAGACCACGCCGGGTTTGAGGTCCTCGTCACGGGTCCGTAACCCGATGACGAACGGGGTGGCGTTCAGGTAACTCCCCAGTCGGCGCATCTCCGCGCCGGTCATACCGTCGAACCCGTCGACATTGCCCAGGATCTTCACGAGGATCAGGTCCTCGCCGCGCCGGGCGGCGATGTCGAAGCTCTTCGGACGGATGGCACACCGGTCGCTCACCGTAAAACCCGCGTCGGTGAGCATCGCAGTCACGTTTCCGACCAGTGCTGACCGTGACATATTCCTATATAAGTCATTCGAACCATATATGTGTTGTGACAGTGCAACGCTCCGTTTCCCGTTTCTCCCCCCTCCTCCTCGTCGGTATTTATCACTACGAGTCGAAAGCCGTTAGCCGGCCCGGCGGGTAGACGGGACGATGACCGTCGTCGGACTCGACGATACCGACTCGCGCACGCGCGGGATGTGTACGACGTATCTCGCGAATGTGGTCGCCGAGGCGCTCGTGGGGACGGGCGCGAACGTCGAGGAACTCCTGTTGGTTCGGCTCAACCCCGCGATCGAGCACAAGACGCGGGGCAACGCCGCCCTCGCGATCCACACCGACTGTGGGCCCGAAACGGCCCTCGAAGTCGCCTCCGAGTCGATCGAGCGCCTGAGCGAAACCGACGACCCGAACACCCAGCCCGGACTCGTCGTCGCGTCCGGCGATCCCGAGGCGGTTCCGGATCCCATCGCCGAGTTCGCTTGCCGAGCCCTTCGTGAACGGCTCACGCTCGCCGAGGCGCTCGAACTCGCCGACACGTCGGGTTACACCCATCGGGGATGGGCCGGCGGACGCGGGCGGATCGGCGCGCTCGCGGCCGTCGGTGCGGGGCGGGCGTTTTCGGAATGGACCGCAGAACTGATCGCCTATCGCGAGCGCGAGCGGTGGGGCACTCCTCGAAGGGCCGACCCCGATTCGGTCCTCCGAGCCGCCGATTCCGAGTACCCGACGGTATGGGACACGGTCGACCGGACGACCGGCGATATGGTCTGTGTGCCTCACACACCGGGACCGGTCCTCTACGGAATCCGCGGGGACGACTCTCGGGCTGTTCGGCGGGTCGCAGAGCGCATCGAGGGCGAACCGGTCGCGACCAGTGCGCTCTTTACCACGAACCAGGGCACCGACGCCCACCTGCGCGAAGGCGAGATCGGATCAGTGGGGGACGGCCGGGCCTACCGGTTGGAGGGGATGGTTTCGAACCCGCCCGAAACCCGCCGAGGCGGACACGTCTTCTTCGAGATCGAGGACGAAAACGAGCGTTTGCGGTGTGCGGCGTTCGAACCCACGAAGCGCTTTCGTGACCGGGTACGGGCACTGGGCGTGGGCGACCGGATCACGGCCTGCGGGGAGGTCTCGGCGGGAACCCTGAAACTGGAGAAGTTCGCGGTTCGGGAACTGAACCGAACTGCGTACCGAAATCCGCGGTGTCCCGACTGCGGGCGCTCGATGGAGAGCGCCGGACGCAGGCAGGGCTATCGGTGTCGGGACTGCTCGACGAGCGCGGAGGGAAAGGAGCGCATCGAGATCGACAGGGATCTCGACGTGGGGTGGTACGAGGTGCCGCCGACGGCGCGCCGGCACGTCGCCAAACCGCTCGTGAGGGGCGGGTTCGACGGGCCGATCCACCCCGAACGATAGGCTACCAGTCGCCCGCTACACTCGCATCTTCGGGTTCGGTCGGAGTCTCGTCGCTCCGAATCACGAAATAGGCGATCAGCAGGACGATCCCGATCGGGAAGAACAGGAAGGTCATCCCGCCGGTCGCGACCGCCCACAGCAGTTCGTTGTTCCCGCGTTTGGCGGCGTCCTTATATATCCAGTAGCCGACGCCGATCCCGATGACCGCGAACACGACCGTCATGACCATCGAGATCATCATCAGCGTCTCCATGTCCATCGGGAAGTCCGCGGGGAGCTCCGACTGTAAGAGTACGAGCGCCGAGAGCAACTGCTCCATCTATCTCACCCCGCTCGGAGAGCCGGTTCGAGATTCAGTACACGTATCGTAATTTTTCATACTACAAATAAAAGATAAAACTATGGGGAATATTTCTTCTGCTACAACATAGATGACTAACACGAACCGGGCGCCGAAGGCCGGATAAAACACCAATAGATAAATATCATCAACTAACCGTTAGTATCGGCAAGATATATGTATTTTGTTCGATAACGTCGGCTTGATCAAAACTGTGACTGCTATCCAACTTACGGACGTCACGAAACGATACGGTGACGAGACCGCGCTGTCGGGGCTTGATCTCGCGGTGAAGGAGGGCGAGATCTACGGCTTTCTCGGTCCCAACGGCGCAGGGAAGTCGACGACGATCAACCTCCTTCTCGACTTCGTCCGGCCGACTTCGGGCGAGGTCCGCGTCTTCGGCCACGACGCCCAAGAGGAGGGACGCGCGATCCGCGAGCGGACGGGGATCCTACCCGAGGGTTTCAGTCTCTACGACCGCCTGACCGGCCGTAAACACCTCGAGTTCGCCACCGAATCGAAGGGGATCGACGTCGACATCGACGCGCTGTTCGAACGGGTCGGCCTCGGGCCGGACGCCGCCGGAAAGAAGGTCGGGGGCTACTCGA
Organism: Halalkalicoccus paucihalophilus; assembly: GCF_001593955.1. Classification (GTDB taxonomy): domain Archaea; phylum Halobacteriota; class Halobacteria; order Halobacteriales; family Halalkalicoccaceae; genus Halalkalicoccus; species Halalkalicoccus paucihalophilus. The sequence continues at coordinate 20,165 of NZ_LTAZ01000006.1, read as the reverse complement.
AGGGGATGACCCAACGGCTCGCGCTCGGCGCGGCGATCGCGGGCGAACCGGACCTCCTGATCCTCGACGAGCCCTCGACCGGACTGGATCCCGCGGGTGCCCGCCAGATGCGCGAGATCATCCGTGCCGAGCGCGACCGGGGCGCGACGATCTTCTTTTCGAGCCACATCCTCGAGCAGGTCGACGCGGTCTGTGATCGGGTCGGTATCCTCCGGGACGGCGAACTCGTCGCCGAGGACACCGTCGACGGGCTCCGCGATGCGACGGCCGACGAGACCACGTTGGTGGTCGAACTCGATCACCTGCCCGAGGGTGCGACCGAACACGTCGCCGCCTTAGAGGGTGTTTCGAACGTCACCACGCAGGGGACCGTCGCGACCGTCACCTGCCGGGACGACGTGAAATCGCGGGTCATCCGGGCCTTCGAGGAGGCAGGTGCCACCGTCGAGGACTTCGAGACCGAGGAGTCCTCGCTGGAGGACCTCTTCATCGACTACACGACGGGGGCGACCGCATGAGTGCGATCGCCATCGCCAAGAAGGACTTTCAGGACGCCGTGCGCTCGCGCGGGCTGATCGTACTGACGGCCATCTTCGTGCTGTTTACCGTCGCCGGTGCCTACATCGGGACGCAGGTCTCGGGGCTGCTCGGCGACGAGGCTGGCGATACGCTCGATCTAATCATCGGCCTCCAGACGCCCGCGAGCTTTCTGGTCCCGATCATCGCCCTGCTGATCGGCTACGGCGCGGTCGCCGGCGAGCGAGAGAGCGGCAGCCTGAAGTTCCTGTTGGGGCTGCCCCACACCCGCCAGGACGTCGTGCTCGGGAAAGTCCTCGGACGCACTGCCGTCGTCGCGGTCTCGATCCTGATCGGCTTCGTCGCCGGGATGATCGCCATCTTCGCGTTCACCGGCTCGTTCTCGCTTCTCGAGTATGCCGTCTTCACCCTGTTGACGGTCGCTCTGGGCTTCGTTTACGTCTGTATCGGCGTCGGGCTCTCCTCGATGACCAAGTCGACCACGCGCGCGGCGGTCGGCGCGTTCGGGCTGCTCGCGCTGTTCTGGATCCTTTGGAGCGTCATCGCCCAGTTGCTGCTGTACCTCACCTCGGGGTCGGTCTTTCCCCAGCCGCCGATCCCCGGCTGGTACGTCGCGTTCCTCTCGCTGCCGCCGGGACCGGCCTACGGCTCCGCGCTCGGGGCGATCCTCGACGAGGGCGGTCTCGCCGTCGCGAGCACCTACGAGGGACAGGGCCTCGTCGAGGGCGGAATCCCGATCGTCGCCGAGCCGTGGTTCGGCTTCGTGCTGCTTGCGGCGTGGGCGTTCGTTCCGCTTGCGATCGGACTGGTTCGGTTCGACCGCGTCGATCTCTAAGCATTAACCCGCTCCCCCGCCGACGCTCGTTGTGAACCGCTCGGCCCTCCCCGCGGCACTCATCGTCGGGATCGCCGGGGCGATTCTCGCCCCGCGATTCGGCCCGACCGCCGCGTTCTCGCCGCTCGTCGCTTTTTCCGTCTGTGTACTGGGTGCGCTCGCGGGCCTATTGGTCGTCTCCTACGCCCTCGAACTTGACGCTCAGAGGTAACCCGCGATCGTTCCCGCCAGGCTCTGTGCGGTCAGCGCCGATCCGACGAACAGCACGCCCACGACCGCGAGGAAGACTGCCCGTTCGATCCGTGAGGGATCGAAGTACCGGTTGACGGCGGCGTAGAGCGCTATCGACGTGATCGGCAGCCCGATCACGCCGTTGACCGCGGGCATCGTGATCGCGAGCGTGACCGGTCGAAAGCCCGTGAAGGCCAAAAGCGGCAGCGCGAGCACGACCGAGAGACAGATCAGCGCGTGGACGACCAGCCGGAACGGCCGATCGCCGAAGAACGGCCGGTGGCCGAACGCCTGCGGGAGCATGAAGCCCGCGCCGAACAGCGTGCCGGTGGCGCTCGTAAACGAGGCTGCGCCCGCCGCGATGACGAACACGTCGAGCGCCCACGGGCCGATCGCCGCCGCCAACGGTTCGCCCGGCGCGGTCAGCGTCAGCCGTCCGTCGGGGATCGTCATCGCCGCGACGGCCATCACCGCGACGCTCAGTGCGACGACCGCGAGCATCCCGAAAGTGTGATCCCGGCGGTACTTCGAGACCACGTCCCAGTCTTTGGTCCCCGACATGCTGGTCTGGATGAAGAAGTTCGGGTAGTAGACGGTCGTCCCCAGCAGCGCGATGATCATCGTCAGGTAGCCGAACTCCGAGACGAACGACGGGACGAACCCGCTCGCGACGGCCCCCACAGGAAGGTCGAGCCCGAGGACGATGACGAGATACGAACCGAAGATCGCGAGCACGAGCGCCGCAATCACGCCCTCGATGCGGTTGTACAGGCGCAGTTCGACGAGGGCGATCCCCAGTGCGGCCATCAGGACCGTCCCGATGTAGAGGTTCGACAGCGGCGTCAGGTAGACGAACGCTGCCCCCGCGAGCGCGTAGTTCGCGACGCTCCAGAACTGCATGATGAAGGCGATCCCGATCGCGAGTGGCTTCGCGGCGGTCCCGCCGATTCGATCCTTGATATAGACCATCAGCGGCCGGTCGGCCGCCGCCAGCCGCGCGGACATCTCGTGCATCACCAGACCTGACAAAAGCGCCAGCGGCAGCACCCACAGCAGGGCGAACCCGAAGTCGCTGCCGGCCTGCGAGAGGATGAACACCGATCCCGCACCGAAGACGTTCGCCGCGAACAACAGCCCGAGCCCGTAGCGGTTGACGAACTGCTTGGTTCCCATCACCGATCGCTCGACATAGCTGGCCGTGCTCATCTAAGCTTCTGTTTGAGTCTAACGATCGATCACTCGGATAAGGGTTGAGCTTGCACCGGCCCTATAGGTGCTCGGTTCAGCCCCACTCCGCCTTCAGGCCGCTTCCCGTCAGGGGCACGACCACGTCGTCGTTTTCGTCGAGAACGCCCCGGTCGCGGTACTCCCGCAGGGCGGCCGGGGCAACGGCACAGGTCGGCTCCGTATAAAATCCCGCCCGGTGGAGCCGGTCGAGTTCGCGTTCCGTTTGAGTCTCCCCGATCGCGATCGCATCCCCGCCCGTTTCGGCGATCGCCTCGCGGATCTCCTGCCCTCTGACGGGCTCGCGGATCTGAATGCCGTCGGCGACGGGGTTTTCGCTTCCTTCCACGCCGTGGAGCGCGTTGGCGATCGGGGCGTAGCCGGCGGCCTGTGCGCCGAGCAGTCTGGGCACGGAATCGATCCAGCCCGCCTCCGAAAGCGCCTGAAAACCTCGGTAGGCACCCAGAAAGAGGGTGCCGTGACCGAGCGGGAGAACGACGGCGTCGGGAGTCCGCCAGTCGCGCTGGGCGGCGATCTCGAAGGCGACCGTCTGTGTGCCGGCGAAGAAGGCGGGGTTCCAGGCGTGACTCGCGTACCACCCGTCTCCCCCCTCGACCGCCTCGATACACGCCGCCGTCACCGCCTCGCGGCTCCCTTCGATCTTCCTCACCTCGCCGCCGGCCCGTTCGATAGCGGCGACTTTCGAGGTTTTGACCGAGGCGGGAACGTAGATCTCGGCGTCGATCCCCGCACGAGCGCCGTAGGTGGCGACCGACGCGCCCGCGTTGCCCGAGGAGTCCTCGATCACCGTCTCGACACCGAGTTCTGCGGCCCGCGAGAGGAGTGTCGTCGCCCCGCGGTCCTTGAAACTCCCCGTCGGGAAGACGTACTCGAGTTTGAACTGCGCGTCCCACTCGGACGCCGAAACCAGCGGCGTGAACCCTTCGCCAAGGGTGACCCGGCGTTCGATCGGGACGAATGCCGAAAAGGCCCACAGTCCGCGGCGAGTGTCGAGTTCTGAAAATGTCGGCCTCGAACCACTGGGAAGCGGTCGTTCGGCGAGTTCGAGGGGACTCCCGCAGGAACAGCGCCACGGTTCGTCGGGGCTCGCGGGGTAGGTCCGAGAGCAGGCCGGACAGACGAGATCCGAGACCATCAGTACGAGTCGATCCCGGTCGCGACCGAGCAGACGTATTCGCCGGTCGCCACCTGGGGAAGCCGGCGCGAGCGCCAGAAGATCCCGTTGCCGTTGGCGCTCACCTCCGATTTGACCGTCCCGAAGACGTCCCTGACGGTGAAGACCGTCTCGCCCCGCGAAACCCGCTCACCCAACTCCTTCTCGAAGCGGACCAACCCGCCTGAAGGCGAGCCGTACTGGTCGAACCCGGTCGCACGGGTCTGTTCTTCGGGGGTGACCTCGCCGTCGAGAAACCCGTAGTACCGGAGTACGTTGAAGATCCCGCGAACGCCGTACTCGATGCTCTCGTCGTCCCAGCCGACGCTGCCGCCGAGTTCGGGGTCGATGGTCGGGATCCCCTCGTCCGGGCCGACGCGGGCGAGTTGGCCGCTCGGTCCCTTCTGGTCGAGGACGTACCCACAGCCGAACACCTTCGCGAGCGTGAGACACTCCTCGTGAAGCCGGTGGCGGGTACCACACCGGACCCGGACCTCGTTCAACATCCGGCTGGTCGAGCCCTGATGGAGGTCGAGGATCATGTCGGCCTCCTTCGCGGCCCCGAAGGTGGCGTGGGCGATCCGCTCGGAGGAGGTCCCCTCCGGATCGCCCGGGTAGGTACGGTTCATCTTCGTGTCGTCGATCGGGTTTCGGTGTTTCGCGATCTGGAACCCGTGGTAGTTGACGATCCCGACGACCACCACAGTACCGGCGAGTTCGGTGGGATCCATCCGCGGGACCGCCCGTTGAATCACGCCGATGCCGTTGAGTTCGTCGCCGTCGCTCGCGGCCTGTACGTAGAGGGTCTTCCCGTCCTGTTCGCCGTTTATCACCGCGACCGGAAGCCCGAACTCCCCGCCGTCCCGCGTCTCGCCGACGACGAGCCGCCCCGTGTCGATCTCGCCGGGGGCGGCCGTCGCCGTTCCGAGGCTCGTCATTACCCCTAGACGGCGGGGCCACGCTCTTTAGCCGTTCGATTGCCACGACGGATCGGGGGGCATTTCGTCGTTCGCTTCCAAGGCCGACCGTGAGCGACAGTCCCCCCGAAGACCCCTCGCTCGCGGCGTTGCTGATCGCGCTCCACGTTCGACGTAACGCCGCGATCGGCCTCGTCGTCGGGATCGCCCTCGCAACCCTCGCGTACGGCTACCGGATCGTCCTCGTCGCGCCGGCTCCCGGCGTCGAGAGCTCCCCTCTGCTCTTCGGTGTGCTCGCGGTGACGCTCGCGGTATCGGCCGCCGCGTTCGTCACCCTCTGTCTGACGATCGGGTCGGCGATCCGGCGGGCTCGCAGGCTTGACTGAGAAACGGTAATCCTTAACCGGGATGGTCATCAATCCTGAGTATGGCAGACGATCTGAAAGAGGGGCTCGAAGGCGTGTTGGTCGCCGAATCCTCGCTCAGCCACATCGACGGAGACGAGGGGACGCTCATCTATCGGGGCTACGCCATCGAGGACCTGGCCCGCGAGGCGAGCTACGAGGAGGTCCTCTATCTGCTTTGGGAGGGTGAGCTACCGACCCGGGAGGAGCTCGATCGTTTCTCCGAGGAAATGGTCGCCGAGCGATCGATCGACGACGCGATCCTCGACACGGTCGAAGCGCTCGCCGCCGCCGACGCGGAACCGATGGCCGCGCTGCGAACGGCGGTGTCACAGCTCTCCACAACGGATCCCGCGGGCGAAACCGATCCACAGGATCGGCAGGCGACCCTCGAGAAGAGCCGCCGGATCACGGCCAAGGTTCCCACGATCATCGCCGCATTCGCCCGGTTTCGCAACGGGGACGATCCTATCTCCCCGCGCAAGGACCTGAGCCACGCGGAGAACTTCCTCTACATGCTCAACGGCGAGGAACCCGACGAGACCGCCGCCGAAACCTTCGATGCGGCGCTCGTCCTCCACGCGGATCACGGCCTGAACGCCTCGACCTTTTCGGCGATGGTCACCGCGAGCACCCTCTCGGACGTCCACAGCGCGGTCACCAGCGCGATCGGGACGCTCAAAGGTAGCCTGCACGGCGGCGCGAACCAGAACGTCATGGAGATGCTGCTCGAGGTCGACGAGAGCGATAAGGACCCCGTCAAGTGGGTTCGCGACGCCCTCGATTCGGGACGGCGGGTCGCCGGGTTCGGCCACCGCGTCTACGAGGTCAAGGACCCGCGAGCCTACATCCTCGGGGAGTTCTCCGAGTCGCTGGCCGAGGAAGCCGGCGACATGAAGTGGTACGACTACAGCGTCGCCATCGAGGAGTTCATGCAAGAGGAAAAGGAGATCGCCCCGAACGTCGACTTCTACTCCGCGACCACCTACTACCAAATGGGCATTCCGATCGACCTGTACACCCCGATCTTCGCGCTCTCGCGCGTCGGCGGGTGGACGGCCCACGTCGCAGAACAGTACGAGGGCAACCGGATCATGCGCCCGCGTGCGCGCTACGTCGGTGACGAGGACCAGGAGTTCGTCCCGCTCGACGACCGCTGAGCGGTCCCCCGAAGAGATAAATTCCGAAATATTTAATATAATTGTCACATCAACTCAGTTACGGGCACGTAGCTCAGCCAGGACAGAGTACCGGATCTCGTATCCGGCCGCCGCGTGGTTCGAATCCCGTCGTGCCCGCTCACTTCTGACTGCCACTCGCTTCTCGTGACAGTCCCGTCGTGCGCTATCACGCGCATGACTCATGCTGTGGCCATCGCTGCGCCGACCGTAATCCGAATGCATCCGGCGCATAAACGACGGATATGACCCGCGTGTTCGTCTACGGGACGCTCACCGATTCCGAGCGCGTTGCGTCGCTCCTCGACGGCTACGAGATCGGCCCTCCGGCGATCCTCCGCGGTCTCCATCGGGTCGATGGCCGGTACCCGACGCTCGTGCCGGGCGGCGATTGCGAGGGACGACTCCTCGAAACCGCCGAGATCGACCGTCTCGACGCCTACGAAGGGCTCGACTCGGGACTCTACGTTCGCGTCTCGATTCCGGTATCGGACGGCGACGGCGCCGAGTGTTACGTCGGTGATCCCACGCTTCTGGACGCCGACGCCCACTGGCCCGGGACGGGACCGTTCGACGACCGAGTCCGTTCGTATCTCGACGACCACGACGTCGAGATCGGCCGAAAGGAATGACACCCGTGCGCCACCCGTCTGACGCCACCCGAAAATCGACTCAGTCGTGCGGTTTCACTCCCGATTTGGACGGGCAGGTTTTATATAGGTAGGGATCACCCATACAGGTGCACGTCACACGGTTCGTGCATTCCCCATCCGTCCTCCGGCTTTTTATGGGTAAACCGTTAACAACGCGTCTCGCGTAGCCGCCGGTATGCTCGATATACAGGACATCTACGCGGCACGCGACCGGGTCGAGCGGACGGCACGACACACCCCGCTCGAGTATTCACACACGTTTTCGGAGATGACCGGTGCCGACGTTCGTCTCAAACTCGAGAACTTCCAGCGGACGGGCTCGTTCAAGATCCGCGGGGCGACCAACCGGATCGCGACGCTTTCGGAGGCCGAAAAGGAAGCGGGCGTCGTCACCGCGAGCGCGGGCAATCACGCCCAAGGGGTCGCGCTCGCGGCCACGCGGATCGGCGTCGACGCGATCGTCATCATGCCCGAGCACGCCCCGATCTCGAAGCTCAAGGCTACCCGGAGCTACGGCGCGGAAGTGATCCTCCACGGCGAGGACTACGATGCGGCCGCCGAGCGCGCCCACGAGATCGAACGCGAGGAGGGACGGACCTACGTCCACGCGTTCGACGACGAGGCGGTGATGGCCGGGCAGGGAACCATCGGCCTCGAGATCGTAGCGGACTGTCCAGAGGTCGATACGGTGGTCGTGCCCATCGGCGGTGGCGGGCTGATTTCGGGGATCGCGACGGCGCTCACGGCCCAAGAGCGGGATATCCGGGTGATCGGCGTGCAGGCTGAAGGCGCGGCGAGCGCCGCCGACTCCCTCGAAAAGGGGTCGATTCAGGAGTGGAACAGCGTCGATACGATCGCCGACGGAATCGCGGTCGGCAGGCCGGGTGAGCGCACCTTCGAGGTGATCCGCGAGCGGGTCGACGAGGTCGTGACGGTCTCGGACTCGGAGATCGCCGTCGCGCTCGCGGCGCTGCTCGAACGCTCGAAGACGCTCGTTGAGGGCGCGGGGGCGGTCCCGCTCGCGGCGCTCCTCTCGAATGCCTTCGAGTACGATGAGGGCGAGACGATCGTCCCGGCGCTCTGCGGGGGGAACATCGACCTGAACACGCTGACGACAGTGATCATGCGTGGATTGGTCGAAACGGGGCGATATCTGAAGATCAGGACGGTCCTGAAGGACCGACCCGGCGCGCTGCGCCAACTGATCGACGTGATCGCGGAGAACCGCGCGAACATTTATGCGATCCAGCACGACCGGACCTCCCGCGACATCGCGATGAACGCCGCGGAGGTGGTGATCGACCTCGAAACGCGGGGTCACGACCACGTCGAGGAGCTGCTGGCGGGGATGCGCGAGGAGGGGTACGAGGTCGAGGTTCTCGTGTAACTTTAAGGACGCCCCCTCCGAGGATAGGGTCATGAAGCGGATCATCAGCACCTCCGAGGCACCGGAAGCGATCGGCGCGTACAGCCAAGCGACGACGGCGGATACACTCCTTTTCAGTGCCGGACAGATCGCACTCACGCCCGACGGCGAGATGTTGGCCGACGAGTCCGTCGCGGTCCAGACCCGACAGTGTCTCGAGAACATCAAGGCGATCCTCGAAAGCGAGGGGCTCTCGACCCAGCACGTCCTCAAGACGACGATCTACCTCGATGACATCGACGACTTCGAGGAGATGAACGAGGCCTACGGCGAGTACTTCGCCGACAACCCGCCCGCCAGAAGCGCCTTCGAGGTCGGCGCGCTCCCGAAGGGGGCGGCCGTCGAGATCGAGGCCATCGCCACGACCGAGTGATGGACCCGCGGCTGAAAGCGAGCCTGCTGTGGGGTGCGATCGGGGCACTATCCTTTCTCGTCCTCGTTCAGGGGTACGAACTCCTCACCGACGGTCGCCTCGCGTTCGCGCTGAAGTTCGCGGTCGCGGGCGTGGTCGCCCTCGTGGCGGCCGGGTCGACGTATCTCGCTGACCCGCTCGTCTTCGGGCGGAACGGAAGGGTTTAAACGCGAACGGCCGGTAGACCCGTGTGAGCCGGGATGGCCGAACGGTAAAGCGCACGCCTGGAAAGCGTGTTCCCGTATGGGATTCTGGGTTCAAATCCCAGTCCCGGCGCTTTTACGCGAACACCCCGCCGAGCGCCTCGTATGCTCGGCACTCGTGAGTGGAAAACGCAGTACTCTGGGATCCGAGCAGGGAGTAACTCCGTCGTGATCGTATTCAACCCCTGTTCGGCGCGGTTTACCGGATCTCCTCGACCGAGACGTACGAGCCCCGTTTGGCCGCGATCCAGCGGTCGTTGAGTCGACCCCGCGTGGCGTCGAACACCACCACTTCGTCGGCCTCGAACCCCCTATCGAGTCCGATCCTACCGGGGTTGAACGTGTAGCGAAGCGCGAAGGTCGGCCAGTCCTCGACCGCCGGCGTCCCTTCCGAATCGATCTCAGTCATCAGTCCGCTCGTTCTGAAAGGACGTCTCGAGGCGTCGCAAAAACTCGATAGCTTCCTGAAGGTTCGCCATCCGTTCGGCCCGTAGATCCTCCGGCGCTCCGGCCGCCGCCTCCTCGAGGAGCGACTTCGCTTCGGTGACTCGGGTGGGAAACGACTTCGTACTCATGGGCACCTCGGAGCGTGAACCGGGACAGCCACGACGCCTGTCGAGAGATGGTCTGCAGTGGTTTCGTTCTCGTTCATAGTGTATCTCCGCTCTACTACCGAAACCGCTCTCGCCCCATATGTAGCCTCTCTATCATTCACGTAACCTCTCGACTTACCGCCGGGTAGCCGAATACACTAGATTATTACATAAATTATATATTAAAGTATATGTATTGATTTACGTACTGATGATCCAAACGCACGTCCCTCACACATGACGCCGGTTCACGTCCTCTATCTCGGTCGGACGGCCCGTTCGATCGAGCGCCTGCTCTCGACGACGGGGACAGACGAACCCCCGATTTCGGTGTCGGCAGTCCCGTCGGTCGATGGGGCGATCTCGCGGCTCGATACCCTCCAAGCCGACTGTCTGGTCTGGGACGTCGACTGCGAGGCGAACCCCGAGATCGAGCGCCTGTTCTCGCTCGCGCCCGGCCCCCCGGTCGTCGTCCGCGAAGGGCGAACGGTCCCCGAGTGTCTCGAGACCTACGCTCCCTCGATCACCCGAACGAACGACGAGTCGTTGGTCGAGGCGGTTCGCTCGGTCTGTGCCTCCAGTGACGGGACGTCCCCGTCACCGCCGGAGGTGATCCTCTCGTTGCTCGACCGATCGGCCGACCGGATCGCCCGTATCGATCGCGAGGGGACCTACCGCTCGGTGAGCGACGGGCTGGCCGCCGCACTCGACAGCTCACCGGCAGCGCTGGTCGAGACGCCGATCACCGACGTGTCGCTCGGCGATCCCGAGACGATCCTCGAACATGGACGTCGTGCGATCGAGTCCGGAACCATTCAGCGCGACGCCGACGACTCCTATCGGTACGTCTTCGTTCCGATCGGCGACGAACAGTTCCAGCTCGTCGTTCAAGACCCCGAATCGACGGACCCCCGGCGCGTCGAACCGGCCAACGAGTTCATCGAGACCGTGTTGAACCGACTGACCGACATCTTCTTCGTCTTCGATCTTCAGGGACGCTTCCTCCACTGGAACGACCGTCTGACCGAGGTGACGGGCTACGCCGACGAGGAGATCGCCGCCATGACGCCGATGGATTTCTTCGTTCAGGAGGACTACGAACGGGTCGATGCCGCCATCTCCGAGATCGTCGAGTCCGGCGACGCGACCGAGATCGTGCGCATCCGAACCCGCGGCGGGAAGCTCCTCCCGTACGAGTTTACCGGATCGATGGTCACCCGCGAGGACGGCTCGCCACGGTACGTCTGTGGGGTCGCCCGTGACATCTCACAGCGCCGCCGCTCCGAGCGGGCGCTCCGCGAGCGCCAGCAGGCCCTGTCGAACCTCATTCGCAACCTTCCCGGCGTCGTCTATCGCTACCGCAACGAGGCGGGCTTTCCCGTCGAGTTCATGAGCGAGAGCTGTGCGGCCCTGACCGGCTACTCCCGGGAGCACCTCGAATCCGGCGAGATCTCGTGGGCGAACGACGTGATCCATCCCGACGACCGCGACGAGCTCTGGGAGACCGTTCAGGAAGCGCTCGCGGCGGGCGAGCAGTACCAGACGACCTACCGGATCCACACTGCCGACGGCGAGATCCGCTGGGTCTGGGAGCAGGGCGGCGGCGTCGACGACCCGGACGGCGCAGTCGAGTACATCGACGGGTATCTCACGGAGATCACCGACGTCGTCGAGATCGAGGAGGAACTCCGCCGCGAGAAGGCCTTCACCGAGAGCGCACTCGACGCCCAACCCGATCTGTTCTACGTCTTCGGACCCGACGGCGAGATGCTCCGGTGGAACGACCGGTTCAACGAGGTGACGGGCTACGCCGACGAGGAGATCGTCTCGATGCACCCGGTCGATTTCGTCGAACCCGACGACGCCTCCCGGATCCGGGAGGCGATCGAGCGGGTCGCCACCGAACACGAGACGGGGTCGATCGAAGCGACGCTCGTGACCAGCGACGATACCCATATCTCCTACGAGTTCACCGGTTCGGTGATCGAGGACCTCCGCGAGCCGATCTACGACACCCGCGAACACGAAGTGTATATCTGTGGGACGGGTCGGGACATCACACAGCGGATCACCGCCGAACGCGAACTCGAGGAGGCGATCGCCGAACTCGAACGCTCGAACGCCGAACTCGAACGGTTCGCCTACGTCGCCTCCCACGACCTCAAAGAGCCACTCCGGATGATCCGCAGCTACCTCGATCTGATCCAGCGCCGCTACGAGGGCGAACTCGATGAGGACGCCGACGAGTTCATCGGGTACGCCGTCGACGGGGCGGAGCGAATGCGACAGATGATCGACGACCTGCTCGCGTACTCCCGAATCGGGACCGACGATCTCACCGTCGAACCCGTCGAGTGTCACGCGGTTCTCGATCGGGTCCTCGACGGTCTCCAGATCGCGATCGAGGAGGAGGACGCGGAGGTCTCCGCCGACGCACTGCCGACCGTCGAGGGTGACGCCCAGCAGCTCGCTCAGCTCTTTCAGAACCTCATCAGCAACGCCATCGCGTACTCCGGCGATACTCCCCCTCGAATCCACGTTTCGGCCAGCGAACGCGACGACGGCTGGCAGTTCTCGGTGTCGGACAACGGCGTCGGTATCGACCCCGATCAGATCGACGAGGTCTTCGAGATCTTCTCGTCGGGGGCCGTCTCACAGAGCACCGGAATCGGGCTCGCGGTCTGTGAGAAGATCGTCCGTCGTCACGGCGGCGAGATTTGGGTGGAGTCCGAACCCGGCGCCGGCTCGACGTTTCATTTCACGATATCGGAAAACAAACCGGACCGTGCGAATCGGCCCTCCGAAACGCTCGATGTATGAGACGATATCCGTTCTTGCTGTTTGAGGTACTTACTGTGGGATTAATAGGTAAAATAACCTAAAACCGATCGGCCGGAACGTTCCTCGATCTCTTAATGCTATCGTTACTTTCGTGGGCTAGACGTACTTTAAACCGGACACAAGCCTTCTCCAGTGTGTTTACGTCACGATACTCCTCTAGGGACGGTGTAATTTCGTGAACCATCGGCTCATTATATATCGTTTGCTGTCACACGCTATTACGAGGTGTACTGAATGCATGATTTAACTGGATTTCAGCGTGATCTGCTTCTGGTGATCGCTGGCCTCGACGAACCGAAAGGACTGGACGTCAACGACGAGCTAGAACGATACTACGGGACGGAGATCCGTCACGGCCGCCTCTATCCCAACCTCGATACGCTCGTCAACAAAGGGTTGGTCAAGAAGGGCAAACACGACCTCAGAACCAACAAGTACGTCCTGAGCGACCGCGGCGAGCGCGAGATCGAAGCCCGCCTCAACTGGCAGCTTTCGTACATCCCCGACGATATCAAGGGGCGTCTCGAAGGGCTTCCACAGACACAGTAAGAACGAACACGCTCATGCAGACAGTCTTCACCCGAGTGCGATGGGGGAGACTACTCGAGATAGCCGAGATCCGATAAGCGCTTTTCTACCTGCTCGTCCTCAGTTTCGGCCGCCGTAGACGCCGTGTACTCAGGATACGACTCCGAGCCCATGTCCTCGACGACTGGTAGGACTCGCCCGTCCATCCGGTCGCTTTTTGGCACGTCGAGCGCCGAGAGGACCGTCGGTGCGACGTCGAAGAGGTGGGCCCCCGAGAGGTCCGCGTCGGTATCGATCCCCTCGCCCGCCGCGACGAACAGTCCCTCGAGCTTGTGGTTCCACGGCTCGGTCGGCGGGCCGAACAACCCCTCGCTCAGCTGGGCCGAGAGGAACTGCTCGAATTCGTTCGGGATCGTCAGGATATCGACCGCGTTCTCGGTGTACGGTCCCCAGAAGTACTCCTCGCGCGGGACGACCTCGCCGAAGACCGGATCTCCGTCGGGCGTCTCGATACCTTGCAGGCGCTCGATGAGGTCCGCTCGCGCGTCCTCGTACTCCTTCTCCGGTACGACGCCTTCCGGATCGCGCCCGTCGAGGTTGATCCGAACCCCGAGTTCGGTTCGAGCACGCATGTACGCCCGCGAGGCGGGGAAGTCGACCTGCTGGGCTCCGGTTCGAGCGACGCCCGCGGGTGCGTACTGGCGCGCGAGCGAGCCGAGACCGACCCGATCGAGGACGCCCACCGCACGGGAGGGTGTGATCCCGATTTTCGCAGCCGTCGCGGCGAGCCGCTCGACCGTGTTTGGTTCCCAGGTAGTCTCGTCCTGTCCCTCTCGGAGCTGGTCGCGGATGGGGTTCCACGACGGCATCCCCTTTCCTCCGCTCGTCGCTTCGACGTAGCCCTCCCGGCGGAGGTACTCGTTGATGCGGAACTCGTAGTTCTCGTAGGGTCCCATCCCGTGGTCGCTCGCGACGAACACCCGCTTGGGGTCGCACTTGTCCATGATCTTCCCGATCTGATCGTCGGTCGCCTCGTAGATCTGCTTGACCTTCTCGTGATCGCCCTCGAACTCGTGGAAGACGGTGTCGGTCTTCTGGAACTGGACGAACCCGAACTCGGGTTCGTACTCGTGTGCGAGGTATCGGAAGGCGTCCCCGCGCATCCGTGCTAGCGTACAGTACTCGTCCATCTTCTCGGCGTCGGTCCGTTTCTCGTCACCTCGCGAGTAGTTGGGATAGACGCGATACTCCCCGATCGCCTCGCGGACCTCCTCGAGGACCCCTTCGGGATGGGTTTTCGGGTTCTCCGGACCGATGAAACCGGGGATGATCGCCCCTTCGATCTCGTCGGGCGGTGCGGTGACAGGAGCGTTGACGATCACGCTCGATCGGTCGTGGTCGTCGAGCAGCTCCCAGAGGGTGTGTTCACGGACGTGATTCGCGGTGACGACCTCCCAATCGTAGCCGTTGAAGTCGACGAAGCCGAAGACGCCGTGTTTACCGGGGTTCACGCCGGTGTACATCGAGGGCCACGCACTGGGCGTCCACGGCGGGATCTGCGATTCGAGGGGGGCGCTCGTCCCCGCTTCGATGATCGATTCGAGGTTGGGGATACTGTCGGTCTCCGACAGTCGGTCGAAGACCGGCTGACAGGCCGCGTCGATCCCGATCAACAGCGTGTCCATTCGGTCGTTCATCGTCGATTCACCAATCCGCCGTTCGTTCGATCGAGTGGAGTCGTCTCCATCGTTCGTGTCTCCGGTGTGTTCATTGGTCGTGTGTCATTGGGCTCGATTGGCCATCAAGCGTCGGTTTCGCCGCCGCCGAGGTCGGTCCCGGTGTCCGCATCGGTATCGACCTCCCACGTCGCTGTACACATCGTCACCTCGCCGTTGTCGTAGGCGTAGTGTCGTTCGGCCCCACAGAGTTCGCTTCGGCTCATCTCGGGGGTGACACTGGCCCCGTCCTCGTTGACGAAATACTCCGCGCCGGTCCGCTGATAGTCGCGATAGATCACCGTCTCGGTGTTCCGAAGTCCCTCCCCGGAGATGTTCGCCGCGACGGCAGGACCGGGTCCGGCCCGCGAGAACACCGTGTTGTACGGGTGATCGGTGTTGTACGTCTCGCCTTCCTCCTCTGCGACCGGGCGGATCTCTCCGATCGTCTCGACGGCGTTCAACTCGGCCGCGTTGTAACTGTATTTGGTCTGTGTCCCCTCGAAGCGGGGGTTGTCGATCGTCCCCTCGGTCGCGGCGAACGCCACCATCGGGAACGCGAGTGCGAAGACCAGTAACACTACGAGGATGACCGGCGTGGTGAGTCGGCGCGCGAGATACGCGAGGCCGACCGCACCCAAAAGCGCCATCGGTGCGGTGAGAAACGCGTACCACCGCTGGGGGATGAACGTGCGGATTCCGAACATGGGGAACCCGAAGATGAACACGAGCATCACGACGATCGACGCGCCGCACATGACTGATGCGTGTGAGATGTTGCGCCGCCGGAGGACGTAGAAACAGCCGACGACCGCAAAGAGGAACACCAACAGAAACACCGCCGCGTCGATGTACTGGAGAACCTGTTCGAGAAGCGTCGGAGCGGTCGCAGCCGCTGCACTACGTTCGCCCGCGAGGTCTCCGAGCCCCGCCGACTCCTCTAAGGTGACCCGGAAGAAGCTGAACGTCGTCGCCAGAAACGTATCGCCGTTGTACGGTGTCAGCGACCACATGAACGTGATGAAGCCCAGATCGAACGCCAACAGCCCCGTGAGGCTTACCGAGTCACCGCTACCGGCGGTGTAGCTCCGAAACCGACTCGGCGGTGAGAACAGTTCGAACCGAAGGAGGAGGTGTGCGAGCAGCCCCGCTCCCGTGAGGACGAGCATGATGAACGCCGATATCTGATGGGTGAGGATGGTCGCGACGCTGAGAAAGACGATCAGGACGAACTCGCGACTCCCCGGGTTGACGTCGAGTACCCGGACGAGCAGGTAGAACACCCCGAGGAAGAAGACCAGCCCCAACCCCGTGGGGATGAGGTGTATCGACCACTCCATGGTGTGAGCCGACATTGCGTAGACCGCGACCGCAAACAGGCTCCAGCGTGCGGAGACGAACAGCCGGGACGTGATGTAGAGGAAAATCGACGAGATGGCCATCCCGAAGCCAACCGAGAGGAACAGTCCGTTGCGAACCGAGACGTCCGCGAGCAGGCTCGTCGCGACGACCGCCAGGTGAAACAGCGGTGCGGCGTAGTACTTACTCCCCTCGAGGACATCGAGCGAGTGGGTCCGAGCAATCGTCTCCGACCACGAGGCGACGTGCGTCCAGACGTCGATTCCGGTGTATCCGGGCGTCGTCAGCAACGAAACGTACCGGATCGTAAAGGCAAACGCCAGGATCTGAACCAGGAGCAACCACGGGACGAAGTCCCGCTCTCGCGTGAAGAATATCTGTAGGAAAATGGCCGCGCCCACGACCGTCGCGAGGGTGTAAAACGCGGGCGTCCGCGCGCCCTGATAGAGTCCGAGAACGACCAGCAGGGCCGTTCCCAGCAACGTCACACTGGGGAGCAATCGCCCGATCCAGATCGGAAACGTCGGTAGTCCCTCCGTGTTGTTTGTCCGAACCGCGAGCAGATATAGTCCCGACGCGATCACCATCGCGACGGGGATCGCGACGATGTAGAAGTTCGACGCGATCAGTCGGAGCGGGAGGAGGGCAACGGCGAGTACGAGCGCGAGGATCGCGCCGATCACGTCGAAACGCTGGGCCGAAAGCCACCCGTAGAACCGACCGGGACTACCAGCCACGACGGTCACCTCGGGGTCGTCGCCCGCTGCGGGTTGAATGATTCATTCGTTCGTATCCGTTTCGTACTGAAATTCGTCGACGTTATATCTTTTATCAACGAGCTGCTCGTACATAAACCGGCGCGTCCGGTCGAGTTCGAGGTCGACTTCCTCGGCGAGTCGGCTCTCGAAGGCGGCGTCCTGCTCGCCCCAGAGCCCCGGATGAGTGAGGATTTGCAGCTTCTCCGGGAGTTCGTCCGACAGCGGGCTCTCCTCTCGCCAGCGCTGGTTCGAATCCCCGAAATAGGCGATATCGGTGAAAAAACGCTCCTCGTAGGTGCTGATGAACCCCTCGAACGAGCGCCGAAAAAGCCATTCGTCGGGTCGGTGAAACGAGACCGCCCCGCTGACGTCGCCGACCGCACTCGAAAGCGCCTCACGCTCGGCGAGCACCCGTTCCGTTACGTCGCTCGGGGCCGCCTCGCCGTTCCAGTACTGGTGGGTGCTGAAGTGGACCCCGATGGTGTGGCCCATCGACTGGAGTTCCTGTAGCGCCCGTCGGATCGGCTTGTAAAAGACGTTGTACAGCGGGCAGGAAAGCAGGACGAAGTAGGTCGCCTCGATTCCGAGTTCGGCCTCGATCCGTCCCATCTGCAGGGCCTTTCGCGGCGAAAAGTCGATGTCGTGGCGGACGATCATCTCGCCCGGTTCCAGCGAGTCGTCGTAGTCGGCGGGGGTGTACCCTGCCTCGAGGAGTTCGGTGAGAAACCGCTCGTACCAGTCGTAGGTGAACGCGACCGATCCCGCGCACGGCCGATCGGAGGGTCTGTGTGTGGTCATTGGTCTGGGAGGGGGCGTGCAGGCGTCCCGACGACGGTCGTGCCAGCGGGGACGTCCGAGAGGACGCCCGCGTTCATGCCGATCTCGGCGTCGTCGCCGATCTCGACGTCGGTCGCGACCGAAACGTGGGGATGGATCGTCGTCCGCGCGCCGACGGTCGCGCCGCCGGAAAAGCCCGACCCATAGGCGACGGTCGTGTCCCGGCCGATCCGAACCTGATGGGCGAGATGGACCTGCCCGCTGATCTTCGCGCCGCGTTCGACGACCGTCTCGTCGAAGACGGCCCGATCGATCGAGGCGTTCGGGCCGACTTCTACGTCGTCTTCGATTACTACGCGTCCTTGATGTATCTGCCGATGTAACCGGCCGGACGCCTCGCGCGCGAAGCCGAAGCCGTCGCTCCCGAGGACCGCGCCCGCTCGAATCGTACAGCCGTCACCGATCTCGACGCAATCGGCGACGTGGACCTGCGGGCCGATCACGCTGTCGCCGATCGTCGCCCCGTCCTCGACGACGGCGGTCGGGTGGATCCGCCTCCCGTCGGGTCGCTCCACGAAGTACTCGTTTACGACCTTCACGAACGCGAGTTTCGGGTCCGGGACGAGGACGAGAGTTCTCCCTTCGACGTTTTCGTCGATATCGAGTCCGGACGGGCAAACGATCACGCCGGCGTCGGACTCGTATACGTATGCCGGATCGTCGTAGATACAGAAGGCGAATTCGTCGGGACCGGCGGCGTCGAGGGCGTCGACACCGCGTACTGTGACTTCGGGACCGACGTGCTCGCCGTCGACGAACGTAGCGATCTCGGTTGAACTGATCGTCACGGTGCTCTACCTTCAGTTGGTTCCGGGAGGTATTTTATTATCCCGACGCTAACGCCGCCTGTCGAAGCGAGTGCGCCGGTCGTCGACAGGGAGACGTTCGTATGCCGTGCGGGCGAATAGTCCCTCCATAACCAAGAGCCGTGATCGGGGCACTTCCGACAGAGAACCTGCATATCCATGTATAACGACAAGACGATCGCCGCCGTCATTCCGGCGTACAACGAGGAGCCGTTCATCGGTGACGTGCTCGAAACCCTCCCCGAGTTCATCGATCGCGCCTACGTGATCGACGACTGCTCAACCGACGACACCTGGGGCGAGATCCAGCGCAAGGCAGAAGCCGTCAACGAGGAGGGCGAGACCACCCTCGATCGTGTCGTCCCAATCCGCCACGCCGAGAACAAGGGCGTCGGCGGCGCGATCAAGACCGGCTACCTCCACGCGCTCGACGACGAGATGGAGGTCACGACCGTCATCGCGGGCGACGGCCAGACCGAACCCGATATCGTCGAGCGGATCGTCCGGCCCGTCGCCGAAGGCAAAGCCGAGTACTCGAAGGGTAACCGGCTTTTGGGTTCCGAACGCCGCGACATGCCGCTGTTCCGGCAGATCGGCAACTTCACGCTGACGCTGATCACGAAGATCGCCAGTGGCTACTGGAAGATCATGGACCCCCAGAACGGCTCGACCGCGATCTCCTACGAGGCGCTCAACAAGGTGGGCATCGAGGAGATGTACGAGGACTACGGCTACTGCAACGACCTCCTCGTCCGACTCAACGCCAAGAACATGCGCATCGCGGATGTCAAGCGGCGGGCGGTCTACAAGGACGAAGAGAGCGATATCGACTACAAGACCTACATCCCGAAGGTCTCGGGACTGCTCCTCAAGGATTTCCTCTGGCGGCTTCGCGTGAAGTACCTGATCCGGGACTTCCACCCGCTCGCGTTGTTTTATTACGTCGGGGCGGCGACCGCGGGTGTGGGGCTGTTCTCGGCGCTCAAATCGGCACTCGACCGTGAGGGGACCTCCCGCGGGACCTCGCTCGTGTTGCTCGCGCTCGGGTGGCTGTTCATGCTGCTGGCGATGGTCTTCGATATGGAGGAGAGCAAGGACCTCGAAGTGCTACTCTACGACTGAGACTCGGTTTCGGGATCCCCTTTTCGTCCGGCCGCCGCCGAACGACACACGGACGTCACTGACGGGTTATCACTGCCGAAAAATCGCGACCGCTCTCGATTCTCGAAGCGGTTCAGTACTCGAAGACGGTGTAGCGACTGTTGCCGCTCACACTCAGGTCGTCGGTCTCGACCGAGCCCGCACCGCCCGTGATCGAGACGCCGTCCCGGACGGAACTCGAGAGGTCCATGTCGACGTCGTGAATCGACGCCGAGTCGACGCCCGGCATGACGCGGATGGCCTCGATCTGGTCGATACTCATGTCGATCTCGACATTCGAGACCTCGAGTCCGGAGCCGCCGTCGAGTCGGATGGGGCGCTGGCCGCCGAACCCGTCGAAGTGTTCGTCGTAGACGAACTCCGTTCCCTCGAT
>NZ_LTAZ01000005.1 GCF_001593955.1 Halalkalicoccus paucihalophilus | reverse complement strand
AATCCCGTGGTCTCGATGATGACGACGCCAAACAGATGATCGTGAGCGGGTTCATCGAGCCGATCACCGAGGAACTGCCCATCGAGTACGCTGTCGAGCTCAACCGGCTCATCGAACTCGAAATGGAGGGCTCGCTCGGATGAGCGCCGAGATCCAGCAGGCGGACATCTCGGAGGACACAGTGCGAAAGATCTCCGAGGAGCTCAATGAGCCCGAGTGGCTTCTCGAGACCCGACTGGAGGCCCTGGAGGCGCTCGACTCGCTTGAGCTCCCCAGCGTCATCCAGACGCCGGGGCGGCGGTGGACGAACCTCGAGGACCTCGACTTCGAGGCGCTGGTCGATCCCCTCGACGCGGCCGAGGAGAAGGACCAGGTCGGCCCCGAGGACGTCGAGGTGCTGCCGTTCGCGGAGGCCGCACGCGAGCACGAGGAGCTCGTCCGCGAGCACTTCGGATCGATCATCGACCCTCAGGAGAACTACCTGACGGCGCTGTCGACGGCGCTCTTCACCACCGGAACCGTCGTCTACGTCCCGCGGAACGTCGACGCCGAGGACGTGACGATCCGGACGACGATGAACTCCCGGTCGCTGTTCAACTACACGCTGGTCGTCACCGAGCAGTCGAGTTCGGTGACGATCCTCGAACGCCAGTCGACCGGCGAGTCGGTCGACAGCGAGGAGGGTCGCTACTACAGCGGCATCGTCGAGATCAGCGCAGGAGAAAACAGCCACGTCCAGTACGGCAGCCTGCAGGACCTCGACGAGGATACCTACAACTACACGCTGAAGCACGGGGTCACCGACCAGTACTCGACGATCAACTGGATCGAGGGCAACCTCGGCTCGCGGCTGACGAAGTCGGGCGTCGAAACCACGCTGGCGGGCGAGGGATCGGAGACGAAGATCGTCGGGGCCTTCTTCGGTCACGACGACCAGCACTTCGACGTCAACTCGCGAGTCTGGCACCGCAACCAGCACACGACCGCCGATCTGGTGACTCGTGGCGTGCTCGACGACCGATCGCGCTCGGTCTACGAGGGCGTTCAGGACGTCGGCAGCGAGGCGTGGGACACCAACTCCTACCAGCGTGAGAACACCCTCATGCTGAGCGACGAGAGCGAGGCCGACGCCAGCCCGAAGCTCATCATCAACAACCACGACACCGAAGCGAGCCACTCGGCCACGGTGGGACAGGTCGACAAGGAGGACCTGTTCTACATGATTTCGCGCGGTGTCGATCCCCAGTCCGCGAAGAACATGCTCGTCGAGGGCTTCTTCGTTCCCGTTCTCGACGAGATCGAGGTCGACGAGCTTCGCGAGGACCTCGAAGGACGTATCAAAGAGCGGCTCCGATAGGGGGTATGCACGCCGGCCGTATCGCTTTCGAACCGATTCGGGGGTGTCGATGAGCCTCGCGACCCGGGTCGGCTCCGACCGCCAGCTCGCACGGCTGCTCCAGATCGGGATCGTCTTAGAGGAGGTCGTCGAGGCCCGCGCCTATCATCACCACCAGTCGCTCTCCGCGGAGGAACAGACCGAACTCGACGACGACATCGAGCACCTGCTCGAACACGCCGCCGAGGAGTCGGCCGAACACCGACAGCGTCTCGAAGAGTTGATCGACGACCTCGAGGCCGAGAGCGTCGCCTTCGAGGAGATCGAGGCGCTCGTCGACGGCCAGTACGGTCAGACCAAACCCGAGGACTTCGACGGGATCCTCTACGATCAACTCCACAGCGAGGAGACCGCCTACAAGTTCTACGACGATCTCATCGGGGCGATCGAGGGGAGCGACGCGGAGTTCGGTATCGACCGTGACAGTCTCTTGGAAACGCTTCGAGGGATTCGCACAGAGGAAGAAGAGGGCGTCCGGGAGGTCACCGAGATCATGGAGGAACGCGAATGAACTCACTCACTGGAGCACTGTTCGTTGCTCACAGCGACCACACGGGGTGGTCGCTGTGAATCGAGACGGATCGAAGACCTGTCTGGCTCACGCTCGCCGCCGGAGGTGGCGCACATGAACACGGCCGATCAGTACCTCAAAGCGATCTACGTCGTCCAGCGTGCGGAGAACGGCCCGGCGGCGACCGGTACGCTCGCCGATCGCCTCGAGGTCAGCCCCGCGAGCGTCAACGAGATGGTCGGAAAGCTCGCCGATCGAGGGCTGGTCGACCACGAGAAGTACAAGGGCGCGTCGTTGACCGACGAAGGGATCGTTCGCGCACGCGAGGCCCTCCAGACGTACTGTATCATCGAGCGTTTCCTCGCGAACGTCCTCGAAGTCGAGGAGTTTCAAGCGGAGGCCCGTGAACTCGAGAGCGTCATCGACGAGACGGTCGCCGACCGACTGGACACGATCATCGACCGTCGCTCGGACTGCCCGGAGTGTTTCGATCCCGAAAGCGATGCCTGTGAACACCTCGACTTTTGTATCGAGAACCCGGCGAACTGACTCTCGAAGCGTTCAAGTGATCGCCGGGGATAGGTACGATGAGGAGTCCCGTAGTGCCGAGTGATTCGAATGGGGTCACGATGCACGTGGGACTAAACGAACGAAGTGAGTGAAGTCCCGTGGTGTAGCGGCCAATCATAATGGCCTTTGGAGCCATTGACGGCGGTTCGAATCCGCCCGGGACTATCCACTAAAACACCCCTTAGCCACGCATGGCCCGTGTTTTCAGGGGAAACAGTACGTTCGAGACCGGTCGGTATCCCGTCGTCTGATTGGGCGTCTTCCGCAAGATTATAATCGACGGTACTCGAACCCCTCGTTGAATGTCGTCCGAGATCACCGATTCCGAGGTCGGAACACCGGTCCTCGACGCTACTGGCCTCGAGATCGGGGTCGTAAGTACCGTCGAGGACGGGACGGCGATGATACACCCGAACCCCTCGATCGCGGACGAGATCCGCTCGGTGTTGGGACTCGCTCGCTCGGGACCCGATCACATCCCCGTCACGATCGATCTCGTCGATTCGACCGACGACGGCGTGCTCCAGCTATCGGTCTCGAACCGGTTTTTGTAGCTTCGACCACGGAACCGTTCGGGGCTCCGTCAAGATCGGTACAGCCCGCGACCACGGCGATCGAACCCGAAGCTGCACTAAAAACACTGTTTTTATGACGATATAAGATCACGGCTTCCAAACAGCGGTATCGGAAGATCAGTCGAACTGCTGGTCGCGGAGTTCGCTGGTCGGGAGGCAGTTCACGTCGCGTTCGTCGATGTAGGCCATCGTTTCGCGGAAGCCGTCGGGGTCGATGTACGTCTCGTGGTTCTCGATCACGTCGTGGTAGTAGAGAACGAGCGTGTCCGTCGGCAGTCGCTCGTCGAGGAGGATGTCGATCAGTTCCATTGAGCGACCGGGATCGTCGCCCGGGTGTCGGTTGACCGACAGCGGGGAGCTGATCGTGCGGTTCATCGACCCGCGCTGACCGTGGGTCGCGAAGTCGTAGTAGTCGGCGGCGATGTCCATCGTGTCGGTGGTGAACGATCCGAAGGGGTAGGCGAGCATCGAGGCCGACTCTTCGAACCCGTGATCGAGCAGCCACCGTTTCGCATTCTCGAGCTCCGCCCGCTGTTCGTCGAGCGGGAGCTCGCCTGTTCGCTGATGGGTGTGGCTCGCGAACTCCCAGCCGGCCTCCTGCATCGCCTTCATCTGGTCGAGCGTGAGGCTTCCGCTGTTGCCGATCCGTCCCGTGACCGTGTAGACGGTTGCGGGGATGTCGTACTGGTGCATGATCGGAAACGCGGTATCGTACGTCGATCGCAGCGAGTCGTCGAACTGGACGAACAGGCGCGGTTCCCCCGTGACGGGCACCGCACGAATGTCGTCGAGATACCAGTCGACGTCGTTGCCATCCCACGAGACCGTCATGTATGCTTCCTCGGTTGATTCGAGGCCGGACGTGTGACTGATACCGAGGTCGTAGCGGATCCAGTCCGGTTCGTCGATCTTGTGTCGGGTCCGGAAGTGGATCTCCCGATCGCACTCGGGCGCGTTGACGTCGAACGACGGCGAGTAGTGGTTTCCGGGCGTGTCGATGTACATCGCGAGCGAGAACGAGGTCTCGGTGAGGTCGAACCCGTCGAGCGGGATCCGCACTGCCGACCGTCCGTCGCCCATGCTCGTCAGGTGGGCCGACTGCGAGCCGCGATAGACGTGTTTCGTCGACGTCTCGAGCGACCCGTCGAGGAGTTCCCACGCGTCGAGCGACTCACAGTCCTGCCAGCTCTCGCCGCGGTCCCAGAACTCCTCACGGGGATCGCCGTCGAGGAACAGGGTCGGTTCCTCGGGCTCCGGTTCGGGTTCGACGTCTTGTTCCGGATCCGTCGTGTTTCCGTTGGTCGTGTTCCTCTCCGCGGTGCTTTCGTTCACGCTCGGTTCGGTCTCTGCGGTGCCTAGACAGCCGGCGAGACACGACACGCCGACCGATGCGAGGAACGCCCGCTTGGTGAGGGACCGCTGGTTCCCGTTCATGTGGAACCAGAGTCATGTCAGAGATATTGTCACTAGTCTAATATATGAGTAGTAGTGTCACTCCTCGACCGGATCGAACCGGGGGACTCCGCTCTCGAACCGAAGCCGTTCGTAGCCCGTCACCGAGAGGTGTTCGACCGGGTTTTCGACGAGCGTTTTCGAGACCCTAAACGACGAGAGGTGGCCGGTGTCACGGAGCCACGCTATCCTGACGGTCTCGGGATCGTACGCACCGATCGACGACAGCGCCGCCACGAACGCGAGTTCGTCGGTCGGTAGTGCGACCGGGAGGCGGGCCTTCGAGAGGGACCCGCTCGTGAGCGCGTTCGTATACATCTGCCCGAGATCGAGCGATTCGACCACCGAGGTGGTGGTGAGGTCGGCCAGCCCGATCCCCTGTCCGTTGCCGTGGGTCGCCTCGGTCAACCCGCGGACGACGATTCGGTCGATGTCGGGTTGGGGTGGATCCGCGGCGTTAAGCACCTCGTAACGGCCGATCACGTTGGTGTCCATCCCCGTTCCCGAGATGTCCTTGCCGATCCGGTCGACCACGAGGACGTCGAGGTCGTCGTAGGGCAGCGTCGGCATGTACTCCCGGGCGCGTTCGAGCAGTTCTCCCTCCCTGTTAGGGAGTGCCTTAGCGGGGATCCCCTCGATATGCGCCGTCCGGTCCTCGAAGTTCTCGACGATAGCGACACCTCCGAGGACGCGGATCTCCTCGCGGATCGTGTCGAGCGCCTCGGTGATGGCGGGGACGTAGCCCCGTGAGAGCGCGTCGCGGTGGACCGCCCGCGCGCCGCGATGCTTCCCGAGGCCGACCGCGAGCATCTTCGAGAGGCCGCTCTCTATCTCCCCGGTGAAGTTGGTATGGGGTTTGATCCGGTTGACGACGAGGACGGCGTCGGCCTCGTGTGCGGCCCGCGAGAGGTAGACGGGGCCGCCGTCGGTTTCGCCGACTTCCACCACGTCCATTCTGGCGTCGATTCGACAACCGACCGTCTCCTCGGTGATCCCGAGCGTCGCGAGCGTCTCCCGTTGCCCCTCCGCGGTCGCCCCGCCGTGTGAGCCCATCGCCGGGACGATCACGGGGTCGAACCCCCGTCCTTCGAGTCCGCTGACGACCGATCGCGCGACGGGAACGAGGTCGTCGATCCCCCGGGAACCGACGCCGACCGCGATCGTCGCTCCGTTCGCCACCGATTCGAGGGGTAACTCCTCGAGCGATCGACGGGCGCCACCTTCGACATCGTCGATCTCGGGCGTCGGCGGATCGTACTCGACGGTCGCAAACCGGGGGAAATCGACGGGGTCGAGCGTCCCCTCGACCGTTCTCGCGTCCGGAAACTCCATGTCTCTCCCTCTGTCCGGGAGGGCAAAAACCGGCGTGATCGTGGGACATCGCTTATGTCACCCAAGCGGACACGTACTGTGTGCCAGATATTCGCATTCAGATCGGCGAACACGAGTGTGGGGCCGACTGGACCGATACCTGCCCGGGGACGCGCGCCGCGATCGAGGCGGCGCTCCCGCTCGCGGGCGAGGGTCATCGGTGGGGTGACGAACTGTACTTCCCGACGGCGGTGGCCGTCGAAGCGGAGAACGCACGCACGGAGGTGCCCGCCGGCGCGGTCGCCTACTGGCCACAGGGCAACGCGATCTGTCTGTTCTGGGGGCCGACGCCCACCAGTCGCTGTGCCGAACCGCGGGCGGCCTCGCCGGTCAACGTGATCGCCCGGATCGACGACACGACCGCGTTGGCGGGGTCCGAAAACGGAACCCGGGTCCGGATGACGGAGTTCTAGCGGAACGAGCCGAAGACCTCGCCGTCGAGTCGCGTCGCGATCCGATCCCCAAGGACCGCGAGGTTCCGGGTGTCGTCGCGGTTGTACCTGATCAGTCTGTCGAGCGCCGCCTCGTCGCCGCGCTCGTAGGCGTGCCACAACCGGACGGCCTCGCGCCCGTCGACGCCGTCTTCCTCCCGACCGATCCCGAGTTCGCGCTCGATGGCCTTCAGCCCGCCCGTGAACCCCGCCTGCCGACAGGGGTACATGAGATCGAGGTGTGGGGTGTCGATCGAGAGGTCGAAACTGGTCTCCAAGAAGGGGACGTCGAAGCGCGCGCCGTTAAAGGAGACGAGCAGGTCGGCCGACCCGAGTTTCGAGGCGACCGCCTCGCGGGTGAGGTCGTCGTCGGCGACGAGCGTTTCGGTCTCGCCTCCCGTATGGAAACTTACCGTCGTCACCCGATCACGATGCTCGCTGAGGCCGGTCGTCTCGATGTCGAAAAAGCAGATGTCCGACCGGAAGTTCTCGTAAAAGCGCCAGTGACTCGAACTGGGCAACCGGTCGGCGAAGAAGGCGGCGTTTCGCCGGTCGAGTTCGTCCCGCGCCTCCGCGATGAACGACTCGATCGACGCCGCCCGCGAATCGCCGACCGGAACGGAGCCCGCCCGAGAGAAGGCGTCCCAGTCGGTGATCCCGGCCGTCCAGAGTTTCCGTTCCGTTCGCTCGCCCACGCCGTCGGCGGCGATGAAGCAGTTCTCTACGCGCACGGGCGAACTCCGCGTCGAAGCGAAATAACCTATTCGTCTTCGAGGACGAACTCGATCCGCTCCTCGTCGGCACCTCTCGTCTCGCGACCGGTCACCTCCACGCGCCCGACCTCCGCCGTGTTCTCGACGTGTGTTCCCGCACACGCGACCCGGTCGTAGACCGGCCGCGGATCGCCCGGTTTCCCGCGCCCATCCGAGTCGGGTTGGGCCTCACCGATCTCGACGATCCGCACCTCGGTGATGCTCTCGGGCAGTAGATCCAACCGCGTCCGCTCGGGATCGAGTTCCCGTTCGGCCCGTTCGCGACCGAGGGTGTACCACCGCACGTCGAGGGCGTCTTCGACCAGTTCGTTCATCCGGGCTTCGATGTCGTCGAGGTCCTCCCGTGTGAACCGGTCGTATCCACAGTCGAGGCGTGCGTGATCGTCGTGGAGCTGGTTCCCGGTCGTGAGCGCATCGTACTCGGCGAACAGGATCGCCGACAGCAGATGCTGGGCGGTGTGATAGCGCATGTGTGCGTGTCGGCGTTCCCAGTCGATCTCGCCGACGACCCGCTCCCCGACGGACGGACCGTCGCCCTCGACAGTGTGATAGATCTCGTCGGTCTTCTGGACGTCACTGACCGTCCAGGTCTCCTCTCCCGTGAGAGTGCCGTGATCGGCGGGCTGTCCGCCCCCTTCCGGATAGAACAGCGTGCGGTCGAGGACGACTCTCGACGTGGGTCCGTCGTCGACGACGCGCTCGACACGCGCCTCGAACTCCCGTCCCGTCGACTCTTCGAGGTGTCGTTGATCGGTCATACCGTTGCTACTCGTGCGCCCGAGATAAGCCCCCCTGTCGGTCATCGGTGGGGATCGAACGCCTCCCGAGGGATCGCGAGTCCGTCGTAACGCTAAAGAGTAAAACACACGTTTCTGTAGACAACAATGAACGACGACCGGACGCTTTCGAGGTGGTTTTATGGGCGTTGAAATAAAGGAGACGCCCGTCTCGGAGTCCGAATTCGAGGAGATGAAGCGCTTCGTCTACGAGTATCTCGACGCCAGCGTCCAGAACGAGGACGAAGGCGGGCGGATGCGCTGGTATCCCTGGCATTCTGCGGAGTATCGGTTCAACCACACGCTCAACGTCCTCTCGATCGCAGAAGAGATCGCCCGAAAGGAGGGTGCCGAGGTCGACGTGGTCCGGGTGGCCGCGCTCTTTCACGACGTCGCCAAACTCGACGCGGCACAGGACGTCCACGCGGAGGAGGGCGCTCGCGTCGCCCGCGAGTACCTCACCTCACGTGGCTCGTTTCCGAACTCCTTTATCGAACGGGTCTGTCGGGCGATCACGGGACACACCCATTCGGGCGAGGTGGGGGAGCTCTCGCTCGAAGGGCAGTGCCTGATCGAAGCCGACCTGCTCGATAAGGTCGGCGCGAACGGCACTGTGTTGATGCTGCTTCGGATGGGCTACGAGGCCCGGACCCACATGGACGCCGCGACGATGATCGAGCGCGTCTACGAGCGCGGTCAGGAGGCGTGTGATCGGATCGAGAGCCCGACCGGTCAGAGCATCGCTCACGAGCGGCTCAAGCGCGTTCGCTGGTTCCGCGAGTGGCTCGAACTGGAGGTCCCGGAGATGGAACCCGACGCTGAGGACTCAGAGTAACGCGATCGCGCGGTACAGGAAGACGAGCCCGAAGCCGGCGAGAACGAGCGCGCTCGTCCCGGCGATCAGCGGTGCGAACCCGTCGATCCGTCGACTGGCACGGGAGAGTGCGAGCGGAAACAGCGTGATCCACAGCCCGATTCCGGCGAAAAAACCGATGACGATGGCGGCGTTTCCGGTCCGGATACTCACATCGCCAATGGCGGGAACCGCGACCGTGATGGTGCCGGGATCTAGCAACGCCACGCCGACCGTGAGCCACCACAGGACCTGATACGGGTTGGTCAGCGCGAGAGCGAACGTCTTTCGAAACCCCTTCGATTCGCCGATCTCGTGGTCGACGAACGACCCGCGTGCGCTTCTGGCCGCACCGATCGAGAAATAGACCATCAGGAGCCCACCCAGCGCCATCATCCCGATCCGCAGCCTCGGGGCGTCCCGTATCACAGTTGCGACGCCCGCGAGCGCGACGAGAAGGAAACAGGCGTCGGCGCTCATCGCACCCAGACCCGCGCGAACGCCCGATCTCCATCCCCGAACGGTGCTCTCCTCGGCGATGACCGCGTTCATCGGGCCCGGCGGGGCCGCAAGCGAGAGTCCGAGGACGATGCCCACGAGGCCGCCACCGACCATCCCGACCATGGACGCGAGTTCACGGGGGATGAGGAAAAGCCGTCGGATGGGAGCGCGGCGCTCAGACGAGTCCCGTGGCGATCCCCGAGACGGTCCCGATGAACGCCTCCCAGATCGAGACCCCCGTGATCACGGAGAGGAACGTATCCGCCGCGAAGAACGCGAACAGGGCCGCCCCGAACAAGTGGGCCTTCCGGAGGTCGACCCGGTGGGAGAACTTGTGGAAGAAGAAGGCGTTCGCGAGGCTCACCGGAACGATGGCGAGCATCTCGCCGACCCAAATGGCCGACGTCGCGCCGTACTGGGCGGCAAGCCCGATCGTCACGAGTTGGGTCTTGTCCCCGAACTCGCCGGTCGCCATCAACAGGAAGATCGGAACGAACCCGCCGAACGACTCCGAGAGGTCGTAGCCGAACACCGTCGGCGCGTCGATGGTCGGCGTGATACCCGCGACCCCCCCATCGGTCCGCTGGGCGATCGAGGCCGGGTCCTCCGCCGAGGGGATCGACCGGTAGAGCAACACCGCGAACAGCGAGAACAGCCCACCGGTCACCAGGCTGAGCACCATCGGCGAGAGTGCGGTTTGGAGGGCTCTCCCGAAGAGGATTTCGAGGGCGGTCCATCCGGCGAACGCCAAACTGGCGGCACCCACGACGGTCCACGGGCTGTATCGTGTCGAGAGGCCGGCGATGATGAACTGCACCTTCTCACCCGGCAACACCGCCAATTGGGCGACGAACGCTACCACCGCGATCTCGACCCAGCCAGTCACGTCTCGCCCTCGATGTGACTGGTTCCATCCACGACGGCTTCGAGCCCGGTCGGACGGTGTCGCCTCCGGCCGGAACCGTCGGTCGCCTCGTGGAAGTGATCGCTGATTTCGGCCATCGTCTACATCGCGTTAGCCCCGTCTAAAGTATATATCTGTCCTCGCTAATCAGAGGCGTGTTGACGTATCGCGGATTAGATCCCCTTGCCCATCAAGTGGCTTCGGAGCACGTCGCTGTCCTTGTTGGCCGTCGCGGTGTTGAGCAGGACGACCGTCGCGTCGGAGTCGAACTCGCCCCGTTCGGCGAGTTCCCACGCCCCGCTCGCGGCCGCCGCACAGGTCGCGCCCATTTCGATGCCCTCGCCCTTGGCGACTGCGATCGCGCTCTCGAGGATCTCCTCGTCGTCCGTCGCGACAGCGCCGCCGCCCGATTCGCGCAGGCAGTCGAGGATCCACGGGCTCGCACCGGGGTCGGGGATCTCGATCCCGCCACAGATCGTATCGGGGTACTCCACGGGGTCGTGGCGCTCCTTTCCATCCTCGAACGCCTCGACGATGGGGGCACAACCACTCGACTGGGCGGCGTACATCGCGGGTAGCTCCTCGATCAGTCCCAGCTCGCGAAGCTCCGTTGCGGCCTTGTGCATGCCGACGAGGCCGACACCGCCACCGGTGGGGTAGACGACGGCGTCGGGCACCTCCCACCCCAGTTGCTCGATCATCTCGTAGGCCATCGTCTTCTTGCCCTCGTGGCGATAGGGCGTGACGAACGTCCCGACGGAATACCACTCCTCCTCGTCCATCGCGTCGGCGTAGGCCGCCCCCGCGTCGCCGATCCGCCCGCCGACGACGGTCATATCACCGCCATGAACGTTCACCATCGCCTTGTTGGTAAAGCCCGCCCGCGAGGGGAGAAAGACGTGCGAATCGACCCCGGCTCGGCCGGCGTAGGCCGCGGCGGCCTGTCCGGCGTTGCCAGCCGAGGCGAGCGCGATATCGCTCGCTCCCGATTGAGCGGCGGCGGTCATCGCCACCGTCTGGCCGCGGTCCTTGAAACTCCCGGTGGGGTTTCGACCCTCGTCCTTGATCAGGACGCGCCCGACGCCCATCTCCGCGGCGAGTTTCTCGCACTCGACCAGCGGCGTCGCGCCCTCGTCCATCGTGATCGCCATCTCGCGGGGGAACGGCAACAGCTCCTCATAGCGCCACATCGAATCGAACGGCCGGTCCTCTAGCTCCGCGCGGCTCAGCGAAATCGCCTCGTAGTCGTAGGCCGGATCGAGGATCCCGCCGCAGTCGGGACACCGCTGGTGGTCGGGCTCGAAGCGCTCGCCGCAGTCGATACACGAGAGGCCGGCGAAGGCCGCTGTCGTCTCCATACGGTGGGCTTACCCGCCGAGGACTAAGACCTTCCTCTGTTCCATGTGGCGGCTACCCCGTCGTCGCTTCCGTATCGCTGCGATCTGCGGGGTAGCAGGGACTTAGTAGTCCGCGTCCGAAAGCGACGATATGAACGTCGTAGTCGTCGGCGGCGGGCTCGCCGGGCTGGTCTGTGCCCACCGGCTCGCGAGCGACGGGGCGGACGTAACGCTGTTCGAGCGCGAACCCGAGGTCGGCGGGCGAGTCCGATCGATCCACGAAAACGGATTCACGTTCGACCGGGGGTTCCAGGTGCTCTTTACGGCCTATCCCGCCGCGAAGCGCGAACTCGACTACGACGCGCTCGACCTCCGATATTTCACTCCCGGTGCCTGTCTCGCCCGCCCCGGAAAGCGCTCGGTCCTCTCGGACCCGCTTCGCGATCCGCGATCGCTCGTCGAATCCGCGTT
Source organism: Halalkalicoccus paucihalophilus (assembly GCF_001593955.1). Lineage (GTDB taxonomy): Archaea > Halobacteriota > Halobacteria > Halobacteriales > Halalkalicoccaceae > Halalkalicoccus > Halalkalicoccus paucihalophilus. Next base: position 593,492 of record NZ_LTAZ01000005.1, on the reverse strand, counting down.
CAACGACGAGATTACCCTCGGGGACAAACTCCGAACGCTCGCGCTTCGCCGCCGGCTCTCGTCGGTCGACCCCGAGGAGCTCTTTTCGGGCGGGGATCAGACCATCCGCGCGGCGCTGCTCGAGCGCGGCTTCTCCGAGGAGTTCATCGAGCACTTCGCCGCACCCTTCTACGGCGGGACCACGCTGGATCGATCGCTGTCGAGTTCGGCGGCGACCTTCGCGTACACCTTCGCGATGCTCTCGCGGGGCCGGATCGCCGTCCCCGCACGCGGAATGGGTGCGATCCCCGAGCAGTTGGCCGACGCCGCACGAACCGCGGGCGCGAGGATCGAGACCGACAGAGAGGTCGATGCGCTCGAGGAGACGACCGTCTCCGCGAGTGGCGAGTCGCTCGGGGTGGACGCGGTCGTCGTCGCGACCGACCCGAAGCGCGCACGTGAACTGACGAACCTCGCGTCGATCCCGACCGAGGCTCGCGGCTGTGTCACCCAGTGGTACACGCTGTCGGGCGATCTCGACGTTGGAAAGCGGTTGATACTCGACGCCGCGGGCGAGGCCGACGCGCCGAATCAGGTCATCCCCCACACCGCCGTCGCCCCCGAGTACGCGCCTGCGGGCGAGACGCTTCTGAGCGCGACGTTTCTCGGCGAACCCGAGGCGGACGACGCGACCCTCGCCGAGCGCACTCGCGAGACGCTCGATTCGTGGTATCCCGAGCGCTCGGTCAACTCGCTCTCGCTTCTGCACACCGACCGGCTCCCCTTCGCGCAGTTCGCCCAGCCACCGGGCTTTTACACCGATCTACCCGACGTGCGCGACCCGGAGGGGGCGGTCTACCTTGCGGGCGATTACACCCAGTGGTCCTCGATCCAGGGCGCGATGGAGAGCGGACGAGTCGCCGCCGAGGCCGTCCTCGAGGACGCCGCGTGATACCCTCCGGAAGCGAACCACGAGACCGCGAATCGGGACCCCCACGCGGGTCGGAGGTCCTCAGAGGAGGGATCGGAACTCGCCAAGAGGGGGAAACTCGAGGGTCTCGTCGCCCTCGTCGTCGCTAACGATCGGCCGGTATGCGTCGGGATTTCCGAGCAGCGGCGACCGGAAGGAACCGACGCGTGCGACGTCCACCCCGCCGGCGAGACGGGTGAACGCCGGCAGAACGAGCAGTTCGCCGCCCGCACCGGTCGCCGGTCCGCGGAGATAGCAGGGGTGCTTTCGCCCCTCGATCCCGATCGCCGGGTGGACGTGGCCGACGAGATACCCCGCCGCCCGCGATGGACGCTCGTGACCGTGACAGACCAGTAGGTCACCGACCGCGCATTCGGGGACGACCGCCTCGAAAACGGACTCGAGCATCGTATCGTGGTTGCCCCGCGTGGCGACGAGCCGGGCGTCCCGCTCGTCGATCAGCCGCTCGAACGCTCCGAGGCTCCGCTCGACCGTCGGAGGGAGGTGATCAAAACTGTGGAGCAGGTCGCCCGCGACGACGACCTCGCGCGGTTCGAAGCGCTCGAGGAGCGCTTCGAGCCGGGAGAGGAGGTCCCGGCGCTCGCCGAGCGGGAGTTGGACGTTCGAGGCCCGATCCCGGCCGAGATGCACGTCCGCGAGCACGAGCGTCCGCTCGCCGGGCACGTAGAGCGCGCGGTCCCGATAGACGCAGTCCTCGAACACGGCCGGGGATTCGTCGCCGCAGGGATGAGCGTATCGATACCCCACACAGGTCATGAGGACGGTGGGGTCGCGACGGTTGTGGCCTCATCGTCGTCCGTGACCGCGTGTGTTCGCGCGGTGGTGTAGGCCGATCGGACCCGCTCAAAGGACTCGCGATCCCCGCCGTGGTCGGGATGGACGTGTTTCACCTTCCGTCGGTAGGCGGCTTTGATCTCGCGTTCGCTCGCGTCGGTCGGCAGGCCGAGGGTCGCGAAGGCGGCCATCGTGGCCCCGTCGGCATCCGGATCGGCCGTGAGGTCGGGCGTCTCGAAGGGGAGCCGCCGCCCGAGGTGGATCCCCGGCATCTCGTGTTCGACCAGCACGCCGTGGGTAGAACTCCCCTCGATCCGGAAGAATGCCCGGGCGTCGAAGGTGATCGCGACGTCACGGGGGGGGAGGTAGAACTCGACGGGGCCGCCGGCGATCACGTAGTTCTCGATGAACTCCTCGTCGATGGCCCGGAGGTAGCGCCGGATCTCCGCGCGCTTTCTGTTCTCGCCGCCCGCCATCGGTTCGTGCGGTTCGTCGGGGAACAGTCGAGCGCCGGCGACGAAGATCCCGGCGACGAGAACGCCGACGACGAGTCCGACGAGTATCCCGATGACGAGCCACCACGGGAGGAACCACACGAGATCGGACTGCACACCCCTCGGTAGGGAGCGATCTACAAAGAAACTTCGTGATACGTGACGAACGAGCCCTGCACCCGGTTTCGCGGTCCTAGCCGATATATCGGAGGTCGTCTTCAGTAGGCATGTTCTGGTTTTCGATCTCCTGCATCCGCTCGACGACGTCCTCCATCTCGTCGGCGCGCTCTTCGAGGTCGGTGAGGTCGACCTCGAACTCGAGGAGGTCTTCGAGCACGCCGAGTACCGCCTGTGCGCTCTTGGGATCGACGAGGTAGCCGCTGGTCTCGCCCATCAGACAGGCCGCGTCCAGTCCGGACCGACCGCCCAGTCCAACGAGCAGGCCGCTGATGCCGACGATCCCGCCCTCGGGTTCGTTCTCGCGGAACTCGACACCCGAGGATTCGAGCGTTTCGATCAGCGACTCGCTCGAGGCGGCCCCGAGGACGGCGTGGTCTTCGACGAGTTCGCCCGTCGGCACCCCACCCAGCGCGAGGACGCTCTCGACGCCGACCTCCTCGGCGATGTCGAGGACGGCCTCGGCGATCCGGTAGTGACCGACGCCGCTCCCGGCCTGCTGATCGCCGGTCACAACGAGCAGGTCGCGGTCCCCGAGGACCACGTGGTGGCACTCGATACAGACGAGTTCGGCGAGACCGGACTCGGAGACGGTGACCTGCGGCGGGAGGTGCTCGGAGTAGATTCGTCTGAGGAGTTCGCTTTCCCCCTCCTCGATCAGGTGTTCGGCGACGAGCGTCCCGACGTGACCGACGCCCGGCAGTCCCTCGATCAACACCGAGTCGACGAGTTCGGGCTCTGCGAGTACCTCGACCTCTACGTCGTCCATACCCTCATTCGCGCTCCCGGCGCTTAAGTGCGCGTCGGTACTCCCCATAGCGGTCCTCGGGACTGAAGGGTGCGGGAGCGCTGTTTACCGCGTCGGCTCCACAGTCGGGACAGCTCGCAGAAAGGGTGTACACCGGGCGATCGTGGTTCGCTCGCCACTCGCTACACACCCGAATGTCCGATCTCATCGCTACTCGTTGTCGGTCTTTCGCTCGCGGTGGAAACTCCCGCTGCCGCCGACCTCGGCGATGGCCGCGCTTGCCCGCTCGGCGCTCCGTTCGAGTTCGGACTCGGCGGTCTTGTAGTTCGGCGCCTGTACTCGGATCCGGTACTCGGGCGCGCCGACGTAGGTGACCTCGAGGTCGATCTCGTTGCTGATCTCGCCGTTTCCTTCCGCCGCTTGCAGCGCCTCCTTGACGGCGTCGACGCCCGCCTCCGTCGAACAGACCAGATCGACGTAGCCCGTGACGGTGACGTAGGGTACCGAGACGTTCTCGCGGGCGGTCTCGACGATCGCCTCGACTTGCTCCTCGTCGAGGTCGGTCTCGGTGAGCGCTTCGGCGCCGTGGATCGCGGCCTGCTCGAACCCGCCGTAGAGGCTGCCGTGGGCCTCGATGAGTTCGTTTGCGACCTCGGTGTACGTCGAATCGTCGACGTCCTCACCGAAGGCGATGGTCATCCAGTTGTCGGCCTTCTGGTCGTTCTTCCAGCGCTGGATGGTCTCCTTTCGCTGGTGTTCGTTGACGTCCTTGTACGAGAGGTCGATCTGCTGGGAGCCCTTGTCGACGTCGAGGACCTTACAGACGGCGGTCTGACCCTCGCGGACGTGATCGCGGACGTTCTTGATCCACCCCGAGGCGACCTCAGAGATGTGGATCAGTCCCTGTTTGTCCTCGTACTCCTCGAGGTCGACGAAGACGCCGAAGTCCTCGATCGACTCGATCTTGCCGACGACGAGTTCGCCGGGGGTGGGCCAGCCGCTGTACTTCATTATCGTGCCTCGGCGGTCTCGCCGGCGTCACCCAGATCCGTCGTCGAGCGGTTCTCGACGGTCTCGATGACCTCGCCCTCGATGTCGGCCTTCCCGCCGGTCGGTCGGGCGAGCGTGTGCCCACAGACCGCACACGCGACCTCGGTGGAGGCCTTATCGAAGACGATCTGTTCGTTCTCGCAGTCCGGACACTCGACGGAGTAGAAGTTGCCTGCCATGATTACTCCTGGAAGTCGACGCGGCCGGCGCGCCATCCCTCGCGCAGGTGGGCCTTGCCACACTCTCCACAGCGGTACTTGAAGTCGGTCTTGCTCGTCGGTTTCCCCCCGCTGGGGACCTTCGAGAACTTGCCGTCGTTGCCGATGCCGACCTGGCGTTCGCGCTGGCGGTCGATCCACTTCATGCCGGTCTGGCGGCCGGTCCTCGTCTTCTCGAGTTCGTGCTCGTGGTGTTCGTTACAGTACGGACAGTAGGTGTTGAATCGTCGTGGGATCTCCATAGCCTTGTCGACCGGTTGGACATGGCGGCTTAAAACCCGTTTGGTTGCTTCCCGACGGTGGCTGCAAAGGTTGATGTGGCTCCCAGCCCGACTTTCAGAAGTCAATGGGTACCGGAACTGACCTCCGAAATCGCACGACTCGACCGCTATCGTGGCCGCCGGTACCGCTCGAAACGGAGCGGGGGATCTGAGCTATGTACGCCGAAATCCTTGGGGGGACACTGCTCGGTGTCGTCCTTCTCGTGTTCTGTCTGTGGATCGACGGTCGATTGACCCGCCCGGCCCGGGCGTTCGCGACCGACAACGATACCGATATCCGGACCGACGGCGGTGAGCCGAACGACGCGAGGCGAACGTCGAAAGACGAGCACGGCGGGTCTTCCGGAAATGAGCGGACCGACGGTTCGCGATCCACGTCGGAGATGTCCTCCAACGGCGGTGAGCGAACCGAACGTGAATCGCCTCCGAGGGACGAACGGACCGACGGTGGTATCGCGACCGGCTACGGCTTCGTCACCTCTAAACCCACTGGACTGATCCGCTGGCTCACGACGGTCGATCACAAGGACATCGGGGTGCTCTATCTCACCTTCGGGGTGTTCATGTTCCTCTGGGGCGGGTCCGACGCGATGATGGCCCGTACCGAACTGCTGACGCCGAGCGCGGAGGTCTTCGGCATCCAGACGTATAACGAACTCTTCACCACCCACGCGATCACGATGCTGTTCCTGTTCGCGACGCCGATCCTCTTCGGCCTGGCGAACTACTTCCTCCCGCTCCTGATCGGGGCCGACGACATGGCGTTTCCCCGGATCAACGCCATCGCGTTCTGGGTGCTGCCCCCCGCCGCGGTCCTGATCCGTTTCGGGATCATCAGCGACTCGATGGCGTTGCTCCTCGGGGCGGTCAGCCCGGCGTTGTCGACGGTGTTTGCAGCCTTCGAGCCGGTCAGCGTGGCGTGGACGTTCTACCCGCCGCTCTCGGTACAGACGGCGAACCCACAGATCGACATGGCGCTTTTGGGCTTGCATCTCTCGGGTATCGGGACCACCCTCGGAGCGATCAACATCATCGCGACCGTCTTCGCCGAGCGCTCGCCCGACGTCGGCTGGGAGCGACTCGACATCTTTTCGTGGACGCTGCTCGTCCAAGCCGGATTGATCCTCTTTGCCTTCCCACTGTTGGGTGCGACCCTGATCATGCTACTCCTGGACCGCAGCATCGGAACCTCGTTTTTCGCAGTCGAACAAGGGGGGTACATCCTCTTTCAGCACCTCTTTTGGTTCTTCGGTCATCCCGAAGTGTACATCCTCGTCCTGCCGCCGTTCGGGTTGATCAGTCTCGTCCTCCCGAAATTTACCGGACGGAAACTGTTTGGCTACCAGTTCGTCGTCTACTCGACGATGGCGATCGGCGTGCTCTCGTTTGGCGTGTGGGCCCATCACATGTTCACGACGGGGATCAATCCCCAGATCCGCGCGTCGTTCATGGCGATCACCATCGCGATCGCGGTGCCGACCGCGGTGAAGGTGTTCAACTGGGTCACGACGCTGTGGACCGGAAACATCCGGCTCGAAGCGCCGATGTTGTTCTGTATCGGCGCGATCTCGACGCTCATCTTCGGCGGCGTAACGGGCGTGTTTTTGGGCTCGATCCCCGTCGACCTGCTGTATCACGGTACCTACTACGTCGTGGGTCACTTCCATTTCTTCATCACGGGGACCATCCCCTTTGCCGTCTTCGCGGCCGTCTACTACTGGTTCCCGCTGATGAGCCGCCGGATGTACAGCAGGCCGCTCGCGGCCGCCCATTTCTGGCTCTCGTTCGTCGGGGTGAACCTGCTGTCGTTCGGGATGCTCCTCCTTGGGATGCTCGGCCTGCCGCGGCGTTCGGCGACCTACCCCGCCGAGTTCGTCCCGCTACAGGTGACCGCTTCCATCGGGGCCGCGTTGATCGCGCTCGGACAGATCGTCTGGCTCTACAACATGGTCCAGTCCTATCGTTCGGGCCGGATCGTCATGGACGCCGACGTCTGGGGGCTCAAGGAATACGGGCAGTTCACCAGGGAGTGGGAGTGGTTCGAGAACCGCCTCGAACAGGCACAGTCGACCACCGAGAGCCACGACGACGCGGAACGAAACGAAGCCAAAGCCTGACTGTCGAAGGGCCTACACCAACCGCTCGTAGACGAACCCCAACACGAACCCGTAGGCGAGGTGGCCGATGAGGGTGAACAAGAGATAGAGAATGACGAACGGCCACGTCAGTTGCCCCGTCCCGAGGACGAGAAAGAGGACCCAGAGGATGACGCCGAACAGGAGACCTTGGACGGTCGGATCGCGGGGCCCGCGACCCGCGACCCGTTCCCGGACGAACACGAAGACGACCGGCCAGACGAGGATCCCGATCGCACAGAAGACCGCAAAGCCGATGATGTGGTGTTCGGGCATCCCGACGAAGCGGGCGATCGCCTCGGGCGCGCCCAGTTGCGATCGCGTCTGTACCTGACTGAACAGAAACACGAGCATCAGTACGGTCGTCGCGGCGACACCCGCGCTGATCGCACGCAGAAAGCGATTCATTTCCCTCGCCTACCACGGTGGCGAAGAAAGGGCTGTCGATCATTCGAAGCGCTTAATCGTTCATCCGGCGAACCCCACCGCATGAAGCGCCTGATCATCCACGGGGATCCCGGCGTCCGAAAGGACGGGATTATCGACTACGACGACCAGGAGATGGTCCTCTTTTCGATCTCGCGAAACGGCGACTGGCACGGCCCCGAGCGTCCCCAACTGTGGTGTGTCATCGGCACCGAGGACGAACGCGGGGACTTCGAGCGGCGAAACTACGTGCCCCACTTCCTCGATGTCGAAACCATTGACGCCGAGGCCGTCGACATCGTCCAGAAGCGCGGCACGCCCTCCGCGTAGCTCAGACGCCCTCGATCAGACACGACGCGCTCGCGAGGTTCGTCGCGAGCGGCGTGTCGTGGACGTCACAGATCCGCAATAGGGCGGTGATGTCCGGTTCGTGTGGCTGGGCGCGAAGCGGATCGCGCAGGAATATCACGCCGTCGAGGGCCTCCTTTGCGATCTCCGCGCCGATCATCATGTCGCCGCCCAGCGGCCCCGAGGCCATGCGTTCGACGGTGAGACCGGTTTCCTCGTTGAGCCGTTTTCCCGTGGTACCCGTTCCGATGAGGTCACATTCGGCGAGGCGTTCCTCGTGGCGCCGGACGAACTTGATCAGATCGGGTTTCTTCTCGTCGTGGGCGATCAGCGCGAGTCGTGTCATACCCCTTCTCTGGGTGGCACCCTCAAAGCTGTTTGTCCCGCCGTCTACCTCGCCGCCGGGATGCGATTTCCGAATCACAACCCTTAACTACGACACTCCGGTATGAACTGGTAGCGGGATGGGATAGCCAGGAGATTCCGGCGGGCTCATAACCCGCAGATCGGTAGTTCAAATCTACCTCCCGCTATACTTCTGTTGCGAACAAATCCGCGAGCAGCAGGTATTGCACGGAGTAGATTTGAATAAGAGAACGGTAGAGCGAAGCGACCGAAGTCGGCGTAGTTCAAATCTACCTCCCGCTACCCCCATCGGATTCGTATTATTCGAGCGATATCGGATCGGTGTCGTCGGAAAACAGCACCGCCAGGAGTTTCCGTTCGGCGATCCGCATGTGGTTGGTAAACGTCGGTGCCGTGATCCCGAGCATGGCCGCGACGTCCTCGCCGGTTACCGATCGTGGCCACTCGAAGTAGCCCGCGAAGTACGCCGTCTCGAGTGCGGCACGCTGCTTTTCGGTGAGGCGATCCATAATCACGCTGTAGATCTCTCGGGTCGTTCTGGGTTCGCGCTCGACGGCTCGTTGGGCGATGAGTTCCGTCCCCGGATGGACCTCGTTTACCGCCTCGACCACCTCCCGTATCGGAGCGCTCGGCGGCAACTGCGCGACGATACGGGTCCCGTCGGCCGTCGTCTGCACGCTCCGCACCCGCCCCCCGTATGAGACGAGCGTCCCGGTCAGCGACGGCTCGGCAATCGTCACCTCGAACACCAACGAGCCGTCCCGCTCGTCTTCCTCGAGCAGCGTCACCTCCTCGACCGTCGGCACTCGAGTGATCGAGTCGACGAACTCCTCGGCGCTCATCTCGGACACCTCCATGAAGTGGAGGATCCTGCCTTCGCCGGTCGGCACCGTTCGGTCCACCGAGAGGTGGACCTCGGAGTCGGACCCGACCAACCGCTGTGCGAAGTCCTCGTTGCGGAGTTCGATCTCGCGGACGGACTCGCTCAGGAGTGCCGTGCGCTGCTCGGCGGCGTGAATCGCGTACCCGATTACCGTTCCGAGATGACCGAGCGCCTCACGGACGGGCTTCGTAAATGCGTTCGGGCGCGTCGCATAGAGGTTCAACACGCTGTAGAGGACACCGTCGTGCGTGATGGGAATCGCTGCCGACGCCCGAAACCCCCGCTCGAGCGCCTCCGATCGCCACGGTCCGTAGTCGGGATCCGTCCGCATGTCCTGTACGAACTGCGGTTCGTGCGTTCGAATCGCGGTCCCCGTCGGTCCCCGTCCGTGGGGATCCGTACGTTCGATGGAGGTACGACACGCCTCGAGATACGACCGGTCGCCACCGGCCATACAGTCCCACGTCACGTCTCGGGTCCTTCTCTCTATCGAGCCGATCCACGCAAAGGCGTACCGTTCCGTGTCCACCAACTGCTCACAGAGCCGTTGCTCGATCCGTTCGCGCGAGGGTGTCTCGATCGCCATGCGGGTTATCTCCCGGATGACACCGTTCAGGTGGTTGATCGCGGCGAGTTCGGCACGCTGGTTCTCGAGCCGCTGCTCACGGCGTTTCCGGTCGGTGACGTCCCTGAAATACGCCGTCACTCCGGTCTCCGTCGGATACGCTCGGACGGCGAACCAGGCGTCGAGTGGGCCGAAGTATCCCTCGCCGCTGACGGGCTCTTGCGTTCGAACGGCCCGTCGATATTGGTCCTCGAAGACCGTCCCGGTCGCCTCGGGAAACGCGTTCCAGATCACCGATCCGACCACCTCTTCGGCGGGATGTTCGAGCAACTCTTCGGCCCGTTCGTTGGCGTAGGTGACACGAGCGGCCGGATCGAGTGAGAGGACCGCGTCAGTGATCCGGCCGTAGACCGCTTCGGGGATCTCGGTTGGAGCCGACCTGTCGCCCGTCCCGTCGGGCGCGAAAGCCCCCTCGTCGAACGAGACGCGGAGCCGAACCTCGTCGTACTCGGTGACGGGGCGAGTTGCCCGTCCGTCGTCGACGAACGACACGGCCCCCGCGTCGTCGAGACGGTGGAGCTCCGTGTGGACGTTTTTGACGTCGCGTCCGACGAGCCGGGCGGTTTCGGTGATACTCGCCGGGCGCTCACGGCGGATCGCGTCGAGCAGTTCGAGCGCTTTCGGAGTGAACGTTCGGTAGAGTTCCTCGACGTCCGGAAACGAAAGCACGTCGGTCACCCCATCGGAGTCCGACTCGCTTCGGGACGCGAGACTGCTGTCGGAGCGAGGCTGTTCGGCCGTCGTGACAGTAGCTAACAGGACCGATCTCCCCTGACGATCCGTTCGGGTGCGTTGTGACATGAGTACACTCCGTCCAAGGCGAGGGACGACCCGCCCCCTCGCCGTGTCCTTCGGGTGGGTTCGGGACCGCTGTCCACTACAGCCGAGACGGGTCCCCGTTCCGGGTCGACGGTTGCGAACTGGCGCTCCGACCGTATATTGGTATCGGAACCAATCGATTGCTCCGAACCACTCGTCGGGTCGTGACCCGCCACGACAGACCGTCCGATCGACGTGGAGGCTCCGCGTCCTCTCGACCGGACGCCATTCAGGGGAACAGAACGGGAATCAGGTACGTATTCTACTAAATATTTAGCCGATACTCATTATCCTTTTGAACTATCCGAACGATCACCACGCTGCTCGTCGTTCCCATGCTAAATAGATAGGCATGATCCTTTTGCCGTCTCTCCTCTTGGGTCGGAGTAGGCAGATTCGCTTGGAAGGAGTGGATGAGCTCACTACTTGAAATCAAACCAAGCGAACGCCTGACGGGTGCCTCTGACACACGCCCGTTTCGAACTACGTACGAACGACAGTAGCCACACGATCTGCTTTCTCGCCGTCGTAATCGGGATGATCGCCTGCAACCGGTACGGTATCGTTTCCTCCTAGCGGTCGAGACGACGGTCCACTGGACCCGACCGTCGTCCTCCCCACGCCACGAGTAGCCATCGTATCGACAGTGGATAGACTGTATTTTTTGATCGAAGCGCTTAACGGGAAATCCGGCGTCTACTCGCCCGGGATGCAGACTATCAAGTCGCTTTTTACTGGCATTTTACGGCGTCTTCCGACGCGCCACCGGGACTCGAGAGGGTACGACTCTCCGATCTCGATCGACGAACTCACTGGCGAGTATCTCCTGCTCGAGATCCCCGACACCCTGTCTCCGGACGCCGAGGCGGCCGTGGCGACGCTGCTGACGGAGACCCACCGGAACGGGTTCACCGCCGGACTGACCGATTCGGAGGGCTATCCGTCGCTGTTTCCACCCGGAGCGAGCCTCTTCGACACCGACGGGTCGGGAAGCCGCTTACAGGACGTCGTCTCCGTGCTCGATCGGTTCACACACGTGTTTCATCGACAGGAAACGGACGTGATCGTGCTCAACGCCGCGCGTATCGAGGAGAACATCCGTATCGCCGAGCACGATCCGGGCAGGAGCGGACGGATCGCCCAGCGAAACATCGACGCGCTTGCGGCCTCCTTGGCGGCACTCTCGGGGGATCACGCCCGGTTCGTCGACGGCGACGTCGTCCCGGCGTCGACCCGCGACAGCCATCTCATCACCTTTCAGGAAACCGTCCTCTACCGGTAGGAATCGCGCGCACGTGGGGTCGTCTCCAGCAGCGGGGCCGCGCCGAGTACCAAAATTCATAACAGGTTCCCGTATTGGTTGGTTATGGACGACTCCTTCGACGTCGTGGTTGCCGGTGCCGGCCCCGCGGGTGCACAGTGTGCACGAGACCTCGCTGCACGGCAGTACGACGTCCTCGTCCTCGAGACCGAATCGGAAGAGGAGTTCCCGCGTCAAAGCAACAAATCGACCGGCGGGACGTTTCCCTCGATGCTGGCGGCGTTCGGGATCCCGGACGACGTGGTGATGCACTTCACCGACAGCATCGTGATCGAATCGCCGAACGAACACTTCGTTCAGGAGCAGGCCGGCGGCGTACTGGATTTCGGCGCGTTCAAGACGTACCTCGTCGAGGACGGCATCGAAGCGGGGGCCGAGTACCGCTTCGACGCCCGCGTCTCGAAGCCGATCACCGAGAACGGCGAGGCCGTCGGGGTGCAGTACAACGGCTCCCGGGAGGTCTACGGCGACATCGTCGTGGATGCCACCGGGCCGGCCGCCCCGCTGGCGAAGGCACTCGGCGTGAGCGACCTCAAGCGAGCGAAGCAGGCGATCGGCATCGAGTACGAACTCGAGGGTGTCGATCTCGACGCACCGGGATACGCCGATCTGACCGACGCGATGATGCTCCGGCTCGATCACGAGTACGCACCGGGTGGCTATGCCTGGATCTTCCACACCGGTGAGGACACGGCAAAGGTCGGCCTCTGTTACATCCAAAACGAGAGCTACCAGCGGTACGCCGAAGCCCGCCGAACGGTCGACGGCTACCTCCAACACTGGCTGGACACCGATCCACGCTTCAATGCCGCCGAGCGGATCGAGGGTCGCCAGCATCGGGGTTCCGCACACATCCAGCCCCCCGGCTCCCTGAGCACGGACAACTTCATGGCGATCGGCGATACCGTCCCGACGATCGACCCACTCTGGGGTGAGGGGATCCACAAGGGGATGCGATCAGGACGGGCCGCTGCGATCACCGCCGATCAGTGTCTCATCCCGAGCGAGCGCGATACGTCGGCCGAGGAGGTCTCGCTGTACGACGAGCTCTGGCACACCGAAGTCGCACCGGGACAGGGCGCGCGCCTGTCGATGACGGAACTGCTGTACCTCGCCTCGAACGAGCGCTACGATACCCTGCTTCGGGACCTCGACCGCCTCGATACCGAGACCCTCAGCAGGATCAACGCCGGGAGCAAGGTGGCCATCGCGAAACTCCTCGAGTTCGACGATCTCGAGTTGCTCGCGCAGTTCGCACGACAGCGGTTGCGGGGCTACTACGGGCGACTGACCGACTAGGCCCCCGGGGTTTTCCGGTGGCGTTCCGTCGGGGGCCGTCGCGCGCGATAGAGCTGTCGGACCGCGCCGACGGTAAAGGCGAGCGCGCCGAGGATCATCGGGGTGTCCCCGAGGGTTCGCGCCCACAAGAGCGCCTGAACCCGTGGCCGCTCGTAGAACTCGAGGCTCCGGGCTTCGGCGTAGCCCTCGGTGTAGACCGTTCGGAGCTGTGCGAACCCGACCGGCAGCAGCGACGCGAGGGTCATGACCGCGAGTCCGACGTTCGTCAGCCAGAACGACCCCCGGAACCACGTCGGGTCCCAGGCCTCCTCGGGGGTGACCACGCGCAGGATATAGGTTCCAAGCCCGAGTGCGAGCAGCCCGAACGCGCCGAACGTCGCCGCGTGGGCGTGGGCCACCGTGAGGTAGGTGCCGTGTTCGTAGTAGTTGATCACCGGGAGGTTGACGAAAAAGCCGAGTACCCCGCCGCCGACAAAGTTCCAGACGCTGCTGCCGAGGATGAACAGTAAGGGGATCTCGTAGGGGAATTCCTCGCCCTGAGCGCGCAGCGAGCGGTACTCCCCGAGGCTCCGGTACAGGACGAACACCAGGGGGACGAACTCGAGCGTCGAGAAGGTCGTCCCGAGGGGTACCCAGAAGTCGGGCAGCCCGACCCACCAGTAGTGATGCGAGACGCCGACGATGCCCGCGCCCATGATCGCAAAGACCTCGAAGAGGATCGCCTTCTCGGCGTCGCGTCGCTCTATGAGTTCCATCGAGACCAGCGCGACCGAGATCACGGCGGTGACGAAGAACTCGAAGACGCCCTCGACCCACATGTGGACGACCCACCAGCGCCAGAACTCCGTGACCGCGACGTTCGTCTCGGGGGTATACAGCATGCTCGCTCCGAACAGCAGCGCGATCGAGCCGCCCGCATAGGCGAGGAAGTGCCCGAGCCCGGTCGGCGAGTCGTCCATTCGGCGGACGCTTCGGAGGACCAACCCGGTCCAGCCCGCGAACCCGGCGAGCAACAGGAGCTTCCAGAGCCGACCTACCTCGAGGTATTCGAGCCCCTCGGAGCCGAGCCACCACCAGAGTTCGCCCTCCTCGGGTGTACCGAACGCCCCGCGGATACCCAGCCAGACCCCCGCAAAGGCGCCGACCGTCGCGGTCACGAGCAACCCTAACAACGCGGTCGTCCCCGCGGCCTGCCACGGCGGGTCGTCGTCGCCGAACAGCCCCGGGAGAAAGAGTCCGCCCGCGAGCCAGAGCGTCGTGATCCAGAGCACCGCGAGGTTGACGTGCCAGGTCCGAACCGTCGCGAACGGGAGAAGCGACACGATATCGATCCCGATCGCGTCGCCGATGCCGAAGAAGCCGGTGCGCTCGATGTAGTAGTGGGCCAACAGCGCCCCGGTCAGCGCCTGAACGACGAACAGCGCGCCGGCGACCGGGACGTACCACGCCGCGGCGTACTGTGCCGGCGTAACCGACACCTCGTCGGGCGAGGGCACGTCGATGACGTCGGTCGTCGGTTCGGCGAAGTCGAGGGCGTGGTACGCCCACACGCCGAGGGCCCCGCCACCGACAAGCAACACGAGGCTAATCGTGCTCCAGACCAGCACCTGCCCGGTCGGTCGGTTCCCGACAGCGGGCTCGTAGGGCCAGTCGTTCGTATACGAGTGATCCGCGTTCGGGCGATCGGTGTGGGCCATCCAAGCCGTCCAGAGCGCGAAGTCGGCGACCCGCTCGGCCTGTTCTGCGCTCCCGACGAACCCCTCCGGAATCCCCCGATTGCGGTCACCCTCGTGATAGCGCTCGACGTAGGCCTCGCGGATCCGTCGATGGGCGTCCGCCTCGGCCGCCGAATACCGGAGGATCGGCCCTTCGGGCGCGTCCGTATCGAGGTCCCGTCTGACGCGCTCCTCGATTGCGGCCCGTTCGTCCCCGTCGAGCGCCTCGACGGACTCGATCCCCTGCTTGCGGGCGTAGTACTCGCGCATGAACTCGGCTTTCAAGCGCAGGGCGTCGGCCGTGAGATCGGCATCGAAGTACGCACCGTTTCCAAGGATCGACCCCTGGTTCATCAGGCCGTTCGCTTGAAAGGCCTTCTTGCCGGCCCGCACCTGCTCTGCGGTGGCGAGGACAGTCCCGTCCGGACCGCGGACCTCCTCGGGGATCGGCGGCGCGTGGCGATACGACAGCCACGCCCCCACGCCCATCCCCACGAGGTTTACAACGAACAACACGACCAGCGCGGCCGAACCGGTCGGTTTCGAGCGCAGCGTTTCGAGGTCCAACCCGTCCTCCCGATACTTCCGTACCAGCTCCGAGAGGGCGCGCTCCGGCGAATCGCCTCCATCGTCGAGCGCGCGGCCCAGACACGAGGCCAGTTCGACGAGGCCACGCTCGACGGCCGGGTCGACTCCCTCGCCGTCCACGATGACCGTCATCGCGGCGAGCGCCGCCGCGACGGGCAGCCTGTCCCCCCGATCCGTGTTCGTATCGACCCGGGATCTCCGGAGTAGTTCCGGCAGGTCCTCGACGACCAGTTGCTCGACCCGCTGGGCCGTCTCTATCGCGTCCCGCTCGAGGAGGTCGTTGAGCGAACGGATCGGGTCGTCCTCGTCCGCCCGGAGTCGGGACAGCGCCTCGACGAACTGCCGCTCGGCCGGCCGGTCTCCGTCCGTCCCGGATCGCGCCGAGAGTTCGGCGACGAGACGGTCGAGTGGTCGGGTCGTCCCCCCGTCGGGTCCCGCGACCAGTCGGTTTCTGATCGATTCGAGCGTCCGCTCGTCGAGGCGGGCGTCGTCCAGACCGTATCGGGACAGGAAGCGGTCGAGCACGGGGTCGTCCGGGAGGTCCCAGTCGTCGAACCCGTTCTCGTTCGTGAGGCGGCGGACGCCGTCCTCGATCGCACGGCCTGTTCGTTCGTCGGCGCGGCGGCGGACGCGCGTCGGAAGCCCGGTGAGGGCCTCTGTCCCTGCACTGAGACGATCCTTCAGACGGGACGCCGCGTCCCGATCCAGTGGCGGCAGCCGTCTTCTCGCCTCGCGGGGGAGTCGTTCGGAGAGCGTTCTCGTGATTGTCATGGTAATCGTTCCCTAGTGACTATCGTCAGCTATTGTCATCGGACCAAGAGTACGTAAGCGTGTGGGTGGCGGTATCCCGGTACAGGGAACGGATACGGTGGATCGGATCCGACGGCGCACGGTCGGACGCGTCGCCGGCTAACGACCCGACTCAGATCCCGAGGACGGTCCGGGCCAGGCCGAGGAAGACGAAGAACCCGAGCACGTCCGTCGCAGTCGTGATGAAGATCGTCGCCGACGTCGCCGGATCGATCTCGAGACGGTCGAGCACGAGCGGGATGGCCGTCCCGAAGAAGCCGGCGATGACGAGGTTCAACACCATCGAAACGCCGAGGACGACGCCCAAGAGCGGGCTCTGGTTGAACACCGCCGCGATGACCGCGACGATCACGCCGGTGATCGCTCCGTTGGCGCCGCCGGCGAGGATCTCGTTGAAGACGGCACGGCCGCCGGTCGACAGCGAGACCTGCCCGAACGCGAGTCCCCGGACAGTGACCGCCATCGACTGGGTCCCCGCGTTCCCGCCCATCCCGGCGACGACCGGCATGTAGACCGCAAGCAGCGTGAACGCCGCGATCGTGTCCTCGAACAGCCCCACGACGGCGGCGGCAAGAAAGGCGGTCCCGAGGTTGACGATCAGCCACTTGTACCGGTTTCGGATCTTCGCCAGCGGGCCGTCGAGGATGCTCTCCTCCT
Source organism: Halalkalicoccus paucihalophilus (assembly GCF_001593955.1). Lineage (GTDB taxonomy): Archaea > Halobacteriota > Halobacteria > Halobacteriales > Halalkalicoccaceae > Halalkalicoccus > Halalkalicoccus paucihalophilus. The sequence goes on along the minus strand of NZ_LTAZ01000005.1, from coordinate 576,788 downwards.
CGACGACGCCCGTGAACTCGTAGAGGGTGTTGCTCGCTTCCTCCTCGACGAGTCGAAGGAGGTCCTCGGCGTAGATGACGCCGAGGATCGTCTCGTCCTCGTCCAGCACCGCGACGGTGCTCTCGGGGTTCGCTCGGAACACCTCGAGGACCTCCTCTTGCTCACTGTCGAAACCGACGGTCGGCGTCTCGTGAAGGTAGTCGGTGATCGCTTCGGAATCGGCGTTGGCCATCGCCAGTGCCTGTCCGGGCAACTCGCCCAACAGCGTGCCGTCGCGGGTGACGAAGATCCTCGGGAAGCGACCGGTTCGATTCTCGTAGCGCCTGACACGCGCCGTCACGTCACGGAAGCTCCGCGCGCTCTCGACGGTGACGTAGTCGAGGTGCATCATCCCAGCGGCGCTCTCGGGACTGAACTCGAGGAGGAACTCGATTTTCGTCCGCCGGTCGTCGTCGAGTCGGCGGAGGATCGCCTCTTGGGTCTTCTCGGTCGCGAACCCGAGCACGTCGGTCGCCTCGTCGGGGTCGAGACGGCGAACGAACCGGTAGAGTTGGTGCCGGTCCATGTCCTCGACGACGGCCTGTTGGATCGATTCGGGAAACTGAAAGAACACCTCGCGCTGGTGTGCCCACGGGAGGGTCCGGAACTCCTCGCCCGGCGACGGTGATACCGCTATCGACTGCTGGATGTCCGCCGAACGCTCCGTCATGGGCTATCCGGTCGCCGTATCGACTAAGGCCTTGCTAATCGGGACGACACGGCTCCCGTCCCCGTGCGACGCACCCCCGACGGATTCGCATCCGTCCGACCGCCGAGCCGCCGATTCCACCAAATACGCCTACCCGGCGCGTTCTCGCCCTTTCGGACCGGGCTCGATACGGGCGATCAGTCGTTGCTTAGTTCGACCTCCTCGCGTGGCTGGGAGTCGGGCTGCTCCTTGCGTTCCTTCCGGTGGACGCCGAACTGGCCCACTTCGTACCCGAGCGTGAGTGCTCCGGCGAGGGCGACGCTGATCGCGCCGAGTTCGAGGAGGGTCCCGAACTCGGTGAGCGGGACCCCCTGAACGACCTCGCTCGACGCCGCCACCGCGGGTTCGAGCAGTTCGTACGACGGCGTGACGGCGGTCGTGAGCGCGACCGACAGCCCGACCGCCAGCATCAGGATCGTCAGTTCGATCCGGATCGAACGGGTGACGGTCGAGACGGCGTCGGAGGCCGCTATCCGCGGTCTGACACCCGTCAGCATCCCCGGGAGGGCCGCGACCCCCTTCGACTCGCCAACCGAATAGGCGATCTCGTCGTGGAGGACGACCCGGTTGAACCCGCCGATTGCGGCCGCGACGGTGACAAGTCCGACTTTCAGCGAGAGGAGGATGCCGTACTTGGTCGTCACGAGCGCGGAGAGCGCCGGAACGTGCCACGCCGAGATGACGACGCCAGTCGTCACGGCGATCGTGACACCGGCGACGGCGATGAGCGAGAACCGGCGGACGGTCGAGAGCACGAACTCCGCCAGATCGGTTTCGGGCTCACGCGGCACGAGCGACGGGAGCACGGCGAGGACGGCGAGGCCGCCGACCCACAGCGCTCCACCTCCCATGTGTGCGAACTTCACGAGGATGGCCACGGCGGGGTTTTCGATGGCCGTCGAGAAGCGAGTCCAGCAGAACGCGACCAGCATCACGAGCGCACCGACCGAGACGGTCCCGAGCCAAAACCGTCGCGAGACCCGCTCGGAGAACGCCCGATGACCCGCCGTCACCGCCCCCGAGACTATCGCGGCGGCGATGAACACCGTCCACGCCCCTCCCGCCGCGGTCGACCCCATCCATGTGAGGAACGTCCCGACTTCGGACGCCCGTGCGTTCCCGACTGCCAGCGCGCTCGCGGCGAGGCCCGCTCCGATGAGTGTCGCGGTGATAATGGAGAGGGAAACGTGGCGCGCTCGCGTCGTATCGAGACCGCGACGCTCGAGTTCGGGAAAGACGACGAACGAGAGGGTCGGTGGCACACCGACGAGCAGTATCAACGCCGTGACCAAGACGCCTCGGAACAGCGGGTTCCAGGGCTCCATCGTCACTCACACCTCCGATCCATTCCGCCATCGTCCAGCGACAGGCGGTTTCGATACGAAGCCACCACTGTCGGCCTCCCGATAGGACGGGCCGATGCCGGCTGCCGTGTGCGTAGGCACCGAGTCGTCGCTTCGAACCCCGTCGCCGTGACCAATAGCCACGGTGATATGTCGGGATCCGGAACCGATCCCCGACAGAGTCGGTCGGATGGTTGCATCAGTACTGCGCTCATGGTCAACTCAATGCCAATCAGCGGTCGCATTAACGGTTGTGATGGCTTTTTCCGGCCAATAACTGGCTCCAATTCCGACCGGTATCGGAGCGCGAGACGACATATGGGAAAATCGATACTACTGGATAGATATAACAGTTATAAAACAACTAGTAGTCTAGAATATATATTATAGTAGTAAAGATAAGAATACTATATAATTCTATTCGGAAAATACTCATTTAATTCCTGATATTTTCTTGAACGGCTGTGAGCGGCCACGATCGACTGTCTCGAGGGGTAGAGTCGTTATACTATTCGTACTATATATTTGTATTCGTACATAACGGCCGAAGGCGTCTGTTCCAGTAGAAATATTTTCATAATATATCTATAGTCATCTCCCAGAAATGACTGATCAGAGAGATGATCGACTAGCGGAACGTGCCATGACCGACCGATCCTCTCGTCGGTCGACTCGTGTTCGTTCCTGATAGCTGTAATCTCCCCAAAATTAATAACCCACCGACAGGACGTAGCGGTATGTCCCAGTGTAACGAGTGTGGGAATCACGTCACGGCGGATTTCCACCGCGTGTTCGCCGACAACGAGGGGGGTCCTCTACGGGTGTCCGGAGTGTATGAGCATGACCGATATCAAAAACGGGAGTGCCGCCGGTCTCTGATCGGTCGACGGGTCCGGATCGAACCCCGAGCCGATACTATTCACTCCTCAGCGCTCGGGCTCACCGACGATCAACACCGGCAGGCCCGATCGGACGACGGCTTCGGTCGTACTCCCGAGGAGGATCGTCTTGAACGCCGATTTCCCCTTCGCGCCCATGACGACGAGGTCGATCCCGTTCTCGTCGCTGTAGGCAGTGATCACCTCCGCGGGCACCCCTGATTCGATCGAGGAAACGACCGTCCCGACTCCTCTCGCATCGGCCTCGATGGCGTCGAGTGCCTCCTCACCCTCCTCGCGCAGGCGCCGGTGGACGATCTCGGGTTCGACGATCGCGTTGTCGTAGGCGGTCCGCGTCTCGATGACGTAGAGACAGTGGAGTTCCGCCCCGTACCGACGGGCGAGGTCGACCGCGTGCTCGGCCGCCCGCTCGGCGTCCGCGCTCCCGTCGGTCGCGACGAGGATCCGGTCGTACATCGGCCGACTATCGGTTCCACGGGACGAAATAACTATACAGTTCCCGTCCAGTTCGGCGGTCTCCCGATGCCGTGGGCGCACCACTCCATCGTCATGCTCCCGGACCAGCCGCTGTTTTTTACCCGTCACACGCCGTAGGAGGGGTATGGCAGACACCAGCGTCGAGATGGACGCCGAGACGCGCGACGAACTCCTCGGGCGCGGTGGCATCGGCGTCATCTCGCTTTCGACACCCGATAAGGAGAGCCCACACTCGATACCGGTCTCGTACGGCTACGACGCGACCGAAACGACCCTCTATTTCCGCCTCGCCGTCGGGGCCGACAGCGGGAAGGGCGAGTTGAACGGGCGTGACGTCTCGTTCGTGACCTACGACCGAGCGGACGGGTGGCGGAGCGTCGTCGCGAACGGTCGATTGGAGGACGTAGACGAGGAGTCGATCGCGACCGAGACCCTCGAGGGGCTCGATCGGGTCGATATCCCCCTCGTCGATATGTTCGACGAACCCACGAGGACGGTCTCGTTCGAGTTCTTCCGGCTCGTCCCCGAGGAGATCAGCGGACGAAAGGAGGCCGATATCAGGGAATAACGCCAGCCGGCTCGAACCGTCGTCCCGATCAGTCCGCGTCAGGGCCCGTTCACGCCGATCCCGAGACCGTCGGGTCAGAACCGGGTCCTATTGGATGAATAACTATTTCGTCGTGGGTGGCTACTAGGTAGCGTATGCTACAACACGTCCTCGTGCCGGTCGATCACTCGACTCAGGCTCGCAAAGCGCTGGCGTTCGCACTCGACGAGTACCCCGAAGCGGAGATCACTGTTCTGCACGTGATCAGTCCGACGGCGGTCGTCGCCGTCTCCGATCCCGCCGTTTGGGACGATCGCTTGCTCGAACGCAAGCAAGAGGAGGCTGAGGAGTTGCTCACCGAGATGCAGGATGAGGCGAAAGACCGGGGCGTGGACGTACGGACGGAGCTCGTCTACGGACGGACGCCACAGTCGATCATCGAGTACGCGGGGGAATCCGACGCCGATGGGATCGTGATCGGCAGCCACGGGCGAACCGGTTTCTCGCGGGTGGTGCTCGGAAGTGTTGCCGAAACCGTCGTCCGCCGCTCGCCGGTACCCGTGACCGTCGTTCGCTGATCGTCTCCGAAACGAAGGGAAAGGGATGAACGAGACAGCACGCACTGAGACGGACGCGCTCAACTGGGTGTTTCCGTTTTTGACCCTTCTACTCGCGGGTATCAACCCGTATCTCGGCGTGTTCGCGCCGTTCGTGCCCGTCGACCGCGCGATCCAGTTCATCGCGCTGGCCCTGCTGGTCGGTCCGGTCCTCTATTTCACTCCTTACTGGCGACCCATCCCTACCTCCTCGGGGTAGAGTTCGCGGCCTATCTCGGCGCGATTTGGTTCTTCGGCGGCATGGAGTACTTCCGCCTGGGCGTCCTGACGGGCGTCACGGCGACGGGGTCGCCGTCTTGGGGCTGTATCTCTTCTTCGGTGAGGAGACCGGTGGCGCCGCGGCATAAGAGAGCGCTCGTCGCCGACATCAGACCGGGAAGACCGGGACGCTGGCCGTGCGAAAGACGCGATCGGTGACGCTGCCGATGTGGGGCGGCGAGACGTCCCCGCGTCCTCGTTTCCCCATCACGATCAGGTCGTCGTGCTCGTCGGCGAATTCGACGATCCGTTCGTGTGGAAGGCCACGAACGACGTGTGTGGCGACCTCGACGCCGGCCTCGGCGGCGCGCTCGGCGACGAGGTCCATCGCCGTCTCGCCGTCGGCTTCGAGTTTCTCGAAGATCGCTTCCGTACTCGACAGCGCAGGGGTATTGTACAGTCGCTCGTCGATGACGTACAGCGTATCGACCACCGCGTCGTATCGGGACGCGAGCTCGATCCCGTGCTCGACACCCTTTTCGGCCGCGTTGCTTCCGTCGGTTGGAATCAGGATTCTGTCGTACATCTCCTTCACACGGGACTAGTTGGCTCCCAGCACCCGTATAGCCCTGCGTCCGTTCCCATTCTCTGGAACCGGTACCTCGGGCCAGCGGGGCTGTGTTCGGTCGGCCCGTCCCCCGAGGATCGGGCCGATCCGACGACAGAAGGTATCATCGGAGTAACTGATTTCCCATAGTGGGGCATACGACCCCTATGGGAGACCTCCGCTGGGTCCAGATGACCGATGGAGAGATCGATGGGTTCCTCGGGGACGGGGGAACCGGCGTGATATCGTTCTCGACCGAGGGGGACGAGCCGCCGTTTTCGATCCCCGTCTCGTACGGGTACGACGAGGGGACCTCGCACTTCTACTACGAGCTGTCCATGCTGCCCGACAGCAAGAAGGTCGAAGCGATCGAACGGCCCGTGAGCTTCGTCGTCCACGGCGATACCGAGACGGGCTGGAAGAGCGTCGTGGCGACCGGCGAACTCGAGCGGGTGACTGACTTCCCGTACGAATCGACCGCAGTCCAGGGGATGTGGGCGGTAGACATCCCCCGGGTGGACATCTTCGATCGGCCGCCCGAAGACGTGACCTTCCGAACGTTTCGACTGGTTCCGGCGAGCGTCACGGGCCGAAAGGAAATCGGCCCGTAACGAGGGCACCGAAGCTCCGCGTCCGTCATGACCCCCGCGTCACACGAGAAACGATCCGACGACTGAGTGGAGCGGTACCCCGGTGAACCGACACGAACGGGTCAGCCTTCGAGTGGCGGTGATCGACCGGACTCGACGGCGTATTTTTCGCTGAATTCGCCGATGAGTTGGCCCATCTTCGCGTACCAGTCGTTGAGCATCCGCTGCATCTCCTGGGCGATCTCCTCGGCGTCCCGCGGCCGATAGACGTGATAATAGCCGCCCTGCTCGTAGTTGATCTGCTCTTTCTGGATGAACCCGACCTGCAGCAAGCGCTGAACGGATCGATAGGCCGTCGATCGCTCGCGATCGATTCGGTCCGCGATCTCGTCGACCGTGAGCGAGTCCTCGGTCTCGTTCAACATCCGAAAGACGTTCTTGTCGATTTCCTTGAGATCGTGGAAACACTCCAGTAGCCCCTCACACTGCATGTCCTGGCGGAGCATTTCACTCATCGAGTTAGCCATTAGTTACCAATATTATGTGATGGAGACTCAAAACTGTTTGCATAGTATGTACAATACTGTCTTACCGACGGTGAAAACCGGTGGACACCGCGATCCGGTTCCGTCACAACCGAACGCACGGATCGTACCGACTGGGCCGACCGGCGTTCGAGACAGATCGCCCCGTACCTCTCTCTCGGAGTGATGCTTCACTGGCACACCGAAACCGGCGGACGGTCATTCCGGTCGTGTGACCGGGCATGTGGACGGCCTCGATTTTCACCTCCCGCCCGCGGCGGTCGTTCGGGACACGGCCGAGTCGGACATCAACTGCTGGTCTAACCCGGAGACCCCTTCGAGGGATCGAACCGGACAGAGTCAAGTACGGCCACCCCCGAGACGGTCACGACGCGCTTCTCGTTGTGATTCCCTATGAACGTTTCAATCGTCGACATCGCACCCGTCCGGAACGGAGCGACGGCAACGGACGCCTACGAGGACACCGTCGACCTCGCTCGGGCGGCCGAACGCCTCGGCTATTCGCGGTTCTGGGTTGCCGAACACCACGGGCTCGCCGACTCGATCGCGAGCACGACCCCAGAAACCCTGATCGCCCACCTCGCCGCGAAGACCTCTGAGATCCGCGTCGGCTCGGGAACGGTCCTCCTCAACCACTACAGCCCGTTCAAGGTGGCCGAGACGTTCGCCTCGCTCGACGGGCTCGCGCCCGGACGGATCGATCTCGGTCTCGGGCGCGCGACGGGAATGCCGGCCGCCGACCGCGCGCTCCGGTCCGGCGTCGCCCGCCGTCCGAGTGATGATCACGCCGCGAAGATCGAGGAGACGGCCAGACACCTCCACGGCGCGTTTCCGGACGACCACCCTTACAGCGGGATCCGAATCCCCCGCTCCCCGGACGGGATCCCCGAGGTGTGGGTGCTCGGCTCCAGTCCGTCGAGCGCCGCCATCGCCGGCGACCTCGGGCTTCCCTACGCCTTCGCGGCGTTCATCAGGCCGACGTTGGCCGAAGAGGCCTTCGACACCTACCGCGAGCGGTTTCGCGCCTCCGAATTCGAAACCGGATTGGACGCCCCACACGGCATGCTCGCGCTCAACGTCGCCTGCGCGGAGACCGATCACGAGGCGGCGCGCCTCCGGGCCTCCTCGGAGGCCGCCTATCGGCGCATGGCACAGGGGGCCTTCGGGACGCCGCCGACCGTCGAGGAAGCCATCGACGAACTCGGCGGCGTCCCTGATCCGACACCGGCGTCGCTGGCGGTCGACGAGTGGCCACGCGCCATCTCCGGGAGCCCCTCGACGGTCGAGACGCTCCTCGAGGGGATGACCGACCGGGTCGGCGCCGACGAGGTCATCGTCCAGAACCTCATCGAGGACCCCGAAGACAGGATCCGATCGCACGAGCTGATCGCCGAGGCCATCGGCCTCCCCGACTGACGTCTCGGACCTCGTTCGGGAGACACAACACCTATTAGCGGCCGTGCATAATATTGTACTGTATGTCCTATACTATGGATACGCGGGTTCGCGGCGAGTTCGACGAGGTGGTCGAGCGGACGACGGACGCGCTGGCCGACGAGGGGTTCGGCGTCCTCTGTGACGTCGACGTTCGACGGACGTTCGAGGAGAAACTGGGCAAGGAGTACCGCCAGTACCGCATCTTGGGGGCGTGTAGCCCGTCGCTGGCTCACCGAGCGCTCGAAACGGACCTCAAGTTGGGGACGCTGCTCCCGTGTAACGTCGTCGTCTACGAAGCCGAGGATGGCACCGTCGGAGTGAGCGCGGTCGATCCCGAGACGCTGCTGTCTGTCATCGATACGCCCGAGCTAGACGGGATCGCAACCGAGGTTCGAGAACGCTTCGTCCGCGTTCTGGACTCCCTTCCGGAAGCATGATCGGCGTGGCCGCCCCCGGTCTCGGGCCGCTGGTGTTCGCCGACCGGGGTCCGCGATGACACGGTCATCGGCGAAGGAGATCGACCCGGCCGACGCGGATCACCGAGAGATCGGGCAGGGACTACTGGAGGAGGATATGGGGCCGGGATCCGCGATGGCGCACCTCTATCGCGGCGAGATCCACCGCATGAAGTTCTGGCGCGAGCGCCTCGACCGGACGACCAACTGGGCGGTCGTCGTCATCTCCGCTATCCTGACGTGGTCGTTCTCCAGATCCGAGACCCCACATTACGTCATCCTCATCGGGATGGCGACGCTCTCGGTCTTCCTGCTGATCGAGGCGCGCCGGTATCGTGGCTACGACATCTGGCGAAGCAGGGTCCGGACGCTGCAGGAGAACGTCTTCGCCTACGGGCTCGACCCCTCCGCCGGGCTCCCCGACCCGAACTGGCGCGAACGCCTGAGCCGGGATTACCGGACGCCGACGCTGAAGATCACCGCCGAGGAGGCCATCGCACACCGGCTCCGCCGGGTGTACCTCCCGCTGTTTGCGGTGTTACTCGCCGCCTGGATCGTCCGTATTACCGCGTTCGCTTCCGGGCCGTGGACCGAAAGCGCTGCGATCGGCGTGATCCCCGGAGGGGTCGTCGCTGTCGTCGTCGCGCTGTTCTATCTCGCCGCGATCGCCGCGGCCGTCCGGCCCCGGACGTGGTACGCCAAGGGCGAACTCCGAACGGAAGACCTCCGCGAGTGACGGCTCCCGGACGGTCGCTCCTTCCTGAAGGTGGCGGACATGGTCGTGGAGGTCGGAACGCGGATGAGCCACGGGGCGATCGTCGCCCGCGAATACGGGCTACCGGCAGTCGTGTCGGTTCCCGAGGCCACACGCCGCATCGAGACCGGCCAGCGGGTTCGGATCGACGGCACGCGGGGACTCGTTGAGATCCTCGAGGTGTGATCACGCGTCGACGTATCGGCATCGAAGTTCGACGAACGACCGTGGTCCTCCCCGAAAACGAGGGTGGCGTTCGTGCCGGTGGTCCGTTCCGAGGACCGTGGTCACTCGTGTGGGGGAAGGATCTGACCGCGGATTTCACCCTCGGGGTACTGCTCCGTGTGGACGTTGACGTAGGCCCCTTCCTCCTCGAAGGTCCCGACGGCGTCCGCGAAGTCGGCACCCTCCCAGTCCCCGACGAGGTCCTCGGCCGTGATCGATCCCTCCGCGAGGGTGCCGGAGAACGGCCCGTCGACGAGTTTCGGCTCCGTCCCGCCTTCGGGGTAGAGCCAGACGACGACGGGCCCGTCCTCGCCCTCGGCGCCGAGATGGATATGGGCCTGCGTAACGTTACAGAGACCCTCCACCGTCACCTCGTAGGTGGCTTCCGTTCCGTCCTCGTTGACTTCGAACCTCGCCTCCCCGATCGCATCCGTTTCGATTCCGTGCGGTTCGCCCTCCAAGTGGGCGTGATACTCCCGCGGGAGTTCGATGTCGGTTCCACTGCCGGCGTCGTCCGCCGACGAGGCCCCGTCGTCGCTCCCGGTGTGCTGGTTCGCGAGGACGGTGCTGCCCGTACCGAGCCCCACTATCGTTGCTCCGATCCCGACGAGGAGCGTGCGTCTCTGTGCCTGCATGGCTCGTGTGTGATGGACGTAAACACGCATATATACTCCTTATATCCCGTTGAGACGACGCCGTGAACTGAGGGGTTCAACACTCCGGGTAAAACCGACCGTCACCGCCGACTGCCGAGCGCATGGCCGGACACCGTCCACTACTGGCGAGCCGATCGATTGGCGGTGATTTTGAATATGAGTACGAATAGCTCCAATGGGGGTCACATCGGAGAGTGGAGAGGTAATCCGGCCTCGGGATTCCGTGAACGGAGACGAAAACTGCCGGTACAAGACCGACCCCATCTACCGAGAATGTGTATCACGGTATCACGCCTTGTCCGGCGTTTTAGGCGTTCTGTGTGGAGATTAGTGAACGACTGGACCATAAGGCATTTATTTACTACAGTATGAGTAAGTCTTGATGCCAGTTCGAGAGCACCCTCCCATTCACAGAGAGGCACGACCATGATGTGGCAGGACTTCGTCTTCATGGCCGGTAGTAGCCTCTCTATCGTCTTTCTCGCACCGACGCTTCGGGATACGGCCGCGCGGGTCCCGATCGCGACGAGCGCACCCTCGATGATCATCGGCGGCGTCTACGCCGTTACGTTCGCGACGCTCGGCATGACGTTCTCCGCCGCAGGCGCGCTCGCGACCTGCGTGATGTGGACCCTGATTAGTTTCTTCCGCGCCCCGAAGTCGCCGTACAACCGATCACACCCGGCCGGAAGCGCCGGTGATCGGTTCGACCTCTTCTGTGCCGACGCCCGGAACTGGGTCGAACGGAAGCGCCACCGGGATTCCGTCCGCCTCGATTCGTACGCCCCAGCCGACGCGTCGTCCTTTGCGTCGCGGGCGGATTAGTCGCCTTTCGGGTCCGGGCGCGCCCAAATCGTGATAACATGCGGGTGTGATTGACTATCGGGGACACTCGATGCACAACGCACCGACGGAAGAGAAGACCGTGACGGCCTACGACTCCTATCTCGACGACCGACAACGCCGGGCGATCCGCGACGCGACGGACGCGCTCGTGGACGTACGGGTAGCCCACGTCAACTCGACGGCGAGCGGTGGCGGCGTCGCGGAGATCGTCGGCTCGCTGGTGCCGCTGTTGAACGACGTCGGGGTCGAGACAGACTGGCTGGTCATGGACGCCCACACGGAGTTCTTCGACGTGACGAAGGCCATCCACAACGGTCTTCAGGGCGAGAAAAGCGAGTTCACCGACGCAATGCACGAGACGTATCGGCCCGTCGTCGTCGGGAACGCGACCGACCTGGACGAGGCCTACGACGTGATCGTGCTACACGACCCACAGTCGCTCGGGATGGCACCGACGCTTGCCGAGCGGTATCCGGAGACGACGCTGGTCTGGCGCTGTCACATCGATCTCACGGCAGCAGCGCCACCATTTCTGGAGTTCGTCCAGTCGTACCTCGATCCGATCGACCGCGCGATAGTCACCCTCCCGGAGTACGGCGAGGGGATCACGGGCGTCGAGAAGACGGTCGTCCACCCGGCCATCGACCCGTTGACCGAGAAGAACCGAGCGCTCGACGGGCTGTCGGGCGACGCCGCTGACGCCGCCGACCTCGAGAGTTACCCGTTCGATACAGATCGGCCGTTGGTCGTCCAGGTGTCGCGGTTCGACCCCTGGAAGGACCCGCTGGGCGTGATCGAGGCCTACCGCGAGGCGAAGTCGTCCATCCCCGACGCGCAGCTCGCGCTCGTCGGCGCGATGCCCGACGACGACCCCGAAGGGATCGTCGTCTACCGGGAGGTGAAGGAGGCGACGCGCGACGATCCGGACGTCCACCTCCTGACGAACCACCCCGACGCCGGGATCAACGCCCTCCAGCGGGGTGCCGACGTCGTCCTCCAGAAGTCCCTGCGCGAGGGGTTCGCCCTGACCGTCTCGGAGGCGCTGTGGAAGGGGACGCCGGTCGTCGGGACGAACGTCGGGGGGATCCCCCTTCAGATCGAGGACGGCGAGAACGGCTACCTCGTCGAGCCCACGGACATCGCCGCGACGGCAGAGCGCATCACGCGACTGCTCACCGACGGGACGCGAAAGCGCCGATTCGGCGAGCGAGGACGCGAGATGGTCCGCGAGCGGTTCCTGCTCCCGCGCCTGCTCGTCGACTACCTCGGGTTGCTCTCGGACGTGTCCCGATCGAGCGCACAGCGCTAACCCTCCCGGTTCACCTCTGTCGTGTCGGTGTATTCCCGATCCTCCACGACGGAACCGCCACGGCGTGTACCGATCGATCCGTGACACGAGGTCGATTTAGTGACCCCTCCAAATGGACACGTTCGAGGGGGTTACTCCGCCTCCCGGTCACTACCTTCATGTGTGTTGCCAACGCGCACACTATACGTCATGACCGACCTTCGCCCACCGACCACCGACGAGATCGAACGGTACGCCGCGACCCATCACATGGACCTCTCCGAACGGGAAGTCGAGGACCTGTCGGCGGCGATTCCGGCGGTACTCGGCGCGTACGAGCGACTGGACGAACTGTCCGCATCCGAACCGGACGTCGAGTATCCGGATCGCACCGCTGGCGAAGCACCTTCGACCGAGGAGGACCCGTTGAACGCGTTCGTCCGCACCTGCCTCGTCGAGGGTGCGGAGTCGGGTCCGCTCGCGGGATACGACGTCGGTCTGAAGGACAACGTCTCGGTCGCGGGGATCGAGACCACGTTCGGATCGGACGTCGTCTCGGGATTCGTCCCGTCGATCGACGCGACGGTCGTTACACGGTTGCTCGCGGCCGGGGCGTCGATCACGGGGAAGCTCAACATGGAGGACCTCGCGTTTTCCGGGAGCGGAGAGATGTCGGCTCACGGTCCCGTGAAAAACCCGTACGACCCCGATCACCTCGCGGGCGGGTCGTCGAGCGGTTCGGCGGCGGCCGTCGTGACCGGCGACGTCGACGTCGCGATCGGCGGGGATCAGGGCGGCTCGATCCGTATTCCGGCGGCATGGAGCGGCTGTGTCGGCCACAAACCCACGTATGGGCTGGTTCCGTACACGGGGATCCTCGGGCTCGGCCGGTCGTTCGATCACACGGGACCGCTCGCACGGAGCGTCGCCGACTGTGCCCGCGTCCTCGAAGTCATCGCCGGCGACGACCCGCTGGATCCCAGACAGGGCGCGGTCACGACCCAACCGTACACCGAGTTGCTCGACGAGTCGACCCCCGAGGCCCTCACCGTCGGCGTTTTGGAGGAAGGGTTCGGCCACGATGAGAGCGATCCGGACGTTGACGAGACGGTTCGGGACGCGCTCGACACCCTCGCGGAGACGGGAACGGCGATCGAAGACGTCTCGATCCCGATGCACCTCGACGGGCTCGCGATCTGGAACGGCGTGGCCAACGAGGAAACGACCGCGACGATCGCGGGCGAGGGGATCGGTCACTTCGGAAACGGGTATTACGACACCGATCTGATGGCGGCGTTCGCCGAGGCCCGCCGGGAGAACGCCGACGCGTTCCCGCCGACGATCAAACTCGTCGCGACGCTCGGAGAGTACCTCACGGAGGAGTACCACGGTCGCTACTACGCCAAGGCGCGAAACCTCTCGATGGACCTCGCCGCCGCGTACGACGAGGTCCTCGAGGACGTCGACGTACTGGCGATGCCGACGACGCCACAGACGGCTCACGAGCGGCTCGAGGATCCGTCCGATCTGCAGATCATCGAGCGGGCGGTGAACATGCTCCCGAACACGGCCCCGTTCGACGTGACTGGCCATCCCGCCCTCTCGATTCCTGTCGGAACGACCGACGGCCTTCCGGTCGGTCTCATGCTCGCCGGGCGGCGCTTCGACGACGCGACCGTGTTACAGGCCGGTCACGCCGTCGAACGATCCGTCGAGTGACCCGACCGGTTCCCACCTCTACCTCGTACGGGCCCAGTCGGTACGTACGGTGTTCTGTTCGCCCTCACGGTTTCGATACGTTCATGCCCGTCACCTAGCACTTCTAGCGTAGGGCGGTATAGCTGAGGTACACGATGGGAGGACGAACCGGACAACGAAACGAGGGACCGCTACACGGCTTTCAATGGACATAGGGCTTCTCCTCGCCGTCTTCGCTGTCGGGGGACTGATCGGATGGCGATCCCCGTTTCGGCGGACCCACCGCATCGCCGACGGGATCGTCCTCGTCGGTCGTCGCCGTCCTCCTCTTCGCCATCGGCGCCCAGATCGGCGGCGACGACCGACTACTGCGGGACATCGAGCGCATCGGTCTCTCGGCGGTCGCCCTCTGTATCGGGAGCGTCGCTGGAAGCGTCGTCTGCGTCTATGCGAGCACCGCCCTCAGCCTGATCAGCACCGTCTCAAGCGATCCGTTGTCGTCTACCGGCTCGCCGTCGCGCTCACGACCGGACATGACGACTGCGGTGACGGACGGGTTCGATCGGGAAACGACCGGTATCATATTCGGTTCGCTCGCCGTTGGATTCGTCCTCTCGTCGATCGCCTTCCCGCCGTGGGTCCTCACACGCCTGGAACCCGTAAGCGTCTACGCGCTGTGGCTATTGCTGTTCGGCGTCGGACTCGCGGTCGGCAGCGATACGGGATCGCTGGGCTACGTCAGGCGGCTCGGCTGGGGCGTGTTCCTGATTCCGGTCGCGGTGGCCCTCGGGAGCGTCGTCGGCGGGGTGCTCGTCGGAGCCGTGATCGGGCTCCCGGTCTCTCATGGGGCCGCGGTCGCCGCGGGGTTCGGCTGGTACAGCTATGCCGGCGTCGTGCTGTTCGAAGTCGGTGGCTCGAAACTGGGAGCAATCGCGTTCCTCGCGAACCTGTTTCGGGAGCTCCTCACCTTCCTCGTCGTCCCACCCGTCGTCAAGTACCTCAACGGGATAACGAGCGTCAGCGTCGGCGGCGCGACCACGATGGACGTGACGCTGCCGCTCATCCGGACCGCCGCCGGCGACGAGTTCGTCGTCCCGGCGTTGATCAACGGGATCGTACTGGCGGCGTTCGCGGTGGTTCTCATCCCGCTGTTCATGCAGCTCTAGGGCCGAGACGAGTCGATCCGCTCGAACCCGAAGTCACATCCGTTCCGCGCAGTATATACCGCTCACTCACCTGCGAGGACGTATGCAGCCGGACGACGTCCGCCGGGACTGGGCCGAGCGCTCCGGGAGGTTCTCGCCGGCGTACTACGCCGAGATCGGACCGAACGAGGTGAGCGAGACGCTCGTGGACGTGCTCACCCACTACGTCGACGATACCGCCGCGATCCTCGAGGTGGGCTGTGGCTCCGGACGCCACCTGACACACCTCCGTGAACACGGCTTCGAAGACCTCACCGGGATCGACATCAACGACGAGTCGTTCTCGGTGATGGCCGAGCAGTATCCACGGCTCGCGGAGGCGGGGACGTTCCATACGGGGGCCATCGAAGACCTCGTTCCGGAGTTCGACGACGGCGCGTTCGACGTCGTCTACTCGGTCGAGACGCTCCAACACATCCACCCCGACGACGAGTGGGTGTTCGCGGAGTTCGCCCGGATCACGAGCGATCTGCTCGTGACGGTCGAAAACGAGGGCAACGGTCCCACACGCGGCCGGGAGGACGCCGCCGTCAGCTACGTCGACGACGAGTTCCCGCTGTACCATCGCGACTGGAAGCGGGTCTTCGCCGACACGGGGGCCGTCCAACTGATCCGCGAACCCACGGCACGGGACACGATACGGGTGTTCCGAGCGCCCTGATCGGCCCGAGCAGCCGTGCTACGGGCTGTCGTTTTCAGTCCGCTTTCTCGGAAGCGAACGCCAGCACGCTCGGATAATCGACGATGAGCCCGTCGACGTTCAGCTCGACCGGTCGGCGTGCTTCCCGCCAGCTATCGATCGTATAGACGTTTACGTCCCGTCCCTCCTCGTGGGCCGTCTCCACGAGGTCGCGATCGAGCACCCCCGTCGAGACGTTCACGGCCTCGGCATCGAGTTCGCGAGCGATTTCGAGGTTCTCCTCCGTGTCCGATCCGAACAACACCGCCACCGGAACGGTCGGATCGACCTCCCGAACCGCTTCGAGCGCCGCCGGCTCGAACGAGGAGACGTAAAAGTCACCGGGGTACTCGGAGGCGACGTCCAACGCGCGGTCGGCGACCGCCTCCCACGAGTAGTTCCCAGAACTCTTGAACTCGATGTTCATCGTGACACTCGGTCGTGCCGCATCGAGGACCTCGGCCAACCTCGGTATCGTCTCCCCGCTCTCGAGGACTTCCGCCCGTAGCACCGTTTCACGGGGCGTCTCGGCGACCCGCCCTTCCTCGTCGGTCAGATCGCCGAGGGAATCGTCGTGGAAGACGACGAGTTCGCCGCCCGCACACGGTTGGATATCGATCTCTATCCGGTCGGCCCCGAGCCGTGATGCCCCCTCGACGGCTCCCACAGTGTTCTCCGGATAGACGTCCGCGTAGCCGCGATGTGCGGTGATTCGCGGCGTTCGCTTCGATTCGGTCCCCTCCGATCCGTTTCGATTCGTGTCCTCTGCTGTGGCGGCGTCGCTCATTGCTGCCGTTCCGACCGATACGCCTGTAAGTGTCCCGACCGCGCTCAAGAACGTCCGCCGATCGGCGGTTCCGTTCGAGCGCTCTTCCGTGCTCCCCGCGGTACTTTCGGTATCGAACATCGCCCTTGAATTTCCAATAAGAAATAAAGTAAATTTATAATAGTAGTATATAGTATAAAATATTGTTGTGATCCCCTCCGAGACGACTGTCGGCGATCAGGTTCCGGTAACGAGTAGCCCACCTATTGATTGCTACACATATTTGCTAAACGCTAAGAGGCTGCGAGTGGCGGTATCTATTGACACGGTATAATGAACTCCGACCGACCGAGTACGTCGAGCCTCGTGGAAGTCCTCGATCGGATCTTGGACAAGGGGGTCGTCGTGGATCTCTGGACTCGCATCTCCCTCGTAGGGATCGAGACTGTCACCGTCGAAGCCCGCGTCGTAGTCGGCTCCGCAGACACCTTTCTCCACTACGCGAGGGAGGTCTCGAAACTCGAAGCCACCGAGTGAGCGACGCCCTTCCGACAGTATCGTGAGCAGCCCCCTCGAAACGCCGCTCCCGTGAACGTACCCCCTGTGAGGATATCGCACGCTCCAGTCGAGAATCGGGTGTCCGTCACGCGAGGAGCGCTGTCGGTTCCGTCAGCCGTCTTCTTCGTCATGATCCGTAGTATCCCTACTCCTAGCCACGGCACATCGAGCAATGGAGACGAAGTCCATGTGGAACCGCGCGGTGATCGTCCACAGAATGATTTATATGCGCCACTCTCGATTCGTATATGAGAGAGATATGTGTAGAATTCTATCGACTAACCGATGATAACGTAGCCCGCTACCCCGCGTTGACGCTGAACTGCTTCGGCCAACAACCGAGTCGAGAAACAGAGCGTGTGGTATCCGCTGGCGATTGGACCGCCAAACCGGGTCGCGGACGCTGGGTCGGGGTCCGTATGGATATCGAGCGGATCGAATTCCCTCGCGAAGGCGATCGTTTCGGGGACGATCGTTTGGCTACAGTCTCCGCCGGTCCCGGTTTCGATCCCCTCGAATCGGACGGTCCCAGCGGAACGCCCGCGTATGGAGCCTCTACTTCGACGGCTCCCTCAGTGGCTCCCGGGTGCCCGTGAAGGCGGCTCCGGACCGGCTCGTCGGTAGGAGAGTTGACTTTCGGGCCCTCAAACGTACCTGATTTAAGTATCTGCTAGATGGAGTCGATCGTATGCGAATCACGGTGTTAGGTGCCGGCACGATGGGGCACGGCATCGCACAGGTAGCCGCACAGGCCGGAAACGACGTCGTCGTCCGCGACATTAAGGAGGACATCCTCGAACGGGGCGTTAAGTCGATCGAGGCGAACCTCCAGGG
The DNA here is from genome assembly GCF_001593955.1 of Halalkalicoccus paucihalophilus. GTDB lineage: Archaea > Halobacteriota > Halobacteria > Halobacteriales > Halalkalicoccaceae > Halalkalicoccus > Halalkalicoccus paucihalophilus. The sequence continues at coordinate 558,816 of NZ_LTAZ01000005.1, read as the reverse complement.
GGGCGTCGATCGGGGGAAGGTCAGCGACGAGGAGAAGGCGGCGACGCTCGATCGGATCGCCACGACGACCGATCTCGCCGACGCCGTCACAGATGCTGAGCTCGTCATCGAGGCGGTCCCCGAGGACATCGATATCAAACAGGAGACGTTCGAGGCGGTCGAGGACGCCGCGCCCGACGGGGCGGTCCTCGCCTCGAACACCTCCTCGCTGTCGGTCACGAAGGTCGCGAGCGTGCTCGACGACCCGTCGAGGGCGGTCGGGCTACACTTCTTCAACCCGGTCCACATCATGGAGCTCGTCGAGCTCGTCGTCGCCGAGCAGACGGACGAGGCGACCGTCGCCTTCGCCGAGGGGTTCGTCGACGACATCGGCAGGGAGCCGGTCACAGTCCGGGATTCTGCCGGTTTCGCCTCCTCGCGGCTGGGCGTCGCCCTCGGGGTCGAGGCGATCCGGATGCTCGAAACAGGCGTCGCCGGACCGCGAGCCATCGACCGCACGATGGAACTCGGCTACAACCACCCGATGGGACCGATCGAGCTCACGGACGTCGTCGGCCTCGACGTCCGCCTCGACATCCTCGAGTACCTCCGGGAGGAGCTCGGCGAGCGGTTCCGCCCGCCCCAGTTGCTGCGCCAGAAGGTCCGTGCGGGCAAGCTCGGCAAGAAGACCGGCGAGGGCTTTTACGTCTGGGAGGGCGGCGAACGTGTCGGCGCCAGCGACGATTGACTGAATAACCTGAATTCTGATCTCCCATCTGGCAACTCATAGGTGATAATCAATTACGCACATACTTATGTAATGAATTCTGAATCGAATATTAGTCCTACGTTTGAAGCACGTCGTTGAGTATACTTACTACCTATACACTTTAGTCCCAGGGATAGGTAGTGCGGGCCATGCGAGACGCATACGTGATCGGAGCCGGACAGTCCTCGTTCGGCTCCTTTCCCGAGGAGACCTACCTCTCGCTGTTCGAGAGCGCATTCGAGTCCACTCTCAATAGCGTCGAGGGCGAGCTTCCGACCGAAGCGATCGACGAGGCATACCTGGGAACGCTCGGTGTTGGGGGCCGGCAGATCGGCCTCTCGGGGCCGGCAGTGACCGAACACGTCGGCCTGCACGGCGTCCCGACCACGCGAGTAGAAAACGCCTGTGCGGCCAGCGGCTACGCCTTCCGACAGGCCGTCACCGCCGTGCGTTCAGGCATGGTCGACGTGGCACTGGCCGGTGGCTACGAGGTGATGACCGACACGAGCGCCGACGGGACCAAGTGGTGGCTCGGCGTCAGCGGCGAGACCGAGTGGGAGCGCATCAGTGGAACCACTTTTGCCGGCGTTTATGCCCAGATGGCAAGCGCCCACCTCGAGGAGTACGACACGACCGTCGAGGACCTCTCTCGAGTCGCGGTCAAGAACCACGCGAACGGCGCGAAGAACCCCAAAGCCCACCTCGGCTTCGAGTGCTCGCTTGAGGACGCCGTCTCGGCACCCTCCATCGCCGATCCGCTCAACCTCTATCACTGCTGTCCGACCACCGACGGCGCGAGTGCGGTGCTGGTCGCAAGCGAGGCGGTCGCCCGCGAATACGGCGACGACCTGATCCGCGTCGCGGGCGCAGGCGCGTCGAGCGGCCGGGTCGGCCTCTTCCAGCGGGGTACGCTCACGAGTATTCCGGCGAGCGTCCGGGCCGGTGGGGCCGCCTACGAGGAGGCCGGGATCGGCCCCGAGGACCTCGATTTCTCGGAGGTCCACGACTGCTTCGCCATCGCCGAACTGCTGGCCTACGAGGATCTGGGCTTCTGCGAGCGCGGGGAGGCCGGACGCCTCCTGCGAGAAGGTGTCACCGGCCCCGACGGCGAACTCCCGGCCAACACGAGCGGCGGGCTCAAATCGAAGGGCCACCCGATCGGTGCCACCGGAACGGGCCAGATCGTCGAGGCATTCGAGCAGTTCCGCGGCGAGGCCCACGTCCAGGTCGAGGAGCCGCGCTATGGACTGACGCACAACGTCGGCGGATCCGGCGGCGGGGTGACCGTTCACGTTTTCGAGCGGGAGGAGGTAGCATGAGGGGGATCGACGCCGGCGGGATCTACCTCCCCCGGTTCCGGCTGTCGACCGAGGAGACGGCCGCGGCGTGGGGCCACGCCGACGCGAGGGGGATCGACCGGAAGGCGGTCCCCGCGGCCGACGAGGACGCGCTGACGATGGCCGTCGCGGCGGCCGAACGCGCCCTCAGCGCGTCTCTCGACCGCTCAGCGATCGAACTCGTTGCTGTCGCGACGACAACGCCGCCGATGGTCGAGGGCGACTTCCTCTCGCGGTTCGTCCGGATGCTCGCGCTGCCCGAGGACGTCGCCGGCTCCGTTTCGACCCAGCACACCGCCGCGGGTGGGGAGGCGTTCGCGCGGGCGCTCGACGCCAACGGGCCGGCGCTGGTCGTCGCCGCCGACTGTCCTGAGGGAGCACCCGCCGACGCCGACCACCCACTGGGTGCCGGCGCGGCGGCGTTCGTGATCGACGAGGATGCGGCCGTCCCGATTCGAGATATCGCGTGGCACAGCGACGAGACCCCAGGGATCCGCTTCCGGCCCCGTGGCGAGCGCGAGGTCAACTCGCTCGGGGTCACAACCTACGAGCGGAATGCGGTCCGCGAGACCGTGACTGCGGCAATGACGGCTCTGGAGGGCGACGCGAGCGAGGCGACCGCCGCGGCGCTCCACCAGCGCGACGGGAAGTTCCCCTACCGCGTCGACGGCGATCTACCCCTCTCGAACGAGGCCGTGGCGACCGGAACCGTCGTGGATCGGATCGGCGACGCTGGCGCGGCGACCGTCCCGATCGGCCTGCTCGCGGCGCTCGCCGAGGGCGACACAGGAGGGGTGACGGTCGGCGGCTTCTTCGGCGGCGGCAGCGCGGTCGCCCTCGAACTCGAGGGTGGTCTCCCGGTCGCGGGGATCGACGAGCTCGACGGAGGGGAGGCGATCGACTACACGACGTACCTCCGCAAGCGGGGTTACGTCGTCGAGGGCGAGGTCGCAGGTGGCGGCGCGAACGTGAGCCTCCCGAACTGGGAGGGCTCGCTCGACCAACGCTACCGGCTGGTCGCGGGCGAATGTCCCGACTGCGGCGGGATCACGTTCCCGCCGCGGGGGGCCTGTCAGGAGTGTCACTCGCGGGTCGAGTTCGAGCGGGTCGAAGCGTCTCGGCGAGGAACGGTCCGGGCACTGACGATCATCGGCCAGGGCGGTGCGCCCCCCGAATTCGCCGAGTTACAGCAACGAGAGGGTGTGTACGCGGTCGCCATCATCGCCCTCGAGGCCGGCGGCGGCGAGACGACACTGCCGGCACAGCTCGCCGACGTCGATCCCGAGGCGGTCGCGGTCGGCGACACCGTCCGGGCGACGATCCGGCGGATCTACACGCAGGAGGGCGTGGCGCGCTACGGCGTCAAGTTCAGATCGGAGGGGTAGTCCGCGACGCGTGGTCGGTAGCTGAGCGGATCCTCGCCCGTTCGCTCGACGACATCGAGTGCAGCCAGCTGATTGAGGTGCGCGGCGGCCTCGCCGGCACCGAACTTCGCGTGGATACCGCGCATTTCGCCGACGAGGGGCGCATCGGCGGAGTGCAAGTGGATCGTCGCGCCCGCCGCCTCGACCAGCCGGCAGGCGAGGCCGGCGTGATCGGAATGCCAGTGGGTCATGAACACGTACTCGATAGCCCCCGAGGGAACCGATCGCGTCGACGAGCGCGTTCCATGTGGGTTCGGTTGGCGGCCCCGGATCGACCACGACACCCCGGTCGGGGAGGTGGTAGGCGCTGTTGACTCCCTCGGGCGTGCCCGCGCCCACGGGGATCCGGGCCGGGTCCGTCATCGGATCCCCCCCCCTTCCGATTCGAGCCGCTCCCAGCGATCGAGGGTCCGCTCCGGATCTCCTCGGGATACGACTAGTCGAACGTCACGCGCGGAGCGATGTACTTATCACTAATCTGGAGTGTGATCTCATCGCCCTCGGGATCCGGGGGGAGGTTCGTTGCTGGCGTTACGTATTCGTCGGACATACGCCGTAGTATTACTTTTCAAGCCGCATAGATAATCCCCTGGTGATTGGTGTATCGCCACATCCGTTCCGCGAGCCACGTTCCCACGCCGCCGGACATCGAGGAACCTCCGTCGGCCTCCCCCTGACAGGCGAAGAGTTATGATGACGCGGTGTGTTCCGTTATATACAATAGATTAATCTTTGTTCTCGACAAAGTAACCGGTCAGAGACACAACTGGTTTCTGGAACGTTTCGTCCCTTGTTCGGACGCTCCCCCCAATGGAGCGTCCGACGCCGCGTAACACGTTCGATACTCTCCCTACGCTCCCATTACGGCCCGTACGACGACGTACGAGACGAACAGCAGGATTACGACCCCGATGAGGGCGTAGATGATCATCCCTCGCTTGTCCTTGTCCATGGGGTCACTGAACGCTGATGGAGAATAAACCGACGGCTTGCCATCGTGTAGCCGCGGTCGAAAAGTCGTTCGGAGTGAGTATCGTCCGATCACTCCGTTCGATTGGCGTTTCAGGCTGCCGGGCGAGCCGTCGGTTTCGTCCGGCGGTTCTTCCCCCACGAGCCGATCGCCCCGCCGATGGCGCCGGGGATCGCATAGATCACGAGCACCGTCACGCCGACCGTGAGCAGCCCGAACGCGGGAACGAGTCCACCGAAGAGGGCCCCCGCGAACGACACCGCGACCAGTAGGACGAGCGCGCCGATAACGGTCGCCAGACCGCCGTGGATCGCCCCGTTACCAACGCTTCCACCGGCGACGTAGCCGGCGACCAGACCGGCGACGATACCTGCAAATCCCCATCCGAGGATCGGGACCGTCATGTCCGTGCCCGGAATCACCGCTCCGCCGATCAGCCCGATGAGCAGGCTCACGATGAAGCCGTACACCACCGCTTTCGTGTTGATTGCCATGGACGAGGATACGTCACGGAAGATAATGAAGTAAGTGCTTGCCCGGTCCTGTGGCGCGATTCTGATAGGAGAAAACCCGAAGACGGCCCGCTCTCAGGCGGTCTGTTCGATCCCCAGTTCCCGAAGCAGCGTCCGGGCGGCCTCGGCCGACGATTCGGGCCCGCGGGCGGTCAGCAGGTCCCCGTCGACCGTCACCGAGGTCTCGGCATCGAGTTCGGCGTCCCAGTTCCCGCCCGCAGCGATCACTTCCTCTTCGACCCAGTAGGGGAGCTTTCGACCGTCGGGCATGACGTCGTTCTCCTCGACGGTGTCTTCCTCCCACTCGTTGGGGAAGCCGGTGACGTTTCGTCCCTCGACGAGGAACGACCCGTCGGCCTCGCGGGTGAACGCGAGGATACCGACCGCGTGACAGACCACGAGCGCCTCGTTACCGGCTTCGACCGTCTCGGCGAGGATCCGGCGGGCGTCGCGGTCCTGATTGACGTCCCAGACGGTGCCGTGGCCGCCGGGGTAGACGACGGCGTCGTAGTCCTCGGCCTCGACTGCGGCGAGCGGTTCGGGGTCGTTCAGCCGCTCGTCGGTCTCGTGGACCTCACGGACCCATTCGGCGGTTTCTTCGCCGACCATCTCGGGATCGAGCGAGGTCTCGTCGATCACCGGCGGTGCGCCGCTGGGCGTCGCGACGGTGACCTCGATGCCGGCATCCGAAAGCGTCGTGAGCGGCTCGATGCATTCCTCTCCCCAGTACCCCTCCTCGCTGACGACGAACAGTACGCGTACCATAGTTCAATTCAGGGGACCGAGCCCGATAAACGACGTGCCGGCGTCCGCGTTCGCCGGATCACGCTGATCCGGTAGTATGGCCGGTGGCCCGGCCCCGACGGATGCGGGCGAGCGGGTACGTTTTTGATCCCGTGGTCCCGGTATCGGGTATGGTAGATCGGCTCACATCCCTCCTCGAACGCGCCCGACGGCCCGAGTACACCGGCGAGAACCGGTGTACCCCCTGTACCGTCCTCAACGTGTCGCTCGCCCTCCTCGCGAGTGTCCTCCTCGCGTTCGCCTCGGTCGGTCTCGCGGCCGTCGCGTTCCTCGGCTCGGTGCTCGCCATCTATCTCCGTGGCTATCTCGTTCCCGGCACGCCCGCGATCACGGAGCGCTATTTCCCCGAGCGCGTCCTCGCGCTGTTCGATAGCCACCCCGCGGCCGACCGACGGATCGACGAGGGGGCATGGGAGACGGTCGCAAAACTCGAAGACCACAGGCGAAACGCGGTCGATCCCGAACGGTTCCTCCTTGAGGTGGGTGCGGTCGGCCCGTGTGACCACGAGGACGACCTCCGTCTGACCGACGGGTTCGGGCATCTCTTCGACGACCGGCTCGCCACACACGATGGACGACCCGACGACGAGGCGATGGCCGCCCTGTTCGATACCGACGCCGACTCGATGACACTGATGGACCGCCCGTATCCCGCCGTCGAGATCGATCGCCGTATCAGGAAGTGGCCCTCGGAGGCCGCACTGCTCGCGGACGTCGTCACCCACGAGGCCCTGTCCGAACTGACCGACCGGTGGGCGACCGTCCCCCTCGAACAGCGCCTCGGGATCCTCGAATCGCTCCGGTCGTTCCACGAGACCTGCCCCAACTGTGGCGGCGAGGTGGTCTTCAGCGAGGACACCGTCGAGTCCTGTTGTCGCACACACGAGGTCGTCGTGATCAGCTGTGTCGACTGTGAGCAGCCCCTCCTCGAGTTCGACCCCGCGGACCTCGCCGTGGCCGAACACGAATCGGGCGTCCGGTCCTAACCCGTCTCCGCAGTCCGATCGGCCTGCTCATAGCCCTCCGGGACGATCCGAACCGTCGTCTCGTCGGTCAGCCCCTTCTCCGAGGCGTTCTCGACGTTGAGCCCCGCGCCGATCGTGAACTCGCCCGTGCCGGCCGACTCCCACTCCCGCTTGGAGACACGAAACGCCTGTTCCCAGCGTTTCACGAAGCGCTTTCGCTCGCCGCGAGCGAACCTGAACTCCCCCGGTTCGTCCGGCGGATCGCGCAGCGAGACGCGCGAGGCCTCGGCCACCCCGTCGACGTACCACGTCCAGAGGAGCGGGGAGCGGGTCCGGAACGTGATCGGAAACGGAATCGAGTTCGTCATCGTCACCCGGAACGGGATCGATTCGTGGGGGGTGTACGCGGTCTTCGGCGTCGATACCTCGACCGAGATCGCCCGGTGTCGAAGCCAGTCCGGAACCAGCCGACGGCTCAGTGCGGTCCCGTCGACCGACCGCATCGCCTGTAACTCGTCTCCCCTCCGCTCGGCCGGCGTGAACCGGTCGTCGTCCCGGTGGAGGGCCTCCGACTCGTAGATCCGGCGCATTGTCTCTCGGAGGCGGTAGACCGACTAAAACGTTGGGACGAGGCGGGACACATAGGGGTTCACGGAGGAGTTCAGCGGTGTCCTCGTCGAGAACCGAACGCCGGACCTATCGAGAGTCGCTGTGTCTCCCGCTGGCTACGATACTCCCTCTCAGTCATCGGCGACGGCGTCGTCCGTCCCCGTGGCCGAGTCGGATCGCTCGTCGTACCCGTCGTCGTAGAGGTGACACGCGATCCGGTGGGCCTCGCCGGTGGGCGTCAACGCGGGGTGCTCGCGCTCACACGGCGAGACGAACGCCGATTCGAGATGTTCGAACGCCCCGTCGATGTCCCCCGTATCGAGGTCTCCGATCGCCGCCGAGAGCGCCTCCTCGGCTCGCGGATCCGACACCGGCCGTGGGAGGTCGAACTCCGTGCGGACCAGTTCGTCCACCTCCCTCCGGGAGGCGTTCCCCGGAGCCGCCAGTTCGTCACCGGCCCCTCGAGTGCCGTCGGTCGCGGTGAGCGATTCGAGGCCCTCCGCGTCCCTGACCCGAAGCTTGATATCGAGCAGCGAGCGCCATTCGTCCCCTTCGAGATCGTACTCGGCGGGCTGGATGACGCGTGGACAGCGCGTGTGGAACCGACAGCCCGAGGGCGGATCGATCGGCGAGGGGACCGTCCCCGAGAGGAAGATCTGCTCGCCCTCCCAGAGCGGGTCGGGTTCGGGGATTGCCGAGAGCAATGCCTCGGTGTAGGGGTGATGGGGCGGCGAGAACACCGCCTCGGTCGGTCCGATCTCGGCGACCTCGCCCAGATACATCACCGCGATCCGATCCGAGATGTGCTCGACGACGCTCAGGTCGTGGGCGATGAAGACATAGGAGAGGCCGAACTCCGCTTGGAGGTCCTCCAGCAGGTTGAGGATCTGGGCCTGCACCGAGACGTCGAGCGCGCTGACCGGTTCGTCACAGACGATAACCTCCGGGTCGACCGCGAGCGCGCGGGCAATGCCGATGCGCTGGCGCTGTCCACCGGAGAATTCGTGGGGGTAACGGTTAGCATGTGTCGGGTTCAGCCCGACGGTTTCGAGCAGCTCGTAGATCCGTTCGGTCCGCTCCTCGCCCCCGGCGATCCCGTGGATGTCGAGCGGTTCGCCGATGATGTCACCGACGGTCAGACGGGGGTTCAGACTCGAAAACGGGTCCTGAAAGATGTACTGGAGGTCCGTCCGGAGTTCGCGCAGGCGCCCGTCGGACATGTCGGTGACCTCCTCACCCCGGTAGTGGACCGACCCGCCGGTCGGCTCGGTCAGGCGCAACAGTGATCGTCCTAGTGTGGTCTTCCCACAGCCGCTCTCGCCGACGACGCCGAGGGTCTCGCCCTCGTAGAGGTCGAGGTCGACGCCGTCGACCGCCTTCACCGACCCGCCCCGCCCCAGCAGGCTGTCGACGAACCCGCCGGACGTGTCGTAGTACTTCTTCAGGTTCTCGATCCGGAGGATCGGCTCGTCGTTTCGATGGCTCATCGCTGTCCCCCCTGTGGGGCCCGCGGTTCGCTTTCCGAATTCCGGATCTCCACCTCGTAGTCAAGCCCGTCTTCGAGCGCGCCGGCGTACTCGAGACAGGCCGCGGTGTGCTCGCTTGCCTCGCCGAGCCCGCTCGCCTCCGCGCCGGTCTCGGGGTCGAGCAGCGGCGGCTCCTCGAGGGTGCAGACCTCCTCGGCGTACGGACAGCGCGGGTGGAAGCTACAGCCCGGCGGCAGTCCGACGAGGTCCGGCATCGTTCCCGGAATCGTCTGGAGGCGCTCTCGGCGATCGCCGACGCGCGGGATCGAACTCATCAGTCCGACCGTGTAGGGGTGTTTGGGGTCGTAGTACAGCTCCTCGACGGGCGCCTTCTCGACTGGCTTGCCGGCGTACATCACCATCACGCGATCGCAGACCTTCGCGATGACGCCCAGATCGTGGGTGATGAGCTGGACCGCGACGTCGAACTCGTCGGCGAGTTCCTCGATCAGATCGAGGATCTGGGCCTCGATGGTCACGTCCAGCGCCGTGGTCGGCTCGTCACAGATGAGCAGGTCCGGCTCGCAGGACAGCGCCATCGCGATGATCGCGCGCTGTTGCATCCCGCCGGAGAACTCGTGTGGGTAATCGGAGTACCGCGTCTCGGCTTCCGGGATGCCGACCTCGTCCAACAGTTGAATGGTTCGCTCCCTTGCCTCCCGGTCGTCGTAGTCGAGGTGGTGGCGGATCGCCTCGGCGATCTGCTCGCCCACGGTGTAGACGGGGTTGAGCGCGGTCTGGGCGTCCTGAAAGACCATCGCTATCTCCTGTCCTCGGAGGTCCCTGACCTCCCGCTCGCTCATCCCGAGGACGTCCTCTCCCTTGAAGCGGATCTCGCCGCTTGCGATCCGACCCGGACTCTCGATGAGGCGCATCACCGACAGGGCGGTGACGCTCTTTCCAGCCCCCGACTCGCCGACGACGCCGAACTTCTCGCCGCGCTCGATCCGATAGCTGAGGTCCTCGACGGCGGTGACGACGCCCTCTTCGGTGTAGAACTCGACGGTCAGGTCCTCGATTTCGAGCAGCGCCATTACTCCTCACCCCCGCGTCCGACGCCCGTCTCCTGGGCGTCAAGGGCGTCGTTGATACCGTCGCCGATCATGTTCATCGACATCACGAACAGGAAGATCGCCAGGCCCGGATAGACCGTCGCCCACCACGGGATCGCACCTCCCGGCCCCTGAATCAGCGTCTGGCGGGTCGCGTCCAACATCGTCCCCCATTCTGCGGTGCCCGGCGGCATCCCCAGCCCGAGGAAGCCGAGCGCCGCGACGCCGATGACGACGGTACCGATGTTGAGCGAGGCCAACACGAGCAACGGCGGCATCGCGTTCGGGATGACGTGTCTGAAGATCACCGATCGGTCTTTCGCGCCCAGGGCCTTGGCCGCCAGCACGTACTCGTTTTCCTTGATCGAGAGGACCTCTCCCCGGACGAGCCGCCCGTAGCCCGCCCACCCGAAGAGGGTGAAGGCGAGGACGAGCTGCCAGTAGCCACCGCCGAGGATGGCGACGATGATCAGCGCGAGGATGAGGCTGGGAAACGCGAAGATGGTGTCGACGATCCGCATCATGACCTCGTCGACCCAGCCGCCGTAGTAACCCGAGACCGCTCCGTAGACCGCCCCGAAACTGGCGGTCAGCGCGACCACGATGAAGCCGATCGAGATGCTAAAGCGCCCGCCGTACAGCAGCCGCGAAAAGAGGTCGCGCCCTGAGCCGTCGGTCCCCATGGGGTAGGCGAGCGACGGCGGATCGTAGACCCCGACCGAGGGGTTCTGTAGGTACAGGATGTCCGTCGGCGCGTGTGGGGCCAGCGAGATCGGCTGAACGAGCACTCCCCCCACGGTTATCGGTCGCGAGAGGATCGCGAGCAACGACATGACGACGACGATCGCGATCCCGAGCATCGCCGAGCGGTTGCGCTTGAACCGGCGTAACCCTCGGCGCCACCGGCTCTCCGTACCTGTTCCACTCTCCGCTTCCCAGTCCGAAAGCGAGTCGCGTTCCTCGACGCGCTCCGCCTCGAACCCGGTGATCCGAATTCGGCCTCGTTCTGTAGACATGGTTTAATCGTATCTGATCCGCGGGTCGAGTACCGCATAGAGGATGTCCGCAAGCAGGTTCGCGAGGATGATGAACACGCCCGTAAACAGCGTGATCGCCATGATGAGGTTTACCTCGCGGGCGGTGATCGCCTGAATGAACTCCCGGCCGAGTCCCGGCCAGTTGAAGACGGTCTCGACGACGACTGATCCGGCGACGATCCCCGCCGTCAGCGTCGCCGCGAGGGTCACCACCGAGATCAGGGAGTTCCGCAGGACGTGTTTGAGCACGACCTGTCGCTCGGGAAGCCCCTTCGCGCGGGCGGCGGTGACGTACTCCTTGTTCATCTCCTCGGTCATCGAGGTGCGCATCACCCGCATGATCGAGGCCGCCGCGGCGGTGCCGATCGTCAGTCCGGGGAGAATCAGGTACCACAGCATTTGCGGGTGGTACAGCGGCAATCGCGAGGGAGCGAGCACCGGCCACCAGCCGAGCCAGAGCGCGCCGACGAGAATGAGCATCAATCCGAGCCAGAAGTTCGGGATCGAGATGCCCGACAGCGCGATGAATCGGCTGACGGTGTCGCCGAACGCGTCCTTGTTGACCGCCGCGTAGATCCCCGTCGGGATCGCGATGAGCAGCGCGAACGCCCAGCCGAACAGGCCGAGCGCGATCGTCTCGGGCAGGCGCGCAAGCACGATCGCCGAGACCTCCCGATTGGTTCTGATGACGGTGCCGAAATCGCCCGTCAGGACGTTGCCCATCCACGTCAGGTACTGCTGCCAGACCGGGCCGTCGAGCCCGTAGCGCGCCCGGAGTTGAGCCTCTTGACTCGCCGTCACCTCGGGGTTCAGCGCGACCATCTGGCTGATGGGGTCACCCGGCGTGAGGTGAACCAGCCCGAAGGTAATCACCGAGACGCCAAAGAGGATCGGGATGATCGACAGCACTCGATTCAGTATGAAGCGTCGTAAACTCATAGTACGGTCATCGTTGGTCGTTCATGGGGAGTCGGTCGTCGTAGCTGTACTGGTCGGGACGGTCGCCACTTACCGGTCTGGCGGCGCGATCACTCGCGTTCGAGCCACATCGTCTGGCTCTCGGTCGGGTTGTACAGCGCGAAGCTGTAGATCCCCTCGTCGAAGGGGAAGATGCCGAATCCGGTGACGGCGGTGTTCGAGACGGCGGTCATCAGGTCGAAGTGCGTCAGCGAACTGTAGCGCCGGTCGGCAAGCAGCCGCCAGATCTCGTCGTAGCGCTCGGCGCGGAGCTGTTCGTCCTCGACGACGGCGATGTCGAAGCGTGCGGCGTCGACCAGTTCGTCGAACTCGGGGTCGCTGATCCCCGTCAGGTTACAACACTGCCCGATGTTCGCGGTGCCGTGGAGCGCATCGCAGAAACTGCCGGGGTTGAACGTCCCCGAGAGCCCGATACACGGGATGATTTCCCCGTCGGGGTACTCGGGGTCGAGCACCCGCGCAGTGTAGGCGTTCCACTCGTAGGTCTCGACCGAGGTCTCGAAGTACTCCGTCTGGGCCATCGACTCGGCGATCAGCTCGACCATCTGCACGCGGTCGGGGTTGTCTGCGTTGGTTTCGAGGGTGACTTCGAGGGGGTACTCCAGCCCGAGGTCCTCGCCGACCTCGTCCAGCAGCTCTCCCGCGCGCTCGGGGTCGTATTCGTTGTACGGGCGGAGTTCCTCCATGAGGGCCTCGGGGTCGGCCGTACCCGATTCCTCGGCCAGTTCGGGGATGGGCGTCCAGGCCGGGCGTGCCCACCCGTTGAGGACGTTCTGGACGATGTTCTCGCGGGGGACGAGGTGGTTGACCGCCGCCCGCAGGCGCTGGTCGCCCCACGGTTCGACGTTGACCGGGTACTGGATGTACTCGTAGCCGCCGGTCTCGATGCCGGTGACGGTAAACCCGTCGTCGGAGTTGAACTCGTCGAGGGTGTCGGTCGCCAGCCCGGTGGTGATGTCGATCTCGTCGTTTCGGAGCGCCGCCGCCCGGTTCGCGGCGTCGGGGACGATCTCCATTTCGATGGTATCGACGAGCGGGCCGTCGGGGAATTCCTCGGGGCCGTCGAACCAGTCGATGGCGTCGACGCCCATGGCCTCAGTCCAGTACTCGTCGAACTTCGAGAGCTCGTAGTACTGCTCGTCCGAGAAGTCCTCGAACTGGTAGGGCCCGGTCCCGATGGGCTCGTTGCCCTGCCGAGGGTCGATCGCGCCGTCCTCGAGGCCGGCCTGATCGGTCGTGAAGATGTAGACCGCCGGGAGCTGTCCTTCGGCCTCGGCGTCGGGGACCTGCGCGAACAGGTCGACCGTGTACTCGTCGACCGCCCGTGCGTGTAGAAGCGAGTCGAACGTCTGGGCCGAGACGTCGGAGTTCTCGTAGCGCTCGACGCTCGCGGTGACGTTCTCTGCGGTCAGCTCCTCGCCGTTGTGGAACTGGACGCCCTCCCGGAGCCGGTAGCGATACTGCATTCCAAAGGTGCCGTCGTCGACGGCCGCCGCCGCCTGCTCGGGCGTGATGACTCGTACCTCGTCGCTGTCCAGGGGATCGTCTTCGGGGTGCTGGAGGATCACCTGCTCGTCGATTTCGAGGGCGCCTTCCTCGTCGGTAGCGACCGAGGTCATGTAGTCGGCGTAGGCCGTCCGGTCGATGTCCTGGGTCTCGACCAGCTCGTAGCTCTCTGCGAGCCACGGGTAGTAGTTCCCGGAGCGATCGGACGTGATCAACTGCTCGAAGATGAAGTTCTGTGCCTGCGTCGAGGTCGTGTCCGTGCTGTATGGCGGATCGAACGAGTTGACGTTCGCGCCGACCGCCCCACGCAGGGTCCCGCCCGCCTGTAGATTCCCGAAATCGACCTCTTCGCGGTCGCTGACCTCCGGGCTGCTGGTGTCCTCGTCCTCGTCGTTGTTGCCGCCGAGACAGCCCGCGACCCCCGCGACACCGGCCGCTCCCATCCCCTGCAGAAGCCGGCGCCGATTGATATCGCGGACCTTCATTTTGTGACCTTCTGCCATACTTTTTCGGTATTGATTGTATACACATATACGTGACGGTTTTCGAAATCAGCAAGCTTTGCATCTCCACTATAGTTTCGTTTAATGAGGTGTATGTATGCTATTGGAGATATTGACTCCTGTCTTGTCGGTAATTTCGTCGTAATTTGAACGTATCGTTAACTACACTATTAATATTGCAGTAGGAGTGGGGTCGGCGTATTATATATCGGCGAACCGCTCCGCCGTTCGGACGTTTCGATCGGTCGGGACCGGGGTTCGACCGAGTCGGGGTTACTCCGCGGGTCGGGACCGCTCAGTCGTCGCCGGTTTCGTCGACGATGACGACCTCGCCGTCGACGACGTCGACGTTGATCAGCGTCTTCACCGAGTAGGAGGTGCCGTCGAGCTTGTTCTCGCCGCCGACCTTCTTGATGACCGCGACGACGTCCTGGACCTCCGCACCGATATCCTCGAGCGCCCCCGTGATCGCCTTGAGGGTGCCGCCCGTACTGAGGACGTCGTCGAGGACGAGCACCCGGTCGCCCGCCTCCACGTCGTTGATGTACATCTGGTTCTCGGAGTACCCGGTCTCTTGAAAGAGCGCGACCTCGCCGTCGAGGCCGTACTGGCGCTTTCGGATCACGACGAGGGGGATGTCGGTCATCAGCGAGACGGCCGTCGAGATGTGGATGCCCATCGCCGCGGGCGTGACGATCTTATCGACGTCCTCCAGGCTCGCCTTGCGGATGATCTTGATGACGATCTCGCGCAGGAGGCTCGGTTCGAGCATCGGCACACCGTCGCTGATGGGGTGGACGAAGTAGTGATAGCCGTCCTTCTCGATGATGGGCGCGTCGTGCAGCGATCGGCGCAACTGATCCATGTCGTATCTACTCGATCCGCCAGTAAAACCTGCCGATCCTCCCCCGCTCACTTCCGAACGATCCCCTCGAAATACCCGGCCATCACCGTCGTCCCCTCCTCGTTGCGACAGACCGCAGTCCCCGAGGCCTCGTAGCGGTCCGCACGCTCTTTTACCGTCTCGGTGGTCCACTCGCAGGTGATGGTCTCGCCCGTATAAACCGGCCGTCGGAAGTCGTACTCCATGGTTCGAGCGATGAACTCCTGATCCCCGCCGATCTTCGTCGGTATGGTCGCCGTCAGCAGGCCCTGTACCACCAGCCGACCCTCCTCGTCGGGGTCGGTGTGGATCGACTGTGTATCGCCCGAGATCTCCCCGAAGCGCCGGACGTCCTCGTGAGTGAACGTTCGCTCGTGGATGTAGGTGTCGCCCTCGACGGGTGGCTCCGTTTGCATTGGACCCACTGTCGATCCGCGTCGAAATAAGTGCGGGGGCGGTGCGGAGGCGGACCGGTGTGGCTCCGCCGAGCCGGTCTTTTTATCACCGGAATGCATAGCATTCCGGTTGACGACCAGAAACTTGGGTTTCTGGTCATAGTGCAGGTTTTTGCAAGCGTTCACAAGAGCGAAGCTCTTGTAGAGCCCACAAAGTCGCTCCGCGATTTTGGTACGGTTCGAGCGAACGTAGTGAGCAAGGACTCGCAGCAAAAAAGTGCGCCTTCAGAGGAAGACCAGCACGAACAGCACGACCGTGAGCGCCAGCACGATCAGCATGATCGTCCCGCCGATGGTCGTCCGCAAGTAGAGCCGCGAGGGTTCGCTCGCGGTTTGCGTCGGTTCCCTCGGGCTCTCGCCGCCGTCGAACCGTCGATCGGAGGAGGCCCTCGACCCGCCGTCGGCGGGGCTGTGTTCGCCGACGAGCCACGCCGGGAGTCGGCGGGTGACCCGACCGACCGCCAGCACGGGGTTGTTGCCGACCCAGTAGCACGCCCGGACGAACGCCACTCCTCCCCGATCGACCGCGGCGAACGTCCCCGTGATCGCGAGCATGCTCACCCGACCGGTGTAGAAGACCAGCGGGTTGAGGATCCGATCCACGTCGGGGACGTGCCCGAGCGCCGAGAGCGGTTTCCTGATGATCGCAAAGCCGATCAGCGAGACGGCCACCAGCAACGCGGAGTCGGTCAGGTGACCCGGACTGTAGGGATGCAGGTCGAGCCCCGACGAGAACGGCAGGATGTCGACGAACGCCGGCCAGAAGACCCCGACCCCGAGACAGACGAGACCGACCGAGAGCATCCCCGCCGTCTGGCCGGGTTTGGCGTCCCTCACGTCGGTCGTCGCCGGCCCGTGGAGGAAGGCGTAGTAGCCCAGTTTGACGAACGACAGCAGGGTGCCGACCGCCCCGGCCATGAGCAGCCAGTACAGTGCCTCGTACTCGGGCGCGCCGTAGTAGTGCGGGTCGGCGGCGTCGAGGATCATCCCCTTGCTGATAAAACCGTTGAAGCCCGGGATCGCTGTGATCGAGAGCGCCCCGAACAGGTAGCCAAGGGCCGTCAGTGGCATCTCGCGCCACAGCCCGCCCAGTTCGTAGAGGTCCTCCTCTCCCGTTCGATAGATGATGACGCCGACGGCCATGAACAGCAGCGCCTTGAAGAGGATGTTGTTGAACAGGTGGGCCATCGCGCCGGTGATCCCGATGGCGCTTCCGATCCCGATTCCCGCGACGATGTAGCCCAGCTGGGCCTGGATGTGGTAGGACAGCAGTGCGCGCATGTCGTGTTGGAGCAGCGCGAAGGTCGCCCCGTAGACCGCCATCAGCCCGCCCATGTAGGCGATGTAGAGATGGCCGTCGGGGAACGCCTGATAGAGGACGTATGCCGAGCTCTTCGTGGTGAACACCGAGAGGAACACCGATGCGGCGATGTGGGGGCGCTTGTAGGTGTCGGGCAGCCAGGTGTGCAGCCCGATGAAGGCACAGTTGACGCCGATCCCCAGCACCGCGAGTAGCGCGGGCGCGCCGGGGGCGATGCCGCCCTCGAGCGCGAGGCTGCCCGTCTCGACGTAGTGCCAGGCGACCGCCCAGATCAACAGTACGCCGCCGGTGCCGTGGGCGATGGCGTACCGAAAGCCCGCCCGCACGGCGTCGCCGCCGTAGGCCCAGACGACGACCGTGCTCGTGACGGCCATCAGCTCCCAGAAAAAGAGGAGGGTGAGCCAGTCGCCCGCGAAGATCACGCCCGCCACCGAGGCGATGTACGAGAGGACGAACGCCAGCGTCGTCCGCGGGAGGCCGCTGGAGGCGGCATAGGCGACCGCGGCGGTCCCGAGGAAGCCGAAACCCAGCCCCAGCAGTCTAGAGAAGTCGTCGGCGACAAACAACTGGGCGTCGAAGCCGAGGAAGAGCACCGAGAGGTACTCCCCGGGCGGCGTGAGCAGCGAGACGGCGAACAGGTAGATCGTCGCGAGCGCGCCGACGGCGTAGCCCGCCGTCCGGGGGACGACCGCCACGACGAGGGCCGCCAGGACGATCGGAACCGCGGGCGGGACGCTCGTGAGCAGGTCGACGGGGCTCATGGGACCACCACCCCGGTGACCGTCTCGACGATGTAGACGGCCAGATCGAAGAACACCGCCTGCCCCGGGACGACCCCGAGGACGATCGCGCCGGTCGCGATCAGCCCGATGGGGACGAGCATCAGCCAGGTGCTTTCGGCCCAGGGTCGCCGGCGCTCCCAGCCCTCGGCGGGCGGCCCGCCGCCGTGGTGGTCGTCGTGCTCATGCTCGTGATCGTCCGCGTCCGCGCCGGCGTGGTCGCTCGGGAACCGGTCGACCGCGTAGCCGGTTTCGTGTTCGGGGTCCTCGATCCGCTTACCCCCGTCCGTGAGCCGCCCCACGCTAACGCCGTAGGACTCGGGTTTTCCGCCCATCGGGAACTCGAGTAAGGGTTTTGCGTCGTGGTCGTTTTCGCTCTCGAAGTAGGCCGTATAGACGATCGGCCAGAAGTACGCGATGTTGAGCAAGCCACTGACGATCAGCGAGCCCGAGAATATCGTCCCCATCAGTGGGCTCATCGTCGCACCCTCGGCCCCGATGACGCCGATGCCGCCGGCGCCGAGCCCCCCGATCAGCATGTAGTACTTGCTGACGAAGCCCGCGATCAGCGGGATGCCGGCCATACCCGCCGCCCCGATCGTGAAGGCGGCCATCGTAAAGGGCATCCGCTTGCCGATGCCCGCCATCTCGCTGATGTAGTCGGTGTGGGTCTCGACGTGGATCGCGCCCGCACAGAAGAACAGCGTGAGCTTCCCG
The DNA here is from genome assembly GCF_001593955.1 of Halalkalicoccus paucihalophilus. Taxonomy (GTDB): domain Archaea; phylum Halobacteriota; class Halobacteria; order Halobacteriales; family Halalkalicoccaceae; genus Halalkalicoccus; species Halalkalicoccus paucihalophilus. The sequence goes on along the minus strand of NZ_LTAZ01000005.1, from coordinate 540,690 downwards.
AAGGCGTGGGCGGGGATGTGAAAGAGCCCACCGAGAATCGCGTACGGATGGAGCATCGAGAGGCCCAGCACGATATACGAGAGCTGTGCGGTCGTCGAGTAGGCGAGCCGACGTTTCAGGTGGTCCTTTCGCAGCGCGATGATCGAGGCCGCAGTCAGGGTGAACGCCGCGACGATCGCCAGTGGAATATGCACCCCGAGGTCCGCGGCGAGGTCGGGCCCGTAGACGTCGAGGATCACCCGCGAGATGCCAAAGGCACCCGATTTGACGACCGCCACCGCGTGTAACAGCCCGGAGACGGGCGTGGGCGCGACCATCGCGTCGGCGAGCCACGAGTGGATCGGCATGAGCGCGGCCTTCACGCCGAAGCCCGTCACCAGCAGGCCGAACGCGAGGCGGGCGAACCACGGATCCGCACCGGCCGCTTCGGCGAGCGCGGGAATGCCGCCCGCTGCGAAGTCGACGGTGCCGGCCAGCTGAAAGACCAGCACCGTGCCCGCCAGCACGAGCACGCCGCCGCCGAAGAAGGTGTACGCGAGGTACTTCCGGCCGGCGATGCGGGCCTCCGCGTCCTCGTCGTGGGCCACCAGCGGGTAGGTCGACACCGATAGCAGCTCGTAGAAGACGAAGATCGTCACGAGGTTCTGGGCGAAGGCGATGCCGAGCGCCGTCGAGAGGCTCATCGCGAACGCGGCGAAAAACCGCGTCTGGTTGGGCTCGTCGAGCCCGCGCATGTAGCCTGTCGCATAGAAGGCGGTGAAGATCCAGAGGAACGAGGCGAGCAGGGCAAAGAGCATCCCCAGCGGGTCGGCCCGCAGGGCGAACTCGACGCCGGGGACGAAGGTACCGAGACTCCAGACGTAGACCGTTCCGTCCATTACGCCCGGCAGCATGCTGGCGACGATCCCGAACTTGGTGAGCGCGGCGATCACCGACCAGCTGTCTCTGACGTTGGGATAACGATGCGACGCGACGATCGCCCCCGCAGCGAGAAACGAGACGAGGACGGCCGCGAGCGGTCTGATACTAGCTACGTCAACCATTGAGAATCACCTCGATGAACGGACCGAGCAACGAATCGAAGGCACCCCCCGAAAAGCCGAGCGCGACGGCCAACAGTGCCGCGAGCACCGTCACGCCGAGCATTCCCGCCGAGACAGCACCCGGCGTCGGGTCGTTTCCGCTTCCGTCGGTCGCGAGCGAGCCCTCGGGCGCGCCGCCCCGTGTGGGAGCGGGCGTGAAGTACATCCTCTCCAGCAGACGGGCGATGTATCCGAGGGTCAACATCGTGCTCAGAAGGACCACCACGGCGACGGGCCAGATGCCCGCCTCGATCGCGCCGACCGCGATGAACCACTTGCCAAGAAAGCCGATCGACGGCGGAACGCCGACCAGGGCGAGGCCGAGCACCGCGAGACTGCCCGCCATGAACGGCATCCGTTTCGCGAGGCCGGCGTACTCCTTGACGGTGCGCGCGCCGGTCCCCGCGGCGATCGTTCCGACCGCGAGGAACAGCCCGCCCTTCATGATCGCGTGGCCGATCAGGTGGACGAGCGCACCGAGCAGCGCGGTGTCGTTCATCAGCCCGTAAGCGAGCACCACGAGGCCGAACTGCGAGACCGACGAGTACGCGAGCATCCGCTTGACCCGTCTCTGCATCACGGCCAGCGCGCTCCCCGCGAGGACGCTGATCGACCCGACCGTGACGACGATCTCGCTCGCGTGGGGGATCGAGACGAGGAACTCGACGGTGAACACCGTGTAGACCAGTCGAAACAGCGCGTACGCCGAGACCGTCGAGACGAGCGCCGCGATCAGCGGCGTCGCGCCGTCGGGCGCACGCTGGTAGGCGTCTGGCTGCCACGTATGGAGGGGAAACAGCGCGATCTTGATCGCGAAGCCAACGAAGACGAAGGCGAACGCGGTCAGGATCAGCGGGTTCCCGTAGCCCGCCTGCTGTGGGATCGCCGTGGCCAGATCGATCATGTTCAGCGTGCCCGTCGCGACGAACAGGAAGCCGACGCCGATCAGGTACATCGAAGCCCCGACGGTCCCGATGATCAGGTACTTGAGCGCGGCGATCGCCGACTCGCCCGATTTCCCTTTGGCGATCAGCGCGTAGGTCGTCAGTCCCGTAATCTCGAGGAAGACGAACATGTTGAAGACGTCACCCGTCAGCGAGAGTCCGAGGAGACCGCCCAGCAACAGGAGGTACGCGCTGTAGAAGCTGTTCCCGCGCGGGCCGCCCCGGCGGGTGTACGCGAGCACGCCCATCGAGATTCCGGTGGCGAGGACGACGAAGGGCGCCGAGAGCCGGTCGGCGACGAGTTCGATCCCGATCGGTCGGGGGAAGCCACCGAGCTGGTGGATCACTGCCTCGCCCGTCGTGAAGATGACGAGCGCGAGCCAGAGCGCCATCGCGAACGCCGCCGTCGTCGTCAGCGCGGCGACCGTCCATCCCACCCGCTCGTAGCGCAGCCCGACGAGGAGCGGCAGGGTCGCCACGAGGATCGGCAGAACGATCAGCAGTGCCGGGACGTTCTCAATCATCCGACCGCACCTCCCGGAGGACGTCCTCGCGAAGCGTGCCGTACTCGGTGTAGATCCGGACGATCAGCGCGAGCCCGACCGCCGTGAGCGCGACCCCGACGACGATGGCGGTCAGCACGATCACGTGGGGCAGCGGGCTCACGATCACCTCTGTCGGCCCCGCCGAATCCTTCGGTACGACCGGCACCGCACCGCCCTCGACGTAGGCCGACGCGACGAAGAACAGGAAGATCGCCGTCTGGAAGAGGTTGACCCCGATGACCTTCTTGACGAGGTTCTGACTGGCGATCACCATGTAGAGGCCCACCGACAGCAGGACGATGAACGCGACGTAGGCGTATCGCGTCGCGAGCAGTTCGAGCATCACTCCTCGCCCTCCGTTCGGCCGGTTCGGGGCCGGTCGTCCCTCTGCGTCTCGATCCGCTCGTCGGACGGTGCGAACGCGTCGGCGGTGAAGCCGGCGGCCGTCGCGAAGAACAGCCCGATCACGGTGCCCGAAACGATCGCGGCGATCCCGAGGATCTCGATGCCCTCGATACCGTACCGGGAGGGGTGGTGGATCGGCAACAGCTCGTACTGGAGGAACGCGCCCCCAAGAAGCATCGACGCCAGCCCGATCGCGCCGAAGGCCAGCACGCCGCCGGCGATCAGTCCCGTGACGACGCGGTTATCGAGCCACTCGCGGGTGGGTTCGATCCCGAAGGCGAAGGCGAGCATCAGGACGACGACGCCGATGACCGCCCCGCCCTGGAAGCCCCCGCCCGGCGCGTCGGCCCCGTGGAAGGTGATGAACAGGCCGTATGTCAGCACGAACGGCGTGACTATCTTGACCGTCGACATGATCACCTGACTCTCGGTGTAGGAATCGCCGGCACTCATCGGAGCCACCTCCGGTGGCAAGTGTGTGTAGCGAGCGGCTTCGCCGCGAGCGAACTCATGCGAACACCTCCCGGTCGAGGACCAACAGGACGGCGACGGCGGCGCCGAAGACGACGACCGCCTCGCCGAAGGTATCGAACCCACGATACGCGGCGAGCACCGCCGCGACGGTGTTCTGGACGCCGGTCTCGGCGTAGGTGTTTTCGAGGTAGTACTGGGTGACCTCGGGGTTCGACCACACCGGCGCGCTCTCGGCGCCGATCGCCGGGATCGCCGGCAGGACGGCCGCCCCGAAGACGAGCGCGAACGCGCCGACCGTGAGGACGGCGGGGACGTTGACCGACTCGAACAGCGCGTCGGTCGACGGGCGTACCGTCTTGGCGATCGTCAGAAGCAGGAGGATCGTCGTGACGCCGGCGCTGATTGCGGCTTCGGTCATGGCGACGTCGGGCGCGAGCAACACGGTATAGATGATCGCCATCCCCAGGCTGTAGGCCCCGAAGACGATGATCGCCGAGAGCACGTCCCGGAACAGCGCCGTCGCGAGCGCCGTCACCAGCACGAAGGCGATCAACGCGACCTCCAGCGGCGTCATGGCTCGTCCTCCCGCCAGGGTTCGACCCCGGACTCGTAGGCCGCCCGCGCGACCGCGTGGGCCGCCGTCGGGTTGGTGATGAAGATGAAGAACAACAACAGCACGGTGATCACGGTCGTCGGCTGCCAGCCGAACGCGAGTGCGACCGCCGCGAGCGCGAACCCGGCCCCGAGGGTGTCAGCCTGCGAGGCGGTGTGGGCGCGCGTATAGACGTCCGGAAGGCGGAGCACGCCCGTCGTCGAGACGAACGTAAAGAAGACGCCGCCGGCGATCAGCACGACGATCGCGCCGACTCTGAGGCGCTCGATCATATGATCCCCCCGCGTTCGACGGTGAACTTCGAGATGGCGATCGTCACCAGGAAGTTGAGCAGCGCATAGATGAGCGCGATGTCGAGGAACCACGGCTGATCGAGTCCCGCCGCAAGCAGCGCGAGGATCACCACGGTGTTGGTTCCCAGCACGTTGACCGCGAGGACGCGATCCTGCATTGTCGGTCCCTTGATCGCGCGATAGAGCAGCGCGATCGCGAGGACCACGAAGATCGCCGCCGCGCCGAGGAAGACGTCGGAGAGGAGGCTCACGACTCCTCACCCCGTATGATCTCGGTGTCGCCGCGCTCCTCGGGGCTCGCGATGCTCGTGGCGCTTCGCCCGAAGAAGACGAACCGGATACCCCGTTCGAGGCCGCCGGCGAACAGCCCCTCGCGGGCGTCGGGAATCAGCGCGTGGATGATCAGTTCCTGGTCGTCGGCCCGCACCGTCAGCGTCCCCGGCGTGAGCGTGATGCTGTTTGCGAGCGAGGTCAGCGGCAGGCCGCCGGGAACCGCGACCCGAACGCGGGTCATGCGCGGCTCGATCGGCATCGACGGCCGGAGGATGACGGCCGCGACCTGCAGGTTTGCCTTGACGATCTCGTAGAGGAGATACGGGACGTACACGACGAAAAACCGGAGCGTCCGAAGCGTCGATCGAACCGCTTGGGGTGGCTTCGGAAACGTGACATGCGAGAGCGTGAGAGCGACGATCAGACCGGTCACCGCGCCCGTCACGAGGTCGAACCAGTAGGTCGGGTCCCCGAGGACGAGGTAGAAGCCGACGGAGACGAGAAACAGCGCGAGAAAACGGCTCGCGCCGCCGCCGGTGACGAACTGCGCTCGACGGGTGCGACGCTCGACCGGCGCCTCCTCGTAGGCGATGTCCTGCTCGTCGAGACGGTGTTCGATCGGCCGGAGCATCGGCGCGCTCGCGCCGGGACGATACTCCGGGTCGAGGATCACGCGATCGATGCCGGTTTCGTGGACGTACTCGACGATGGTGTCGGCGTAATCGCGCGGGCTGAACAGGTAGCGATCCGTCCCGATGGCGGCGGTCTCGACAGTCATCGACTCGCCCCCGTCCTCGTCGACCCACGCCCGGACGCGGTCGAGCAACCCCTCGGCGTCCTCGACCGCCCGTCGGCCGGTCGGCGTCCGTTCGTCGTTGGTCACCGCGGCGACGAAGTGCAGTTCGACGGCCCCCGCGCTATCGAGCGCCGATTCGACGGCGTAGCCGACGGTGCGCCGGAGCGTCACGGACTGCTCGATCGGTACGAGAACCCGCTCAGTCGCCACGAACGACCCCTCCTGGTGGTACGGATACTCTACTCATGGCTGGGGTCCATGCTACTCGCATCAAGCGTTACACGTAGGAAAACGATTTCGTTATTCCTCGCGACAGTTCTCCCTGACGAGGACGCCCGCGAGTTCGCTCGCGACCGCCTCGCCGATCTCGGCTTTCGTCCCGCGGTGTTCCGCGACGTCGTCCCCGACGAACAGCGTGCGGGTCTCCTCTTCGCCCATCACGCTCGCGTCGTTGGCGACGACGAAGCTCATACCGACCCGATCCGCGATTTCGCGGGCGGCCTCGACCATGGCCTCGTCGTCGCCGCTCGTCTCGGTCTTGAACCCGACGATCGGTAACTCGGGGTTCGCCTCCCGGACCGCGTCGACCACCTTCGGGCTCGGGAGCAGGTCGAGCGAGAGGTCCTCGCCCGAGCGGATCTTCTCGTCCTCGGGCTCGATCGTGTAGTCACTGATCGCCGCGACCGAGACGTACGCGTCGGCCTTCGCGGCCGCCGAGAGTGCTGCCTCGGAGAGTTCGGCGCTGCTCTCAACGCTTTCGACCTCGGCGTAGGTCGCCGGATCGCACTCCTCGCCCGCCTCGACCGGGTGCGGGCCGACGAGCGCGTGGATCAGCGTCACCTCGGCCCCGGCGACGTAGCAGGCACGGGCGACCGCTCGCCCCGTCTTGCCCGACGACCGGTTGGTCAACACGCGCACGGGGTCGATCGACTCGGCGGTCGCCCCGGCGCTCACGACGATTCGCTCGCCCGACAGCGGTGAGGGTCCCGCCGCCTGCGCGCTCGCAAGCGCGATGGCGTCGGTGGTGGCGATCTTGGCCTTCCCCTCCTCGATACGGGGGGAAACGAACGAAACGCCCCATTCCTCGACGCACTCGATCGCATCGAGCACCCCGGGGTGGTCGTACATCGGCTCGTGCATCGCGGGCGCGATCACGACCGGCAGGTCCGCACCGAGGGCGGTCGTCGCACACGTCGTGACGGGCGTGTCGTCGATCGCGCCCGCGATCTTTCCCACCGTGTTCGCCGTCGCGGGCGCGATCAACAGCACGTCGGCCCAGCCCTCCCGCCCGCAGAGGGCGACGTGTTCGACTCCTCCCGTTATTTCGGTGATCACCTCCTCGTCGGTGGCGAACTCGACGCTCCACGGGTGGACGATCCCTCTCGCGCTGTCGCTCATCACGGCCCTGACGTTCGCGCCGCGCCGGCGCAGTTCGTGGACGATTTCCACGACGTTGACCGCGGCGATCGATCCCGTGACGCCCAGCGCGACGTTCACTCCCGAGAGCATTCACTCGCCCTTCTCGATCCGAGGGGTTAAACGTGGCCGATCGTCGCTGAACTCCCCGTTCTCGTTCGTCGGCTCGCTGGTCGATTCCCGTCCGATCTCGTGTCGATCCGTTCTCTAGCTCAATCGTACTAGTCCAAACACTCACATAACGGATCGGTGAGGAGCGAGTATGGCCCGACGTTCCCGAGGACTGTTCATCGCCGTCGCCCTCTGTCTCGTCGTCGTGCTCGCCGGCTGTACCGGTGTGGGAACCGACGACCCCGGCTCCGGAGGCGGCGACCCGATCGACTCGAACGACAGCGACGACCTCGAAGGGACCGACGAGGAGTCCAACAGCGACGATGCGGCCGGCGACGACGGGAGCGAATCCGACTCGACCGACACCAGTGGTTCGGACGCCGAGAAACCGCCCGACGAGTCCGATTCCGTGGAGTCGAGCCCTGACGAACCGGTTTCAGAGGCGACAGAGGAATCGGACGGCTCCGATGGGGGCGATTCTACGGACGCGGGTAACGATTCGTCGAGCGGACCCGACGAGACCCCCGACGCCGACGGCGAACCGACCGACGGGTCCTCGGATTCGCCATCCGAGGAGGATACCGGTGACGACCCGTCGGGTTCCGAGGACGATTCCGAGGGGGACGGGACCGACACATCGGCGTCCGAACGCGGGCCGGCCGACGGCACGGAGTGGACGGTTTCGATCGAACGGGTGATCGACGGCGACACGATGGAGGTCCGGTTCCCGAACGGCGAGGTCGATACCATCCGACTGCTCGGGGTCGATACGCCCGAGACCTACGGCCAGAGCGACCCCGATGACTTCGAGGGGATCCCCGACACCGCTGCTGGGGCGGACTGGCTCGCCGAGTGGGGCGACCGCGCGACGGCGTACGCCACCGAGGAACTCGACGGGGAGGAGGTCCGCATCGCGGTCGACCCCGAGGCTGATCGACGCGGGTCGTTCGGCCGCCTGCTCGTCTACGTCTACACCGACGACGGGGACTCGTTCAACCGCGCGCTGATCGACGAGGGGCTGGCCCGGATGTACGACTCGCAGTTCACGGAACGGTCGGCGTACGCGAACGCCGAGGACGAGGCCCGAAACGAGGGAGTCGGCCTGTGGGGCTTCGAGGGAGAAACCCAAGAACCACCTGAGGAGGGTGGGGGGAACGACGAGGGCGGAACCGAGAGTCCGCCCGCCGGGACTGACGGCGACCTCGACTGTTCGGACTTCGAGACGCAGGCACAGGCCCAGGCGGTCCTCGACGACGACCCGAGTGATCCCCATCGCCTCGACGCCGACGGCGACGGGGTGGCCTGCGAGACGCTCCCCTGAGAGGTCACTCCTCGGCGAGGCTCGGATGCGGCGTCGGTTTCTCCCCGTAGGGCTCGGCGAACCACTCGCGCATGGTCTCGCGGCTCTCCGCCGCCCGGCGCTCGCGCTCCTCGGCGTCGATCTCCTCACAGCCCGGCGGGACCTCGCGTCCGCGGTCGGTGAAGTAGCCCTCGGGGACGACCCAGTCGTTGTAGAAGTGCAGGTCAGAATCGTGGATCAGCGTCAGGGCGACCTCCGCGCCGTGGCCCGCCGCGATCACCGCCTGGTGGTACCGACGGGCGATCCGCCCGGCGGCATACAGACCCTCGACTGCGGTGCGGCCCTCGTCGTCGATACCGATATACTGCTTGCTCCCCCGGCGGTCGAGGTCCACGTCGAGCGATTCGAGGTAGCTCGAATCCGACCACGAGGCCGCGATCACCCGATCGGCCCCGTGGACCGTGCCGTCCTCCGTGGCAGCCTCGAACCCGCCCTCGTCGCGGGTGATCTGCGTGACCCGTCCCTCTACGAACTCACAGCCGGTGCGTTCGGCCTGTGCGCGCGTCATGTCCACGAACAGCCGGGAATCGACGCCCGCGGGGAACCCGGGGTAGTTCTCGAGGTGGGCGTTGCGCCGCAGGATCGACTCTCCACCGTCGACGACCAGCGTCTCTAGTCCAGCGCGGGCGGTGAAGGTCCCCGCCGTGAGTCCGGCGACCCCGCCGCCGACGATCAGTACGTCCGTGTCCGCGTTCGATTCCATATCGAACGGGAACACGGACCTGGCCGTAAGGGTGTCTATCGCGGCGACTCACTCGACCGGACTTTCGAGGATGGGGTCGCCGATCAGCCCAGTATCCAAACACTTAGGGCGGGTTCGTCGCAACCCATCCTGTGGACGAAGTCGAACTGAGCACGGTCGTCTATCTGCCGCCCGAGGAGGTCTACGACTTCCTCATCGACTTTCCCCGGTACGCGAACTACTCGAAGTACCTCACCGACGTCCGCCAGCACGGCGACGGCTCGCCCGGCACCGAGTACGACCTCCGACTCGAGTGGTGGAAGCTCTCGTATACCGCGCGTTCGGAGGTCACGGAGGTCGATCCCCCCACGCGGATCGACTGGCGGATCGTCAAGGACATCCACGCCCGTGGCCACTGGCGCGTCGAGGAGGTGCCCGAAGAGGCCCCCGACGGCGAGGGGACGGCCTCTCGGGTCTATCTGCACATCGGGTTCGACCCCGACAGCGCCAGCCCGAGTATGCTCGACCTCCCGGCGTTCGTTTCGCTGGGATGGGTGATCGACAAGGTGAAACCGAAAGTCGAGGAGGAGGCAGAACGCATCGTCGAGCGGATCGTCGCCGACCTCGAGGGCGAACCCCGCGAGGTTGAACTGGAGATCCACCGGACGCCCGACTCGATCTGAAGGGAAATACCCATACCCGCCCGTCGCGAACCGGCGAGCAATGAGACGAGCGGTGGTTTCGTGCGCGTAATAGTCATCGGGGCCGGCGAGGTCGGCTCCTCGATCGCGGCGGACCTTTCGGAGAGCCACGAGGTCGTCGTCGTCGACGTCGATGGCGATCGCGTCGACGAACTCACGTATTCGATCGACGTACTGGCGATTCAGGGCGACGGCACGTCGATGCGAACGCTCGAAGAGGCGGGCATCGACGAGGCCGACCTCCTCATCGCGAGCACCGACAACGACGAGACCAACATCGTCGCCTGTAGTGCCGCCAAGGCCCTCGGCGAGGTCTTCACCATCGCCCGGGTGAAGAAACCCGACCTGCTCGATACGTGGAACCGCTCGGATCAGGCCTTCGGCGTCGATTTCATGGTCTGTACGGATCTGCTGTCGGCCCAAGCGATCGTCACCATCGTCGGACTGCCCGCCGCCCGTGACGCCGACCCCTTCGCCGGGGGAACCGTCCAGATGGCGGAGTTCGAGATCCCCGAAGACAGCTCGGTGGCCGGACAAACCGTACAGGAGGCCGACCGCTTCGATTCGCTGACGTTCGTCGGCCTGCTTCGGGGCGAGGACGTCGAGATCGCACGCGGCAACACCCCTCTTCTGGCGGGCGACTACGTCGTCGTGATCGGCAGCCCCGAGAGCGTCCAGCGCTTCGGAGCCGAACTCTCGCCCGAACAGACGCCGGGATCGGCCGAGGAGATCGTCATCGTCGGCGGCAGCGAGATCGGGTTTCAGGTCGCCCGGATGCTCGAAGAACAGGGCTTCGAACCCCGACTCATCGAGGAGGACCACGACCGGGCGCGCGACCTCGCCGAGCGGCTACCCAACACCGTCGTCATGGAGAGCGACGCGACCGACATCGAGTTCCTCTCACGTGAACACATCGACGAGGCGGACGTGGTGATCAGCGCGCTGACCCACGACGAGGCCAATCTGCTGATCTCGCTTCTGGCCAAACAGCTCGGGTCCTCCCGTGCCGTGGCGGTCGTCGAGCACGGCGCCTACGTTGACCTCTTCGAGTCGGTCGGCGTCGACGCGGCGGTCAACCCTCGGGAGATCACCGCAGAAGAGATCACCCGCTTCACCCATCAGGGCCGCGCGGAGAACATTTCGCTCATCCACAACGACCGGGCGGAGGTCCTCGAGATCGAGATCAACGAGAGGAGCGTTCTGGCGGGGCGAACGCTACAAGAGTCCATGGCCGACCTGCCGGAGGCGGCTGTCGTCGGCGCGATCACCCGCGGCGAGGAGTGTATCATCCCCCGAGGGGACACGCACATCGAGGTCGGCGATCACGTTATTGTCTTCGCGCGTACGGACGTGGCCGATGCCGTCGCCGCCGCGCTATGAGGTCCAGAACACCCTCGTAAAGAGGACGAGCACGGGGATCACCTCGATGCGGCCGATCCACATCAACACGATCATCACCAGTTTGGTCGTCACCGGAAATGCCTCGTAGGTGCCGAAGGGGCCGGCGATCCCGAACGCGGGGCCGATGTTGAGGAAGGTCGCCGCGGCCGCCCCCATCGCGTCGAACTCGCTCAGCGCGAGGCCCACACGCGCGCCGTCGACGACGACGAAGACCGTCGCCGCCGCGAACAACAGCAGGTTCACGAGCGTGAACGCGTAGATGTCCCGGATCGTCTCCTCGTCGATCACGCCGCCGCTCAGACGCACCGGTCTGATCGCCTCGGGGTGGATTGAGGTGAAGAGATCGCGGCGAAAGCCCTTGAGGACGACCAACCACCGCAGGGTCTTGATCGAGCAGGTAGTCGAACCGGCCATCCCGCCGATGAACATACAGACGAACATGACGTGTTTCGCGCCGGCCTCCCAGAGGTCGAAGTCGACGTTCGCGTAGCCGGTGGTCGTCATCATCGAGACGGTGTTGAAGACGGCGTGGCGCGCGGTCGCCTCCGTCCCCCCGGGGTAGGTACCGTCGAACACCAGCAAGACCGCCGTGAGGCCGCTCAACAGGGCGAGCAACGCGACGTAGAACCGGAACTCCTCGCTGTCAAGGAGCCTGCGCCAGTCCCCCTGCAGGGCGAAGTAGATGAGCACGAAGTTCGTCGCCCCGATGATCATAAAGAGGGTGATGGCCCACTGGGCGGCCGGCGAGAAGGCCATGATGCTGTCGGCCTCCGGCGAGAAACCTGCCGTCGAGACGGTCGTCAGCGGGTGGGCGACCGCGTTGTAGAGGTCCATGTTCGGGGCGAGACCGACGAGATGCAGTCCGTACAAAAGTGCCACGAGCGCGAGCGTCAGCCCGATGTAGAGTCCGCCGAGCAGTCGGGCGGTCTGGGCGATCCGCGGGGTGAGTTTGTTGACGTCGCGGGTCTGGGTTTCCGACTCCATGAGCTGTGCGCCACCGACGCCGATCTGCGAGAGGATCGCCGTCGCGAGGACGAGGATCCCGAGCCCGCCGAGCCACTGACTGACCTGGCGCCACATCATGATCGAGCGAGAATGGGTTTCGAACTCCAGCAGGACGGTCGCGCCGGTGGTCGTGACGCCGCTCATTGACTCGAACAGCGCGTTCACCGGGTGGGCGATCGACCCGGTTCCCGCGAGAACGAAGGGGATCGCGCCGACGAGGGGGACGGCGAACCACGTCACCGCGACCATGAGAAACGCCTCGCGCGGCCCGAGACGGCCCTCGTGGCCCGCGCGGACGAGCGCCTCGCCGACGAGGATCGAGACCGCGATCGTCACGAGAAACGGGAAAAGCGACTCGCCGTAGTAGACCGCGATCAGGAGGGGAAAGACGAGCGGAACGCTCAACCACTTGAGAACGGTTCCGACGAGGGTCGCGCTCACCCGCCAGTCGACGTTTCCCCTCATGGGGTATCACGACCTGCGACCGGTCGTTGGTACACATCGTTACTGACCGAACCGGCGGCTTAAGCGGTTCGTTTGCGGGTCACTCGACGCGGTCGCCCTCGTAGTCGCCGCCATACTTCATGAACACGTAGGTGAGCCCGAGCGTCGAGCTAAGCGCGACGGTGAGTGCGACGGCGGCCGACTTCGCCGCGCCGGGCAACTGGACGCCCGCGGACTCCCCGCCGCCGCCGCCGCCGCTACCGCCGCTCTCGGTCGGTGCTGCGGTAGTCTCGATGTCCTCGCCGACCGCGACGCCGCCGTGCATCCCCTGTGCGGTGTGGGGAACACACTCGTATTCGAAGATCCCGCCCTCCTCGAAGGTGTACTCGAAAGTGAACCCGGCCTCGCCGCTGGTCTCGCTCTCGAACCCGAGGTCGCCGGTGTTGCTGACGTTGTGGCTCCCGCCCTCACCGGTCCACTCCCAGATCACGGTCGTGCCGGTGTCGATCCAGATGCCCGCCGGATCGAACGCGAGTCCGTCGCCGGCACCGACCTGGACGGTGGCCTCCGATTGCCCACGCAGGTCCTCGGTGCCGTCGAAGTTGTTCGCGTCCTGGACGAAACTCGACCAAGCGGGCACCTGATCGCCGCCACCGCCTCCGCCGCTTTCGTTCCCGCCACTCTCGTTCCCCTCGCCACCGCTTTCGTTTCCGCCGGTTTCGTTCCCGCCGCTTTCGTTCCCGCCGGTTTCGTTCCCGCCGCTTTCGTTCCCGCCCTCCTGTTGTGCGGCCGCTGTGCCACTCGCGGCGACCGCTGCCGCCCCGCCGATGGTCGCCTCGCGAATGAACCGTCGCCGCGAGAGGTCTCGGTCTCGGTCTCGGTCCTCGGTCATACGCGGGGGTTGGGAACGCGCCGTACTGAATATGTTGGTTTCGGCCGTCCGTCAGAGCCGGTAGTCGAACTCGCCGGTCTCGCTCCCGAGAAACGCGCTGAGAAGTCCGATCGTTGCCTCGATGTCCTCGACGTGGGCACTCTCGGTGACGGTATGCAGGTAGCGGGTGGGGATCGAGATCGCACCGACTGGCTTGGCCCCCGCGGAGGTCTGGAAGCCCGCAGTGTCGGTCCCACCGGCGGGCAGGACCTCGAACTGGTGGCTGATCCCCCGTTCCTCGGCGACCTCGGTGAGGCGTCTGTGGACCTTCGGGCTGGTGATCACGCTCGAATCCTTCAGTTTGATCGCGGCCCCCTCGCCGAGTTCGGTGACGTATTCGCGCTTCTCGAAACCCGGTACGTCGTTCGCGACGGTCGTATCCAGCGCGATCGCCAGATCCGGATCGAGATCCACCCCGAGCGCGTGAGCCCCTCGGAGGCCGACCTCCTCTTGAACCGTCGCAGCGAAGTGGACCGTCACCGCCGGGCTTTCGCTCCGCCGGGCGGCCTCGATCAGCGTGAAGACGCTGACCCGGTTGTCGATCGCCTTTCCCGTGACATGCTCGCCGACGATCTCCGTACCTTGATCCATCGTCACGAGATCGCCGGGAGAGACGCGTTCCTCGACGTCCTCGGCGTCGAGTCCGAGGTCGATGCGCACGTCCTCGGTCTTCGGGGTCCGCTCTCGTTCCTCCTCGTCGAGCGTGTGCGGCGGCGGCGAGCCGATCACGCCGGACAGGTCGCCCGATTGGGTGTGAACCGTCACCCGCTGGGCTTTCAGCACGCGGGGATCGAACCCGCCTAACGGATCGACCGCGAGAAAGCCGTCGTCATCGACGTGTGTGACCATGAAGCCGATCTCGTCCATGTGGGCCGCGACGACCACCGAATAGTCCGAATCGCCCTCAAGGGTGCTGATCACGTTGCCCATCGCGTCGGTGCGGATCTCATCGACGTGCGGGGTCAGTTCTTCGCGGACGACCTCCCGCACTCGGTCTTCGTAGCCGGGGACCCCGCATGTTTCGCTCAGGCGCTTCAGTAGGTCGTACTCGAAGTCAGGTTCGACTGCCATACCGGATCCACGGCGCGGCGCGTATAAATCACGAGGGGACTGCTCTGGTTTTCGGTACGGTTCCCGTTTGGCATATACAACGAACCCTCATCTCGACAGCAGTAGAACTACCGCTCCGAGAACCCACAGGCACAGAGCGACATAGAACGCTAATCTCGGGTTGGTGAGCACGAACACTACTAAACAGAATCCGACAATGATATATGTCGCGATTATTTTCCAGTCGCGCATAATGGTCTCCGATGAGTGATCCATTAGCTCGAACTATCCAACTCTATATCTATTCATACTGCTGAAATAGATTCGGTTACCTCTCAGATGTTCATACCGGATGTTTCGTGTGAGGGTTGCGAGTGTGACATCCGTATCTAACCGACGATCTACTGCTGTGGCCGCGGTCGGATCCTCTATTTCCGAGGTGTAGAGACGGCTCCGCCATCTCTACCGAGCAAAGAGCTCCATTTCAGACGTCCCGGTCGATGACGAACTCGGTAAAAGAGGCCAGTTGCGTGGCCCGCTCCTCCTCTAGAGGTACCTTACGGAGGTGATCGCGGGCGCTCTCGGCGAAGGAAAGCGCACACTCGCGGGCGTACTCGACGCTGTCGGTCGATTGGAGGATCCCGATGGCGTCGAGGATCTCCTCGCGGGTGTTTTCGGGTTTGTGGAGGATCGACGAGAGGCGCTCGGCGCTCTCGGCGTCGGCCTCCGAGAGCGCGTGAATCACCATCAGGGTGCGTTTGCCCTCGCGGATGTCGTTGCCGAAGGCCTTGCCGAACTCGGTGGTGCCCTCAATGGTGCTCTCGATGTCGAGGATGTCGTCGCCGATCTGGAACGCGATGGACATGTCCTCGGCGTATTTGGCGATCTCGCGCTCGATCTCGGGCGACTGGTCGGTGAGGATCGCGGCCAGTCGGGCGACGATACGGCCCAGACAGCCCGTCTTGCACGCACACATCTCGAGGTACTCCGCCTCTGCGACCTCGGCCTCGCGGTTGCGGTGCCAGTAGATGTCCATCCCCTGACCCAGATGCGTGCGGTTGAGCTCGTCCATCAGCATCTCGTACATGGCGAGTTGGGTCCCGGAATCGAGGTCGGCGGGGTTCTTCCCGACGACTTTCAGGGGAAGGAAGTACATCGCGTTGCCCGCGTTGAGCGCGATGTCTTCGCCGTACTGGTGGTGTAAGGCGGGTTCCCCGCGTCGGATCCGCGCCTCGTCTTCCACGTCGTCGACGATGATGGTCCCGTTGTGGAGGATCTCGGGGATGCAGGCGTACGTGAGGTACTCGTGTGGGTCCGCCCCGAACCCGTCGATCAGGAGCAAGCAAACGACCGCTCGCCAGCGTTTTCCGCCGCGATCCAGCAGGTCCCAGACCGGATCCGACAGCGCCCGCTGGATCGCTTCCGGGTCGTACCGGTGGCTCGCCGGCCCGAACCATTCGGTGAGGTAGGCCTCGTCAACGGCGCGAGGGAGGAGTTCCTCGATCGCGCCGTCGACGACCGGCCGCCACTCGGTGAGGACGTCCCGCATACCGCGGAGGTGGCCCGGCGTGGTCAAAAAGCTTCAGTTTGCCGGACGAAACCCCTCACGTTAGTTATAATTGTTTCAGAACGTTTTTATCTCGTCGGCGAGCAGATACCCGCTATGGCAGACAAAGACGAGATCCGCTCGCAGCTCCACGACGCCTTCGAGGGCGCCGACTACCCAGTCAAAAACCAGATGGACCTCGTGCCCGCCCTCCCCAACGGCCCCGCGACGAAGTTCGAATCCGACGGCACGAGTTTCACTGCCATGGAGATCGCCACCCGTCTCTCGGGCCACCAGGAGTTCCCCTACGAGGACGTCGATTCCCTCGTCGACGACGTCATGGTCGGCCTCGAACAGGAGGACATAATCTAACGGCCCGTCGAGCCCCTCGTCGGGCGTTTTCCCCTCGTCCATCTCCTCTGACGGCTCGCCGAGGGGTGCGAAACGAGCGAAGCCGTATCACACACACATCGATATCTAGCAATACCACAACGATTTGGGTCGGTGTTTACCCGTCGTGGGTGTCTCGATAGAAACGAGATGACGGAGCGAAGCGCCGTATTTGATGCCGAAGCCGGACCGGATAGCCCGAACCTCGACGTGCGCCGTTCTCACCCGCCGATCGACCGTGTGTTCGACGTACTCGCCGCCCGCCGGCAGGTCGTCGACTGTCTCGCACGGAGAGGTGAGACGGTGGCGTTCGAATCGCTCGTCACGAGCGTGGCCGCCACTCGAATGGATATCGAACCGGTTGCCCTCTCGGAGGCCGACCGCGAATCAACGCGTCACGCGTTGCATCACTCGCATCTCCCGAAACTCGTCGACAAGGGGATCGTCGAGTTCGATCGGGAGACAGAAACCGTCGCTCCCGGTCCCCGGTTGGGGATCGTCGCGGCCAGCCTCGAAGCGGTCGAAGAGCTCACACCCCAGTAGGGCCACCTCCCGATCCGTTCGGTTTCAGGTGGCGTCGGGGATTACGTCGACGCTTGCGACGTGGTCGTCATCCGCGAGACGCATGACGATCACGCCCTTGGTGTTTCGCCCGACCCGTGAGACGTCGGCGGCGCGGATCCGCATGATCTGGGCGTCGTCGCTCATTACGATCAGGTCATCGTCCTCGCTTACCGATTCGACGGCCGCAACCGACCCGTTACGGTCTCCGGTTTTGATGTCGATCAGTCCTTTGCCGTAGCGCGACTGGGTGCGGTACTCCGAAAAGGAGGTCCGTTTCCCGTAGCCGTTTTCGGTGATCGTCAACAGGCTCCGACCCTCATCGGCCGTGACGAGGCCGACCACCGAGTCCGCGCCCTGAAGCTTGATCCCGTTGACCCCTCTGGCGGTACGCCCCATCGCGCGGGCCTCGCGCTCGGGGAATCGGATCGCCATCCCGTTTCGTGTGGCGATCAGGAGGTCCGTCGAGCCGTCGGTGACGGTGACGTCGACGAGTCGATCACCCTCCTCGAGCGAGGCGGCGATCAGCCCCGAGGATCGGACGCGCTCGAAGGACCCGGCTTCGGTTCGTTTGACGTAGCCGTTCTCGGTGACCATCGTCAGGAACTCCTCGTCGTCGAAGTCGTCGGTGTTCACGACGGCGGTGAGTTCCTCGTCGGGATCCAGATCGAGGATGTTGACCGCCGATTTGCCCCTCGCCGTCCGGCTCATCTCGGGGACGTCGAACCCGCGGATCTGGTAGGCCTTGCCGTGGTTCGTAAAGCAAAGCAGGTAGTCGTGGGTGTTCGCGCGGAACACCTTCGAGACGCGATCGCCCTCCTTCAGGTTCGCGCCGATGATCCCCTTGCCGCCCCGACCCTGGGGGTCGAACGCCGAGACGGGCATTCGTTTGACGTAGTCGTCCTCGGTGACGAGGATCAGCGACTCCTCCTCGGGGATGAGGTCCTCGTGGAGGACGGCGTCGCCGCCCTCGATGATGCTGGTCCTGCGGTCGTCGCCGTACTCCTCGCGGATCTCGCGTAGTTCCTCCTTGATGACCGAGAGGAGTTCGGACTCGTTCGCGAGGATGGTTTCGAGGCGCTCGATCTCCGCGGTGAGGTCGTCGTACTCCTCGTTGATCTCCTCGCGTTCGAGCGAGGTGAGGCTTCCGAGTTGCATCCGGACGATGTGTTCGGCCTGGGCCTCCGAGAAGTCGAACTCGCTGCTGAGAGCCTCCTTCGCGCCGTTTCTGTCCTCGGCCCCGCGGATCAGTTCGACGACGCTATCGACGTTGTCCAGGGCCTTCAGGCGCCCCTCAAGGATGTGTGCGCGGTCTTCCGCCTCTCCGAGGTCGTACTCGCTGCGCCGTCGGACGACGTCCTTTCGGTGCTCGACGTAGTGTTCGAGGGTCTCCTTTAAGTCGAGCACCTGGGGCTGGCCGTCGACCAGCGCGAGGTTGATCACGCCGAAAGTCCGTTCGAGGTGGTGCTCGAGGAGCTGGTTCTCGACGACGTCCGCGTTCGCGCCGCGCTTGAGGTCGATCGCGATGCGGATGCCGTCCCTGTCGGACTCGTCGCGCAGGTCGCTGATCCCCTCGATCGTGCCCTCGTTGACGTTCTCGGCGATGCGTTCGACGAGCCGGGACTTGTTCTGCTGGAAGGGTAACTCGGTGATGACGATCCGCTCGCGCTTGCCTGCCTGCTCGCGTTTGAACTCCGCGCGTACGCGGAGCCGACCGCGGCCCGTCGTGTACGCCGAGTGGATCGCCTCCCGGCCGACGATGTTCGCGCCCGTCGGGAAATCGGGCCCCTTGACGTGCTCCATCAGGTCCGGGATCGAACACCCCGGATCGTCGATCAGGTGGATCGTCGCGTCGATCACTTCTCGCAGGTTGTGGGGCGGGACGTTCGTACTCATCCCGACGGCGATTCCCGACGAGCCGTTCACGAGGAGGTTCGGGACGGCGGCGGGAAGGACCTCCGGCTCTTCGAGTCGGTCGTCGTAGTTGGCCGTGAAGTCCACGGTCTCCTTTTCGATGTCCGTCAGCAGCTCCTCGGAGATCGGGCTCATGCGCGCCTCGGTGTAGCGCATGGCCGCCGCGGGGTCACCGTCGACCGAACCGAAGTTGCCTTGTCCGTCGACGAGCGGGTAGCGCATCGAGAAGTCCTGGGACATGCGGACGAGCGTGTCGTAGATCGCGCTGTCGCCGTGGGGGTGATAATCACCCATCGTCTCGCCGACGATCGAGGAGGACTTGCGGTGAGCCGAGCGACTCGAGACGCCCATCTCGTGCATCGCGTAGAGGATGCGCCGGTGGACGGGTTTCAAGCCGTCCCGGACGTCCGGGAGTGCGCGGCCCGCGATGACGCTCATCGCATAGTCGATGTACGACTGTTCCATCTCGTCCTCGATTCGGACGGTGTCGATGCGTGCGGCGTCGATGGTCGGGCTCGGAACGTCAGAACTCATTGTGTGGGGTGTTCAGGGTGGGATGATCGCTGTGGATGTCGTTCGTGGTGTGGTACCGTGGTAGCGGTCCACGGCACGGTGGCCGGTGCGAGCGAAGCCGCCACTTCCGGCGGCTCCGCGAGCAGGGCGGGGAAGGGCTGGTCTTCCCGAAAGCGGCGCGTAATCGCGCGCCGCGCCCTGCTGTCCTGGTGGACATGCAAAGGGCGAGCAGCCGCTGCCAAGCGACTGGGAGGGCTTTCAGATGTCGACCCATTCGGCCTCCTTTGCGTGCTCCTGGATGAACTGTTTTCGCGGCTCGACGGCGTCGCCCATCAGCACCGAGAACATCCGGTCGGCTGCGGCGGCGTCCTCAACGGTAACCTGTTTGAGTACGCGGTTCTCGGGGTTCATCGTCGTGTCCCAGAGCTGCTCGGGGTTCATTTCGCCGAGCCCCTTGAAGCGCTGAATCCGGTCGGGCGAGCCGTGTTCGGCGATGATCTCCTCACGTTCGGCCTCCGTCATCGCCTCGCGGGTTTGTCCGCCGTATCGGAGGCGATAGAGCGGCGGCTGGGCGGCATAGACGTGGCCCGCCTCGATCAGCGGGCGCATGTGTCGGTAGAGCAGCGTCAGTAGCAGGGTACGGATGTGTGCCCCGTCGACGTCGGCGTCGGTCATGATGATGATCCGCCGGTAGCGCGCCTCGCTTATGTCGAACTCCTCGCCGACGCCCGCGCCGACGGCCGTGATCAGGTCGCGGATCTCGTTGTTCTCGAGGATTCGGTCGAGGCGGTGTTTCTCGACGTTGAGGATCTTCCCCTTCAGCGGGAGGATGGCCTGAAACTCCCGGGCGCGACCCTGCTTGGCGCTCCCGCCCGCCGAGTCGCCCTCGACGACGAACAGTTCCGCCTCGCTCGGATCACGGGTCTGACAGTCCGCGAGCTTGCCAGGCAGCGCCGTCGATTCGAGCGCCGACTTCCGGCGGGTGAGCTCCTCGGCCTGCTTTGCGGCTTTGCGCGCTTTTGCGGCCTCGACGGCCTTGCGGATGATCGCTTGTGCGGTGTCGGGGTGTTCCTCGAAGTACGTCGAGAGGCCCGCGTGCATGGCGCTCTCGACGATCCCTCGGACCTCCGAGTTGCCGAGTTTGGTCTTCGTCTGGCCCTCGAACTGCGGGTCGGGATGTTTGATCGAGATAACCGCAGTAAGACCCTCGCGGACATCCTCGCCGCGGAGGTTCTCGTCGATGTCATCGAGCAGTCCCTGCTCGTTGGCGTAGTCGTTGACGATGCGCGTGAGCGCGGTCTTGAAGCCGGTCAGGTGCGTCCCCCCTTCGCGTGTGTTGATGTTGTTCGCGAAGGCGTGAATCGATCCCTGTAGCTCGTCGGTGGCCTGCATCGCCACCTCGATCTGGATGTTTTGCTCCTCGTCGGCCAGATAGAGGACGTCGTCGTGAAGCGGGGTGCGCGTCTCGTTGAGGTATTCGACGAACTCGCGGATCCCGCCGTCGTACTGGAAGGTCGATTCGCTTCCGTCGCGCTCGTCGGTGAGCGTGATCGCAACGCCGGGGTTGAGGAAGGCGAGCTCTCGAATGCGCGTTTCGAGCGTCGAGGCGTCGAACTCGCCGCTCTCGAATATCTCGTCGTCGGGCCAGAACCGGACCGTGGTCCCCGTCTCCTCGTCCCCTTCGAGATCGCGTACCCGCTCGATGTCTCCCTCTGGCGCGCCGTGGTCGAAGCGGTGGTGCCAGACCGCACCGTCCCGTTTGACCTCGACCTCAAGCCACTTCGAGAGGGCGTTGACCACCGAGACACCGACGCCGTGGAGGCCGCCCGAGACCTGATAGGACTTCGAGTCGAACTTCCCGCCGGCGTGAAGCACGGTCATGATCACCTCCAGTGCGGGTCGGTCGTACTCGGCGTGGGTATCGACCGGGATTCCCCGACCGTCGTCGGAGACGCTCACCGAGTCGTCATCATGGATCGTCACCCCGATGGTGTCACAGTACCCTGCGAGCGCCTCGTCGATCGCGTTGTCGACGACCTCGTAGACGAGGTGGTGCAACCCTCTAGAATCGGTAGAACCGATATACATCGCCGGACGGGTGCGAACGGCTTCGAGCCCCTCTAGCACCTGGATTTGGCCGGCTCCGTACTCACTCTGCTCGGACATAAAATCTGTTTAGGGCTTGGCACTCCGTAGTGATTAAACTTCCCGTACGCGCGCCCGCGCGTAGGGCGGACTGACGTTGCCGTGTCGGTTTCATACGCCGCTTTCCACAGCAAGACTCTGGGTTTGTGATCATGCTGTTCGTCGATACCGTCTTGGCGGTCTGAACCGGCCACTTCCACTTTCACCGAGCTACCGCACGGGTTTTACGTACCGCGCCGATAGAGACGGGTACGAATGACGTCGCTCCAGTCGACGCTCGGCGACGAACCGGGGATCGCCGACGAGCTCGCTGCCAATCAGCGGGAGATCTCCATCGCCGAGTTCTTCGAGAAGAACAAGCACATGCTCGGGTTCGACAGCGGGGCTCGGGGACTCGTCACCGCTGTCAAGGAGGCCGTCGACAACGCCTTGGACGCCACCGAGGAGGCCGGAATCCTCCCCGATATCTACGTCGAGATCAAGGAGGTCGGGGACTACTATCGGTTAGTCGTCGAGGACAACGGCCCCGGCATCACCAAAGAGCAGATCCCCAAGGTCTTCGGGAAGCTGCTGTATGGCTCTCGGTTCCACGCCCGCGAACAGTCCCGCGGCCAGCAGGGGATCGGTATCTCTGCTGCCGTGCTCTACAGCCAGCTCACCTCCGGAAAGCCCGCGAAGATCACTTCCCGAACGCAGAGCTCGGACGAAGCGCAGTACTTCGAACTGATCATCGACACCGATACCAACGAACCCGAGATAAGTAGGGAAGAGACCACCTCGTGGGATCGGCCCCACGGTACGCGCATCGAACTCGAGATGGAGGCGAACATGCGTGCCCGGGGACAGCTTCGCGACTACATAAAACACACCGCCGTCGTCAATCCCCACGCCCGGATCGAGCTCCACGAGCCCTCCGACTCGTTCAAAGCTGAACGGGCGACCGACCAACTCCCCGCCGAGACCGAGGAGATCCGCCCCCACCCCCACGGTGTCGAGCTCGGAACGGTCATCAAGATGCTCGGATCGACCGACTCCCATTCGCTGTCGGGCTTTCTCCAGGAGGAGTTCACTCGCGTCGGTAAGAAGACCGCCGGGAAGGTGCTCGACAACTTCCGGGACCGGTACTTCGGCCGCGAGATGGCCTGGGAACCGACTGCCGAGGACGAAATAGCTGACGCCGTGAGCGAGGCGACGACGAACAAAGCCGCCGAGGCGATCGAGGCGTTCGCAAGCGGGATCGCGGAGGGGGTCGCGGCCCGCGACCACCTCGCCCACCACGAACTCGAAGCGATCGTCGCCGAGATCGCGGACGGTATCGCCGCCGAACACGGCACCTTCGGTGAGACCGCCCGTCAAAAAGCGGTCGAGGCGGGGTGGAGCGCGATCATCGAGAGTCGGGAGGGGGAGTGTTATCGCTTGGTGGACGCCGCGACGAGCACCCGAAAGGACGAGGCGACGATCGAGGCGCTCTCTCAGCGGATCGCCGCGAAGTTCGACGACGGCCGACACCGCCTGACCCGATCGGACCTCGAAGAGTACGTCGCCCGCGCGGCGGACATGACCCAAGAGCGCGACGACGTCGCGGTGGGCGAGACCGCCCGCGAGAACATCGTCGCCGAGTTTTGGTCGGCCATGAAAACGGTTCCCGACGACGTGCCGCTCGCGAGGGAGGTTGCGAGCGACCGCAACGCAGCCCGCGACCTCGTCGCAGCGATGCGCGAGACGGACATCATCGCGCCGCCGACGGACTGCCTCGCGCCGATCACCGACGAGTTGGTTGAAGCGGGATTGAAAAAGGAGTTCGACGCCGAGTTCTACGCTGCGGCGACCCGGGACGCCGAGGTCCACGGCGGCGATCCGTTCATCGTCGAGGCCGGTATCGCCTACGGCGGCGAGATCCCTGCCGAGGGGAGCATCGACGTGATGCGCTTTGCGAACCGCGTCCCGCTCGTCTACCAGCGCGGGGCGTGTGCGACCACCGACGTGGTCAAACGGATCGGCTGGCGCAACTACGGGCTGGATCAACCCGGCGACAGCGGCCTTCCGAACGGCCCCGCGGTCGTGATGGTCCACGTCGCCTCGACGAACGTCCCCTTTACGAGTGAGTCGAAGGACGCCATCGCGAACGTCCCCGCGATCGAGGACGAGATCGAACTCGCGATCCGGGAGGCCGCCCGCGAGCTCAAGTCCTACCTCTCGAAACAGCGCTCGATCGCCAAACGCCGGAAGAAACAGGACGTTCTGGCGACGATCCTGCCCGAGATGGCCGAGAAGGTCGCGGAAGTGACGGGGCGAGAATCGCCAAACATCGACGCGGCGCTCGCCCGAATCATGAACAACGTCCAGGTCTCGCGCGTGACCGAGAACGGCTCGGTGAAGCTGCTCGTCGAGAACCACTCGAACACGGCCGAAGACCTCGACGTCACCGATATCGTCTCGACGGAGCCGAGCGACCTCTCTGCGGGAACAGTAATAGAGATGGACGGCGAGTGGTTCGTCAAGTGGTCGCCGACGATATCGGCGGGCGAGACGGCGAGCCTCGAGTACAGCGTGGACGGCGAGGCGACCTTCGACCTCGACGTGAGCGGGGTCGAGACGGCGAAACTAACGGTCGAACAATGAGCACGGACACACCACACGACGCACGCGAGCAGTTGATCGAACTCGCCGCGGAGTTCTACGACCAGTTCGCCGAGGGCGACATCCCCGAGATGACGCTCCCCACGCGGACGAAAAGCAACATCGAGTACGACGAGAGTAGTCAAGTATGGGTCTACGGCGATCGGACGAGCACCCGGTCTGCGAACTCGGTTCGGGGGGCACGAAAACTGCTGAAGGCGATCTACACGATCGACTTCCTCGCCGACCAACTGGGCGAGGACCGCTCCTCGACGCTGCGTGAACTCTACTACCTTTCCGAAAGCTGGGACAACGAGGAGGCCCAGTTTTCCGATCAGGACGAGTCCAACCAGCTGATCGAGGACTTGGAGATCGTCTCGTCGGTCACCCGCGAGGACTTCCACATGCGCCCCGAGGAATCGGGCGCGACCCTGATGGGTCCGCTCGAACTGCGAGAACAGACCCGTCGGGGCGAGCGGGTGATCCACTGTCAGGAGGACGTCGGCGAGGGTGGCTATCAGATCCCGAACAACCCCGACACGATCGATTTCCTCGATCACGACGCGGAGTTCGTCCTCTGTGTCGAGACGGGTGGGATGCGCGACCGTCTCGTCGAAAACGGCTTCGACGAGGCGTACAACGTCATCGTCGTCCATTTGAAGGGTCAACCGGCGCGTGCGACCCGTCGGATCACCAAGCGTCTCCACGACGAACTCGACCTGCCCGTCACCGTGTTCACCGACGGCGACCCGTGGTCCTACCGGATCTACGGCTCGGTGGCGTACGGTTCGATCAAGTCCGCGCACCTCTCGGAGTATCTGGCGACGCCACAGGCCGAGTTCATCGGGATCCAGCCCACGGATATCGTCGAGTACGACTTGCCGACCGATCCCCTCTCTGACTCGGACATCAACGCCCTCGAGAACGAACTCGAAGACCCGCGATTCCAGACGGACTACTGGGAAGAACAGATCGAACTCCAGTTGGAGATCGGGAAGAAGGCAGAACAGCAGGCGCTCGCCTCGCGCGGCCTGGACTTCGTCACCGACACCTACCTCCCCGAACGGCTCGGCGAGATGGGCGTCCTGTAGCGGCGGGCCCGATATATCAGAAAATTATCACCGGTGACTAAGCCCGGTTCCCCCGTATACCGTCGCATGGCACACTCTCCCGAGATACCCGAGCGATACGTCTGTACGAACTGCTTGGTCGTGAGCGTCGGCGTCGTCGAACACGCCGACGGCGATCACCGATACGAGCCACCCGCCCGCTGTGGCGCGTGCGGCGAGGACGCGTTCGTCATGGAGGAGCGGTACCCCCAACACGCGGAGTGACACGGCGGGTCGAGATGGTGCCGTCGACTCACGGCTGGTCGCCGACGAACCGCCGGACATCCGCCAGCGAAGCGGTCTTCTGGCGCCGTGGACTCGATCCCGCGGACACGGGCGGCGAACTCGCTGTACTTTGGTGGCGGTGATTGTCGGCTGGGGTGGGTCCGGGCTTCGATCCCCGCCCTAGATTTATCGGTTCGGTGGCCCCAGTTCGGGTATGGCCGAAAAGACCCTACACGAAGCGCGCATGAGCCGAGCCGACGTCGCGACACAGCTCAGACGGCTCGCCGACGAGTTGGATCCCGCAGACGAGGACGGAGATACCGACGACGTCGAGGGAGAGGTCGACGGCGGGATCGAGGTCCCGGTCGGCAACAAACGGGTCCGTCTCGACCCGCCCGAGGAGATCGGCTACGAGATCGGCGTCCGCGAGGGGTCCTCGATCCTCCGGGGCGACCGGGAGACCGTCACCCTGACGCTGGACTGGAAGCCGCGTTAGTCCTCGACCATCGGCGTAGTGTCCGGCTTCTCCGCGGTGGCGACCGGCGGCGCCTCCCGTTCGGGTCCGCCGAAGTCCTCGAGTCGGGTCTGCTGGGCGGGAGTGTCCTCGCCCCAGAGGACGTACGGCAACAGGATATACGTCGCGTTGATGAAGAGGATCAGCAGTATCGGGAGCAAGAACAGCCCGTAGAAGCCGAAGACGGTGGGGCCAACGATGTAGCTGAGGAGCAACATCCCGGTATGGGTGTTGTCGCCGCTGATGAGCGCGCGGATGAAGAAGTCGGGGATGAAATCGACGAAGACCCCTGCAACGACGAAGAAGACCCCGACGTAGAGCAACAGCGCGGTCTGCCCGGCCGCGACGACCGCCGCCGCGAGGCCGATTCCGACGGGAATGTAGACGAGTTTAATCCCGACGACGGGTATCAGGCTGCCGATACCGGCGAGTGCGGCGAGCAGCCCGGGAAACGGTAGCTGTGCGGGCTCGGGTGCGAAGAAGTTGTACGTGAAAAAGACGATGACGCCCATGATGGCGGTGACGAACACGTTGACGATGTTACCGAAGAGCGTCATCGAGAGTTCGGGATCGACCTCCTCGACGTATCGCCGGATGATCCCCGTGTCGTCGAAGTTCGCGAGGATCCACGCGCGCAGTCGTGGGCCGTCGACGAGCATGTAGTAGGTGAGGACGACGAGGATCATGAACTGGACGAACGCATTGCCGACGACGCTCAGTGCACCCGAGAGACTGAAGAGCGCAGCGAGGATCGAACTCTGTGCGCTGGCGCTGGTGAGCGCCTCCTGCAGGGCGTCGAGATCGAGCGCGGCGATATCGAACGCCTCCAACCCCCGACCGAGCACTTGGTCTTGCACGTCGTAGGCCTCGATGAGGGTCTGGGTTTCGATGACGACGATCCCGATGGTGTAGACCAACAGGATCAGAAACGGGACCCCGAACAGGGTGATCGCAAGAAGCGCGCGCAGTCGCTGGGGGATCCCGAACCGGCGCAGAAAGCGGTGGATCGGGCGGACCGAGTAGTACAGGAAGAGCGCGAAGACGACGACGGCGATGAACGCCCGGACCACGTAGGCAGCGACGAGAAACAGCCCGAAGACGATCAGCCCCAGCCCGAGCCGTCGGCCCGTCTCCCTGTCGTACTCCATGTCGTTTCACGATGGCTGCCGGTCGCATTAACTCACCGGTAGGCGGGACGGGCCAGGGAACCCGTCGGATGACGAACCGAACACTCCTACTTTCAAGGTGATCGGCGGCCGATCCCTGTGCAATGACCGAATCCACGCTCGCGACGGCGGTACAGGACGCTCTGAGTATCGACTCGGAGACGTTCCAGCGTCGCGCCGCCGAGGAGGCCGACGTGCTCATCGAGGGGCTTTCGGACGGTGTGTTCGACAACCCGCAGGCGATCGTCGGCTTCGAGTACGAGTTCTACGCCGTCGACGGCGAGACGAGCGCTCTGCGGCGGGTCCCCCGACGAATGCTCGAGTACATCGGCTTCGAGAAGGAACTGGGCCTGCACAACGCCGAGATGTCGACGAGCCCCCAGCCGCTGAACGCCCACGGCCTGCGCGCTCAGGAAGCCGAGATCAAAGCCCGCCTGACGACCGCCCTCGATTGTGTCCGTCCCGAGGGGATCACGCTCGTCAGCGACGGGATGTGGACGATCCCGCCCGAGGGCGAGGGGGCCCGCGAGTATCTCACCGATCACGTCACCGATGGCGGGATTCGGATCGCGACCAACATGAGCGACTCTGTCAGGTATCACGCGATGGCCAACGCCGAGGGCGAGACCACCGCGGGGATGTCCCTCAGAGCGCCCAACGTCACGCTCGATTCGGCCACGGTGATGCCGGAAAGCCTCATCACGTCGATCCAGCCCCACTACCAAGTGGCCCACGCCGCCGACCTGCCCGCGTACTTCAACTACGCGCTGCGGATCGCCGGGCCGTTGCTCGCGCTCGGGGCGAACTCGCCGTTTTTCCCGCCCGATCTCTACGACGACTGTTCGGACGAGCGGATCCTCGACGACGCGTGGATGGCCCACCGGATCGCGGTCTTCGAGAGCGTCCTCAACGAGCGGACGCCCGGAAAGGTGCGCTTTCCCCACGACCTCTCGAGCGTCGAGGAGGCCGTCGACCGGGTCGTCGCCGACGACACCATCGTCCCGATGCCCGTCGAGACCTCCGATCGGTTCGACGACGAGTTCGCCCATTTCCGCATGAAACACGGCACCTACTGGCGGTGGGTGCGTCCGGTTTTCGGCGGGGCGACGCGTTCGGCGGCCAACGCCCGCATCGAGTTCCGCCCCATCGGCTCTCAACCGACTGTCCGGGACTCGGTGGCGTTTCTCGCGATGTTCGCCGGGCTCTTGGAGAGCCTTCCCCGCCGGGACCACCCCGTGATCGGCCTCGACTGGGCCGACGCCCGCGAGAACTTCTACTGTGCGATGCGCGACGGTCTCGGCGCAAGCCTCTCGTGGATCACCGGCGGCGGCGAAACGGTAGTCGAAAGCGAGGCGCTTTTCACCGATCTGTTCGATCACGCCCGCGACGGGCTGAAACTCCGGGGGCTCTCCGATCAGGAGGTCGAGACCTACCTCTGGCCGCTTCGCCACCGTGCCCGACACGGCTACTCGCCCGCCGAGTTGCGCCACGAGCGGGTGAGCGACCTCGTCGACGCGGGCGACTCGCTCGAGACGGCCATCCACACGGCTCAACGCGAGTACATCGACCGGCAGAAAGAAACGCTGTTGGAGGGCAGTTTCGCCGACTGGATCGACGACCGCTGATTACCGGCCGCTACGGATGTCGTCGATGCCCTCGAAGTCCTGGAAGCGCTCGATGTCGACGCCCTCCTCGGTGACGGTGGCGATGTTGAGGCCGTTGCCGCTCGCGGTGTCGCGTTCGACGGCACTACCGACGCTTCTGATGGCGACGTCGCGGGCCTCCTCGACGCTCATTCCTTCCTCGTAGTGCTGTTCGAGCACGCCCAGCGCGAACTGCGAGCCGGAGCCCGAAACGGCGTACGTCTCCTCGGTGGTGCCGCCGAGCGCGTCCATGCTGTAGATGTGGGGGCCTTCGTCGTCGACGCCGCCCAGCACGGGAACGACGATGAAAAAGCCGCCGCTGCGAAGCAGGTTACTGGTGAGCGTCGACAGCGCGGTCATGCTCATGTCCTCGCCCTGACGGGCGTCGTAGAGGTTGACCTCCGCTCGCAGGGTCCGGATCAGCGACTGGGCGGCCGAGACCGACCCGGCGATGGTGAGCGCGCCCGTCGGGTGGACGTCCTCGACTTTCTGGACCGTTTTGCTCGATACCATGTTGCCGAGGCTCGCACGCATGTCGGTCGCCAGTACGACGCCGTCCTCCGCACGGAGGCCGACGGTCGTCGTCCCGGTCTTGAGTTCGGCGGCGTCGGCTCCCTCGGGGAGTTCGGCCTCGGGCAGCGACCCGAGTTCGGGCTCGTAGGGGTTGGCCTGGCCGGGGCTCGACGCGAGCGACTCCGAAAGCTCTAGGTTGTCCGGTGTTCGCATTACCGGACGTTACTCCCGTAGAGTGATAAACCCACTCGTTCCGGTCGATTACTCCGCGGGCGCGTGTGTTTCGTAGACCCGCTCCGCGCTCGTGATGAGTCGATGGACCGGGAGGGTGAGGCCGACTTGTTTCATCGCCACCGCCAGCGGGAGCATGCACAACCCGACGGCGACAGTGGTTTGGTACAGGGCGAACAGGGCAGCGTGGTACAGCCGGGGAATCATTCGATACCTGTCGCTCACCACCACACCCTACATAAATCTTGTTGCCCAAAAAGAATATAATGATCTGTCCAATACAATAGCGATCCGTCGCCGTCTCTTGGTTTCCGATCGTGTCGTCGGTTGGTCGACGAAACGCCACTAAAACATCAAATTTTTGAATGGTTCGACGTGAGCGATTGGCGAGATTCGCATAACGTATGGGGAGAATCGCCATGACGTGCGCGCCGAATCGCAACGCACTCCCCCGCGGAGGAGCCAGTGGTGGTATGAACTATCTCGTTGCGATGGAAGCCGCATGGCTGGTTCGGGATGTCGAGAAGATCGACGACGCGATCGGCGTCGCGGTCAGCGAGGCCGGAAAGCGCCTGAACCAACAGGACATGGACTACGTCGAGGTCGAAGTCGGGGCGACCGGCTGTCCGGCCTGTGGTGAACCCTTCGACTCGGCGTACATCGCCGCGGACACCGCGCTCGTCGGCCTCGTACTGGAGATGAAGGTGTTCAACGCCGAGGGCGAGGAACACGCCCAGCGCATCGCCAAAAGCGAGGTCGGCGGCGCGCTGCGTGACGTTCCCCTGTCGGTGATCGAGACCTTCGAGATCGAGGAGGACGAGTAGCGCTCCCGAACCTTTTATAATAACCCGTAGTTATGTCCGGATATGAACCTTCCCACCCCGCAGGACCTGCGTGAGCGCCGAATCGAGTTGGATCTGACCCAGAGTTCGCTCGCCGAACGCGCGGGCGTCTCCCAGCCGTTGATCGCCCGGATCGAGGGCGGGGACGTCGATCCGCGGCTCTCGACACTCCGGCGGATCGTCGAGGCGCTCGACGAGGCGGAGGGTGGGATCGTCCGGGCGGACGATCTGATGAACACCGAGGTGATCCATGTCGGCCCCGACGACGCGATCCAGGAGGCGGTCCGGAAAATGGACGAGGAGGCCTACTCGCAGCTTCCAGTGCTCCAGAACGGGATCCCTGTCGGAAGCATCAGCCAGAGCGATCTCGTCCACCTCGACGCCGAAGCCCGCGACGAACCGGTCGTCGAACATATGGCCGAGAGCTTTCCGACCGTCTCGCGGGAGGCGACCTCCGACGAGATCGGAAACCTGCTCGATCACTACAAGGCGGTGATGGTGACCGAGGCCGGCGAGACGATCGGGATAATCACCGAGGCCGACATCGCCGCGCGCCTCTCGTAGCCCTACAGCTATAGTGACGGCCGTCGTCCTGTTGGTATGGCAACCATACGTGGCATTCATCACGTCACGGCGATCTGTGACACCGCAGGACAGAACATCGCCTTCTACGCCGATTTGCTCGGTCTGCGTCTGGTCAAGCGGACGGTCAACTTCGATGACCCCGACAGCTATCACCTCTATTACGGCGACGAGATCGGACGGCCCGGCACGCTGGTGACGTTTTTCGCGTGGCCCGACGCCCCGCAGGGACGCCTCGGCAGCGGACAGGTCGAGTCGATCGCCTTCGCCGTTCCGTCCGACTCCCTCGGGTACTGGGCCGACCGCCTCGAACGCCGAGGGATCGACGCCGAGGAGCTCGAGCGCTTCGACGACCGACTCCTCCGCTTTCACGGCCCCGACGCGCTGCGTCTCGAACTCGTCGCGGCCGACGCCGAGGACGGGCCGGACCCGTGGTCCGAGGGACCGGTCGATTCCGAGGACGCGATCCGCGGGCTGTACGGCGTGACCCTCGGTGTCGAGGGCTACGAACGGACGACGGACCTGCTCGAAACGATGGGCTACGATCCTGTGGGTGAGGAACGCGATCGGTTCCGGTACGAGACGAACGGCGACGCCGGATCGATCATCGACGTCCGGTGTCGTCCCGACCTACGGTGCGGGCGGATCGGCGTCGGAAGCGTCCACCACGTCGCGTTCCGAACCGAGGACGGGGCCTCACAGAAGGAGTGGCGCGAGGCCCTCACGGAGCGCGGCCTCGATGTCACCCCGGTGCTCGATCGGACGTACTTCGAGTCGATCTACTTCAGGGAACCCGGCGACGTACTCTTCGAGATCGCAACCGACGGGCCCGGGTTCACAGTCGACGAACCCGAGGCGTCACTGGGCGAGGAGCTCCAGCTACCGGAGTGGCTCGAACCCCGGCGCGCGGAGATCGAACGCGACCTGCCGATGATATTCTACAGGTAGCCCTCTGTGACTAGTCGGTCGACCGCCTCTCGAATCCGTTCCTCGCTGTTGGCATACGAGATCCGCGCGTAGCCGGGCGTGCCGAAGGCGCCCCCCGGTACCGTCGCGACGTGGGCGTCCTGAATCGCGCCCTCGCACCACGACTGGTCGTCTTCCTCTACGGGGACCATCATGTAGAAGGCTCCTTCGGGCGCGCGCACGTCGATGTCGTGTTCGGCCAGCAGGTCGACCAGCAGATCCCGCCGATCCTCGAAGGCCTCGACCATCTCCTCGACCGACTCCTCGGTGTTTTCGAGGGCCTCGCAGCCGGCGTGCTGGACGAAGTTCGTCGCACACGAAACCGAGTGCGAGTGAAGCTTGCCGGCCTCGTCGATCAGCTCTTCGGGCGCGGCCAGATAACCCAGCCGCCAGCCGGTCATCGAGTACGCTTTGGAAAACCCGTTGATCGTGACGGTTCGCTCTCTCATGCCCTCCAACGTGGCGAGCGGCGTCGGCTCCTCGCCGTAGGTGATGCGCTCGTAGATCTCGTCGGAAATCACGGTGATATCGTGCTCGACCGCGAGATCGCGCACGCCTTCGAGCGCCTCGTCGGTGTAGACGGCCCCTGAGGGGTTACTCGGTGAGTTTACCACGAGCAGTTCCGTTTCGTCGCTCACCGTCCCGGCGAGCTCGTCGAGTGCGGGTTCGAGACGGAACTCGTGGGCCGAGAGGTCGACCCGCGACAGAGAGGCCCCTGCGAGCTTCGCCATCGCCTCGTAGGAGACCCACGCGGGATCCAGTAGTACCACTTCGTCCCCCTCTTGCACCAGCGTCTGGAAGGTCTCGTAGAGCGCCTGTTTCGCACCCGGCGTGACGATGACGTTCTCGGGGCCGTACTCCAGCCCGTCGCCCTGCAGTTTCTCCGCGATCGCCTCACGAAGCTCGGAGATCCCGTTCGAGGAGGTGTAGCCGGTGTCCCCGGCGTCCATCGACGCCTTTCCGGCGTCGACGACGTTCTCGGGGGTCGGGAAGTCGGGTTCCCCCACCGAGAGGTCGACCACGTCCGCGCCCTCGGCTTCGAGTTCGCCCGCCAGTTGGCTGATCGCAAGCGTTGCACTCGGTTCGACTCGGCTGACTCTGTCTGTAAACTCCATCATAGTTCCTCCACCAGATCGATGGCGGCATCGACCGCCTCCGCACCCTTCACGACGCGCTCGCGCGCCTCCGCACCGGACATCCCCGGCCCACTGACGCCGAACGCAACGGGGGTGTCGCGCTTCAAACTCACCTCGGTGAGCCCGTCTGCCGCCGATTGTGCGATCACGCGGTCGTGGTCGGTATCGCCGGTGACGATCGCGCCGATCACGACGACGGCATCGATCGCCTCGCGTCGGGCGAGGCGATCGGCCGCGAGCGGGCTGTCGTAGGCGCCCGGAACGCGAAGCGTCTCGGCGATCTCGGCGTCGCGCTCGGCGGCGGCGTCGCGGGCCGTTTCCGCCATCTCCTCGGTGACCGACCGGTTGAACTGCGCTACCACGAACCCGAGCGTGACCATACGGGAGGGTGTCACACCGTCGTAAAAGAGCTTACCGTTCGTCCGGCTCCGAATCGGATTTGGATCCCGAATCCGAGCGGGGCTCGGGCACCGTCGGGCGCGGCCGGCGGCCGAACTCCGAGTGGCGATAGCGCTCCTGGTTGCGGATCTCCTCGTCCCACTCGGTGAACATGCCGTGCTCGACCATCGTCGTCATCCCCGCGATCGCCGCCCGGAGGTTGATCCCGACGAGGGGAATGTCCGCGACGGTGACGACGACGTCCGCCTGAACGATCGCCCCCTTCGTAAGCAACACGTCGAGCACGTCGACGATCGCGTGGCCCTCGGGTCGCGTCGGCTCCATCACTCTTCACCTCTTTCTCCGATGGTCGGAGCGTGCGAGTACGGCGGCCATGGCCCCGTGTAGTCGACGTCGAACCCCTCGCGCTCGACGAACTCTTCTAGGATCCCGCCGATGGGATCCTCGCTCTCGCGGGAGGCGAGCACCGAGAGCTGGACGACCGTCTCGAAGTCGTCGTTCGATTCGGTCGTCCCCTCCGCGCCCAGTAGGGTCGAGCCGCCGCTACCGGCGGTCTCGACGCTGTCTGCGTGTTCCGCGACCCGGTCGTAGAGGTCCCCTGCGATGGCGTCGCGTCGGTTCTGGAGCCGTTCTGCGAGGCGCTGTTCGTACTGTTTTTCGAGCAGATAGCCCGTCCCCTCGCTCGACCCCTCGATGCGCGATTCGAGGTCGGCCAGCTCCCCGTCCTCGCTCGCGATCCCTTCGCGGACCCGCGACTCGTCCCAGCGGAGTTCGATGCGGTACTCCCAACGGCCCGAAAGCGTTTCGAGCGCCTCGTCGAGTTCGTGCTCGTTTTCCGCGATCCAGTTTCGTACCTGCTCGTCGTCACCCTTGATGACGGTGTCGAACCGGAAGGGAACGGGGGTGTCGAAGGCCTCGCCGGCGGCGTCGACCACGCGCTGGTGGCCCAGCAACCAGCGCCGGACTTTCGAGAGGTCGTCCGAATCGAACATCGCCTCGACGGGCTGGACGACCGCGCCGATCCCGTCCTGTGTGATGATCCGTACCTCGCCCTCTTCGATCCCCTCGACCGCGAGTTCGGGGTTCTCCTCGACTCGCACCGCACAGTAGAGATAGCGCCCCTCGTCGAACTCCGTGGCGCGTGTCCCCTGTTCACTCATCTTCCAGTTCCTCGTAGTGATCGTCGTACACCTGCTCGATCCCCTCGCTGAGCAGGTCGTTGAGTTCGGTTCGGAGCTCGCCCACCTCGTTTTCGATCCCTTCGCGCTCCTTGATCGCCTCGATTTCCGCTTCGATCGCCTGCAGCTGGGTTCCGAGGCGTTCGATCTCCTCGGAACCCAGCACGCCCGATTCCATGCGGCGGATCGCCTCCTTCTCCATCGCCTCGACGAGCAGTTCGACGACGGTCATCACGAGCGCGAGCAGTCCCGAGGCCGCGTCCGTCTCGCCGCCTTCGTCGGCCTCGCCACCGAGATCGATCTGTCTCATGAGTCGTCCTCGTCCGCCACCTCCTCGCTGTCGCGGTTTTCATCGCTTCCGGATCCGTCGTCGGTGGCGATCGGGACCTCCGGATCGGGGCGTTCGCTCGGGGGGTCGCTACTCGCGTTCTCGTCGTCGGCGTTCGACCCGCCCTCGCTGGCACTGATCCCGAGGTTCACCTCCTCGTCGTTCTCGACTTCGAGGGGTTCGCGGCCCGACGCCTGTTCGACCCGGCGCATGTCCGTGCCGCTGGGGAAAGCGAGCCCGTACTCCGCTGCGGTCTCGAAGGAGGCGATGGCCGCCCGGATCTCGATTCCCAGGAGTTCGGTCTCGCCGACCGTCACCGCGATGTCGGCGTTGATGACGATTCCCTTATCGAGCACTAACTCGAGGACGTCCGCCAGATCGCTTTGCTTGCGGGTTGGTTTTGCACTACTCATGGTTCTCCGTGTTCGCGTTGTCGAACCGCCGGCCGTAGATCCGCCGTGGGTTGTTCGCTCGCGAGTACTTCACCTGCGAGGGGACCGTCGAGTGGCGCGTCGACGCCGAGTTAGCCAGCGGACCGCTCGGCATCGTCGAGACCGCCGTCGGATTCAACGACTCCGAGCCGCCGAGTTTCTCCTGGTTGAACTCGTAGAGCAGTCGGAGTTTGTCGTGGGTCTCCAGCAGCGCCGTTCGGAAGCCCTGTACCGCCGTCGAGATGATCTCCTCGATCGCCTCCTGTCGGTCGTCGGGGTCGAACTGCATGTGTGCGCCGTCGCCCATCCCCATCTCCGTATCGAGCAGTCCGCCGTCCTCGTCGCCATCGTCCCCGTCGCCGGTGACGTCGTCGATCTCGTCTTCCAGTTCCTTCTGTTGCTCGCGTAGGTCCCCGATGTCCGCGGCCTCCCACAGCTCGCGGAACCGGATCGCTTCCTTCAGATCGGTGAGATCGATCGCGTCGCCGGCGTCGCCGTCGGCGATCGCTTCCGGGATCTCCTCGACGTCGATCGCGTCGGGCAGTTCCTCGACGTCGATCACGTCGGGCAGTTCCTCGACGTCGATCGTATCGAGGACGTCTTCCGCCTCGTCGAGGACCTCCCAGATCTCCTCTGCGGTCTCGATGACGTCCTCGTCGTCGCTGCCCTCGACGATCTGCGTCTTGAGCTCCTCGAGCCCGTCGGCGATCCCCGGAATCAGCTCCTCGAGGCGGTCGAGGACCGACGCCGCCTCGAGTTCCGTTTCGGTTTCACTCATCGTCTCCCCCTCCGAGCGTTTCGTCGGTCTCGGTTCGCAGACGGACTTCGAGGACGCCGTTTCGGAACGTCGAGTTCGCGACCGTGATGTCGGCCCCGCCAAGCGGGATTCGCTCGATCACGTCTCCATCGAGCCCGATGACGAGGTCGTCCCGTCCCCGGTCGATCCCGACGGTGACACTCTCGGCGGTCGCACGCGGGAGGTCCGCGAGCACGACCACGCCGTCCTCCTCCTCGCGGACATCGACGAGGTGTTCCTCGTCGGTGTCGTCCGGGGTCGTCTCGGTGGTCTCGGACGGTTCTTCGGTGGGGCCGTCGACACCGAGGCGCTCCCAGAGGCTGTCGGGATCCGGTCCCGTGCTCACGCTGAAGCCGTAGTCGGTCCGGGTGTGTCTGCCCGATACTGTTCCGTGTCCCGCCCCCGTCCTCTCGCCGCTGCGTTCCGCCTCCTGAAGCGTCTCGACGACGTGTCTGAGGATGTCGAGCAGCGACGAGGCGTCGCGGTGGTTGTCGTCGGTTGTCATTGTCGTATCTGGATGTTCTTGTCGTCGAGCTGTTCGTGTGCCAGTTCCGCCGTTTCGAGTTCCGCCTCGAGTTCGGCCTTGCGTTGTGCGTATTCGGCCTCGTCCCGTTCGCCGAGTTCGTACAGCAGTTGGTTCTCCTTCAACTCGTTTTGAATCGCCTCGATGTCGTACATCTCGGTGACCGCGAGCGTGTGGATCGCATCGAGGATCGAGATGAACGGCTGAAACAGGATGTCGTCGACGATGAACATGGTATGGTTAGCGCTGGGCCGTGATCTCGATGTCGACGAAGTTGTAGGGTGCCCACGGGCCGGTGTACTGGACGAGGAGCTCCTCGTGGGCGTCCTCGAACTCGCCGACGGCCTCGTTGAACGCCTCCCGATCGGCGCGTTCGACGAGGTAGGATCGGTTTATCACGAGTCGATCACTGAATAGTTCGTTCTCCACCACGTTAACGCTTATCCGGTCGAAGCGATCGTCGGCCTCCGCGCCGATTTCCTCGGGGTCGACGTCGGCGTCCTCCTTCGTGAGGACCTTCAGTCCGAGTTCGACCATCCCGTCGATCTCTCTGAGCGTCCGCGAGAACACCGGGCGTGCGTTCCGGAGGACGTTCTTCAGGGTGCGTTGGTTCTTGAATCCCATCCCGAAGCTCATCGGGACGATCGTCCGGCCGCCGTCGTGCTCGAGGATTGTCTGGAGCACCTCATCGTGGCGCTTTACGTTCTCGTCGCTACGTTCGGGTTCGACCGTGTCGATGTCGGAGACGACGGCCGAAAGCGACTGGTAGCCGACCGTGTAGGCGCGATCGGCCCCGTTGACGCCGTCGATCTCGACGTCGAGGTCCTCGCTTTCGATGACGCCGTAGACGTAGAGTGCGTCGGACATGGTGGTTCGGTAGCGGAACTACTCGTTCGCACCCGCATATGTGTCACGGTCGGCCAATAGCCGAGCGCTTGCGTGGGAAGGGGAAACCATAAGACGGTCGGCGTTCGTTCTGTGGACGAAGGGAAGACCATGAGTCAAGCCAGACCAAGCACGTCAAGCCTCGCAGAGGTACTCGATCGTATCCTGGACAAAGGCGCCGTCATCGACATCTGGGTACGCGTCTCGCTCGTCGGTATCGAGATCCTCACCGTCGAGGCCCGTGTCGTCATCGCGTCTGTCGACACCTTCCTCCACTACGCGAGGGAGATATCGAAGATAGAGCAAGCCGAGGAAGAAGGGGACTTAGACGACCTCGAGGACATCGAGATCGAGGCGTCCGCCGAATCCTCGTAAGCGAATGGGGTCCGCTGGGGAGTCAGACGACGGGCAGTGTCGGGCACGGACGTCCGACGGCGAACGGTGCACTCGGCCGGCACAGGACGACGGGTTCTGTTACCAGCACGGACCCGACGACGAGACGATCGACGACCACCAATCGGAGGGATCAGATATGACAGAAGAAGAATCCGTCTCGGGAACCGAGATCGGGGCGGTACGCGAGAAGATACGGCAGGTCGCAGAGGACCTCATCGGTCGTCCGCTCGTAAGCGTCGTCTCCGTCGACCGCGATCGGAACCGGGGCGACGACGACGGGGACGAAGAGGGCTGGGTCGCAGCGGTGGAGATACTCGAACGCAAGAGTATCCCCGACACCCAAGACATCCTCGGTCGCTACGAGATCTCGCTCGATTCCGACCACGAGATCACCGGCTACCGACGGACCCATCGGTATCGCCGTGACGACATGGATCAGGACATCTGATCCGCCGAATTCGCCGTCACGGCAACGGGAGTTATAGACGTACACGTTCTACCGAGAGCCATGAGCGAGGAAGAAGTGACACTGCCGTGGATCGACGAGCCGATGTCGCTCGCGGAGGCGATCGAGACGGTCGCCCAGGCCTCCGGGGAGGACGACGAACACATCGAGGAGCTCGAACGACGGATCGAGCGCCTCGAACGCCGGGTCAGTGCCCTCGAGGACGGGTCCTCGATCGAGTGTCCCTCTTGTGGGGAGACCGGATCGGTCTACAAAGCCGGTGTGGGGGCGGCGAAACTCGCGAGCGACGGCAAACTGAGCGACGCCAACGCCGACGCACTCAACCGGGACTCGCACGTCTGTCTCGACTGTCAGGAGTCGTTTACCCCCGCATTCGATCGGTCCGACGGCGAAGACCTAGACTAAACCGCCATGAACCTTCTTACGTCTCTAGGTGGTCGTTTCAATGACGATGGGAGACGAATCTACGACCGATAACCGAGAGGACGGCGTTCACGTCCGTGTACTGTTGCCCGACGGCGGGGAAGAAGAGGCTCCGGACGGCGAGGAGGCTGAGGGAGACGAGGAGGAAGAACGGGAGAACGACGGGGAAGGAGACGGAGAGCAGGAAACCAACGAAAGCGGAGAGGACGGGGACGAAGAGGACGCACCCGAGGAGGGCGAGGAAGAACAGGAGGACGAGGAAGTCGACGAGGGCGCGGAAGAAGACGAGGAGGGTGAGGACGAGCAATCAGAGGGCGACGATGAAGCGGGCGAAGAAGGCGAAGAGGAGGAGACCGACCGGGAGGAGGCTGAATCCGAGGAGGGGACACGCGTCCTCCACCTCAACCTCGACGGGCTGTTCCTCGACCTGCTCGGGCTGGAGGTCGACCTCGACGAGGTAACCCTCGATATCACCGCGATCCCCGGCGAGGGCAACCTGCTCGGGAACCTGCTGTCTGCGGTCGGCGGCCTACTCGACGGCGGCGATCTGGGGAGCATCCTCGGCCTCGACGACCTGCTCGGCGAGGGTGGTCTGCTCGGTGGCGACGACGACGAGGACGGTGGTCTGCTGGGCGGGGACGGTCTGCTCGGCGCTGGAGGCGAAGAGGGCGAAGAGGGAGAAGAAGGCGAGGAGGGCGAAGAGAGCGAGGGAAGCGGTCTCCTGCCCGCGTTTCCCGACCTGAACATCGGCGACCGGATCCGTGCGTTCGCGCGTGCGATCGCAGACCGGCTCCGGAGCTTCTTCGGCGGTATCGTCGAGGACCTCCCGCTCGAGGAGATGGCGACCCAACTCGTCCAGCAGGTGGTCAGGGAACTCCTCAGTAGCGATAAGGACAGCCAGAACGACGACAGCGACGACGGCGAAGCGGCGGCATAGATCACAACCGACTCGCCCCTGCCGGGGCATCTACACCAACACAATGAGCGATACATCTCTCGCCGGCAGCATCGATCCCGAAAAACTGCTTGAAAGCCTCGATCTCGAGGAGGTACTCGAAGGAACGGAACTCGAAGACACCTTCGAGGACGACGACGAAAAGAGCGTCGCGGAGTCCCTTGGTGGGGCAATCGGCGCGCTGATCGGCCGCAAGATCGGCGAGGCCCTCGCGAAACGCCTCGAAGAAGCGATCAAGGAGGGCAGAAGCGCCGATGAGGACGAGACCGAAGAAAGCGACGAAGAAGACGAAGGAGACGAGGACGAGAGCACCGATAGTGAGGAGGACGACGAGGAGGAAACGGACGAGACCGACGAGGACGAGGAAGACGGTGGGGAGGACGAAGAGGGAAATGAAAGCGGCGGCGACGGCGAGGGAGCGAGCGAGGAAGACCAAGCGGATGACGAAGACGAGGAAGATGGGGAGGACGAAGAGGGAAATGAGAACGGCGGTAACGGCGAGGGAGCGGGCGATGAAGACGAGGACGACCAAGGCGGGGAACAGGAGGCAACCGATGATGACGAAGACGGGGACGGGGATGACGAGGAGAGCGAGGACGCCCCCTCGAGCCGAGAGGAGTTAGACGACCTCTCCTATCGCAAGCTCCAGTCAATCGCGAAGGACCACGACATCAGGGCCAATCTCGGTCGCGAGGAGATGACCGACAAGCTCGTCGAGGCGCTGGATCTCGAGGAGTGAGGTCAATCGGTCGCCGACGGGGTTTCGGCGCGCGGCCGAAGGGGGGAGTCACCGCAATCGACACAGACGTATTTCCCCTCGACCGTGCGGACGACCGGAGCGTTACAGGCGATGCATTTGATCCGTGCGCTGCGCGCTTCGCGTGGGTAGCGGCTCATGTCCGTTCTGGAGTCGTGTTCGTCGGACGGCTGGTCGATACGCCCCGTTCGGGGGAACTGTCCTCCTCGCCGGTCGTATGCCACTCCACGAGCGCAGAGAGAAACGCGCTGACGCCCGACTGCGTCGGGATCCGCCGGTGGGCAGCGGTTTCGCCCTCGCCGACGTAGATCGCGAGTCCGTCCGAAACCGCCCGGAACGCCGACTCGTCGGTGGTATCGTCGCCGATGTAGATCGGCATCCAGTCGGCGGGGTGGTCGTCGGTCAGCAACGAGACGGCCATTCCCTTGTGCCAGCGAACGGCCGGTCGGAGCTCGATGATCTCCTTGCCGTCCGTCAGCCTGATCCGTCCGTCCCCGAACCGGGAGACGACCGTCCTGACGATTTCTCTGACTCGTTCGACCCTCTCGGTGGGTGTCTTGCGGTAGTGAATTGTCGCCGTAACCGACTTGTCCTCGACGGTCGCGCCCTCGACGGTCGAGAGCTCGGGTTCGAGCGCCGAACAGATCCGCCCGATCCGTCGCCGGTGTTTCGCGGCGATCGGGTGAACCGCCGTCGACCCGTGACGCCGGAGTTCGAGGCCGTGGTTGCCGGCGTAGGCGATCCCATCGAGGCCGACGCGCTCGCGGACGTCCGCGAGCGCGCGCCCGCTCACGACGGCGACCCGCGTGTCGTCGGCGTCCCGCAGGCTCTCCAAGAGATCCCGGTTCTCGGGGACGATCTCCGGGGCGTCGGGGTCCGTCTCGATCGGTGCGAGCGTTCCGTCGAAGTCCGTACAGAGGACCAGCCCGCTGGCATTCTCGACTCGCTCGCGAACCGTTTCGTAGGACGAGGCGAACGGGTCGCGGACTCCGGTGTCGCTCTCAGACATGTGTCGTCGATCGGTCGAGATCGGGCTCGCCCTCGCAGTCGAGAGCGGTCTCGAGGACGTCGTCCATCCACGCGAACAGGTCGTACTCGCCGACGCGTTGTCGCTGGGTCGCCATCCGTGCCTCGCGTTCCTCGGCCGATAGCGCGAGCGCTCGCTCGATGGCCTCGGCGAAGTCCTGCGTATCGAAGGGGTTGATCGTCACCGCGCCCTCGCCGAGTTCTTCGTGTGCGCCGGCGAACTTCGACAGCAGGAGGATGCCGTCGTCGTCGAGTTGGGAGGCGACGTACTCCTTTGCGACGAGGTTCATCCCGTCACGAAGCGCACTCACCAGCGCGAGATCGCTGTGGCGGTACAGCGCGTAGAGCTCCTCTTCGGGGAGCATCTCGTCGATCCGGACGATCGGTTGCCAGTCCCCCGCTCCGAATCGGCGGTTGACCCGTCCGATCGCGGCGTCGACCCGTTGCTGGAGGTACTCGTAGCTCGCGATCTCGCTGCGACTGGCCGAGCCGTTCTGGACGTAGGTAAACTCCCCGCGCCGTTCGGGGTTCTCCTCGAAGAAGCGCTCGATGGCGTCGATGCGCTCGGGGATCCCCTTCGTGTAATCGAGGCGATCGACGCCGAGGGCCACAGTCACGTCGTCGATCCCGTAGCGCCCGGCGAGATCCGCCCAGACGCTCGACTCGCTCGCGAGTTCGGCGGTCCGCTCGGCGTCGATCCCCAGCGGGAACGCCCGAACCGTCGTCGTCCGCCCGTTCCGTTGGATCGTCCGGTGATCCCGGTCGACGGCCGCCTCGGGGATCTCCCGCTCGACGCAGTCGAGGAAGTTCTCGACGTACGCGGGGATGTGGAAGACGAGCAGATCGTTCGCGAGCAGCCCGTCGAGCAGCGGGTCAGCCTGCGGGCAGACCTCGAAGGTGTCCGCCGCCGGCCAGGGGATGTGCCAGAACTGGGTGAGCAGCGCTTCCGGTACCTCCCGGCGGACGATCCGGGGCGCGAGCGCGAAGTGATAGTCCTGAAACCAGATCAGGCTCCCCTCCGAGGCCTCCTCTGTTACGGCCTTGGCGAACTGGCGGTTGACCGCCCGATAGCGCTCGAAGTCCCGCCCGTCACACCGGACCGGGTAGATCATCCCGTGACAGAGCGGCC
Organism: Halalkalicoccus paucihalophilus; assembly: GCF_001593955.1. Lineage (GTDB taxonomy): Archaea > Halobacteriota > Halobacteria > Halobacteriales > Halalkalicoccaceae > Halalkalicoccus > Halalkalicoccus paucihalophilus. Next base: position 497,857 of record NZ_LTAZ01000005.1, on the reverse strand, counting down.
AGAGCGCCTGATTGCTGTAGCCGTAGTAGTACCCCTCGAGGTCCGACTCGCTCAGATCGACGCGCGAGAGCGTATACGCGGGGTCCTCGGGCGGCACTCGAACCCGACCGTCGTCTGCGACCTCGAAGTCGGCGTCGCCGTCGCCCCACGCGATCCACGTCCCCTCGGTGCGTTGCATCACCGGATCGAGTCCGGCAGTGAGCCCGCCGGCCGGCCGCGAGACGGTGATCTCGCCGTCGTCGTCCTCGTAGTTGTGGGCGTACGGCTGGCGGTTCGAAACGACGACCAGCTCGCGCTCCGAAAGCGCCTCGAGGACGCGGGGGCTCAGCTGTCGGTCGCTCATAGGGGCGGTTGCGTATCGATCTGATTCGATGGCGTCCGTCCCCACCCGTCCGGGTCGGCGGTCGGCGTGTCGGTGTCGAGTAGCTCCATAACCCGTCCGACGGAGATACCGCCCTCCGAGTCGGCGATACCGTTGATCTGTTGCATGTACGTGAGTAGTGTCTCCACGGCTGTGTCCATCGTCGCTACGCAGCCCAGCCTCATACCACTTTTCGCCTCGCCGGCACGCTGTTCACATCGGATCCCCCAGAGCTGGCTCGCACACAGCTCTGGCATCACCGGACTCTCTTCGGTCGGCTCCGCGACGAGAGTGAGCCGATCCTCCTCCCGCCTGAACTCGATCCTGTCCTCACGGAAGGCCGCCGCGGCCCAGCCGTACGGCAGGAATATGTCATCTAATGCGGGTTTCATGGCCCTTTCGTGGAGTCCCTACAACGCTTCAGGCACTCCCCCTTCTGCCTGCGATACCGTGTCCTTTATATGTATCGTCGAAGTCAGTGGTTCCTTCACTCGGATTCGTATCAATAATCCTACCTTCTGATATCGGGGTTGTGAGGCGCTATCCGCTCGATATCACCTGAATAGGGTGCGCACGCAGGGGGGTACTATTTCCCATTAATCGTCCAATACTGAGTTCCTGAGAGGGACTGAGACGATGGGACATCCAAACATCGCGGTCGTCGTCATGGACACGGCACGAGCGGCGGACACCGTTCCGGCGGACCCGGCAGTGATGCCGACGCTCGCCGAACTCGCTGCGGGGGGAACCGCCTATACGAACGTCTTTACGAGCGCGCCGTGGACGCTGCCCTCCCACGCCTCGCTCTTTACGGGCACCTACGCCTCGCGCCACGGCGCTCACGGCGGGCATACGTATCTCGACGAGGGGTTCGTGACGCTCGCAGAAGCGCTCGCAAGCGAGGGCTACGAGACCGTGGGCGTCTCGAACAACACGTGGATCACCGAGGAGTTTGGGTTCACGCGCGGGTTCGAGCGCTTCGAGAAGACTTGGCAGCTCGTCCAGTCCGAGACGGATCTGGGGGGAGTGACGCGGGCCAAACACGCCAGCGGGAAGGTAAATGCGTTCGTCTCGCAGGCCCTTTCGGGCAACCCGTTGGTCAACGGGCTGAACGCGGTCTACGATCAGTTCTTCCGGGCCAGCGACGACGACGGGGCCGCACGCACGACCGCGTGGCTGGCCGACTGGCTCACCGAGCGTGAGACGGATCGGCCCTTCTTCTGTTTCGCGAACTGCATCGAACCCCACATCCAGTACCGCCCGCCACGGGAGTACGCGGAACCGTTCCTCCCCGACGGGGCCTACGAGGAGGCGATGGCGATCAGACAGGAACCGCGCGCCTACGACGTGGGCGAGTACGATCTCAGTGACGAGGAGTTCTCGCTCCTCGAGGGGCTCTACCGGGGCGAACTCGCCTATCTCGACGCGAAGATCGGCGAGTTCCGCGACGCCCTGAAGGCTGCCGGCGAGTGGGAGGACACCGTGTTGGTGGTCTGTGGCGATCACGGCGAGAACGTCGGCGATCACGGCTTTCTGGGCCACCAGTACAACGTGTACGACACCCTGCTTCACGTCCCACTCATGATCCACGGCGGGGCGTTCGAGCCCGCGACCGGGGAGGACGAACTGGTTCAGCTGCTGGACCTGTTCCCGACGCTGCTCGATCTCGCGGAGGTCGACGCCCCGAATGCGCGCGATCAGGCACAGGGGCGGTCCCTGCTGACAGACGGGCCGGCCCGCGAGTCGGTGATCGCCGAGTACGTCTCACCCCAGCCGTCGATGGAACAGTTAGAGGAGCGGTTCGGGGAGGTGCCCGGGTACATGTACGAGTACGACCGCTCGTTACGAGCGATTCGTACGGGTGAGTACAAGTACATCCGAGGATCGGACGGGAGCGAGGAGCTCTACGACGTCGAGCAGGACCCCCAGGAACGTTTCGACCTCGCGACGACCGAACCCGACATCGCGGCGGAACTGGCGGCCGAACTCGAGGGGTGGCTCGACTCCTTCGAGGAGGCCGAGACGGACGGCGAAGTCGAGATGACCGACGCCACTAAGGGTCGGCTCCGTGATCTAGGCTATCTATGAGCCGACCGAACGTCCTGTTTTTCCTCACCGATCAGGAACGCTTCGATCTGACCGCGCCCGATTCGCCGATCGAGACGCCGAACGTCGATCGCCTCCGGGAGGAGGGGATGGCCTTCGAGCGGGCGTATACCCCCATCAGCATCTGCTCGGCGGCGCGTGCCTCGCTGCTGACGGGACTGTACCCGCACAACCACGGCATGTTGAACAACTGCCACGAGGCGGACGCGATCCAGCCCAACCTCCCTCCCGATCTGCCGACGTTCGGCGAGCACCTCTTGGAGGCGGGCTATACGAACCACTACGTCGGAAAATGGCACGTCGGCCGTGATCAGGGGCCCGAGAACTTCGGCTTCCAGTACCGGGGTGGGGCCGACCGCCACCACGACGCCGACCTCGCCGGCGACTTCGCGAACTACCGCGAGGAACTCGGCGTCGACGTGAGCGAGGCCGACCTCGAGGACGCGCTCTACACCGACACCGGGACGCTCGTCGCCGCCACCGACCCCGTGCCGGTCGAAGCCACGCGCCCGTACTACATCGCCCAGCAGGCGATCGAGCACCTGCGCGAGGGGATCGCAGAGCCGTTCTTCCTCCGGGTGGACCTCTACGGACCACACCACCCCTACGTCATCCCCGAGCCCTACGCCTCGATGTACGATCCCGACGAGATCGAGCCCCCGGAGAGCTACCGGGAGACCTACGACGGCAAACCCGCGGTTCACGAGCAGTACCTCGACTACCGGGGCGTTCGGGGGTTCGACTGGGAGACCTGGTCGGAAGCGATCGCGAAGTATCGGGGGTTCATGACGCTGCTCGACGAGCAGATCGGGCGGATCCTCGAGGCCGCCGCGGGGATCGAGGACTGCTGTACGATCCACGCCTCGGATCACGGCGACTTCACGGGTGCTCATCGCCAATTCAACAAGGGCCCGATCATGTACGACGAGACTTACCACATCCCCCTGCAGGTCCGCTGGCCCGGCGAGATCGAGGCGGGATCGACCTGCGGGGAGTTCATCTCGCTCCACGACCTGATGCCGACCTTCCTCGATCTGGCCGACACGGAGGTCCCCGACGTCGACGGGCGCTCGATCCGGCCGCTCTTTTCGGGCGAGGCTCCGTCGGACTGGCCCGATTCGCATTTCGCACAGTATCACGGCGACGAGTTCGGGCTCTACTCTCAGCGGATGCTCCGCACGAAACGGTACAAATACGTCCACAACGGCCCCGACAGAAACGAACTCTACGATCTGGATGCCGATCCGAACGAACTCGGGAACCTGATCGAGCACCCCGCCTACGAATCGGTTCGGACGGACCTCGAAGCTCGGTTGATCGAGCGCATGGAGGGGACCGGCGACCCGATCGCGCCGTGGACCGCGACGGCGTTGAGCAGGTAGCGGTGGGCTTTTGACCACGCTCGGGAAACCGTCGCCCATGGCAACGAAAACCCTTCCGGGACCGACTGTGGGAGTCGTTGGCGGCGGCCAGTTGGGGCGGATGCTCGCGGAGGCGGCGGGCCCCTTGGGAATCGAGACCATCGTCCTCGATCCGACACCCGAGTGTCCGGCCTCGGCGGTCTGTCGGGACCAGATCGTCGGCGCGTTCGACGACCCCGATTCGGTCCGGGAACTCGCCGCGCGCGCGGACATTCTCACGTTCGAGATCGAACTCGCTGATCCCGACCTGCTCGAAGAGGTCTCCGAGGAGGCCGGCATCGAGGTCCAGCCCTCACCCGACACCCTCCGGACGATCCAGGACAAGCTCGTCCAGAAACGCGCCCTTCGGGAGGCCGGCGTGTCGGTCCCCTCGTTCCGGGCGGTCGATTCGCCCGAGGAGCTACGGACGGCGCTCGACGAGTTGGGGACGCCCGCGATGGTCAAGGCTCGCGAGGGCGGCTACGACGGTCGGGGTAACCTCCCGATCGAGGGTCCCGAGGAGGCCGAGGCGGTACTGGACGAACTCGGTGGGGCGGCGATGGTCGAGGAGTTCGTCGAGTTCGAGCGCGAACTCTCGGTGATCGGCGTCAAAGGCGATGGGGAGGTCGCGACCTACGTCGCGGGCGAGAACCTGCACGAAACGGAGATCCTCCGGGAGACCGTGGTCCCGGCGCGCGCGAGCGGGGCGGTCCGCGAGCGCGCCCAGGACGTCGCCGGCGAGGTCCTCGAGCTGATGGACGGGCGAGGGGTGTACGGGATCGAGCTCTTTCAAGAGGGCGAGGGGATCCTCGTCAACGAGATCGCGCCCCGCCCGCACAACTCGGGCCACTGGACCATCGAGGGCGCGCGTAGCTCGCAGTTCGAACAGCACGCCCGCGCGGTCTGGGGGCTTCCCTTGGGATCGACCGAACTGCGCGAACCGGTCGTGACGAAGAACGTATTGGGCGACGAGCGCGAGTCGAGGGAAGCGACCCTCTCGGGCGTCGATCAGTTGCTCGCCGAACCCACGGTCCATCTCCACTGGTACGGGAAACGCGAGGTCCGCCCGCTGCGGAAGATGGGCCACTTCGCCGTTCTCGGCGGAGACCGCTCCGCCGACGAACTGCTGGAGTCAGCACGTACATACCGCCGGCACGTGGAGTTCGAATCATGACAGTGGAGGGAGTACGCGAGCTGATCGAGGAGTTCGAAGCCGAGGCCGCGCGCGACCGCGATTCCGAGGAGACCCCCGAGGTTGGGATCGTCATGGGCAGCGACTCGGACCTCGATACCATGTACGGGGCCTACGAGGCGCTTTCCGAACTCGGGTTCGCGGAGGTCACCGACCTCGAGGACCCGCCAGAGGCACGGTTCACCTTCGAGACGTACGTCGTCTCGGCGCATCGCACCCCGAAGCTGATGGACGCCTACGCGAGTACGGCGTCCGACCGGGGACTGGACGTGATCATCGCGGGCGCGGGCGGGAAGTCCGCCGACCTGCCGAACATGACCGCCTCGCTTGCCTATCCCGTACCGGTGATCGGCGTGCCGGTTCAGGAGAAATCCGTCAGCTCCGTCATCGGGATGCCCACGGGCGCGCCGCTTACGGCGGTCGACGCGGGCAAGTCGTTCAACGCGGCGCTGTCGGCGGTCCAGATCCTCGCGCGCGAGCACGAGGAACTCCGGAATCGGCTGGTCGAGTATCACGAGGGATTACAGGGGGAGGTCGCGGCGGTTTCCCGCGACCTTCACGAGTCGGGAACGCCCGGATTTCGCGCACAGCGGGACCAGTGATGCTTGCCCCTGACGGGTGAGAAATAACGAGAATCAACCCTTATGTAGGTGGATTCCCAACCCTCGGACGTTACGGAGAACACGGTCTATGAACACATGGATAGCAGTCGGGGCACTGGCGCTCGTGGGGGTGTTGATCCCGCTCGGTATGATGGCGGTGTCAGCGCTGTTGCGGCCGACGGTCCCCGAACAAGGAAAACGGAGCATCTACGAGAGCGGTGAGATCCCGACGGGGACGACGCGCATCCGGTTCAACATCCAGTACTACATGGTCGCGTTGTTGTTTCTCGTCTTCGACATCGAGACTGTCTTCATCTTCCCCTGGACGGTCATCTACAGCGACGCCGTGGCGCAGGTCGGTCTGCTTCACGCGCTGGGTCCGATGTTGGTCTTCATCGCCGTTCTCGTCGCCGCGCTGATCTGGGCGTGGCGCAACGGTGCGGTACAGTGGATCAAGAGCCCGGAATCGAGCAAACGGAGCAGACTACAATGAGCGACACACCATCGGAGACGATCACAGGGAGCACCGACCCCATGTCCAAGACCCGCGAGGCACGCATGGGCGAGGTCGACAGCCGCTTCAACTCGCGGCTCCGCGAGGCGTTCGGCTCCTCGCCGTTCATCCTCACGAAGTTCGACCAGTTCATGAACTGGGTGCGCGGCTCCTCGATGTTCATGCTGCAGTTCGGGATCGCCTGCTGCAGCCTCGAGATGATGCACACCTACGCCGTGAAACACGACCTCGACCGCTTCGGATCGGGCGTCCCGCGGGCCTCGCCCCGACAGGCCGATACGATCATCATCCCCGGCACCATCGTCTCGAAGTTCGCCCCGCGGATGAAGCGCGTCTACGACCAGATGGCGGAACCCAAGTTCGTCGTGAACATGGGCTCGTGTGCCATCTCCGGCGGGCCGTTCCAGGAGGGCTACAACGTCATCAAGGGCGCCGAAGAGGTCATCCCCGTGGATATCCACGTCCCGGGCTGTCCGCCCCGTCCCGAGGCGCTGGTTTACGGCGTCGTCAAACTCCAAGAGCGTATCGCACAGGGCGAGTCCTCGCCGGTGACGGTCAAACCCTACGAACTCGAACAGTTCGGCGACTTGGAGCGGGACGAGCTGGTGGATAAACTGGCGAGTCAGATCGACACGGACGATCTGGTCATGCGGTACAACTGGGCTGATTCACCATGAGCTTAGAACGACCGAAACGACAGCAGTACGTCACCGAGGAGGGCGTCGACTACGACGCGATCGAGCGCCTGCTCGGCGAGCACGTCCTCGGTCGCGAGACGCACCTCAACGCCGAAGGGTTCGTTATTCGGCCCGACGAGGTTCAGGACGTCCTCTTCGCGCTGCGCGACGAGGCGGGGTTCGACCACCTCTCGGTGGTCACCGCCCAGGAGTACGCGGACAGGTACGAATCGATCTACCACCTGAAGAAGTACGACGATCCCACACAGGAGGTCAGCGTCGTCGTTCCCACGTCGAAGGACGACCCGGTCAGTCAGACCGCAGAACCGGTCTACCGGACCGCCGACTGGCACGAACGCGAGGCCTACGATCTGGTCGGTATCGAGTACGAGGGCCACCCCGATCCGCGGCGCATCCTGCTTCCGGAGACGTGGCAGGGTCACCCGCTCGCGCTCGATTACGATCAGGACCGTCCACAGATCGTCACGCTCGCCGAACACCAGAACCCGATCGCCGAGGACCACTACGATTCGGACACGGAGACGATGTTCCTCAACATCGGTCCCCACCACCCGGCGACCCACGGCGTGTTGCACCTGAAGACGGTGCTCGACGGCGAGCAGGTCGTCGACGTCGACCCGGACATCGGCTACCTCCATCGGTGTGAGGAGCAGATGGCACAGAACGGCACCTATCGCCACCAGATCATGCCGTATCCCGATCGCTGGGACTACGCGCCCGGCGGCCTGATGAACGAGTGGGGCTATGCGCGCGCCGCAGAAGACTTGGCGGACATCGACGTGCCCGAGTACGCCCAGGTCATCCGGACGATGGGCGCGGAGCTGTGTCGGATCTGTTCACACATGCTCGCGCTCGGGACCTTCTGTCTCGACATCTACGGGGACTTCACCGCGATCTTCATGTACGCGATGCGCGACCGCGAGAAGGTCCAAAACCTCCTCGAAGATCTGACGGGAAGCCGGATGATGTTCAACTACCTCCGGCTCGGCGGGGTGGCGTGGGACCTGCCCGAACCCCGCGAGGAGTTCTTCGAGAAGACGCGGGACTTCCTCGACGACTTACCGGAGGCGACCCAGGAGTACCACGACCTGATCACCTCCAACGAGATCTTCCAGATCCGAACCGTCGATACGGGCGTTCTCGATCCCGAGACGGCGAAACAGTACGGCGCGACCGGCCCCGTCGCACGCGCCTCTGGGATCGACTACGACCTCCGACGCGACGACCCCTATGGGTATTATCCCGAACTCGACTGGGACGTCGTCACCGAGGACGGGCGCGACAACTACGCACGCCTGCTCGTGCGGATGCGCGAGGTCGAACAGTCCGCGCGGATCATCGAACAGTGTATCGACCTGCTCGAGGACTGGCCCGAAGAGGACCGGGAGATCCAGTCGAACGTTCCCCGAACCCTGCGGCCGGACCCCGACACGGAGATCTACCGAGCGGTCGAGGCCGCGAAGGGCGAACTCGGGATCTACATCCGTGCGGACGGCACCGACAAACCCGCCCGGTTCAAGATTCGCAGTCCATGCTTCTCGAACCTGCATACGCTGCCCGAGATGTCCGAAGGCGAGTACGTCGCCGACCTGGTTGCCTCGCTCGGAAGCCTCGACATCATCCTCGGGGAGGTGGATCGCTGAATGGTCCTGCCCCTTCAGGAGGTGTTACTACCGGATCGGATCGCCGACCTCACCGGGCTGGGCCAATTCGGTGCGCTCGGTGAGTTCGTCGCCGCCTTCCTCGCGGCGTTCGTGATCGCCAACCTGATGCTCGCGATGAGCGGCGTCGCGGGCCCGTGGGCCAAACGGAAGATCACCGCCGCCTTCACTGACCGGATCGCGGTCAACCGGATCGGCCCCTTCGGACTGCTGATCATCCCTGCGGCGGCCGTCCAACTGCTCGCGAAGGAGTTGATCATCCCCGAGGGCGTCGACCGGCCGGCTTACGACCTCGCGCCGCTCGTGATCGCCTCTTCTGCGATGCTCGGCTTCGCGGTGATCCCGATGGGAAGCGGTATTCACTTGGCCGATCCCGAGACCGGCCTCGTGGTGGTGTTCGCGATCGCTTCGATCGCGTCGCTGGGACTGGCGACGGCGGGCTACGCCTCGAACAACAAGTACTCGATGCTCGGCGGGCTTCGCGCGGTCGCACAGAACGTCGCCTACGAGATCCCACTGATCGTCACCGCCGCGTCGGTGGTCATCTTCGCGGGCACGCTCCAGATGAGCGAGATCGTCGCCGTGCAGGCAGAACCACTGTTCTCGGTCGCCGGCGTCTCGATTCCGTCGTGGTACGCCTTCGTCAACCCCTTCGCGTTCGTGTTGTTCATGGCCGCGAACCTGGCCGAAGTGGGGCGAAACCCCTTCGACGTACCCGAGGCTCCCACGGAGATCGTTGCGGGGTATCAGACCGAGTACTCCTCGGTGTACTTCGTATTGATCTATCTCGGGGAGTTCCTCCACATCTTCCTCGGTGGTGCGATCGTCACGACGCTCTTTCTGGGCGGTCCCGCAGGCCCCGTTCTGCCGGGCATTGTCTGGTTCATCATCAAGATCTGGGCGATCTTCCTGTTCACTCAGTGGGCGCGCTCTGCGCTTCCGCGGGTGCGGATCGACCAACTGATCGAGATCGGTTGGAAGGGGATGCTCGTGCTCTCCTTCGCAAACCTGGTTCTCACGGCCATCATCGTGGGGGTGTTTATCGCATGATCGGACTAATGAAATCGATGGCAACGACAATGAAACACGCGCTCGACGGCAACACGTTCACTGTCGAGTATCCCGAAACCGCACCCGAAGTCTCCCCGCGGTTCCGGGGCGTCCACAAGTTCAGCCAGGAGCGCTGTATCTGGTGTCGCCAGTGCGAGAACGTCTGTCCGAACGACACGATCCAGATCGTGATGGACGACCAGCGAAACGGCGAGCAGTACAACCTCCACATCGGGCAGTGTATCTACTGCCGGCTGTGTGAGGAGGTCTGCCCCGTCGACGCCATCCTGCTGACCCAGAACTTCGAGTTCACGGGCGATACGAAGGACGACCTCGTGTACAACAAAGAACAGCTCGGAAACGTTCCGTGGTACAAGGACATCGACCCGCTCGAATCCCGCGAGCCCGATCGCGGCGCGTGGATCGGCGAGGGCGAGGGCGAAGTCGACTACCAGTAGCTCGACTGATTTTTGCCCCGTCAGAGCGGCAATCAGCGACCGGCATCGACGCGAAAATCCGTACGCGTCACGTCAATCTCGAAATCTTCAAAGGGCGTGCGACTGAGTGTTGAACTAATGGTACTAGAGACAGCGGCGTTTGTGCTGTTTGCGGGGGTGACACTCGCGAGCAGTCTCGGCGTCGTCCTCGTCAGGGACGTGTGGCATGCCGCGCTCCTGCTCGGGGTGGCACTCCTCAGCGTCGCGATCCACTACGTGACGCTGCAGGCCGAGTTCCTCGCGGCGGTGCAGGTCCTCGTCTACGTCGGCGGGGTGCTCATCCTGATCACGTTCGCCGTGATGCTGACCCACGACGAGACCGCAGAGGCCGACCCCGGCGCACAGGGGATGGGACCGACTGACACGGAGGCCAGCAATGCCGACTAAGCCCGAACTCAGGCTCGGCAGTCACTTGGCTCCCGGACTGGCAGCGGTCGCGCTCTTCTGTGTTCTCGCGTTCGTCTTCGTGACCTCGTCGTTTTCCGCCCCGCAGGGCTTTCCCGACGGGGCGAACATCACCGCCAGCATCGGCTATGCGATGTTCAACATTGGCGCCGGTGACGTACCCGCCGAGGGATTCATCGTCGCCTTCTTCGCGATCGCGATCGTGCTCGACGCCGCCCTCGACGGCGCGGTGATGCTCGCAAAGCGCGATGAGAGGGAGGGGGACGGGACGCTCGTCCCCGAACGCGGCGGCTTCGAGGGAGGTGAGGAGTAGATGCTCGCGCCCACACAGCTACTCGTGCCGGTCGAGTGGTACCTCGTCCTCTCGGCGGGCGTGTTCTGTATCGGCCTGTTCGGCGTGCTGACGCGCCGCAACGCGCTAATGTTCCTCATTAGCGTCGAACTCATGCTCAACGCAGCGAACATCAACTTCGTCGCCTTCTCGCTGCAGTGGGGCAACCTGACCGGACAGACCTTCGCGCTGTTCGTGATGGCGCTTGCCGCCGCGGAGGTCGCGATCGGGATCGGGATCATCCTCGTCCTCTATCGCAACTTCCGTGGCATCGACGTGACCGAGGCGACGACGATGAGGTGGTAACGAGATGGCATTCGAATACGCACCGTTGATCGCACTGCTCCCGCTCGCGTCGTTCGTTATCGCGCTCGTCGCGGGCGAGTACCTCCCCAAAAAGGGCGGCCTCGTCGGTATGGCTGCCACGGGCGGTTCGTTACTGCTCTCGATCTGGGCGATGCTCCGGGTCGCGAGCGGCGGGTTCTACGACGAGACGCTCTATACGTGGGTCGCCGGCGTCGGCGAGGGAACGCTCTCGCTCTCGTTCGGCCTGCTTTTGGACCCCCTCTCGACGATGATGCTCGTTATCGTCTCGTTGATCGCATTCCTCGTCCACATGTTCAGCCTCGGCTACATGAACGACGAGGGCGAGACCGGCCTGCCCCGCTATTACGCCGGGCTCGGGCTGTTTACCTTCAGCATGCTTTCGTTCGTCTTCGCGGACAACCTGCTGATGGCCTTCATGTTCTTCGAGCTCGTCGGTCTCTGTTCGTTCCTGCTGATCGGCTTCTGGTTCCGCGAGGACGCCCCGCCGAGCGCTGCCAAAAAGGCGTTTCTGGTCACCCGCTTCGGTGATTACTTCTTCCTGATCGGCGTCGTCGGGATCCTCGCGACGTTCGGCACCGCGCAGTTCGCCGGCGAGGGGGCATTCCCCCAACTGGCCGAGGAGGCCATCGTCGGCGGGGAGACGCTCTTCGGCTTCCCCGCGGGGACATGGGTCACGATCCTCGGGCTGCTGGTGCTTGGCGGCGTGATCGGTAAATCCGCCCAGTTCCCGCTTCACACCTGGCTGCCCGACGCGATGGAGGGCCCGACGCCCGTCTCGGCGCTGATCCACGCGGCGACGATGGTTGCGGCCGGCGTCTATCTGGTCGCCCGAATGTACGGCTTCTACGCACTCAGCCCGACCGCGATGGCCATCATCGCCTTTATTGGTGGCTTCACGGCGCTGTTTGCGGCGTCGATGGGCGTCGTCAAGGACGACATCAAGCAGGTGCTCGCCTACTCGACGATCTCCCAGTACGGTTATATGATGCTCGGGCTGGGCGTCGCGGGCTACGTCGCGGCGACCTTCCACCTGATGACCCACGCCTTCTTCAAGGCGCTGCTCTTCTTGGGGGCGGGTGCGGTCATCATCGCGATGCACCACGAACAGAACATGTGGAACATGGGCGGGCTCAAGGACGAGATGCCCGTGACGTACTACTCGTTCCTCGCGGGCTCGCTCGCGCTCGCGGGCATCCTGCCCTTCTCGGGCTTCTGGAGCAAGGACGAGATCCTCTACGAGGCGCTGATCGCCGGCCTCGAGAACCCGGTGTTGCTCGCGGCCTACGCGATGGGGCTGCTCGCGGTGTTCTTCACCGGCTTCTATACGTTCCGAATGGTGATCCTCACCTTCCACGGCGAACCCAGAAGCGACCACGCCGAACACCCGGTTCCGCTGGGTTGGAACACGAAGATCCCGCTCGCGGTACTCGGGATCCTCGCGACGGTCGCCGGGTTCGTCAACATGGTGCCGGTCGCCGAACTCACGGGTGCGGACATCACGTACCTCTCACACTGGCTCGACAGCGGTCCCGAGCAACTCGCCTACTCGACGTATACGGCCACCGCAGAGGAGTTCGCACACATCCACCACGCCGAGTTGACGCCGCTGATTCCCGGTGCGATCGCACTGGTCCTCGCGCTCGCGGGGGCCGGCACCGCGGTCGCGCTCTACCGTGGTCCCCATCCGGTGGCTCACACCGACAAGCTCGGCGGCGCGAAGGACGTGCTGGTCGCGAACTACTACCAGGACGAGTACCAGGTCTGGCTCGCCGAAGGCCTGACACAGCGCGTCGCCCGTGGCGCGGACACGTTCGATCAGGGCGTCGTCGACGGCGTCGTCAACGGCATCAGCAGCGTGAGCCTGCTCGGCAGCGGTCGGGTCCGTAGGCTCCAGAGCGGCGTCGTCACCAACTACGCCGCGTTGATCACGACGGCGCTTGTCGTCCTGCTCGTGGCCTTTGGCATCTACGGAGGTTGGTTCTGAATGTTGATCGAGACACTCATCGCGGTAACGTTCGTCGCGGCGCTCGTCGTCTTCCTCACGCCGGAAGCCTACGCCCCACAGGTCGCCTTCGCACTGAGCCTGCTCCCGTTCGTGGGCAGTCTCTTCCTGTGGACGCGCTTCGACGCGAGCGGGAACGCCCTGCTCGAAGGGAGCACCGTCGCGTTCGAAACCCAAGCCCAGTGGATCGCCCTCGATCCCTACGCGATCAACTGGCACGTCGGCCTCGACGGCGTGAGCTTCCCGCTGTTGGTGCTCACGACCGTCCTCGTTCCGCTCGCGATCATGAGCGCGTGGACGCCGATTCAGGAGCGTATCTCGCAGTTCTACGGGCTGATCCTCTTCATGGAGGCGAGCCTCATCGGCGTCTTCTCGACGCTCGATTTCTTCGTCTGGTTCGTCTTCTGGGAGGCCGTTCTGATCCCGATGTACCTGTTGATCGGCGTCTGGGGCGGGCCGAGGAGGAAGTACGCCGCGATCAAGTTCTTCGTCTACACGAACGTCGCCTCGCTGGTGATGTTCATCGGCTTCATCGCGCTGGTGTTCGGGCTCGGCGACTCGGTGAACTCCTTCGACATGCCCGCGATCACGCAGGCGCTTCACGACGGTCAGCTCTCCGGATTCGCGGGTCTCGGTCCCGACATGCTGGCGCTGGTCTCTTTCATCGCGATCTTCTTCGGATTCGCGGTCAAGGTGCCGATCTTCCCGGTCCACACGTGGCTTCCGGACGCCCACGTCGAGGCCCCCACGCCCGTTTCGGTGCTGCTTGCGGGCGTCCTCCTGAAGATGGGGACCTACGCCCTGCTTCGGTTCAACTTCACGATGCTGTACGACGTCGCGGCGACGCTCGCCGTGCCGATCGCGGTGCTTGGCGTCTTCAGTGTCATCTACGGTGCGATGCTCGCGCTGGCCCAACAGGACCTCAAGCGGATCGTCGCGTACTCCTCGATCTCCTCGATGGGCTACGTCATCCTCGGGTTGGTCGCGTTTACCGTCTACGGGATCGGCGGCGCGACCTTCCAGATGGTCGCCCACGGGCTGATCTCGGGGCTGATGTTCATGGTCGTCGGCGTGATCTACAACGCCACCCACACCCGGATGGTCGGGGACATTTCGGGGATCGCCGATAGAATGCCGATCACCGCCGGGATCTTCGTCGCGGCGGCCTTCGGCTACATGGGTCTGCCGCTGATGGCCGGCTTCGCCGGGGAGTTCCTGATCTTCCTCGGGGCGTTCCAGTCGACGGTCCTCCCGGGCGCACCGCTGTTTACGGCGATCGCGATGTTCGGTATCGTGATCGTCGCGGGCTACCTGCTGTTTGCGATGCAGCGCACGCTGTTCGGGGCGTATCGCCTCGAAACCGACTACGAGATCACGCGCGCACCGCTGCACGACGTCGTGCCGCTGTTCGTGCTGATCGCACTGATCATCCTGCTGGGCGTTGATCCCGACATCTTTTTCACCATGATACAGGACGCGGTTGATCCGCTCGTCGAACTCGGAGGTGGTCTCTGATGGTGACCGACGCCTCCACGTGGATCGCGCTCGCACCGGTCGTCGTACTGGCGGTGACGTCGTTCGTGCTGTTCCTCGCGGACAGCATCAAGCCGGGCGAGACGAACAACGCATTGCTCGCGGGCCTCTCGCTCGCGGGTATCCTCGGTGCGCTCGCCGTTTCGGTCTGGTACTTCTTTACAGGAGTCGGCCGACCTGAGGGGCTGAGCCTGCTCGCCGATCAGGTGGTTGTCGACGGTATGAGCCTCTTTTTCACGTTCGTCGTCGCGAGCGTGGCCGCGCTCGTCGTCCTCGGCAGTTACGACTATCTCCACGACCACCCGCACAAGGGCGAGTTCTACTCGTTGATCGTGCTCGCGACCACAGGAATGGCGCTGATGGCCAACGCGAACAGCCTCGTCGTCGCGTTCGTCGCCATCGAACTCTCGAGCCTCTCTTCCTTCGCGCTGGTCGCGTCCCTGAAGCACAACCGCGGCAGCATCGAAGCGGGACTGAAGTACTTCCTGATCGGCGCGCTCTCGTCGGCGATCCTCGTCTACGGGATCAGCCTCGTCTACGCGGTCACCGGATCGCTCCAGCTCGACGCGGTCGCCGCGGGCGTCGCAGAGACCGACAATATCGGAATCCTCGGGATCGGCGTGCTGATGCTGGTCGGCGGAGTCGCCTACAAGACCGCCTCCGTGCCGTTTCACTTCTGGGCGCCGGAGGCCTACGAAGGCGCGCCCGCGCCCGTCAGTGCCTTCCTCTCCTCGGCGTCGAAGGCCGCCGGCTTCGTCATTGCCTTTCGCGTGTTCATCGAGGGGTTCCCCCTCGAGACGGTCGTCGGACTGGGGATCGACTGGGTACTGATCTTCCAGGTGCTCGCGGTCGTGACGATGATCGTGGGCAACTTCGCCGCCGCGATGCAGGAGAACGTCAAACGCATGCTCGCGTACTCCTCGGTCGGCCACGCCGGCTACGTGCTGATCGGGCTGGCGGCGCTGGGCGGCGGTAACGACGTCGCGGTGATGGGCGCGGCGATGATGCACCTGCTGGTCTACGGCTTCATGAACACCGGCGCGTTCCTCTTCGTCGCGCTCGCCGAGTACCGCGGCGTCGGGCGGACCTTCGAGGACTACAACGGCCTGTGGCACCGAGCCCCGATCGCCTGCGCGGCGATGACGGTCTTCCTCTTCAGCCTCGCCGGACTCCCGATCGGCGGCGGATTCCTCTCGAAGTACGCCCTGTTCACGGCGGCGATCGGTGCGGGCTACTGGTGGCTCGCGGCGGTCGGCGCGCTCGCGAGCGCGCTGTCGCTGTTTTACTACTCACGGCTGGTCAAGGCGATCCTGATCGAGGACCCGGTTCGGGAATTCGACGTCTCGCGCCAGCCCGTCGGGCTGTACGTGGCGATCGTCGCCGCGGCGATCATGACGATCGCGCTGTTGCCGGCGTTTCCGGTCGTCGACCTCGCACAGGCAGCCGCGAGCACCCTGCTCGCGTAATCGGCTCGTTTCGGCTGCCCACGAGCGGGTGTATCGTAGCCGACCACTTCGGCCCGTTCGAGGGATTTCTATTCACCGAGACGGTAGGTTTTAGCGCGTCGATGGGCTACGGCGTACTGTTATGGTCTCTCGACTGCTCCTCGGGTGCGGTGCCGGGACCGTCGGCCACGCACTGGTCGAACGCGCCCGGGAGCAGGGTGGGACGGTCCACGTCGTCACGCTGGATCCCGAACAGCGCGAGTTCCCGCAGCGCGACGTGACGATGACGGCCGCCGATCCGGCCGATCGCGCGGTCCTCGCGGGAATCGGAGGACCCGTCACGAGCGTCTTCATCGGGACGGACTCGCCCCAACGGAACATCGCCATCGCACGGGCGGCACACGAGGTCTTCGACTCGGTTCCTATCGTCGCCTACACCGGTGACGAGCCGACCGAGGCCGACAGGGAGACGCTCGCAGGGCTGGTCGAGACGGTCCTCGATCCGACGACCGCCTTCCACGAGTACACCGCCGAGTCCATCGTCGCCGAGGCCCCGGAGCGTGCGCGTCACCTGCGATCGCTCCTCGTGCGGGTCGAGGGCGAACTCGGGGTGATGCTTCACGACAACCCCGATCCCGACGCGATCGCGAGCGGGATCGCCCTCGCGACGCTCGCACGATCCGTCGGTATCGAGGCCAACGCGTACTACTTCGGGGACATCACCCACCAGGAGAACCGTGCGCTGGTCAACGTCCTTGGGCTCGATAGCGACCTCATCGAACTCGACGACCCGGCCGAAACCGAGCCACTCGATGCGATCGCGCTGGTCGATCACTCCTTGCCCGGCGTCAACGATCAGCTTCCCGAGGACACCCCGATAGACGTCGTGATCGACCATCATCCCTCGCCGGGACCGGTCGAAGCCCACCATCTCGACGTCAGATACGACATCGGCTCGACGAGCACGATGCTCGTCGAATACTTCGACGCACTGGAGGTCGAGATGGACGAGGAACTGGCGACTGCACTCCTCTTCGGGATCCGTACCGATACCAACGATTTCTCGCGGGGCGTCTCTCGGCTGGATTTCGAGGCGGCAACGACGCTGCAGCCCCACGTCGATATCGACGTCCTCGAGCAGATCGAACGGCCCACGATCAGTCCGGAGACCTTCGATACCCTCGCGCGTGCGATCAGCAACAGCCGCGTTCGAGACGGTATCTGTACGACCTGTATCGGCACCCTTCGTGATCGCGACGCCCTCGCACAGGCGGCTGATCACCTCCTGAACATGGAGGGAGTCGTCGCGACGCTCATCTACGGCTTCGTCGACGGAACTATTTATATCTCCGCCAGAGCGCGCGGAACGGACCTCGACATCGGCGGGATGTTGCGCGACGCGTTCGACCAGATCGGGAGCGCGGGCGGTCACGCGGGGATGGCCGGCGCGCAGATCCCGCTCGGCTTTCTCGGCGAGGAGATCGAGGACGACGAGGAACTGTTGACCGAGATCATCCGTGAGGTGATCGACGAGCGCTTTTTCGAGGCGATTTCGGTCCGCGACGAGCCGGAGCCACGGCCTCCGATCGGTTCGAACGACTGGCAGCCGGAGGCGAACTAACGGGTAGCGTGAGGTTTTTGCGACCCGCTACCGTCTGGCAGTTATGAACGCAGGCGTCACGGACGGAAAACCACGTGTCAACGAGTATATGACCCGCGACGTGGCGACGGTTTCGCCGGATACGACCGTCGGCGAGGTGGCCGCCCGCATCGCCGAAAGCGACGAACACAGCGGCTTTCCCGTTTGTGATGGCCGGCGCGTCGAGGGGTTCATCAGTGCACGCGATCTGCTGTTGGCGGACGACGAGGAACCGCTGTTCAAGGTGATGAGTACGGATCTCGTCGTCGCCCATCCTCAGATGAAGGTCACCGACGCCGCCCGGGTCATCCTCCGGTCGGGGATCCAGAAACTCCCGGTCGTCGACGACGCGGGCAACTTGGTAGGAATCATCTCGAACGCCGACGTGATCCGCAGTCAGATCGAACGCGCCACCCCCGAGAAGGTCGGGAAACTGATCCGCACCCTCGAAAGCATCCACGACATCTCCGTCGGCGAGGAACGCCGAACGATCTCGCTTTCGAACCTCGTTCCCACACAGGGAAAGGTGTATGCCGACGAACTCGAAGGGCGGCGATACGAACTCGAACACGGACTCGCAGAACCGCTCGTCGTGATCGACGTCGACGGCCGTCTCCTGCTGGCCGATGGACACCATCGCGCTATGGCCGCCGATACACTCGACATCGAGGAGATGGACGCCTACGTGATCGTCATCGACGAGGAGATCGAACTCGGGATGGAACGGACCGCCTGCAAGGAGGGACTCTCGTCGATCTCGGACATCACGGTGGTCGATTACGCGCGCCACCCGCTCGTCGAGACGACGAAACGCCTCCAGTAACCCCGTTTTATGACCGAACCGCCCGAGAGACCGGTATGGCTACGACACCCCCCGCAGTCGAATCGCGTCTGACGGCGATCGTCACGGATCTCGATTCGGAAGCCATCGGCGAACCGACGACGAAAGCCGTCGAGCGGGCGTTCGTCGACACGGTCGGCGTGACACTCGCGAGTTTCTCGACCGAGGTAGGCAGATCCGTCTCACGGTGGCTCCCCGACGGCGGATTGGTGGCGCTCGCCGGACGAGCGGACCCGGAACACGCCCTCGCGCTGGGGGCGGCGGGCCACGCGCTCGATTACGACGACCTCTCGTGGGCGATCGACGGCCACCCGAGCGTGGTGCTCGTCCCGCCGATCCTCGCGCTCGTGGGCGAGACGGACGCGAGCGGCCGGGAGGCCATCGCCGCCTACGTCGCAGGGTTCGAGGTTATGAGCACGGTGGCCGCGCCGATCAGTCCCGACCACTACGAAACGGGGTGGCACGCGACGGCCACCTTCGGGGCGTTCGGCGCGGCCGCGGTCGCGGCGTGGCTTCTCGATCTCGCTCCCGAGGAGACGAGAAACGCACTCTGTATCGCCGCCTCGACGCCCGCGGGGCTGAAACGCAACTTCGGCTCGATGACCAAGCCGATGCATGCCGGTTTCGCCGCCCGTTCGGGGCTCACCGCCGCACTGCTCGCGAGCGACGGGGTAACTGCCGACGCCGAGGCGATCGGTGGCGAGGGGGGCTTTCTCGACCTGTATGGCCGGCCACACGAAGTCGAACCGTCCGAAGGGTGGTACATCGACGAGCGTGGTATCCACACCAAGGCCTACCCGTGTTGCTACTTCACTCATACGGCGATCGCCGCGACCCAGTCGCTCGCGGCCCAACACGGGATCAGCCCGACGGAAGTCGAGGCGATCACCGTCGAAGCCTCACGGGGGGCGGCCGACGCGCTCGCCCATTCGGATCCGGAGACGGGACTGGAGGCGAAGTTCTCGATGGAGTACGCCGTTGCGAGCGCGCTCGCGCGCGATCGGGTGGATCTGGCGACCTTCGAGGAGCCGGCGCTGTCGGATCCGGCCGTCCAGCGCCTTCGCGAGCGCGTCACGTTCCGGGTCGAACCAGACCTCGCATACGACGATCACACTGCGACCGTCCGCATCGAGAGCTCCGCGGGATCGGTCGAACGCCGACAGGAGAACCCGCCGGGCACGCACGAGGATCCGCTCTCGGAGTCCCGCCGGCGGGCGAAGTTCCTCGACTGTGCGACCCGGACGCTCGAACGCGAGCGTGCCGAACGGCTCTACGACGACCTCGGCGGGTTCGCCGAAGCGGGCTCGATAGCCACGTTGCTCGACGTCTCCGAGGCGCTCTGAACGCCCGGCGTCGAAAATCGGCACGATCGACGCCATCCCGTAGGCGTATAGTTATGTAGCGGCTATTCGAGCTATGATCCAGCGTGACACGGTAGAGCTGTCGGACCAACAGCGCCTCGTTCGGGACTCGATCCGCGAGATCTGTGCGGACTTCAACGAGGCCTACTGGCGCGAGCGCGATAGAAACGGCGAGTATCCATACGAGTTCGCCGACGCGCTCGCCGAGCACGGCTGGTTCGGCGCGTTGATCCCAGAGGAGTACGGCGGGGCGGGGATGGGCACGCCGGAGACGGTCGTGATGATGGAGGAGATCGCCGCGAGCGGCGGGGGGTTCAGTGCCGCCCAGTCGGTCCACGGCGGGATCTACAACTCCGTCTCGCTCGTCGAGTACGGGAGCGAGGACCTGAAGAACGACCTCCTGCCGAAGGTCGCAAGCGGCGAGGTTTCGATACAGGCGTTCGGTCTTACCGAACCGAACGCGGGTTCCGACTCGACGGCCATCGAGACCCGCGCGCGAAAGGAGGGAGAGGAGTACGTGATCGACGGCCAGAAGATCTGGACCTCGCGGGTGGACGCGAGCGACTACCTCGTGTTAATGGCCCGGACCACGCCGAGAGAGGACGTCGAAAAGCGCACGCGGGGGATCTCGATGTTCCTCGTCGACATCGACGAGGCGCTCTCGAACGGAGCACTCGAGATCGAGCCGATCGAGAAGACCGCGAGCAACGCCGTCCACTCGTATGAATGCTGGTTCGAGGGACTTCGCGTCCCCGAGGACCGCCTCATCGGCGAGGAGGGCCGCGGGTTCTACCAGATGCTCGACGGGCTCAACGAGGAGCGGCTCGTGATCGCCGCCGAGTGTGTGGGGCTGGGCGAGGCGGCACTCGACGCGGGCGTCGCTTACGCGAATCAGCGCGAGGTATTCGGCCGGTCGATCGGGACGAATCAGGCGATCCAACACCCGCTGGCAGCGGCCTATGCCCGGGTGCAGGCCGCAAAGGCCGTGGTCTACAACGGCGCCGACGCCGCGGCTTCCGAATCCGGGGTGGACCTCGGCGCGCGCGCAAACGTCGCGAAGTACCTCGCGAGCGAGGCGGCCTTCGAGGCGGCCGACGCGGCCGTCCAGACCCACGGTGGGTTCGGAATCGCCCGCGAGTACGACGTCGAACGGTACTTCCGGGAGGCACGACTCACGCGGCTCGTGCCGATCACCCAACAGCTCGCACTCAACTTCCTCGGGGAGAACGTCCTCGGGATGGAGCGGTCGTACTGAGCTACTTCGTGGTGGCGACGACGCGCTCGCCTTCGGTCGACGAGCCCCGCGAGTCGTCCTCTTCTTTCTCCATCCGATCGAGCTGAATGCAGTTCAGACAGGGCACGGTACGAGCGGTTCACCACAGTGTTGACAGCACCAGTCGGGATAGCGGACCATTAGTTATTACATCAAATTTGATATGTACTGTATAATTATATATATATATATATATATATATATATATTTCTAGTAATTTACTCGATGGTAATAACTCCGATTGCGTCGCCCGGAATTCTTAATGGACGTCCCGGCAAAAACACGCGGTATGTACAACGACGAGGAGCTTTCGGACATCCGCGAACAGAAGCGACGCTGGGAGGACGGCACTCTCGAACCAGTACTCGACCGTCATGGCGAGCGAAAGGAGAGGTTTGCGACCGTCTCGAACCTCGAGGTCGACCGGCTCTACACGCCTACAGATATCTCCGATCTGAACTACGGCGAGGACCTCGGGTTTCCGGGCAAGGAGCCGTACACTCGGGGGGTGTATCCGACCATGTATCGCGGTCGGACGTGGACGATGCGCCAGTTTGCAGGCTTTGGCACCGCGGAGGAGACCAACGAACGTTTTCACTACCTGACCGACGAGGGCCAAACAGGATTATCGGTCGCCTTCGATATGCCCAGCCTAATGGGCAAGGACTCGGACGATCCCCTCTCGGAGGGCGAAGTCGGCAAGGAGGGCGTCGCCGTCGACACCCTGCGGGACATGGAGGTCCTGTTCGACGGGATCGACATCGGGGAGGTCTCGACCTCGTTTACGATCAATCCCAGCGCCGCCGTGATCTACGCGATGTACGTCGCTCTCGCGGACCAACAGGGAGTCCCCCGAGAGGAGGTGAGAGGAACGCTACAGAACGACATGCTGAAGGAGTTCATCGCCCAGAAGGAGTGGGTCGTCCCCCCGGAGCCGTCCCTCAGAATCGTGACCGACACCATCGAGTTCGCGGTCGAGGAGACCCCGAACTTCAAACCCGTCTCGATCTCGGGCTACCACATCCGCGAGGCGGGTTCGACGGCGGTCCAGGAGCTCGCGTTCACCCTCGCGGACGGCTTTGCCTACGTCGAAGACTGTCTCGAGCGCGGACTCGATATCGACGACTTCGCCCCTCAACTGTCCTTTTTCTTCAACTCGCACAACTCGATCTTCGAGGAGGTCGCGAAATACCGCGCGGGCCGGCGGATCTACGCCACCGTCATGGACGAGTGGTACGGCGCGCAAGACCCCCGTTCGAAACAGATGAAGTTCCACACGCAGACGGCCGGCCAGAGCCTGACGGCCCAACAACCCCTGAACAACGTCGTCCGCGTGACGATTCAGGCGCTTGCGGGCGTCTTCGGCGGGACCCAGTCGCTCCACACCAACTCCTTCGACGAGGCGCTTGCGCTCCCCTCGGAGGAGGCAGTCCGGGTCGCGCTCAGGACCCAGCAAATCATCGCCGAGGAGTCCGGTGCGGCCGACATCGTCGACCCCCTCGGCGGGAGTTTCGCCGTCGAGGCGCTCACCGACGAGACCGAACGCCGGACGATGGAGTATCTGGAGGAGATCCGCGAGATGGGCGACGGATCGGTACGTGATGGTGTCCTCCGAGGGATTTCCGAGGGGTACTTCCACCGCGAGATCCAGGATGCCTCCTACGAGTACCAAGAGCGCGTCGAAGCGGGCGAGGAGGTCGTCGTCGGCGTTAACAGATACACCCTTGAGGAGGACACCAGCCCCGACGTGCTGCACGTCGACGAGCAAGCCGCCTACGACCACCAGACGGAACGATTAAAGGCGGTCAAATCGGAGCGCGACGACGAGGCCGTCGAGGCGCACCTCGATTCGCTCCAGCGAGCGATTCAGGACGGTGAGAACGTCATGCCCCACATCGTCGACGCCGTCAAAGCCTACGCGACGATGGGTGAGATCATGGACGTCTTCGAGACCGAACACGGTCGGTATCAGGAGACCGTCGGGTTGGCACGATAGGGCCTGACGGCCGGTTTCGTCCGCTTTTCTTTTGATGGTTACGCTCTGTCGTCCTCGAAACCGTTCGACGTCGCGGCTTCGAGGACCGTTCTCTCCTCGAAGTAAGCCGGCGCGCCCCGCTGGGCCTCGAACTCGACGATTCGTTCCATCGCTTCCCGTCCGTCGTCTACGTCGGAACGCAGTTCTTCCGCGAGGTCGTCGTAGCCACCTGCGAGGTCCCGAAACGCATCTATTCGGGCCTGTTTGGCCTCGAGAACTGCCTGTTCCCGCTCGATTTCCTCCTCCATCTCTTCGACCGCCGCGACATCGATCGAGTCGTCGTTCGGACCG
This sequence comes from Halalkalicoccus paucihalophilus, assembly GCF_001593955.1. Lineage (GTDB taxonomy): Archaea > Halobacteriota > Halobacteria > Halobacteriales > Halalkalicoccaceae > Halalkalicoccus > Halalkalicoccus paucihalophilus. The sequence continues at coordinate 474,293 of NZ_LTAZ01000005.1, read as the reverse complement.
GCGGCCGACTGTGGTGTCGCACTCTTGGCCCCGTCGAGACGCGTGCGGACTTCCGCCGTTCTCTCGGTGATTCCCTCGAGTAGTTCGTCGGCCTCAGATCCCATCGTCTCGACGGATCCCCGGAGGAGCCTTGACTGGGTCCGGCAGTACTCGATGAACTCACCGACCGACGGTATTAATCCCTTTTCGGCTGTCATACCCATTTTTAGTGTGGCCGACCGAAATCGTTTGGGTCCCACTGCCACTGTCGGAATCGGTTCGCTCCGGACGAAAACGTATATCACGATTTGTGATAAACGTCCGGAGAGGCATGCACAAGCCACTGCTGACGACCGACTTTCTCGACCGGGCACGCACCCACTACGGCGATCAGGAGGCCGTCGTGGCCACCACGGGCGAGCGATTTACCTATGGGGAACTGGGCGAGCGCGTGGATCTGCTCTCGGCGGCGCTCGAAGAACGGGGGATCGAAAAGGGTGATCGGGTGGCGGTGCTGGATCCGAACACCCACTACCACCTCGAAGCCGCCTACGCGATCATGCAGTTGGGCGCGATCCACACGCCGCTCAACTACCGGCTGGTCCCCGACGACTTCGAGTACATTCTGAACGACGCGGGCGTGAAAGCGATCATCGCGGACCACGAACACGCCGAGAAGATCGACCCCGTCCGCAAGTCAGTACCCACCGAACTCTACATCTCGAACGACGCGAGCGCCACCGAGGGCGACTGGGAGGACTTCGAGGAACTCCTCGACTCCTCGGACGGCGACTACGACCGCCCCGAGATGACCGAGGACGAGGTCATCACCATCAACTACACCTCGGGAACCACGGGTGACCCGAAGGGTGTCTGTCGGACCCATCGGGCGGAGACGCTTCACGCCTATCTCATCAGCATCCATCAGGAGATCCGTGACGACGATGTCTATCTCTGGACCCTGCCGATGTTCCACGTCAACGGCTGGGGCCACATCTACGCGATCACGGGGATGGGCGCAAAGCACGTCTGCACCCGTGGAATCGACGCCGAGTGGATCCTCAAGACCGTTCGAGACGAAGGCGTCTCGTATCTCTGTGCCGCCCCGACCGTTCTCAATATGCTGATCGAGCGCTACGAGGAAACGGGCGAGGACACCACTGGTTCGAACCCCGTCCGAGCGGCCACCGCGGGCGCGGCACCGCCGGAAGCGACCATTCGCGCCATCGAGGACGACTTCGGCTGGTACCTGAAACACGTCTACGGCGCGACCGAGACCGGCCCGCTGATCACGACCTCCGATGCCAGACGGCTCTTACCTGAGGGTGCCGAACGCTTCTCGATCAAGAAGCGCCAGGGGATCGGCTATCTGGGCACCGAGATCCGCGTCGTCGACGAGGACGGCGAGGACGTCCCACGGGACAACGGGACGATCGGCGAGATCGTCGTCCGGGGCAATCAGGTGATGGACGGCTACTGGGAGAAGCCCGAGGAGACCGAAGAGGCCTTTTCCGATCGAATCGAGGGGTACTACCACACCGGAGATCTGGCCGTGATCGACGAGCACGGCATGATCTCGATCCAAGACCGAAAAAAGGACATCATCATCTCGGGCGGCGAGAACATCTCGAGCATCGAACTCGAGGACACCCTCTTCGAGCACCCCGCCGTGGCCGACGCCGCGGTGATTCCCGCACCGAGTGAAAAGTGGGGCGAGACGCCGAAGGCCTTTCTCGTCCCCGCGAACGGCGATCCCGATGAGCCCGGGACGAGCGCCGAGGAGATCACCGAATTCACCCGCGAGCACCTGGCTGGCTACAAGGTCGTCCACGAGATCGAGTTCGTCGAGGAACTCCCTACTACTGCTACCGGCAAGATCCAGAAGTTCGAACTCCGCCAGAAGGAGTGGAACGAGGAGGACCGAATGGTGGGCGAGGGATAATCGAGACGCGTTCGGCCCCGTTTCTACGGCCCGCGACTTCACTCCACGCGGGCGACGTAGCGTATCGCGAGCAGGAACACGCCGAGCAGAAGCGCGATCGTCACCGAACCGTAGACCGCAAAGCCGAGCGGCGTCGGTGGGATCGCGATCACGCCTAGGAGCATGATCGATTGAAGGTCCTCGATGATACTTCCGAGGATGTATCCCATGACACCGGCGAACGCGACGAGACTGACGTAGATCGTGATGACGACCCGTCGACCGGACACCCGTGATCCGGCGGTAGCAGATTCGCTCACGGCGAGGGTTCGGCGGGCGAAACGATGAGGCTTTCCCTCCGCCGATCCGACTAGAACTATGCTCGATAGGGAGCTCACCGAAAAGGAGCTACTGGCGCTCGTTCTCGGCGGTATCGCCGTTTTGATGGCGACCACTGCGTTCTTCATCGTTATAACGGGATAGCAACGACGTAGTCGCAGTCGCGGTTCCGTTCCCGTCAGCGACCATGCCGATCCGAATCGCCGCTCGAATTCACTCGCGTTCGCCGCCGTCGGCCATCGCCGTCTCGTCGTCCGAAGGCTCGCCACCGTCGGCCAGCCGCGTTTCGAGTTTCTGCTCGAACCACGTCCACTCCTGTGTGACCAGACCGTCCTCTTTCAGGTTCCACGGGTCGCCGTCCTCGACGCGGGGACCTTCGAGCCACGACTGGCCGATGTTCCAGAGGAAGACGACGCCGCCGATGAAGATGAGGAACGCGCCGATGGTCGTGACCTGATGGAGGGTCGCGTACTGAGGCAGGTACTCGGCGTAGCGCCGGGGCATGCCGCCGTAACCCAGCAGGATCATCGCGAAGAACGTCACGTTCGTCCCGATAAACGAGAGCCAGAAGTGAATCAGTCCGAGCGAACGCTGGTACATCCGGCCCGTGACGAGCGGGAACCAGTAGTAAACGCCCGCGAAGAGCGCAAAGCCGATCGCGCCCATCACGATGTAGTGGAAGTGCCCGACCACGTAGTAGGTGGCGTGTAACACCGCATCGACGGGGATCGACGCGAGGAACACGCCGGTGACACCGCCGATGATGAAGTTCGAGACGAAGCCGATACAGAACAGCATCGGCACCGTCAATCTGAGACGGCCGGACCACAGCGTGGTGGTCCAGTTGAAGACCTTCACCGCGCTCGGGATCGCGATCGCGAGCGAGACGGCCATGAACGCCGAACGGATCCGCGGGTCGATACCGGTGGTGAACATGTGGTGGGCCCACACCCCAAAGGAGAGCACGCCGATCGCCAGCGTGGAGTAGACGACGAACTTGAACCCGAACAGTTTCCGGCCGGCAAACCGGGGCAGGATCAGACTGACCAGCCCCATCGGCGGCAATACGAGGATGTACACCTCGGGGTGGCCGAAGAACCAAAAGAGGTGCTGATAGAGGATGTACCCCCCGCCATCCGTCGTGAAGAACGTCGTCCCCAGATTACGGTCGAGCAACAGCATGAGGAGGACGCTTCCGAGCAGCGGGAAGGCAAACAGGATCAGCCCCGACTGGGTGAGCATCGTCCACGAGAAGATGTCGAGTCGCTCCCAGCCGACATCGGGCGCGCGCTCGGTGAATATGGTCGCGATGAAGTTGATCGCACCCAGCGTGGCGCTGATCCCCGAGAGGTGCAGTCCGAGCAACATGAAGTCGATCCCGAGCGCGCTCTGATTGACCGATAGCGGCGGGTACATCGTCCAGCCCGTCTGGGCGGGTTCGATACCGAGTGACATCAGGACGAACGGGCTCCAGATCAGCGTTCCGGCGACCGGAAGCAGCCAGAACGCGATGGCGTTGATCCGGGGAAACGCCATGTCGTCCGCGCCGATTAAAAGTGGAATGACGTAGTTCCCGAACGCCGCGATCATCGGCGTCCCGAACAGGAACAGCATCGTGATCCCGTGGCTCGTCATCAGCGCGTTGTAGGTCGTCGGTTCCATGAGGACCTGCTCGGGGGTGAACAGCTCGGTCCGCATGAGCGCGACCGTCGCCCCACCCCACATGAGCGCGAACGTCCCGAAGATCCCGTAGAGGATGCCGATGTCCTTGTGATCGACCGTGGTGAGCCAGCGGACGAGCCCGCCGGGTTTCTCCTGTGTTTCGTATGCGGTATCGTCGACCGCACGCCCACCCCCACTGGCGAGCGGCGTGTATGAGCGCCAGTCCTCGATGCGGGCGATCCAGCCTGCGACGATCAGCAGGAGGAGCCCCATCAGGACGGTCAAGGCTATCTGCCCGTCTATCTGCATGCTCGACTCTCAGTAACGGAGCGTAATGAAAGGTGAGGTTCCGCCCGTGCGCGAAAATCGGTCGGCGGCCGGGCGGCGTTAGACGCGCTTTGCGGTCGCGTAGGTCAGGTGCAACAGCCCCCAGATCATGCTGATGATCATGGTTATCATGTAGATGCTGTAGTACGATCCGTCCTGCCAGCCCTCGGGGGTTGCGACCACGAACAGCACGAGGAAGAACAGCAGGATGAAAAACGGCACGAGGTTCACCGTCGAATCGAGCAGCGTCTCCTTGTTGAAGACGCGATCGTCGAGCAGTCGGCTCATACCCGATGTAGCAACGGGGCGATCAAATACCTAGTGGTTCGTCGGCTACACCGTCGACTGCCGCTCGAGCACCACGCGCCCGAGGAGCGACCCGCCCATACAGAGCAGGCCCGCGACCGCGATCGAGACCGCGCGAAAGCCCAAATCGAGCGCGCCACCGCCACCCAGTGGGTAGAGCGCCGTCAGCGCGATTCCCACGACTGCGAGCACCAACCCCAGCCCGCCGATGAAGGGCCACGGCGTCCTCGCGTACCCCGCTTCGCTCACGATCCCCCCGAGGCAGCCGACGAACAACAACAGTCCCCCGATCGCGATCGAGACGAGATCGAGGAAGACTCCCAGCTCCGCGAGGGCGAGCCCCACCGCGATGAACAGCGGCCACGGGCTGGCCTTCCGGTGTCGGTCGCTCAACCCCGATTGCTCTTCCATACACGCCGTAGGGGACAGTTCACCGAAAACCCATCGAACTAGGCGAGGACGAGATAGAGGTAGAGAAACGCGAAGTACATCCCGATCAGGGTCGCGAGCGCCTTCAGTCGAAAGCGCTTGATCTCGTCGGTCTCGCCCCGGTAGACCTCGACGAACCGCTCGCGGTCGGACTCCGAGAGCGTCTCGGGGTGTTCGAGACCGAGGTGAAGCGTCACGTACTCCGCGCGTGCGAACGGTCGGCCACACTGCGGACAGGGGTGTGCCTCCCCGTCAGACCGTTCGAAGGCCGGAACGGACATATCCGCAGTACCCCCCGCGAGCGGTTGTAGCTTCCGGACCGCCGACGCGGTTGGGAGGCTTTTTGGTAATCGACGCAGAACCCAGAGTCATGACCGTTTCCGAAGACTCTGGCGACGATCACGGCCATCACCTCCCGGCCGTCGAAGACTGGCCGAAGGGCTTTGGCGAGGCCAGCTGGTGGCCGTTCATTGCCGCGATGGGCGCCTCCGGGATCTACATCGGGGCCGCACTGTTCATCCTCGCGATGGGCGACCTCCCGCTGCAGCCGATCGTCGGCGGCGGCGTCCTCCTCGCGAGCGTCGTCGTCTTTCTCGTCGGGTTGTACGGCTGGACCTATCACGCCTTCGTCAAGGCGTTCTGGGCGGGTGATGGACACGGCAATAGCGGCCTCCGATGGGGGATGATCCTCTTTCTGTGTACCGAAATCGCGACCTTCGGGGCGCTGTTCGTCTACTACTTCTCGATCCGGATTCACGGATGGCCACCAGCCGACTTCGCGGTGATCTCCGGGCCGCTCGTCGCCGGCACCGTGACGCTGGGGTCGATCGAGATCCCCATCATCAGCGAGATCGTCCTCGTCAACACGTTGATCCTGATCATCTCCAGTGGAACGATCCACTGGGCACATACCCAGCTCCTGAAGGACAACCGGCGTAACTTCATCCTCGGGCTCGGAGCGACGCTCCTGCTCGGTATGATCTTCCTCGCCGGCCAGAGCTACGAGTACTACGAGTTCATCGTTCACGAAGGGTTCACGCTGGCGGCGGCTCAGGAGGCGCTGTACGCGAGCGCCTTCTACGGGCTGACCGGTCTCCACGGACTGCACGTCACGATGGGCGCGGTACTCATCGCGATCCTCTTCGTGCGCGCGCTCTACGGGCAGTACTCCGCCGAACGCCACACCTCCGTCTCGACGGTTTCGATGTACTGGCACTTCGTCGACGTCGTCTGGATCTTCCTCGTCGTCGTGCTGTACCTCGGTGCGGTCGTCTGAAGCCGGACCGTTTCCCTCTGATTTTCGAGCCGTTCACGACAGAATCCCGCCTCGAAGGCGGGACACGGCACTTGGACACTTCCGCCCCGAGACAAGCGACCGCTCGGGTGTACGTCGAGTCCGTGACGGCCACGACCGCCGCCCACCGATGGACTGACAGCAGTTACTCGGTCGTCAGTTCTCCACTACTGTCCGTCCTCTCCCCTCGGCCCTCGTCCCATTCAAGTTCGAACTCCACGCTGGGTTCCGTTCCGTCGATTCCCGTCCCGTGTTCGGCTCTCACCCCGAACGTCGGATTCCGGGACCGCGAGATCGACCGACTCCTCGCCCGCACTGAGCGAGGGGTGCCGACGCCGTCGAGCCCGTCCGCGACCGTCCTGAGGTTCTGTGTAATCTCCCCGCGGGTTCGAGACCTCTCGTTTTCGGGGAGGACTTCCTCCGTTCTATCCGTCGTACGCGCTCACTGCTCGTGTCGTAGCTCTCTCAGCGATCCCCGTAACGGGCCCGCGTCCCGGCGGTTGTCCTCCAAGGATCGCTCGACTTGTCGCTTGAGTGGGGACGCTTCGAGCGACGACTGGTGATGACGGGACCATCTCGACTCCCGTTCGTGGCTTCCGTACTCCCGGGGCCGTCGCCGCGGAGCCATGCGAACGGCGGCACGACTGCTCCCCGTCTATCGAGTCGGTCGAACCGATCACCAACCGCCGGAGTAAAAACGAACCGATCGGAACCGATCAGGCACCGCCGCCGGCGCCTTCTTGGGTGCCGTCCCCGCCTGCATCACCCTCGCCGCCCGCTTGACCGCCTTCGGCGCTCGCGTTGGTTTCGGTGCCGTTCGCGCCGCCCTCGGCGCTCTGGTTACCCTGGCCACCCTCGGCGGCCGTCTGGTTGCCTCCTTCGCCCTCCGCACTCTGGTTGCCTCCTTCGCCCTCCGCACTCTGGTTGCCCCCTTCGCCGCCGTCGCCCTCAGCGCTGGCCTGCTGTTCCTGGACCCACTGCTGGTACTCGTCCTCGCTCACCGCGTTGATGGTGAAGTACATGTTCGAGTGGCCCACGCCGCAGTACTTCGAACAGTAGCCTTGGTACTCACCCTCCTCGTAGACCTCGGTCTTCACCATGTTGTGTTGGCCGGGGTTGGCGTCCTGTTTCAACCCGAGGTCGGGGACGTGAAATCCGTGTATGTACGAGTTCTGCTCCGCGTCGGCCGTGATATTGAAGTACACCTGGGTGTCGGTCGGGATCGTCGCCTCACCGGTCGTCTGGATGCCCGCGTCCTGGTAGTTGAAGTTCCAGCCGTAGTTGAACGCGACGACCTCGATCTCGACGTCGGCTTCGTCGGGCACGTCGTTGTTCTGGGCGGTGATGAACGGATTGGCCATCACCTGATAGGACGCCACGCCGACGAACAGCAACACGATCGCGGTCGCGACCGTCCACGTGATCTCGAGACGGCGGTTCTCCTGGGTCGGTTTGGGGTCGTCGTTGTTTCGGAACTTGAACACCGCGTAGATCAGGATCGCCTGCACCAGAACGGTGATCGGGAGCGCGGCGTACAGAAGCGCGTCGTTCAGGTTACCGATGAGCTGATCGTTGATCGAGTTTTGTGCCGCGACGGGCTCTGCGACGAGCAAAAACAGTCCCATACAGAGGAGTCCTGCGAGGGCACTCCGGCTCCGTTTCATATCGCGTTACTTTGCGAGAACGGGCATAAATGTGTGCGTTTTCCCGGCGGGGACACCTACACCGCGGAGGCTAAGTACGCCCACACCAAGATCGAAATAGACGTGTCTCCGGAACCGCTCAGTGATCGGTCGCGCTCCCTCGCCGTGCTCGCTGCGACCTCGATGGGTGCGTATCTGCTTGTCATCGCGGGCGCGACGACCGCGCTCACCGACGCAGCCGCGGCGTGTTCGACGTGGCCGGCCTGCAACGGCGGCTACCCCTTTGCGGGTGCCGACGTGACCATCGCCTGGACGCACCGTATCCTCGCGGCCCTCGTCGGGATCGGCGTCATCGCGAGCACCGTCGTCGGCTGGCGGACAGGTTCGACGCGGATCCGCGCGGCGCTCGCCGTCCCGGCCGTGCTGTACCCCGTTCAGGTGGCGATCGGCGCGGTCGTCGCCACGACCGGCACGCCGCCGATGATCTCGGCGGTTCACCTGTTCGTCGGAACGGCGATCTTCGGCGGCCTCCTGTTGGGACTCGCGTGGTCGCTCGAACGGCAGTTCCCGACCCGCGAGCGCGACGAACCGCTCACGAAATCGCCCGCTATCGAATCGGACTCGGAGTCCGGAACCCCGCAGCCGACGACCGGACCGCGCGCCACCTTCGGGGCCTACTACAGCCTGATGAAGCCACGGCTGATGTGGCTGCTCTGTCTCGTCGCGGCGGCGGCGATGACCCTCGCCGCCGGTCCCGACCTCTCGATCACCACCATCGTCGCCACCCTGCTGGGCGGCGTGCTCGCCATCGGTGCGAGCGGCACCTTCAACCACGTGCTCGAACGCGACGTCGATCAACGGATGAAACGCACCGCGGATCGCCCGCTCGCGACCGAGATCGTCTCGGTCCCCGAGGCACTCGCGTTCGGCACGCTTCTCGGGATCGCCTCGCTCGGCACTTTCTACGTCTTCGTCAACGCGCTCGCCGCGCTGTTGGGCCTGACCGCGATCGTCTTTTACAGCGTGATCTACACGCTCGTCCTCAAGCCAAATACCGTCCAGAACACCGTCATCGGCGGGGCGGCGGGTGCCCTGCCCGCGCTGATCGGTTGGGCCGCCGCCACCGGCGAGATCGGCCTGCCCGCCCTGGTTCTCGCCGGCGTCATATTCTGTTGGACACCGGCGCACTTCTACAACCTCGCGCTCGCGTACAAGGACGACTACGCCCGTGGGGGGTTCCCGATGATGCCCGTGGTGCGAGGCGAGCGCATCACGCGAAAACACATCGTCTTCTATCTCGGGGCGACCCTGATCGGGGCGGCCATGCTCGCCGCGGTCGACACGCTCGGGTGGCTCTTCGCCGCGACGAGCGTCCTCTTCGGGGCGATCTTCCTGCGTGAGGTGATGACGCTCCACCGCGAGCAGACCCGCGGGGCGGCGATGCGGTCGTTCCACGCCTCGAACGCCTACCTCGGAGCCCTGCTCTTTGCGATCATCGTCGACGCACTCGTCCTATGAGCGGCGCCGAAACGCTCGACCTGTTCGACCCGCTTCCCGCCCGCTTCCGGCCGCGAACCACGACGCTGGTCTACGGCGGCCTGCTCGTCAACACCGAACTCGTCGTCCTGTTGTTGTATCACCTCGTCGCGGACGTCCGCGTCGACAGCGTCTTCGCGGTCGTCTACCCCTTCATCTGGATCAACGTCGGGCTGTGGGCCATCGTCAGGACGAACCCCGATCCCCGAACGGCGCGCCACCGGTATCTCGCGGGCGCCGTCGCCGGGGGGTACCTCCTCTCGTTGTTCGTGTTGGGGGGACTCCTCTGGACGGGCATGCCACAGCTTCCCACCGGGGTCGACGTCTCGATGCTCTCCCCGGGAATCGGACCTGTCGTCTCGTACAACGGCCCGTTCGTCCGTATGACGTTCGTCCCGTTTCTCGTCGTTGGCTACCTCGCGCTCTCGTATCTCGTCTACGCCACCCTCATCGACGCCGCGGGCTCCGCGCTCGGCGGCGTCATCGGGCTCTTTTCGTGTTTCTCGTGTGTCTGGCCGCTGATCGCCCCGATCTTCGTCGGCGCGTTCGGCAGCGCCGGGACCGCAGTCGCCACGAGCCTCCAGTCGTACGTCGCCGGTACCGCGATCTATCTGGGGACCGTCTGCCTGCTCTACTGGCGGCCGTTCAAACGCGAGCGAAACGGCGGGGACGGAGAACACGACGGCGAGGATCGAGAACAACGGTGGCGGCGAAAACGCAGCGAACGTCAGGGTCGGTAACTCAGTGACCGAAGCGCCGGTCGCCCTCCTCGTAGCGCGCGTCGTCGATCCGCTCGCGCTGTTCGCGTGAGAGATCGATCTCGACCGCGCCGACGTTCTCGGCCAGTTGGTCGGTGGTGCGCGCACCGACGATCGGCGTACACGAGAAGGCCTCCTGGTCCATCAGCCAGCGAAGCGAGACCTGTGCGGGAGTGGCCTCGACCTCGTCGGCCACTGCACGGATCTCCTCGAGAACCTGCCAGCCGCGCTCGGAGACGTAGTAGTCCTCGAAGCGGTCGTCGAGGTCCGCCCGCGCTCCTTCGGGGCCGACGATTTCGTCTCCCTCCTTTTCGTACTTGCCGGTGAGGAACCCGCCCGCGAGGGGCGAGTACGGACAGACAGCCAGATCCTGATCGGCACAGACGTCGAGGTAGTCCGCGACGTCGTCGCGATAGGCGGCGTGAAACAGCGGCTGGGTGACCTCGAAGCGCTCGAACCCCTCCACGTCCGATTTCCACAGCGCCTTCGTCAGCTGCCAGGCGGCCATCGTGCTCGCACCGAGGTGGTTGACCTTCCCCTTCTCGACGAGCGTATCGAGCGTATCGAGGGTCTCCTCGATCGGCGTCTCCTCGTCGAAACGGTGGATGTAGTAGAGATCGAGGTAGTCCGTTCCCAACCTGTCGAGCGTGCCCTCGATCTGTGCGCGGATGTGTTTTCGCCCCAGCCCGGAGTCGTTCGGGCCCGGTTCCCCCCAGCCGTCGAAGGGGAAGTAGACCTTCGAGGCGAGCACGAACTCCTCGCGGTCGTGGTCCTCGAGCCACTCGCCGATATACTCCTCACTCGTTCCGTTGGGCGTGCCGTAGACGTTCGCGGTGTCGATGAAGTTGATGCCGTGCTCCCGGGCCGCATCGAGCAGTTCGTGGGCTTCGTCCCGACTGGTCTCGACGGTGCCGTCGCTCTCCTTGCCGAATCGCCACGTCCCGAAACAGAGTTCCGAGACCTTCGTCCCGGTCGAGCCGAGGCTGTGATACTCCATACGCCCCCTGCAGGCTCGATCACCTAAACACTCACCGTCCCGGCCAAACTGTCGGGCTATGGCTGCTCGACGTTTCGTTCCGTCCTCTCCAGTGGCCTCATGTATTATATAGTTCGATAGAAAATACCGTATCTCGCTCCTACACCGATCGAAGATCACTTTTCGATACCGAACCATGATATAGGATAGACGACCAGACTCGTACAAGGGCGGGAGGGAGTCGAGAAATAGTCGTTCACTTGCCTCTTGGTTGAGATTCGTATCTGGATATATAGCTATATGCAAATATATAGTACTCATAGCATAGTATTTGCCGTGCACATCGAATATTCCAAGTGATGGCAGACGATCCAATCGACGGACGAACCGGAGCGGTATCGCGACGGAACGTTCTCGCGGCCGGTGGGGCCGCACTCGCGATCACTATCGCAGGATGTATGAGTGACGAGAATCCGAACGAGGGATCCGGCAACGGTGGCGGCGGCAGCGGTTCGGGTGACATCGTCATCACCGGCAGCAGCACGGTTTACCCTGTGACAGTCGCAATGGCGGAGGAGTACGAGCAGGAAAACGACGTAAGTATCTCGGTGGACTCGACGGGCAGCGGGGGCGGCTTCGAGAACCACTTCATCCCCGGCAACTCGGATATCAACGGCGCTTCGCGACCGATCTCCGAGGAGGAACAGCAGGCCGCGGAGGAAAACGACGTCAACCCGATCGAGTTCCAGATCGCAAGCGACGCGCTGACGTTCGCGGTCAACCCCGAGGCCGATTGGGTCGACTGTCTGACCTTCGAGGAGGTCGCCCAAATTTGGGGCCCCGAGGGGGCCGAGAACTGGTCCGATGTTCGTTCCAACTGGCCCGACGAGCCCTTCGAACTCTACGGACCGGCTTCCACCTCGGGTACCTTCGATTGGGTCACCGAGAACGTCATCGGCGAGGCGGGCGCGCATCGCTCGGATTACGAAGGGACCGAGGACGACAACATCATCATTCAGGGAATCGAGGGCTCACAGTACGCGATGGGGTATTTCGGCTACTCCTACTACTTGGAGAACGAGGACGCGGTCAAGGCCCTCGCGATCGACAATGGTGACGGCTGTATAGCGCCGAGCCTCGAAAACGCCTCGGACGGCTCGTATCCGATGGCCCGCCCGCTGTTCGTCTACGCCGCCGAGGAATCACTCCAGAACGAGGCGGTCGCGGACTTCATGCGCTACTACATCGAGAACTCCTCGAGCGAACTGGTCAGCGAGATCGGCTACGTTCCCGCCAATGAGGACCTCGTCGAGGAGAACCTCACGAAACTCGAGGAGGCCACCGGTGGGGGATCCTCCGAGGAGAACGCTTCCGGGGAAAACACCTCCGAAGGGAACGCCTCCGGGGGGGACTAACCACCGAATGGGTGTGGGAATCTACCAATGAGCGGCGAGACGGATTCGCTCGATCTGGCCGGCGGAATCACCCGGTCCCCCAAGGAACGCACCATCGAGGGCGTGTTGTTCCTCTGTGCAGCGCTGTCGGTGTTCGTGACCGGGGCGATCGTCTTTACGCTCACGGTCGACGCGATCGGGTTCTTCACGCAGATTTCGCCGGCGGCGTTCTTCCTCGGCGACGAGTGGACGCCCGCGATCGAACCGCTTTCGTTCGGCGTTCTGCCGCTGGTCAGCGGGACGCTGCTCGTGACGGTGCTGTCTGCGTTCATTGCCCTCCCGACGGGCGTCGGGGCGGCGATTTACCTCTCCGAGTACGCGAGTCCGCGGGTGCGGTCGGTCATCAAGCCCGCTCTCGAAGTGCTCGCGGGGATTCCGACGGTCGTCTACGGCTACTTCGCTCTGGTGTACATCACGCCCGCGATCGGTATGCTCGGCCTGCCGGTTTCGACGTTCAACGTGCTTTCCGCCTCGATCATGGTCGGCGTGATGATCATCCCGATGGTCTCATCGCTCTCGGAGGACGCCATGAGCGCGGTGCCTGACGAGTTGCGTAACGCGGGCTACGGGCTCGGCGCAACGAAGTTCGAAGTCTCGACGGGGATCGTCGTTCCCGCGGCGATCTCGGGGATCTTCTCCTCGTTCATCCTTGCGCTGTCGCGAGCGATCGGCGAGACGATGATCGTGACGGTCGCCATGGGTCAGCGTCCGCGGATGCTCGACCTCTCGAGCTTTCCCGAGATCCTCTTTAGCTCGGGTCAGACCATGACGGCGGCGATGGTCCAACTCGGGACGAGCGACGTTTCGGGCGGAACGGCCGCCTATAGCAGCCTCTTTGCGATCGGACTGACACTGTTCGTTCTCACGTTCGTGATGAACCTCGTTGCCAACTGGGTAGCTGCAAGATACCAAGAGGAGTACTAATGAGGTGGAACAACTAATGGGCGAAAGCGAAACGCAACGCGAGTGGACGAAGGGGGCCGGGTCGCAGATCGACTGGCGTGGTCGGGCCTTTGAGGGGATCTGTCTCGGATCGACCCTCTTTGGCATCCTGATGGTGCTGGTGTTGCTGGTCTATGTTACCCTCGACGCCTTCGCGATCACCCAACCGGGTACCGCCCCGTGGCTCGACTGGGGGTTCCTGACAAGTGCCCACTCGCGGTTCCCCGAAGAGGCCGGGATCTATCCGGCGCTGATCGGATCGATCATGATGGTGATCGTCATTGCGCTGTCGGCGTTCCCCGTCGGCGTCGGAGCTGCAATCTACTTGGAGGAATACGCTCCGGACAACCGTCTGATCGACCTGATTGAAATCAACATCGGTAACCTCGCGGGTGTTCCGTCCGTGGTCTATGGACTGCTCGGTCTCGCACTGTTCATTCGCACCCTTAGAATGCCAAGCGGGAGCGTTATCGTCGGCGGCTTTACCGTCGGGCTGTTGATTCTGCCGATTGTCATCATCTCCGCACAGGAGGCGGTCGCGGGCGTTCCCGACTCCCAGCGACGGGCGTCCTACGCAATGGGCGCGACCCGCTGGCAGACGGTCCGAAACGTCGTCTTGCCCGCATCATTGCCCGGCATCATGACCGGAACGATCCTCGCGCTGGGTCGGGCGATCGGCGAGACCGCACCCCTGTTGATGATCGGTGCGGCCGCGACGATCTTCAGCGCTCCGAGCGGTCCGTTCGACCGCTTTAGCGCCATGCCCCGACAGATCTTTGCGTGGGCGGGCCAGCCGAGCGACGAGTTCCAGTACGGCGTGCTCGCCGCGGGCGTCGTCACCCTACTTGCGGTAATGCTCTCCATGAACGCCGCGGCGATCCTGATCCGGAACCGCTACCAGCGCCAGTAGCGGATCGAACCCCTTAGGGCGGCCTCGCCACTTCTCCCGACATGGACAACGCGCTCGTCGCCGAGGATCTCTCTCGGAGCTACGGCGACACTACCGCCCTCGACGGCGTCTCGCTCGCCGTCGTGCGCGGCGAGGTGTTCGCGCTCATCGGGCCGAACGGCGCGGGCAAGACGACGCTCGTGCGCGCGCTGACCGGCACCACGACACCCGATTCCGGGACGGTTTCGGTGTTCGGCTCCCCGCCCGACGCGGTCGACGAGAACCGGATCGCCCTCCTTCCCCAAGCGTTCTCGCCGCCCGAACGCCTCACCGGTCGCGAACTCCTCGAGTACTACGCGGGCTTATACGACCACTCCCGACCGGTCGAGGACGTCCTGTCGGAGATCGGGATGGCCGCCGACGCCGAGGGCTGGTACGAGACGCTCTCGGGGGGCCAACAGCGTCGCATCTGTGTCGGGTCCGCACTCGTAAACGACCCCGACCTGCTCTTTCTCGACGAACCCACCACCGGAATCGACCCCGCGGGTCGCCGGGACCTCCGGGACCTGATCGCCGACCTCGCCGACGGCGGCACTACGGTATTTCTCACCACCCACGACATGGCCGAGGCCGAGGCGCTCGCCGACAGGGTGGGACTGCTCGCCGACGGCCGTCTCGTCGAGGTCGGCTCGCCCGAGGCGCTCGTCGCCGACCACGGCGGCGAGAGCCGACTCGTCGTCGAGACCGACGCCGGAACCGACGCGTTCGCTGACAGTGGGTATCGAGTCTCTGCCACCAGCCGAACGCTGACGATCCACGGGATACGTCCCGAAAAGATCGGTGAGGCGGTCGCCGCGCTCGAACGGGCGGGAATCGAGTACGAGTCGCTGTCGTGGACCCAGCCTTCCCTCGAAGACGTCTATCTCGAACTCGCCGGGGAGCGGGGCGCCGAGGAACCCGTACTGGCCGGAGGTGCCCGATGAGTTCGCTCTCTCGAACCCGCGCGGAGTTCGAAGCGGCGTGGCACTCCTTTATCCGCCGACGGACGGCGGTCTTTTTCACCTTCTTCTTCCCCGTGATCCTGATCGTCATCTTCGGCGCGCTCGTCACCACCGATCCCACGGGGGGCGGCCTCTTCACCGAGCCGTCCGAGTACTATCTGGCGGGCTACCTCGCGGTCGTCGTGCTGTTTACCCCCATCTCGCGGGTCGGGAGCACCGTTGCCCGCCACCGCGAGGGCAATCGCTTCGAGAAACTCGCGACGACGCCGCTACGCAGGACGGAATGGCTGCTCGCGCACACGCTGGTCAACGCCGTGCTCGTCGGGATCGCGAGCGCGATCCTCATCGCGGTGCTGTGGGCGCTCACCGACGCCACGTTCACGCTTTCGCCGCTACTGGTCCCGTTCGTCCTGATCGGCTCGGCGGTGTTCTGTGGGATCGGCGCGATTCTGGGGCGGGTCGCGGACTCACAGGACGGCGTGATCGCCGCCGCCAACACCATCGCCCTCCCGATGCTCTTTCTCGCCGAGACGTTCGTTCCGCCGGACCTCCTGCCGGGGTGGATGGGGCCCGTGATCGACCTACTTCCGCTCACGTACTTCTCGCGGGGCGTCCGCGAGGTGACGGTGGCGGGCGGGCCTTGGACGACCGACCTCGCGATCCTCTCGGGACTCGCACTGGCGTTCTTCCTCACGGGAGCTTACGCGCTGCCCGAGACGGATTAATTTGTTAAGGCTTATCACACCTCGCTGCCGAGGGGCCACTGTGGCCGACGAACAGACCGAACGCCCGTGGGAGGGGGACAGATACCGATACAGCGAGTACCGCCAGGAATCGCGGACGATTGCGGTGATCCAGGACTCCGAGAACGACCGGGCATGGATCCAGTCAACCACCGTCGTTCCGACCGACCCCTGACTCACGCCCCGCGGCGATAGCGCTCGAACAAAAGGTGCGCGCAGATCCCCAGCGCGAACGCCGCCCCGATGTTCCAGACCAGCGCGAGCAACCCGATCCCCATCGAGAGGGGGAGGTCCGACGATTCTTTCACACTACTGCCGAGCGACAGCGCGACGAGCGCGAGCAACACCCCGAGCATCGCGAGCGGGAAGGCGGCGACGAGCGTCCCCGTCGCGACCAGTGCGAGCGTGAGATAGCCGATCCCGAGGAGCACGTTCGCCCCGCCGGTGCGTGCCCCGAATTCGTACTTGCCCGCGACGCCGTCACAGCCGTGACACATCGGGATCCCGCCGAGCGGGACGGCAAGCAGGTTCGTCACGCCCATGCTCCCCGAGAGTTCGTCCGCAGAGACCTCCCGGTCGAACAGGTCCGAGAACAGAAGCGAGGTCGCGAGCGCCGCGTTGCCGATCGTCATGGCGAACTGGGCGACGATCCCGTCGGCTACGCCCCACGTCAGGGCACTCTCCAAGGCCGGGACCGGTGGGAGACCGGGTGACTGAACTGCCGGAACGCCGCTCGTCCAGACCGCGATCGCTGCGCCGGCTCCGAGCACGACGAGCGCGCTCGCGTTCTTGTACCCGAGTGTGACGACGCCGAGTGCGATCGCCAGTCCGACACCAGCGAGCATGAAGTCCTCGGCCGCGAGCGAGAGGGCGGTTTCGAGCAGGATCAGGCCGACGGCGAACTGGATTCCCCTGATTACCGGCTCGCCGATCCAGCGCTTGACGACTGAGAGTGCACCCGTATAGCCGATTCCGAGCAACACGACTCCGAGAACGAGGCCGGCGAGTGCGAGTTCAGCATACGAGAGGGCACCGGCGACCGCGAGCGCCGCGAGCGCCTTCATCGGTTCGACCGAGACCGGCAGTCCATACCACACACCCCAGACGACCTGAAAGACGCCGAAGGCGATCAGGACGTGCGGAAGCGAGATCTCGGTCAGCAGTGCCAGCGCGACGACGATCGGCAGTACCGTAATCGAATCCCCGACCGCACCGGTCAGTTCGCTCGCGGAGAATTCGATCCGGCGCGATTCGCCGATTCGGACTGAGACAGCCACTAACGGCACTATACACCGGTCCCGTATCACGTTTCCCAGAAACCGAACGAGGTAATCTATCGGACGAAACGAAACTGAATCCAGTTACTCGACGATCCGTCCATCTCCCTCATGGACGTCCGTTACAGTGAAACCCCTCGACGGGAAAGTAGGGCCATGAACACCTGTCGGAGGCGGTCGAAATGAGCGTCGAGGAGGACCAGCGGGCGATCCGGTGTCTGGTCGCGAAGGTCGGTCTCGATGGGCATGACCGGGGGGCTCACGTCATCTCGCGGGCGTTCCGTGACGCCGGTTTCGAGGTCATCTACTCGGGGCTGCACAACGCGCCCGACGAGATCGTTCAGGCAGCGGTCCAAGAGGACGTCGACGTACTCGGGATCTCGATCCTCTCGGGTGCCCACAACACGCTGGTCCCGAAGATCGTCGCCGGACTCGAGGAGTACGGCGCGTTCGAGGACACGCTGATCATCCTCGGTGGCGTGATCCCCGACAAGGACAAAGCCGGACTCGAAGAGGCGGGCGTCGACGCGATCTTCGGGCCGGGCACGCCGATGGAGGAGACCATCGAGTTCGTCCGCGAGAACGCCCCCGAGCGATGAGCCGGGGAGAAGACGCCCTCGTCGAGGACCTCCTCGACGGGCAGTACCGCGCGCTGGCCCGCACGATCACGCGGATCGAGAACCGATCGCCGGGCTACCGCGACTTGGTCGCCGCCCTCCACGAACACACCGGTGACGCGGAAGTCATCGGGATCACTGGCAGTCCGGGCGCGGGAAAGTCCACCCTCGTCGATAAACTCGCCAAATCCTACCGCGAGGACGGTCTGACAGTCGGCGTGATCGCTGTCGACCCCTCCTCGCCCTATACGGGCGGCGCGGTGTTGGGCGACCGGATCCGCATGGCCTCGACCACCGGTGATATGGACACCTTCGTGCGCTCGATGAGCGCACGCGGACAATTAGGGGGATTATCGACGGCGACCGGCGACGCGATCACCGCCTTCGACGCCTTCGGGATCGACCGAATCATTGTCGAGACCGTCGGCGCGGGTCAGAACGAGGTCGACATCGTGCGCACGGCGGATACGGTCGCCGTGCTCGTCCAACCCGAAAGCGGCGACGATATCCAGATGCTCAAGGCAGGTATCCTGGAGATCGGCGACGTGTTCGTCGTCAACAAGGCCGACATGCCCGGCGCCGATCGGACGGTCAAACAGCTCTCGGAGATGCTCGAAGGCCACGACCGGGGCGAGTGGGACCCCGCGATCGTCGAGACCGTCGCCACGAGCGGCGAGGGGCTCGACGACCTCCTTGAGGCGTTTGCCTCGCACCGCGAGTTCCTCGAGTCCTCCGGGGCTTTGGAGGAGAAGGCCCGAACTCGGTATGCAGAAGAGGTGCGCACCCTGCTTCGTGAGGACGCCGGCCGGCTGCTGGAGGGAGAGATCGAGCGCCGCGGCGGGATCGAGGAACTGGTCGACCGGATCGTCGCCCGCGAGACCGACCCCTACACGGTCGCCGACGAGATCGTTGCGCCGCTGGAGGAGTGTCTCACACGCGAGGAGGCGGAACCATCGGTCCGGAACTGATCGAGTCGATCAGGGTTAAGACCCCTCCGTGCGATGGATCCGGTATGAAGCTTCGACGCTTGGTTAGTGGTACCGCGGCCGCCGTCGGCCTCGCTGCCGCCGGTAACCGCGTGCTGACCGGCCGTACCGGATCGCTCTCACCTGCCCTTCCCGGTCGCCAACACACCTATCGCTGGCGTGGCATGGACGTCTCGTACACCGAGGCCGGCGATCTGTCGAATCCGGACCTGCTTCTCGTTCACGGGATCAACGCCGCCGCCTCCAGCCACGAGTTCGCCGAGGTGTTCGAGGACCTCGCAGATGAGTTCCACGTGATCGCCCCGGACCTACCGGGCTTCGGTAACTCCGACCGGCCGCCGCTGCTCTATTCGGGCGCGCTCTACGTCGATTTCCTCGCCGACTTCGCGCGCGATACGGTCGAGGATGCGACGTGTGTGGCGTCCTCGCTGTCGGGGGCCTACGCGGTCGAGGCCGCCGACTCGGCCGGGTTCTCGCGGCTCGTCCTCGTCTGTCCGACCGCACAAACGATGCCGACAAAGCGCCCGCGCCTGCGCTCGCTGCTCCGGGCGCCCGTCATCGGTACTGGTTTGTATAACCTGATCGCAAGCAGGCCTTCGATCCGGTATTTCAGCGCGGATCACGGCTACTACGACATGGAGAAGTTCACCGACGAGACCCTCGAATACGAGTGGGAGAGCGCCCACCAGCCCGGTGCGCGCTATGCGCCCGCCTCCTTTATCAGTGGGTTCCTCGACCGCCCGGTCGATCTCGGCAAGGAGCTAGCGGAACTCGACGTCCTGACGACGCTCGTCTGGGGCCGGGAGGCCGACATCACGCCGCTCAGGCAGGGCCGAACGCTCGCCGAGACCGCCGACACCCGGCTGGTCGTGATCGACCGCGCCCGCCTGCTGCCCCATGTCGAACATCCCCGCGAGTTCGCCGGCGTGGTCAGGGAGGAACTACGCGGGCCGGAAGACGAGTAGCGGTTCGTCCTCTGTTTTCCGTTCTTCGACCCCGACTGCGAGTCGCATCCCGACTTCGGGATCCTCGACGCCACGTAGTTGGCCGGTCAGCCGCGCGAGGCCGAAGTCCGCGATCGCGACGGTGTAGGGGGCGTCCTCCGTGAACGCGGGGGTCGCGACGTGGATCGTCGTATAGGTGTCGAGCGTCCCGCTGTCGGGAAGCGCTCGCTTTTCGAGGTCGGCGTCACCACACTCCGGACAGAGTCGGCGTGGCGGGAGCGAGCCGTGTCCGTTCGAACACTCCAGTGCGTAGCCCTCGCCCCGGTCGATCGCGTCGATCCACTCGTCGTAGCCCTCGTCGTGTTGCTCGCTCATGATCGGACCTCCAGGATATGCACCGTCGTACTGGCGACGGTGCCGCCGGCGTTGTGCGTGAGGCCGATCCGCGCGTCCGGAACCGCGTCGCTGTTGACGTGCTCGCCCGAAAGGACGCTCGCGAGTTCGACGATCTGGCTCGTCCCGGTCGCACCCACCGGGTGACCTTTCGCCTTCAGTCCCCCCGAGAGGTTGATCGGAATCGATCCGTCGCGCGTCGTCTCGCCCGCGCGGGCCGCCCCGATCCCCTCGCCGGGCTCGAAGAAGCCGAGCGACTCGATCGCGAGCACCTCGGCGATGGTAAAGCAGTCGTGTACCTCCGCGACCTCGATATCGTCGGAGCCGATCCCCGCGTCGGCATACGCTTCTTCGGCGGCCGCGGTGGCGGCAGGCGTCCGTGCGAGATACTCGCGGTCCGCCAGCGCCATCCGGTCGCTTCCCTGTCCGGTGCCCGTAATCGAAACGGGCGCGTCGATCCCCTCGCGTTCCGCGAAGTCGTCGCTCACGAGCACCATCGCGCTCGCGCCGTCGGTGATCGGACAGGCGTCGTAGAGCCCGAGCGGTTCGGCGACGGGCGGGGCTTCGAGGACATCCTCGACGGTGATCGCGCGCTGGTACTGGGCGGACTCGTTTTCGAGGGCGTTCTCGTGGTTCTTCACCGCGATGTGGGCCAGATCCTCCCGGTCGCCGCCGTATTCGCTGAAATAGGCCTGTGCCATCAGCGCGTACGCCCCGGGGAAGTTCATCCCCGCGCGGATCTCGAACAGTTCGTCGGCGGCGATCGAGAGCGCCTTGGTCGCGCCCGCGGTCCCGAGGTTGGTCATGCGTTCTGCCCCGCCGACGAGGATGGCGTCCGCCTCGCCGTTTCTGATGTTCTTTACGGCCTCGCGCACCGCAACGCCGCTCGATGCACATGCGCTCTCGAATCGCGTCGCTGGCGCACGAACTCCCGCCATCTCGGCCATCAGTGGCCCTTGATGGCCCTGGTCCTCGGCGAGTTCGCCCATGAAGTTCCCGTAGAACAGCGCCTCGATGTCCTCGCGCTCGACGCCCGCACCCTCGATAGCTCCGGCGCTGGCTTCCGCAAAGAGGTCCCTCCCCGTGCGTTCGGGGAACTGCCCGAAATGGGTATGTCCCGTGCCAGCGATTCGAACACCTGTCATGGTCCCCCGTAGACGATAGGCGGATAAAGGGCTGCCGAATGCGGACAGATCACATTCCCATGTCCGCGGCAGCCTCGGGAACCGGGAGGGCTCCGGGGTCGTCTCTGAGCAGTTCGGCGGCGTGATCCAGCGCCATGTCGAAACCGTAGTAGCGTTCGAGTTCGTCGCCACCCTCCCGAACCATCAGCATGGCATAGCCCTCGCGGTTCTGCGCGATCTCGACGACTCGTCCCTCGCGGTCGAACTGAAGGACGCGCTCGGTGTCCGTTTCGTGGTACTCCGCGGTCGTCCCGTCCGTTTCGGCCATACCTCCCGTTCGCGGGTCGGGAAGGCGAAGCTGTCGATCCCGAACCGAAGAACCGCTGATCCGACTCGGACTCACCCGTAGTCGGCTCGCTGTTCGAATCCTACCTGTTGTGCGTCGGCTCACAGTTCCTGATCGGGGTTCGGGATCGAAATCAGAGGGGTCGAGACGCCGACGAGTGCCGACCGAGTATCGGCCGAAAGCACTATCGGGTGGGCTGCGACAGGTCAACCGATGTATCGTCGTCTGCGTGGGTTCGATCTTTCTACTCTCGGCTATCTGGGAACACTCTCCGTCCCCGGCTACCTCTACGAACCGCTCTCCGTCCTCCGGTTGTTCGCGCTGTTTTTCCTGTTTTGGTTCTGGCCGGTCGTCCGAGGCCTGTCTCACGACACGGAAGACTCGTCGCTCACGTTCGATCGAGGGACGAAACTCCACTTCTGGGCGAGCACCCTCCTGACACTACTCAATCCGTTCGTCCTCGTCGCCTCGATCAACCAGCTGACCGGTCACCTCGCGATCTACGCCCGCCACCGTGATGGACTCCCCTCTCCTGAAAACTACGAATCGGAAACCCGTTTCTCGCTGCCGTTTTCGGGTCGGTGGACCGCGATCAACGGCGGTCCCACGGAGGAGACGTCCCACTCGTGGGGGGTCCTTACCCAACGGTATGCCTACGATTTCGTCGTCATCGAGGACGGGACGAGCCACGCCGGCATGGGCACCCGACTGGAGGAGTACTACTGTTTCGACGAACCGATCCTCGCGCCCGCCGACGGCGAGGTGATCGCGGCCTCGGACGGCCATCGCGACAGCCCGTATCTCGGGGGATGGGTCGACCCGTTCCAGCGCGACCTCCGGGGCAACTACGTGACGATCCGCCACACCGACGAGGAGTACAGCGTCCTCGCCCACCTGAAGAAGGGGAGTGTCGCGGTACGCGAGGGCGAGCGCGTCGAACGCGGCCAGTCGGTTGGCCGGTGTGGGAACTCGGGCAACTCGACGGAGCCTCACCTCCATTTCCACGTCCAGGATCGACCCGAGTTCTTCCTCGGCGCGGGACTACCGGTCGAATTCGTCGACTACGCGGTCGAATCCGACGGGGGGTCGGAACGGCGTGAAACGGGATTCGTCGAACGGAATCAAACTGTCGAATCAGTCTAGGACCTTCTCGCCGATCGTGTTCCGGAGGATTTCGCTCGTGCCCTCGTAGATCTCGTTGAGTTTGGCGTCCCGGTAGTAGCGCTCGACGTCGAAATCCGTGGTGTAGCCGTACCCGCCGTGGATCTGGACCGCCTCGTTCGCGACTTCCCTACTTATCTCGCTCGAATAGAGCTTCGCCTGTGCGGCCTCCTTGATGAACTCCTCGCCGCGCATTTTCTTATCTGCTGCCTGATGCATGAGCAGGCGCGCGGCGCTGAGTTTGGTGTCCATGTCCGCGAGCTTGTGTTTGATCGTCTGAAATTCTCCGATTTTTTGGCCGAACTGCTCGCGCTCGTTCGCGTACTCGCGGGCGTCGTCGAGTGCGGCCTGTGCCAGCCCGAACCCACGGGCGGCGATGGTGATACGCCCTCCGTTCAAGGTTTTCAGCGCCTGTACGAACCCCTCGCCCTCCTCGCCCAGCCGCCGGGATTCGGGGATCCGCATCCCGTCGAATCGGAGTTCGGCGGTCGGACAGCCCTTGTCGCCGAGTTTGTGCTCCGTGCCCTCCACGTGGAACCCGTCGTCCTCCTCGGGTCGGACGATAAAGGAGGAGATCCCCTTGTTGCCCGCGTCGGGATCGGTCTTCGCGAAGAGGGTGACGGTGTCGGCGACCGACCCATTGGAGATCCAGAGTTTCCCGCCGTCGATCACGTACTCGTCGCCGTCCTTCTCTGCGCGCGTTTCCATCGCGGGCACGTCGCTGCCCGCGCCGGCCTCCGAGAGCGCGAACGCGCCCACCTCCCGTCCCTCGGCGAGCGGCGTCAGGTACGTCCCTTTCTGGTCTTCGTTCCCGAACTCGTAGAGCATGTTGCCCGCGAGCGAGACGTGGGCGGCGACAACCGTTCCGAGCCCGCCCGACCCTCGGGCGATCTCCGCGAGGCCGATCGCATAGGAGTGATAGTCGAGTCCGGCCCCACCGTACTCCTCGGGAAACGGCATCCCCATCAGCCCCAACTCGCCCATCTCGCGGACCAGATCGCGGGGGAACTCGTCGGTCTCGTCGATCTCGCTCGCGCGCGGTTTGATTTCCTCGTCGACGAACTCCGCGACCATCTCGCGGATCTGTTTCTGTTCGGCGGAGAGACTGAAGTCCATACACCAAATCCTCCCGGTCGATGCTTTAGGTTTCGGGTTCGACCGGGATCTCGCGTCGTTCCATCGCGGCCTCCCCTCGGATCGCACTCGAGGGGCTCCACGGTCATGCCAGTCGGGACGTGGTTGCGAGCATCCGAGGCGCTTCGGGCCGAGAGCGAGCAGCCGGTTCGGGGATGGTCCTGTCCTCCGTCGAAGGACGGTTCCACCGCTCGGACGGCTCACGCCGGGTCCTGTGGGTTTTTTTGTCTCCGTCCCATAGGACCGCCAACGCCCATGTCTGGATCCTCCCCGAGTTCGTTGTCCGAGGCCGCCGCCGACCTCGAGTGGTGTCACGAGGCGGTCGAGGGCGTCTCACGGACGTTCGCGCTGACGATCGATGTCCTAGAGGAGCCCATGTCGTCGTACATCTGCGTGGGCTATCTGCTCTGTCGCATCGCCGATACCGTCGAGGACGCCAGTCACATTCCACCGGAGACGCAGGCGACGCTGCTTCGGACCTATCACGCCGTCCTCGATCCCGACGACCCCACGGGAGTCGAGGCGTTCACCGAGGCCGTCGCCGAGTGGCTCCCCGACGACGGCGAGCGTACCGCCGACTGGACGGTGGTCGCCCGAACCCCCCGTGTCGTGCGAACCTTCGAGCGCCAGCACGACTCCGTGACGGAGGCGATCCGGCCGCCCGTCCTCGAACTCGTCTCGGGGATGGCGGTGTTCGTCGAGCGCTACGCCGATCGCGGCGGACTCAGGATCGAGACGCGCGAGGAACTCGAGGAGTACTGTTACTACGCCGCGGGCACCGTGGGGGTCCTCATCACCAACCTCATCTGTCGAAACACGGGCCCACCCACGGACGGGACCGACGACGCTGGACGGATCGACCGGTCGGTCGAGCGAACCCTCTACGACACCGCCGAATCGTTCGGCCTCCTGCTCCAACTGGTGAACATCTCGAAGGACGTCTACGACGACTACCGCGAGGAGGACAACGTCTACCTGCCTGCGGCGTGGCTCGACGCGGAGAACATCCCACAGGAGGGCGTACTCGCCGAGGAACACGCGGACGGATCGAAGGCGGTCGTCAGACGGACCGCGAACCACGCCCGGACGTTCCTCGACGACGCCCAGCGCTACCTCGAGACCCTCCCCGAGGTCGACGGCAACCGGCTGGCCGCGTGGGCGATCCCCTATCTGCTCGCGGTCGGCACCCTGCGCGAACTCTCGGCCAGGCCCGAGGACGCCCTCTCGGAGGTGGGCGTGAAGGTCTCGCACGAGGAGGTCAGCGCAATCGTCACCCGAATGCTCGGCGAGACCGACGCGAACGCCGTCGGCGACCTCCGGACGACGATCGCAGAGCGGCCGTTCCATCTAGCCTGAACCCGAACGGTCAGTCGTACTCGTAAAATCCCGCCCCGCTCTTCTTGCCGAGATCGCCCGCGTCGACCTTCCGTTTGAGCAAGTAGGCGGGTTTGTACCGGTCGCCGAGTTCCTCGGACAGCGTCTCGCTGGCGTCGAGACAGATGTCGAGTCCGATGTGGTCCGCGAGCGTCAGCGGTCCCATCGGTACGTTCGTTCCGAGTTCCATCCCCGTATCGATGTCCTCCTTCGAGGCGACGCCCTCGTCGTATGCTCGGATGCCCTCGTTGATCCACGGCATTAGGATCCGGTTGGTGACGAACCCGGGCTTGTCGTCGGACTCCCAGGTGGTCTTCCCGAGATCCGTCGCCAGCGCGTGGACGAGATCGATGGTTTCGGCGCCCGTCTTCTCGCCGACGACGACCTCGACTCCCTCCATGATCGGGACGGGGTTCATGAAGTGAAGCCCGACCACCCGTTCCTCGCGGTCGGTCGCGCTCGCGATGGTCGTGATCGAGAGGGTGCTCGTATTGGTCGCGAGGATCACGTCCTCGTCGGTAACGGTTTCGAGGTCGGCGAAGATCTCCTGCTTGACCTCCATCTTCTCGACGGCGGCCTCGATCACGAGTTCACAGTCGGCGAGGTCGTCGAGGTCCGTCGTCCCGGTGATCCGTCCCTTGGTCGCCTCCACCTCGCTCTCGTCGATCCGGCCCTTCGAGACGAACCGTCCCAGACTGTCGTCGATCGCCTCGATACCGTTCTCGACGAACTCGTCTTCGATGTCGCGCATGACGACCTCGTAGCCGTTGAGTGCACAGACCTGTGCGATGCCGTTGCCCATGGTCCCTGCACCGATCACGCCGATCCGCTCGACAGATTCGATGGTCATGGGATCGCTTCACCCGGGGAGGTCCTAAGCGTGCCGGACGGGGTTTACTATCTTCGGAGTTAGTCTTCCGCCCCATATCCGCCGGAATCGTTCGGTAGCGGATCCCTATCCTCCGTATCGCTGACGGACGACGGGCAGTAGTTTCTTATAGTAGGTCGCCGGATTCTCACACGAATGCTCCCGCTTTCCGACTCTCCGATCGTCCGCGATGGGAAGGTACTGATTCTCGCCTACGACCACGGCCTCGAACACGGACCCGTGGACTTCGAACCCGTCCCCGAGACGATGGATCCCGAGCGGGTCTTCGAGGTCGCCACCCACGACGCGGTGACCGCGGTCGCCGTCCAGAAGGGGATTGCGGAGGCGTACTACCCCTCTTATGAGGACGACGTGAACCTCCTGCTCAAGACCAACGGCACGTCGAACCTCTGGATGGGCGAGCACGATTCTGCGGTCAACTGCTCGCCCGAGTACGCCGCCGATCTGGGTGCGGATGCCGTCGGCTTCACCCTGTATGGGGGCTCGAACCACGAAGTCGAGATGGCAGAGGAGTTCCGCGAGGTCCAAGAGGCGGCCCGCGAGGAGGACATGGCGGTTGTCATGTGGTCCTACCCGCGCGGCCAGGGACTCAAAAACGACACCAAGCCCGACGTAATCTCCTATGCGACCCGTCTGGGACTGGAACTCGGTGCGGACATCACGAAGGTGAAGTATCCCGGATCGCCCGAGGCGATGGAACACGCCTGTGCGATGGCCGGAAAGAGCAAGGTCGTGATGTCCGGCGGGTCGAAAGCCAGCGACAGGGAGTTCCTCGAGACCGTCGAGAGCGCGATCAGCGCCGGCGCCTCGGGGCTCGCGGTCGGACGGAACGTCTTCCAGCGCGAGAACCCCACGGCGCTGCTCGACGCCCTCGAAGAAGTCATCTTCGAGGGCGCGAGCGCCGACGAGGCGCTCGCATCGACCGAGACGGCCGCCGCCGACGACTGATGTCGGACCACTCCGACACCGTCGAAGAGGTCTTCGAGACGGTCGCACGCACTGCCCCCGAGATCCGCTCCGCCCTACCCGGCCGGCGAGCCGAGACCGCCGGCAAGAACCCCAGCGGCGAGCTCCGACTCGCGGCCGACGACTACGCCGACGACCTCTTAGAGGAGCGACTGGGCGCGATAGAGGGCGTCGGCCAGTACGCGAGCGAGGAAACGAAAGAGAGCGTCGATACGGGTGAGGGCCTCTCGATCGCGGTCGATCCGCTTGACGGATCCTCGAACCTCAAGCCCAACAACACGATGGGGACCATCGTCGGGATCTACGACGCGCCGCTGCCCGCCGCCGGGCACGAACTGGTCGGGGCGACGTACGTGCTCTACGGCCCGATCACCACGATGGCGACCGCCGCCGACGGCGAGGTCACCGAGTACGTCGTGACCGACGGCGAACGGGAGGCGGTTCGGGAGGACCTCACGCTACCCGACGAACCCGCCGTCTACGGCTTCGGCGGTCGAGTACCGGACTGGACAGACGACTTTGCGGCGTTCGTCGAGGAGGTCGAGAGCGACGAGAGTCTGCGACTCCGCTACGGCGGGTCGATGATCGGCGACGTCAATCAAGTGCTGACCTACGGCGGGATCTTCGCGTACCCCGCTCTGGAGTCGGCCCCCGAGGGCAAACTCCGCCTCCAGTTCGAGGGCAATCCAGTGGGATATATCGTCGAGACCGCCGGCGGGCGCTCTTCGGACGGCGAGCGCTCGATCCTCGAGGTCGACCCCGAGGACCTCCACGAGCGGGTGCCCGTCTACGTCGGCTCGACGGAGCTGATCGACCGGCTCGAAGAGTCGCTGGCCTGATTCTCGCCGGAGACGAACGGGTACGTTTATCCTGCACACGCGGAATGTACCCGCATGCCACTCGACTACGATTCGTCCGCGATACCGGCCGTCCACAACCTGCGGGAGGTCGCACCGTATCGCGAGGAACCGGGCTTCGAGCAGGTCGTCTTTCGCGGGATCGACCAGATGATCGGTCTCTCCCGGATCGGTCCCGAAAAGCCCGACGGGGAGCCCCACACGCATCCCTACGAACAGATGAACATGCTCGTCGAGGGTCGACTCGACTTCCTCGTCGACGGCGAGCGCGTCTCGCTCGAACCCTACGACGCGTTGACGATCCCGCCCGAAGTTCCCCACACCTCGCGAGCGCTCGAGGGCGAGCGCGCGACGCTCCTGGCTGTCTGGCCGCTTCGGGAGGACCGACTCGACGGGACGGGCTATCAGGAGGAGTTCCCCGAACTATAGCTGCGGACTACTCGATCTCGAAGCGCAACAGCGCGCCGTAGCCGTCGAACGCCTCCTCGAACTGCTCGCCGCGCTCGATTTCCGTCGGGACGAGCACGTGATCGGCCTCGATCTCCTCCGCGCGCTCGGCCAGTTCGCTCGCCTCCTCGGCGGGGACCGACTCAGAGAGCAGCAGCGTCTCGACGGCGTCGTAGGTCAGCGCTTCGTCCACGTTTTCGCGCCCGTAGACGACCTCTTCGCCGTCATCCACCGCGTCGAAGAACTCCTCGAGCGCCTCGCGGGCGGGGAGGTCCTCGGCGTCGGTGAGCTGGTCTTCTGCTCGCTCGGCGAGCTGTCTGAGCCCCTGCTCGGGGGCGTACTCGACGGTGTAGGTGCCGGCGAGCCGATCACGAAGCCGGTGATCGAGCCGGTCGTCGCCGGTGAACTCCTCGACCGTGATCTCGGTCCCGCCGACGAGGAGTTCGTCGACGGGGTTCTCGCCGAGAAACGCGCGTTCTGCGGCGTCGGCCACGTCGTCGAAGAATCCCTCCTTCCACTCGGTCTGTCGCCCCTCGAGATCCCCGCCGTCTGCCTCCTCGGGCGCATTATCCAGGGAGGGCGTCTCCTCCGCGACCTCGTTTTCCATCGTGTCGATCGGGACGACCTCCTCGCCCTCGAGGCGCCCGAGGGCCGCTTCGCCGCGCTCGACGACCAGCAGCCCGTAGGTCGCAGACGGCTCGGTCATGCTCTCGAGGGGGTCGGTGTCGAACTCGTTGGCCTGTTCGTAGACGAACTCCTCGATCGGGACTGGCAGGTCGTCGAAGACGTATTCGACGAGCTCCTCGTCGACGACGCCGACGTAGGCGACCAGCCCGTTCTCGGGGACCGTCTCGTACTCGCGCAGGATCCCCCGGAGCTCCTCGAGGCTCTCCTCGACGTCGCTGTTGGTCGGCCCCGAATCGCCGTACTCGGACTGGGCGTGGTCGCGTTCGATCCGGTTTCGAACCGCCTCCAAGTCCTCCTCCGGCGGGACCGCGACCGTGACGAGGGCCGTCCGATCGGCTGACGCGTTCTCTACTGCTTCGATCCGTTCGCGAACGTCGTGTCTCGCAGTGCTCATCGTGTGCTCGACCGTGAACGGCGATACCGCCCAAACGTTGGGCTTGCACCTGCTGTCTGCGAACCGGTGACGAACCCTACGCCGGCGGGTGGACGACGAGCGCGTCGAACACGCCGGTCGCCGCGACGACCGAGGCGAGAACGAGTACCACCGGCAACGAGATCGAGACCAGCGTCTGTGCGGCGATACCGAGGGCGTACACGCCGGGGATCAGCCCGAGGAGCAGGTCGTACCGCGAGACTCGCCCGTCGGTTTCCGCTGCGTGCTCGTCGACCATCGTAATTAGATGTAATTACAGGCGTTCACTAAAAACTGGTGGCGATCCCCGGCACGACCGAGTCGGTGTCCGAATCCTCAATGGAAAACGGTTTCAAATCGCCCCGCACAAACGGGGTATGGACGTCCGGATCAGCGCGGGTGCGAGCGAGGAGGAGGCCTCCGCGATCGCCGCCGCGCTCGCAGAACACGTCGAGAGCGAGGTCGAGGTCTACGTCGGTGACGACGAGGAACCGACCGTCGTACAGGAGGCGAGCGTCGAGTACGAGGACGATCTCGGACCGACCGAGCGCGAGCAACTCCTTCGTGAGGAGATCGAGGAGATCGAACGTGGCGGTCCCGAGAAGTACAAAGAGCGCCTCCCCGAGCAGGGCAAACTGTTCGTCCGGGACCGCCTCGACCTGTGGTTCCCCGACGGACCCCTGTTCGAGGACGGGAAGTTCGCCGAGTTCGATTCCGAGGACCGCCTGCCCGCCGACGGCCTGCTCACCGGGGCCGCGGAGTTCGAGGACCGAGAGGTCCACTTCATGGCCAACGACTTCACCGTCAAGGCCGGCAGCATGGCCGGCAAAGGCGTCGAGAAGTTCCTCCGGATGCAACAGCGCGCGCTCAAGAGCGGCAAACCGGTGCTCTATCTGATGGACTCTTCTGGAGGAAGAATCGACCAGCAACGGGGCTTTTTCGCGAACCGCGAGGGGATCGGGAAGTACTACTACAACCACTCGATGCTTTCGGGGAGAGCACCCCAGATCTGTGTGCTTTATGGGCCGTGTATCGCCGGGGCCGCGTACACCCCCGTCTTCGCGGATTTCACCGTCATGGTCGAGGGGATGAGCGCGATGGCGATCGCTTCCCCCAGAATGGTGCGGATGGTCACCGGCGAGGAGATCGATATGCAGGAGTTGGGCGGCCCGCGGATTCACGCCGAACACTCCGGCTCCGCGGACCTCGTGGCCCGCGACGAGGAACACGCCCGAAAACTCGTCTCGCAGTTGATCACCTACCTGCCCGACAAGGCGGGCGAGAAACCTCCACAAGGGGAGCCCAAACCCCCGAAACGCTCGCCCGAGGGGATCGACTCGGTGGTTCCGAGCGAGCCCAACCGGGGCTACGATATGGCCGACGTGATCGAGCGGGTGGTCGACCGGGACAGCTATTTCGAACTCAAACCCGACTACGGAAGCGAGATCATCACCGCCTACGCGCGGATCGACGGCCGTCCTGTGGGAATTATCGCCAACCAGCCGAACCACCGCGCGGGGGCGATCTTCCCCGACGCCGCCGAGAAGGCCGCCGAGTTCATCTGGAAATCAGACGCCTACGAGGTCCCCCTGCTCTATCTCTGTGACACCCCCGGCTTCATGGCCGGCTCCGGCGTCGAGAAGGACGCCATCCTCGAGAAGGGAAAGAAGATGATCTACGCGACCTCCTCGGCGACGGTCCCGAAACAGTGCGTCGTCGTACGAAAAGCCTACGGTGCGGGGATCTACGCGATGAGCGGGCCCGCCTACGACCCCGAGAGCACGATCGCGCTCCCGTCGGGAGAGATCGGAATCATGGGTCCCGAGGCGGCGGTCAACGCCGTCTACCGCAACAAACTCGACGATATCAACGATGCCGAGGAACGGGCCGCACGCGAGGCCGAGCTGCGCGAGGAGTATCGGGAAGACATCGACGTCCACCGGATGGCGAGCGAGGTCGTGATCGACGAGATCGTCCCGCCGAGCGACCTGCGCGAGGAACTCGTCAACCGCTTTGCCTTCTACGAGGGCCTCGAGAAGGACCTCCCCGATAAGAAGCACGGGACGGTGCTTTAGCATCTCTCTTATCGGTTTCTAGAGGGGTAATAACGATAGCGTCGGCCTCCGAACGTCCGGGGGATGGTGACACACGAGGCGGGCGTCTGGGAGGCGCTCTCCCGACACGAGGCGGCCCTCTGGGGAATCGTCGTCCTCGCGATGGTCGCCGATACCGCCCTCACCTACTACGGGATCGAACGAGGACTGATCGAGGGAAACCCGGTCGCCCGCGTCGCGCTCGAGCGGTTCGGGTACGCTGCGCTCGGCGCGCTCAAACTCCTCGCGCTCGGGGTCGGACTTGCCGGACGGGCCGTGCTCCCCGTCGGCTATACCGCGATCGTTCCGCTGGGGCTCGCGATCCCGTGGACGATCGCCTCGCTGGTCAACGCCGCGTTGATCGTCACTGTGAGCTAGCCTTCAACGAGAGGACCGTCCGATCGAACGCACAGACCACCTCGTCGTCCTGGTTCAGGACTTCGACGTGCATCGTGACGACGCCGCGCCCGCCGTCGGAGGTCTCGCGTTTCTCGGTGACCGTCGACCGAGCGCGGATCGTATCGCCGTGAAACACCGGTGCGGGGTGTGAGACGTCGTCGTACGAGAGGTTCGCCACGATGGTACCGTCGGTGGTCTCGGGGATCGTCAGTCCGACGGCGAGGCTCATCGTGTAGAGGCCGTTGACGAGGCGTTCGCCGAACTCCGTCTCGGAAGCGAACTCGCCGTCGAGGTGAAGGGGCTGTTGGTTCATCGTCATGTCACAGAAGCGTTGATTGTCGGCCTCGCTTATCGTCCGACGTTTCTCGTGTTCGATCGTCTCGCCCACCTCGAACTCCTCGTAGTACAGACCGGACATATCTCCGGATCGACGCGCGCGGGGAAAAACGCTGTGGGGTTCTCCGGGACCGGCTCGCCCGATCGACCCGGATCGCGAGTTACGACCTGAGTTTCAGGAGATACCGATAGGGCAAGAACAGCGCCGGCTGCACTCGACCGCGGAGGCCGGTCTCGCTGGCGTAGACCAGTACCGGAACGTCGAGCGAGGAGCGTCGAACCACCCGGTCGGCGTTGCTCCCGAATATGGAGCGCCGGAACACGCGGTTGCGCGAGGCCCCGACCAGCAGCGGACCGCCGACGTCGGTCGCGACGTCGAGAAGCGCCTCGACGACGTCCTCGGCCTCGATCGTGTGGACCTCGATCCGGTCCTGTTCGTCGAAGCGCTCGAGCGTCCGCTCGACGTCCTCCGCGGTGCCGCTCGTCCCGGTCGGTTCGACGTTGACGACGTGAACGGTCGTCCCGCGATGGGCGAGTTGGCTCGCCACGTCGAGCAGGCGGTCGTGGTGGGGACCGCCCCCGACCCCGATGGTGATCGTCGAGAAGTCGAGCGCCTCGTCCATCCCGCTGACGAAGAGAACGTCACAGGGCGCCTTGTACTCGACCGCTTCGGTGATGTCGGGCCGCCCCTCGGGATAACCCATGACGATCCGGTCGGCGGACTCCTCGCGGGCGGTCGTGAGGATGTCGAAGACGACGTTCCGGCTGATGTGGCCCTCGACGAGAACCGTCGCCTCGAGGTCCTCGCGAACGGTGCCGAGTTCCTCCTCGATGCGGTCGGCACGCTTGATCGCGGTGTCGATGACGGCGTCGCTCCCCGTCTGATCGGGGATCTCCGTGACGTTGAGCAGGCGTACGACCGGGTCGTCACCGTACAGTCGGCCGATATCGGCCGCCAGACGGGCGTAGTGTGCCGCCCGGTCGGGGCGTTCGATCGGGACGAGCACCTGATAGCGGTCCTCGGCGACGGATTTGGCGTCGGTGACCAACGGTTCGGTGTCGTCCTCGATCGAGGGGACCGTCTCACCGTCGGCTGCCGGTACTCCAGATGTTTCGACTCCCCGACCACCGTTTGCGGTGACCCGCCGGGCGGCGACGGTCTTCTCGATCAACTCCTCGCGGTCGGGTGCCCCGCCCCAGACGATGTAGGCGACGACGAAGACCGCCTCGACGAGCACGGCGACGACGATGCCGACCGGCGGGAGGTTCGTGATCAGCGCGAGGTTCGCGAGGACGCCGACGATCGGCAACCACGGCACCGCCGGAACCGAGAAGGGCCGGTCGATGTCGGGAAAGCGCCGCCGGCTGACGATCAGCGAGACGTTGACGACCGCCAGCGGCGCGAGCAGGTTCATGTTCGCAAAGCCGGTCAGCCCCTCGAGTCCGAGCGCGAACGGGACCGCACCCGAGAGCCCGCCCTCGGCGGGGAACAGCCCGACGAACACCGTGATCAGCAGGACGATCACCCCGGTGACGGCGACGATGCTCCAGAAGGGCGTGTTGTACTCCTGATGAATGCGCGAGAACGACCGCGGGCCCTGACCCTGTCGGCCCATCAGGTCCCCGATGCTCGCGGCGGCGAGGATCGACGCGTTCGAGGCCGAGACCATCGAGAAGATCGCGCCCGCGACGATGAGCGCCTGCCCGGCCGGACCCATAAAGGAAGCGGCGACGGTCCCCATCGCCGTTTCGCCGGCCCGCAGCACCGAGTCATCGACCGGGGCGTTGACCATCGCGACGATGACGAACGTGTAGAGAATCGTGACTGTAACGATCGAGGCGGCGATCGCCGTCGGGACCGTCTTTCGGGGTTCGATGATCTCGCCGGCGCTTGCGGCGATCGCCGAAAAGCCGAAGAAGGTGATAAAGGCCAGCGCGGCGATCGAGACGATGCCGGCGGGATCGCCGAACTCGAACCCCGTCGCAAACGTGGTTGTCGCCTGCGTGGGGCCGGCGTAGGCGACCGCGCCGCCGATGAAGGCGAAGAGAACCACCACTTTCGCACCGGTGACCATCAACTGGAAGGTACCGCTCTCTTCGGTTCCCTGCGCGTTCAGCCCGCCGAGGGCGAGCGCGGTCAGGATCCCCCACACTCCGCCGGGGAGGTGGATTTCCCCCAATCCTAGTAGTCCGAGGGCTGGTGCGAAGACGAACTGCTCGACCCAGTGGTCCATCGTCCCGAGATAGAAGGCGGTCGTCGCACAGTAGCCCATAAACAGCGAGGCGCCGATCCCGAACAGGAGGTACTCGTTTTCGAAGGTACGTGACGAAAAGAGATACCCGCCGCCGTTCTCGGAGTAGATCGAGGCGAATTCGGAGTAACTGGCAGCGGTGATACTGGCGATGAGAGCGGCGATGACGAACGCGATGACGGCACTGGAGCCGATCTCGTAGACCGCCCGCCCCGACAGCGAGAAGATACCGGCGGCGATCATAGTCCCCAGCCCCAGCGCGAACGCGATCTTGAAATCGAGGGTGCGTGTTTTCTCTACCACGATCGTAGAAGTAAATCCGCATTCAAAAGTCCACTACAGTCACTATCAACTATCGCAAATTGAAGAGATAGATATTTTCGATAGCGAAATCACCTCAGCGCGTCACCGTGATACCGGTGACCGCCTCCAGCAAGTGGTCCTGGACGCCCCGCCGCGAGAAGACCGTCAGGACGTCCCCGACCCGGAGGTCGGTCTCGCCCCGCGGCGTGATGACCTCGTCATCGCGCTCGACGGCGATCACCAGCACGTCCTCGTCGAGGATTCCCTCCTCGACGCTCTCCTCGATGGTTCGCCCGGCGACAGGCGCGCCGTCCTTGATGGGGATCTCGACCACCTCCGCGCCGCCCGAGAGGGTCATGAAATCCGTCAGTGGGCTTCGCTCGTGGGTCGCGGCCGGCCCGTACTGGTCGTAGGGGCGGTAGTACTCGCCGTTGACCAGCCCTTCGTCCTCGATCTCGAGACCGAGATCCGCGAGTTCGCGCTTGATCCGAGTCAAGTCCCCCGTATCGGTCCCGATCGCCTGTACGTGGAGGTTCTCGCGGCCGGTCATCGTCGAGCGGACGTGAACCACGCCCGGAACCTGCAGGACGCGGGCGACGACGTCGTCGGCGTCCGTCGAGGCGTTACAGAGGAAGATGTTCATCAGCCTTCCCTCGGCGATCTCGTAGTCGATCTCGGCGTGATAGCCCTGGATGATCCCCCGGTCTTCGAGCTGGTCGATGCGGTTGCGGATCGTCGCCGCCGAGACGTCGACCTCCTCTGCGATCATGGGTGCGCTCGTGTTTCGCGCGTCCACCCGGAGGTAGTAGAGGATGCGCTTGTCGATGTCGTCGAGTCGTTCCTGCATATGGGGGTGTTCGTCCGGCGAGGCAATCAGTCCTCGTCTCCTCGTTTCACGCGTCGGGACGACCGGTTCACGGCTCAGACGAGGCTGATCGCCCCGCCGAAGACGCCGAGCGTCACGAGGAGACGCCCGAGACTCCCGGCGAACGTCGCCACGGCGAACTTCCAGTAGTTCTCCTCGAGGACGGCGAAGGCGTACAGGGAGATGGTGTCCGGAAAGAAGGGAACACAGAGTGCGAGTGCGAGTCCCGCGTAGCCGTATCTCTGGGCGATCTCGACTGCTCGCTTCTGGGACCACGAGACGACGTCGAACCGGGAGCGTTCGAGCCACCGAATGAGCGGGCCGGACTGTTTCGCTTCCTGCCCGATGTGGAACGCGACCAGACTCCCGATCGCTTTGCCGACCGCACTCGTCAGTACGATGACGCCGAGCGTCACAGCGCGCGAGGGGGCGATGTCCAGCGGCGCGACCAGCACGATCTCGCTCGGCCCCGGGAGGGCAAAGGCGATGAGAAACGAGTACGCGAAGACGATCCCGACGCCGGGCCATCCCGTCGCCGTCTCGACGATCGCTTGCGCACTCTCGATCCCCCCGACGGCCAGTCCCCCGCTCAGGAGGAGCGCCACCCCGCTCGTCGAGCCGTTCACGGTGGGACCGTTCGGGCAACGGCGAGATAAACCTGTTCTCTTGTCCCAGCGATGGGTACACCGATATGGATCGCGTCCGAACGCCTCCCCATGACTCGCCGTAGCGTCATGTTCACCCCCGGCGATCGTCCCGAGATGCTCCGCAAAGCGCCCGCGGCGGGCGCGGACGTGATCGTCTTCGATCTGGAGGACGCCGTCGCCCCCGACCGCAAGCCGGCGGCACGCGAGGCGGTCGCCGATCTCCTCGGGGATCCCGAGTTCGACCCCGAGAGTGAGGTCTGCGTCCGGGTCAACCCCGAGTTCGGCGAGGACCTCGCGATCCTCGATCGCGCACGACCCGACAGCCTCATGTTGCCGAAGGTCACCGGCGAGGCGTCAGTCGAAGCGCTCGTGGCGCGAGTCGACGAGTTCGGCGACGCGCTTTCGGTACTCGCGCTGATCGAGAACGCGGCGGGCGTGCTTGCCGCCCCCGAGATCGCCGCCCACGAGGCCGTCGACGCGCTCGTCTTCGGTGCGGAGGACCTCGCGGCGGACGTCGGCGCGACCCGCACTCCCGAGGGAACGGAGGTGCTCTACGCCCGCGAGCGCGTCGTGATCGCCGCGAGCGCCGCCCACTGCGAGGCGATCGACACCGTCTACACCGACATCGAGGACCGCGAGGGCCTCGTCGAGGAGACCCGATTCGCGATCGGCCTCGGCTACGACGGCAAGATGGCGATCCATCCCGGCCAGGTGGGGCCGATCAACGGGGCGTTCACGCCCGATTCCGAGGAGGTCGAGTGGGCCGAGCGCGTCCTCGATGCACGGGACCGGGCCGACGAGGACGGACGGGGCGTCTTCCGCGTCGACGACGAGATGATCGACGCGCCGCTGATCGCACGGGCAGAACGGATCCGCGAGCGCGCTCGCGTCGCCGACCGCTCGACGTGATTTAGGGCCATTGTATTGCTTCTATGGTATATATTTCGGCACGCTTAACACCGTGCTACGTGTGAAACCGGACAATGGCCGAGGAAGCGAACCCATTCGAAAGTCTACAGGAACAGGTCGACGACGCGGCCGCGTACCTCGACGTCAGTGAGGACGTAATCGATCGGCTGAAACACCCCCAGCGCGTCCTCGAGACGAACCTCTCGGTCGAACTCGACGACGGATCCCTGGGGCGGTTTCGCGCCTTTCGCTCGCAGTTCAACGGCGACCGGGGGCCCTACAAGGGAGGGATCCGGTATCACCCGAACGTCTCGCGTGACGAGGTGAAGGCGCTCTCGGGGTGGATGGTGTATAAGTCCGCGATCGTCGGGATCCCCTACGGCGGCGGGAAGGGCGGGATCGTCATCGACCCGAGGGAGTACTCCGAGGCCGAACTCGAACGGATCACCCGTGCGTTTGCGACCGAACTGCGCCCCCTCATCGGCGAGGACCGGGACATCCCCGCACCGGACGTCAACACCGGTCAGCGCGAGATGAACTGGCTCAAGGACACCTACGAGACCTTGGAGAACACGACCGCACCCGGCGTCGTTACCGGCAAGGCCATCGAGAGCGGCGGAAGCGCGGGTCGGGTCGAGGCGACGGGCCGTTCGACCATGCTCACCGCCCGCGAGGCGTTCTCGTATCTCGGGCGCGACGTGAGCGAGGCGACCGTCGCGGTCCAGGGCTATGGCAACGCCGGTTGGATCGCCGCGAACCTCCTCGAAGAGCAGGGCGCGACGATCACCGCCGTTTCGGACTCCTCGGGAGCGATCCACAGCGAGTCGGGGCTCGACACGCAGGCGGTGCGCAACCACAAGGACGAGACCGGTAGCGTGGCCGGCTACGAGGGTGCCGCCGAGGAGTTCTCCGGCGAGGAGCTGTTGACCCTCGACGTGGACCTGCTCGTGCCCGCGGCCCTCGAGAACGCCATCGACGAGGAACTCGCCCGCGAGGTCGAGGCCGATGTGATCGTCGAGGCTGCAAACG
Source organism: Halalkalicoccus paucihalophilus (assembly GCF_001593955.1). Lineage (GTDB taxonomy): Archaea > Halobacteriota > Halobacteria > Halobacteriales > Halalkalicoccaceae > Halalkalicoccus > Halalkalicoccus paucihalophilus. The sequence goes on along the minus strand of NZ_LTAZ01000005.1, from coordinate 435,647 downwards.
GGCCGCTGACGCCCGATGCCGACGACGTCCTCACCGAACGCGAGGTCGACGTCTTTCCGGACATCCTCGCGAACGCCGGGGGCGTTACGGTGAGCTACTTTGAGTGGGTCCAGAACCGCCAGCGCTTCTACTGGGACGAACAGAGGGTCAACGACGAACTGGAGGAGGTGATCGTCACCGCCTTCGAGGACCTCACTGATGCCTACGAGGAACACGACGTGCCGAACTTCCGGACCGCGGCCTACGTCGTCGCCATAGACCGGGTCGTGCGCGCGTTCGAGGAAGGCGGGACGTTCCCCTGAACGTCGCCGCTTCGGGGCGAGATCACCCGCCGGAAACGAACCACAACGCACTACACACACCCTCCGCGTAGATACCCCATGGCACGCACGAAACAGGCCACGTCGGACAAGGGACTCGGTCTGGGGTTGCTCTTTGGACTGCTTGCGGCCGGCGGTGCACTCGGTATGGTCGCCGCACCGGGCGGCCTCACCGCGGCGTGGGGGTTTGCGGCAGCAATGATCGTGGGAGTGATCCTGATCGTGGCCATTCACAGCTACGCATAGGCGGGAAATCTTAAAGTCCGTCTACGCCCTATCACCATCCAATGAGCGACATCACGGACGAGGACCAACGTATTCTCGCCTATCTCCGTGACAGCGTTTCGACCGGCGAGAGCTACTTCCGGTCGAAACACATCGCGAAGGCGCTCGGTCTCTCCTCGAAACAGGTCGGCGCGCGACTTCCCTACCTCGACGAGAAGACCGACGAGGTCGAAATCGAGAAGTGGGGCCGGTCGCGCTCGACGACTTGGAGGGTCACGCTGAGTTGATCCGGCGTCTTTTTGGTTGCAGGGTCCTCGATTCGTAGTATGACTGTCCGGGTCGAACGCCGATTCACCCTGCCGGCACCGTGCGAGGAGGTCTGGGAGTTCATCGCCGATCCCGAGCAGCGAGCACGGGCGATCAGCGTCGTCTCGGAGTACGAACTCGAGGACGAATCGGGCCGAAAGGCGACGTGGTACATCGATATTCCCATCCCCGTGATCCGCCGGGCCGCCCGCGTCGAGACCGAAGACACCGAGCGCGACCCGCCCAACTACGTCGAGTTCGTCGGCCGCTCGAAGGTCATGCGCGTCACCGGCACCCACCGCCTCGAAGAGGTAGAGGAGGGATGCCGGCTCACCAACGAGTTCGTGGTCGACGGCAAGCTTCCCGGCGTCGAACGCTTTTTCAAACACAACCTCGATACGGAACTGGAGAACCTCGAAACCGCCATTCGCGAGTACCTCGCCGAAAACGACCGGAACGACCGCCGATGAAACTCGCACTCGCGCAACTCGACATCGACCATGGCGACGTCGAGGGGAACGTCGAGCGAGCGGTCGAGGCGATCACCGAGGCCGCCCGCCGCGACGCTGACCTCCTCTGTCTCCCCGAAATTTTCAATGTCGGGTACTTCGCGTTCGATGATTACGAATCCGCCGCTGAGGGTCTCTCGGGCCCAACGCTCTCGCGGCTCTCGGAAGCCGCTGTCGAACACGGGATCAACGTGCTCGCCGGGACGATCGTCGAGGACCTCGCGGAGACGACCGAGGTCGAAACACCGGCCGGTGAGGGCCTTTCGAACACCGCCGTTCTGTTCGACCGGGCGGGCGAGCGTCGGGCCGTCTACCGCAAACACCACCTCTTCGGCTACGAGTCCGCGGAGGCCGATCTGCTGGTGCCGGGCGAGGAGCCTCGCTCGGGGATCTGTGAGGTCGAGGGCTTTACCGTCGGGATCACGACCTGTTATGACCTTCGATTCCCCGAACTCTATCGCGAACTCGTCGAGCAGAGCGTGAACCTCCTGCTCGTACCGAGCGCGTGGCCCTATCCGCGCGTCGAACACTGGACGACCCTCTCGCGGGCCCGCGCCATCGAGAACCAGTGCTACGTCGCGACGATAAACGGGAGCGCCGAATACGAGGGCGCGAAGTTGCTGGGTCGTTCGACGGTGTTCGACCCGTGGGGCACGACGCTCGCCAGTTCTGGCGACGAACCGACGCTTATCACGAGCGAGATCGATCCCGACAGGGTCGAGCGGGTCCGCGCGGAGTTTCCGGCGCTGCGCGACCGACGCCGTTCGTGACTCTTTCACAGTCGTCAGCTAGCTGTCGATCCGTCCTGATAGACGACGGATCCATCGGGACACGCTTATTAGGTTCGACCCCCGAGAGGGAACTGCCCGAAAGCGCTTTTCTCGCTTGACGGCAAACACAACCCGCGTCGCGCTCCACCGGACCGCTCCCGGACGGTCCGACTCCCGCCTCGTTCCATTTCGTCCGTAGTACCTGCCTAACCGCCGTTAGTACCTGTATACTGATACTCGGTGGCGTGGTAGAACGGGTCGCTGGTGAAAGCCAGCGCAGTGCCTATCGAACGGGGTCTGGCCCGGCCCCGTTTTCTGTCCTTTCAGTCGTCGCCCGTCTTGATGTCCGCCGAGAGCCCTTGAGCCATCTCGATATCCCGTGAGTTGTTCAGGGTAAAGGCGGTGCGCTCGGTGACCGCTTCGATCACTTCGCGGGCGCTCGGATACCCGTTACCGCTTTTCTTGACGCCGCCGAAGGGCAGGTGGACCTCCGCGCCGATACAGGGCAGGTTCGCGTAGCCGAGTCCGACCTCGCCGTAGTCGCGGAAGGCGTTGATCTGGCGGTAGTCCTCGCTTATGATCGCGCCCGCGAGCCCGTAGGGCGTGTCGTTGTGGATCTCGATGGCCCTCTCGACGTCGCCGCTGTACTCTACGAGTGCGACGTGGGGGCCGAACACTTCCTCCTGTAGACAGCGCAGCTCGGGATCGTAGTCGACCTCGTAGACGAAGGGCCCGACCCAGTGGCCGCCCTCCGAGCCCTCGGGCAGCTCCGCGGGATCGGGCTCAGCGCGGTCGACTAGCACGCGCCCGCCCTCCTTCCGTGCGAGATCGTTGTACTTGTGGAACTTCTCGACCTGGCTCTCGTCGACCACCGGCCCCATGAAGGTGTCCTCCTCCATCGGGTCGCCGATCTTCACGTTCTTCGCGAGTTCGACGTAGCGCTCCTTGAACTCGTCATACAGGTCAGAGTGGACGATCAGACGCTCGGAGGAGACGCAACGCTGGCCGGTGGTCTTGAAGCTCGACATGATCGCGGAGTGGACCGCCGTGTCCATGTCGGCCTGCTCGGTGACGATGATGCCGTTCTTTCCGCCCATCTCGCAGGCGGCCAGTTTACCGGGTTCGGCGCCGACCTTGCCCGCGATCTCGTGGCCGACTTCCGCGCTCCCGGTAAAGAGCACCGTCGAGACCCGCTCGTCCTCGACGATGGCGTTGCCGGCGTCGCCGAAGCCCTGGACCATGTTGAAGACGCCGTCGGGAATGCCCGCATCCTCGAACATCTCGGCGATGATCTGGCCACAGCGGGGGGTCTGTTCGGCGGGTTTCCAGACCACCGTGTTGCCCTCGACGAGCGTGACCGCCATGTGCCAGAAGGGGATCGCCACCGGGAAGTTCCACGGCGTGATACAGCCGACGACGCCGCGGGGCTTGCGGCGCATGTAGGCGTCCTTCGCGGGGATCTCGCTTGGAACCACGTCCCCGTGGGGGTGGCGGGCGTTGCCGGCGGCCCACTCGACCATGTGCCACGCCTCTGCGACGTCGGCCTTGCCTTCCGAGATCTCCTTGCCACACTCCTCGGTGACAACCCGGCCCAACTCGTCGTGGCGCTCTTTCAGTTCGTGGTAGATGTCCCAGAGGTACTCCGCGCGGTCGATATACGAGAGGTCGCGCCACTCCTCGAAGGCCCCGTCGGCCGCTGCGAGCGCCCGGTCGATGTCCGCCTCGGTCCCCTGTCGGAACGTTCCGAGGCTCTCGCCGGTCGCGGGGTTCTCGCTCTCGAACGTCTCCTCGCCATCGCCGTCGGTCCACTCTCCGGCGATGTAGTGCTGTGAAACGTCCATCGTCTGTTGGCTCATAATCGTTCGGGAGATTTGCGAGACGAGGATAAAAAGCTGCCCGTCAATCCGCTCGGCGTTCGATCTCGCCCTTCAGTCCTGCGGCCTCGAACTCGTGGTCCGGGCGCAGGCGGACGAGATCAAGGAAGTCCCGTGCGGCTAACAGTACCGCGGCGTCGTAGCGGTCTGCGGCGATCTCGACGGTGCGTCTCGCTCCGAGGGCGGGTTCGAGCGTCGCGAGCGCGCAGGCGATGTCGTACGCCCGCGCGGTCGAAAGGCCGTCCCTCCGGACGTTGGTCGCGTCGATGAAGTAGAGTTCCCCGCCGTGGACGAGGACGTTCTCCCCGCGGAGGTCGCCGTGGGCGAGGCTGTGGTCGTGCATGAGCGCGAGCGCCGAGAACAGCTCGAGAGCCAGCGTCTCGACCTCCGCGGGTGGGAGTTCGTCGAGGGTTCGGAACTCCGGGAGGTACTCGAGCATGAGGACGCCGAACTCGTCGACGCCGAACGCCTCGATCGGCTCGGGGGCGTTCAGCCCGATCTCACGGACCCGTCGGGTGGCCTCCAGTTCGTGCTGGCTCATCGCTAATGGATCCTCGAATCGCTCGAAAAAGCCCTCCTCGCCCCGCGAGAAGACGCCGAGATTGCGCGCACCCGTAAAGAGCGCCTGTACCAGCGCGTTCTGTGGGCTGATGACCTTCACGAACCACTCCTCGTCGACGACGCAGGGGGTAGAAAGCCAGTTGTCGGCCTCCAGCACCGTAATGTGAACGCTCTCGCGGTCGTAGCGGTCGGCGATCTCGCGGCCGATCCGCTCGAGCTGTGGCTCGTCGACTCGCCCACGGATTAGCCGACGGAACTCCATTCGTCGGATGGAGGACCCCGAGTCGTATAGGCGCTTCGCGAGCGGTCTATCACGGTCGTTCGCTGTTTTTATGCCGGCGCTCGCGCAAGGTGGGACATGGATTTCAGGCTCCCCGACGAACACCGCATGATCCGCGATACGGTTCGGGACTTCTGCGAGGAGGAGATCGAGCCGATCGCCCAAGAGATCGAAAGCGAGCACCGCTATCCCGAGGAGATCTTCGATCAGCTCGCGGACCTCGACATCATGGGCGTGCCCATCAGCGAGGAGTACGGCGGGCTCGGCGGCGATCAGCTCATGTACGCGCTTGTCACCGAGGAGCTCGGTCGAGTTTCGGGAAGCATCGGCCTCTCGTATGCCGCCCACGTCAGCCTCGCCTCGAAACCGATCGAACTCTTCGGTACTGCGGAGCAAAAAGAGGAGTGGCTCCGCCCGCTCGCGGAGGGCGAGTACGTCGGCGGCTGGGCGCTTACGGAACCCGGAAGCGGCTCGGACGCAAGCGACATGGACACCCGCGCCGAAAAAGAGGGCGAGGAGTACGTCCTCAACGGTACCAAGCAGTTCATCACGAACGCGAGCGAAGCCGGCTCCATACTAGTGAAGGCCGTCACCGACCCCGAGGCGGGCTACGACGGCATTTCTACCTTCATTGTCGACCCCCGCGAGGACGACGGTTTCGAGGTGACGACGATCTGGGACAAGATGGGACTCAACGCCTCGCCGACCTGCGAGATCGCGCTTGACGACGTGCGCGTTCCCGAGGACCGCCTGCTCGGCGAGGAAGGAGACGGCTGGGACCAGACCAAGAAGACCCTCGATGGCGGGCGGATCTCCATTGCGGCCCTCTCCGTTGGACTGGCACAGGGCGCGTACGAAGCAGCCCGCCAGTACAGCACCGAACGCGAGCAGTTCGGCCAGCCGATCTGCGAGTTCGACGCGGTGCGGAACACCGTCGTCGCGATGCACCGAAAGACCGAGCGTGCCCGCCTACTGACTCACGACGCCGCGACCACCTACGACCGGGGCGAGGAGGTCACCAGAAAGAGCGCGCTCGCGAAACTCGACGCGAGCGAGGCGTGTCGGGAGGTCGCAGAGGACGCCGTGCAGGTCCTCGGAGGATACGGCTACACCGAGGACTTCGCGCCACAACGCTTCTATCGGGACGCCAAACTGATGGAGATCGGCGAGGGCACCAGTGAAATTCAGCACCTCGTGATCGGTCGGGAGATCGGGCTGTAGCGCTCAGTTTTCTGCGTACTCCTCTGGATCGGCCTCGAACGACGCCTTGTGATCCGAACAGCAGAAGTAGTAGACCTCGCCCTCGTACTCCGTCTGGGCGGGCGCGTAGCTCTCGCCGCCGTAGCCCTCCTCCGAACCGGGAGTCTCCTGTTCGATCTCGCCGTCACAGACGGGACAGTCGGTCATGGTGAACGCCGGTTGTACATCCCACGGCAATAGCCACCGGCGTGCGACTGCCGGCCGTCGAGAACCGGGCGGTAGCGTAGGGTTTCGGCGGATACATACAGTCCGACTCCGTCGGTGTCGGCAGATGGGGGCGAACGAGGCAAACGAGAGCGTTTTCGACGTCTATCGCGACCGGGTCGACAGGCCACTGGTTCGGCTGTTTCGAAGCTACGGACGTCCCGAAATCGCGTGGTTCGGGCTCGGGATGGCCGCGAACGTCGTCGCCCGGGTCGCGAGCCTGCTGCCCCCGCTGGTGCTGGGGGTCGCTATCGACGCGGTCTTCGTCGCGTCCGACCCCTTTACGCTTCCCGTGGTCCCCGACGCGTGGCTTCCGACCACGCAGTCGAGCCAGTTTCAGCTTTCGGCGGCGCTGATCTTCGGCGCCTTCCTGACGACGGCGGTGTTTACATGGATCTACGGGATCGCCGCCAACGTCTTCGCCCACCGGGTGATGCATGCGGTCCGTACCGACAGCTTCGAGCGGATGCAACGGCTCGACATGCCGTTTTTCGACGACAAGCAGACCGGCGAGGTGATGAGCGTGCTCAACAACGACGCCTCGAATCTGGAGGTCTTTCTCGACGACGCCCTGCAGAACTCCGCACGGCTGGGCGTGATGGTGCTTGGGATCGCCGCCCTCCTCTTCTATCTCAACGCCCAACTCGCCGTCGTCACCCTGATCGCGGTGCCGGCGATGGTGCTGTTTACGCTGTGGTTCATGCGGGTCGTCGAGCCGATCTACGTCGCCCAGCGCGCCAGCGTCGGCGATCTGAACACCCGGCTGGAAAACAGCCTGGGAGGGATCCAACTCGTCAAGACGGCCACGACCGAGGACTACGAAACCGAGCGCGTTCGACGTGCCTCCTACGAGTACTTCGAGCAGACGATGCAGGTCATCAAGCTCAACTACGTCTACCGGCCGGGTATGGAACTGCTGGCCGGGGTTTCCTTCGCTGCGACCTACGTCGTCGGCGGGGTCTGGCTCTTTTCGGACGCACCGGGGCCCTTTACGGGCGAACTCACGGTCGGTACGTTCGTCACGTTCCTGTTGATGACCCAGCGTTTCGTCACGCCGCTCGCGGAGGTCTCGAACATCATCGACCAGTACGAGAACGCGAAAGCCTCCAGCGAGCGCGTCTTCGGGCTGATGGACATCCCCGTCCGGATCAGCGACGCCCCCGGGGCGGTCGAGTTGACGGATCCGGAGGGACGCGTCGAGTACGACCACGTCGACTTCGCCTATCCCGAAAACGCGCTGAAAGCCGCACAACAGGAGATCTCGGGCGAGCGCGTGCTCCACGACATCGACTTCGTCGCCGAACCCGGTGATACCGTTGCGCTCGTCGGACCGACTGGGGCCGGAAAATCGACCCTGCTGAAGCTCTTGTTGCGCCTGTACGAAGTCGACCGGGGCGAGGTTCGCGTCGACGGCCACGACGTTCGGGAGTTGACGCTGTCGAGTCTGCGGGGAGCGATCGGCTACGTCGGACAGGACGCCTATCTCTTCGACGGCACCGTTTCCGAGAACATCCGCTACGGGGATTTCGATGCGGGCGACGAGCGAATCGAGGAAGCCGCCCGCGCCGCCGAGGCCCACGAGTTCATCCGCGATCTACCCGAGGGATACGACACCCGGATCGGGGAACGGGGCGTCAAACTCTCCGGGGGTCAACAACAGCGCCTCTCGATCGCCCGGACGGTCCTGCAGGACCCCGAGATCCTGATACTCGATGAGGCGACCAGCGATGTCGATACCGAGACCGAGCGCCTGATCCAGGAGAGTCTCGACCGCCTGACGAAAGAGCGCACGACGTTCGCCATCGCCCACCGGCTTTCGACGGTCAAGGACGCGGATACGATCCTCGTGATCGAGGACGGGCGGATCACCGAGCGGGGCACCCACGAGGGATTGCTCGACGCCGGTGGAACCTACGCGACTCTCTGGGGCGTGCAGGCCGGCGAGGTCGAAACGGGTTCGGGTTAGTTGCAAGGATTGATCCACCGATAGGCGGTGCGGTGGCCACCACGAGCGTGGCTGGCTTCCGGCAGTCACCCGAGGGGGGCGGGGAAAGGCTGGCGTCCTGATCGGGTGGTTCGGATCCGAACCGTTCACAATACGGTCTGACGGTCCCCGAAACGACCGCGAAGCAGTCGTTTCTTGGATAGGTGGAGGGCGAACAGCGCGAGGTCGCTTCGCGTCCCGTGAGCGAAGGCCGTCAGGCCGGAGTGAGGGCTTTCGTTAGAAGCCGATGGCCTGCCCTTACGGGGGTCCGACCCGCCGATCAGGACCCCATCCTCGTCTCGATAGACGATCTGACCGCCACCCCAGTGACCCCCTTCGGCGAAGAACTCCGATTCTTCGATGATCTCGTGCCCGCGCTCGCGCAGACTCCCGACCGCTTCGTCGGGGAGTCGCGAGGTTTCGAGTGCCATACGCTTTCCATCGAGCCAGCGGAATCGCGGCGCGTCGAGGGCGGCCTGTGGGTTCAGCCCGTCGACCATGTTGGTGGCGACCTGCAGGTGGCCCTGTGGCTGCATCGACCCGCCCATGACGCCCCACGAGGCGCGAAACTCGCCGTCCTCGCGGAGCATGGCCGGGATGATCGTGTGGAACGGGCGCTTTCCCGGCGCCAGCCGGTTAGCGTGTTCGGGATCGAGGCTAAAGGAATGCCCGCGGTTCTGTAGCGCGAATCCACCGGCCGTGAGCCCGCTGCCGAAGCTCATGTAGATGCTATTAATAAAGGAAACCGCGTTGCCCTGCGGGTCGACGACCGAGAGGTAGACCGTGTTCGCGTGCTCTCCGGCACCCGCGCCGTGCGTGGCGGCCTCGGGGCCGATCTCGCTCGCGCGCTCTTTCGCGTACACCTTCGAAAGCATCGTTTTCGTGGGCACCTCGACGTGCTCGGGATCGCTCACGTGGGTGTAGCCGTCGGCGAAGGCGAGCTTGGTCGCCTCGATGAGTCGGTGCAGGCGGTCTTCGTCTCCCGGTTCGCCCTCGATTCCGAGCTCCTCGGCGATGTTGAGCGCTTCGAGTGCGATGATTCCCTGTCCGTTCGGCGGGTGTTCGAGTACTTCGACACCTCCGAACTCCGTGCTGATCGGCTCCTCCCAGGTGCTCTCGTGGGTCTCCAAATCGGAAAGCGAGAGGGTCCCGCCGTGTTCCTGCACTACTTCGACGACTCTTTCCCGAGTTCACCGCCGTAGAGCACCTCGGGACCCTCGCGGCCGATCGTTTCGAGCGACTCGGCGAATTCCGGGTTCGAAAAGCGCTCGCCAGGTTCGGGTGCTCGGCCGTCGGGGAGGAATGTTTCGGCGCTCGAATCGAACTGGGCGACTCGGGCCGTCGCGTTCGTCCACTGGCGCGCGACGTACTCGGAGACCGGCACACCGCCCTCGGCGTAGTCGATCGCGGGTCGGAGGACTTCGGCGAGATCCAGCGTGCCGTACGCATCGAGGAGCGTCGCCCAGCCGTCGAGCGCGCCCGGTACCGTCACGGGGAGGCCGCCGTCGGCGGGCATGACCGGCTCGCCGTCGTCCTCGGCGTCGGTTCGCTCGCGATACTCCCCGAGATCGGCCTCGGCGGGTGCCCGGCCGCTCGCGTTTAGTGCGCGGTACTCGCCGTCGAACTGGGTCAACGCGAAGGCGTCGCCGCCGATCCCGGTCATGTGTGGCTCGACGACGTTCAACACGGCTGCGGTCGCGACCGCGGCGTCTGCCGCGGTTCCACCCTCCTCGAGGACCTTCACTCCCGTCCGCGCGGCGAGTGGATGGCTCGTCGCGACCATGCCGTTCGGGGCCATCACCGCCGAGCGCCGGCCGGTGAACCTCCAGGGGTACTCAAAGTCCATGCCGGGCGTCTGAGGACGACCGGCGCGGTGGCCGGCGCGAGGGCGGTCGCCTTTCCGGCGACCGCATGAGCGGGATGGGGAAGGGCTGGTTCACCCGGAAGCGCTGCGCAATCGCGCACCGCGATTCGGCGGTACCTGGTCGGAAATGAAAAGGGCGAGGTCCGACTGCCAAGTCGGGCCGAGGGCTTTCGTTTTCAGTGGATGGTCACGTGCTCTGACTCCTCGTTGAGCGCGAGGTTCGCTGCGATCTCGGCGTTGCGCATGGCGAACTGGGCGGTCTGCTGGAGGCTCACGAGCACTTCCCGGACCTGCAGGAGGTCCTCATTGTCCATCTCGGGGAGATCGTTCAGGATCTCCTCCTCGCGGTCCGAAATTTCCTTGAACAGCTTTCGGACCTCGATGGTCAGGTCGTAATCGCGCTCGACGGCGGCCGCGACGGCGAGTGCGGTGATCTCGTCGACCTGATCGGTGAATTCGCGGATCCGGCGCATCGTCGCGCTGTCGACGGCAAGCGAGTGGTCCTCGGATTCGAGGACGATCTCGGCGATGTCCTCGGCGTTGTCGGCGGTGAGTTCGAGGTTCTTCGCGATCGAACGATAGCCGATCAGCGCGAAGCCGTCGTCCAGCCCGACCGCCCGCGCGAGCGTCGGGTTCTGGTAGGCGGTGAATATCAGCCTGAGCAGGAGGACGAAGATCTTGTTGGCCTGGCGCTCGCGGTTGAGCGCGCGCTGGGCCAGGTCGGGGTTGCCCATTGCCAGTGCCTTGACCGCTTCGCCGCGCATCGTACTCCCGGTGTTCTCGAGGCGCTGTAGCAGGTTGTCGAGCGTGAAGTCCTCGGGATCGACCGAACACCGGATCGCGATGCTCTCGGGGGTCTCCTCGATGACGCCCAGTCCCATCAGTTGGGTTTCGGCTTGGTAGATCGCGTTGATGTGATCCGAGGAGAGCGCGCCCTCCTCCTGATCGACGTGGATGATCCGCCGGCCCAACACGTACTGGGCGATGATCGCCCGTTCGACCGATCGGGCGTCGAGTTCGTCCGCGTGGATGATTGCCTCGCTCTCCTCGCGATCGGCGGACTCGGGCATCACCGTCAGCGCACCCTTGCTCCCCCGGCGTAATGTCACCTCGTCGCCCTTCTCGACGCCGTGTTCCTTTGCCCAGTCAGCGGGTAAGGTCATTGCCAGCGTGGAGGGGCCCAGCCGCTGGACCTTGCGTGTATCCATGAGGGCGGTATTCCCTGAGAGGTATTAATATTCACTACTTCTTCATTATATGTCTCATTATAGATGGCCCGGGTCAGACGATCTGTAGCATTCGGCGTTCGACCCGCCCGACGCGAACCCGCGTCCAGCCCCTGAGTTCCTCGTCGAGGTCGGGATCGCCGGTGTCCACCCGAAGGACGCCGATGTCGTCGAGCTTCGAGCGGGAGGCCACGACCTCGATCTCACACCGGTCGATTACGGCGGGCGAGAGTTGCTGGTTGCCCCGCCCGAAGACGAACCCCTGCCCGCCGATCGGCGAGACGACGATGACGTTTCGGTCGCCGAGTGCCGCGAGGATCTCGGCCTCGCTGCCGTCCCGAACGAGTACCTCGCCGCGCTCGGCACGCTCGCCGTCCGGGTCCGCTCTCGGCTCTCGCTCGGATTCGGGAACGGCTCGCCAGACGTCGACTCCGAGCGGGCTCCCCTCGATTCCCAGCGCGTCTTCGATCGCGCCGACCGTGCTGCCCGGCGCGAAGACGTACGTGGTGCCGGGCTCGACCCCCGCGACGAATCCTGCCGTGAGTCCCTCGACGGTGCCGCCGCCGAGCTGTTTCGAGGACTGCAGTTCCTCCGCGACCGGTACGTTCACTACCGCTCTGAGGCTTGTCCGGACCTCGCCCGCACGGTAGGCCCCCTCATCGATGTCGCTGACCTCTCGGGATTCGGTCACGTCAAAGGCGGCGGCGATCCGCCCCGCATCTTGTGGCGTGACGCCGAACACCGAGGAGTAGACCTTCACGCCCGCCGGCACACCCAAAATCGGCGTCTCGCTACTCGCTTCGGCCACCGTCTCGGCGACGTCCGTTGCGGTTCCATCACCGCCGACGAACAGGATCAGGTCCACGCCCCGCTCTACGAACCGCCGGACCGCCTCGCGGGTGTCCTCAGCGGTCGTCTCCCCCTCGGGTTCGTAGACGACTTCCGGCGAGAAGCCGGCCTCCCGAACCTCGGACGCGCCCATCGGATCGCCGCAGGTCAGGATCTCGGCGTCGGACAGGCGCTCTCGCAGCGCTTCGAGGGCAGTGACAGCCCTCTCGGGTGCTCGCGGTTCGGCACCCCGCTCACGGGCCTCCTTGAGTTTCCCGTCCGTTCCCTTCAGACCGACCCGTCCACCCATGCCCGCGATGGGGTTGAGGACGAAACCGATACGTCGCATACCGTCAGTTCCCGCCGAACCGCAAAAGGCCTCGCGGTCGGCCGAGCGAGTCGTCAATACTTATAAAACAGCACCACACACGGTGGAGTATGAACCCGGCTTTGCTGAACCAGCACGGCACGTATCCGATCGAGATCCTCGGGGGCTCGGTGCTTCTCATCAGCGTCGTATTGACGCTCGCGTGGCTGGTGTACCTCTACCGGTAGCCCAAATATCGATAATCACACGGTCTTGCGGATCTACTGCGGCCGCTGATATCCGGCGGATCGCCGCAGGACGGGTGCCTCTGACAGTGCTCCGACCGCCGGGTATCGCTTTACTCGTCCAGTTCGACGTGTTCGCGGAGCCACTCGGCCGCCGCCTCGACCGTTTCCTCGTCCGTTCCGGTGAGTTTTAGCCGTACCCCGTCGCCGGGATAGCTTCCCACCGAGACGTCGAATCGTTTCCGCACCTCCGCGAGTCGAGGGACGAGTGCGCTTTCGGGTTCGGTGGTGTAGACGAAGTCGGTGTACCGGGGTTCGCCCGCGAACTCCTCTTCGACCGACTCGAACATCGCCTTCATCTCGCTCGGCACTCCCGGCAGAACGTAGATCCCCTCGACGACCGCGCCGGGGGCGACGCCGACCTCGTTGTGTAACGGGCGCGCGCCCCGCGGGAGGTTGGCGGTCCCGCTCGTGAGGTCCTCCCGGGTGTAGCCGCCCTCCGCCGTCAGCCACGAGAGGGCCTCCTCGTTGCGTTCGATCTCGCGATCCAGCGCCGCGGCGACCCCCGCGAGGGTCAGGTCGTCGTGGGTCGGACCCAGACCGCCGGTGACGATCACGGCGTCGTACTCGGTTCGGTACTCCGAGACGACGCAGGCGATCTCCTCGACGCGGTCGGGGACGACGGTCACGCGCTCGACATCGACGCCGCGATCGGCGAGGCGCTTTCCGAGCCACGCGGCGTTCGTGTTGACCGTATCGCCCGCGAGGATCTCGTCGCCGACGGTGACGAGCGCGACGTGCATACCGCTCGTTGGGGGTGCCGGGCTAAAACTCACCGCATTCCCGGCGGCGGTTTCCGGTCATCGTCCTCGATGTCGACGGCGAGTCCCGCCTCCTCACGTGTGCGCTTGAGGTCCTGTATCTGCCGATAAACGTACGCTCCGGCGATCGTCGCCCCGATCGAGGCGATCAGAATCAGCCCGCCGAAGAGATAGACGTCGCGCTCGAGGTAGTAGCGCACCGAGATGGCGCTCGCGTTCATCTCGTCCCAGCGGATGTGGACCTGATCGTCGACGATCTCGGTCTCGTAGCCGCCCGGACGAACGTTCGCGAGCACGAAGTTGTCGACCCGATAGCCCGGCGGGAGGATCACCTCGTAGGAGCCGTCGACGAAGGTGTCGGTCGCGAAGTTCCGCGACTGGGTGTCGGAGGTAAAGGCGAGTTGGCCGTCCTCGGCCGGCAGGTGGACGGTGACTTCCGATCGGGTCTCCTCGACCTCGATCTCGTCCATTCCCACGACCGTGCCGTTCGGGTACCGGAACTGCACCGCCCGCACGGCGATCGGGTTGTCGTCGCCGTAACGGGTCGATTCGTAGAGTCTCACGGTCGAGCGGTTCTCGACCGTGTAGACCGCCTCGTACTCACCACCGGTGATCTCGATGGTGGCGTCGGCGTCGGTGTCCCAGTCGTAGTTCGCGTCCTCGTTGAGTCCCTCCTCGCTCGTGGTCGACCCGAACCCCGCACAGCCTGCTAGCGCCACGAGCGAGACGAGCGAGACGAGCGCGAGCAGGCGACGGTTCATGTCGTGATGACACAGCGTAGTTCCGAGGTGAGATGCGGACCGATCGCCGCCAGCAGTCCGGGCGGGTCGGTCCCCTCCCGGCAGACGACGCTCTGTTCGAGCAGGCCCAGCCGCTCGACGGTGACGATGTCCTTCGCGTGGCCCGCGCGGTTGACCGTCGCTCGGACCTCCCCGCGGGTGGCGTTGTTGACGTTCACCCGGCCGGTCCCGCGGGTCCACTCGTAGAGGCGGTCGCGCTCTTCGTCGGCCAGCCGCGAGTCACGCTCGCCGCCGTAGACGAATCTCATCGGAAGGTGCTGGACTAGTCCGAAGCGCTCGACGAGTTGGGCGGGCCGACCTTGTCCGAGCCCCAACTCGTCGGTCGGGATCCGAACCTCTCGGCCGGCGTCCAGTACGAACCCCTCGTCGTCCCACGACTGCAGGGTCCCGACGTAGGTCTCTCCCTCGCGGAACTCGTCGGTGATCTCGCCGAACTCCTCGCGGAGCGCGTTTCGGGCGATCACGGCGTCCTGACCCTCGATACTCACCGTGGGAAAGTCGTCGTGACGCACCCCAACGTCGTACTCGACATCGAGGTCGCCGACCGTATTCGCGACGAGCGATCGAAGCCCGTCGAGCGCCTGCTCGCGGGCCTGACCGTGGACCGTCACCTTGGTTGCAAGGACGACCATCAGGCCTCGATGTCGATGTTGAGTTCGGTTCGAAGCTCGTCGATTCGGCGTTCCATCGCGACGACGAGCCGGTCGTTGTCCATCGATTCCAGCGGTGAGCCACACTCGGGACACTCGAAGCCGAAGTCCATCGCCTCGCCGAACTCGAAACGGATCGAACACACCTCACAGAGGTAGAACTCGTGGTTCCGTTCGTACTCCTCGCGGTTCTCCAGGGCGTCGAGCAGGCGTTCCATCTCCTCGGCGAGGTTCTCGGGGATGTTCTCGTACTCGAACGTCCACAGGTAGGTGAGCCAGCCCGAGTCCTCGTCGCGAAGCCGACGATAGCTCGCCAGGTCGTTCTCGTAGAGGATGAACAGCGCCCGACGGACGTCGTTGAGTTCCAGATCGAGCGTCTCGGCGAGTTCCTCGTCGGTGACCTCCCCGTCCGGCGGCGCCGCGGCGACCGGCATTCCCTTCGGCCCCACCAGCTCGTGTAAATACTTCTGTATGACGGGGTCCTCGAGTAGATCCTCAAAAGCCATTACCCTCCCTTGCGCCGTTCCCCGGTTAAGTCTTTTGAGCCATCCTGAGGGCCGAAACCACTATGTCAGTTGTCGAAGAACAACGGCCTATGAGCGAATTCCTCACTGCACTCCATGAGGAGGTGAACCTGAAGGACACTCTCGCGACCGTCGCCGTCCTAGGGGCACTCGTCGTATTTACCGACGTTTCGCGGTCGATTCTCGTCGCCGCCGGTATCGCGTTCGGTCTAACTGCCGTCATCAACACACTTGACGCCGTCTCCGGTGGCCCCAGTCTCGTGGTGAGTGCAACCGTCTTCGCGCTCGGAGCGCTCGTCGGGCTGTGGCTTACGGTCACCGAATCATCGTATTTCATGGGTGCGATGACCTTTCTCCTCGCGTGGCTCGCCCTTGATACGTTTCACAAGGCCGTCCACGGAATCGAACCCACCGAACCGGACCCGAGCGAATTCGATGAAATGAGCGCAAGCGAGGCCGGCCGTATGACGTATCGCGCCCGGAAGGTCCAGCAGGCACTCGACAACTCGCCGGCCTCGCTGTCGGCCTCGGAGCTCGTTACCCGCACCGGCCTCTCCGAAGCGGAGGTTCGCGAGGCACTGTTGTTCCTCGAAAACGCAGAGGCCATCAACGAGGAGTGTGAGCGCTACGAACTGGTCGAACAGCCCGGACTGCTCCGTTCGATCGTCAGTCGAATCGTTCGCCCCTTTTCGCTTTTCACTCCGAGTCGGTAGGCTCGACTTCTTTGCCTGTCTCCCGTGGGATCACCCGCTGGTCGGCGTCCTCCCACTCGCGCTCTAGCTCCCGGCCCTCGAACAACCTGTCGAGAAACACGGCCAAGCCTGCCACTTCCGAGTGGGGCTGGTTGGTGACGCCGACGTTCCAGTCGGCGTGTTCGTAGATCCCGAAGGGGACCTTCTCTCCGCCGACGACCACGAGAAACGGGTCTTCACGGTGGGCCTCGCGGAT
Organism: Halalkalicoccus paucihalophilus; assembly: GCF_001593955.1. Taxonomy (GTDB): domain Archaea; phylum Halobacteriota; class Halobacteria; order Halobacteriales; family Halalkalicoccaceae; genus Halalkalicoccus; species Halalkalicoccus paucihalophilus. The sequence goes on along the minus strand of NZ_LTAZ01000005.1, from coordinate 419,141 downwards.
CTCGCTTTCGACGTCCTGGATCCGCTCGCCGTACATCGTCAGATGCACCACGCGCCCGTCCCACTCCCGGACGAGCGCCTTCTGTGAATCAGAGAGTTCGACCGCAAAGGGGCCACCGAAACGAGCGGTGATGTCCTTGACTGTCTCCTTCGACTGGCCGGCGTTGTCGGGGAGGATCACCCGGTCGGCCCCGAGCGCGCGGGCCGTGAGGCCGACGTGGGTCGTCATGCGTTCGTCGCGTCCCGGTCGGTGGCCGAGGCGTAAGACGGCGAGTTCGGGTCCGTCGTTCATGACTCCGCTCGGCGCGGCGTCGGGTAGGGGGTTTCGGTTCGGAGACGGGGGCTTTAATCGGCGCCCACCCGAAGGGATCGTATGAGCAGCGAACGGGGTCGAGAGGGCGGCGCGTTTCCGGACGGGTTTGCCGTCCCGATCACCGGTCTTCTGGCGCTCGTGTTCGCGCTGATGGCCGGGATGAGCGTCCTGCCAGCGCTGTCGGGATCGCCGACCGATCTGGCGTTCCCGATCATCTTCGGCGGCGCGAGCATCGTGTGTTTCCGCCTCAGACGACGGTACGTCGCCGCCCGCGAGGAATCGACTGACTGACGCAAGGTCCGTTATCCCGTTCTCGCAACTTCCAGCGAGAGAAAGAAACCGAAGTACGCCGGGATCCCCGCGAGCATGAACATGTAGAACGCCCAGCCGGGTGCGCTCGTGAAGACGAACTCGAACAGAAACGAGACGACCCCAACCCAGACGACGGCAAACATCAGATCGTGGAGCATCCCGGTTCTGTTCTCGCGAACGTGTTCGCGGAGGCGGTCTGTCAGGTCCATCGAGTTGTCGGTAGTACGCTGGCTCCGAAATACCTCCCGAAACGCCTGTCGACGGGGTTCGGACGGGTTAGTCGTCGCCCGCTACGTAATCGACCACGAGCACGGGAACGTGCGTCGAGCGAAGCGTCCGCTCGGTGACGCTCCCGAGCAGCGCACGGCGGACTCCCGAGCGCCCGTGGCTCCCCATGACGACGAGGTCGATGTCGTGGTCCTCGGCGTAGTCGGCGATCATGTCGTGGGGTCGACCGCCCGCGTGACGCTCGACGACGGTCAGCCCGCGGGCTTCCGCCTGCTCTTTCACGTAGCCGGTCGCCTCTTCGGCGTCCTCGCGGAGGTCGGTCATCCCGCTGAAATTCCCCTGTTGGATCCGGTCGACCTGTTCGGTGCCGAGGCCGTAGGCGACCGCGTCGACGTCGGCGACGAACAAGGCGTGGACCTCCGCGCCGTACTTCTCGGCGATGTCCACCGCGTGGTCGACCGCTACTTCCGCGACGTTGCTTCCGTCCGTCGGAACGAGTATGCGTTCGTACATGGATCAGTCATCTGCCGGCGTTTCGGGCCGGTTACCGTTCTTCTCGGCGACGACGTCCGCCGCGGTCATGTCCTTTGGCATCGGATCGGGGCTGTGACACTGGCGGACCATCTGTTTGGTCCGCATCGGGGGCTCGTCAGTGACCAGCGAGACGACGACCATGAGGACGATCACCGTCGGCGTGAAGATCAGCGCGGAGCCGGCCGCGGGCATCCACGTCGAGACGAACTCGATGCCCCAGCCCGCGCCGCCGTTGACGAGGCCGAAGTTGCCCTCGTTGAACATGGGGATGAACCAGAGGACCAACCCGGCGACCATGCCGACGAGCGCGCCCTGACGGTTGGCGTTCTCCCACCAGAGACCGACGAAGAACATCGGGAACAGCACGATGGCGGCCAGCGAGAACGCAAACGAGACCAGCGCCGCGATCGGCTGCTGGGGGTCCATCGCGAAGATGATCGTGAGCAGGCCGATGGCGATGATGCTCAGGCGACCGACGAGCACCTGCTGGCGCTGGGTCGCGTCCTCGTTGATGATGGTCGCATAGATGTCGTGGGAGATCGCCGACGAGGCGGCGATGAACAGCCCGGCGACCGTCGCGACCGCCGCGGCGACGCCGCCCGCTGCGACGAAGCCGACGAACCACGTCGGCAGTCCCGCGAGCTGTGTCGCCAGCACGACGATCACGTCGGCAGCGGCACTACTCATGCCGGGGTCGCCGTAGACCGCGCCGATCTGATCGCCGTACAGCGCCGTCCCGAACGCCGCGAACGCGGGCGCGCTCAGGTAGAGCAGACAGATGAAGAAGAGCCCCCAGGTGCACGACCAGCGGGCGACCCGCTCGTTCTGGACGGTGTAGAACCGAACCAGCACGTGGGGAAGGCCACAGGTCCCGAAGACGAGGCTGAAACACGTCGCGATCCACAGGTAGTAGCTCCCGCCCGCGAACGGCGCCGAGAACTCCGATCCGAGGTCGCTGATCAGCAGTCCGTACTCGATCTGTGGCAGTACGGTCGAGAAGCCCGTCGTCCAGCCAGTCACGAACAGGCCGATCAGGAACGCGCCGATGAGGATGACGTACTGCAGGACCATGTTCTTGGTCGCACCGAGCATCCCCGAGAGCGCCAGATAGCCGATGGTGATGACCATGAAGAGGATCATCGCGGCCTGATACGCGCTGATCCCCGGGAGCGGCACGAAGTTGTTGATGTCGCCGAGGACGTACATGCCGACCAGCCCCATCCCGCGGGCCTGGCCGAGCGAGTAGACGAACCCGATGAGGAACGTCGTGATCGCCGCCAGCGCACGCGCGGCGTCCGAGTTGAACCGATCCCCGACGAAGTCGGGCGCGGTGTACTTCCCGAACCGGCGCATCTGTGCGGCCAGGAAGATCAGCAGGATGAAGTAGCCCGTCGTCCAGCCGACGACGTACGCCAGCCCGTAGACGCCCGACAGCGCGATCAGCGCCGCCATCCCGAGATAGCTCGCCGCACTCATCCAGTTGGCACCGATCGCCATCCCGTTTTCGAGGTTCCCGATCGACCGGCCGGCGACCCACATGTCCTCGGTGTCGGCGACCGTAAAGAGGAACCCGACCACGAGGAACAGCACCATCATCCCGAGGACGATGATCGCCGGAAGGAGCTTGAACGAGATGTCGAGTCCCTCGGGGAGCAGCGCCTCGTCGGACTGGAGCGGGAGCAACAGGAGCTCCGCCACCAACGGAAGCCAGTTCATTCCGCGACACCTCCATCAGCGGCCGTCGGCTCCTCGGTCGCGGTCTCCTCGGACTGTTCCTGTCGGGCGACGGTCTGTTCGATGCCGTACTTCTCGTCGAGCTGGTCGCGCTTGCGTGCGTACCACACCGAGAGGATCAGCGCCGCCGACGGCCCGACGATCGCGATCAGGAAGTAGTGCAGCGGAAAGCCGATTCCCGGTATCGGCTGTGTCATCAGGTCGGGCGCGATCCGGGTCAGCGTGATCGGCCCGAACGTGGTGATCGACCAGATGATGAATCCCGTCCAGATGATCCGCAGGTGATCCCGCATGAACGGGGTCGCGGGGTTCAGTAGGTTGATCTCCACGTCGAGGTAGTCGGTCCGTCGTTCTCTCTCCACGTCGGACAGCCCTCCGTCGGTCCTCGTGGGGGTCGATTCGTCGGATAGTTGTGATTCGTTCGTCATCTGTGTTGTGAACTGTTAATTGTGTCATTCATACGCGCGCGAATTCCTGGCTGAGCGGATCGGGCCAAGAAAACGCCGCGGAATCGTTCAGTCGCCCTTTACTTTCTGCTGGATCTCGCTGACCACGCCGGGGTTACGAAGCGTCGACGTGTCGCCGAGTTCCTCCTCGTTTGCGATGTCCTCGAGCAGGCGGCGCATGATCTTGCCCGAACGAGTCTTCGGCAGTTCGTCGGTGAAGACCACCTGTTCGGGCCGGGCGATCGGCCCGATCGCGTCCTCGACGCCCGCGACGATCTGCTCGCGCAGGTCCTCGTCGCCCTCGTAGCCGTCCTCGGTGATGACGTAGGCGTAGACCGCCTCGCCCTTCATCTCGTGGTCGCCGCCGACGACGGCGGCTTCCGCGACGCCCGAAACGCCGACGATGGCGCTTTCGATCTCCATCGTTCCCAGCCGGTGACCCGAGACGTTGATCACGTCATCGACCCGCCCCAGCACCGTGATGTAGTCGTCGTCGTCGATCTTCGCGCCGTCCTCGGGGAAGTAGACCCATTTGTCGCTGTCCGGATCCGAGTACTCGCGCCAGTACTCGTCGATGAACCGGTCGTCGTTCTTATAGAGCGTCCGGAGCATGCCGGGCCACGGCTTGTCGACGGTGAGATAGCCCGCCTGTCCCGCCTGGATCCGCTCGCCGTTGGTGTCGACGATTCGGGCGTCGATCCCCGGAAGCGGCGGACCGGCGGAGCCGGGTTTCATCGTCCCGATCCCCGGTAGGGTGGTGATCAACATACCGCCGGTCTCGGTCTGCCACCACGTATCCACGATCGGGCAGTCCTCGCCGCCGATGTGTTTGTAGTACCACTTCCACGCCCGGGGGTTGATGGGTTCGCCGACCGTCCCCAGCAAGCGAAGGCTCGAAAGGTCGTGGTCGGCGGGATACTCCTTGCCCCACTTCATGAACGCTCGAATGGCCGTGGGTGCGGTATACAGCTGGTTGACGTCGTAGTCCTCGACGATCTCCCACATCCGGTCCTTCTCGGGGTAGTCCGGTGTCCCCTCGTACATCAGGCTCGTGGTTCCGAGCGCGAGGGGACCGTAGACGATGTACGAATGGCCGGTGATCCAGCCGATGTCCGCCGAACACCAGTAGGTGTCCTCGGGCTCGACGTCGAGCACCGCTTGCGTCGTCCAGGCGGCATACGAGAGGTAGCCGCCGGTCGTGTGTTTGACGCCCTTGGGCTGGCCGGTGGTCCCGGAGGTGTACATCAGGAACAGCATGTCCTCCGCGTCCCGTACCACGGGCTCGACCTCCGCGCCCTCCTGGTCTGCGACGAGGTCGGCGTACTCGCGCTGGTCGTCGTTCAGGTCGTGGCCGAAGCCCTCCTCGCCCAGGCGGTCGACGACGACCGTCGTGGTGTCGTGATCTACGTCCGCGAGTCCCTCGTTTGCCTTGTCGAGATGGTCGAGGGGGTCGCCCCGCCGGTAGTACCCGTCGCAGGTGACGAGGTACTCCGAATCGGCGGATTTCATCCGGGTCGCGAGCGCGTCCGCGGAGAAACCCGCGAACACCACCGAGTGGGGTGCGCCGATGCGTGCACACGCCAGCATCGCGATCGGCAGTTCCGGAATCATCGGGAGGTACATCGTCACGACGTCGTCCTCGCCGACGCCCATCTCGCGGAACGCCGCGGCGAGTTCGTTGACCTCCTCGTAGAGGTCCTGGTAGGTGTAGGTCCACGTCTCGTCTACGGGTTCGCCGACCCACTCGATGGCGACCTCGTCGCCGCGTCCCTCCTCGATGTGCCGGTCGATGCAGTTGTACGAGGCGTTGAGTTTGCCGTCGACGAACCACTCGTAGAAGGGGGCGTCGCTCTCGTCGAGCACTTGGTCGTACTGCTCGTCCCAGTCGAGGAGGTTGGCGGCCCGTTCCCAGCAGTCGGGCCAGTTCTCCTCGAACTCGTCGTAGATTCCCGGATCGGAGACGTTCGCCTGTTCGACGAACGACTCCGGCGGCTCGAACGTGTCCTGCTCTTCGAGCCGTGCCTCGAGTTGAACGTCTTCGTCCTCGTTGTCACCCTCCATGGTACGGGCAGTCAATACGGAACCGGCATAGTAAACATGGGATCTAGGTGTGCAAAACGGGCCGTGTTTCGATGACAGATAGGGATAATAACGGTCACTCCTCGTCCTCGAAGAGCAGTTCGAGGAGTTCGCGCTGGCCCTTGCGCAGGTGGTTGTGCAGCGTCGGTGAGGAGACACCCATGGCGTCGGCGACCTCCTCGGCCGTGCTGCCCCGTGGCCAGTCGAAATACCCCCCGAAGTACGCCGCCCGCAACGCCGCCCGCTGGCGGTCGGTCAACCGCTCGGTCGCCCCTTGCTTGAAGCCGTCGACGGTGCTCGCGCCGCGTTCCGTGGCCTGTTTGCCGACCAGCCGGGTGTCGGGGAACGCCTCCGTTAGGCGCTCGACGAGCGCCCGGAGGTCGGTGTCGTACGCACACTCGGCGAGGACCCGGGCCTCGCCGTTCTTGATCGTCGCCTCCTCGACGGTCGCGCCGTCGTCGGTGAGCGAGAGCAGGGGACAGTCCCCCGAGACGACGAACTCCACCAGCGCGCCCGAGTCACGCCCCTCGACGAGCCGTCCCTCCTCGATCCCCCGGCGCTCGGAGACGTACTCGATGACGGCGGGTGCGCTCGCCCCCGAGAGCGTCAGGTAGTAGACCAGCGCCGACTCCGAGGCCGAGACGATCGACTCGAGGTCGAACCGACAGCCGAAGCGTTCGGACGCGGCGACCAGCGCCGACCGCGTGTCGGTACTGTGAAACTCGAGTTGGAGGATCGTATCCGCCAGCAGCAGCTTCTGTCGGCGGATGGCCGTGATCGCGTGACCGACCCGCCGGCCGAGCAGCGCGAGGCGCTCGCGTTCGTGTATCGTGCCGTGAGCGCCGACGTAGAGGGTTCCATAGCGGGTTTCACCGTACTGGATCCCGATCTCGACGATCCCGCGTTGGGTCCCCGTCCGCCCCGCCGCTCCGCCGTCGAGACCGGCACGGATCGACGGGATCGTCGTCGGATCGATCCCGGAGACGGCGCTCGGTGCGCTCTCGCCGTCGAGTTCCGGCGCATCGATCCACGCGAACCCGTAGCGATCGGCGAGCACCGCACAGACCTCCGCTTCGAGTTGCTCGCGTGTCGACGCGTCGAGCAACGCCGAATCGAGCGCCGTCGTGTCGGTTCGATCGGCTTCGAGCGAATCGAGGATCTCGTCGGTGTTCGGCGCGTCGAGGTAGGGATCGAGCGCCTCGAGGCTCCGCCAGCCCCCGATCGATTGGACCACCCGTGGCGAAACGTCACGCTCACACAGCAGGGTCCGGGCGAAGTATCGCCGTAGATCGTGGGCGCTCACGTCGACGAACCTCGACTCGCCCGTCCGGTCGGCGGCCCGATCGGCGACCTCCCGAACGAGCATCTGGACGCGCCGGGGCGTCACATCGATGATCCGCTCTCGTTCGCCGATCCCGTTGCTGTTGGTATATCGTGAGAGCTCTCGCTCGACGCCTGCCGGGAGGTATGCCTCGCGAGTCCCCCCACCGCTTTCGGGAACCGAGAGGAGAAACCGATCGGGATCGGTTCGCACGTGTGAGATTCCTTCCGGACGGATCCCGGTCGTCTCGACCGCCCTGAGCCCGACCTCGCCCCCGAGACGGATCAGAAGCCGCTCCCGATAGGTATCCGCCGCCTCCAACAGCCGTTCGTAGTCCGACCGCGAGAGCCATTCGTCCTCCCGACGACGCTCCTGCACACTTGCCTCGGACATATTTCGTACTTCTCGTATAGTATGAAACCATGTTAGTGCTATCGGTTCGATGATCCCCGAAACCGGGCGTGTCTCTCGTTTCGCATCCTTCTGAGAATACGAACTAATCGTCGCGGCCGGCGGCTTCGATCTCCCCGACGACCTCGGGGTTGCGAAGCGTCGACGTGTCGCCAAGCGGCTCGCGGTTCGCGATGTTCTCGAGCAGGCGGCGCATGATCTTGCCCGACCGGGTCTTCGGCAACTCGGGCGTGAAGACCACCGCTTCGGGCCGGGCGAACGGTCCGATCGCGTCCTCGACGCTCTCGACGATCCGTTCTCGGAGGGTTTCGTCGGGGTCGCGGCTGTGATCGGTGCTGACGTAGGCGTAAATCGCGGTGCCGTTGGTTTCGTGTTGTCCGCCAACGACGGCGGCTTCCGCGACGCCCGGAACACCGACGATGGCGCTTTCGATCTCCATCGTCCCCAGCCGGTGACCCGAGACGTTGATCACGTCGTCGACCCGGCCGAGCACGGTGATATACCCCTCGTAATCGATCGTCGCACCGTCGCCCGAGAAGTAGACCCAGTCATCGCCCTCGGAGAACGGCTCCCAGTACTCCTCGCGGTAGCGTCCGTCGTTTCCGTACAGGGTCCGGAACATCCCCGGCCAGGGTCGGTCGGCCACGAGATACCCCCGTTCGCCGGGGTCGATCGGTGCTCCGTCCTCGCTCACGACGCGGGCACCGATCCCCGGGAGAGGTGGCCCCGCCGACCCGGGTTTCATCGTCCCGATTCCCGGCAGGGTCGACACCATCATACCGCCGGTCTCGGTCTGCCACCACGTATCCACGATCGGGCAGTCCTCGCCGCCGATGTGTTTGTAGTACCACTTCCACGCCCGGGGGTTGATGGGTTCGCCGACCGTCCCCAGAAGACGTAGCGAGGAGAGGTCATAGTCGGCGGGGTATTCTTGGCCCCACTTCATGAACGCTCGAATGGCCGTCGGCGCGGTGTAGAAGACGTCGACCGCGTTCCGTTCGACGATCTCCCAGAGCCGCGAGCGGTCGGGATAGTCGGGGGTTCCCTCGTAGAGCAGCGTCGTCGTGCCGAGCGCGAGGGGGCCGTAGACGGTGTACGAATGGCCGGTGATCCAGCCGATGTCGGCCGAACACCAGTAGGTGTCCTCGGGCTTGAGGTCGAGGACGGCCCGCGAGGTCCACGCGGCGTAGGCGAGATAGCCGCCGGTCGAGTGGATGACGCCCTTGGGCTGACCGGTGGTCCCGGAAGTATACATCAGGAACAGCATGTCCTCAGCGTCGCGAGCCACCGGGGACACCGTCGTTCCGGCGTGGGTGAGCAGGAGTTCTTCGTAGTCGTACTGGTCGTCGTCGAGGCTGTGATCGAGGTCCCGCCCGAGGCGGTCGACCACGACGGTGGTGACCTGCCGGTCGAGTCCCATGAGCGCGTTGTCGGCCTTGCTCTTCTGGTTGAAGGCGTTTCCCCGCCGGTAGTACCCGTCACAGGTGACGAGGTACTCCGAATCGGCGGATTTCATCCGGGTCGCGAGCGCGTCCGCGGAGAAACCCGCGAACACCACCGAGTGGGGTGCGCCGATGCGTGCACACGCCAGCATCGCGATCGGCAGTTCCGGAATCATCGGCAGATAGATCGTCACGACGTCGTCCTCCTCGACGCCCAGATCGCGAAGCGCCGCGGCGAGTTCGTTCACTTCGCCGTAGAGGTCCTGGTAGGTGTAGGTCCGCGTCTCGCGGCGTTTCCCCTCCCACTTGAGCGCGGCGTGGCTTTTCTGTCCGGCCTCGATGTGCCGGTCGATGCAGTTGTACGAGGCGTTGAGCCTCCCGCCGGGAAACCACTCGTAGAAGGGGGCGTCGCTCTCGTCGAGCACTTGGTCGTACTGCTCGTCCCAATCGAGCAGGTCGGCGGTCCGTTCCCAGCAATCGGGCCAGTTCTCCTCGAACTCGTCGTAGATTCCCGGATCGGAGACGTTCGCCTGTTCGACGAACGATTCCGGCGGCTCGTACCGTTCGTCCGAGGACGGGGCCATCGTGTGGAATGGTCACGAGGGACGGGAGAATAAGTTTTCGCCCGGTCGGCGATAGCCATATCCGTCGCGCGCGGCTACTCGAAGGCGTGCAGATCGTGGGCTACGAGACGGGAGCGAGCGACGACGGGCCGGCACTGACGCTCACGGACGGGGACGGTCTCACGCGCCAACCGCTCGATCCCGGCGAGCGCCTCGAATACACGCTCGGCGACCGGCGCTGTGCCGGGACGCTCTCGAAGGGAACCCACATCGGCTGTTCGAACCCCGCGGCTCCCTACTGCGACGATCACTCGTATACGTGGGTCTGTGCACGCTGTACCGGGACCTGCCTCAAGGACGAGATGGACTGTTTCGAGGCTCACGCCGTCTATCTCGCGGCCTTCGCCCCTGCCCGGTTTAAAGTCGGCGTCACCCGTGCGTGGCGACTCGACACCCGGCTCCGAGAGCAGGGTGCAGACCGCGCCGCACACCTCCACACGGTGTCGAACGGCCGGATCGCCCGCGAGATCGAGAGCGGCATCGCCCGCGAGATCGGGGACCGAGTCCGGGTGCCGACGAAGATTCGCGGGCTCGCCGACACGGTCGACCTCGTGGCATGGGAGGCTCTCTTGGAAGGGTACGACCCCATCGAGACGTTCGCCTTCGAGTACGACCTCCCGCTCACCGAGCACCCCGTAAGAGAGACCATCGCGAGCGGCACTGTCGTCGGAACGAAAGGGAGGATCCTCGTACTCGAACGCGGCGGGACGACCTACGCGGTCGACATGCGCGATCTGGTAGGTTACGAGGTCCGCGAGGGCCCGAGCGACCGGGCGCTCCAGTCGAGTCTCGGCGCGTTCGCCTGATCTACTCCTCGGTGCGCGCCTCCTCGCCCGCCAGCATCTCGATGACTTGCATCACGCCCGAGTTGTCGTCTTGGCCCATGTCGTTTGCGACCATCGACTTGTAGAGCTCGTGGGCGAGCTCGGTCTGAGGCATCGGCGCGCCGAAGGCCTCGCCCGCGTCGGTGGCGATTCGCAGGTCCTTGTACTGGTACTCGGCGAAGAACCCGGGGTCGAACTCTCCTTGAATCATGTCCGGCGCACGGTTGTCGAGCGTCCAGCAGCCCGCCGCCCCGCCGCTGATGGCCTCGACGACGCTCTCCAGATCGGCGCCCGCCTGGCTCGCGAACACCAGCGCCTCGCTGACGCCGACCATCTGGGCGGCGACGACGATCTGGTTCGCCGCTTTCGTCGTCTGGCCCGCGCCGCTGGGCCCACAGTGAGTCACCGTCTCGCCCATTACGTCCAGTAGGTCGCGCTGCTCATCGAGGACCTCCTCGCTGCCTCCGACCATGATCGAGAGCGTGCCCTCGATCGCGCCCCCCTCGCCGCCGGAGATCGGCGCGTCGAGCAGTTCGATACCCCGTTCTGTGAGTTCGGCGGCGATCTCTTCAGCAACGACCGGCGAGATCGTCGAGTGGTCGATCACGGTCATCCCCTCGCTCAGTCCATCGATCAGGGGCGCGTCCTCGTTTTCGTCCCCCAGCACGACTCGCTCGACGTCCGGCGAGTCCGGGAGACACAGCAAGACGACGTCGCTTTCTTCTGCGACGCCGGTGGGCGAGCCCCCGTCCTTCCCGCCGGCCGCAACGAGTTCTTCTACTGGTTCGTTCGAGCGATTGTGTCCGACGACCTCGTATCCGGCGTCGAGGAGGTTCTCCGCCATCGGCAGTCCCATGATCCCGAGTCCGACGAATCCGACAGTCGTATCTGGCATCTCAGCGGTTCCTCACGCTCCAGATCCAAATACGTTGACAATCGGCACGGTCCTGCCGCTGGATCCTGGGGGCGAAGCCGGCGAGCGACAACCCAACCCTTTTCGGTTCGGCCGCAGAATCCGAGGGTATGGTCGAGGACAACGACGAGAGTGGCGAGACCGGCGAGGGAGAGGAGGAAAAATCGTTCCGCGAGCGCGTCGAGGAGATCCGCGAGCAGCGCGAGGCCGAGGGCGGCCCCGACGGCGAGGGCGAGGGTTCGCGTGAGGAGCGACTCGAGGAGATGATGGGCGGCGGTGGCGGCCCCGGTGGGATGGGCGGCAACCCCTTCGCCCAGATGATGGGCGGTATGATGGGCGGCGGCGGTCCCGGCGGTGCGATGGGCGGCGGACCGGCCGGCGGTCCCGGTACGGGCGGCGAGGGCGGGGACGAACAGCTCGTCCGCGAGGTCCGTCAGCTCCGCGATGAGGTCCGGGACGTCAACCGCCACCTCGAGCGCATCGCCGACGCCTTAGAGGACTGAACGGATCGCAAAAGAGCTAAACCGACGTGTCGTCCTTTTCGAGGTAGATGTCCATCGCCCGCGAGCGCATCGACCGGCTGGAGGCGCTCGCAAAGGAGGCCGCGACGGCGAACGAGGACGAACGCGCCCGCGAGTACGTCGCGCTCGCCCGGCGGATCGCCGAGCGAAACCGCTTGCGACTGCCCCGCTCGTTCGAGCGTTTCACGTGCGACCGGTGTGATCGCTATCTCAGGCCCGGCCGCAACGCCCGCGTCCGCCTGCAGGACGGCCACGTCGTCCTCACCTGCGAGTGTGGTGCTCACCACCGCTATCCCTATCGTCCGTAGCGATCGGGGTCGACTCCCGTCCGACCGTGAATCGAACGTTCAAAGTGTACCGGCCCTCTAGCAGGGCTATGAGCGACCGAGCGGATCGACAGGCACTCAGGAAGGAGGCCCACGACCTCGACGTGACGGTCTGGGTCGGAAAGGGCGGTATCGACGCCGTCGCCGAGGAACTCGCCGACCAGCTCAAAGACCGTGAGCTGGTGAAGGCGAAGTTCCACCGGGCGGCCCGCGGCGGGACGACCACCGAAGAGGTCGCTGCGGAACTGGCCGACGCGGTCGACGCGACGCTCGTCGAGACGCGGGGCAACACGGCGGTGTATCACTGATGGTGCTGGAAGGGATCCTCGTCGACCTCGGGCTCGCTCAGGGACCCGCAGCGGCAATCGACGGGGCGATCCGCTTTCTCGTTGCCTTCGTCGCGCTCGTATTCGTCGGCCGTGCCGTGGTGTTACCGCTGATCGAGCGTGCCTTCGACAGGCGCAACCTCGAACCGCACGCCCAACGGCCGCTGATGAAGGTCGCGTGGTTCGGCGTGCTCTTCGTGGCGGTCGCGGTCGCGTTCGGTTTCGGGGGCTTTGGTAACTTCCTCACGTCGCTCGCGACGATCGCCGCCGCCGCGGCACTCGCGATCGGTATCGCCATGCAGTCGGTCATCTCGAACTTCGTCGCGGGCGTGTTCATCTTCACCGAGAAACCGTTCAAGATCGGCGACTGGATCGAGTGGCAGGAGGGCGACTACTCGGGGATCGTCGAGGACATCAGCCTGCGGGTAACCCGCGTGCGCACGTTCGACAACGAACTGGTCACGGTTCCGAACTCGGATCTCACCGACAACGCGGTGAAAAACCCCGTCGCGAAGGACAAACTCCGCCAGAAATTCGTCTTCGGTATCGGCTACGACGACGACATCGGGATGGCGACCGACATCATCGTCGAGGAGGCCAACAACCACGACGGGATCCTCGACGACCCCGCGCCGACGGTCAGACTCACGGAACTCAACGACTCCGATGTGGGCCTCCAGTCGCGCTTCTGGATCGCGGATCCCGCCCGCGCCGACTTCGTGCGGATCCGCGGCGAGTATATCCAGCGGGTGAAAGAACGCTTCGATCGCGAGGGGATCGACATTCCCTACCCGTATCGCACGCTCGAAGGTGGACTGTCGGTCGAGAGCCTCGATTCGATCCGCCCGAGCGGCGAGCCAGCCGAGTGAGACCCGGCGTTTGCAAGTAGTCGGACTGATGCGAGTCGGCGGTCCATCACAGCGTGGGTGTACGATGCGCTACGTCTGTACCGAATGCGAGTGGGACGTCGATTCGAACGGCTCGCTCACCGACGATCTCGGCTCACTGGCCGTCGAACACCACGTCCGCTTCGGACACCCGGTCGAATTGGCGACCGACCGCCGCCCGCCGGACGAGCAGATGGTCGATAGCTCGGTCGGGACGTAGCCCGCGGGCGGTCGACGCCTCGGCTTTTATTTCGCGCGATCCCTCGTGTCCTCTTGGCTATGAGCGACGCCGCTAGTGATGATCGCCTGAACGCTCTCTTCGACGGTCATCTCGATGTCGATCACCCGGTTCTCCGGGACGTAGATCAGAAAGCCGCCCATCACCGGGTTGGGAGCGAACGGGACGAACAGCGTGAGCATCTCCTCGTGGCCCGCCGCCGCGACCAGTTCCGCCGGCGGCCGGCCGGTCAGATAGGCGAGCGCGTAGCTGCCGTCGCGGGGAAACTCGACGAGTTTCACGTCCTGAAAGCTCTCGACGTCGCTCTCGAGGAGGATGTCGCTCATCCGTCGGAAGCTGTTGTAGATCGAACTCACGCCGGGGATCGACTCCATGGCGGCGTGAAAGCCGCCAGCGATCCGCGTCCCGTCGGTGTGTTCGGCGACGATCCCCACCGCGACGATGAGTACGAGCAGCGTAAGGACCGTCGTTACCTGCACGACCGGCGCGGCGACCTCCACGTCGAGGTAGCCTGCGAGCCAGACGACGGGGTTGAGCGTCTGAGCGACGAAACTCAGGACGAAACCGAGGACGATGACGGTGAGGATGAAGGGGATCGTGATCGCGGTGCCGGTGATGAGCGACTGGCGGAGCCGCTCTCTGAGGGAGGGCTGACGCTGCGGGGAGGGCATATCGGTGAACGCTCACGGGAACTTGATACGACTATCGGTTGCACTCGCCAGCCGTTCCTATTGGTCGAGCGATCCCCGGCCGTCGATGGGTCCCTCCGACAGAACGGAGCGGTCGGTGTTCTCAGGGAGCGTACGTTCCGGTGAGTTGTGATTGGGCGAGGACGTGTCCCGCCATCGTCTCGATGAGGTCCTCTTTCGTCGCCGACGACGGTAGTTCCAGCTCGGCGTCGAGCGCGTAGATCGTGAACTCGTAGGTGTGTTCCCCGTCCGGCGGATTGGGACCGCCGTACCCGGCCTCTCCGAAGTCGTTTCGTCCTTCGAGGGCGTCGGGCTCCCACGCTTCCGGAATCCTCCCGATACCGGGGTCGACGTTCCAGACCAGCCAGTGGTCCCAGACCTTGCCCGCCGGTTCTTCGGCGTCCGGGTCGTCCACGATCAGGGCCAGCGACTCGGCTTCCTCGGGGACGTTTTCGACGCGCAGGGGCGGGTTGACGTTGCGTTCCTCGTAGCCGTACTTCCGGGGGATCGGGTCATCGTCCCGGAACTCCGGACTCGTCAGCGTGAACTCGGCCATTCGTGAACCACCGTCTCGCGCTTGGACGCCGGGTCACAAAAAAACGCGTCCCCGTTTACCGAGGCGTTCGAGGGCGAATCGGACCACGGAGCCGTCGGCTCGCGAAGTAAAAAGCGCGCGTATGAATGGGTGGACACCCGGGGTTGCCCGGCGTTCCGGCGCGGGGAGTCCCGGTTGCCTCCTCCACCCCGCGATCCGTCGAGCGACAGGTATCCGATGGCCCGCTGCTCACTTCCGTGCCTGACGGATTTCCATCGACCAACCGCGACGACACGTCCCTGCGGACGCTCGCCGCGGACCGCTGTCCCCGACGGACGAGGTTTCTCAGTTGGCTCCCGGGGCCCGCGCCGGTCGGACCGGACGCGCCCGGGGTTCGGTCCCCGCTGAAGACCGTAGTGCGGGTGACGAGCAGGGCCTAACTGCCCGACCTAGTCCAGTTCCTTCTACCCGCGTCGGCCATAAGAGGGTTTCGTCTCGCCGGGACAGCGAGCTACAGCACGCCCAGCGCCCGCGCGTAGAGGCCGGCGGCGACCGCCGACAGCGCCGAACAGGCCAGCACGAGCCAGCGGTGATAGGCGAGCCAGTCCTGGGTCGTGATCCCGGTGATGTCCTCGGGCGAGACGGCGACGACCCACTCGACTGACATCAGGGTCATGAACAGGCCGATCACCAGCGCTGCGCCCGCGACCGTCACCGGGTCCGAGCGCTCGCCGAGACCGGCCCCGAGGACGACGATTCCGACCGCGGCGAAGACGCCGACGAGCTGCGGACCGAAGAATCCGGCGTCATAGTAGAGCGCGAGGCCAGTTCCCGCGCTCTGGGGGAGGAGGACGTAGGGCGCGATAATGACGACGAGAACGGCGAGACAGGCGGCGATCCCCAACTGGGGGGCGCGTCGCGTGAGGTTCATAGCCGATCTTGGGACGACCGGAACCTAAAGTCGGCGTTCGCGGGCGAACGTAACACCCACATACGACCGGAAAAAACGTGTGGACATGGGACTCGGAAGCACGACGAAGAAGATCCAGATGATGGCCGACAAAGCCGAACAGCTCTACGCTCAGCTCAACGAGGTCAAAAAACAGCTCGAAGACCTCCGGGTCAAGGTCGACACCACCCACGACACCGTCTCCGACCTCGAAGTCAAACACGAACAGAACCGCGCGATCCTCGAGGCCCTCGCCGAAGAACGGGGGATCGACGTCGAGAAGGTGATCACCGAGGCCTCGATCGAGGACGCCGAGGGGTCCGAAGAACCCGACCCGATCCCCAACGAGGCCGCCGAAAGCGGGGACGCCCCCGGAGAGCCCGACGAACACGCCGGGACTACCGGTGACGACGCCGCCGGAACCGAGACCAGTTAAGTAGCTCCGGCAAGGATTGCCAGTCGATGACCGCCCCTCCCGTCGATAGCGTGCTGGAGACCGTCGGCCGGACGCCGCTGGTCTCCGTGCACGCGGCCCCCGATCCGGTTCCCGTCTACGCGAAACTCGAGTCGTTCAACCCCGGCGCGAGCGTCAAGGACCGCATCGGGAGGTATATGCTCGAACGGATGCTCGAACGCGGCGCCCTCTCGCCGGGCGGAACGGTGATAGAACCCACCGCCGGAAATACGGGGATCGGGATCGCGGTCGCTGCGGGACAACTCGATCTGGAGGCGGTCTTCGTCGTCCCCGAGCGCTTTTCCGTCGAGAAACAGCAGCTGATGGCCGCGCTCGGTGCGGAGGTGATCAACACGCCCACCAGCGAGGGCATGGGCGGCGCGATCGAACGGGCCCACGAACTCGCCGACGAATTGGACAACGCCGTCGTGCCCCAACAGTTCGCGAACCCGCTGAACACGGAGGCCCATTACGAGACGACTGCCCCCGAGGTCTACGGGGCCCTCGACGGCGAGGTGGGGGCGGTCGTCGCCGGCTGTGGCACGGCAGGGACGCTGATGGGGCTCGCGAGGTATGCCCGCGAGCGGCACCCCGAGACCTACATCGGTGCGGTCGAACCCGAGGGTTCGCTCTACGCGACCACCAAGGGGGAAGACGGCGAGGAGGGGGAGTACAAGACGGAAGGGATCGGAACCCACGACCCGGCCACGAACGAACTGTTCGAGCCCGAACTGGTCGACGAGGTGCTTCAGGTGAGCGACCGCGATTCTCACGCCGAACTCAAGCGACTGGCCCGCGAGGAAGGGCACTTGGTCGCCTCGAGTGCCGGCGCCGCGAGCGTCGCCGCCCTGCGGACCGCAGAGCGGATCGCGTCCGGCGAGCTCGATGTGCCCCACGACAGCGTCGTTACCGTGTTCCCGGATTCGAGCGAGCGCTACCTCTCGAAGGGGATCTATCGGAGCTTCGAGGAGTGGGACGGGTAGGCACCCGTCGGATGCCAGGGCTCACCGGACGATCGTGACCGGTACGGGCGAGCGGCGCACGACCCGTTCGGCGACGCTCCCCAGCAGCACGCGGCTGACCCCGGATCGGCCGTGACTCCCCATGATCACGTGGTCGATGTCGTTGTCCTCGGCGTAGTCGACGATTACCCGCGCCGGTTTGCCGGTCACGACATTCGTTTCGACGGTGATGTCACGTTCTGCGGCCTGCTCTCGTGCGTCCTCGACCAACCGTTCGGCGTGTGCTCGCTGCTGTTCGGCGAGTTGCTCCATGTCGATCCACCCTTCGACCCCGCCGTACGTTCGGAAATCACGCGGATCGATGGCGTGGACGACGGCTATCGACGAGTCGGGAAACGCATCGATCGCGTACCCGAGCGCGGCTCGCGATTGATCGGATTCGTCGACCGGAACGAGGATTCGTTCGTCCATAGCTCTAGTACGCGTTCGTGATACTTATTCAATCGGTCCGATTCTCGATAGATCTGGCTGAATAATTACGTGTCGGCCGCGTTTGCTGTCCGATTCGGTGTGGACGGGCTACGGCGCGTGGAGGCGCTTGTGTTCGACCTTCATACAGCGATCCACGACGACGTGGATCCCAGCCTCCTCGGCGCGGGCCTCCGCTTCGGGATCGGAGATGCCCAGTTGGAGCCAGAGCACTTTCACGTCCTCGCGCTCCGTGACCTCCTCGACGAGCCCCGCGACCTCGTCGCTCGGGCGAAAGACGTCGACGGTGTCGATCTCCTCTTCGACTTCCGAGAGCGAGTCGTAGGCGTGCTCGCCGAAGACCTCCTCGGCGTTGGGATTAACCGGAATCACCTCGTAGTCGTGTTCGGTGAGGTATTTCGGGATCTCGTGGGCGTCCTTGCCCGGGGTGGACGAACAGCCGACGACCGCGACGGTGCGAAGGCCGAGCAACTCGCGCAACTCGGCATCGCTCTCGACGGGCATACCCTAACAGACGACAGCCCACCGAATAACGTTTCTGACCGCGGCCGATACCGCCACGCGACTCAGGCCGACGGGACCAGCGCGACCCGCCCGAGGACGAACGCCGCGGCCGCGAGGAACATCCCGTACTTCAGCCGTTCCTGACCTGCCGTCGGGTCCCGAAAGCTCGTCGCCGCCGCCCAGAGCATCACGGCGTTGGCCGGCAGGACGGCGAGCAGGTAGACCACCCCGAGCGCACCCAACAGGAAGGGAAGCGGGCTCGCGAGCACGGCGACGAGGAGACACGCGACGCCCACCCAGAGGGCGGGTCGCTCCCCGATAGCGATCGGCAGCGTGTTCAGCCCCTCCTCGCGGTCCCCCGCCAGGTCCTCGACGTCCTTGATCACCTCCCGTGTGAACGTCGCGAGCGCCGCGAGCACGAACAGCACGCCGGGTGCGGTGATGTTCCCGACCGCCGTACCCCCGAAGAGAAAGGTGCTCCCACCCAGCGCGGCGACGACGGCGTTGCCCACCCCGGGAAGCCCCTTGAACAGCTGGGTGTAAGCGACGAGCAACAGGAGGTTGACGACGGCGATAGCGAGTGCGAGCGCCGGGAGGGTCAGCGCGAGGACGACGGCTCCCGAAAAGAGCGCGAGGCTGAAGCCGAGCGCGCCACGTGGGGAGACCGAACCCCGAGGAATCGGGCGTCCGGGCTGGTTTATTCGATCTATCTCGCGGTCGAAGTAGTCGTTGATCGCGTTGCCGGCCCCGGTGGCGAAGACGGTCGCGCCCGCGGCCGCTCCCGCCGGAAGGGGACTATCGAACAGGCCACCCGCGACGAACGCCCCGATCAGGGTCAACACGCCCGCGGCGAGGGCGTTCACTGGTCGAACGAGTTCGACCAGTCCGCGTCCCGTCTCCCTCCCTGCCATACTCGGGTTGGACGAGGGGGGAAAATAAAGGACCCGTCTTCGGCGGCGGGCTTTTGGCCGTGCCGCCGGTAGTTCGGGTATGTCCCCCACACGCCGGCGCGTACTCACGGCGCTCGGTGCGGCGAGCCTCGCGGGCTGTCTCTCCGGCGACGGCGAGACCGAAGCCGACCCCACGACCGTCGAGACGGAGACGGTCCTCACCGGTCTCGATACCCCGTGGGACCTCGCGTTCGACGACGGGGCGATCTACCTCTCGGAGCGCCCCGGTCGGATCAGCCGGATCGTCGACGGGGAGCGAGAAACCCTCCTTGAACCCGACGCGACTGAGGACGGCGAGGGCGGGATGCTCGGGATCACACTCGGTCCCGACGAGGGGTTCCTCTACGCCTACTACACGCGGGAGTCGGAGAACCGCGTCGTCCGCTACGACCTCGAAACGCTCGATGAACCAGAACCGATTCTGGAGGGAATCCCCGCCGCGGAGATCCACAACGGCGGGCGGATCGACTTCGGCCCCGAGGGCGATCTCTGGGTACTGACCGGCGACGCCGACGACCCGGACAGCGCACAGGATCCGCGCTCGCTCGCGGGGTCGGTCCTCAGGCTCACCCCCGAGGGTGACGCCGCCGCCGGAACCAATCTCCCGGATCCGCGGGTCTACACCTACGGACATCGCAACCCACAGGGGATCGCGTGGCTCGCCGATGGCACGCCCGTGATCGCCGAACACGGCCCGAGCGCACGCGACGAGGTCAACAGACTCGTCGGGGGCGAGAACTACGGCTGGCCCGCCGCCCGCGACGGCGAGGAGTACCCCGGAACGGAGTTCGCCCGCCCGCTCGTCAACACCGGGCCCGACGTAACGTGGGCCCCCTCGGGAATGGTCCACTACACCGGCGACGAGGTCGAAAGCTGGCAGGACAGGCTTCTGATCGCCGGGCTTCGCTCCCAACAGTTGCTAACGCTCTCGCTGACCGACTCCGCCGACTTGCCTCCCGAAGGAACGGCCTACGACGAGGAGTGGCTCGACGACGCCTACACGGCGACGATCACCGCCGCACTGGAGGGCGAGATCGGCAGGATCAGACACGTCACGGAGGGGCCCGATGGGCTCTACGCGATCACCTCCAACCGGGACGGCCGTGCGTACGGCCGGTTTCCCCGCGAGGAGGACGACGTGCTCGTCCGCCTCTCGGCCCCGACCTCGACGAGCTAGCGTCGCTCGATGCGATAGGTGACGCCCACGTCGCTCGTCGAGAGGTCCGCCTTCCGTCTGCTGGCCTCCCGGTGGGTTTCGAACGGCCCTTCGACCACCGTCTCTCCGGTGAGGATATAATAACCGGACACACCACCCCGTTTGGGGATCTCACACATAGATATTTCGTTCATTGGCGGCGCCACCACGCAGGTGCAAGCCGAATTGTTAGATATATCCGAGGGGTCCGTTCGAGTACACGATCGTATCGGCTGGACGGCACCGGTCGTTTCACGGCTCCCGTCTCAAACTCCCGCTATACCGCTCTTAACTCGTAACACAATGGGCCAATCACGACGACAGTCCGAACCGGACGGCGAACTGCGACCACAACTGACCGCCGAAACCGACCAACCGCCGACCAACGACGCCGGCGAGTACGTCTGCAGTCGGCGCTGTGCGAACGGGACTCGCTGCATGATCACGGTCTCGCTCCCGTTCATATCATGTCACCAGCACGACCAGTCGAAAGCGGTCGTCACCGACGGCGAATAGCTCCTTTTCGTGGCCGCTATCGTGCCGTACGCGGTGCAAGCGTAGTGATACGGGACTGCACGCCACATACATACGCGTCGAACCCCTACTCGGGGTCATGTCGACCGAGATCGCGACGTTCGGCGGCGGCTGTTTCTGGTGTACGGAAGCCGCGATGAAGGAACTCGACGGAATCGTATCCGTCACCTCGGGCTACGCCGGCGGCCACGTCGAGGACCCGACCTACGAGGCGGTCTGCTCGGGTGAGACGGGCCACGCGGAGGTCGTGCAGGTCGAATACGAACCCGACGCCATCTCCTACGACGAGCTACTCGAGGTCTTCTTTGCGACCCACGATCCGACCCAGCTCGACCGACAGGGCCCCGACGTAGGGACGCAGTATCGCTCGATCGTCCTGTATCACGACGAGACACAGCGCGAGCGGGCGGCGGCGTACATCGAGGCGCTCGACGAGGAGTCCAACGACGACGTGGAGACCGAACTCGAACCCCTAGAGCGGTTCTTCGAGGCCGAGGAGTATCATCAGGACTACTTCGAGAAGAACCCGAACGACGCCTACTGCCGGATGCACGCCCGACCGAAGGTAGAGAAGGTGCGAGAGCGGTTCCGAAGCAAGCTAAAGCAGGCCTGAGATCGGTCGTCGGGGTCTCGACAGGAAAAGCGTTTACTCGGCGTTCCGTTGGCGATCCTCGTAGGCGCGTCGCCCCTCACGGACGGCGGGGATGACGAACCAGAAGGTCAGTGCACCGAGGATCGCGAACCAGAACGCCACGTCCTTGATTCCGATCAGGACGTCGGCATACAGGCCGACGTCGTCCGGGTTCGGGGCGATCAACTGTGTGCCCCCGAAACTCTCCGTGTTGAACCACGCCGAGACGATGAACCAGAACAGGCCGGCGGTCGTCAGGATACCGAAGCCCTTGATGAACTCATCACTCATGGTTCGACCGTTCGTCCTCGCCGTCTTTAGCGTTTCTCATTCCCGCGGCCTGAAACCGGGTCGAAAAGGCGTACGTCGCCGCCGAAACGACGATCAGCGCCACACCGGCCAGCGCGACGAGCGGTTCGACCTCCGCGAGGTCAGCCTGTGCGCGGTCGGTCGCGATGTCGAGCAGGACGAACCCGACGACGACGCCGACGACCGCAAAGAGCGTCGAGAAGACGGTAACGGTCTTGTAGACGCGCATCGGGACGACGACGCTCCCGTCGTCGGGGCTCTCGGGGGACGATTCCGACATGAAAAGACGTTGGACGGGCGAGCGTATTACCTCGGCGGTCGAAGCCGGTAGTACCGCCGGTTGAGCGAGTACATGTATCCCTCGCGCATCGTCTTCAGGACGGCATACGTGAGGATCGCGCCGATCACCGGCAGGAAGAAGGTCAAGTTGAATACGAGTTCGCCGGGAATGAACGTGATCTGGCTCTCCAGTGGCAGGGCCGCGATGGTGATCGCGAAGATGACCCCGCCGACGCCTAGCGCCGCCCAGAACGGCTCCTCGACCGGTCTGCGGGCACTACCCTTGTTCAAGAAGGGTACGATAGCGATGATGCTGACGACGACGACGTTCGCCATCACGCCGTAGACACGGTCGCTGACCAGTTTCTGCCCGCCGAGGATCGCGAGTTCGGGGTTGACCGGGGCGAGATGGAGCAGCCCGTACGACCAGTAGAGATACCAGTCGGGGAGGATCACGGGCGGTGTCGAACTCGGATCCGCCGGCGCCGGCATGTGTGGCGGCGCTGCCGCGGCGATGAGGAACATCATCCCCGTGAAAAACGAGGCCAGCGCGAGGTTCCGAATGGTCTCGTGTGGCCACGTCGGGAACGCGAGCACGTCGCGCTCGACGTAGGTCGACTCCTGACGGAGGTCCTGATCCTCGCGCCGGGAGCGCTCGAAGTACTCGTAGGTCAATCTGGAGAGTCCCTGCGTGCGCTCCTTTCGCTCGCGCCACGTGGGCGTCTCGTCGTCCGGCGGGACGGCGGGCACGCCGCCACCACCGTCCGCGCGCGGTTCTTCGCCGCCGTCGGTTTGGGGGTCGTTTTCGTTGCTCATTGGTCGATCAGTGTGGCTCCGCGATTCCCTGCATCCAGACGATACCGATGTGCAGCGCGATCAGCGACGTTACCACGAACGGCAGGATGAACACGTGGAGGATGTACATCCGCTGGAGCGTCGGTGCGCCGAGGCTGAACCCGCCGAAGACCAACTGGGCGATCCACTCGCCGATGAAGGGGACCGACAGCGCCATCTCGACGCCGATCTGGCCGGCCCAGTACGACAGCTGGGTCCACGGCAGGAGATAGCCCGTATAGCCGAAGGCCATCGTCAGGCTGATCAGCACGATCCCGATCAGCCAGTTGACCTCTCTGGGTTCCTTGTACGCGCCCGTAAAGTAGACCCGAAGCATGTGAAGGAACACCGCCGCGGTCATGATCTGTGCGGACCACCGATGGAGGCTTCGGAGGAAGAACCCGAAGTTCATGTCCATCATGATCGTCACGACCGTATCGTAGGCGACGGTCGTTTCCGCGCCGGTGGCGGTGGCGGTCGACGGCGCGTAATAGAAGCCGAGTAACGCGCCTGTTACGGCGGCGACGATGTACGCAAGCGTCGAGAACGCACCCAGCGAGTACAGCGGGTACCAGTACCAGAACTTGTTGTCGAGGTTGTACTGTTCGGTGTGGCTCTTCGGCATCTGGAGGTTGACCCGGTAGTACATCGTCTCCAGCAGTTCGAGGTAGTCGACGATGCGAAAACGCTTATCGAGCCACATCAGGGTCATCAGATAGCCCTGTTCGATGAGCGAGAGGTCGCGCTCCTCCATCCAGCCCCGGTGGTCGTACTCGTCCTTCCGTTCGAGGCTCATTGACCGCCCCCGTCGGTTTCGTTTCCGGTGGCGCTCTCGTTACCGCCGCCGCTACCTGCACTCTCGTTTTCGCCACCGCCGCCGGCGCTCTCGTTACCGCCGGCAGTTTCGTTTCCACCGCCGCCGCTTTCGTTTCCACCACTGCTACTGCCACCGCTCCCTCCACCGCCCACGCCTTCGGGGAGTTGGACGTCGTCGGGCTGGGGGAACGAGAGGAACGACTGTTCAAGGATGGTAAATGGATCGTAGACCGATGCGTGACACTGACAGTAGATGGTGTTCCCGTCGGAGACTCGCTCTGCGGTCTCCGAGACCTTGTAGCCCGGCACACAGCAGAAGTGCGTACAGACGTTGAGATACGCGAATACCCCGTCCTGAGTAGCCGCCTGGAGGAACTCGTCGTCCTGAGCCGCCTCCTCGATCAGTGGGCTCCGCATGACGACTACCCCGAGGGTCTCCCCGGACTCGAGTCCCTCCGAGCGCCAGGTCGCGGCGGCCGGCTTGCCGACGCCCGCGTCGCCAATGTCGTTGCTCCACTCCTCGTAGTCCTCGAAATCCGAGATGTTGAGCGGTGCCCCCTCTTCGAGTTCCGACTGCCACTCGTACTGGGACTGTCCCGACGAGAGGAACCGGTTGTCCAGATCCGCCGCCGGGAGCAACGCCGGAGAGGTCTGTTTCCCGCAGTACTGGAACCATTGCGAGGAGTAAGTGATTCCTCCGATTTCCTCTTGGGCGAGTTGGATCGTCTGTCCTTGGACCTGTTCTTCGACCAGTTCCGGCCATCGGCCGCTGATGGTTCCGTCCTCGGCGATCTCGACGGGGATGATCGGCATCCCGCGCGGAGCGGGGCCGCCGACCTGCTCGATCCCCATGAACGGGGTGATTCCACCGCCCGATCCTGCCGGGGCGGTCGCGGTGTTGACCGCCACCGCGCCCGTCGAACCGAGGCCGGCGATCGCCCCCGCACCGACGACGCCTTTGACGAACCGTCGCCTGTCGGATTCGATCGGATATTTGTCTTCGTTTGATGACATTGTTAGTTCTTTTTGTAGTATGGGTAGACCGCGCGTTTGAAGTGCTCCAGTGCGCCGTCGGCGAATTCCTCGCCTTCGGCCTGTTCCTCGCGAACGTAGAGGTCCTCCCATTTCCGCCGTCGTTTCTTGACGATCATCACGTCGGGGAGGAATTCCCGCCTGTAGAGGACGAGGACGAACGCCAGATCGATGAAGACCAACGCGAGCAGCAGGCCGAGGTAGATGTTGCCGAGCTGTGTCGTCCCCCACGCCATCACTAACCCGTAGGTGAACAGACCGACGAGGACGACTTCGAGGAGGGTCAACAGCACGATCGCGATCGCCGCGACCGTGCTCTCGCGTGCGGGCTCGTAGCGGTGGATATCGCCGTAGGAGCTTCCTGAAGACGACATCTCAATTCCCTCCCTTCGCGTGCGGTGATTCGCCGTATTTCAACACGAAGAAGGTGAACACCAGCGAGACACAGATCATCAGGATCGCGCCGATCCCGACGTAGTGCTCCTGGACTTTGATGCCCAGTTCTTCCGGGTCAGTGATAACGCCCGTCTGGACCTCCTCGGTTTCGACCCCGCCGACGGCGACCCCGCCGTGCATCCCCTGTCCGGAGTGGGGCTCGCACTTGTAAGTGTTGATCTGGCCGTCCGTCTCGAAGGTGTGTTCGAACGTGAATCCGGCCTCCTCGGTGATCTCGCTCGAATACTCCTCGCCCTCCTCGCTAGCGACGTTGTGGCCACCACCCTCACCGGTCCACTCCCAGATCACGGTGGTCCCCGCGTCGACCCAGATCGCGGGCGGGGAGAACGCGAGCCCGTCCCCGGCTCCGACCTGGACGGTGGCTTCGCCCTGGCCCCGAAGGTCCTCGGTTTCGCCGCTCGAGTACTCGTTTGCTTCCGTGACGAATTCGGGCCATACGGGCACCTCTTGTGGTCCCTCTTCCTGGGCGGCCGCGGTACCGACGGTACCGGTCACACCTGCCGCCGTCGCGGCGCTCCCGACACCCGCCGCCGTGATAAACTCCCGCCTCTTCATACAAGCGGGATTCAGGACCGTGTTCGCTTAAACCCACCGATGACGCTGAAATCGACCCCCGACGAGAGCCCCCGAGAACGGCTTATCTCCCCGCTTCTTCGCCCTCGGACAACGGTTCGATTTCGCCGTCTTCGACCGGAACGAACGCCGGGCGTTCGCCGGAGGTCACGCCGGCCGCCCGGAGGCGGTTCTTGTACTCGGCCGCGCGGAACCGATCCGAGAGCCGGGCGTTCGCGACCACGAGAAAGAGGAAGACGCTCGCGACGACGAAGATCAGCGCGACGACCACGAGGACCACCGCCGACCCGCCCACGTCACCGACGAACAGCCCGGCAAACGCGCCGATCCCCGCAATGAGGAGGCCGAAGGCGATCACCTGTAACATCTGATTGCCCAGATCACCGCTTCCCTCGGGCACCTCCTCGGGGTCCGGCAACGACCACTCGGCTGGCGGTTCGGGAACCTCGTAGTCGTCCATCGAACAGAGTGCGACCGTCGGCTTGACGTCGCGCACGACCGTCCCCTCGCCCTCGACGCTCCCGTCGGGGTAGACGATCGCGTAGCCCTCGTCGGAGTAGGCGAGGATCCGCGGGGGGTCTTCGAAGCGCTCGAGCACCGCGAAGACGTCGCGGTTCGCGATGCGGGATTTGAGGTCGTCCTCGACGCGGTCGATCAGTTCCTCGCCGGTGATCCACGAGTCGGCGTCGAACGCCGCGTCCCAGTCGTCGGCGCTCATTCGATCCATGTCCTCGGGACCGAACTCCTCGAAATCGACCCCTTCGTCGAGGGCCGTGGGCCCGTCTGCGTCCCGATCGAGGTCCTCGCGCTCGGACGGACGACCGTCAGCCATTGTCCGAACGTTGGGTCGGGGCGGGCATACGTGTTCCGGGATTCGGAGGAGCGAATCCGGGCCGTTTAACGCCCGCCCAGCCGAAGGATGGACGATGACCGACGCCGTCGTCTGGGCGACGCTGGCAGTCCTGCTGGTCACGGTGAGTTTTCCGTTCTACCTCTATGGGGCGTGGATCATCATCGAGAACGATCCCGTGACGTGGGCGGTGTTGATCCGCCATCTCAAGTACATCGTCACCGGACTCGTTCTCACGACCGGCCCGGTACTGGGCTGGATGGCACCCCGGCTCTTCGAGCGACTCTCCGGGTTCCAGGCGATGCATGCGATTTTCGGCGTGCAGGCGTACGCCTTTCTGCTCTTTGCGCTCACCGGGATCGTCCGCATCTTCCAGGCGAAACGCCAGCACAACCTGTATGGCGACCCCGACCAGGAAGTCGACATCAACGACCTCCACGAACACATGGGTGCGTGGCGGTTCCGCCTGCGGATCGGCGTCATCGGCTACATAGCCTGCTGGCTGATCGCCTACCTGCTGGGAATGGCCCAGTACGTCCTGCGGTACCTCCTCTAGCTGTTGTACGGCCGTTCGTCGCGGTGGGCGTCGGGGTTTGCCGTCTCCTCGGCGGCGGCCTCGCGCTGTTCGTCCTCGGCGTCGAGTTTCTCTTCGGCTTCCTCCTCCTGCTGGCGCTGGAGTTCCTCCTCGTCCTTGTCTTCGAGTTCCTCGTCGACGTCCGCCCCACTCTCCTCGTCTTTCTCCTTGTCGAGCGTGACGTCCCGGCCGTGTTCGTCGGATTCGGTCATGACACCCACGAGTTCTCGATCCACGATAAAAACCGTTGGCCCCGCATTCGCCGGCTTACCACGCCTCGCCGCTGGCCAGATCCATCTCGCTGTCGAGTTTCGAGGACGGACAGACGTCCTCGAGGGCACACTCCCCGCAGTCGGGGTTTCGGGCCGTACAGGTCGCCCGCCCGTGGCTGATACACAGATGGGTAAACTCCTGCCAGTGTTCTCTGGGGACGAGTTCCATCAGTTCGCGTTCGATCCTCTCGGGCGAGCGTTCCTCGGTGATCCCCAGTCTGCGCGTGAGCCGCTGGACGTGCGTGTCGACGACGACCCCCTCGATGAGTTGGTGGCCGTGCTGGAGCACGACGTTCGCGGTTTTACGGCCCACACCGGGGAGGTCCGTGAGTTCGCTCATCGTGTCGGGCACCTCGCCGTCGTGCTCCGCCGCGATGATCGCACAGGCCTCGCGGATGTAGCCCGCCTTGTTGTTGTAGTAGGTGATCGAATCGAGGTCCGCCGCGAGTTCTTCCTGATCCGCGTTCGCGTAGTCCTCGGGGCCGTCGTACTTCGCGAAGAGGTGCTCGGTCTCCTTGTTGACCCGCTCGTCGGTACATTGGGCCGAGAGGATCACCGCGATCAGGAGTTCGAGTCGGTTCGAGAAATCGAGCGAGATCGTCGTATCGGGGTACTCCTTGAACAGGCGATCGATGACCTCTGCGGCCTGTTCGGCGGGCGACTCCAGTCGGGTTCCCATACTGGGACTCGCCGTCGGGGGGTGTTGAGCGGTTCGATTCGGATCAGAGGACGCCGTGGCGCTCGTAGAACCGGCGCGTTCGCTTCTCGCGAAGCAGGGGCTCGTGAACCTGGATCAGCGCGGAGGTGTTGTTGTTGGCCTCGATGATCGAGAAATCGCCCTCGGCGGTAACGACGACGTCCCACCCGATGTAGGGGATGTACGAGAGGCGATCCGCGATGGCGAGGAGGTCCGCTTTGATCGCGGCCCACCCCGGAACCGTGCGGCCGGTGATCGCCTCGCCCGTATCGGGATGGCGCTCGAACTCCTCGGGGCGCTCTGGCGGGAGGTACTGGATCCCGCGACTCAAACGGCCGGTCTCGCGGTCGACGCCCACCGACAGCCCGCCCTGCGAGAAGTTGTCGAGCGCGCCCGAGCGCCGGGTACCAAAGCGGTGGGTCGCGATCGGGACGAACGCCTCGCCCGCCTCCTCGTCGTACATCGTCAGCACGCGCATGGTGTTTACCGACCCCGGATAGACCGCTGCTGCGTAGCTCGCTTGCCTGACGTACTCGGTCACGAGGTACTCGTCCAGCCCGTCGAGTCGCCCACGGAGTTCGTCTTCAGTGCAGGGCTCGCCGTTGATCGTGTATCCTCCGCCCTCGGATGCGAGGATCAGCACCTGCTTTCCGGACCCGCCCCTGAACCGCTTACAGACCAGCCGCTCGCGGTCGAGACGTTCGAGGACCCAGTCTGCCCCGTCGGGAATCGACGAGGCGGGACCGGCGGTTCGACCCAGCAGCCGACCGCCAGGACCGCCGTCGGGCGTCGGAACCGTCTCCTCGTCGATCGGGTGGAGCCGGCTCCCTCTGAGCAGGCCGTAGACGCTGGGGCGGTGTTCATCGAACTCGGCAAGCAGGAGGTGACAAAGCAGTTTGTTGTCGATGGCGTCGCGCCACGCGCCGTTGAGGTAGTAGGCACCGACGTAACGCTGGGCGTCAGAGAGGTACTCCTCGGGTCCGTAGGTTTCGAAGTCGTAGAGGTGGGCGGCACGGGCACGAAAGCCGTGGCGATAGAGCCAGCGTCGTTTCGCGGCCGGGACCGGCGGTGCGGGTTCGGTCAACTCGTCGCCGGCTAACACCGCCCACCGTTCGTACGGGCGCGGGAGGAGGTACTCGGCAACGGTCGCCATCGCGGGGACGGCCCGCGAGCGAGGGTCGAACCCTCGGAGGCGTGTCAGCGGTCCTGTCATCGGCAATACGGTTCTAGAGAATGGGAGGGGTTACGAAGGCAATACCCTACTGGTCAGTCCCACTCGATGAAACGACGATCGCCACCGCCGTCGTTGCGGAACCGATGGAGCAGTCCGGACGCTCGGCGCCGTTCGCGGCGGGCGTGTCCATCGCCACAACGCAGTATTTATGCGAGCGACACCCGCCGGTCGTGGTATGAAGAAAGCGACGGCGGTTGCCCATCCCATCCAGGGGCTCGCGAAGTACCACGGGATGCGCGATCCGGAACTCAGACTGCCGTATCACGACTCCATCAGCGTCTGTACCGCGCCGAGCCACACGAAGACGACCGCCCGTTTCGAGGAGCGAGCGGAGGACGTCTACGTCGTCGACGGCGAGGAACTGTCGGGGCGCGGCCACGAGCGGGTCGCGATGGTCGCCGACCACGTCCGCGAGCTCGCCGGGATCGATCACGGAGTCCGCCTCGAAAGCGAGAACTCCTTTCGGTCGAACGTCGGTTTCGGCTCCTCGTCGTCGGGCTTTGCGGCGGCGGCGATGGCACTGTGTGAGGCGGCCGACCTCGACCTCTCGCGGCCCGATATCTCGACGGTCGCCCGGCGGGGTTCCTCGTCTGCCGCACGCGCGGTCACGGGCGCGTTCAGCCACCTACACACGGGGCTCAACGACGAGGACTGCCGATCCGAGCGGATCGAGACCGACCTCGAAGACGAGTTGCGGATCGTTGCCGGGCTCGTCCCCTCGTATAAGGAGACCGAGCAAGCTCATGAAGAAGCCGCCGACAGCCACATGTTCCAGGCGCGGATGGCCCACATGCACGGCCAGATCGCCGAGCTCCGTGACGCGCTGCACGAGGGGGATTTCGACCGAACGTTCGAACTCGCGGAACACGACTCGCTGTCGCTCGCGGCGACGACGATGACCGGTCCCGCCGGCTGGGTCTACTGGCAGCCCGAGACGATCGAGGTGTTCAACCGCGTACGGGAGCTCCGCGATGAGGGCGTCCCGGTCTACTACTCAACGGACACGGGCGCGAGCGTCTACGTCAATACCACCGCCGAGCACGTCGAGCGCGTCGAGAACGAGGTCGCGAAGGTGGGCATCGAGACCCGCGTCTGGGAGGTCGGCGGGCCCGCCCGAACGGTCGACGACCACCTCTTTTAGGCCCCCGGTCCTATCGCCGGTATGCGAATCGTCGTCTGCGGGGCGGGCTACGCCGGTGTGACGCTGGCGAAGCGACTGGAGAAGGCACTTTCGACCATCGAGATCGTCCTCGTGGATCGGGATCCCTACCACCTGATCCAACACGAACTCCATCGGGTGATCCGTCGGCCCGACCTCGCCGACGTGATCACCCTCCCGCTCGAATCGCTGTTCGACCGGGTGGAGGTCCTCCGGGCGGAGATCGAGGCGGTTGACCGCGACGAGCGCGTGATCCGCTGTGCGGACCGCGAGATCGCCTACGACTACGCGGCGGTCTGTCTGGGTGCCGAAACGAACTACTACGACCTGCCCGGCGTCGAGGACCACGCGATACCCCTCAAACGCCTCGAACACGCCGAGGCGATCCGCGAGCGCGTCGCGGACGACTCACGGGTCGTCGTCGGCGGGGCTGGCCTCTCGGGGGTGCAGGTCGCGGGCGAACTCGCCGCGCTCGATTCGGCTCCCTCGATAACGATCCTCGAACAGTTCGACTCGGTCGCCCCGAACTTCCCGGCGAACTTCCGGGCGGCGGTCACGGAGGAACTCGAAACTAGAGGGATCGACGTGCGAACGGGGACGCCCGTCGAGTGCGCCACCGCTGAGGCGGTCGAAACCGTCGACGGCGAGTCGATCGAGTACGACACGTTCGTCTGGACCGGCGGCATCCGCGGGTCCGCTAGTTTGAACGAGGAACGCCCCGCCGTCCGCAGCGACCTCCGGCTCGACTCCCGAACCTTCGTGGTCGGCGACGCCGCCCGCGTCGTCGACGACGACGGCGAGGCGGTTCCCGCGAGCGCACAGGCGGCGATCCGCGAGGCTCGCGTCGTCGCGAGGAGCCTCGTGGCGATGGTCAAGGACGATCGAGACGGATTCGCCCCCCGCCCCGAGCGCTTCTCGTTCGACTCGCCGGGATGGCTCGTCAGCGTCGGCGACGGCGCGGTCGCACAAGTCGGCCCGACCGTACTGCGGGGGAAGGCGGCGCTCGCGCTCAAGGCGAGCGTCGGGGCCGGATACCTCTCCTCGATCGGGGCGGTGAGAAATGCGGTCGACCTCGTAAACGAAGAACTCGGGGTCGATTAGGCGCCCGGAACGCCGAAGGCACCGACGCTGAAGCCGAGGATCGGACCGAGGACGAGGTTGAGGACGAACAGCAACACGAGCGCGGCCAGCCACGCGACGACGCCGATGATCGCGGCGTCGACCCAGCCGCCGGGATATCGCCAGTTGATCACGCCGACCCAGACGATCAGCGCGAGGATCGGGCCGAACAGAGGAATCCAGGCTGTCAGTCCCCATGCGATTGCACCGATAAACGCCGTAACGACGGCGTGGCTGTAGTCCTGGACGTCCATGACGACGTTGGCGCTGAGGTAGATCGCCAACCCGCCGACGAGCAGTGCAACGACGAACGCGACAATCGATCCGAGTACCATGGTCGAATATAGGCGCGACACCACTATATACCTCGTGCCGGATAGTTCAAGGGTAGCGATACGAACGCGAGCTGATCGGTCGGGAGAGCTGATCAATCGTATGAGACGTGTCTGACGAAGGGTTAAGCGCGCTGGCGAAGAAGTCGCCGGTGATGACCGACGGTTCCGTCGGACGCGGCGCGGACGCCGACGAACGGGCGTGGCGGACGCTGGTCGAGCGACGCGTTGCGGCCGATCACGACTGTACGCAACTCGCGGGCAATCTCGCGGCGAGCAGACGGACGTTCGAGTCCGGCACCGAACCGACGGGATCGAGCAGACGGCGGTGGGCGATCCGGGGACTCGTCCTGCTTGCGATCCCACTCATCGTCTACAGCGAGCTCACGACCCCGACAGGGGTGGTGAACTACAGCGGAATGGGGATCGGGGTCGTGTTGATGCTCGCGGGCGGACTGGCGTATCTATAAGAAGCGACAGGGCGACGACGCCTCCCCGCATCGATTCTGGGCACGTGGCCCCGTTCTGACAGCGTGTGTTCCCGACGGTCCTCGAACGGTGTCCCCGTGACCGGGACGGTAACGACAGGAGTTATATTGATTCATACCTATTTAGTATAATAATATGAGTGTCGATCGCTCCGTAGCGTTCGTCGAACCGACATGAACGAGCCGATCCGGATCCTGTTCGTCGCCCCGACTCGAACGGATCGGGCCGCGACCCTCCTCGAACGCGAGGACGAGCGATTCACCACCGAGACGGCGGCCGACGGTACTCGGGGTCTGGCCCGACTCGCTACCGGGGAGTTCGACTGTGTCGTCTCCGAGTACGGCCTGCCCGATGCGGACGGGATCGAGTTCCTCGAATCGGTCCGCGCGGAGCATCCCGACCTCCCGTTCGTTCTTCACACTGCGACCGGATCGGAGGCGATCGCGAGCGACGCGATCGCCGCCGGCGTGAGCGACTACCTCCCGAAAGAAAGCGACGGGAAAGGGTACGAACGACTGGCAAGCAGCATCGACGAGGCGGTGACACACGCCCGAACCCGATATTGACGCCACGGTCGCCGGCGGGGGCTCGAACGGGCGACGACCCCGCTCGACGTGCTCTTCGAGAACTCCCCCGATATGATCAACATCCACGACGCAGAGGGGACGGTCCTCGACGTCAGCCGGCGGTTCTGTGAGGTGTTCGGCCAGCCCGAGGACGAACTCGTCGGGAGGAAGGTCTGGGAGATCGACCGGCGCATCGACCCCGAGGAACTCCGCGAGATCTGGGCCGGAATGGACGCGGGCGAGCGGGTCAAACTCGAGACGGAGTTCCTGCGCGGCGACGGCTCGTCGCTCCCAGTCGAGGTCCACGTCGTTCGCCTCCCCATCGACGGTGAGGACCGGTTCATGGTGGTCTCCCGGGACATCACCACGCGCAAGGAGCACGAACGGCGACTCCGACGACAGAACGAGCGCCTCGACGAGTTCGCCAGCGTGGTCTCTCACGACCTGCGCAACCCGTTGAACGTCGCGACTGCTCGGCTGGAACTCGCCCGCACCGAGTGTGACAACGAGCATCTCGACCGGATCGAGAACGCCCACGACCGGATCGAACGCATCATCGGGGACGTGTTACGCCTCGCCCGGGACGGACGGGACATCGGTCCGACCGAACCGGTGGACCTCCGCGGGGCGATCGAGGCCGCGTGGAGGATCGTGGCCGACGACAGGGCCGGAATCGAGATGGTCGTCGCGGACGAGGGCATGGGAACCGTCGAGGCCGACGACGACCGGCTGCGGCAACTCCTCGAGAACCTGTTTCGAAACGCCATCGAACACGGCGGCGAGGACGTCACGGTCACCGTCGGCGGGTCGGCAGACAGCTTCTACGTGGAGGACACCGGTCCCGGCATTCCCGAGAACGAGCGCGAGGCGGCGTTCGACACCGGCTACTCGACCTCGGCGGGAACCGGCTTCGGACTGAGCATCGTCGAGCGAGTGGTCGACGCACACGGCTGGGAGATCACCATCACCGAGGGAACCGAAGGCGGCGCGCGCTTCGAGATCACCGGCGTCGAGTTCACCGAGCGATGACCACGCGTCCGCTCATCGCATCTCGTCTCTACCGAGTTATTTTCAATAAATGAACACTATTTGTTATAGAACGATCGGAATTGTGATCTCCTCTGCGGTCCTCTACGACTAGGAAGATACATCATGCAACGACGCGGCGTACTCGGGGGGTTGTTCGTACTGGGAGCCGGCACGCTCGGCTGGGCATACGGCACTATCGGCGGCGCGCGAGCATCGGAGCACGCGCCTGAGGGTTCGACGGCGGAGCCCATCGATCCCGGGTCCACAGTCGAGGGGACCCTCGCCGACGGGGAGGAACTCCGGTACTCGATCGAACTCGCGGGCGGAGAGACGCTGGGCGTCGTCTTCGATTCGACATTCGCCGACTGGACCGATCAACGCGCCGAGATCGGCGTGTACGATCCCGACGGCACCGTGCTGGACTCGACGATGGTGAGTACTGACCAACCGATCCGAACGGCCATCGGTACGACCGTTTCGGAGACGGGCACGTACGCCGTCCGGGTCGCGTCTCTGGCCGGATCGATACCGTATTCGGTGACGATCGACGTCGCAGACGAGGATCCGAACGAACCGAACGACACCCGCGAGAGCGCGGTCGAGATCGCTCCCGACGAGTCCGTCGATGGCGTGGTCGTCGGCAGCGAGAAGGACTGGTTCGCCTTCGAGGTTACGGCCGGAGAGGGGATCGAACTCGAACTCACCGCCCGCGATCTGGCACTCAACCGTGACCTCCGGATGGCGGTGTTCGATCCCGATGGCACCGAGATCGGCGCGCTCCCGACCGACAACCCGAACCGTGGCGCGTATCGGACCGACTACGAGTTCCTCGCGACGGTCGGTCTCCCGCCGTCGACTGATCCGTCGGTCGTCGGCGCGGACGTCGCCGAGGAAACGGGGACACACTACGTCCGAGTGAGCGAGGTCGGATCCGACACCCTCAACGGAGAGATACGCGGCTTCAGCGCCTACACTCTCGCGGTCGAGACGGTCGCCCTCGATCGGTTCGACCCGAACGAACGCCGGGAGACCGCGACCCAACTCGAACCCGATGAGACGATCGACGGAATCATCGCCGGCTACGACCGCGACTGGTACGCGTTCGACGCCGAAGAGGGCGAGGAGATCGTCATCGACTACGAGTTCGTCGACACCACCGACGGGCTGTTGGGCACCGAACGCGAACTCCATGGGCCGACCGGCGAGGTCGTAACCGACGTCTTCGAACCGGTGGTCGCGCCCGTCTCGGGGACGTACGCCCTCCTCGTCACGCCCGACGGCGACACCACCGCGCGGGACTTCGTCGCGAAGGAGACCTACCGGCTGACGGTCACCGTGAGCGGGAATCCTACGCCCACTGGCCGGGCGAGCGTGACCCTCACCGATCAGTCATCCGACGGAACGTGTATCGTCGTCGACGGGGCGACGCTCCCCGAGGGCGGGTTCGTGGCGATCCACGACAGCCAACTCACGGCGGACGACCCGTCCGGGAGCCTCCGTGGCGTCTCGCCGCTTCTCGAAGCGGGCACCCACGGACGGATCGGGGTCCCCCTCGACGAACCGCTCGCGGAGACCCAGCGGGTGTGGGCGACGCTGTATCGCGACACGAACGAGACCCGGACGTTCGACTTTGCGACCACTGCGGGGGACGAGGACGGCCCGTACACGATCGAGGGGCTCCCGGTGACGGCCGACGCTTGCATTACGATCGACTAGTGTCGTGCGCGAGCGACGAGAGACGGGCCACGCGGACGCCCTTCATCGGTCTCGTTTCGAGCGCGTCCGAGTGGGACGACCGTTGGAACCCGAGGTCGCTACTGACGGATCGGGATGCGCCGGAGTCGAAAGGGAAATCGCGGGGCTTAAACCGTGGACCCGCGAACGGATGCGTAGAGGGCGCTTAGCTCAGTCTGGACAGAGTGCTTGGCTTCGGACCAAGTTGCCGCGGGTTCAAATCCTGCAGCGCCCATGCGTTTTTCCGTTGATTCGAATCCAAGCGACGACGTCGGGATCTCGATAACGGCGTGTCTTTGCGGATACGTCACGCCCGACCCTAGCGGAAGACGGTCAGTTCGTCACCGACCCGGATCTCGCCGGCGTCGAAAAGCGGGAGTCGGACGGTCAGATGACGGGGCTCCAGAACGCCCCGAACAGTTCGACGAGGACGATGTAGCCCGCGTAGACGACGATGAACAGCGACGCGCCGATGGCAGCCTTGGGCGCTTCGAGCGGTCGGTCGGTTCGGGCCTCGACCAGCCGTGCCTCGAACTCGAAGAAGTCAGCGATGAACGCCGTCAGCGCGAACGCCGCGAGCGCGACCCCGAAGTGGAGGTCAACCATGACGTAGGCGAACGTCGCCAACACGAGCGCGAGCGTCGAGACGGTGTGAAGCGAGGAGCGCTCGATGCCGTCTGCGCCGTACTCGTCGGCCTGCGAGACGTGCGAACGGTGCGAGAGGATCCGGGTGATCACGTTGACGATCGCGAGGGCGAAGACGACGAACGGGATCACAGCCTCGAGCGTCCCGCCGATCGCCCCGAACTGCAGGGGTTGCATACCCGGATAACGGTCGGTCGTCCATTAGAGTGTTTCCAATTCTCGCCTCCTCAGGGATGAAGCGTCCGCACGGATCGCTCTACCGTCAGACGGATCCGCTGATCCGGGCCGACGCCGCCGTACTCCGAATCGTCGACCAGCAACGAGACGTCCCCCTCGTCGCGCAGCACCGAGAGCGCCAGCGGACCCGTATCGAGCACCCACTGGCCGGACTGGGTATGAAACGGGGCGATCGGAACGGCACAGAGCGTGTCCGTGCCCGCCGAGAGCGTCGGCCCGCCCGCGGCCGCGGCGTACCCCCGGCTTCCGGCGGGCGTTGCGACGACGACGCCGTCCGCGCGAAACGCCGCGACGCGCCCGTCCTCGCGGTCGATGGCGTACTCGGAGATCCGGGCCGGTTCGCTCGTCACGAGCATCACGTCCAGCAGCGCGGTCGCGACCCGTTCCCCGTCGATCGAGACGTCGATCAACGACCGCGTTCGCTCGGTTCCGCCGTCGATGGCGGCGAGGATCGCTCCCCGGTCGTCGGCAGGCGGGCCGATCGCGGTGTCGACCGGGAGGATCGGCGCGTCGGGTCGTTCGCGCGCGACCGCGAGCAGGGCGGCCTCGCCGACGGTAACGACGATTGAGGGATTTCCATCTTCGACCGCCGCCGGGACCGTCGTCTCGACGGTGTGGCCCGCCGTCTCGATCGTCTCGAGTACCGATCCGGCGGTCCCGACGACACGGATCGTCACCGCCGACCCACCCGGGATCGCTCGCACATACTACGGGCTACGCTCCGGGGGCCAAAAGCCTGCGGGATCACTCGTCGTAGGGCCAGTCGCCGATGACCTTCATGCCCGCCGCCTGCTCCTCGTCTTCGAGCGCCGCCGCGATCTCCTCGGGCGCTCGATGCTCGACGGTCGTCTCCTCGCCCGCTAGCTCACAGACGAGTTCGGTCAGTACGATCGCTTGTTCGCGCAAGTCACGGATGTCGACCTTCTCGAGGGTATCGGCGAAGGTGTGTCCCCAGCCGCGACCCTGTTCGCCGGTGTCGCTCATGACGTGATAGCCCGGGACGCCCCACTGGACGAACGGCCAGTGGTCGCTGTGCGGTCCCATTCGGGGAACCGTCTTCACGGGGTGGTCGAACCGGTCTGCGACGCGCTCTGCGGCCGCTTCGAGTTCGGGAAAGCCGTGGGTGTAGAACTCCAGCGTGCGCCCGCGGGCGACGCCGTCGCTGTTGACGATCGTTCTGATCGACTCGTGGTCGGCGTTCGCGGCGTGGTGATCCGAGCCCACCAGCCCCACCTCCTCGGCACCGTAGACGACGAACTCCACGCGGGTGTCGAGTTCGGTTTCGCGCGCGGCAAGCGCCTCGGCGATCTCGATCACCATCGCCGTGCCCGCGCCGTTGTCGCTTGCGCCCTCGGCGATGTCGTGAGCGTCGACGTGGCCCGTCACCAGCACCACCTCGTCGGTATCGGGCCCCATCTCGGCGTGGACGTTTCGGCTCGTCGCGTCGTCGATCTCGGCCTCGACTGCGATCGAGAGTTCCCGGCCGTCGAACCGTCGGGCCAGACGCGCGCCGACCTCGCTGCTCACGCCGACCGCGGGGATATCGCCGATAGGCTCCTCGGGCGTGCCGACGCTTCCCGTCGGCGGGAGACAGCCCTCGACGTGGTTGCGGTAGACGAACGCCGCCGCCCCGCCCGCGACGGCGTAGTAGTACTTCTCGCGGCGGTGGATGTAGCGGTCGAAGTACTCGGGGACGTCGCTTCGGACCATCACTACTTTGTCCTCGATGTCCGCCTCCTCGAAGTCCTCGGGCAGACCGTAACCGAGATCGACCAGTTCGCCGCGTGCGCTCTCTGCGGGACTTCGAGGCAGCGCGATGCAGTTTTGTGTGGTTCCCTCCGCGTGGATCTCGCTGTCGCCCCGAACCCATCCCTGAATCGGGAACTCCTCCAAGCGGGCGTTTCGCGCGCCGGCCTCGGCCAGTGCGTCGCGCGTCAGTTCCGCGCCGCGGCGTTCGCCCTCGGTGCCCGCCATCCGGTCTTCGAGGTCCACGAGCGCTTCCAACAGGTTCCATCCTGCGTCGCTAGTGAACGTCTCACCGATCCACTCTGTCATACGTTATCGTGACTTAGACCGGGGCCTAAGTGTTTCGAAACGAAACGCTGGTTTCAAGCCGATTGCGGCCAGTAGCGATATTTGCGCCAATATCGTTCAAACGATATGTTTGTCATCGGACTGACGGTGTTCTGTCTCTTGGTCGGCTGCTGGGTAGCGGTGCATACAAAGCGAGACGGCGGTCCGTCGCCGGTTGCCCGCGGACTGGGCGTCGCGGCGGTACTGTTCGTAACACCTTTCGTCGTGTTTCTCGCGGTCGGTTCTATGCTCACCGGTACCCTCGCCGCAGCGCTCACTGTGGTTCCCGTGGCGTTACTCGGCCTCGGGGTATACGTGTTCGCGATGGGGACTGTGCCCGCGAGGCTGCGCGCTATTCGATAGCCTCGTAGGCCGGTTTTTCGAAGCCCTCGAACCGTTGGTCGGGCCGAGCGCGCAGAGCGCGCTCGGTTTCTTCGTGAAGTGAAGCGAACGAAGGCTCGTCACCGCTCCGGCGTGACGGTGTTTTTGGAGGAGATTTTTGCGGCGAGCGGGTCGCGCTTCGCGCGACTCCCGAGCCGTAAAAAGGTCCGTTTACAGGATGCGCTTCCCGAGCGCGCTCGCGGCGAGTTCGACGGCGAGGCTCGCCGTCTCGTTTTCCGAGTCGAGGATCGGGTTCACCTCGACGACCTCGAGCGAGCGCAACGCCCCGCTGTTAGCGACGATTTCGAGGGCGGCGTGGGCCTCCCGGTAGGTGACGCCGCCGCGGACGGGCGTGCCGACGCCGGGCGCTTCCTTGGGGTCGAGCCAGTCCAGATCGAGGCTGGTGTGTACTCCTTCAGTTCCGGTACTCGCGACCTCGACAGCCTCCTCGGTGACGGCCGTGATCCCCCGCTCATCGATATCGGACATGGAGTAGGCGGTCACGGGGCTCTCGCGGATCGCGAGGCGTTCTTTCTCGTCGAGGGCGCGCAGTCCGACGAGTGCGACGTTCTCGGGGTCGATCGACGCGTTGGCCCAGTCGGTGTCGGCAAAGGAACCGTGGCCGAGCGCGGCGGCCATCGGCATCCCGTGGACGTTGCCGCTCGGGGAAGTCTCGGGCGTGTTGAAATCACCGTGGGCGTCGAACCAGAGCACGCCGACCTCGGCGTCCCGGCTGGACCCCTGCATTGACCCGATCGCGATCGAGTGATCGCCGCCGAGTACGAGCGGGAACTCCCCTGACGCGAGGGTGTCGGCGACCTCGTCGGAAAGCCGTTCACAGACGTCCCGGACCTCCTTTACGAACTTCGCCGATCCGTTCGGGGGCGTCTCGGCGTCCGGATCGCGTTCCTCAGCGCGCGGCACGCTGAGGTCACCCCGGTCGATCGAGGTCCGACCGCTCGAAGCGAGTTCGGCGGCGAGTCCCGCATAGCGGATCGCCGACGGCCCCATGTCCACGCCGCGGCGGTCCGCGCCGTAGTCCAGCGGTGCGCCGATGACTCTGATCCGTTCGGTCATACCTACGCAGTCGAGTATCTCTCGATTAAACCTGCGGATTTCGTCTAACTATATCGGAGCAATTATGGAGTGATACGACCGACCGGTTGCGATTCGAACAGGTGTGCCAGCGTATTCGTCGCATTTAAGCGAATCTATACCGAAGAGGCGGTATGTCATCGATCGAACTCACGCCGAGTCAGAAAACGATCCTCACCGCGTTGATCAACCTCCACCGAGGGGGCGAGGACGCGGTCAAGGGTGAGGACATCGCCGAGGAGGTAGATCGCAACCCCGGCACGATCAGAAACCAGATGCAGAGCCTGAAGGCGCTCCAACTGGTCGAGGGTGTCCCCGGTCCGAAGGGCGGCTACAAGCCGACCGCGACCGCCTACGAGGCGCTCGACGTCCAGCAGATGGACGAGCCCGCCGCGGTACCGCTCGAACACGAGGGCGAGCCCGTCGAGGGCGTCAACGTCGACGAGATCGACCTCTCGAGCGTCCATCACCCCGAACTCTGCCGGGCGGAGATCCACATTCAGGGCTCGGTGCGGGACTTCCACGAGGGCGACTCCGTGACCGTCGGTCCGACGCCGCTCTCGCGCCTACTCATCGAAGGCACCGTCGACGGGAAAGACGACACGAACAACATCCTGATCCTGCAGATCGACGATATGCGAGCGCCCGCGGACGACGCCAGCCACTAGCCTGTCAACGTCTCTCAGTACGCTTCGGCTTTCAACACCTTTGTATCAGTGGCTCGCAGAGGGGCAGATATGACAGAGCAAGTCGTCGTACTCGGGGCGGGCTACGCCGGTGCGGGTGCCGTCTCCGAACTCGAAAACGAGCTGAGCGACGCACAGGTCACGTGGATCTCCGATACCGACCACCACCTCGTCCTCCACGAGTCCCACCGCGTGATCCGCGATCCGTCGGTGAAAGACCACATCACCATCCCGGTCGAGGAGATCAAATCGCCCGCCACGCGCTTTATCGAGGGCGAGGTCACCGATCTCGACACCGATGAGCGCGTCGTCTCGCTTGCGGACGGCACCGAGGTCGACTACGACTACGTGTTGGTCGCGCTCGGTTCCGATACTGCGTACTACGGCATCCCCGGACTCGACGAGCACTCGCTCACCCTCAAGAGTTTAGAGGACGCCCTCGAGATCCACGATGCCGTAAAAACCGCCGCCCGCGACGCCACCCGCGAGGAGCCCGCACAGATCGCCATCGGTGGGGCGGGCCTCTCGGGAATTCAGGCCGCCGGCGAGGTTGCCGAGTTCCGCGATAAGCACAACGCGCCCATCGAGATCTCGCTGATCGAGGCGCTGCCGGAGATCATGCCCGGTCAGGACCCCGAACTCCAGGGCGCGGTCAAAAAGCGCCTGCTCGGTAAGGACGTCGAGATCCTCACCGACGACCCCATCACCGAAGCCGACGCCGAGACCATCCAGTTCGACGAGGGCGAGCCCCTCGCGTACGACGTCTTCGTCTGGACCGGCGGCATTACGGGCCGGGAGTGTCTCGAAGGTGCGAACGTCGAGAAGGAGCACAACCGGATCGTCGCCGAGTCGACCTTCCAGACCGACGACGAGCGCGTCTTCGCAATCGGCGATTCGGCGATCATCGACCAGGGCGAGACCCCCGCGCCGCCGACCGCACAGGCCGCCTGGCAGGCCGCCGAACTCGTCGGCGAGAACATCGCCCGCGCGAGCGAGGGTCGTCCCCTCAAAACGTGGACCTACGAGGACAAGGGGACACTCATTTCCGTCGGGGACGAGGCCGTCGCCCACGGGATCAAACCGATCCCAATCAACACCTTCGGCTGGGTCGGTGCCGAAACCCTGAAAAAAGCCGTCGCCGCCCGCTGGATCGCCGACGTCTCCTCCGCGAAGCGCGCGAAGCGTGCCTGGAAGTACCTCTAGAGACGGACCGTTTTACTCCCCGAGGTCGCTATCCGACTACTCTCTGCTCACGGGCGCTTTGCGCCCGTTCGCACGGCCCGCGGGACCGCTGGTCCCGCGCTGGGCGCAAAAATCTCCTTCATCATCGGACAGCAAGCTGTCCGATTGGTAGCTGGAAGCCAGTGGCTTCCAGCCACATTGCCGGACTCAGTCCGGCAGGCAGTCAGAGCGAAGCTCTGACCACATCACCGGATCCCGTTGGAATCCGGTTAGCAGCTGGGAATCTATGATTTCCAGCGACATCACCAGAACACGAAGCGTTCTGGTTAGCAGCCAGAAACCGGAGGTTTCTGGCGACAAAAAGCACGGCTCATGCCGTTCGCCGCGTCCACACGCACGACATCGTGTCTCTCAGTCCAGACTCAAGCCCGCGTGCCACCGCTCGGCGCCCGCCTCCGCCTTCACCTCGTCCATCCGCGCCAGTAGCTTCACCGCGAGCGAGGCCGTCTCGCTCGCGCGGTGTTCGCCCTCCGTGCGGAACTCGCCGGTGATCCGGTTGGCGTAGACCGAACAGATCGCGCCCGCGCGAAGCCCGTAGACGTTCGCAATGGTCAGAATCGCGCCCGCCTCCATCTCGATGTTTTTGACGTTCGCCTCCCTGAGGTCCTCGACGAGATCGTCGG
The DNA here is from genome assembly GCF_001593955.1 of Halalkalicoccus paucihalophilus. Classification (GTDB taxonomy): domain Archaea; phylum Halobacteriota; class Halobacteria; order Halobacteriales; family Halalkalicoccaceae; genus Halalkalicoccus; species Halalkalicoccus paucihalophilus. The sequence goes on along the minus strand of NZ_LTAZ01000005.1, from coordinate 376,436 downwards.
AACCGGCGGCCTCGAACCCCTCGAATCCGGGGCGGCCCTGCCCGGCGTAAAACGAGTCGGCGCTCATCGTGATTCCGGTGTGGTAGTCGTAGCCCAGCCGTTCGGCGGCCGCGACCAGCGCACAGACCACTTCGTAGTCGGCGCTCGCGGGATAATCCTCGCGGACGTACTCGTCGCTCGTGCCCTCCTGTCGGACCGCGCCCGTGGTGATCACCAGATCGCCGACGGCCATCCCCTCCTGGATCGCGCCACACGACCCCACCCGGATGAAGGTATCGGCACCGACCCGGGCGAGTTCCTCGACGGCGATCGCTGCGGAAGGCCCTCCGATACCCGTCGAGGTCACTGAAATCGGCACCTCGTCGTATCGTCCCGTCAGGGTCCGGTACTCGCGGTGGTGGCCCTTTTCTTCGGACTCGTCCCAGAACCCAGTTATCTTCCCGACGCGCTCGGGGTTGCCGGGGAGCAACACCGAGGACGCGACGTCCTCGGGACCGACCTCGATGTGGTACTGTCTCTCGGCGTTGGGGTCCTCGCTGTCGTCGGCTGGCATGGATCGGGATTTCCGCCCACCGCGCAAATAACCGCGCCATTCGCTCCCGGGGATCCCGCGATCCGTGCGGACGACCCGGGCCGGGGGGTGCGGGACCTCGGCCCGCTACTCCAGGTGCTCCTGGGTGATCGTGTTCGGGAGCAGTTCCCCGAGCGGATACTCGTCGTACTCCTCGTCCCGGTCGCAGACGACTGGGAACGCCTCGTCACAGAACTCCGCGAGGGTCTGTCTGCACATCCCGCAGGGCGTGACGCCGTCGCGTCGGTCGGAGCTCACGGCGATCCGGGAGAACTCGCGGTGGCCCGTCGCGATGGCTTGAGCGATGGCGACCTCCTCGGCGTGGAGGCTGTTGGAGTAGTTCGCGTTCTCGATGTTACAGCCGGTGAAGACGGTGCCGTCGACGGTTTCGAGGGCCGCCCCGACCCGGTACTCCGAGTACGGGACGTGCGCCTCGGCGTGGGCCTCGCGTGCCGCTTGAATGAGGTCCTCCGTTTTCATGGTTCGAGTACGAACGGCTGGGTGATAAAGGCCTACTCGTCGACGGCCGACTCGATGACCGCAGTGGCCTCGCCGATCAACGCCTCGACCCCGTCGCTCTCGGCGTACAGCCTGACGTAGGGTTCCGTCCCGCTCGGCCGGACGAGGATCCACGAGCCGTCGGGCCACTCAAGCCGGACCCCGTAGGCCGTATCGACCGTGGCCTCGGGAAAGGCCTTGGGCAGTGTGGTTTCGAGCCGGTCCATCGCGGGTTCCTTGCGTTCGTCGGGACACTCGACGGCCACCTTCCGGTAGGGGCGTTCAGTGACGGGTTCGCGCAACGGATCGAGCCCCCCGGCCGCTGCGATCAACCGAACGAGGACCGCCGCGCTCGCGACGCCGTCGATCCACCCGCCGAAGTCGGGATGGATGTGTTTCCACGGCTCGGCCGCGAAGACGACCGTCCCGCCCTCGTTTCGGACGCGGGCGATCCCCTCGTGAAGCGCGCCAAGCCGGACGCGCTCGATTCGTCCGCCTGCGGCCTCGACGCGCTCGTCGATCCGGGCGGAGGCGTTCGGCGTCGTCACGACGACGGGATCGGGCGCGTCGCTCTCTCGTGTGTAGCGTTCGGCGAGGATCGCCAGGATGGTGTCCTCGTGGACGACCTCGCCGTCCCCGTCGAGGACCACGATCCGGTCGGCGTCGCCGTCGTGACCGATCCCCATCTCGTGGGGGCCGTCGGCGACGAACGCCCGGAGGTCCGACAGCGTCTCGGGGGTCGGTTTGCTCCCCCGCCCCGGGAAGTGACCGTCGACGTTGGCGTTGAGCGTCGTGACCGAGGCGTCGAGGCTCGAAAGGACCTGCGGGGTCGCGAGGCTCGCCATCCCGTTCCCGCAGTCGACGGCGACCCGGAGGCTCTCGGCGCTTCCGGCGAACCCACGTGCGTACTCGACGACCGCGCGCCGGTAGCGATCGAGGACGTTTCGAGTCGTTGACTCGCCCCACTCGTCCCACTTTGCTGTGCCCGTCCCGGCGTCGAGGGCGGTCTCGATCCCCATCTCGGCGTCGCGGTCGTACTCGACCCCGTTACGGAAGAGTTTGATCCCGTTGTCCGCGGGCGGGTTGTGCGAGGCGGTGAGCATCACCCCACGACGGCCCTGCGAGGCGAAGGCGACCGTCGGCGTGGGGACGACGACGAGTCGGATCACGTCCGCGCCGGCGCTTTCGAGTCCGGCGGCCATCGCGTCGGCGAGCGCCGGGCCGGTTTCGCGCCCGTCCCTCCCGAGGACGACCGTCGTGTCCGCCTCGCCGACCGCCTGTCCGACGGCGAGACAGGTCGCCGGGGTCACGCGGTCGCTGACCGAGCCGCGGATACCCGCGGTTCCAAAACGAATCATATAGGGGCGATTTCGCTGCCGAGCATATAGGTCCCTCCCATCAGAGTTCGACGCCGCTGGGAATCAGGCTGTGTTGGCGAAGCAGGCTCCCCTCCCGGTCGTAGACGAGAAACGTCGATTTCCCGTAGGTGGTGAGCTCCTCGCCGTCGATTCGGATGATCACCCGGTAGCGCTCGTCGGAATCGGAACGCTTCCCGTAGGTCCGTGCCGCACGGATGAACCGCAGGACGTCGCCCGCCTCCTCGTTGAGTTCGAGGACGAAGTCGCCGGTCACTCGGTTGGTAACGCTCACCACGCCGATCGTCTCCTCGTCGTTGACGTCCCCCTGCAGCCGGAGTGCGACGTCGGTCTGTCCCGCCGCGAGGAGCTCGCCGTCGGCCCCGGTCAGGCGCGCCTCGAGCTCGTCGGCTGGGCCCTCGAAATCGATGACGACCGTCGGTGTCGCCGGCGAGCCACCCTCCTCGACCCAGTCGATCCCGCGGACATCGAGCGTAAAGTAATCGCGCCTCATCAGTTCGTAGAATCGTATGAACCGCGAGGCCATCAACGTAACGCCCGTCGCACCGGGAGATGGCAGTTTGTAGCCCGGTCCCGTCCAACCGGTTTTCGTCCTCGGCACGTCGACCGGAGGGGGTTTACCCGCCCGTTGTCGACCCACGGTATGGACGAGTCGCGGACCGTCCGCGAGACCTACGACCGGATCGCAGCCCACTTCGCGAGCACCCGCGAGCACCCCTGGCCCGAGGTCGAAACGTTTCTCGAGGGTCGGGAGGGATCGCTGGGACTCGATATCGGCTGTGCGAACGGGCGACACGCACAACTGCTCGCCGCCTGCACCGACCGCGTCCTCGGGGTGGACGTGAGCCGCGGCCTCCTCCGAGAGGCCCGCGATCGGGCGAACTCGCGGCGGTTCGCCGTCGATCTCGTTCAGGGAGACGCCGCGACCCTGCCGATCCGCCCTGGGCGGGTCGATATAGCGGTCTACGTCGCGACGATCCACCACCTGCGCGACCGAGAGACGCGGGTACGAAGTCTCGACGAACTCGCGCGCGTACTCGGGCCGGACGGCCGGGCGCTGGTCAGCGCGTGGAGCACGGCCCACGATCGGTTCGACTCCGAGGAGGGCTTCGACACCACCATCGAGTGGACGCTACCGGGCGGCGAGACGCTCCCCCGGTTTTACCACATCTACGCCCCCGAGGAGTTCCGCGCGGAAGTCGCGGACAGCGCACTCGCGCTCGAGGCCTTCGAAGTCTCCAGCGGGAACTGCTATGCGACGGTGCGAAGAGAACAGTAAGGCCCTTAACCGGGGCGCAGGTAGTGGGAGGTACGCTGCGTTCGTCCGTTCGCGCCGGATACGGTGTGGACGACGCGCCGGTGGTGAGCAGTTCCGAAGGAACTGCGATCCTCGGCGCGAACGAGCGAAGCGAGTTCGCGCCGGTGGTCTAGTGGCAGGACCTGAGCCTTCCAAGCTCATGGCCCGGGTTCAAATCCCGGCCGGCGCATTTTCCGACACGACAAACGAGGAGCCATCGGACCCGCGTTTCTGTAGCGTGGCGAACTGCGCCCCACGTCGATTTGAACCGATGAGCGGCCTGAACACGAGTAATCAGTGGGCTCGTGGGTCACGTTTCACGATCCTCCCGAACCGGATCTACGATCGAGGGACGCTCTCGATACCGGAGTGCGGTGTCGTGGCGACCGACCGCTCCGCGTGTGCGAGCCGCCGTGTGAGCGGCATCCGCAGGAAGGTCACGAGCGTGTACAGCGCCGCGAGGTTGTCCGCGCCGTCGAGGTGGTTCCGGTAACACTCGTTGACGCCCTCCCAACTCAGGAACGGCAGCGACCGGATGAGCTCCTCGTGTTCGTCGATCGTCTCGCGGACGAACCCCTGTGACCGGATAAGTTCGGCGTGGTCCGTCCACGGGCCGGCCGTCCAGTGGGGTTCCTCGAGCGGCTTCGAGAGGTGGCGGCGTTTGAACGCCGTCGCGATCCGCCCGATCGGTTGGAGCGCGGCGGGGGACGACAGCGGGACGTTCGTGCTCCCGTGGGGGATCTTCGCGAGGTCGGGATCGAGGTATTCGATGGTTTTTCCGATGAGGTTACCCCGGAGGAGGGACGATGCGGGCGTTGAGAGGAACAGATCGATGAGGCGGTTGTCTAAAAAGAGCGTCCCCGACGGCATCATCTGGAGGGTGCCGTAGTAGAAGAACTGCGAGGTCCCGTTGGTCAGCGGACACCGACTACAGATCGTCGCTTCCCGCAGGGAGCCGTAGGCGACGCCGTGATCGACGATTCCCTCGCCCTCGCGGGAGACGTTCGCGGCGTACACGTCGTCCATGTCCCGCGAGAGCGCGTCGCGGATGTAGGCCGGTGCCGCCGAGACGCGACCGGCGACGTACTCCTCGACGCTTTCGACCTCCTCCTCGACCGGGACGGGGAACGATCCGAGCCCGCCGAGTTCGATCGTCGGCGTCGGGATGTGGTTGCCCTTGAACAGCATGTCGCCGTAGTGGCCGGTAAAGAGGTACTCGACCTCCTCGCGGAGGGTCTCCTCGAACCCGGCGGCGTGCATCTGGTTGAAGTAGCCGACGAAGTTCCCGGCTCGCGGCGTCTTTCGCAGGGTATTGGCCTGGTACTCCCGGCCGCGCCGGAGCAGCGTGATCGGAACGCCCGCCGCCGTGGCGACCCGGCGGGCGATCCGAGCCTCCGGGTTGACCCAGTCGGCGAGGTGATAACAGTGGACGTCCCGATCGGCCGCCCGCAACGCCGCCAGCGTGAGTCGCGAGTCGCTCCCCCCGCTGAGCAGCAGTCCGTACTCCGTGTCGGGGTCGGTTCGCTCCTCGACCGCCTGCGTGAGCGTCTCAGCGAGCTGCCGGACGAAGTACCCACGGGGTTCGTCTACCGGGTCGTAGTCGGGCGTCCAGTACCGCTCGGTTTCGACCGTCGTTTCGTCGAGCGAGACGGTCGTGACGGGTCCGGGCTGGAGGCGTTCGACGCCCGAAGCGGCGTTTTGACCCCGAACGCCCGCTGGAGGGAGAAGTACTCCGCGAGGTACTCGACGTCGAAACCCGTCTCGACGGCCGGGTGAAGCGGTAGGGACTGGACGTTCGTCGAGAAGACGAGGCCTCCATCGGTGGGTCGATAGTAGTGGATCGCCCGACTCCCGAGTCGGTCGGTGAACAGCGAGACCCGCTCCTCGGATCGGTCGTGGACGACGCCGGCGAAGGTGCCGTTGAGGCCGGCGACGAACCCGGGACCGTACTCCTCGTACAGCGACGCACAGTAGGCCGCGGGCGGCTCGTCGGGAACCGTATACCCGTCGGGGCCGTCGAACCCCCAGACCGACCCCCACAGCCAGACCGTCGTATCGCCTTCCTCCCCTACCGGTGGTGGTCTCGAGGGGTGCGTGGCGATCCCCACCGTCACGTCCCCCGCTGTGTACTCGTCCGTCGACTCCCGATCGCTCCACCGGAGATCCGTCGTCAGCCGTTCGGTCTGCTCGCTTTGCAGTGGCTCAGTACCTGTCGCTCCCCATATCCCAACCATAGTTCTCTCAGACAGGCTTTCGGCTTGAATGTTGTCATCTCTCTGTTCTAGTGTATAGTTCTCCCGTGTGATATAATGGGACGCGGCGTTCGCGGGCGGACCGGAGCCCGTCGAGCCGAGTCACCGAACCGCTGGTCCGTGCCACGCCGAGACGCACCGGAACACACGATTTAACCGTCTCCCACACGTATGCCGACTGTGAGCGAAGAAAGCGGGCGTCGGAACCTCCGAATGCCCAACGACGACGAGATGTTCGCCGTCGTCACCGACATGCTCGGTGGCGGGCGCGTCAGACTCCAGTGTAACGACGGCAAAGAGCGCATGGGCCGGATCCCCGGCCGAATGCGCTTTCGAACCTGGATCAACGAGGGCGACGTCGTCCTGATCGAACCGTGGGACTGGCAGGACGAGAAGGCCGACATCGAGTGGCGCTACAAGGGCCAGGACGCGGACCAGCTCCGACGCGAAGGCCACATCGACTGACTCCCCTTTCGAGGACGACGCGCCCGTACAGCCAGCGGTGCGTCCGCCGTTCCGGTGTGGGAGTATCATGCCCCAGAGTTTTCCGACTGCCCGGCCTCCATCGGGTATGGACGAGATGGACGTTCCCGACCCGGAACTCGGCACCGCAACGATCGTCTTCGAGACGCCGGAGGGCGAGGTCGAACAGATCACGGTCGAAAACGAGTACATCGTTTACTTCCAGGACCACTGGCAGGTCAAAGCCGGTGAGGACGACGAGGGCAACGACGTCGTCCGGCGGATTCCCAAAGAAAAGGTCTACTACGTCGAGCGATCGGTCGAGGAGTTCCAGGACCGGATCGATGCGCTGTTGGACCGGGCGAAGGACCGCTTCGATCTCAACTCGCTCAACTTCGGCTGAATCGGTATCATGCAGCGTCGTGACGCCCTTCGCTCCGGAGTGGCACTCCTCGGCGGAGCGTCGCTTGCGGGCTGTCTCGACACCCTCGGCTCCGAGTCGGCCTGGCGCGACCTCGTCGTCGACCGTCCCGAGGCGGTCTACGTCCCCCCGGAGATCCACGGGATGGCGACGTGGGCGAGCGTGAACGCCGACGGGTACGACCTCACACTCTTCGCGAGCCGGCCGCACGGGTTCTGGACGGTAACCGGCACCGAGACAAACCAGGTCGCGATGCGCGAGGCCCATTCGGTCCACCTGATGGCCGCCGTCCGCGAGCCGGCCTCGGGGCGATACCTCCCAGCGGAGGTGCGCGTCTCGATCCCCTACGAGGGCGAGTCGACTGACCGGACGCTCTGGCCAATGCTCTCCCAGCGGATGGGGCCACACTACGGCGACAACGTCACCCTGCCCGGTCCCGGGACTTACCCGGCGACCGTCCAGGTCCTCTCGGCGGGGATCCGCCACCGCGACCGGACGACCCGGTTCGATCCCGGCGTCCACGAGGTGGAGTTCGAGTACGACCCGGCGGCGATCGAGGCGCTCGACCGGACCGTCCTCGACGAGGACCGACGGGGCGAACCCGGGGCCGTCGAACCGATGGGCCACGGCCGAGGTGAGCATGCCGAAGGCGGTAGTCACGTCGAGGGTCACTCGGCGGTTCCGACCGCACCGTCCGTCGAGGCGTTTTCTACCCATCTAAAGACCGGGACCGTCGGCGACTGTCGAGTCGTCGTGGCGCTCGACGGGAACTACCTGATCGCCTCGATGCGGACGCCGTACAACGGGTTCCCACTGGCGTTCGCGTCGCTGTCGGCGCGGATCGACCGCGCCGGGTCGAGCGACACCCTCGCCCTCTCGGAGTCGTTCGATCCCGAGCTCGGCTACCACTACGGCGCGCCCGTCGACCTCGACGGGGGCGAGCGGGTGACGATAGCGATCGAGACGCCGCCGCAACTGGCGCGCCACGAGGGCTACGAGACGGCGTTTCTCGACCGGGGGGAGTTCAGTCTGCGACTTCCTCCGTAGTTCCCCGGGGACCGCGTCGCCGGTCGGCGACCCACAGTGCGAGCAGGCCGGCCCCGAGCATGAGCAGGCTGACGAGTACCCACGGTGGATTCCACGCTTCGGTGCCGTGGACCACGTCGTGGATCCCCAGCAGGTAGTGATCCACGGTCCCGTCGAAGACGTTGAACACGCCGGCCCCGACGAGGCTCGCCCCCACGACGACGAGCCCGGACAGGGGCTCTCGGGCACGATTGACCGTCCGCCAGAGCATCACCGCTCCCAGTCCCGCGATCAGGAGCATCGTAAGCGAGAACAGCCCGTCGAACATGACGTTCGTCCGTAGGCCGTCGTAGGTCCGCGGATCGTAGACGCTCGAAAGCAGGTGATGGGTCTGGAGGATCTGATGAAAGACCACCACGTCAAGCACCGCGCCCAGTCCGAACCCGAAGACCCCGCCCCACAACAGGAGTGCCCGTCGGTGCCCACCGGTGTCGCTCATGGACGGAGTTCGGCGCTCGGTTCCAAAAGCGTACGCCCGGAGCACGCAACCTACGGGATGAGCGTCACGGGCAGGTCGCTCTCCTCGATTACTGCCTCCGAGGCGCTGCCGACGACGAACCGTTCGAGCCGCCCGCTCGTGGCCCGACCCATCACGACGTGATCGTAGTCCCCCCCTTCGGCGAGTTCGACGATCCGCTGGCCGACCTTTCGGGCGGCCCCCGATTCGCGGACGATGTCGGTTTCGACGAGTTCGGGCTCGGTATCGAGACCCCCTTCCGCGAGTGCCGCGCGAGCGCGCTCGAACAGTTCGTCGGTCGTCTCGGTTCGCTCGGCGGCGAAGTGGACCACGGCCAGATCGGAATCGAACCCGCGGGCGAACTCGATGCCGAAACGGAGCGCGTCGAAGCTGCTGTCCGAGCCGTCGATCGGGATGAGGAGCTGCATACCACACAGCAACACCCGCCGGGTGAAAAGTGGACACGCTTTCGGTTCCGCGGTCCGTCCCTCCGATATGGGCTGTGAACTCTGTGGGCGCGAGATCGAGACCACGACCCACCACCTGATCCCGAAGAACAGAAAAGAGAGCCCGACGGTCCAGCTCTGCCAGCCCTGTCACAAGCAGGTCCACGCGACGTTTACCCACCACGAACTCAGACAGGAGTACGACACGATCGAGGCCCTGCGCGAGGCCGAGCGCTTGCAATCGTTCGTAAACTGGATCAGCAGGACCGACAAGACCACCATCCGAGTCGACGACAGCGAGCGAGTCAGGCGCTGGCGGGACTGACTACAGGCCGAAAACCGGCACGAACCGGAAGGTGAGATACGCCCCGACGGTTGCGAGTGCGGGGACGACGTTCTGTAGGAGGATCACGCGGGCGGTCGTCCCGGGGTCGAACAGGTCCGTGGTTTTCGGGATCTCCTCGGGGCGTTCGTCACCGATCTTCGGGAGGGGCTCGCCCTCGCGGTCGGCGGCCAGCGCGCCGACCGAGACGTTGGTTCGCTCGCGCCCGCGAACGCCCGCCGATATCGTCGTCGTCCGAGTCGCACGCCCCCAGCCGAGGCCGATGATGCTCATCGTGGCGACGACGACGAAGCTCGCGGGGATGCCGGCCGCAGAGAGCAGGGAGATGATGGTCGCGCTGACGACCGCGACGACGATCGCGGCGGTCAGCGGGAGGTCGGTGATGTCGTTGCCGAGCGTTTCGAGGGTACGTCTGGCGATCGTAAACGCTCCCAGTCCGGTCGCCGCGGCCGCAAGTATGATCGCGGGGTTCATCGCCAGCTCGCCGCTTCCGACGAGCGGGGCGACCGCGTTGGCGACGTTGCTCGCGCCCGAACTGAACGCCATGTAACAGCCGATCCCGATCAGGACGAGCGTTCCGACGACCTCCCGGCGGTTTGCGCTCTCCCCGGTCGTGATTCGCGGCACGGGCCCGGAGCGGTCGAGGACGAACGTCGACTCGTCGGTTCGCGGAATGGAAACCAGCCGGTTGAGATACGCGTAGAAGTACCGGCCGATGACCCCGCTGATCCAGAAGGCGATCACGGGTGCGACGAGCCACCACGTGACGATTACGCCCATCGTCGCCCAGTTGATCTCGCCGGTCGCGATTCCCAGCCCCGCGATCGACCCGACGGCGCTCATCGAGGTCGAGGCCGGAACGCCGAAGACGTTCCCGACGAACAGCGCCCCGCCGATGAAGAAAAGAACGGTGATACTCACTTCGAGGCTGAACAGCGAGTTCGGGACGATATCGCCGCCCAGCGTGTTGACGACCTCCCGGCCGAGGGTCCACCCGCCGACGAAGAAGAACACGGTCATCAGTGCTGCCGCGCCGACCTTCGAGATCGCGTTCGATCCGACCGCGGGGCCGAACGCGGGACCGGTCGTCGCCCCGCCGACGTTGTAACCGACGAACGCCGCGACCAGCACACCGACGAGAAGAAGGGCGTCGCTCATGGTGTCTCGACGGCGGGGACTCGGTTAAGCCGTGTCATCCGTCCTCGTCGATCAGAGTTCGATCCGCTCGACGAGTTCGTTCTCGCTGCGGGTGTTGATCGCGACGATCCGGACGAAATCTTCGAGCCCCGAGTCGTCGAGTTTCGCCTTCAGCAGGCTGTCGACCTGATAGACGCCCGCCGCGTCGGTCATCTCGATCTCGACGTGGACCGGGATGTCCTCGCCCTCGTGGAGCGAGACGCGCTGGATCGCCTGGCTCGAGACGGTGTTGATCCCCCGGCCACCGCGCTCGTAGGGGTTGCGAGAGCGCCCGCGCTCCATGTCGAGGCCGTCACAGATCCGGATGACGCCCGCCTCGCGGGTCAGCGGGACTTCCTCGGTGTGGTGACAGAGGATCGCGTGGAGCACCTCGCCCTTGATCCGGACCTGCCCGTCGATCCCGTAGAACTCCGGGAGGATCCGGTTGAGGATATCCGCCGCCAGCGGGATCGAGTAGTAGGTGTGGTCCGAGCGGTGGACGACGTGGCCGATGTCGTGGAGCTTCGCGGCCAGCGCGAGGATCACCGCCTCGTCGGCCTCCTCTAACCCCTGATCGCGTGCCCCGTTGAACTCGACGCCGCCGCGCTTGAGCAGGTCGTAAAGACAGAGCGCGCGGTTCAGAACGATCTCGATGTGTTTCTCGCCGTGGTCGTTGTAGCGCATCCGGGTCACGGGGTTGACGTTCTGGGCTTCGAGGTAGGTCTGGATCTCCTCGTCGGTCTCGATAAAGGAGAGGACCTCGTTGAGCCGCTCGTCCGGGAAGGCGTGCTCGGCATCGGGATCGTAGTGGCGATTACCGGTCGTCTCGGCCATACACCCCGGTCCGTCCGCGAGGTAGAAAAACCCCCCTTTAGGCGGCGTCGCTCGGGGTCTCGACGAGTTCGGCGGAGTCCGGTTCGACACCGCGGCCGTCGCTGCTCTACGCGTGGGCGATCCCTCGGTCGTGGTCGGAGTGAGGCCAGCCGTCAGAACTGCGTCGGGACCTCCCGCTCGAACCACGAGTCGTCCACGCGAACGGGATTGGGGCCGAACGCGAACAGTTCGGCCGTTCGTCTCGCGGCGGGAGTACGCGGGGCGACCGAGAACAACGCCCGCAATGCGGGCCGACGGATCGATCGCGGAAGCCGATCGCCGTGGAGGACGAGCGCCGTCAACGCCCGTTCGGCCCGGCGCTGGGCCTCGATCACCCGTTTGACAGGGGGGCGACGCCGCGTCTCGTAGCGCGCGAGCGCACAGGCGGGAAGCGGCCCGTCGCCGGGATCGAGCGAGAGCGCACGGGCGATCGTCTCGTGGGCGGCGACGGCGTCCGCGATGGCCAGTACGTTCCCCTGCCCACCGACCGGCGAGGCGATGTGGGCCGCATCGCCCAGCAGCAGGAGGCCGCCGTCGACCCACCGCTCGCTCAGTCCGGGTTCGATCCGGAGCAGGCTGCAGTCCTCGAAGCTTTCGAGCGCGTCGGGGAGCACCCCGTCGAGGCCGGGATCGACGCTCGCGACCCGCTCGCGGAACGCCTCGATCCCCCGCTCGCGAAGGTCGGCATAGCTCCCTCGCGGGATGAACCAGCCGGCCTGTGCCACGCCGCCGCCCAGTCCGAAGTAGAGTAGCAGGCCGGCGTCGTCATAGCGGGCCTGTGCGGCCTCGCCGACGGCCGCTGCCGGCAGCTTGAACCACAGCAGGTCGAGTTTCGATTCGAGTCTGCCGGGATCGATTCCGGCGCTGTCTCTGATCGTCGAGTAGCGACCGTCGGCGCCGACGACGACCCGCGAGCGGAGCCTCACTGCGTCGCCGGTCCGGCGATCCGTCGCGAGCACGCCGACGACCCGCCCGCCCTCGGTGAGTAGGTCACGTGCGGGCAGCCGATCGTGGTACTCGAAGGTCGGGAACTCGGCGGCACGCTCGATGAGCCGTTCGAGCAGCGGCGGCTGTTCCATCAACAGCGCGTAGTCGTGGCGTCCCCCGAGCGCCTCGAAGTCGATGGTCGGGTAGGGTCGCCCGTAGACCACCACCTCCGGGCGCGAGACCCGTTCGTGGGGCAGTTCGAGAACGCTTTCGAGGAGTCCCAGTTGCTCGAAGACGTCGAGCGCGAGCGGCTGGAACAGGTAGCCCCGGAACTCCCGATCCAGCGCGGCGTGGCGCTCGACCAGGGTCGTCTCGATGCCGCTTCGAGCGAGCAGATAGCTCAACAGACAGCCTCCCGGTCCGGCCCCGACGATCACGACCGTCGTTTCTGCCTCCGAATCCATGTCGGTAGATAACACGCCCCGAGACGATGAACCCGCCGCTATCGAATCAGCGCGCCAGGCGGCTCGCCCGCCAACTCGTCGCGGTCGTGGGGTTCCTCGAAGTCGAGATCCGGCCCACGGGCGACGATCCGTGAGGGGTTGACGTCCGGGTGGGTGGTGTAGTAGTGTTCCGTGATGTGGTCCATGTTCACCGTCTCGGCGACGCCGGGGGTCTGGTACAGATCGCGCAGGTAGGGCCAGAGGTGCTCGTAGTCCCGGATCTGCATCACGTTACACATGAAGTGGGTGTGATAGACCTGATCGAAGCGCACCAGGGTGGTGAACATGCAGATGTCGGCCTCGGTGAGGCGATCCCCGGCGAGGTAGCGCCGGTCGGCGAGAGTCGAATCCCAGCGATCCAACGTGCTGAAGAGGTCCTCTATCGCCTCGTCGTAGGCCTCCTGTGAGCCCGCAAAGCCCGCCCGGTAGACACCGTTGTTGATCGGCTCGTAGATCGCGTCGATGATCCCCTCTACCTCCTCGCGATAGCCCTCCAGGAAGAGGTCCACGTCGCGGGTCGCCTGTTCTTCGGACTCGGTATCGAACATCCGCAGGATCTCCTTCGATTCGTTGTTGACGATGGTCTCCTCTTTCGTGTCCCACAGCACGGGCACGGTCACACGGCAGGTCACATCGGGGTCCGCGCGGACGTAGAGTTCGCGGAGGTACTCGGCCCCGTAGAGGGGGTCCTCGGTACAGCCCTCCTTCTCGGGGGTGAACTGCCAGCCATCGGCGTCCCGGAAGGGGTCGACGACCGACACCGAGATGGCGTCCTCCAAGCCCTTTAGCGATCGTGCGAGAAGGGTTCGGTGAGCCCACGGACAGGCGTACGAAACGTAGAGGTGGTATCGGCCCGCCTCGGCGGGGAACTCCTCGCCGATCCAATCGCGAAACGTCGTCTCCTGGCGCTCGAAGGCCCCCTCCTCGTTCGTGGTTTCGTAGGCGTCGGTGCGCCACTCCCCGTCGACCAGGTGGTTCACACGGACTCTAGGGGTCGGAGACGTAAAACCGCTCAGCCCGCGTCGGGTACGGAGGTGATGACGTACCACTCGTCCCACTTCTCGGCGTTTTCGGGTCGCGAACGGCGCTCCACTTCGACGCCGTATGCGCCCTCGGCGTGTTCGGGACAGATCGGTCGTACCTCGTCGCCAGTCACCTCGACGTAGATACCGCCGCGCGGATCGATTTCGTCGTCGCAGTCGTGACAGACGAGCGAGGGTGGGAGGGTTCGGCCGATCAGGTCCATGGCGGGCGTTCGCCCGCCACCGTGATAAGTGGTAGCCAGCCGTCGCGCTCGTTCACTCCAAGGTGTCCAACCGGAACTCGAAGGCCGCGACCGGGAGTTCGAGGTCGTGTTCGACCAGCACTTCGGGGTGGATCTCGCCGACGACTCCCGCCGGTTGTCCGTCGATCACGACCGACGCGGCCCGTCCGTCGATGAAGGTCGGATGCTCGGTCGGCGGGGTTTCGAGGTCGACTTCGAAGTTCCGGGCGAGCGCCTGCAGGACTCCCTTGGCGTCCTCGTAGGAGGCGTCGGTCCGAGCGAGCACGCCCGCCACCGTCCGGCGCTCTCTGACGCCGGTTTCCGTCGAGTCGTCCAACTCGGCGGCGAAGCCGACCTCCGCGAGGTTCTGGGGATACGAGCGGTGCGTGTTGTTCTCCAGAACCATCACCAACGAGGGTAGCGCCCACGTCCGCACCATCGTGTAGTCCTCGCTGTAGGGTTCGCGGATCGTCGCGGGGTCGCCCGCGCCGAGGACCCCCTCACCTGGCGTTACTCGGAGGCGCTCGTAGTTCTCCGCCTCGTTGATCAGGTGGAAGTTCAGCGTGTCCTCGAAGCCGAGTCCCACGAGGACGTTCCGGGCGGCGTCCTCCAGTCGAGTCCGTTCGTGGCGAGCGCCGACGGTGCTCACCTCAGGATACTTCGGGATCAGCCCATCGAAGCCGTAGGCCCGGCCCACGTCGTCGATCAGGTCCACCGGATGGAGGACGTCGACGCGATACGGCGGGACCTCCACGTCGTAGGCCGTCTCCTCGCCGAGAACCTGCGTCGCAGATAGTCCCGCACGCTCGAAGCAGTCGATGACCGTCTCGGGGTCGAACTCCATGCCGAGCATCCCCTCGATGCGCTCGTGTGAGACGCGCTTTTCGCGGATCTCGAAATCCGGTCTGAGGAGCGTCCGGTCGGGGTACTCGACCTCGACCTCCTCGATGGTCGCGCCGCGGGCCGACAGCGCGTAGCAGACGATCGCACACATCTTGTCGATCGTCCACTGGTCGGTGCCCGTGAGCTCGACGAACAGCTCGCGGGAATCGGTCGAGACCTCCGTGCGCCGCCCGTTGATCACCGGCGGGAACGAGAACAGCCCGAGTTCGTCGTAGATCGCCGGATACCGTTCGTACTCGCTCACGAGATCCGCGTACTCCCGGCCCGTCGGGTGTTCTTCGAGCACCTCCGCGGGCGTGAGCTCCGCGTCCGAGTCGAGGGGGACGAACCGCGGTCCGTCGGGGTCGACTCCCGTATACCGGATCGACGGGCCGCCCTCCTCCGATACCGACTCGCCTTTCAGCATCGTCAGATCGTGGATCCCGATCGCACCCTTCGCGCGCTTGCGGCCCATCGTCGCGTGGAGCTTCTCCTGGAGCTGGATCAGCGAGTCGAGTCCCTTCTCGTCGAGGTCGATTCCTCGAACTACCGCACCGGTGACGTACGGGCGCTCGTCGGGCACGCTGTCTTCGACCTCGATCGTCCAGTCGGCGTCGTTCGTCGGCGGGACGTAGGTTCCTCGATCCTCGCCGTAGTGGTACCTGAGCGAGCGGGCGACGCCCTCGACCGAGAGGCGATCCAGCCGGTCGGGCGCGAACTCGAACTGGAGGTCGCCGTCTTCCGTCTCGCCCTCGTACTCCAGACCCAGCCCGAAGAGGTCATCCTTGAGCCGGTCGTCGTCCCTCTCGGTGCCGGTCAGCTGCCGCAGTTCGTCGGGGTCGATGTCGACGACGGGCATCAGTAGATCACCTCCGCGTTCCGGAGGAACTCGATGTCAGCGAGGGTTCCGTGCAGGTCGCGGATGTCCTCCGCGCCCGTGATCAGCATCGCGAGGCGTTCGAGCGCGAGTCCCCACGCCATCACGTCACACTCCACGCCGAGCGGTTCGAGCACCTCGGGACGAAACATCCCCGAGTTGCCGATCTCGATCAGTTCGCCCGTCTCGGGGTGATGGCCGAACAGTTCGAAGCTCGGTTCGGTATAGGGGTTGTAGTGGGGTTTGAACTGGAGGTCGGTGATGCCGAAGCGCTCGTAGAACTCGGTGAACGTGCCCTTCAGGTCGCGTACCGAGAGGTCCTCAGCCATCACCCACCCCTCGATCTGGAAGAACTCCAGCAGGTGGGTCGGATCCAGCGTGTCGTTCCGGTACACTTTCTCGACCGAGAAATATCGCTGAGGCGGTTCGAGGTCACCCACCGCCTCGCCCGAGAGGTATCGCATCGACAGCGAGGTGGTGTGGCCGCGCAGATCCATCCCGCGGGCGACCTCCTCGGTCCACGGCGAGTGATAGCCCTCGCCGTCCTCGCCGACCCCTTCCAAATGGGCCGAGCGCACGCGGTCGAGGAGGTCCTCGGGCAGGTTGTCCATCTCTTCCGGTTTTTCGAGCGCGAACTGGTCCCAGTGGGTTCGGGCGGGGTGGTCCTGGGGCATGAACAGCGCGTCGTTGATCCAGAACTCCGAATCGACGTGCGGGCCGTCCATCTCCTCGAAACCCATTCCCACCAGAACGTCCTTCACGCGGTCGGCAGTCTGGCGCAGGACGTGTTTCTTTCCTCCCACTACCTCGGCGGCGTCGGCCTCGACGTTGTACTCGGCGAATTCTACCGCCTCCCACTCGCCGGTCGTGAGCAGCTCGGGGGTGATCTGGCCGACGGTCTCGCTCTCCTCGATCCCCTCCATCAGCGCGGTGACGCCCTCCTCTGTCACCGTCACCGAGCGAACCGTCGACTCGCGCCGGGCGACGAGATCACGTCGAGTGAGGTCGTCGAGGACCGACTCGTCGGTTACGGGCTCTTCGGCCGCGATCAGCGCCAGCGCGTCGGCTTCCTCGTCCTCCTCTCGACCCGCGGTCGCCGAGAGTTCGCCCGAGTCGATCTCACCATACCCCTTCCGGGCGTAGTTCGACAGCGCGATGTCGACTTCCGAGCCCTCCAAACCGGAGCGTCCGATGACCTCGCCCATCGAGACGGGCTCCTCGTCGGCGTCGAGTTCGAGGGCGGTCTCGTAGAGCCGGCGCTCGGGTAGCCCCATCTCGACGTACGTCTCGCCCTCCTCGGTGAGCGAGACACCCTCGATCTCCTCCTCCGAAACGTCGAGCAGTCCCTCCTCTTCGAGGGCGAAGACCGCCCCGGTGACGGTCTCGGGTTTTTCGCCGAGTTCCTCGGCGAGCCGTTCTATCGTGCGATCCTCGGTGGCACTGGCCGCCTCGAGGACCGCCGCCTGTGTCGGTGCCAATCGCATTCGTTGTGTGAGTGGTCGAAAGGCAGTCGTTTAGCGGTTCCGGACTGGTGGTCGTGATTCGCTGGGTCGGATGTGTGAAAACGGATCGAACGAGGGTGTTCAGTTCGCGCTCGTGGCGGGCGTCGCGCCCCGGCGCACCGTGACGTACTGGCGGAGGAACACGGCGGCGATGACGGCCAGTCCCACGAGATCGGCCGTCGTCCCCGGATAGATGAGCGCCACCGCGCCCGCGACCAGCGCCACCCGTTCGAGCAGGTGGGTCGGCGCGTAGAAGTAGCCCTGCGTGCCCGCCGAGAGGGCCACGACACCGATGACCGCGGTGACGACGCCCGTGACGATAGCGGTCGTCTCGCCGATCAACAGGAGTTCCGGGCCCAGCACGAACAGGTAGGGAACGAGAAAGCCCGCTGCCGCGAGGTTGACCGCGGTGAAGCCGGTCTTCCAGGGATCGGACTCGGCGATGCTGCTCGTGGTGAACACCGCGAGCATGATCGGCGGAGTAATCGCGCTGATGATCCCGAAGTAGAAGATGAAGAGGTGGGCGGCGAGCAGTTCGACGCCCAGCGCGGTGAGCGCGGGCGCGCCCAGCGCCGCCAGCACGACGTAGGCGGCGGTCGTCGGCAGCCCCATCCCGAGGATGATCGAGGTGATCATCGTCAACACCAGCGCGACGATGACGATCCCGCCCGAGGCGGTCGTGATCAGCGAACTGAACTTCAGTCCCAGCCCCGTGAGCGTGACGACCCCGACGACGAGGCCGGCGGTCGCACACGCCGCCGCGACGACGATGGTCATGCGCATCCCGCGATCCAGCGCGTTGACGGCGGCGACGCCCGCAGCGCCGGAGAGTCGGGTGAGGGTGTCGACGTCGCCCCGCGGGAGCGCCCCCGCGAACTCGCGGGCCGAAGACAGCGGGATCGCGACGACGGTCGTCAGGAGGATGGCGACGAACGCCGCGAGCATCGCCGAGTAGCCCGCGACCAGCATCCAGACGAGCGCGATCAGCGGGATCGTGAAGTGCGCGCCGGTTCGCAGCAGGTGCCAGGGATCGGGTAGTTCGCTCCGATCGACGCCCTCGAGACCCTGTTGTTTCGCGCGGAAGTGGACCGCGGCACCGACGCCGAGGAAGTACAGTAGTGCAGGGATGGCCGCCGCCGCGATGATGGTGACGTAGCTGATTCCTGTCCACGCGGACATGATGAAGGCGCCGGCACCCATCACCGGCGGCATGATCTGCCCGCCGGAGGAGGCAGCGGACTCGACGGCGGCGGCATACCGGTCCTCGAAGCCGCTGCGTTTCATCAGCGGGATGGTAAACGCGCCGGTCGTCGCCGCGTTAGCGACCGCACTCCCGTTGAGGCTGGCCATGAAGCCGCTCGCGAGCACCGATGTCTTCGCGGGCCCGCCGGTAGTCCAGCCGGTCGCCCCGTAGGCCAGATCGATGAACCAGTCGCCGACGCCGGTCACCTCCAGAAAGGCCCCGAGGATGATGAAGACGACGACGAACGTCGCGCTCACCCCTAGCGGGATGCCGAAGATCCCCTCCGTGGTGAGATACGAGTGGGCGATGATGCGGTCGATGTCGTAGCCCCGGTGGATGAGCGGGCCGGGCATCAGCCGGCCGTAGTAGGCGTACGCGAGGAAAGCAAAGCCGATGATTGGTAGCGCCCGTCCGGTCGCCCGGCGGGTGATCTCCAGAACGAGGAGAATAGCGATCGCGCCGAAGACGAGGTCCCGCGGCAGGGGCGAGCCCGAACGCTGGGCGAGCGTCCCGAAGCGAACCGCATACGCGATGTAGAGCGTGCTCGGAACGCCAACGGCTAGGAGCAGCCAGTCGTACCACGGCACGCGGTCCGTGTCGGCGGCCCGCGCGGGGAAATAGAGGAGGGCGAGGATCACCACCGCCGTCAGGTGGATCGAGCGGTTGATGAACGCTCCGGGTGTGCCGAAGCCCGCGATGGCGATGTGGTACAGCCCCGCAAGTACTGCCACTGAGAGCGCCAGTATCCGCGTCTTGCCTCGGAGGTTCCGGCCCCGTTTCTCCTCGGCGTCTGTCAGTCCGTCGGTCGCTTTCGTTTCAGTGGTCGTGCTCATAGCGTCTGTAGCCTGTAGTGGAGATATCGGAGGGAATTTACCCGCTCGACGGCGAATCGGATCGACTCCCACTCGTCGGTGTAGGCCGACAGCGGGCGTTCCTCTCCGTTGATGATCAGGGTCTGATCGGTGTACTTGGCCACCCGGACGGTAAAGGTGTCGAGGCGTCGGTCCATGTGCAGGACCGTAAAGCCGTCCTCGCGCGTCTGGTTGCGTTCGGTGTACTCGAGCCCGATAGCGTGGTACTCGAACTCCTCGCGTATCTGGACGATTCCCTCCTCGTGAACCTCGTAGACCTCGCGAATCGGGGTCTTGTCGAACGAGTGGACGTAGTGGATGGCGAATCGATCGCCCTCCTCGACACGTTCGACGCCGAGCGTCTCGCCGGTCCGTGGGTCCGCCAGTCGCAACACCGTCACGTCCGTCGCGACCAGCGGGGAGACGAGGGCACCACCCACCAGCGCGGAGAGCACTCGACGGCGGCGCATCTCAGAGCCCGGCGTCGTCGAAGTACTGTGCCGCACCCGGATGCAGGTCGATCGGTGCCTCGCGGGCCGTCGACTCGAACTGCTCGGCCGCGGGGTGGACCTCCGCGAGCTGGTCGAGGTTGGTGTAGATCGCCTCGACGATGTCGTAGACCGAGTCCTCGTTCATGTCCTCGCGGACGATCATCGTGTTGGTCACGCCGGGGACCTGCACGTCCTCCTCGACGCCCTGATAGGTGCCGGCGGGGACGGTCGCCGCGTTGTAGTAGTCGAACTCGCTCGTGATCTGGCTCATCTCCTCGTCGGGGAAGTCTATCAGCCGAATCGCTCGCTGGCTCGCCAGGTCCTGAATCGAGGAGGCCGGGTAGGCGACGCTCCAGAAGCCGGCGTCGATCTGGCCGTCCTGTAGTGCGCTTGCGGTCTCGGAAAACGAGAGGCGCTGTACGTCGATGTCGTCGTAGGTGAGCCCGTAGACGCCGAGCAGTTCCTCGGCGATGACCTCGGTACCGCTCCCGGGCGCGCCAACGCTGACGGTCAGCCCTTCCATGTCCGCGAGCGTCTGGACCGGCGAGTCCGCGGGGACGACGACCTGGGTCGCGTTCTGGTAGGCCCCGAACGCCGCCGACAACGGGAGGGCCTCGTCGAAGTCGCCCTCGCCGTTGACCGCGAGCAACACGGAGTTGCCGAGCGCGAGCGCCATCGTCATCTCCTCGCTCGCGACGAGCCGGCAGTTCTCGACGCTCGCACCCGTCGATTCCGCCGACGCCTCGACGTCGAGGTTCTGGTTGAGGATGTCGGCCATCCCGCCACCGAGCGGGTAGTAGACCCCGCCGGTACCGCCGGTGCCGATGGTCACGAACTGCGGCCCGTCGCCGCCTCCCCCGCCGCCTCCGCCTCCACCACCGCCACAGCCGGCGAGGCCGACGAGTCCGGCCGCACCGGCCGTACTCAGGAACGTTCGACGATCTACCCGGTCGGTCTGGTCTCGAACCATGTCCCTATGGGCTCATCACCCGCTAATAACTATGATGGTTCCGAGCAGCGCGGACCGCAGGTCGATCACTCGAGGAAGTCGGGTTCGATCCGTTTTTCGGCGACCTCACCTTCGAGGTGCTCGCGGAGCTCGCTCGGCGAGACGTCCCCGCGCTCGCGCTCGAAGCGATCGCGCACCGAGACCGTTCCGGCCTCCTCCTCGTTGCCCCCGACGATCAGCATGTAGGGGACGCGGTCGTCGTGGGCGGCTTGGATCTTCTTGCCGATGGTCCACGAGCGGTCCTCGATCCCGACGCGGAAATCAGAGAGTTCGCGCCGGATCTCCTCGGCGTAGACGACGTTGTCGTCGCTGATTGGTAAGATCCGCACCTGTTCGGGTGCGAGCCACGTCGGGAAGTTCCCGTCGAAGTGCTCGATCATCACGCCCATGAACCGCTCGAAGCTTCCCAACAGGGCGCGGTGGACCATCACGGGGCGGTGCTCGGCGTTGTCCTCGCCGGTGTAGGTCAGATCGAGGCGCTCGGGGATGTTGAAGTCGAGTTGGACGGTGCCGATGGTCCACTCCCGCCCGAGCGCGTCGACGGCGTTGATACCGACCTTCGGGCCGTAGAAGGCCGCCTCTCCCTCGTCGACAGCGTAGGTCAGCCCCTCCGATTCGAGCGCGTCGCCGAGCGCGTCGGTCGCCTCACGCCAGATCTGGTCGGACCCGACCGCGTTGTCACCTTGGGTCTCCAGTACGTACTCCATCTCGAAGTTGAAGTGCCCGAGGATTTCGTCGATCGCTTCCAGCACGTCGACAATCTCGCCTTGTATCTGGTCTTTTCGGATGAACGCGTGACCGTCGTCTTGGGTCATGCCTCGAACTCTGAGCAGTCCCGAAAGCTCGCCCGACTGCTCGTTGCGATAGACGTTGCCGAACTCCGAGAACCGAACGGGCAGATCACGGTAGGACCGGACCTGCTGGTCGTAGATGTACGCGTGGTTCGCGCAGTTCATCGGCTTCAGGCCGTACTCGGTGTCGTCCTGCTCCCAGGCGAACATCTCGCCCTCGGCGGTGAACGTCTCGTAGTGGCCCGTCGGCTTCCAGAGTTCGGCCTTGTTGAGTTCGGGCGTCCGGACCTCCTCGTAACCCAACTCGTCGTTCTGCGTGCGGATGTACTCCTCGAGCTCCCGACGGATCGTCATCCCGTTGGGGTGGTAGTGGGGACAGCCCGGCGAGTGGTCGGGCACCGAAAAGAGGTCCATCTCGCGGCCGATCTTCCGGTGGTCGCGCTCTTTTGCCTGCTCGCGCCGCTCGAGGAATTCCTCTAGCTCGGACTCGTTAGGGAACGCCGTCCCGTACACACGAGTCAACATCTCGTTTTCCTCGGTCCCGCGCCAGTAGGCCCCCGAGATCTCGAGCAGCGTGAACCCGCCGATCTCGCCGGTCGAGGCGACGTGCGGGCCCCGACAGAGGTCGCGGAACTCCGCCTGTTCGTAGAAACTGACGGGGTCCTCGCCGGCCGCTTCCTCCTCCAGGATCTCCCGTTTGAACGGGTTGTCCTCGTAGTACTCGAAGGCCTCTTCACGACTCATCTCGACGCGCTCGATGGGAAGGTCCGCCTCGATGATTTCCTCTGCTTCGGCGCTGATCTCCTCCAGATCGGCCTCGTCGAGTTCGACGCCGGTGACGTCGTAGTAAAACCCGTCGTCGGTCCACGGGCCGATGGTAAGCGTCGCCTCGGGGTGGAGTCGCTGCAGTGCCTGTGCGAAGACGTGGGCCGCCGAATGTCTCAGCGCATCGAGGTACTCATCGCTGCTTTCGGTGACGATCTCGATTTCGACGTCCTCCTCGATGGGGTGTTCCTTGGCGACGAACTCGCCGTCGACGACGCCGGCGACGGTGTCGCGACCGAGACCGGGCCCGATCTCGTAGGCGACGTCCTCGACCGTCGAACCGGCCTCGACGGACAGTTCGGCTCCGTCGGGGAGGGTTACGGTGACGCTCATACCTACCCTGGGCCGGGGTGGCGTAAATAAGCATTTATCCGGAGCGCAGCGAGCAAAAAGCCTATAACTTAGACGTGGGTATCAACGACTAGGATGACAGTACAATTTGCCCCGCTGTTCGGGCCGATCCCCGGCGGGATCGAACTAGCAGTGATCGTCCTGATAGCGATCCTGCTCTTCGGTGCGAACAAGATCCCAAAACTCGCCCGTTCGACCGGACAGGCGATGGGTGAGTTCCAGAAAGGCCGCGAAGAGATCGACCAAGAACTCCAGGAGATGCGAGAGGGAGCGACCCGGACCGAGAACGAACCCGAACCCGAGATCGGTACCGACGACGAGCGCGAGACGGCTACCGATACCACTACCGCCGAGACCTCCACCGAAGCGGAACTCGAAACCGAGACCGACGAGAACCGATAACCGTTTTTCCCTCCCCACGCGACCTACCGACAGGGCGTGTGGCCTAGCGGATAGGGCGGAAGGTTCCTAACCTTCAGACCACGGGTTCGAATCCCGTCACGCCCGCTGATTCTGTTGTGAGCGAATGCGAGCAACGTTTCTGACTGCCGTTCGTGTTCACTTACGGCAGTCCCGTCACGCCCTCCGTGACGCTAGTGCCCCTCCAATCGAGTCGCCTGAAAAATCGAGTTATTGTGCGGTCCGACGAACTATCCGACCCTCCGATCACTCCCCGACGAGTTGGCTCAGGAGCTCCCGGAACCGGAGCGGGTGATCCGCCGTTGGTCTGCCGCTGTAGCCGTCCATCGCTGCGCTCGCGTTCTTCATGTGCTGTGTTCGACTCATCTTTACTCAGTTCATAGTAAGTATCTCAGTCACATAACCGTTTTCGAGAGGAACAATCATCAAGGACGGCTCAGTCCGTCATGAGGAGGTGGCTATCGGTATGCTTCCCTTTTATTTTGTATCTGACCGAAATACTTTTTATATATGTGTTATCACTACATTCAATGTCGACGGACGATGCCGACGGGAGTGTACAGGGGCCCGTCCCACCGGCGAGGGTCACCGACGCGAGCGTCGTGGATCGTCCCGAGGATGCCCTGAAAGGGGTTTCCATCGCCGCTACGAACGCACGGCTACTGAACGCCTACCTCGACCCCGACGGACTCGTCGTCAAGGACTGCTATACGTGGGAACACGTCAAACGGAAGTACTACTACGAGGCGGACGGGTCGGTCCCGCTCGATTCCACGGGGGACCCGGTCCCGTTCGATCCCTCCGAACTGCTGGGGTTTTCCCCGTGCGAACGGAGGAGACCCTTCGCTCGGGCGAGGCGGCCGCGAGCGCGCTTTCGACTCTCGTTGAGAAACGAACCGTCGACGTGAATCCCGACCTCGACGAGGACGCCTTCTTCTCTTCGCGGGGGAAGCCGACGATCACGACGCGCTACGACCTCGAAAAGGCGGTTCCGATGGGGAAGAAACGTCACTTCGAGGAGGTCGAACGCTACTGGGTGAACGAACCCTACTCGTTCGTGATCCTCTTTCGCTCCCGGAAGGAAAACGAGACGAAGTACTACGTCATCGAGCCGTACTGCAACCCCATCGAGCGCGACCTCACGGAGTTCCTCACCGGCAAACTCCGCATCGCGATCAAGTACACCGATGATGAGGTACGGGTCGAGGGCGACGAGGGGGAGCGACGGGCGGTCATCGAGCGCGAGACGCGCCGACTGCTCGATCGGTATGGGCTCGTCGAGCGTCAGTCGGCCGGTCGCTCGGCCGAGGGACGAACCGCGGGACTGATCGGTCGGGTCCGATCGCTTCTCGGGCGCGGGGAGACGGTAGACCCCCCACTGGTCGACCCCGTCCGTCCCGAACCGGCGATCCTCGCGGAGGACCCCGAGACGGTGACCGAAGCGCAGATCACGAAACTACTGTACTACCTCAAGCGCGATTTCATCGGCTACGAACGCATCGATCCGATCAAACACGACATCAACGTCGAGGACATCTCGTGCGATGGCTACGACTCGCCCGTCTTCGTCTATCACACCGACTACGAGCAGATCATCTCGAACGTCCATCACGGCCGCGAGCGCCTCGACGACTTCGTCATCAAACTCGCCCAGCGCTCGGGCAAGGGAATCACAAACGCCGCCCGCAGGTCGACGCCACCCTGCCCGACGGCTCGCGCGCCCAACTCACCCTCGGCCGGGAGGTCTCGGATCACGGCACCAACTACACCATCCGGCAATTCAAGGACGTCCCGTTCACGCCGATCGACCTGATCAACTGGCACACCTTCTCGCTCGAGGAGATGGCCTACCTGTAGCTCTGCATCGAGAACCACAAGTCGCTGATCTTTGCGGGTGGCACCGCCAGTGGAAAGACCACGAGCCTGAACGCCGTCTCGCTTTTTATCCCCTCGAACGCGAAGATCGTCTCGATCGAGGACACCCGCGAGGTCGAACTCCCGCAGCGAAACTGGATCGCCTCGGTGACTCGCCCCTCCTTCTCCGACGGCGACGGCGGCGACGTCGACGAGTTCGACCTGCTGGACTGATCGCGAACGACGAACTCGCCGGGAGTTTGGAGGATCTTCGCTCGATGGAGAGCGTGTTGATCGACGTCGAACCTGAAAAGGAGGCGCTCGTCCCGCATCCGGGTCCCGACGAGGAGACCGCCCAGCTATCACGTGAGATCCTCGACCGCGCGGACGAACGGCTCTTCGCGGCCCATCGCGGTTCGTCGGGGTCGCTCGAGGCCGCGCTCTCCGTGGACGGTAGCGGGGAGATCCCGTGAGCCTCGTACTAGAGGGAAACGGTACCGATCGGCTCGGGGACGTCTTCTACCCGCTCTATCGGCTGTTGTTCGGTGAGGACAGTCAGTTCGCCGCCGAGTTTCAGACGACGCTCAAGCGGGCTCGGATGGGCGATACCGTCGAACACTACCTCTCGCGGGCGTTAGCTTACGGCGTCCTCTCCGGGGGGTTGCTGTGGATCGTCGGTACCCTACTAGGCTACGCGCTGTTCGCCACGGGGCTGGTCTCCCCACCCATCATCGGCGTCCCGATCCCGAACGACTCTCGTCGTACAAGAACTCGCCTGCGTTGCCGTTGATGTGGAGAATCCGTGCCATCAGCGCGCCCCGAAGTCGGTGTTCCCGCTCAGTTCTACGTCCGTGTTCGGCGCGTAGAGCACGCCAGTAAACGACGGGTTCCCTTGCTGACTACTATCCGTATTTGAACCATCCGAGTGAACGTAGACGATTAGTTGTGATGATTCGCCAGTCGGGTTGATGTTAGTGTCTCCACTGAGTGAAAATCCTTCCGTGACGTATACTGAGACGTTTCCATCCCCCCTGATCGAGAGACTACCCGGTTCGAAGACGCCGTCAACGACGAGGGAAACGTCCCCATCTCCCTCGATCTCGACGTTCTCCGGATCGAAGCCCCCGTCTACGACCAGAGTGACGTTCCCGCCGTCCGTCTGCACCGTCAGGTCATCGGGAATCCCCTCGCCTGTCGCGTAATACCGCGTCTCCTCTTTGCTCGCATCGCCCCGTATCGTCGTTTCGTTCGTCACCTCCGTACAGTCGGTTCCGGATTCGGTACACTCCGTGACCCGGTTCTCGATCATCGGGCTCGCGGAGGGGTACTGGATTCCCTCACGGTAGGGGTTCGGCTTGTCGCCGCCATTGGTTGTGATCCCGTTCGGCGTGGACACCGCGACCACGTTCTCGATTTCCTTCTCGGCCGGTACGGTGAGTTCGATCCTCGCCGTTCGGTTCTCGTGGTCCATTTCGACGTCACCAGTGGTTCGATCCTCGAAGAAGCGGGCCCACGCGTCGTAGTAGTCGCTTCGAATCTCGACGATCACCGTCCCCTCTTCGAGGGGATTCGTGTACTCGTTCGATGCATTGGGGTAGATCGACCCACTCTCGCTGACGTTAGTGAACTGACCGGTTACGGCGCCGCTCGCCCGTCCCTCCCCCGTTACGCGAACGATCGGAAACGTCAGCGTGTTGGATCGGTAGTAGAACTCCGGCGGCGAAGCCATCACGCTCCTGTCACCGTCCCTTTTCCACACGCCGCCGCCCTGATACGCGATTTCCGTGTCCCCCACGGTCGCGACGACCGCGCCGTACGACTCGTTATACAGCACCTCCGAGTCCGTTTCGTTTTCCTTGTACACCGTTACGTGACCCACGTTCTCACGGACCTCGACCGTACCGTCATTGACCGTTCCGAGGTTGAACGACTGGCTTTCGGACTCGCCGAGCGCAACGAGCCCCGCCTTCGAACTCAACTGGGCCATCGAGTTCTGTGTCTGTGCGACACGCGAGTCGCTCTGTGCGTCGCCGAGCATCGCAGCGCCGGTCGCGCCCATGATGGTGACCCCGATCACCGTTACCGCGAGCAGTAGTACCACGCCGATGACCTCCGACTGGCCCCGATCGGTGGACCCGCTACTTCTCTTCCACACCAAAATCATAGTATAGAATATATCTATGTTCTTATATCACTGACGGTCGGCGGCCATATGTACGACGGGAGCGTAGGGGATCCCGATGACGAAGTGGAAATGCGACAACTGCGGGACGGTTCATCGGAGCAACCCGAGCAAGTGTCGCTCGTGTGGCAACACGGTTCTCAGTCCGTATCACGGCGACGAGGGCGGGTTGCTCGACGACCCGCGGATGCGCTACGGGCTGATCGCGCTTGCCGTCCTCCTCGCGCTTCTCGTGTTGATCGCAGTCCTCTAATCGTCGCCCGTGACCCCTCGTGGCCCGTAGGAGCGACTGATGACCTTCCATTTCCCGGTCGAAAAGCGGTGGTAGTTGATGGCGGCGGGGACGGCGGTCTCGGCGACGAACGCGAGGTAGAGCCCCCACAGGCCGAGCGACGTGGTCGCTCCGAGATACGCAAGCGGGATCGAGACGCCGAACATCCCGATCGCCTGGCTGTAGAAGGGCCAGCGGGTGTCGCCACTGGCGTCGAGCGGGCCGGCCGCCCCCTTCGAAACGCCCTGCAGGACGGTCGCGGCGCAGGCGGCATAGACCAGCGAGACCGCGATCGGGACCGTGGCGGTGGTGGGGTCGTCGACGAACGCGAGCACGATCGGTTCTGCGAACAGGAAGACCAACAGTGCCGAGACGGCGTAGACCGCCACTGCGAAGCGGACGATCTCGTGACCGTAGGCTTCCGCCGTGCGCTCGTCTCCGTCGCCCAGTTCCTGACCGACGAGGCTCGAAGACGCAAGGCCAAAGCCCCAGCCGGGCGTGTTCATGACCCCCCAGATCCGCCGGGCGATGACGTAGGCCGCGGCGGTGTTCTGCCCGAAGACGTCGACGATCGCCAGCAGCGGGAAGTCCGCGAGCCGCCAGGCGAGGTTCCGGCCCATCACGGGGAGCCCGATCGAGACGAGCTGGCGGGCCATCCCGACGTCGACGTACACGCCGGTCGGGGAGACGGTGACCGGAAACGACCCCAGCCCGGGGACCCGGCCGGCCACCAGCCCCGTCGCGAACGTCGCGGTGACGACGACGTTCGAGAGCACGGTGCCGATTGCCGCGCCGACGACGCCCATATCGAGGCCGAAGATCAACACGGCGTTGATCCCGACATTCACGACCGCGCCGCCCGCCCGCGCGAGCATCGCGGTGTAGGCGTCGTCCGCGCCGACCAGCACGCGACTACCGATCAGGTTCAGCGCCGCGAAGGGCACTCCCACCGAGACGACCCGCAGGTATCGACCCCCGAGTTCGATCGCCTCGGGGTCGTTGCTGATCAGGTCGAGCAGCCCGGTCGAAAAGGCCCACAGCCCCGCGGTGATCGGCAGCGTGAGGACGACGACCAACAGGACGCTCGAACGGACCGCCCGCCCGAGTTCCCGGTCGGCGTCGGCCCCGAACGACTGGGAGACCAGCGCGATCGTCCCGCCGGCGATCCCGCCCCCGACCGCGAAGGCGAGCCCCCAGTACGAGCCCGCGAACCCGACGCCGGCGATCGCGCCCGAGCCGGCGGCGATCCCGACCATCGCCACGTCGACGGCGTTCTTCGACATCCGGGCGATACCCGTGACTACGCGCGGCCACGCCAGATCGGTGATCCGACGCGCGCGATGGCGGTCGATCAGGCCGGCTCGCGAAAGCGCCAGCCCGACCCAGAGGACGAGCAGTCTGACCGGGTTCGGGACACGACTCACAGAACTCCTCCGTACTAGCCGATTCGGTCTAAAAGCCCTTAGTCACGCGGCAGTCGCGGCCGGTTTCAGGATGGCTCGCATTCGCACGACCCTGGCGATTCGGATGGATATCCTCATAGTATCGCGCGTCGTAGGATCGCCGTACCGATGACGGACGGAGACAAGAAGAAGGCGGTCGCGGTCTGTGACGGTTGTGGAGAACTGGTTCCGGTGCGAGTCTGGCCCGACGAATCGCTCCATCCCATTGGCTCCGACGAGGGCTGCTGTGGGGAGACGGACTACCGGATCCTCGAGGACGGGGAGTCGGCCGCGGCGTTCGAGTAATCGATCCACTGCCCACCGATCGTATTTGAACCCCGCCCGCCAACACACCTCGTGAACCGGTTTCGTGGGATCACCGGGCGGACCGTCGACGTCGTTCGACCCGTCGACGCGCCCGCCGAAGTCGTCTGGAACCTGCTCGTGGACACGCGACGCTGGCCCGAGTGGGGCCCCTCGATCACCGACGTCGAGTGCGCGGACCGACGGATCGAGTCGGGGACGACCGGGCGGGTCCGACTCGTCGGTGGGATCTGGATCCCCTTCGAGGTTACCTACCGTGACGCGTACCGCTGGACGTGGGAGGTCGCGGGAATCCCGGCGACGGGCCACCGGGTCGAACCCTACAACGGGAGCTGTCTGGCGGTCTTCGAGGTGCCCGTGCTCGCGGCGGGCTACGCGCCAGTCTGTCGGCTCGCGCTCTCGCGGATCGCCGACCTCGCGGAATGATCGCTTACCAGCGAAAGCCCGTACTCTCTTCGGGCGGCGAAAGCGGGCTCGTCGGGAGCCCCTCGGGGATCTCGGGATCGTTGTACACACCGGGTGCGACGTCGTTCGCCGAGTCGGGGTAGAACAGCGAGGCGAGCGCCTGGATCTGGCCCCGTCCGACGTCGAGTTCGAACTGACCACCGCCGTAGGTCGTGATCCCGTGCTCGGTGCAGTGGTCGACCGTCTCGAACAGCGATTCGACCGAGCCGAAGCGCGAGGGCTTGACGTTGAGCCACTCGGGCTCCCACGGGAGTTCCTCGAGGCTTTCGAGCCCGTGGATGGTCGCGTCCCACGAGACCCGCTCCTCGTGGCCCGTCAGTACGGACCGGGTCCCCTCGGTGATCGCGGGGTCCTCGATGACGGCCTCGGGAAGGCCCTCGACGACTCGTTCGTAGAGCTCGGGATCGGGGGCCTGATCGACCTCGGTCCCCTCATACTGGCCCTTTAGGTCGACCACCCGCACCGCCCCCGTTTCCGCGAGGCGCTCGACCAGCGCGTCGTCCCACTCGCTCGTTGGATCGAGCTTGAACTCTAGTTCCGGATTGTTTTCGAGGAAGCGCTCGACACGGTCGGTGCTCGGGGGCTCGCCCAACCGCGTGCTGGCGATGAAGCTCACGGGCTCGTACTCCCGGCCGAGCGCGCTCGCGAGATCGGTGTCGGCCTGCCGGAGCGCGAGGTCCAGCGCGGCGCTCTCGAAGCCCCACCGCCGGTAGTTCTCGAAATCGGGTCGGCTCGGCCCCGAAGGGAAGAGGTCCAGATCGCCGACACGCTCGGAGAACTCGTCGAGGGTGTAGGTACCCGAGAGGTCGGGCGCACCCGCCTTCAGTAGGGCATCGTGATCCTGGGTTTCGTAGGTCACGTCCTCGCCCCTGCCCTCCTCGCTCTCACCCGACAGCGAAATGACCGTGCTCACACGCGTGAAGCCACTGGAGGTGTCGCGTTCGCGCCGTGAGAGCGAGACGGCCTCGATCTCGACGGGCAGGTCCGAGACGGCGTCGTAGAGTGCCATACCCCCTATAGGGACGCCGAGGGCTTAATCCCCGGTCAGGGAGGGCGCTCCAGCGAAAATCGGTCGCGCGTGCTCGCATAGTAACTCCCCGAGAGCCGCCCGACGGCGTCGAGTTTCGTCACGTCGACCTTGCCCTCCGTGGTCGCGTCCTCGGCGACGTGCGCGTAGACGACCTCGCCTAGTACCATCGACGAGCGACCGATCTCGACGAAGTCGTACAGTTCACACTCGAAGGCGACCTTCGCCCCCGCCACTCGCGGGGCGTCGACCCGGACGCTTTCGGCGCGTTCGAGGTCGGCGTGCTCGAACTCGCTTTTCTCGACAGTAGCACTGGTTGCGTTCATTGCCTCCACGAGGTCCATCGTCACCACGTTGACGACGAACTGCTCGGTATCCAGTATGTTCCGTGGCGTGTCCTTCAGGTCCTCGCCGGTGCCGACCGGCGCGAACATCACCACGGGAGGATCGACCGAGACGACGTTGAAGAAGCTGTAGGGTGCGAGGTTCTCGCCGCTTTCGCCGCGCGTGCTGACCCACGCGATGGGGCGGGGGATCACCGAGCCGGCCAGCAGGCGATACGCGGAGTCGAGTTCCGAGATGTCGACCTCCATCAGCGGTTCTCAAAGGGATCGATCTCTTCGCTTCCAGGTCGGTCTTCGTCGACGCCGAAGCCCGGCCCCTGTGTCGCGAACTCGAAGACCAGCCCATCCGGATCGCTGAAGTAGATGCTCCGGAAGTAGGTGCGGTCCTTCACTGTCGAAACCCGCACGCCGTGGTCCATGAGGTGTTCGCGCCACTCCTCCAGCGTCTCGCGGTCCTCGACGCCGAACGCGAAGTGATGGCTCGCACCGGGACCGGGCTGGCCACGGGAGTTCGGGTACTCGAAGTAGGTGACGTTCGTTCCCGGCTCGCCCTCGGGGGTCGAGGAGAAGTAGTAATGGAGCGTCCCGGGATCGTCGTAGTTCTGGGTGCGTTTTACGGTGTGCCAGCCCAGCGCCTCCTCGTAGAACTCCCGCGTCGCTTCCATGTCGGTGCAGATGTTCGTCACGTGGTGCAGTCCGGTGGTGGGTGGTGTGTCCGTCATGTGGTGGAATCGACTGGATCGGTCATCGGTCGTAGCCAGCACCGGTCGGGGCGTCGGGCAACTCGTAGGGGTCGACCTCGAGGCCGAGTTCTTCGAGTGCTGCTTCCATGTGCTCGTCCTTGACGTAGTCCGCACCCGCCTCCTCTCGAACGCGCTGGGCGGTCGCGAGCACCTCCGCGCGGCGGTCGTCGGGGATGTGGAACTTGTCAGTCGCGAACTCGAGGACCAGCCCGTTGTGATCCCGGGTGTAGATCGAGTGGAATGCCCCGCGGTCGAACTCGTTGTAGTGGTGGTCGACCTCGTCGAAGGCCTCCTTTGTCTCGACGAAGCGCTCGGGCTCGACGCTGAAGGCGAGGTGATGGACCGCTCCCAGTCCCGTTCGCTGCGGGCGCGGGTCCGACTCGCGGTCGTCGCTCACGAAGAAGGTGAGGATCCGCCCGTCGCCGGTGTCGAAAAACAGGTGCGTCACTTCGGGCTGGTCGAGGTTCGGCTGGCGAAGCACCAGCGGCATTCCGAGCAGATCGCGGTAGAACGCCACGGTATCGGCTTCGTTGCTTCCGATGAGCGTGATGTGGTCGGTTCCCGAGAGTCTGATGGGGCTGTCGGGCAACTCGGCGCTGACGGATGTGGGTTCGTCGGGCATGGTGTGTGTATCGGTTTCCGTATGGTTTTGTATGTCGGTTTCACGCTGGCGAGACTAGTAACGTTTCGTAACCAGCTATACGAACCGAACCTATAAATCGCTTCGCGGACGTAGGAAACACCAGGTAACACTGATGTCATCAGTCACCGAGACCTCGGAGGAGGGGCCCTGTGCGGTCGTCGACTCGATCGGACAGATCGGCTCACAGTGGCGACTCGTCGTGCTTCACGACCTGCAGGACGGCGAGAAACGCTTCAACGAACTCAAGCGCTCGACGGACGCCAACTCCCGGACGCTCTCGCGGGTGCTCGACGATCTGCGGGAACTGGAGTTCGTCAAGCGCCGATTGGAGGAGGACGCCCCCGTCGCGACCTACTACAGCCTCACGGAGAAGGGCCGATCGCTCTGTCCCGTCTTCGACGAGATCGAGTGCTGGGCCGAGGAGTGGCTCTGAGCGATCCCGGCAGGCGTCGATTTTACAGCGCGTAGGGCCATGCGGTCGCGCTCAGTGCGAGCAGTACGAGTGTGGCACCGAGCATGGTGACGTTCTTCATGAAATGTATCATCTCCTGTTCCGTGCGCGTGTTCGGAACCGCCCAGAAGTCGTGCATGATCGGCGTCGCCACGAGCAGGAAGGTCGCGATCGCACCGAGCGAGAACAACGGGAACACGCCCAGAACGGTCCCGAGACCGCCGACCAGTAACATTCCGCCCGTGAGGACGACGGCACCCCTCGGCTTCGGGACCCCCTTCGAATCGGCGTACTCGGTCATCGCTTCGACATCGAGGAAGTGATTCAGCCCGTTGAAGGCGAGGACGCTGCCGAAGAGGATCCGGCCGAGGAGAAACAGTTCGGCGGCCAGCGGGGCGTTCTGAAGGACGGTCGTAGAGACGATTCTCACGGGTGCGACCAGGTCTGAAACCATGGGTGACCGCTCCTACAGGACGCGCCGGTATATCCCTTCCCGGATGGAACGGCCAGTTGATGCTGTCAGGCGATGGCGATCGGATCGCCCGTGGCCGTGGTTGGAAGACGGTATTCGGACGCTACTCGAACTCCCCCTTCTCGATGTCGGGTTCGGGCTGGCGCGACATCCTGACCGCGTTCTTCGGCACGAACCGCGCCAGATCGGTGGTCGTGACGATCCCGACCGCCTCGCCGTTTCGTGCGATCGGGAGCTTCTTGACGTTGTTCCGACCCATGCGCTCGCCGGCGGCCCGAACCGAGTCGGTGGGCGAGATCGTCACGACGGGATCGCTCATCAGCGCCGAGACGGGCGTCTCCGAGAGGTCGATTCCGTCGGCGACCCCGGCGACGATGTCGGTCTCGGTGACGATCCCCTCGATCCGCCCTTCGCCGACGACCAGCGACCCGATCTTCTGCTCGGTGAGTTCCCGGGCCGCAGCGACCCCCGTCGCCTCGGGATCGATCGTCCGAATCGGTGACGTCATGAGTTCGGTGACTGGCGTATCTATCATGATTAATCAACCTCGTACGGGGCCACGACGCATCGCGTAATAAGCGATGCGACGAGGCGCAAAAATTGCCGGTCGAGTCAGTCGTACCGGTCGGGATACGCACTCGCCAAGAGTTCGGGTTCTGTCTCGAAACGCTCGCGGATCGGCGCGATGATCTCCGCGATCGCCTCGCCGGTCGCCCCCTTCAGGTCCTGTGGGTGGAGTTCGCCTTCCAGGAAGTCCGCCTCCAGATCGCCGTATTCCTCGTAGACGACGTTTCCGCCGTATTGTTCGGGGCGTTCGATGACGAACGGTTCCCCCTCCTCTTCGAGGATCGGAAAGACGAGGTGATCGAGGTACTCGAGGACGCCGTTCTCCTCGAGTTCCCCCTGTGGACAGTACGCCCCGTCGATCTTCTCGCCTACCGTTTCGGGGTCGTCGGTGAGGTTCACCTTCGAGCCGACCTCGCTCGCACTCATCTTCCCGCCCGACAGGCCCGAGAGAAGCGGTGCGAACAGACAGAGGGGTTTGTCGTGGCCGTGTTCGGGGAGGATTTCCCGGGCGAGCATGTAGATCCCGCGCTGGTCGATCCCGCCGTAGGCGATGTCGGCGTCCAGCGCCGCGACGTCCAGACTCTGCATAAGCGTGTACACCAACGCACCCAGTTTCGGATTGTCGCTCTGTCGGACGACCTCGCTTCCGGCACGCTGGGCCCGCGAGATGGTCGTATCGGCGAGCAGACGGTAGAGTTCGAGCGTGTAGGGCTCCTCGAGTTCGAAGTCGGTGCCGCGGACGAACTCGATGTCGTCGGGGTTCGCTCCGGCGGCCTCGACCATCGCCTCGATTCCAGCCTCGTAGTACGCAGAGCGCGCCTCCAGGAGGTCGAACGGGCTCTTCTCGTCGTCGAGGTGGGCGTGCAGATCGGCGATCAGGACGGTCACGTCGATGTCCGCTTCGAGGAAGTCCGCGAGTTTCCTGATGGTGGTGAAGTGGCCGATGTGCATCTCGCCGGTCGGCGCGTAGCCGATGTAGATGCTCGGATCCGGTTCCTCGAGGAGGTCGTCGAGTTCCTCCTCGGTGACGACCTCCTCGGTATGACGGGTGACGAGGCGTTTTCGCTCCGCGGTGTTCATACCGGGGAGAACCAACCGACGAGGGTAAATGGTTCGATTCGGTGGATTGCTCGAATCCGTGGGGCTAAATAGCTCGACCGGCCGATTGTAACTACCGAATGGCTCTGGATCCGAACGACAGATCGATCGCTGGCTTTACGATGGCGGGCCACTCGCTGGTCCACTGGTTCGAGACCTCGATCCCAATCTTTCTGGTGGTGTGGCTCTCGGAGTTCGACGTCTCGGTGACGCTGTTGGGAGTGATCGTCGCGCTGGGCTACGCCCCCTTCGGGATCGGGGCGCTTCCCGGCGGGGTCCTTGCCGACAAGTACGGTCCTAAACGGTTGGTTCTGGCCTGTCTCGGCGGTATGAGTCTCTCGTTTCTGGTCCTCGCGCTCGCGAACGGGATTTACGCTATCGCTGTCGGCCTCGTCTGCTGGGGGGCCGCCGCGAGCGTCTATCACCCCGCGGGCCTCTCGTTGATCAGCACGGGCGTCGAAGAACGCGGCACCGTCTTCGCCTATCACGGCATCGCCGGCAACGTCGGGATCGCGCTCGGCCCGTTCGTCGCCGCGACCCTGTTGATCGTCTTCCCGTGGCAACTGGTGGCCGCCCTGCTGGCGATCCCCGGCCTGCTCGCCGTCGCCTACGGTCTCTCCGCGGATTTCGACCCCACGGGCGCGGTCGAGGAGATGGACGCCTCCGAAGCTAATGACAAAGCCCTCTCGGTCGCGGACTTGCTCACGAACTCCCGGACGCTGTTTGCGAGCGCCTTCGCCCTCGTCTTCGTGATCGTCACCTTCGAGGGGCTGTTCTACCGGGGAATGCTCACCTACCTGCCCGAAATCCTCCAGGGACTGCCCGCACTGGAGGGTGTTGTCGTCGGCCCGGATCTCGAGGGGATCGAACCCTCGCGGTACATCTACGTCGGCTTTCTCGTCGTCGGGATCGTCGGCCAGTACGCCGGCGGGAAGCTGACCGATCGCATGACCCCCGGGCGCGGCTTGCTCGGAATGTTCGCCGTCCTCGCGGTCCTCGCGCTGGCGTTCATTCCCGTGACCAGGATGGGACTCGCCCCGCTGCTCGTGCTGTGTGGTCTTCTCGGGTTTTTCCTCTTCGCTATCCAGCCGTTCTATCAGGACGCCGTCGCGGTCCACACGCCCGCCGATACCCGCGGGCTCTCCTACGGCTACACCTACCTCGGGGAGTTCGGCCTCGGGTCGGCCTCGATCGCGATCGGGGGCTTTCTGCTCGATACCTTCTCGCTCTCGGTCTTCTTCGCGGTGCTCGCGGCGTTCGCACTGACCGGCGCGGCGCTCTCGGCCGGATTGCTCGCCGTCCTCGATCGGTTCGACTCACCGCGCACTGCCGAGGATACCGGTGCGGACGCCGACGACTGAACTTAACAGAACGCTGCTATTTACACACGTTTTTGTCCATTCACCGCTAGCAGAAGTGTATCGCATGGCTCGTTACGGCCGAACCACGAGGATACAGCGGTTCCTCTTGATGGTGGGGATCGTGCTGTTCGTCCTGGGGATCGCCATCACGGTCGGGATTCCACCGATAGAGGCGCTCCTGGACCTCCCCGACCCCGGTAGCGTTCCGGATGTCGATCTCCCCGAGTGGAGTGACCTCCTCGGTGGGGAAGACGGGCTCAACGGGGAGGACCTCCCGGTCGATCGAGGGGATCTCCCGTTGATCGACTGAACTCGCGTCGAAACCCGACAGCCCGTCGTCGGAGTGATCGCGCGTTTCGTCCGAACCCGATCACGCGGCTCGAACGGACCGGGGTAGAAAACGGAAGTATCCACCGAATTTATATCTACAGACGTTCATACCACAATTAAGAAATGTCAACCGATGTCATGGACGACGCTCCGGTCGTGCTCGTCGTCGACGACGAGCCCCAGCTCGCGGAGCTGTTCGCGATCTGGCTCGACGAGGAGTGGACCGTCCGGGTCGCTCACGACGGCGAGGAGGCCCTCTCGAGGATGGATGAGGAGGTCGCCGTCGTGTTGCTCGATCGGCGAATGCCCGGTATGTCCGGCGACGACGTCCTCGACGCGATCCACGAGGCGGGCTATAACTGTCGCGTGATCATGGTCACGGCGGTCGATCCCGACTTCGACATCATCGAGATGGGATTCGACGATTACCTGGTAAAGCCCGTCGCGAACGACGAACTCCTGGCGACCGTCGAAGGGGTACACCGCCGCAGCGAGTACGACGAGATCATGCGCGAATACTACAGCCTCGCCTCGAAACGGGCGGTCCTCAAGACCGAGAAGTCCTGCGAGGAACTCGAAGGAAACGAGGAGTTCCGGGAACTCGAACGACGACTGACCGACCTGCGGAAGTCCGTCGACGGCACGGCCGAGGGACTGCAGACCCACGAGGAGTTCGCCGCGGCCTTCCGCGATATCGACTGTTAGCTCTGCCGGTAAATCAGGTTGCGCTGAACCTCGTTTGCGCCCTCGTAAATGACCGGGATGCGCACGTCGCGATACACCCGAGCGATCCGGCGATCGGTGAAGATCGACCGGCCGCCGTGGAACTGCATCCCCTGTTCTGCACACATCGTCGCCGTCTCGGTGGATTTTGTCTTGGCCATCGCCGCCCACAACCCCGCGTTCTCGCCGTCTCTGACTTTCTTTGCCGCCCGGTAGTTGAGCGCGCGGGCGGCCTCGAACTCCAGGCGCATGTCCGCGAGCCCGTGTTGGACGGCCTGAAACTCGTTTACGTTCCGTCCGAACGCCTCCCGCTCGTGGACGAACTCCCAGGCCTCCTCGATGGCCGCGGCGGCCATCCCCAGTCCGTGTCCGCCGACGACGATCCGACCGTGGTTGAAGAACTCCGCGAGCATCAGGAAGCCGCCGTTCTCGTAGCCCACGAGGTTCTCTTCGGGGACACGGACGTCCTTGAAAGTGATGTGAGCCTGTTTCGAGGCGCGCATCCCCATCTTCTCAGGGATGTGTTCGGCCTCGTACCCATCAGCATCGGTCGGGACGATGATCATCGAGTGGTTCGAGTAGCGGTCGTTCTCCTCGCTGGTCCGGACGAAGACGGTGACCCAGTCGGCCTCGACGCCGTTGCCGATCCAGTACTTCTCGCCGTTGATGACGTACTCGTCGCCGTCCTTTTCCGCGGTCGTCGTCATCCCTGCGAGATCGCTTCCCGTATCAGGTTCCGAAACGGCGAGACCGGTGATTTGATCGCCCGCGGCGACGGGTTTGAGGTACTCCTCTTTCTGCTCTTCGCTGCCGTATTCGTAGATCATCTCCGCACCGAAACTCGCGAGTTGGAGGGTCAGCGCGATGCCGGCGTCGGCCTTGTAGAACTCCTCTGCGATCGCGAGCATCTCGACGATGTCGAGCCCGCGTCCGCCCAGTTCCTCGGGAATGTCCTGTGCGACCAATCCAGCGTCCTGGCCGGCTTCGAGGATCTCCCACGGGTACTCGCCCTTCCGGAAGCACTCCTCGGCGTTGGGGGCGATGTATTCGTCGGCGAACTCGCGGGCCTCCGCTTTGACCTCGCGGGCGTACTCGGGAATGATATCCTCGGTAAGCAGTTCCATAGTTCGTCATCGGATCGGAGGGTCAAATACCTCGTGGAACTGTGATAACCGAAAAATAGTTTATCGTTTGTTTTCCGGAGCGCGCTGCGGCGTTCGGCGATCGGGTCCGATGGCGGCGGTTATCTCGGGAGGTCGCCGGAAGGGGCGATCCGATAGTAGATGGTGATCTCGCCGTCCGATTCGAACGCGCGTTTCTCGGCCCGCCCCTCGTGGACCAGTCGTTCGAGCGAGGCCTCGACGACCGCCTTCGAGCGTTCGCGGGAGAACTGCCACCGCACGGCACCGGTGACCGCCTTCAGCAACCCCTCCTCCGTGGGGTCGGTGTCGCCGGCGTCCCGGAGGAAGTCGTCCACGCGCAGCGCCTCGGGTGCGCTCTCTCTGAGCGTCCCCTCGATCACCGTGATGAGGTCGGTTTCGGGCCGTGCAGTCCCCCAGTCCGCCTCGCTCAGTGGCATACCGACTACCGACGGGACGTGTGGGCTTCAGTGTTATCGGGCTCCCCCTCGAAGCGACTGACCGCAATCCCCTCGCCCAGCGGGAGCACCTGCGTCTCGAAGGCCGGCTCCGCCCGGACGGAATCGAGGTAGTCGGCGATCCCGCGAGTTCCCTCGTTCATCTCGGCGGACCGGCCCTCGACGTGAGCGAGCAGGTCCTCGAACACCACGACCTCCTCGGCGCTCATCGCGTTGTCCGCGATCACGACCGCACCGGGCGCGAGTTTCTCTCGAACGGCGTCGAGCGCCTCGACGTACCGATGTTTCTGGTGGTCGATCAACACGACGTCGAAGGGGCCGTTGTAGCGCTCGATCGTCTCGAGGGCGTCGCCGAGTTCGTAGCTCGCCAGCCCGCCGTAGCCGCCGCGTTCGAGGTACTCGCGGGCCATTTCGAGCTCACCTTCGTCGACCTCCGTAAGCACGATCTCGCCGTTTTCAGGTAACGCCTCGGCGAACCAGTAGGCCGAATAGCCGTACCCCGAGCCGAACTCGAAGACCGATTCCGCGCCCACGATTCGGGCGACCAGTCGAAGGAAGCCCCCAACCTCGGGACCGACGTGGGGAAACCCGTTCGCCTCGGCGTAGGCGTCCATCTCCTCCAGTATCTCGTCGGGCTGTGGTCCGGTCGCCCGGACGAACCGAAGAACGTCGTCTGCGAGGTGTGTCATACCCGCCCTACAGAGGTCGCGATCAAAAAGACCCTCTGCTGCGCTCGGCGCTCCGCCGACGTGCGCCCGTCCGGACGGTTCTCCCCGGGAACCGCAGCCTTACCCTCGTTCGGGGAGTACGCCCCGGTCGAATGGATCCCGTCGAGAAGTACCAGACGGTCTTCGTCCTCCTCGCCATCGTCGGCGGGCTTGCGCTGGGACAGCTCTCGGGTGTGCCCGCCGTTGCGGACCGACTCATTCTCCCCTTTCTGATGGTCATGCTCTTCGCCGCGTTCGCCGGGATCTCCTTTTCCCGGCTCCGCGAGGCGTTCGGGAACCGCCGTGTCGTGGGATCGAGCCTCCTGGTCAACTTCGTCTGGAGCCCGCTTCTGGCCGTCGGCCTCGGGGCGGTCTTCCTCCGGAACCACCCCGCACTCTGGGTCGGGCTGGTCATGCTGCTGGTCACGCCGTGTACCGACTGGTACCTGATCTTCACCGACATCGCCGACGGAGACGTGCCGCTTGCGACCTCCATTCTCCCCTATAACCTCGTCCTCCAGTTGGTCCTGCTCCCGGTGTATCTGTACGTCTTCGCGGGGGCGCTGGTGGACCTCCCGCTGGGCGTCCTGCTCGAAAGCGTGGTACTCGTGCTCGTGGTTCCGCTCGTTTTCGGCGGTCTCGCTCGATGGGGACTGATCCGAACGAAGGGGGAGCAGTGGTTCTCTCACGGGTTTCTCCCGAAGCTGAGCCCGCTCCAGATCGTCTTTCTGAGCCTCGCCATCGGGGCGATGTTCGCCTCGCAGGGCGGGGTGATCCTCGAGAACCCCGAACTGCTCGCCCTGCTCGCGGTCCCGGTTATCGCCTTCTACGCGATCAATCTCGGCGTCGGCTTCGGCGTCGGCAGCGTGCTGTCGTTTTCCTACCGGGAGATGGTCTGTTTCAACAACACGGTCCTCTCGCGCAACTCCCCGACGGCGCTCGCGATCGCGGTCGTCGCGTTCCCGAACGAGCCGCTCATCCCACTGGCGCTGGTCATCGGACCGCTGTTGGAACTCCCGCTGCTGGGCGTCATCGTACAGGTCCACGTCGCGATCCGGGACCGCGACCGGTGGCCGCTCGATCCCGCCGCGGTGCTCGATCGACGCTAGACTCGCTCCGAAAGCGTCGTCCCCGCGAGCCGCGCCATCCCGCCCGCGAGCACCCGCGTCGCGTTCGCACAGTCGGCCCAGTCGGTCCACTCCTTGGGCGTGTGGGAGTAGCCACCACGTGAGGGTGCAAAGAGCAGGCCGGCGTCGGTGACCCGTGCGACCTGCATCGTGTCGTGGGCCGCCCCAGAGTGCATCGCCATCGTCTTGATTCCGGCCGCTTCGCCGGCCTCGCGGGCGGCCGTTCGACAGCGCTCGGCCATCGCCACCGGCTCGACGTCGAATTCCCGTTCGAGCGAGGTCCCGACGCCACGCTCGCGCTCGAGGCGCGCGAGGCTCAATCGTGCACGGGAGACGATTTCGTTCATCGAGTCGTACTCGATGTCCCGGATGTCGACGCCGCACTCGATCCGGCCGGGAACGACGTTCGTCGCGTTCGGCTCCACGGAGAGGCTTCCCACGGTGCCGACCGCGGTGTCGCTCTCGCTTGCGACCACCTCGTTTGCCGCGCGCTCGACGTCGAGGACGAACTCGCTTGCGGCCGCGAGCGCGTCGGTCCGATCCTTCATTGGTGTGGCCCCCGCGTGGTTGGCCTCCCCGACGATGGTCACGTCGCAGTGGGTGATCCCCGTGATGTCGGTGACGATCCCGACGGGAACGCCGACCGTCTCGAGTCGTTCTGACTGTTCGATATGCAGTTCGAGCCACGCCTCCCAGCCCGCGGCGTTGACCCGACCCTCCCCCCTGAATCCGATGGCTTCGAGGGCCTCCTCCAGCGTCGTCCCCTCCTCGTCCTCCAGTGCGAGTGCCTCCTCGACGCTTCGCTCGCCCGTCGCCACGGACGAACCGAGCATTCCCGAGGCGAACCGGCCCCCTTCCTCCTCGGTAAAGGAGACGACGGCGATCGGGCGCTCGGGTTCGGCTCCCGCTTCCTGCATGGTGCGGACGGCTTCGAGAGCGGCGTAGGTTCCAAGCGGCCCGTCGAAGATGCCGCCCTCGGGCACCGAATCGAGGTGGCTGCCCGCGGCGACGGGAGGGAGGTCGGGGTCGGCTCCCTCGGGGACCCACCGGCCGACGACGTTGCCCACGGCGTCGACCCGGACCTCTAGTCCGGCATCCTCCAGCCGGGAGACGAAGTACTCGCGAGCCTCGCCGTTTTCATCGCTCGCGGCTCGGACGGTTCGACCACGGCCCTCGTCGCTCTCGATGGCTCCGAACTCGGCGGTTCGCTCGATGTCCTCGCGAAGCCGGTCCCCGTCGACGTTCATACCCAGTCTGCAGAGCGTGGGACAATGACCGTTGTGTTGTTCCGGTTGGCTTCGACGAGTCGATCAGGCGGGCCGCAGACGGACGACCGGGGCGTCCTCGGCGTCGACGGCCACGTAGATGTGGCCCGTCTCGGGTGCGACCGCGACGTCTCTGACCCGCCACCCCTCTCCCTCCAGAAGGAGACCGCGCTCCGCGACGGACCGCCCGTCGACGGCAAAGCGCCCGAGGTACTCGCCCGCGAGGGTGCCGACGAACAGGTTGCCCTGCCAGTCGGGGAACGCCTCGCCGTCGTAAAACGCCATGCCGCTGGGCGGGAAGCCCCCCGATCCGCATTCCCAGTAGTGTACCGGCGCGACGGTGTCCTCGCGCTCTTCGGGGCGCTCGCCGACCGGGTCGTCGGTGCCGTACTCGCAGGCGTAGGTCGCGACCGGCCAGCCGTAGTTGCCCCCGGCCTCGATCACGTTGATCTCGTCGCCGTCCTCCTCGCCGTGTTCGGCCTGCCAGATCGCGCCCGTCTCCGGGTGAGTCGTCATGGCCTGTGGGTTGCGGTGGCCGTAGCTGTAGATCGTATCGACAGCGCCCTCCGTGTCGACGAACGGGTTGTTCACGGGAACCGAGCCGTCGAGTCCCAGCCTGAGCGTGCTTCCGAGTTCGTTCGTGGTGTCCTGTGCGACGTGGTCGGGGCCGAACCCCCTGAGCTGGCGGTCGCCGGCGGTCATGTACAGCGCGTCGTCCTCGACGAGCAGTCGGGAGCCGAAGTGCCCGTCCGAGTCAACGAACGGTCCGGCGACGTGGAGCACCTCGAACCCCTCTAACCGCCCGCCGTCGAGGTCGAGCCGTCCCCGGCCGAGGTGGGTCGCCGACTCGCCGGCGTCGTTGGCACCCGAATACGTCAGGTAGACCCACGGCTCGTCGGGGTAGGTAGGGTGAAGCGCCACATCGAGCAGACCGCCCTGCCCGGCGGCGTACACGTCGGGGACGCCCCCGACGGTCTCGGCGGTGCCGTCCTCACGGTCGACGATCGACAGTCGTCCCTCGCGTTCGGTGACGAGCATCCCGTCATCGGGGAGAAACTCAAGAGCCCAGGGGTTCGCGAACCCCTCGGCGACCGTCTCGATCTCGTATCCGCCGGACTCCCCATCACTTTCGTCGCCGGCGGTTCCGTTCCCGTCGCCGGTATCGGACCCCGGCTCGTCGTCGGACGGACCGACACATCCCGCGACCGAGAGCGCGCCGATCGCGGCGCCACTCCGCAGGAACCGTCGTCGGGTCGCTGTCCGTCTGGCGCGCTGGCTCACGCCGGATCGTGGGCCGCGGTTCGTATCACCGTTTCGACGACACCGGTTCAGGGTACGATGACGGCCCGCCCCTCGATCTCGTTGTGTTCGAGCGCCTCGGCCACGTCGTTGATCTCCTCCAGCGAGTACTCGGACGTCTCGAGGTGCATCTCGCCCTGTTCGACCAATGCGACGAGTTCCTGGAGCTCGGTGTACTTCCCGACGATGTTCCCGACGTAGGAGAACTCGCCGTTGACCAGCGCCTGCGATGGCTCGTGGATGTGCCCGCCGTAGCCGATGATGTGGTGGTCGCCCCCCGGCGCGACGATGTCGGGCGCGAGGGCCGTGGTTTGGTCTGCGCCGACGAAGTCGAGCACCTGCTCTACGCCTGCGCCGTCGGTGATCCCCTCGATGGCTTCGGCGACGTCCTCCTCCGCGGAGTTGATCGTGTGGTCCGCACCCAGCCGATCCGCGAGCGACAGCGCCTCCTCCTTGAGGTCGACGGCGATGGTGGTGGTCGCGCTCATCGCGTCCACCGCTTGGAGGCCGATGTGGCCGAGCCCGCCGATCCCGATCACGACCGTGTGGCTGCCCGGAAAGAGGTGCGGGGTCGCCTTCTTAACCGCGTGATACGCCGTGATACCCGCGTCTGCGTGTGGCGCGATCTCGACCGGGTCCACGGAATCGAGTTTGATCGTCGCGCGCTCGGAGGTCAACAGGTACTCGGCGAACCCGCCGTCGGTGTTCAGGCCGGGGAACTGGCCGTTCTCACAGTGCATGTCCTCGCCGAGCCTACAGGCCCGACACTCCCCGCAGGTTATCAGCGGATGACAGAGCACCTTGTCGCCGACCTCCACGGTCGAGACCTCCTCGCCGATCTCGACCACCTCGCCCGCGTTCTCGTGGCCCAGCGTCATCGGGAGGTCTTGTTCGACGTAGTCGGTCCACATCCCCTCGATGATGTGGTTGTCCGTCTGGCACCACCCGGCCCCCTCGACCTCGACGACGACGTGGTCCGACCGACTCGGCTCGGGCCGCTCTACTTCGTCGATCGAGAGCGCCTCGTCCATCTCCTCGGTGTACTCGTGGAGTCTCGCGGCGTCCATAATACGGCTCGATACTCGAGTGATACCGCTAAAAAGATTGTGTACAAGGCAGTCCGAACGGACCGCCGGTGTGCGAAATTATAATTATAATGGATCCCTAGTTCCTCACGAAATGTATCAGTACGAGGGAGAGGAC
Source organism: Halalkalicoccus paucihalophilus (assembly GCF_001593955.1). GTDB lineage: Archaea > Halobacteriota > Halobacteria > Halobacteriales > Halalkalicoccaceae > Halalkalicoccus > Halalkalicoccus paucihalophilus. The sequence goes on along the minus strand of NZ_LTAZ01000005.1, from coordinate 331,747 downwards.
GTGTTCGTCATCGACGGGCACGTTCACTGGTGGGACGCGAGCAAGGACAACATCAAACACGAGGGCGGCGAGCAGTTCATCCGCTGTTTCTACGACTACCACACCGGCTTCACCCCCGAGGAACGCCAGTGGAGCTTGGAGGAGTACCGCAAGTACGACGAAGAGCGGATGATCAACGATATGTTCGGCGACGGACACGCCGACATGGGGATCCTCCAACCCACGTATCTCAACGAGTTCTACACGGAGGGGTTCAACACGATCGACCGGTGTGCGGAGCTGGCCGACGAACACCCGAGCCGGTTCATCGTCAACGGGCGGTTCGACCCGCGTGAGGGCGAGGCCGGTCTAATGGAACTCGAACGTCAGGCCGAGAAGTTCGACGTCCGGGGCGTGAAGGTCTACACCGCCGAGTGGCGCGGCGACTCGAAGGGGTGGCGACTCGATTCGGATGAAAGCTTCGAGTATCTCGAGAAGTGTGTCGAACTGGGGATCAAGAACGTTCACGCCCATAAGGGCCCGACCATCAGACCGCTGAACCGCGACGCCTTCGACGTGGCCGATATCGACGACGCGGCCACCTCCTTCCCCGAACTCAACTTCGTCGTCGAACACGTCGGTCTGCCCCGCCTCGACGACTTCTGCTGGATCGCCGCACAGGAACCGAACGTCTACGGGGGACTCGCGGTCGCCGCACCGCTGGCCGAAAGCAGACCCAGAAAGTTCGGCGAGGTCATGGGCGAACTGCTCTACTGGCTCGGGGAGGACCGGATCCTCTTCGGGAGCGACTACGCCCTCTGGGAGCCCGAGTGGCTCATCGAGGCGGTGATGGAAGCCGAGATGACGCCCGAACAGCGCGAGGAGTACGGCGTCGAACTCGATCTCGAGGTCAAGAAGAAGATCATGGGCGAGAACGCCGCCGAGCTCTACGACATCGACATCGAGCGCCAGAAGGAGATCCTCCGTGACGACGGCGTCAGCGAGGAGTTCGGACTCGCGGAGCAGTACGGCGAGAGCACCCCGGCGGACGACTGATCCATGAGCGAAACCCACCGAATCAGCCCCGAGTCGATTAGAAAGCGTCTGGAGAGCGTCACCGACCCCGAACTCGACCGCTCGGTCGTCGAACTCGAGTACATCGAAGGGATCGAGATCGACGGCGGGTCGGTCGAGGTCGCGTTCACGCTGCCGACGGCGTGGTGCTCACCCGCGTTCGCGTGGATGATGATGGTCGACGCCCGCGACGCCCTGGCCGCCCATCCCGCGATCTCGACGGCGACCGTCAGGCTCCGGGACCACATGCACGCACGCGAGATCAACGAGGGAGTGAACGCCCGCGAGCCGTTCGGGAGCGCCTTCGAGGACGCCGACGGCGACATCGAGTCCGTCCGCCGGGAACTCGACGAGAAGGCGCGTGTTGCCCGCCAATACCGGGCCGTCTCAGCCCTTCTCGAGGGCGGGCTGACCCCTGACCAGATCGTCGAACTGGTTCGTGGCGACGTCGAGACGGGCGACGACCGGGCGACGATCCGGGTCGACGATACCCTCCGGGTCTGCGTCGACGCCGCGCCGATCGAACGCTACCTCGAGAAGGCCACCGGTCTCGTCTGCGATTCGACCGACCGGCTGTTCCTCACGCCGGAAGGCGAGACGATCCCGCCCGAGGCGTTCGAGACGGTCCACAAGCGGGGCCGACTCGCCACGACGAACATGGGCAGTCAGGGCCACATCTGCGAGAACCTCGGCGATGCCCGTATCGGCGGCCCGACCGTGACCTAGTACCCGTCCAGCCCGTCGGTCAGTTCGACGCCCGCCGACTCGAACGCCTCGCGGGCGTCGTTTGGAACCCTCACGTCGGTGTAGAACGCGTCGACGTCCTCGAGTCGGGCGAACCGGATGAAACTCCGCTCGTCGAGCTTCGAGCCGTCCGCGACCAGTACGGTCCGCTGTGAGTTCTCGATCATCAGCTCCTTGAGTCGCGCCTCGTCCTCGTTGGGCGTCATCAGTCCGCCCGAGACGTCGATGGCGTTCGTCCCCAGAAACAGGAGGTCGAACGTCGTCCGGTCCATGAACCGCTCGGCGCTCGGCCCGACGAGCGCGCGCGTCGGGCGTCGCAACGAGCCACCGGTGAGCTTCACCTCGACGTCCTCTTTTCCGATCTCGAGGGCCAGAAGCGGGGAGTTCGTGACCGCGACGAACGGCTCGTCGGTCGGGGCCCGCTTGATGACTTCCATCGTCGTCGATCCCGAATCGAAGAAGACCACCTGGTTCTCCCGTATCTCCTCAACGGCGGCCTCCGCGATCGCCTCCTTGGCGTCGAGGTGCTGTACCTCCTTTTGCCCGTACGTCGCCTCCCGGCCGATCGCACTCGCGGGGACGGCCCCGCCGTGGGAGCGCTCGATCATCCGTTTGTCCGCCAGCGTTCGGAGGTCCCGACGGATGGTCGCCTTCGAACAGCCCATCTCCTCTGCGAGCTCCTCGACCGAGCACTCCCCCCGCTCGGAGACGACGTCCACTATTCGGCGCTGACGGGCTGCGGGCAGCATATCGGTATCTCGACGAGCAGAGGTGATAACTGTTTTCGAATGATTTCTATAATAGAACTAAGAAATAATCATATCAACAACCGTTTAGTTGATACTCGTGCACAGATACGATCGATGCTGCCACGGAGCGCTCCAACCGAAGTCGCCGGTGGGCAGCGTTCCCGACGAAACCAGCCATGATTCTGACAGTCACACTCAACCCGGCCGTCGATCACACCCTCGAACTCGACGAGGCGCTCGCCCCCGCCGCCGTGGCCCGAACGGACACGGCGACGTTCGATCCCGGCGGGAAGGGGATCAACGTCTCGAAGTACCTCGTCGGACTCGACACCGAGACGGTCGCGACGGGCTACGTCGGCGGGTTCCTCGGCAAGTTTCTGACGACCGAACTCGGAGAACGAGAGATCCCGAACGACTTCGTCGAGATCGACGGCGAGACCCGACTCAACACGACGATCCTCACACCCGAGGCCGAGTACAAGATCAACCAGAACGGCCCGACCGTCGGCGAGGACGCCGTCGAGACCGTCGTCGAAACGATCCGCTCGTACCGCCCGGAGACGGTCGTCGTCGCGGGGAGCCTCCCGCTGGGCCTCGATGCGGAAGCGATCGACGCCGTCGCGCGGGCGGGTCCGTGGGAGACCGTCGTGGACGTCGACGGTTCGCTCCTGTCGGCCCTCGACGCCGAGTACGCCCTCTGTAAGCCCAACCGAACGGAACTCGCGGCGGCGACGGGCGAAGCGACGACGACCGTCGAGGAGTGCGTCTCAGCCGCCCGCACCCTCCTGGAGCGGGGGTTCGACCGCGTCGTCGCCTCCCTCGGTGCGGACGGCGCGATCCTGGTGACCGAGGAACGCAGTCTCCACCTCCCGGCGCGCGACGTCGAGGTGGCCGACACCGTCGGTGCCGGGGACGCGCTCTTGGCGGGCCTCCTCTCCGAGCGCGCCCGCGGCGGCTCCGAAGAGGCGTCCCTCCGTACCGGCGTCGCGGTCGCCGCGCGGGTGGTCGGCGTCTCGGGAACCGGCGTCCCGTCGTTCGAGGGGATCCCCTCGGAGATCGACGACCGATCCGTCACGACCTACTGACCGCCCCCGGTGTCGCTTCCGTCGCGACTGTCTGCGCGTCCGCAGTTAAATCCTATATTGAAACTCAGAAACAATCGTATTCGAAAACGCTTTTGAACACTACGATGAACGATGGTGATGAATATGGGAATCGATAACGCGACGCTGGAGGAGGGCGCTCGAACGCACCTCACCTCCGTCAAGGAGCACCTCATGACGGGGGTGTCGTTCATGATCCCGTTCGTGACGATCGGCGGGATCTTCCTCGCGATCGGGTTCGCACTCGGGGACACCGAACAGGTGTTCGAACAGACGGGGACGATCGGCTGGTTCTTCGCACAGATCGGATCGCTCGGGCTGACGCTCATGATCCCTGTACTGGGGGGGTATATCGCCTACGCGATGGCGGATCGGCCCGGTCTCGCGCCGGGGTTCGTCCTCTCGTACGCCGTCCAGCAGGAGCCGATCATCGCCGCCGCCGGCCAGCTCGTCGGCTTCGATGCACAGGGTGCGGTCGCGGGCTTTCTGGGCGCGATCGTCGCCGGGTTGCTCGCGGGCTTCGTCGCGCGCTGGCTGAAGGGACTGGACGTGCCCGGCTTCATCGAGCCGATGATGCCGGTGTTGATCATCCCCGTCGTGACGACGCTGGTGCTCGCGCCGGTCGTCATCGTCGGCCTCGGGGTTCCGATCGCGCTCGTCGACAGCGCGCTGACGGCGTTCCTCTCGGGACTGGAGGGTGCGAACGCGCTGTTACTCGGTGCGATCCTCGGGGCGATGATGGCCACCGACATGGGCGGGCCGATCAACAAGGTCGCGTACGTCTTCGGGACGGTGCTGGTCGCCGATCAGATCTACGGGCCGATGGCGGCGGTGATGATCGCGGGCATGACCCCGCCGCTGGGGCTGGCGCTCTCGAATTTCATCGCCCCGCAGAAGTACCCCGCCGAGATGTACGAGAACGCGAAGGCCGCCGTCCCGCTCGGACTGGCCTTCATCACCGAGGGGGCGATCCCCTACGCCGCGGCCGATCCGCTTCGCGTGATCCCGAGCGCGGTCGCGGGCAGCGCCGTCGCCGGGGCCGCCGCGCTCTCGCTGGGCGTGACGATGCCCGCCCCTCACGGCGGGATCTTCGTCGTCTTCCTCTCCAGTAGCGTGTTGTTGTTCCTGGGCTGTATCCTCCTCGGAACGATCGTTACCGCCACGATCGCCACGCTGTTGAAGGACGACTTTGAGAAGACCGTCGGGTCGACCGAGACACAAACGGTAACACAGACGAGCGACTAACACGACCATGAGTTCGACCATCACCAAAGAGGACATTGACGAGTTGCTCCCAGAGGAGCAGATCTCGCTCGAAGAACCACCCACGACAAAGGACGCCTGCATCGAACACCTGCTCGATCTGATCGTCACGACAGGACGCGTGATCGATCGCGAGCGGGCCCTCGAGGCGCTGTTGGCCCGCGAGGAACAGACGACGACCGGCGTCGGGATGGGGATCGGGATCCCCCACGCCCAGACCGACGCCGTCGAGCGGCCGTCGCTGGCCTTTACGCGTTCGTCGGCCGGCGTCGACTTCGGTTCGATGGACGACGAACCCGCGAAGTTGCTCTTCCTGATCCTCGTTCCCGCCTCCGGCGGCGAGGACCACCTCGAGATCCTGAGCGCGCTCTCGCGGGCGCTGATGCACGAGGAGGTCCGTGACGGTCTCTACGCCGCCGAAACGCCCGCGGACGTCCAGTCGGTCCTTCAGGAGGCGGTCGCATGAGCGAAGCGAGGCGCTTTGAGCCTCGAAAACGCGAACGGGTATCGCCCGTGAGCGAACGAAGTGAGCGAATGCGAGTACACCAGAGCATCGCTCTGGGGGTGGTCGCATGAGCGAACCCCACGAGCGGACCGTCGAGATCGTTCCCGAAGCAGGACTGCACGCCCGCCCCGCCGCGAAGTTCGTCGAGACGGCCAACGACCACGACGCGACGGTGAAGATCGGGAGCGCCGAGGACGGGGACGAGGACCTCATCGACGCGGGCAGCATGATCGCGGTGACGAGCCTCGGGGTCAAACAGGGCGAGCACCTCCGGATCGTTGCCGAGGGCGAGGACGCCGAGGAGGCGCTCGACGCCCTCGAGAGGGTGCTCTCGACGCCCGAAGGCAAGTCATGAGCGAGCGCGTTATCGAGGGAATCGGTGCGACCCCCCGCACCGGCGCCGGAAGCGTCGTCTGGTACCGGCCGGGCGCGACGAGCGAGGACGACTCCGAGGAACCGGTTCCGGAATCGGACCGCGAGGCCGAGCGCGAGCGCTTCGAGACCGCCCGCGAGCGGGCCCGCGAGGAGCTCGAGGCCGAGCGAGAGCGCACTGCAGAGCGCGTCGGCGAGGAGGAGGCGGCGGTCTTCGACGCCCACCGCCAGTTCCTCGACGATCCCCAGATCGAGGAGGGAGTCACTGAGGCCATCGAGGGGGGGACTCCGGCAGCGAGTGCCGTTCGGGAGGCCTTCGCGGACCCCATCACGCAGTTCGAGGGGATGGACGGACAGATGGCCGAGCGCGCCGACGACCTGCGGGACGTGCGCGACCGGCTCGTCCGCCTGCTCGTCGGCGGCGAGCGGGTCGATCTCGCCGAGCTCCCCGAGGGATCGATCCTGCTGGCCGAACGGCTCACGCCCAGCGACACCGCCCAGCTCGACCCCGAGCGCGTGGCCGGCTTCGCGACCAGTACGGGAGGTCGGACCTCCCACGCCGCCATCTTCGCGCGTTCGCTCGCCATCCCGGCGGTCCTCGGGGTCGGATCGGACCTCGAATCGATCGAGGAAGACGAGCGAATCGTCGTCGACGGCGACGAGGGTATCGTCGTCGCCGACCCGACCGACGAGCGGGTCGCCGCGGCCCGTACCGCCACCGCCGACGAGGTGCTCGACGGGCGGGTCGCGACGGTCGACGGCCGGGAGGTCGAGGTCGCCGCGAACGTCGGCCGAGCCGCCGATCTGGAGGGGGCCGTCTCGCAGGGCGCTGACGGGATCGGGCTCTACCGGACGGAGTTCCTCTTTCTCGACCGTGAGGAACCGCCCGCGGAGGCAGAACAGTACGAGCGGTACGTCGAGGCGCTCGAAGCCTTCCCGGAGGGGCGGGTCGTGGTCCGCACGCTTGACATCGGCGGCGACAAGCGGATCCCGTATCTCGACCTGCCCGACGAGGAGAACCCCTTCCTCGGCGAGCGGGGGATCCGCCGCTCGCTGAGTTCGGACGAAGGGCTCTTCGAGACCCAACTCCGGGCACTGCTCCGGGCCGGCGCGGCAGAGGGTGGCGATCTGGCCGTGATGTTCCCGCTTGTCTCGACCGTCGAGGAACTCGAGGCTGCCCTCTCACGGGTCGAGGCCGTCGCCGACTCGCTGGCATCGGAGGGACTGGAGTACGCGATGCCGGAACTCGGGGTCATGATCGAGACGCCGGGGGCGGTCTTCATGGCGGATGAACTCGCCTCCCGCGTCGACTTCCTCAGCATCGGGACGAACGACCTCGCCCAGTACGTCATGGCCGCCGCGCGCGAAAACGAGCGGGTTGCCGACCTCCACGACCCGCTTCACCCGCCCATGTTGCGGGCGATCGCCCGGAGCGTCGAGGCCGCACACGACAACGACGCGTGGATCGGGATGTGCGGCGAGATGGCCGGTGACCCCGATCTGACCGAACTGCTGGTCGGACTGGGGCTCGACGAACTCAGCATGAGCGCGGTCACGATCCCCGCGGTCAAAGGAAACGTCAGCGGGGTCGAGGACGAGCGCGCACGCGACCTCGCGACACACGCACTGACCACAACTACAAGGGTCGACGTCACGAACCTATTGTCCGACTCATGAAGATCGTCGCAATCACCTCGTGTCCGACGGGTATCGCACACAGCCAGATGGCCGCCGAGAACCTCCGAACCACCGCCGAGGAACTCGGCCACGACGTTTCCGTCGAGGTCCAGGGGGCGATGGGAACCCAGGACGAACTCACGGCCGAGGCGATCGAGGCCGCCGATGCGGTGATCATCGCCGCCGACACCTCGGTTAATCGGGATCGGTTCGAGGACAAACCCGTCGTGAACGGCACGGTGAAAGACGGCGTCAACGACGCCGAGGGACTGATCGGGCAGGCCGTCGAACTGGCCGAGAGCGGCTCGACCGCGGCCGTCGAGGCCGAGACCGACGTCTCGGACGAAGAGGACACCGCGGCCGGGACGGGCGGCGACCAACAGCCCGCCGATGAACAACTCGGCGGCGATCCCTCGAAGGGGCTGTTCGCGCGTCTGAAACGGTTCCTCGGGTGATTTCTCGGCCCGGTTTCGGCGAACTCACGCCTCAGCCGGCAGCGCAGCGGTGTCGATCACTCCTTGAGGAGGTCGAACTCCTCGCCGGCGGAGTCTCGTCGTTCGACGGGCTCGGTTTCGAGGAGCCGGTCGAGTTTTCGCTCGAAGGTCGCCTCGTCGATCTCGCCCGTCGCGTACCGGTGGCGGAGCCACGCGATCGGCGACTCGACGGTCGAGTCGCTGACCCTCGATTCGGCGGTCCCGCCGGTGGAACCGGCCAGCCGCCAGTAGGCGTGATAGATCGCGTACGTCCCGAGCAGGACCAGCGGCGTGAGCGTGAGCAGGGAGACGAGCGCGACCCACAGCGGCACCGACGGGACGAGGAACGTCGGGACGACGAGAAACGCGGTGATGAGGAGGCCGACCCACAGCGGCGAGCGGAGGACGCGCCGACTGCCCGCCTCGATGCGCGATTCCAGTGACATGCGCGATCGTACGATCCCCCGTCGCATAGCCGTATCGCCGCCGGACAGGGCCGATCGACAGGAACGGTCGTCGACCTGCTTTTTCATTTATTTCGTTAACCGAAATAAGCTATCGGAATACCCACCACCGTCCCGGGTGAACCGACGGATGCTGGCAGGCAGTGGGGTTCGGTCGCTGACCGCTCCACGGCCCTCCAGTCTTGGTCAACCCTTCTACGCCGCTCCCGATCGAGGAGCGTGGAGTCCGGGAGGGAAGCGTCGAGGAACGTAGGAAACCACAAGCGCTATGGAAGACGTGGGCCATCGAATCGATCGTCGATGGATCGTCGCCGACTCCTCCTGCTCGGACTCGTCGTTCTCGCCGCGAGCTATCTGGTGGCCGGCGGACTCGGCGACCTCACGGCCGATAGGAACACGCTCGACCGGGATCGGCTCGTCCAGCCCGAGGAGGAAGGGAGCTACCTCTGGCCGTACACCAGTCGCGAGCGCTCCGCCGACGGACGGACACTGGCGATCAACCTGATCGTTCACGGCACCGACGAGCAGGTCCAGCAGGCGCTCACCGACCGGACCGAACTCGAATGGGAGGAGACCGATCCCGAGGAGGAGGCCGTCGAAACCGACACCGAGGTCGCCGTCGAGAACGGGACGGTCGAGTGGGACGACGCCCACGGCTCAACGCGCTACACCTACGTCGATACGGGGCCCCACGGTGGCGGCGGGCGGTGGATCGACGAGAGCTACCAGCTCCACGCGGGGAGTTATCTCGGCAGCCGACACCACATCCGGGCGTACACGACGCCGGCGGACGACTGGACGGCGATCCAAGCTCACCAAGAGTACTGGGACTGGTTTCGACTCCGCCACACCGTGACCGACACCCAGGAGTCGCGCAACGAACTGGAGGCGGAGTTCCTCGGCCAGCCGTACGTAGAGGAGGTCCGCAGGGAGTATCACGGGGTCGACAAGGGCGGAAACGACGGCTGGCTCTCGATGGTCGAACTCGAGAGCGTCCCTCCCGGCACTGGCGTGGCGGTTCTCGGTCTGATCGGGGTCTTCACCCGGGAGACCCGTCGGGCGATGTGGCGCGAGACCCGTCGACTGATCGGCTGGACCCTCGCGAACACGCGGGGGTTCGTCCTCGCGGCGGCGCTCGGGGGGCTGTACCTCGGGGTCAGAAGCGCGGGCCTCCTCTTCGAGACGGCGATCCCCTGGATCCCGCCGAAGGCGTTCGTCGCCGTGCTGTATCCCGTCCTGGTCGTCGGACTCCCGATCGTGGCGGTCGTCCTCGCACAGCCACTTGATGCGGCCACCCGATTCTTGCGCCTCCAGTGGGTCGTCCACCTGCTGGGACGACCGCTCGAACCCCTGCCCGCGTTCGGCTTTGCCGTCGTCGGCCTCGGGACGGCGTTCGTGATGGATTTCGCCGGTCTCGAGGTCGCGGCCGTCCCGATAGAGCTGTTGCTCCACCGGATCGGGTTGACCTTCGCCCTCGGTCTGATCGCTGCCGGAGCCGCCCGCAGCGACGCTCGGGGTCGTGGCCTGCTCGCGCTCGGCCTCCTCGGATGGGCCGTCGGGCTTGGGATGGCGCTGTTCGGTTACGTGTAGGAGATCGCTACCGAGTACTGATACCGATCCCCACCATTTACTACCGATCCGTCCCAATCGATCGTTGATGACGGACGACGACAGCACATCGGCCGAGGACGAACCGAAACTGGCCCACGGAACCGAACCCGACACGGCGCTGTGTCAGCGCTGTGGTGCCGAGTTCGAGTGGACGAGCGACTCGTGTCCGGAGTGTGGGTGGGACAAATCCGCGTGGGTGAGCGACGGACGCTACGGACTCGAAGGATCGTGATCGCGCGCGATCGCGCTCGTCCGCCGGCACGTCGTCGAGCAACGAGCAGAGGCGGCGATCCAACCGGGCCTCATGCAGTGGTTAACCCGTTCATGGGCCGTTACCGCGTGCAAGCGGGGATGCTCGATCCGTATCGTACGGTCCTCGTCGAATCGATAACGACCACTTGATACGACTAATCGGTTCGTTATAGATCGGCTTCTCGAATTGACCGATCAGTGAGGATTCCTATTCGTCCGCATAACAATGTCCTGTCTAGTCGATTACTCAGTTGCTGGTTGTGTTAAACCGGCGTTCCAATCAATGTACGAATGCGATCGCTGCGGTAAACGGTTTCTCACCGCCCGAGCGGAACATGGCCACCGATCGATGTGCCCGGAGAATCCGGACCGACACGTCCGTGCCTCCTGGGCCGGCCCCGTCCACGGACGATGGGGAAGCGACGAACAGTGACCCGATGAAGATCCGGTGTGAGCGCCTCCCCGTCCCAGTGTGCCTCGGTTCACACCGCCGGCCACCGCCGAGTATATATACAAGGCGCCCGTTTGAAAACGATAAGTCGTTGCTTTACCCCACTCACAAAGCGACGATTTCGACGTTTCCGAACCGAGACACGAGATATCCGGTCCGACGGGGAGTCCGCCCCGACCGGTGGGATCGTTCGTCGGATCACGGAGCGATCCCCGTTCGTCCCTCGACCGAAAACGGGTTTTAACCGCTCCATAACCCGTCGACAATCGAGGGATCGCCGCCGATGGTCGGCCCGATACGGTCCGACCCTACTCGAACCGATCGAGGGCGAACAGCTCGATCGGGTGATCCGTGCGACCGTCGACCGTCAGATCGGCAAGCACCTCTCCGATAACGCTCGCGAACTTGTAGCCGTGGCCCGAGAAGCCGGCCGCGACGGCGACCTGCGGGTGGTCGGGAAGCGTGTCAATGACGAAATGTTCGTCCGGGGTGTTCGTGAACATGCAGGTCGCGAGCCCCATCGTCGGACCGCTGCCCCGCGGGAAGTGGGTTTCGGCGAACTCCCGGAGCAGGCGTTCGTCCTCGGGTTCGGGTTCGCGATTCATCGCGTCGGGGTCGACGTCCTGCTGGCGGTGCATGTACCGGCCGAACTTGAACCCCGGCACCTTCACGATCGGCAGACCGTAAAAGCGCCCCTCCTCGACTTGGAGGTTCCAGACCGGGAAGTTCTCGGGAGCGAACCGCTCGGGTTCCTGGGGCTGGAGCCACGCGAGGACCTGACGTTGGGGAACTGCGATCCCGTCGAGGGCCTCGACGTGGCGGGCGGCCCACGCACCCGAGGTGATTACGAGGTTGTCGGCGGTGTACTCGCCGCGGTCGGTCGTGACGCGAACCCCGTCCCCCTCAGGTTCCCAATCGGTGACACGCTCGCGGGCCTGAACGCGTGCGCCCTCGCGTTGGGCCTCCACCGTATGGGCGACGATGGCCCGCTCGGAGAGGACGTACCCGCCGTTCGGCTGACAGACCGCCATGTGATCCTCGGGGATGTCGTAGCCGGGATAGCGCTCGTTGACCTCCGCTCCCGTCAGCACCTCGTGGTCGATGTCGTACTCCTCACACGAGCGCCGTGAGCCCCGAAAGAGCGGGTCGTCGGCGGGTGCGGCGTCGATCGACCCCGTCTCGAACAGCAACTGTTCTCCGTACTGGGTCTGGATCTCGTCCCAGAGATCGTACGCTCGGCGAACCAGCGGGACGTACACGGGGTCCTCGTAGTACGCGAGCCGGATGATCCGCGAGACGCCGTGTGAAGACCCCATCGCGTGCGGGACGTCGTAGCGTTCGATCCCGAGGACGTCCCGGCCCCGTTTCGCGAGCTGGTAGGTAGTCGCACTTCCCATGCCGCCGACGCCGATGACGATGTCGTCGTAGTGGTGTGTCATCTCTCCCTCCGGTCGTACGAACGCGTGCGGGACATCCGAGGATCACCCGCTGGCGGCGACGGCCTCGATCTCTAGGGCGGCCCCCTTGGGGATGCATCCGACCTCGAGGGCGGTTCTAGCCGGCGGCTCCTCGTCGAAGTACTCGGCGTAGGTTTCGTTCATCTCCTCGAAGTCGTCGATGTCGTCGAGGAAGATACTCACCTTCAGCACGTCGTCGAGCGAGATCCCCTCGCTTGCGAGGATCGCCTCGACGTTCTCGAGGCACTGCTCGGTCTGTTCGGCAACCGAGTGGTCGTCGAGCAACTCCCCGTCCGGCGTCAGCGGCAACTGGCCCGCCGTGAAGACGAGGTCGTCGTTCGTCGTCGCCTGACTGTACGCGCCGACGGCCGCCGGCGCATCGCCCGTGCTAATCGTGCGGGGCATACGCGTACCGATTCGGGAGAGTATTATAACACGTGTGGTACCGGCATTTCTCGCCCAGTATCGTGTTTAGTGTGAACGTATCTCAATATTCATGCGGCCCTTCGACGAACTACGCCCGCATGTCGAAAGCAGATCCGCTCGAAGAGCGAGCGCCAACGGTCGCCGACGCGATCGACGCCGAACGCGACAGACAGGAATCGACCCTCGGGATGATCGCCTCGGAGAACCACGTCTCGGAAGCGGTTCTCGCCGCACAGGGGAGCTGTCTCACCAATAAGTACGCCGAGGGGTACCCCGGCAAGCGCTACTACGCCGGCTGTGAGCACGCAGATACCGTCGAGGAACTCGCGATCGAGCGCGCGAAGGAACTCTGGGGCGCCGACCACGTCAACGTCCAGCCCCACTCGGGCACCCAAGCCAATCAGGCGGTATACTATGCGGCCCTGGATCCAGGCGATCGGATCCTCTCACTGGATCCCGCCCACGGCGGACACCTCTCGCACGGGCACCACGTCAATTTCTCGGTACGCGGATAAGAACGGGATCGACTGCATCGTCATGGGGACCCACGGCCGTGACGGGGTGCAGGACGTGATTCTCGGTAGCGTGACAGAGCGGATCGTCCGGAGCGCGAACGTCCCGGTCCTCACCGTCCGGCGCGGAAAACTCGAATAGGTCGGGGTCAGTCGTCGTCCTGCACCCCGTCGATGACCTCGGTCGACGCCGGGACGTCGACCTCGTCTTCCTCGCGGAGGAACAGCGCGCGCTGCTTGCCGAACGTGAGGATCATCGACGCCACTGCCAGCAGTGTCACGACCGCGAACGGTCCGCCCGTGATGATGGCCGCGGCCTGCAGCGCGTCGACCCCGCCGATGACCATCAGCAGCGAGGCCAGCGCGCCGATGAGGAAGCCCCAGATGACGCGGTTGATCGTCGAGGGACGTTCCGCGCCGCCGGTGGTGAGCATCCCCAGCGCCAGCGTCGAGGAGTCCGCGGAAGTGACGAGGAACGTCGTCACGAGGACGAGAAACAGCACGGTCAACACCCCGCCGAGGGGAAGCGCCTCGAACAGCGGGTAGCCCGAGGCGGCCTCGCCGAGGTTGCTGACGACCGTGAGGATGTCCGCCCGGCCGTTCTCCTGGAGGAAGATGGCGGTCCCGCCCATCGTGGCGAACCACGGAATCGTGATGCCCGTCGAGGCGAGCACACCGGTGACGGCGACCTGTCTGACGGTCCGACCGCGGGAGATACGAGCGATGAACAGGCCGACGAAGGGCGTCCACGAGAACCACCACGCCCAGTAGAAGATGGTCCAACTGCCGACCCATTCAGCGACGCCCGCACCGCCGCTGGCGGCCGCGCCGGTGTAGAAGCTCATGGTGATGAACTGGTTGATGTACCCGCCGAGCGCCTGGGTGCCGACCGCCATGATGTAGCCCGTTGGCCCGAGGACGAACGTCGCGACGGTGACGACCGCGAACAGTACCATGTTGAAGTACGAGATCCGGCGGATCCCCTTCTCGACGCCGAGCGCCACCGAGAGGGTGAACGCGACGGTCAACCCGGTGATCACGAGGATCGTTCCGAGGTCGCCGACCGAGGCGCCGGTCATCCACTCCACCCCGACGAGGAACTGCTTGCCGACGAGTCCGAGCGTGGTCGCGACGCCGCCGATGGTCGCGAAGACGGCGAGGATGTCGATGACCTTCGCCACTGCCCCGTCGAGGTTGTCGAGGCCGACCCACGGCGCGAGCACCGTCGAGATGCGAAGCGGCGCGTCGTGGCGGTAGGCGTAGTAAGCGATCGGCAGGCCCATCACGACGTAGGCGGTCCACGCCGAGAGCCCCCAGTGAAAGAAGGTGTACTGAACGGCGCCGACTGCGGCCCCGGGCGACTGCGACTCCGCGCCGAAAAACGGCGAAACCGCGTCGTAGTGGAAGATGGCCTCCGCGGGTCCCCAGAAGACGATACCGGCGGCGATCCCCGCCGAGTACAGCATCGCGAAGTACGCGAGGAACGTGAACTCCGGTTCCTCGTCGTCGGCGCCGAGTTTGATGTTGCCCCACGGACCGAAGACCAGAAAGAGAACGAACGCGACCAGAACGAACATCACGAGCAGGTACGCCCACCCGAGATTCGTCCAGAGGAACGTGTTGACGCCGGTCATCGCCTCGGTGGCCGCCCCCTCGAACAGCGCGAACGCGACCACGGCGAAAGCGGCGACGCCCGCACCCACGACGAACACGAGTACGTCGAGTTCGTCGAGAAACCGCCCGAAAGCCGAGCGGCCGCTCATCGTCCGTTCCCCTCCCGCGTCTCGGACCGCCCTCTCCTATCGGGTCCGACGTGTCGCCCCCCTCTACCGCCCCGATCGCGTCCCGCCTCACTGATACTTCGTATCATGATATCTGTTGACAAATAGACAAAGTGGATACATAAACGCTTTGTTCCGAGGGAATCGAGTGGAGGAAATCAACGCGCGTTGACGATCTCGACGGTGTACCCGCTGCCCTCGATCGCCGCCGTGATGGCCCGCGAGTGGCTCGACCCGCTGGTGACGAGCCGGAAGACGAGGTAGGCGTCGCCGACGTTGAGGTCCTCGACGGCCCGCTCGTGGCGTACGTTCCGGATGTTCGCGTCGTGGTCGGCGATCACTCGAGAGATCTCGGCCATCCGACCGGGCTGGTCGTCGATCCGTACCCGAAGGTTCAACAACTGCTGGCGGTCCGTCATCGCGTGAATGAGGACGGTCTGGAGCATGGGCATGTCGAGGTTTCCGCCACACAGCAGCGGCATGACGGTCTCCCCGGCCACGTCGAGGTCGTCGCTCAACAGCGCGGCGACCCCGGCCGCGCCTGCCCCCTCGACGAGCTGTTTGGCCCGCTCGAGCAACAGCAAGATTGCCTGTGCGATCTCGTCGTCCGAGACGGTGAGGACCTCATCGACGTGCTCCTCGATGATTCCGAGGGTGAGCTCCGAGACGCCGCCGGTGGCGATGCCGTCGGCAATGGTATCGACCGAATCGAGCGTCTGGGGGATCCCCTTATCGAGGCTCTCGGGGACGGTCGCGGCCGCTTCAGCCTGCACGCCGACAATCCGGACGTCGGGCGCGAGTTCCGAGACGGCCAGCGAGATGCCGCTGATCAGCCCGCCGCCGCCGATGGGAACGATCACGGTGTCGACGTCGGGACAGTCCCCGACCATCTCGACGCCGAGGGTGCCCTGCCCAGCGACGATGTCGGGGTCGTCGTAGGCGTGAACGAACGTCGAATCGCCACCCGACGCGAGTTCTTTCGCGTGGGCCATCGCTTCTCGGAAGTCCTTACCGTGGAGTTCGACCGTCGCGCCGTAGCCCCGAGTGGCGTCGATCTTCGTCTGCGGAGCCGTTTTCGGCATCACGATCGTCGAGTCAATCCCTAGCGTGGTGGCCGCGAGCGCGACCCCCTGGGCGTGGTTGCCCGCGCTGGCGGCGACCGCGTGTTCGACCCCGCCTCCGGCGACCGCCTGTGAGAGCTTGTTGTACGCACCGCGGGTCTTGAACGAGCCCGTCCACTGGAGGTGCTCCATCTTCAGGTGGACCTCGGCGTCGACCATCGCACCCAGGGAGGTGCTGCGCTCGACCGGCGTGCGCTTGACCACGCTCTCGTCGTCGAGGCGTTCCCCGGCGGCCTCGATGTCCGTGAAGGTCACGGACATGGTCAGCGGATGATCTTCTCCCGGTCGGGGTCGAACAGCGGCTCCTCGGCGACCGTGGCGGGGTAGCGTTCGCCCTCGAACTCGATTTCGAGCGAGACGCCGGTCTCGGCGAATTCGGGGGGGAGGTAGCCGTAGGCGATGCCCGCGTCGATGCTGTAGCCGTAGTCGGCGGCTTTGACGTGGCCCACGACGTCCTCGCCGTCGAGGATCGGCTTGCCGCCGTCGATCACCTCGCCTGCGTCGAGCGTCAGCGGGACGATCTCCCGGTCGAGATCCGATTCCTTCGCCTCCAGCAGTGCCTCTCGACCAATGAACTCGGTGTCGGTATCGACCGCGAAACCGATCCCCGCCTCGTAGGGGTCGTGCTCGGGCGTGAGGTCGGTGCCCCACAGCCGGTAGCCCTTTTCCAATCGAAGGGAGCCGAGGAAGGCACCGTTGCCGAGTGCGACCATACCGTGATCTTCGCCCTGCTCCCAGATCAGGTCCCAGAGCCGCCCGCCGTATTCCGTGGGTGCATACAGCTCCCAGCCGAGTTCGCCGACATAGGAGACCCGCAGCGCGAGCACCGGGATGGAGTCGAGGTAGAACTCCTTTGCGCGGAAGTACCCGAAGGAATCGTTCGAGAGGTCCTCGTCGGTGAGCGGCTGGAGCACTTCCCTCGCCTTCGGTCCCCAGACGCCCAGCCCGCACTGATCGGAGACGTGGGCGTCGATATCAACTCCCTCTTCGGGCGCGTGCTCGCGGATCCAGCGGGTGTGCTCGGTCGCGGAGGCCCCGCCGCCGGTGGTCGCGACGAATCGGTTCTCCCCAAGTCGAGTGACCGCCATGTCCGCCAGTACCCCGCCGTCGTGATCGAGCATCGGGGTGTAGCGCACCTGTCCGATCGAACTATCGAGGTCGTTCGCGAACAGCCGCTGGACGAACTCCAGCGCCCCTTCTCCTTCGATCTCGATACCGGTGTACCGCGAGAGGTCGTAGATCCCGACGTTCTCCCGCACCGCCTGATGCTCGGCCCCCTGGATCGGCGACCACCCCTCCGCCAGCCAACCCGAGCGCTCGGGCACGTCGTATTTCTCCAGTAACGACTCGTTTGCCTCGTACCACTGGGGGACCTCCCAGCCGCCCGATTCGTAGAACTCGGCACCTAACTCCTTCTGGCGCTCGTAGAACGGACTGCGACGGAGCCCGCGTTGCTCGACGGGCTGTTCGTTCGGGTGGATCAGTTGGTACACTTCCTGGTACTGCTGGCCGCCGCGGGCGTACGAGAAGGCCCGGCTGCCCGAATGGGGTTGGAACCGTTCGAGGTGCGCCCCGCTGACGTCGATCTTTTCGTTCCCGAGCCGGGGAACGCCCTCGTCCATCCACGAGGCGACGACGCTGCCGACGCCGCCCGACTGGGTGACCCAGACCGCGAGTGCCCACCACAGCCCGTCGATCCCCTCGGTCTCGCCGAGGATTGGCATGCCGTCCGGGGTAAAGGAGAATATCCCGTTGAAGGCGCGCTCGAACCCGCAGTCCTCGAAGGCGGGGACGAGTTCGCGGGCGGCGTCGTAAGCCGACTTGTCGATATCGGGGTGAGTCGGCTCGTAGAAGTGCTCCTCGGTGAACTCCCGGATCGAGGGCATCTCCTCGGCCTCCTCGGGTGCGCGGATGTCCTCGGGGTCCACGAGCAGGGGTTCGTGGTCGTACGAGCCGATCCCGTAGGATTCGCCGTGCTGGCGGAAATACAGCGAGTAGTCCTGGTGGCGGAGGATCGGCTGTTCGAGTTCCTCGCTCGCGCCCGCGAGTTCGTCAAGGGGTTCGCTCACGAGGTACTGGTGGGCGCAGGGGACGAGGGGAACGTCGACGTCGACCATCTCGCCGAACAGCGGCCCCCAGATGTTCGTCGCCACGAGCACTTCCTCCGCTTCGATCCGCCCCCGGTCGGTGACGACCGCTTCGAATTCTCCACTCTCGGTCTCGATATCGGTGACGGTGGTATGGCCGTAGAACTCCGCGGCCCCTCGATCCTCGGCCGCGTGGGCCATCGCCGCCGAGGCGTCGACCGCGTGGGCCTTGCCGTCACTGGGGACGTGGTAGCCGCCGTAGATTACTGAGGAATCGATCTGCGGGATCCGCTCGGCGACCTCTGCGGGCGAGAGCAGTTCGCCGCCCTCGATCCCCCACGAGCGGCCGTACTCGCGCTTTCGTTTCAGGTACTCCAAGCGCTCCTCGGTGTAGGCGACCTCGATGCCGCCGCAGTCCGCAAAACCGTCTAATTCGCCGTAGAGGTCGACGGTGTACTGGGCGAGTCGGCTCATCAGTTCGTTCTCGGCCGTCTGGAAGACCAGTCCCGGGGCGTGGGAGGTCGATCCACCCGTCTCGAAGAGCGGGCCCTGATCGACGACGACGATGTCCTCACGGCCCTGCTCGGCGAGGTGGTAGGCGGCGCTACAGCCGACGCAACCGGCCCCGACGATGACGGTCTCCGCTTCCGGTGGGAGTGACTCGGCGCTCATATCGTTCGTACTGGGGTCGTCGGACCAGCACATTAAGTGTCACGGTCACACGCATCACGATCGGGGTCCGGTTCCGCCGTCCGCTTCGATCGCGGTCTCGAGGTCGCGCGCGGCCTCGATGACGACCGCCGCCGCCTCCGTCTCGAGGCCCTCGCTCTCGCGGCGGTAGGTCGGGACCGACATTCCGAGCGCCCCCAATGGCGATCCATCCGGGTTCGAGACGGCGACGCCGACCGCACACAGCCCGTCGACGTACTCCTCCTCGGCGACGGCGTACCCCCGCTCGCGGGTGAGCGAGAGATCGTCCTCCAAAGCCGTTCGGTCGGTGATCGTGTTCTCCGTGTGCGCGGGCAGTCCCCAGCGCTCGATGACGACCTCGACCCGGTCGTCGGGGAGTTCCGCGAGCAGGGCCTTCCCGGCGGCCGTACAGTGCATGTGGTAGTACGTCCCCGAGTGCGAGAGGTCACTGGTGGTGGCGAACAGGTCCTCCCGATAGCTGTTTTTGGGGTGGTAGGACTCGTAGACCGTGATCGTCCGCCCGTCGTTCTCGACGACGAAATCCGCCTCCTCGTCCGTCCGCTCGGCCAGATCCCGGACCGTCCGTCCGGCCAACCGGTAGCCTCGCTTGCGGAGGCGGGCGTACTCGCCGTGGTGGTGGAACTTCAGGCCGACGTGATACTGCTCGCCCTCCTTTTCGAGGTAGCCATGGGATTCGAGGGTTGAGAGGTGTTTGTAGACGGTGCTCTTCGCGAGGCCGAACTCCGAGACGAGTTCGGCGAGCGTCGCCCCGTCTCGGCGCTGAATGTGTTCGACGAGTTCGAACGACCGCTCGGTCGTCTTCACCCCATCCCGAGTGCGATCCGTTGTCATAGTACTGTTCGCACGGACTGGATACAAAATAGTTCGGGTATATCGAACCGAGTCGCTCCGGTCGAACATCGTCAAACACGTCGACCGTTCGGAACCGATCTGCTTCCACTCGCCGGTTCGAGAGGGAAAACCAGGCGCAAACGGGCGCCCCATCGAGGAAACGATCCGACTCGCCCTCCGTTGATTACGTTCGTACTACTGTAATAGATGGGTGCCCTCGTCCGGCCTGTACCTTCCGATACACCATGAGTTCGAATATTCCGAACTAGATGGATTGCGCCGCTCCGTGGTGTCCTCCCGGTGGCGCGGTTGAAGAGCGCCAACTTTTTTATGACTGGGTGAAATACGAGGTAACGTATGACGCGGTGGAACGACGGGACAGAGCAGACTGCAACGGTCAGTCCCGACATAACCGACGAGATGAACGCGCTACCGGCAAAGTACTTCACGGACCCGGCGGTCCACGAGATGGAAAAGGAGAAGGTGTTCTCACGATACTGGGTGTACGCGGGCCACGCGACCACCATCGAGGAGCCCGGCGATTACTTCACCCGAACGATCGGGGACAGACGGATCATCGTCACCCGTGACAAGGACCGCGAGGTGCGGGCCTTCTACAACGTCTGTGCCCATCGCGGCTCGAAGATGGTCGAGGACACCCCGATGACCGATCCGGGCAACGCCAACGGGATCCGCTGTCCCTATCACCTCTGGACGTACGAACTCGACGGAAACCTCCGGAGTACGCCCCAGAGCTTCGAGACCGCGGGGATGAACCCCGATCTCGAGGACGACGATGTCCCACGGCTCGATCCGGAGGAAAACGGGTTGCTGGAGGTCCATCTCGATTCGATCGGCCCGCTATTGTTCGTCAACTTCGACGACGATCCGATGGCGCTCGAAGAGCAGGCCGGTACGTTGAAGGACGAACTCGAATCGTTCCCGCTCGGTGAGTACGAGCACGCCCGCCGGTACGTCTCGGAGGTCGAGTGCAACTGGAAGACCTTCAGCGGGAATTACTCCGAGTGCGATCACTGTCAGGCCAACCACCAGGACTGGATCAAGGGGATCTCGCTGACTGAGTCGGAACTCGTCGTCGACGACCACTACTGGGTCCTCCATTACACCCACGACGAGGGCGTCGAGGCCGACGACGCGCTGGTCGAGGGCGAGGCCCGGTTCTACTACTTCTGGCCGAACTTCACGGTCCAGATGTACGGGAACGCCGACGGCTACGGCACCTACATCATCGACCCGATCGACGAGGGCCGCTTCCAGCTGATCGCCGACTACTACTTCGAGAGCCCCGACCTCTCGGCGGAGGAAGAGGAGTTCGTTCAGCTGAGCCGCCAGCTCCAAGAGGAGGACTTCGAACTCGTCGAGCGACAGTACGAGGGGATGACGTCCGGTGCGCTCGCTCAGGGCCAACTCGGGCCGAACGAACACACCGTCCACCGACTCCATCGGCTCGCCCAGGAGGCCTACGAGGCGTGACTCGCCCGTGAGCGCCGACAGTCCGGAGCGACGGGAACGGGGCGGTTCGGTCGTCGTCTGTCCCGACTGCGAACTGCGAAAGGCGATCGAGACGCCCAACGAGGCGGTGGCGTTCTATCGCCGTCACGCCGCCATCACCGGCCACGACGTCGACTGGGAGCGTGCGGACGTCGACGGCCTCGGGGCGGTCACGGACGACGACCTCCGGACGGTAATCCGGACGCTCGAAGGGCGGTTCCCCGAGGGCGTCCCGATCGGGATCGTCACCGCGGCCGCGAGCCGACGGGGAGCCACGATCGGCCAGACGGTAAACGCGATCCAGGGACTCCGGATGGGCGGCGAACTGTACGAGCCCCGGGACGACCACCTCCGCGTGACGTGAGGCCTGCGGGTTGAGGACACCTCGACAAGCACGGCGTCACCGTGTGAAATCCAATCACGGCAACACTTATCACGATACCGCGGAAACGGTCCCGCCTAGATGACCGACTCAGAAGGGAGCGCCCCGTCGATACCGACCGACTACGAGATCGCACAGTCCGCCGAGAAGCGACACGTCGCCGACGTGGTCGAGCCCTTCGGGCTCGATCGTGAGGACCTCGAACTGTTCGGCGAGCATACGGCGAAGGTGAAACTCGAGGCGATCGAGCGGCTCCGCGCGGAGGGCGAGGCCGACGGGAAATTCGTCCTCGTCACCGGGATGACGCCGACGCCGTTGGGTGAGGGAAAGACGGTGACGACGGTGGGGCTCGGACAGGCGTTCAACCGGATCGGGAAGGAGGCGCTGATCGCGATCCGCGAGCCGTCGCTCGGACCGGTCTTCGGCGTGAAGGGCGGTGCCGCGGGTGGAGGCTACTCGCAGGTGCTCCCGATGGAGGACATCAACCTCCACTTCACCGGCGACCTCCACGCGCTCACCTCGGCGCACAACCTGATCTCGACGATGCTCGACAACCACATCAAACAGGGCAACGAACTCGACGTCGCGGTAAACTGGGTCACTTGGCCGCGCGCGATCGACATGAACGACCGCGTCCTGCGCGAGACCGTGATCGGGTTGGGCGGCGACGTCACCGGCGTGCCGCGCGAGGACGGGTTCGTCCTGACGGCCGCCTCCGAACTGATGGCCGTCCTCTGTCTCGCCGACAGCGTCAAAGACCTCAAGGAGCGCGTCGCCCGCATCATCGTCGCCTACGACGAGGACGGCGAGCCGATCACCGCCGACGACATCGACGCGACGGGTGCCGTCACCATCCTGTTGAAGGACGCGCTCAAGCCGAACGTCGTCCAGACCGTCGAGGGGACGCCCGCGTTCGTTCACGGGGGCCCCTTCGCCAACATCGCCCACGGCACGAACTCGCTGATCGCCGACGAGGTCGCCGCACACCTCTCGGAGTACCTGATCACCGAGGCCGGATTCGGATCGGATCTGGGCGCCGAGAAATTCATGAACATCGTCTGTCGGTTCGGAGAAATGGAGCCCGACGCCGTCACGCTCGTCGCCTCGGTACGCGCGCTCAAGTACCACGGCCAAGAGATGTGGCCGCCGGACCTCGCAGACCTCGACGCGGAGGACGTCGAGAGCGTCCGCAAGGGGTTCGAGAACCTCGATGCCCACGTCGGGAACCTCCGGAAGTTCGGCGTGCCGGTCGTCGTCGCCCTCAACCGCTTTCCCGGTGACACCGACCGGGAGGTCGAGGCCGTCCTCGAGCACTGCGAGGACGACCTCGGGGTTCGCGTGGCCGAATCCACCGTCTTCGGCGACGGCGGCGAGGGCGGGATCGATCTCGCCGAGGAGCTCGTCGAGGCCGCTGAAGCGGATTCGACGTTCGAGCCGCTCTACGACCTCGACGCCCCCGTCAAGGAGAAGATCGAGACCGTGGCGACCGAGATCTACGGCGCCGACGGCGTCGAGTACCACGGCGACGCGGAGGACGACATCCGACGGCTCGCGGATCTCGGCTTCGACGACGTTCCGATCTGCATGTCCAAGACGTTTCACTCGCTCAGCGACGACGCGAGTCTGAAGGGCGCACCCGAGGGTTGGACCCTCGAGGTGAAGGAGATCTATCCCTCCGCCGGCGCGGGCTTCCTCGTCGTGCTGACCGCCGACGTGCTGACGCTTCCCGGTTTGCCCGCCGACCCAGCCGCCGCCGACATGGACATCGACCCGGACGGCACCATCTCCGGGCTGTTCTAGGTCGGGTTGATCCACACGGATCGCGAGGTTTGACGACCGTCTCGGATCCCGATTCGAGTCGAACGCCGTCCTTGTGCGCGGACGGACCGTCCGGACCCCTCTGTTTTATGTTCGTGGGGTACGTCATCTGTTGTCATGTCGGAAAACGAACCGCCACAGCGAGAGGAGCAGGCACACCCCAACCACCCGAGCGTCGATCAGTCGGATCGGACGCTGCCGAGGAACCTGCGCCAGTCGGGCGATCCGGGCATCGAGATGCTGGTCTCGACGCGGGTACGGAAATCGCCCTTTTTCCACAAGTCGTTCAACGAGAACGGCGCTTGGCGGGCGACGGTGTACAACCGGCTCTACCACCCGCGGGGGATGGTCGAACCCGAGGACGGCGGGATGATGACGGAGTACGAGGCGCTGGTCGACCGGGTGACGCTGTGGGACGTCGCCGTCGAGCGCCAGATCCGGGTGAAAGGCCCCGAGGCCGAGGACCTCGTTGACTACGTCATCACGCGCGATGCGACCGAGATAGCAGTGATGAAGGGGAAGTACGCCATCCTCTGTAACGAGGACGGCGGCATCCTGAACGACCCCGTCCTGTTGCGTCCCGGCGAGGACGAGTTCTGGTTCTCGATCTCGGATTCGACCCTGATGCAGTGGCTTCAGGGCGTGAACGTCGGGATGGACTTCGACGTCGAGATCGACGAGATCGACGTCGCGCCGATGCAGATCCAGGGGCCGCGCTCGGTCGACGTGATGGTCGACGTGGTGGGCGAAGAAGTAACAGAGATCCCGTACTACGGCCTGATGGAGGCCGAAGTGAACGGGTGTTCGGTGCTGGTGAGCCAGACCGGTTTCTCCGGCGAGAAGGGCTTCGAGATCTACGTCCGGGAGGCCTCCAAGAACGCGGAGGCGGTGTGGGATCCCGTCCACGAAGCAGTGAAAGACCACGGCGGGATGCAGGTCGCGCCCGCCCACCACCGGCGCATCGCCGCGGGCATCCTCTCGTGGGGTCAGGACATGGACCACGAGACCTCGCCGTTCCAGGTCAACCTCGGCTATCAGATCCCCGACGACAAAGAGGGCGAGTACATCGGCAAGGAGGAACTCGAACGCCAGAAAGGACTGATCGAGGACGGCGAGTACCCCTTTTCCCTCAAGATGGTCGGGTTGAAGATGGCCGGCGAACCCATCAGGGACTACGCGCCGGACTTCTGGATCGTCTCGGACCCCGAGACGGGCGAGGAGTGTGGCTACGTCACCTCGCCGTGGTACAACCCCGAACTGGAGACCAACCTCGCGCTCGCGCACGTCCCGGCCGAGAAGTTAGAGGACCTCGGCGTCCCGCTCGACGACAGCGTCTACGACGCCGACGCCGACATCGAGTTCGAGGTCCACCTGCCCGACGAGTATGCTGAGGAACCCGGCGAGCCGGTCTACGCGACGGTTTCGGAGGTGCCGTTCAAGCCCTCCGTGAACCCGAGTGCCCGCGAGCAGGCCAAACTGCACGCGAAGGAGGACGCGGCGGAGTGAGCCGTTCCGAGAGCGATCCGGACCGACCGCAGACGGGTTCGGATCAAGGGGTTCAGGACCGATGGGTCCATAGGAACCACCGGATACCATGTCGCTGATCCCGGATTCCAGCGGGGCCGTCGAGGGCGTGCCGAAACTGCTCTCTGAGCCGCGCTACGAGCTGATGCCGTTCGACAGCTTCGGCGAACAGATGGACCATCTGCCCGACGGGGCGACGATCGCGATCACCACCTCGCCGACACTCGGGCTCGAGGCGACCCTCGAATGGACGGAAAAGGGTGCCGCCGCCGGCTACGAGATCGTCCCCCACATCGCCGCACGCTACGTCAGGGATCGCGAGCACCTCGCGGAGGTCGTCGACCTCCTCGCCGACGCCGGCGTCACCGACCTGTTCGTTCCGGGCGGAGACCGCGAGGAGCCGGTCGGCGAGTTCGAGTCGGCCCACGACCTGCTCGTCGCGCTCGACGAACTGAACCACCCGTTCGAGGAGATCGGCATCACCGGGTATCCCGAGGGCCACGCCTTTCTCTCCGAGGAGACGCTCACCGGGGCGATGGCACAAAAGGAGCCGTATGCGACGTATATCGTCACGCAGCTCTGTTACGACCCGGAGGCAGTAGTGGAATGGGTCGGCGAGATCCGGGATCGAGGGATCGAACTCCCGGTCGAGGTCGGCATCCCCGGCGTGCTGAGCTACCAGCGCCTCATCGGCATCTCGAAGAAGGTCGGCGTCGGCGACTCGATCGAGTTCCTCCGAAAGACGACGAGCGTCGTCGGGTTCGTCCGCCAGCTGATCGGCTCGCGCGGAGTCTACACGCCCGACGAGCTGATCGAGGGGCTCGCGCCCTACGTCAATGACCCAGCCTACGACATCCGCGGCGTTCACATCTACACGTTCAATCAGGTGCCCGACACCGAAAACTGGCGCGAGCGCCTTCTCGACGAGCGGCTGTAGCGGAGCGCTCCAACGCTCCCGGCAGTCCCCGGCGTGATGGGAAAATGGCTCGGGGGGTATCGAGGCCGCTACAGGGAAGCTACAAGTCAGTCGCACCCGAACTCCGGACGTGCCGACGGAACTGATGCGCGGCGAGCCGGTCGCGGCGGAGCTCCGAGCGGGGGTGACCGAGCGGGTCCACGACCTCGCCGACCGCGGCGTCGTACCGACCCTCGCCACCGTGCTGATGAGCGACGATCCGGACGACGAGCGGTTCGTGGAGCTGAAGCACGCCGCCTGCAACGAGATCGGGATCGAGACCCGGGACGTCCGCCTCGATCCCGACGAGCCCTCGGCACGGCTCCGGCGGGCACTCGACCGTCTGTCGGCCGATTCCGAGGTCGACGCGGTGTTCGTCCAGGCCCCGCTCCCGGTTCACGTGGCGACGGCCGACCTCCGACGACGACTCCACCCACACAAGGACATCGACTGTTTCCACCCCGAGACTCTCGGTCGGCTCGTCCTCGGCGACCCGCGGTTCGTCCCGGCGACGCCCGCCGCCGTCCGGCGCCTGCTCGCGGCCTCCGAAATCCGAGTCGAAGGGGCGGACGTCGTGATCGTCGGCCGATCGACCGTGATCGGCAAGCCGCTTGCGAACCTCTTACTTCGGAACACAACAGGGGGTAACGCCACGGTGACCGTCTGTCACTCCCGTACCGAGGACCTCGCGGCGAAGACGCGGCGGGCGGACGTCGTCGTGACCGCCTGTGGCGTGCCGGAACTCGTCGACGGCTCGATGCTCTCGTCGGGTGTCACGGTCGTCGACGTGAGCGCGAACCGGCGGGTCATCGACGACGGGGTCGAGGTCGTCGGCGACGTCGAGTTCGAGAGCGCGAAGGAGAGGGCAGGCGCGATCACCCCCGTTCCGGGCGGCGTCGGCCCGGTCACGATCGCGTCGCTGCTCGAAAACGTCGTTCTCGCGGCCGAACGGCAGAATTAGCCGGTGAGTGATCCGTGCCCGCCACCGCGCCGGATCCGACTGGCGAGAGGCGGTCAGTCGTCGTCGCTGTCCGCGGGCTGTAGTCCGATCCCGAACCCGTCGTCGTCCTCCTCCAGTCGGTCGAGCCAGTTCTTGACCTCCCTGGATTGGAGGTATCGGTGTTCTTGGGCGAGGCCCACCCAAAGCGTATAACAGATGAAAAGCAGGATGACGGCGAACGGGAGGCCGGTCGCGATCGCCGCGGTCTGGAGCGCGCCCAGACCGCCCCCGATCAGTAACACGGCCGCGACGATTCCCTCGAAGATCGCCCAGGAGACCCGCAGGTTCCGGGTGGCGTCGTCCTTCCCGCCGGCGGTGATGCTGCCGAGCACCAGCGAACCGGAATCCGAGGAGGTCACGAAAAAGGAGACGACGAGGACGATGGCGAGCACCGACAGCACGATCGCCAGCGGCAGGAGCGCGAACAGTTCGAACATCGCGACCGCTTCGTCGGCCTGCACCGCCTGGATGATGGACGACTCGGTGAACAGTTCGAAGTGCAGCGCCGTGCCGCCGAACGCCGACATCCAGATGAAGGAGAACATCGCCGGCAGGATCAACACGGCTAGAACGAACTCGCGGACGGTTCGCCCCTTCGAGATCCGGGCGATGAACATCCCGACGAACGGCGACCACGCGATCCACCAGCCCCAGTAGAAGATGGTCCACGCGGCCTGCCAGCCGTCGCTGCCACCCTCGTAGCCCGCGGTCCAGAACGCCAGTCCGGGGACCCTGGCGACGTAGGCCCCCAGGCTCTGGACGAACGTATCGAAGATGAAGAGCGTCGGACCGATGATCACGATCGCCCCGAGTAGGGTGAACATGAGATACACGTTCAGTTGGCTCAGGCGACGGACCCCCTTGTCCAGCCCCGCCCAGACCGACACGGTTGCGAAGGCGGTGATGATCGCGATCAGTACCACTTGAACGCCCGTCCCGACGGGAACAGCTGTGCCGAGGAACTCGCCCGAAACGACGTTGAGGCCGGCGTTGACCTGGCCCGCACCGAGTCCCAACGACGTCGCGAGGCCGAACAGGGTCGCGAACACCGCCAGGGTGTCGACGAGGTGTCCGGGCCAGCCGTAGATCCGCTCGCCCAGCAGCGGCCAAAAGAGCGAGCGGAAGGTCAGCGGTAGCCCCCGGTTGTAGGCGTAAAACGCCAGCCCGAGCGCGACCAGCCCGTAGATCGCCCACGGGTGGATCCCCCAGTGGAAGTACGTCACGACCATCGCCGTCTCCGCGGCGGCGGCCGTTTCGGCCTCGCCGAAAGGCGGTGCGCTGTAGTGCCAGATCGGCTCGCCGACGCTCCAGAACATGAGGCCGATCCCCATGCCCGCGCTGAAGAGCATCGCCAGCCACGAGAAGTCGCTGAACTCCGGCTCCTGGGTCGGGCCG
The DNA here is from genome assembly GCF_001593955.1 of Halalkalicoccus paucihalophilus. GTDB lineage: Archaea > Halobacteriota > Halobacteria > Halobacteriales > Halalkalicoccaceae > Halalkalicoccus > Halalkalicoccus paucihalophilus. The sequence continues at coordinate 303,518 of NZ_LTAZ01000005.1, read as the reverse complement.
CCGATCCGGATCTTGCCGTACTTCCCGAGACCGAAGTACAGTACGACGACGATGAAGACGTTCGCACAGAGGATGTAGAACCAGCCGAGGTATTCGGCGATACCGGCCTGCGTCCATGTGAACACCGCCGCCGCCTGCTCCTGGAACAACAGGGTCAACACGACGAACAGGAGGATCACTCCGGCGGAGATACCGAACACGACGGGCTGAACGTCGAACCCCCACTTGGTAACGTTCCCGTCCCCCGGTTCCCTGTCGGTGTCGGCGTAGAAGACGTCCTGTCGAAGCTCTGTCGCGTCTTCGTCAGGCATGGACTGTTCCCCCGCTGGACTCTCGCACCCGTTTCCGTAGACTGGTATGTGGTATCATTGTTTCTCGTGGTGAGATCGCACCCGTTCGTTCGTCACGCCGCTCGCTCCGTCCCCGTCGGCCGCTTCGATCCTCGGTTCGTTCCGACGTTCACGTATTCGACTCCCGCGGACGATCGGTCGATTGGATCCAACTCGCCGTGATTGCTATCGACTATCATGATCGGACCCCTGTCCACTTATTCTCATTAGTCATAATAAGTGTTGTCCACGAGACGAGATAGGGAGACGACGAAGCGGCCGAAACACACGTATCCGGTGGGTTGGAGCCGCTGTGTGGGGGTGTGATCCCGTCCGGTCGTGGCTTCCGAAACACTATTACTGATCGCGGAGGTAGAGCACCTATTGGTGTGTTAACGTATGTATGACCGCATCCTGATCCCGACCGACGGCGGGCGAAAATCGGAGAAGGCGGCCGAGCACGCGATCGAACTCGCGGCCATGATCGACGCGACGGTTCACGCGCTGTACGTCATGGACCTGCCGGGTGCCCCTCGGACGCCGTACATCTACGGCGACGAAGAGGAGATGAAGGAGGAGTACAGGCGGTACGGCGAGGAGGTCACCACGGAACTATGCGCGAGGGCCGCCGACGCCGGCGTCGAGTGCGTCACCGCGATCGAGAAGGGTGCGATACACGAGGAGATCATCAACTACGCCAACGAAGCGGACATCGACCTGATCGTCATGACTGCCGGCTATCGGGGGAAGTTCGGCGGATTGTTGGGAACCGTCACCGAGCGTGTCGTCCGGTCCTCGAACGTTCCGGTCACGTCTCTCCGGATGGAGGGAGTCAAGTCGTCGTAGGAAACGACGGGTTCGTTCGATTGTGCGGAACCCTGCTGCGAGTCCCTCGCTCTACCTGTGCCACTGCGGTCGGTTACGGATCGTTTCAATGGGACGGTTTCGAGATGTCGAACGCCGTTACTGCACGTTTGACATACATGCTCGCTACACCAGTATTGTTTACGGATATACGGCTGTTAGTAGGGAACGAACGGTGTAACGGTCGACAGGCGTATCAACCACGGTATCGTGGAGGATTCGCGAGCGGGCCAGTTCGGTCGAATCGAACAGCGATTACGACGATCGCCACGGTGACCGCGGCCGCGAGAGAATGTGTCACCGATGGAACCGGCCCGGAACCGTGAATCGGATGTCCGCGTCTTCGGCTCACCGAACGATCGATTGTGTGCACGCATCAATGGACGGCACCGCGCTTCTCGAAATGGCGATTCGATTTCATGTGTCACGATAGAACTCGACACATGGCAATGTTCTGGCACACGTTCACACGGGAGCGTCCCGTCTCACCCAGTTCGAGTTTCGATTCCTTTATCACCGTGTCGTCGCCAGCAAAAGTGTCCTTCCGATCCGTCGATCCGCCGCCGGTCAGGACGTCGTCGATGAATCGTCCTCGTACCGGCTTCTCGGCTTTCCAGGGGCTATCGATCCCGTCTCGGGGCGGGTCGAACCCCGCCCCGTCTCCGGAAGAGTGATCCAATGAACCGTTCAATGGGCCCCGCTTCAGTCGATAGTCGTGGCGTCGCAGGCATGTAGTACTCGATTCGGTCCGTCGAGAGTCCCTGGTCGGTCTCGTGGGAAGACGTCCGTTTCATCTACTATCTAATAGGTGTCGAAATCGCTTAAGAATTCCGGGACGAGTCGATAATACCATAGATTTTCGTTATAAATCGACCCGAGCAACTGGGGATAATCGATCCGAAAGCGGGGCCTCGGATCGGAGTCAGGTGTTGTGTTCGCGTCGACAGACGTACCGGGTTTCGACCTTCTCGACGAGGCCGGTGTGCGTAAGCGTCCGGAGGAGCGGATACAGCGTGACCTTCCGCATCCCGAGAGAGGCCTGTAGTTCGTCGATCGTCGCCTCGTTCTCGACTTTCAGATAGAGATAGACGAGTTTCGCGCCGGACGAACCGAGCTCGGCGGGAAGCGGGGCGACTGGTCGTGATCGATCTGTCTGAGGGTCCATCGTCGGACTAGTTGACCCGCTGTCACGTAAACGTACCGCCTGTCGGTTCGCCTACTAGTCGGGATCGACCCACCGTCGTTTCAACATATCTGATCAATTGAGTTATAGTTAACTACGTCGCTCTCATCGTGGAAGACGCCATGGAGAGCCACGATTCGTGCCGAGCAGTGTTACGGCTCCGAACGCTCGCCCCGTACGGGATCAACGGGACACAAGAGGAGATCATCGGGCGGCTCCGAACGCTCGTCGAACACGGGCCGCTCACCGACCTCGACGTCGACGCGTGGGGGAGGTCCGTCGGGACCGTCGATGGAACCGACGGGCCGGACGTCCGAGAGACCGTCGAGGAGTTCACCGACTGGGCGCGTCGAAACGACTGCTCACTCACGCCCGCCTTCGAGTGGCGCGAGGCCGAGTCGTTCCTCGAGGAGGAACGCGGGCGGGGTAGCGTCGTCGTCCTGCCGTTGTTGTGTCTCGCCGTCTACGACGGGGACGGGAGCCTCGAAGCGGTCTATCCCCACCGCGACGGCGAGGAGGTCGCGACGATCCACGACGGCGTCGAGGCGCTCGAATCGCTCCGATCGTCGTCCGAGGTCGCCGCAAAACAGGGCGAACCGCTTTCCTCCCGGCTGTAATCGGGATACCGGCCCACCCCGTCTACTCGCCGGGCACGCTCAGTCGTTCCTCCCGACGAACCCGCCGACGGTCATCACGGCGCCCAACAGCACCCAATCCTTGATGATGTAGACGCCCTCGAACGACGGCCCGTACGGGAAGTACGAGAACGTCTGGGCCGGGAACACCGCAAGCGGCAGCATGACGACCGCCGCGTGGGACGCCAGCAGGATCACTGCGAGCCGGAGCGTCCGCCGGGACAACAGCGCGAGGCCGACTGTGACCTCCCAGCCGCCCAGCACCAGCCGGAAGACCTCGGTTGGCACGAACGGGAACATCTCGGCGACGAGTCCCGCGGTCGGGCTCGTACCCGTCATCGTCAGCAGGCCGAACCAGACGTAGACGGCCACCAGCGCGTACCGCAGCATCGTGAGGCTGTGGTCCTCGACGAACGCGAGGAACGTCCGTTCGATCTCCGCGCCGAACTCAGCCATGCTCTGTCGTGTGGTTCGGTTCAGCGTATCGTCGGATTTCAGGCTCATTGGTCGTCCTCCAGATCGACTTTGGCTAACACGACGAGACCGCTACTCAACAGCACCCAGTTTTTGATGATGTACGCCCCGATCGCCGTTGGGACGAACGGGAACTGCGAGAACGTCATTGACGGGGCGCTGAACAGCGGGATCATCGTTCCGAGCATCTGGAACACCATCAGGTAGACGGCGAACCTGATCGTTCGTTTGAAGAGGAGGCCGACGCCGACGGCGGCCTCCCACCAGCCGAGAACCGGGAAGAAGATATCGAACGGGAGGAAGAAAATCCCCGTCTCGACGACCGGGTTGGCGGGGCTCACACCGAAGGGCTTGACGATGCCGAACCAGAAGAACACCATCGCGAGTGCGTATCTGAGGAACGTGACACCGTGGGCTGCGAGCCACGACTCCAGTGCTCGATCCGTTCTCCGGAGTCTATCTTGAATGGACACAACGAACGGAATCTCGGCGTCCGTCGGTCGGTCGCTCTTCACATCTGCGCTCATGGTCGAGTCAAAATCGGTCGGTGGACGGATATAAACCCCGGGGCTGGATTATTCGGGTCCACACCATCTAGTAGAGGAAACCTGTTCTATCGTAATCGACCGACGGGAGCGGAACTCGCTCGAAAACATAATTGCATGTCCTACGAATAACCTGACGGTTCGAGAAGAGAACGGCGTTCTCGTAGTGGTTATTGAGAGTGAACTATCGACTTTCTTTTCTGTTCTTCCATCCGTCCACGGCTCCCGTGACCTACAGCAACACCCACCGACTCACAGCACCCGCCGATGACGACGACCCCCGTCTTACCCCTCGTCGACGGTCGAAGGGACAGGATACCCGATCTCTGCACTGTTCGAGGTGGTGGGTGAGTGTGACTCACGGCCGTCGTGAGACGGAAGTTTCCGATTGAACGACCGTATGTGATATTCGACTGAAAAGACTGGAGGGGACATGACAACCCCCTTGCCTGTCCGTCTCGGGCTCGACCGGGCCGGCACGACGCTCCCGAACACGCGGCGTTCGTCCGTCGAGACAGGTGATTCCGTCACGGTCGTCGGACAGCCAGTAGGGACGACCTGATGGCGTGTCGGCGGGGGTCGGTTCCGAGTACGTCCCGGTAAGCGCGCGCTACGCACCCTCCGACGGGGGTGTCCTGCTAGGCGACCAATTACAATCGGGCTGTCGCGAGTGGACAGGAGTGCTGGAAGCGGTACCAGTATCGGAGGACACGATGTCAGACGACTCAGAGAAAATCACGACCGACGACTCCGCATCGCACCCAGAACAACCACGAACCGCCGGTTCCTCGCGGCGACGCGTACTGCAGGCCCTCGGCGGGACGGCCGCGGCCCTCGGGTTCGCGGGCAGTGTGAGCGCAATGGACGACGACGACGTCGAGTACACGCCCAGTGAGCATCAGCGCCCCGAGGGCCCGCTCGGCGAGGGCAAAGGCCTCGCGTACAGCCGTTTTAGCAGCCAAGTCACGGACGGTACCTACGTCATCGTCGACGAGGCGAACATCACCACCGAGGAGGGTGGCTTCGTCTCGGTCCACCTCGCGCGCCCCGAGGAGGGGATCGCGGACGTGGGCTTCATCAACGAGGAGGACGGGACGCCGCAGAACGCCGCGGATACGATCATCGGCTACTCGGAGTTCCTCGAGCAGGGCCTCCATCAGAACGTCAAGGTCCCGATCTTCCAAGTCAAGGAGCTCAATGCGGTCCCGGACGACGTGGATCGGCTGCCCGAGCCCGCCGTGTTGGTCTCGCTGCAACACATCGACAGCAACGAGAACGAGGAGTGGGACTTCTTCGACGAAGAGGACGAGGATCCGGCGTATTCGGACGAGGTCGGCGCGCCGAACGACGGCTCGTTCGCCCCGCCAGGTCCCGAGCGCCCCACGGACATCGCGGCGGTCGTCCCGCTCGAGGAGAACGAGGACGACTTCCACATCTCGCGTCCCGACGACGATCTCCACAACGGCGAGGTCGAGGACGACGACAACAAACACAACGACGACTGAAGCCCACACGAAACCGTCCGCTACACCTTTTTTCGGTCGCGATACCCGAATCGAGGAAACCGATTGCCGCTGGATCCCTCGATCGGATTCCGATCGCCGGTCGAGACCGGACAGCCTCGACAGGAGACCGGCGAACGCCTCGATCACCGGTTCGCTTTCGATCCGTATTCGTCCACCCGCTACTGGTCGATCGACTACTCGAATCGGGTGATATGTTCGGGTAGCTGGTCGATCCGTGTGGCCGATCCGGCTGGTTTCGCCGCTCCCGAGAACGACGGATACTGTGGGACATCACCCTGTCAGCCTGCACGCCGGTCGAACGGGCTGATCAAGGGACCCGAACCGACGGGACGTCTTCCGGGTTCGATACGTGAACACTCCACGAGAATCGATCACGGACGCCGGCGAGTGTGGCTCCGCGACCGGGTGCGGCCGGGACCGCTGGTTCCGAGCCTCGTGTAGACGTTCGATCCACGGGAGTTCCACCGACCTCCTTGGCGCCCAGAACCTTCGATCGAACGGAATGTAGTGTCAAGCGGACCATACTGACCGTCTCTGAGACGCTCTCTATCGACGTGTCAAACGATTCTCCTATCAGCCGACGGCGAGTGCTTCGGTACGGCGGTCTCGTGGGTGCGCTCACGTTCGCCGGTTGTCTCGCCGAGGAACGAGAGTGGACGCCACCGGACGACGGATCGCCTCCCGAGGAGGCCGAGCAACGAGACGAGACAGACGAGGAATCCACGGAACCTCCCGGATTGTCTGAAGGGGGAGCAGTGGTGTTCGTTTACGACGACGGCCCGATGGAGGACTACACCCAGGCGTTGCCCGCTCATCGGGCGTTCGACGCGCCCGCGACCGTCGGGATCGTCAGCGAATGGATCGGCCGCGAGGACTACCAATCGAGCGGCTGTATGGATATCGGACACCTCGAGGAGCTAGTGGATGCAGGCTGGGAGATCGCTTCCCACACCAGCGAGCACACCACCCTCGGGACGTTCGAACTCGTTGAGGATGCCGCCCCGGGTGCCGAGCGGATCTACCCCGAGGAGATCCGCCACGGCTACCACCGCGGCAAGACCATCGAATTCACCTCCGACGAGCACACGTTCACCCGGGCGGTCGCCGATTATGGAAGCGACGGGATGGGTCGATACGTCGAGGTCGACAAGCCCATCGACCGCCGGTGTCTCGCCGGCGAGACGGTGGTGCGCTACACGGAAGAACAGATGCGCGCCTCGCTCGCCGACTCGAAACACGCCCTCGAAGGGATGGGTTTCGAGGTCGAGACGCTGCTGGCGCCCTACGACAACTTCGACGACTACTCGCGGAAGTTCGCCAGCGAGTACTACTCGGGGGTGGCCAACGCCCGCCACGGCAAACGGGTGAACGATCCCGAGGGTTTCGATCCCTACGCGACACGCCGGGACTACTTCATCGAGTACACGGACCGCGAATCGGTCAAACGAGATTTGAACGAAATCGCCGAACGCGGGGCGCTGGGCGTCCTCGGCGCGCACACGTTCAAAGGGGAGGTCACCGAGGACCGCATCCGCGAGACGCTCTCGTGGGTCGACGAGCGCGGTATCACCGTCATGACCCTGCGCGAGGCCATCGCGCGGTGTACCTAATCTGCGGTTCGTGTGGGGTCAGGTGCGAGGCGGGCCCGGAGTTTTAGGTACCCCTCCCGGAGGACGGGTGCGCCGTCGAGCAGCCAGAGGGAAACCGCCAGGGCGGCGATCCCGAGTTGGAAGACGGTGTACGCGGAGAACTCCATCGAGAGGAGTTGTGTCCCGAACTCCCGGGAGTACGGGACGAACAGTTCGAAAAAGCGGTCGAGAAACCCCTGGCTGTGGTCGGTACTCGAACGCTCACCCAGTGGCCAGATGACCGGGTACAGCGCCAACTCACCCTCCTCGGCGTAGATCGGGAGCAGGTCTCCGACGAGGTGCGAGAGATACCCGATCCCGAAGGCAAGGCCGACGCCGGACCAGTCCGCGCTCCACGCCAGCAGGCCGACGACGGCCACCAGCGGGACGGCGAAGAAGACCGAGTGGCCGATCGCGTACCCGCTCGAGAAGACTCCGAACTGCCACGCCAGTGGCTTATCGATCAGGTCGGGGCCGCTCGAGGCGACGACCAACACCAGCACGGGCAGCGCCGAGGGTGCGCGGCGCAGCCAGAGCCGGCTGGCGAGCGAGTACAGCAGGTAGGCGAAAAGGGCGTGTTCCCATGGCCACATACGCACTCCCTCGGCGAGGATCGGGTTAGTTATCGAGCGCTTACGCGTCGGTCGGTTCGGTTCCCGGCTCGTAGACGTCGACCCAGAGGTGCAGTTCGCGATAGGGGTCGCCGATGGGCGAGTCGCTCGTATAGAGCAGGTACGCCAGTCGGAGGTTCTCGTCGACGATGTCGGGGGTCACACCCTGTTCGAGGTAGGCCGACTCGCCGGGGGCGACCGAGACGGTCCGTTCGGTGCGGTCGCCGCGTTCGAGCAGTTGTGCCGCGTCGCCCTCGGTATCGACCCGCTGGAGTTCGGCGACGACCGTGTAGGTGGTACGGGCGTGTTCGTGGTTCTCGATCCCGACGATCTGTGACTGGGGTTCGCCGGCCGTGAGGACCGTCCGGTAGTCGCCGGCGACGTACTCGCCGCCCTGCGTCCGCGAGAGCAGTTGGAACTCGGTGAAACGCTCGCCGTCGCCGGGATCGCTGATCGCATAGACGAAGCTTCCGAGCGCGGCCAGGATCGCCCCTCCCAGCGCGAGGTCCGCCAGAAAGCCGCGCCGGTCGGTTCGCCGGTCTGATAGGTCGGGGACGACCGCCCGACGGGCCGGTAGGTCGAACCGGTCGGACGGGGCCAACTCCTGTCGGCGAACGAGTCCAAGAAGCATGGTGACGACGATAAAACCGTTCAATACGCCGAACGACATGAGCGTCGAGGGGGGGTTCAGCAGGCTGAACAGGTAGCCAAGCAGGTACAACAGCGGCACCAGCGCGACGCTCAGCCCGAACGAGAGGGCGGCCCGCTCCGCCCCGTCGATCCCGTCGGCCGCCGAGTCGCCGGGGTCGGTACGCGCCGGAAAGAGGAGCGTCAAGAGGGCGTATCCCGGAACGAACAACAGGAGTATCAGTCCCGGCACGACGCGCAGGGGCTGCCACGGCGCGAACGCGATGATCCCGTTCGCGACGACGAGAAACGCCGCGACGATCAGTACGTCGGCGGGAACGCGCCGATCCGAACGCGATGAGCGCCCCGTACGCGTCATCCGTCGCTCGTTTCGCTCGGCGCTCTGGCGGGTCGGTACATGGCAGGCAGCAGGCGACCGACGTGGTTCGTTATTGATCCCCTATCGATGGTATGCATCTCCTACTCCGGCTGCTCGCGGGGCCGGCTTCGGTCGCGAGCCGACGGCAACGTCCTTGCTAGAGATGGGCAAACAGTAAGGTGGGTCGGCAGCCTACCGGACGGGGAGAACCCATGAGCCAAGCCAGACCACACACATCGAGCCTCGCGGAAGTGCTCGACCGGATCCTGGACAAGGGCGTCGTCATCGACATCTGGATCCGCGTCTCGCTCGTCGGTATCGAGATCCTCACGATCGAGGCCCGCGTCGTGATCGCCTCCGTGGACACGTTCCTCCACTACGCGAGGGAGATCTCGAAGATCGAACGAGCAGAAGAGGAAGGGACCCTCGAAGCGCTCGAAGAGATCGACATCACGCCGCGCGAGAAGCGGGCATAAACGGGACCGTACGCCCGCCGCATCTCCCGATCGACCCGAGCCGTCGGGGCTCGTGAATACCGCGATCAGACGTAGCCGAGGGCCTCGAGACGGTCCGCCACCACGTCCTCGCCGACGGTGCGCCCCTCCGAGACGGGGGCCGCCGCGGCGACCTCCTTTCGGGTCCCGGTCTCGTGGACGAGCCACGGCACCTTCACCAGGTTCTCGACGTGGATCCCCTTCGGGTGCCCCCAGACCCGCATGGGCAGCGGGAAGACGCGCTCGTCGAAGAGGTTGCCGTGATCGGAGGTGACGACCGTCCGTCCTTCGAACTCCTCGAGGAGCGACTCGACGTACGGGAGGACGAGGTCGAGGTTCTTGGCGTAGGCGTCCCACACGGTCTCGCGGTCGACGTCGAGTCGCCCGTCCGTGAGTCGGAGCCAGAAGACGTCTTCGCCCCCATCGGGGTCCTCGACGTGGCCCTTATCGAAGGTCGTCTCGGAGCCGACGAAGGGGTAGTGGGGCTGGAGGTAGTGGACGAACAAGCGCTTCTCGGGGTAGCGCTCTGCGGCCTCCCGTGCGTATCGCGTCGTCGTTTCGGGCAGGACGGTCCCGTACTCCTCGTCCCACCCCTCGGCCATCCAGACGTGGATCACGTCGTGAAAGGTGGCGTTGAGCTCCTCGCGGTACCGATACAGCTGCGGGTTCGCGGTGACGTACACCGTATCCCGCAGGTCCCGACCGGCGACGTTCCCCCGGAGGAACTCGGCGGTGCCCGACCCGCGCGAAGTGCGCGACTGGAGATCGCCGGGCAGCCTCGAGTGGCGTTCGAAGAGGTCGTAGCGACACGCATCGAGGAGGATCAGCGAGTCCCAGTCCTCGGCGAAGACGTCCACGCCCGAGGGGTTGTACGCCCGTCGATAGCCCCGCCGGTGGTACAGGCGATTGCATTCGAGGCCGATCCGGACCGGGTTCGCGAGCGCCCGGCGGATCTCGAAGGCGGAGTACATCAGTACGGCCCTCCCGCGGTGACGAGCGCGCCACCACGGTCGTGATCGGTCGATACGTACCGGAGGTCGTATCCCCTCTCGGATCGGCCGGTCGATCCCGTACTGGCCGCCAGTACGGTCGCCCCGATCCCGACCACGACGAGGAGTTTCGCTGCTCGGTATCTCATCTCCTTGATCGGCTCTACACCGGTCGAGGACATAACCGCTTCTAGGAGATCTATAGATTCATCATATTGCTATAGATTACCACCTTCCCATATAGTAAAGACGGCCGAGAGAGGAGGAGGGGGTCGATTCCGGAGAGGAGTCGACCAGCAGCCGTTTCGAGGCCGACGAGCACGACGAGTCGATGCGGGACCAACCCGATTCGTATCAGGCGCTCGCCGACCCGTCCCGTCGAACTCGCCGTCCCGTCACTCGTCGACCGCGTCGGCTCCGCCGTTCGTCTCGATGCCGAAGCGGACGTCCGTGCCGCTCAGAGAGATCCGGAGCGTGGAGTCGTCGAGCAGGAGTTCCTCGAACGGTGTGACCGTCCCGTCCGAATCGAGACGTGCTTCGAGCCCGTTCTCGCCGACACAGAGCGTGATCCGGTTGCACGCCGTCCGGAACCGCCGCTGGCGCTTGTTGTCCTCGGTGAACGTGATCGACTCCTCGAGCAGGCCGAGGTCGACGAGTTCGTTGACCCGCCGATAGATCGTCGTCCGGGAGACGTCACAGACCGAGAGGAGGTCCTCGATGGTGACGGGCCGCTCGGATCCTTCCCTGAGTATCGCCCGTGCGGACGCATCCCCCAGCGCGTCGAGGAGGTCCGAACAGCCGGTCGGTATCGCCGTGTCGGTCGTCGGTGCTGTCGATCGGTGGCTGATGTCGTTTTCGGTCATGGTGGTGTCGGTCGGCGGTGTGGTCACTGTGGGTTCGGCCATCCCTTTCGGCGTCGACCTCCGGTCGGTACCGGGTCGTGGTCGCCGTGAGACGTCAGTCACGGTCGGGACCGTCGCTTCGGTCTTCTGTCCGGGCCGTCACTGCGCCGTCCACATCCCTCCATCACTAGTTAGTTAATTAACTCTTTCCCACCATCGGAACCGACGGCGTTGGGTGGCGGCTCATCCGTAGTATGGGCGAACTACCCCGCGTACACCGGCCATAACAATTGGTGTCGGTGCCCGAGCGTGCGAGGAGAGTTGAGACAACGCATGAAGACGCTTCTCATCGGACTGGACGCCGCCTGCTCACGGGTGCTCGACCCGCTGATCGAGACGGGCGCACTCCCCCATCTCGCCGACCTGCGAGAGGCGGGGACGAGCGCCCCCCTCGAATCGCAGATCCCGCCGTGGACGCCAAGCGCGTGGCCCTCGCTGTACACCGGCGTGAACCCCGGCAAACACGGCGTTTTCGACTTCCTCGCGTTCGAGGGCTACGACTGGGACGTGATCAACGCCACGCACGTCCGGTTTCCCGCCATCTGGGAGGTACTCTCCGAGCGCGGGATGAGCAGCGTCGTCCTGAACGTGCCGGTCACCCACCCGCCGGGCGAGATCGACGGGGCGGTGGTTCCGGGCTACACCGCCCCGGAGGACCCCGACTGCCACCCCGCGGGGGTCCTCGAGGAGATCCGCGCGGAGATCGGGGAGTACCGGATCTATCCGCCCCACGAAAGCGGCGTCGATCCCGAGACGGCGATCGCGAACTACCGGGATCTGATCGCCTCTCGCGGGGCGGCGTTCCGGTATCTCGCCGGCCGGTTCGACCCCGACTTCGGCTTCCTCGAGTTCCAGTCGACCGACACGGTCTTTCACGAGCTCGCGGGCGATCCCACGGGCGTCGAGGCGGTCTACCGCGCGGTCGACCGGGAGATCGGGTCGGTCCTCGGGGCCACCGACCCCGAGACCGTCTTGCTCGTGAGCGATCACGGGATGGGGCCCTACGACGACTACGAGTTCCGCGTCAACGAGTTCCTCCGCCGTGAAGGCTACCTTACTGCGGTGTCGGGGCGCGAAGGCGGGATGCCCTCCTGGGGGACGATCCACGAGCGGGCGCGAACGGAGTCCTCGGGGACGGGGGTGCTCGACGCCGCCCTCTCGCGGGCCGTCCTGGCCGGCGCGCGCATCGGACTGACCAGCCAGCGGGCCCACCGACTGCTCGACCGGGTGGGGCTCGCCGAGTCGGTCGCGCGGGTCGTCCCCGCCGACCTCATTCGGACGGCGACCGAGCAGGTCGACTTCCCCGCCTCGCGGGCGTACATGCGCTCGCGGACCGAACTCGGGATTCGGATCAACCTCGACGGGCGCGAACCCGACGGCGTCGTCGCCCCCGAGGAGTACGAGTCGGTTCGGACGGAGCTGATCGAGGCGCTCTCGGCGGTGCGAACGCCATCGGGCGACCCCGTCTTCGAGATGGTCGCCCCCCGCGAGGAGGTCTTCTCGGGGCCGTATATCGAGGACGCTGTCGACGTCGTGACCGTTCCACACGATTACGAGCAGTTCGTCTCCGCGCGCCTGCTCGGCGAGCCGTTCGGCGAGCCCGAGGAACCCTGGAACCACAAGCGCGACGGGATCGTCGTCGCCGCGGGCGCGGGGATCGACCCCGACGCGGATCTCTCGGGTGCGCACCTGTTCGACGTCGCGCCGACCGTTCTGGCCTCGCTCGGGGTTCCGCGCGACGACCGGATGGACGGGCGGGTCCTGCCGATGGTCGAGGCAGTCGGGACCGAGCGCTACGCCGATATCGGGGGTGATCGCCGCCGGACGGACTCACAAGCGGTCGAGGACCGCCTCTCACAGCTCGGCTATCTGGAATGAGGGTCGATCAGGAGCGCCGTCCCTCCGCCTCCTCGAAGAGAACGACCCGGCCGTCGACGACCGTCGCGGGCGCGTCAATCGTCCGGGTCAGAAACGCCGCCAGCGCGCGACGAAACGCCGGCGAGTTTCGCTCGGGGGCCGGCGGATCGGCCGACGAACGGCGGTTGTTCAGGTACGTGTACGCGAACGCCCGGCGGAGGGACTCGGGACACTCGGCGAGGTACGCCGGCAGCGTCGTCAGCGGGTTCGGTTCCCCGGCGGGCACGCCGAGGGTGACGAGTACCCGGCCGAGCGTCGTCGCCGCCTCGCGGGGTCGGACGCGACAGGTCGACGCGGTCCCCTCGATCACCTCGTAGTCACACCCGAGGCGCTCGAAGGCACGATCCAGCCGCTCGTAGTCGGTTCCGTGTCCGACCTCGAAGACAGGCGTGTAGTCGGCGTCGACGCCACCCGCCGAGAGCGCCCACGCGACCAGCTTGTTGAGCCCCTGGAACGCCGGCGACTCGTACGGGAGGTCCATCCACCCCCTGCGTGCGGCCCGCTGGATCTCCGCGAGCATCGCGGCCGGGGTGATCCCGTCCGGTTCGTCCCGCCCGTCCGTCTCGGGTAGCGTGACCATCGACACGATCGAGACGGGGTCCACGTCGGGATGCGTGGCCGCGAGTTCGATGCCCCGCCGGTAGCCGTCGGTTTCGAGCCAGGCCGATGCGCCGGTCCGGGTCGCGATGTCGAGGGCTGTCACGGCGGGTGGTGACAGCTCGCTCTCGTGAATCATACACACTCACAAGCGTCCCTGTGTCCAAGTAATTCACCCCTTTCTCCCGGCACGGGGTCGGGTACGGCGGACCTATTCGTTCGGTACCCCTTACGGGCGTATAATCACGCGATACCAATGGTCCCGCGACCGGAACCGCCTTCGTATCGACCGATGAGAGACGCTACTTCCCCGCACACGATCGACGCCTCCCGCCCGCGAACCGCGCTCCGACAGACCGGATCGAGGGGTGGGCGCTGATGTGTGGCATCATCGCCCGCGTGGGCACCGAAAACGCCGTCCCGAGCCTCCTGAAGGGGCTCTCGAACCTCGAGTACCGGGGCTACGACTCGGCCGGGATCGCGCTGTCGAACGGCCACGGGATCGAGGTGTTCAAACGCGAGGGCGGGATCGACCGACTCGTCGATCACGTCACCCAGCTGGAGCCGAGTACCGACGTCGGGATCGGGCACACCCGCTGGAGCACCCATGGCCCGCCGACCGACGTCAACGCCCACCCACACACAGACTGTACGGGTTCGCTCGCGGTCGTCCACAACGGCATCATCGAGAACCACGACGCGCTGCGCTCGCGCCTGGAGGCGGCGGGCCACGAGTTCAGGAGCGACACCGACACCGAGGTCGTCCCCCATCTGATCGAGGAACACCTCTCGACCGGCCGTTCGACCACGGAGGCGTTTCACGCGGCGCTCGCCGAGCTCTCGGGGAGCTACGCCATCGCGATGATCCACGAGGGTGAGACGGCCATCTACGCCGCCAGAAACGGCTCCCCGATGGTGCTCGGGATCGCCGACGGCGCGCTGTTCGTCGCGAGCGACGTACCCGCCTTCCTCGAGTTCACCGACCGGGTCGTCTATCTGGAGGACGGCCACGCCGTGCGGGCCACGCCCGACGGTTATACGATCACCGAGGGCGACGAGGTCGTCCACCGGCCCGTCCGAACCGTCGACTGGACCGCGGAAGCCGCCGAGAAGGGCGGCTACGACCACTACATGATAAAGGAGATCCACGAACAGCCCACCGCGATCCGCCAGATCCTGGAGTGTCACGGCTCAGGCGAACTGACCGACCTCGATCCCGGAACCTTGGAGGGGGTCGAGGAGGTCCAGTTCGTCGCCTGTGGTACCTCCTATCACGCTGCGCTGTACGGCAGTTACGTCTTCGCCGAGCGCGGCATTCCCGCCTCGACGCACCTTGCGAGCGAGTACGCCACCCACGAGCGGCCGGTCGGCGAGGGGATGCTGGTGGTCGCGGTCACCCAGAGCGGCGAGACCGCCGACACCCTCGCGGCTATCGAGACCGCCCAGCGGGCGGGCGCGCGCACCCTCGCGGTGACGAACGTCGTGGGCTCGTCGGCATCGCGGGTCTGTGACGACGCGCTGTACATCCGCGCGGGCCCCGAAATCGGCGTCGCCGCCACGAAGACGTTCTCCTCGCAGGTCGTCGCACTCTCGTTGTTCGCAGACCGCCTCGCGGGCGAGGACTCACCCGGCGGCCCCGTCGCCTTCGACTCGCTTCCCTGGGGTATCCAGCGGATCCTCGACACCTCCCGGAGCCGCGACGTCGCCGAGCGCTACCGGGGCCGGGACGCCTTCTTCTTCATCGGGCGCGGCGTGGGCTACCCCGTCGCGCTCGAAGGGGCGCTGAAGTTCAAGGAGATCTCCTACGAGCACGCCGAGGGCTTTGCGGCGGGCGAACTCAAACACGGCCCCCTCGCGCTGGTTACCCCGGCGAGCGTCGTCTTCGCGGTCTTCACCGGCCGCGACGACGAGAAACTGCTGGGGAACGTCCGGGAGGCCCAGACCCGCGGCGCGACCGTCGTCGCGATCACCGACGGCACCAACGAGGAGGTCCTCCGGCAGGCCGACGACGTCCTCTTCGTCCCCGAATCCGAGCCGGCCGTCGCGGGTCTGCTCGCGAACGTCCAGTTGCAACTGATCTCGTACCACGCGGCGGCGCTGCTGGGTCGCCCGATCGATAAACCCAGAAACCTCGCCAAGAGCGTCACCGTCGAGTAGGCGGTCCTTTTTCGCCCCCGCTCGGGCGGTAGGTGCCGGATAACAATGCCCGGATCGGCGAAACACCCGCCGATGACGCCCGAGCCAGCTCCGAGGTCCGACCCGACGAACCGCTGCGAGCAGCCCGATCGGAGGCCGTTCCGATGACTGCTCCGTCGAAACCGGTCGGTGTGCTCTTGCTCGTGGCGACGCTCGTGGTGAGCCTCTCGGTCGCGGGTCTCGTTCCCGCGAGTCAGCCCGCCGCCGCCCAGCAGGGGTCGTACGTCGTCGAGCAGGGGACCCAGTGTACGGCCATCACCCCGCTGTCGGGCGAGGCGACGGCCGCCGAACTGTACGACTACCGGAGTCACAACACCCACGAGACCGACTACGCCTACAGCTCCCACGGTACGACCGACCTCCAGCGAAACGACGTGAGTTCGCTGTTCCTCTATGAGGGGCCCGACGGGCTGAGCCTCGTGATCGTCCACGACCGACTCGGCGGTGGTACCGACGGCGGCGCGGCCGAGTTCGAGATCGTCGGCCTGCCGGCGGACGGCGAGTGGACCGTCGAGGACGACAACTACAGCGAGAACATCGACGACGTCTGGACCCACGGCGAGGTCTGGAGCGAGATCGCCTGGCTCTGGGGGCCCGACAGAACCGACGGCGGGGCCTACACCGGCCTCGGCGGGGACTTCGAGGTGACGATCGATCCCGCATTCAACGCCCAGCAATCGACCTTCCAACCGGAGGGTACCGTCACCGGGATCGACGTCCTCTCGGGGAGTATGGATCGGCCCGACCGGGTGGCGATGGGGAACACCGAGGACCCGCTCGTGATTCGCTCGGGTACCTGCGGGGACCCGACGGTCAGCTACGCCCTGACCGACGGAGGGATCCTCGCGACCGTCGAGGACACCGGCGGCGAGACTACCAGCCTGCGCCCGCCCGCTGAGGGCGGAAACGGCGTCCGGTACGACCGCGTCTCGCTCGCGGCGAGCGGAGGGAACACGATCACTGGCCCGTCGGACGTGGAGGTCGCGATGAGCGCCGCCGAGGGCGGCCCCGAGATCGCCGACGGGGACGGCGACGGGACCGCACCGACGCTCTCGACGCTGACGGTCGACGACGGCGCCTCACAGGGGAGCGTGAGCGATCTGGCGCTCTCCTTTAGCGTCGAGAAGGCGGCGCTCTCGGGCCACGACGCCACCGCCAGCAACGTCGCGGTCTACGAGCGCGTCGGGGACGGTTGGGAGCGGACCGCGACCGAACCGATCGGAGAGACCGATCGGGTCTACTCCTTCGAGAGCACCACGGACGGCGGCGGGGAGTTCGCGGTCGTCCTCGCCGAGTCGCCGATCGAGGCGACCGAGCTCTCGCTGGATCGCGAACGGATCGACGCCGGAGAGCGTGTCGAGGTCACGGCGACCGTCGAGAACACCGCCGACGTCACCGAGACGCAGCCGGTCGAACTGCTGGTCTTCGGTGAGGTGACCGACTCACAGGAGGTGACGCTCGGATCCGGCGAGTCGACGACGGTGACGTTCACCCAGCGCGTCGACTCGCCGGGCACCCACACCGTCGAGGTCGCTGGCCAGACCCAACAGATCGAAGTCGAGGGCGAGCAGCCCGCGCCCGGCGGAGCCGGTTCGGAGGGGAGTTCCTCGAACGGCTACCTCGCCGTCGGGGCCGGCGTGCTCGTCCTCGTCGGGCTGGCGCTGTGGTGGCGCCGCTCACCGGAGTAACGAGTAGGCCGTCTTCGCGAGCGTCATGGCCGCCCCGTTCGACTCGACGACGTAGTAGGGCACGAGGTCCGCGGAGAACTTCGATTTGTATCGGCAGAGCCGCTCGGTGTTCGCGCCCATCAGGTCGTACTTCTTCACCCCGTCGAGGTCGGGATCGGTCGCGAGGTCCTCGACGATCCGCCAGTGGAGTGCACTGTTGACGCTCACGCCGTCGTAGGTCGCGCGGGCACCCCCCTGCCAGAAATAGGCGAGGTCGTTCGAGTACAGGACGGTGATCCCGCTCAAAAACTCCCCGTCGGGGTCGCGGGCGACGTAGACCCGCGCGCGCTCGCCGAGCGCCTCGACGAGGTCCCTGACGTAGGGCCATTCGAGTGGAAACGGCTCGTCCTGTTCGGCGTAGCGCGCTCGGGTGTCCTCGTAGACCGCCCGTGCGCCCGTCGTCCCCTCGATACCGACCTCGATCGGGAGCTCTCCGGCGTCGCGGACCTCCCGGCGGAGGCTCTTGCTGAACGACGAGAGCAGCGCGTCGGTGTCGCCGTCGACCTCGAGGACATAGGTGAAGGCGTTTCTCACCTCGAAGTCGGCCCAGAGGTACGGTCGCGGATCCTCGTAGCCCGCGGGACACTCCATGCGGAAGAGGGTTCGTGAACCGTCGCCCACGAGCTGCTCGACGACCGCGTCGGTGAACTCGCGGTTGAGCTTCTCGCGTTTGCGGCGCTTGGGGCTGGTCGGCATGAGGATCGGACCGAGGCGGGGGACACCCATACCGGGCGGCGGCGAGAAGATCGCCGTCCCGAGCGAGTTCCGCCGGACGAAGGCGGCCACGAGCGCCAGCGGCTGCTCGCCCTTCCGTGCCCCCAGCAGGTGGAGTTCGCCGTCGGCGTGTTCGTCGAGTACGGCCAGCGCTTCGGGCGTGTGAAAGACCTCGACTCCCTCCTTCGGGAGCATCGACTCCCATTCGGAGAGGTCGATACGTTCGACGTTCATCCTATCCGTATCTCCGCCGACCGGGGGATTGTTATCCGGGCCTTACCCCCGTTCTCGCGGCGTTCGTACACGACTGGGGTGGGACGGGGATCCGGGACGAGTCCCACGAGAGTATATGTCGCTTCCCGTGGAACCCGTACCCGATGGAGGAAGACATCCACCGGTACACCGGCGAGGAAGTCGACGTGACCTACGACGTGAACCGCTGTATCCACGTCAAGGCGTGTGTCGAGGGCCTGCCCGAGGTGTTCGACCCCGACGAGCGCCCGTGGATCCAGCCCGATAACGCCGATTCCGAGGCGGTGACGGACGTGATCATGGACTGTCCGACGGGTGCGTTACACTTCGAGTCGGCCGACGGTGATCTGGAGGAACCCGTTCCGGAGGAGAACCGCATCAGCGTTGTCCCCGACGGCCCGCTCTACCTCCACGGGGAGATCGAGATCGAAACGCCCGACGGCGAGTCCCTGCTTTCCGACACGCGGGTGGCACTGTGTCGCTGTGGGGCCTCCGGGAACAAGCCGCTCTGTGACAACAGCCACGCCGATATCGGCTTCGTGGACGACGCCACCGTCGACGACGGGGAGTCAGTGACCGACGACGAACCGCCGGACGACACCCTCCATCTGACGCCGATCCCCTCGGGGCCGTGTCTGGTCGGCGGGACCGTCGAGATCGAAGGAGCGGATGGAGCGGCTGTTTCCGGTACCGAAACCGCGCTCTGTCGGTGCGGGGCCTCGGACACCAAGCCGTTCTGTGACGGTACCCACAACGAGGTCGGCTTCTCGGGCGAAGACACAGGAGACGTGAACCGAACCGGCGAGGAGCGGCTGTAGCCGCATTGACGGGGCCCGGAACGTCGACCGGTCGTCGTGACAGTGCCGCTGGCTACGGCGTGATCGACTCGATACCCAGCCGATCGTAGCACTTGCCGGGCGGGCCGACCCACGCGCCCATCTCCACGGCGCGCTCGACGAGGCGCTCGTACAGTGTCCGGTAGCCGGGAAACTCCCGGTCGTCGAAGTATCGTGGATGCCACAGCACGGTCATCACGGCGTCGTTCGCGCGGGCTTCCTCGAGGAGCCGTTCGCACTCGCGCCACGCGCGCTCGGCGTCTGTTGGCAGGCCGACCTCCATGATCGTCAGCGGGAAGACCAGAAACTCGTCGTCGAACGGCCGGAGAGGGCGATACCCGTGAGAAAACCCACACTCGGTGCTCGACCCGAGGCTCGTATCGTACGACAGCCCCATCGCCGCATGTATTTTCCACGTCTCGGGCGGATCGAGCCGGAGGTGGTGCTGGCGAACCCCCCGGACCTCGTGACCGAGCACGCCCTCCAACGCGTTCTTCTCGTGGCGCAGACGTCCCTCGTCGCGCGCCGAGTCGTACGAGCCGTGGAGGCCGACCTCCCAGCCGCCGCGGTCGAGCCGCCGGATCACCTCCCGAATCTCCGGAGTCGTGACGTCGTAGCGCCCGAGGTGCTCGATCCACCGGGCCGGGTCGGCCCACTGCCGGATCGACTTTCCGAACAGCGAGGGCTCGTTCAGGAAGTAAAACGCCGAACGAACGCCCAACCGGTCCTCGATGGCCATCACCTCCTCGAAGCGCCAGTAGGGGTTCTCGCCCGACAGCGCCCGGTGTAGGTGGCGCGTGTCGCGTTCCGTGATCGCGTCGGAGAGCCACTGGTAGGTCTTGTACGGGCGATCCACGTCGTGGGTGAGACAGACCGCGAACTCCCCCGAATCAGTCATCGTCGAGGGCGGCGACGATGCGTTTTGCGGCCCGGCCGTCGCCGAAGGGATCGGGACGAGGTGGGCGCTCGTCGTTCTCCGAGAGGGCCTCGCGGATCAGGTGGGGGTCCGCACCGACGAGGCGGTTCCAGCCACACTCGACGGTCTCGTCCCACTCGGTCTCCTCGCGAAGTGTTACACACGGCGTCTCAAGCATGAACGCCTCCTTCTGGGCGCCCCCCGAGTCGGTCGCCACTCTCTGTGCGCCGTCGAGCAGGCGGACGAAATCGAGATAGCCAACGGGCTCGATGAGGTGGAAGTCCGCGCCCAACTCGGCGTCGAGTCCCAGCTCCGTGATCCGCTTTCTGACCCGCGGATGGGCCGGGAAGACGACCGGGAGCGGGTGCTCGTCGAGGACCGTGAGGATTCGACGGAGGCGCTCGCCGTCGTCGGTGTTGCGGGGCCGATGGACCGTCGCGAGGACGAACGCGCCGGGCTCGATCGGGAGATCGCCGAGAACGCCCGCGTCGTCGCTTTCGGCGACGTACTCGCGTGCCCACTGGATCGCGTCGTACATCACGTCGCCGGTCAGGACGACGCCGTCGGTGATCCCCTCGTTCGCGAGGTTCTCGACAGCTCGCTCGGTCGGAGCGTACAGCACGTCCGAGATGTGGTCGGTCATCACCCGATTGAGCTCCTCGGGCATCGACCGGTTGAAACTCCGGGTGCCCGACTCGACGTGCGTGAGTCGGGGCGGGAGCTTCGCGGTGGCGATCGCCGCCGCGAGCGTCGAGTTCGTATCGCCGTAGACGATCACGGCCTCAGGCGACTCGGCCTCGACGATGTCCTCGATCTCGGCGAGCATGCGCCCGGTCTGCTCGCCGTGAGAGCCCGAGCGAACGTCGAGGTCGTAGTCGACGCCCGGAATGTCGAGTTCCTCGAGGAACACCTGCGAGAGCGTCTCGTCGTAGTGCTGGCCGGTGTCGACGATGACGTTCTCGTAGCCGTTTCCGGCGAGTTCCCGACAGACGGGAAAGAGTTTGATGTACTGTGGCCGCGTGCCGATGACGTTGAGTACTTTCATTGGTATCTGATCGTTATTCGTGGATCTGTTCTTCGAGATGTTCGTTCTCGCTCATGTCGAAAACCATCGCGGCGACGAGCAACGCCGCGCCGGCGACGAACAACAGCAGCGACGCGAGCAGCCGGTCGAACGCCCCGTCGCGTCGGGCGGTTCGGGCCGACTGTGCGATCGCCGCGAGTCCGAGCGCGCTCGAAAGCGTCCCTAACCCGTACAGGAAGACGAACGGGTGGAAGTCGAAGACGAGGTACTTGACCCTGAGCCGCCAGAGGAACCGTCCGAGGAGGAGCTTCGAGAGCCGCGGGACGAACCGCGAGTAGACGATCGTGCTGCGTTCCTCGCCGTAGCGTGCCGGCATGGCGACGTCCGCGACGCGCATATCGTGGGCGTTGAGCGCGATCAACAGGTCGTTACAGAACCCGTAGTCCTCGTAAAGGCGCTCGTACTCGATGGCCTCGAGTGCCTCGGCGGAGATCGCCGTATAGCCGTTCTGAGGATCCATCGTCTTCCAGTAGCCGCTCGCGACCTTCGTCAGCAGGGTCAAAAGCGAGTTGCCGAAGAATCGCCACCGCGACATCCCCTCGCGGAACTCCCGGAAGAGCAGGCGATTGCCCTTCGAGAAGTCGGTGCGCCCCTCGACGACCGGGTCGACGATCCGATCGAGGATCGCCGGGTCCATCTGCCCGTCGCCGTTCATCACCGCGATCACGTCGATATCGTCCCGGAGCGCGCGGGAATAACCGTGTTTAATGCTCCCGCCGACGCCCCGGTTCTCCCCGTTTCGGAGCGCGACGACCGGCCGCTC
This sequence comes from Halalkalicoccus paucihalophilus, assembly GCF_001593955.1. GTDB lineage: Archaea > Halobacteriota > Halobacteria > Halobacteriales > Halalkalicoccaceae > Halalkalicoccus > Halalkalicoccus paucihalophilus. The sequence continues at coordinate 281,330 of NZ_LTAZ01000005.1, read as the reverse complement.
GAAGACGGCCGTTCCGCCGCTGGTCATCGTTCGGATGGACGCGTCGTTCTCCCGGCTGGCCGCCTCGCGGATCTCCCGCCAGGTGCCGTCGGTCGAGCCGTCGTCGATTACGTACACGCGGTCGACGAACGACGGGACCGTCTCGATGACGCCGCCGACGAACCCCTCCTCCTCGTAGGCCGGGACGACCACCCCGATCTTCTTTCCTTTGTACATGGTTCATCCTCCACGCGAGCGGGTCACGCTCGGTCCGAGACCCGGTCGTCGAGTCCGCACTGCCGAGCGCCCCCATCGCATGAGTCCCCTTCCCGTCGACGGACCGTTGTTATCCACTGCTTGCGCGTGTGTCGGGACCGATCCCGGCTCCGGCGGGCAATAGCTCGTCGGTACTCCCGCGTATCCGTCCCATAACAAGGGGTCTCTCGGGTGTTGCGTACGTCGACATGGTTGGGAAAGCCACCTCCTCGGAGGGGGGACTCGACGAGCGGGGCGACGGATACCGTCGGATTCGGTCGGTGCTCGAACCACTGTACCGGTTCCTCTATCCGTCCAGCCGGCTGACGGAAGAGGAGGCCTTCGAGATCCTTTATAACCCGCGTCGGCGCGCCACGCTGCAGTTCCTCCACCGACGCGATCGACCCTGTTCGATGGAGCAGCTCGTCGAACACATCGCGGCGACGGAAAACGACGTCCCGATCGAGGGACTGACCAACCAACAGCGCCGTCGGGTGTACGTCTCGCTGTATCAGACCCACCTCCCGATGCTCGACGAGGCCGGCGCGATCGAGTACGACCAGAAGGCCCAGCGGATCGCACCCGGCCCCGCCACAACGGAGTTGCTGCCGTATCTCGATACGCCCCCCGAACGGGAGGTCCCGTGGCGGGCGTACTACCTGCGGCTCTTTCTCGCGTACGCCGCCGTCGGCGGGGCCGTCGCGGTGGGGCTGGTCCCCGTCCCGTCGGTGCTCGCGTTGACGCTTCTGGGGATCGTCCTGTTTCTCGCGGTCGCGTGCCTCCACGGGCTCGATCGAGCGGCGTGACCGGGGATCAGTCGTTCGTCGGCAGGTACCGGGTCCGTCCCGACGGCGTTCCCGTTTTCGAGACCGCCCCCACCCGCTCGACGTTCCCCTCGTTTTCTGCGACCTCGACGATCACGTCCGTGAGGTTGACCTTCGTTTCGAGGTACTCCCGGCGGCGTTTGGCCATCCGCTCGGGGACGGCCGGGTCGGCGAGCAGTTCCTCGGCTCGCTCTACGACCCCCTCGAACTCGGCGACGTTCTCGATCAGGCCGGCGCGTTCGAGTTCGATGAAGTTGCCCATGTCGTTCTCGCCGACGAAGGAGTTCGAGCGGATCGCGGGCGTGCCCAGCAGGCCGGCCTCGGTGACGATGGTCTGGGAGTCCGCGACGAGCAACCGCGCCTCCGCGAGCGCGTCGTGAAGCAGCGCCGGGTGGGCGTCGAAGGGCCTGCCCGCGGTTCGTTCCAAATCGAGCCGACCGCCCTCGTCGGAGACGAACACCGTCGTGTGCCTCGCGAGCCGATCGATGAGGCGGTATCGTTCCCGCGGGGTGAACCCGGAATGGTTCACGTCGTGGTGCGATCCGAAGGCGTTGAACCGCAGGATGGCGTAGGGTTCGTCCGGCCCGACGCCGAGGTCCTCCCTGATGGCGGGGTTCGGCCTGAACACGTCGGGGTGGAGGTACGCACACTCCTTGTAGCCCGCAAAGCGGTAGTGGTTCTTCCCCAGTTCCTTCCGAAACGCGTCCGGGGTGAGGATCGCGCGTGCGAACGGCCGGGAGATGAAGTGGTCGAGCGACGTGGGCTCCGAATCGAGCAGGAGGACCGTCGGCGTGCGCGAGAGTGCCCCGCTGTGGGCCGCATACGCCCCCATCCCGAAGATCAGGTCGGGGTCGAACCGCCGGACGAACGGGAGGATCCGCGCGTAGTGGCCCGGCAGGTTTCGGGCCAGCGAGTATTTCGTCGTCCCACAGGAGCCGTAGACTCGGTAGGGGAGGTCGTAGTACTCCAGCAGGTCGACGGTACAGCCGTAGTCCCGCGCCAGCACTCGGACCCGATGGCCCGCTCTGGCGAGGCGTTCGACGGCGTGTTTGTACAGGTGGACGTGTGCCGGCGTGTTGGTGAAGAAGACGTAGTTCATGCCGTTCGATCGTGCTGTGGCGTCGGACCACCGTAATTAGAGCCCCCTTTCACAGTGAAGGTGCGCCATACCGGCGGTAGGGACGGCATAACAAGCCCGTTCGTCCCCGATATCCCGGCCATGCTACAGGACGGAACGTTGGAGCGTTCGCGCGGTCGGTCCGACAGCCTCGGCACGGGGGTGCTCGAAGAGACGCTCCGGTACGCTCGGGTTCGGGACTATCGGGGCTGGGACTACTGTGACGGGATGAGCAGTCTGCTGCTTCGGGGACTGCCCGTCGAGAACAAATGGCTCAACCTCGTGGTCCAGGAGAGCGCGAAACGCGCCCCCGTGAATATTCGGCCATACCTGCTGATCGAACAGCGGCGCAACTACAAGGGGACGGCGCTGTTCGCGATGGCCAACCGCAACGCGGCACGCCTGTTCGACGAGGACCGCTACGAGGCCGAGGCGATCGATCTGCTGGACTGGCTGATCGAGAACCGGATCGAGGGCTACAGCGGCTTCTGTGGCGGGCATCGCCACTACATCCAGCATCTCGACCGGGTCGGTCGACCCGAGGACCCCGACGTCGTCTCGACGAGCTACGCGGTCCAGGCGCTGCTCTCGGCGGCGGATCTCGACGATCGGTACCCCGAGGCGGTGCGAACGACCCCCGAGTGGGCCCGCAACGAACTCGAATACACCCCCCGCGAGGACGGCACCGCACGCATGAAGTACGTCCCGACCCACGGCGACGACTACTACACGCTCAACGCGGTGGCGCTCGGCGCGCGGATGCTCACCGATCTGGGCGATCACTTCGGGGACGAGGAGCTCGTGGAGATGGCCCGACGGCTCTTCGATTACGTCGTGAGCTGTCAGGCCGAGATCGGCGGCTGGCTGTATCGCGACCCACCCGAGAGTTCGCACCTCTCGATGGACGGCCACCACAACGGGTTCATCGTCGAGTGTCTGCTCCGCTATGGGGCGGCAACCGGCTCCGATCGGTACGCCGATTCCCTCGACCGGGCGAGTGCGTTCTACCGCGAGGTCTTATTCAACGACGACGGCTCGCCCAACTGGGACGAAAAGCGGAGATACCCCAAAGACATCCACGCCGTCTCACAGGGGATCCTCGTGTTCACCGCGCTCGACGACCTCGAGTTCGCCGGGCGGATCGTCGACTGGGCGCTCGCGAACCTCTACGGAGGCGGCGGACGGTTCTACTTCCGGAAACAGCGCTTTTACACCCGACGGATCACCCTGATGCGGTGGTGTCAGGCGTGGATGGCGTATGCGATCTCGTCGTACCTCCTGAAACGCGAGGATCCCGCGAGTTCGCCCGTCTGCGGGCTATGACCCGCGTCAAACTCGAAGGGATCACTGCGGGTCGGATCGACGCCACCGCGAACCGGACGCTTCTCCGGGAGCATGGGGATGAGAGTGGAAAATTCGAGCGAGTCGGTCGACTCCCGAACCCGGCGGCCGGGGCGGAGCGCCGCAGACACGGGCTCGTAAGTAGTGAGCCGTGGAAGCCGCTCCTCGAACGAGCCGTTGGCGCGTTCTCTGCCGGTAACGTCTGGCGGCTCTCCGAACGAACGCTGATCGCGACGACCGGGCGGTGGCTGCTGGCCTCCCACGATGGGGGGGAGTCGTGGTCGGTCCGCCGGACGCTTCCCGATTCCTCGGGACCGAAGGGCGTCCTCCCGTCGGGGGTGTGTCGGCACGCGGGCGACGTCTACCTCGGGGAGTACCCGCTGGATCACGGGACGGTCCCGAAGCTCCTCCGCTCGCGGGACGACGGCTGGACGTGGGAGACAGTACGGGAGTTTCCCGGCGTGCGCCACCTCCATTCGGTTCAGTCCGACCCGTACACCGGCGACCTCTGGATCACGACCGGCGATCGCGACGAGGCCTGTCGGATCGGCCGCTTTCGCGAGGGGACCTTTGAGGTCGTTGGGGGCGGCAGCCAGTGCTGGCGGGCCGTCGAACTGACCTTCGCTCCCGGCTCGGTGCTCTGGGGGATGGACAGCGTCTATTCGCCCGAAAACCACGTCCTGAGACTCGATCGAGTCGAAATAGGGAAATCACATCCGGAGCCGGAAACGGTCCACACACTGGATGGATCGGTGTTCTACAGCGTGGCCCTCGACGTCGACGGCGAGCGCTGGATCGTCCTCTCGACGAGCGTCGAACCGGGGAGCGATTCGACGGCCCCGCCGGGGAGCCCGGAAAACGACGCCTCGGGGCGTGCGCGGGTCGTCGCCGCCTCCTCGGCGTCGGATTTCACGGAGTGGCACAAACTCGCCGCCTACCGCCGTCGCCGGAATTTTGGAGACTACTGGAATCCTCGTGGTGTTCTCCCCCGCTCGAGCGCATACGTCCACCTCGCGGCCGACCCCGAGCGCGGCGTGGTGTTGAACCCGTACAACACGGCGAGCGCCGACGGGTCGCTGGTCGTGATCCCGCCCTCCCGATTCACCTCCCTCCGCTCGACGTCCGAACTCGCTCCGCGATGAGGAAGCCCGCCGTCGAACCGAAACCGGAGATACGACGCCCGGTGCGGGGTAAGTCGCCCATAACAATGCGCGAAACGTTCGATGGTCCGAGCGACTATGGCCGTCGACACAGCGGTGATCGGTGCGGGCGAAGTCTCGGACAGCCACCTCTCGGCGCTCGCAGGCAACCCACGGACGAACCTCGTCGGGGTCTGTGACATCGATAAGGAACGGGCGAGGACCGCCGCGGAGAAGTACGGGACCGACTCGTATTTCGACATGGACGACCTCCTTGACTCGGCGGATCTCGACTGGATCCACATCTGTACCTCGGTCCAGACCCACCTCCCACTCGCGGAGAAGGCGATCCGTGCCGGCGTACCGGTGTTAGTCGAGAAACCGACGACTGAGACGGTCGCCGAACTCGACGAACTCGCGGCGCTTTCGAGGGAGTACGGCGTCCCTGTCTCCCCGGTCCACCAACACCTTTTCGACCCCGCGATGCGCGAGGCGCGCCGCCGGATTCGGGCGGGCGAGATCGGCGCGATCCGCGGCATCGACCTCGTCTACACCGGTCACACTCGTCCGGACGAGGCAAACCGGGGAACCTGGGTGTTCGACCTCCCCGGAGGGGAGTTCGAGGAGGGGCTTCCCCACCCGCTGTATCTCACGCTCGGAGCCGGGGGTTACCCCCGCAGCGAGGACGACATCAGCGCGCAGACGAGCTGCTACGGCGACTACGGGGGGCGGTTCGACTACGACTCGGCGCAGGTCCAGTACGCCACCGCGGAGGGCGCACTCTGCAGCGCGACGATGCTCGCCGGGGGCGCACAGAACCGGACGATACAGGTCCACGGCGAGGACGCTTCTCTCATCATCGACATGATCCTGCAGGTCGTCCACCGGGTCGAGGGCGACTACAAGAACTCGTCGATCGGCAAGGTCAAACAGAACCTGAAGTACGCCGGAGGCCAACTGGCGGGGCTCGCGAAGAACGCCAAACTCGTCGCTCACGCCAGCTACAGCGACGAGTGGGAGCCGAAAACGAAAATCGACCCCCACAAGTACCAGATCGACCGCACCGCATATGCCCTCCAGCACGACCTCGACATGCCGGTCCCCCTCTCGGAGGCCCGGTGGACCATCCGGCTGATGGAGGAACTGCGCGAGGCCGCAGACCAGCCCGCCGAGATCGCGATGACCGACTGAAACCGCCCCACCCGACCGCCCGATCGCCCGGCCGAACGGTCCTCGCACCCCTCCCACAACCATGTCAGTCTCAAAGAAGATACTCGGCGGATTGAAAGCCCAGTTGGTCTCCGAGGGCGTCCGCGTGGTCGCGAACGGGCTGGTGATCGTCCTGCTGGCCCGGGAGTTCCTTGACCCCGACGAGTACGGCCTGCTCTTTCTCGCCGTCTCGGTGTTCGGCGTGGCCCTGTTGTTCAGCCAGTTCGGGATCGCGAAATCGACCGCCCGCTACGTCGCCGAGTACCGCGAGAAAGACCCGGGGCAGGTACCCCACATCGTCCGCACCTCGCTTCTGTACCTCGGCGTCTCGATCCTGCTCGTCGGCGGGACGATCACGCTGTTCAACGAGGAGATCGCCGGCCTTGTCGGCGAACCGGCGCTCGCGTCCCTGCTGGTGTTCGGACTGGGCTACGTCGCCTTCGAGACGCTTCGGTCCTACCTCTCGCACGTCCTGCAGGGTTTCAACCGGATCGAGCTGAGCGCGGCCGTCGGGATCGTCGGCAACGTGAGTCTCATCACCTTCATCCTGCTGTTTCTGGCACTGGGCGGCGGGGTCGTCGGCGCGCTGTTGGGCTACATCGTCGGGTACGGACTCGCGTGTGTGGCGGGGTTCGTGGTCGTCTTCCGGCTCGTGGGCGGCTACGAGCGTGCAAGCGAGGTCGGCCACGACCTCCCGCGGCGCATCCTCGAGTACAGCGTTCCCCTGACGGCCACCGGCGGGGCGAACGTGCTCTATAAGCAGGCGGATACGATCCTGATCGGCGTCTTCCTCACCCCGGTCGCCGTGGGCTACTACACGCTCGCGAAACAGATCGCCGATTTCGTCATCGCGCCGGCGAGTTCGCTCGGCTTCACCGTCGCGCCGACCTACGGCGAGCACAAGGCGAGCGGCGATTCCGCGTCGGCCGCGCGCATCTACGAGACCACCTTCGAGTACGTCGTCCTCCTGTACATTCCCGCGGCCGCGGGCCTCGTCATCGTCGCTGAACCGACGATCCGCTTCGTCTTCGGGGCGGAGTATCTGGGCGCGGTTCCGGTCATGCAGGTGTTGAGCGGCTTCGTCGTCCTGCAGGCGATCGACAAGATCACCAACGACGGGCTGGACTACCTCGGCAGAGCGCGGGCGCGCGCGATCTCGAAGGGCTCGACGGCCGTCCTCAACTTCCTGCTCAACCTGCTGTTGATCCCGTGGATCGGCGTGGTCGGGGCGGCGATCTCGACCGTCTTCGGCTTCACGATCATGGTCCTGTTCAACGTCTACATCATCCACCGCGAACTCGGCCTGTCGATCCATCGGTTGGCGAGAAGCGTCGGCCTCGTCTGTCTCGTCACCGCCGGAATGTGTGGGGTCGTCCTGTTTTTCACCCCGTATATCACGAACGTCTTCTGGCTGTTCGCCATCGTCGGACTCGGCGGTCTCGTCTGGCTGTCCCTGTCCTCGCTCTGTGGCCTGCTCGACGTTCGTGAGACAGTCTCGGCGCTGCGCTAGCCCGTCGTCGGGCACGTTCCCACGGAATCGACACGCTCGCTCACCGTTCGCATCGTCTCGACCGTGAGCGTCGTCGATTCGCGTCGTGCCGCGAGGTACGACAGGACCCGTCGCAGGCGCTCGACGTCGCGCTCGGTCAGGAGGTTGTTTGGGTGGAGCCAGCAGTGAAAGACGCCATCGTCCTCGACCGCACGGTCGATCCCCGCCTTCGCCTGTCGGACGACCGGATCCCCGATGGTCGACGTGAGGACCCTCCGTGCGAGCCCCTCGAACCCGAACAGGTCGAGCGAGGCGGGGAGGTTCACGAGACCGTACTCGTCGACGGTCGGTGTGACGAGCGGGGGCGGGCTGCGCACGAGCGCCGCATCGAGGAACTTGCCCGTACGACGCGCGCGGGACGTATCGAACCACTGTCGGGGACGGACGCCGCGATAGCTCCGGATGCCGTAGGCGGCAAGCACGTCGCGGTGGCCGACCTTGTTCCGGGGAAAGACGAACGAGTGAAGCTCGATACCAGTCCCGTCGGCCGCCTCGATGCTCGCTTCGACTTCCGCGGCCGCGAGTTCCCGTGTCGTCTCGGGATCCCCGAACTGGACGTGCGAAAAGCTGTGGCAGGCGATCTCGTGGCCAACGGGCGAGTCTCGCACCGCCCGGACGAGGTCGGGCCCGAACCAGTCGTCGTGTTCGCTCGCGGTCCCGCCGGGGTCGCGGACGAACCACTCCGGCGAGCCGGGATGCCCGGTATGCAGGCCGTCACACTCCTCGAGAAACAGGTGGCCGACAATCGCCCACGTCGCCGGAACCGAGAACTCCTCGAGGATCGAGAGCAGGCGCGACCACGCCGGTCTTGCGGCCGCGATCCGTTCGCGCGGCGGGTCGGAGAGGTCGTGAAACCCCCAGGCTAGCTCGGCGTCGATCGAGAGGACGACCGTTCCCATTATACGACTTACATCGAACGAGGGTGACTTTGTAACCCCGTTCCTACCGGCAGGACGGACCCGAAACTCAAGCGCAGAGACGTCGATTTACCTCGCGAGGGGCTGCAAGGACCGAATACCTAACTAGGGGACGGATAACAATCTGCCGACGGGGTGTGGCGGTGGTATGGCCCAATCAGTCGAGACGGGGGGGCAGGCTGATCGCTACGCGTTCCGACTCTTCGAACCGCTCGACGAGGCGGCGTTCATTTCGCTTTACGACGAGACGTTCGGCGACGGCAGCGAGGAGTGGTTCGAGTGGAAGTACACGGAGAACCCGGCGGCGGGATACGTCCCGATCGTCGTCGCCACCCACGACGGCGAACTGGTCGGAGCGCGTCCGTGTGTACCGTTTCGAATGCGTGTCGGCGACCGGACCGTCGAGGCGATCCGCTTCGGGGACACGATGGTCCATCCGGACCACCGCCGCCGGGGGCTGTTCACCCGGATGACCCAGCGGACGGTCGAGTACTACGCCGCGCTCGATACGGCCTTCGGGTTCAACCACCCCAACGAGAACTCCCTGCCCGGCTACCGGACACTGGGCGGGCGCGTAATCGGGCGGTTTCCGGTCGCCTATCGGGTCCAGAACCCCGCCGCCCTCGCCGACGGGCGAGTCGACGGCCCCGCCGCGGTTGGCGTCTCGGCGACGACGCCGCTGGCGCGGGCGTACCTCGACGGTCGCGCTCGCCTCTCGCTGTCGTCCGACTCGGGGATCTCCGTCACGCGCCACGCCACGACACCCGCCGAAACGCTCGCCGCGCTGTACGAGGCCGGGCCACCGGCGGGGATCCACGCCGAGCGAACGCCGGAGTTCTACGCGTGGCGGTTCCGAAACCCCCAGTGGGAGTATCGGACCTACGTCGCCCACGCCGAGGGGCCGGTCGCCGGGATCGTCACCGGCACCCGACGGATCGACGGCGCGACCGTCACGACGCTCGCGGAGGCCGTCCCAATGGCCGGAACCGACGACCGGCGGGACGCGTTCGCGGCGCTCGTAGGGCGGATCGTCGAGGATGCGGACGATGCCGACCTGCTCGCCTACAGCGGCCGGGCGATCCCCGAGGGCATCCTCGCGGCCGCCGGCTTCCGTCGCGACGACCGGCCGCCGCTGTCGTGGCTGGCACGTCCGAACCTGCTGGTCGCACACGAGCTCGGCGACGAGGCCTTCTCCGAGTGGAAAGTCAACGGAGTGAGCCTGCTGGAACCCGAAAACTGGTCGCTGTCGTTCTGCGAGCAGGACGCCCGTTAGTCGTCCCCGCTTTCGATCTCGGCGACGAGTCGCCGATAGACGCTACAGTAGCTGGCGTGATCGAAGCGATCGCGGTCGTTACAGACGTCGGCTTGCATCGGCGAGACGAACGCCTCCGAGGCCCCGCAGTACGCCCGCGGGTGGTCGAACTCGTGGGACTCGTCGTGGGTTCGGTATTCGAGGTACGGACAGACCATGGGCGCGCTACCGGGCCGAGCACGTTTGTTATGTGGGGGATACGTCTCAGTCCATCCCGAGGATCGAACGGGCCTCCTCGGGTGTGGCGATCTCGCGGCCGAGGCGCTCAATGACTTCGACCGAGCGCTCGACGAGCTGGGCGTTGTTCTCTGCGGGCCGGCCCCGCTCGAAGTAGAGGTTGTCCTCCATGCCGACCCGGACGTGACCACCGAGGAGGACGGCCATCGTCGTCAGCGGGAGCTGGTGGCGTCCGGTCGCGAGCACGTTGAACTCCGCGTTCTCGGGGAGGTTGTCCACGAGGTTCAGCAGGTTTCGCGGGCTGGGCATCGAGAACGTACCGCCCCCGAAGATCAGGTTGACGTAGTAGGGCTCCTCGAGCAACCCGAGATCGATCAGCCGGTGGGTCTCGTTCAGATGGCCGTTGTTGAACGCCTCGAGTTCGGGCTTGATCCCCCGCTCGCGCATCTCGCGCGCAAGCGACTCGATGTTGTGGCGGGTGTGTTCGGTGATGATGTGCTGCCCGCGGTTGAACGGCCCCATGTCGAGGCTCGCCATCTCCGGGGGCGGATCGGTCCTGATCCCCCGAACGCGCGACTCGTAGGCGCTCTGGCCTCCGGTCGTGTTCTGGATGATGACGTCCTCGCAGTGGTCGCGGATGGCGTCGTTTACCGCTTGGAGGTGCGCCGCGGAGTTCTCGCCGTACTCGTCGCGCCCGTGGACGTGTGCGATCGACGCCCCGAGGCGCTCGCACTCGCGGACGTCGCGGGCGATCTCCGCGGGCTGTTCGGGGAGGTTCAGGTTGGCGTCCTTGCCGTGGACGCCGCCGGTCGTTGCCACCGTCAGGATGACTTTCTTACCGGCGAGATAGTCGTCGTAGGTCATGGGTCGTGCCGTCGTCCGCTGGAGAGCGCCGCGTCAGCGGGCACTCATGCCTCTCTCGGCGACAGGTATCGTTATCGCGGGCTTACGGCGTGATCGCGGGCCATATCGGGTATTCAGAACGCCAGATGGTGCGGTCGACCGGAGCGCAACGAGGGGATAACTATGGATCGCAGGCACCGTATCGGACTCATCGTATGCTCAGTTCGTACCTCCGGGACGGCCGAACTCGGCTGGGGATCGAACGCCATCGGCTGGCGGTCCGGTCCGGTCGCGAGACCCGCCCGATCGACCCCGCGCGGATCCGGCGGGCGATCGGCCCGAACAGCCGCGTGCTGTTCGTCTGCACCGGCAACGTCTGTCGGAGCCCGCTCGCGGAACGCGCCCTCGGCGCACGGATCGACGGCACCGGGGTTCGAGCCGAGTCGGCGGGGTTGCTCGATAGGACGGGGCGTGAAAGTCCCGCTCTCTCCGTCGAGACCGCAGCGGAGTACGGGATCGACCTCTCGACGCACCGTTCGACGCCCGTGGGACGCGAGCAGGTCGATCGAAACGACCTCGTCTTCGTCATGGACGCCCGGAACTACCACGCGTTCGCCTCGCGTTTTGGCGACTCGCTCGGGAAAGTCTACTACCTCAAACCCCTCCTCGAACGCGCCGACGGCGAGCCGAACGCCTACGAGATCGAGGACCCCCATCGGAAGGACGCCGAGACGTTTCGGCGGGTGTTCGACGAGGTCACCGACGCGGTCGAGAAGCTAGCCCGGGTGATCGACTCGTGAGCGTGATCGTCCCGGGGATCGACACGCCGAGCAGCACCGCCGCGGTTCGGTCGCTCGGCCGACACGGCATCGGAACGATCGTCGCCGACCACGGCTGGAGTCCCGCGGGTGCGTCGAAATACTGTGACCAGCGGGTGGGCGTCCCCGCGCCCGCGGTGGATCTCGCGGGCTACGGCGATGCCTTGCTATCACTTTCGAGACGTCCGGACGTCTTGACGATTGTTCCGCTGACGGAGGCGGACGTCTACGTCCTCGCGACGCGCCGGGAGGAGTTCTCCCCGCACATCGCCACCCTGTGGCCCGATTCCGAGACGGTCGAAACGGCACAGGACCGCCTCCGGCTGTTCGAGGTCGCTCGGGCCGCCGGCCTCACCGTCCCTCGGACGACGACCCTTGCGGAGTACGACAGATGGGACGGCCCGACGGTGGTCAAGCCCCGCTACACCGTCCTCGAGGTGGACGGACGGGCCGACAGTCCCGAGGTCCGACTCCTCCCCGGCGGGACAGAACCGGACCGCGACGCGTTCCGCGAGGGGATGCACCACACCCCGCTCGTCCAGGAGTACGTCCCCGGAACGGAGGAGGTCGGCTTTTTCGCCCTGTTCGATCGTGGAACCCCGCTCGCAACGTTCCAACACCGGCGGGTCCGAAGCTACCACTACACCGGCGGCGCGAGCGTCTACCGGGTCGCCGTCGACGATCCCGAGAGCCGGTCTGCGGGGCTGGCGGTGCTCGAGGCGCTCGAGTGGCACGGCCCGGCGATGGTCGAGTTCAAGCGCGATCCCCGTACCGGAGCGCTCACGCTCATGGAGGTAAACCCCCGATTTTGGGGCTCGCTCGCGCTCGCGATCCACGCCGGCGTCGACTTCCCGTACCACTACTACCGACTCGCGGCGGGCGATCCCGTCGAGCGCCCACCGACCTACGAGGTCGGCGTTTCGAGCCACGTCCTCCGCGGCGAGTTGGTCTACCTCCTGAGCCTCCTTCGGGACGACGGTTCGCCCGGCGAACGGCCGGCGCTCGGCTCGGAACTCGCGGCCGTGGTGCGATCGGTCCTCACACATCCCGAGTTCGATTACTGCTCGCTCGACGACCCGCGACCGTTCCTCGCAGATCTGTGGAACACGACTCGGGAGGCGATTAGACAGGCGGAGCGCCCGTAACCTCCGGTTACGGTGCCGACCGTTCGTGGTATGCAGTGACGAACAAGGTACGACGCCAATAACAACCTCCTCAACGCACCTCCCAACAGGTACCGTGGGACGGATCGGACCCACGGTTGACGGTCACGAGTCGGTACCCGAATCGCTCCTCGCGCCGCCCGATGCCCGCGTGCGCGAGGACGTCTGTCCGACATCGAAATCGAATCGCTCTCGAACCCACATGGCTCACCGAACGACTCCCGCGGATCGCCGGTTCAGTCGGGCGACACACGACGGCGACCGTCGTCCGATGTGACGGTCCTCGGGCTCGACCGCTTTTTATCAGTTCGAACGGACCGCCGATCACGACACGACCGAGCGGTCGTTACGCCGATCGCTTGGCGACGAGCTTGTACCCGCTCTGTTTCACGTCGCGGAGGTCGAGCAACCGCTCGACATCGAGGCTGCCGTCGAACGGTCGGGCGGTGATCCGCTCGGAGATTACGTCGACCACCTCGAAGCCGGCGGCGTCGAGGGTCGCGACGAACCGGTGGTACTCCGCGTCGCTCAGGAGGTGGGGGTGGATCTCGACGAACAGGACGAGCGGCCCGCTGGCGGCCAGGACCGACTCCATCCCCCGAACGATCTCGGTCTCGTAGCCCTCAACGTCCATCCGGACGACGTTGACCGACTCGGAGGGGATCCCGTTGTCCGCGAGGTAGTCGTCGACCGACCAGACGTCGACGGGTCGCGTCTCGCCGGTCAGCGAGAGCGCCTCGGCGTAGGCCACGCCGCCGTCGGAGGCCAGCCGGTTGCGGTTCGAGTGCGAGGAGCGCTGGAGGAGCGCGCGCCCGCTCACCGGACCGATCGCGGCCGGATTGACGTGAATCCGCTCCGCGTAGCCGTTTCGCGCGATGTTCTCGCAGAGCAACGGCAGGTTCCGCGCGTCGGGCTCGAAGGCGTGGATCTCCGCGCGATCCCCGAGCGCGCGGGCCTCGATCAGCGCGAAGTAGCCGATGTTGGCCCCGATCTCGAGGACGTGGATCGGCCCCTCGACCTCCGCCCGGAGCGCCCGGAGTTCGCGCTGGAAACACTCGACGGTGGTCTGCTCGCGGGTGCGATAGAGGAACAACTCGCGTGAGATCCCGTCGTCGGTCAGATCGAGCGACATCTCGAGGCCCTCAATGGAGCACACCGGCTGTCCCTCGGTTGTGCGCACCAGATGGCGCAGGTAGTAGTCGTACGGACGCCGGCCGGTCACCCCAGCGACGGCATAGCTCGCGAGCGCGCCCACGCGTCCTTGGCGTGCGAGTAGTGTCATCTCACTGATTTTCCATTTCACGAACGCCGACACCAACGACGGGTCGTTGATCGCCCGTCGGATCCGGTCAAGCAGGATCATAGGTCGTTGATCAGCTCCGCGGTGAGGGCCGCGATCTCGGCCCGCACCGCCCTCGAACGGTCCCGATCCGGTCTCGTGTCGCGACCGTCGAGCGAGTCGATATACCCGAGGATCTCCCGTGGGTCACGCGAGTGGACGAGGCGCCCCTCCTCGCGGAGTCGGCGGTCGACCGAGAGCAGCGGCCCCGGGAAGAAGGAGACAGCGGGTTTGTCCATACATGCCGCCTCCCGTGCCATCGTGCCCGATCCGGTCAGCACACACCGGGCGTGCCACGCCAGATCGCGCCCGTCAACCGTCCCGTCGGGGACGAACACCCGGTCGTCGGGATAGCCCCGAGCGAGGCGCGCGTCACCCCGGTCCCGGGGGAGGTAGACGACGTCGTAGCCCCGCGCGAGCGCCCCGTCAAGCAGGTCCAACACGAGCGTCCCCTCGCTCTCGTCGACGTAGGCCGCGCTCAGTGCCTCGGGTCTGACGACAAGGTAGTCCTCAATGGGCAGGCGCTCGGGGAACGCCGGATCGGGCTCGAAGCAGGCGACCGAGACGTCCTCTTTGTAGCCGTCGTAGGTGTGGACCCGATCGGGATCGATCCCCCACCGGATCAGTTCCTCGGTCCGGAACGCCTCGGGCACGACGCTGTGGGTCGCGCTCGCCTCGATCCGATTGTAGAGGCGTTCGGCGACCAGCCCGTCGGCGTAGGCCGTGATGTCGTTGTCCGTGAAGTGGATCGAGGGCACCCCCCGGCAGTGGGAGGCCAGGACGCACATCGCGTTGCGGGCCGACAGCGAGACATCACACGGGGGCATCCGGAGCGCGAGTTCCGCCGTACGGATCCCGATCCCGGCCTTCCGTAGCGTTGGCGTCCCGAAATCCCGGCCGATCACCCGGCCGTCGAACCCCGCCGCCCGGCCCAGCGCGACGGTTTCGGTCTTCTTTCGGACCGTCGGCTCGACCGAGAGCCCCGAGAGCCCCGAGAGCAGCCCTTCGAAGAAGAAGGGATGCGAGGGGCTGACGAGGTCGACCCACGCGACCCGTCTCCCGCCTGCGGTGGCGGGTGCCGATTCCCCCGTTGTCTTAGTAGACGATATATTCACGGTCGCTACAATCGCCGGAATCGCGCATTGTTATCCGCGCCCTACCGCTGCTCGGCGGTCGACTGCCACGGTTTCGTCGTCAGACGGCGGTACGACGCCAGCGCGAAACACATCCAGCCCTGACTCCAGCGGATGTAGGGCGTCCGGTCGGTCACCAGCCGACCGCGGTGTCGATAGAAGTACCCCTGCGAGTCATAGAGGTTCGAGAGCGTCCACTCGAGGACGCGCGCTGCGAGGTCGTGACTCTCGGCGCGCGGGCGGGCGAACGTGACGATCGCCTGGGCGGCGGCGTGGACGTCGCGCGGGTAGGGCGTATCGTGTTCGTACCGGGGTGCGCCGTCCGACTCGAAGAGGGCGTCGCGATAGAACTCCAGTCCACGGGTATAGGCCCGTTCGACATCCTCGGTCGGCGAGCGGGCCGCCATGTACCGGTCGAGCGATTCGATCACGAAGCCGGTGTGAAAGTTGTCGTGGGAGATGTGCGATCGCTCCGGGGGACTCGAGTAGTACCACGCTCCGCTCTCGATCTGCTGGGCGCAGACGAACTCCATGAGTTCGTCCGCCCGGCGGCCGAGTCCGTCGTCGTCGGTGTGGGCCGCCACCTCCGCGAAGAAACTCGCCGCGAGCGCGTTGACGTTCACCACCACGAACGAGTCGTAGGGCGTGTAGGCGTACACCCGATGGCCGTCGGCCCGTTCCTGACCGATCTCACACCGAACGAACCGGGTGACGTCGTCGGCGATCTCGAGCGCCCGTTCGTTGCCGGTGACCTCGTAGTACCTGAGGAAGGCCCGCCCGCAGAAGACGCTCACGACGACCGAGGGGTGATACGCCGGCAAGAAGAACTCCCGGCCGTTCTGCCAGTCAAAGTTGTAGCCCCAACTCGGCTGGGCGTAGTCGGGGAAGGTGTTGTGGAGTAACCAGTCGAGGAGCCGTGTCGCCTCCGAGAGGTGACTCTCGTCGCCGGTCACCTCGTAGAGGTCGAGAAACGAGAGCACGAACAGGGCGATCCCCTTCGGGTTTCGTTCCTTCGGAATCCCGACCAGCGGCCGGAGGTTGAGCGGTGCGATTCTGACGGCGTGCAGGCTACAGAGCCGGAACAGCCAGTTGCTGTCGGGCAGGATCGGCGAGCTGAGGCCGTCGTAGGGGTCCCACCCCGCATACTCGTTCTCCCGCGCCCACGCGAGTGCGGTCTCACACCGGTCGGTGACGGTCCGGGGATCGACCCGCTGCTGGCTCATTCGTCTGCCCCCTCGGGCCCGCTGGGATCGCGATCGGAACGGGACGGTTCGGCGTGGATGGGGAGGGCGACCACGGCGGCGGATCGACGGGCGGGAACGGTCGTGAGGCGAACATCGGACATAGTGTAGGGGACGTCGCCGAGGCCTGAGACCCCGTGACGATACGGTTTCGGTCGGCGTCCTCGTGCCTTGTTATCCTATCCCTACGGACGGGAACCGAGAGACGCACCCCACATCCGGCGTCAGACATTATTTTTGAACGGAATGATAATGTATCCATATCGGTTAATGTTCTCTAGTAGACAGTATTTTTTACAGACATACTACTGTTCTCAGTTTGGAGACGGTATCCTGTCGAGAACCGGCCGTAACGTCCGTTTCCGCGTTTAGAACGCTAGTTTAATAAAAATATAGTGCTAGTTTATCGACATCACATATGACTAGAACTGACGATTAACAGTTGGTTATTCAACACCTTTCGACGAGTACGTCGAGAATACGCCGCCAGTCCTCGCGGGCGTTGGCGTAGGAGAACTCCGAGCGGACCGCCGTTGCCCGTTTTCCGAGCCGGTCGGTTCGGTTCGGATTCGCCCGGAGTTCTCGCAGCGTCGCGGCGATCGTCTCGGGATCGCGCTCGGCAAGCAGTACCGCGTTGTGACCGTCCTCGACGACGTCGGGAATCGACCCGACCGGCGGGGCGATGCAGGCCAGCCCCGAGGACATCGCCTCGATCAGGGTCAGTGGGAGCGCGTCCCGCCGCGAGGTCGAGACGAACACCCGCGAGCGGTGGTAGTACTCGATCGGCGACTCGACCCAGCCGGGTAGATCGATCGCCTCGGCGAGGCCATCCGCCTCGATGCGCTCGCGGAGTTCGCCTTCGAGGCGGCCCGAACCGAGCATCGCCGCGCGGAACTCCTCGCCGTCCCGTGCCAGCACCGCGAGTGCCCGCACGAACAGCAAGGGATCTTTCTCGGGGCTGAAACGCCCGACCCAAACGTAGTCGTAGGTCGGTTCGCCGTCGGCCGGTGCGTACGTTTCGATATCGACGGCGTTCGTCAGTATGCAGACGCGGTTTCGCGTGTGCCCGAGTTCAAGGAGCTTCTCGACGTGGGTCGGACCCGGTACGGAAAGCGTATCGAAGCGGTGAAGGAGCCGACGCGGGAACGCCCCGTACCACGCCTCGGCGTGGTGATCGAGGTCGATACCGATGATCCCGAGGTGGGCGGGATAGCCATACAGCGCCTTCAGCGCCAGCGCGAGACAGCCGTAGGGAAACAGCGAAACGGAGACGACGGCGTCGTACTCGCCGCGATGGCCCTCGTACAGCGCCCGGATCGAGAGCGCGAGAAGGCCGAGAACGTGATGGCCGAACGTCGGGACGACGACCGTCTCGGCGTTCTCGACGTTCGCCCCGTCGTTCAGACAGAGCAGTTTCGTCTCGCCCGTTACATCGGCTAACGGCCCGTAGTGGCGCTCGAACCGACCCGCATCCGAGTGGTTCGCGAGGACGAGCACCGAGAGATCATCGGTCATGGTATTCGATCGGCGTGTCGGACGACACGACCGACCATGACGGACGGTGTGGCTAGGTGATGCTTGTTATGCCCGCGTTAGCGGTAGTAGGTGTATGTTACCGGAAGCCACGTCTGTCGATCCCATAGCGGGATCAGCGACCGGTCAACGATCAAGCGGGTACGGCTGTCGGTATGGGGGGTGTTATTGGCGGGTTCCGGGATCGGCTCAGGAACGGCCGGTCGGTTCGGCAGGATCGGAACTCCACTCTAACGCGGGTATTCGGCCGGGATAGACCGTGTAGATCGGTAGGCGCCGATCGAGGACGTGATGATTTCTCACTTGCTCGACTGTATATTAGCGTTTTCGATCCATGAGAAACGCCCATACGATTCACAACGACTGAATATGACAGTCGCTGTTTATTGTCCCCTAGCGAGTAGGTAGTTCAGCGAGGGAAGGTGACAATGAGACACCACTTCAAATGAGCTACGAGACCTACACCGACACGACCGAGGAACCGAACGCGAACGAACCGACAGAGCCGGACGAAACGATACTCGAAGGGATCACACAGCTTCCGGGCTACGAGTCGCTACAGGCACGTCTCCGGTCGTCCCGGTCCGGCGAGCAACCCACGAAGGACGACGTCTTCGACATCCTCCGGAACCGCCGTCGCCGGTACGTACTCGGGTATCTGAGCGACCAGGAGAGCGTCGTCGAACTGAGCGAACTCGCCGAAGAGCTCGCGAACTGGGAGAGCGAGGACGAGGACGCCTATATCACACACCGGGACCGAAAGCGCGCGTACGTCTCGCTGTATCAGACACACCTTCCGAAGCTCGACCGGGCGGGCATCGTCGAGTACAACCAACCGAGGGGGACCGTCGAGCTCGGTCCGGACTACCGTTACATAGAGGGGTATCTCAATCGTTCCCACGGCGGAACGTTGCTGTGGCATCGACTCTACATGCTGGGGGGTGCAGGCGGCGTGAGCGTCCTCGGTCTGAATCAACTCGCGGTGTTTCCCTTCTCCGCCGTTCCGGACGTGGCGTTGTTCCTGCTCGTTTTGCTCGTCTTCGGTGCGATTCTGCTCGGTCACTCCGCCATCGCCCGCTCGACCGTGGCGATGGAGTCGGAGTCCCCCGAGTGACCGGTGCGGCCGGGTGTTTCGCCGCCCGTTCGTGATACCGCGTGTTTACCGATCTGCGCGTTCGGGGATCGGTCCCGCGTCGACGATAAGCCGACAGTACTGGTGGTGCTGGCCACCCGATGGGAGAACGGGGCGGCACCCGAACACGGTCCGAACGATCCCACCCTGATTCGTTTGACCCACACCTGTTCGTCCCGCCCCATGCGTTGCGTTTCGGATTCGGTCCGGCGACGGAGACGAGCGCCGTGACCGAATCGGACGGCTACTGATCGATCGCCTCTTCTCGATCGGGCAGCTGCTCGGACTCCCACTCGCGGCGCGCCTCGATCTCGCGCCACCCGCGTCTTGTCAGCGAGTAATAATTTGCTCGCCGGTCCTGCTCGCCCTTCTCGACGAGTCCTTTGTCGGCGAGCGTGTCGAGGTTGGGATACAGCCGGCTGTGATGGATCTCCTGTTCGTAATACGATTCGAGATCCCGTTTAATCCCGAGCCCGTTGGGGTGGTCGTAGCCGGCGACGACGTACAGAAGGTCACGTTGGAATCCCGTCAGGTCGTGCATGAACTCGCCATGACGCGCCAGCCATAGTAGTATATGGACGTTAGCAGCCGAGCGGATCGAGATCGTGGCCTACCGATCGGGTGGACCGGGAGCGAACGGCGTAAGCCGATGATACGGGATCGAGATGGCACGGCCTATTCTACCCGAGCGCGTCAGTAGTAGTAGAGATCGAATTCGTTCTCACAGCCACGGCAGTCGATAGCCGTCCCTTTGAGCCGATCGGAGCGGTCAGCAGCGAACCGCGACGGATCGCAGTCGACGACGGCTCTCGTGGTACAGTGAGGGCAGTTCACGGGGAGTTCGATCGAACGCATACCCGGAGGATACGGGCACAGCGTCGATAGTTATTCGTCGCCTTTCACCGGGATGGTCCGGATTTCGCCCCCGACGATCCGATGGTTCGAGCTACCGTCCCTGGAGGTCGGCCAGCTCCGAGAGCGTGATCACGTCGAGTTCGCCGGCGTCACACCGGTCGCCGATGTAGCTCATGATCGCGTCGAACTCCGCGACCGGCGTCTCGGCGGGGATCTCGTGCCAGAACAGCCCGCCGGTCCCACCCCACCGAACCAGCGTGTCGACGTACGTCCGCGCCGCCGGCAGGGTGCGTTCGGAGGACCGCCCGAGGTGGGCCGGACTCCGGGGCAGTCCGTAGCCGGGATTACCGCCGACCATCGCGTAGGTGTGGTGCTCCTCGGCCAGATCGTAGCTCGACTGGTCGTACGTGCCGTATGGGTACGCGAGGAACGCCGCGCTCTCCTCGAACCCGTTGTCGACGAGCCACTCCTTTGCCCCCCGTATCTGGGACTCCTGTTCTCGCTGGGGGAGTTCCCGGAGGTTCTCGTGGGTCATGAGGTGGCTCCCGATCTCCCAGCCGTGGTCGTGCAGGTCGTCGAGCTGCTCGACCGTCAGGCGGTCCCCGCCGAGGTTTGCGGTGTTGATGAACGTCGTCGACGGGATGTCGTACTCGTGTTGGATCGGGAGCGCCTTCGTGTACTGGGAGGCGAAGCCGTCGTCCCACTGGACCATGAGCTTCGGCGTCTCCGGTATCGGTTCCAGACGGATCGAATCCACCCAGAGCGTGCCGCTCGTTTCCTCGCCGAACCGGATCTGGATCCGGCGGGTGTCGATCGCGGCGAGGTCGACCGTCTCGTCCCACTCGTGGATCCCGAGATCGAGCGGCATGAACTCGGTGTCCTCGGCGGTCTTGAAGAACCGGGTTCGAAACTGCATATCGTTGCCGTCCGCGTCGGTCGCGACGATATCGAACGCCTCCGACGGGGCGGTGGAGTGAAGCCGGCTGACGATCGAGAACCGCCGCTTGGTGAGGTCGAGGTCCAGACCGCTCCGTTCGATCCGGAGGACCGGGGCGTGCGCCCCATCGAGACGGGCCGAACGATCGCCGGTGACGAACGCGGACTCGTCGGGAGCGAGGGTTCCCGACACCGCGTCCCACTCCTCGATATCCCGGAAGTCGAACAGGGGCTCTTCAGTGGTCTCGCGGGCCACCTCGTACTCCGATGCGGCGTCGGTATCGGATTCCGTGGGGTCACCGCCATTGACGTCCGCCTGTTCGTTTGTGCTGTCAGTACATCCCGCGACGCCGATGGCGGCGACGGCGGCGAGAAACCTGCGTCGGTTCTGAGTCATGAGGGTCGACCGGTACTATCGACTACATGAGTGATTGTTATCCGACACATACGCCATACGGGAGGTCTGCAGTCGCACCCTACCGTCCCGTCCGACCCCGTATTTTGTCGGTCGGCGTCGCCGTGACGGTTCGGTGACCGCGCGAACGATCGTCGCGCCGTGTGCGGCGGCCCGTCTCGCGAACGCCGGGTAGAACACCGTTTCACGCCGAACCCTTCGATATCGAGGACTCTCGCGCGTGAGAGCCCCGTTCGATCGACTGTGTGCGAAACAGTTTCACGGTGTTCGGAGCGAGTTACAATGGGAGTGGAGGGCGTCTCGGCCGGTATGGACCGACATACTCCGCCGTTGCCACCGGATCGAGCCGAACAAGCGCTTTCGGCGGACGTGTGCGAGGAACTCCCGAACCGGGAGGTCGAAACGCTCGAGGCCCTTCGGGAGTGGATCGACGACGTGATCGCCTACAGGCGTCGGCGGCGTTCGGATGTGGACCTCCCGAGCGTCGTGCTCTCGGAAACGACGGGGCAAGCGGTGCTTTCGACCCTCGGGGCCAACGAGCGGACGAACGAGGCGATCGGCGACCTCCTCGGATCGTTCTCCTGGCAGCTCATCGAATGTGGCAGCGAGAGCTGTGACTGTGCCGACGGTCGTCCGGAGACCCTTCACGGACCGTATCTCCGACGCGACTATCTCGACGGGTCCGGTCACTACGCGAGCGAATACGTGCCACGGAACGATCGACGCCAGCAGTTGGTCCGACGGGTCATCCCGAAACCATCGGTCGCGGACCTCGAGGGGGCGCATTCGGAATGAGACGGAGATCTGCCCGGTAGTGGACCACCGCCCTCCCGGGGAGGATTACCCGACGAGGTACCGATATTCCGCGACGACCTTATCCCGGAGGACGAAATACGCGAATACGAACACGAGCAGACCGATGAGTGCCATCCAGCCCCCGAGGAGACTCTCACCCGTACTCAGGCTCAGATAGCTGTTGTATTCGACGAACGTACTCACGGCGGTCAGGACCACGGTCAGCACACCGTATCCGACCAGAAGGAGGCCGTGGATCAGCAGTTCGATGAACCCGTCCATACCGGTGGCAGTGAGCAGGTTCACATAGCCTTTGTGTTTTCCGCGAGAACGTCCGTGCGGACGGATCGCGTGTCCATCCCAGTAGGTGCGATCCGACGGTATCGTCGGTCGTTTCGAACGCCGAACTCCGGTACCCGCAAGAAAGAAGACGGGTGCTCAGTCCGTCTCCGAGTTCATCCACGTAGGAAGTGTACGCTGTTTCCACAGCCAGAGGCACCTCCTACGGTTCGATTACGATCGCCAATCGTTATAGTGTTTTTGGCTCGTTTCGCTATGGAATCGGTACCTCGGGGATCTCAAGCGGCGAGTCCGGACGGGAGGTACTGTCGTTCCCAATCCCGGCGGGCGTCGATCTCCCGGCGCCCACGGTCGGTGAGCGCGTAGATGTTCGTCCGTTTGTCGGCGTGGCTCTTCTCGACGAGCCCCTTGTCCACGAGGGTATCGAGGTTGGGATACAGCCGTCCGTGATGGACCTCCTTGTCGTAGTACTCCTCGAGTTCGGCCTTGAGCGCGAGACCGTGGGGTTCGTCCAACCCGGCGATGATGTAGAGGAGGTCCCGTTGGAAGCCAGTCAGATCGTGCATAACACCGGCTATACGCTCGCAGTCGTTATCAATCTCTCTCCTTACGAATATATCATGTGTCGGAAGTCGGAGTACGGATTCGGCCCACCCGAGTAACGGGATGGCCCCGAGCACCGACTATCGGACGCGGAAAACGGCGACGGGTCACGTCCCTGGTGACGGGGTCGACGACCACGTGACCCGGGCCAGCCAGAGGAATCACGGTGTATGTGTGCTGACCCATGTTACTTTATAACACGAATAGTTATCAAAGTATCGGTGGCCGCGAGGAGGCATGATCGGTCAGGGGTGATCGGATCTCACCCCGGCGAAGGATCTCGAACGCCCTCCCGGAGGTACCGACGACGCCCGATCCACGCGACCCGGTGGCCAACAGGACGGTCGCGACGACCCGCTCTGCCATCAGTCTCCCTCCGGATTACCGTTCGTTACGGTTATTCGTCGTAGAGTATGATGAATGTCAACAAACTACATGGACAGGGGGAACGAAATAGGGACGGGATGGCTACCGAAGACACACCTGTGACGGGGAGCATCGCTACCGAGTTCGACGCTCGGCTTCGTGGGGCCCTGCTCGGACCGGACGATCCGGGCTACGACGAGGGCCGGTCGATCTGGAACGGCATGATCGACAGGACTCCCGACTACATCGCTCAGTGTCAGGGTGTCGCGGACGTGATGAGGGCCGTGGAGTTCGCCCGCGAGAACGACCTGCTGGTCGCGGTGAAGGGCGGTGGCCACAACATCGCCGGCAAGGCGGTCTGTGACGGCGGCCTCGTGATCGACCTCTCGGCGATGGATTCGGTTCGGGTCGATCCGGAGACGAAGACCGCCCGCGTCGAACCCGGCGCGACGCTGGCCGACTTCGACCACGAGGCCCAGGCGTTCGGCCTCGCGACGCCGCTGGGCATCAACTCGACGACCGGCGTCGCGGGGCTCACGCTCGGGGGCGGCTTCGGGTGGCTCACCCGCAAGTACGGGATGACGGTCGACAACCTGCGCTCGGCCGACGTCGTCACCGCCGCGGGCGACCTCCTCGACGCGAGCGAGGAAACGAACCCCGACCTCTTCTGGGCGATCCGCGGCGGAAGCGGGAACTTCGGTATCGTCACCTCCTTCGAGTTCGACCTCCACGAGGTCGGCCCCGAGGTGCTCTGTGGGCCGATCGTCTACCGGGGTGAGGACGCGCCCGAGGTCCTGCGGAACCTGCGGGATTTCAACGCCCATGCGCCGGACGAGTCGTCCGTCTGGGCGGTCCTTCGGGGGGCGCCGCCGCTTGCGTTCCTCCCGGAGGACGTCCACGGGGTCGGCGTCGCCATCGTGGTCGCGTTCTACGCGGGCGACATTGAGGAGGGCGAAGAGGTGCTGGCCCCGATCCGCGAGTACGGCGATCCGATCGCCGACGCCGTCAGTCCCCACGAGTATGCGACGTTTCAGCAGTCGTTCGATCCGCTGCTCACAGAGGGAGCCCGCAACTACTGGAAGTCCCACAACTTCCACGAACTCCCGGACGAGGCCATCGACACCGCCGTCGAGTACGCGGCCGAACTCCCCTCGCCGCTCTCGGAGATCTTCTTCGGGCAGATCGGCGGCGCGATGGCCCGGGTTCCGGCCGACGCGACCGCCTATCCCCACCGTGACGCCGAGTACGCGATGAACGTCCACACCCGGTGGGAGGACCCCGCGGACGACGAGAAGTGTATCGCGTGGGCCCGGGAGTTCTACGACGCCATGGCACCGTCCGCGACCGGCGGCGTCTACGTGAACTTCATCAGCGAGGAGAGCGGCCAAGAGGAACTCGCCTACGGTGAGAACTACGACCGGCTGGTCGAATGCAAGAACGAGTACGACCCGACCAACCTGTTCCGGATGAACCAGAACGTCGAGCCGACCGCGTGAACGATCGGTTCCCTGCTCGTCCGGGGTGGATCGGAATCGGGGCTCCCGAGAGGGGGTCGAATCGAAGGTTTCTATACGCTGTGATAACATACATCACGATAGAGTATGGCACCCACCGGCCAACTGCTCGTCGTCCTGTTCGCCTGTACGTTCTTTTACGTGGTGGGAAACTACTGTCTCGGGCAGGGACGAGGCGGGACGGACGACGAGTCGAACACGACACCGACCCCGGTCGGTTGGACCCGAACACACCCCTCATCCGATTCGGATCGAGCGCAAGACCCACCCTCGGCGGTGCGGTGTCGGGCCTGCCGAACCGAGAACGACCCCGTCTACACCTACTGCAGGGAATGTGTCAGTGAGCTCCACGGTCAGCACGACCGCCGACCGTAACTCACTCGTCAGGGATGGTCACTTGTTCTCCCGTTTGGGATCGAAATAGCCCGATTCCCACTCGCGGCGCGCCTCGATCTCGTGACGGCCCCGTTTCGTGAGCGAGTAGTTCGTCTCAGCGCGGTCGACGCGCTCGACGAGACCCCGCTGGCAGAGGGCATCCAGACTGGACGCGAGGCGATCGGGACGGATCTCCGTTCGATAATAGCTCTCGAGCGTTCGCTTGAGGGTCCGTTCGGTGGGATCCTCGTGTCCGGCGATCACGTACAGGAGGTCTCGCTGAACCGTCGTCGATACGTTCATGGACGGTTCATCGCGTCGAAGGGGCCTTACTAACGAGGTGGTAACGTCCACTTAGCCACCCGCTATCGGTCGAACGCGATCTCAGCGGTGTCCGCTCGTCGCGGCGGGGTATAAGCGGGTTCAGCCCGTTCGCCGTTCCCGTGGCCTGCTCCGTCGTCGTTCGTCATGCGGGCGGCTCGTTCGCCTCGCGTTGGGCCGGGACCATATAGAGGTCGAACTCCCCGTTCGACTGGACGTTGTGGACCCCCTCTTGAGCCTCGATGGCGGCGAAGTCTTCCTCTGCGTACCGGAGTTCGTGATACGCCTCGACCTCGCGTTGCTCGTCGACTTCCGTGACGACCACGTACCGATCACCCTCGAAGTACGCCGGTAAGTCGTCGTGCATGCGTTCGGCCGGGACCTGTTCGCTGTGCTCGCTGGTCCGTCCGCCGCCCTCGATGGCGTCGACGTACCGGTAGGGCCCCTGTCGTACCCCGGCAAATCGGGTGTCACCCTCTTGGTTCTCGAAGGCCAGCGCGTGGCCGTGCATCTGCTGTTGGGTGACGTGGGGCGACTGCTGGTAGACGTACGGCGAGGGGAAGGCGGCCACGAGCGCAAGGGCGAGCAGGACGACGAACACGCCGGCCACGAGCGGCTTGATCGACCGCCGCGAGAAGCGGTTCGTGAGCCCTCTCGCACCGACCGTGATCGCGACCGCCCCGAGGATCGTCACGAACAGCATCATCAGCCCGAACACCCGGAAGTACATCTCCGAGAGCGTCCCGATGTAGTAGAAGACGAACACCGGAAAGAGCGCCCCGAGGCCCGCAGAGAGGTACTGGATCTGCGTCGAGGTGTACCCGGCGCGCTTGCCCCACGAACTGAACGTCGCAAGAAACAGCCCGAAACTGAGAACACAGAACACCAGACTCACGAAGAAGAGCTTGAAGAAGACGACCCCGAGGCTTCCACCGATTGCGAGCAGCGACGACCCCTGCGAGGCGATCGACGCGCCGGCTTGCTGGGTGCCCGTCCCGAGGATGAACGCGATCGCCGAGGAGGCCGCCTGCGTGGCGATCCCCGAAAAGAGGTCGTGGTTGGCCGACCAGAGGACGAACACGCCCGTGAGGAAGACGGTGTGGCCGTAGACGGTCGGATAGATGTGCAACGCGCGGCTGGACGCGACGATCCGATACAGCAACTGGAAGGCACAGATTCCGATGAACGCCACGAGCAGATGGACGGAGAGTTGGGGATGGAAGACGACGACCACCCCGGCGACGAGCGCGAGGAGAAGCGACAACGGGGCAAGCGCCGGACTGTCGTTCGGCGTCGCGAGAAAGCGCACAAGCAGGAACACGAGCAGCGTCGAGAAGAGGATCGCCTGCGACATCGTGTGGGGGTTCACGTGGGTGCTCATGTGGGTGATCGGCAACAACAACAGCGCCGAGAACGTCCCGACGACCAGCGCGTCTCGCCCCGGGACGATCGTCCACACACACAGCGGGACGAACACCAAAAAGACCGTGAACATGCAGACGACCATCAGCAACATCGCCGTCGAGGTCGCAAAGCCCGTGACGGTGGCGATGAACAGCGAGACGAGGTGGATACCGGGATATATCAGCCCGGTCGGTTCGAGCGCGCCGCTCGCGATGTCGTTGGCCCAGCCGAGATGGGTCAGCGAGTCGTACAGCCCGTAAAAGCGGTACCCGCGGATCACCGGCAGGGAGACGAAGACGACGCCACTCAGCCCGGCGAGGCCGAGTGCGAGCGCCCTGAACCGGCCCGAATCGGCGTACAGCGCCACGAACAGCGCGATCAAAAGTGCGATCGCCACCCCGACCCAGACGCCGGGCGGGGTCGCCGTGTAGATCGATACCTCGTGGCCCGTCGCCGGATTCAGACGGGCGAGGACGATCGCAACGGCCAGCGCTGCATAGCCGATCGCGAGCGTCACTTCGGTCTTCTGGTGCCGATCGGCGGGGCGGTCGGTCAGTGCCATCGGTATCCCTCCCGTCTCATTGTCGTGCTCTCGCCGAGAATCGGCCTTGTTATCCGTCGCTTACGGCACCGTACACGGTGCTAGTAGCGCCCCTGTACCAGCGCGAGCCCGAGAAACAGGACCGTCGTCGCGAACGCGAGCGTCGGCAGCGAGAGTGCACTCAGTACGCCCCCGAGAACGACCGCCCCGAGACAGCAATATCCCATCAGCACGCGCCCGTAGTACGACCGCCACGGGATCCGCCTCACACCGGGGAGGTCGAGATACGGGAGCAGTTCGTCCATACAGGGTCCGGGTGTGATCGCTCCGGTCTCCCGGTCGTACTCGATCGCGCCGACGTCGTCGAGCAGCGGCAGGTGCGTCTGGTACAGCGAGACGTGGACGCGCCGTCGCTGCTGGCGCTCTAGCTCGCCGATCGGAACGCCGTTTTCCTCGGCGGCGATCAGCTCGACGAGTTCGGTCAGCGAGCGGGGTCGGTCGCGCCGGGCCAGAAACTGCAGCGTGGCGCGTCGGCGCGGGTTGTAGAGGAGATCGAAGACCTCCTCTTTCTCCAGTCGGTGTTCCGTGTGGACGAGCGCCTGGAGGGGTTCCGGAACGCACTCGAGGAGGTCGCGCGCCCCGATCGAACGGGTCTGTGTGAGTGACTCAACTGACATTCCGTCACACACAACATCTCGTTTACATCTTGTTATGCCGTGAGTACGAGGGGTAGCACCGAGCTACCCGGCGTAGGATCGGCCTACAACCGGTATAACGGGCGATAGCAACGGATGACCGATCGGTTCCGGGTCAGCGGAACTGTTTGTAGATGCCGGCCACCATCCGCATCGGGCGGCTCCCGCGCTCGGTGCTGTAGTAGGTCCGAAGCGACGGGTTGAACTTCGCCTTGTAGCCGTTCAGACGCTCGGTGTCTGCCCCGACGAGGTCGTATTCCCGACGGCCGGCCGAGATCGCATCGCGCATGATCCGCCAGTCGAGCAGGTCGTTGACCGGGAGGTCGCCGGTCGATTTCGCGCCGCCCTGCCAGCGATACACCCGTTCGTCGTCCGCGAGCGCGATCATCCCGCCGACGAACTCACCGCCGACCCGACAGACGTACGGCTCGACGTACTCGGGGCCGAGACGGTCGTACAGGTCGGTGACGAACCCCGCATCGAGGAGGTAGGACTCGTTTTGTTCGTCGTAGCGCCGGTCGAGCTGGTCGACGACCCGCTCGATCGCCTCGCGCCCGCCGAGGTCGATCTCGTAGGCGTCGTCGTCGGCGTTCCGGACGTTGCTCCGCGCGTCGCTGCTGAAGCCCATCAGGAGTTCCTCCTCGTCCTCGCCGAGGTCGACCGCGTAGGTGTGTTGTGGGGTGACGTCGAACCCGTTCCACGCGAGCGGGCGCACGTCCGCGTAGCCACAGGCGGTCCGGACGTGCGTGTATTTGGGCGCGTAGCGGTCCTCGATCCACGAAAGACAGCCCTCGACGAACCGGTGATGGCGCTTTTCGGCCTTGCGCTGTTTCAGGTTCCCGTTCGAGAGGAGCGCCGGGCCGAGATACGGGATCAGAAACCCCGGCGGTGGCGAAAAGGCCGTCGTGATCCTCGCCTTCGAGAGTGTCGTCACCGGGAAGATCCCCACGGGTTCCTGGCCCTTGTAGCCGACGAGCAGGTGCGCCCGGCCGTCGGCGTGGTCGGCAAGCGCCGAGACACACTCCGCGCGGTGGAACACCGTTCCCTGCGGCGAGCGCTCGACGTACCCGTTCCACGCCGCCGGATCGCTCGCCTCGCGGATCTCGATGCTCATCGGTTCACCTTGAAGCGCCGCAATCCCCGCCACTGCCGTCGACGCACCCCGCTCGAACCGCAGCGCGCGTTCCGTTCCCGTGGGCGAGCCGGCGACAGCCTCGTCCAGCCGCCGCCTCGATCGCTGTCCGTCGCACGGTTCGACGCGTCCGCTCGGATCGGCGGGTCGACCCGCCGCGAGCGAGGAGTGTTACTGTTGAATCCGACACCGGGTATGGTCATGCGCTGTAATCAGAGCTCTGGGCGCAGGATCGGCCGTCGGCGACCATTGTTATAGACGGGATTCTCGATCCGTCGTCTCCGATATCGGAGAGGTAGCCGATAAACGAGTGGTTTACCGGGGGACGATCCCGCCCGCCGGGACGGAATAGTTATTTATCCAACCAGTCACAAGGGAAGGGTGAAACGGCGGGTTACGGCGAGCGGGCCACGACCGTCCCGTCGGGAGGGTGCAGTAGTCGCCGCATTACTTCCCGGCAGGCGGGTCATAGTCGGGTGTCGCCGTGCCACGCCGCCTGAAAAGGTACCTCTCGGGTCCTCCGTCGACGAACGGAGCGGAACCGGGACGCCGTTCGGCGAGTCGGCCCCGAACGGCGGAGTACAGCCACGCTCGACAGACCGATGGACCGAATACGACAATGATTGGGAACGACAGCACACACGAACCTGACGAACAGCAGACCTACGCCGTGATCTCGACGGATTGCTCGGCGTTACTCGATACGCTCGGCAACCGATCGGCGCGCACGATCCTCACGGAAGCGGCCACGGAACCGATCACCATCGACGACCTCCTCGACGCCTGTGAGGTGTCTCGAACGACGATCTACCGGCGGGTCAACGAACTCATCGATCTCGGACTCATCGAGGAATCGATGACGCTGGCCGAGGGAAACCAGCAGCAACGACGGTTCGAGACGACGGGCCGCGAGATCACGCTCCGGATCGGTCCCACCGGATTCGAAGCCCGGATCCGGTCGAACAGCTCCGGAACGCTCTCGGACGACCTGCTTCTCGACGATGCCTCGCTTGAACGGTTCCGGATCGCACTCAGCGGCAAGGACCTGCGGTTTCGGATCGAGACCAACGGCGGGGACGCGATGGACGAACTGGACTCCTCCCAGTGACCGTTCCACCCTGATCTCGCCGCCCTGACTGCTCGCTACGACGACGCCGACTCCGGAGCGGACGCTGTGGCGGGAGCCCGGTCCGTCACCGCGTTCGTCCGCCCCCGGACGCCGGGATCGGAAAGGAACGGTCGTGAAGCGGACGAGCCCGGGGAGGAAGCCGCACTCACTCGTCAGGGCGAGATCGTCTCGGGGGCACCGTATCAGGATCCATGTGATCCGGAGGGGATCGACCCCGAGGTGATCGGCAAGACCCGCGAGTACACGATCGTCGCGCTGCCGACCGAGGTCGTTTATAATGACGCCGGCGATCACGACCCCGAGGGGAAGGTCTACGTCCTCGAGGACGACGCCGAGGCGGTGCGAAACGGCGAGATGAACCCCGAGCCGCTCGTGATCCGGGCGAACGTCGGCGACTGCATCGAGATCAACCTCACCAACGCGCTTGGCGACCTCCACGACGACCACGCCCACCCGACGTTCGACATCCAGCCGGACGCCGACTGGGACCGCTCGAAGCGCATCTCGCTGTCGCCCCAGAACCTGCTGTTCGACGACCAGGGCTCGGCCGGCATGGCCGTCGGGTTCAACTTCGACTCGACGGTCGCGCCCGGCGAGACGAAGACCTACCGCTGGTTCGCGGACCCAGCCCCGGTCAACGGCGCCGAGAACGACAACGGCCCTCTGGCCCGATCGCTCGGCACGGGGATTCTCTCGGATTTCGCGGACGTGCGCAGCAACCGCCACCACGGCGCGTTTGGCAACCTGATCGTCGAACCCGAAGGATCGGAGTGGCTCGACCCCGAGACGGGCGAGCCCGTCCGGAACGGCACGCGGGCGATGATCACGGGCCACGACGGCGAGGACTACCGGGAATTCGCCCTGCTATTCACCGAAGGGATGTACATCGTCAACGACGACGGGAGCTGTCCGATCCCGCGAGTCGGACTCGAGGAAGAGGCCGATGGTGACGGGGACGAACCCTGTAACCGGATCGGCGAGCAGGAGAATCAGGGTTTCCAGGGGATCAACTACCGCTCGGAGCCGTTCGCCCGGCGCTTTGCGAACGACGAGCGCCAGTACAAGGTCTACAGCTCGGAGGTCCACGGCGATCCGAACACGCCGGTGTTGGAGACCTACACCGATGACCCGGTGACCCTGCGCGTGAGCCAGCCCGCGGATCGGGCCAACGGGATCTCGTTCCACTGTGCGGGCCACTACTGGCGGCGCAACAACGTCCCCGAGGCGCGACTGGTCGGCATGCAGGCCGACCTCTCGACGGGCGCGGCCCGCGAGTTCGTGCTCGAGGGCGGCGCCAACGGGACCGGTGACTACGTCTACCAGGAGCGAAAGACCAAGTACTACCTCGAGGGCGGTCTCTGGGGGATCATGCGCGTTCGGGAGGCCTTAGAGAAATTCGACGGGCGGGTCCGCCCGCTCCCCGACCGCGAGGCCGAGTTCGACCGAACGCGAGGCGAGACGGGCGGGAAAAACGGGAAGGACGGCAAAACCGAGCGGATCGACCTGATCGAGCCGCTCGACGGGTAATCGGAGCCGGTCCGAGATGGGTTACTACCCATAGGGACGTTCGATAGCCGCGCTCGTGGTACCTCGCGTTCGTCTTCCGACGCAGTACGTGAGACGGTTTTTCAGCGTCGGCGGTCACAGTATAGCTATAACTGGATCGAACGCGATACTACGACGACTATGATACGGACGTTCGAATCGCCGGCGGAGTACGTGCAGGGACGGCACGCGATTGACCAGCTCGGCGAACGAGTGGCGCCGCTTGCGGACTCGGCGCTGTTGATCGGCGACAGCGACGTCCTCGAAATCGTCGGAGCCGATGCCGAATCGAACCTCGAAGGACACGGGGTCGATACGACCATCGAGGAGTTCGGCCGCGAGAGTTCCCAGGTCGAGATCGACCGGATCACGGAGCTCGCCGAGGATCTCGGTACTGAGGCGGTCATCGGCGCCGGCGGCGGGAAGGCGCTCGACACCGCGAAGGCCGTCCGGGAGAACGCGGGCGGGGCGATGGTCTCGATGCCGACGATCGCCTCGACCGACGCGCCGACGTCGAGCCTGTCGGTGATCTACAGCGAGGACGGGGAGTTCGAACGCTACTGGTTCTACGACGACCACCCGGACCTCGTGCTCGCCGATACGGCGGTGATCGCCGGTGCGCCCGCACGCTTCTTCCGGTCGGGGATCGCCGACGCGATGGCGACGTGGTTCGAGGCTGACGCCGTCCACAGAGCGAGCGGGGACAACTTCTTCGGCGAGGGCCCGACCCGTGCCGCCCACCGCCTCTCGAAGCTCTGTTACGAACTGCTGCGCGAGCACGGCGCGTCGGCGGTCGAGGCGGTCGAGGCGGGGATCGTCACCGAAAGCGTCGAGGCCGTCACCGAGGCGAACACCCTTCTCAGTGGGCTCGGGTTCGAAAACGGCGGCATCGCGGCGGCCCACTCGGTCCACAACGGCCTCACCCAACTCGAGGCGACCCACCACGCGACCCACGGCGAGAAGGTGAACTTCGGGATCGTCTCTCAGTTGGTGCTCGAAGGGCGTGACGATGCCTTCATCGAGGACGTGATCGACTTCTCGGTCGAACTCGGGCTTCCCGTGACGCTCGCGGAACTCGGCGTCGAGGACCCCTCGACGGCCGACCTCGATCGCGTCGCGGAGGCGGCGCTCGCGGACGGAGAGACGATCCACAACGCCTTCGACGTGACCGCGGACGACGTCCGCGACGCGATGGTCGCCGCCGACGATCTCGGTGGGAAACGGCTGTGATTACAGCCGTTCGACGACCGCGCTCGTGACGTCCTCGGTGCTCGCCTCGCCGCCCAGATCGGCGGTGCGCGGCCCCTCCTCGAGCACGCTCGTTATCGCCTCATCGACACGAGCGCTCTCCTCGGCATAGCCTAGATGGTCGAGCAGCATCGCCGCAGAAAGGATCGCCGCGGTCGGGTTGGCGACCCCCTCGCCCGCGATGTCCGGGGCGGTGCCGTGGACCGGCTCGAACAGCGCGTTATCCTCGCCGATGTTCGCGCTGGGCAGCAGGCCGAGCCCGCCGACCAGCCCCGCCGCGAGATCGGACAGCACGTCGCCCGCGAGGTTCGGACAGACGATCACCTCGAACTGTTCGGGGTCGAGACAGACGTGGGTCGCAAAGGCGTCCATCAACTCCTCGTCGGCGTGGACGCCACGCTCGTCGGCGACCCGCAGCACGTCCTCGCGGAACCGTCCGTCGGTCTCGCGCATCACGTTGGCCTTGTGGGCGACGGTAAAACCGTCGTACTCACCGTCGGAAACGTACTCGCAGGCGAACTCCGCGAGGCGTTCGGAGGCCGAACTCGTCACCACGCGGGTCAGCGTCGAGAGGTCCTCGCTCAACCTGTTCTCGTGGCCCGAGTAGACGCCCTCGGTGTTCTCCCGAAGGAAGACGAGGTCGGTTTCGGGACGCAGCGCATCGACGCCGGGATAGGCGCGGGCGGGCCGGACGTTGACAAAGGAGCCGACGGCCTCCCGCAGCGGAAGGATCACGTCCGCGGCCGTCTCGCCCGCGGCCCCGAACAGCGTCGCGTCCGCGCTCGCGGCCAACTCGTAGGTCTCCTCGGGAAGGGCCTCGCCGGTCTCGTCTTTGACGCGGTCGCCCGCCTCGGCCTCGACGAACTCGAATTTTCCTACTGTTTCCAGCACTTCGATCGCGGCGGGCGTCACCTCTTGGCCGATCCCGTCGCCGGGGATGACGGCGATCTCCTCAGTCATCGCTTTCCATATACGGCAGGGAGTTCGCGGTCTCGCGCACGGCGGTCTCGTTTGCCTTCATGAGCGCCGTGGTGTCCCAGACTCCCTCGACCAGCGCCTTGTGCTGGGCGGATGCGACGTCGGCGTTGACGGCCTTCTCCTCGTCGCCCGACCCGTAGGTGACGAGTTCGCGCTCGACGTCGATCTCGATCTCGGCGTCGGGGTTCTCCTCGACGTACGCCTGCAGCGCGCCAATCTCCTCGGTGCTCGCGGTCACGGTCGGGATCCCGAGCGCGAGGCAATTGCCCGCAAATATTTCCGCGAACGACTCCCCGACGATGGCGTCGATTCCCCAGCGCTGGAGCGCCTGTGGGGCGTGTTCGCGCGAGGAGCCACAGCCGAAGTTGGCGTTGACGACCAGCACGTTCGCCTCTTGGAAGCGCTCCTCGTTGAACGGGTGGTCCTTGGGTTCGTCCTCGCCGGTGAACCGCTGGTCGAAGAAGGCGAACTCACCGAGGCCGTCGAAGGTGACGACCTTCATGAACCGGGCGGGGATGATCTGGTCGGTGTCGATGTCGTTGCCGCGGACCGGGATGCCGGTCCCCGAGACGGACTCGATCGTCTCGACCGGTGCGTCGTCGCTCATGCCGAGACCACCTCCTCCAGTTCTCGCACGTCAGTCACTTCTCCGGTGATCGCGGCGGCCGCGACCATCTCGGGGCTCATCAGTACCGTCCGGCCGTCCTTCGATCCCTGACGGCCGACGAAGTTGCGGTTCGACGAGGAGGCGGAGGCCTGATCGCCTTCTAACTGGTCTTCGTTCATCCCGAGACACATCGAACAGCCGGCGTTTCGCCACTCGAAGCCGGCCTCGCGGAAGACGTCAGCGAGGCCCTCCTCCTCGGCCGCCTGCTGGACGCGCTGGCTGCCGGGCACGACGAGCCCGCGCACGTCGGGGTCGACCTCCCGACCCCGTACGATCTCCGCGGCCGCCCGGAGGTCGGGCAGTCGGGCGTTCGTACACGATCCCAGGAAGGCCACGTCGATCCCGTACCCCGCCATCGTCTCGCCGGGCGAGACGCGCATGTGTTCCTGTGCGCGCCGGGCGGTATCCTGTTTGTCCGCCGGAAGCTCCTCCGGCTTCGGGATCGGCTCGGAAATCCCGATCCCTTGCCCGGGTGTGGTTCCCCACGTGACGGTGGGTTCGATCTCGCTGCCGTCAATGGTGACGACGTCGTCGTATTCGGCGTCCTCGTCGCTCCGAACCAACTCCCAGTACGGTTTGAGCCGATCGAAGCGCTCGGGGTCGTCCTCGAAGGCGTCCGTCTCAGCGAGCCACTCGTAGGTGGTCTCGTCGGGGTTGACGTAGCCCGCGCGAGCGCCGCCCTCGATCGACATGTTACAGATCGACATACGACCTTCCATCCCGAGGCTCTCGATGGCCTCGCCGGCGTACTCGTAGACGTAACCGACGCCGCCCTCGGTCCCCAGTCGGCGGATGATCGTCAGGACGATGTCCTTGGCGGTGACGCCGGGCCCGAGTTCGCCCGTGACCTGGATCTTCCTGACTTTCTGTTTCTCCATCGCGACGGTGCCGGTCGCGAGCACGTCGCGGATCTGGCTGGTGCCGATCCCGAACGCGAGCGCGCCGAACGCGCCGTGCGTACTGGTGTGTGAATCGCCACAGACGATCGTCATTCCCGGCTGGGTGATCCCCTGCTCGGGGCCGATGACGTGGACGATCCCCTGATCGCCGGTATCCGGACTATCGAACTCGATGCCCGCCTCGCGGACGTTCTCCTCGAGTTCGCGCATCATTTCCTCTGCGGAGTCGTCGCCGTAGGGCCGCGACTGGTCGGCGGTGGGAACGATGTGATCTACGGTCGCGTGGGTGCGCTCGGGATACGCGACTTCGAGGTCGCGCTCTTTGAGCATGCCAAAGGCCTGTGGGCTAGTCACCTCGTGGATGAGGTGGAGCCCCACGAACAGCTGGGTCTGGCCCGTGGGCAGTTCGGTCACCGCGTGTCTGTCCCAGACCTTATCGTAGAGGGTTCCTTCGCTCATTCCTCTACTACCAGTTCCACGTCCTCGTCGTACTCCTCGCCGCGCTCGAAGACGCGTTTGGCGCCCTCGTCGTCGTGGGGCGGGGTGTGGTCGACGTCCTTCATTCGGTCTTTGGTTTCGGCGTCCCGTCTCCCTCCATCAGCGACCACGACCGGCCCGCGCGCGAACAGCGCGCCCGCGCTCGTGTCATCGTAGGGGTGGGTGTGGTCGATGTCCTTCATCCGCTGTGCGTTAGTGGTGTCGTCAGTCATCCGCGGTCACTTTCTCCTGTTCGTCCTCGGTTTCCTCTTCGGCCCACGCGAACAGCGCCCGCAGTTCCGCGCCGACCGCCTCGATCTCGTGGTCCTTCTCGGCCTGTCGAAGCTGGGTGTAGCTCGGCCGGCCGGCCTGGTTTTCCGCGATCCATTCGCGGGCGAAGGTGCCGTCCTGAACGGCTTCGAGTACCTGCTCCATGTTCTCGCGGGCGTGGTCGTCGATAACCACGTCACCCTGCGTCAGGCCGCCGTACTCGGCAGTATCGGAGACCGAGTCCCACATTCCGCCGAGCCCGTCCTCGTACATCAGGTCGACGATCAGCTTCATCTCGTTGAGACACTCGAAGTAGGCCATCTGCGGGCTGTAGCCCGCGTCGACCAGCGTCTCGTAGCCCTGCTTGATCAGGCTCGCGATCCCGCCACAGAGCACCGCCTGCTCGCCGAAGAGGTCCGTCTCGGTTTCCTCCCTGAAGGTGGTCTCGACGACCCCCGCGCGGGTACAGCCGATCGCCTGGCCGTACGCGAGCGCCTCCTCTTTGGCCTCGCCGGTCGCGTCCTGATAGACCGCGAGCAGCGCCGGTGTGCCCTCGTCGTTCTCGTAGTTCCTCCGGAGGAGGTGGCCGGGCGTCTTGGGCGCAATCATCGTCACGTCGACGTCCTCGGGGGGCTTGATCTGGTTGTAGTGGATGTTGAAGCCGTGGGCGAACTGCAGGGTATTGCCCGGTTCGAGTTCCTCCTCGATCTGCTCGTAGACGGCGGGCTGGATCGTATCGGGCACCAGCACGCTCACGATGTCCGCGCCCGCCGCGACTTCTTTGGGGGTTCCGACCTCCAGTCCGTCCTCGCGGGCGGCCTCGCGGGAGGACGACCCCTCCTTCAGCCCGACCCGGACGTCGATTCCGCTGTCGGCGAGGTTCTGTGCGTGGGCGTGGCCCTGACTGCCGTAGCCGAGTACGGCGACGGTCTTGTCCTCGATCTGGCTGCGCTGTGCGTCCTCGTCGTAGTAGATGGATGCGTCGTCTGTCATTGTTGGTCGTGTTTCCGCCAATCTTCGTGCATTCGTTCGTACCGTTCCTCCTCGATGTCGGTCGTCCAGACGTCGCCCCGAGCCATCGCGGTCTGGCCCGTTCGGGCGAGTTCGCGGATACCGAACTGCTGGAAGGCGTCGATCGCGTCGTCGATCTTCCCCTCGTCGCCGGTGATCTCGATCGAGATCGTTCGCGGACCGGCGTCCAGCACGGTCCCGTCGTACATCTCCGTGACCGCCTGGACCTTATCGGGCTCGTCGCCGTGGACCTTCAGCACCACGAGTTCGCGCCGGATCGCGTCCGCGCTCAGCTCCTGAACCGAGATCACGGGGATCAGTTTCTCCAGTTGCTTTTCGACCTGCCGGATCCCCGGCTCGGGCTCCTCGATGACGAGCGTGATACGGGAGGTCTCCGGATTCGTGGTCGTTCCCACCGTGAGACTCTCGATGTTGAACTGGCGCCGGGAGACGAGCCCCGACGCTTTGGCGAGCACGCCGGGTTCGTTCTCGACCAGCGCCGAGATGACCGTCCGACGGGGCTCGGGTTCGGCCTCGACCTCGGGATCGATCCGTATCCCCTGACTGTTTCGCCGTCCCGTCGGTCGGGGGCGTTCCTCGGGTGCGGGCCCCTGTAGCCCATTGACCTGTTGTGGTCCTTGCTCGCTCATAGCTGGTCCTCCGAGAGGGCGAACTGCCCGTTGTCCCCGCCGCTGGGAACCATCGGGTAGACGTTCGCGCCGGGGTCGATGTGGAAGTCGATCACGGATGGCCCGTCGTAGGCGACGGCCGCCTCGATGGTTTCTGCGACCTCATCGTATTCGTGGACCGCAAAGCCCTGCGCGCCGAACGCCTCGGCGAGCTTGTCGAACGCGGGCACCCACGGGTACTGCGACGCGGAGTGCCGACCCTCGAAGAAGGCGTCCTGCCACTGGCGGACCATCCCGACCGCGGCGTTGTTGAGCACCGCGACGGTGATGTCGAGGTTCTCCCGCACCGCGACGGCCAGTTCCTGACACGTCATCAAAAAGGAGCCATCGCCCTCGAAGCAGACGACCTGCCTGTCGGGTTCGGCCACCTTCGCGCCGATCGCGGCGGGCAGCCCGTAGCCCATCGTCCCCAACCCGTGAGAAGAGACCCACGTCCGGGGGTGGCGATAGGTCCAGTACTGACACGCCCACATCTGGTGTTGACCGACGCCCGTGGTGACGATCGCGTCCTCGGGCGTGGCTTCGTCGAGGGCCTCGACGACGAACTCCGGGCGCAGCGGCCGGTCCTCGGGCGCGGCGTAGTCCATCGGGTACTCGTCTTTCCACGTCTGACACTGTTCACGCCACTCGGGAACGTCGGGCGCGCGTGCCATCTCCGCGGCCAACTGTTCGAGCACCGTCCCGGCGTCGCCGATCAACGGGACGTCGGCCTCGACGTTCTTCGAGATTTCGGCGGGATCGATGTCGACGTGGAGGATCTGTGCGTCGGGTGCGAACGTCTCGACGCCACCGGTCAGACGGTCGTCGAACCGACAGCCGACCGCGAGCATCACGTCACAGTGGGTAATCGCCATGTTGGCGTAGCCGGTGCCGTGCATCCCGGCCATCTCCATCGCGAGTTCGTGGTCCTCGGGAAAGGCTCCGAGGGCCGGCATCGTCGTCACGACGGGGATTCCGTACTCGGTGGCGAACTTTCGCAGTTCCGCGCTGGCCTCGCCCTTGATCACGCCGCCGCCCGCCAAGATGACGGGCTTTTCGGCACGTTCTATGGTCCGGGCCGCCCGCTCGACGGCCTCGTCGTCGGCCTCGGTCTGCGGGTCGTACGTGCTCGGCGTTCGGGGTTCGCCCGGTTCCTTTTCAGTGGGGCCGTTCGTCACGTCCTTCGGCAGGTCGACGACCGTGGGACCGGGTCGCCCCGATCCCGAGACCGCAAACGCCTCGCCAACGGTATCTCCCACCGAGTCCGAATCGGTCGCGAAGTAGTTCGTCTTCGTGATGGGCGCGGTTAGACCGGTCGTATCGGTCTCCTGAAAGGCGTCGTTGCCGACGAACGCCGTCGGCACCTGCCCGGTGAGCGCGACCACCGGGTCCGAGTCCATCGAGGCGTCGGCGATCCCGGTCACGAGGTTCGTCGCGCCGGGTCCCGAGGTCGCCAGACAGACGCCGGGCTCGCCGGCGACGATCCCGAAGGCGTCGGCGGCGTGGGCCGCGCCCTGCTCGTGGGCCATCGTGACGTGGCGGATCTCGGAGTCGTACAGCGCGTCGTAGACGGGCATGATCGCCCCGCCCTGAACCCCGAAACAGGTCTCGACGCCCGCGACTTCGAGCGCGCGGATCACCGACCCTGCACCGGTCGAAACCGGCGTCGGGATCGGGTCGTCCCCATCAAGCGGTTCGTCCTCCGTTCCCTCGATCGTGGCGGGTGGTTGCTCGCTCATGTTCCTGCCGGTTCGGCTGTGGTTTGCGGGCGATACGACGGTCGACAGCGGGTGGGTCGTGGATGGTACATTGGGAGCGCGCGTGCTGTGGGTCTCGAAAGCGATTCGAACGGATCAGGAAAGGTGGGTGGTGTAGGGGCTAGACCCCTACAATAATGAGTCCGCGCGCCACGACCGCGTCGCTGTCGGAGGGGGCTCCCTCGAAAGCGGTGGTCGTCTGCATCTACCTCACGGGTCGGCAGCCGGGGATAATAACCCTTGCGAGTCGAACAATCGTTGCCGCGGCGTCGCTGGACGGCGGGCGTCCGAGGGGGCATCTTACGCTCTGACCTCCTCGTGGCGCGCGACGTCGATCTCGCGGGCGAACCGCTCGACGTCGGAGCGTGTGACGCGGTTCTTCTCCGCGCCGTAGTCCTTGACTCGGCGGGTGATCTCCCTGACCTCGCTTTCGGTCGGGTCGAAGCCCGCCTCGGTCAGGAACTCCCGCACCGAGTGGGTCCCAGTGTGTTTGCCCAAGACGAGTTCGCGCTTCGCGCCGACCATCTCGGGGGTCATGATCCCCGGTTCAAATGTATCGGAGTTCTCGATCACGCCCGCGGCGTGGATCCCGCTCTCGTGGCTGAAGGCGTTGGCCCCGACGATCGGCTTGTTCGCCGGCACCGGGACGTCGCTTTTGTCCTCGATCAGGCGCGACAGCTCGGTGATCCGGGTCGTGTCGATGCCGGTATCCACCCCGTAGATGGATTCCGCGGCCATCACGACCTCCTCGTAGGCGGCGTTGCCCGCGCGCTCGCCGATCCCGTTGACGCTGACCTGAGCCTGCTCGGCGCCGGCTTCGAAGCCGGCGATGGCGTTCGCACTCGCCATCCCGAAGTCGTCGTGGGCGTGGACGTCGACCCGTGCGTCGGTGTGCTCGCGGACGAGCTTCACTAGCGCGCTCATCCGACTGGGGGTCGCGACCCCGCAGGTGTCGGGGATGTTGACCCAGTCGACGCCGACTTCGTCGACGGCCTCGAGGATCTCGATCAGGAACTCGCTGTCCGTGCGCGTGGCGTCCATTGGCGAGAACATCACCTCGACGCCCGCGTCGTTTACTCGCTCGATGGACTCGACCGCCCGCCGCTTTACGTCCTCACGGGTGGCGTGCATCGAGTCCTCGATCTGGACGTCGCTCGTCGAGACGAAGACGTGGATCATCCCCACGCCCGAGTCGATGGCGCTCTCGACGTCCTTCTCGACGACGCGGGCCAGCCCGCAGACCGTCGAGGTGGTCGAGGCGGCGATGTCGCTGACCGCCTCGAACTCCGCCTCCGAGTTGACGGGGAACCCGGCCTCGATGACGTGAGTCCCCATCTCGTCCAGCACCGCTGCTATCTCGCGCTTGTCGTCGTAGCTGAACGACGTCCGCGGCGTCTGCTCTCCGTCACGTAGTGTGGTATCGAAAATCCGTACCGTCTCGATCTCGTCACTGGAAGCTAACGTGCCCTGGAAGAACTCGACCCCCCCGACTGGTGTCGGAGGCGTCCATGTTGTTATTAGACATGGTACTCGGTTCCAGCACCTCCCCACTATATAAACCCTCCGTTGTGACGGTCACCCCTGGCTGACCCTCCAGTTCGCTACACGGTCATCTGTCGGAAAACCGCAAGAGGGAGGCGACATATAA
Organism: Halalkalicoccus paucihalophilus; assembly: GCF_001593955.1. GTDB lineage: Archaea > Halobacteriota > Halobacteria > Halobacteriales > Halalkalicoccaceae > Halalkalicoccus > Halalkalicoccus paucihalophilus. Next base: position 239,760 of record NZ_LTAZ01000005.1, on the reverse strand, counting down.
TGACCTTAATCTCATTAGTCGTCTGGAAACGGTATCGCAGTCGATACCGATACACTGCCGACGATAGAATAAATTACGAGTATATTTTAATGAAATGTATAATCCCATCGGTGGCGCGCGCTCCGAAACCGACCGTTCGGTATCCCCTCATCGTTCCGATGGGATCCGAGCCACCGGACACACTGAAGAGGCTGGCACTCGAAGGGGAACCGTATGACGAGCGATCAGGTCATCGACCTCCTGCAGGAGGCGTACAACGACGAACTCGAGACGGTGATGAACTACTTGACGAACTCCATCGTCCTCGATGGGGTCCACGCCGAGGGGATCAAGGAGAGTCTGGATCTCGACGTCGACGAGGAGCTGAACCACGCCCGGATGTTGGGCCAGCGACTGAAACAGCTCGACGCCCGCCCGCCGGCCTCCTTCGACTTCGAGGCGGCCCAGGAGGGACTCCAGCCCCCCGAGGACAGCACGGACATCCTCAGCGTGATCGACGGCGTCATCGCGGCCGAGGACGACGCCATCTCGACGTACCGCTCGCTGATAGACGCCGCCGAGGAGGCAAACGACCCCGTCACCGAGGATCTGGCGGTCGAACTGCTGAGCGACGAGGAAGCCCACCGCGCGGAGTTCCGCGGCTTCCGCCGAGAGTACAAGGACTGAGACGGTCGCTCGCATCCGACCGCGGACATCTCGACCGCACGGGCGATCGACGACGAGAGACGACGACCGTCCGTACGAGCCGGCGACGACGCTAGGTTTTTTGCGGACCGGGACCACCCCCGCGTATGGCTGACTTCAATCTCGACCTCAGATCCGTCGAGGAGCACATCGACGACGAGGAGGGCGAGGAGGACGCGAAGATCACGCTCGGCGTGCTCGACGGGACCACCCCTCCCGAGGAGTGGATCGACGCGTCCGAGCGCGGCGAGGTGCTCGTGCTGGCGGTCGACGGCGACCTGAACGAACTCGCAAGCGGGTTCGCCCGCCAGATCAGCGAATCGGGCGGCGAACTCGTTCACTTCCGGGACTTTTTGATCGTCACTCCCGTGGACGTGACCGTCGATACCGACCGTCTCTGAGGCGCCCGGGAGGATCCGACTCACGACCCGGACTCCGGACCGACACGCTCATCCACGATCGCGGGCGGATCGGGGGCGTGACAAGGTCGCCTGCCGTCGATCCCGATCCCTACCACTCGGCGAGCGCGCTCGTCCCGTGATCGCGTACGAGAATGACGAGGAAGGTCAGCACGCCCGTGATGGCGAACGTGCCGCCGACGTAGAACACCGAGGCCATACTCACGGCCGTCATCAGCCACCCACCGAGAAGCGGTGCGATCACGCTACCGGGCCGCCAGACGAGCTCGCGGATCCCGAAACTGGAGGCCACGCCACCGTCCGCAGTGCCCTCGTCGGCGAAGAGCGCCATGCTCGCGGGCTCGCGGAGGCTGTCGACGACCCCCCAGCAGCCCCGAGAGCACGATCAGCGGGACGAACGCCGGCGAGAGCGCACCGAAGACCGGGTAGCTCGCGGGCAACCCGGCGGCCGCTCCGATCGCGGGCGAGAAGGGCACCACGAGGGCGATTATCCCGTACAGACCGCCGCCGACGAAGACGAACGCGGCCCGGCCATACGAGTCCGAGAGCCGGCCGGTGAAGGGCTGACAGAGCATATTGGTGAACTTCTCGGCGACGACGGTGAGGCTGACCGCGAGCGCACCGTAGGCAAGCCCACCCTGGGCGGCAGCCACGCCGGCGTAGATCGGTACCCAGGTTCGGACGAGTGTCACGGCGAAGGCGTACTGCACCCGGAAGGAGGTCACGGTGAGGATCCGCCGATTGAGTGCGAGGTCGGTGAAAGGAAAGCCCGGAATGCGGGTCTCGTCGGGGTTCAGGTAGCGAAACCCGCCGGTCCACGCCGCCGTGGTGAGGACGACGATGACGGCGAAGACGGGGGTGAAACCGAACGCCTCGTAGAGCGCGCCCGCCGAGAGGCTTCCGAGGATCGAGGCGGCGAAACTCGCGGCGTTTGCCTTCCCGATGTAGTTCGCCCGGGTGCCGGCGTCGGCGATCTGCCCGACCAGCGAGAGGCTCATCAACGCCGCGCCGGTCACGGCGACCCCCTGAAGCCCGCGTGCCAGGACGAACGAGGCGCTCGAATCGACCAGCGGGAACAGGGCGTAGGCGACGATTCCGATCCCGAGCGAGACCAGCAGGACCAGCCGTTTGTCGAACCGGTCGCCGGCCCACGCGATCGGTATCACGGCGACGGTCTGGGCGAGCGTGAAACCGGAGGTGTACATCCCGATGACGAACCCGGCGCCGACGGTCACGCCGAGGACGGTCGTCCCGGAGGGATCGAGCGTGTTGATGTAGTACGGCAGCAGCGTGATCAGCGTGATGAAGCCAAAGCCCTCGGCGAATCGCGTGGTGTAGAGCGTGAGAAACTGGAGGGAGTCGTCGTCCACATCGGCTCTCGCGAGGGGCCCGGCATAGCCGTTTCGAAACGTAGCTACTCGAACGTCAGATAGTGGCCATCGGGGTCGAGAGCGCGAACCCCACCGTCGAGCGACTCGACCGCGCAGGCGCGGTCTCTGACCCGATCGACGAGCGGTTGTGGATCGTCGCTTCCGAAGCCCAGATCGACGTGGACGCCGCCGCGGGCGTCCGCCAGTCCCAGTTGGGGCTCCCAGAGTTCCAGATCCATCGGGCCCGCCAGCCGGATCCGACGGCGCTCGCTCCCTCGATCCGTGACCTCGAAGCCGAGATCGGTGTAGAAGTCCTCGGCGCGACCGAGATCTGCCACCTCCAGGACCACCTCGAAGATCCCGGTGATCCCCTCGCCCTCGCTTTCGTCACCCACCTCCCCGATCTCGACGCAGTGGCCATCGGGATCGTCGACGTACAGCGAGCGCGCGGATCCGAAGGTGTGTTCGTCGGGATCGAGATCCTCCAAGCGTTCCCACCACTCGTCGTACTCTTCGGCCGGCGCGGAGAAGGCGTAGTGGGTGTGGAGACCGCCACGCGGAACGCGTTTCGGGCGGCGCAGTATCACCTCCGTCTCGCCCGCCCGGAGGACGACCTCGGTGTCGTTCTCCCGTTCGACGGGCAGGTCGAGACGCGTCGTGTAGAACTCGCGGGCCCGGTCGAGATACGTGACCTCGAGGGCAAGCCACCGTAGGGAGTCGAGCATGGACGGGAATTCTCACGGACCATCATAAGTCGTGAGGCGGCAATCCCGAGGGAGCGGCCGGGAACTCTTGAACCTCGCGGCCCTGCTTCCTCCTATGCGCGAACTACCGCGACTGGGCGGCGACGGGTGGGAATTGCTCTACCTCGACGGGGAGTGGGAGACGCGCGAGGACCGCCTCGCTGTCGAGGACCCCTACGAGCGCGAGGAACTCGTCTCGGTTTCGGCGGCAAGCGAGGAAACCGTCGACGAGGCCTATGAGGTCGCGGCGGAGGCCCAGACCGAATGGGAGGAAGCCCCGCCACAGGAGCGTGCCGCGGTGATCCAGAACGCGCTTGAAGTCATCGAGGAGCGCCACGAGGAACTGGTCGAGCTGTTGGCCCGCGAGGCTGGGGGCACCCGTTTAAAGGCCGAGGTCGAACTCGACACGGCGACGGGGATGATGGAGCTCGCAGCGAGCTTCCCACTCGATTCGCCGGGCCAGCACGACCGCTCAGTCACCCCAGGCAAGGAGAACATCGTCAAGCGCGAGCCCGTCGGCGTCGTGGGCGTGATCTCGCCGTGGAACTTCCCGTTCCACCTCTCGATGCGCGCGCGGTCGCGCCGGCGCTGGCGCTCGGCAACGCAGTGGTCTTGAAGCCGGCCTCGGACACCCCGATCACGGGCGGGCTGGCGATCGCGCGGATCTTCGAGGAGGCCGGCTTACCTGAGGGGCTTCTCAACGTCGTCCCCGGCCGGGGTTCGGAGATCGGCGACCGCGTCGCGGGCCACGAGATCCCCCGCGTCATCGCCTTTACCGGCTCGACGCCGGTCGGGCGCGGGGTCGCGAGCCGGGCCGCAGAAGCCCTCTCGGAACCCGCGATGGAACTCGGTGGCAACAACGCCCACATCGTCCTTTCGGACGCAGACCTCGACCAAGCGGTCGACGCCGGTGCCTTCGGCAGCTTCGTCCACCAGGGCCAGGTCTGTATCTCGATCAACCGCCACCTAGTCCACGAGTCGCTATACGACGACTACGTCGCGGTGCTCGCAGACAAGGCGGAGTCGCTCCCGACGGGCGACCCGAAAGACGAAGAGACGATCGTCGGGCCGATCATCAACGAGAGCCAGCGCGACCAGATGATCGAGTACATCGAGGAAACTATCGAGCAGGGTGCGACCCTCGAAGCCGGCGGCGAGGTCGATGAGCTGGTGCTGGAGCCGACGGTGCTTTCGGGGGTCGAAAACGACATGGCCGCCGCATGCAACGAGCACTTCGGTCCCATCGCACCGGTGATCCCGTTCTCGGACGACGAAGAGGCGATCGAACTGGCCAATGCCACCGAGTACGGCCTCTCGGGCTCGGTACACTCGGGCGACCGCGAGCGCGCAGAGCGGGTCGCAGACCGGATGGAGACGGGAATGATCCACATCAACGACCAGCCGGTCAACGACGAGCCCCACATCCCCTTCGGCGGGGTCGGGGCCTCGGGGATCGGCCGGTACAACGGCGACGCGATCAAGGACGAACTGACGACGACCAAGTGGATCTCGATCCAGCGCGAGGAACGCGAGTACCCCTTCTGAGGCGGGTTTTATCCGGTTGGGAGACCTACCCTCGCCCATGCCGATGAAACAGGGCGGCGAGGCGCGCGACGCACACAAGGTCCTCAAGTTCGACGGCGGGTTCGCCTGGATCGCCTATCCCGACGAGGAGATGCAACGGGCGAGCCACGCGCTCGTCTCCGACGGGGACGTCTGGCTGGTCGACCCGGTCGACGCACCCGATCTGGACGACTGGATCGCCGAGGCGGGCGACCTCGCGGGCGTCGTTCTGCTACTCGATCGCCACACGCGCGACGCCGCCGAGGTCGCGAACCGCCACGGGGTATCGGTGTACCTCCCGGAGGCGCTTGCCGACGCCCGACGGAAGATCGACGCGCCCGTCGAGACGTTCTCGAAGACGCTTCCCGGGACCGATTATCGCGTCTTCACCGTTCTCGACACGCCCGTCTGGACGGAGGCGGGGCTGTACAACGACGAGACCGGTACTCTGGTGGTCGCCGAGAGCGTCGGTACCGCCGAGTTCTTCCGTGCGCCGGGCGAGCGCCTCGGGGTCCATCCCGCCCGGCGGCTGTTCCCGCCGACGGCGCTTCGCGGCTTCGTCCCCGAGCGGATCCTCGTCGGCCACGGCGAGCCGATCACGGACGAGGCACCGGCGGCGCTTCGGGAGGCACTCGCGGGCTCGCGGCGCAACTCGCCGCGGCTCTACGCGAAGAGTCTGAAGACGTTCCTCCCACTGTAACTGGCAGAATAGTTATGTTTGTGGAGCGAGTAGGGAACGCGAGTGGCCCACATCACGCGCGGATTGGCGACGGCCCTGCTCGAATTCGCCGAGGAGGCCGAACCCGAGCCCTTCAGCGCCGGCCTCGGAACGACGCCCGCAGGCGAGTTCGAGGTCGCCCTCGACTGTCCCCCCGAAACGCCGGTCTTCACGCACTTCTATCACCCCGACGCGGGCGGGTCGGTGAGCGCGGTCTTCGGGATGGATTTTTCCACCCCGGCCGGTCGGACGCACGGACGGTTCGTCTCGCACCCACAGGGCGAGTTGAAGGTCGAACTCACCGACGACCTCCACGCGACGATGTTCGTCGCGGTACCGCCGTGGGGGTTCGACGAACTCGCGGTTTTCGGCAGGCGGGGCGACCGCCAACCGCTCGATCTGATCGAGGCCGAGCCGCCGATGGAGACGCTGTAGATCACTTGAGGTAGCCCAGATCCCTGAGTTGATCCGCGATCTCCTCGAACTCCGCCTCGGTGAGTTCGCCTCGCTTCTGGTGTTGGATGACGATACTCCTGAGGAGAAATCGCACGAGATCGCTGGTGGACTGGAAGCTCGTGCCCTCGATGGTCTCCTCGACGCGCTCGGCGAGGTCCTTCGGGATCGAGACGGTGGTATACTCGGTCACGTTCTCGGGCTTACGGCCGAGGCCCAAAGCCGTTATCGCTCCCGGTCGAGCCGGCGCATCTGTTCGCGATGCAGCGTGACGATCAGGTCCGAGAGCAGGCCGAACATGATCAGTTGCATCCCGAAGAGGAACGAGGAGGCGGCAAACAGCGCGAGCACCTCGTGGGGGATCGACCGGACGAACCACTCGTAGGCGACCCAGCAGGCGACCGTCACGCCGACGAGCATCGAGGCGAACCCGACGCTGCCGAAGTAGAACAGCGGGTTATGGGTGCGCGCCAGCCGATACAGAGTCAGCACGATGACGCTCCCGTCGCGAAACGGCCGAAGGTTGGTGTCCGAGGCGTCGGGGCGCGGCTCGTAGCGGATCGGCACCACCGCGGTCGGGACGTTCCGGCGCATACACTCGACTGCGAGTTCGGTCTCGATGCCGAACCCGTCCTCCGCGAGGGCCATGCGCTCGGCCGATTCGCGGGTAAATGCCCGATAGCCGCTCAGGATGTCGCCCAGGTCCCGCCCGTGGATGTAGGCGAAGGCGCGGTTGATCAGGCCGTTGCCCGCACGGTTCAGCCGCCCCATCGCGCCGTCGGCCATATCGGCGAACCGGTCCCCGATGACGTGTTCGTAATCGCCGGAGCGGAGCGGTTCGAGCATCGCGCCCGCGTCCTCCGGCGAGTAGGTGCCGTCGCCGTCGGCCATCAGCACGTAGGGGGTCTCGATGTGCGAGAGGGCCTCCCGAACCGCCTGTCCTTTACCCGTACCTGATTGCGTGATGACGCGCGCGCCGGCCTCGGCGGCGATCTCCCGGGTCCCGTCGCTCGAGTCGCCATCGACCACGAGGACGTTCGAGAGCCCCTGCTCGCGAAACCCCCGGACCACGTCGCCGATGGTTTCGGCCTCATCCAGGGTCGGCAACAGCACACAGACGTCGCCGTCGTCCATCGTCGAAGGGCACGGCGACCCCGAGTAAAAGCCTTTTTTTACCGCCCGAGACGCGACTCACGAACGACGCCCTCGATGGTTACTCGGAGTTTCGGACTCCCGATCAGGAGGACGACGCCGTAGACGAGCGCCCCGACGGCGACGACGGCGAGCAGGTGGTACCATCGCTGAATCGGGATCGTCCCGCGGAAGAGGACGACGACGCCGACCATCACCGTTGCGGCCCCGACCTGTTCGAGGAGCGTTCGGGGGAGGAGGTCGACATCTGGGAGCGTCCGGCGGACGTACGCCGCCGAGACGGCGTAGCGGAGCGATTCGGCGATCACGGTCGCGACGACGACCCCGATCGCGCCGATCTCGAGGACGAGAGCGATCCCGAGGACGACGTTGATCCCGAGGGTCAGCACCGAGAGGACGGTGTTGACGTCGGGCCGGTCGATGGCGTCGATCGTCCGCGAGAGCGGGCCCCGCTGGGTCGTCAGCAGTTGGTAGACGGCCAGTCCGATCAGGAAGGTGTCCGCGGGGGCGTACTCGGGGCCGTACAGGGTGACGACGAGCGGTCGAGAGAGGGCGAACGCGCCGAAGACCATGGGGACGGCCAGCACGCTCGAGAACGCAAGCGTGTTCGAGACGTCCTCGGCGAAGGGCTCGTCCCGGCTGTGTTTGTGACTCACGCGGGCCATCAGTCCGCTCGCGGCGGTCATCATGACGAACGCCGCGGGGAGGGTGAGTTTGAACGCGACCTCGTAGTAGCCCGCGACCGCCGGCGTCAGGAGGAATCCCAACAGCAGGACGTCGAAGCGGTCGTAGGCCTGCCCGAGAAACGAGTTGGGAATGCTGTATCTGGCATAGGACCACAGGCTCCGGAGGGTCCCGCGGGAGGGGCGCGTCGGTCGTCCGTCGACGAACCGCCAGAGGAGGGGAATCACAAGCAGGGTCGCGGCCGCCAGCCCGTAGGCCATCCCGGCGGCCCCGAACCCCAAGAGGACGAACGCTACCTGCAAGGGAAACGTGAGCGCGGACCTGACGGTGTCGATCCACGTCGCCGCGCCGACGAGTCCCCGGGCCTGGACCACCTGCTCGACCGGTTCGTACAGCGTGACCGCGACCAACAACAGCGCGAACATGACCGGCGCCGCCGGAAGCCCCGTATAGTCGATCAGCCACTCCGAGCCGATCAGGAGGGCGATCCCCGCCAGGGCGACCCAGACGACGGTAAAGGCGAGCAGACCGCCGAGGATCTCGTTTCCGTTCGCCGTGGCCTCGGAGTAACGTTTCTTTGTCGCCGACCCCCACCCGGAGACGGCCCGGTCGGCGAGTTTGACCAGCGAGAACAGGAGGTAGAACCCGCCGAAGCCAGTCGGGCCCAGAACGCGGGCGAAGACGATCGTCCCGACGAACCCGATGGCCGCCATCGTGAACTTCGCGACCGTCGCCTTTACCGTTTCACCGCCGAGGCTGACGCTCGAGGCGTCGGTCCCGGTCATTCGAGATAGCCCAGTTCCCGCAACCGCTCGGTCGGCATGTCGAGTTCCTCGCGTTCGACGCGTGTATCGGTGACCCGCGCCTCGATCCACTCCCGGACCTCGAAGACCGACGTCGGATGGTCGTCAGCCGTCGTGCTCGCATAGGCCCGCCACGAGTGACCCGCGGGATCCTCGCCCTCGTCGCCCGGATAGAAGGCCGTTCGCATCCCGTGGTCGCTCAGAAGCAGGAGGTCGTCGTCGGGGCCGAGGGCCGCCTCGATCCCCGCGACGAACGCCCCGACGCGCCCGTAGACCCGCCGGAGGGCTGCCTCGTCGTCAGCGTAGGCGTGGCCCGCGGCGTCGAGCGTGTGGACGTGGACGCCGGCCAGCGAGACAGGGTGGTTCAGCATCTCCCGGGCCCAGCCGAACTGCCCGGCACAGAGCCCGAAGAGGTCGCGCTCGAACTCGTGGCGGGGGGCCCCCTCCGAGGCCGCGTTCATCAGGTCCCAGGCGCGCTGGAGGTAGCTTCCGTCGTGGATGCCGGGCCAGTTGTGAACCACCGCGCCGTCGCGGTCGAACACCGAGTCGGCGTCGGTCTCCCCGATTCGTTCGCGCTCGCCCGTGTGTCGGCGGACGAACCCGCCGAGCGTCCCGCGGGTGGACTCGCTGAACCGCCCGCTGACCCGCGAGAGTGCCGAGAGAACGGCGCTGTCCCACTCGCTGGTTCCCGCTCCCGTGACGCCGTGGTCCTCGGGCGGGAGGCCGGTCGCGACGGTCGCCCAGACCTCGGGGGTGTAGGGGGTGTCCTGGGTGTGGGCGAACGTCTCGATTCCGCCACCCGAGTTCAATCGGAACGCCTCGATGTCGAAGTGCTCGACCAGCCCGGCATCCAGCGCGTCGAGCGCGAGGACGACCAGCGTCATACGTATCCCAGATCCTCCAGGTCCTCCCGGAGCGCGTCCTCCTTGACGACGTACTCGGGGTCGAACCGGTCGTGGGCGCGTTCCAGATCCGGATCGCTCGTCCGCTCGCCGTCGGTCAGCCGGCAGGTTCCCTCCGCCGTAGCGATGTGTTCGGCGTTCATCGCGGCCTTCCGGTCGCCGTAGGCCGCGAAGGCGACCTCTCGGCCGAGCGTTCCCAGCCCGTGGTTCTCGCCCCGGAGGATCGTGGGCACGTCAATCAGCGAGACGACCTCGCCGAGTTCGGGCGCGTTTTTCGTCGCGAAGGGCACCCGGAGGAGATCGGGGCGCATCTTGCCGGGATGACCCCACAGTCCGCCCTCGCCGAGCAGTTCCCCGTGGTCCGCACAGAAGACGACCCGCGTCTCGGCGGGGATCGCCTCCCAGAGCGCTTCGAGTTTCTCGTCGAGTTCCCGGATTTCCCGCGCGTAGAGTTCGCGGACCAGCTCCTCGTCGTCCTCCGAGCTCTTCCCCGCGAGGACCTTTCGCGTGACGCGCTGGGCCTCCGCCCGGCTCACCGACGCGCCGTCGGGATCGTAGGGGTGGTGGGGCTCCATGAAGTGCAGCCAGCCGAACCACTCCTCGTGGGGCTCGGTTTCGCTCAGAAACTCCTCGATCACGTCCTCGGCCGGCCGGAACGACTTCTCGACATCACCGATGAAACCCTGTAGTTGCTGGTAGCGACCCCATCCCCATCTTACGATCTCGTAGGGAATCGTCCCCCTCGTGAGGTGGATCGCACCCTTGTCCTTGATCGTCTCGCCGCCGCCCTTCGGCGACGTGAACGCGTCGAAACCGACGTCGTAGCCGTACGACTCGGAGAGCAGGTGGTTGGTCGTGATCCCGACGCTATAGTTCTCAAATGTACTGGCGACCGACTCGCCCTCAAGGCCGGTCCCCGTGGCGTACTCGCCACCGACGATGGCGGGGAAACTCCCCATCGTCGCGGTGCTGGTCGCAAAGGCACGGTCGTGGGTCCGATCGAGGAACGCCTGCGTCGCGGGCATGTGTTGGAAGTGGTCGTGCCGGAGGGAGTCGACGGTGAGCAACAGGGTGTTCATGGGTGATCCCCCTCGGAAACGGTCGTTCGAAACTCGGTTTGGATGAGTGCGTTCATAGGTATCCGAGGTCTTCGAGTTGCTCGCGGGTCGTATCGAGCGAGGCGGCTTCCGTTCGAGACTGTTCGCGTTCGGTGTCGATGCGGGCTTCGAGCCATTCACGGACCTCGAAGACGCTCTCGGGCCGGTCACCGTCGGCCGTCGTCGCGAACGTCGCCCGCCAACTGTGATCGCCCGGTCTGTCGTCCCCTGGGATCGTCGACACCTGCATCCCATGATCCGAGAGTACGACAAGCGTCCCGACCCGCTCGCGGAGGGCCCCGAGCATGTCGTCGACGTGCTCATAGACTGCGCGCAGCTTCTCCTCGCGGTTCGCGTACGCGTGGCCCGCCGCATCCAGGATGTGCATGTGGACGCCGACGAGGGAGAGGTCGGTTCGGGCCATGCCTATCGCCCATCCGAGTTCCTTGCCCGCATTCGCATACAGGCGTCGCCAGAGCTCCACGTCGGTTATCTCGCCGCGCTGGGCGAGATTCAGCCAGTGCCAGGTCTGTGAGAGGTGGGTCGCAGAAGAGATTCCCGGCCACCCGTAGACACCGCCCTCGGGGAACACGTGATCGACCTTGGTCCGGCCGAACGTCATTCCCGCCGCGTCTTCGTCACCACGGAGAGCAGTTCCGAGCCGAACCCGAAGGTCCTTCGAAAGAACGTACGGGGCGACGGTGCCCGCGGCTCGAAGCAGCGGACTCTCCCACTCCTGTTGCTCGCCGGTCGAGGACATGCCATGTTCTTCCGGATGGACGCCCGTTGCGACCGAGGTCCATACTTCGAGCGTGATGGGTTCGTCCTTCGAGTACGCGAACGTCTCGATGCGACCGTGGTTATCGAGCAGGATATTCCCACAGTCCCACCGCCGTGCGAGACGGTAGTCGGCCGCATCTAGGGCGATGACCACCAGCGTTCCCGACGAGTCCGCTTCCTCACGCATAGCCTAAGTCCTCCAATTGCGTCAGCACGGCGTCGTCGATCTCTCCGTCTTCCTCGACGTGGCGCCTCCGTCGGTCGGCGAGGAGGGTGGCGAGCCGATCGGTTGGATCGTCGTACGGCGGCATCGCTCCGTCGTAGCCGTCGAATGTCTCGTAGAAGTAATGCTTTCCGCGAGCGAACCCCGAGAGTTCCCGTTTCAGTTCGTCAATGTCGGTGATACCCTTGTTCGCTAGGGACTGGGAGTGGCGGTCGGCAATGCCGTGGTACTCCGTGAGCCAGTCCGAATCCGCCCGTTTCTCGCGGAGGTCACGACCGCGGCTCCGCTTCGAATCGAGGCCGCCCGCTTCGAGAACCGTTGCGTGCACGTCGAGAAGACTCACGCCCTCGTCTCGGACGGTCGTTTCGCTCCCGCCGGTCCAGACCGAAAGCGGAACGTGAGTGAGCTCCGGATAGATGCCATAGAGGTGGCCACAGGCGTCGTGCTCGCCGAGTAACTCCCCGTGGTCGCCCATGGTGACGACGATGTCGAAGTCGGTCCTGAGTTCGTCGAAGATGCGCCGGTACATATCGGAGAGATAGCGGACGCTCCCGTCGTACGCACGCCGGATGTGTTCGAAGTCGACGTCCTCGCTTCGATACGTCGCTTCGAGGCTATCAATCTCCGGCGGCTCCACGTCTCGATACTCCTCAGGTGGCGCATACGGGCTGTGAGCTTCCATCAGGTTGACGAACAGGAACTCCTCGTCCCCGAACTCCCACTCTCGAACGAGGTCCAAGGCACGAGTCGCACCGTCGTCGCGAGTCTCGTCACCGATGCCGAGATCACGCATCTTCATCAACGCACCCCGTTTCAGCGAGGGTACGGTATCACAGTCGCCCAGTACGCACTGTCGGAGAGCGGAGAGGTACCGCTCCGGACCGCGGTCTCGGTTGTTCGTGATGAACTCGTCCCAGTCGAAGACGTTCTCGTCGAGCGCTCGGAGCCGCCAGCTCCCCTCGAACCAGTCGAACCCGCGGTGCCAGTCGAATTTCTTCGAGATATTGACGTTCGCGCTGAACGCCCGCGTTTCGAACCCCGAATCACTGAAGAGCTCCGGCAGAACGGGTCCAGGGTAGTCCAATGATTCGGCTCCCGAATACACCCCCACCTCGCTCGCGTACTTCCCGGTGAACAGCGACGCGTGTGCCGGCACCGTCCAGTGGCTCGTACTCCAGGCGTTCTCGAAGCGAGTGCCGGGAAGCCAGTCGAAGTGTTCGTCGAAGGAGTCCTTGCGCAGCGTATCGAGTACAACCAAAGCGATGTTCGTCATTGGTAGTCACCTCTGTATCGTATCCGGTCGATTGCGTCCCAGATGCCCCGTCGCCACAGCCAGTCGTTGATCCGCGCGAGAGCGGAATTCGGAACGATGATTTCCTCGTACCGATCGGGGTACTCCGATCGGAGGCGGGCCTCGATGTCCTCATCGATTTTCGCTCGCGGCACGGGTGGGTGGTGCATCCGTACCCGACCGGAATACCCACATTGACCACTGGCGTCCCGTTCCATTCGCCAGCCGAACTCGGTGTCGTCGCGCCATCCCGCGTAGTCACTCCTGAACCCGCCGACCGTGCGGGCTGCCTCGCGGTCGAACGCCAAATTGCAGCCGACGTATCGCCGAGTCCCCTCGTAGGTCCGTCCACCATGGACCGAGCCTTCGAGGCAGACGAGATCCGTCTCGCTCTGGAATGCGTTCCGGATCGTCGAGAGCCAGTCCGGTCCGGGCTGACAGTCGTCATCGGTCAGAGCGACGACGGCACCATTAGATACCTTGATTCCCTCGTTTCGAGCCTCACAGATGTCGAGATCGGCGTCGTTGACGACGATCACCTCGAAACCATTGAACGTCTGGCGTTCGAGGTATTCGACGACCGTGGCGGTGTCGTTCGATGGAAGCGTGGGGATGACGACCGAGATCTCGGGCGACGGCGCCGTTATCGGACGCTGAACGCTCATCCGTTCTCACCTTCGTTCGCGGTATTAGCTTCCTCGACGACTTCCCGGAGATCGCGTTCAAATCGCTCATACCTGTAGCGTTCGGCGACCTCTCGGATTTCGCGTGAATCGAAGTCCCTGGAATCGAACGCCCGAACCGTCTCCCGGAGAGATCCGACCGTCGGCTCGAATCGCAGGCCCGTCACTCCGGGCTCGACCTGATACGTCGTAAACCCCTCGTTCACACCGACCAGGGGCTTGCCCGCCGACATGGCTTCGGCCCCGACGAGCCCGAAGTCCTCCTGCTTCGGTGCGTAGACGACCGCCCGACAGCGCGCGACCAGCGTCTCGATGTCCTCGACGTAGCCCCTCACTTCGATGTTGTCGTGACCCGCCGCGATCCGTTCGATCGCCTCGCGCTGCTGGCCGTCGCCCGCGATCACGAGCCGTTCGTCGAGTCTCGTGAAGGCCTTGGCGATCAGGTCGATCCGCTTTTCGGGGGCCAGACGCGACCACGTGAGGAAGTAGCCCTCGTCGCCCTCGTTGCGCCAGTCGCCGGTCACCGGCGGATACACCACTGTAGCGTCCTCGTCGTAGTACCGGCGAATGCGATCGCGTACCAGTTCGCTGTTGGCGACGAACCGATCGACGTAGTCGTTGGCCTCCTTATCGAGCGCGCGCCACAGTTTAGCATACCCCTTGATAACTGCCTCCACGCCGGGCCGGCGAAACGACGCCAGCCGGTCCCGGTAGAGGTCGTAGAGCCACCGCGGCGGGCTGTGGGGGTAGTGGACGATCCGCTGATCTACGTCCGGGACGTAGTACTTCGAAAGCGGGGCGCTCTCGAGGATCACGTCGTACTCGCCCAGTTCCGGGTGGGCGTCGGTCATGTCGAGGGCGACGTTGAGCGTTTCGAAGGGGTTCATGCCCTCGTTCTTCCACTCCAGAAACGGCCCGAACGGGAGGGCGGTGTACTTCGACTGTCTGAAGGGGATCACGGTGACGTCCTCGGGGATCTCGGTTCCCTCTGCGACGTAGGCCGTGTAGATCGGAGCGTCGAGGACGCGGGCGGCCTCGATCGCGAAGGCCTCTCCGCCGCCGATCCCCGGAAATCGGTCGTGGAGGATCGCCACCCGGGGCGAGCCGGGGTTCGTTCCCGCACCCTCGTCGCGGTCCTCACTCATCGTAGACCTCCCTGAGTTCGAGGTCGACCTCCCAGGTCCCGTCGCCCTCGCCGCCGAGGAGTCGGAGGCACGCCCGGAACAGCGACACCTGCGTGTCGAAGACCGCGTAGAGCGGTTGGAGCGGGCCGAGCGCGTCCCGTGAGCCGAGCAGCACCGTCAGGAGGCCGCCGGCGAGGACGACAAGTCCCGGCAGGACGCCAGCGAGGAGGCCGCCGACGAGGAGCAGTCCGAGGATCGCGACCGTGAGCCACGGCGAGACGACCATGAACCACCAGTTGAACGGCAAGACCGCCCGACCGTAGGCGCCGTAGCCCCCGAGCATGTCCCGCTGGCGCCACAGCAGGCGCACCAGTCCCATCGCGCGACGGTCCTTCTGTTTGCGCCGCTTTCTGAAGCCCGAGTGGGCCGCCTCCTTGTACTCGATGTCGGGATCGAACACCGCGCGTTTTCCTCCCTTTCGGATCTTCAACGCCAACTCCGAGTCGTCGGCCATCGAGTCCTCGTCGATGGGCACGATCGCCTCGCGCTCGAACGCACAGAACGGACCGTGGAAGATCAGCGTCGAGTCGAGGTGCGATTCGAGCGTCTGGACGACCGCCTGAACGTCGCGATAGCCCCGCTCGACGCCGCTTCCGCCGAGCACCTCGGCGTTGCGGCCCGTGACCGCGCCGACCGCCGGGTCCGCGAGGTTGGCAGCCGCCTCCCGGAGCGCGGCGGCGGCGATCCGCGAATCACAGTCGGTCTTGACGACCATCTCGCCGCTCGCCGCGGCGTACGCCTCGTTGAGCGCGTGGGCCAGCCCTCGCCGTTCGTCCTCGCGGATCAGCGTGAGAGCGGGCGCCTCCCGACCGTCGAAGAACTCCTCGACGAGTTCGGGGGTGCGGTCGTCGCTGGAGTCGACGACGACGACCTCGACCTTTTCGAGGGGGTAGCCGAGGGCAACGACCTCTTCGAGTTTGCTCTCGACGATCCGCTGTTCGTTGTAGGTGGGCAGGACGATACTGACGGTGGGTTCTGCGGGGCGTTTTGCGGCCGGCGAGCCGTGTGGTCGTTTCAGCGCGTAGGCCCCGAGGTAGGCGAGATACGGCAGCCCGGTCAGCGAGAGCAGTCCCGCGGCGCCGGCGAGAGACCTGCTCCGTCTCATGGCCCCTTCATCGCCCTCACCTATCGAGCGCGACGATAAGTCATTTGTGTTCGGACACCGACAGTGGGAACACAAGGTTTATGCGCGCGTTGGGCGCTCCGTAGCACGATGGGAGAGCGCACGGAACGGGCGTACGAGAACCCCGATACGAACGCGGCGATCGGCGGACTGCGGCGGTGGTATCACGTTCCGGTACTGGGCGCTCTCGTTGCGTTCATGCTGTGGGTGCGGGTCCGGGCCTACGGTACCTTCACCGGTCGCGGGCTCGCGTTCAGCGCAGTCGACCCGTGGTATCACTGGCGCACGATCGTCTACTCGGTCGAGAACTGGCCGTCGGCGCTGTCCTACGACGTCTGGACGGGCTACCCCTCTGGCGCGTACGTCGGCCAGTTCGGCACCCTGTTCGACCAGCTCATCGCCACCGCGGCGCTGGTCGTCGGCCTCGGCGATCCCTCCCAGGCGACCATCTACCGGGTCGCGCTGCTCTCGGTGCCGGTGATGGGCGCGCTGGTCGCGCTTCCGACCTACGCGATCGGGGCGCGATTGGGCGGACGACTCGGCGGGCTCCTCGGGGTGGCGTTGCTCGCGCTGTTTCCCGGGACCTTCCTGCGCCGTAGCACGGTCGGGACGCTCGATCACCACGTCGCCGAGGTGCTGTTCATGGCGACCGCCGTCTTCGCAATGATGGCCGCGCTCCGGGTGGCCCACCGCGAGCGCCCGGTCTACGAACAGCTCGCCGATCGTGACTTCGCGGGGCTCAAACGACCGCTGGGGTACGGCGCGCTCGCGGGCGTCGCGCTCGCGCTGTACGTCTGGACGTGGCCCCCGGGCGTCATCCTGATCGGGATCTTCGGCGTCTTCTTCGCGATCTCGCTGAGCGTCGACTACTGGCGGGGTATGAGCCCCGACCACGCCACGTTCGTCGGCGCGCTCGCGCTCGCGGTCACGGGGATCCTCACCGCGGCGGTCATCGACCGGTGGTCCGCGAGCGCGACGACGTTCGGCTACCTCCAGCCGCTTCTGGCGTTCGGGGTCGCCGCGGGCTGTCTGTTCATGGCGTGGCTCGCGCGCCAGTGGGACGCCCGCGGCTTTCCGAGGCAGGGCTATCCGCTGGCAGTCCTCGGGCTGATCGCGCTGCTCACGGCGATCACCGCCCTCGTCCTCCCCGACGTGTTCGGGACGATCGCGAGCAACGTCCGCCAGCGCCTCCTGTTCGGTCAGACGAGCACGACCCTGACGATCGTCGAGGCCCAGCCCCCCGAGAACCCGCTCGGGAAGGCCTTCTCCGAGTACCGATTTGCCTTCTATACGGGCGCACTGGGCTTCCTCAGCCTTCTCGCCCGACCGCTGTTCGACCGGACCTACCGCGACGAGTACCTGCTGGTGGCGGTCTGGGCGCTGTTCGTGACGAGCATGGCCTTTACGCAGATCCGCTTCAACTACTACCTCGCGGTCGCCGTGGCCGTCTGTAACGCGGCACTGATCGGGACGCTCGTCGACTGGTTCGGTTCCGCCGGGTCCGCCGGCTCCGGTGACGGCCTCCGACTCGGCGGCCTGCAGAGCTATCAGATCCTGATCGGTGTCGCCGTGGCGC
Organism: Halalkalicoccus paucihalophilus; assembly: GCF_001593955.1. Taxonomy (GTDB): domain Archaea; phylum Halobacteriota; class Halobacteria; order Halobacteriales; family Halalkalicoccaceae; genus Halalkalicoccus; species Halalkalicoccus paucihalophilus. The sequence continues at coordinate 222,312 of NZ_LTAZ01000005.1, read as the reverse complement.
TGCTGTTGTTCGTCCCGCTGGTGGTCCCCGCAGTAGGCGCGACGGCCGTCGGGGTCGGCGCGAGCGCGGCCCCCAGCGGGGACGCTGCGACGTGGGCGGGATCGAACGACTGGCTCGCGAACAACACCCCCGAGGAGGGCCACTACGACGGTGCGGACGAGGACCTCGCGTACTACGGCACCTACGAGCGCCCGGCAGACGGTGACTTCGCGTACCCCGAGGGGAGCTACGGGGTGCTGTCGTGGTGGGACTACGGCCACCTGATCACCGTCCAGGGCGAGCGGATCCCCCACGCGAACCCCTTCCAGCAGAACGCAAAGAGCGCGGCGGCGTTCCTGACGGCCGGCTCCGAGGAGCGCGCCGAGGCGGTCGCGGGGGCGATCCCCGCCGCCCCGAACGGGACGCTCGACGACCGTTCGACGGCGGAACTCGAGGCGATCGCCGACGGATCCGAGGACGACGGCGCGGGGATCCGCTACGTGATGATCGACGACGAGATGGCCGGCGGGAAGTTCTCGGCGATCGCGACGTGGGCCGGCCCGGGCTACGGGTCGTATCTCGAACCGAGGACGATCCAGACCGACGACGGAACCGCGACCGTCCAGGGGCTCGGCGAGAGCTACGACGAGACCGCCCTCTCGCGGCTGTACTACGGCGACGCGGCGGGCATGGAACACTACCGGCTGGTCCACGAGAGCCCCGAGACCACTCAGTTCGTGAGCGTGGCCTACCGGGTCGACGACGGCCAGTGGCGACCGCTCGTGATTAATCAGGAGTACACCCCCTCCCTGCAGTTCCGCATCGCCCAACTTCAACAGAGCCCCAACGTCGACGTACAGGTCTACGACCAGCGCGAGAGCCACGCCGTCAAGACCTACGAGCGCGTCGAGGGCGCGACCCTGACGGGCGAGGCCCAGCCGGGTGAAACGGTCACTGCACAGATCGAACTCACCGTCGAGTCCTCGGACCGGACGTTCACTTACACCCAGGAGACGACCGCCGACGACGAGGGGAACTACGAGATGACGGTACCGTATGCGACCACCGACGGCTCCGGCCCCGCGACGGGCTACACCGACAGCGCCGTGACCAGCGAGGGCGATTATACGGTCTCCACCGGCGGAGAGACCGCCACCGTCGCGGTGCCCGAGGAGGCGATCTACGCGGGCGAGACGGTCGCGGTCGAGAGCGGGACACCCGACGAGGGCGAATCGGTTGACGGCGAGTGATCGGTGCGGTTTTGTCCCCCTGTGGAGAACGAACGACAATGCGCGAGTGGCTCTCGATCTATCTGAAAGGCGTCTGTATGGGTGCGGCCGACATCGTCCCCGGCGTCTCCGGGGGAACGATCGCGCTCATCGCGGGGATCTACGACCGGTTGATCGCCGCCATCGCCGCGCTGGATCCCCGGATCCTCGCGACGATACCCGGGCTCGCGAGCACGGAGGGCCGTACCCGCTTTCGCGAGGACCTCTTCGAGATGGACGTCCCCTTCCTGCTCGTCCTCGGGGCGGGGATCGGAACGGCCGTCCTCCTGATGTCGCGGCTGATCCACGCCGCCTTCGAGGCCTATCCAGCAGTCTTGAACGGCTTTTTCTTCGGGCTGATCGCCGCCTCGGCCGTGGTGATCTACCGGGTGACCGACGTGAACACGCCCGGCCGGATCGGCGCGCTTCTCGTCGGTGCGATACTCGCGTTCGTCGTCAGTGGTGCAGCGGAATCCGACGGGCAAGCGAGCCTCCTGCTCGTCTTCCTCGCCGGGGCGATCGCCATCTCCGCGATGGTGCTTCCCGGTATCTCGGGGGCAGCCTTCCTCTACATCCTCGGCCAGTACGAGTACATGCTCGGCTCGCTCACCGCGTTCGTCGACGCGCTGGTCGGACTGCTGGGCGGCGGGTCGGTGGCGGTGGCCGTCGAGCCGGGAGTCGTCGTCGTCGTGTTCATGATGGGTGCACTGTTGGGCCTGCTGACGATGGCCCGCCTCGTCAAGCGTGCCTTCGACCGAAACCGGATGGCGACGCTCGGCTTCCTCGTCGGGCTGATGATCGGTGCGCTTCGCCTGCCCGTCGAGGAGGCCGCCGCCGAAACCGACGTCTGGACAACGGGTCTGATCGCCGCAATCGTGCTCGCGGTCGTCCTCGGTGCGGCGGTCGTCCTCGGACTCGACTACTACACCGACTCGCTCGATTACACCGAGGAGACGACGGTTTGATCGACAGGAAACTACAGGAGCCTTCGGTTCGGTACCTCGTGTATGAGCGACGCCGAACCCACCGAACGGCGAAAACCGACGACGTGGCTCGACACCGCGGATTCGGTGATCGACCGGAACCTCGCGCGCGACGAGACCATCGAGTTCACCGCCGAGGACCTCGCTATCGACGTTCCCACGGAGTTCGGCGAGAGCCCGCCGGCGAGGGTCCGGCTCAACGGGACCGTCAGGATCAGCTCCGAGGGGCTTTCGGGCCCGCTCTTTGCGTGGCTCGACTGGTGGGACGACCGCGAGTGAGCTACTCGATCACTCGACCAGCGCCTCGGCGATGACTTCGAGTGGGTGGCGGATCTCGTAGCCCGTCCCGTGTTCCATCTGCATCGCGCAGGTCGGACATTCGGTCATCCCCGCGTCGGGCTCGGCCTCTTCCATGTGGTGGAACATCTCCGCGCCGATCTTCATCGAGGTGTCGTACTTCTCTTCCTTCCAGCCGTAAGTCCCCGATATCCCCGAACACGAATCGCCAACGTCCTCGGCTTCCGCGCCCTCGACACCGTCGAGCAACTCGATGGCCTGGCCGGCCAGCCCCTGATTGCGCGCGTGACACGGCGCGTGGTACGCGAATTTTCGAGGATCGACCTCGCTTTCTTCGAGCGCGCCCGAGAGGTCCTCGTGGATGCGCAGGTATTCGAGGGCCTCGTAGGTGTGCGCCGAAACGTCTTCGATGCCCTCGAGATCGAACAGCTCAGGGTACTCTTGGCGAAGCGAGAGCGAACAGGAGGTACACGAGGCGATGATATCGGCCCCGTCCTCGATGGCCGCCGAGAGTTCCGCGACGTTCGTTTCAGCGGCGCGCCGGGCGTCCGGAAGCATCCCGTTCGCGAACATCGGGGTGCCCGAACACTTTTGCGGAGGTACCATGACCTCGTAGCCGAAAGACTCGAAGACCCGCACCATCGCCTTGCCGACCTCGGGCGTGTTGTAGTTCGAGTAGCAGCCGTGGAAGTACGCGACGCGCTTCTCGTCGCTCTGTACGGTGGCTCCGTCCCTCTCGGACCACCACTCCCGGAAGGTCTGCTCTGCGAACTCGGGGAACTCCCGTTCGGCGGTGATCCCCATCACCTTCTCGTTGACCGTCTGGACTACTGAACTACTCATCACGGCGTTGGCCAGTCGGGGGACCTTCGAACCGAACCACGCGAGCGTCCCGTAATTCGAAAGGATTCTATTCCTGATGTACTCCCGCGAGAGTTTGTCCATCTGGTTTTCGACGAAACTACCGCGCGCGGTGTTGTGCATCTGGCTCAGCGGAACGCCGGAGGGACACGCCGAGTCACAGCGCATACAGTTCGAACAGCTCATCACCGAGTCGTCGGTCTCGGTGTCGTCCTTCCGTTTGAGCCGCCACTGTTCGGGCCCCTGGAACTTCGGGCCCGGAAACTCGTCGTCGACCGCGGCGACCGGACACTCGCTGTCGCAGGTCGAACACTTGTAGCAGTCGTCGGCCCCCGGTCGGAGGTCCATCTCCTCGGATTCGGGGAACACCTGTACCGGTTCGAACTCGTCAGTGGATTCTGCGTCACTCATTGTAGGTCCTCGTTCGCGTTTCTGCCCGCCACCTGCCCGGTCGAAAGCGAGACGCCGCTTGCCGATTTCTCGCGAGCCATGTCGTAGCCGCCGAGCACCGCCCCCGCCGCCCGCAAGTTCGAAAACTCCGGATCTCCTTCGGGATCGAGCGGCCGGAGGTCGTCGTCGACCGCGACGCCGAACCGGGCGTAGGGCTGGTCGTCGAAGGCTTCGTCGTGAAACCACTCGTAGCGTTCCTCGGGCTGGGGGACGTGACAGTCGAAGACGGGTTCGAACACGCCCTCGCGAGTGGAATCGATCCCCTTGCCGACCAGCCCGCCGGTCGCGAGCACGAACTGGTCTGCGTGGTATGGGATCTCCCGGCGGCCCCGGTCGACCGAAACGGCCGTGATCCGGCCCTCATCCGCCGTGTAGCCCACGACAGGGTTGCCCGACTCGACGCGGACGCCTTCCGTCTCCAGCGCCTCGTAGAGACGGTCTTCGAGGCGCATCCCCGGCAGGCTCGGCGGCCCCATCGGCACCTCGAAGACCGGTACGCCGAGTTCGTCTTCGAGGGTCTCGCGTACCTCGCGGTGCTCCTCGTCGCCCAGTATTGCGGGGAATCCGATACGTTTCGCATCGCCGAGGTGCTCGCTTACCCGTTCGGCGAGCGCCTCGCGGGTACCGGTCCGGTTTTCGCGATCGAGCAGTTCGTCCGCGTCAAGCGCGCGGGCCAACCGGGTGATCCGGGCGTCCGCGCGGAACTCGCCGGGGAACGGGATCGTCACGCCGCGTACCTCGAAGGGTACTGAGGAATCGAGACGCTCGGCCGAAAGCGGCGCGTCGAAGGTCGTGACCGTTTCGAAGCCCACTAACAGGGTGTCCTCGGCTCGACTCGCCAGCCCCGCCGCCGCACTCTTCGGATACCGACTGGTGGGCTTGACCCGCCCACCGTAGGTCGGTGAGAGCGCGTTCGTTTCGGTGTGGCCCCCTTCGTAGAGACCTTCAGTGATCTCGTCGAACAACGCCAGCGACTCCCGCACCGCGTCGACACCGACTTTCCGGTAGGGATGGTGATCGGGAAGGTCGGGGATCGCCTCGAACGGCTCGACGATCGGCTCGTCGCTCCCGTGATATCCCAGCACGTCGATCAGCCCGCTGGCGTTGCGCAGCGTGTTCTCCTTGTGCGTGACGAGCCGAGCGCTCGCCCCGCCGCGGGCGGCCTCGATGGCCGCACTCGCGCCCGCGAGCCCGCCCCCGATCACCAGCACGTCCGACTCAATCGCCATCGCTCTTGCCCCCGTCAGTCGCAGTCTCGGTACCGGAATCGAACGCCGCGAAGTCGGCCACTGCGGGCTCGCGATCCAGACTCATGGTCGTTCCGTGCAGCTGGTAGTTCAGGGCGGCCTGCGAGAGCCCCTCGCCCCACAGCGCGTGGCGCTCGCCCTTCCAGCGCTCCTGGACCAGTTCGTCCCACGCCGCACTGACGGTCTCCTCGTCGTATTCGGGATGCAGTTCGCTCGCCATCCGGTGACAGCAAAAACCGCCCTGACAGTTGCCCATCGACGCGCGCGTGCGGATCCGCACGGCGTTGAGATCCGAGCCAGCGCCCTCGATGGCGTCTCGGATCTCCGCGCGCGTGACCGCCTCGCAGTCACAAACCACCGGGTTCGGCTCGGCGGTCTTCAGGACCTCGTCGGCCCGCGAGCCCAGTCGCTGGACGCTCCGGCGCCCGATCGGGGAGCGAAGGCCGAACTCGTCCATGTACTCGCGCAGTACGGAGAAGTCCTCGCTGCCGGGCAGGGGCTCCTCGGCGGTTCGACACGCCGCCGAAACGCCGAGTTTCTCACACACATGGTCAGAAATCTTCTCGGCCATCAGCCGGTAGGTGGTGAACTTCCCGCCGACGATGCTGGTCATCCCTGGCAGCGAGTCCCGGTCCTCGTGATCCAGCAAGAAGAAGTCCCGTGTGATATCCGTGGGATCGGTCGTGCCGGTCCCTGGCGGCTCGTAGAGAGGGCGAACGCCCCAGAAGGAGCGAATGGTCCGGGCCTCGCTGAGGATCGGCACGAGCTGTGAGAGCGTCTCGATCATCAGGTCGACCTCCCAGCGCTCCTCGGGGTAGTCCTCGGGGTCCTCGACTTCCACGTCCGTGGTCCCCAGAATCGCCGTCGTCTCGTGGGGGACGACGATGTCGGCGTCGCCCTTCGGCCGACAGCGGTTCACGACGGTGTCGACCTGGCGGACGTTCATGATCATCATCACGCCCTTCGAGGGGCGGACCTCGACGTCGACGCCGGCCATTTCTCCTACTCGCCCGGCCCACGCGCCCGTCGCGTTGATCACGTGATCCGCGCGGATCTCCTCGGTCGTTCCCGGCTTCGTGTGAACGCGCTTTCCCGGGCCCGACTCGTGTTCGACCTCGACGCCGATAACCTCGCCACCCTCCACGAGGACGTCGGTCACCGGCGCATGGGTCTCGACGCGCGCGCCGTGTTCGACCGCGTCGGCGGCGTTCGCGACACAGAGCCGGAAGGGATCGACCGCCCCGTCGGGCACCGCGATCGCGCGTTTGACCTCGCGGGTGAGGTACGGTTCGCGCTCGCGGGCCTCCTCGGCGGTCAGGACCTCCGCCGGGATGTCGCACTCCCGACACCCCTCGAGTTTCTGCTCGAAGTACTCGTCGGGGTCGTCCTCGAGTTGGACGAACAGCCCGCCGGTGGTCTCCACACAGTGGCCGGCGATATCGCGTAACACCCGGTTCTCCTCGATACACTCGCGGGCGCTGGCCTGATCGGAGACCGCATAGCGCCCGCCGCTGTGGAGCAGGCCGTGCATGCGCCCCGTCGTCCCGTGGGTGAGGTTGCCCTGCTCGACGAGGGTGACCGAGAGCCCGCGCATCGCCAGATCGCGGGCGATGCCACAGCCCGTAGAGCCACCGCCGACGACGAGTACGTCGACTGGATCTGCCATCGTACTGTGGTTCGTGGCCGTCCACTTTACTTTACCCCTCATCGCGGATCATGAGTAAACTATTTCTCACACGACTGATTGTTAGGGTAGTAGTGGCCGTTCCGAACCGATTTCCCGTCGAACCGGCGGCGTCACGACTACCGATTCGTGAGAGTCGGTCGAATCCACGGGTTTTTTCCTTCGTGTTCGCAACCTGCGGGCAACTCCCTCAATCGAGGACGCCAAGCTGGCGTGTCTCGGGCGGTCGGACGGCCGGTCTCGGCCCTCGATCCGTGATATGATGAACATCGAAGAACGCGTCGCGAGGCGGCGACGATCCGACGACGGCCCGCGGCTGATCAGGAGCTACGACGCGCTCAGTCCGGCTGCCCACGTCCGGGACCCGGACGGTCGGGGATCCCGACTGGAGCAGTTGCTCGATCACCTCGAACCGGCGTTCGGCGGTGCTCTCCCGCCGAACGCCTACGTCTGGGGGCCGAAGGGATCGGGGAAATCGGCACTCGTGACGGCGTTGTTTTCCGAACTCGATCGGGTCGGTCGTGACACCCGTTCGAGTATCCATACGAGTACCCGCGTCGAGGACGCCGGAATGGCGGAGTTCGCGTACGTCGACGCGAGGGACACCCGCAGCGAGTTCGGCCTCCAGCACGCGCTGCTCGACGCGGTGCTGGACGAGCGCGTCCCGAAACAGGGGGTCGGAAGCGACCACCTCGTCGGGCTACTGAACGAACGGCTCGCGCGAACGGGCCGAACGGCGGTCGTGGCGGTCGATCACCTCGGCGAACGCGAGACGTTCCCCCTCGCTACCGTCGAGTCGTTTCTCGGTCGCGTTCCCGACTCGGTTGCGTGGCTCGCGATCGGGCGCGATCCACCCGAGGAGTACGACGTGGGGATCGAAACGACCGTCCACCTGCCGGTCTATCAGCGCTACGCCCTCGTGGACATCCTGACGAGTCGGGCCTCCCGGGGGCTCGCCCATCAGGCCGTCTCACACGAGGAGCTCCGCCGGATCGCCACCTGGGCCGAGGGGGACGCCCACGACGCGCTGGCCGCCCTGTTCGGCGCGGCGGTACGGGCGAGCGAGGCGGGCGAACGGACGGTCGAGGCCGCGACTGTCGACGCCGGAATGGAGGCGGTTCCCCGACCGAGCGTCGCCATCGGTCGGGTCCTCGCGCTTCCTGAGAACAGACAGCGCGTTCTCAGGCGACTGCTCGACCTCGATACCACGGACCGATCGATCGGGGCGACGGCCGAGACGATCATCCGCGAGGACTCGCTCGATCTCTCGGCGGCGACGGTCAAACGCTTCCTCTACGAACTGGCCGAAACGGGCGTTCTGCACCGAACGCGCGCCGAACGGACCGACAGCCTCGGGCGGCCACCGAGCCGCGTCGAGCCGCGATTCCCCACGCTCGTCTTCCGGCAGGTGTTCGACGCCACCTACGGGCGGTAGGAAAGATTTATCATGAACGTCAGTATTGGTTATCGGTAGTACGGTACCATCGATAAAGAATACGGTACCGTCGGACCGGGGCGTTCCGGGAACGACACTAACCATGACAAGCGAACAATTCGTCGGTGCGATCGACCAGGGGACGACCGGCACGCGCTTTATGGTGTTCGACCACGCGGGACAGGTCGCCGCCAACGCGTACGAGAAACACGAGCAGATCTACCCTCAGCCCGGCTGGGTCGAACACGACCCCGTCGAGATCTGGGAGAACACCCAGTCGGTGATGACGGGCGCGCTCTCGGAGGCGGGGATCGACGCTGACCAGTTGGCGGCCATCGGCGTCACGAACCAGCGCGAGACGACAGTGCTGTGGGACCGCGACTCGGGCACACCGGTCCACAACGCGCTGGTCTGGCAGGACCGCCGGACAACGGACAGAGTAGAGGAGCTTCAGGACGCGGGGATGGCCGGGACCATCCGCGAGAAGACCGGCTTGGAGGTCGACGCGTACTTCTCGGCGACGAAGGCCGAGTGGATCCTCGAGAACGCCGACCCGATGAAGCTCGAACGCGCCCAGCAACAGAGCGTGCGCGACCGCGCCGAGGAGGGCGAGGTCCGCTTCGGCACGATCGACACCTGGCTGATACAGAAGCTCACAGGCAACCACATCACGGACGTCACCAACGCCTCGCGGACGATGCTGTACAACATCCACGACGCCGACTGGGACGAGGAACTCCTCGAGGAGTTTGGGATCCCCGAGGCTTCGCTTCCCGAGGTACGCCCCTCGTCGGACGACGACTACTACGGCCACACCGACCCCGACGGCTTTCTGGGAGCCGAGGTGCCCGTCGCGGGGGCGCTGGGCGACCAGCAGGCCGCGCTGTTCGGCCAGACCTGCTTCGATCCCGGCGACGCGAAGAACACCTACGGCACGGGCTCGTTTTTCCTGATGAACACCGGCGAGGAAGCGGTTGAGAGCGATCACGGCCTGCTCACGACCGTCGCGTTCCAACGCTCGGGCGAGCCGATCAACTACGCGCTGGAGGGGTCGATCTTCATCACCGGCGCGGCCGTCGAGTTCTTAGAGGACATCGGGCTGATCAAGAGCGCGGCCCAGACCGCCGAACTCGCAAGCCGGGTCGACTCCACCGATGGGGTCTACTTCGTCCCCGCGCTCACCGGATTGGGCGCGCCCCACTGGGACGGCAGAGCGAGGGGAACGATCGTCGGAATGACCCGCGGCACCAAGAGAGAGCACATCGTCCGGGCGACCCTCGAAGCGATCGCGTATCAGACCCGGGACGTCGCCGAGGCGATGGAGGCCGACTCGGGCATCGAGATGGGGTCGCTTCGCGTCGACGGCGGCGCGGTGAAAAACGATTTCCTCTGTCAGCTTCAGGCCGACATCCTCGGGACCGAGATTGTGCGTCCGGAAGTCGACGAGACCACCGCGCTGGGGTCGGCGTACGCCGCGGGCCTCGCGGTGGGCTACTGGGAGACCGTCGACGAACTCCGAGACAACTGGCAGATCGATCGGGAGTTCGAGGTAGAGATGGATCGCGAGGAGGCCGACCGCACGTACGGACGCTGGAGCGACGCTGTCAAGCGCTCGCTCGATTGGGCACAGGAGGAGTGACGGATGCAAGAGATCCTACTGCAGGTGCCGCTCCTCGGACTCGAGTACGAGCGCTTCGCCGCGCTGCTCATCGCCGCCTTCGCGGGCGGCGCGTTCGGCGCGGCGCTCGGCGCGCTACCCTCGTTCATCTTTACGGGCTTCGTCGTCCTCCTCGGAGAGGCCGTCGGGACGCTTCAGGCCGAACTCGCCGAGGCCGGGGCCGGCCCGCTGGCGCTCGACATCACCGGCACCATCGGCTTCGGGCCGGTCGTCGGCCCGCATATCGCCTTCGCGGGCGGTGTCGCGGCGACCGCCTACGCCGGTAAACGGTACCCGGAGATGGAGCCCGCGGGATGGGACTACCACTTCGGAAAGGACATCCCCTACGCCTTCGGGACCAAGCCCGACATCCTCCTCGTTGGTGCGCTGTTCGGCATTCTCGGGATGTTGCTCAACCAGATCGGCGCGGGGATCGGCCTTCCGGTCGATACGATCGCCCTGTCGGTGTTCCTGACGGCGGTCATCGCCCGCGTCGCGTTCGGCTACCCGCTGCTCGGATCGCCGGCGGGCGACGGCTACCTCGATATGTCGCCGTTCGAGCGCGGCGAGACGCGCGCTGGGAGCGATCGGCTGGCGGTCGAACCGTGGCTCCCTCACCAGTACAAATGGTCCGGCGTCGCGACGATCGGTCTCGTCGGCGGGATCCTCGGCGGGTGGACCTGGCTTCTGACCGGGAGCATGTTTATGGCCTACGGGATCTCCGCGGCGAGCCTGCTCTTCTTGAACCTCGGTGTCGAGAAGATCCCCGTCACCCACCACATGACGCTGCTCGGATCGGCGGGTGCGATGATCGCGCTCCCGGTCGTAGGCAGCGAACCCGTCGTTCTGGTGGTTGCCGGCCTCTTCGGCGTCGTCACCGCGCTCGTCGGCGAGTTCACCCAGCGAGTCTTCTACGCCCACTCGGGAACGCATGTCGACCCGCCCGCGATGGCGATCACGGTCATGATGCTGCTCGTCGGCGTCCTCTATCTGCTCGGCCTATTGCCAAACGCGGCGTATCTCGGGCTCTAATCGCCCGAATTCGCCGCTCGGACTCCGTCTCTACAGGCCGCAGGTTGATGAGCAGGGGGAACGACACGATACCCATGAGCACGCGAGACGACGACCTCCTCGTCGGCGACTCCGGGGAGATGGGGATCAGGAGTTCCGAGGCCGGAAACGAACCGTTCGACTACTACCTCGTCGGCCCCGAGAGGGGCGAGTTCGGCTTCGACGCCGCCGAGATACAGGAGATCCGCGAACTGCTCGATAACACCCTCGGAAACGGCTGAATCAGTCGGTCAGGTCCTTTCGCCTGATCTTTCCAGTGGTCGTCTGCGGGAGCTCGTCGCGGAACTCGATCTCACGGGGATACTCGTAGGCCGCGAGTCGCTCGCGCACGAGGTCCTGTAGCTCCTCGCGGAGCGTTTCGGAGCCCTCGCCCACGGGTTGGACGAACGCTTTGACGATCTCGCCGCGGGTTTCGTCGGGGACGCCGATCACGCCGACCTGTGCGACCGCCTCGTGGTCCAACAGCACCTCCTCGACCTCGCGGGGGCCAACCCGATAGCCGCTGGTGATGATGAGGTCGTCGTCGCGGGACTTGAACCAGAGGTAGCCCTCCTCGTCGCCGGAGCCGAGATCACCCGTGAGGTGCCACTCTCCTATTCGAGTGGCCTCCGTCTTCTCGGGCCGGTTCCAGTACTCCGAGAAGACGACCGGATCGCCCTCCCGACGGACCGCGATCTCGCCGACCTCTCCTACGGGTAGCTCCTCGCCCGTTTCCGGATCGACGACCCGGACGTCGTGGCCGGGGACGAGTTTCCCCATGCTCCCGGCCCGCGCGGGGAACCACTCCCGGCAGTTGGTCACAAGCAGGTTGGCCTCGGTCTGGCCGTAGAGTTCGTTGACCGGTGTTCCATCGAGTTCCTCGTCGGCCCACGCGAGGATCTCGGGGGTCAGGGGCTCGCCGCCCGAGCAGATCGCCTCGACCGAGAGGTCATACGTACTGGAATCGATGCCCATCATCATGCGGATCGCGGTCGGCGGGAGGAACGCTCCCGTGACGTCGAACTCCTCCATGAGCGAAAACGCCTCCTCGGGGCTGAACTTCCCCAACGGGGAGCCCACGACCGGTTGGCCGTAGTGCCACGCCGGGAAGAGGAGATCGCCCAGCGCGCCGATCCACGCCCAGTCGGCGGGCGTCCAGTACGTTCCATCGACATCGAGTTCGAAGTACATCGCAAAGGCCGGACAGTGGCCCACCCAGACGCCATGCGAATGGAGTACGCCCTTCGGCGGACCGGTCGACCCGCTCGTGTAGATGATGATCGCCGGGGTCTCTGCGTCCGTCTCGGCGATCGCACACTCCTCTGCTCCCTCGTCGAGAAGCGACTCGAACGAGTCGTCGTTGCCCTCACCTCCACCGTCCACAACGACGACGGCTTCGAGTTCGGGACACGTTTCCTCGACTTCCCCGACCGTTTCCCGTACCGAGGCGTCAGCGACGACCGCTTTCGCCCCGCTGTCCCGCAGGCGGTGGCCGAGCGCCTCGGGGCCGAACAGGACCGAGAGCGGAAGCGAGATCGCGCCGAATTTCCAGCACGCGAGGTGCGTGAGGGCGTTTTCGGGTTTCTGCGGGACGACCACGCCCACCCGGTCGCCACGCCCGATCCCGCGGGCTTCGAGCGCGCTCGCGACGCGGTTCGACAGGCGATCGAGATCGCGAAAGGTGTAGGTCTCACGGCGACCGTCGGGGGAGGCCTGAAAGAGGGCCGGCCAGTCGGGATTGGGGTGTTTCCGTAGCAGGTCGTATGCGAGGTTGTATCCATCAGGCAAGTCCCACTCGAACTCCGTTCGAGCCTGCTCGTAGCTGTCGTACTCGAGTCCGCAGTACCACGGGTCGGTGCCGGTTCGTGTCATGATCTATCAAGGATTGAGGAGGGGTCTGCGATCTCGACTGTGGCGTCGAGGCGGGGGTCTTCCGCGAGCGATTCGAGGACCGGCTCTTGTGCGTCGCCGGCCTTCGTGTTATAGAGCGCCAGTTCCCCGCCGTCCCACGCGAGGGTCAGACGGGCACGACGAAAGCGCGTTCCCCGAACGAGGGTGATCGATTCGAGGTCCGCGAGGGAGAACTCGACATTGCGTTCGTTGTGAGCGAGGAGGTCCTCGGGGGCGAGATCGGGGAGCTCCTCACGGGCGCGTTCGCCCATGTCCGCGCGCAACAGTGCCGAGGAGAAGGACTCGCCGGCGAAACAGCAGACGACGCGCTCGGTCGTGAGGAACACCTCCCAGAACTCGATCGAGTTGAGCCGCTTTCTGGCCCACTCGGTGAGGTGTGCGAGGCGCGTCTCGCTCATCGCTCGATGAGCGCCCGAAGGTCCGCCGGGACGTAGCTGCGCTCCTGGGTGGCGAGCGAGACGCCAACGAACAGGGCGATCGCGACGAGCATCGCGACCGTGCCGACGGGGAACGCCTCGGGGAACGGGTAGGCCGCGTTGATGGCGTCGGCCAGCCCCGTGAGGCCGGCAACACCGGCCGCCATCGGGACGGCACTGTAGACGATGTTGATCGCGAGCCCCGCGATCGTCGCGACGATCGCCCCCTCGGCGGTCGCACCCTTCCAGTTCATCCCCAGGACGACCATCGGGACGAACGCGGCGGCGAAGAATCCCCAGCCGATGGTACCGAGGATACCCACGAGCGCGTCCGAGAAGTAGACGACGCCCGTCGAAAGCACCGTGAGACCGGCGAGCGCTCCTTGAGTAACCCGGAGTTCGGTCCTGTCGTCGTCGATGGGCCGACCGAGGGCTCGTGGGATGTCCCGCGAGATGGCCGCCGCACCGATATTCAAAAAGGAGTCGCTCGTGGACATGATCGCCGCCAGCAGCGCCGCGAGGATCAGCCCCGCAACGACGCTCGGGGTGTACTCGAGGACGAAGACCGGCGCGACCTCCGAGGCGCTGAATGTCTCCTGTATCGCCCCGGACTCGACCTGTGCGCGCATCGAGAGGCCCGCCGAGAAGGCGATCATACTGGAAATAGCATACGAGATCGCGGCGATTGGCGCACCCCACTTGAGGATCTTCAGATTGCGGCTCATGTAGAACTTCGTGACCAGATGAGGTTGGCCGGCCGCGCCGACCGAAAAGAGCACCCACCACGCGATCGCGGCGAAGACCGCCGCCGTCTCCCCGCCGAGCGTGCCGAAGGGCGAGATCAGGTCGGGGTTCGCGCTCGCGAGGTTCCGCGAGATCCCCTCCATGCCACCGCCGAAGGACAGGGCGTACGCGAGGACGAACCCCGCGCCGACGATCATCGTAATGGCTTGGAGGAAGTCCGTCCAGACGCCCGCGATCATCCCGCCGAGCATGCTGTAAGCCAGCAGGATCGCCGCCCCACCGAGCAGCCCCCAGATGACGGGGACGCCGAAGATCGCCCGCATCACGTACTGGAGCGCGGCGAGGTTGGTCGCGAGGTACGCGATCACGCCGACGGCCACCGCGAGGCCGGTCAGCCCGCGGACGGCGTCGCTCTCGTAGCGGACGTACATCCCATCGGCGAGGGTGAGGACGTTTCGGATATCGGCCAGCAGCCGCATCCGTTTCGCGAGCAGGACCCACGTGATGAGGAAGCCAAGCGGCGCGCTGAAGAAGATCCACATACCGGTCATGCCGAACTCGTAGACGAGTTCGGGGCCACCGACGAAACCGAAGCCCGACTGAATGACCGAAAAAGCGGTCATCGCGAGCACCCACGTCCCGACGGACTTGCCGGTGATGAGGAAGTCGCCGGTGGTATTCGTTCGGAGATAGCCCCAGACGCCGATCAGGACGACCACCAGCAGGTAGACCGCGCCGAAGGCGAGGATCACGGGGTCGTCGGCGACGGGGATCCCCGCTTGGATCGGGAGGAACTCAGTCATCGGTGGGCTCACCTCGCTCGCTTCGGTCCGGCGGGGACTGGACCCGCCGGGGAACCAGCGGGAACGACCCGTCCGATTGGGCCGCCCGGGCGTCGCTCATGATCGCTTCGACGACGGCTTCGCCCCCGATCCGATCGAAGACCACCGAGTAGTAAATCGCCCCCAGAAGCGGCAGCGCCCAGAGGAAGAGGACGTAGAAGAACGTCGAGGTCGGGAGGCCCAATAAGTACGTGAACTCGGTCGTTCCGGGCGACCACATCAGCCAGATCCCGGTCAGCCCGATCAGAAACAGTACCCCGAGGCCGGCGACCAGCCCGGTGTACGGCGCGAGGTCGAACTCCCCGTCGGCGCGCTCTACGGAGGCCGACGCGAGGGTCGTGAGGATGAACACCGCCCCGAGATACGAGAACACCCTGTAGGTCCCCATCGCCGCCGCCACCAGCAACGCTACCGATAACGTCCCGATAACTGCCATGATCGTGTTTCGTGCCATCTACCCACTCAACAGAATGGGGGATCATAACCGTTGATGTTGATATAGGAACCGAGACGGATCGCCGCCAGTTTATCCCTCGGGGTTCGAAGGGGAGCTATGACTCCGCCGATCGTCGTCGACATCGACGGCACCATCACCCGCGGTGACGGGTCGAGCGCCGTCGATCCGCGCGCCTTCGAAGAACTCCGCGAGTGGCCCGCCCCGGTCGTGATCGCCACCGGGAAGGCCTTTCCCTACCCCGTTGCCCTCTGTCAGTTCGTCGGGATCGACCCGCTGGTGATCGCGGAAAACGGCGGGGTCGTCCTCGCCGGCGACGAGATCCGCATTACAGGTGACGCGAGCGCACCCCACGAGGTCGCCCGCGAGTACCGTGAGGCGGGCTACGACCTCGGTTGGGGAAAGAGCGATCTGGTCAACCGCTGGCGCGAAACTGAAGTCGCGGTCAACCGCAACTCGCCGCTCGCTCCCCTCGAAGCGCTCGCCGCCGAGTACGGGTTAGAAGTGGTCGATACGGGCTACGCCTACCACGTCAAGGACCCAACGATCTCGAAGGGCAAGGGGCTCCGGGCGGTCTGTGACGCGCTTGATCGCCCGGTCGAGGAGTTCGTCGCGATCGGGGACTCCGAAAACGACGTCTCGACGTTCGAGGCCGTCGGCCGGTCGTTTGCGGTGGCGAACGCGGACGCGGCGGCGCGGGCGGCCGCAGACGAGATTATCGAAGGAAAGTACTCGGCGGGTGTCCTGTCGGTACTGCGCTCGCTCAGGTGACCTGTCGAACGCTACTCGTAGGGACGGAAGGTGCCGTCGATGTCCCACTCGTGAATACAGTGTCGATGACCGGCCAGTCGCTCGCCGCCCTCGGTGGCGATGCGCCAACAGCTGTCGTTCGCGTCCCATACTTCGTGTCGATTACAGCACTCACACTCGCGCCGTTGTGGCGTTCGGAGCTCGGTACGTGCCAACATATCCGTGTGAATGGAGCGCACACTCATAACCGTAGCGAAAACCGACAGGCCGAAACGGACGGCCCGTGAGAGTTCGTGTATGATCAAGATGGTACAGCTCCTCCTGCGCGACGACGACATCACCCACGAGGAGTTCAAAGCACGCTGGACGGGCGAGCACGCCGAGATCGCGGCCCAGCTTCCGAACCTGCAGAAGTACGTGACCTCGGTTCCGCGGGACCCCGAGAAGGCCGGCTACGACGGGATCGTCGAACTCTACTTCGAGTCGACCGAGGACCTCGCGGCGGCCTTCGAGTCACCCGAGGGCGAGCGTGTACAGGCCGACGCCCGGGAATTCGTCGACTTCGAGGCCTCGCCGTCGCTGGTCGTCGAGGAGACGGTCCGGCTCGATCACTCCTCGTAGACGATCCCGTCGTCGGCGACGTTCGGCGCGCCGACCGCGAGCAGCCGGGAGTCCTCGCGGGCGATCAGTTGCCGCCACGCGTCGGGCGAGACGACGACGGCGTCGCCCTCGGCCAGCTCGATCGTCTCCCCGTCGACCTCCATCTCGAAGCGCCCGGAGAGCACGACGTACAGCTCCTCCTGTTCGCCCTGCCGGTGGCGGTTGTTCGACTCGCCCGCGGCGTACTCCCAGACGCTTGGGCGCATCTCGGCGGGACGGAGTTCGTACCCGATCGCCCGCAGGCTCGGTTCGATCCCTTCGATCTCCTGTGGACCGACGTCGTCGATACTGCGATGTGTGTACACACGTCCCGTTCGCGAACCGGCGGGAAAAAACCCCGCCGTCGTGTCGATAAATGAAGGAGATGCGAACTATAAGGTGGTTACCGACCGTAGTCCCGATCGATCATGAGCAGCGACGACTCACCCGAGCGTGCCGAGGAGACCGAGACGTGGCCCGAACTCGCGATCAGCCTCTACGACCGGCTGACCGGCCGCGGTGCGGAGATCACCTACGAGTTCGAGGACATGGAGGTCGACGTCCCGAGCAAGACGGGCGAGGACGCCGAATACGCCCACTGGCGGGTTGACGGCACGATGCGGATCAGGACGAAGGACCGCGACTGATGGGTACGGCGCTCGCCGTCGAGGCCGACCTCCGACTCACCGTCGAGGGCCATCCGGTCGAGATCAGCGGCTCCGGAACCCACCTCACGGTCGCCACGTCCTCGCTCCGGGGAGCGATCGCCGTCCTCCGGAGCCTCGGCACGCTCTCGGAACTGGTCGAACCCGTCGGAACCCGGTTCGTCGCGGCGGACCTCTCGGCCGACGTCGAGGTCCGCGGGATCGTGATCGCCCGAATCGGTCCGCACGTCGAGCCCAACGCCCTCTCGCGCGCGCTTGGGGTCGCGCCCGCACGGGTGTGGCCCGGAGCGGTTCTCAGATCCCTCGGGCGGGAACTCAGAGCGTGAGCGTATAGACGACCTCGTCGTACGCGTCGCCCCCGATCGTCGTCTCGCTTTCGCGGTCGGGCTCGAAGCCGAACCCGCGATAGAAGGCGTTTCCCGGTTTGTTCGCCTCGAGCACCATCGCCTCGACGTCCGTACAGCCCCCATCGGCGAGCGCCCCGCACACCGCTTCGAGCAGTCGCGTTCCGACGCCCCGATCCCGGTACTCGGGGTCGACGTAGAGGCGCAACAGCGTGCCCGTCCCCGACTCGCCGACGGCGTGTGCGAAGCCGATCACGCCGTCGTTCCCGCTCGCGACGAGCACGTGTGCATCGTCGCTCCCGATATCGAACGCGAGGCGGTCGGGCCCGTACCACTCCTCGACGGTCTCGACGATCGTCTCCCGACTCAGAATCTCGGGAGAGTCCCGCTCCCACGATCGACGGGCCACGCCGCGGATCCCCTCGATGTCCCCTTCGTCGGCTTCCCGAACGTTCATGCTACCAGGTACCACCCACGGACAGGTAGCCGTTTCGGCGGTCGGCAGGGCACCGACCTCGAACTACCGGGAAGCTAAGTCCTCACGGGGCCCCCTATCGGTATGGGCTTTCACACCTACCCGATCGAGCGCGCCGCCGAGCTTGAGGACCCATCGCGCTACCGGTTCTGCTCGCGCGAGGAGCTGCTGGGTCCGCTCGCGCTCGACGGCACCGAAACCGTCGTGGACCTCGGAAGTGGGACCGGGTTCTACACCGACGACATCGCTCCCTTCGCCGGACGGGTCTACGCCGTCGACCTCCAAGAAGAGATGCACGGGATCTATCGCGAGAAAGGCCTCCCCGAAAACGTCACGCCCGTGACCGCCGACGTGGCCGACCTCCCGTTCGAGGACGGGGAGTGTGACGCCGCCGTGACGACGATGACCTACCACGAGTTCTACAGCGAGGCGGCACTGGCGGAGGTCCGGCGAGTGGTACGTCCGGGTGGACGGGTCGTCGTCGTCGACTGGTCGGCGGCCGGAACGGGCGAGGACGGACCCTCGGTCGATGAGCGCTACGACCTCACGAGCGTACGGGACCAGTTCAATGATTTCGGGCTCGAGGTCGTATTTTCGAACGAACGTCCGGAAACGTTCGTTCTCGTTGCTAGTACTCCTTAGTTTGATCCCGATATTGTAGCCATATATCAGGACAAGCGTTATCGGGTCACACGCGATACGGTCGATCGTGTCCAACCACGACCCGTACAGTCCGGCCGAATCGTACTACGAACGTGTTGAGTGCCAGTACCGCACGACAAGCGCGAAACACCCGGGCACCTGTCCCGAGTGCGACGGCGTACTGTGTAACCTCGCGGTCGCCCGCGAGTGATCCGACGGCGGGAATCGAACGGGACCTCTCGGACCGCCTACGAGAAATCGGGCAGGTCGTCCGGCGGTTCGTAGTCCGACTCCCACTCGATGTAGTCGTTTTTGAGCACGTCACAGACGGTTTGACCCAGTTCGGTCAGTTCGGCGTTGATCGACGAGACGGTGCCCCACGAGTCGAGATCGGGGTGGATCTCCCGCTCGCGCCAGTCCTCGGGGAGGCCCGGCGCGTGGTACCCGACCCGGTCGGCGAACGAATCCCAGAAGAAGTCGAACCGGTCGATCAGTCCGAGTTCGTCGACGATCTCGAACTCGCCTTCGGTGAGATCCGAGTCGGCAGCCCATTCTCCCCACGCCCGGTCCCACGCGCCGTCCCGGAGGAACTGCCCCAATTCCTCGCGACGGTAATCGGTGTCCGAGACGACCTCTACGTCGTCGTACTCGTCGGGATCGATCGCTTGCAACTCCGGCGGATCGGGCGTCGCTACGTCGAGGGTCATATCGCCCGTTACCCCCGCTCACGGAAAACGGCCGTGGTACTGACTCCCGAGGACGTCTCGCGCTACGGATACGTCGATCCCGTTCATACGAACTGATAGTCAACTGACGGTCGTGTTCCGTACGAAGAACAGGACATGTGAAATTAGATAACAGCTAAGTGTCCCATACGCGTCAGTACTGTCGGCGCTCATGGAGGGAGAAAGAACGGTTTCGCGTCGGCGAATTCTGAAGAGTGGGGCGGCGATCGGGGGCGGGATCGGTACGCTGTCGCTCCTCGCTGGAACCGCCGGCGCACAGCCCGAAGAGTACGTCGTCACGCAGATCTATCGGCCGAACGGTCTGTCGACGGATCTCGAAGGTGCGGAGTGTACCGTTTCGAGCAACGACTCGACCAGTCGGCGGTGGTGTCGGTTCTATACGGACCAGTACATCCCCGTCACCATCGACGTCTCCGGCGGCGGAGGGATCGACGATACGGCGGTCCGGTCGCGTGCCGTGCGATTCTGGAGCGACGAACGGGTCGATCAGCTCTCGCTCGGGCGTGGTGATAGTTTCGTCGTCACTGAGGATCGGGGCGACTGCTGTTGTAATCTCGGGACCTATCCCGATTTCAGGACGGTTCACATAGAGCTCTGACTAGCGTCTTCGGTCGGGCCACATTCCTCTTGGACGACGGGAACCGAGAAGCCCGGGTTCCTCGGCCTTCGAGACAGCAGGCTCATCATTCCGCCCACGAAATCTGGCGTATGGATCTGCTCGAGACCTACATCGAGAACCGCGAGATGGTCCAACCCAATCACGCCAACAGCCTCCAGACCGCCCACGGGGGCAACGTCCTGAAGTGGATGGACGAGATCGGCGCGATGAGCGCGATGCGGTTCGCCGGCGAGTCCTGCGTCACCGCCCACATCAACGGGGTCGACTTCGAGCGTCCGATTCAGGTCGGCGACGTCGCGCTGATCGAGGCCTACGTCTACGAGGCCGGGAAATCGAGCGTGAAGGTCCGTCTCCAGACGTTCCGCGAGGACCTCCGAACCGGAAACGCCGAGAAGACCACCGAGTCCTACTTCGTCTACGTCGCGATCGACGAGGACCGCTCGCCGACGTCGGTCCCCGAGCTCACGGTCGGGAGCGAGCGCGGCGAGCGGCTGCGCGAGGAGGCCCTCGCCGGCGAGAACGGCGGGCGCTAACGACTACTGGCCCTTCCACGCCGGGACGTCCATCGCCGAGGTGAGCCGCTGGAAGAGCGATTGGCCACGGGGCGTGCCCTCGGCCACGTCGTACTGGCTGTCGAGGCTCCCGTCGGGGCGGGCCGAAAGCAGCGTCAGGTCCGCGGACTCCGCGAGCGTCGCGACCTCCTCGGAGACGGCCCCGGTCGTGGTGACGACGATCGGGTGGGCATCGACCTCGCGGGCGAGGTCGCGGAACGCCGCGACGCTCTCGCCCGTCGGACGCTCCGCGATCGCGACGACGCGTCGTTCGCCCAGAAGCGGGTCCTTGGCGAAGACGTGGACCGGGTAGGTCGTCCCCTCGCCCTCGACGGTCGTATCGACGCTCACCTCGAAGCGCCTCTCCTCGAGGGTGTCGGCGGCGGTCTCGCGGGCGAGACGGTGGCGTTCGGCCCACTCGCGCCCGTCGTCGGTGATCCGGTAGCGATAGAGCGCACGTTCGATGGTCTCCTCGGGCGGGAACATGTACAGACAGTCCCGACACCATAGGCGGTGTTCGGGCGTCTCGAAGACCTCATTGCACTCCTTGCAGACGTAGCGCTCCGTGCGCTCTAGGTCGTCCTCTCGAACCCGCGTCTCACACTCGGGACAGACGTGTCCGTCCTCGCGCTCGAAGTGCGATTCGGGGGCGCTCGCTCCGCAGGCCCGGTGTTCGACGACGGTCGTCTCGATGGCGTGGGCCGACTCACAGGCCGGACACGCGGTCGTATACTGCATGCCCTGTGCGGAACACTCGGGACAGCTGTAGACCTTCGAGACGAACTCCCCATCGAGAACCCCGCGCGCCCCGAAGCGTTCGAGGACGTCGACGACGGCGGGATCACGATCGTCGAGCAGCCGCTCGGCCGTCGGGTAGTCGATCGATCCGCCGGGTCCCGTCTCGGGCGTGAACTCGCCCTCTCCATCCGAAAGCTCAGTTAACATTCGCAGCTCGCCTGGCGAAACCATGGTCGTATCGGTAGCTTCGTACCGATACGTATAGAACCCACGTATCTGTCCGCCCGCCCGGACCGACCGGTTGGCCGACACTGACGGCCGGTGCCCGGCCCCGCGACGACCGCCTCGTCTGACAACCGGCAGTATAAAAGCGGGGACGTCCAAGGGAGGGTGATGACCGATCGGCAGGTGCCACGGGGGGCCGAGGGCGGTTCGGTCCGCCTCGTGGGCACCGCCCACATCTCCAAGGACAGCGTCACCGAGGTCGAGGAGACCATCGAACGCGAACGTCCCGACGTGGTCGCCGTCGAACTCGACGAGGGGCGCTACCGCCAGATGAAGGGCGAACTCCCCGACGACCTCGATGCCGGCGACCTTTTGCGGGGCAACACCGTCTTTCAGTTCCTCGCGTACTGGATGCTTTCATACGTTCAGACGCGCCTCGGCGAGCGCTTCGACATCGAACCCGGTGCGGACATGCACGCCGCCGTCGAGACCGCAGAATCCCTCGGTCTGGGCGTCGCGCTCGTCGACCGCGAGATCCAGACGACCATTCAGCGGTTCTGGGCGCGAATGACCCTCGTCGAGAAGCTCAAACTCGTCGGCGGCCTCTTTCTGGGGCTGTTCGGCTACGGTACCGACGAGGAGGAACTCGACGTAGAAGAACTGACCGACGCCGACGTGGTGACGGCGATGATGGCGGAGTTTCGTCGATTCAGTCCGGGCGGCGCGGAGGCGCTGATCGACGAACGCGACGCCTACATCGCGCACAAACTGCTCGCGCTCCGTACCGCGGGCCACGACGTGATCGCGGTCGTCGGGGCGGGCCACCGCGAGGGGATTGAACGCTATCTCGCGGACCCCGAGAGCCTGCCGCCGATGGACTCGCTCGTCGGTACCCAGAAGGGGCGGCGCTTCTCGATCTACAAGGCCGTCGGCTACCTGATCGCCCTCGGCTTTCTCGTCTTTTTCTTCCTGCTCGTGATGGCCGGCGCACAGAACGACTTCCTCTTGCGGGTCTTTGCGACGTGGTTCCTCTTCAACGGCGTCTTCGCCTTCGCGCTCGCGAAACTCGCGGGCGCACACTGGCCGAGCGCGACCGTCGGCGGCGCGATCGCGTGGATGACGAGCGTCAACCCGCTTTTGGCACCGGGCTGGTTCGCGGGCTACGTCGAACTACGCTACCAGCGGGTCAACGTCGCCGACATCGGGACCTTGAACGAGATCCTCGCGGACGAGGAGAGCCCGATCCGCGATCTCTTCGGGCGGATGCTCGACGTTCCCCTCTTTCGGCTGATCGCGGTCGTCGCCGCGACGAACATCGGAAGCATCATCGCGACGCTGTTGTTTCCGCTGGTCGTGTTGCCGTGGCTCGCAAACGACATCGGCGGGGTCGGCGCGATCGGCGACCTGATGATCGAGGGTGCACGAAACAGCGCCGAACTGATCTGGGGAGTGTTCGCATGAGCGCGATCGCCGGGATTCGCTTCGGCAGTCGGGAGATCAAGGACTTGCTGATCGCGTGGGTCGCCCTTGGGGTTGCGTTCGCCCTCTTTTTCGCCGGCGGGGCGGCGGGCGTCCAGCGCGGCGGGTTCCTCCCGCTCTTGCTCATCAGTATGCTCACCGCCGGGGTCGGCTTTCTGCTTCACGAACTCGCCCACAAGGTCGTCGCCGTTAATTTCGGCCAACAGGCGGCGTTCAGAGCCGACTACGGGATGTTGGGGCTCGCGGTCCTCAGCGCGATGGCCGGGTTCATCTTCGCCGCCCCCGGCGCGGTCTACCACCGTGGGCGGATCACCAAACGTGAAAATGGCCTGATCGCCGTCGCCGGGCCCGTGACGAACCTCGCGCTCGCCGTGCTGTTCGCCCCCTTACTACTCGTCCCCGTCGAGTTCGTCTTCCGGTTGGGACTCTACGGTGTAGGGATCAACCTCCTGCTGGCGGCGTTCAACATGATCCCGTTCGGCCCGCTCGACGGGAAAACGGTCCTCTCGTGGAGCCTGCCCGCCTTCCTGCTCGCGTTCGGCGTGAGCGTGGGACTCGCCGTCGGGACGGCCGCCTTCTTTTTCCTGTAACCGACGAACCCGGTCACAGGACTCATTCGACCGGAACACACCGTTCCGTCCGCTGTCGGGCGCGCGCTGCCAGCCGTTCGACCCGCTCGTCGGTTGCAGGATGCGTCGAGAATACCCGCTCTAGCAGGCCCTCCTCGCGTCCGATCGGGAGCCGGAACGGGCCCACACGGGGCTGGGAGGCGTGTTCGATCCGCCGGAGTGCCCGGGCGAGCGCGAGCGGATCGCCAGTCACCTCCGCGGCACGGTCGTCAGCGGCGATCTCTCGCCGACGCGAGCGGGCGCGGGCAAGCGCCGTGATCAGGAAGACCGCGAGGCCGACCCCCGCACCCAGCGCTGCCCGCACCCGGAGAACGGGGTTGTCCCGGCGGCCGGTCAGCAGGGCGAGCCCGTATCCGATTCCCGTGAGCGCGAGGGCGAGCGGGGCCGCGAGGACGAGGGCCACGCCCAGCACGGTCTGGACAGCCGACGAGACCAGCGCCCGGACCAGCCCGTCGTCGTTCTCGAGATGGGCGAGTTCGTGGGCGACGATCGCGGTCAGTTCGTCGGCGTCGAGCAGTCGGAACAGCCCGACGTCGAGGACGAGTGCGCCCCGTCTGGAACTGCCCATCGCGAGGGCATTCGGTGCCCCCAGCGACGCCACGAACAGGTCGGGCCGGTCGAGGTCCATCGACCCGGCGAGCGCATCGATCTGCCGGTGGAGCCGGGGGGCGCGGCCGGGGCCGAGCGGACGGGCGTCGAGGCTCCGGAGTGACCCCGTCGTGCCGACGCGATAGCTCAGGTAGCCCGAAAACAGGGTACTGACCAGTAGCGCCGCGATGATGGCCAGCGGGTCGAGTGCACCAACGACGATAGCCAGGCCGCGGTAGAGCAGATAGGCGGCCCCGAGATACCCTCCCACTACGGAGAGGCCGAGCAGGGTGGCGAGCGTGCGGCGTCCCATACGTGATGTAGGGGAAGCGGACGCAAAACGCGTATCGGACCCGAGAACCGAAACGGTGGGCTTTTGCCCGCACCGCACACCGGCTCTGCCATGAGCGAGGACGAGGGCGAGGGCGCAGGGGAACTCACGTATTCGGACGCGGGCGTCGACATCGCCGACAGCGAAGCGGCAACGGCGGCGCTCGTCTCCGCGGTCGGCCAATCGGAGGGCGATTACGCGGGCCTGCTCGACATCGGCGAGCGGTATCTGGCGCTGGCGACCGACGGAGTGGGAACGAAACTGCTCGTCGCTGAAGCCCTCTCGGACTACTCGACGATCGGCATCGACTGCATCGCAATGAACGCGAACGACTTGGTCGCGGCGGGGGTCGAGCCGGTCGCGTTCGTCGACTACCTCGCAGTCGAGGCTCCCGACGAGGGGATCGCACAACAGGTCGGCGAAGGCCTCTCATCAGGAGCCGAGGCGGCAGGTCTCGCGCTGGTCGGCGGCGAGACCGCGGTGATGCCCGACGTGATTCGGGGACTGGACCTCGCGGGGACCTGTGCGGGCCTCGCGCCGAAGGACGCCGTTTTCGAGGGATGTGCGGAGCCGGGCGATACGCTCGTCGGGTGGGCCTCCTCGGGCATTCACTCGAACGGGCTGACGCTCGCCCGCGAGGCCGCGAGCCGCGATGACGACTACGACGACGAGTTCCCCCACGAGGGCTACGATACCGTAGGCGAGGCGTTGTTGGAACCTACTCGGATCTACACCGACCTGCTCGAACCGATGCGCTCGCATGGAACCCGTGGCGCGGCCCACATCACCGGCGGCGGTTGGACGAACCTCGACCGCCTCGGCGAGCACCGGTACGAAATCGAAGACCCCCATCCGGCCCAGCCGGTCTTCGAGTTCGTTCAGTCCGCAGGAATCTCCGACGAGGAGATGCACCGCACCTTCAACATGGGGACGGGCTTCGTCGCGGCGATCCCCGATGCCGGGGATGCGGAGGCACTAGCCGACGAGACGGACGGCCGGGTGATCGGCCGGGTCGAGGAAGGGAGCGGCGTCGCGATCCGTGGACTCTCGCTCTAGAAAACCGAGCGGTCCTCGACCGAGTCGACCTCCTCGTTGAGGATCGCGACGAGGTTCGCGTACGGGACGAACGCGATCAGTTCGTCCTCGTCGGTGTAGAGTTCGACGCCGTTTTCGACCTGTTCGTAGCTCGCACAGTTGAAGTCACCTTCGGGAAGGATCGCGCGGAACATGGTATCAGTACGCGCGGCAAGCACTTTAACGTATCACCGCGAAACCCTGTGGTCAGCCGAAACCCGGTCGGCGGACCGGCGCGGCTCCGCCGCGCCGGATATTTGGAGGGATTTTTCGAGTAGCGCGGGAGCAGGGCTCCTGTGGACCATAGAACGGCGATAAAGCCGCGGTGAGCGGAGAGTGGTTCTCACAGCACGGCTTATCACCGCGCGGAGAAACTCGACGAGAAAAAGCCCCGCTAGCAGCGCCGCTCGCAGATCCGGTCGATGATCCGACCCGTCGAGAGCAGTTCCTCCTCGTGGGCAGGTTCGCGCCCCGAGGCGCGCCGGATGGAACAGTCGATCCCGCGTTCGTCGAGCGCGCGCTCGATCCCTTCCTCGTCGTGGTGCTGGTCGTGGCCCAAGACGATCACGTCGGGGTCGATCTCCTCGATGGGGACGAAGATGTCGGATTCGTGGCCCAACAAAGCGTGATCGACGGCGTCGAGGGCGGCGACCAGATCGCGCCGTTGGCGGCCGTCGATGATCGGGGGATCCTTGTGGGTGACGTTTGCGCTCCGGGCGATGATGACGTACAGCTCCTCGCCCATCCGGGCGGCCTCCTCGAGGTAGTGGACGTGTCCCGGATGGAGGATGTCGAAGGTGCCCTGTGCCAGCGCCCTCACCATCGTCGCCGTCCCTCCTCTTTCAGTTCGCGGTCGATGTCCTCCTGATCGAAGTCGAAAAACCGTTCCTCGGGAAGCGAAACGTCGAGGACGGCCAGATCACGGACCTCTCCCCTCGAATCGAACGCTTTCCAGCAGTTTCGCCGGTAGGGCGCGCCGATGATGATGTGGACCGAGCCGCGGCCGAACGTCGCCAGGTCGGCGTCGCTCGGTTCGAGCACGCCGTTCGGATGGGAGTGGATCGAACCGATCCCTCGAACGTCGTTGGGGATCATGTTCGTCTTGACGGTCGCGCTCACGGGGTTCGACTCGGTACCCGGAATCACGAGGACGTCGGTGACGACGGTTCCCTCGCGATCCAGCCCGAGTTTGCTGGCGTCCTCGCCCCGGAGCATCCCCATGTACTCGTCGGGATGGGTCTCCTCGGAGGCTGAAAGGGCGAAATCGAGGGTGTCGGCCGCGATGCCGATGATCTCGCCGGATCGGAACAGCGACCGGAACAGTCCCATGCCCCATTCTCGCCCCCGGCGCGTACTAACGGTTGCGAAAGTCAAGATGGTCGGCTGCAACTGTGTGCTCAGATTCGTCGATAGATGCTGGCGAATTCATACGTGAACCCCCAGCCGACCGGGCGAGTCCGCTTGACAACGGTTAAACGGGGCGCTCCCAAAAGGGTGGCATAATGACAGCAGAACCCAGGATCGACGGTGAAACCGTCGTCTACGAGTTACATCCCGCGAGCACGGTCGAGGAGGTCGAGTCGGACCGAGCGTATCTGGCGACGGTAAACGGCGTCGTCGAATACGGCGTCTTCGTCGACCTCTCCGAGGAAGTCTCCGGTCTCGTCCACGAATCGTCCCTCGAGTCCGACTACGCGGTCGGCGACCGATTGGTCGTCACGCTCGAACAGGTCCGCGACAACGGCGACGTCGCCTTCTCCCCCGCCGGAATCGACCCCGAGTCGGCGACGATCGAAACGCTCGAACACAGCTACGAGATCACCCGCGCAGCCGACCTCGATACCGGCGATTCGAGCCACCTCGAAGGCGAGGTCGTCCAGATCAAACAGACGGGCGGCCCGACGGTCTTTCAGGTCCGTGACGGGAGCGGCGTCGTCCCCTGTACCGCCTTCGAGGGTGCGGGCGTCCGGGCGTACCCCGACATCGAGGTCGGCGACCTCGTCCACGTGTCCGGACAGGTCGAGCGCCGAAACGGCGGCCGACAGGTCGAAGTCGAGGAGCTAGACGTCCTCGACGGGGAACGAGAAACCGATGCGAGAGCGCGACTCGAGGCAGCACTCGACGAGCGAGCGACGCCTCACGAGATCGAGCCTCTCATCGAGTGGCCCGCGCTCGACCCCCTCCTCCCGGGGCTCGAGGAGGTCGCCGAACTGATCCGGCGCACGGTTCTGGAGGGGCGCCCGATCCGGATGCGCCACCACGCCGACGGCGACGGGATGTGCGCCGCGGTGCCGGTCGCGATCGCCATCGAGCGCTTCATCGAGGCGGTCCACGAGGACCCCGACGCCGCTCAGCACCTGCTCAAACGCCTGCCGAGCAAGGCCCCCTTCTACGAGATGGAGGACGCCACCCGGGATCTCAACTACTCGCTTGGCGACCGGGCGCGCCACGGCCAGAAGCTTCCGCTCCTCCTCATGCTCGACAACGGCAGCACCGAGGAGGACGTGCCTGCCTACGAGACGCTCGCCCACTACGACATCCCGATCGCCGCCGTCGACCACCACCACCCCGACCCCGAAGCGGTCGAGGACCTGCTTGCGGCCCACGTCAACCCCTACCTCCACGGCGATGACTACCGCATCACGACGGGCATGCTCTGTGTCGAACTCGCGCGGATGATCGACCCGACGATCACCGACGAGCTGCGCCACGTCCCCGCGGTCGCGGGCATCGCCGACCGCTCGAAGGCAGACGCTATGGAGCGGTACCTCGAACTCGCCCGCGAGGAGGGCTACGACCAAGGCGATCTCGAGGACATCAGCGAGGCGCTCGATTACGCCGCCCACTGGCTGCGCTACAGCGCCGGCCGGTCGCTCATCGCGGACGTCCTCGACCTGAGCGACGGCCAGTACCACGCGGATCTCGTCGAGTTCCTCGCCGAGCGAGCACAGCGTGACATCGACGAGCAACTCGATGCCGCCATGCCGCATCTCGAACGTGACCGACTGGACAACGGCGCACACCTTTGTCGGATCGACGTCGAGAACCACGCCCACCGCTTTACGTTCCCCGCACCGGGAACGACGACCGGCGAGATCCACGACCGGATCGTCGAGGAGACCGGCGACCCCGTGATCACGATCGGCTACGGTCCCGACTTCGCCGTGTTGCGCTCCGATGGCGTGCGTCTGGACATCCCGCAGATGGTGAACGAGCTCGTAGAAGA
Organism: Halalkalicoccus paucihalophilus; assembly: GCF_001593955.1. Taxonomy (GTDB): domain Archaea; phylum Halobacteriota; class Halobacteria; order Halobacteriales; family Halalkalicoccaceae; genus Halalkalicoccus; species Halalkalicoccus paucihalophilus. Next base: position 193,313 of record NZ_LTAZ01000005.1, on the reverse strand, counting down.
GATCGACGGCGGCGGGGTTTCGGGCGGCGGTCACCTCGTGGTCGGGTCGATCAAGTTCGTCAAGGGGATGCGCGAGGAGGTACTGGACGCGCTGGTCGAGAAGATGAGCCAGGCCGAACTCGACGAGGCGCTCTCGAGCGCCGAAACAGCCACGGATCACTGACCCTCGAACCGGAGCAGTCGCGAGCCGATCAGGACGGCGCTACCGACCGCGAACGCGACTCCGAGGCCGATTCCGACGGGTATGGAGGGCTTCGTCTCACCTTCCCAGTCGGCGTCGAACACCGCCGTGAAGTGACGCGAGATCCCTCGGCTCTCGACGATCAACGCCACCTCGCGGTTGTTCTCGACCGAATTTTCGTTCCAGTTGATGCTTCCGACCATCGCCGTTCGGTCGTCGACGACCACGCCCTTGGCGTGGACCTTCGCGAACGCGTCCGACTCGGCCAGTCGCGCTTCGATGGGTAAATTTCCGTTCTCGGCCTGATCCTCGATCCAGCGGACGAGTTCGCGGTTTTCCTCTTCGACGTACCACGACGAATCGAGCAGGATCCGCACCTCGACACCGCGCTCTGCGGCCGCGACCGCCTCCCTGAGGAAGGCGTGATCGTGAGCGATCGTCGCCTGCTTGATCCGGTCGACTCCTCGGCGCTCCGTATGAGCGCGGTCGTCTCCTCGTCTGCGTTGTCCGGTGCCGTGACGACCCGGACCGACTCGACCTCGCTCGTGGCGGGGTCGAACTCGCTCGGGAACGTCCCCTCTGGGGGCTCCTCGGCGACGAGTTCGCCGGCGAGCGAGCGGTCCCACGTCGCGGTGTCCTCCCAGCCAGCGTCGGCCTCGAAGACGGTCGCGAGTTCCTCGGCGACCGACCCGCTCTCGACGACGACCCCCCAGCCACGGCTCGCACCGCCGCCGGTTCCGGACGGTTTCCAGTTCTCCGTCATCACGAGTGCGCGGTCGTCGACGACCGCGTATTTCGGGTGGTGAAACCGGTACCGGGTCGACGGGCCGTCGAAGATCCGAACCTCGATCCCACTCGCGAAGAGCCAATCGAGCGCCCGCGCCTCGGCCTCGGTCTGTCCGCCGACGGGTGTGCCGTCGACCAGCACGCGCACCTCGACGCCCCGTTCGTGGGCCGCAAGGAGCGCCTCGGTCGCGCGCTCGGAGTGAAAGGAGTACCCCGCGAGGTAGAGGCGCTCGTCGGCCGCTCGGAGGGTGTCGGGACCTCGGGCAAGTCGGGCAGGACGAACGCCGTCGCACGCTCCGCGGGGAGGTCACGCGCTTCGAAATCCGTCGCACCTCGGTGCCGCCACTCCCAACCACCATCGGCCAGAAGCCACCGCTCGCCCTCCGGTGCGCGCTCGTAGGTCGTCTCGTCGACGGGTTCACCTCTGCGGACGAGCCGGATCGTCTCGCCGGTCTGGGCCATCGCGAAGTGCTCGGGCAGTTCGTAGACGGGAGCCGAAACCTTCTCGCGGGTTATCTCGGGGGCGCGACTGAACGCCACGGATCCCGAGACGGTCCCGTTGCCGAGCGGCGTCGTCGTCTTACCATCGGTCAACGAAAACGCTGAGAGGTCGCTCCCGGGAGCGAACTCGACGACGACGTACTCGCCCGCGTTGTCCGCGTGAACGGTGTTAGGATACACCTCGACGATGGTCGGCGCGGCCGGCGCGGCGGCGGCACTCGCGACGCCGAAACACGAAACGACGAGCAGACAGACGAGGAGGGGGCGCGCCCGGGACACGCGCCGACTGGTCCCGTCACCGTATAAAAACGTTCCTCAGACGACCTTCTGGGCTTCGGCCTGTACGAGGAAGGCCCGGTCGTCCGCGTAGGGTTCGACCGCGTCGAGCGCTTCTCGGGTTCCGATCTGGTTGAGCGCCCACGCGGCGCTCGCACGCACCGTATCGGAGTCGTCGTTCTCGAGGACGTCCGACAGCGGTGAGATCGCACGGGTATCGCCGATCAGTCCCAGCGACCGGGCGGCGGCGCTTCTGACCTCATCGTTCTCCGAGGTGAGCCGATCCGCGACGGCTTGGGTGGCGTCCTCGCTTCCGATCTCGCCGAGTGCCTTGAGCGTCACGAGTTGGAGTTTCGGATTGCCGTCGGCCTCGGCGTACTCGGCGAGCATCTCGACCGACTCCTCGCTCCCGATCTTCCCGAGGGCCGTGACCGCGGGCTTGTTGCGTTTCTGTGCGCGCTGGGTCATGACGTCGAGGGCTTCGACCGAGCCCATCCGCGTGAGCGACTCGACGCAGTGGCGTTCCATGAACTCCGAGCCGAGTTGGTCGAGCGCGAGCAGGATCGGTTCGGCCTCGCCGCGCTTCTCGTAGACCTTGATCGCGTGCCACTCGGGTGGGTAGTCCTTTCGGTGATCGAGCACGTCGTAAAAACCGTGGGCAGCGAGCTTCTCGCGTGTACTCAGGTCGTCCCACGCCTCGGCGGCGTCGATGCCCGACTGGAGTTCCTCGACCGCCTCGAGCAGCGCGGCGATGGTTTCGGCGTCCTCGTCGGGATCGAGCGAGGCGTCGCCGACCGCCGCCGCGGCGGTTTCGAGCGTCGCGACGAGGCTCGCGGGTTCATCGCCTTCGAGAGTGAGGTCGGTCCCGAGGATCTCGTTTTCGGCCTCGACGAACCCCTCTACAGGCGAGACGAGTTCGCCCTCGCCCGTCTCGGTCCACCGGGTCTCCTCGATGGTCGTGCCGGCCTCCTCGATTCCCTCGATGACGTCCTCGCTGTAGGGTCCGCGCTGGGACTCGAGGTCGTCCTGCAGGTCTGAGAGGCGCGATTCGAGTGCCTCCTGGGGGTCGTCTGCGTCCTCGTCGGGTTCGGGCAGGTCGGCCTCCTCGAGATCGTTACCGATCGAGACGAGGGTCGCGGAAACGCCGTCGAGGTCCGATTCGGTCTCGGCCTCCTCTAAGGCGGCCTCCGCGCCGTCGAGGCGCTCGGAGAGCGTCTCCTCGGTCAGCGGCTCGGCCAGTTCGGTCGACTCCTCCTCGTCGGCGTCTCCCTCGTCGTCCGCCTCCGATTCGTCCTTGCCGCCCGCTTCGTCGGTCTCTTCTGCCTGCTCCTCGCCCTCGTTTCCGTCATCGGATGTGGTGCTCTCGTCGTCTTCCTCGGGTTCCTCGCTCGCCTCACCCTCGTCGTTTCCTTCGGCTTCGTCGCCTTCGACCGGTTCGTCGTTGACCTGTTCTCCCGGTGCCTCGCCGTCCGATGCCGTTTCCTCGGCGTCGTCGGGGGAAACCGCCTCGCTCTCGTCGGACGGAGCCTCGTCCTCGCTCATACCGAGAAGTCCGGTCGAACGGCCTATGAGCGTTTCCCTTCCCCTTCGCGCTCGGCCTCCCCCCAATAGATCCACGGTCCCAAAAGGAGGTACGCGAGCGACAGAGTCAACAGCGCAACGGGGAACATCCCGCCCTGAAAGTCAGGGATCAGAACGGCCAATACGTGGACGACCCCCATCAACAGGGCGTCGCGTGCGAGCAGGTCGGGGTACTCGATTGGCGAGACCATCAGGTAACAGAACATCCCGGTGATCGCGAGCACCGCAACCGGTGACTCGATACCCGCGAGAACCGCCGCCCCGAGCGTGGTCGCCGCGAGGGTGCTCGGCGTGCCAAGCGTCGTCGTGCGGGTCGCGTCGTAGGCCGTATACAGCCCCAACCGGACGACCGCCATCGCGACGAACAGCGCGGGGACCCCGAAGGCGACGACCGCACCGAGACCGCCCACTACCGCGTCTTCGGCGAGCGCGATCACCAGCATCGCGGGGGCGACCCCGAAGGAGGCGACATCGGCCAACGAGTCGAGATACGGGCCCGCCCGGGTGCCGCCGTAGCGCCGGGCGAGCACGCCGTCGACTCCATCGAGAACCGCCGCGAGCAGGACGAACTGCGCCGCGACCGCCACGTCGACCGCCGCGACCGCCGCCGCCAGAAAGCCGAGTGCGGCGTTGCCGACAGTGACCGCGTCTGCAACCCCCAACCGGCCGACGAAACGGGGCGCCAACTCCATATCTCCCGCTCGCACACCGCCCCTTTATCGGTTGTGGATCCTCGCGGCGTCGATCGGATGACGTGACGGTCGTGGGGGGGTTGGCGTCCCGTCGGAGCGGGAGCCGACCGACAGCCTATAGGCTCGCCGGAACCGAATCGGTAGTATGCAACGGCGTGCGTTTCTCGCTGCCGTCGGGGGCGGCTCACTCGCCGTCTTGGGGGGCTGTACCGCCATCACGAGCCTGACCGAGAGCCACGACATCGGGATGAGCGCCCACGAGTTCCTCCCCGATTCCTACACCGTCGAGGTCGGCGACACAGTGGTCTGGGAGAACACCGGCTCGCGCGCCCACACGATCACCGCCTACGACGGCGGCCAACCCGAGGGCGCGGCGTTCTTCTCGACTGGCGAGTTCGAGAGCGAGACCGCGGCCCGGAAGGCGTGGCGCGACAATCGGACGGGTTCGATCTACACCGGCGAGCGGTTCGAACGCACCTTCGAGGTGCCGGGGCAACACCACTACTTCTGCATCCCACACGAACGCGGCGGGATGGTCGCACGGATCGTCGTCGAAGAATAGCGCGCCGATTCGGTCGCGGGATCAGGCCTCGTCTTCGACGGCGACGTCCGTCTCGTCGACGTCGACGGCGGCCTCCTCCTCCTCCGCGATCTCCTCGGGCCGGGCTTCGAGGGTGCACTTCTGGATCTCGACCCGTCGAAGGGGGTAGATCGTCTTCGCCTCGCCGTAGATCGCCGAGGAGAGACGCCCCTCGACGACGCTGTCGACGAGTTCCTCGAAGGTCCGGTCCTCACCTGCCTCCTCGATCATCTCGATCATCTGCTTTCGAATGGCGTGTTCCTGGCTGTGGTCGGCCTTCTTGGTGGTGAAGGCGACCGGCTGGATCTGAACGCGGTAGTCGTCGGTCGTGCGCACCGTCACGTAGGCACCGATCTTCGAGGCGCCACGGCGCACGAGACTGCGCAGGTAATCGCGCGTGAGCTCGTGTTTGATGAACTCCGTGTAGGCGGTGTCGCTGCCCACGTCGTTTATCTTGAACGTGAGTTTGATGTTGTTCTCGCTGGCGTTGTTCGTCAGCTCGCCGAGCGTCGTCTCGAGGTTGCGCTCTAAGAGCTGGTTCGGTTCGTTTGCGGGTGATTGGCCGAGCTCCGCCCGGTCGAATTGCTCGGGCGCGAGGACGGTGTACCACCGTTTCTGCTGCTGCTGTCGGGAAACTGATCGTTCACTCATGATTGGTCTCTGTGATCTGGTCTGAAAGCTGTGCTACCTGCGTGGCGACCGTGAGGTTCACGACGTAGTCGTCCGCGGTCGTCGACAGGCCGCCCGTCGACTCGCGGGCGATCGTCGTCACGACCTGCCGGCCGTCGGTCCGCGTCTCGATTTCCGGGGTGTTGTCCGGAGAGACCGCTCGTGCGACGAGTTCGGGATCGTCGTGGGTCGTCCGGATTTCGATGTGTTTCATGCCATCGCCTCCCTGAAGGCTTCGAGAAACGCCTCGGGCGGACACCCGAAGCGGGCGATACCCTGGAAAGGGGTGCCGCCGCCGACCCCGTCGACGGCCGCGGCGGCCGTCTCCATCGGTTCGTCGACCCTATCCGTCAGACTCGCCGCCCCCGCCTCGCCGTCGGAAACGACGAGGACGACGGGTTCGGGCGAGCGGAAGTCCCTGAGGAGGCGCGCGACCGTCTCGACCGGCCCCTCCTCGATACGGGCGACGAACAGGCCGTCATACCGACCCGTCTCGGCGGTCCGGATCGCTTCGTGGGTCGCCGTCGAGTGCGTTCTCCAGGCTTCGAGCGCGTTCGTCCGTACGTCGTGGCCCATCGCGAGCGCGAGGGCGATCCCCGGCGCGTCGCGCGCGAGACAGTCGAGTACGTCCGCGAACCCCTCTGCGGTCTCGAACGGTCCCTCCGGGGTGGTGTGCGGGCGAAGCGCCCGCTCGATCGCGGTCCCGGCGTGCTCGCTCGCCGCCTCGGACCCGACGGCTTCAAGCGCGGCCAGCGAGGCCACCGTCCGGTCGTCGTCGACGAGTCCGGCGAGTTCCGCGCCGATAGCCGTCTCGTCGCCCGAGAAGCCCGCGTGAAACAGCGTCGAGTGGGCGAGCCCGTCGGCCAGATCGGCCGTCGGGATCCCCACGCCACCCCGTCTCTCGAGGTCGACTTCGGCCGCCTCGGGATCGCCCCCGAGCAGACAGCCGGCGAACGCGAGTTCGGGAGCCGGTTCGGAGCCGAGTTCGCGAACGAGATCCGCCGCGGTCGCGCTCGCCGGTCGTTCGTCCGCGCCGATTCCGTCGGGAAACCCGATCGGGACGGTCGCGTCCGCGGGCGGGTCTTCAGTCGGCGGGACGACGCGGGCCTGAAACGGGGTCGATCGGGCCGCGAGCGCCCGCAAGAGAATCCCGGCGGCGGCGATCGCATCGCCCTCCGCACGCGGGGCTACCCGGACGAACCGGGCCTCGGCGAGCGTCGCGGCGAGATCGGTATCGGCGACCGATCGACCCGTGGTCGACATTACTCGAGGAGTTCCTGAGCGTTCTGATAGGAGTAGCGGAAGTCCGCGGGTAGCTCGTCGCCGCGGTAGTAGTTGACGAGCCGGCGGACCTTCGCTTCCGTGTTCTGCAGGGCGCGCTTGTTCTGGGCGTCCTGCTGGTTGTCCTGCATGTGCTCGCGCAGGCGGATCGCCCGCTCCATCAGGTTCCGGAGGTCCTCCGGAACGTCGGGCGAGGCGTCGTTCTCCTCCAGAATTTCGCCGAGCTTCTTGCCGGTGGCGAGTTTGACGTTCGGGACGGGAGTGCCCTTGACGCCCTCGTCGCGCAGTTTCATGCCGATCTGGCTGGGATCGTGACCCTGCTGTGCCAGTTCGACGACGCGCGATTCGATCTCGTCGGTGTCGACGTCGCTCCACTCCGGTGGTTCGTCTGCCGTCGGCCGGTCCGAACCGGACGAGCCGCGACGGCGTGTATGCATTCGTGCCATTGTTGAGGATAGGAACCGCACAGACCGCAGACGGCACTTTTCGTGCACTACCGCAATCCCAAGCCGCGCAAGGTGGCGATAGCGCGGAACGGAGTCCCACGGATCATTCGCGCGGTTCTACCGCGCGAAGAAGCCACCTCGGAACGGCAAGCAGACGGAGTCCGCGAGCCGTACGGCGAGTCGGATTTGCGGCCGTGCTGTTCCCATCCGAATTCGTCCGCCCGCAGGCTAAAGGGTTGCGACTCCCACGCGACACTCGAAAGAGGGTTCGAAGCGTTTATCATTCCACCGCGGGTACCGGCAAGTGCGAGGGCTCGTAGATCAGTGGTAGATCACTCCCTTGGCATGGGAGAGGCCCCGGGTTCAAATCCCGGCGAGTCCACTCTAATTCCTCCGTCATATCCAGGGTTTCGGATGATCGTACAATCGGTCGCCCTTCCCGGTGCCTAGTTGTCGGATGCGAGTTCGACCGAGAGTTCATATACGAGCACGGCACCAGCCTTCGACACACCTATGCAGCGCCCACGGGGAGTATCCTCCATGCCCGCTTGGCAGACGATCTTCGGTCACGCCGAGTCGTACGACAGCCAAGCGACGGGTATCGAAACCGCGATCCGGACCGCCGACGAACGGGGATTCACCGTTATCGAAGGGGCCTGCGGTACCGGGAAGACGATGCTCGCGCTCACCGCCGGGATCGACCGGGTGCGCGATCCCGACAGCGACTACGAACGGGTCCTCGTCCTCACGAGCGTCAAACAGCAACTCCGGCAGTTCGAGACGGACCTCGAAACGATCAACGCGAACCTGCCCGCCGACTGGAACCCGGTGTCCGGATTGACGCTCGTCGGGAAGGCCGACGTCTGTCCGTATAGCCGGGAGAATGCGGGCGGTGTCAGCGATGATAACGTCTACGACCGGTGTGAGACGCTCCGTGAGAGGACCCGGACGCTCGTCGGCGACGGCGGACAGACGAGCGCAAGCTCGCTTACGGCCCAAGCGCGGAGCCAGCAGATCGGGTTAGGAGACGCCGATCGCTCCGAGGGACGGTTCCTCGAAACGGCGGGCGAACCGACACCCTATCCCCCCGAAATGCCCGAACACGAGGACGTCGAGTTCTGCCCGTTTTACGCCCAGTACCTCGACGACCTGCCGGAGGACGGCGACGCGATCGAGGCGGTCCCGTTCGACCTCACCGAACAGGGCCACCTGACGCCCGAGAATCTGGTCTCCCTGTCGGCCTCCCACGGGACCTGCCCGCACTCGATGATGGGGGCGCTCATCCCCGAAGTCGAGGTCGTGGTCGGTAACTACTACCACGCGTTCGACCCCCTCACGACGAGTTCATTCACCGGCGCGCTGCTCGACGAGTCGACCTTCCTGATCTGCGACGAGGCGCACATGCTCGAACCGCGCGTCCGGGACCTGGTCAGCGACGGCGTCGCTGACTCGACCCTTCGGGACGCCGAGAACGAACTCACGCGGGTGATCCAGACCGCAGAGATGGACGGTACGGATGCCACAGGGAGCAGTACCGCGGACGCCAGGCTCGTCCGCGAGGAACTCGAAGACAGCGACGTGACGCTCGAAGAGTGCAAAGAGTTGCGGGCGTTCGTCGCCGACCTCCGCGAGGAACTCGACCGGCGGATCGAGAACCATCTCGACCACGACCGGCCGGGCTGGAAGGCCGATCTCACCTCGCTTTCCGACGAGGAGATCCCGCTTCGCGACCCCGAAACGCCGGGAGAGGACGCGATCTCCGAGTGGGCCGAAGTGGAGGGCTACGACGGCGGGACGTGGGTGCGTGCCGAGTCGGTCGGCGCGATCGTCGAGCGGATCCTCGATACCGCGGAGGACGAGGAACACTCCCGGGCGACACCCGCCGTCGGCCGACTGCTCGGACGCTGGTACCGGGCCGACCACGAGACGTACTTTCGGGAGATCGAGTTGGAGCGAACGTGGAACGAACTCGAACCCGAGGGATCGTGGCGGCGGGCCTACAGCGCCCGGCTGGCGCTTTTCAACTGCGTGCCAAGCGGCGCGATCGGCGAGCGACTCGCGGCGTTCGGCGGTGGCGTCCTGATGAGTGCAACCCTCGAACCCATCGAGGTGTTTCGGGAGGTCACGGGACTCGATCGCCTCGCAAGTGACGGACGACCGGTCGTTGAGCGGACCTTTCCGCTCGAATTCCCCGCCGAGAACCGCGCGAGTTTTGCAGTGGATGCCCCGAAGTTTACCTACGGGAATCGCGGCCACCCGGACGAGGAAAACGCTATCCGCCGGCTCTACGGTGACCTTCTCGCGGAGGTTGCACGGACCCCCGGAAACGTCCTGGTGGGGATGCCGAACTACGCCGAGGCGACATGGGCCGCGGGAGCGCTCGAATCACGGCTCGAAAAGCCGGTGTTGCTCGACGAGAGTTCCGGCGACGGCGAGACCGAGGAGCTCAAACACGCCTTTTTCGTGGGCGAGGGAAAGGTACTCGTGACGAGTCTGCGGGGCACTCTGACGGAAGGCGTCGACTACAGCGGCGATCGGCTCTCTGCGGCCGTGGTCTGTGGCGTTCCGATCATCAACACCGCGAGCCCGCGGACGAAGGCCGTCAGAACTGCCTACGACCGCGCCTTCGGGGACGGGTTCGAGTACGCGCTCACGGTTCCGGCGGTCCGAAAGGCCAGACAGGCCATCGGACGGGTGATCCGCGGGCCCGAGGAAGTCGGCGTGCGCGTCCTACTCGACGCGCGCTACGCCCGCGAGTCGTGGGACGGGGTCAGGGACCACTTCCCAGAGGCCGAACGCGAGGAGTTCCAGCCCGTGAGTGCGGACATGCTCGCGTTCGGCCTCGAACGGTTCCGCGAGCGCCACTGATTATACGCCGTCGCCCCGTACGGGGTGTATGTCCTTCGAGACGAACGACGAGGTCGTCGAACAGGTCGGCTACCGGTTGATGGGACAGGGAGTGTACTTCGAGTCGGTCGAACGGTCCGAGGACCGTATCGAGATCGAATACGAGACGGTCGCACCCGGTGAGGGCGTCCCCCACCGTCAGATCGGTCGCGTGATCACCGTCTTTCGCGACGCGATCGAGGAGGGCTGGGAACCGGTGACGATCGAGGCGACCGCCGTCGACACCGACGGCGATCTCAGGGGGACGTGGCGGATGGACGAACAGTGGTTGTACGAGCTCGAAAACGGCGACCTCTCGGAAGTCGAGTTCTCAGGGCGCGTACTGGACACCCTCGAGGAGTGATCACTCGAGGTCCGCGAGGATCCCCTCGGCGTGCCCCTCGGGGGAGACGCCCTCGTAGGCCGCGACTATCCGGCCGTCCTCGATGACGTAGGTGTTCCTGAAGACCCCGTCGAAGGTGTTGCCGAACATGTCCTTCTCGCCGTACGAATCGTAGGTATCAGCGACCTCGCCGTCGGGGTCGCTCAGGAGGTCGAACGGCAGGTCGTACTTCTCGGCGAACTCGTCGAGATCGGAAACGGGGTCGTCGCTGATTCCGAGGACGGCGACCTCGCGCTCCTCGAAGGCGTCCCACGAGTCACGAAAGCCACAGGCCTCGGTCGTACAGCCGGGGGTGTCGGCGCGCGGGTAGAAGTAGACGACTACGGGACCGTCGAACTCGGCGAGGCTCACGGTCTCGCCGTGCTGGTTCTCGAGGCTGAACGTCGGGGCGTCACTGCCGGGTTCGAGCATACCCGATCCCGGGTGCGCGGGGACAAACCCCTTGCGGTCGGGGCAGTCGGACGATCAGAGGTAGGTGTCCCTGACCGTCTCGGCGAGCATCGAATCGGGGTCGGGGACGAGATAGACGACGACGAACGGCTCCTCGACGGGGTCGAGGACGAATATCTCGTGGGGTTCGGAATCGAACTCGCGGAGGCGGTCGATCAGCGGTTCGAGGGGTATCGCCCCCGTCCGGATCTCGTTCCAGATGTCGCGTGCGCCCGACTGCTCGGCGAAGACGTAGACCGCGCCGTTGGGTCGGTTGTCCGTACTGTAGGTCGTCTCACCGAGCATCCCCTCTCCCTTCATCCGGGCGTCTCGACAGAGGTCGCGCGCGACCTCGAACAGGCCGGTCACGTCCCGCACGAAGTGAAAGCGGGTCCCCGCGAGGACCTCGGCCTCGACGAGGCGGGCGTCGCCGTCGTCCCACTGTACGGTCGCTTCGATCAGGTTGCCCGGTTCGAGGTCTCCGCCCGTGACGGCGATCTGTTCGGTCGTCTCGCGGTCGACGAGCAACCACTCCCCCCGGGGATCGGAAAGCACCCTGAACGTCCCGCTCGTCGTCGGTTGCATACCTCCGGTAGCCCCGACCGAGGGATAAGCCGACCGAAAGAGTCAGACGCGGGGCGTTCCCAACGGTCCTATGAAGCAGTCGACATTCGTGAAGTACGGCCTGCTCGCGTTCGGCCTCGTGCTCCTCACGTTCGTGATCCGCGGCTCGACCCGACTCTTCCTCGGGGACCGTACCGCCGCGCTCCTCTCCGCTCCCGTCGGGGTGAGTGCCCTCCTCGTGCTCGTCGTCCTGTTCGTCGTCGCCGTCCTCTCGGTCGCCCGAATCAGGCCGATAGAACGCGATATCGACGAGCGTTAGTAGCCCCATCGACAGATCGGAGTATGGAGCGACTCGGTGCGGCGGCGGGCGGCCTCGCGTTCGCCGTCCTGATCCTCGGCGGGTTCGTCGCGATCCGCCTCCTTACTCGCCTCTTTTACTCGGTCGTTCTCCTCGTCGAGACCCTCTCGATCGCCGCGTTCGCGCTGCTGATCGGCTACGTTGTCTATCGAATCCTCCTCGGTAGCTCGGACAACCCGCGCCGGTCGCACTAACCCTCGATGGCCTCGCACTCGACGCGCCAGTCGGTTTCGCTCTCCTCCCCGAGCGCGTCGTAAAACGCACGCAGCCCGCTCGATTCGGTGGTCGTCGTGACGTGTAACTCGACCCGGTCGTCGTAGCCAACGACTCGAAAGACGGTCCCCAGCTCGCGGTCGTGAACCAGATACACTGGCGAGGGAAGGTCGAACCAGTCGCCCGCCGTGTAGCGCTCGCGCGCGAGTACGCGTCCGAGGCACCCCTCGACCGCCCCGTCCGTCGGGATCAGGGAGAAGACCGTCCCACCCGTTCGCGTGATCGCGCCGCCGTTGTACTCGCACTCGGGGTGGACGGGGATCTCGAAGGACGGATCACCGCTCATACGGCGTGAACGGCCGCGAGGGGCTTCAATCTGCTGGCTCATAATATATTATCACTTAATTTTTGTAAGAAATGAAGAGTTAGAGATAGGTTGTCTCCCTCAGCATTCAAGATCGAATGAGAGATAACGATAATCAAGAAGATGGACGAAATCTGAGCCGACGGCGGTTCTTAGCCGGGACAGCAGCGACGGCGGCGCTGCCGCTGGCGGCCCAGCCCGCACTCGGACAGGGCGAGGTCTGTGAGGCCGCCGGCGTCGACTGTGGAGCGGTCGCCGAAGGATCGAATGGAATGGTCGTCTCGGTTAGCCCCGCCGCAAGCGAGGTCGGCGCACAGGTCCTTCGCGACGGCGGCAACGCCGTCGATGCCGCGATCGCAGTTCAGTTCGCGCTCAACGTCACCCAGCCTCACTCCTCGGGGATCGGTGGCGGCGGGTTCATGCTGTACTACGACGCCGCCGAGGACAGCGTCGAGATCGTCAACAGCCGCGAACGCGCACCCGCCGGCGCAACCCCCGACATGTTCCTCGAGGACGGCGACCCGATCCCGTTCGACGAGCGCCATACCCACGGGAACGCGGTCGGCGTTCCCGGCACCGCGAGCGGGCTCCGGCGTGCGAGTGCGCGCTACGGATCACGGCCCCTCGATGAGCTGATCGATCCCGCGATCGATCTCGCCGAGGGGACTGAGGTCGACCGCGTCCTCGCCGAGGAGATCGAGAAAAACGAGTGGAAGCTCAACGACGCCGCCCGCGAGGTGTTCCTCCGTGACGGCGAGGCGCTTGCCGAGGGCGAGACCCTCGAACAGCCGGACCTCGCCGACACCCTCCGACTCCTGCGTGACCGGGGGATCCGTGAGCTTTACGAGGGCGAGATCGCCGAGGCGCTCGCCGAAACGGTTCAGGACGCGGGTGGCAGCATGACGACCGAGGACCTCTGTCGGTACAAGGCCACCATCAACGAGCCCGTACAGGGCTGCTATCGCGGTGCGGAGGTCTACTCGATGCCCCCGCCGAGTTCGGGGGGGCTGACGGTCATCCAGATCCTCAACCTGCTTGCGGGCTTCGATCTGGGCGAGACCTACGACGTCCGATCAGGAACCAAGTACCACCTGCTCGCCGAAGCGATGCGACTGGCGTACGCGGATCGCGGCGAGTACATGGGTGATCCCGAGTTCGTCGACGTCCCGATGGAAGGGCTGCTCGACCCGGCCTACGTCGCCGAGCGCCGGGAGCTGATCGGTCCCGACGCGCTCAACGGAGACCCCCAACCCGGCGATCCGTGGGCCTACCAGTCCGGGGACGCGGCCTCGATGACTCAGGAGACGCCCCGCGCGCTCGGGCATACGACCCACTTCACGGTCGCCGATGCGGAGGGCAACCTCATCTCGTACACCACCACGATCGAACAGCTGTTCGGCTCGGGGATCATGGTCCCCGAGTACGGGTTCATGCTCAACAACGAACTCACCGACTTCGACGCCGAACCCGGCGGTGCGAACGGGGTCGAACCGAACAAACGGCCCCTCTCCAGTATGAGTCCGACGATCATGGCCCGGGACGGCGAACCGTTCCTGACCGTCGGCTCGCCCGGCGGTCCGACGATCATCACCTCGGTCGCGCAGACGATCCTCCACCACCTCGAGTACGGGCTCTCGCTCGCCGACGCCATCGACGAGCCGAGCATCTACGCGCCCGAATCGCCCGCGATCACGCTCTGGGAGGAGAGTATCCCCGAAGCGGCCAGAGAGGAAGCGGCGGTGCTCGGCAACGAGTGGAGCGACGAGTCCGGACCGATCGGCAACGTCAACATGCTCAGGGCCGACGACGGCTACGAGGGAGCGGCCGACCAGACCCGTGATGGGCTCGCAGTCGGACTGGACGAGGAGTAATCACCGCAACGGTCAGATCAGCAACTCAGTTCTCTTTTATTTTCATAGCAATTTAACAGATAGACTCGAATAGAGCCGGAATTCATCCCTCCCTGTCCGACAGAGGACCTTCGGGGCGTCGACGGTGACCTGCTTACAAACCGGTACGGTCCGCCAACCGCTAGTCGGTCGCCGGTTCGGCGGTGGTGGTCGTTCCGGGCTTGTTCTCCCCGGCACGCCGGTTTTTCAGCGCGAGCGCGCCGAACAGGATCACGCCGAGCCCGCGCAGCGCCGGGCCGACCAGTGGCGGCGCGGCCAAGGTGTAGGGGCTGACCAGTGCCATCAGGTCGGCGGTCGTGGTAAACAGTGTCAGCGGCGTCATCAGCAACACCGCCGAGACCGCAAACAGCGCCCGTTCGCTCCGCGGGACGGTAGTGTAGAGGTAGCCGATGATCGTCGGACCGAGCGCAACCACCCCGAGGAACGTCCCAGCGATCGGGACGACCACCTCGGGGACGAAAAAGCCGATGTCGAGGACGTCAGCGGCGGTGATGACGCGGGCGGTGCCGTCGCCGGTCGCGCGAAGCAGAACGATTCCGGGGGTAAAGGCGAAGGCGAAGGGGACGATCGCCTTGTTGAGCGAGAGCGTAAAGGCCTCGACGCCGGTCGGGAACGGGTCGGATTTGGCGACGCCGGCCGCGGCGTAGGCGGCGACGGCCACCGGCGGCGTGATGTCGGCGATCACGCCGAAATACAGGATGAACAGGTGGGCGGCCAGCACCGGGATCTCGCCGCTCTGGACGATCGCCGGCGCGAGCACCGACGCCAGCAGGATGTAGGTCGCCGTCGTCGGCACCCCCATCCCGAGGATGATCGCCGCGATCGCCGTGATGAGCAACAACAGGGCGGTCGACCCGCCCGCCAGCGACGTGATAAAGGTCGTGAGGTTCGGGGCGAGCCCGGTCGCACTCAGGACACCCGGGATGATACCGACCGCGGCGACCGCGACGACGATCGGCGTCGCCGTCCGCGCGCCGGCCTCCATCGAACGGAGCACGAACGCCCCGAACCCGAAGGGGGCGCTGCGGGTCAGCGACGGCCGCCCCAGCGCGCCAGCAGTGGTTTCCGCGGCCTCGTCGACCGAGGAGTCGTAGTCCAAAAACGGCGCGTCGAGGCCGGGACGGGCGAGCATGACCGCCACGCTCGTGAGGAGGACGATCCAGACGAGGTTCCCGGCCGCCGCAGAGAGCGCGGCCTCGACTCCCAAGCCCCCGGTACCGCCGCCGGTCAGAACTCCGAGCAGGCCGGTGCCCGTGAACAGATACGCGAACGTCTCGAGGGCGAACAGGCCGGCGATCGCGCCGAACAACGGGACCCGTGTGCGCTCGTTATAGGCCGCGACGACCGCGATCGTCGCGATAATGGCGAGAATCGAGAACCACGCCGACCGGGCGACCGACAGCCGGGCGATAACGAGGTAGTACAACAACAGGGCGATCGGCAGGAGGTAGAACCATCCCCGCCGGAGGTGGGGAGTGACCGAGATGGTGTCGGCCTTGTCGATACGCTGTATGTTCGCTCGCGAGGCTTCGAGATGAACCATCACCCAGACGCCGAAGAAAAAGGCCACCGCGGGCACGGCGGCGGCAATGATGACGTCGGAGTAGGGCGTGGCGGTGTACTCGACGATCAGGAACGCCGCGGCGCCCATCACCGGCGGGAGGATCTGCCCGCCCGAGGAGGCAGACGCCTCGACCGCGCCCGCGAACTCCGAGCGGTAGCCCGAACGCTTCATCAGCGGGATGGTAAAGGCCCCCGTCGTGACGGTGTTGGCGATCGAGGAGCCCGAGATCGTCCCCATGAATCCCGAGGCGAGGACGCTGGCCTTTGCCGGGCCGCCCTTGCGGTGGCCGGTGATCGCGTAGGCTAGGTCGATGAACCACTGGCCGGCGCCCGACATCTCGAGGATCGCACCGAAGAGGATGAAGATATAGATGAACTGAACAGATACGGTGACGGGGATGCCGAAGACGCCGTTTTCGGTGTTGTACCAGAAGTTCTGGATGATGGTCGCCCAGTCGCCCGGCGGGATCGAGAAGATCTCGATGTAGGGCAGGCCGATCCCGAACCCGAAGGGTGTCGAGACGATCCCGTCGGCCGGGATGAGGTATCCATAGCGGGCGTAGACGACGAAAGCGGCGACGATCAGCGTGAGGTAGATCCCGAGCGAGCGTCGTGTCGCCTCGAGGACGAGGATCACGCCCGCGACACCCAACAGGAAGGCGACCGAGGTCGAATCCAGCGGGATTCCGAGCGCCGAGATCACACCGATGAACGGTTCGAGCGCGGGCACGAACTCGCCGAGGGTACGGCCCGCGCCGAGCCCGAACACGCGCATTCGCTGGACTTCCGAGAAGGAAGTCAGCATGTAGAGTGCCGCGAGCACCGCGACGACGATACAGACGACGTCGGCGGGCGTCACCCGCTCTCGGCGTGCGTCGACGAACGCCCAACGGATCGCACCGCGAACGCCGCGGGCCCCGCGGGTCACGGGGCTGTCGGCGCCGAAGCGATCCGAAACCGCCGGGACGATCCGGGCGAGACGGCGGGCGAGGGGGCCATCGCCGGTCGTCGGCGGATACAGGAGGAAGGCCAACACCAGCGCGAAGACGACGTGGACGGCGTTGACCTGCAACAACTGAAGCGCGGCGAGTTGGACCTCGCCGACGACCGGTAGGGTAAGCCCGAACTCGAAGCCGTGGGCGGCGATCCAGACCTGAAACACCGAGAAGGCGATCCCGATGACGGCGACGAGCACCGCGGCGATTCCACGTGGGTCCCGTCGACGTTCGAGCTCGTCGATCAGCTCCTGTTGTTCCTCCTCGGAGAGTTCGTCGGCTTCCTCCGGTTTCTCACCCGGTTGTACGCTCATGGCACGTAGGTCACGTCCCAGCCCCTATATACCGTGCGCTCCGGTCGAGTGCGGCGTCCAGAACCGACCGGCGATCGACTGAAATCCGGACGGCTCTCGCGTCCGAGCGCTCGACGAGGTCGTAGGTCCGGGATCCGACATGGAGCTGGTGGCCGGCGGTCCGGCCGGGCTTGACCACCAGCTCCTCGCTCGCGTAGTCCGGATCGAACGAGAACGTGCCGTTCTCGCGGGTGACCTCGGCGTTCGCGGGAAGCCCCCAGCCGTAGGACTCGAACTCCATGCGCGTCATGACGAGTCGGTCGCCCCGGACGGTGAAGGCGTCGAGCACCCGCGTCTTCTCGACGCTGTGGGTGTACTCGATCGCGACGACGGTGCCGTTCTCGACGGGCGTCTCGATGAGGCGCTCGCCCGTGGCGGCGTCCTCGACCACGAGGACCCTATCGGCGGGGGTGACCGCGGCGCCGGCGCCGGCGAGGGTCACCACGAGGCAGACGGCCGCGGCGATCGCGAGGACGCGCTTTCGGCCCCTCATGGCGTCCCCGCGCCCGTGGCGGGTCGCCGGGACGACCCTGCGGACGGACCGAGCGGCGCGCGCGCGGGTCCGCGGTTCGGATCAGGGACGCCGGCCATCGGATCAGTTCGAGCTGTTGGTGTCGTTGCCGCCGGTAGCGTTCTCGTCACTGGCGTTTTCACCGCTCGCGTTCCCGTTACCGCCCTCGCCGCCCGACCCGAAGTACGACTCGGCGCCGGGGTGCAGCGGAATGGACATCCCGTCCTGGGCGGTGTCGCGGCTGATGAAGTCCTGTTTGATGCTGAGTTCGCTCACGTTGTCGAAGATCGTCGTCAGGATGTCCTCGACGATCGCCTCGTCCTGGTCCTCGGTGGTGGCGATCATCGCCTGGACGGCCACGGTCGGGACGGCCTCGTCGATCCCCTGGTAGGTTCCCGCCGGGATCTCGTCCTCGGCGAAGTAGTCGCCCGAATCGAGGACCTGCTGGCGGGCGTCGCCTTCGATTGAGACGATCGTGATGTCCGTGCTCGTCGCGAGGTTCTCGACCGCGCCGACCGGCCAGCCGCCGACGATGAACGCGGCGTCGATGTCGCCGTTCTGGAGCTGTTCGGCCGCCTGCGAGAAGCCCGTGTTCTGCTCGGTGTAGTCGGTGATCCCGACGGCTTCGAGGATCTGGAGGGCGTCGACCTGCGTGCCACTCCCGAGATCACCGGTGTTGATCGTCGCCCCCGAGAGGTCCTGAATCGAGGAGATGCCGCTGTCGGCCCGGGCGACGACGTGGATCGTCTCGGGATACAACGTCGCGACCCCGCGAAGCGAGGGCACGGCGTTCCCCTCGAAGTCCTCGATGCCCGTTCCCTCGTAGGCGAAGAAGGCGGTGTCGTTCTGGACTAGCGCGAAATCCGAGTTGCCGCTCGCGAGGTTGCCGATGTTCTCGACGCTCGCGCCCGTCGAACGGACCTGCAGCGAGTAGTCGGTGTTCGAGTCGACTATCTGCTTGAACTGGTTCGACAACGGGTAGTACGTTCCGCCCTGCCCACCGGCGTCCCAGGTGAGCTGGGTACCGCCACCGCCCCCGCCGCCGTTACCGCCATTTCCGCCGTTGCCGCCATCATCGCTCGTGATACAACCCGCGAGCCCGGTGATGCCCGCGAGGCCGACTCCTTCGAGAACCGTCCGCCGATCTATTGAACGCATACGGGCTGTATATCCCAGCGGCATAGATAAATATATGTTTACTAAACGGCACTGGAAGTCGTCCGATCGGGTCTCGCCGTCGTCCGAGTAGCGGTCCTCGTAACCCACATCCTCCCACCAGTGTTCCGGTTTCGGCTCTCCTGGCGAAAGCGAACGGACGACCATCCGTCCGAACCCGTACATGTCGGAGTGGCCTGAAACCGCAAGGACTGTCTCCGGCGGTTTCGAACCGCCTCTTATGTCGCTTCTCGACGCCTCGATGAACGCGATTCACCTCGGCTTCGCCGGGCTCTGGGTCGGCAGCGTGGTCTTCCTGACTGTCGCCGTCCTCCCGCTCGCACGCGACGGCGCGTTCGACGCCGCCCCGCTCGAAACCGTTACGTCACGACTGCAGTGGATCTCGCGGATCAGTGCACTCGCCCTCTTCGCAAGCGGCGGTCACCTCGCGGGGACGCGCTACACGGTCGATTCGCTGACGGGGAGCGCGCCGGGCTACCTCGTGCTCACGATGCTCGCGCTGTGGTTCCTGCTCGCGCTCCTGGTGGAACTCGGCTCGAAACGACTGGTGGGTGGCTTTGCGGACCGAAAGGTCCGACAGCCCGCCCGCGAGGCCCGACCCTACTTCCTCGCGGCCTCGCTCGTCGGCGTGCTCCTCTTCCTCGACGCCGGCCTGCTCTCGGTGCCGACGGCGATCCCGTTCTAGGAATCGGGCTCGGGGTCGCTGACCGCCCACCCGAACTCGAACTCGCCGTGTCGGTCGAACGCGCTATACAGTCTGTAGCCGACGTACGCCGCGACCGTGAGAACCACGATTCCGAGGACGCCGATCGCTCCGAGCAGTTTCGAGAATCCCATACCGACCGTTCGCTCGCCAGTCACCTAAGCGCTCGCCCGTTCGGCGCTGTCGACCGCCGCGTCAGCGCTCGAGCTCCCGTTCGATGTCCGCCACCGTCGAGTCGACCTCGAACTCGTCGTCCGCGCCGCCCGTCATGCTGTAGAGTTTGTACGCGAGGTAGGCGAGTCCGGCGACGATCGCGATCCCCACGACGAGACCGAGCAACGACAACAGGAGGCTCGCGAGCGCGCTGATGACCGCCAGCGCGACGATCGCCACGACGACGTAGCCCGCGAGTTTGAGCAGTCGAAGCGTGTCCATAGCCGCTCTTGGGCGGCGACCCACCTTAACCTTGGCCGCAACACCTACGTTTTTGGTCACACCCCGCACAGTCGCGACATGGAGTACACTACGTTAGGATCGACCGGAATGCGCGTCAGTCGACTCTGTCTCGGCTGTATGAGTTTCGGGGATCCCGACTGGCGCGAGTGGGTTCTCGAGGAGGACGCGAGCCAAGAGATCATCGAGCGGGCGATCGACCTGGGGATCAACTTCTTCGACACCGCGAACATGTACTCGCGCGGCGAAAGCGAGCGCATCCTCGGGAACGCGCTTTCGGGCTACGATCGGGACTGGCCCGTCGTCGCCACGAAGGTCTACAACCCGATGGACGACGGAAATCCCAACGCTCGCGGGCTCTCCCGAAAGGCGATCGAACAGGAGCTGGAGAACAGCCTTGGCAGGCTGGGCATGGAGACGATCGACCTCTATCAGACCCACCGCTGGGACGACGAGACGCCCATCGAGGAGACGCTGTGCGCGCTCGACGACGCGGTGCGCCGCGGCCAGGTCCGGTACGTCGGGGGATCCTCGATGTGGGCCCACCAGTTCGCCGAGGCGATGCACACCAGCGACTCCCTGAACCTCGACCGATTCGTCACCATGCAGAACCACTACAACCTCGTCTACCGCGAGGAAGAGCGAGAAATGCTGCCCCTCTGTGCGAAAGAGGGGATCGGCGTCATGCCCTGGAGCCCGCTCGCTCGTGGCTATCTCACGCGGCCCGCAGAGGAAATCGACGCGACCACGCGCGGGGAGACGGAAGAACACATGTACGCCCACCCGTACCGCGAGGGCGGCGGCCGCGAGATCAACGCCCGCGTGGAGGAACTCGCCGAGGAGAACGGCGTCACGATGGCCCAGATCGCGCTCTCGTGGCTGCTCCACAAGGATTGGGTCGACGCCCCCATCGTCGGCACCACGAGCGTCGAACACCTAGAACAGGCCGTCGAGGCGCTGGAGATCTCGCTTTCCGACAGCGACATCGAGTACCTCGAAGAACCCTACGAACCCGTGCGCGTGTCGGGACACAGCTGAGCGCTCACGAGCGCACGTCGTCGGCGACCTCCCGGACCACTTCGTGTTCCCCGTCGCTGTAGGCGATGAATCGTACATCCGCGATCGAATCGGGCTCGTGGGCGTCGATGGCCTCGGCGACGAACCGTACACCCGTCCGGAGGTCGAACCCGGCGGCCCCACAGCCGAGCGCGGGGATCACGAGCGACGCACAGCCCAGTTCATCGGCCCGCTCGAGGGTGTTTCGAGTCGCCTCGCGGATGCTTTCGGCGGTGGCCCGGCCGTCCCCGTAATGGGGCATCGCCGCGGCGTGGATCACGTATTCTGCGTCCAGATCGTAGGCGTCGGTTACCGCGACCCCGCCCAGATCGACGGGTCCCTTCTCCATCGCCGCCTCGTTTATCGGCCCGTCGGCGCCGCGGCGCAACGCCCCGGCGACGCCGGAGCCCATCCGCAGGCTCGTCCCCGCTGCGTTGACCAGCGCATCGGCCTCCTGTCGAGCGATATCGCCCTGAATCACGTCGAATTCCATGTCCATCGCTCGTTATCGAGGCGGAAAACGATGTCCCGACCCACCGGACGAACTATGATCATGCCACTTGATATCATGATCATGCCGAACCCGATCAACGCCCGCTGTACGGCCTGCGGGGCGACGTTTCCGCGAGAGGAGGCGACGACCGACACAGAAAACGAACTCGCGTGCCCGGCGTGTGGCTGTGGGATCGTCCGCGGAATCCCCGCACAACACACCACGCTCACCCAGCGCGAGAGCGCGCGATGTGGCTCCTGTGGCGCGACGTTTCCCCGAAGCGAGGCCGTTACGGAGACGAAGGGCGAACTCGCGTGTCCGGAGTGTGGTGCGAACGACGTCCGAACTGTCGAAAATTCCAACGCCTCCTGACTCGATAGGGTCATGTCGCTACTTCGGAGGGCTTATCAGTTATTAGGCTAGCCTAAAAACATGGCGAACGACAGGGTTAGCGGGACGCCGACGCGACGGAACTACGTGAAAGGAATCGGCGGGGTCGTCATCGCCGGAGGGATCGCGGGCTGTCTCGGCGGGGGCGGCGACTCGGGCGATCCGAACTCGACTGGTTCGAACGGGGACGGGGCCGTCACCGTCGAACTCTCGCCGGTCGGTGAGGTCGAGTTCGAGGCCGTCCCCGAGAGCGTCTTCACCGTTTTCCCGCAGTACGCGGACATGGCGGTCGCGCTCGGCCACGGGGAGGCTGTCAACTCGATGTTCTCGACGGAGATGGCCGGGACGATCATGAACCACTACTACGAGCGCCTTTCGGGCGTGTCCTTCGAGTGGGAGGGCCTCGCGAACCCCTGGCAGAACGGGCTCCCCAAGGAGCGACTGTACGAACTCGACAGCGACGTCCATCTCGTGGACCCGACGTACGTTACGAGCCTCGAGAACTGGTCGCAGTCGGACATCGACGAGATCAGCGACAGCCTCGCCCCCTTCTTCGGCAATTTCTACAGCGGTACCCACGCCGAACCGACGGGCGAGTACGACGGCGAGTACCAGTACTACACGCTCTGGGAGCTGTTCGGCACGGTCGCGCAGGTATTCAGGGAAGAGGAGCGTTACGAGGCCCTCGCATCGGTCCACGAGGACCTACTCGCGACCATCGAGGAGGGACTTCCGCCCGAGGGGGAGCGCCCCACGGCCGTGCGCGTCACCCAAAGCGGCGAGGAGTTTTTCACCTATCACCTCAACAAGCCGGGCTACTGGCTCGCCGATACCCGGCCGCTGGGCGCGGTCGACGCCTTCGCCGAGGAGGACTGGTCGGCGCTGTGGGGGACCGTCGGCTACGAGGCGATGCTCGAAGCCGACCCCGACGTGATCCTTCACCTCTGGGGACTCGGCCCGGACTACGACATGGGACAGGTCCGTGATGACCTCGCGTCCCACCCGGTCGGGGGCCAGCTCTCGGCGGTCGAGAACGACCGCGTGTATCCCGCGGGGATGCGCTATCAGGGTCCGATCATGAACCTCTTCCAACTGGAGATGGGCGCCAAACAGCTCTATCCCGACCAGTTCGGCGAGTGGCCCGAGTACGCCGAGGGCGAACCCTACCCGGAGATCCCCGCCGAGGAGCAGTTGTTCGACCGCGAGCGCGTCGCCGGAATCGTCACCGGCGAGAACTGAACCGGTTCCGGGCCGTTTTCGCCTCGAATCACTATTTCGTATCGCAGCCGAGCGTTTATCGCCGTAGTAATCGCTTCTCGTGGCTTTTTGCCCCTCCTCGACGTAGTCGAACCCGTGTCCACTACGTACGGCGATCTGACAATCGACTGGCTCGGCTATGCGACCTCACGGATCACCGACGGAGAACGGGTCGTCTACATCGACCCGGGCCGCTACGGCGTTCTGGACGACTCCGACGCCCGGGACGGCGATCTGGTGCTCGTGACCCACGACGACCACTACGACCCCGACGGGATCGAGCGCGTTGCGGCGGACGATGCCGTCGTCGGCGTCTTCGAGGGGATCCGTAGCGAGGAGATCGACCGAGAGTCGCGTCCCGTCTCGGAGCTGGACTACGAGATCCGCCGCGTCGGGATCGGCGACACCTTCGAGATCGATGGGATCGGGATTGAGGCGATCAGCGCCTACAATACGCCCGACGGCCACACCCGCGAGGACGGCACGCCCTACCACCCGGTGGGCGAGGGCGTGGGCTACCGACTCGACTTCGACGGGACGACGGTCTTCTACCCCGGCGACAGCGATGTGATTCCCGAGTATAGGGGACTCACTGTCGACGTATTCCTCGCGCCCATCGACGACGCCTTCACGATGTCGCCCGACGCGATCGTGGACCTCGCCGAGCGGATCGGTGCGGAGCTGGTGGTGCCGGTCCACTACGACACGTTCGAGGCGCTCGAAGCGGACGCTGAGGCGTTCGCCGCGGACGCCCGCGATCGGGGACTGATCGTCGAGATACTCTCGCCCGAGGCCTAATCCAGACCCTTCATTTCCCCCGGGTCCGAACGGCAGGTAATGCGCTCGCTCCACCCTCGCATCTGCGTCGTCTGGGTGCTTCAGGCCGCTCTCTCGGCGGCGATTCTCGCGGCGATCGTCGGCGCCGTCGGAGTCTTCTTCCTTGACCTCGGGCTCTGGCTTCCCGTCGCCGTCTTCGCCGGCCTGTTCGTCCTGTTCGGTGCCCACAGCCTGCTTCGCTACCGGGTCTGGCGCTACGAGGTCCGCGATGACGCGCTGTACCTCGAACGTGGCGTCTTCACCCGGGTAAAGACGGTCGTTCCGTTCGTCCGGATCCAGCACGTCGACTCCCGGCGCAGCCCGCTCGAACGCGCGACGGGACTCGCGAGCACCGTCGTCTACACGGCGGGCTCGCGGGGTGCGGACGTCACCGTTCCGGGTCTTACCCCCGAGGGGGCCGACGACCTCCAGCGTCGGTTGAAGGCCCTCGCGATCGACGCCGAGGGTGACGACGCCGTATGACCCGTCTGCACCCGCTTTCGATCCCCTATCGGGTCACTCAGGCGGTACTCGGCTACGTCCCGTTGGTCTTTTTCGCCGCGATCGCCTCGGGGCCGGCGTTCGGGGGGATCGGGATCGCCCTCGCCGCGCTCGCGATCCTCGTCGGTTTCGTGGCGGCCGTCGCCTGGCAGCTCGCCTACTACAAGCGATTCGAGTACGAGACGACCCCCGATACGTTCGATATCCACTCGGGGGTCGTTTCCCGGCGCAACCGGGAGATCCCGTATCGGCGGGTCCAGAACGTCGACATCTCGCGCAACGTCGTCCAGCGCGCGCTCGGGATCGCGGAACTCCGGATCGAGACCGCGGGTGGCGGCGAGACAGAAGCGATCCTCAGATACGTCGGCTACGAGGAGGCCAAACGCCTGCAGAACGAACTCAGACGACGGAAACGCGCCGAATCCACGACAGCTACCAGTGAGGGATCCCCGGCCGACAAGGACGAACTCCTCTATGCGATCACGCCCGAGGACCTCGCGGTGCTGGCGGTCGCCTCCTTCGACCTTCGGCTGGCCTCGTTTCTCTCGGTGTTGCTCTCGTTTGCCGGGCCACCTGTGTTGCTCGAACTGCTGACGGACCTCCCGATCAGCCCGTTTCTCGTCGTGGGGGCGGTGATCGTCCTCGTGGTGGTCGTCTCGGCGCTTCTGAGCGGCGCGAGTGCGTTTCTCAGTACCTACGGTTTTCGACTCACCCGCTCGGGGGATGAACTGCGCTACGAGCGCGGATTGGTCCAGCGCTTCGACGGCTCGATCCCGCTCGATAAGGTCCAGTTGCTCGCTCTCCGCGAGAACCTCCTCAAGCGTCTACTGGGGTATGCCAGCCTCGCCGTCGAGACCGCCGGCTACGCCCCCGGACAGGACGGGAGCGTCGGCTCCGAGTCCGCCGTCCCGATCGCCGACCGGGAGACCACGTGGTCGATCGCCCGCCGGATCGAGCCGTTCGAGGGGATCGAGATCGTTCGCCCGCCAAAACGCGCGCGCAGACGCTACGCCTTTCGCTACCTGCTCGCGCTCGGGGTTCTCGCGGGACTGGTCTACGCCGGGACCCTCGCGCTCGGCTTCGAGATGTACTGGTACGCCCTCCTGATCGGCGTGCCCCTCGCTCCGGTCGCCGCCCACTACAAGTGGAAATCCCGCGGGTATTTCGTCGGCGAGGACCACGTCGTTACCCGGACGGGCTTTTGGAACCGCACCACGCGAGTGGTCCCCTACTACCGCGTCCAGAACGCCATTCACACTCAGACGATCCTCCAGCGACGCTGGCGACTGGCCTCCGTAGTGATCGACACCGCCGGTACCGGTAGCCTCGTCGGCGGCGACGCCCACGCGATCGACCTCGACGAGGAGGACGCGACGGACCTGCGCGAGACGGTCGCCGACCGGCTCCAGACCGCACTGCAGAAGCGAACGCGCGAGGCCACCCACGAACGTCGTCAACGGCGGGTCGACCGGGCACTCCCGCGGTTCGAGGACGCATGAACCGGCTCGTTGGAATCGGCCGACTGTCGGCGTTCCTCGCCCCCCTGATCGCGGCCGTCACCATTTTCGGTTCGATACTGCTGGCCCCGGAGTTCTCGTGGGCCGGCGACGCGCTCTCGGATCTCGGCGCGCCCGACGCGCCGACCGCGTGGCCCTTCAACGGTGGACTGATACTCGCCGGCGTCATCGGACTCCCGTTTGCGGCGGCCCTCGCCGCGAGTGCCCGCCACCGCCTCGACTGGCTCGTTGCCGGTGTGCTCGCCGGCGCGCTCGTGTTGCTCGCGGGCGTCGGCCTCTTCCCGACCGGCCATCCGTACCACCTGTCGGTCGCCGCCGGCTTCTACCTGCTCGTCACCCTCACGCTGTGGCTCGACGGCACTGCGGGCGTGCTGGCCGGCGAGCCCCGGTTCGGGCTCGCGGCGATCTGGCTCGCGAACCTACACCTCCTCCAGTGGCTCGCGTGGGCCGCCGGCCTCCGGGTGGGACCGGGCCTCGCGATCCCCGAAACGATCGGCGCGGTCCTGTTTTCGGTCTGGGTGCTCGCACGCGTGGACTGACTGCTTCCGTGCTCCACCGGCCCTCGCAACCATAGCCAATTTACGAGTGGCGCGTGGACTTCGGGATATGTCACGATCGCTCCCCACACTCGGTTTCGGGACGTACAAGCTCGAAGACCCCGAGGACTGCGTCGAGAACGTCAAACGCGCACTCGACGCCGGCTATCGACACGTCGACACCGCACAGGTCTACGAGAACGAGGAGTACGTCGGCGACGCGATCGCCGAAAGCGACGTTCCCCGGGAGGATATCTTCCTCGCGACGAAGATCGACACCGAGAACCTCGCCTACGAGGACGTCCTCGAATCGGTCGAGGTGAGTCGGGAGAAACTCGGCGTCGACACCATCGATCTGCTGTACGTCCACTGGCCGATCGGCGAGTACGACGCCGAGGACACCTTAGGGGCGTTCGACGACCTCGTGCAGAACGGCACGATCGACCGGATCGGACTGAGCAACTTCCGGGTCGACCAGTTGGAGGAGGCCCAAGCGATCCTCGAGGCGCCGATCTTCGCTCACCAAGTCGAGTGCCATCCCCTGCTCCCACAGGAGCGCCTCGCGGGGTTCGCCGAGGACAACGACCACCACCTCGTGGCGTACTCGCCGATCGCCCGCGGCGAGGTGACTGGGATCCCCGAGATCAACGACATCGCGGGCAAGCACAACGCCACGGCCACCCAGGTCGCGCTGGCCTGGCTGATCAACCGAGGGATCCACCCGACCCCGAAGGCGAGCGGCGCACACATCGAGGAAAACTACCGCGCGCTCGATATCGTCGACGACCTCTCGGAGAGCGACATGGCCAAGATCAACGGGCTCGAGCAGGAAAAACGCCTGATCGATCCCGAGAGCGCGCCGTGGAACGAGCCGCCGGTCGCCGAGTGAATGGCCCCTGAGGGAGTCGTCCTCGACGTCGACGGGACGCTGATCCGGGGCAGCGAGCCCATCGCAGGGGCGATCGGGGCCGTCGAGACGATACGCGAGCGCGGGCTTCCGGTCGCGTTCGTCTCGAACAACCCGATCCGGACCCGAAAAGCCTACGCCGAGCGCCTCGTCCGTCACGGCTTCTCGCTCGCGTCCGAGGAACTGATCACCGCGGGGACGATCACCGCCGAGTACCTCGCGCGCGAGCACGCCACCGACGAGTTGTACGTGATCGGCGAGGAGGGCCTCGAAGCCCAACTCGGGGAGGCGGGGCTCTCGCTGACCGACGAGTACGACCGGGCGGACGCCCTCGTCGCCTCGATCGACCGGGAGTTCTCGTATGACGACCTGAAACACGCGCTGTGGGCGCTCGCCGATGGGACCCTCTTCATCGGCACCGACCCCGATCGGACGATCCCAACCGAGGACCGCGAGGTCCCCGGGTCGGGCGCGATCATCAACGCGATCGCGGGAGTCACGGGCAGGGAGCCCGACGCGATCATGGGGAAACCCGCCCCGAGCGCGGTCGAGGCGATCGAGCGGACGCTCGGGGCCGCCCCGAAGGACTGTCTCGTCGTCGGGGATCGGTTGGACACCGACATCGCGATGGGCGAGCGCGCGGGGATGACGACCGCGCTGGTGCGGACGGGCGTCACCGACGATCGGGCGCTCGCCGATTCCGAGATCGACCCCGACTACGTGCTGGATTCGATCGCCGAGATCGGTTCGATCCTCTAGAGCATGGTCGCGAGCGCCAGCGCGCCGGTCGCGGCGGCGACGCCGACGGCGAGTAAGAGGAAGTTCGCGATCGGGTTCTTCGCGCGAACGACGTTCGCCGAGTAGTGCCACCCCGAGAGGGGCCACAGCGGGCTGATCCCCATCGGCGTGATCGAATCGGCGGCGAGGTGCGAGAGGACCGCGAGTATTCCGATGGCGAACGCGAACGCCGCCATGATCGGTGCCGAAACGCCCACGAAGGTCTCCCCGAAGACGAACCCGGCGGCCCCGAGGACCGTTCCGAGGGCCAGCGCGAACAGAAGCGAGTGGGTCGGACCCCGGTGGGCGATCAGCGGCAATCGGTGATCGCAGTCCGGTAGCGTCGCGAGCGCGACCATGCCGACGCCGCCGAGGACGGCGAGTTCGTCGAGACCCCCAAGCAGGAGGGCGAGACCGATCGGCGAGTACACCAGCAACGCGGTGCCGACGTGACCCGGCGTGTGCATACCGGTGGTTGGCGTCTCGAATACATTACTCTATCACTCCCCGCACGATCAGCAGCGTTAGGGACCTCGCCGTCGAAGTGAGCCCGATGGCTCTCGAATCGATCATCGAACTGCTCGGGCCGTTTCTCATCCCCGTCGCGATCTTCGCCGTCGGCGCGGTCGGGTACAGCGTTCTCGTCGTGTTGAGTCGGCGCGGCTGGCTGTAGGACGCCGTTTCGTTCCCACAGCGGGCTTCGTCTCGAACACTGCTCACTCAGCCCACGGGCATCCTAACGAGGCGGTCCACTCGATAGCGCACTAGGCCTCGACGGTGTAGCCCGCCTCCTCGATGGCTTCCCGGAGGTCGTCCTCGTCCGCGTCGCCCTCGACGGCGACCGTGTCGGACTCGTGGTCGGCACTGGCGTTCTCGACTCCGTCGAGTCCCGAAAGCGCGTCGACGACGTTCTGCTCACAGCCCGTACAATTCATGTCGTTCACGGCCAGCGTTCGTACCATATCGAATCGTAGGCCCCGCTCCTTTTTCGGAGTTACTCGTTCGAATGAAAAATGATCGGGGCTGATAGGCTCCGAATCGAAAGTACGTCGACGAAACGGATTTGATAACGAGGGGAGAAGGGATGATATGCTCGATGAAATCGACCTGCGGATCCTTCGACTCCTCACGGAGGACGCCCGGCGACCCTACAGCGAGATCGGCGAGCGCGTCGACCTCTCGCCACCGGCGGTCTCAGATCGCGTCTCGAAACTGCAGGACCACGGCATTATCCGTCGGTTCACGCTGGATCTGGACCGTTCGCAACTGCGCGAAGGGACGCCCGTACTGGTGACGCTCTCGGTCGTGCCCGGCGCGACCGACGGGATTCGCGACGCGCTCTCGGGGTTCGACGGCGTCGAACACGTCTTCGCCACGGCAGGGGGTCGAGTGGTGGTCAACGCCCACGCGCCGAGGCCGGACGTCCAGTCGTGGCTGTTCGAGCGCGTCGATCCGGAGACCGTCCGGGAGATCGAAGTAGACCTCTTGACGGGGACGGACTGGACCGCCCGGATCGGCGGCGAGGCCGCCTTCTCGTTGTCTTGCGTCCTGTGCGACAACGAGGTCGGCCCCGACGGGGTCTCGCGGCGGATCGACGGCGACCTGAAACAGTTCTGTTGTCCCTCCTGTGAGCAGCTCTACGTCGAACAGTACGAGGAACTCGCCTCCGACGCCGATTGACTTCGGAGTCAACGGTTGAGTGCGGGATCGACATTCGAATCACAAGAACACGTCCCTGAATCTGGGACCCCTTTCTAGGGGCAAGGTGACACCGTGAGGGCACGGGTAGGGATCTCGGAGCTGTCGTGTGCGACCTGTTCGGACATCATCGAGGACACTTCCGGTGATCCGGCTCTCGGAGGCACCAATCGAGAGAGTCCACCAGACCCTCTTCCGGGCGCTCGTCTACAACGCGACGCCGATCCCGATCGCCTCGCTGGGGCTTCTCAACCCCGCGCTCGCGGGGCTTGCGATGGCCGTCTCCTCGGTCTCGATGATGACCACCAGCTTCGCATTTCGCGAATACGATCCCCACGAGGACTACCGTCCGTTCGGCCGGTTCCGATAGGTGTTCGCCAACTATCAAATATCACAAGACTTACTCCCCCGGAGTGACCTGATATGAATGCTGGGAGATCGCAGGTTTGAGGCCATAGACAAACTGCGTTGGCGTGACACACCACGACCATCCCCAGCACGATGCCGTCGGCTGTCACCGCTCTTATGGGACGGCCGACGGCCTACCGCGGACGGAAGGGAGACGGTACGAACCCAACCCCGTTCCCTTATGCGTGACCTTGCGCAGGCCGACGATACGTTCATGCTACTCGATAGCGTACCGTATTCGGTGACCGATGATGTCTCAACCCGTCCAATCGGACGTATATAAACTCCGTCAGCTAGAGCGTCGGCTCGCCGCCCAACAACACCGGATCGAACAGCTAGAACGGATCGAGCGTCGGTTCGTGTTCGCTCCGGCGATCGGGTATGAGTGGGAGTGCGATCACTGTCCCAGCGGGTGGATCGTCCACGACGGCGACGAACTCCACTGTACGGATTGTGGGTATCTCCAATACCTCTGAGCCGTGCTGGCGGTCCGATCGGATCCCACGGACCGGAGCTATTTACGCCCGGAAAGCGAACCACGGGCGGATGTCGCACACGAAGGCCAACTACACCGACGTCGACCCGGTCGCAGACTCGCTGTATTTCCTGCGGGAGGAACTCGACTGTGAGAACCTCGGGGTTTCGGTCCTCGAGTGTGAACCGGGATGGACGGGCAAGGAACACGACCACGCCGACGACGGCGAGGAGGAGGAGGTCTACCTGCTGGTCGAGGGCGAGGCGACCGTCGTCGTCGAGGACGAGGAGGTAGCGATGACTGAAGGCGACGCGGTCAGGATCCCGGGCGAGACGACACGGCGGATCGAGAACGGCGACGCCGAGAGCCGGTTCGTTCTCGTCGGCGCGCCCTGACCGCCGACCGTCACGATCGCCCTCGGAAACGCTCGGGTGGTAGCACGCGACAGGGGGCTGGCGGTTTCAGGCCGCTTTTGGCCGTCGACTCCCTAGTGGGACACGAAATGACACCCGAGCCTTCCCTCGACCGGCGGGGCGTCCTGCGAACCGTCGGTACGCTCTCTATTGCCGCGCTCGCGGGCTGTACCGGTGGAAACGGCGGCGACGACGGGCCCGACTACGAGACGGTCCCCGACGAGGAAGAACCGGATTACGGGGGATGGCTCGACCCCGCGTCGAACTACGAGGGAACCGCAGACCGCCGCGGCCAAAGCGAGGTCACCGTCGAGGTGGGAACCGGCAGCCGCGGCCAGTCGTTCTCGCCCGCCGCGATCATGGTCGATCCCGGTACTACCGTCGTCTGGGAATGGACCGGCGACGGCGGCGGACACAACGTCGCCGAAGAAAAGGGGGCCTACGAGAGCCCAATCGAGACCGAGGAGGGCTTTACGTTCAAGCACACCTTCGAGGAGCCGGGAACTTCGCGCTACACCTGCATCCCACACGACGCACAGGGGATGCGCGGGGCGGTCGCCGTCACGGAGTGAGGACGAAACCGCGAGCGTTTTACTCGATAGCAGAGTATCCGGGTGCGTGGAGAACGTTACCGACTGGACGAGCAACCCCTTCGGGATGCGCCCCGCCTGCGAGACGCCCTGTTCTGCGAGTACCGAGGCGGTCTTCGGCTACGGCGACGCCAACGCCGACTTTCACGTCATCGGCGACCATCCCGGGGTCCACGGCGGCGCACGGACCGGCGTCCCGTTTACGGACTCGCCCGTCGGCGAGGCGATCCAACGGACCCTCTTCGAGACCGGCTTCGCGGACGAGCCATACAGCGACGCACCCGAACTGGAGGAGTGCTTTCTGAGCTACCTCCACATGTGCTGTCCGCCCGACGGCGGGGACCCCTCGCCTTCGAGTTACGCCGAGATGGAGCGCTTTTTCGACGCCGAGCTCCGGGCGATCGCGGCCCACGTCCTGTTGCCGGTCGGAGCGCGGGCGACCGAGCACGTCATCGAGAACTACACCGCACAGGTCGAGCGGATCGAAATCGACATGGAGGCGCTTCACGCGAGCGAGATCCGTGGTAGCGGCTTTCTGGTGGTTCCCATCAGGGAGCCAACCAAGTGGACCGAGGGCGACGGGGGGCGGCTGATCGACTCGCTTTCGACGATTCGGGGCAGCGACTACCGCCGGACGGCGGATCTGAGCCGGTTTCTGGGCAGCGACGAGCTGTATTTCGTGCGCTGACTGATCGGTAGTTCCTTTTCGCTCCGCGGCGAGGCTCGCGTATGGTCCGCGTCACCGTCTGGAACGAGTTCCGCCACGAGCGAGAGGACGAGGCCGCCCGCGAACAGTACCCCGATGGCATTCACGAGGCCATCGCGGGATTCCTCGAAGAACGGGGGTTCGACACTCGAACGGCAACGCTGGACGAACCCGAACACGGGCTAACCGAGGAGGTCCTCGACGAGACGGACGTCCTGACGTGGTGGGGTCATATCGCCCACGACGAGGTCGAAGACGAGATCGTCGACCGGGTACAGGAGCGCGTCCTCGAGGGAATGGGGCTGCTCGTGCTCCACTCGGGACACTACTCGAAGATATTCAAGCGTCTGATGGGGACCAGTTGCTCGCTGAAGTGGCGCGAGGACGAGGAGCGAGAACGCCTCTGGGTCGTCGAACCGAGCCACCCGATCGCTGCGGGAATCGACGAGTACATCGAACTCCCCGACTCGGAGATGTACGGCGAGCGATTCGATATCCCCGCACCGGACACCCTCGTGTTCACCTCGTGGTTCGAGGGCGGGGAGGTCTTCCGCTCGGGGTGTTGTTTCCATCGGGGTGCCGGCAAGGTGTTTTACTTCCGGCCGGGCCACGAGACCTATCCGATCTACCGCCAGCCCGTAATCCAACAAGTGCTCGCAAACGCCGTCGAGTGGGCCGCACCTACGGGGGGCCCGGATCCCGAGTTCGGGAACCGCGAACCGCTCGAACCGCTCGATTAAAGCAGGATCGGGACCGCAAACGTGACCAGAAGGCCCACGAGGAGGACGGCGACGCCGATTCCGGCCTGTCGCATCGAGTAGGGGCTCTGCGGGGCGGTCGTGCGCTCGGCAAGGGGCGTTTTCACGGGTTGCTGTTCCTTCTCGGGGGCGCTGACGGCGGCCTCCTGCGTGCCGGCCTCCTCGTCGCCCATCGTGCCGGCCTCCTCGCCGGGGGCATCGGCCTGGCCCGCCGGGTCGTCAAGCGGCCGGTCGTCCTGATCGCTCATGCCCACGTCTCGTTTCGCGCGGCTCTTAAACGCACCCATCGTATCCGCGCCCTCAACGGGATGACCAACACCTCGTTCAGGGACCCCTCCGACGTGCGGGACGTCTGGGCGCACAACTTCGTCGACGAACGGGGTTCCTTCGAAGACGCCCGCCCGGCCCTCGAGGCCGCGAGCCGGGACAACGCCCGGACGCCCATGCAGTGGACCGACGGGGAGAACGCCGTCTTTTCCGAGGAGGAACCGTATCGGGGTCAACGAGAACCACACCGAGATCAACGTCGAGCGCGCCCGGGTCGACTCCGACTCGGTACTACAGTACGGGAGCTGATCGAGCTCCGTGACACCCACGACGTGCTCGTCTACGGCGACTACGAGGACCTGCTGCCCGACCACGAACACCTGTGGGCCTACACCCGGGCGCTCGACGGGGCGCGGGCGCTGGTGATCCTGAACGTCTCCGGTGAGCACGAGCGCTTCGAGGCCGGCGGGGAGTACGACGGAGCGAGGCTCCTACTCGGGAACCACCCCGATGCCGGGGAACCCGAGAGCGAGCTTCGGCCCTACGAGGCGTGGGTCTACAGTTTGTAAGGGTCGAAACGCTCAACCCGGCGTCGCGCGAACCCCCGGTAACGAATGCTCACGAAACGGATTATCCCCTGTATCGACGTGGACGTCGACGAGAACGGAGAGGCTGCGGTCTACACCGGCGTCAACTTCGAGAACCTCGAATACACCGGCGACCCCGTCGAGATGGCGAAAGCCTACAACGAGTCGGGCGCAGACGAGTTCGTCTTTCTGGACATCACCGCCTCGGCCGAGGGCCGGGAGACCATGCTCGATACCGTCTCGCGGGTCGCAGACGAGGTGTTCATTCCGCTGACCGTCGGCGGCGGGATCAGGACTACTGAAGACATCAAGGAGACCCTGCGGGCGGGCGCGGACAAGGTCTCGATCAACACCGGCGCGCTCGAACGCCCGGAACTCATCACCGAGGGGGCCCGAGCCTTCGGCAGCCAGTGTATCGTCATCAGCGTCGACTCCAAACGCCGATTCGACGAGCGGGGCGAGCACTACACCGAGATCGACGGCGAGTCCTGCTGGTTCGAGTGCACCGTCAAGGGCGGTCGGGAAGGCACCGGTATCGACGTGATTGAGTGGGCTACGGAGGCCGAGTCCCGTGGCGCGGGCGAGCTGTTCGTCAACTCCATCGACACCGACGGCACGAAGGAGGGCTACGACATCCCCGTGACGCGGGCGGTCTGTGAGGCCGTCTCAACCCCAGTGATCGCCTCCTCGGGCTGTGGCGGACCCGAGGACGCCTACGAGGTCTTCGAGGATGCGAACGCGGACGCCGCGCTCGCGGCTTCGATATTCCACTTCGGGGAGTACTCGATCACGGAGGTCAAAGAGTACCTCGACGAGCGGGACGTCCCCGTCCGGATCTGAGGCTCAGGCGGCGGCCGAGGCGTCCCGGAAGGCGTCCCGAAAGGCGTCGGTCGTCGTTTGGATGTCCGAAGCGGCCTCGGAAATCGCCTCGAGCGGGTCGACGCCCTCCTCGGTCGTGACGGTCAGAACGGGGTCGGTCTGGCCACCCGACTGCTCGGGGTTCATGTCGTAGGTCGCGGCCGTGACGCCGTCGGTCTCGAGCAGCGCCCCCTTGAGGACGTTCATGAACGTGTGGTCCTCACCGGCGATCTCGAGCGCCAGTTCCCGGTCCTCGCGCGAGAGTACGCGTAGTTCCATGGCGCTCGATTGGCGTGTGGCGCGTTTCAAGCCTTCGAAAGCCCTCGGACTGTACTGGCGGTCGAAAATCGCATCCGCGATTTTCGGGCCCACAAGAAACGCGAAGCGTTCCTTGGGACGTGCATTCCTCGCCTTCTTCATGACCCAAGAAAATCTCCGATTTTCTGTGACCACCAGACACCGCCGAGTCGCGGCACGCGACCGCGTGCCGCTTCCGGAAACCAGCCCTTCCCCGCCCTCCTCACGCGGGCGGCGTGAGTGGCGCCCGCGCTCGGACCGGCCACCGCCCGTACCGAATCGCCACCCAGTGGGACGATGGGGGTGGGTGAACGATCACAACCCTCAATTCAGCCCGTCCCGTGGCACGCGTATGGCGGTCGCGGACACCCTCGTCGTCCTCGCGTGGCAACTCCTCGTTGTCAGTACGCTAGTCGGGTCCCTGTGGCTCGCCTTCCGGCTCGGCGGACCCGACCGGCAGGTCGGATCGCTCCTCCGAGAGCGGTTTTACTTCGGCGTTCCGTGGGGCTCGCTGCTAGCCCTCGGCGGCGTCCTCGCGGTCTACCTGTTCGTACAGGGCGGGCTCCGACACTGGCACGATCCCCTCGCGATCCCGTTCTCGGCGTGGTCGTACTTCTATCCACTCGGGGTGCTGTTCGCCGGGTTCGCCCACGTCGGTCCGGATCACCTGCTCGGAAACCTCACAACCGCCCTCGTGTTCGCGCCGCTCGCGGAGTACGTCTGGGGACACTTCCCGGAACCCGGACGCTCGCGCGTCTCGAACCCACGCGTTCGGGCGTTCGTGGTCTTCCCGCTCGCCGTCTTCGGCGCGGGCGTCCTGATGAGCCTCTTCTCGTGGGGGCCCGTGATCGGGTTTTCGGGCGTCGTGTTCGTGCTCATTGGGTTCGTTCTCGTTCGCTATCCGATCCTCACCGTCGTCGCGCTCGCGACGAGAAGCGCCGTCCGTACCGTCACCACCGCGCTCGGCGAGCCGGTCGCCGTCGTCGAAGTGACAGCGAGCGTCTCCTCGCCGTGGTGGTACGGGATCGCGATTCAGGGCCACGCGCTCGGCTTTCTCGTCGGCGTGCTCGCAGGCGTCGTGTTGCTTCGGCGTCGGGGCGTCGAGCCAAACCCGCTCAGGCTCTGGTTCGGAGCCCTCCTCACCACGCTCTCGGTGTCCCTGTGGGCGATCTGGTGGATCCGTGGCGCGACGACCTACGTCCTCTATCGGGGGTTAGGAGTCGCCCTCGTGGTCGCACTCTCGGTGCTGATCACCGCCGCGCTCGCCGCGAGCGAGCGTCCACTGATGGGAGGCGTGACCCGTAGACAGGCCGCGAGCGCGGCGCTCGTCGTCCCCGTTCTCGCCATGTGTCTCGTTGCGGTCCCGCTGAACCTCGCGGTCGTCGACAGCCAGCCCCGCGAGGCGTCGATGACGACCGGCGATTACACCGTCTTCTACGACGAGGAGGTCGAAAACCGGATGTTCTCGGTCGTCGATATCGAGGCGTTCGGCGAGACCACCGAGGTGACCACGAGCGGCGTGATCGTCACCAGTCCCGAGCGACATATCTGGGGCCAGGAGGTCTCGGCGACGGAACTCGAGACGTATGGAGACGCCATGATCCGGGTCGGCGGGCTGACCTGGAGCGAGACCATCGAGGTCGAGCGGACGGGCTGGGTGGTCGGAAACGAGACGGTGTACGCCGTCGGCTTCGAGAGCGACGGCGAACGGACCCACGCCTACGACTCCGCACCCGCGAGCGCGGACGCCGTCGTCGACGGGCGGACGATCACCCTCGTCTCCGAATCGGGAACGTTCCTCGTCGAGGTCGAAGGCGACACCGGCTCCGAGCGCGCTCCGGTTCCGGAGGCCGGAGAGGAGCGAACGATCGACGGCCTCTCGATCGAGAACGACGAGGGAACGCTCGTCGCGAGCGACGGGCGGACGGTCGTTCCGATCGCCCACGAGGAGCGCTACACGCCGCGAACGGATCGATAACACTCGGCGCGGATCGTCTTTCGTCCCCGTTCGTGGAAGTCGAACTGGCGCTCGAGGTCGAACGCGAGTTCGTAGGCGTGAGTCACCTCCCAGCCGCGATCATCAAGAAACGATTCGACGAACTCGCGACTGCCGGCATTGTGAATCGAGTAGACCACGTCCGCGATCCCGGTGGCGCTCGCAAGAAACCGCCGATCGGAACCCCGGTGTCCCTTCTGAGCGCCGAAGGGCGGGTTCATGAGGACGGTCGCCTCCGAGGGACACAGCGGGAGACGACCGCCGTCGCCGAGCAGCCAGTCGATCCCGATAGAAGGATCGACGAGCCGTTCGTTCTCGCGGGCGGTCGTGAGCGCCGCTCGATCGGCGTCGAGACCGACCACCCGTTCTGGGGCCCGGAGTGCGGCACCGAGCGCCAGCATCCCGGTGCCGGTTCCGAGGTCGATCACCGTGTCGTCGAGGTCGCCCCGGAGGTCCGCCATGTGGACGAGGTGGGCGGCGATGTCGGCTGGAGTGGGGTACTGTTCGAGTTCGACACGCGGCTCGTCGAACCCTCGGACCCGCGAGAGACGCCGTTCGAGCGCCCGCTTCGTGTCCATGTCGGGAGGAAGGGGCCGGAAGGGAGAAACGTTAGGATTCGAGCGAGAGCGGGCCGTCGAGTTCGAGGGTCACCCCGTCGCGCCGGGCGCGCTCGGCACAGGCGGCCAATGCCGGGCGGATCTTCCGCTCGTCGGCGACGGAATCGAACTCGACAGTGAGGGTCCCGGCCCCGAGGAGGGTCGCAGCACGGATGTGGTCGCGGATCCGTTCGGCCTCCCGCTGGGTCGAAAGCGAGCAGTCCTCCTCGAAGCAGGCCTCGACGGTCAGGCGGGCCGGGACGAGTCGCTCGCAGGCGAGTTCCGCTTTCAGGTCGCGCAGGTAGTCGGGTGCGGTCGAATCGAGCGCATCGCCGTCCACTCGAACCGGGGTGGCTTCCTCGGGTCGACACGGTTCGACCGCGGGACGCTGTAGCGTGCTCATCTCGTACACGTATACATAGTAGATATACAAAAACCTTTGTAAATGCTCAGTAGTAATTTTACTGTCCCAATAACCGGTAGGCTGAACGATAAGCGTCGGGCGTTCGAAGGCCCCGACATGTCGGAGATCGACCCGCAGGCCGAGGCACTGCTCGAAACCGTCGAGACGATGGGGCGACCCCCGACGTACGCGCTCTCGCCCGAAAGTGCCCGCGAACAGCTGGCCGAACTGTTCGCAAGCGAGGGCGAACCCGTCGACCGCGTCGAGGACTTCTCGATTTCCGGCCCCGCAGAGTCGATCCCCGTTCGGCTCTACGCGCCCACGGGCGAGGACCATCCGTTATTGGTTTTCTATCACGGGGGCGGGTGGGTCATCGGGGACGTCGGGACCTATGATCCGGTCTGTCGCGCCCTCTCGAACGCCGCCGACTGCGCGGTGCTGTCGGTGGACTATCGACTCGCGCCGGAACACCCGTTCCCGGCCGCCGTCGAGGACGCCTACGCCGCTTTGGAGTGGGCCGCCGAGTACGCCGAACGGATCAACTGCGATCCTCGGAGGGTGGCCGTCGGCGGCGACAGCGCCGGGGGCAACCTCGCGGCGGCCGTCTCGCTGATGAGCCGGGATCGGGACGGCCCGGAGATCACACATCAGTCGCTGATCTACCCCGCCGTCGCCTCGCCTGCCGTCCACGAGTTTCCGAGCCACGAGGAAAACGGCGAGGGGTACCTGCTCGAAGCCGCGAGCATCGAGTGGTTCCTCGAACGCTACCTCCCGAATCCGGTGGACCACAGAAACGCCTACGCCGCACCGCTACTCGCCCGGGACTACTCGAACTTGCCGTCGGCGACCGTTCTCACTGCAGGATTCGACCCGCTCCGCGACGAGGGGCGGGAGTACGCCGACCGGCTCGAGTCGGCGGGCGTTTCGGTCACTCGCCACGAGTACGAGGGAATGATCCACGGGTTCGTGAACCTGCTCGACCACCTTGACGCCGCAGGCGAGGCGATCGATGCGCTCGGAGCGGATCTCAAGACAGCGCTTGAGCGGTAATTACTCTCTCACAGGATATTCGATGATTTCAGTAATTTCATTGCCGCTAAAAGGACCTACCCTGAATCCATCTTCCTCAAATCCGAGCCGTCGAGTTTCGTAGGCGAATTTACCGATGAAAATTCGATTGCGAGCTGCCGTACA
Organism: Halalkalicoccus paucihalophilus; assembly: GCF_001593955.1. Lineage (GTDB taxonomy): Archaea > Halobacteriota > Halobacteria > Halobacteriales > Halalkalicoccaceae > Halalkalicoccus > Halalkalicoccus paucihalophilus. The sequence continues at coordinate 153,943 of NZ_LTAZ01000005.1, read as the reverse complement.
CAGAATCAATGGGATTGAAACAGTAATTGTCCAACCCGTTTTACCGGTTTCAAGAATAAAGTGGGATAACCATTCTTTGGCACGTTCTACGATTTCTACTGAGTCGGGAGGTGACACAGATATGCCACCATCAACCCGAATTACTGGCCGAAATACGTCATATAGAGGGGCGATCAATAGAATACGAGCTACTTTGCCGTTTTTCGTTCCAACGAAGACGAATAAGGGAACGACAATCAACATACATTCATCGGTGTTTGTTTCTGAGAAGCTATGAATGCTTCACCGTTGGTATATGAAATTCACTACCAAGTTCCGTGGAAAGTGTCGAATTCGAGGGAATCGAGGGGCTCGTTCCCTACTGCGATCTCGTACTCGCCGGGGGTAAGCATGGGCTTGTGGAACTGCGGGCCGTCGTCGGTGGTGATCCGGGGACAGCCGGTGTTGACGAACGCGTCCATGTCGAAGTTTCGCAGTCTGTCGGGGGTGACCTCGTCCATCGTGATCAGGTAGGCGTCGTCGTTCTCGTCGACGATCTGCTCGGCCTGGTCCCACCGGCCCTGCCCGATTTTCGTACAGAAGATCACGCCCCATTTCTCGGCGTCCATCGCGCGGTGGACCGCCCCGTAACGCTGTTTCATGAACTTCTCGGTATCCGCGATCGTGACGACGTTGTTGACGGGATCGGCGATCACGACGTTCTTCTCGGGGTGTTCCATCGCCAAGCCAAGGGGGTGGAACTTCCCGCCGCCGACGTAGAGGACGTTGTCGGCATCGATATCGGCCGAGGCGTAGTTACAGCCCAGCACCTGCCCCTCGTGGGTGAGCCGGTCGTCGCCCTTGCGGGTGTGGACCTCGTAGCCCTGTCCTTCGAGATACTCGCGCATCTCCTCGAAGCGGTTCATGTGCTGGGCGGTCGTCACCAGTCCGACCTCCTCTCCCTCTATCTCCTCGAGGGACTCCTCGATGATGGGGAGGACTTCGACGTTCGAGAACAGCGGGACGTAGATGATCTTCTCGGACTCCTTCATCGGGGAGTGCCCGAAGTGAACGAAGACGTCGGTTCGGCGCATCATGTAGGTATCGAGATCGCAGGCGCCGTAACAGGGCTGGCCCGACATCATCACGGTGACGTCCTCGGGCAGGAGTTCGCGCAGGTCGTCGGTGACTTTCGGGCCGCGGCGTTTCAGTCCCTCGGGGAACTGCAGGCCAACCTTTGTCGCGTCGCGTTCGTGGACGGCCTCGACGATCCGGTCGAGTTCGTAGTCCCACTCCCGGTCGTGTTTCAACGCCATACCCGTGTTCCGCAGATCGCCCTTGGAGAACTCGTTCTGACTCATTATCCCGGTTAGCCGCTGTGGGCGTTTAACGTCGGCGCTTCGGGGCGGGTTCCGGCAGATTGAAACGACGCGAAACCTAACGGCGGGTATGAGCGTCGAAACCGAGCCGACGGCGGCCGAGGAAGCCAGCATCGAGGGACTTGCAGGCGAACTCGGCGAGCTGATCGCTCGAAGCGGGGAGTACGCCGCCTACGAGGAGGCCCAAGAGCGGGTCAAAGAGAGCGAGCACGCCCAGGACAAGATCGACGAGTTCGAGTCGCTGCGCCAGGAGTTCATGCTCGCGCGCCAGACCGGCGACGCCACCCAAGAGGACCTCCAGCGCCTCCAGGCAGCCCAGCAGGAGCTCCACGAAATCCCCGTAATGGCCGAGTACCTCGAAGCGCAGGCGAAACTCGATGCGAAGCTCGAAGCGGTAAACGAGGCGATCTCCGAACCACTGAGTGTCGACTTCGGCGAGCAGGCCGGCGGCTGCTGTCAGGACTAGCCACCCACCTTTTGTTGCGGTCGTTCCTTTCAGTCGTTCACGGTCGAATCCCTCGAGTAGGCCTGCCCTTCCCCGCCCTCCTCACGGAGCCGCCGAGGGTGGCGGCTCCGATCGAACCGGCCACCATACTTCCGGTCATCGGGAGCGACCGGTACAATTAGGGCGCTGTCTTGTGCATATCCGGTCATGACACGAAGCGACTGGGGCGACTGGCTCGTGCGCGAGATCGAGGAAAGCTCTCCGGAGGGCGTCGCGATCTGGTATCTCGGCTGCAACGGCTTCGTCCTCAAAGCAGGCGATGGAACCACCCTCTTCATCGACCCGTATCTCGGAACGGGCGACCCGCCGCGAACGGTGAGAATGATCCCGATCCCCTTTTCCCCCGAAGACGTCACGGAAGCCGACGCGTTGCTCGCAACCCACGAGCACGTCGATCACGTCCACGGCGAGAGTCAGGCCCCGATCCTCGAAAACACGGGGGCAACGATGTACGCCCCCGACGACAGCCTCGCGGTCGCCCGCAAGGAGGAGGCGTGGCACGAGGCGTGGGACCTCGACGACGAGCAGTTCGTCGACGTCTACGAGGACGAGAGTCACGAAGTCGGCCCGTTCACTATTAACGTCGAACCCGCCAACGATCCCGATGCCTCCCATCCCGTTAGCTACGTCATCGACCACGAGGCGGGCACGTTCTTCCACGGCGGCGACGCCCGTCCCGGCGAGTTCGAGGCGATCGGCGAGGATTACGATATCGACCTCGGAGTGCTCGCGTTCGGAACGGTGGGAACGATCCCCGACAAAGAGACGGGCGAGCCGGTGCGAACCAAGTGGTACAGCGACGAGACCCAGATCATCGAGGGCGCGAACGACCTCCGACTCGACCGGCTCCTGCCCAGCCACTGGGACATGTGGAAGGGACTGACGGCGGATCCGAAGAACCTCCATCACCACGCAAAGGGCTTCGAGTACCCCCGGCGACTCGAACTCGCGGAGATCGGCGACCGGATCGACCTCTGAGCTAATCATGTCGTTCGGTAACATATAAACAGACGAGCCGTAATCCGTTTATCGAAGAGGGTCGTTGTACGGACAATGACAGCGACGATCCCGGTGGCCGTCCCACGCAAGGGCCGACCGCTGGAGGCCGTACTCGATCGGCTCGCCGCCCGGATGGACGCGGCGACGGTGGCCGACGAGGTCTGTTCGACGCTTCGATACGAGAAATCGATTACCAAAGGGAAGAAAACGACCGAGAAAGACGTCTACGACCGACTCGCCGACTACAGCGACCTCTCGGATTCGACCCGTCCGGAGTACACTTTGCTTCGGGACGACCGCGACGGGAAGCCACGGCGCGTCGTCTTCGACAGCCTCACCCTCGAACACGGGGACCTCCGACTCCAGTTGATCGGGCGCGAGGAGCCGTTTCGGGCGCTTCGCACCCACGAGTTCGCGCTGGGCTTCGACAGCGCGGATCTCGTCCTCGAGGAGGTCGTCTCACTGGAACCCGAACCGCTTTCGACGATCGACGATATCAACGAGCGGATCGACCCCCGTGACACGGACGTTCGGGTCGTGTCCGGCCTCGGGGACACCGTCTATCACACCCTGCTCGGCCGGCCCGATGTCGTGTCGGAGGCGGGCGACGGATGGAGCCCGTCCCGCGAGTTCCTCCGGGACTACGAGGGGCCGTTGTGTATCTCGCCGCGGTACGAGCGGCTCGTCCGGGCCGTACTCGGGACCGACGTCGTCGAGGACCTCGAGTTCCGATATCCGACCTCCGGACGCGAGGAGGAGGCCGACATCGCCGACACCGGTCTCGGGGTCTATCTCACCGTCACTGGATCGACCGCCCGCGATCACGGCCTCGAGGTCGGCGAGCGGCTCTTCCCCAGCGAGACGGTCCTCATGGAGAACATCCCCGAGGCCGGCACCAACGCCGTCGGGCGGGCGAAGTCGCTGTTTACGGAAGCCGATATCGAAACGGCGATCCGCGTATAGAAGTCCTTGTAACCGACAAACTGGTCATCGAGCAGCGTTTCTACGGCCATATCGCCGTACCAGTCGCGTCTCTCGCTTCGGTGTCGGGTGCCACCGACATCCGTCTGCCTCTTATTTCCGATGATTGGTACACTAGAACCGGTCGAAGACGTCACTGGACGGCCTTCGTTCCAGAACGGAACGGTTCTGTGAGACATTTGTTCCAATTACTTTTATTCGAAATTTCGATGACTTCCGACGCAACCGATTCACATCATCTGTTCGCCGTGGTCGGTGAAGACGACCCTCCCGTTCGAACCGAGGGGCCGCAAGAGCCCTTCCGGGAGTCGTTACAGCCCCCCCGCGAGCACCTCGATCGGGTGGGGTGGTTCCTCCTCGGTGAGGTCCTCGAGTTGGCCCCGACAGGAGGCACCGGGGGCAACGACTCGCTCGCCGGGACTGTCCTCGACCTGTTCGACGAGGATCGAACCGATCGCCTCGCTCATCGCGTAGTGATCCGCCTCGTACCCGAAGGAGCCGGCCATTCCACAGCAGCCCGAATCGAGGATATCGACGTCGTAGCCCGCCCGCGAGAGCACCGCCGCGGCGTGGATGTCCTTCTTGGTCGCCTTCTGGTGGCAGTGGCCGTGATACGCGAGCGAGCCCTCGCCCGCCGGCAGGTCGAGGTCGAAGGCGTTGAGATACTCCATGACGCCGTAGGTGTTGATCGCGACCGACTCGACGGCCGACCCCGAAAGCAGGTCGAGATAGTCAGACTGGAACATCACCGCGTCGGAGGGCTCACAGACGACCACGTCCCAGCCGGCGTCGATTTCGGGAGCGAGCTCCGCGACGTTCGCCTCGGCGCGCTCGCGGGCGGCATCGAGAAACCCCTTCGAGAAGGCGGGTCGGCCGCTGTCGCCCACGTCGGCGAGTTGGACGTGTACTCCCGCGCTCTCGAGGATCCGAACGGCGTCCTTGCCGACCGCCGGATGGTTGTGGTTGGTGTAGGTGTCGGGCACGAGCAGGGCCTTCCGGTCGGCCTCGGCCTCGCTCACCCCCGGACCGCGGGCCTCGAACCAGTCTCTGAGTGTCTCGCGGTGGAACTCCGGCAGGTCACGCTCGCGGGCGATTCCGAGCGTCTTCTCCAGCGCGACGCGGGCCCCCGGGAGTTCCGACAGCCAGTTCGAGACCGGTGCCGTGGCACTACCGAGTTTCGAGAGCGTGTCGATGTTCGCGAAGACCCGCGAGCGGAGGTCCGGACCGTGGCGTCGGTGGTACTCGTGGGTCACCTCGGCCTTGAGTTTGGCCATGTCGACTTCGCTGGGACAGTCCTTTGCACAGCCCTTACAGCCGATACACAGGTCCATCACCTCGGTGACGAACTCCTCGCTGAAGGCCTCGCCGTCGGGGAGATCGCCGCTCATCGCTTGCCGGAGCATGTTCGCCCGCCCCCGCGTACTCGTGATCTCTTCTTCACTAGCGCGGAACGTCGGGCACATCACCCCTCCGGTGGTCTCCTGGGGACCCCGACAGCCGCCACAGCCGTGACAGAGTTCGGCCATCCCTTGAAACCCGTTCTCGTTGTCCCACTCTAGCACCGGGTCAAAGCCCATCTCGAACTCGTAGTCGGGGGAAAAGCGGAGGTGCTCGCTCATGTCGAAATCGCCGCAGACCGACCCGGGATTCAACAGCCAGTCGGGGTCGAAGGCCGTCTTCAGATCGCGAAACACGTTCCAGAGGTGTTTACCATACACCTTCTCGTTCCACTGCGTTCTGGCTCTCCCGTCGCCGTGTTCCCCGGAAACGCTTCCGCCGAACCGGGCGACGGCGTCGGTCACCCGGTCGGCGATATCGACCATCGCGTCGACGCCGTCGACGTCCTTGGTGTTGATCAGCGGGCGGACGTGGAGCACCCCAGGGCCGGCGTGGGCGTAGATACTCGCGAACGTGCCGTTGTCCTCGAGGATCTCCTGGAACTCGCGGGCGTACTCGGGGAGGTGCTCGGGCGGGACCGCACAGTCCTCGATGAAGGAGATGTGTTTCTCGTCGCTGGTGCGGGAGAGCAGGATCGGTAGCCCGCTCTTTCGCATCTTCCAGAACAGCGCGCGCTCGGCGTCGTCGTGGGCCTCCATCGCCGCCGTCGCGTTGAGCGGGGCGTCCGTTTTCACTCGGTTCTCGCCCGGTGCACCCTCACGGTCGGCCTCCGGCGCTCGATCCGCGAGCAGGCCCGCGACCTTCTCCAGTCCCTCGGGGTCGTCCTCGGCGTAGAACTCGACGATGAGGACCGAAGACGCCTCGGGCGGCAGCATCGAGACGACGTCCTTGAACTCCTCGGTCTCGCGAGCCAGATCGAGCAACACGTCGTCCATCACCTCGACGGCGGCGGGGTCGTGTTCGAGGATCGGCGCGACGTCCTCCATCGCGTCGATCAGGGTGTCGTAGGTCAGAAGCGCCATCGCCTTGGTCTCGGGGATCGGCTCCAAGCTCACCTCGGCCTCGGTGACGATGGCCAGCGTCCCCTCGCTGCCCGCCAGCAGGCGCGCGAGGTTCACGACCCCTTCCTCCGTACTTCCCTCGCCGCGCGCCTCCTCGATCAGCATGTCGAGGTTGTACCCCGAGACGTTGCGCTTCAGGTCGGGGTAGGCTTCATCGACGTTCTCGGCCTCCTCCTCGACGATCCTCCGAACTTCGGCGTGGATCCGCGCCTCGAGGTCGCCGTCGGGATCGGCCCGCTCGGCGAGTTCCTCGAGGGTGATCTCCCCGAAGGTCGTGCGCGTCCCGTCGGCGAGCACGACCTCACACTCCTCGATGTAGGCGTCGGTCTTGCCGTACTTCAGCGAGTGGGCACCCGTCGAGTTGTTGCCGATCGCGCCCCCGAGCGCGCTCTTATCGCGCCACGCGGGGTCGGGCGCGAACTTCAGACCGTGGGGCGCGAGGTCGGCGTTGAGGTCGCCCAGATAGACGCCGGCCTCCGCGCGGGCGCGCCGGCCCTCGGGGTCGATATTGAGGACGCCGTCCATGTAGCGGGTAAAATCCAGTACGACCGCCTCGTTGACCGACTGGCCCGCGAGGCTCGTCCCGCCGCCGCGGGGCAACACTGGGATCCCGTTTCTCGCACAGTGGCGCATCACCACCTGCACGTCACGGGTCGAGGTCGGAAAGACCACGCCGATGGGCGTCATCTCGTAGGCGGACGCGTCGGTCGCGTACAGCTCTCGCGAGTACTCGTCGAAGCGGACCTCGCCGCCGACCAGCCGGGGAAGCGCCGACAGTGCCGCCGGGACCGCCTCGTCGATATCGGCGTAGTCGTAGGAGGCGCGCTCGTCGCGCGCCGGGGGAGCGTTCGTCGTGGGGTTCGTCGCCATGGCCCTAGTTCCCCGGTGATGGCCCATTACTCTGTGGATCGGTAGCGTCCTCGACGGCGTCAGCCGTGGTCTCCAGTTGGTGGACCGGATAGCGTCCGTCGGCGGGCCAGCCGACCGCGACGACCCGACACGGCTCCTCGAACGGGTTGTAGATCACGTGTGCGCCCGCCTCGCCCTTCTCGAAGGCCACGGCCTCGTCGACGCCCATCTCGAAGCCCTCCTCGGTCGTCTCGACGCGACACCTCCCTTCGACGACGAAAAACAGCTCCTGTTGGTTCTCGTGGTAGTGGAAGTGGTTCTGCGAGAGTCGGTCGTCGGCCTCGAGGATCGCGACGTTGAAGTTGAACGCCTCGATCCCGAGTTCCGTCGAGAGTTCCCAGCGCTCGCCGGGTTTCTCGGGGTTCGTAGCCAGATCCGAAAGCGAGACGTGCTGCCATCCATCAGCCATACCGGGGGCACGGTGTGCGTCGGCTAATCACTTTCCTCGTAGGACGCGAGTTCGACGAGGTTGCCGTCCGGGTCGTGGACGTATATCGAGCGCATCGAACCCCGTGCGCCGTGTTTCTCGACCGGGCCGTGGACTGCGATGCCGTGATCGTCGAGTCGGTCGGCGATACCCTCGATGGGCGATTCGACGAGCAGACAGAAGTCCCCGGAACCGGGCGTCGGTTCGCGGGCGTGGGGGTCGAACTCCGCACCCGCCTCGTGGAGGTTGATCTTCTGGTCGCCGAACTCGAGGGCAGTCCTGTCCTCGGGCCCGAAGGTGACGACGGTCGCCCCGAGGACGTCCCCGTAGAAGGCGCAGGTCTCGTCGATGTCGTCGACGGTGAGAACGAGGTGATCGATGCCGGTGGGATGCATACACCGGAACGGGTCGCCAGGGGTATAGAGATACGGGCCGCTCAGGTGCGGTCGAGGGTGCGCTCGACGTAGGGTTTGAGGAACGGCCCGACGAGGATGAAGACGATCCCGAGGACGAGCATGAACGACAGCGGGCGGTTGATCGGATCGAAGAAGATGTCGTAGCTCCCGCCGGAGATCTGTAGCGATCGGAAGAAGTTCTCCTCCGCGATCGGCCCGAGGACGATCCCGAGGACGAACGCGATCACCGAGTAGTTGTACCGCACCATGTAGAACCCGAGCACGCCGAGTGCGAGTACCGCAGCGACGTCGAACCAGTTCCGGTTCAGCGTGTACGCGCCGATAAACGAGAGCACCACCACGACGGGGATGATGATGTTCGTGTCGATCTCGGTGAGCCGGCTCGCATACGGGATGACCGAGAGCCCGACGAGGACGATGAGGATGTTGCTGAGGAACAGCGAGATGAAGATCGCGTACGTGATCTGCAGTTGATCGCCGAACAGCGTCGGACCGGGTTGGAGACCGTGCATCAACAGGCCACCGAGCAGGACCGCCGTCGAGCCGCTGCCGGGGATCCCGAACGAGAGCGTCGGAACGAGCGACCCGCTTACGGTCGGGTTGTTCGCCCCCTCGGGAGCGATCACGCCGCGGGGATCGCCCTCGCCGAAGCGGCCGTCTGCGGCCGACGAGCGCGCCTCTTCGGCGTAGGCGACGAAGGTAGAGGTCGTCGCGCCCGATCCGGGGATCATCCCGATTCCCATGCCGATCAGTCCGGCTTTGAGCACGGTCTTCGGGTATTTGAAGACGGTCAGAATGCCGTCCTTGATGCTGCCGCCGAGTTCGATGTCGCTTTCCGCGATCTGGCTTCTGGCGGCGAGTTTCATCATCTCCGCGAACGCGAACATCCCGATCAGTGCGGCGACGAAGCTGATGCCGTTGTAGAGGCCGAACTGGCCGAAGGTAAACCGCGGCGTCGGACTCAGGATCCCGGTCCCGATCGTCGAGATCATCAGCCCGAGCGCGCCGGCGACAAGCCCCTTGACGAGCGAGCCCTGTGTGACGATCGTGATCAGCGAGATGCCGAGGATCGCGAGCAGGAAGTACTCGGGCGAACCGAACGCGAGGACGACCCCGATCAGGATCGGCGAGATCAGGATGAGCACGATCGCGGCCAGGAAGCCGTTGAGCGCCGAGGCGGTCGTCGCGATCGCCAGCGCGTTCTTCGCGAGCCCCTGTTTCGCCATCGGGTAGCCGTCGAGCGTGGTCGCCGCCGCCGACTCGGTCCCGGGGGCGTTGATCAGGATCGCGGCGATCGAGCCGCCGAACATCGCCCCGCTGTAGATCGCGACCAGCAGGATGACCGCGGAGGTCGCATCGAGCGGCAGGGTCAGCGGCAAGACGATCGCCATCCCGACCGGCGAGCCGATGCCGGGCAGCGCCCCGAGGACGATCCCCAACAGCAGCCCGACGGCCATCCACCCGATCACGGGCCAACTCAGCGCGATCTGTAGTCCCTCGGTGATGGTGTCGAGCTGGAGGAGCAGCTGGCTCTCGACGACGGCTTCGACGACCATCTAGATCACCCCGACGACCAACCCGATCGGTTCGAGAAACGGACTGAAGTCGAGTATCTGGCCCTGATCCAACGGCAGGAGCAGGAACTCGATGAACAGGTAGACGATGACGGTCGACAGCACCGCGAGCCCGACGCCCACGGCCGTCCGAATACGAAACCAGGTCGTGTACGCCAGCACGAACAACGGCGTGACGAACAGAAACCCAGCCGCCCACCCGGCGAAGAAGTAGATCGTCGAGGAAACCACCATGAACACGGTGTCGTTCACCTCGTAGCCGTACTCCCGGCCGAGCGTCCGCTTGGGTGCCGAACCGGTCTGTTCTGCCTCGCGCTGGGCGACCTGTTCTTGGGCCGACGAGTCGCTAGTCGTGATGTTGATACTCTCGTTGACGACCGTCCCGAGCGCCCCCGGGAGGTAGTTCCGCACGAGCAACAACAGCGATCCCACGAAAACGACCGCCGCGGTCATCTGGGGGAACACTCGGGCGTCGTCCGGGTAGTTCGAGACGATCGGTTCGATTAGAAACACCACACTCAGAACGAGGAGGACGACGAGCATCACGTGCTCTGGCGTCGCCTGTTCGTATTTATTTTTTATTGACATGTTGGGAAAAATTCGCCGCGATGGTACCGATCAGGCGTTTTCTTCGACGAGTTGGACGACGTTGTTCTCCTCGTAGGCCGCGAAGGCATCGTCGAGGAGCTGGTTCGCCGCCTCGGGCCCCTCGTGGAAGACGGGGTTACCGGTCTCGTCGGACCAACTCTGGGTGCTGTCGGCCTCGACGGCCTCCGCGAACATATCCGAGAGCGTCTGCCTGCGGCTTTCCTCGGTCTCCGGTGGGGCGAACACCCCGCGGCTCAGTCCGCCGACGAAGTCGATCTCGGGATAGCCCTCGTCGGTCACCGAGGGGACGTCGGGATACACCTGTGACCCTTCGCTGACGAACGTGACGACCGGGTAGATCCGGCCGTTATCGACGACCGACTGCGTCCCCGCGTCGGTCCCGATACCGGCTGGGACCTCGCCGCTCGCGACCGCCTGCGAGACCGGGCCGGTCCCGGTGTACTGGACGCGTTCGGTCCAGTTCCAGCCCCACTCGTCGGGGTACTGGTACCTCGCCAACAGGACGATGATGTCCTGTGAGCTGCCGGGTGACTGGACGCCGATCGACTCCCACTCGCCGGAGTCGTACATTTGCATAACGTCGTCGAACGTCTCGACCTCACCCTGGTACTGCTCGTTCACAACGAGCGTCCACACCGACTGCCCGAAGATCGCGACACCTTCGGCGTCGCGTTGGTCGAATCCGGGATCCTCCAGCAGTTGCGGGGCGACTTCGAGGGGTGTGGCGCTCCCGAGGATGGTGTGGCCGTCGGGCTGAGCACCCATGAGTTCGCCGTACCCGTTCAGGCCACCCGCGCCGGGGACGTTGTCGATCTGGATCGACTGGCCGGTCGCCTCGGCGAGCCCCTCCTGGATCCCGCGGGCGTAGACGTCCGTCCCGCCACCCTGGTCGTACGGGACGATATAGCGGATCGACTGGCTCGGCTCCCAGTCGCCCTCGCTTTCGCCGCCGCCACCGCCGTTGTTGCCAGCTAGGCAGCCCGCGAGCGCGGCAACGGATCCCGCACCGGCCACCTGCAGGAATCGCCGGCGTCCAGCTACTGCTCGGTTCGCTCCCTCCCGTGTTGTCGAATCGGTGTCTTGATTGCTCATGCTTTCTCGTTTTCGACCCCGGCCGACGTATCGGATCGCGCACACCCAGCCCCGCCGGGCAGGTGCAGTCACCCGAATCGTCGCCCGAACGCGCGGAGTCTTACTGTCGCGATACCGTACGTTAGGGTCTCACTATCATGATTATAGAGTAGATACATAAATCTTTCCGTACGTTTCTCCCGAGCCGCGTGACGACTGACGAAACCGCCCGACCGTCCCCGCGCTGGGGGTGGGTTAGTGGCATGGAGACGGTCGACGCCGATCGCAAACGGGACCTCGTTCTACCAGCGATCGAATACGTCCGGATCCTTTAATAGTGGTGCCAGTCAACACGAATCATGGTAGTCGTCGCAGCCGTCGACAGGAGCGAGCGGGCGAGCGCCGTCGTTCGTGAGGCCGCCACGCTCGGAAAAGCGTTCGACGAACCCGTAGCGGTCGTTCACGTCCTCACGCGTGAGGAGTTCGTCTCGCTCGAACGGACGAACGTGAGCGAGACCGGCGAGGCCGTCCCCGTCGAGGGGATCATCGGGACCGCCGAGGACATCGCCGCGGAGGCCATCGAAGAGGCGGCCGTCGACGCGACCGCGGTGGGTTTGATGGGGGATCCGGCGGACGAGATCGTCGAGTACGCCAACGAGCAGGGCGCACGCTACATCGTCGCCGCCGGACGGAAGCGCTCCGCGGTCGGAAAGGCGCTGTTCGGCAGTGTCGTCCAATCCATTCTCCTCAGTGCCGAGTGCCCGGTCGTCTCGCTTCGGATCGAATCGGATTAGAGTCGGTCCGAAAGCGCCGCGACCATCTCCTCGGTTCCCGCTGACCCGCCCAGATCCGGCGGTGTCGGGGCCGACTCGTCGGCGAGCAGTTCGCGAACCGCACTCCAGAGGTCCGCAGAGACCTCCTCCTCGCCGACGTTCTCGAACAGCATCGCCCCCGAGAGCACCGTCGCGATCGGGTTGGCGACGCCTTGGCCCGTGATATCGGGGGCGCTGCCGTGGACCGGCTCGAACATCGATGGGTACTCGCCCGAGCGGTTGACGTTCCCCGATGGGGCGAGGCCCATGCTCCCAGTGACGATGGCGCCGATGTCGGTGAGGATATCCCCGAAGAGGTTCGAGGCGACGACCACGTCGAACTCCTCGGGTCGGCGGATGAAGTCCATCGAGGCGGCGTCGACCAGCAGGCTCTCGACCTCGACGTCGGGGTAGTCCTCCCGAACTTCCTCGACCACGTCGTCCCAGAACACCATGCTGTAGGCCTGGGCGTTGGACTTCGTGATGCTCGTGAGGTGACCCTCCCGTTCCTCTGCGGCCTCGAAGGCCGCCCGGAGGATCGCCTCGGTACCCTGGCGGGTGAACACCGAACTCTGAACCGCGATCTCGTGGTCGAAGCCGATGTGCTCGCGCCCGCCAACGTCGGCGTACTCGCCCTCGGTGTTCTCCCGGAAGACCACGAAGTCCACGTCCCCGCCCTCGTAGCCCTTGAGCGGGCTCTCGACCCCGTCGAAGAGGATCGAGGGGCGCTCGCAGACCTGCTGGTTGAACTCCTTGCGGATGGGGAGGAGGAGGCCGTGAAGCGTGACGTGGTCCGGGACCTCCGGGTGGCCGACCGCGCCCAGCAGGATCGCGTCGCTTCCCTCGATCCGGTCGAGGCCGTCCTCGGGCATCATCGTGCCCTCTTCGAGGTAACGGTCGCTTCCCCAGTCATACCTCGTGAACTCGATTTCGACGCCGTGGTTCCCCGCGACCTCCTCGAACAGCGGGAGGGTCGCGTCCACTACTTCCGGCCCAATCCCATCGCCGGGGATCGTGGTGATCTCGTAAGACATGTACTCGCACACATCAGGGGAGAGGATTAAGCCGTTACGGAGTGGCGGTGTGTGGATTCAGGACTGTTCTCGCTGTGGCCGGTACGAGCGCGGGCGGCAAACGTGCCGCCCGTGCGAGTGGGGCGGGGGAGGGCTGGCGTCCCCGGAAGCGGCGCGTAATCGCGCGCCGCGACTCCGCTGGCCTGGTGGTCATGCAAAGGGCGAGGCTGACCTGCCAAGGTCAGCCGAGGGCTTTCTTGGGAAGACTTTTGCCCCGGGTGTGCGGTGACTCCACATGGTCAGCTACACGGCCTACGAGAGCATCAGCGTCGACATCGCAGACGGCGTCGCCACGATCGAGTTCCACCGTCCCGAGGTGTACAACGCCCTCAACGACGCGGTGATGTTGGACCTTTCGAGAGCCTTCGACGAGATCCAACTCGACAGGGGGATCGACGCGGTCGTCATCACCGGAGAGGGCGAGGACGCCTTCTCGGCGGGCGCGGATATAACGGAGTACGCCGGTCCCGCGGAGGAACACGCCCACCAGGAGGACCGTCAGGAACTGTTCTACGAGATGTACCAAAAGGCCCTGCACTGTCACGCGCCCGTGATAGCGAAGATCAACGGCTATTGCGTGGGCGGCGGGCTGATCCTCGCGATGTTCTGTGACATGCGCGTCGCCGTCGAGGGCGCGAAGTTCGGCGTACCGACCGCGAACATCGGGCAAATACCGACTGGAGGATCGAACAAGCGCGCGATCGAACTCGTCGGCGAGGCCAAGGCAAAGGAACTGGTCTTCACCGCGGGGTTCATCGACGCCGCCGAGGCCGAGCGGATCGGGCTGATCAACCACGCCGTTGCGCGCGAGGAGCTTGACGAAACGGTACAGGGAATCATCGACGGGATCCGAGATACGGGGCGGAAGGCGGTCAAGAACTCGAAGCGCGCGCTCAACTACGCGGCGGACGCGACCGACGCGGCGGACGCCCGCGAGTTCGAGGCCGATCTCTGGTGGGAGCAGTTCGCCAGCGACGAGCGCCGCGAGTTGGTCGACGAGTTCAACGAGGGCGAGTGAGAATGACTGGGAATCAGGGCCCCCTCGCCGGCGTCTCGGTCGTCGAGATGACCGCCCACCGCGCGGGCCCGTTCTGTGGCGCGCTGCTCGCGGACATGGGCGCGGAGGTCGTGAAGATCGAGCGCCCCGGCGTCGGCGATCCCGCGCGCTCGCAGGGCGTCGGCCCCGAGGGGAAGTCGGGGTACTTCATGGCGAACAACCGGAACAAGCGGTCGGTGACGCTCGACCTCAAGAGCGAGGCGGGCGTCGAGGCCGCACGGTCGCTGCTCGAAGCGGCCGACGTCTTCGTCGAAAACTTCGGCTACGGCGTCACCGACAAACTCGGCATCGGCTACGAGGACCTCCGCGAGGAGAACCCGGGGATCGTCTACGCGAGTATCAAGGGCTACGGCGAGAGCGGGCCGTATAGGAAGAAACCGGGCCTCGACCTCATTCTGCAGGCTGAGGGCGGGCTCATGAGCGTTACTGGTCCCGAGGGTGGCGAGCCCGTAAAGGTCGGCCAGGCTATCGGCGACCTGACGACAGGGATGTTCGCGGCGATGGGCGTCCTCGCGCGGCTCTACGAGCGCGAGCACACGGGAGAAGAGTTCGTCGGGAAGTTCGACGTCGGACTGTTCGACTCGATCGTGACGCTCATGAACGAGTATCTGACCGAGTACTCGATGGACGGGAGCGTTCCCGATCCACAGGGGACGAGCCACCAAACGCTCGTGCCCTACCAGCGCTTCGAAACGTCGGACGGTGCGCTCGTCACGGGCGTGCCGAGCGACGACCGCTGGGAGGACTTCGTCGAGTTGCTCGGACGCGAGGAGCTCCTCGAATATCCGACCAACGACGACCGACGGGAACACGCCGGGGAAGTGCTGGGGATCATCGAGGCAGAGTTCGAGGAGGAGGACACGGCGTTCTGGCTCGACGCGCTCACGGAGTCCGGCTTCCCCTGTGGACCGATCAACGACGTCGCGGGCGTCGTCGAACACGAGCAGACCGCGGCGCGCGATCTGACGATTCCCCACGAGGACCCCGACTGGGGCGAGTGCCTGCTGCCGGGCCACCCGATCGACTTCGCGGGCTACGAACCCGAGATCCGCGAGCCCGCTCCCCGACTCGGCGAGCACACAGAAGACGTCTTTTCGGAAATCGCGGACGACCAGACGACGTTGGAAGAGTGGACGGACGGCGGCGCATTCGGCGCGGGCGACTGATCAGGCCAGCGCCGCTTCGAGCTTTCTGACCGGGTGGGGCGGCTTTTCGCCGTACTCATCACCGATCTGGCTGCGACACGACGACCCGGGGGCGACGACGCTTTCTCCAGCGCTTTCCTCGATCTGTCCGAACAGCACGGAGCCGACCGCCTGGCTCATCGAGTAGTGTTCGGCCTCGTAGCCGAAGGAGCCGGCCATCCCACAGCAGCCCGAATCGAGCGGGTCGACCCGGTATCCGGCTCGCCGCAGGACGCCGACGGTGTGGTGGTCCTTCTTGACCGCCTTCTGGTGGCAGTGGCCGTGATACGTGAGCGATTCGTCGAGCGCGGCAAAGTGCATCGACTCGTCGAGGCGGAACCGGTCGACGTACTCCATGACGCCGTAGGTGTTCTGTGCGATCCGTTCGACAGCATCGCCCGAAAGGAGATCCAGGTAATCGAGCTGGAACATCACGGCGTCGGATGGCTCGACGACGACCACGTCCCAGCCGGCGTTGACGTCGGGCGCGAGCGCGGTGACATTGCGGTCTGCCTTCTCGCGAGCCAGATCGAGCATTCCCTTCGAGTGGGCGGGCCGCCCGCTCCCGGTAACCCCTTCGGGAATCCGCACGTGGACGTTCGCCGCCTCGAGCACCCGAATCGCGGCTTTCCCGGCTTTCGTGTTGTTGTGGTCGGTGAACGTATCAGGAAACAGCAGCACCTTCCGGTCGGCCTCTTCCTCGCTTACCTGCGGCCCGCGCTTCTCGTACCACTCGGTGAGCGTCTCGGGCTCGAAGGCTGGGAGCTCCCGTTCGCGGGCGATCCCCAGTACTTTCTCGGTCACGAGCCCCGAGCCGGGCAGCGAACTCGCGAGATTCGAGAGCGGCGCGGTCGCGCTCCCGAGGTCCGAGAGCCAGTCGATCCGCGCGAAGACGCGCGAGCGCAGGTCGACCCCGTGGCGCTTTTGATACTCGTGTTCGACCTCGACTTTCATCTTCGCCATGTCCACCTCGGAGGGACAGTCCC
The DNA here is from genome assembly GCF_001593955.1 of Halalkalicoccus paucihalophilus. Taxonomy (GTDB): domain Archaea; phylum Halobacteriota; class Halobacteria; order Halobacteriales; family Halalkalicoccaceae; genus Halalkalicoccus; species Halalkalicoccus paucihalophilus. Next base: position 137,523 of record NZ_LTAZ01000005.1, on the reverse strand, counting down.
GCGCACAGCCCTTACAGCCCACACAGAGATCCATCACCTCGTGCATGAACTCGACGTCGAACTGCTCCTCTTCGGGTAAGTCGCCGCTCATCGCTTGCCGGAGCATGTTCGCCCGCCCCCGCGTACTCGTGATCTCCTCGTCGGCCGCACGGTAGGTCGGGCACATCACTCCGCCCGCACCGTCCTGGCTCGTGCGACAGCCGCCACACCCATGGCACAGTTCGGCCATCCCCTGAAAGCCGTTGTCGTTCTCCCAGTTGAGTTGGGGTTCGAAGCCCGCCTCGAACTCGTAGCCCGGGCCAAATCGGAGGTGCTCGCTCATGTCGAAGTCGCCACAGACCGAGCCGGGGTTCAACAACCAATCGGGGTCGAACGCCGTCTTCAGGTCGCGGAAGACGTTCCAGAGGTGCTCGCCGTAGAGCTTCCTGTTCCACTGGGTTCTGGCTCTGCCGTCGCCGTGCTCCCCGGAAACGCTGCCCCCATATTTGACCGCGAGATCCGTGGCGGCGTCCGAGATCGAGACCATCGTTTCGACGCCCTCCGCAGTCTTGGTGTTGATCAGCGGGCGGACGTGCATACAGCCCGGGCCGGCGTGGGCGTAGAAACTCCCGAACGTGTCGTGGTCCTCGAAGACCTGCTTGAAGTCGGCGGTGTACTCCGGCAGGTGTTCGGGCGGGATCGCGACGTCCTCGATGAAGGCGATGTGTTTCTCGTCGCCGGTTCGAGACAGGAGGATCGGCGTCGAGGCCTTGCGCATCTTCCAGAAGTCCTTCTGGGTCTCCTCGTCGTAGGCCTCGTAGCCGTCGAAGGCGATCTCACCCACCCGATCTTCGAGCAGGGTTTCGACCTTCTCGCGGCGCTGTTCGTCCGAGTCGGCGTAGAACTCGACGAGGAGGAACGTGTCGGTCTCGTCGGGCAACATTCCGATGACGTCCTTGAACTCGTCGAGCCCACGGGCGAGATCGACCAGCACGCCGTCGAGCACCTCCAGCGCCGCGGGCTCGTGTTCGAGGATCGGCCCGACGTCCTCCATCGCCTCGAGCAGGCTGTGGTAGGTCAGAAGTCCGATAGACTTCGTCTCGGGGATGGTTTCGAGCGCTACCTCGGCCTCGGTGACGATGGCCAGCGTCCCCTCGCTGCCGACTAGCAGGCGCGCGAGGTTCACTGTCCCTTCCTCGGTGGCGCCCTCCCCGCGGGCTTCCTCGACGAGCACGTCGAGGTTGTACCCCGAGACGTTTCGCTTCATGCTCGGGTAGCGCTCCGCGACGGCGTCGCTTTCCTCGTCGATGATGCGAACCACTTCGGCGTGGATCCGCTCGATCAGCTCGCCCTCGGGGTCCGCGTTTTCGCGCAGTTCCTCGACGCTCACCTCGCCGAAGGTATGGACCGAACCATCGGAAAGGACGGCCTCACACTCCTCGACGTAGGCGTCGGTCTTGCCGTACAGCAGCGAGTGGGCGCCCGTGGTGTTGTTGCCGATAGCACCCCCGAGAGCGCTGCGGTCGGCCGTCGAGGGGTCGGGCGCGAACTTGATCCCCTCGGGTTCGAGGGTGCGGTTGAGTTCGCCGAGCGTGATCCCGGTCTGGGCGCATGCCCGCATCGCGTCGGGGTCCACCCCGGTGATATCGGTCATGTATCGCGAGAGGTCGAGCACGACCGCTTCGTTGACCGACTGGCCCGCGAGGCTCGTCCCGCCGCCGCGTGGCAGGACCGGGATCTCGCGGTCAGCACAGTAGCCCATCACCGCGGCGATGTCCTCGGCCGAGGCCGGAAAGACCACGCCGATCGGGGTGACCTCGTAGGCACTGGCGTCGGTCGCGTACAGCTCCCGCGAGTACTCGTCGAAGCGCACGTCGCCCTCGACGCGGGCTTCGAGGTCGGCCACGAGGTCGGGTCGCTCGACGTCGCCGTTCGTGTAGTCGTAGTTCGCTCGGTCGTCGGTCGCGGGGTCGTGTCGGTCGGTTGTTGCCATTGTAAAGCGTGTCTCCTCCGTGGTCGTCGCCGCTGTTCCGGTCCGTGTCCGCCCGGCGCACGCCCGGGGTCGTGAGCCGCCCTAGCCCGGGACTCAGGACGGTCGAACGTCGCCGGTCGATTTCGAATGTGTGGTAGTAACACACGAATAAATGTGTTGCGTCCGGGCCGTTCCCGTCTACGCGTCGGGTATCGCATCCGATTCGCGCAGTTCTGCGATCCGTTCCTCCGAGTAGCCGAGCCGGTCGAGGATCGCCTCGGTGTCCTCGCCCAGAAGCGGCGGTGCGTCCTCGAATCCGCTGTCGGCGCTCGCGAAGTTGAGCGGGTGTTCGAGCGAGGGGATCTCGCCCGCCGCGGGATGATCGAGCGACCCGACGGTCCCGCGGGCCTCGACCTGTTCGCTCTCGAGCGCCTCGCCGACCTCGTAGACCGGGCCGACCGGGAGGCCGGCTTCCTCGGCCAGCGTCTCGACCCACTCGTCGGTCGTGCGGTCGGTGAGCGTTGCTGACAGTTCGTCTTCCAGTTCGTCCATGTGCTCGACCCGATCGGCGTTCTCCGCGAATCGCGAGTCCTCCAGCAGGTCCTCCCGCTCGATCTCGGTGCAAAACCCTTCCCAGAGCTTCTGATTGCCACAGGCGACGTTCAGATAGCCGTCACTGGTGGGATAGCTCTGATACGGCGCGAGCACGGGGTCTTTCGTCCCCATTCTGCTCGTTTCCTCGCCGACGAACGCCTTGGCAGCCTGTTTGGTGAGCCACGGGAGCGCCGCATCCAGCATTCCCAATTCGACGCGCTCGCCCTCGCCCGTGCGTTCGCGCCGAAACAGCGCGCCGACGATGCCGAAGGCCGCCCACATCGCCGTGATGAGGTCGGTCTGGGGAAGGCCGACTTTCACCGGGTCGCCCCCGTCCTCGCCGGTGACGCTCATGATCCCGCTCATACCCTGAACGAGCAGGTCGTACCCCGGTCGGTCGCTCCACGGACCCGTCTCGCCGAAGGCGGAGATCGAACAGTAGACGAGTTCGGGGTTCAGCTCGCGGAGGTCGTCGTAGCCCAACCCCAGCCGTTCGGCGGTACCGGGTCGGAAGTTCTCGACGAGGACGTCGGCCTCCTCGATCAGCTCCTTGCAGATCGAAAGGCCCTCCTCGCTTTTGAGGTTGAGTTCGACGCTTTGCTTGTCGTAGTTGACCGTCCAGAAGTAGGGCGATTCGCCCTGCTCGGCGGCCGAGCGGCCCGGTCCCTCGTAGTCCTCAGTCGAGACGAACGGCGGGCCCGAGTGGCGACTGTCGTCGCCGAGTTCGGGGCGTTCGACCTTGATGACCTCCGCGCCCTGGTTCGCGAGCATCAGCGTCGCGAAGCCGCCGGTGACGAACGTCGTCAGATCGACGACCGTGATCCCGTCGAGTATCTTCTCCTGACTCGTGCTATCGGATTCCATGATGTAGTGGTTTCAGCTGTCGATGTTAAACGTTCCCGTCGCCGTTGGAGGGCGAGGTGCTTATTCGAGATCCGGCCGCGAGAGTTCGGTCTCCTTCGAGGTGATGACCTCGATCAGCGCGGGCGTGCCTTCCTCGGTCTTCTCGATCCCGCGTTCGATGGCGGCCCCCAGTTCGTCGGGGTCCTCGACGCGCTCGCCGTAACAGTTCAGCCCCTCCGCGACGTCCGCCCAGTGTCCGCCGAAGGGCGTGTCGTAGGAGGCCATCTCGAAGTTGCTCAGGTGGATCGAGAGGATCGGGATGTCCTCGCGGGCCGCGGTCTCCAGATCGAGGGCCGTCATCCCGATCGCGCCGTCGCCCCAGACGTTGATGCAGAGTTTTTCGGGGTGAACGAGCTTCGCGCCCATCGTGAGCCCCAGCCCGTAGCCCAACTGGGTGGTCTTGCCCCAGCCGATATAGGAGAGCGGCTCGGTTACCTCGAAGAACGGCGCGAGGAAGTCCCGCGGGTTGCCTGCGTCGTGGGTGATGACGACCTCCTCTTTGTCGACGATCTCGTCGAGCTCCCGGACCACTCGATACGGGTTGATCGGGGTGTCATCCGAGGTGAGTTTCGGCTCCCACTCGGCGAGCCACTCCTCGCGAACCTCCTCGATCTCCGCGGCCACGTCGTCGGCCCGCCCGCGGTCGGCCTCGACCCGGCCGTCGAGTTCCTCGACCAATGCTTCGAGGGTGAGTTTCGCGTCGCCCACGAGCGAGTGCGAGGAGACCTCGTCCTTGTCGATGTCCGTGGGGTCGAGCGTCGAGTGGACGATCTCGGGGCCGTCGGGCACCGTCAGCCCGTAGGCGGTGTCGGTAAACGAACAGCCGATCCCGAAGAGCACGTCGGCCTCCCGGACAAAATGCGTCAGCTGGCCGGGCTCGCTCTTGCTCGCCGCGCCCAGCGAGAGGGGATGGTCCTCGGGGAACGCGCTCTTGCCATTGAGACTCGTCGCCACCGGCGCTTCGAGGGTCTCTGCGAGCTCCTTGAGGGCGTCCCAGCCCTTCGCGTAGTGGACGCCCTGCCCGGCGAAGATCACCGGGCGCTCGGCGTCGACCAGCATCTCGGCGGTCGTCTCGACGTCCGCCGGGTCCGGCCCGGAACGACGCGCCTTCGAGGGGGTGTACTCGAACTCCTCCTCGAGATCCGTATAGAAGACGTCCTTGGGGACCTCGACCACGGAAGGGCGGGGTCGGCCGTTTCGCGCCGAGCTGAAGGCCCGGCGCATGGTCTCGCCGACGGCCTCGGGATCCGCCAGTTGCTCGCAGGACTTGCTGATCGACTGGTAGCTCACCAGCGAGTTGAACTTGGGATCGACGTCGGTCTTCGCCAGGTCGTAGCCCGCCGGGATCGCGACGATCGGCGCGGACTCCCCGTAGGCCTGGGCGACCCCCCCGATGGAGTTCTCGGTGCCCGGCCCGTGCTGGCAGGCGAACGCACCGACCCGATCGCCCGAGGTCAGCCGGCCGACCGCGTCGGCCATGTGGACCGCGGTCCGTTCCTGTCTCGTGATGATCTTTCGGATCCCGGCTTCTTCGGCCGAATCCGTGTCGAACAACGGGTTGCTCGGGAACCCGAACAGGTACTCTACACCCTCCTCTCGTAGCGTCTGTGCGATCGCTTCGTTGACGTCCATGATGTCCTCACCGGTACGGTGACTATCACATATGCTGTCCGACTATGTGATAAGAGTTACCAATTCTGTCAAGCTCGAACACCGAATCGACGACGATAGATCATGAACTTCTATGACGCCGTGTTCCGAAAGCTTCAATCCTAAATGTGACACAGTGACGTGCATGTCCGCAGCCGACCTCGAGCAGCTGTACGTCCACGAATCCGTCGAGAACGTGATTCCCAAGGAAGCGTTCGTCGAGGCCTTCTCCGATCTCTCGATCCCGGCCGAACTCGTCGGCGACGGACGGGAGTATACCGAAACAGACGCCGTCGTCACCTACGTCCCCCGCCCGGAGTTCCTCGATGCGGGCTGGGTTCACTGCGCCCGGGCGGGCTACGACGCCTTCGACACCGAGGCGTACGCCGCAGCGGGGATCCCACTGACGAACAGTTCGGGCATTCACGGCGCGACCGTCGGTGAGGTCGCGATCGGCTGTATGCTTTCGCTCGCGCGCCTGCTACACGTCTATCGCGATCACCAGAACGCGACGGAGTGGTACACCCCCAAGTACGAGCGTCCCTTCACCGTCGAGAACGAGCGCCTCTGTGTGCTCGGACTGGGTACCATCGGTGAGGGGATCGCCACGCGGGCCGATGGATTGGGAATGGAGGTCGTCGGCGTGCGGCGCTCGAACGAGCCCGTCCCGGGCGTCTCGGAGATCTACGACCCAGACGAACTCCACGAAGCCATTTCGGAGGCGCGCTTCGTCGCGGTCACCCTGCCCCACACCCCCGAGACGGACGGCCTGCTCTCGACGGCGGAGTTCGAGGCGATGCGCGAGGATTCCTACCTCGTGAACGTCGCGCGCGGCCCGATCGTCGACGAGGACGCTCTGATCGCCGCACTCGAGGACGGCGAGATCGCAGGCGCAGCGCTCGACGTCTTCGAGACCGAACCGCTCCCCGAGGAGTCGCCGCTGTGGGACATGGAGGAGGTCATCGTCATGCCGCATAAGGGATCTGCGACCAACCGGTACCACCTCGACATCGCGGAGTTAGTGACGGGGAACGTCGAGCGGTATCAGTCCGGCGAGGAGCTGCGAAACCGCGTCGCCTGAGCGGTCCGTTTCCTACAGTCGCAGGAGGACGACCACTACCAGTCCCGCGGCGAGGAGCGCGATGGCCCCGAGAGCTCCGAGCAGCACGGGGGCGCTGAAGTACGTCAGCAGTGCACCCGCGAGTGCCGCCCCGCCCGCGCCGACGCCGAACATCCCGAGGTAGGTGTAGCCGTACGAGAGACCGTGGACGTCTTCGGCGGCGTACTCGGCGATCACGACCTGGTAGATCGGTGCGGTGGCGTACAGACAGAAGCCCAGCACCGCACAGACCGCGAGGAACGCGACGACGCCGACGCTCGCCGCAGGCAAGAAGAGGATCGCGAGGACCGCCAGCGACGTCAGCGTCGCCAACAGCGCGTACTCGGTTCTGACGTGGTCGGTGACCCGTCCGCCGGCGTACTGACCGAGGATGCCCACCATCAACAGACCGGTGTAGATGTACTGGGCGGGTTCGGCAGACTGGCCCATGACGGTGTAGGTGCCGAACTGCGGGAGGTTCGCGATCATGTCGGGCATGAATGTCAGCAAACCGCGGTAGTAGGTGCCATAGAGCATGACGATCACGAACGCGAGGGTAAAGCCCGTCGTAAAGAGCAAGCGGGAGTCGGCGACGATCCCCCGGAGGTCGAACCCCTCGTCCGTGTTTTCGTCCTCGGTATCGGCGTCCTGTCGTTCGCCGCCGTCCGTCGCGGTCGCGGCCGTCTCGTCGAACTCGATGGCGGAGCCGAGGATCACGACGGCGATCGCCGGAACCGCGAGCGCAACGATGACGAACCGCCAGTCGAGAAAGATCAGGAGGAAAGCGGCGAGCAAGGGGCCGAACGCGGTGCCGATGTTGCCGCCGACGCCGTGGTACGCGAAGACGGTGCCCCGCTCTTCGGCCCCGCGACTGATCAGCGAGAGCCCGGCGGGATGGTAGATGCTCGCCGCAGCGCCCCAGACGACGATGGCCAGTCCGAGCGTGTAGACGTTCGGAGCGAGTGCGAGCAGAAAGAAGCCCCCGCCCATGCCGACGACCGCGGCGACGATCAGCCGGCGCGAGCCGTACTGGTCGGCGAGCACGCCGCTCGGAAGCGCGCCGACACCGATCAACCCGTAGCCGATACTGACGACGATCCCGAGGACGAACGCCGAGACGTCGAAGACGTCGAGCCAGATGACGATAAACAGGGGAATCGACAGCTCGTAGGTGTGGAACACGCCGTGTGCGAGCATCGTAAACCCCGTAATGGAGCGGTCGTTGTCGTTCATCCCACCCACCGTCGAGTGTGTCGTACGTGTACTCGTCTCATGTGATGAACGGACTGTCGCGAGCCCGCTTAACTGGTCGCGTTCGGGCAGGTGTTCGCCGAATCCGGGCAGAAGAGATGTGGCTCGTTACTGCTGCTGAGCGTCGACCACCGCGACCGCCGCCAAGTTAACGATGTCCTTGACCTCGTCGCCGCGCTGGAGGACGTGGACCGGCTTGTCCATGCCGACGAGCATTGGCCCGATGGCTTCCGCGCCGCCCAGTCGCTGGAGCAGTTTGTAGCCGATGTTGCCCGCCTCGAGGTTCGGGAAGACGAGCACGTTCGCCGGCTCCTCTAGCTCCGCGAAGTCGTAGGTACCGTTGAGAATCTCCTCGACGACGGCGGTGTCTGCCTGCATCTCCCCGTCGACCGGGAAGTCCACGTCAGGATCCCGCCGCAGGATCCGGGCGGCCTCGCGAGGTTTTCTGGTCCCCTCGTTGTCGACCGACCCGAAGTTCGAATAGGAGAGCATCGCCGCGCGCGGCTCGACGTTGAACCGGCGGGCCAACTGTGCGGTGTGGCGCGTGACCTCCGCGAGGACGTCCTCGTCGGGGTTCTGGTTGACGGTCGCGTCCGCACAGAAGACCACGCGGTCCTTGAACGCCAGCAGGTAGACCCCGGCGGCGTAGTTGGCGTCCTCGGCCGTGCCGATGGTCTGTAGCGGCGGGCGCAGCGCCGAGGGGTAGTGATGGGTCAGTCCCGTCAGCAGGGCGTCGGCGTCGCCGGCCTCGACCATGACGCTTCCGAGGTAGTTCGAGTCCCGGCGGATCATGTCGGCCGCCTCGCTACGGGTGAAGCCCTTGCGCTGGCGCAGGTCGTAGAGGCGTTCTGCGTACTCGTCGTACTCGGCTTCGGACAGATCGACCACGTCCGGGTCGAACGCCAGTCCGAGTTGCCGGATCGTCGTCTCGATCTCCTCGCGGTCGCCGATGAGAACGGGCTGGGCGATCCCTTCCTCCTCCATCTGGTAGGCCGCGCGGATCATCTTCTCGTCCTCCCCTTCGGCGAGCGCGACCCGCTTGGGGTCGCTACGGGCCTTGTTCAGGACGACCCGCATCATCTCACGGGACTTCCCGAGACGAGCCTCCAACTGCTCTTTGTACTCGTCGAGTTCGACCTCGCGGCGTGCGACGTCGCTCGAGATCGCCGCCTGCGCGACCGCGGGGGCGACCTCGAAGAGGACTCTGGGGTCGATCGGCTTCGGGAGGATATACTCCGAGCCGAACTGCAGGGGCTGGTCGCCGTAGCCCTTCCGCACCGCGTCGGGGACGTCCTGTTTCGCGAGGTCCGCGAGCGCCTCCGCACACGCGACCTTCATCTCCTCGTTGATCTCCGTCGCCCGCACGTCGAGCGCCCCGCGGAAAATGAAGGGGAAGCCCAGCACGTTGTTGACCTGATTGGGATAGTCAGAGCGCCCGGTCGCCATGATCACCGTGTCGTCGCGGGCGGATTTCGCGTCCTCGTAGGTGATCTCCGGGTCAGGGTTCGCCATCGCGAAGATGATGGGATCGGCGGCCATCGACCGGACCATCTCCGGGGAGACGATGCCGGCGACCGAGAGGCCCACGAGCACGTCCGCATCCTCCATCGCGTCCGCGAGGTCGCCCTCGGGGAGGTCGCGGGCGAACTGGCGTTTGTACTCGTTGACTTCTTCCGAACGGGACTCGGTGATGATCCCCGAGGAGTCACACATCGTGATGTTTTCTCGCTGTACGCCCAGCGAGACGTAAAAGCGGGCCGTGGCGATCGCGCTCGCGCCCGCCCCCGAGAAAACGACATCGAGTTCGTCGAGTTCCTTGCCGGCGAGTTCGGCGGCATTCAACAGTCCAGCCCCGCTGATGATGGCGGTACCGTGCTGGTCGTCGTGGAAGACCGGGATCGACATCTCCTCCCTGAGCGTCTCCTCGATCTGGAAACACTCGGGCGCCTTGATGTCTTCGAGGTTGATCCCGCCGAAGGTCGGCTCCATCGCCTTCGTCGCGGCGATCATCGATTCGGGATCCTCCAGATCGAGTTCGATGTCGAAGACGTCGATGTCGGCAAACCGCTTGAACAGTACGCCTTTCCCTTCCATGACGGGCTTGGAGGCACTCGCACCGATGTCGCCGAGTCCCAGTACAGCAGACCCGTTCGAGACGACTCCCACGAGGTTGCCCTTCGCGGTGTACCGATAGACGTCATCGGGGTTCTCGTCGATGGCGCGACACGGCCCGGCGACCCCGGGCGAATACGCCAGCGAGAGGTCCCGTTGGGTGTTGGTGGGTTTGGTGGTCGCGATCTCGATCTTGCCCGGCGGGTCTGCCTCGTGGTACTCAAGGGAGTCGTCCTCCAGCGTCATACCGGAGCGTCTCCCGAGATCAGTAAAAAGGTATCGACAGGGGCAGATCATACATTTCGACGATCGACGAATGGGAGCGATGAAAACACCGATGTCCGTGGGAACGGACCACTCGGTATGTCCACTGTCGACACGTTCGAGAACGCCCTCGACGGGCTAGCCGTCGAGACCACGCGCCTCGCACCGGAGGCGTTCGAGGGCGTACTAGAAGAGGTCATCGAGAAGCCCGCCGTCGGGACGCTCTCGATGGAATCGGTCTCGCTCGAGGGGACGCCCGTCGCTACCGACCCGACGCCGAACCAACTCACCGAATCCGTCACCGGCGTCACCGGTGCATCACTCGGGATCGCGGAGTACGGTTCGGTCGTCCTGCCCTCGACCTCTGGAGGGGCTGAACCGGTCAGCCTCTTCTGTGACCTGCACGTCGTCGTCGTCAGTGCCGAGGACATCGTCCCCGACATGCCCACCGCAGTCGGGACGATGGCGACGACCCTCGCCGACGGTCGCGAGAGCGCGATCATCGCGACGGGTCCGAGCGCCACGGCCGACATGGGCGCGCTGGTACGAGGCGCACACGGCCCGAAACGCGTTCACGTCCTCGTGATCGAGCAATGAGCACCGACGACAAAGCGGCCCACATCCGGCGACTGCTCGACACCGAGGGCGACAGCGTCCAGGCCAATACGAGGGTTTTCAATCAGGGCCGGTACGCCGCGACCGAGGACCTCGAGGACTACGAGGAACTGAAGGATCGGGCCCGTGAAATCAAGGAAGAGGCCATCTCCCGCCTGCCCGAACTCATCGAGGAACTTACCGAAGCAGTCGAAGAGAACGGCGGGCACGTCTACCTCGCCTCGGACGCCGCGGACGCGAACCGCTACATCACCGAGGTGGCCGACGACGCAGAAACGCTGGTCAAGAGCAAGTCGATGACCAGCGAGGAGATCGACGTCAACGAAGCGCTCGAAGCAACAGGTGTAGACGTCTACGAGACCGACCTCGGGGAGTTCGTCATCCAGGTCGCAGAGGAGTCACCCTCCCACATCGTCGGGCCGGCGATCCACAAGTCTCGCGAGGAGATCGCCGAGCTGTTCAACCGGGAGTTCGAGACCGACGAGCCCTTAGAAACCGCAGAAGAGCTGACCATGTTCGCCCGCGAGTACCTCGGCGAACGGGTCAAAGAAGCCGACGTCGGGATGACCGGCGCGAACTTCCTCGTCGCCGAGAGCGGGACGATGTTACTCGTTACCAGCGAGGGCAACGCGAGGAAGTGTGCGGTCGCCCCCGACACCCACATCGCCGTATCGGGCGTCGAGAAGGTCCTCCCGAACTTCGAGGACCTCCAACCGTTCATCGAACTGATCGCGCGGTCGGGGACGGGTCAGGACCTCACCTCCTACATGTCGCTGCTCACGCCGCCGGTCTCGACGCCGACGATCGAGTTCGGGAGCGACGCGCCCCTCTCGGAGGCCGACGGCGACCGCGACTTCCATCTCGTGTTGATCGACAACGGCCGGATGGCAATGCGGGAGGATCCCGAACTACGCGAGACGCTCTACTGCATCCGATGTGGGGCGTGTGCGAACGTCTGTGCGAACTTCCAGCACGTCGGCGGCCACGCCTTCGGCGGCGAGACCTACTCGGGGGGTATCGCCACGGGCTGGGAGGCCGGCGTTCACGGCCAGGAGAGTGCAGGAGAGTTCAACGACCTCTGTACCGGGTGTTCGCGCTGTGTCAATCAGTGTCCGGTGAAGATCGACATCCCGTGGATCAACGAGGTAGTCAGGGATCGGATCAACCGCGGCGAGGCCCCCAGCGAGTTCGACTTCCTCGTCGAGGGGCTGACCCCGGACGCCGAACCCGGTGGTGTTTCCCTCCAGAAACGCTTCTTCGGCAACTTCGGGACGGTCGCCAAACTCGGCTCGAAGACGGCTCCGGTCTCGAACTGGCTCGCGGAACTGCCGCCGAGCCGCTGGGCGATGGAGAAGGTACTACAGATCGACAGACGTCGTGACCTCCCGAAATTCGCGGACGAAACCCTCCAGGAGTGGTTCCTCGCCCGCGAGGGGCTTTCCCCGACGGAGGCCGACCGCGAGGCAGTGTTGTATCCCGACACCTACACGAACTACATCAGTCCCGAACGCGGGAAGGCCGCGGTCCGCACCCTGGAGTCGCTCGGAGTTCGGGTCCTCCTTCCGGACCTGCCCGAGAGCGGTCGAGCCCCCCTTAGTCAGGGGATGCTCTCGACCGCGCGCGAGCAGGCTCACGAAACCTACGCTGGCCTCGCCGAGCACCTCGATGCCGGGCGGGACGTGATTGCCATCGAGCCGAGCGACCTGGCGATGTTCCGCGGCGAGTACGAGAAGTTTCTGCCTGAGGCCTCGTTCGACCGACTCTCGGCAGCCAGCTACGAGATCTGCGAGTACGTCTACGGGCTGGTGACGAACGACCCCGAAAAGACCGATGTCCTTACGGAGGGTCCCGGCCGGGTCGCGTACCACAGCCACTGCCAGCAGCGCACGATGGGGCTCGGGGAGTACACCGAGACACTACTGGAGGACCTGAACTACGACGTGCTGACTTCGACCGTCGAGTGCTGTGGGATGGCCGGCTCCTTCGGCTACAAAGAGCAGTACTACGAGCTCTCGATGGACGTGGGCTACGAACTCGAAGACGAGTTCGAGGCGGCCGGTCAACGGGATCGAACGGTGCTGGCGAGCGGTACCTCCTGTACGGATCAGTTGGACGTGCTGTTGGAACGAAAACCGCATCATCCGATCGAACTGATCGCGCCGGACCTCGGATAAAAAACCGCCGGCAGCGAGCCGGCGTTTCAGAAGGCGCTCGGGAACAGCACGTACGAGAACAGCAGCGCCCAGAACCCGACGAAGATCGAGTAATAGACCAGCGGAATCAGGTTCAGGCGCATGACGCGGCCCTCTTGGCCGACCAGACCCACCGTCGCCAGCGCCGCGACGACGTTGTGGATCGCGACGAGGTTGCCGATCGCGCCGCCGACGGCCTGCGCACCCACGATGATCTGGGTCGGCAGGCCGAGTTGCTGGGCGGCCTCGAACTGGAAGCCGCCGAAGGTGATGTTCGAGACGGTGTTCGAACCGGCCATCGCCGCGCCGAGCGCGCCGATCAGCGCCGCGACCGCCGGGTAGACCGGGCCGAGTAGGTCCGCGGTCGCCGTCGCGAGCACGACGATCATGCTGCCGCCCTCCGGGGCGCCGGGGTGGGCGCCGGAGTTGATCATCACTTGCACCATCGCGATGACGAACACCAGCGCGATGAGCGGCGAGACGATCTTCTCCGCGGCCTCGCGCCACGCCGCCGAGACCTGTCCGCCGCTCATGCCGAAGATCGGGATCGCGAGCACCGCGCTGACGATCAGCCAGAACCCGGGAACGTTCATCCACGCGATGCTACCGGAGATCCCAGTGCCGAGGATCTCCTGCCACTCGACGATGAAGGCCGGTCGGTTGATGAACGACGAGATCGGGTCGACCGCACGGGTGACCACGAGCAGCACGACGACCAGGACGTACGGCGACCACGCGCGAGCGAGCGACATCTCCGGGCTGCTTGGGATACCGCCGTCGGTGGCCGTCGCCTTGTCTGGCCGGCCCGTCGTCGCGCCGTTTTCACCGGGCTCGATGGTTCCGACCCAGTGGTCGGGCCACTCGCTACGCGGCGGGAAATCCCAGTGGGAGTCGGGGAGGAGGTAGCCCGCCTTCAGCACGCTGACGATGATCGCCCCGCCGACCATCGACCCGATGAGGCTCGGGAACTCCGCGGTGAAGAACCACGCCGACAGCCAGTACGGAACCGCGAAGGCGATTCCCGAGGCCAGACACAACGGCGCGACCTCCCAGGCGGGCGAGAGCGAACGCTCGTCACGGTCGCCGAAGAAGTACACCACCATTCCCACGGCGAACAGCGGCATCACGAAGCCGACGAGCGTGTGATAGGTCGCCGCCCAAGCAGCTACCTCCGTCGAGTACTCGGGCACGGTGTAGCCCCCTTGGGCGATCTCGTCCTGGAAGCCGGCCGAGGCCAGCGGGTCCTGGATGCCGACGATGATGGGCGTCCCCACCGCGCCGTACGTGACGGCGATGACGTGGCCGATGATCGCCGCGATGACCGCCGCGAGCGCCGGAAATCCGAGTCCGAGCAACAGCGGCGCGACGACCGCGGCGGGCGTCCCGAAGCCCGCCGCTCCCTCGATGAACGTCGCGAGGAAGAATCCCAAGAGAACGATCTGTACGCGGCGATCGTCGCTGATCGTGGCGAATCCCCGGTTGATCCGATCGAACGCGCCGGCCTGCATCAGCGTGTACAGGAGCAAGAGCGCGCCGAAGACGATCCAGAGGATCTCGAGGGCGGTCATTACACCGGTAATCGAGGCCGCCGCGAGCCAGTTCGGTGGCATGTTCCAGGCGAAAAACCCCACGCCGAGCGCGACGATCCACGCGATCGGCATCGCCCGCGTCGCCGGCCACAGCAGGCCGACAAGCAACACCGCTACGACCAACAGCGGCAACGCCGCGAGGACGATCTCTAATACCATACTCGACCACCGTTTTTCCGTACCCTCGTGATCATTGTGAACGACTCACGCCTACGTGTTCAACGGTGGCTAATAAATATGATGGATAAACTCGCTTCTCCGTCTGTCGAATACAGGGGAGGGATCGCGCTATCGGACGACCGCCGCGACCTTCTCGATAGGGTGGGGCGGGTTGCCCTCGTACTCCTCTCCGATCTGGCTGCGACACGAGCCGCCGGGCGCGACGGGCGTCCCGCCGCTCGCGTCGATCTGGTCGAACAGGCGCTGTCCGATCTGCCTCGAGAGGTCGTAGTGTTCGGCCTCGTAGCCGAACGAACCCGCCATCCCACAGCACGTCGAGTCCAGCGGGTCGACCGCGTAGCCCGCGCGCCGGAGGACACCCACGGCGTGGTGGTCCTTTCCCGTGGCTTTCTGGTGACAGTGGCCGTGATACGTGAGCGGTTCGCCGCTCTCGTTCAGGTCGAGTTCCTCGACCAGCCGGTGGACGTCGAGGTACTCACAGATTCCGTACGAGTGGGCGGCGACGCGCTCGGCTTCCGGCGAAGCGAGCAGGTCGAGGTACTCGTCCTGGAAGACCACCGCGTCGGAGGGCTCGACGACGACGACCTCGTAGCCGTCGTCGATGTACTCCTCGAAGCGCTCGACGTTGTGCCGGGCGCGCTTCTCGGCTTTGTCGAGCATCGACTTCGAGTAGGCCGCCCGGCCGCTGGGGCCGAGGTCGTCGGGGATCTTCACGTGGGTGTTTGCGGCCTCCAGCACTCTGATGGCGTCCTTCCCCGGTTCGGGATAGCTGTAATTCGTGTAGGTGTCGGGGAACAACACTACCTTCCGGTCGGCTTCAGCCTCGCTGACACGCGCGCCGCGCGCGTCGTACCAGTCCTCGAGGGACTCACGGCGGAACATCGGGAGCTCCCGGTCTGGGGCGATCCCGGCGACTTTCTCCATCGCTTTCCGCGCGCCCGGCACCTTCGTCCCGAGGTTCGAGACCGGCGCGAGCGCGCTGCCGAGTTTCGAGAGCGTGTCGATGTTGCCGAAGACCCGATCGCGGATCCCGACCCCCTCGCGCTCGTGGTACTGGTGTTTGGTTTCCGCTTTGAGCTTCGCCAGATCCACGCCGGTGGGACAGTCGCTCTTACAGCCTTTACAGCCCACACAGAGGTCGAGCACCTCCTCTTGGAACTGCTCGGAGTACAGCTCCTCTTCGGGGAGGTCCCCCGAAATCGCGGCCCGAAGCATGTTCGCGCGCCCGCGGGTGGTCGCGATCTCGTCCTTCATTCCCCGGTAGGTGGGACACATCACGTCGTCGGTCTGTCGGCAGGTCCCACAGCCGTTACACAGCTCGACGAGATGGGAGAACCCGCCCTCGTCGGTGAAGTCCAGTTTCGTCTGGGGCTCGATCGACTGGTAGCCCGCGCCGTAGCGGAGATGCTCGCGGTTGTCCGCGCCGACGCCCCGTTCGTTCTCGGGGCCGGGGTCCTCGGGACCGTCCCGATAGACCACGTTGCCCGGGTGCATCAGCCATTCGGGGTCGAAGGCCGTCTTCAGCTCCTTGAACGCGCCCCACAGATCGTTGCCGAACATCTTCGGGTTGAACTCCGTGCGGGCCATCCCGTCGCCGTGTTCGCCCGAGAAGGCGCCGTGGTGCTCGACGACGAGGTCGGTGATCTCGTCGGTGATCGAGTGCATCGTCTCGATGCCCTCGCCGTCCTTGAGGTTGAGGATCGGCCGGATGTGGAGCGTCCCCGAGCCCGCGTGCGCGAAATACGCCGCCGAGGTGCCGTGGTCCTCGAGGACCTCCTTGAACGACTGGACGTATTCGGCCAGTTCCTCCGGCGGGACCGTCGCGTCTTCGATGAACGGGTACGGTTTCGGGTCGCCCTCCAGGCTCATCAGCAGCGGAATCGCTGCCTTGCGGAGCTTCCAGATCTTCCCCTGATCCTCTTCAGTATACGCTTCGAGCACGTCGAAGGCGTCGCCGTTCTCGACGAACCGGTCGTTGGTCTCACCGATCGCGTCCTCGAAGTCCTCGACCATCTCCGAGTCGTACTCGAGCATGATCGCGGCTTTCGCACGCTCGGGGATCGGCTCGACGTACTGCGAGTAGCCATCCGATTCGGCGGCCATCCGGAACACCTCGTCGTCCATCAGCTCGACGGCGCTGACGTCGTATTCGAGGGCCTGCGGGACCGCCTTCATCGAGTCGACGAGGTCGTCGAAGAAGTACAGCGCGAGCGCCGTCTCCTCGGGAACGCTCACCAACGAGATCTCGGCCTCGACGACGACTCCCAGTGTGGATTCGGCACCCACCAGCAGTTTCGAGAGGTTGATGACCTCCTCTCCGGCCTCGTTCTCGTAGATCACTCGGTTGAGATTGTAGCCTGAGACGACCCGCTTGAGGTTCGGGTATCGGTCCTCGATCTCCTCTTCGTTGTCCTCGACCAGTCCCCGGACTGTTCGGTAAATCTCGGCTTCCCGATCGTCCTTCGAGACGATACCCTGGTACTCCGGCGAATCGAGGACGACTTCGCGAGTGTGGATCTCGGTGCCATCCGAGAGGATCACGTCGAGTTCCTCGGTGTAGGCGTCGGTGATCCCATACCGGACCGAGTGCGCCCCCGTCGAGTTGTTACCGATCCCGCCGCCGATGGTCGCACGGTTCGAGGAGGCCGGATCGGGCGCGAACTTCAGGCCGTATTCTCTCGCAGCGTCGTCGAAGTGGTCCTGGACGACCCCCGGCTGGACGCGCGCGCGTCGGTTCTCGGGGTCGATCTCGAGGATCTCGTCCATGTAGGTCGTCATATCGAGGACGATACAGCCCGGGCCGACGCCCTGGCCGCCCAGCGAGGAGCCCGCGCCGCGGGCCATGATCGGCACCTCGTGTTCGAAGGCGATCTTGATCGCGTTCCTGACGTCGTCCCGATCGCGGGGCATCACCGCTCCCGCGGGTTTTGCCTTGTAGATGCTGCCGTCGGTCGCGTACAGGACCTGTGCGTACTCGTCGAACCGGACCTCGCCGTCAACGACCGCACGCAGGTCCGCGGCGAGTTCCTCGTACTCGCTCGCATCCGGATTGTCGTGCCCGCGTGCCTCCCTATACACTTCGAAGTTGCTCATATCGCCGTGGGGCTTTTCGACGGCCATTAGCTTCCGGTCGGGGGTTGATCGTGATAAATACTGTGTTCGATGAACCCACACATGACTCGGTGACCCACGGTTTTAATAGCGCCCTCGCCGCGAGAGAAGGCATGGAACTCATCCATATCAATATCAACGTCGCGGACGCAGAGGAGACCATCGCCTTCTACGAGCAGTTCGGCTTCGAGAAGTCCTGGGAGTTCGAGACGCCCGACGGCGAGACCCATAACAGGTATATCGCCGACGAGAACGGGACCGAACTCCAGCTCTCGGATACCGACGGCGAAGCGGAGTTCGACGCCGGCAGCATGTGGGACCACCTCGCCATCGGCGTCGACAGCGTCGACAAGGTCTTCGAGGGGATCGACCACTACGGCGTCGACAAGGAGCCCGGCGACCAGCCCGAAGCGGGTGCTCGCACCGCGTTCGTGCGCGATCCCGACGGTCGACGCGTCGAACTCGTCGAATCGCTGGACTGAGGACGGCTAAAAGAATCGAAAACTGGACGCCGCGTCTTAGAGGATGTCGGCGGCTTTCGCCTTGTCGACGATGTCCTGGGCCATCTTGTTGGTCGCCTCGTCGACCATCTGGCCGTCGACTTTCACTGCACCCTTGCCCTCTTCCATCGCTTGGGCGTACTCCTCGACGATGCGCTGGGCGCGTTCGGCGGTCTCCGGGTCGGGCGCGAAGATCTCGTTTGCGATCTCGATCTGGCTGGGGTGGATCGCCCACTTGCCGTCACAGCCGATCATACTCGCGTTGTTACACGAGTCGCGGAAGCCCTGTTCGTCCTCGATGTCGGCGTACGGGCCGTCCAAGCAGGGGAGACCGGCGCTTTTGGCGGCGGCGTTGCACTCCGAGAGCGCGTGGTGCCAGTAGTGGCCGGGGTAGTCGGGGAACTGCCCGATGTCCAATCCCGGTGTGCCCATCGCCGCCGAGTAGTCGCCGGGGCCGAAGATGATGCTGGAGAGGCGATCGCTCGCGTGGGCGATCTCGTGGACGTTGTGCATCCCTTCGCCGTCCTCGATCTGGGGTTCGAGGCCGATCGCGCCGACCTCGAGGCCGGCGTTCTTCTCGACCTGCGCGAGCAAGTTTTCGACGGTGTGAATGTCGCTTGCGCCCTTGACCTTCGGGATGATGATGTCGTCGATATGCTCGCCGGCCGCGCTCACGACGTCGATGACGTCGTCGTACCACCACTCGGTGTCGATCCCGTTCATCCGGTAGGAGAGCACCTTACCGCTCCAGTCGTGGTTCTGAGCCGCGTTGATCAGCGGCTCGCGGGCGTCGGGTTTGGCGTTCGGTGCGACGCTGTCTTCGAGATCGAGAAAGACCTCGTCGGCGGCGCTGTTCGAGGCGCTTTCCATGAACTTCTCGTCGCTCGCCGGTGTCGCTAACTGTGTCCGTCGTAGTGTCACGTCGCTCATAGCTGGTTCACTCCACTCGGTACTGGACGAGGACAACCCATAAAGATATCCCCCGAAACACAGCAGAAACACGTTTTTCGTCCCCTTCTACCCTATTCATGGCTCTGGAACGCAGAAAATACTGTCGAATATCCTCCTAAGAGGTATATTAGTTACTGAATATCCGATATATATTGGATAAGTAGTCCGTCACCCGATTTCGAGCGTGATTCGGAACCGGAATGACAGCTAGAATTCGTTCGGTCTGCATGAACAAATACTTTTGTAGATGGGAAGTAATCGCTCTCTCAATGAACACTGTGGCCGGAGACCGGATCGATGGTCGTCTCAGAATCGAATCCGATCGTTCGTCCCCACGAAAGAACAGGACGTTCAGTAGAAGTGAATATATATCCGGCCTGTAGAACTATTATCTATGACGCGATAGTCCCTCCCATGACTACCGACGAATCCACGACGGTACGGGCGACCGAGACGAGTTTCCGGATCCTCGATGCGCTTCGGGTCCTCGACGGGGCGGGCGTCACCGAACTCGCGAGTCACCTCGATTTCCCGAAGAGTACGGTCCACAACCACCTCCAGACCCTCCGACGGAACGAGTACGTCACCAAACACGGTTCGCAGTACGACGTCGGCCTGCGATTCCTCCAGTTGGGCGAGTACGCACGCGATAGACGGGGTGTCGCGACGATCGCCCCGCCGGAGATCGACAAACTCGCGGAGGAGACCCGCGAGATGGCGAACCTGCTGGTCGAGGAACACGGCCGCGGGGTGTTCCTCTACCGGGCGAAAGGGGCGGACGCCGTCCACATGGACACCCACGCCGGAAAACGCGTCTATCTCCACACGACCGGGTTCGGAAAGGCGATGCTCGCCCACCTCCCCGACGAGCGCGTCGAGGCGATCCTCGACCGTCACGGGCTTCCGCGCGTCACTCCGAATACGATCACGGATCGGGATCGGCTTATGGCCGAACTGGAAGAAGTCCGCCAGCAGGGATACGCCTACGACGACGAAGAACGCCTCGAGGGGCTTCGGTGTATCGCCGCACCGATCGTCGTCGACAACGAGGTGCTCGGTGCGGTGAGCGTCTCGGGCCCGAAAAGCCGGATGACGGGCGAGTGGTACACCGACGAGCTCCCCGCGCTAACGGTGAGTACGGCGAACGTAATCGAGATCAACAGTACCTACGCGTAGGAACGGCCGATATATTACGTTCGTACTTCTGTAACGCCACTCCCTTTGGAGGGGTCGATTTAATATAGCAGTATGAAATTTATGTCCTTTGAGAAGGGCATCAAAGGAGCCGATAGATATTCATTTCGTAGGTGTCTCGAACACGATCACCCCAGTTGTGGGTGTAGGTGTCGATGACGTCGTCGGCGACGTCGCCTCGGAGGTACTTGACGATCCCTCGTTCACCGGTTTGGCCCCGGAGGTAGGTCGTAAAGAAATGCCGAAAGTAGTGAGGAGTGACGTTCTCGCTCGCGCCGCCGCCGGTTCGGTACCACCCTCGCTCACGGGCGTGTCGTTCGACCATGTGGTGGACCGCGGTTGGTGTGATTCGACTCCCCCACTCGCGGGCCGTGTTGGCGAAAAACGGCTCGGCATCGGATCGACAGTCGGGTCTGACGGCGAGCCACCGGACGAGCGTCTCGCGGAGTTCGTCGTCGACCGGGAGGACGGTCGGTCGACGGCGTTTGTTCGATGCCGTGCGTTCCTCACCGTTTACCGTCTGCCCGCGGGCGGGTTCGGGTGAGACGTAGATCGAATCGGGCTTACCGTTGAGTTGGGGACGGGGTGGTGTCTCGATCTCGATCGCATCGGTCGTGAGATGAACGTCGCGCAGATCGAGGTTACACAGCTCTCCTGCACGGATACCGGTCTTCAGGAGCGTGAAGATCACTGCCCGTGAGAGCGGGTGGGGGATCGAAGCGACGAACTCGCGCATCTCCGGGACGCTGATCTCCCGGCGCGTCGGATCGACGTCGATCGACTCGTCCATCTGCTCGACGACGAGTGCCATTGGGTTCTCCTCGAACTCCCCGACTTGAGCCATATAGGCGTAAAAGCGGTGGAGATACGAGGCGTACGTCGCAAGCGTGCTGTCGGCGACTTCGCCGCGCTGGCCGTGGATCCAAGCCATACACGCCCGATGTGTCGTTCCCGAGAGCGTATTCACGTGCGGGTATTCCTCCTCGATGAACGCCTCGAAATCCCGAAGGACACGCTCGTAGGCCGACCGTGTGCGCTCAGTCTTCCCCTGATATTCGATGTCCTGAAGGAAGTACGCGATGGGATCGTCGACCTGCTCCCGATCCGTCGTGCTCACGACCGACCCTCGTTCAGCGTGTACCCACCGTCCCGGCCGCTGTAACGCACGCGATCTTCCTCTTGGAGGGTTTGGAGCGTGTCCTCCAACCGGTCCTCGAGGCCGTCGGTCAGGGCTGTGACGAGTTCGTCCCACGAAAGCGGCCCGGAGTCTGCGAGGACGGCTTCGATCCGCGTTGCGAGTTCACCGGTCATCTCGCCGGTTTCGCTCGTGGACTCCGACGAGCGTCCCTCTACAGTCCTACCCGGATCGAATCCGCGACGACCCGCCTGCACCATCGTTCTGAGGAACTCGCTTTGGCTCATCCCCAATTCGTCGGCGTGATCGACCCAGATACGCTTTTGATACGCGGGAACGTGCGTCTTCACTACCGTCCGCGAGGTCTCACCGTCCTGATCCGGCATATGTCCCCGATCGTGGCCCACCCACTTCAATATGCCCCAACAGAGAAAATAAGAGTATTTATTTGAACAATAAGCACTACAAGCCCGGTGGTTGAGATCTATTACCTTCTTTGTCGGTACACAACTGAGACCAGTATTGTCCTAGTTATGAAAATAATCATATTCTGTAGGGATCACGCTGACAGTCAATGTTGAACCTCCTTTCTCTACGGGTACCTCTCTTCGCTGGATTACCCAGGGGGTAAGACCCCGAAAGACCTCCCTCCGAGTCCAGCGGTAAACGCATAGTCGTGTCCGAGACGATACATTACGGATTCCTCACGGGACTACGTTCGCGAGAGAACACATTTCAATGAGTCGTGCCATCATCAGTCGTGGTGAACGATGCTCGTCTCTCGTTGAGAGTCGACCCTCAGCGGGACGTATCCGACGGAATCCCGCTTTGATTCGCCACGAACAGCTGGATGGAAGCAATGGAGGAACATCGACGAGCGTCTCGCCTCTCGTCGTACTGACTACTTCTGCGGATGCAGGAGAAGGACGAATCGCTACCCGTTGACACGGACCAGGTCCCGATCGAACGCTCGGACACGATCATTGTACGCCAGATATCCGATACACGGGAACTACGAAGAGTAAACGCTCCTGTCGGGGATCATCGCTACACGGATGAAGCCGAGATACTGAAGCCGATGACTGCGAGCGTGACAAGGGCTGCGATACTCGCGTTTTCGAGGGCTTCCTCGAAAACCGGGAATCCCGTCGTGTACCCTCGCTACGATCGCTCCGATAAGTATCATCAAAAGCTGCGAGCGATGGTATCCTCGGAAGGAACGAGGCGCCGCTATCCAGTCTGTTCACGTTCCTGTGAGTTCGTAGTTGAACCCTATGAATGAGTCCGTCCATAACCAACATAAACTGATAAGTACGATATCGAAGGTTCGTGTCCGACACGAACCCGTGTTCGCCCGTTCGAGTCAACGGAACGAGTCGAGCGTTTGGGCCCCGTAGAGCAGCGATTCGTGCGGGTTCGTCGGTTCATCGTGTTCGTATATATGCCACTCGATACTTGCGTCGTGGGCGGCCTCGACACAAGCGTCGAGGTCGAGGTCGCCCTCGCCGAGTTCGACACACGACATCGACTCCGAGTCGGCGTCCGCAAAGTGGACGTGGGTGATCCGATCACCGTACCGATCGAACAGATCGACCGGGTCCCCACCGGCGGCGTTCGCCCAGCCGAGATCGATCTCGAAACCGATCGAATCGTCGGTTCGCTCGAGCAGTTCGTCCACCGCCGTGCGGTCGCCACAGTCGACGAACTCCTGATCGTGGTTGTGATAGTGGAGGCAAAAACCCCTCCCATCGAGCGCCGCCGCCGTCTGGTTGAGGCGTTCGGCTACCGCTCCAACCGCCTCCTCACTTTCGAAGTTCGAGGGATCGAGCCACGGGACGACGAGGTCCGTACAGCCGAGTTCCGCATAGAACGCGGTCGTCTCCTCGTGCTCGGACTCAAGCCGATCGAGGCCGACGTGGGCGGCAGCGACTTCGAGGTCGGTCTCCTCGAGCGCTTCGACGACCGCTTTCAGGTCGGCGTCGCCGACTCGGTGGGCGAATTCGACGGCGTCGAACGAGGTCTCTCCGACCGCCCTGAGGACGTCCGGCAACGGTTGGTCGATCCCGCGGAGGGTGTATAACTGGATCGCCGTTCGTGCCATGTCAAAGCGCCCACAACGACGGGAGTTAACCGTGTCGGCTCCTCGCTCGGTCGTGTTCCAGTGAGACGGAAGGGATTTGGTGGTGGCGTTGGCATCGGTTCGTATGAACGCACACCACTTCGGCGTGACCGTAGCCGACCTCGGTCGGGCCGTCGAGTTCTACCGCGACGTTCTCGGATTGGACGTTATCGACCGCTTTACCGTCTCGGGGGAGGGGTTCTCGGTCGCCGTCGGAATCGAGAACGCGACCGGGAATTTCGTCCACTTGGACGCTGGCGACGGCCGTATCGAACTCGTCGAATACGATCCCGCGGGACGCGCCCACACCGACGACGTGAACCAGCCCGGAACGAAACACGTTGGACTCGCAGTCGAAGACATCGAGGAATTCTACCGGGGATTGCCGGAGGGCGTCGAGACGCGAAGCCAGCCCCGGACGACCGAAAGCGGAGCCCGAATCCTGTTCGTTCGCGATCCCGAGGGAAACCTCGTCGAGATGATCGAAGCCTGAAGCGATGTCGCCGGTCCCGTCACCCGGGAGTCGATAACGTTCCTGTTTTCCCGTCGAACCGACAGTCCGAAAACCGTCGTCGGTCGAGTCGTTGAAGCCTCGCGGGAAGATCCGGTAGAACACTATCCTTCGAGCGCTTCCGGTCGACCGGACCCTATCAACGGGCTCCACTGCGTTCCTGCTATCGGGACCACCGTGCTCGGTACGTAGCGGTTCCCATCGAACGACGTTCTGAGGGGAACCGAAGAACTGATCCAGACGAACCGAGAACACCTCCCCGAACCCCGATGACAGCGATAACCGGTTACGACCTGTACGAAGTACCGCCGCGTTGGCTCTTCCTCCGGCTCGAAACGAGCGACGGGCTCGTGGGCTGGGGCGAGCCCGTCGTCGAAGGGCGCGCAAAGACCGTCCGCGCGGCAGTCGAGGAACTGCTCGACAACTACCTGCTCGGCGAGGATCCGAGTAGAATAGAAGACCACTGGCAGGCGATGTACCGCGGGGGCTTCTATCGGGGGGGCCCGGTCCTCATGAGCGCGATCGCCGGGGTCGACCAGGCGCTCTGGGACATCAAGGGCAAGCGATTCGACGCGCCGGTCTACGAGCTATTGGGCGGCCGGGCGCGCGACCGGATCAGGGTCTATCAGTGGATCGGCGGCGACCGTCCCAGCGAGGTCGGCGAAGCAGCGGCAGAAAAGGTCGAGGAGGGCTTTACCGGCCTGAAAATGAACGCGACGAGCGAACTCCGCCGGGTCGATACCCCCGCCGCCGTCCGGGCGGCCGAAAACCGGCTCCGGGAGGTCCGTGAGGCCGTCGGCCCCGAGATCGACATCGGGGTCGACTTCCACGGCAGAGTCACGAAACCGATGGTCAAGCGACTGGCGGAGGCACTCGAACCCTACGACCCGATGTTCATCGAGGAGCCCGTGCTTCCCGAGCACAACGACTCCCTTCCGGCCATCGCCGCCCACACCTCGATCCCGATCGCGACGGGTGAGAGAATGTTCTCGCGGTGGGACTTCAAGGAGGTCTTCGAGTCCGGCAGCGTCGACGTCATCCAGCCGGACCTCTCGCATGCGGGCGGTATCACGGAGGTCAAGAAGATCGCGGACATAGCCGAGGCCTACGACGTGGCGATCGCGCCGCACTGCCCGTTGGGGCCGATCGCGCTGGCGTCGTGCATTCAGGTCGATATCTGTTCGCCGAACGCGCTGATCCAAGAACAGAGCCTCGACATCCACTACAACCGGGGCGGGGACGTACTCGACTACCTCGCGGATCCGGGCGTCTTCGAGTACGAGGAGGGGTACGTCGCCGCACCCAACGGGCCGGGGCTGGGGATCGAGCTGAACGAGGAGTACATCGAACAACAGGCCGAAAAGACCGTCGACTGGCACAACCCCGTCTGGCGCCACGACGATGGCAGCGTCGCGGAATGGTAAGCGGGCCGACGAGGACCGACGGACGATCCGCGCCCGCTTGTGGGTCGAGCCGTGCGTTTATTGGTGTGGGGTGATAACCGGTACTCGATGGCCAGCGAAGGACGTTCTCAGGGCAAGGTCGGGCGCGTCATCGAGAAGTACAGTCTCGACGGGTTCGGCGCGGAGTTAGAGGCCTACTGGACGGGCGATCGGGGCGAACAGTACAGCCTCCGTGCGCTCGCGGACCTGTTCAACCGGCGCGTACTCGAGGCGGCGATGGAGGAGGCGGGGATGCGCTCGCTTGATGGCGAGGTCGAGAACCGGTATCGACTGCTCACCGACGAGGAGGTCAGTACGGGGATGCGCGAACAGACACACCGTGAACTCGACCGCGCCGGACTCGACGTCGAGGACCTCGAATCGGACTTCGTCTCCCACCAGTCGATCTACACCTACCTGACCGAGTACCGCGAGGCGACCCATCCTTCGAGCGTCGAGCGCACCCCGGCCGAACGGCGCGAACGCGAACTCGACAAGATCGGGGCGTTGATGACCCGAACCAGCGTCGTCACCGAGGACTCGATTACGCGTCTCGCCAACTCCGAGGCGCTTTCGGGCGGGATCTCGGACGTCTTCGTCGACGTGCAGGTGACCTGTGAGAACTGCGGCCGGTCGACCCCCGTGACGACCTTCCTCGAGGACGGTGGCTGTTCCTGTCGAAACTGACGTTTACGCGAATACGTGTGTAACCCGCGGGACAGCGATCATGAAGGCTTATGAGCGAACGCCGCGATAGGAGACGTATGTCATCAGTCGAAGCGTCGGGTGAGTCCGTCGTCGTCAGGGCCGAGAAGATCGGCGGGATCGATTCGACGAGCATCGAACTCGACGCCGGCGTGACCGCCCTCTCCGGACGCAACGCGACGAACCGAACCTCCTTCCTGCAGGCGATCATGGCCGCACTCGGAAGCGACCGGGCCTCGCTCAAGGGTGATGCCGAACGTGGCCGTGTCGAGATGGATATCGGGGGTCGGACCTACACGCGGACGCTCGCCAGGAAGAACGGCACGCTCGCCTTCGGCGGTGAGCCGTATCTCGATCAGTCACAGCTCGCGGACCTCTTTGCGTTCCTGCTCGAATCGAACGAGGCCCGTCGTGCGGTCGTCCGGGACGACGACCTCCGGGAGCTCATCCTCCGGCCCGTCGACGTCGGCGAGATCGAGGCGACGATCGAGCGCCTGCAGGCCGAGAAACGCGAGATCGACGAGGAGCTCTCGAAGCTCTCGGCGGTCGAACGCGAACGCGGGTCGCTCGAGGAGGAACGCGCCCGCCTCGAACACGAGCTCGAATCCGCCGAGGAGGCGCTGGAAGCCGCCCGAGAGGCGCTGTCAGAGGAGGAAACCGAGACGGGATCTGACCGGTTCGACCGCCTTCGGGAGACGCGAACGGATCTCGAGGACGTCACGTTCGACCTCGACACCGAGCGCGCGAGCGTGGAGTCCCTCGAAGCAGAGCGCGAGGATGTCCGCGAGGAACTCTCAGAGCTCTCGGTCGAATCGGACGACATCGACGAGGTAGCGCGCGAGATCGAACGACTCAGGGGACGGAAACGGGAACTCGACGAGACGGTCTCGCAGCTCCAGACCGTGATCCAGTTCAACGAGGACATGGTCGAGGCCGAGTACCCCGAACTGCTCGATTCGGACGACGGACCCGTCACCGACCAGCTGCTCGCCGACCGCGAGGTCAGCTGTTGGACCTGCGGGAGCACCGTCGAGACCGACCGAATCGAGGAGACGCTGTCGAGCCTCCGGGATCTGCGCCGCGAGAAGGTCGAGCGGCGAAACGGGGTCTCCTCGGAACTGGACTCGCTGACCGAGGAGCGCGCGGAGTACCGCCAGCGACGCGAGGAGCGCGATCGCCTCGAACGTACCCTCTCGGATATCGAGGACGAACTCGCGGACCGCCGTGCACGGATCGACGACCTCGAAGCGCGCCGCGAGTCCCTGCGTTCGACGGTCGAGGAGCTCGAAACGGAGATCGAAACCGACGAGGACGAAACGCTCGACGCCCAGAAATCCCTCACGCGACACGAGGTCGAGCGCGACCGACTCCGACGCGAACTCGACGCCATCGACGAGGACCTCGCGGAGATCGAGGACCGACTCGCGACGCAGGAGGACCTCGAGGAGCGCCGCGAGGAGATCACCGAGGAGCTAGAGACCCAGCGCACCCGGATCGAGCGCCTCGAACGCGAGGCGATCGGTGCGTTCAACGAGCACATGGAGACCGTCCTCGGGTTGCTCGAATACGCCAACTTGGAGCGGATCTGGATCGAGCGCCTCGCGACCGGCGAGGAGGCGACCTTCGAACTCCACGTCACGCGCAGCACCGAATCGGGCACCACATACGAGGACTCCGTCGCCCATTTGAGCGAGAGCGAACGCGAGGTCACCGGGCTGATCGTTGCGCTCGCGGGGTATCTCGTCCACGATGTCCACGAGCACGTTCCGTTCATGCTGCTCGACTCGCTCGAGGCGCTCGACTCCGAGCGGATCGCCGCACTCGTCGAGTACCTCGAACAGTACGCTCCCTACATCGTCGTCGCACTCCTCCCCGAGGACGCCGCCGCCCTCGACGAGAAGTACACACGGATCACCGAGATCTAGCAGAAGTCGTTGTAATTACTCCCCCGCTCGGAGGAGGCGTCGAACGTGACCGAGTGAGTACTCGATCCCGTACTCCCGGTGGATGTGGTCTCTGGCCAGTTTGGGTCCCCACTCGTCGGCGTCGTAGCCGAGATCAGTGGGCGATAACGCGAGATCCGCCGTAAGCGATTTCCGGTCCCCCTCGTCGAGTTTCGGTGGCCGGCCGGGCCTCGATTCGTCCTCGAGACCCCCCTCGATCCCGCGCTCTTCGAACCGATCGAGCCAGTAGTAGACCGTCGAACTGGGGATCCCGTACAGATCGCTCAGTCGGTCGACCGAGTCGCCGTCCTTGTATGCGAGGGCGACCATTAACCGTCTGACGGCCTTGTGGTCGGTCGTCTCGGAAAGTGCCTCCCGGAGATCGGCGGCCGGGATCGCGTCGAGTTTGGTCATAGCGTCGTCTTGGACTCCAAATAATTATATTCGTCCTCTCGAGTATTCCGTCTTTCGGTGTAGTCGCTATCCTCCCGGAGACAATCGAGGGAACCGATCCGAACCGATTACACCAGCGGCCGAGCAGCCTGAGTCGCTGTGGCCCGCGAGAGGGACTGTAGAACCGTTTCGATCGGAGACGGCTAGTTACAGCGGTTGATACCAATGTTAATTTACCACACACCAATTAAACTCTATTATGGTATATCAAATTGCCGTTCGAATCAGGGCTCACACACCTCGATCCCGACGGCATCGTACTCGTCCATCGCGGCGATTCGGTCGGGAACCTCCCGAAGCGGAACCGTCCGGGTGACGAGTTCAGCGGGGTCGATCGCGCCGCTCTCGACGAATCGAAGGAGTTCGTCGTAGCGGGTCGGCGGCATGCCACGCGACCCGAGGAAATCGATCTCGCGGCCGACCATCGAGTCGGTCGGAAGGGGGATCTCGCCGCGTTCAGCCCCCGTCGTCAGTCCCATCTGGAGGTGCTGGCCGAGGCTCGCAAGACAATCGACGGAGTTCCGACAGGTCTCTTCGATCCCGAGCGCGTCGATCGAGATCGCCGCCCCGCCACTCGTCCGCTCGCGGATGGTCCTAGGGACGTCTCCGTCGCCGTGAACCGTCGCCTGCGCGCCGAGTTCCGCCGCCTTCTCGAGAGCCTCCTCTCGGATGTCGACCGCGAGCACGCGCGCACCGAGCGCGCGGGCGATCTGGATCGCCGACAGTCCGACCCCGCCACAGCCGTGGACCGCGACCCAGTCGCCGGGCGTGAGGTCCGCACGGTGGGCGAGTCCGTGGTAGGCGGTCATGTACCGACAGCCGAGCGCGGCCATCGTCGTCGCGTCGAGTCCCTCGGGAAGGACTGTGAGGTTGTAGTCGGCGTGGGGCACCGCGACCCGGTCAGCGAACGCGCCCTGTCCGGCGGGTTCGAACCCCAATGCCGTTCCATTGGGACAGACGTTCCCGTGGCCGTTTCGACACCGCGAGCAGGTGCCGTCGCCGAGACTGAACGGGACCGCGACGCGATCGCCCGCTTCGAGCGTGCGGACCCGGTCCCCGACCTCGACGACGACCCCTGCGGGTTCGTGGCCGAGGATCTGTCCCTCCGGTGGGACGTCGTCGACCCACTCGCCGTGGCCCTTCCAGGCGTGCCAGTCGGAGCGACAGATCCCACAGGCCTCGACGTCGACGACCACGCCGTCGGGAGCGGGATCGGGTGTCGGCACCTCGGTGAGTTCGAGCGGTTCGCCGTGTGACTCGAGGACGACTGCCTGCATAGCGGTCCCGACGGCGGCGAGCCATACGAACACGTCGATCGACGGCGTGCCAACGGTTTTGTCGGTCGGTGTCGTATGAGATCTATGCCCACGATCACGTATCAGGGCGAGCGCATCGAGTGTACGGTGGGTGACGAACTCCGGGAGGCTCTCCTCGAAGTGGGGCTCTCGCCACACAACGGGGCGGCGAACTACGCGAACTGCGGCGGCCGGGCGGTCTGTGGAACCTGTGCGGTCGAGGTCGAGGGGCCCGTAAGCGAGATGAGCGAGGAGGAACGCTCACGGCTCTCGAAGTGGCCCCACAACCTCGATTCGGGGCTCAGACTGGCCTGTCAGACTCGGGTCGAGGGCGACGTCGAGGTCACGAAATACGGCGGGTTCTGGGGACAGAAACGCGATTAGTGATCCTCGGTCGGGAACCACGACAGGTCGTGTGTGGCCGCGAGTTCCACGGTCACGGGTGTATCGAGCGAGACGCGTTGAGCGTGGTTGTGCATCGCCTCGACGATAGTCCCGTCCTCGAGTTCCACCCGATACAACACCGTCGGGCCGAGGTATCGCCGGTAAGTGACGCGACCGTCGGCCTCGCCCCCGTCGGCCGGCCTGACGAGCACGTCGTCCGGACGAACGAGCACGTCGATCCTCGTTCGGTCGTACTCGGGGGCGAGCCCGTGGATCCGGTCCCGGCCGATGTTCCCGAGGGAGGTTTCGACCAGGTCGTCCGTGACGTACCCCGGAACGAAACTCGCGTGCCCGAGGAAACCGGCGACGAACCGGGACTGGGGGTGTTGGAACACCTCCGCCGGGTCGCCGACCTGCATCAGCGCCCCGTCGTGCATCACGGCGACGCGGTCCGAGATCGACATGGCCTCCTCCTGGTCGTGCGTGACCGAAATCCCCGTGACGCCCGCCTCCGTCAGGATCCGCCGGACCTCCTCGCGCATCTCGACCCGGAGGTCCACGTCGAGGTTCGAGAACGGTTCGTCGAGCAGCAGGATATCGGGTTCGGGCGCGAGCGAACGCGCGAGCGCGATGCGCTGTTGTTGCCCACCGGAGAGTTCGTTCGGCTTGCTGTCGGCGTGATCAGTCAGTCCCACGAGTTCGAGGAGTTCGTCGACGTGGGCCTCGCGAGCCTCCGCGTCCCAGTCATCGAGTCCGAACGCGACGTTCTCGGCCGCACTCAGGTGGGGAAACAGCGCGAAGTCCTGGAACACGACGCCGACGTCGCGGCGCTCGGGCGGGACGAAGGTCCCGTCTTCGGCGGCGGCGACCCGCTCGCCGTCGACTCTGACCTCGCCGTCGTCGGGTCGTTCGAGGCCGGCGATCAATCGAAGGGTCGTCGTCTTCCCGCAGCCCGATGGTCCGAGCAGGGTCAACAGTTCGCCCTCCCGAACCGAAAGCGAGAGGTCGTTGACGGCACACTCGGCACCGAATCGTTTCGTGACCCCGTCGATCTCGAGGACGGCGGCCTCCGCCGACCCCGATACGCGGTCGTCGGTGATCTGATCCCCGTCCGTCCCCGCGTTGCTCCGTTCTGATTGGTCGTTTCTAACAGCCATTGTAGTCCTCCTGACGCGATGAAACGGTCCTCGACCGTCCGAGAGCGGGGATCGCGGGCGGGGCTACTCCCGCCTGCGACGCCCCGTCGTCGGCGTTCGCCATCCCTCTCCGTCGGTTCGAAACCACGGTCGACTCGTAGGGGCGTGTTCATCAGGGGGGGATTTAGGCTTTCCTAAATATACGACGGCCGAACTCGATTTAGCCTTCATCTACCATTGAAAACCATTCAGTGGTTTCTGAGGGTAACACTTATGCCGATAGGGGGCGTGGGTTCGGGTAGATGACGAACGACGCCGACGATACGTGGTGGCCACCTGCGATGTTCGCAGGCCAGATGCAGGAGGCCAGCGAGGAGGCTGTCGAACAGCAGCGGAAGTTGTTCGCACAGTGGATGTCGGGGATGAGCCCCACTGGCACACAGCGAATGGGCGGGCTGTCCCAGCTCTCGGCGATGAGCATGGGGGCGGCGGCGTTCAAAACGCGCGTCCAGAGCGGCGGCCGAATCAGTATTCCCGACGCGGAACGAGAGGCGCTCGGAATCGACGAGGGCGACATCGTTCAGACGATCGTCATCCCCCTCAACACCGATACGGAGACCAACGATGACTGACACACTCATGACCCCGATGTTCGACGCACAGCGCACGATGATCAACCAGAGCAACGAGCTGTTCAAACAGAGCCTGAAGTTCCAACACGACGCCTTCGAGACGTTCCGTGGCACCTTCGACACCCAGGAGTCGACCCAGCGCCGGGGCGTCGAGGCGACCCAGCGCGCGGTCGACGCCTACTTCGAGGCGATCGAGGACGCCGGCGGCGAGGCTGGCGTTCAGGAGATCCACGAGGCCGTCGACGAGCAGTTCGCCGTCCTCCTCGACCTCCACGAGCAGTCGTGGGACACCGTCGAGCAGCTCTCGGAGGAGAACGCCGCGGCCTACGAGCAGTTCGTCGAGCAGCTCGAATCGATGGCCGACGACTCGACCGAGATGGCCGTCGAGGCCAGCCAGCAGGCCGAAGAGCAGACCGAGATCGCGATCGAGTCCGCCGAGGACGCGGTCGAGCAGTAAGCGAACACACCTTTTTGAGAGCGACCCCCGATACTATACCTATGGCAGAGATGAACTCACCGATGGCAGACCCCGAACAGTGGAACGAATTCATGCAGACGATGAACGAGCAGTTCGCCCAAGCGCTCGAACAGAACGTCGAGGCCCAGGCCTCGTTCGTCGAATCGTGGGTCGACGCCGTCGAGGAGACGACCGATCCCCAGCAGTTCGAGGAGGGCGCTGAGGGCTACGCGAACGCGTATGCGACGTGGATGGACGCTTCGCAACGGGCGTACGAGCGCTCGATGGACCTCGTCTCCGGCGAGGAGGTCCGCCCCGAGGAGTTCCGCGACATCTGGCTCAACGCCGCCAACGAGGCGTTCAAGGACGTCACCGACACGACGGCCTTCGCCGCGGTGACCGGTAAGACCGTCGAGGAGGCCCTCGACTACCGTCAGGAGGTCGACGAGATGGCCGACGAGACGCTGCATAACCTCGGATTCGCGACGAAGAACGACGTCCAAGAGGTCGGTGAGCGTCTGATCGAACTCGAACGCCGCCAGCACGCCGTCGAGAACAAGCTCGACACCGTCATCGAGCACCTCGAAGGCGAGTCCGGGGACGAGGAATGACCTCGAATCCCTTCACGCTGGGGTTCGATCTGTACCGTCAGAACTGGGAACGGTCGAGCGAAACCATCGAAAAGAGCGTCGAGTCGCCCGAACAGCTCGAACGGATGGCCGAAGTCGAGGTGGGCCAGACCCCGAGCGAGGTCGTCTACGAGGAGAACAAGCTCGAACTGCTGCATTACGAGTCCCAGACCGACGAACAGCACGACGTCCCCATCCTCATCGTCTACGCGCTGATCAACAAGCCGTACATCCTCGACCTGCAGCCCGACCGTAGCGTCATCCGCACGCTGCTGGAGAACGGCTTCGACGTCTACATGATCGACTGGAACGAGCCCTCGACGATGGATGCGACCCTCACGCTCGAGGACTACGTCGATCGCTACGTCGACAACTGCGTCGACGTGGTCCGAGAGCGCTCCGAGCAGGACTCGATCAACGTCCTCGGGTACTGCATGGGCGGAACGATGAGCGTCATGTACGCCGCGCTCCACCCGGAGAAGGTCAGAAATCTGGGACTGATGGCCGCCGGTCTCTGCTTTACGGGAACCGGCGGCGTGCTCGAACAGTGGGGCGACGAGGAGTACTACTCGCCCGAGGCGGTGACCGACGCCTTCGGGAACGTCCCCGCGGACTTCCTCGACATCGGCTTTGCGGTTATGGACCCCGTCCAGAACTTCCTCACGAAGTACGTCCAGCTCTACGACAACATCGAGGACGAGGAGTTCGTCGAGAACTTCGCGCGTATGGAGCGCTGGATCGGCGACGGGATCGACGTTGCGGGCAAGACCTACGAACAGTTCCTCACCGACATCTATCAGGACAACAAACTGGCCGAAAACGAGCTGTATCTCGGCGAGAAACACGTCGATCTCTCGAAGGTCGACATGCCGATCCTGCAGATCGTCGGCGAGTACGACCACCTGATCCCGCCGGAGGCCTCCGAACCGTTCAACGAACTGGTCGCGAGCGACGACACGGAGTTCATGGAGTTCCCGACGGGCCACATCGGTCTCTCGGTGTCGTCACGGTCCCACGCCGAACTCTGGCCGAGCGTCTGTGAGTGGTACGCGGAACGCTCGGGGACCGAGGACGAGGAGCCCGACGCCGAGGCGATCACGGAACCCGACGAGCCGGATGCCGCCCTCGCGGAGGACGTCGCGGGCTACGAGACCGGCGTCGACGAGGACCGGACGGCCGAGACGGACGACTCGGATGCCGACACACGAGACGAGGAGGGGTTGGAGGCTGTCTCGGGGATCGGTCCCTCGTATGCACAGCGGCTCCGGGAGGCGGGCATCGAGACGATCGACGACCTCGCGGCGGCGGATCCGGCCGATATCGCCGAACGCACCGACCTCTCGACCGAACGGGTCCGTGACTGGGTCGAGACCGCGAGCGACCGATAGCGCCCCGATCCGTCCTCTTATCGGGACAACATTTAGGAGGGCACGGTAGCATAGCTCACTCGGAGCGGAGCGCCCGACTCCGGATTCACTATGAAACTCGACAATCGAACCTGCCTGATCACAGGCTCATCACGGGGTATCGGTCGTGGGATCGCAGAGCAACTCGCTGACGAGGGGGCGAACGTCGCCATCAACTATCGGGCCTCGGCGGGCGCAGCCGATGAGGTCGTCGACACCATCAACGCGGCGGGCGGGTCGGCGATGGCGACCCAAGCCGATGTCACCGATGAGGCGGAGGTCGCGGCGATGCACGAGGAGATCACCGATGCCTTCGGGCCGGTCGAGATCCTCATCAACAACGCCGGGATCAACGTCGATACGCTGTTTTCCGAGATGACGCGCGCCGAGTGGGACCGCGTCATCGAGGTGGATCTGACGGGCGCGTTCGTCTGTACGAAGGAGTTCTTCGACGACATCGCCGCCGCCGAGGAGGGACGGCTGATCAACATCTCGTCGATCGTCGGTAAACAGGGCAACCTCGGACAGGCGAACTACGCCGCCGCCAAAAGCGGGATGTTCGGGTTCACCCGGACGCTGGCGCTCGAACTCGCCGACAGCGGTTCGACGGCCAACTGCGTCGCCCCCGGTTTCACCGAGACGGAGATGGTAGAGGGGATCCCACAGCGGGTCCGCGAGCGGATCCAATCGGAGATCCCCCTCGGGCGCTTTGCCACCATCGAGGAGATCGCCTGTACCGTCGCGTTCGTCGCGAGCCCCAAGGCCTCCTATATCACCGGGGAGGTGCTCGACGTCAACGGCGGCATGGACCTCTAACCCGGCGCGTTCGGGTCGTATCGACCCAGTGAACGGTCGGGGTAGTTCCCGACGACTGGGAACCGCTATCGGGGTATATTCTGATATCTGCTCGGTTGATCGATGGTGATCGGTGCGTTCGGGTCGGTCCGAACCCGCGGCGACCGGTCGATGCCATAACATAGCAGATATAGTCCCCCCGTGTGAGCAATCGGTATGGACCGCGTAGCGATCATCGGCGCATCGATGACCCAGTTCGGGAAACGGGAGGGGTGGCTCCGCGACCTCCTCGTGGAGGCCGCACTCGACTGTCTCGACGACGGGGGGATCGAACCGGGCGAGATCGAACACCTCTACGTCTCGAACATGGCGAGCGGCGAGTTCGAGGGCCAAACGGGGGTTCCGAACATGCTCGCCCACGACATCGGGGCGGTGCCCGCCTACACCCAGCGGGTCGACCAGACCAGTTCGTCGGGCGGGGCGGGCACCTATGCCGCCTGGCAATCGGTCGCAAGCGGTGTGAGCGACCTGACCATGCTCGTCGGCGGCGAGAAGATGACGCATCGCTCGACCGCGGAGGCCACCGACGTGATCGCATCGATCACGCATCCCTACGAATACAAACAAGGCGTCACCCTGCCCTCCTTTGCGGGGCTCAC
Source organism: Halalkalicoccus paucihalophilus (assembly GCF_001593955.1). Lineage (GTDB taxonomy): Archaea > Halobacteriota > Halobacteria > Halobacteriales > Halalkalicoccaceae > Halalkalicoccus > Halalkalicoccus paucihalophilus. The sequence continues at coordinate 101,666 of NZ_LTAZ01000005.1, read as the reverse complement.
CGCCCGCCACTACCTCGACAAATACGACGCACCCCGCGAGAGCCTCGGAAAGGTCGCGGTGAAGAACCACAAGAACGGCGTGGACAACCCCCATGCCCAGTTCCAGAAGGAGGTGAGTCTGGAGGAGGTCCTCGAATCGCCGATCGTAGCCGATCCCCTCAGGCTCTATGACTTCTGTCCGATCACCGACGGCTCGGGGGCCCTGCTGATGTGTCCAGAATCCGTCGCCGAGCAGTACACCGATGACTACGCCGTGATCGCCGGGGTCGGCGGCGCGACCGACACCCACGTCGTCCACGAGCGCGAGGATCCCACCGTGATGGGCGGCGTCGTCGAAAGCGGGAAGACCGCCTACGAGATGGCCGACATGGGGCCCGAGAACATCGACGTGGCTGAACTCCACGACATGTTCACCATCCTCGAATTCCTCCAGAGCGAGGACCTGGGCTTCTTCGAGAAGGGCGAGGGCTGGAAGGCCGTCGAGGAGGGCGTCACCGACCGGGACGGCGATTTACCTGTAAATACCTCCGGCGGGCTGAAATCGAAAGGCCATCCGCTGGGAGCCAGCGGCGTCGCACAGATCTACGAACTCTACCAGCAGGTCCGCGGCGAGGCGGGGCCGCGTCAGGTCGACGCCGAGACGGGCATCGCCTGCAACGTCGGGGGCTTCGGTAACTGCGTGATCACGACCATCCTGGAGGCAGCACGATGAGCATGAACGCGATCAAGTACGACGACGGCACGATCAGCTACCCCGCCCACCCACGAGGGCTGGAGGGCGGCGAGCCAGTGGAAGAGATCGACCTCACGGAGCGAGTGGCGGAGGTCGTGACGTGGACGACTTCGACGGCCACGCCACCGGGCGTGCGCCAGCCCAACCACCTCGCGATCGTCGAGTTCGAGGTCGAGGGCCAGCCAGTTAGGGTGCTCGGCCAACTCACGACCGGGGAGGTCGAGATCGGCGACGAGGTCCGACCGACCTACGTTGAGGAACTGCGCGAACCGGGCGCGGGGATGCGCGAGCCCGAGAGCCAGGACTGGGACGGCTATCGGTTCGAACCGACCCAGTAAACTCCCACGCGAATCGTCGGTTCGAGCCGAAGGGGAGAGCCGACCGAGTGACGTCCGGTCGAACAGTTACTCTTCGTCGTCCGGGTCGTCGGAGTCATCCGTTTTCTCGTCCTCATCTCCGTCTAGCTCCGCGCGGATCGAGTCGAGTTCGTCCTCGACGTCGATCTCGACGCCGCCGTCGGCCGTCGAATCCGCCCGTGGGTCACTCCTGCGTTCGATGTCGCGAGCGCGCTGGCGGTCGCGCTCGGCCTCGCCGATGCGCTCTGCGATCTCCTCGCGCAGGTCGCGGGCCTCCTGCAGGATGTCGCGTGCGTCGCCGTTTTCCGGGAGGGTGTCCCCGCGGGTGGCCTCCTGGAGGTCCTCGAGGACCCGGTCGAGTCGGTCGAGGCTCCGGCGGCTCGCGTCCGCGGCGCGCCGACGGGTGCGTTCTGCCTCCTCGCCGGCCGCCCGGCCGGTGTCGGCCAGCCGCAATGCCCCCTGGAGGAGTTCGAGCGCACGAACGTTCGCCTCAAGCACCGCGATGGCCGTGGGGATGGCCTGCTCGTCCGCGAAGCGAACCAGTTCGCCGGGCGTCGGCGGGCGGGGCAGCCCACCGGGACCGCGGGGCGGTCGCGGTTCGATCTCCCGGCGCAGTTCCTCCAAGGTGCGCTGGAGTTCGTCGACGCGCTCCTCCAGGTCGTCCTCGCGTGTCATACTCGTCCTTGAACGGGCGAGCGGAAAAAGGGTCGAGTCGGTCAGAACGCCCGGTCGTACTGGACCGGCGGCTCGACGTCCTCGCCCAACTCCCGGGCGGCGTGCAGCGAGAAGTACGGGTCTCGCAGGTGCTCGCGCCCGATGATCGTCAGATCCGCGTCGCCCTCGCGGACCAACTCGTCGGCCTGCTCGGGCTCGGTGATCCCGCCGACCGCGCCGACGGCGATGTCGGTGTCTCGCTCCTCGCGGACCTGTGCCGCCAGGGGAAGCTGGCTCGCTGAGCCCTCCTCGGGAAGCTGCTGGTCGGGGTGGAGCATCCCGCTGGAGACGTCGAGCAGGTCCGCACCGAGGTCGTACAGTTCGTCCGCGAGGTCGACCGACTGCTCGATGGTCCACGACTCGCGCTCGGGCAGCCAGTCGGTCCCCGAGATCCGCACGAAGACGGGCTTCTCGTCGGGCCAGACCTCCCGAACCGCCTCCGAGACCTGTCGGACCAGTCGGGTTCGGTTCTCGAAGTCTCCCCCGTACTCGTCGGTGCGGTCGTTGGTCACCGGCGAAAGGAACTCGTGGAGCAAGTATCCATGAGCAGCGTGGACCTCCGCGACCTCGAAGCCCGCCTCCAGCGCGCGTTCGGCGGCCGCGCGGTAGTCCTCGACGACGCCCTCGATGTCGGCCTGATTCATCGCCCTCTGCGGTGGCGAATCGTTCTCGTAGGGCCAGGGATCCTCGTTCGGGGCCAGCACCTCCCAGCCGCCCTCCTCGGGCTGAAGGGGGTCGCTGCCCTCCCACGGACGGGTCTTGCTCGCCTTGCGGCCCGCGTGGGCGAGCTGAATGGCAGGGACGCTCCCCTGCTCGGCGATGAACTCCGCGATGGGTGCGAGCGCCTCCCCCTGTTCGTCGTTCCAGATCCCGAGGTCCTCGGGGGTAATCCGCCCTTCGGGCGAGACAGCGGTCGCCTCGGTCATGACGACGCCCGCACCACCCACTGCGCGCGAACCGAGGTGGACGCGGTGCCACTCGGTAGCCACTCCGTCACGGTCCTCACAGGAGTACTGGCACATCGGCGAGACCATCACGCGGTTCGGGAGTTCGGTCTCCCGAAGCGTGAGCGGGTCGAAGAGATCGGCTGTCATCGACCGTTCTAGGGTGGCGACGGGAAAAGGCCCCGCGGCATCGGAGGGGGTTGCCGCCTCGACGATCTCGCCGGAACCCGCGGGTTCCAGAGGGGACGGGAAAAAGGGAAGACATGGCGCTCACCACGGACGAAATCATGCAGCTCAGCCTCGGTCTGGTCGGGTGGGAGGAGGTCCCCGCAGACAGTACGATCTACGTCCCCGGCGAGGGGATCGAAACCGCGCTCGTGGGAATCGACCTCGAAAGTCCCGAGATCCAACTCGCCGAACGCGAGGGCTACGATCTGGCGCTGGCTCACCACCCCGTCGGGGAGAGCGCCCGGCTCGACTTCCCGGACGTCCTCTCCCGACAGATCGAGTTCATGACCGACCACGGCGTTCCGGAGAGCGAAGCCGAGGCCGCCGTCTCGGACCTGCGCGAGAACGTCGAACTCGGCGCCCACAGCTCGAACTACCGCCACGATCCCAGTGTTGCCGAGCTACTGGACCAGCCCTATATGAACGTTCACCTCGCGCCCGACGAGATCGGCCGCCGGCGTTTTGTCGAGGTCGCGGAGGGAATGGATGTGGGGAGTTCGGTCGGCGAGTTCGTCGACGAGTTAGAGGAGATCCCTGAACTCGACGCGGCCGCAACCGATGTGGAAGTTCGAGTGGGCAGCGAGGACAACGAGTTGGGCGAGGTCGCCGTGCATCACGCCGCCGGGACCAACGGCGGTGCTGACGTCGCGCGTGCGTACTTCGAGAACGGGGTCGACACGGTGCTGTACATCCACGTCGGCGCGGGCGACGCTCGCGAACTGTGCGAGGAATACGACGAAAAGAACCTCGTCGTAACGGGCCACATCGCCTCGGACGCGATCGGCCTCAACAGCCTCATCGACGCCCTCGAAGAGCGCGACGTCGAGTGCACCCCGATTTCGGGCTGTTCGATCGACCGGAGTTAGGCGGACCAAAACCTATATACGTTTAGGCCCACCTAAGTCGAAACATGGCTGTCACGGACGGACACGATATCGAACCAACCGACGAGTACGACCACGACGAGCCGGCCGCGCTCGTCTCGGCACTGCGGACCTCCCCCGATCGGGTCGTCTTCACCGAGGACGGGAACTCCGACGGCTGGATAGCGACCGACCACACCGTCGAACTCTCGCAGTAAGTCGACTCGGAACTATCGTTTAGCCGTCGCCTTCGTTCTTCGAAAAACCGAAAACTCGCCCGTCTACTTGTGGACCGCTTCCTCGACGACGAGGGTGTCGTCCTCGAGGTAGTGGTGGAAGTGGTGGGCGTCGTCCTCGATGGTCACGAGCGTCTCGCGGAGGATCTCTTCGCTGCCGTAGTCGCCCAGGTCGTTCGCGAGCTGGACGTGCTCGCGCATGCGCTCGACGGTCTCGGCGTAGATCTCCAGATCGTTCGACAGCGAGGTGCGAACGTCGTAGACGTCCTCGCCCTCGAACTCGACGGTCGCACGCTCCTCGAGGTTCGACGGGCCGGCGGTCGGGACGCCGCCGATGGCCTGTGCGCGCTCGGCGATGACGTCCGCGCGCTCTTCTGCGTGCTCGTAGGCCTCCTCGAGGAACAGGTGAAGGTCGCGGAACTCCGCGCCCTCGACGTTCCAGTGGTGCTTTTTGAGCTGGTGATAGATCACGTAGAGGTTCGACAGGTCGGTATTCAGCGCGTCGATGACCTGTTCTGCCTTCTCCGTGTCGAGTCGGATCGGGTTCTCCTCGACCTCGTCGGCCTGCTGTCGGACGGATTTCTGAGTGCTCATCTCACCTCCGTCTACGACGGCCTCCCCCTTAAAGATTAGTTTCCGAAAACTCGTTTTCGTCTCACCTAAAATTTTGTTTTCGATTCGTCATTCGATGACGTCCCGTTCGGAAAGACGGTCGTCCGGTGGCGCGAGAGGACTCCCGGATCGAGCGTCGCGAGGCAGTCGGCCTCCTCGCGGTCGAGGGCGGTCAGGATCCGGCCGTCGGGATAGACAATGGCGGAGTTGCCGGCGTATTCCGGCCCCCTCCGACCTCCCCGGCCCGTTCTGCCGGTACCGACGACCCAGCGGACCCCGTCGAGCGCGCGGGCGCGCAACAGGAGCCGCCAGTTCTCGACGTGGCCGGCCGGCCACGCCCCCGGAACGAACAGCGCCCGCACGTCCCGGCGGGCGAACGCCGCACTCTCCTCGACGAAGTTCAGATCGTAACACGTCAGCAGACCGGTCGACCCCGCCGGCGTCTCGACGACGACCCGATCGTTGCCGGGCGAGAGCACCGACCGCTCGTCGCCCCAGAGGTGGCGTTTGCGGTAGACGACCGCCTCCCCTGCTTTCGTGGGCGGGACGTACGCGATCGCGTTGTACAGGGCTGTACCCGCACGCTCGAGGAACCCGACGACCAGCGCGCAGTCGGCCCGTCGCGCGAGCGCTCGCACGCGGTCGAGGACCGCACCGTCGCGTGCGAGCGCGCACGCCTCGATCCGGTCGGCGTCGAACCCCGACAGGGAGTATTCAGGGAACACGGCCACCGTTACGGCGTCAGGGAGGGCGGCGACGCGCTCGACGAGTCGGTCGAGGTTCGAATCGACATCGCCGTCGTCGACGGCGGTCTGGCAGGCGGCGACGATCGGGCCGGACATGGCGGGTGTGCGTGTGGGACCGACAAAGTCCCGTGGGTGATCCGCTACGCCTTTGGCGGTGTCCTCCGGAGGTGGGGTATGTCGGACCCGGACATCCTCGTCGCCGGCGAGACGCTGATCGACTTCCTCCCCGAGCATCCCGGTTCGCTCCAGGAGGTCGAGACCTTCACCCGTCGACCCGGCGGCGCGCCCGCGAACGTCGCGGTCGCGCTCGCGACCCTCGGGGAGGTGCCACGGTTCTGGACGCGCGTCGGGGACGACCCCTTCGGCGACGACCTCGCCGAGACGCTCGCGGAGTACGGCCTCTCGGACGAACTCGTCGAGCGCGATCCCGAGGCGAAGACCTCCCTCGCCTTCGTCTCGCACGACGAGAGCGCCGACAGACAGTTCAGCTTCTATCGGGACGGGACGGCCGACACACGCATGGAACCCGGATCGGTCGACCACCTCCTGAAATCCGTCTCGTGGGTCCACTTAGGCGGCGTGACCCTCGCGAGCGAGCCCTCGCGGGCGGCGACCCTCGATCTGGCCGAGCGTGCGGGCGATGCGGGCTGTACCGTTTCGTTCGACCCGAACGCGCGGCCCGAACTCTGGGACAGCCGAGCGGAGTTCGGGCGTCTGGTCGACGAGGTCCTCCCGAACGTCGACGTGCTAAAGGCGACCCCCGAGGACCTCGCGGAGGCGGGCATCGAGGGCGAGGGGACGGACCTCGCACGCGCGGCCTGCGAGCGGGGCCCGCACACGACGCTTTTGACCCTCGGCGGCGAGGGCGCGCTCGCGGTCGCCACTGACGGGGCGCCGTGGAGCGGCGAGGCGACCCACGCGGGCTACCGGGTCGATCCCGTCGATACGACCGGGGCGGGCGACGCCTTTACTGCGGGGGCGATCGCGGCGCTCTCGGGCGGCGAGGATCTGGCGGAGGCCATCGCGTTCGGCAACGCCGTCGCGGCGACGACGACCACCGCCGAGGGCGCGATGACCGCACTCCCCGACCGCGAGAGCGTTGAGCGCTTCCGGGCCGAGCGCGAGTAGCCAACGCTTTTTCCCTCCGGGACGCAGCCCACCCATGCACCCACGCGCGGTCGGGTTCAGCGAGCGGGCGGCCGAGGAACACGGATTGGAGATCACCGTCGAGGAGTTCCCCGAGGGGACCAAGACGGCCGCCGACGCCGCGGAGGCCGTCGGCTGTGACGTCGCCCAGATCGCGAGCAGTCTAGTCTTTGCCGCCGACGACGAACCGGTAGTAGTCGTCACCAGCGGCGCGAACCGCGTCGACGAGGACGCCCTCGCCGAGGCGCTCGGTGCCGACTCGGTCGGGATGGCCGACGCCGACCGAATCAGGGAGACGCTTGGCTGGTCGATCGGCGGTGTCCCGCCGATCTGTCACGACAGCGAGGTCCCGGTGCTGTTCGATCCGACCCTGAGCGGGTTCGAGACGGTCTGGGCCGCGGCTGGGACCCCGAAGGCCGTCTTTCCGATCGATCCGACGCGACTCACGGAACTCGCAGACGCCGACGAACGCGACGTGACCGTCTAGTACTTTCGAGTTCTCTCACGGCCACGGTTATTAATTAGTGGTTTCCGTATAATAACTCTTTTAGTGCCCTCGTGACGTTGGGTCAGTATGGACGGGACACGACGCCGATTTCTGGAGGGAGGTGTCGGCGCGCTCGCGGCGGCGAGCGCCGGCTGTCTGGACTCGCTCGGCGGCGGCGCGCCGAGCGTCGGGGGCGATGAAAACGGGGGCGGCGCGGCGACGGCGTCGTTTTTTACGCTCGCGGATTTTTCGCGGAACGTCGCGGGCGAGGCGCTTTCCGTCGAGAACGCGGTTCCGATGGGCCAGCACGGTCACGGCTGGGAGCCCCAATCGGACATCACGGTCGAAATCGTCGACCGCGAGGCGTTCGTTCACCTCGGAATCGAGGGATTCCAGCGCTGGGCCGACGAGGTCGTCCGTGAGATCGAGCAGAACCACGACGACGTCACACTGATTCCTGCCGCCGAGGGTGTCGACCTCACGGAGTACGGCCAGCGGGACGAAGGCGGCCACGACAGTCACGATAGCGAAAGCGAAGAGGAGCACGGCCACGCTGAAGAGCACGATCACGACCACGGCGAGGGCAACTACGACCCCCACTTCTGGGTCGATCCGGTGCGGTCCCAGCAGGCCGTCGAGACCATCCGCGACGGGTTGGTCGGGGCCGACGGCGAGAACGCAGACACCTACGAAGAGAACGCAGCGGCGTATCTCACGCAACTGGACGACCTCCACGGACGCTTCGAGGAGGAACTTACAGGTCGAGAACACGACACCGTCGTCGTGGCGGGCCACGATTCCTACGGCTATCTCGCCGAGCGTTACGGCTTCGACATCCACACCCCACAGGGCGTCTCACCCGACACCGAGGCGAGTCCGACCGAGATCGCACAAACGGTCGATCTAGTCGAGCGAGAGGGGATCGAGGTGATCCTCTACGATCACTTCGAGGGCGACACCCTCGCTCGAACGATCGTCGAGGAAGCGGACACCGCAATGGACGTCGCGGCGCTCTCGCCCGCAGAAAGCATCACCCGCGAGTGGACGGAAGAGGGACTCGACTATGTCGGGCAAATGGAGGAGATCAATCTCCCGTCGCTTCGGGCCGCACTGGGGGCAGAGACGTGAGCGAGCCGATTATTGCCGTCGAGGACGTGACCTACTCCTACGACGGTCGGCCGGCGGTCGAGGGCGTCTCGCTTTCGGTCGAGGAGGGCGAGTTCCTCGGGCTAGTGGGACCGAACGGATCGGGCAAGACGACGCTTTTGAAACTGATGTTGGGGCTTCTCTCGCCCGACTCCGGTGAGGTTCGGCTGTTCGGCGTCCCGGTAGAAGCGTTCGACGCGGGCGAGCGCATCGGCTACGTCTCACAGCACTCGACGGGCAAGGAGCGGACGATGCCGGTAACGGTGAGGGAAGTCGTCACGATGGGGCGCTACCCCCACACCCGATTCGGCTGGCTTCGCAGTCACGACCGCGAGATGGTCGAGGAGGCGCTTTCCCGGGTGGGAATCGCGGAGCTGGCCGACCGACGGATCAACGAGCTCTCGGGCGGACAGAAACAGCGCGCCTTCATCGCACGGACGCTCGCGGGCGAGGCCGACCTGCTCGCGCTCGACGAGCCCACCGTGGGTGTCGATGCGGACTCCCGGGATCGGTTCTACGCCCTGCTCGACGAGTTGAACGACCAGGGGATCACGATCGTCCTGATCGAACACGACATCGGCGTCGTCACCGACCACGCCGACAGGGTCGCCTGCATCAACCGCGAGCTCTACCACCACGGCGACGCGGAGGCGTTCATGGAGAGCGACGCGCTCGCACGGGCCTACGGAACCAACAGCCGGATGATCGAACACGGCCACTGATGGGTTCGAAGACCATCCAGCGGCTCGTCCTCGCGGTCTTCGGGCTGGGCGTTCTCCTCCTGTTCGTCCCGATCGCCCTCGGGATCATGCCGCGGGCCTTCTTCGAGGCCTCCTGTGGTCTCGGTCGCTCGTTCGGGACGCAGATCGCCTGCTACGGCTTCATCTGGAACGCGCTCACGACGGCGGTGTTCATCGGGATCGTCGGCCCGGTCATCGGTACCTACCTCGTCCACCGAGAGATGGCGCTGATCGGCGAGACGCTCGCCCACGCCGCCTTCGCGGGCGTCGCGATCGGTACCCTGCTGTTTGCGGGTTCGGGCTGGGGCACCCCACTACTGCTCAGCGCGCTCGTCGCCGGGATCGTCGGCGCGCTCGCGGTGCAGTTTCTGGCCGACCGGACCGGCTCCTACGGCGACGTGCCCATCGCGATCATGCTCACGGGGAGTTTCGCGCTCGGCACCCTCGTCATCAGCCTCGGCGGTGGCTTCGCGACCGTCGACATCAACAGCATCCTGTTCGGCTCGATCGCGACCGTCGGCGGCGAGAACGTCCTGCTGATGGCGGTCCTGAGCATCGCCATCGTCGGAACCGTCGCGCTCACCTACAAACCGCTGTTGTACATCACCTTCGACGAGGAGGCCGCCCGGGTCGCCCGTTTCAACGTCTCGGCGTACAACACGCTGTTGATCGTCCTCACCGCGATGGTCGTCGTCGGCTCGATGCAGATCCTCGGGGTCATCCTCGTGGCGGCGATGCTGGTCGTTCCCGTCGCGGCGGCCGCCCAGCTCACGAACAGCTTCCGGGACTCGCTGTTCGCCTCGGTGATCGTCGGCGAGAGCGCGGCGGTCTCGGGATTGCTGCTCTCGTGGCGCTACTCGCTCGCGCCGGGTGCGACCATCGTCGTGGTCGCCATCGCGATCTACCTGCTTGCGGTCGCGATGCCCGACCGGACGGGTCACGCGAGCGCCGAGTGACCCCCATCGGCGTCGGGGACCGGCGAACCGGCCAGCAGGCAGTATAAGTCCTTCCCGTCGATAGTGAGGGGCATGGGGTGGCACGCGCTGCGGGCGGCGGGCGAGTCGGTGGCGGCGACCCGGGACCTGCTGTCTTCGGCCTCGCTCGTGGCGTGGGCCCGGCTCTCGGTTCTGGTGTTGTTCGTCGGCACGCTGATCACGCCGTTTCTGATCGACTTCAGCCGGGGGACCGCGCTTCTCGCGTCCGTTCCGGACTCCGCGACGCTCCCGCTGATCGCTGCGGGGATCGTCGTCGTCGGGGTGGCGCTCTGTGTCGGCGCCATCTTCGAGTTCGTCTTCCTCGATGCGCTTCGCGGCGAACGGGTCCGACTGCTCGCGGGGAGCGAACGGCGGTTCCACGCGGGGCTGCAGGTCTTCGCGTTCAGGGCCACGCTCACACTGACACTCGGCGGCGTTCTGGTCGCGGTCGTGCTGGTCGGAACGCCGACGGCGCTGCTCGTCGCGGCGGGCGCGGTCGTGGTCGTGCTGGCGGCACTCGATCGACTGACCGTCGCCTTCGTGGTCCCGATCATGCTCCTCGAGGACTGCTCGCTGCCCGAGGGGTGGCGGGCGTTCTCGCCGACACTGCGCGCGGAGTGGCGCGAATACGCGATCTACCTGCTGATCGTGACGGCCCTCTGGACGGCCATCGCGGTCGGTGGCGGGTTGCTCGGCGCGCTGGTGGCGTTCGTCCTCCTCGTCCCCTTCGCCACCCTCGGGACCGCCGTCGGCGGGGCGCTCCTCGCACGGGGCCTCTCGGAAGGAGTCGTCTCTCAGGCGGTCGTCGGAACGCTCGCGGGACCGTTCGTGCTCGCGTTCGTCTCGGTGGTCCTGCTGGTTCACGTTCCCCTCATCGCCTATCTCCGATACGTCGCGCTGTTCGTTCTGGGGGATACGACCGAGCGATACGACCCGATCCCGCGGATCCGTGCCGCGATCCGCCGCGACCGAACTAGTCCCGAGGTGTAGTAGCGTCGAAAAGTCCCGGCGACCGATCCCGGGCAAGGACGGCCGCCGATCCACCGGCGTTCGGCCGGTGGCGTGCCGGTCTGTCAGAGGCACCCGGCACTCGGACGTGAGATTCCGGTCGACTTTACATCATCGGGTGGTCGACCGCTCAGGATCTGTTTTCGCACATATAAATATTTCCACCTTTTATAACTGTGTGGCGTGATCCGAACCCGAATGTCGGTAGAATCGCCGTCTCCCTTCGGTGACAGCCCGGTCGATAGCGGGTGGGGACGATCATCGTTCGGGTTCCGTGTACCCTCGAACCGGGCTGAGCGCGACCGACGGCGAACATCCGAGGGTATAATACCCTACCGTTCGACGTGCGGATATGGATCAGGAGCGAACGTCCCAGGAGATCACGTCGCTCGTCGGCCGAGAGGTCTACTCGACCAACGGCGTGTTCGTCGGCGAAATAGAGGACATCAAACTCGATCTCGGAACCGAGATCGTCACCGGCCTCGCGCTGCGCGAGCCCAACGAGGAACTGTTCGGCGGACAGGTACGCGGAACGCGCGGCATCCTCATCCCCTATCGGTGGGTCCGGGCCGTCGGCGACGTCGTGCTGGTCAACGACGTCGTCGAGCGACTCGAAACCCCCGAAGAGGAGGGCGAAGAGGTCGTCGCGTAGGTCGTTACGAACCGCTGTTGCCGCCCTCGCTTTCGACGCCCATCGCCGTAAAGAGCTTCTTGCGAACCGCCTCCTCGGTGAGGTGCAACAGCGTCTGGCGGTTGTCCTCGTTGGTCTCGATCCCCGTGAAGATCCCCAGTGGGATCTCCACGCGGGCCTGCGTCGAGTGGCCCATCGTCTCGCCGATCTCCTCGAAGGCGTCCAGCAGTACGCGCCCGATATTCAGGCGGATGTCCTTCGAGCGGGCCGCGAGATAGATCGTGTTGTTCGCGATACCGAAGACGGCGGTGGTCGTGATCCCCTCGAGGTTGAGGAGGTGCTGGGCGGCCTGCTCTAAGGCCTCGCGATCCCGGATGAAGCCCGCGTTCGAAACGAGGTGACTCCCCTGGACCTCGCGGTTCGTGATCGCCTCGGCGAGCACGTCGAGCGTCTCGGGGCTCATCGAGGGTGACTCGACCTGTTCTAAGGTGTCGTGGTTCGCGAAGGGGTAGAGATACGCCGCCGCTGTGAGGTCCGCGGGAGTGGTGTCGCGCTTGAAATCGAGTGTCTCGGCACGGATCCCGTACAACAGGGCGGTCGCGACCGACTCCTCCAGACTCAGATCGAACTCCTGGATGTACTTCGTGAGGATCGTCGACGTGGAGTTCATCTCCGGGCGGATGTCGACGAAGGGGATCTCCTCCGTAACGTCGACGTCGTGGTGGTCGATGAGGACGTCGACCGACTGGTCGAACCTCGCGGTCGTATCGGTCAGCATGGCGTGATCGACCAGCGCGATCGTATCGAACCCCTCGAAAGCGTCGGGGTCGTCGCGCTCGACCGCCGTCATCTCGACATCCAGCAGGTTGACGAACGCCCGGTTCTCCTGATGGCCCATGTCCCCGAAGTAGAATATCTCGGCGTCGACGCCGAGGAATTCCGCGATCGCCCGGAGCGCGACGGCGCTCGCGATGGCGTCGGGATCGGGGTTCTCGTGGGTGACGATCGCGAGTTCGTTCTGGGTTTGTGCGATGATCTCCGAGAGGTGCTGTGCGCGGTGTTCGAGTTCGCCCGATTCGAGCAGGCGGAGCGCGGATTCTGCGATCACCGCCGAGGGGTTGATGACACTGTTGGCCCCGAGTTCGGCGAGTTCGTCGCCCGAGACCGGATCGCTCGCGCGCGCGATGATGAACTGGTCGTCGTCGCGCGCACGGACGTTCGAGACGGCGGCCTTGTTCGCCTCGACGTCCGAGGAGAGGATCAGGACGACATCGTGTTCGGCGACGCTTTCTGCGATCGCCTCCTCGCGGATGTCTCCCACCTGTGCGTTCATGTCCCGATCGCGAAGGGTCTCGACGCGGTCGTCGTCCCGGTCGACGATCAGCACGTCCTTGCCCTGGTCGATCAGTTCGTCGGCGACCGCGTGGCCGACACTGCCGCAGCCGAGAATCGCATAGCGAGACATCGAGGAGATCGTAACGCCGGTACTCATCTCCCGTTCTTTGCCGCGGATCGTACTTAATCCCCTGCTTTTTCGGTCACGATAGGGAGCTGAACGGTCGATCCGTCCTTCGACGGTCGAACCGACTACACGGCCGTATTCGCCTCGCTCGCGCGCTACTGATCCCTTCGTACCCACTCCCACGCGGTGAGTTCCCCGGGACGGACCCCGAGGGTACGGTCGTCGCGAGCGATCGATACCATCGTCCCGTCGAAGCGGACCAGTCGCCCCTCTGCGACTCGCCCATCTCCGAACCCCTCGGGATGGCGGTGATAGAGCGTGATTCGGTCGCCGGGGGTCGGTCCCGAGGCGTCGGACTCGTCCTCGCTGGCGGCGACCGGTGCCCGTGACTCGCGGCGCTCCGATTCGAGTTCGTCTCTGATCCGTTCGTCGGCCATGGCTCGCGTTGGTGGGCCACAGTGAATTCGGTTCTGGACGCCCCGAAAAGGGAAAGTCTCTTTATGGACTCGCCGGAACTGGGAGTGAGGGCCGGTAGCTCAGTCCGGCAGAGCGTCTGGCTTTTAACCAGACGGTCGCGTGTTCGAATCGCGCCCGGCCCGTTGTTGCACTGCGAGCATGTGGGGGAGCGAAACGACAACCGCGAGCAGTAGCCTCAGTATCGCTGTGCGGTTGCCGATCCGATCGCGATATCGACCACCGCGCCGCCCGACGTGTCGCCGGCCTCGTCCTCGCCACGGTATTTCGCGTTGATCCGACGGGAGACCTCGCGTACCCGTTCGGGGTTCTCAACGACCTCGGCGGTGCCGAGCAGCGAGACCGACCACTCCACGTCCGGTCCATCGGCCTGCTCGATCGAGACAGCAACCCGGGAGTTCCGCCTGACGTTTCCGAGTTTCTTCCCGCCGGTCAGTACGTGGAGGTGCCCGTCGTGGTAGTCGTACCAGACCGGTGTGACGTGCGGGCGCCCGTCCACGGCGGTCGCGAGGTGTGCGGACAGGGACGCGTCGGCGATCAGCGATTCGATCTCGGGATCCATACCCCTCGGAGGAGTGCAGACGAGATAACCAGTGTGCGACCGTCATGCACGTAGATTGACTGAAGTACGAGGAGGTCGTAGGTGGTCTCGGAGGGGAGTGGTGGGATGAAGGGAATCAGGTCCGGGGTAGAACGGGTTCACGAGCGGCCGCTCTCGCGGATGGGGCGACGACGGTTCGTCAAAACGCTCGTGGCCGCGGGGTTCAGCGTCGCGAGCGCGAGTCACCTCTCGGCGAGCCACTTCGAGGCGGTGGGCGAGGACGAAGTCCCGATCGTCTACGCCTACGCGCGCGAGGATCCCGACGATCCGGCCTCGATCGCGCCGCGGGTCAGGAGCGTCGCCGCCGAGTGGTACAACGACCTGCAGGCGGCGCTGTCGAGCTACGAGACGCTCGATCCGGGCGCCATCGACGGGCTGATCGACGTCTCGGTCGTCCCCGGCGACGGTAACGACCGGACAAAAATCTCGGTCGACGTCGCCCACGAGGGCGTCGTCTCGACGGTCGACGACCTGCTCGAGGATACACCGGTCGAGGGGTCGGTCATCGAGGCGACCGCGGAGGCCGAGCATGAGGACCTCGAACCGGCGCGGCAGTTCGACATCGATAGTGGCCTTGAAGTGCCCGGTGGGGTCGCCTGTGGGGATTCGGAGGGGCTCGCGACGCTCGCGCCCGCCGTCTACGACCCCGAGACGAGGACGCGATACTTCGCGACCGCCGATCACCTCTACGCCGGCAGCGAGAGCACCGAACTCGCGCTCGTGTCCGCCGACGGGCGCGTCCCGATCGGTCAGGTCGCCCGCCACTACCCCCGAGAGGACCTCGCGTTGATCGAACCGACCGACGAGTTCAGGCCGGCCCACGCGCTCGACGGGGACGAATCCCGGCTGGTTGCCGGTCAGTTCACCCGTATGGGGCTCGCCGACCTCAAAGCCCGCAGCGCAGAGATCCACAAGATCAGCGCCATGAGCGGCCATACCACGGGAACGATTCAGGCCATCGACGGAATTACCTGCATCTACGGCGACCCCTGCAAACGCGGCCAGCTCAAATGGGGCACCCAGTCGGACTTCACCGATGGGGACAGCGGCTCGGTCTCGTACGCTCCTGATCCCGAGAACCCAGAACAGGTGCTCGTCTGCGGGCTGAACAACGCCCGGACATGGTGGCCCGGCGAGGACTACATCTGGGGGACCGCCGCCTACGTCTTCGAAGAGGAGTACGGCTATACCTTCTAACGGACCTTTTTCATCGTCGGGTTCGCGCGAAGTGCGAACCACTCTCTGCTCACGGCGGCGAAGCCGCCGTTCGCATGGTCCGCGGGAGCTTCGCTCCCGCGCTACTCGAAAAATCTCTTCCAAAAAACCGCGAGCGCCAACGGCGCTCACGGTCCGCACGAGGTTGGCGACGATAGACGATGTTCAAGATCAGTTCCCGACTCGACCCCGGAGACGCGCCAGCCCACCCCCGTAGACGAGCCAGTACGAGATCGGGATCGCGAGAATCACCACCGCGATGGTGACCAGGAGTTGAGTTAACGGGTCTGGGGGAAGCAGCATCGTACCGACCGAAAACCCGACGCCGACTAGTAGAACGTTCATCACGAGAAACCGAGTCCAGCGGTCCTGATCCACAGATCACACAGTAATAAAAGAGAAATAAATACTGCGGCCGAACCGGCGAGCGGCGAGTCTACTCCTGAGTCGGGCTGTAGTTCGGCGCTTCGTCGGTGATGACGACGTCATGGGCGTGCCCCTCGGCTTGGCCCGCCGAGGAGACACGTACGAACTCCGAGCGCTCCTTGAACTCGGGGACGGTCCCCGCGCCGACATAGCCCATCCCGCTTTTCATTCCACCGGTAAGCTGGTGGAGCTCGCTTTCGAGACTCCCCTTGTAGGGTGTCGCGGCCTCGACCCCTTCGGGAACGTACTCGTCGCCGTCGTCGGGGTCGTCCTTGAGATAGCGGTCGCCACCGCCCGAGCGCATCGCTCCCACGGAGCCCATTCCTCTATACTGCTTGTAGCGCTTGCCGTTCATCGTGACCACGCGTCCGGGCGCTTCATCGGTCCCGGCGAAATACGAGCCGAGCATCACGGCGTCCGCGCCGGCGGCGATGGCCTTGATCGCGTCGCCCGAGTAGCGAATGCCGCCGTCGGCGATCACAGGGACGTCGTGCTGTGTGGCGACGTCGGCGACCTGCGCTACGGCGGTGATCTGGGGCATGCCCGAGCCCGAAACCACCCGCGTGGTACAGATCGAACCGGGGCCGATCCCGACTTTGAGCCCGTCGGCGAAGTCGACGATCGCTTCTGCGGCCTCGCGCGTGCCGACGTTGCCGACGACGACGTCGGCCTCGACGTTCTCGGTGATCGCCCGCGCGCTGTCGATGACGTTCAGGTTGTGGGCGTGTGCACAGTCGATGAAGAGGACGTCCGCACCGGCCTCGTCTGCGGCGACCGCCCGCTCGTCGTCGAACGGGCCGACGGCGACGCCGACACGGAGGCGGTCTTCGGCGTCGTGGATTGCGTCGCCGTACTCCCGGCGCTGGAGGATCCCCTGCATGGTGACCAGCCCCAGCAGGCGGTCGTTCCCGTCGACGACGGGGACGCGCTCGATCTTGTGCTCGTACATGAGTTCGAGCGCCGCGCGCGCGGAGACATCCTCAGGGGCGGTGATGACCTCGTCGGTCATCGCCTCCCGGACCGCGTCGCGCTCGCCGACCTCGAGATACGGTCGGATGTCGGTCCCCGAGATGATCCCCAAGACCCGCTCGTCCTCGTCGATGACGGGTGCGCCCGAGACGCCCTCTCGCTCCATCATCGCGTCGACGTCCCTCACTGTTTGCTCGGGACTCGCGGTGACGACGTCGCGGATGATGAGTTCATCGGCGCGTTTGACGCGCTCGATCGCCGCGACCATCTCCTCTACGTTCATGTTTCGGTGTAGCACGCCAAGCCCGCCCTGACGGGCCATCTCGATCGCCAGATCGCTCTCGGTGACGGTGTCCATCGCCGCCGAGAGGACGGGCACGTTGAGCGTGACGTTGGTCGACACTCTGGTAGAGAGGTCGGCGTCGTCGGGTTCGACGCGGCTCTCCTTGGGCCTGAGCAGTACGTCGTCGAACGTCAGCGCTTCCGGTACGTCGAGTTTGTCGAGGAAAGCGGTACTCGCCATATAAACCGTCTGCAACGCCACCCCAAAAGGGTTGCGAGAGGGGGACCGTGTGCGGAACGCTGTCGTGACTACCCCATCGGTGTGTGACGGGGCGCCACACAGCCGATATAGTGGACGTTTGATCGAGAACGTACGCTGATGGTCGGACGTGTGTACTGCAGAGTGGCGACATCCCCCACACAACGCTTATGAATGTTCATCATTGTTATAGGACGTATGGACGCTATCAACGCGACCGGATGGGATGTGAGTCGACAGCGAACCGACTTCGACAGCACATTCATCGGGTTCGCGACGATGATAGGGTTCAAACGGTCCTTCTCGCGATCGGGCGCCGTGAGCCGGGGATCAGGCGAGTCGTTACGCTATCGTCATGAGTAGCTCCCAGCACCCGGTTGCACTCAGGCTGGAACGGGCCCTCGGCCTACAGAAGGCCGTCTCGGGTCCGGCGAAGCTGCTCGCGATCGTGATGTTCCTCCCGTTGATCGACGGGATCTTTCCGGCGCTGATCCTGGCGGGTGGGATCGACACCGTCGCCGGAATTCTGCAGGTCGGCCTGCTGGTCTTCGGCGGGAGCGCCGTTCTCGCGGTCATCCTCGCGGAGATGGACGGCTCCCCGGGAGAACAGGCGAAGGTCGTTTTGCTCGTCGCGGCGGGGCTGGTTCCACTTGCGGCGCTCGAAGCCGCCCTCGCGCCGACGATCGCGAGCGTGATCGATCTGGCGATCTTCGAGCGCTTCGCCGCGCTCGTGATCGCCGCCATCGCCGCCAAGACCGCGAGCGCCCGGATCGGCGAGTACCTCCCGTCGCCGGCCGTGATCGTCGGTTTGGGGTTCGTCGCGAGCGTCGATCCGACCGGGTTCGAGGTCGTCCTCCTGCCCGATCCCGAACTGGTGCTCCGGTCGGTCGCCGCCGCGGGCGTCGGCGTCACGTTCGCGCTCTCCGTGGCGTTGGGGAGTCCGTGGCTGCGCCGTAACCTCGACATCGACTCGTTCCGGTTCGGGAGCGCGGTCGCGCTGGGCGTCCTCCCGCTGGCGCTGTTGGGGGTCGTCTTCGAGCAGGCACCGCTAGTGGTGCTGATCGTCGCGGGCGTGCTCGCGTTCGACCCCGACGACGGGATCGGCGGTCCAGCCGGGAGTGCCACTGCGGACGGCGGGAAGAACGACGAGCGGGACAGACCCGAGCGGCGCTACGGGACCGACCGCGAGCGCGAACCCTGGCTGTAGCGCGGTGTTTTTGTGCTACGCGGCACTCTTCGAGCTATGAGCCAGAACCGCGTGGTCGAAGGCCGGATGGTCAACGCCGTGCGACTCGCCGAACTCATCGAGGGAGAGCGCCCGATGGAGGCCACAGAGATCGAGGACGCAGAGCGTGACTGCCCGGAGTGTGGCGGCGACGTCCTGCAGGTGGGCTACATGCCGAGCGTCAGCGAGTTCGTCACCGGTTTCAAATGCCAAGACTGCGAGTGGAGCGAGACGGATCGGGAGTAATCGAAACCCCTTTAGGTGATTCTCGTCCTATCGATGAGTGCGGGGTCGTGGCCAAGCCCGGAATGGCGACTGACTCCAGAGGTATACACCGTGGTACGCCGCGGTGTACGCGTTCGGTGACGACACTCCAGACTGATATACAGAGCGGCCGACTGATCATCGCGCCGCGTTGACGACCCTCTGGAGTACCGAGACGCGACCGGAGATATCAGTCGATCGGGGGTTCAAATCCCTCCGACCCCATACTTTCGTTTCGAGTGCTTCCACGAGAGGGGAGTGTTCGTCGTAGCGGATCCGAACGGTGAGAGGGGCAGTAATCAGGTCGGACACGGGACGATGAAAACGGGTCGGTGACCGACCGCATCGATAGATCGTGTCGTCCTTAGTCGGAACGCGCTTTGTCGAGGCGGATCTCGACGGTCGCTCCCTCAGTTTCATCCGTGTCGACCCGGATATCGCCGTCGTAGCTCTTGATGACGTTATCGGCGAAAAAGAGGCTGATCCCGCTTCCGTGATGGAGTTGGTCCCGTTCCTCCCGTCCGAAGATCAGGTCCTCTTCGCCCTCACGAATCCCCGGGCCGTTGTCGCGAACACGCACGATCACGTCCTCCTCGCGTTCTTCGACCTCGATATCGACGACCGGTGCCGATGCGTCGTTGTGAACCACGCTATTCTCGAGTACGACGGTGAACACGGTCGCGAGCAGGTCGTCCGCGACGACTCGAACCGCGGGAAACGCCTCGAATCTGAACTCCGCCCCGTCGAACGTCTCGATCGCTTCGACGACCGCCTCGTGGAGCACGTAATCAAGGCGGACGAGGTGATTTTCGGCCTCATAACTCCCTTCGAGGAGTTCCCCGAGGTTGTGTGCACGCTCGCTCTTTCCGATGAGCCGGGTCAGTGCCCCGTTGACCTGGTCGAGATAGGCGGCCGTCTCGTCGTCGTCGATCCGTGACTGGGCGTTCTGGAGGTTGCCGTAGGCGACGTTCAACTCGTTTCGCAGGTCGTGGCGCAGCAGTCGGTTGAGCACCTCGGCGGTGTTCTCGTAGCGACGTTGTTTGGTTGTGTCGATGAAGATCGCCACGTAGCCACGCGTCTCCCCGTCGAGTACCAGCGGGGCGACCGATCCGCGGCCGAACACCCCGTTGCCGTCTTTCGTCCGGAGTTCGAAATCCCCGCTCCAGACCGTACCCTCGAGGACCGTCTCGACGATCTCGGCGTAGATCTCCTCATCGCCCGCGATGAGCGTCGCCGAACTGCCGAGGAGTTCGTCGGACTCGTAGCCCGTAAACGACAGTCCCGCCTCGTTGACGTCCCTGATCAGGAGGTCGGTATCGGTGATCAACGCCGGAGCGTCGATGCTCCGAAACGCCTCCTCGTACACGCCGAGGTCGAGGTCGCTCACGATCTATCACCCCCCGAGCGGAGGTCGAACAACTCGTCGTAGTACTCGGTAACTAGGTCGATCGCCGCCTCGATGTCGGCCGCCGCATCGCTGTGTGTCCACTCGTCGTGGATCCGAACCCCGTCGACGAACTGCTGACCCAGCCGATCGACGGCGCGTTCCGGGGGGTCATCGACCAGTGCCCGGAGCTTGAGTTCGTGGGCGTCGTGTGCGACCCGTTCCCATTCCGGATCGCACTGGCCGTGTAACACCCAGAATCGCGTCTGTCGAGAAGCGTATCGGTCGTCGATACCCGCCTTCCGACAGGTCTCCCGGAGGGACGTTTCGACGTGCTCCCACCGAACGTCCTCGATGGGATTCCTCCCGTAACATACCTCCGGATCGCTCACCAGCGCGTCTCGGAGGTCGTCCTCGGGTCCCTCGGGCCTCTCGCGTAGCTTCGCCCAGTTCTCGATCTCGTCCTGAACGAAAAGCGCGTGCATGAACGCCTCTCCCGCTTCCCGGACCCGGAACCGATCGAGGTGTGGAAACTCCATCTCGTAGGTGGTTGCCATGCAGTCGAGTGCCTTCTGTCTGGCGGCAGTAGCCCCGCCCACGTTTGCAGAGAGGAGGTGGCGTTCGCGTTCGTCCTGAAAGTAGTAGGCTTCGAGCAGCGTCGCGGCGGTCAGACGCGCGTTCGCCGATCCATCCGCCCTCCGAGTAGTTCCCATGACCAAACTGTTCGCATATGCTTTATTATACAATGTAAAAAGTATATAGATTTATATGTTATTAGTATAATGGCAATTCATCAAGGGAAGGTGACGCCATCGGTCGAGACGGTCCCACCGCGCCACTCGCCGTCCTCGAGGTTGTGCGTCCCGTCGGGGTAGCCGAAGGCGCGCCACAGTTCCGAGAGCGCCGGTTCGAGGTCCGCGAGGACGTCGACGTGGTCTCGCTCGTCGATCGACGTCGTCGTCACCCGGGTGGCGTAGCGCTCGAACCCGAGCGGGGGCGCGGGCGAGAGCGAGTCCTCGTCATAATCGAGCCGTGCGTCGGCAGCGTCTAGGACCGAGATCCAGACCGAAGCCGTCGCCGAGAAACCCATCGTCGAGAGATGGGCCAGCGTTTCGCGGACGGCGATTGCAACCGAGGCGTCGAGCCCCGGGGAGTCGGGACCCACTGACGAGCGCAACAGCAGTTCGTCACCGTCCGCCTCGAACAGCCGCGTCGTCGCCGACTCGTAGAGGCCGTCGCTTCGGATCAGTCCGTATCCTCCGTAGTCGACCTCGGCGCTCCGATCGTACGCGATCTTCAGGGTCTCGCGGGCGTCGACCGCGGGCGCGTCAGTGGCCGCGAGAACGCTCGGGTCGGGGACCTCCGAGGAGGCCCATCGGCGTTCCGTCGAGAAGATCCCGTTGGGGACGACGTGAAGCGCCACCGTCGGGCCCGAATCGAGTTCGGTCGCCTCTCCGCTGCGCGCTTGGATCACATCGAGCCGTTCGTCGCGCAGTTCCTCGAGGGTGGTCAGATGGTCCGTGTCGAACCCGAGGTTGATGTCGAGGTGGTGTTTCGCCAGCCCCGGCGCGGTGTTGTAGAGCTCGCCGATGAGGTCTTGGCGGTGATAGAGCCGGAGCCGCCAGCCGTACTCCTTTCTGATCTCGTCTTCCATATCGAACTCCTGGAGGCCGGTCACGTCCTGATTGGTGAGGAAGACGAACAGGCCGTACTCGGTGTCGCGCTCCCGTTCGAGCCGCTTGACCTTCCTCGCCGAGGAACGGAGCGCCTCCCGCCAGTCGGGCGCGACGCTCGCACAGGCGATCCCGGGTCGAGAGCGCATCCAGATCCGGGCGCTCCACTCCCCGGTGTGGGCGCGAAACTCCTTGGTTCGATAGCCCCGCGAGCGCAAAAAGGCCGCTGCCAAGTTCACGAACGTCGCCCCATCGGCCACTTCGAGCGCGTATTCGAGTTCCTTCATACACACCCTATGGCGGTCCGACAGTTAACGTGGTGGGAGCGCTGTGAACGCGTCGCTCGTCGGGATGGGTCGAATAAAACGGGTCCTCGGAATCGACCGCTCGGAGTCGCCCGGACGCGGCGGAATACTGCGTCGTCGCTACTCCGAATCGACGGTGAGGACGATATCGAACTCCTCGTCCGCGGGGGCGTCGTCGGGCATGACGTAGCCCGTCGCGAAGGCGGAGGCGACGGTGCCGCCCATCGCCTCGACGTCGGCGCCCAGCACGGCCTCCTCGCGCTCGCCGGCCGGGTAGATGCACAGCCGGTACTCCCCGGCGGGCACCTCGGCGTAGGCCGCGTCGCCGAACTCGACGCCCTCGAAGATGGCGTCGCCGGTCTCAGCGACCACGACGTCGACGGCGGGCGCGTCGGGCGAGGTGTGGACCGCGCGCACGCGGGCCGTGTCGTCGCCCGGATCGCTGTTGTCGTCCTCGAAGACCGCGAGTTCGAGGGGTTGGTTCTCGTCTGCGACCTCGCCGATGGCCGCGACCGTCAGGTCGGCGGCGGGCACGTCGAGGTCCGCCTCGAGGACCGCGGCGTCCGTGCCCTCGCCTGCGGGTGCCACCTTCACGTTGTAGGTGCCCGCCGGCAGTTCGAGGTAGTCGCTGACGGCCTTGAACGGCACGTCCTCGAGCACTGCCTCGTCGTCGACGAAGACGTCGACGTTCGGGGCGTCGGGCGAGAGGTGAGCCACCCGAACGTTGGCGGTCTCCCCGTCGTCGCCCATCGAATCGCTGCTCTCCATTCCGTCGTCGCTGCCGTTGCCGTGGTTGTCCGCGCTCGCGAAGCCGCCCGCGAGGCCGACGACGGCTACGCCGCCCCCGAGTTGTACGAATCGTCGTCGTGAAATACCGGATCGTTGTGCCATTGTATAACTCCGACTACTGGTAGGGCAGGAAGTAGGATGAACATGATACCCGACTAGTCAGGTAATCCTCGCTCGAAGAACTCTCCGAGCAGTTTTCGGTGGGCCGCACGGAGGTGTTGGTGGAACGTCGAGCGGGTGATCCCCATCGAGGCGGCGATCTCGGCCCCCGAGATCCGACGATCGGGGTCGAAGTAGCCGCTCACGTAGGCCTTCCTGAGCGAGAGCAACTGCTTGTCGGTGAGTTCCTCCTCGACCGACAGGCGGTACTCGTCGTCGGTCTGGGGCGGTCGGTCGTACTTCCGTGAGACGACGAGCGTCGCGGTGGGACAGGAGTCCGTGATCAGGTCGACGACCGAGCGCGGACTCACGCCTCCGGGCACGACGACCCCGAGGCGCCCCTGACCGTTTTCGGCCCGTATCGATCGGATCCGGACGCCCCTATTTGCCAGTTTCGTGACCAACGAGAGGCCCGTCAGGCGGAACTCAAGGAGCCCGGACGTCCCGTTCGAGGTCAGGACGGTCGTGTCCGTGATCGCCTCGTAGTCCGCCGCCAGTTCGGGCAGCGTTTCCGGTTCGATGCCCTCGCCGGTGAAAAAGAGGAGCGGATCGATGTCGTGGGCCACCCCCTCGTAGAGGAGCCGACAGTCCGCGCGTGCCGACAGCGAGACGACGAACAGGTCCTCGGTCCCGAGGTCGAACTCCAGTTCGGTGACTCCGTCGGCCGCGAGGATCCGCCGGCTCTCGAGCGTGTTGCAGGCGTTGGCGATGGCCCGCCCGATCGACGCCAATACCACGCGTTCGCGGTCGTCGAACGCGTCGGCCTGCGTGGCGTAGACCACCAACACCCCGTAGATCGTTTCCCCCGAGATCAGCGGAATCGCGGCCATCGCCCGGGTGTCTCGGTTTCCAACCGTTCCGTGCCACGACCCCCCCTCGATCTCGGGGACGAACTGCGCGCGTCCGGTCGTGAGCGCACGCCCGACCGGGTCCGCCCCGCCATCGACCGGAAGGGTGGTCTCCCCGAGGTCGAGCGGGCCCGCCCACGTCTCGGGAACGACCTCGTTCCTCGTCGGCACGCGTTCGCCGATCCACGCGGCGGCGTAGGCCTCTTCTGTCGCCAGTCGGTCACAGACCGCCCGTTCGACCTCCTCACGGGTGGTCGCCCGAACGAGGGTCCGGGTGATGTCCTCCAAGAGACCTTCGATCCGTTCGAGTACCTGTTCGAGTTTTCCGCGCTGGCGTTCGACCTCCTCGATGCGGCGCTTGACCTCGTGTTCGGCGCGCTTTCTCGCCGTGATATCGGTCTGGAAGCCGACGAAGTGCGTGACGTCCTCGGCGGTGTCGTGGATCGGGGCGATGTCGACCTGGTTCCAGAACTCCGTGCCGTCCTTGCGGTAGTTCCGCAGTTCGACCGAGACGGGTTCCTCGTTTGCGATAGCTTCACGCATCGCCGCGACCGGTTCCTCGGCCGTGTTTTCCCCTTGGAGGAATCGGCAGTTGGTGCCAAGCGCCTCCTCCTTCGGATAGCCCGTCAGCCGCTCGAAGGCGTCGTTGACGTAGATCAGCGGCGTGTCAGCCCGGGAGGCGTCGGCGATCGTGATCCCGATCGGCGCCTCGTCGATCGCCCGGACGATCAGTCGGTCGTCGGTCATGGGCCCGATGGGGCCCACCCCGCCAAATATCCCGTCGATCCTCCGTCGGGAAACGCGGTAGCCGGTGCGGTCGACGAACGGCCACGGTGATGGGCGGAAGACCGATATCGAATTATTTATCATATTAGGATAACGATAGGAGAATGCGCTGGTGTGAGCCAGCGTGGACTAACGAAGGTGGATGGGGACGAACCCGCTCGTCCCTTCTTCTATTCCCGGCTTCGATCGAGACAGCCGAAACGGAGCGTTCGTCACCGAGACACCTCCGGTGATCGTACGTGCGGCCGTCAGCCCCCAGAGGTGCCGGGCCGATCCGTCTTCTTCCACGGTATCGTATAGCGGTGCATATCACGCGGCGAATCGCCGGTAGTGTCCCAGTTTCGGAGGATACCGTCGTACTCGCCGTCGTGAGCCTCGACGTACTTCTCGATCGCGCGTTTCGATCGCCCGTTGCCATCAGCGTGCGTTACCGCGACGAGTTCCAGATCCAACCGATCGAACGCCAATTCGATCAGGGCGCTCGCCCGTTCGCTGGAGTTCCCTCGGCCCCAGAACCGCTTTCGGAGCCACAGGCCCAGCGTGCCCGTCCGACGCTCCCAGTCGACGGTCAACCCGGTTGCGCCAGCGATCTCGCCCTCGGATTCGCCTCCTCGGGGTCGAACGACGTACTGGACCCCCCGAGAGGAGGTGTACTGCGACTCGACGTCCTCGAGGAAGTCGATCGTTTCCTTCGGCGTCGAATGCGGCTCCCACGGGAGGTGTTCGGTCACCTCCTCGATGCCGGGATCGGACGAGCAGATCCGGTAGAAATCGAGCGGATCGACCGACTCATGGAGGGGTTCGAGGGCGAGGTGCTCGGTTTCGATGCGGTCGGGGAACAGCGACGACATACCCCATTCGCTCGCTACGGCGTGAAAAACCTACGGGCGAACCCGCCAGCGGAGAAGGACCCCCGCGTCGATCCGCTCGACCGATTCGAGCGAGAGGTCGGGGAACCCATCGACGAACCCCTCGCCGTCGGCCAGCGTCGGGGCCTCCCGGCCCCCGATGACCAGGGGGCCGACGAAGACCGAGAGTTTGTCGACCAGTCCGGCCTCGAACAGCGAGAAGATCAGTTCGCCCCCGCCCTCGACCATCAACCGCTCGATTTCACGTGATTCGAGTTCCGAGAGTGCTTCGGGGAGGGCGACGCGCTCCTCGCCGGCGACGATGACCTCCGCGCCCGTCTCTCGGAGCGCCTTGATCCGGTCAGTGGGTGCCGCCTCGCTGACGAGTAGATAGGTGGTTGCGGCGTCGTCGACGATCCGTGCATCCGAGGGCGTGCGTGCCCGCGAGTCCGCGACGACCCGCGCGGGGTGTGATGGGTCGCCGCGTTCCTCTCGGGCTACACTGGTGGACTCGTTGACCGTGAGATGTGGGTCGTCGGCCAGTACGGTTCCGATCCCGACCATGACGGCGTCGCTGTCGGCTCTGAGGGAATCGACCCGATCGAAGTCGGCGGGACCACTGATCGCGATCTGTTCGCGTCGGCGACTCGAGAGCTTCCCGTCGGCGCTGGTCGCGGCGTTGACGAGGACGTGCATACCGGCTCTACGCGGGGTAGCGAAAACCACTTTCGGCCCGGCGGGCAATCGTTTATACTCGACCGCGCTCAAACAGAGGGTGATGAGCGTAGAAGAACGTGCCGAGGCGCTCGCCTCCGACCTCGGTATCGACAAAGAGGAGGTCAAACAGGATCTCGAAAACCTCGTTTCCTACAGCGTGCCGATGGACGAGGCCGTCGATAGCCTCCGCCGGAAGTACGGCGACGGCTCGGCGGGCGGAGAGCCCGAATCCAAATCGATCGGCGAGATCACCACCGCCGACAGTACCGTTACCGTCACCGGCCGGGTGCTGACGGCGGGCAAGCGCTCGATCAGGTATCAGGGCAACGAACAAGTCATTACCGAAGGGGTGCTCGCCGATTCGAGTGGAACGATCGACTACACCGCCTGGGAGGACTTCGGCCTCTCGCCCGGTGATACGATCACCGCCGGTAACGCGGGGGTACGGGAGTGGGACGGCCACCCCGAACTCAATCTCGGGGAATCGACCACGCTCGTCTTCGAGGACGAGTCCCTCGACGTCCCCCACGAGATCGGCGGCGAAGCCGACCTCGCGAGCGTCGAACCGGGCGACCGGGGACTGGCCGTCGAGGCCCGTGTCCTCGAAGTCGAGACCCGAACGATCGACGGTCGGGACGGCGAAGCCGAGATCCTCTCGGGCGTGCTCGCCGACGAGAGCGCCCGGCTGCCGTTTACCGACTGGGAGCCACGGGACGAGATCGAGGCGGGTGTGGACCTGCGTTTCGAGAACGTCTACATCCGTGAGTTCCGGGGCGTCCCCTCGGTCAACTGTTCGGAGTTCACCACGGTCACGGAACTCGACCGGGCGATCGAGGTCAGCGACTCGGCACCCCGAAAGGCGATCGGCGAGGCAGTCGAGAGCTGTGGGGCGTTCGACGTCGAGGTAGTGGGAACGATCGTCGCGGTTCGGGACGGGTCGGGGCTGATCCAGCGCTGTCCCGAGTGCGGGCGCGTAGTCCAGAAGGGCCAGTGTCGAAGTCACGGCCAGGTCGAGGGCGAGGACGACCTCCGGGTGAAGGCGATCCTCGACGACGGAACCGGCACTGTCACCGCGATTTTGGGAACCGACCTCACCCGCGAGATTTACGGCGGCGATATCGACGACGCCCGCGAGCAGGCCCGTGATGCGATGGACCAAGAGGTCGTCGCCGACTCGATCCGCGAGCGGCTCGTCGGACGGGAGTACTCCATTCGGGGGTCGCTCAGCGTCGACGAGTACGGCGCGAACCTGAACGCAAGCGAGTTCGGCGAGGTGGCTGAATCGCCGGCCGAGCGTGCACGGACGCTGCTCGCGGAGGTGGCCGAATGAGCGACAGCGAGGGCGCCTCCGGCGGCGACTCCGGTCCCGGTACTCGAGAAATCGCCCACCGCCTGTTCGCGACGGAGTTCGACGCCGCCTCGCTCGAATACGCCGACAGCGACGAGGAGCGCGCGCCCAAATACGTGATCACGCCGACGGGCGCGCGGGTCAACCGCCTGTTCGTCGTGGGCGTACTCACCGAGGTCGAGCGGGTCAACGACGACGTGGTGCGTGCCCGCGTGGTCGACCCGACGGGCGCGTTCGTCGTGTATGCCGGTCAGTACCAGCCCGACGCGCTGGCGTTCCTCGAACGGGCCGAACCACCGACGTTCGTCGCGGTCACGGGGAAGGCGAACACCTTCCAACCGGAGGACTCGGAGCGAGTCTACACCTCGGTTCGACCCGAGAGCATCGCCGAGGTCGACGCCGAGACGCGGGACCGCTGGACGGTACAGGCCGCAGCACACACCCTCGGGCGGATCGGCGAGTTCGCGGGCGCTCTCGGGGGTGGAGAGAGCGATCCGACGGGCGGGATCGGCCTCGCCCGCGAGGAGTACGGAACGACGCCCGCGTATCTCGCGTCACTCCGCGACACGGCGCTCGACGCCGCGCGGCTCGTCGCCGGCGAGGTCGAGGAGGTCGCTGCGCCCGCCATCGACCCGGACGGGGACGACGGTCGAGCCGTGGACCTCGCTGATCTGCAGGACAGGAAGGCCGCGGCCAGTGAACCAAGCGCCGACGAACCCTCGACCGCCACGAACGGACCGTCCGGACCCGACCCGACCACCGAACACAGCGGGGACACGGCGACAGAATCCCAGTTCGATTCGGATATCGACGGGTCGGAGCCAGCTGACACGGGATCTACCGAACTCGACCCCGAGGTGGAGACGGGCGAGACGGGCAGTACTGAGACGACGAGTGACGAGTCCGAACCGGAAGACGAAGCGAAAACGGACGACCTCGGGGATTTCAGTGTCGCGGAGACGGATTCCGATTCGGAGACCGATGCCGAGTCGGTTCCCGAAGCTGACTCGGAACCCGACGTGGCCGTGGCCGACGAGGACGACCTCTACGAGTTCGATCCCGAAGAACGCGCCGAGATCGAATCCGAGTTCGACATGGACTTCGCCTCGGGCAACGAGGTCGAAGAACCCGGCGAGGCAGACATCGACACGCCCGAACCGGCACCGGAAGAAGTCGCCGAACCGGGCGCCGATTCCGAACTCGATTCGGGGGCGGAAGCCGAGGAACCGGAGGCGACGGCCGCCGCGGCCGAACCGACTGACGCCGAACCGGACGATGCGGACGGGACGCCAGCGTCGGACGACGGCGAGGCCGACATCGAGGATCGGGCGATGACCGTGATGAAAGAACTCGCCGAGGGCGACGGCGCGGATCGCGAGGAAGTAATCGAACGGGTCGCGAGCGAGGCCGGCGTCGCTCCCGAGGAAGTCGACGAGGCCATCGAGAGCGCGCTGTTGAGCGGACGGTGTTACGAGCCCCAGGACGACGTGTTGAAGCCGATCTGATGGCGCTCGTCGAGCCAGTTACCGAAGAGCCTGCCGCGACGGCGGACCTCGCCGGGGAGCGCGCGGTCGTCCTCGCGGACTTCCACGCCGGGATCGAGGGGGCGCTTCGCTACGAGAACGGCGTTGAGGTCGCGAGCCGCGCCGAACAACGCCGCGAGCACGTCCAACAATTGTTGGGCGAGACGGACGCCGACCGGCTCGTGATCCTCGGTGACTTCATGCACTCGATCGGCGGGCCGGGCGGCGCGGAGCGCGGCGAGATCGAGGTCTTCCTCGAATCCCTCACTGTTCCCGTGACGATCGTCAAGGGTAACCACGACGGCGACATCGAGTCAATCGTCGAGAACGCGCGCTCGCCTCGGACGCCGGGCGAGATCCCGGAGGTGACCGTTACCTCGGGTGGGGGCTGTCGGCTCGGCGACGTGGGCTTTTGCCACGGCCACAGCTGGCCCGTACCGGAGGTGCTCGGTGCCCGGGTGGTCTGTGTGGGTCACGAACACCCGCAGGTCAGGCTGACCGACGAGGTCGGCGGCACTCGCACCGAACGGGTGTGGCTCCGGGGAGCGCTTTCCCGGGAGCCGTTCGCGGATCGCGTGGGCGCGTGGACGGACACCGATCTGGTCGTGTTCCCGGCCTTCAACGAACTGATGGGCGGGACGTGGGTCAATGTCGGTCAGGACTTTCTTTGTCCGTTTTTGCCCGATGGGTTGGACGGGGGCGAGGCGTACCTGCTCGACGGAACGCGGCTGGGACCCTACGAGGCGGTTTGAGAGCGGGCAGGCAACGCGCTTACTTTCCTCCGACACGTACGAGATCCGATGAGCGAACAGCGGGCCGCGTCGGGTTCTGCGGCCTTCACACACCTCGGCAGCGAGGTCCGGGCAGCGCTCTCCGAGCGAGGGTTTCAGACGCCGACAGCGCCCCAACGCGCAGCGATCGCGCCGCTTGCCGCCGGGGAGAACGCGCTCGTGATCGCGCCCACTGGGACCGGCAAGACCGAGACCGCCATGTTGCCGGTGTTCGATTCGATCGCCCGCTCGGAGACTCCCTTCGGGCTCTCGGCACTGTACATCACGCCGCTGCGGGCGCTGAACCGCGACATGCGCGAACGCCTCGATTGGTGGGGCGAGCGATTGGAAATCGAAATCGCGGTGCGCCACGGCGATACCTCGGACTACCAGCGCCAGAAACAGGCCAACGACCCGCCGGACGTGCTCGTGACGACTCCCGAAACGGTGCAGGCGATGCTGACCGGCTCGAAGCTCCGGGAGGCCCTCTCGGACATCGAATTCGTCGTCGTCGACGAGGTCCACGAACTCGCTGCCTCGAAACGCGGCGCGCAGATGGCGATCGCCCTCGAACGGCTGGTCGAACTCGCGGGCGACTTCCAGCGAATCGGCCTCTCGGCGACCGTCGGGGATCCCGAGTCGGTGGGCGCCTTCCTGACGGGGAACCGGCCCTGCGAGATCTGCGAGGTGGAGGCGGGGAGCCGGCTCGATCTGCGCGTGCTCACTCCCGAGATCGAACCCGGCGACGAGGGGCTCGCAAGCGAACTCGTCACCGAACCCGAGATGGCGAGCCACGTGCGAGCGATTCGAGAAGTCGTCGAGGAGAACGAGTCCACACTGATCTTCGTCAATACGCGCCAAACCGCGGAGGCGCTGGGCTCGCGGTTCAACGTGCTGGAGGCGAACATCGGGGTCCATCACGGCTCGCTCTCGAAGGAGGCCCGAATCGAGGTCGAGGACGCGTTCAAGGCCGGCGAGCTCGACGGGTTGTTGTGTACCTCCTCGATGGAACTCGGGATCGACGTGGGGCAGGTCGACCACGTCGTCCAGTACGCGAGTCCCCGCGAGGTCTCGCGCCTGCTCCAGCGCGTCGGCCGGGCGGGCCACCGAAGCGATCAGGTCTCGCGGGGCACCGTGATCGCGACGAGCCCCGACGACGCCCTGGAGGCGCTCGCGATCGTCGACCGCGCCCGGCGGGGCGACGTCGAACCCGCCGAGATCCACACCGGGAGCCTCGATACCCTCGCGAATCAGATCACGGGACTGGTGATGGGCCACGGCGATATCAGTGCTAGAGAGGCCTATGGGATCGCAACCCACGCGGCACCCTTCGCCGACCTACCCGAGGAGACGTTCCGGGAGGTGGTTCGGGAGCTGAGCAGCAACAGGATCCTCTGGCTCGACGAGGGCGCCGACAGCCTGGAGAAGTCGGGCGGGACGTGGCAGTACGTGTATGCGAACCTCTCGATGATCCCCGACGAGGCGACCTTCGAGGTCCGCGACGTCGCGAGCGGCCGCGGGGTCGGCACCCTCGACGAGCGCTTCGTCACCACGTTCGCCGAGCCGGGCGCGACGTTCATTCAACGGGGAGAGATGTGGCGGATCGTCGAGATCGACGAGGAAGAGGAGAAAGTGCGGGTGAGCCCCGTCGAGAACCCGACCGGCGAGATCCCCTCGTGGGTCGGCCAGGAGATCCCGGTTCCCCAAGCAGTCGCCGAGAACGTCGGCGAACTCCGTCGGGTCGCGGCCCCGCAGTTTTCGGGCGGTGCCTCCCGCGAGTCGGTCGCCCGCGAGTTCGTCTCACGCTACCCGACCGACCTCCACACCGCGAGCGAGGCGCTCGAACCAGTCGAGCGCCACGTCGAGGCCGGCCACCCGATCCCGGCGGAGAACCGGCTGTTGATCGAGTTTTCGGGGGGGACGATCGTGGTCAATGCCTGCTTCGGCCACAAGGTAAACGAGACTCTAGGAAGGCTTCTCTCGGCGCTTCTGGGCCAGAAAACGGGGTCGTCGGTCGGGCTCGAAACCGACCCGTACCGGATCGAACTCACCGTTCCCTCGGGGATCGCCGCCCGCGACGTGGTCGAGGTGCTCGAGGAAACCGACCCCGAGCACGTCGAGGCGCTGATCGAGCTCAGCCTGAAGAACTCGGACGCCCTGAAGTTCCGCCTCGCGCAGGTCGCCGCGAAGTTCGGCGCGCTCAAATCCTGGCAGGGTTCGCGGGGCTCGATCTCGATGGACCGCCTGCTCGGCGCACTCGAGGACACCCCGATGTACGAGGAAGCGATCAGAGAGGTGTTCCACGAGGATCTGGACGTATCCGGTGCGGCCCGGGTTCTCGAGCGGATCCGTTCGGGCGACCTCTCTATCGAGCGCGTCGGCGAGCGAACTCCGTTAGGAATCGGGGGGCGCTCGTCGAGCACCGAACTCCTCTCGCCCGAGAACGCCGACGCGAGCGTGATCGAGACGGTGCGCGAGCGCATCAAGGAGGACCGCGTGCTGTTGGCCTGTCTGCACTGTAAGGAGTGGGACCGTACGCAGAAGGTCGAGCGAGTGAGTGAGAAGCCCGAGTGTCCCAACTGTGGTTCGACGATGGTCGCCGCACTCAACCCGTGGGCCGAGGAGGTCGTCGAGGCCGTGCGGAAAGGGAACAAGGACGCAGAGGAGGAGAAGGCGACGCGGCGGGCGTACACGGCCGCGAGCCTCGTCCAGGGCCACGGCAAGCAGGCGGTGATCGCACTCGCCGCCCGCGGGGTCGGGCCCCGCAACGCCGCCTACATCATTAACAACCACCGCGAGAGCGAGGACGATTTCTACAGGGACATCCTCGAAAAGGAGCGCGAGTACGCCCGAACGCAGGCGTTCTGGGACTGAGTAGCAGGATTTCTGTTGACGGAAACATTCGCCCGTTCGTGATGACGGAACTGGGTGAGTCGTCCCACCGTCGTTATCGGACGTCGTCGAGACGTTCTGTGGGTCTTGCACCGCCCGGAACGCCGCTGGCGACTCCGGACGTGGCCGAGGAGTTCGTGCGTACTCCAGCCCACCATTATCACCCTCCTCAGAGCACTGAACGGATGATCTACGGGCGCTGTTCGACCACGTCGAGGACGATAACGTGCGTGGCAGCCTGTCGAAGGGCGTTCGGGGCTAACTATTGAGCGGATTCGTCGCTATAATCTCACAGTTTATGATGAACTGACTTGGGGTTCAACGATCAAGGGACGGTGGCGACCGCGGACCTTCGAACCGGGGTGGAAGATATCACCAGTCCGGTCCGGTTGGGTCGCCGCGGACGGGAGACATCGGTGCCTCTGACAGAATTCCGATCCGATTCGACGGTCCCCGTGTCCGGTTTTCGCGCCGAGACGACCCACTGTACGATAGCGACCGCACAGTAAAAAGATGACCCCGTTCTCCGTCGGCCGGACGTATCGATGCACTGGCGAGTCGTACAGCCCCCATCGGGTCGGGCAAGCGAAAGACCCGTATGACAGGGGGTTGAATCGCGGGCCATGAAGTTTGCCTCGGGTGTGTGGTGGTACGCCGTTCCCCTGTTGTTGCTCGCGTTTCCGGCCTTCATCGTCAGTCCGACCCTTGGAGGGCTGTTCGTGATCGGTGCCGCGTTCACCCTGTTTTTCTTCCGGGATCCCGAACGCACCCCGCCCTTTACGGGGATCGTCTCGCCCGCCGACGGCACAGTCTCGGAGATCCGAACCGAGGGGGATCAACTGAGAGTCTGCATCTTCATGAACGTCCACGACGTCCACGTGGTGCGCGCGCCCGACGACGGCACTGTCAAGCGCGTCGAACACGAGTCGGGCGGCTATCGCCCCGCGTTCTCGAAGGAGTCGGACAGAAACGAGAAGGTCCACGTCGGGTTCGAGGACAGCGAGGTAACCCTCATTGCGGGTGCCTTCGCCCGCCGGATTACTCCCTATGTCGAGGAAGGCGACGAGGTAGAGCGCGCCGAGCGACTCGGTCACATCGCCTTCGGGAGCCGGGTGGACGTCCTGTTGCCGCCCGAGATCCATTACGCTGATCTGCGAATCGAGCGCGGCGAGAAGGTCACGGCCGGTGAGACCAAGATCGCGAGTCCACCGGGGGCCAACGACGAGTGGGAGTGGCCCGAGAGCGCCGACGAAGCCGAAAACGCGGGCAACGCCGAAGCCGCCGACTAATGCGAGGGCTCGATCCCCGCGCGTGCGGCCTCGAAGTGTTCCTTCCGGATCCGTATCTCGTCGGCCCGATCGATCGCCTCCTCGGGGCCGTACTCGCTTGCGACCTCACGGATGGCACGCATCGAGGCGGCCCGACACAGTGCCGCGAGATCCGCGCCGGTGTAGTCGTCGAGTTCGCTCGCCAGTGCGTCGAGATCCACGTCCTCGGAAAGCGGCTTCTCGCGGGTATGGATCTCCAGAATCGCCCGGCGACCGGTCTCGTCGGGTGCCGGCACCTCGATATGCGCTTCGAGGCGGCCGGGACGGATCAGCGCCCGGTCGAGCGCTTCCTTCCGGTTGGTCGCGGCGAGCACCACCAGGTTCGGGTTATCCGCGAGCCCGTCGAGTTCGGTCAGGAGCTGGGAAACCACTCGCTCGGTCACCTCGTGGCCCTGTCCGCGTTCGGCGGCCAGCGCATCGATCTCGTCGAAGAACACGATCGACGGGGCGGCCTGTCTCGCGCGCTCGAACACTTTTCTCACGGCCTTCTCGCTCTCGCCGACGTAGCGATCCAGCAGTTCGGGACCGGCAACATGTATAAAATTGACCCCGCTCTCGCTCGCGATCGCGCGGGCCAAGAGCGTCTTTCCGGTGCCCGGCGGGCCATAGAGAAGTACGCCGGACGGCGGTTCGGTGGCGGTTTTCTCGAACAGCTCGGTATACGACAGCGGCCACTCGATAGCCTCCTGTAAAGTCCGTTTCGCGTCGTCTAACCCGCCGACGTCCGAGAAGTCGGTCTGTGGGGCTTCGGCAACGAACTCGCGCATCGCCGAGGGGTCGACCGCGGCGCGGGCACTATCGAAGTCCGTACGGGTGACCGTCAGGTCGGCAAGCGTCCCGCCGTCAGTCCGAAAGCGCCGCAGGGCGTTCATACCCGCTTCGGTCGCGAGTGCGTGAATGTCCGCGCCGACGAAACCGTAGGTGTGTTCGGCGAGGCGGTCCAGCGAGACGTCCTCGGCAAGCGGCATACCTCTGGTGTGGACCTCGAAGATCTCCCGCCGCCCCACGGCGTCCGGGACCCCGATCTCGATCTCCCTGTCGAAGCGTCCGCCCCGGCGTAGCGCCGGATCGAGCGAGTCCACTCTATTAGTCGCGCCGATGACGACCACGTCACCGCGGGCGTCGAGGCCGTCCATCAGGGACAGGAGTTGGGCGACCACGCGGTTCTCGACGTCGCCCGAGTCGTCGCGCTTCCCTGCCACCGAATCGATCTCGTCGAAGAAGACGATCGCCGGCGAACTCTCCCTGGCCTTCTCGAAGACCTCCCGGAGCTGTTCTTCGCTCTCGCCCTTGTATTTGGACATGATCTCCGGGCCCGAAACGGTGTGGAAGCTGGCGTCGACCTCGTTTGCCACCGCACGGGCGATCAGCGTTTTCCCCGTTCCGGGCGGCCCGTAGAGAAGGACGCCTTTCGGGGCGTCGATTCCCACCTGTCGGAAGAGTTCGGGTTCCGAGAGCGGCAGTTCGATCATCTCCCGGACGAGGTCGAGTTCCTCGTCGAGGCCACCGATGTCCTCGTAGCTGATCCGGCCGTCGCCCGTGCTCTCGGCGCTCTCCGTCGACTCGACGTCCGCCGGCACCGTTACTCGGGTGGAGTCGGTGATCCTGACGGTTCCTTCGGGATCGGTGTCGGTGATTGAGAACGGACCCACGCCCAATCGCTCGATGCGCACCCGTTCGCCGGTGCGGACGGGACGGTCCCGGAGGTCGCGTTTGATCGCCCGTTCGACGCTTTCTGCGTCCTCCGCGGAGATCGATACCGGAGGTGTGATCGTGACCGATTCCGCGTCCTCGACGGTCTGTTTTCGTACGCTGACGGCGTCGCCGATACTCACGCCGGCGTTCGCGCGGGTGTCGGCGTCGATCTGTACCGTACCGCTCTCGGCGCTCGGACCGGCGGGCCATACTTTGGCGACGGTGGTCCGGTCGCCCTCGATGAGGACGGTGTCGCCGCTGAGAACGGAGAGGGCCCGACGGGCGGCCTCGGGCAGGCGGGCGACCCCGCGGCCCGCATCGCGCTTTTCGGCGCCGCGGACCGTGAGGGTCACGTCCGATTCGTTCATGTCAGTTCGTGGGAGCCGACCCGCCTTTACCGTTCGGACTCGCGCGACGAACCGACGTAACGCATTTGGTCCGTCCCGTCGCACTGTGTGCTATGGTGGTACAGACCGAGCGTGACGACGGGACGTGGTACGAATGTGAGGGCTGTGGTCTCATGTTCGACGAGCGGAAGGACGCCCGCCAGCACGAGCAAAACTGCGACTCCGAGGACCCCTCGTACATCCAGTAGCGCGCCGACTCGCTCCTCACTCCTCGGTGACCATCTCGTAGGAGTGTTCGCTCATGTCGTCCTCGGCGAAGACGAACACCCGCCCGCGAGCGATCTCGGGGTCGGCATCGACGAAGACCCGGTGACTCTCCGTCCTGACCTCGACCCCTGGGAATACCTCCTCGCGTTCGTCAGGACCGACGAGGACACGCCCGACGCCGGTTGATTCGAGCACTTCGTCGTGGGTCTTCAGGTCGTTGACGTACATCATCACGCCCTCGGTTTCGGTGGGGTCGGTCACGAGGATATGGACCTCCTTTCCGGGCGGGGTTCTGAGGGTCTCCGAAACCGTCTCGGGGATGCCGTGGTAGAACACCTCCCGACCGTCGGTGTACGTGACCGCGATGCCGCTTTCCTGTAACTCGATCCCCAGCGTCGAGGGCGAGACGTTGCTGCGCTGGCTCATCACTTTCACTACGCGCCCCGGCGGAAAAACGCCGCGCTCGAAGCCGATAGTATAAATACGGCGTTCGAGTGGGTCCGGTATGGACGGCCGAGCACACGCGCCCGCTGCGGGGACGATCCTCAACGCGCTGGCGAACGAGCGGGGCGCAGCGTTCGCGATCGACCTCGAAACCACCGCCATCGTCTCGCTCGACGGTTCAGAGGACATACGCGGCGAGATCGACGGTGCGCCCGAGGCCGATACCGCGCTGATCGAGCGCTGTGTCGAACTCGCGATCGAGGAGTACGGTGATGGGGTCAACGGCCAGGTATCGGGCGGGTTCGTGCGAACCGAAAGCGAGGTCCCGCTCGCGGCGGGACTGAAGAGTTCGAGCGCCGCCGCGAACGCGACGGTACTCGCGACCTGTGCGGCGCTCGGCGTCGAGGCCGATCCCCTCGAAGCCTGTCGACTGGGCGTGCGGGCAGCCCGCGAGGTTGGGGTTACAGTAACAGGGGCGTTCGACGACGCTTCTGCCTCCATGCTCGGGGGCGTGACAGTCACGGACAACTCGGCGGACGAACTGCTCGCCAACGAGGCCGTCGAGTGGGACGTGCTGGTCTGGACGCCACCCGAACGGGCCTTCAGCGCTGACGCCGACGTCGAGTCCTGCCGGAAGGTCTCCCCGATCGCCGACGTCGTAGCGGAACTCGCCCTTCAGGGACGCTACGGGCAGGCGATGTCGGTAAACGGCTTTGCGTTCTGTGGGGCGCTCGACTTTCCGACCGGGCCGATGCTGGAGGCGCTCCCGGACGTCGAGGGGGTGTCGCTGTCGGGGACCGGCCCGAGCTACGTCGCGGTCGGGGACCGACACGTTTTAGCCGACCTTCGAGAAGAGTGGGAGATACGGGATGGAACCACATGGCTAACGACGACGCGGACCGAGGGCGCGCGGACGGAGTGAGCTTGGACGAACTACGCGAGGAAATCGAGGAGATCGACAGCGACCTCGTGGAACTGATCGCCCGGCGTACCTACGTCGCCGACACGATCGCGGGAGTGAAAGCCGAACGCGACCTCCCGACGACGGACGAGAGCCAAGAACAGCGCGTAATGGATCGTGCGGGACGGAACGCCGAGCAGTTCGAGGTGGACTCGAACCTCGTGAAGGCGATCTTCCGGTTGTTGATCGAACTGAACAAGGTCGAGCAACGCGAGAACAGGTAGTCGGGACCGCTCGCTATCGCTTCGCATCAACGGAACGGAGTGTGCCAACGATCGCTGTTCGGTTGTGCTGCGGTGGGTGGATGGGAAACGGAAAAATCGGGCAGCGGGACGGACGTCATTCGGCGTTGTCTCGAATTACCATCGCTTTCACGCGCCGCACGGCGTCGAAGTCGCGGAGTCGGTAGGTCAGTTCACGTACTCGCTTGGCGTCCCCCCGGCAGAACAGCGATTCGAGACACCACTCCCCTTGGTGGGTATGACTCGTATTGAGGATGACGTCCTGATAGTCGTGTTGGACGGCGTGGAGTTCCCGTATCACGTCGTGGTGGCGATAATCAAAGGCGACAAGCGCAACGACTTCACCGCTCGTCTCTTCGAGGCGGGAGTGGGACTCGATGTACTCCAGCATCGCTTCTCTGACCGCCCGCGACCTGTTTTCGATCTCCTGTTCGTGCCACACCCGGTCGAACTCTTCGATTACTTCGTCGGGAATATTGAAACTCGTTCTCACAGCTACTGGCTCGTCATGCCTTTACAAGAGTTTCCCCGTATGACGATTCGTCCATTTCGGTATTAACAACCGTTATCCACGTCGTTGGTGGAGTCTCTTGCGTAGATGTTACACGGCGAATCTCTCGGTCTTCTCCTCGGGGCGGTCGCGCTCGGTGCAGTTCACGGTATCGAGCCGGGTCACGGATGGCCCGTTGCCGCATCGTACGCTCTCGACCAAACGAACAAGTGGGTATACGGGTTCGCGGCGAGTTTCATCCTCGGCGTCGGCCACCTCATCAGTAGTATTGCGATGGTCGGGGTGTTCTTCTACGCGAAGGAGTACTTCAACCTCACACAGGTCAACGAGCCGGTTACGATAGTCGGTGGCGTCCAAATCGGTGGGCCAGTCAGCCTCGTTGCCGGTGTACTGCTTATCGGCCTTGGCATCCGCGAGTACGTCCACGGCCACTCCCACGGAAACCTCAGTGATAACCACGACCACGATTCGGACGAGCATCACAGCCATTCGCACGACCACGACGATGGACTGATATCCCGTCTGAGAGGGTTCGTCCCATTCATCGGTGGCCACTCACACTCACACAATGACCTCGACGAGGCCGCCGACCGGGGGCTCCTCGGTATCGCGTGGTTCGCGTTCGTCCTCGGGTTCGCCCACGAGGAGGAGTTCGAGATCATCGCGCTCTGTGCCGGATCGAACTACTGTCTGGAACTGATGGGCGCGTACGCCATTACCGTCATCGTCGGTATCGTCGGACTGACGATGCTGTTGATTGCGGGCTATCAGCACTCCGAGGAGCGAGTCGAGAAGTACACGCCGTATCTCCCAGCGTTCTCCGCCGCCGTTCTCATCATCATGGGAATCGGGTTCATCACTGGACTGTTGTGAGTTCGATATGGGACGGCCTGAGGCGTCGATTTCGTGGTTCGAGTACACGAACGAGGACGAAGGAGCCGGCAGCGCTATATCGTCAGTCGGAAGCGCTCTTCCCGTCCGTTCGCGCTCCGTAGAGCCTCGTAAACGGCGTCGCCGTCACCCCGTATGCGAGGATCGAGACGACGATGACGAGCGACGAGATCTGCCAGGCCAGCCGCGAGCCCGTCTCGTGAACGACGAGCGTCGCGTAGAACACCGCCGCGATGCCGATCGGCCCGAACCAGCCCACCAAGAGCGTGTCGGCCCGTCGTCGGAGCGGCGACAACAGCCCTGCGGCGGGGAGGACGACCGGAAGCCGACGAAACAGGAGGACGACTCCCGCAAAGGCGACGCCGCGCCATCCGAGGGCGAGCCATCCCTGCCAGGGAAGCATCATGCCCAAGAGGACGAAAACCGGTATCTCGAACAGCCGTTCGACGGTCTCTTGGGTCCGGACCTCCCGGTCGTCCGCCTCGTCCGCCGTGGGGAGTTTGAACGCGCCGCCCGCAACGAACGCCGCCAGATCCCGTCCGCCCCGAACAGTTTGATGAACCCGAGGACGGCGAACGTGAGGGCGATCGTCACGGTGAGGAGGGACGGTTCGACGACGTAGTCGTGGGTTCGCGCCCACCGCTGGAGTCGCCCGACGAGGTACCCGATCACGAACCCGGCCACGACCGCGAGGACGACCTCTTTCAGGAGGACGACGAGGAACCACTCGCGAAGCGCGGGAACGGTCGGTCGGTCAAGCAACAGGAGCGGGAGAAACAGGAGGAGATACGCGACCCCGTCGTTGATCGCCGACTCGGCGGAGATGTACTGTCTGAGTCGGGACGGGATGTGTTCCTCCGCGGCGGTGCCCGTGACGATCGTCCCCGCGATGACGGGGTCGGTCGGCGTCAGAACGGCACCGACGACCATCCCGATCCACCACGGCACCCCGAAGAACCAGTTGACGATCAGCCCGCTGATGAGCCACGTCCCCGGCATGATCACGAGCAGAACGGTCGCCATCGCTTTCCTTCGTTCGAAGACGTACCGGTTCGGAAGGCGGACCGCCACGCCCAGCACCGCGAGCCCGAGCGTCAATCGGGAGGCCTGTTCTAAGACGACCATCGGCTCGCCGAAGGAAGCGACGTGGAGCAGTCCCAGTCCGGCCGGTCCGATCACGATGCCGTACGCGACGGCGATCAGCGGCTCCGTACCGAACGAGACGTACTGCTTGATGTAATCCGAGACGACTCCTAACGACAGAATCAGCCCCCCGATGAGGGCTAACGCGACGTTGATATCGCTCACTCGGGGAGTCTATTACATCCCCGTAAAAAAGAGAAGCGCCCGATCGAACTCGGCGAGCGGTCGTTCGACCGCCGATGTCTCAGGAGGCACCCGCCGGTTTCGAAAGCACCCACCCTTCGCCGCCAACGCGGGACCTATCCGTGCAGGGTCCTTTTATCGGGCTGTGAAGCACCTCCCGAAACACGTCCGGCCGAAATGGCGCTATCTCGGTGTCGGGATCGAGACCTGGCCCGACGCTCGCCTCTCGCGGCGGACGTTCCAGCGCGGCCTCTGGTACGCCGGACAGAACCTGCTCGGCGATCCGGGCAGTGCCGACGCCGACCTCAGCGTGTTCGGTTTTCACCACGAGAGGGGCGTCGGCGAGGCGGTCGTCCGTACCCGTCGGGAGACGGTGAGCGAGGCGCGTGCGGCGCTCGCCTGTCTCAAGACGGTCGGCGGCCGGGAGGTCGGCGTCCACGTCCGCGGCGTGAGCGGGACGGTGAAAGGCTGTGAAGAAAAGTATTTAGGACGCCGACCGGAAGTTTCGGGCGAGAATCGAGTCGTGTTCGAGAACGCAGACCGGGCCGCCGTCACGCGCGACGGCCTCGTCGACGTACGGGTCGGGGATGCGTACACCGGCGCGACGGACTTCGACGTAACTCCAGTGTGATACTATGCAGGGACAAAACCAACAGCAGGCCTACGACCGGGGAATCACGATCTTCTCGCCTGACGGACGGCTCTATCAGGTCGAGTACGCCCGAGAGGCCGTAAAGCGCGGCACGGCAAGCATCGGCATCCGAACCGACGGCGGCGTCGTTCTCGCCGTCGACAAGCGCATCCGCTCGCCGCTGATGGAGCGCACCAGCGTCGAGAAGATCCACAAGGCCGACGACCACATCGGCATCGCCAGCGCGGGCCACGTCGCCGACGCCCGCCAGCTGATCGACTTCGCCCGCCGGAACGCACAGGTCAACCGGCTTCGCTACGGCGAGCCCATCGGCGTCGAGACGCTGACGAAGGACGTCACCGACCACATCCAGCAGTACACGCAGGTCGGCGGCGCACGCCCCTTTGGGGTGGCGCTGATCATCGGCGGCATCGAGAACGGCGAGCCCCGCCTCTACGAGACCGACCCCTCCGGTACCCCCTACGAGTGGAAAGCGCTCGCGGTCGGTGCGGACCGGGGCGACATCGAGGACTACCTCGAAGCCAATTACGAGGAGGCGGCCGACTTGGAGGGCGGCATCGAACTCGCGCTCCGGGCGCTCGCGGAGGTCAACGACGGCGAACTCCGCCCTGAGAGCATCGGGATGGCGACGATCCCCACCGAAACCGAGACGTTCACCGAGGTCGAGGACGACGAGATCGACTCGTATCTCGCGGAGTTCGACCTGCTGGCCGCCGAGGAGGACAAGGAGTCCGACGAATCGGCCGAGTAAGCCGGCCCGAAAGCGCGAACACTCTTTTACCGCCGGCCCGAACGGTCGGGTATGATATCGCTTGACGAGGCGGTGACCGCACGCCTCGAATCCCACGGCGCACGGTTCGAGGTGCTCGTCGATCCGGACGCGGCGCTGGCGATCAAACGCGAGGAGTTCGACGGCGAGTTAGAGGAGGTGATCGCCGCCGAGGAGGTCTTCGAGAACGCTTCTCGGGGGGATCGCCCCGCCGAGACGGATCTGGAGGACGTCTTCGACACCACCGACCCGATGGAGATCATCCCCGAGGTCATTCGTCGGGGGGAGATCCAGATCACCGCCGAGCAGCGCCGCGAGATGCAAGAACAGAAGCGCCGCCAGCTCATCAACCGCATCGCGCGCAACGCGGTCAATCCGCAGATGGACAACGCCCCGCATCCGCCCGACCGCATCGAGAGCGCCCTCAAGGAGGCAGGGTTCAAGGTCGACCCGATGGAACCGGTCGAAACGCAGGTCGACGACGCGCTCGACGCCCTCAGGCCGGTGATTCCCATTCGGTTCGACGAGGTGATCGTCGCGGTGCAGATCCCCGCCGACTACGCCGGCAGCGCGCAGGCCCACGTGAGACAGTTCGGCGACCTCAAGCGCGAGGAGTGGCAGAACGACGGCTCATGGGTCGGCGTCATCGAGTTCCCGGCGGGGATGCAAAACGACTTCTACGATCTGGTGAACGAACACACCAGCGGCACCGCCGAGACGCGGATCATCAAGGACGAAGACGAGATCAGCACGCGGTAGTTCGGCGCGGGCCGATCGGGTCGAACACCGCAATGTCGACCGGCGCGGGATTGAAGTCCACCGGGAGCGTAGCCGCCGATATGGTCGTGTGGCAACGGGGCGGGACCGAGGTGAAGGCCCGGCACGGTTGAGGTGGTCGGTATCGATATCAGCGGCCGCCACGAGGAGCGCGGCGAGTACCTGATGGTCGCGGCGGCCGTCGCCGCGGGCGTCGGCTCGAACCGGATCCATGAGGTCACCGGTATCGGCTTTGCGACCAGCCGCGCGGAGCCAGCGCTCGAACACCTCTTGTCGGTCGTCGAAGAGGCGCTCGGTGCGCTTTCCGATCCACCCGAGGGGCCGGTCGTCGCCGAGCGCGGCGAGTTCTACGAGGAGCCCGCCACGGTGATCGGCGCGTCGTTCGGCCCCAAGTTCAAATACGTCGAATCGGTCGCCGAACGCCGCACGGTCGAGATCGCCCACCACGCCGCATACGCCGCACGAACACTCATACTATGAACACGGTCATCGTCAAACGAGTAGACGAGGGTACCGCCGATACGAGCGAGATCCGGGAACTTGCGCGTGCGGCCGGCTACACCGTCCGCGAGGAACTGACACAGACACGCACGGAGGACGCCGCCACCCACATCGGGGAGGGGAAGGTCGAGGAACTGGCCCGCCTCGTCGCCCGGACGGATGCCGACACCGTGATTTTCGACAACCGGCTCGGCCCCTACCAGATCTACAACATCGGGACGGAACTACCCGAAGACGTCGAGGTGATCGACCGATTCACCCTCATTCTCGACATCTTCGGCCAGCGCGCCCAGACGCGAAAGGCCCAACTGCAGGTCGAACTCGCTGAATTGCGCTACGAACTGCCCCGGGTCGACGCGAAGGTCAGCCTCGCCAAGCGAGAGGAACACCCCGGGTTCATGGGGCTTGGCGAGTACGACGAGTCGCGCGAACGCGACATCAAGTCCCAGATCAGCCGGATCAAAGAGGAGTTGGCCTCGATCGCGAAGACCGAGGAACACAGGCGAGAGGAGCGTCGCGAGTCGGGCTTCGACCTCGTGGCACTCGCGGGCTATACGAACGCCGGGAAATCGACGCTGTTGCGACGGCTCGCCGTCGATCTCACGGTCGACGAGAACGAGGAGCTCCACCCGGACCTCGATACGACGGCCGAATCGGAGGACCAGCTCTTTACCACGCTCGGGACGACCACGCGCCGGGCGGAGATGGAGCGGGACGTCCTGCTGACCGATACTGTGGGGTTCATCAGCGACCTGCCCCACTGGCTGGTCGAGTCCTTTCGCTCGACGCTGGACGAGGTCTACCGGGCGGATCTCGTCCTCCTCGTCGTCGACGTCAGCGAGCCGATCGAGGAG
This sequence comes from Halalkalicoccus paucihalophilus, assembly GCF_001593955.1. Taxonomy (GTDB): domain Archaea; phylum Halobacteriota; class Halobacteria; order Halobacteriales; family Halalkalicoccaceae; genus Halalkalicoccus; species Halalkalicoccus paucihalophilus. The sequence continues at coordinate 57,318 of NZ_LTAZ01000005.1, read as the reverse complement.
ATCCGCGAGAAGCTCGTGACCTGTCACGACACGCTCTACGAGCGAAACGAGGCCCCGATCGTCACCGTGTTGAACAAGATCGACGCGGTAGACGAGGCGGAACTCGAGGAGAAACGCGCGGCGCTGTCGGCGCTCGCGCCGGACCCCGTCGCCGTCAGCGGTAAGGAGGGGCTGAACGTCGAGGCGCTGGCCGAACGGATCGGCGAGGAACTGCCGCCGCTACAGGAGGAGCGGCTGGTGTTGCCGATGGTGGACGACACCATGAGCCTCGTCTCGTGGCTCCACGACAACGCCCGCGTCGACGAGGTGACATACGATGCCGACCAGGTTCTCGTGGAGTTCGCCGCCCGACCCGCGATCGTCGAGCGGTCGCACGCGAAAGCGGGCGAACTGTCCGTCCCCGAATCGGCCTAGTCGAGTTCCCGTTTCTCCTTACTCACGACCCGCACGTCCGCGATCCGCGTCCCCGGGTACTGCCCCTCCGAATCCTTCTCGGCGGCCTTCACCATGTCCCAGACGACGTTCAGCCCCGTCGTCACCCCCTCTAAGGCCTCCATCTCGCAGCCCGTTTTGCCGGTGGTCTCGACGCCGACCTCCAGTTCGACGCGGTCGTCGCGCACCTCGAACCCGGTGTCCACGTTCGTGATCGGGATCTGGTGGCACATCGGGATCGTCTCCCACGTGTGTTTGACCGCCTGGATCGCGCCTACTCGTGCGGTCGCGAGCACGTCACCCTTTTTCGTGCTGTTTTCGCGGATCGCCTTAACGGTCGATTCGTTTAGATTGATCTCCCCGGCGGCGACCGCCCGCCGGGCGGTGGCGGGTTTCGCACCCACGTCGACCATGCGAGCCTCGCCCGACTCGTCGACGTGGGTCAGGTCGCGTTCGTTGTTCGGGTCGTTCTCCGGATCGCTCATCGCTCCCCCCAGATGACTTCGGGAAGCTCGTCGAGCAGGTCCGAGGCCAGCAGGCCGCCGCCTCTATCGAGGCGTTCTGCGGCCCGGCCGTTGGCGTAGGCGGCCGCGGCGGCGGCGTCCAAGGGGTCGGCCCCCTTGATGAACGCGGCGATGATTCCTGCAAGAGTATCGCCGGTCCCGCCGACGGTCATGCCCGGTGTTCCACGGGTCGAGATCCGGGTGTGCTCGCCGTCCGTAACCACGTCGGCCTCGGCTTTCGCCATCACGACATGCCCCAACTCGGCGGCGAACGCTTCGATCTCGTCGGCTCCTGCTTCCAAGTCATCCAATTCGGGCCCGCCCATTTTCGCTAACTCCTTGCGGTTGGGCGTACAGATCAGGGTCGCATCGGTTTCGACTTCTGGTACAATGGAAAGGGCGTCGGCGTCGACGACCATCGGTCCCTCGAACTCCTCGAGGAACGTTCGGGCCGCCTCGAGGGTCTCGTCTGCGGTTCCCAGTCCCGGCCCGAGCACGACCACGTCGTCGTGTTTCGTGGCGGTCTCGATCAGGCCCTCTACCTCTGCGGGCGAGAGACGGTCGCTCTCGTACTCCTGAACGATCAGGTCCTCGGCGTAGCCCGCGAGGACGTCCTTGATCGATTCCGGACAGGCCAAGAAGGACAGCTCCGCGCCCGAGCGAAGCGCCGCCTGCGCCGAGAGGGCGGGCGCACCGGTGTAAGGGCCGCCGCCGATGACGAACACCCGGGTCCCCGCGTCGGGGGCCGGCGTACCGAGTTCGAGGTCGCCCGGCCCGACGTAGCGCTCGGCGGCCGCGGGGATGCCGATGTCGGCGACGCTCACCTCACAATCGAGGTCGGCCAGCCCTGGTTTCCCGTCGTGGAAGGTGACGACGCGATCGGCCTCGACGGCACTTTCCGGTACGTCCCCCGAGTCAGCGTCCACACCTGAAGGAACGTCGACCGAGACGACGGTGGCCTCGGCGGCGTTGATCTCGTGGGCCGCGGTGGCCTCGGGCTCTCGGAGCTCGCCGCTGATCCCGGTCCCGAGCATCCCGTCGACGATTACCGCGGAGTCGCCGAAATCGAGGTCCGTCGAGTCGGTGACGGCCTCGGCGTCGTATCCTGCCGCTTCGAGCGCCTCCCAGTTCTCGCGGGCGATGTCGGTCGAAATCGTCTCTGGCCTCCCTAGCAGGTAGATCGAGGGGTCGTACTCGTCGAGAAAGCGCGCGGCGACCAGTGCGTCCCCGCCGTTGTTCCCCCGGCCGGCGATAATCACTACCGAATCGCCCTCGCTTGCTTCCTCTCGCACGGTGCGGGCGACGGAGTTGCCGCTCGACTCCATGAGCTGTTTTCGGGGCACTCCGAGCGCCTCGGCGTTGCGGTCGACCGCGCCCATCCGTGCTGCCGTGATCATACCCGGGCTTCGGCCGGGCGGCCGTTGAAGATTGCGGACGACATCCTGATTTCGCCACGGGTCGAACGCCACGCGTGAACGTCTTCTGGCTCGACGAGGATCCCCGGCTCGCCGCGCGCTATCACTGCGACCAGCACGTCAACAAGATGCTTTTGGAGGCGGCACAGGTCCTCTGTACGGCGGTGAGGGAGAACGGCTACGAGGCGGACTTCCTCTATCGTTCGACCCACTCCGACCATCCCGTCACGAAGTGGGCCGGCGAGTCGCGGGAAAACTGGCTCCGGCTTCGCGAGCACGCCGGCGCGCTCAATGCCGAGTTCACCGAGCGCTACGGACACGACGAGGCCCACGCGAGCTGGGACGTCATCGAACGGATCGACCCCGATGGGATCACGTTTCCCGCGACGGAGCCGACACCCCGCCCGCAGGCGATGCCCGAACGGTACAGGCGCGAGGACCCGGTCGAGGCCTACCGGGCGTACTACGCCGGCGAGAAGGCGGGGTGGGACGAGTGGAACTACACCGACGAACCGCCGTGGCTCGCGGCGTACGCGGTCGACGACCAGCGGAGCAAGCGGTAGCTACCGACGGATCTCGAAGCCCTCGATCCCTTCGGGCTCGCCGTACTCGACCTCCACGTCCTCGACCTGCGCGGCCGGCGATCCCTCGTGACACCAGCCGACCATCGCATCGACGTCCTCCTCGCTCCCCTCGAACATCGCCTCGACCCGGCCGTCCTCCCTGTTCCTCACCCAGCCCGAAACGCCGTGTTCGCGGGCGGTATCGCGCGTACTCGCACGGTAGTAGACGCCCTGAACGGTGCCCGAGACGAAGACGCGTGCGCGTGTACGATCCATAGTTGCGAATGTCCGTCCAGCGATAAAATTCCTGCCGTCGTTCACGACCGCCGGGCGCTGATTCGGCGCTTGATCCCACTCGCCCACTTCTCTATCTGTTCTGCCCCGCCGTTTACCCGCTCGCTCACGTTGTGGAGACGAGTAAGATACCACGGTTTTCGCCAGTAGAAGGATTCGACCTCGAAGGGGACCCCGTCGGGATACCGTTCGCTCTCGTAGTTCCGCAGGAACTCCCGTGTCATCCGGACGCCCGTTTCGGGGCTGCAATCGGTCGCGGCGTAGTGTTTGATCGGGTGGGTGTACCACGAGTACTCCCAGTGGGCGTACGCCTCGACGCTGTCGCCGACGTCGTGCAGGATGAGGTGGAGTTGCCAGTCGGCAAGCGGCGACTCGCGCCACGCCCACGAGCCATCGGAGACGTTGCCGTCGATCCGAACCTTCAGCGAGGAGACGACGTTTCGACGAAAGCCCGCGTTTGCGAGCAGTTCCTCGAGTTCCGACTGGGGAAGGTCGACCGTTCCGACGTACTCCTCTTCGGTGTTGCTCGTCATCGCGTAGCCGCCGAACGACCAGTCGAACAGTCGATGGAGCGGCGGTTTGACCGCTCGGCGGGTCGCGTTCAATAGGTTCGGTGCCGGGCCCATTAGCGTTGCTAGGTCGGTCGGGGCCTATAGCCTTTCACTCTCCGGCTTCCACTGTCCCCGCCGTCCGGAGGTGATGGAATACGTACGTCTGGGCGTAGCCCGCGTACTCGTCCCCGAGGCGCTCGCGGATCGCCCGCGAGGTCTCCCGATAGGAATCCCGATCACACTCCGGGAAATACTCCTCGATGGCCGAGCGGAGCCACGTGTCGAGGGGCACGGCCTCCAGATAGCCGAGCGAGAACAGGAGGACGCAGTCGGCGACCTTCGGGCCGACACCGACGAAGCGCGTCAGCGATTCTCGGGCGTCCTCGTAGGCCAGTCCGAGAGCGTCCTCGGGACGGGCGTCGCCGCTCGCGATCATCCCCGCCGTCTCCCTGACGTAGGGTGCACGATAGCCGAGCGAACACTCCCGAAGCGCCTCGACGCTCGCGCTCGCCAGTTGCTCGGGCGTCGGAAACGTGTGGTAGGTCTCGCCATCGATCTCCATCCCGTCCCCGAACCGTTCGGCGAGCGTCGTCTGCATCCCGTGGATCCGCGAGACACGCATCTGGGCCGAACAGATGAACGATATCAGACAGGGGAAGGAGGGATCGTTCACGATACGCATCCCGCGGTGGGCGGCGTAGGCCTCTCGCAGCAGTGGATCGTCCGGACCGGCCGCCATGATCGCATCGAGGTCGTCGTCGAGGCGCAGCAATTCTCGAAGAACGGGTTCGGCGTCGGTCGTCGATTCCCACTCGAGTGTGGTGTCGGTCTGGCGAACGCGGACGAATTCGTCGTCGACGATCGTGTAGTACCGTCCTCCCGGGTCACCCTCGTACATCCGATCGTCCTCGCGTCGCCACAGATACGATTGGCCGCTTTCGAGGGTCAGCCGGAGATCGAGGCCGCCCGGACAGGAATCGAGCGCGATCGCACCACGTTCCATCGGCCGTTCTCGGCAGCGCGCGCGTTTGTGGGTTTCGACTCGCGGGCAACATTCATACCGCTGGCTCGTGATGTTCACAGTGACCATGGACTGTCGAGTTGTCGTCGAGGCTGCCGTCCCGGTGTACGACGTCTCCACGCCCGACGAAGCCGTGCGGATCGCCATCTCGAAGACCGGCGAGATGCTCAATCCCGATCTGAACTACGTCGAGATCTCGATGGGGTCTCGGACGTCGCCGGGCGGCGAGGAACTCGAACCGGTGTTCATCGTCGCCGACGAGGCCCTCGTCGCCCTCGAGCTCGAGATGACGGTGTTCAACGTCGAGCGCGAGGAACACGCTTCGCGGATCGCCCGCAAGGAGATCGGCCAGCGCCTTCGTAACATCCCGCTCGACGTGCTGGAAGTCGAAGTCATCGAGACCGACGAGGAGGACGACACCGACAGTGCGGACGGCGAGGATGACTCGACGGACGAGCGGGGCGACGGCGGCGAAGAGATACTGCCCGAGTTCGACGACCTGCTCGAATAATACCGCTGAGACGGCGATCCCCAACTGGTATTCGTACAGGATCTACCTGCGAAACGACAGCAACAGCGCTGGTAGATCGGAAGTGAGTCGGGAGAACGCCTGACCTCAGTCAGCCTGTGCGGCGACCGTTTCCTGCGTTTCTTCGGTGATGTCGGACGTGATTCCGGTTGCGATAGCGAACACGGCGGCCTTGTGGTCGGTCTTCGATTTGTGAATCGAGGTGGGCCGTACGCCGAGCGATTCGTACGCCTCGAAATCCGGAGTACCCGCGTTTTGCTCGTAGTGGTTCGAAACCTCTGCCAGCAGGCCGTGAAGGTGGATGAGCTCCTGCTTTTTCATGAGCACTCATGGGTTACGGTTGCAGGGTTATATTAGTATCCTGAGTTTCGTTGTCACACGTAGATCGGCTAACACTATCGAACGGCGAGAGGGACACCCTCGAATTATCCCGTATCTGCGAGGTAGCGGGCCCGATCAGTCGGCAGGTTCGGCGCTCGCCATGCCGCCCGTCGGATTCGTGTCATCCGCCTGAAGTAGTTCCTTGTAGCGGTTGCGGATGGTCACTTCACTGATGTTTGCGACCTCACTGACCTCCGCCTGCGTGACCTTCTCGTTGGTCAGCAGGGCGGCGGCGTAGACCGCCGCGGCGGCGAGCCCAACGGGGGACTTCCCGCTGTGGATGCCGGCCTGCTTCGCGTTCGAGAGCAGCTCGCGTGCGCGGTGTTCGGCCTCGTCCGAGAGGTCGAGATCCGACGCGAACCGGGGGACGTAGCTCTCGGGATCTGCGGGCTGGACCTCCAGTCCCAGCTCGCGGACCACGTAGCGATACGTGCGGGTGAGTTCCATCCGGTCGATCCGCGAGACCTGTACGATCTCGTCGAGGCTCCGGGGCGTGCCGGCCTGGCGGGCCGCGGCATACAGGCTCGCGGTGGCGACGCCCTCAATGCTTCGTCCGGGCAGTAGGTCCTCCTCGAGCGCGCGGCGGTAGATCACGCTTGCGGTCTCCCGGACGTTCTTCGGGAGGCCGAGCGCGCTGGCCATGCGGTCGATCTCGCCGAGCGCCTGCTTGAGGTTTCGCTCCTTGGAGTTGCGCGTGCGGAAGCGCTCGTTCCAGGTGCGAAGCCGCTGCATCTTCTGGCGCTGGCGATTCGAGAGCGTGTTTCCGTAGGCGTCCTTGTTCTGCCAGCCGATGTTCGTCGAGAGGCCCTTGTCGTGCATCATCGTCGTCGTGGGCGCTCCGACCCGGCTCTTCTGGTCGCGCTCGGAGGAGTCAAAGGCGCGCCACTCTGGCCCGCGATCGATCTCGTCCTCCTCGACGACGAGACCACAGTCCGCACAGACCGTCTCGCCGTGTTCGGTGTCCGTCTCGAGGCGGCCGCCACACTCGGGACAGGTGAGCGTCGACTCGCTCTCTTCGGTTTCCTCTCGTTCGGTTTCGGTGACTGACTCGTCAGTGAATGTTCGTTCTTTCATGGGCATGATCGTATGACCGCGAGAGTGCGCTCCGGCGGGAGTATCCCTTGAAAGAAATCCCGGAGGCCTCGCTGCTTCCTAACACTACGTAACACCGAAAGCTACTTAAATGTTTCGTATATACTTTTGGTGATCGATCGTGAAGAACGGAGGGGAACGGGCGTCAGACGGGGCTATTCGACGATGAAGGGACTCGCACGCTTGAGGACCTCCTCGCGGGTCAAGGGTTCGTCGAACGCCGCGGAGAAGCCGATGTCACCACCAAGGACGCGCAGGAACGAGGCGTGGCGCGCCTCGACCGAGTGAATGCTCAGCGCCGGCGGGATCAACTTCGCGTTCTGGATCGAGGGAGCCGCGCCTGCGTAAGCGCCGACGCCGGTGTCCTCGAGCACGGCGGCGGTGGCGAGGAACTCGTCGGGGTCCTCGACGGCCGTGCCGAAGTCGAACTCGGGTTTCTCGATCGGGTCGCCGCCGAGGTCCTCGATGGTCCCCCCGAGCACCTCCGCGTGGGTGACCTCGTGATCGCGGATGGTTTCGAGGTCGTCGAAGACGCGCGTACGGATAGGGTGGCCGAAGTCCGCGAGCAGTTCCGCATCCAGCAGGCCCGAGCAGCCGAGGTTGTCGAGACCCTGCCGGTAGAACTCGGCTTCGAGGAACTCGAGGGTGCGTGCGTAGTTCAGGATATCGACGTCGTCTTCGAACTCGCCGTTCATCCCGCCGTTTCCGTTCATCCCCTCTTCGTTGCCCATCCCACCGCCGTGTTCGTCGGCCGCGACCGATCCGACCGGTCCACCGAGGCCGAACGCTCCGGCCCCGACCAGTGCCGAGGCCGCCATGAAGCGCCGTCGTGAGGTGCTGTTCGTCCCGTTCGCGCTCGTCCCATCGTGTGTGGGTTCGTTCTGTCGCATGGTTGTGCGCGTTTGCGCGGTCGCATCGATGACAAATCACTAAAAGAGGATTTCCCGAACTCTTTCCATAATTCGTCCGAACCCTCTACGAAAAGCCACCCAGTTCCGGGAGGAGTCGATCGTTCGACGGGAGGACACGCACAAACCGTTCTAGTGAACGGATAGTTCGTCCTTCGTCTCATTGGACAGAGAACTACTATGGAGGAACGAAAACGAGCGAAGTCAATCCCACGTGATCCATACGAGAAAGAGCAGGGCGACCGTCTCGAGGACGTGAAGCAGCATCATCGCACGCCAGGCAATGGCGGGGACGGCCGTCGCGAACCACGTGGCGAGCGTCGGATCAACCATATAATAATAGAGCGCGAGGGCGTTCTCCGCGAGCAGAAGCACCGAGAAGACCAACAGACCGAGGGTGTGTTTCGAGCGGAATTGCCAGTAGTTGCGCGCCCAGATACCGCCCAGAACGGCCAACAACAGGACGTTCGCACCGACCGAGACCTGGGCGATCGTCGGCCAGATCCCCGGATCGGTCTGTAGCGGTGCCCACGTCGTGGCTCCGAGGGAGGGCGGGATCGGGTGGGCGCCGATGATCGTGGCGATGGCTGCTGTCCAGGGACCCATCTACGATCCCCCTTTCTGCCGCGTTCGGATATACACTTTCCCAAATTCGTCCATAGTTACTCCACCTGTTCGATGATCGTCTCGACAGTCTCCCAGTGGTGGTCGACCTGATCGGTCGTCAGGTACACCGCACCGTAGTCGCCGCCGCTTTTCTGGACCATACCGTTGTCCATCAGCACGTCGAGGTGGTGACGGATCGTCGTATAATCGAGGTCGAGGTCCTCCGCGAGCTGGTTCGCGTTCCGTGGCCGTTCGTCGACCGCCCGCAGGAGCCGAACGCGGTTCGGCCCCCCGCGGGTTCCGGTGAGCACGTACCAGAGAACGGCCTCCATTGTCGGCACTATCTCCCGTTACCGATGTAAGAATAGCGGTTCATCCCGATCGTTTACAGGACCCGTCGTTCGGTCGGTGTCCGCGAGCGAAGGATCGGCTCACCGTTCGCCCGGAATCGCGTCTCCGGTGATTCCGAGCGCGAACGAGGCGTTCTCGACCGCGTTGTCGGGTGCGTTCTCGTTAGCGGGAGTGGCTCGGACCCGGTCGTTGAGCCGTACTGTCAGTGTCGGTCCGTTTCGGCGCGATTCCCGACACGGCGGTCCGTGCACCCAAGCCGAGCGCTGGCTCGCAGCTCTATTGACGGCGAAACGGCGTTTTCCGGACTCGGTCCGAAACCCGTCTATGGTTGTCATCAGACGGTAAACAGGTGCCCCTCCCGAGGGACCGACAGCACGCCGATTCGCGCCCCGGCATCGAGCCAGCCGTGGCCGTACGAAAAGGACGCGAGCGCGTTTACGAGGTCGTCCTCCTCTCGGAAGTGCCGACCGTCCTCGAGGTACGACTCAGCCATTTCGAAACACTCGCTCGCGGCCTCGGCCAGCGGGGTTCCTTCGTCGCCGGCGGTTTCGGCAGCGTCGAGTGCCTCCGCAAGCAGTTTCTCGTATCGGTCAGTTTTTTCGGCTAAGTCCGCGGGCATATCCGTTGTCGGCCGAGATGGGGCCTAAGGGCTTCGGCTACGGGCGACCGACGTAGCGGCCACACCTGTAGGAATGGCGCAGAATAAGTACCGCGCGCCCGTACCGGCCCGATATGAGCGACCAGCCACGGGTAGAGATCTACACCAAGACCGACTGTCCGTACTGCGAGATGGCGAAGGACCTCTTCGACGCCAAGGGCGTCGACTACGAGGAGTACAACGTCTCGGAGGACGAGGCGCTGTTCGAGGAGATGGTCGAGCGCGCCGAGGGTCGCCAGACCGCCCCCGAGGTGTTCGTCGACGACGAACTGATCGGCGGCTGGGACGAAACCAGCGCGCTCGACGAGACGGGCGAACTCGACGAGAAACTGGGGATCGAACGCGAGGACGAGGTCGAACACCGTCGGCTCGTGATCGCCGGCAGCGGGATCGCGGGACTCACGGCAGCGATTTATGCCGCCCGCTCGAACAACGAACCGCTCGTTATCGAGGGCACCGAGCCCGGCGGCCAACTCACCCTCACGACTGACGTGGCCAACTACCCCGGTTTCCCCGAAGGCATCTCGGGACCGGAGCTGATCAACAACATGAAAGAGCAGGCCACCCAGTTCGGCGCCGACGTGGTAAACGGCGTCATCGAGTCGGTCGACGACTCGGGACGGCCCTACGAGGTGCGCATGAAAGACGGCAGCGTCTACACCGCCGACGCCGTCATCGCCGCGAGCGGCGCGAGCGCCCGAACCCTTGGAGTGCCGGGCGAGGACGAGATGATGGGCTACGGCGTCTCGACGTGTGCGACCTGCGATGGCGCCTTCTTCCGCGGCGAGGAGATGGTCGTCGTCGGCGGTGGTGATGCCGCCATGGAGGAGGCGAACTTCCTCACGAAGTTCGCCGAAAAGGTCTATCTCGTCCACCGACGCGAGGAGTTCCGCGCCGAGGACTACTGGATCGACCGGATCGAAGAGCAGGTCGAGGAGGGTACCGTCGAGATCCTCCGGAACACCGAAGTCACCGAGATCCACGGCACGCCCGAGGCCGGCGTCGAGACAGTCTCGCTCGTGAGCCACCCTGAGGGCCATCCGACGGCGAAACTCGACGACCCCGAAACGGAGAAGTACGATCTAGACGTGGGGGCCTTCTTCATCGCCATCGGCCACACGCCGAACACGGAGTACCTCGAGGGCACAGGCGTGGAGATGGACGCCGAGGGCTACCTGCAGACCCGTGGCGGGAAGGGCGGCGGCCAGACGAAAACCGCCGTCCCGGGCATTTTCGGCGCGGGGGACGTGGTCGATTACCACTACCAGCAGGCGGTCACGGCCGCCGGGATGGGCTGTAAGGCGGCCATCGACGCCGACGAGTTCCTCGAGGACGAGGAGCGAAGCGCAAGTACCGCCGCCGAGCCGGCGGCCGCCGAATCCGACTAACGAAAGCTCACTCGGGACTGGCGACCCTCGTTCGCCCGTTTCGTTTCCCTACAAAAGGCCGCTTGCGGCCTTTGTGGGCTGAGCGATGGCTCCGCCATCGTGAGGTCCGTGGGAACTGCGTTCCTGCGAGGTCTCGGAAGACCGCGGTCTTCCGACGAGTCATCGAAGTGCTTACAGCACTTCGAGATTCAGAAAATCTATGATTTTCTATGACCGCCAAGTACCGTCGAGTCGCGCCGTTCGGTTGGACGGCGCTCTCGGGACGCCTGCCCTTCCCCGTTCGCTTCGCGGCCGGCGGCAGCGAAGCGAGGCCACCGCGCTCACTCCCGCGTTTCGAGGCACTCGTGGGTGTCGACCCACTCTACCAACCGCCGCCTTGCCGCCCGCTCGCGACGCGAGATCGGATCCTCGGTTCCCAGTTCGCTCCCCGAAAAGGCGTTCATGGCGACGAACTCGCTGTCCTCGCAGGCGGCGAGCAACGCCGTCAGGTCGCCCACCTCGTGCTGGAAGGGGATCGTCGCGTCGTTGACGAACACCGCGCGGGAGGGCGGCATCGCTTCGACGATTTCCATCCCGTTGCGGGCGTTCTCGCGGGCGAGTTCGCGCGTCTCCACGGAGGTGGTGCCTCTGGCTCTGGGCGCGTGGGCATCGAGAACGCCGGTCCACGCCCGGTCGGGAAGGTCGGTGAATCGGTCGAGGCGCCCACCCAGCAGGACCCCGTCGCGCTCGATCTCGGGGGCGAACTCGAGGATCGCAACGCCCTCGGGGCCGTGTTCCTCGACCCAGGCTGCGAGCGCCCGCGCGGTGAGGCGGGTCTTGCCGGCGTTCGAGGGGCCGGTAACGAGGAGTCGGCCGCTCGTGGGGAGGGTCATACCTCGACGGTCGCGGGTCGCCGTGCGGTGCGGACGAACCGGACGAGCAGGAGTGCGGTCGCGAGGCCGATCCCGGCGGCGAAGGCGACGACGAACGCCGAGAGCGGGTCGGCGATCGCCGCGGCCTGCTCGCGGACGAACGTTCCGGTGGTGACGAGCGCCACGCCGAGCAACGCCAGCCCGGCGAGGTTCGCGGGCAGCGAGAGGGGCTCCTCGACCACGGCGGGGTCGTTGAGCAACAGGAGGATCAGGACGATCGCGAAGGGCGTACCGACCAGCCCGAACGCGAGGACGAGCACCAGAAGCGCGAAAAAGGAGCCACCGAGAAACGCCCCGAGTGAGGAGGCCAGCGCGACACAGACGACCAGCGCGCGGTATCGCGGGTCCGCGACCGACTGTCCCCAGCCCAGCTTGTCGGCCAGCGCGTACGGCGGGACGACTGTGTTGCCCCCAAGCGTCGAGACAGCAGCGCCCAGAAGTCCCAGCAAGAACAGCCACGTCGCGGCCGTGCCCACGGCGGGTTCGAGCGCCTGCCCCGCCCCGATCGCGGTGATCGCGGCGGCGTCGACCGCGGGGGTATGGAGGACGCTCGCGGCGACGAGGAAGATGGCGAGGCTGTACCCGCCGAAGGCGAGCAGCATCGAGGAACCGACATCGAACCGGGCGAGATCCTGGTCGGCGCGGGTCCAGTCGCGTGCCCGCATGGTGTAGCTCTGCATCACGAGCAGGGTGATATGTACCGCGCCGCCCAGCACGCCCGCGGCGACGAGCGCGCCGTCGAGGCCCGCGGGGATCCGCGGAACCAGCCCGCTCGCGGCGGCTCCGGGGTCGATCGGCACGACGATGGCGGTCGCGACGAACAGCACCACCACGAACGAGACCAGCGCTTTCGCGCCGACCTCGGCGATGCGGTAGCCGCCGCCGGCCAGCCCGACCGCGAGCACGAGCGCCCAGAGGACGCCCCAGAGGCGAGCATCGATCCCGGTGAGGGCCGCACTCACGTCGGCGACCGTCTTCATGATCACCAGTTGGGCGAGACCGGCCGCGAGCACCACGTCGACCACGAGCACCCACGCCCAGCCCTCACCGAGGTGCGTCTCGACCGTCGAGACGATCCCCTGCTCGGTGAAGAGGCCGAGGCGCGCGGCCAGCAACTGGCCGATCGCCCCCAGGAGCGCCGAGAGGATCACGACCCACAGGAGCGTATACCCGTAGCCCGCACCCGCACTCAAAAGGCTCGCCATCGTCGCCGGGCCCGCCGCGATCGCCCCCGCGAGCCACGTCGGGCCCAGCCGGTTCCCGTACTCGCGTGCCGTCTCGATCATCGTCTCCGCTTCTCGCCGCGGGTATATAACCGCGTGGTATCACTCGCTTTCGACCTGCGGAGTCGTCGGCCGATCCGACTGCACGTCCTCGACCGGGAACCGCTCGCCGCGTGCGGACTGCACGCGCTGGGGGTACGGGATGGTGATCCCTTCGCGGTCGAATGCGACCTTGATCGCCTCGATCGCGTCTGTCCGCGCGTTCCAGCGCCGTCGCATCGTGGGCTCGCCGATCCAGACGCGCACCTCGAGCAGGATCGAGGAGTCGGCAAAACGCTTTGCGATCACGTGCGGGTCGGGCGAGGAGCGGATCGAGTCCAAGTCCTCGACGGCCTCGACGACGACCTCGCGGGCGTGGTGAACGTCGGTCTCGTAGTCGATACCGACCTCGACCTCGACCCGGAGCTGATCGTTTCGCGAGAGGTTCGTGAGGTCGCTTTCGGTGATGATGTCGTTTGGCACCAGCACGTGTTCGTCGCTGAAAGTCTGGATCTTCGTGTTGAAGATCGTCACGTCCTTGACGATCCCCGAGTGGTTCTGGACCTCGATCCAGTCGCCGACCCGAAAGGGGCGAGAAAACAGCAGGATGAACCCAGCGAGTACCGCCGCGAGCGTTTCGCGGGCGGCCAGTCCGACGATCGCGGTGATCGCACCCGCACCGATGAAGATGTTGGTGAGATCGACCCCCCAGAGTGTGAGGATGAGCGTCATCGCCCCCAGCGCGATCCCGATGTCCGCGACGTGGTAGGCGACCTCGCTTTGGTGTTTCGTCAGCGACGACGTTCCCTGTAGCTCGTCGATTGACCGGTTGACGAAGCGTATCAACAGGTATGCGACCAGGACGATCGAAGCCGTAATGAGCTGCTGAATGGCCGTCCAGCGACCGATCACCAGTGTTTCGAGGACCAGCCGAACGAAGTAGGTGACGTGCCAGACGACGCTGAGCACGTAAATACCGGCGGCGATGACGAACAGCAGCCAGACGATGCGGCTGGCTTCACCGATGTGGCGGTCGTAGCGGTCTTCGACGATCGATTCCAACCGCCGGCCGAACGTGAGCGAGAGGACGACCAGTACGACCAGTACCGCCGTTGTGAGCAGTTGTATCCCGATAGTCGAGAAATACGTCTGCTGAATTTCAGGAATCGGATCGGGCCGAAGTGTCCACAGGACGCTCCAGACAGCGACGAGGTCTGCATACATCTATTGTAACGGTACATTGATTCACGGTATTGATACGTTTTAACCTTCACCCAGCAGTTGCGACGGATCGCGACCCAACGCGATAGGCGGGTCGGTTCCCCGATAGACATGTATGTGGACGTTCATGTCAGTAACTTTATTATACATAGAGTCAAATATAGATGTAATACGGATTTCAGTTCACAACCGCCCTTTCCATGATACAGACACTCACAACCGAAGCGCGAAACGCCCTGTCGATCACCCCGACGAGAACTCCGATCGAAACCGTCGAGCGAGCGTTCGATCCGGCCGCCTCGCTTCGGGAGTGGAACGTCCTGATCGTCGCCTACGGCGACAGCCATCGGGCACTCCGTACGGCGTGGCGCGAGCGCATCGAGGAATCCCCCGCCGGTTTCGGGACGATCGTCGTCGGAAGTACCGTCGGCGATCATCGTTCCGTCGATCCGGTCTCACGAACGGGATACGACGTCACCGCTACCGTCCGAAGCCCGGCCGATCTGGCCGAGTTGGGCACGACGATCAGCCTCTATCTCGACGACTGGACGGCGGGCAGCACCCTCGTCTGTTTTCACTCCCTCGAGGACCTGTTGGCCAGTGTCGGGACCGAAACGGCGTTTCAGTTCCTGCATGTCCTCACCCGGCGACTCTCGGGAGCCGACGCCGTCAGTCAGTTCTCGCTCGATCCGGCAGCGGTCGACGAGGCGACTGTCCGGACGCTCGAGCCGATCTTCGACACTGTTACCGAGGAACACAACGAGGAATCCCCGTCGATCACTCCCGACACGGCCTTCGACGTCCTTCGCGCGCCGCGTCGACGGTACGCCCTCCACTACCTCCACGAACATACGGGTTGGGTGACGATCACGGAACTTTCGGAGTGGGTTGCCCGCCACGAACCGGATGCGGACGCAGAGCGGGTCGAAGTCTCGCTGCATCATTCTCACCTCCCGAAGCTAGAGGACGCGGGACTGGTCTCCCTCGTCGAGACGCGGGTCTCGGGACGGTCCGCGATCGAGGCGCTCGTCCCGTATCTCGAACTGGTTTCGGAGCACGATCTCCCCGAATAGCGGTCCCGTGCTCCGCCTCGACAGTGACCCGAGCCGCGGCGCTTAACACTGATCACCACCCATATCGGCCAATGGGAGCGCGGCTTCCGGGGATCGGAACCAGAGAGCGGATCGTCGCCCACGCCGATATGGACTGCTTCTACGCGTCCTGTGAGCGCCTTCGTGAGCCCGCCCTCGAAGACGAACCGCTCGTCGTCGGCATGGGATACGAGCCGGGTACCACGAACGGCGCGGTCGCGACCGCGAGCTACGAGGCCCGCGCTTTCGGCGTCGAGAGCGCACAGGCGATCTCCGAGGCACTCGAGCGATTGCCTCGAAAACGGGAGGCCGCGATCGACCCAGACCTCGACATCGAGCGTTCGGGGTTCTACCGACCGGTCGATATCCCGTTTTACGAGTCCGTAAGCGAGGACGTCAGGGAGATCCTGCACACTAACGCGGCAGTCGTCCGCGAGGTGAGCATCGACGAGGCGTACCTCGACCTCACGGAGCGCACGACGTGGGACGAGGTCGAGGCCTTCGCCCGCGGGATCAAAGAGCGGATCCTCGAAGCGGTAGGCGTGGTCGCAAGCGTCGGGGTCGCGCCGAACATGAGCACCGCGAAGATCGCGAGCGACGCCGAGAAACCCGACGGACTGGTCGTGGTTCGCCCCGACGAGGTCCGAGACTTCCTCGCGCCCGTCCCCGTCGAGGACCTGCACGGAGTTGGTCCCGTCACGGCTCGCACCCTCCGCGAACGTGGGATCGAGACGGCGGGCGACCTCGCGAGTGCCGAGCGCTACACACTGATCTCGGAGTTCGGCGAGCGCGGCGCGGACCTCTACGATCGGGCCCGCGGCGAGGACGACCGGGAGGTGAGGCCGAAGGGACGCCCGAAAAGCCTCTCGCGCGAATCGGCGTTCACCGAGGTCACGGCCGACTACGAGGAGGTTCAAGAGCGCGTGTTGACGCTCGCGGAGGCGGTCGCCGAACGCGCAACCCGGAAGGACGCCCTCTATCGCACCATCGGGATCAAGCTCGTCACGCCCCCCTTCGACGTGAACACCCGCGCCCGCTCGCTTCCCGGCCCCGTCGACGACCCCGCACTCGTCGATCGGGTCGTCCGGGACCTCTTAGAGGAGTTCGAGGGAGAGCGAGTTAGGAAGGTCGGCGTGCGCGTCTCGAACTTGGAGTTCGGTTCGGCGCCCCAGTCGAGTCTCGACGGGTGGGCGGGGGCGAACGGAGAGACGGGCGATTCGACGGTTTTATCGCCCGCCGGGGACACCACGGAGTCTGCCGAACCCTCGGGGCAGGCCTCGCTTTCGGAGTTCGAGTGAGGGTTTATCCATCGGGCGTTCCTTCTAGCGTTTATGACCACTGTCGAGATCGAATACTGCGTTCCGTGCGGGTTCTTAGAGCGCGCCGAGGCCGTCCAGCACGCCCTGCTCACCAATTTCGGCGAAGAGATCGACGAACTCTCACTTATTACCGGTGATCACGGCATCTTCGAGGTCCGGATCGACGGCGACGTGATCTTCGAGAAGAGCGAGGACGAGTATGACGTGGACCAGATCACGCGGGACGTGCGCGCACGGCTCTAAACGAAAGCCCTCGACGGACCTGCCAAGGTCCGTCTCGCCCTTTTCATGTCCGACCAGGCTCCGCCGAGTCGCGGCATGCGACCGCGTGCCGCTTCCGGGAACGCCTGCCCTTCCCCGTCCCGCGGAGGCGAGCGGCACGTCGGGCGCTCGCCTCCGCGCCGGCCACCGCCCAGCAATAGATTCGAGAATTTTCGTTCTACAGCGGTTCGACCAAGTCCTCCAGTGCCGCACGCGGGTCGTCGGCCTTCGCGACGCCGCTTGCGAGCAACACGCCTTCGGCACCCAGCTCCTCGGCAGCAGTCAGGTCCTCGCCCGTGCTGATACCCGCCCCACAGAGCACGTCCACCGAATCGTCAACGGCCTCGGCGGCCGCGACCGCATCGGTGACGATGTCGGGGTCGGCCTGACTCACAGGAGTACCGGAGCCGATCAGCTCCGGCGGCTCGACGGCCACGCTATCCGGTCCGAGCGCCGCGACGGCTTTCACCTGTTCGGGGTTGTTGGCACAGACAACCGTTTCGAGGTCGGCGCGCTCGGCGGCTTCGAGGCCGGCGTCGATATCGGCGAGCTTCAGGCGCTTCTCCGAGTGGTTGATCATGGTGCCGGTCGCGCCCGCCGCCGCGAGCGCTTCGGCGAGCGCGCTGCCGGTGTGACTGCCCGTCTCGTTGCCGTCGGTGTGCTGGGCCCACGTCTCGACGCCGGTTTCGGCGACCGATTCCAGTCGGGCGGTCTGGGGCGCGACGGCGATCCGCGTCCCCGAGTCCTCGCTGACTTCGTGGGCAGCCTCGGCGATCTCGACGGGGTCACTCGGGTAGGCCTTACAGTTGACCAGAACGAACATGGCTCGCCCTCGGGCGGGGCGGCTAAAGAGTCTTCCCGATCAGGAGTCCTTGCGGGTGACGACGTCCCCAAGCGTGTAACTTCCCGTCGAGGAGCCACCCTCCCACTCGGTGTCGTCGTCGCTGATACCCTCCGACAGCGAGATCTCGAGTTTGCGTTCGAGCTTCTTCTGGACCGAGTCGCTCGGGAGCATGTCGCCGCGTTCGAGTTTGCGGATCAGACTCGCCTTCTCGTTGAGCTCGCCCGCGAGGTCCTCCTGGCTCAGACCGGCCGATTCGCGAGCCTCGCGGATCCGCTGGTCGTAGTCGGCGGCGACCTCGTCCATCTCGTCGAACATGTCGCGGCGGCGTCGGCTTCCGCCGCCCGACCCGCCCGCGGAGCCCGAGCCGCTGCTGTCCGACTCCGAGGTATCCGACGACGAGGAGGTCGAGTACTTCGTCGAGGTCTGGGAGGACTCCTCGGTTCGGACCTCGGTCCCGAACTCCGCACAGGAATCACAGACATCGAGTTCAGCGCCCTCGATCTTGACCGTCTTGGGTGTGGACGTCTCGGTGCCACACATCTCACACTGAACCATACCCGCCCTTGCGTGCGGGAGTGTATAAATGGTGCGCCACGCTCACCCAAGGGCACCCATCGAGTAGTAAAAGCGTTGGAGGGCGGTGATGTGACCCACGACCGCGAACAGCACGAGGAGCCAGCCCACGAGCGTGAACCAGCCGATCGTCACCGGAACTATCCCGGTCAGGATCGCGACGACGCCCACGAGAACGAGGCGGTCCGCACGGCCCAACATCCCCCCGTAGACCCGGTCGAGGCCGACGGCCTGTGCCTGCGTTCCGAGATACGAGGTCATGAGAACCCCAGTAACGGCGACGAAACCTAGCGCGTACTCGCCGATCCCGGCCGCGAGTCCGGCGATGATCAGGATGTCGGCGTACCTGTCGAGGACGTGATCGAGCAGGTCGCCCGCCGTCGAGGCGACGTTCTGGCGGCGCGCGAGCGCCCCATCCAGTAAGTCGAGCGCACCGTTCAGCAGGACGAGCAGCGCGCCGACGAGATACCACCCTGGACTTGTCCCGCCGAGGTAGAAGGCCCCGGCCGCGACGCCCGCGAGCGCGAACGCGAGGACGCTCACGCCGTTGGGCGATAGCCCCACCCTATCGGCACCCTCGACGAACGGTTCGAGGGCGCGATCCGCGAGCGGGCGATACTTATCGAGAGTCACGAGAACGTCACCTCCCCGGCGCTCGGCCCACGTTCACCTGCGATCACGCGTTCGATCTCGCGGGCGACCTCGGCGAGCGAACGCTCGGTGGTGTCGATCTCGTAGACGTTCTCCACTCCGTGTTCGGCGACTGCCTCCGAGAGGATCAGGTCGAGTGCCTCGCTTTCGGCGTTCTCGCGGGCGTAGCGAGCGAGGGCTTGGGGCGACTTCGTCGATCCAGTGTTCTCCTCGGCTTTCGCCTCGCCCTCCTCGCGCTCGCGGAGGCGGCGTTCGAGTTCCTCGGGCCCACATCGCAAGACGACGACCCGGTCGGCGGGCAGGTGGTGGGCGAGGTGCGATTCGACGACTCCCTCCCGGTCGCCGACGAACTCGCGGAGGGCATCCATATCGACCACGAGGCTGTCGCGGGCCTCGTCACGTTCGGTATACAGCCCCTCGCGTTCGACGGCGTCGTTGAGGTGGAGCACCGACTCGTCGAGGCGATCGGTCGCGCTCGTCTTTCCGGTTCCGGGGGTGCCGGTGACGGCGACTCTCATGTCGCCCCCCGGAGGACCTCGTTGCACTCGGTGATCGCCCGTCGGGTCTCCGCTTCGGTCCCGCAGGAAATTCGGATACACTCGGGAAGGCCGAAACTCGTACAGTCCCGGACTATGACTCCCCGCTCTTGGAGGCGGTTCGCGACCGCGCTCGCGTCGCCGACTTCGGCGAGCACGAAGTTGCCCGCGCTCTCCCACGTCGGGGCATCGAGGCGTTCGTATATCCGCTCGCGGGCGTCGCGGGCGACCTCGATCGAGCGTTCGACGTGCTCGGTATCGTCGAGGGCGGCCAGTCCGGCCCGGCAGGCGATCTCGCTGGCGGCGAAGGGGGTGTTGACCCGCGTGTAGGCCTCGGCCCACGACTCGGGCACCAGCGCGTAGCCCAGTCGGAGGCCCGCCAGCCCGTAGACCTTCGAGAAGGTCCGCAGGACGGCCACGTCGTCGCGGGCTTCGACCAGCGAGACGGCGCTCGGCCGATCGGAGAACTCCCCGTAGGCCTCGTCGACCACGATCAGGGTGCCCTCCTCGGTTCGGTCAGCCAGTTCTTCGACCTCCGAGAGGGCGATCTCGGAGCCGGTGGGGTTGTGCGGGCTGGTGAGGTAGACGATCCGCTCGCCGTCGTAGTCGGCGAGGATCTTTTCGGCGCGCTGCTCGAAGTCCTCGGCCTTCGAGACGGGATACGTCGTCACTTCGCCGTGGTGGAACCGGGCGCTCATCCCGTAGTAGGCGAACCCCGGCTCGGGAACCAGAACGCGGTCGCCCGGATCGATGGTCGCCCGCGCGAGGTAATCGAGCGCGCCGTCGCCGCCGTTTGCGAGCCAGACTTGGTTCGGAGAGAGCTCCCAGAGGGCGGCGAGTTCGGCGATGAGGTCGGCGTGAGAGGCCTTCGGGTAGGTGTGGACCCGGTCGGCGTGTGCGCGGATGGCCTCGACTGCGGCCGGAGACGGTCCGAGGGGGTTCTCGTTGGAGGCGAGTTTCACGAGCGAGTCGGGATCGAGCCCCAACTCGCGGGCGACCTCCTCCGTCCCCCGCCCGGCCTCGTAGGCGGTGTTCGAGGAGAGATCCCGTGGGTGCATGGTCGCTCAAAATCGGGCGTCGATATTAAGCGTGGTTACACGCGTTCGTCCGTCGAAGCGAGGGCGACGGAGCGGGCGTTCGGAACGCTACGGCTGGCGCACGTCGTGTTCGAGCGTCCCGATCCCCTCGATCTCGATTTCTACCGTGTTACCGTCCTCGAGCGGGCCGACGCCCTCGGGAGTGCCCGTCGCGATCACGTCCCCCGGTTCGAGAGTCATGTACTGGGTGATCTCGGCGATCAGCTCGGGGATCGAGAAGATGAGGTGTTCGAGGGTCGAGTCCTGTCGGGTCTCGCCGTCGACACGCAACTGGATCCGGGCGTCGTCGGGCACCTCATCGGGGGTCGCCAGCACGGGCCCCATCGGTGCGGCGTTATCGAAGGCCTTCCCGCGGACCCAGTTCTGCTCTTCGTCCTGGTCGTCCCGGTTCGACAGGTCGTCGAAGCAGGTGTAGCCCGCGACGACGTCCTCGGCCTCGCTCTCCTCGACGTGGCGACACTGCTCGCCGATGACGACCGCGAGTTCGGACTCGTGTTCGATATACCGCTCGGCGGGCAGGGTCACAGTGTCGCCGTGACCCGCGACGGCGTTCGGTGGTTTCAAAAAGAGGAGGGGTCGATCTGGCAGATCCTCGTTTCGCTCCTCGGCGTGGGCGGCGTAGTTTCGGCCGATACAGACGATCTTCGTGGGCTCACACGGCGGGAGGATATCGACTTCCTCGGGGTCGTAGCTGTCGTTTGCGAAGGTGATCTCCTCGTCGTCCCAGTTGCCCTGTCGGACCGAGCCGGCGGGGTCGCGGAATCGAACGCGGTGCATACGTGGGCCTCAGAGCGCGCGCCCAAAAGCGTTCGTTCGGCGGCAGGACTGCCGCGTCGACACCTTTTATGAACCAGTCGGCCGTTGTGTCTCCCGTATGGAACTCACCTGGCACGGACACTCGACGTGGTACGTTTCTGTAGGGGATACCGACCTGCTAATCGATCCCTTCTTCGACAATCCGAAGACCGATCTGGAACCCACCGATATCGAAACGCCTGACTACGTCCTGTTGACCCACGGCCACGCCGACCACATCGGCGACGCCGGCGAGTTCTCGGAGACGACGCTCGTGGCGAACCCCGAACTCGTCGCGTACGCGAAGGACGAACTCGGTTTCGAGGACGCCGTCGGCGGGATGGGAATGAACATCGGGGGCACCGTCGAGTGTGGCGACGCCTACGTGACGATGCACCGCGCGGACCACACCAACGGCGTCGACACCGACTACGAGTACTCGGTAGGGATGCCCGCAGGCTACGTGATCAGCGACACCAAGCCTACGCAGGTCGAAGACGAGGAGAGCACGAGTTTCTATCACGCCGGCGACACCGGTCTGATGACCGAGATGCGCGAGGTCATCGGCCCGTATCTCGAACCCGACGCCGCCGCGCTCCCCACCGGCGATCACTTCACGATGGGGCCGTGGCAGGCCGCAATCGCCGCCGACTGGCTCAACGTCGATCACGCCTTCCCGATGCACTACGACACGTTTCCGCCCATCGAGATCGACACCGACGAGTTCGTAAACGAGATCAAAGCGACTGGTAGCGACGCCGAGGCCCACGTTCTGGAGGGCGACGAGACGTTCGACCTGAACGAGTAGGACCGCTCGCTTCGACCGCAGTTTCGTCATTCTTTAGGAGCGTCCGTGAGAAATCCGAGTGCCATGTCGGACATCGAGACCACCAGCGTCAGCGAACAGGGCTTCGTGACCAACAACCAGGTCGGCGACTTCTCGCTCACCATCGACGCCACCGACGAGGAGGGGCCTAACCCCAACGACGTCCTCGTCGCCGATTACGCGTCGTGTTTCCTGCCGGCGTTCCGCGTCGGCGGCCAGCAGCGCGATCACGACGACCTCGGAAAGCTCCAGATCGACGCCGAAGCCGATCTGAACGACGAGGACGACGTCAGCGCGATCCGCTTCGACATCTACGTCGAGAAGGACCTGTCGGACGACGAGGCCGAGGAGATCACGGAGCGCGCGGAGGGGATCTGCCACGTCCACGCGGCGCTGCGCGAGGAACTCGAAGCCGATATCAGCGTCGAAACCGACGCGTTCTGAGTTGGAGCTCCGGGGGTCAGGCAGGCGAGGTCGGTTTTTCGGGAGGAACACTTACGCCACAGCCGGGCGTCTACCGGAACGCAATGGCAAAAGAGGTAATCAGTACCAGCGAGGAGGGGTTTAGCTCGGTCAACTCGGTCCGCGATTTCGAACTCACGATCGACGCCGAGGGCGAGGAGACGCCGGATACGGTCGAGACGCTGCTCGCGGACTACGCCGCGTGTTACGTCCCGGCGCTGCGCGTCGGCGGCCAACAACGGGGGGCCGACGACCTCGGGAGGATCGAGAACACCGTCACCGGCGAGGTGAACGATGACGGGAAGCTCACCGCGGTTAGCTTCGAGATCGCGGTGGAGGCCGACCTCGACGACGAGACGGGCCAGCAGGTCGTCGACCGGGCGAACGAACTCTGTAAGGTCCACGACGCGCTCAAAGAGGAGCTTCACGCCGACACCAGCATCGAGGGCGGCGCGTTCTAGCGGGTCGTCGTCTCTTGAAAAACGGGTTGTCGATCAGCGGGCCATTTCGATCGCGCCGAGCTGCTCCATCAGCCCGAGCATGTCGAACGACGCCCACGTCTCGACGAGTTTCCCGTCCTCGAGTCGGTGCATGACGTTTCCGGTCAGTTCGACGCGCTTTCCGGTGGGTTCGATCCCCATGAACGTCCCCTCGTGGGTACCGGTTTCGGTCGCGCGGAAGGCGACCAGATCCCCCTCCGCGACTATCGCGTCGATCGTCATCTCGACGTCGGGGAAGGCCGTCCGCCACATCTCGACGGTCTCTTTGAACCCCTCGGGGCCGCGTTTCTCCTCGGGGAGGCTGGGATCGTGTCGCACGTACTCCGTCGCGAAGAGTTCGTCGACCACGTCGTAGTCGCCCCCGTTGACGACCTCCCGAACGAAGCGCCGAACGAGTCCTTTGTTCTGTTCTTCCACGTTGAGTTGCTGTACCATCGTGACCACTCCTTGGGTGTTGTTATCTAGCACTTTCGAGGCGATAACGCTGTCGCGGCCCGCGGGTGGGAAACCCTGATACTCCCGCTCTCCGAATCGACTGCCATGAGCGAACAACCGTGGATCGACCGGATCGTCGGCGACCGGATGGCCGTCGACCGGGAGTTCACCGAGCGGGTCAACCGATCCCGTTTTTCGAGCCAGCAGTGGGGCCTGATCATGACCGCGACCGAGTTCGAGATCCGTGATCCGGCCGATCCCGAGCGCGCACAACTGGTCGCCAACACCGAGAAACTCCCCCAGATCATGCCCGAACTCGAGCGGATCGACGCACAGGTGCAGGCCGCGGGCGGCGCGGGCGGAGCGTCTGGCGGCGGCTCCTCGGGAGGCGTTCTCGATTCCATCAAGGGTGCGCTCGGCCTCGGCGGTGGCGGCGCGAACGACGAGGACCGGCAGGCGGCCGAAGCGCTCGTCGCCGAGTATGCCGACCGGTTACAACAGCGCCTCGAAGAACAGGGCAAGTGGGCGTCGACCTGTGAGGCGGCCAGCTAGAACTCGTCGCCGGCGTGGTGCAGGCTCATCTCGCCCGCCTCGTAGATGTTGATGAGCTCGTTGACGAGTTCGTCGTAGGATTCGTCCTCCTCGCGGAGCATGTCGAGTCGGTCTACGGTTTCGTCCTCGAGGTCGATCTGTGGCATACTCGCGTCTTCGCCGTCCGTCGTTGTAAGTGTTGGCGACGCGCCCCGGACCGAACCAGCAGGCATTTGACCCCCCGACCGCGAAAAACAGGCAGTTTGGACAATGGGAGAGGACCGGGCCAGCTTCGTCGAGTACGGTATCGAGGACAGACCACCGCTTTTCGAATCGATCCTTTTGGGGTTTCAGCACTACCTCACGATGGTCGGGGCGAACATCGCTGTGCCGCTCATCCTCGCGGGAGCGATGGGGATGCCCGCCGGGGTCACCGCCCGGTTCGTCGGCACCTTTTTCGTCGTCAGCGGGGTCGCGACGCTCGCCCAGACCACGCTGGGAAACCGTTATCCCATCGTCCAGGGCGCACCCTTCTCCATGCTCGCACCCGCGCTGGCGATCATCGCCGTCGTCGGAACCATCCCGGGCGAACCGAGCTGGCAGACCGACCTGCGCTACCTGCAGGGGGCGATCATCGTCGCGGCGTTCGTCCAGATCGCCATCGGCTATCTCGGACTCATCGGCCGCCTTCGCAGGTTCCTTTCCCCCGTGGTGATCGCCCCCACCATTGCGCTGATCGGGCTGGCGCTGTTCGACGCCCCACAGATCACCGCCGCGAATCAGGACTGGCTCCTGTTGGGGCTCACAGTGGGGCTGATCGTCCTCTTTTCACAGTACCTCAAGACCCGGGCCCGCGCGTTTCAACTCTTTCCGGTTATCCTCGGAATCGCCATCGCGTGGGTGTTCGCCGCCGTCCTCTCGATGGCGGGGTTTTACACGCCCGACTCGCCGGGCTACGTCGCACTCGGACAGGTCGCTTCGGCCCCTGCCCTGATGCCGATCTACCCCTTCCAGTGGGGCGTGCCCCGCTTCGAGTTCGCCCTCGTGGTCGGCATGATCGCCGGGGTGCTCGCCTCGGTAATCGAGAGCTTCGGGGACTATCAGGCCGTTGCCCGACTCACCGGTGCGGGCGCACCCAGCGAGAAGCGCATCAACCACGGGATCGGTATGGAGGGGCTCATGAACGTCTTTTCGGGGATCATGGGCACCGGCGGCTCGACCTCCTATTCGGAGAACATCGGCGCGATCGGTCTGACCGGAGTGGCTTCCCGCTACGTCGTGCAGGTCGGGGCGGCGATCATGCTCGTGGTCGGGTTCGTGGGGTATTTCGGCCAACTCGTCGCGACCATCCCCGACCCGATCGTCGGCGGCCTCTTCCTCGCGATGTTCGGTCAGATCGTCGCGGTGGGGATCTCGACGTTGAAACACGTCGACCTCGATTCTCAACGAAACGTCTTCATCGTCGGCTTCTCGCTGTTCGTCGGCCTCGCGATCCCCCAGTACATGGCGAACTTCGAGAGCGCGGCGGCCTTCCGCGAACTCGCCGCCGGGGTCGCTCCCGTTCTCGGGTCGCCGCTCGTGGCCGACACCGTCTTCGTCATCGGCGGCACCGGGATGGCCGTCGGCGGGCTGGTGGCGCTCGTGTTGGACAACACGATCCCCGGCACCCGGCGGGAGCGCGGGCTCGAAGAGTGGGACGAGCGCACCGAGGACGAAAGCGAGTTCCGGAGCGCGTGGGAGCGCTTCCGACAGACGGCGGATTGAACCGACGCGATCCGCGTGCCGTCGGCGTTACTCGGTGAAAAACGACGCCCTCACGCCGGTTGGGGCGTCTTCCGTTCCGTTTCCATGAGCGTCTTGAGGTTCGCGAGCATCGTTTCGACCTCGCGTTCGTTGTACTTCCTCACGACGGGTCTGAGAACCCTATCGAGCACTCTCGACGGAAACGCCACGTCCATCACGCAGGTAAAGTGCGTTCCGCCGTCCGCCGGCTCGAAGGTGTAGTGCATGCTCCCCTCGACGTCGCCGCTCATCTCGTAGACGCGCCGTTCGTTCGGGACGAACTCGATGTCCTCGAAGCGTCCCTCGATCGGGATGCCGACCATTTTGAACCGGAACTCCCCTCGGTGGCCGCCGCTCGGTAGCTCCTCGACGTTCTCGATCCTGTGGAGGCTCGGCATCACGTTCAGGTGGTTCTCCGGTGATGCCATGTACTCGAAGACCGCTTTGTGCTCTGCGTCGATCCAGACGTCTCTCTCGATTCTGACCATTACTGTTCTCCGTGGATGACCGATCCCACGCTCGTCGCGTTCGAATCCGGTGATCCGACGAACTATATGGCGCGCTGAGAGCATAAACGCTGCTGTCCCGGGCGACCGGATCCAGACCCCCGTTGCGCTTCAGGCCGCTTCTCGCCACTTGATCGAACAGCCCCTCGATGGGCGCTCCTCGACGGTGACCGCCTCGCCTCCCAGCACTGATTCGATGGCCTCCCGAAGGTCGTGTTCGGTCGGCTCCGCGTCGGGGTCGTGGGCGTCGTCCACCCGGCCGTGGTAGGCCAGTCGGAACTCCCCTTCCTCCGCTCGAAACAGGAACGGATCCGGCGTGCAGACCGCGCCGTAGGAGCGCGCGACCTCCTGGGATTCGTCGCGCAGGTAGGCGTCGTAGGCGACGGTGCCCGCCTCGACGAGTTCCGTCATTCGCTCGAAGGAGTCCTCGGGATACGTCTCGGCGTCGTTGGGGTTGATGCCGACGACCGCCACGTCGTCGTACTCGGCCGCGATGTCGTTCAGCGGCTCTATCTTCGCCTTCGCGTACGGACAGTGGTTGCAGGTGAAGACCACGAGGAGGGCGTCGCGGTCCGCGAAGTCGTCTACCGAGTACGTCTCGCCGTCGGTTCCGGGAAGCTCGAACGCGGGGGCCGGGTCGCCGCGTTCGAGGTCGCTGTCGGACGCTTGAAGTGCCATACCGTCTCTGGGGCCGACGGGGACAAAAGCGTTCACTCGCTCACTCGACGGCGGTGAAATAGACCGCCAGAACGGCGAAGCCGATCCCGGCGACTTTCCGCGCGGTGATCGGTTCGTCGAGCGTGACGAACCCGACGAGCGAACTCGTGACGATGAACATCCCGAAGACCGGGACGACGACGCTGACCGGCCCCATCGAGAGCGCCCGATAATAGGCGAGGATTCCCACGGCCAGACAGATCCCCGCGGCGTACATGTAAGGAGCGTCCGGATGTGTGAGGTACTCCCTGACGGGTTCGTTCGAGAAGGCGACCACCGCACCGGCGGCGACCACGAGCATGGAATTCGAGACGATGACCGCGACGTCACTCGGCACCTCCGTCGTCGCGATGCTCATTAACGGGGCGACGAACGTGTAGGCGAGCAGGGCTACGAGCGCCCACAGCAGGTAGTTCATACGGGAGCTATCCGTGCCGGTTCGGTATGCGTTGCGATCCTGGCAGGGGCGAATATCCGGCTAGAGGGAAGCCTTATTCCCCCGCGGTCGGCTCTCCCTGTATGGAGCCGAAACGCGAACTGCTCGAGGCCCTCTGTGCGAACGCCCGCACCGACACGGCGGACCTCGCGCGCCAGACCGGCCTCTCGGAGAGCGAGGTCGAGGCGGCCATCGCCGACCTCGAAGGAGAGGGGACGATCCGGGGCTATCAGGCGATCGTCGACTGGGAGGAAGTCGACGAGGACCACGCCCGCGCCGCCGTCGAACTCAACGTGACCCTCGACCGCGAGACGGGCTACGCGGAGGTCTCCGAGCGCCTCGCGAAGTTCCCCGAGGTCTCCTCGCTGCACCTCGTCAGCGGGAACTACGACTTTTTGATGATCGTCGAGGCGAGCTCGGTGCGGAGGATCTCGCGGTTCGTCAGCGAGAAGGTCGCGCCCGTCCCCGAGGTGACCCAGACGGTGACCCACTTCGTGATGGAGACCTACAAGGAGGGCGGCATCGAGATGAACGGCGACGACGACGACGACCGTCTGTCGGTCTCGCCATGAGACGATCGTCGAGAAAGAGGAGGTGGTTCCCGTGAACACGGGCGCAGTGGCGCTGCTCCCTGCTAACGAGGACCTCACGAGGTGGTCCTCGTGAAGACCTCCGAGCGCGTCGGGCGGGTCCCGCCCTCGGGGATCCGGAAGTTCTTCGAACTCGCGGAGGAGCGCGAGGACGTCATCTCGTTGGGCGTGGGCGAACCCGACTTCTCCGCGCCGTGGGCCGCCCGCGACGCCGCCATCGCCTCGTTGGAGCGCGGACAGACCTCGTATACGGCGAATCGGGGCATGCGCGAACTCCGTGAGGCGATCGCGGACCACTGTGCGGACCGCTACGACCTCGACTACGACCCCGGCGAGGAGGTGCTGGTGACCACGGGCGTCAGCGAGGGCGTCGACGTGGCGCTGCGGGCACTGGTCGACCCCGGCGACCGGGTCGCGATGGTCGATCCCTCCTATGTCTCCTACCGGCCGGGCGTACTACTGGCGGACGGCGAACCCCTGCCCGTGCGCACCCGCGAGGAAGAGCACTTCCGCCTGACGTACGACGCCCTCCAGCGCGCGGGCGCGAGCGAGGCCGACCTGCTGATACTGTGTTATCCGAACAACCCCACGGGCGCGGTGATGCGCGAGGAACATCTCGAACCCGTCGCCGAGTTCTGCCGGGAACACGACCTCCGGGTGCTCTCGGACGAGATCTACGCCGATCTGACCTACGAGGGCGAGCACACCTCGATCGCGACCCTCGACGGGATGCGCGAGCGTACGATCGTGTTCAACGGTTTTTCGAAGGCCTACGCTATGACCGGGCTTCGACTGGGCTACGCGCTCGGACCCGCAGAGGGGATCTCGGCGATGAACCGCATCCACCAGTACTCTATGTTGTCGGCGCCGACGACCGCCCAGCACGCCGCCCTCGAAGCCCTCGAGAGTTGTGAGGAGGACGTCGAGGAGATGGTGAGGGCGTTCAACCGTCGCCGCCGATTCGTTCTGTCTCGGTTTTCGGAGATGGGACTGGATTGTTTCGAGGCCAAGGGCGCCTTCTACGTCTTCCCCGAGGTGCCCGGCAACGACGGGACGTTCGCGGAGGGCCTCCTCGAAGAGCAGGGCGTGGCGGTCGTTCCCGGTTCGGTCTTCGGCGGGGCCGGCGAGGGCCATCTCAGGATCTCCTACGCTAGCGGCCTTCCCCAGTTGAAGGAGGCGATGAACCGGATGGAAGCGTTCCTCGCCTGACCGACGGTTGGTCCGTTTCGTACCGGAGGACCACGCTGTTGCCGGCCGATATCCGGCGTCGAGTGCGCCTCACGGCGACGTTTCGACGATCAGACGCTCGAACCGGTCCGATCCATGACACGGCGAGTAGCCCGATCCCTGTGGGGAGTCGGCGTGGTCGTCCGCGACGATCGTATGACCGGAACGACAGTAGTGTTCGATGGCCAGTCGCGAGACCTCCGCGCGACCGCATCCGTCGTCCGTGCTCGCGGTCCAGTCACAGTCGGTGCAGTGGAGGGTGATACGGTCCCTTCGGGATCGACCCGCCTGAAGGGTGTCTATGGGATACCAAGGGGGATTAAGACGACACCGATAGCGTATTTTCCATCCCCGTCCGTGAACCGAGCATGATTCGGCTCCTCTCGGATACGGATGTCGCCGCGCTGCTCGATCTCGAGGAACTCCTCCCCGTCATCGAGAAGGCGTTTCTCGCACAGGGTCGTGGCGAGGTCGAACGGCCCGAGCGCCCGCATTTCCCCCTCGGTATCGGACTGGAGTCGGACGAACCGCTCGGCACTGGGCTGACGATGCCCGCCTACGTCCACGGCGAGGAGTGCTACGCGACGAAACTCGCGAGCGTCCATCCGGGCAACCCGAAGCGAGGAGTGGCGACGGTGAACGCCCAGATCGCCGTCACCGACGCCCGGACGGGAGCACCACAGGCGTACATGGACGGGACGCGGGTTACGGGCGCCCGAACGGGCTGTATCGGCGGGTTGGCCGCCCGCTATCTGGTGGATGACCCGCTCACAGTGGGCGTCATCGGCGCGGGCACGCAGGCACGCTGGGGGAGTCGTGCGATCGCCGCCGGAAGTGCGGTCGATCTGGTCAAGATCTACTCGCCGAGCGATTCGAAAGAGCGGTGTGCGGCGGATCTCGCGGACCGGGGGATCCCCGCCGAGGCCGTCGCCACCCCCGAGGGAGCCGTCTCCGGTTCCGACGTGGTCCTGACGGCGACTCCGAGCGAACAGCCAGTGTTTCCGGGCAATGTACTAGAATCGGACGCGCTGGTCGTCGCGGTCGGGGCCTACGACGAGGGGATGCGCGAACTGGACGCCGAAACGATCGAGCGGGCCGAGGCGGTGCTGGCGGACGTCCCCGAGGAGGCGATCCACACGGGCGATCTGTGCGACAGTGGGCTCGACCTCGAGGACCTCGTCCCCCTTTCGGACGTGTTCGAGGGCGACTTTTCGCGCCCGGCGGGGATCGTGGTCCTCTGTAGCGTCGGTTCCGCCGTCTTGGACGCCGCGACCGCCGGCCATCTGGTCGAACGGGCGGAAGAAACCGGCCGTGGAACGACCGCCTCGCTCCGCTAACGTTTATGCGCGAATCGGTGTATGGTACGTGTGGACATGAAGAAACTGATCAACGAACCGGGTGCGGTCGTCGACGAGATGCTCGACGGAATGGTCGCGGCGTACCCCGAGGCGCTCGCCCGACTCGACGGGACGAACGTACTGGTCCGCGCGGACGCACCCGTCGAGGGGAAGGTGGGGATCGTCTCGGGGGGCGGCAGCGGGCACGAACCGACCCACGCGGGCTACATCGGCGACGGGATGCTCGACGGCGCGGCCGCGGGCGAGGTGTTCACCTCCCCGACGGCCGACCAACTGGGTGAGATGATTCAGGCCTGTGACGCCGGCGAGGGCGTCCTCTGTGTCGTGAAGAACTACGAGGGCGACGTGATGAACTTCGAGACCGGGATCGAACTCGCGGAGATGGAGTCGGACGTGGAAGTCACATACGTCGTCGTCGACGACGACGTGGCCGTCGAGGACTCGCTCTATACCTCGGGGCGCCGAGGCGTCTGCGGGACGATCTTCGTCCACAAGGCCGCGGGCGCGAAGGCCGCCCAGGGCGGGGACCTCGCGGAGGTCGAGCGCGTCGCCCAGAAGGTCGTCGACCGGGTGGGAACGATGGGGATGGCGCTGACCTCGTGTACGACCCCCGAGAAGGGAGAACCCACGTTCGACCTCCCGGAGGACGAGATCGAACTCGGAATCGGCATCCACGGCGAACCCGGCATCGAGCGCACGGAGGTCATGGACGCCGATTCGGTGACGGAGCACCTGACCGAGCGGGTGCTCGAGGACCTCGAACTCGACGCAGGTGCGCGGGTCGCCACCATCGTCAACGGCATGGGCGGGACCCCGCAGATGGAGCTGTTCGTCGTCAATCGCCGGCTGCAAGAGATCCTTGGCGAGCGCGACATCGAGACGTGGGACGCGTGGGTCGGCGACTACATGACCTCGCTAGACATGGCCGGCTGTTCGATCACCCTCCTCGAACTCGACGACGAACTCGAGGAGTTGCTCTCCCATCCGGTCGAGACGCCCGCGCTGACCGTCCGGGACGACTGACGGCCCTAACGGGCGTTCGTCCACACCGTGTTCGTCCACCTCGTCTCGAGCGAGAGCGGGACACAAACGCTTTCTCGCCGGCGCGCCCTTCCACAGCCAATGGCGGAGACAGACACACAGCGCGAGGCGGTGCTCACGGCAGTCGAACGGGTCACGGACCGGATCGCCGAGGAGAAAGGGCATCTCACCGACTTGGACTCGGCGATCGGCGACGCCGACCACGGGGCGAACCTCGACCGGGGCTTCGGGAAGGCGCTCGCGGCCGTCGAGGACAGCGAGGACGACCCGGCCGAGATCGTAAAGACCGTCGGGGTGACGCTGGTCTCGGCCGTCGGCGGGGCGTCGGGCCCGCTCTACGGCGGGTCGATTATGACCGCGAGCCAGGAGCTGGAAGGGGGTATCACCGCCGACTCGTCGGTGGCGTTCGCCGAGGCGTACCTCAAGAAGGTCAAAGACAGGGGCGGGGCGCGCATCGGCGACAAGACCATGGTCGACGCGCTCACTCCCGCGGTCCACACCTACAAGAAGTCGATCGAGGAGGACGAGCTCTCCCCAGTAACGGCGCTTTCGAAGGCGGTCGACGCCGCCGAGCGCGGGGTCCGCTTTACGACGCCGATCCGCGCTAACAAGGGTCGGGCCTCCTATCTCGGCTGGCGCTCGGTCGGCCACCCCGATCCCGGCGCGACGAGCACCCTCTATATCATGGAGGAACTGCTCGCCGTCGCGAGCGAGTACTGTGAGGGCGACGTCGAGACCGACGCCGAAGCCGACCAGTCGCCCGAGGAGACGCCCGGCGAGGGGGCGGAGTGATGGTCGGACTGGTCGTCGTCTCCCACAGTTCGAAAGCGGCCGAGGGGATCTGTGAGATCGCCGCCGAGATGGGCGGCGAGGACGCGTCCATCGTCCCCGCCGGGGGCACCGAGGACGGCCGCGTCGGCACGAGCGCCGACCTGATTCGGGCGGCCATCGAGGAGGCCGGCCAGTCCGGCCCGGTCGTCGTCCTCGTCGATCTGGGAAGCGCGGTGATGAACGCCGAACTCGCCATCGAGATGGGCGACGTCGAGGCGGTCATCGCCGACGCGCCCGTTCTGGAGGGGGCGCTCAACGCGGCCGCCACCGCGGCGGGCTCGAAGGCGACGCTGGAGTCGGTCCGGGAGGCCGCCGAGAACGCCGCCGGCGTCTCGAAGACCTAAGGGGCTAGTCGAGTTCGTGCTCGAGGACCGCCCGGAGGTCCCGAATCGCCTCGAACTCGTAGTCGATGGTGCCCGCGCCCGTCTCGACCGTGAGCGTGCCGTCGTCGGTCGCCCTTCCCAGTCGCGTCGTCGGAGCGATACCCTCGAAGGCCGCGGCTACCCCGTCGGGATCGGTCGTCTCGACCAGCGCCCGGCCAGCGCGCTCGTTGAACAGGGTCCCGATCGGGTCGCCATCGAGGGTGACGCTCGCGCCCGCCCCTCGAGAGACCATCTCCGCGAGCGTCACGGCCAGCCCGCCGTGGCTCGCGTCGTGGACCGCGAGGGTTTCCTCTCGGTCGGCGACCGCCGCGAGCGTCTCGATCAGTTCTCCCGAGCGATCGGGGACCGTCGGGAACCGGTCGGTGCCACCGGACTGTGCGAGCAGTTCCGAGCCGCCCAGCGGTCCCTCGGATCGGCCGACCAGTACGATCTCGCCCTCGCCCGAGAGCCCGGTCGGCGGGGCGTCGTATCCCTCGCGACTGGCGACCATCGCGAGCGTCGGGGTCGGCGGGATTGGGCCCGCGACCGAATCGTTGTACAGCGAGACGTTCCCGCCGACGACCGGGACCGAGAGATCCGAACAGGCGTCGGCGAGCCCCGAGACGATCCCCCTGAACTCGCCGTAGACCTCGGGGTTCTCGGGATTGGCGCCGTTGAGACAGTCCACAGCGGCAAGCGGACTCGCCCCCTTCGCCGCGAGGTTGGTCGCGTTCTCGACGGCGACCGCCCGCGCGCCCTCGTAGGGGTTCGCGGCGGTCCAGGTGGGATCCGCGCCCGCCGAGACCGCCAGTCCCGTGCCCGTCTCGCGGATCGCAAGCACGGCGGCGTCGTCGCCGGGTTTCACGGCCGTGCGTACGCCGACCTCGTGGTCGTACTGCCGGTAGACCCACTCCTTGCTCGCGGTGTTCGGACTCGAAACGACAGACTCGAACGCCGCCTCCAACCCGACGTCGGGCAGGTCGCGGTTCGCCGGCTCGGGTTTGGGTTCGACGTGGTCGAGGTCGTTCATCGGCGCGCCGTCGGCGAGGAACTCTGGAGGGACGTCGACGACCGTCTCACGTCCTCGCGGTTCGCTTTTCTCACCGCTCGAGTCATCCGAGGCGTGTCGCGCCTCGCTCCTCTCGAAGGTGCAGGTGTAGTTCCCCTCGGTTACCTCCCCGATAACCGAACAGCCGAGATCGAAACGTTCTGCGATCTCTCGCACTCGCTCGACGTTCTCGGGACGCACCTCGTAGCACATCCGTTCCTGGGACTCGCCGAGCAGGATTTCCATCGGGTTCATGTTCGGTTCGCGCTGGTGTACGCTGTTCAAATCGATGTCGGCACCGAACCCGCCCTTCGCGACGAGTTCCGAGGACGCGCCGCCCAGTCCCGCCGCACCGAGATCGCGCGCGGACTCGATCAGCCCTTCCTCTACCAGTACCTCGTTGGCCTCGATCAGCAGCTTCTCCGCGTAGGGGTCGCCGACCTGCACCGCGGGGCGGTCCTCGGTTTCGGCGTCCTCCGCTAAGTCCTCGCTCGCGAAACTCGCACCGCCGAGGCCATCGCGGCCAGTCGCGTTTCCGACGAGGACGAGCTCGTTGCCCGCCCGCTGGGCTTTCGCGGTGATCAGCCGATCCGGCGAGAGCAGACCGACGCAGGCGACGTTTACGAGGGGGTTGCCCTCGTAGTCGGGGTGAAAAGCGAGGCTTCCCCCCACCGTCGGCACGCCGATGGCGTTGCCGTAGTCGGAGATCCCGTCGACGATTCCATCGAGGAGGTATCGGGAATGCTCGCGGTCGAACCCGCCGAAGTACAGCGAGTCCGTCAGCGCGATCGGATACGCGCCCATCGAGAGGGTGTCCCGGACGATGCCGCCGACGCCGGTGGCTGCCCCGTCGTAGGGGTCGACGTAGGAGGGGTGATTGTGGCTCTCGATACCCAGCGTGATGTACGTCTCGCTGTTCGCGCCGTCGGGGTCAGGAAGCGCGACGACCGCGGCGTCGTCGCCCGGCCCGATCACGACGTGCTCGCCCTCGCTCTCGAACGCCCCCAAGAGGGGCCGCGAGGAGCGATACGCGCAGTGTTCGCTCCAGAGGTTCTCGAACAGCGCGGCCTCCGCGCGCGTGGGTTCGCGGCCGAGTTCAGTGGTGATGATCTCGCGATCCGAGTCGGAGAGACTCATTCACTTCCGTGTTCAGCCGAGGGCGATAAATCGCTTTCTATATCCACGATCGTGCGTATCGCCGGATCGGGGCGTTTTTGCACACCCTCCTCCAAAGCGGGGTGTGCTCTCGGTCGAACTCCACGCCCACTCCGCCCTCTCGCACGACGGGCGGGATCCCGTGGACCTCCTCCTCGAACAGGCCAGCGCGGTCGGCCTCGACGCCATCGCGATCACCGACCACGACGAGATCGACGCGAGCCTCGAAGCCGCCGAACTCGCCCCCGAGTACGGGCTGATCGGGATCCCCGGAATCGAGATCTCCAGTAGCGCCGGCCACGTCCTCGGAATCGGGGTCGACGAACGGATCCCTCCCGGTCTGGCCTACGGGGAAACCATCGAGCGGATCCACGAGGCGGGCGGGATCGCCGTCGTCCCGCACCCGTTTCAGTCCTCACGCCACGGCGTCGGTGCGGAGGTCTCCCGGGACGAACTCGCACGGGCGGACGCCATCGAGATCTACAACTCGCGGCTCCTCACTGGTAGAGCCAACCGCAAAGCCGAGCGGTTCGCCCGCTCGCGGGGTCTGCCGATGACCGCCGGCAGCGACGCCCACATCAACGAGATGGTGGGACAGGCCGTCACGCGGGTCGGGACGCGTGGCGAGCGAAGCGTCGAGGCGATCCTCGAGGGTGTCCGCGGGGGGCGAACCTCGGTCGCCGGCAAACGCACCCCGTGGCGGATCAGCTTCCGACAGGCCGGCGGCGGGGCCAAACGCCGCGTGAAACGCCGTGTCGCCTCATTTTTCGGATGATCCACGGGGCCGATCCCGCGCTCGCCGAGCGAGCGATCGCCGATCGGGATCCGCTCCCTGGAACCCGCGGTTTCGCCGGACGGCTCCGCGACGGCAGGCTCGTCCGGGACGTCCTCGGACGCTACCCGCTGTTCGTCGAGCGTTCGGGCGAGGGTTGGGCGTTCTCGCCGACCGACCTCGACGAGCCGGTTTCGTTTCCGGCGGGACACGTCGACGACGAGCGCGTCTTTTCGCTGCCCGACCCGCCGGTATTCGAAACCGAACGCGAGGCGGTCGCGGCGGTCACGGACGCACTGGAGGCGAGCCTCGCACTCGATTCTACGGACCTAGTGGTCGCCTTCTCCGGCGGCGTCGACTCGGCGATCGTTGCCAGTGGCACGGATGCCCCGCTGTACGTCGTCGGCTTCGAGGGGAGCCACGACCTCGCCGCGGCCCGCGAGAGCGCGAGCGCCATGGGACGACCACTCACGGAAATCGAGTGTACCCACGCCGACATCGAGCGGGCAGTACCCGTTGTAGCGCGCGCGACGGGCCGTACGAACGCGATGGACGTGGGAATTGCGCTGTCGCTGTTTCTCGTCGCCGAGCGAGCCAGAGAGGACGGCTACGGCCGACTCGCGGTCGGTCAGGGCGCGGACGAGCTGTTCGGGGGCTACGAGAAGGTCGTCCGAGTAGATCACCGCGTCACTGCAGATTCCGTGCGGGGTGCGACCCGCGAGGTGATCGCCTCGCTGCCCGACCAACTCGAACGCGACATCCTTTCGATCAGGGCCGCCGGGGTCGAACCGATCGCACCGCTGCTCGACGATCGGGTGGTGCGGGCCGCGCTCCGCCTCGACGGGCCGATGCTGGCGACCGAGGGCGAACGAAAACGGGTCTTCAGACGTGCGGCCCGCGAGTTCGTCCCCCGAGAGGTCGCCGAGAGGAAGAAGAAAGCAGTTCAGTACGGCAGCCTGATCGCCCGCGAACTCGACCGACTCGCCCGGCAGGCGGGCTACAAGCGCCGGATGGACGACCACGTCACGCAGTACGTCGAGTCGCTACTCGAGTAGGGCGATCGCCTCACGACTCAGCTCAGTTACATCGGAGTCGAACCGTCCCGCGTCCAGTTCCTCGGACGTGACCCACTCCCACGCCTCGCTCGATTGCTCACCCTCGGCGGGATCGAGATCACGTGAGTCGGCCCGCCCGTAGTAGACGAAGTCGATATGCTGGTGGCCAACGCCCACCTCCGAAACGTTGATGTCTTCGAGCAGCAGGTGGGCGGGTTCCGGGAGCGACTCGACGGTCGGGGAGCTCACCCCGTCGTGCTCCTGCAGGAGATCCACGTCGAGGCCCGTCTCCTCGTGGACCTCCCGCGTTGCGGCCTCGTGGGGAAGCTCGTCCCGGTCGATGTGGCCGCCCGGCGGGAGCCACAGCCCCAACTTCTCGTGTTCGTGCAACAGGGTCGCACCGTCGTTGACGACGTAGACGGTCGCGACGAAGTGGCGTGTCGTCTCCATACCTCCCTTCGAATCCCGCGGCGGTTTGGCGGTTTCTATCCGTTCCGTTGGTCCGATCCGTCAGGCGGATGGACACCGTGTTTCCGGTCAAGGAACCCTCGCTCCGGGTCGCCGAGGTCGCGCTCCCGGAAGGCATCGAGACCCTCCTGATAGCGCGCTCGCGTGCGTTCGGCCGGCGCTTCGAGGACGAGTTCCGCGAGTCCCGTCTCCCGGCCGGTGTAGGAAAAGCCCGCCCGATAGCACGCCTCGTAGGCGAAGGGATTGTTGACGGCGATCCGTACGGTGTCGTATCCCCGCTTTCGCGCCCGGTTTCGGACGAACGCCAGCAGTCGAGGTCCGAGTCCCGCGCCCCGGTGGTCGGTGTGGGTCGTGATATACCGGATCCACAGCGTTTCGGGGTCGGTCCGGTCCTCGTTGAACGCGGCCGCGGCCCGGATCTCACCGGCCTCGCGGAGCACGGCCTTGCCGGTGTTGGTCATGACGAACTTCCCGGCGTAGCTGAAGAGACGATAATCGAGTTCGAGTTTCGGCCCGTCGGGCGGCCAGCCGAGCAGTTCGAGTTCCATACACCCCGTTGGCCCCCGGGCGTGTTGAGCGATGTGGAACCGGGAGACACATGGCACTGCCGGGAGAACGCCCCGATATGGCCGCTGTCACACGGTTCGACCGCTCGGCGGTAACGGTCGTGTTGGTCGTCGTCGATCTGGCGATCATCACCGCCCAGCTCTCGGCCGGACTGGTCGTCCACGGCACCGACCCGCTGGCCACCCCACTCTATACGGCCGAGACGGTGGTACCCTTCCTGCTCGGCTGGCTGCTGGTCGCCCCGCTGCTCGGTGTCTACACCGCCCGCATCCGGGAGTCGCTTGTTGAAACGGCGCTCGCCGTGGGTTTCGCGTGGATCGTCGCCGCGCTGATCGGTGTCGGACTGCGTGCGACCCCGTGGCTGGTCGGGGGTGCACCGCCCGCCTTCGTCCTCGTCACCGTCGGAACGGGGCTTGCGACCCTGCTTCCGTGGCGACTGCTCGTGACCGCACTCACCCGGACACGCGAGTAAGCGAACCGTCGTATACCTCGAATCGAACGGTCTATCGACCGATCCGTCCTCCGGTCCGAATCCCGTCTCAAACGGCTGTTTTACCGCTGCTATTTCGGATGGCTACTCATAACGTATGTAGTTGGGACTGCAAAGTAATTCGAGGATGATCGCACAGTTACGGGAAGACTATACAACTGATAGACAAAACAGTTATAAGGATGTAGTCCATAGATTGTGATAGATTATGACGTCTTATTACGATTTGATCCTCGGGCTCATTCCACTCGCACTGCTCGGCATCGGCGGAACGCTGACCCTGCTGGGTCTTCAGCTGACACTGGCGATCCCGGCGGCCGCATCGATCGCCATCGCGCTGATCGGTCACGCGCTGTTCGTTAACGACCCGACAGCGCCCGAGCAGACGACAGCACCGGCCCCATCCCAGCCGTCGACCGAATAGACCGCAAACCGTTTCCTTATCGGCCGTCGAACGACCGCGTATGACTCACGCACTGTTTCTCACGAGCGACGACCTCGTTGACCTCGCCGACCCCAGCGACTACGTCGCGGCCGTCCGCGAGGGCTACCGCCAGCGCGGCGAGGGTGCGCCCGCCGAACCCCGAACCAAACTCGTCAACGGCGATCCGCCGGGTATGCTGACGGGATACATGGCGATCCTTCCCGAGACGGGCGCGATGGGCGGCTACACCTACGGCGCGGGCTTCGTGGAGCGCGACGCGTGGTTCGTTACTCCCCTCTTCGACGCCGAGAGCGGCGAGCCGCTCGCGGTCCTCGACGGCGCGTACCTGAACCCGTTCAAGACCGGTGCGACGGGTGCGCTCGGCGTCGACGCGCTCGCCCGCGAGGACGCGAGCACGCTGGGGCTGATCGGTAGCGGCACGCAGGCCCGCGGACAACTTCGGGCGGTCGCTACCGTCCGTGATCTCGATTCGGTTCGGGTGTACTCGACGACCCGCGAGAACCGGGAAGAATTCGCACGGGAGATGGCGAACGACCTCGGACTGGACGTCGAGGCGGTCGAATCCAGCACCGACGCGGTCTCGGGTGCCGATATCGTGATCACGGCGACCAACGCTTCCGAACC
The DNA here is from genome assembly GCF_001593955.1 of Halalkalicoccus paucihalophilus. Classification (GTDB taxonomy): domain Archaea; phylum Halobacteriota; class Halobacteria; order Halobacteriales; family Halalkalicoccaceae; genus Halalkalicoccus; species Halalkalicoccus paucihalophilus. Next base: position 17,837 of record NZ_LTAZ01000005.1, on the reverse strand, counting down.
GGTATTCGACGGCGACTTGCTGGAGCCGGGCACCCACGTCACCGCGATGGGGCGGTACGACGCCGAGAAACACGAACTCGACGCGACGACCGTCTCGCGCGCGAAGTACGTCCTCGATCTCGGGGCACGAGCCGACCGCGACGCCGGCTCGCTACTGGCTGCGATCGAGGACGGGACCGTCGGACCGGATCACGTCCACGGCGAACTCGGCGAGGTCCTCGTCGGGGCGGTTCCGGGCCGCGAGAGCGACGAGGAGATCACCGTCTTCGACAGCGGCGGCACCGGTATCGAGACGGTCGCGGCCGCTCACATGCTCTACGAGCGCGCCCGTGAGGCGGGGCTCGGTACGGAAATCGAGTTCGCACCGGCCAGCGACGCGATGGACGGCTGAACGGCGCATCCCGAAACGGACGCACGGTCCGTGAGTGGCGACGCCCCGTCAGATAGCGGGTCCGGCCTCGCCACGACGACGGCTATCTTGCTCCCATGCGACGATTTAACCCGGTCGGGACGCGTCGTTCGTGTCGATGTCGCACGTGGGACGGGTCTACTACGGCTGGGTCGTCGTCGCCGCCTGCTTTCTGGGCTCGTTCGTCGTCTTCGGTCTCTCCTACTCCTTCGGCGTGTTCTTCGAGCCGATCCTCGAGGAATTCGGCCGCTCGCGGGGCGTCACATCGGTCGCGTTCGGCGTCCAGTCGTTGATGCTCTACCTCGGCGCGGTCGTCATCGGCGTGCTAGTCGATCGGTACGGGACCCGCCGGATGCTCGCGGTCGGGACCGTCGTCCTCGGGATCGGACTGGCCGGGACCAGCCAGGCCCGGTCGCTCCCCGCCCTCGTACTCACCTACGGGGTCGTCACCGGGCTCGGGATGAGCGTCCTGTTCGTCGTCTCCTACGCGACCGTCCCCCGGTGGTTCGACCGCCGCCAGGGGCTCGCGGGTGGCCTCGCATCCGCCGGCCTCGGGATGGGAATGGTCGTCGTCGCGCCCGCCGCGGACGCGCTCATCGTTCGGTTGGGCTGGCGGTCCGCGTTGCTGGTACTCGCCGCCTGTGCGGTGGCGTTGCTGGTGGTCGCCATCGCCGCCGTCCGCGACGAACCCGCGCCCGAGCAGGTCCCCGACCGCGAGTTCGCCGACGGGTTTCAAGCGAGTCAGCGCGTCGGCCTCCACGAACGGCTCACCGATGTGCGAACGATCGCCCGTTCTCCCGCCTTCCTCGCGCAGTTCCTCGGCTGGTTGCTGATCTACACGACGCTCTACGTCGTCCTCTCGCACCTCGTCGTTCACATCGTCGACCTCGGCCTCTCGCGGACGGTCGGCGCCACCGCCGTGGCGCTCATCGGCGGGGCGAGCGTCGTGGGTCGGGTGACGATCGGCCACGCCGCCGACCGGGTCGGTCGGGTGTCGACGTTCGTCGTCTGCTCGGCGACCATGGGGGCCGCGACGATCACGTTACCCGCCCTCGACACCGCGGCGACGCTTCTCGCCTTCGCGTTCGTCTACGGCCTCGCCTACGGGGGCAACGGCGCGCTGCTCGCGCCGCTCACCGCCGACCTGTTCGGCCGGTCGAACATCAACGCCGTCTTCGGGCTGGTGTCGGTCTCGCTCGGCATCTCGGGGCTCGTCTCGCCGTACGTCGCCGGCGCGGGCCACGACGCTATCGGGACCTACTCCCCGGCGTTCGTCGCTGCCGGCCTCCTCGCGCTGGCCGGCGCCGTCGCGATCGCCGTCGCGGGTCGTCTCAGCGCGTGACGCTACAGCCCGATCGCCTGTGTGAGCGTCAGCCCGCTCGCGAGCGCACCCACCAGATAGCCCGCGATGGCCCCACTGTTCAAGAGGGGAAGTCCGGCGTGAGCGCGCCCCTGAAGCACCGCCCACAACAGGACGAGAAGCCCGATGAGCATGCCGATCATCCCACCGAGCGCGGGGACCGTGAGAGCGAGCCCCGGAACGGCGAGTGAGGGTGTCGAAACGAAAAACGCGGCGCTGGCGATCAGGATCGTCGGGATCACGGCGTCGCCCAGCCCGATGAAAAAGGCGTCCCGGTCCCCGTTTTCGGCGGCCGGTTCGTCGGTTCCCTCGCCCCCCTCACGCTCGCTGTGGTCGCCGTCCGCACCGTCGTCGAGAAACGAGTAGCCCGGTGAGACGGGCACGATCAGGAGGACGGGCACCTTGATGTCCATGACGCTGTCGGCGAGCGAGAGCATGTGTTTCGTACCGTAGACACTGATGGCGTCGTAGACCGCGAGCACCGCCAGGAGGACGAGCGCGGGGAGGATCCCGAAGGTGATGCCGAACAGCCCCGCCGCGCCCGCGCCCATCACCACGCCGGCAGCGTCGATGACGTACCACTCGGGATAGGCGATCAGTCCCACGCCGATAGCGAGCGCGCCGAGGGCGGCCGGAACGTTGAGTCCACCGACCGACAGCACCGGCGGGACGACGACCACGAGGACGTACCACGAGAGGAGGACGCTCGCGAGGACGACCATCCCGCGGATCAGCCATTCGAGATCGAACTTGAACGCCGCGAGCATCAGCCCCGTGGCGACGAGGATCGCACCGATGTACAGGAACGAATTGGTCGGGTCCTCGGGGTTCTCGACGGCCTGCAGGCCCGCCGACTGGAACGGCTCGACCAGCGCGAGCGCGCCGAGCTGGATCGTAAGAAAGAGCGCGACCGTTCCGGCGACGGCGATCGACACGCGACGACGCTGCTTCATACCTCCCGGTTTCGCGCGCGGACCTTTGGGGTTTCCGTTCGTCGCTCTGCCGGGAGTTACCGGGCGTAGAGCTTCCCGCCAAGCAGTTTCGGCAGCGTCGCCCGATCGTCGGGCGTGACCGCGACGTACGGTCTGGAAACGGGCCCGAAGACGTCGACGACCCGGCCGACTTCCGAGAGGTCCTCATCGATCACGACGGTGCCGATCTCCGGCGTACTCCCCTCGGGACACCGGACGATCGCCAATCCCTGTGCCGTCCTGACGACCTCGCCGACGCGTTTCATTGGCTCATTCCCGCAGGGCCGTTACGTAGGCGGCGAGCGCCTGCACGAGGTCGTTCTTCGAGGCGTCGTCGGCGTCCTTGATCAGGACCCGCCCACGCGGCTCGTACTCGCGGGGATAGGTCCGATCGCGCTCGATGACGGCGTCGTAGCCCACCTGCCCGGCGGCGGCGGCGATCTCGTCGACCGTCGGTTCGGGAACCGCGAGGTCCCGTGGGACCCGGCGTCCCTTCGAACGGGACACCTCCGCGTCGAGATAGGCGGGCCAGATCACGTTTTCGACCATACCACCTCTCGCTTCCCGGGAGGTAAAACGCCTTGCGACCTATCGCCGCCGGAAGAAGAGGAGGCCGGCGGCGACGATGGCAGCCAGCGCGGCGACGATACCGAAGCCGGGTTGGTCTTCGCCGGCGTCGGTGGCATCGGCCGGCTGGTCGTCACCCTCGTCTTCCTGTGCTGGTGCGTCGCCCTGAGCGGCCGCGTACGCGTCGGGGTGGAACGTCTCGGCGAGGTTCTGGATCGCGTAGATCACCTGTGGGCCGGGCTGGTTCAGTCGGTCGGCGTCGACCTGTACGATCTGGCCTTCCTGTCCGGCGGTCGTGCTCTCGATCACCTGCTCGCTCACGGGCGGCTCCTCGAAGGTGTCGGGGTAGACGATCCAGTCGGGGTCCTCCGCGATCACGACCTCCTCGTTGATCTGGCCGTAGAACTCGACGCCCGCGCTCGAACCGAGGTTCTCGCCGCCCGCCGTCCGGATCACGTCCTCGATGAAGGTACCCTGCCCGGCGGTAAAGCCGTCACCCATCGCGTACAGCACGGTGGGCGAGTCCTCGCCCTCGACGGCCGTCTCGGTCGTCGCGAGTTCCTCGTTCATCCAGTCGACGGTCTCGGCCGCGCCCGCACACTCGCCGGTGAGCCGACCGACCGTCTCGGTGTTCTCGGTTACGTCCTCGATCGAGGTGGCGCTCCCGACCTGATAGACGGTCAGACCGGCTTCTCGGAGCTGTTGGACCTGTTCTTCCTCGGCGACGGCCGAGGCCAACACCAGATCGGGTTCGAGGTCGATCACGCGCTCGGTGCTGACGGTGATCCCGTCGTCGGCGGTGATGTCCGCCGGCTCGTCGTGGCCCTCCAGATAGTCGGTGTACTGTCCGACCGGCATCCCGACGACCTTCTCCCGGGCACCGATCTCCCAGAGGATCTGGGCGTCGCTTGGCTGCATCGCGACGATCCGCTCCGGTTCCTCCTCGACGGTGATCTCCTTGCCCGTCGCGTCCGTGACGCTGACCGGGAACTCACACGCGGGCTGTGCGGCCGCGACGCCGCCGTGCGTGCCGACTGCACCCATCCCCAACGTTGACGTGAGCACCAACAGCGCCACGGCGACGGAAAACACGTTTCGCATGCGACCGACTGCGCACTTATTCAATAAGTATTTACCTAAAGCAAATCCAGTTGCTATCGTGAATCGGCGTCTCGAAACGGGGGTGTGGTCCGTGGGGCTCTGTTGTCTCCTCGTCTGTGTGGTCCTCCTCAGCGCGGCGCTCGGTCCCGTTCGGGTCGATCCCGTCGTGGTGGCGAAGGTACTGCTGAACGCGGTGGCGCTCCCGGTCGGGATCAGCCCGGCGATTTCTACAGGGGTTGGCCCGTTCTCGATCCCGCTCCCCCGAATCGAGTGGGTAGCAGTCTTCGACTTTCGGGTGCCGGAAACCCACGAGACGATCGTCATGCGGATCCGCCTGCCCAGAGTGATCCTCGCGGCGACGGTCGGGTTCGCGCTCGCCGCGGCCGGCACCGTGATGCAGGGCTTTTTCAGGAACCCGATGGCCGACCCCTCGATCATCGGCGTTTCCTCGGGGGCCGCACTCGGCGCGGTCGCCTCGATCGTGCTTCCCCTGTCGGTCGGGCTTCGCCCGATGGCCTTCGTTTGTGCGATCGTCACCGCCTTCGCGGTCTACCTGATCGCGAGCGAGGGCGGGCGAACTCCGGTCGCGACCCTTCTCTTAGCCGGCGTCGCCATCCAGACCTTTCTGGGCGCGATGATCTCGTATCTCCAGTTGAGCGCCGGCGAGAGTTTAGAGCAGGTCGTCTACTGGCTGATGGGTCACCTCCACGCGAGTACGTGGACGGACGTGCGACTCTCGTTGCCGGTGGTGATCCCCATCTTCGCCCTGCTCGTGTTCTACGCGAGCGACCTCAACGTTCTCTTACTCGGCGAGGAGGACGCCCAGAGTTTAGGGATCGAGGTCGAACGAACCAAACGCCTGCTGCTCGCGGCCGCGAGCGTCATCACCGCCGCCGGGGTCGCGGTCTCGGGTGTGATCGGCTTCGTCGGGCTGATCGTCCCCCACATGATGCGACTTCTCGTCGGCCCCGATCACCGGATCCTGCTGCCGACCTCGGCGCTCGCGGGTGCGATGTTTCTGGTCGCGACCGACACCGTGGCGCGAGCGGGGCCCGCCGAGGTACCGGTCGGTATTGTGACTGCTGCCCTCGGTGCCCCCTTTTTCCTCTACCTGCTTCGCACGCGGGAGGTGCACGCGCTGTGATCGACATCCGAGACGTGGACGTTCGACTGGGCGGCATGGCCGTCCTCGACGCGGTGAGCGCCCACGTCGACGAGGGGCGGTTCGTCGGGCTGGTCGGTCCGAACGGCGCCGGGAAATCCACCCTGTTGCGTACCGTCGGCGCGGTGTTGAAACCCGACGCCGGAACCGTGCTGCTCGACGGCGAGTCGGTTCGTGATCTGTCCTCGCGTGCGGCGAGCAGGCGGGTCGCGACCGTCCCCCAGGACACGAGCCTCTCCTTTGACTTCGACGTTCGCGAGGTGGTCGCGATGGGTAGAACCCCCTATCGGTCCCGATTCCGATCGAACGCGGACGAAGCGGGCGAGGAAGCCGTCGAGCGGGCGCTCTCCCGTACCGAAACGGAGGTGTTCGCGGATCGATCGATCGGTGCCGTAAGCGGCGGCGAGCGCCAGCGAGTCGTCCTCGCGCGGGCGCTCGCACAGGACACCCCCATACTGCTGCTCGACGAACCGACCGCGAGCCTCGACATCAACCACCAGATCCGGACGCTCGAACTCGTGGCCGACCTCGTCGACGAGGGAAAGACCGTGATCGCGGCGATCCACGACCTGAACCTCGCGGCCCATTACTGTGACGACCTCCTCTTGCTCTCGGGGGGCCGAATTCTCGACAGCGGCGCTCCAGAACGTGTGCTCACCGAGTCGAACCTCGGAAGGGCGTTCGACACCCGGGCGGTCGTCAGCCGCCACCCCGTGACGGGGGCGGTCTACGTCACCGCCCTTCCCGAACGCGGCGGCGACCGCGAGGGGCGGGTCCACGTCATCGGTGGGGGTGGGACCGTTTCCCGAGTCCTCTACGTGCTCTCGGCAGCGGGATACGAGGTGTCGGTCGGCGCGCTCGGGACCGGCGATTCGGACCTCGAAACCGCTCGGCTGCTCGGCCTCGATACCGTCACCGTCGAACCGTTCGCGCCGATCGACGCCGAAACGCGACAGCGAATCACGGAACGGGTCCTCGCGGCCGACGTAACCGTAGCGGGGGATATCGAAGTCGGCTCGGGCAACCTCGCGAACCTCGAGTGTGCCGCCGAAAGCGACGCGCTGGTCGTCGTCGAGGACCGCCCCTTCGAGGAGCGAAACTACGCGGGCGGGGACGCGGCGGCCGTCTATCGCTCGCTTCGTGAGCAGGGAGCCGTCGTCGCCGGGAGTGCGGTATTGAGCGCCGTGGCTCGGGCGATTGATTCCAACCCGTAATCGAGGGGGTCCACTGGTGGGCGATCAGGGACTCGAAAGCGACCGCCAGACCTCGTCCAGTGTGTTCGTCACGTCACCGCGGTCGTCGACCGTCACCTCATAGTCCCCGTTCTCGAAGTCCACGACGACCCGGTCGACAGCACGTCGGTAGACGCTCACCCGGCGACGGTCATCGGAAAGAACCCGCCCTTCGAGTTCGAGGAGGTTTGCCTCCTCTAACTCCTCGATCCGTCGATAGCAGGTCGCGATCGGGATGTCGAGTTCGTCGCTGAGCGCCTGTGCGGAGCGGGCCTCATCTGTGGCGCCGAGGATCGCCGCGTTGTACTCGTTGCCGAGGACGAGGAGGACCGATTCGGGGGACATTTATTGAATATTATGAGAAATAGAATAATAATAAAGATGGCGACTGATCAGGGAACCGCTGTTCGGCGAACGGCTATATGACCGATCCGTGTTGATGATTCTCTACTTCGGGTCACGGACTACGATAGGAGATATCGTATCACGCGATTAGTACCCCTCAAAATCCCCACGTGTTCACAGTGGTTCGATGTTTCTCGGCCGTCTCACTACTGTTAGTTCGGGTAGAGAGAATATCGGTGGTACGGTCATCATATTTGATGACTAAAAAGATAATTTTATAAATATAAATAATACGATATGTTATACGGTTCGCCAGCGTGGCAGAACCACCAACACAACAATGTTCGAAACACAGACAGAAGACAGGGGTCAGGTCGGTATCGGCACCCTCATCGTGTTCATCGCGATGGTCCTCGTTGCAGCCATTGCAGCGGGCGTGCTGATCAACACGGCCGGCTTCCTCCAGACGCAAGCAGAGGATACGGGTATCGAGAGCACCCAACAGGTCTCGGACAACTTGCAGGTGCTCAGCGAAGTCGGTTCGGTCAACAACGATCAGGTCGAAAAGACCTCGCTGACCGTCCAGCGAGCGCCCGGTGCGGGCGATATCGACCTCACTGAACTAGACATCCAGTATCTCGGCCCCAGTGGTGCCGAGAACATCGGTGCCGCCGAGACGTACACTGTCGAGATTACATCCGGTAGCACTGCCGGTACGGAGGTCACCGTCGATCCGATCGGTGTCACCGCTACAACGGACGAGAATGGCGTGGCGACCTTCGAGCTGTCCAACGGTGAATATGTGGCCACTAGTACGGACGGTGATGTCGATGTTACTGTGGCAGACAGTTCGACAACTGCTACTGTGGCTACTGATGGTGCGACCATTACCGACACCGCCGGACCGGATGGCGATACCGGCTACACGATCAGCGCCATCTCCTCCGAGAGCGGCGGCGATAACGTCATGACCGACAACAGCGACCGCTATCGGATCACGCTTGACCACACCGCGTTGGGTGGTAACAAGTTCAACATCGCTGCACTCGGTGCCGGCGACGACGTCGAGCTGACGATCACGACGGCATCGGGCGCACAGCACACCGTGACGGTTCAGGTCCCCGACTCGCTCACGAGTGCCGGGAACGTCGTCGCGCTGTAATCGGGTATCGCTCACTAACCAACCTGTCGACCGGTCGGCGGTGCGATGCGGTGTCGGCTTTCAGTACACGGAACACACACTCAAATGGGCTTCAGCGTCAGCGGATCCACGGTGGTCATCCTCATCGGCTGTCTGATAGCGTTCAGTGCGGCTTTCACGGTCGCGACCGACAGCTTCGACCGGATCACGACCGCACAGGACGAGCGCGCTGATCACCTGCTCGATCAACAGAACACGGCCATCGAGATCAACGACGTCCAACGGGACAACGAGACGGTCACCGTCACCGTCACGAACACCGATTCGACCACGTTGGCGATCGACCGCACGGATCTACTCGTCGACGGCGAGTACAGAAACGAAACCCCGACGATACGAACCGGGACGAACGACGAGTTACGGGAGGGGACGAACCTCTGGATCCCGGGCGACCGACTCGAATACGAAATCGAATCGAACGGAGACAGAGTGAAAATAATCACCCAAAACGGCGTCGTCGGATCGGCCACGCTCACGGAGGAATCATAGATGGGATCGGTCTCGATCTCCCATCTTATCATCTTCGTCGCGAGCCTGCTCGTCGCGGCGAGCGTCGCCGGGACGCTGATCACGGGCGTCGAACAGGTGAGTAGCTCCGTCGACAAACAGAGCCAGGAGCTGACCCGGCAAGTCGACACCGATCTCGTCGTGATCAGCGATCCGGCGAGCGGGGCGATCTACAACGACAGTGGGAACGACACCACGATCACGCTGCTCGTGAAAAACACTGGCCGAAACACGCTCGCCACCGACGGCTCGGATCTGGACGTGTTACTCGACGGGAACTACCAGACCGAGACGGAGACCGCCGTCGTCTCGGGGGGGGGACGCGCTGGTCCCCGGGAGCGGTCGCGGAGGTGACCGTTACCCTCGACAATGAACTCGGTGCCGGCGACCACAGGGTGACAGTTATCGCCCACGGCACCCGAGCGACGTTCGACTTCTACCACGAACCTTCCGGCCAATAGGTATTTATTTCTTCCTGACAATAGTCCCCGCATGCCGGGGGAACAACCGGATCCACAGGACGAGGGTGTCCTATCGCCGTCGGATCTCGACATCACGAACAGCGAGTACGCCGCAGAGATCGAGTCGGGACGCTACGTCGTCTCGACGGACGCTAGCCCGCCCGAGACGCAGTCACGCCGTTCGGCGGGGACCGACAACGATCCCTCACCTGATCCGACAGCGGCGAGTTACGACATCGATATCGAGGCGCGTATCGACGGCCACGTCTCGAACTACCGGATCCAGTCAAACGACGTCGTCGTGGTCTTCTCGGACCTCCTTCGGTGGTATGCGACACGGGTCGACGACGACCTCGATCCGGCTCGGGTCCTCTAGATCCTCGTCGCCGAATCGGATCTCGCGATCGGCCCACGCCCGACCGTCGAAACCGTGCTCGATCGGTACGACCTCTCTCCGGCGGATTCGATTGCCGAGCTCCTCGATAGTCTCGACTCTCCCCAATCTCAGAACTAATATTGTAGCCGAAACATTAAATAGTAACTACATATTTTTAATGGTATGATCGTTGAAACGGTAGGTATGACACTCGGTGTTCAGTCGGGGCGGTCGGAATGAGCTTGTTCGATCGTCTGCGAGGCGACACCGAACCGAGTCGAGAGGCGACCAGCCAGCCACCGACGGCGGAAGCACAACCGAGGACCCGTTCGATGAGGGGTTCGGCGAAACGGGCAACGGGCGCGGTAGCGAAGAGGAGTTGGGCGAACTCTCGATGGCCGGTGATGACGACGAATACGCTACGGAGGAGCTCGAACAGCGGGTCGATGACGTCGAGACGGAACTCGAGAGCATCACCTCGACGGTCAACACGATCCGAAGCGAGAACGAGGAGATCGAAGAGAACGTCCGCAAGCTGTTGAACGTCTACGAGATGGTGACTCGCGGGGTCAATCCGTTCACCGACGACGAGGACGGGGCGGGTGGCGGCGCCTCCAACGGCTCGCTCGGGCTGTTCGACGGTGACGAAACTACGGACGAGGCCGCCGCGTTCGACGACGATCCCGAAGAGTCCGGAGACGACGCGGGATCGACCGATTTCGACGACCTCAAAGCCGAGTACGAATCCGAGGAAGTAACCGCCGAGGAGTCGGATTCCTCGGTGGACGGCTCCGCCATCGTCCCGGTCGAAGGACCGCGGGCGGCCGAAAGCGACCAGCGGCACACGGAGCGGACGCTGAGTGAGGTTCCCGACGCCGAGAAGCCCTATCTCCGAGGGCCGGCGGACGGCTACGTCGCTGATCTCCTCATTCTCGAGTGGCTCGAGTATCTCGTCGAGACGGGCGGAATCGAACAGGCCGAGACGGCGATCGAGTACTACGAATCGATCAGGTGGATCGACGAGGACGCGGGCGACCAGCTCCGGGCGTTCATCGCCGGATTCGAAGCGGACGAGGGGGACCAACAGGGGCTTTCGGTCGCGGATCACACCCAGAGTCTCCGGTATATCTGCCAACTGGCGAGCAGCACGGCGGCACCCGTCGTCCTCGAGGGATGGACCGACGGCTCGCGGCGGGCAGAACAATGAGTACACACACGAACCTCCTCTCGCTCGGGTTGGACGATCACGACCGTCTCAACACGGAGCTCGGTGGCGGCCTTCCGCGGGGCAGTATCGTCCTCATAGAGGGCGATTACGGTGCCGGAAAGAGCGCGCTCTCCCAGCGTTTCAGCTACGGGCTCTGTGAGACCGATCGGACCGTTACACTCCTCTCGACCGAACTCACCGTCGGCGGGTTCGTCGAACAGATGCACTCGCTTTCGTACGACATGGTCTCGCACCTGCTCGACGAGCGGCTGTTGTTCTTACACGCCGACTTCGATACCGGGCAGACGTTTTCGGGCGGGAATTCCGACGGGAAACGCCGCGAACTGCTCACCCGGCTGATGGAGGCCGAAACCATGTGGGAGCGGGACGTGATCGTCCTCGATACGTTCGACGCGATCCTGAGGAACGACCCCACGTTCGAGGCACTCATCAGACAGAACGACGAACGCCAGGCCGCCCTCGAGATCATTTCGTTCTTCCGGAGCCTGACCTCGCGGGGCAAGACCATCGTCCTCACCGTCGATCCCTCGACGGTCGACGAGGAGGCGATCGGTCCCTTCAGATCGATCGCGGACGTGTTCTTGCAGCTCCAGATGATCGAGGTCGGTAACGACGTGCGCCGACAGATATCGGTCAAACGCTTTGCGGGAATGGGCGAGCAAGTCGGGGACACGATCGGCTACTCCGTGCGCTCGGGCACCGGCATCGTGATCGAGAGCCGTAGCGTCGCCTGAGACGACCGAACAGGGAACCGTCAAACCGTCGAAGGCGCTGCGCGAACTCGTCGCCGACCAGCCCCATCTGCGCGATTACCTGCTGAGAACGAAGCAGGCCAGCGGCGAATTCCCCCTCCTCATCGAGGGGGCCGACGGCGAGTACGAGACACACTACCCGAACGTCCTGTATTCCGTCGGTGGTCCGATCTACTGTCACATCTACGGCGACGTCGGTCAGGAGACGGTCTACCACGTCGTCGAGCCCACGCTTTCGGAGGCGGACCTCGACCTCTACGAGGACATCAAAAGCGAGCTACTGCGAAGAAGCGTCGACCACGCCGCCCCCGAAAACGAAGGCGAATACGGCGACCGGATCGAGGAGTTGCTCGCGGCGACGACGTACACCGACGACGAGCCACCGGATTGGAAGGACGCCATCTCCCGGCGGCTCTCGACGGGGCGCTATCAGGTCACCCCCGAGACCTATGAGACCCTCCGTTATCGACTCACCCGCGACATCGTCGGGCTTGGCCCCCTCGAAGCCGTCCTCCGGGACCCCGCAAACGAGGACATCCACGTCATCGGCCCACACGAGTGTTACGTCGACCACGGGGTCTACGGGATGTTGAAGACGACCGTCGATTTCGGTCGTCCCGAGCAGTTCCAACAGTGGATTCGGAACCTCGGCGAGCGTATCGGCGACCCGGTTAGCGATGCCGATCCGATCGTCGACTCCACCCTGCCCGACGGCTCGCGACTCAACCTCATCTACTCCGACGACGTGAGCATCAAAGGACCGAGTCTCACCATTCGACAGGGCGAGGAGATCCCGCTGTCGGTGGCCCAGATCACCGAGTGGGGAACGCTCTCGCCCGAACTCGCCGCCTACCTGTGGCTCTGTCTCGAGAACGAACAGACCGTCTTCGTCGTCGGCGAGACCGCAAGCGGGAAGACGACGACGCTCAACGCCATCATGTCCTTCATTCCCCGTGATTCGAAGATCTACACCGCCGAAGACACCGCCGAGGTGGTGCCACCGCACGACACGTGGCAACAGCTCCTGACTCGGGAGGGCGGCGGCGACAGCGAGGACGTCGACATGTTCGATCTGGTCGCCGCCGCACTGCGATCGCGGCCGGATTACATCGTCGTCGGCGAGGTCCGTGGCGAGGAGGGACGCATGGCGTTTCAGGCCGCTCAAACCGGTCACCCGGTGATGCTGACCTTCCACGCCAGCGACATCGTCTCGATGGTCCAGCGTTTCACCGGTGATCCGATCAACATCCCGCAGACCTTCATGGACAACGCCGACGTGGCCATCTTCCAGAACCGTGTCAAACAGGGCGATGACGTTCTTCGGCGTGTGACGAGCGTTCAGGAGATCGAGGGCTACTCGAAGGAGATGGACGGCGTCGTCACCCGACAGGTGTTCTACTGGGACCCCGTCGAAGACGAGATCGTCTTTCAGGGGATGAACAACTCCTACGTGCTCGAAGAGCAGATCGCCACCCTACTGGGATACGCCGACACCCGCGAGATCTACACCGATCTGGAGTTCCGCGCCGAGATCCTCGAGCGGATGATCGAGGAGGGGATCACCGGGTATCACGACGTAAACGAGACGATCGCCACGTTCCAGCGCGACGGGGTCGATGGACTCCCCTTCGACATCCACCGGTCGAGGCGCTAATGGCGGCGAGTGACTGGCACGACGGGCTCATCGAGACGCTCTCGACGACGATGAGCGACACCGTCCGATCCTATCGCTACATGGAGATGCCGGTCGCACGCTATCGGTGACCGTCCTGCTCCCCGCCGGAGTCCTGTTCCTCTGTTCGCTTCTGGCAGGGCTGTTCCTCCCGTATCCGTTGTTCGTCCGTCTCCCGATCCCGCTGTTGGGCCTACTCGCACTCGGGGCGGCCCTCGTCTACCCGAAACTGCTCGCGAGCCGGCGAAAGATCGAGATCGAAAATCAGTTCCACCTGCTGATCACCCACATGACGATCCTCTCGACGACCAACATCGACCGGATAGAGGTGTTTCGGATCCTCTCCCGCGAGGACGAATACGGCGAACTCGCCCGCGAGATGGGGCGAATCGTCCAGATCGTCGATATGTGGAACCAGAGCCTCGACGACGCCTGCCGTCGCCGGGCGGCGGTCGTTCCGAGCGACGCGCTTGCGGACTTTCTCGATCGCCTCGCGTACACGCTGGGTGCCGGACAGGCCCTCTCGGATTTCCTCATCTCCGAACAGGACGTGATGATCAGCCAGTACACCACCGTCTACGAGAGCACGCTCGGCAACATCGAGGTGATGAAGGACCTCTACATGTCGATGATCCTCTCGATGACGTTCGCGCTGGTGTTCGCGATCGTCCTCCCGATCCTGACGGGGACGAATCCGACTTATACCGTCGCGGCCGTGCTGATGATGTTCATGTTCGTCCAACTGGGGTTCTACTTCGTCATCCGAACGATGTCGCCCCACGACCCGATCTGGTATCACCCCGAGAAACTCCGCCCGAACGGCGAGGCCCGCATCCTCGTGAGCTTCGTCGCCGGCGGCGCGCTGTCGGTCCTGTTGATCGTCCTCGCCGCGCTCGGTCTGTTCGGCGTCGGCCCGATCGGCCTTCAAACCCTCTTTCTGCGCGATTCGCTTCCCGAGCCGCTGTATCTCGCGCTCCCGCTGACACCGCTGTTGCTCCCTGGACTCGTTCTGCGACACGAAGAGCAGCTGATTACGGGCCGCGACGGGGAATTCCCCAGCTTCATCCGCGCGCTCGGGGCCAGCGAGAGCGCGAAACGCAGCACGACCTCGGACGTGCTCTCGACGCTCCGGACCAAGGACTTCGGGCCGCTCACCGACGAGATCGACGACCTGTACAAACGGCTCAACATGCGACTCGACCCCGCGCTGGCGTGGCGCTACTTCGCGACCGATTCGCGCTCGTATCTCATCCAGAAGTTCAGCGAGATGTACCTCGTCGGCCGGGAGATGGGCGGCAGTCCCCGTCGGCTCGGCGAACTGATCAGCACGAACATGAGCGAGGTCAACCAACTGCGCGAACAGCGCCGGCAGGCGGCGACGACGCTCGTCGGACTGCTCTACGGGATCACCGCCGCCTCCGCATTCGCCTTCTTCATCGGCCTCGAGGTCGTCGCGATCCTCTCGGAAATGGACATCGATATGGCAGCGACCCATCAGCTCGGACTGGGTCAGCTCATCTACACCGAAGTCTACAACATCGCCCTCATTCGTTACCTGCTGCTGGTCGTCATCCTCTTCAACGCGCTACTGTCAGCGATCATGATCCGGACCGTTGACGGCGGCAACAAGGCGAACTCGTTCATTCACTTCATGTTACTGACGTGGCTCGGCTGTATCACCGTCGTCGTGACCACGCGACTCGTCGACCTGTTCTTGAACGTCTGATCGGTGGTTTCACCACCCTCACCAATCGGCCCGAAGTCGGGCGACTGGCCGGAATTTCAGGTGTCGAGTCGCTGGGCGCGTGCCGTGAGAAAGATGCCGACGAGAACGGTCGTTCCTCCGAGAACGGTCGCCGTGCCGGGCACCTCGGCGAGCAAAACGAGTGCGAGCAGCGTTGCGCCGACCGGCTCGCCGAGAAGCGAGACGCTGACGACGCTCGATTCGACGTGTGCGAGCGCCCAGTTGACGACCGTGTGACCGAACACGCCCGGTCCGATCGCCATCGCCGCGAAGAGGGCCCACTCGCGGGCCGGATAACCCGTGAGAGCCCCGCCGCTCGCGAGCGCGATCACGAACAACGTGAGGGTGCAAGCGCCGTAGACGACGGTGACGTAGGGAAGCAGGGCGATCCGTTGACGGAGCGACCGCCCAGCGAGTACGTAGCAGGCGGCCATCACGCCGCCGACGAGGGCGAGCGCGTTGCCGTAGAGGGCGGTGCCCGCGAACGCGGAACCAAAAAGGAGGTCGCTTACGGACATCACCGCTGCGCCGACGAGCGCGAGGACGATCCCTCCGACTGTACGGACGGTAACCCGTTCGTTGAGCAGGAAGAACGCTCCGAGTGCGACGAAGATCGGCTGGGTTTGGACCAGCGTGACGCTCGCGGCGACGCTCGTCCAGTTCAGGCTCTCGAACCACGCCGCGAAGTGGATCGCGAGCGCGACGCCCGTAACGGCCGCGACCGCGCCGTCCCGCACTGAGAGCGCGCGGAAATGGGCACGGTAGCGAAACAGGGCGACCGGAGCGAGCAACAGGAGGGTAAACAGAACGCGGTAGAAGGCGACGACGACGCTTGGGGCCGTACTCCAACGCACGAGGATCGCGCTCGTACTGAGCGCGAGGATCGAGAACGCCAGCGCGAGCGGCGGCGAGACCCGGGACACGGCGGGGAATCGACCGGCGGGCGCTTATACTGCCCGTTGTCCATCTCAATCGGTCGCGCGTTCGAGCGTGGAGCCCCTTCAGTCGGAGACGGGCATTCCGTCGACGGGACTCCGACAGCATCGGTGAAATCATCCGGATAGACTAGAGTTATTCAATTCGATTACATCTAGTGCCATATGGCAGACGTAGCGATCGTCGGCGGCGGACCGGCGGGACTGAGCGCGGCGCTGTTCACCGCGAAAAACGGGCTGAGTACCATCGTATTCGACGCCGACGGGACGTGGATGCACAAAGCCCACCTGTTCAACTACCTCGGGATCGGCTCGGTCGACGGCAGCGCGTTTATGGCGACCGCACGCCAGCAGGTCGACGACTTCGGGGCGGACAGGAAGCAGGGCGAGGAAGTCACCGGCGTCGAGACCTCGAACGACGGGTTCTCGATCGCCACCGACGACGGCGAGTACGAGGCCGACTACCTAATCCTCGCGACCGGGGCGAATCGGGACCTCGCCGAGGACCTCGACTGTGCGTTCACCGACGAGGGCGTCGTCGACGTGGACGTGAGCATGGAAACGAGCGTCGAGGACGCGTACGCGACCGGTGCGATGGGGCGAACCGAGGAGTGGCAGGCAGTCATCTCGGCGGGCGACGGCGCAGCCGCCGCGCTCGATATCCTCTCGAAGGAGAAGGGCGAACACTACCACGACTTCGATGTCCCAGCCGACGCCGAGGAGACCTTCGGCGCGATGGTCGACGACGGCGAATAAAGCGCTCAGACGCCCGGGATTCCGACCGCGGACGCCGCGACGAGTCCGGCCGTTGCGAGCGCGTAGAGGACGGCCCCGGCGACGAGCCACGCGACGAGGCCGATCAGGGCCGCCGTCCCCCAACCGCCCGAGTGACGCAGGTTGATCACACCGATCCACGCGAGCAGCGCCAGTAGTGCGCCGACGAGCGGGAGCCATCCGAGGAAGAAACTCACGACTCCCCACGCGAGTGCGCCCAACAATGCGGTGAGGGCCGCGCCCCCGAACCCGATGGCTTCGTTAGTAGCGAGGCTGACGCCGACGTAGATCCCTAGACTCCCGACCAGCAAACTGATCAGGAACACGATCACGGTATCGAGCAGCATGACAGCTATCTAATGTGAATCGGCATAAACACGGTGCCTGCTATTTCAGCCAGACCCCAGCGTCACGCGCTCGTGGTCGGTTTCACACGGTGGGCCGTCGGCAAACCGGTACTCGACGCCATCCGCGTCCGTTCGAAGCAGCGACGACGAGCGCGTGCCGTATTCGTCCGCATGCACGCAAAAGCCGTACTCGTGATCCCGAAGCGTGGCGGCCGCCCGCTCGTGCCACTCGTCCGCACTCTCACCGGGTTCCGGTTGGAGCACCTCGCGTGCCCGGCGGGCGCTTTCTGCCTGTTGCTCGCCGAATGCCGCCCGTTCGGTGGGGATCTCGAAATCGTCATCCGCGCCGACGTTGACGACGACGTGAACGCCGGGATCGAGGTTCCGCACGCGAAGGGAGCCGTTCCACTCCAACAGGATCGCGGCGTTTCCGTCGATCAACGCGAGGTTGAACCCGTCGTACTCGGATTTCCTCACTGAGCGCTCGACGAACCGGGCGGCGTCCTCGGCCGACTCGCGTTCGAGGGCGTCGCCGACGAGCAGGCCACGCGAGCGCTCGGCGGCCAGTTCGCTGTCGAGCCAGCGGTTCGTGATCACCGCCGTCACACCGAACTCGTTGTAGCCGATCCACGTGCCCCCGGCCTCCTCGTCCCACGGGGCGACGATTCGGGGGTTCTCGCTGTAGATTCCGGG